>NZ_CP023065.1:0-742373 GCF_002288505.1 Sinorhizobium sp. CCBAU 05631
ATGAACGCTAATTCGCCGCCCATCGCTCCCGCACAGCCGATGCATTTCGAGGATCTCATCCTCGAACAGGGCGATCTGATTTCAAAGAAATTGCATCTTTTAAGCATGCAGCAGTTCCCGCCGAATGCCAAGAAACTGCTTCGCCAGTTCTCGCTCTCGGAAGTGGCGCAGTTCCTCGGCGTCTCTCAAAGTACGCTGAAGAAACTTCATCTTGAGGGAAAAGGCCCCCTCCCCCAGACATCGTCGTCGGGTCGCCGTTCTTATAGTGCTGAGCAGATGGCGGAACTGCGTCAGTATCTCGATCAGCATGGACGATCGGAAGCCAGGAACTACGTGCCGCACCGTCGGTCGGGCGAAAAGCTCCAGGTCATTGCCGTCGTCAATTTCAAGGGCGGTTCGGGAAAGACGACGACGGCCGCCCATCTCGCGCAGTACATGGCGTTGACCGGGCACCGTGTCTTGGCGGTGGACCTCGACCCGCAGGCGTCACTTTCGTCGCTTCACGGTTTTCAGCCCGAACTCGACCTGTCGCCGTCGCTCTATGAGGCGCTCAGATATGACGATCAACGCCGATCGATCAGTGAGATCATCCAGCCTACCAATTTCCCGGGCCTCGATATCGTGCCTGCGAACCTCGAACTTCAGGAGTACGAGTACGACACGCCGCTTGCGATGTCGAACAAGAGCTCGAACGATGGCAAGACCTTCTTCACGCGGATTTCGCGCGCGCTGTCGGAAGTCAACGACCGCTATGACGTTGTCGTCATCGACTGCCCTCCCCAGCTCGGCTATCTCACGATCACCGCGCTGACTGCGGCTACGAGCGTCCTGATCACGATCCATCCACAGATGCTCGACGTCATGTCGATGGGCCAGTTCCTTTTGATGCTGGGCGGGATCCTGAAGCCGATCCGGGATGTGGGTGCTGCGGTCAATCTCGAATGGTATCGCTATCTGATCACCCGGTACGAGCCAACGGATGGGCCGCAGGCGCAGATGGTGGGCTTCATGCAGACCTTGTTCCACCAGTTTGTGCTGAAGAACCAGATGCTGAAATCGACAGCGGTTTCAGACGCCGGAATCACCAAGCAGACCCTTTACGAAGTCGACAAGAGTCAGATGACGCGGTCCACCTATGAGCGCGCGATGGACTCCTTGAACGCAGTCAACGCCGAGATCGCCGAACTCGTCCATGCCTCTTGGGGGAGGAAGGTTGTCAGTTGAGAAGTGTAAACTTCCCCGGCGACGGCCCGGTAGATCGCAGGCAAACGGAGCAGGCAGATGGCGAGAAAGAACCTACTGGCGGGTCTAGTAGACACAGCGGAAATCCCGCACGCAGACGTTGCGCCCGCCTACCCGATGCGCGGGGCTTCGAAGAGCATGGTGCGCTCGCTCGACGAGTTGTCGCGCCAGGCCGAGAAATTTCTCGAAGGAGAAACGGTCGTCGAACTCGACCCTGAGACACTCGATGGTTCGTTCGTCTCCGATCGCATGGGCGATAGTTCCGAGCAGTTCGAGGAATTGAAGCAGGCGATTGCCGAGCGCGGGCAGGATACGCCCATCCTTGTGCGCCCCCACCCGTCGGCAGCCGATCGTTACCAGATCGTCTTTGGACACCGCCGAGCCCGCGTTGCCCGCGAGCTCGGCCGCAAGGTTAAGGCGGTCGTCAAGGCGCTGGATGACCGTACGCACGTTATCGCCCAGGGACAGGAAAACTCGGCGCGCGCCAACCTCTCCTTCATTGAACGGGCGAACTTCGCCTCGCACCTCGAGAAGCTTGGCTATGACCGGACAATCATAGGATCGGCGCTTGCTGCCAATGCGGCCGCTATCTCGAAAATGATCGCCGTAATAGATCGTATTCCTGAAGAGACAATCGCAAGGATCGGGCCCTGCCCGGCGGTCGGCCGAGAACGCTGGGTCGAGTTGTCATTGCTTGTGGGTAAAACCGCCAACGAAGAGAAGGTGAAGGCAATCGTCTCTGATCCTTCCTTCAATGAACTGAGCACTGACGATCGCTTCAATGCCCTGTTTTCTGGTCTGAACAGCGCGGCGAAGCCTGTCCGGAAGACGACTCCAAAGATCCTGGAGAACTGGCAACCGGCGGACAAGACCGTCTCCGCTAAGTATTCGAACTCCGCCAAGGCGTTTGCCTTGTCTATGAAATCAAGGAATGCCGGCCCCTTTGGGCGGTATATTGCAGACAACCTGGACCGGCTCTATGCCGAGTTCCTGGAGCAGGGTAACCGGAAGGAAGACTGACGCAAAAGAAAAAGGCCCCCAGACGGTAACCATCGTGGAAGCCTCTCTCATCGTTTAGCAGCCTGAGAATCGCATTTCCACGAATCGCAGTCAAGAGTCTTTGGCACCGGAACGGGTGAGCGGACGTCTTTTGCCTGAGGATAGGTGAAAGAAGATGCAAGATGGAAGTGTGACGACGCCGTTCGGGCGGCGGTCGATGACGCTTGGCATGTTGGCAAGCCAATATATGTCGCGTGAACTCGAACCTGAAACATCGGCTGACAAGTGGAAGCTGTTTCGAGCGCTCTGCGAAGCTAAGCCGAAGCTCGGCATCAGCGAACGTGCGCTCTCTGTTATGAACGCACTTTTGAGCTTTTATCCCGAGACGACCTTGTCTGAGGAAAACGGCCTCATCGTGTTTCCCTCTAACATGCAGTTGTCGCTTCGTGCGCATGGCATGGCTGAAGCGACGTTGCGTCGCCACATCGCAGCGCTCGTCGACGCTGGCCTTCTGGCACGCCGGGATAGCCCAAATGGCAAGCGCTACGCCCGCAAGGACGGAGACGGTTCGATCGATGAGGCCTATGGGTTTTCGTTGGCTCCGTTGCTGTCACGCGCACGCGAGATCGAGCAAATAGCTGCCGATGTCAAAATTGAGCGACTGCAGTTGCGTAGACTTCGCGAGCGCCTGACGATCTGCCGGCGCGATATCGGTAAGCTGATTGAAGTCGCCATTGAGGAGGGAGTGGACGGTAATTGGGACGGAATTCACCAGCACTACCGCAGCCTAGTAGCGACCATTCCTCGAGTGGCAACGGCCGCGACCGTCGCCCCCATCCTCGAAGAGATGGAGATGTTGCGCGAGGAAATCTCCAACCTTCTGGAAATCAGGTTAAAAATCGAAAATTTGAGCGGCAATCCTGATCAAATTGAGCGGCACAAACAGAATTCACATCCCGAATCCACTAATGAACTTGAACCTCGCTCTCGAGAAGAGCAGGGCGAAAGGCCGAGCCCAGCCATCGAACCGCAACGCGAGCCGATGAAGGTGTTTCCGTTGGGGATGGTGTTGCGGGCTTGCCCAAGCATCTCAGATTATGGCCCCGGAGGCGTAGTTGCCAGCCCGCGTGACCTGATGCAGGCCGCAGTGGTCGTCCGCTCGATGCTCTGCGTCAGTCCGTCGGCCTACCAGGATGCCTGTGAGGTTATGGGGCCCGAGAACGCATCCGCTGTCATGGCCTGCATTCTGGAGCGGTCAGGGCACATCAAATCGCCCGGCGGATATCTCCGCGACCTAACGTCTCGGGCAAAGCGGGGCGAGTTTTCGCCGGGGCCAGTGTTGATGGCACTGCTGAGGGCGCGCGGCGGAAGTGATCGATTGGCCTCCTGACCGAAGAACCCGCTTAATCGGCGGGAACCAATCCCCTCAGCTCTTGGGCGACCGCTTGTTGTCGGCTGACAAAATCGGCAGATTGCGACGTCGAGTCAACCGACTAGGAGAAGTTATGACGCTGTCGTTTATGGTGGTCTCAGTAGGGGGAGCAACTCCAATGGTCCGCGTCGGTACGAGGACTTCACAGTGCAGGTAGGGACATTCGATGGCAATATGGACGACACCAAAGTCAGGGACAAGCCCGACCAGTCCGCAGCTCCCTCAGCATGGTGTCCGAGAAGTTGGCGGAGGCATTCGAGCATCAGACCAGAGATGTTGCTTGAGCGCCAGGACGATGCTGTGAAAGGCCAAATGCTACACCAGATCTTGATTTTTGGTTGGTTGCGAAGCAAGGGGATGACTATTGCTTCCTCAAAACAGACTGTAAAAAGTTGTCAGCTGACAAAAACGGAAATTTGCGCAAATTAATCAAAGCGTTAGTTCTAAACTGTCTTCGTGTGCTGTTGAAGGGAGGGGTTCCGTCGAACTTTCGAGGCGTTGATCGCCTGTTTGTAGGACGCGAGTCGTAAAGTCGTTGTAGCCAGTCCGTAGGTGACCGCCGACAGGAGATAGGAGGGCGCGTTTCGTCATTCTGCCAGAATGACTGTCACACTTCCAACAGAGCATTAGTTATCGCTTGGCCAAGCGTATTTCATGCGGCTGGTAGCGCTCGCCGGTCGATATTTGCTTCATTTGGTAGATGCGGAACACCACCGCGCTGTTGGTTCCGGCCTTCCATGAGCCAGCGTTTCAAGGCGATCGCCGGCCGGCAGATCAAGAGCACATGTTCGTCATCATCGCTCGTCGTCGTTTTGGTGCGGTCGAGGCGGATTGAAACGCAGGGTGGGGCAGGGGAGGCTTCGTCGGTTGGCACGGACCTGTTCCTGGTCGGTGAGACATCAACGTGTGACGCTCTGATTGACCGGCCGCGGTGGTCCCTGGGACCTTCGTTCGCTATTCGATGTTCTACCGTATGTTCCTGCTCAATTAAATGTTCAGAGGCGGGAAGGGGTCCTGAGTTCGATTGACGCAGCGCGCTTACGCTTCGCCAATTTGGTACAGTCCGGCGGGTTGACGAGGGCCCGTAACGAAGTTCGGGGGCAGCGATGGCAACGGTACTGTCGGCATTCCATGAAGGCCTTACCACGGCGGAGATCGGGATGTGCAAGGAGGAAAATCCCTACCCACAACAGCGACTGGAACGCAGGCTACGACGCTGCCACGAAGGCAGGCGAAGCAACGAAACTCGACGACAAATAGGGTCGTGCCCCTTGCCAGCGTGCCCCGAGCAGCCTCGGCGACGGGCTTTTCCGTACGTTCCCGCGCTCACACGATTAGATGCGCTCGAAGGCAGCTCCACTGCTTTCAAGAAGCGCGGCGGATCCTGAAGACCATTATGTTCGGCTCCTATGCCTGCGACGCTGTAGTCGATCCCCACACGACGTTGGGCGGTTTTCGGACTTCGGAATTCTCGTCCTCGTCAGCGACCGCAAGCTCGCTGAGCCGCAATACTCGAACAAGGCCTCCGACCGGTTGAAGTGGGACACGGTCATATCGACGCCGGTCGCGGCTGATCGCGCGCGGTGCGAGAAAGATCAACAACTAACTCGCCAAGGGAAAATTCGTCTTCGTCGATATCCTGCGCGAGGGAATTGTGCTCTACGAACTCGAAGAGCGCCCGCTCGCGGTATGGCGGTGCTGTTCGCGCGGCCAAGCTTCGACGAGCCGCTGTCCCGGTGTTCGGCCAAGTCGCGCAGGAACGTCAGGCTATGCGAGAGGAGGGCCGTGGTTCGTCAGGGTTAGTAGCAGAGTGGGATAAGCGCCCTCAACGGCACGGGGGCAGGAACGCCGCGTGTTTGTCCCAGTCGCGGGAGATTGCCACACGGCTAAGCTCAAGCAACCGTTGGGCTCTGCTGTGTTGCCTGTCGAAATGCTCCCTTGCCATTTTGAAGTCTCGGAGGAAGCGCTGTACTGGCTGATGGAGCGCGCCGACTTCCTGCTTCGGCAGTAGAAACCATCTTACCGCGAGCGTCTAGCGGTACTCGAAGGGGCAGCGGGCCGGGCAGACTGATCTGTACGTGGGCAGATCAGGTGGCGCGGGAGCATGATCCTCGAACGGGTTCCTCATCCAAGCGAATACGTTCAGGACGAGCGCATCGAGGTCGGCCGCGCCCGGCGTAACCGCGCCGGTGAGCGCGGCGATCACCGTTGCCTAGAGAAAGGCAGTCAGCGCGAGCATCGCCGTGTCGCGCGTCGGCATCGAGGGCGACTCAGGCACCTAGCCCACGACTCGCGACGACGAGTTCAGCCGCCAGAGCCAACCTTGCGGGGCTCTGCGGAAAGCGCGCCTCGGATGAGCCTCTGCGGCAAATGGAGGTCTCACCTGGCGCCGGACTTCGACCCGTGCACGCTTGGGTTCCGAAAACTCAGTGATCTTATCTGCACGACAAATCAGTTCGACGTGTGGCAAGCCGAGGATGCTCCCGTCAGCATCACGGCTGAAACAAAGAGGCAAAAAGTAGCGTCTATGGCGACGAAGATCGCTTGCTTGGGCTGGGCAGTTGCGTCAACGTTCGGGCTGCTTTACCCGGAGCGGAGAAGCGTCTATCTGTGCGCGCGTATACGAAGCGAGCCTCGCCCGCCCTGTGGCGGTACGGCAAATGATCGAAGGAAGGCATGATGGCGACCGGAACGGTAAAATGGTTCAACGCGACGAAGGGCTTTGGTTTTATTCAGCCGGACGACGGGAGCGCCGATGTCTTCGTCCACATTTCAGCGGTGGAGCGGGCTGGCCTGCGGGAGCTGAAGGATGGGCAGAAGATCAGTTACGAGCTGGTAAAGGATCGTAAGTCCGGCAAGATGTCGGCTGACAATTTGCAGGCCTAGGCCGCCCCTTCCTCACAACGCGAGCTTTCTGGAATAGCCCGGGGGTTGCTCGGTCTTTTTCCATTTGGAAGCATGCGGCGACCGGAAACAGTGCTGCACCCAGCTTTCGACGCCGCGTGAACACTCTTGAATTCATGAACCAGCCTCTCAAGAGCGAACCAGCCCGATGCGGTTCGCCTCGTCCAGTAGTGCTCGGACGGAAGACGGTTGCCATTTGCGGCCGCCACGTGGCGGTCGCTCCTGCATCTGGTCCAACTGGGCGGCAATGTCGCGCAGCGACAGATCGGGATCGGCGATGGCGATCCCGGCAACCAGCCGCATCAGATGATCCTCGGGCGGCCGGCGCGGCGATCGGGCAAGCAGTTCCGGTTCCGCGAGCTTTTCGCGCACCAGCCGGTGGACCGCCCGCCGCAACCGTTCGACGGTCCAGTCGTGCCCCCCGCGATTGAGGATCCGCACGACATTGTCCCAACTGTGTCGCGGGCGCAGCCGCCGGACTGTCGGCAGCCAGGTCTGCGCTGACACAATCAGTTCATCGAGGTAGGCCCGCTCGCGCGCCGCTGAGACCGCGCGGATGGCTTCCGGCCGGCGTTCTCGAAGCCCGGGATTGCCGGCAAGCCGGCCGCGCGCCTTGGCGGCCTGCATACCGGACTTGGTCCGCTCCGCGATCAGCGCACGCTCGAGCTGGGCGACGGCGCCGAGCACCTGCAAGGAAAACATTCCCTGCGGCGTCGAGGTATCGATCGGATCACGCAGCGAGCGGAAATGCACGCCGCGCTTCTCGAGGTCTTCGATGACGTCGAGCAGGTGGCTGACCGATCGGGCCAGACGGTCGAGGCGAACGACGACGAGGACATCGCCCGTGGCAAGGTCTTTAAGAAGCTTCGCAAGCACCGGCCGCGCGCGTGATGCGCCGGATCCGTGCTCTTGGTGGATGCGGTGGCAACCGGCCGCCCGCAATTCGTCGACCTGAGCGTCGTTGAGCTGATCCTCGGTCGAAACACGGGCGTATCCGATCAGCCTTTGCTGCAGGGAAGGAGAATTGAGGTTTGCAGCCGTTGCCATCGGATTTTTCGGCCGTTTCGGGGCGGTTTGTACAAATGAAACATGTGTGAGAAAACGTTCCTTTGCAAGCGTGTTTTATGGTCTGAATGGAAGCCCGTCAGATTCAAAATACCGCCGTGGACGAGTGTCGGGTCATGAACATAGGCTAACGCGCGCCAGCGGGCTTCTGTGGCGGAAATGCCGCGAGTTCGGTTGTTTTGAAGGCAGCACGTATCGCGCTGGTGTTTCAGGCGGCCTTTGAGATGGAAAAATGACTGAGGAAAGCTCTGCCGCCTACCGCTCGGACGAGGGCCCTTCCATTCGATCCGGCAAATGAGTCTGCCGAACTGGGTTGAAAAGCGGCTGAAAAGCCCGGTTTCCTAGGCAAATCCACTGATCCAGGACGACTGACAATGGTCAACCAGACCGCCAAATCCATCGCTATCGATACTTGGTACCTATCGATAGTTATAGGCGCTTCTAGGAGCCATACCGAGTGAGGAACCTTAATTTCCAAATAGAGTTCTCTTAGCGAATCATTTACCATGATTTCAATGCCTTACGATCTCACCAGATTACCCATTCAGACGCTGTTGCGCCCAGTCTCCGACGTCGGCATTGCGCTCACCCGCCTCGACGAGCGCATTGCCCGTTCTGACGTGGGGGGCGGGTGGATCGAACGCTCGCATTTTGCCGATGCCTGTGCCTCGCTGTGGATCGACGGCGAACTCGTCCACCTCGAGGACCTGGTGCTGCACGACGCCGGCCACGACATTCGCACCCCGACGCACGAACTCTCCATTGCCCGCGACGTGCTCCGAACCCGCCGGCGCATCGCATCCCAGCCACCCGGTTGGGCGTTGAGCCCCGACGGCCTCCGCACCCTCCGGCAGGCGTGGCCTGCAGCAACCCTTCGAGCCGACAGGATTGCGGGAGGAAAAGAGGCCACGCCAGACCTTGCTGCAGACAAAGGAGGGGAGGGGGAGCAAGCATCCGACAGTCCGTTCGACGCTGAGCTCGCCGCCATCGATGCGCTGCTCGCCCGATCGGAAGCAGCGATCGAGGCAGCGAAGACGCCCGGCCCGGCTCGGGCCGCCCGGGACAAGGATCCGCTGGTCTACGATCTCGACTGGGACGAGGACGACCGTCTCGAGGAATGGCTCGGCGTGCTTACCATGATCGGAGATCAGCCGCCGGTGCTGCAGGCGGTCGTTGCTCTCGACGCCTGGAACGAACTCGCCGTGCTGCAGCACGCGCCTTGGCTCGGCCGGCTGCTGGCGGCGTCGCTGCTGCGCCAGGCCGGCATCACCACCGCGGCGCATCTCGCCACCTTCAATCTGGGCCTGAAATCCATCCCCGTCGATCGCCGCCGCCATCGCGATCGCGCGACCCGGCTAAAGGCGATCGCCCACGGGCTGATCGCGGCGGCCGAGTTCGGCCTGAAGGAACACGACCGCCTGGCGCTGGCGCGGCAAATGATGGAGCGCAAGCTCGCCGGCCGGCGGATCTCGTCAAAGCTGCCGCAGCTGATCGAGCTGGTCATGGCAAAGCCGCTGGTCTCGGCCGGAATGGTCGTGAAGACGCTTGAGGTGACGCCGCAGGCGGCGCGGCGGATCGTTGGCCAGCTCGGTCTTCGCGAGATAACGGGGCGGGGGAGGTTTCGGGCGTGGGGAGTAATTTGAGATTATCGCGTCTGCCGCGTAGTTTCGGGGCGCGCGATCACTCTGCGCCGGCCGGATCTGGCCTTCATAATCGGCTAGCAGCGGCAGCCTTTTTCCAAAGGTACCGGATTGGACGCGTCAGCGGAAGTTGCTCTTGCATCGGCTAAGCCGTTCGAGACCCTCGAGTTAAATTGCTCTTACGAATCTCCGCAGGCCCGCCCTTTCGCGACCGCCGACCACGAGCCCTAGGCTAGGAAAGTCAAAGTGATACCGGTCGCGCCAGTTCCAATCTGGATGTTCGTTCTTAAGGAGAGAAAGCGCTGGGTTGAAGCGGCGGAGTGGCCAACCAGTCAGTTCATGAAGTTCCGGGCTCTGCAACTCGATATTTTCAAGCATCAACTGCGCAATACGCATAGCATCCTGCCGCGTCCCACCCCCCTCCCATCTCATTAGTTGATGATCGAACTGCTCGTAAAATAGTTGCGTTGGACGAACCCGCCATGCACCGATCGTATTCTGCAAGCTCAAGAGCCCATAGCCCGCGAGTTCTTCTGCCTTGTCGATTATCTCGTCTTCCGAAGTCTCGGGCAGCAAGTCTTTCAGCTCATCAAGGTGAAGGAAGTGCTCCGCCAACCCGTCAGGGCAGGCATGACCAACAGCGTGAATCATTTGCGCTTCGAGGCCGGAAAACTTTATCTCGCTCGGTGAGAGGATCTCTTCGTGACGGTCCAAACGCATGTCATGTTCGTTTGAACGCTCAGTAATGGATTTCTGCCAATCCTCCCGTTCTTGCTCTGACTTAGGCGGGTGAGTCGTGTGGTAGAGGCGTGCAAGAGCACCGGTGATGGGCCCGAAACCAGCTAGCGCTTCGACAATCGCGCGAATGCCCGCGCGTCTAGGGTGGGCACGTGGCGCGTCAATGATTTTCCTGGTCCGTTCGGTTTCATCTGGCATCCGGTCTTCCTTAAATTGGCTGCGATGACGAGCACCTTCTCGATCTAGGCAACAGATTGCCCTGCGATCGATCCTCCTGGTCGTGTTACTGCTCCCAGAGGCGGCAATTCAATTCGATACTATAAAGGGAGCGTCGGGCTCCTCGAAAACACGTGCACTGACCGCGCGCCCCTCGATAAAGCAACGTAGAGATGCTCCTTCGTCATCGCGTTGCGAGCATGATCGGCATTGAGGATGATAACGTGGTTCGCTTCCAAGCCCTTTAGAAGAAGCGTCGAGCCAACAGCCTTCATCGGAATTGCCCGTCCCGACTGCCTGCGCTGCTCGCGCAAAATCGCAATCGTTTCTCCGGGTGTTTTCGCGGTCTTGATGGCGGCGGAAAGGCAATCGATCAGGATATTGAAGGCACTATGTCTATAAATGCGTCGGTCGCGATCCGAGGCCATGGAGCGAAGAAAGGCGACGGCCTCTGCGTAACTGCCACCGTTGGTCAGCGTAATCGCTGCCAGTTCCTGCGGCGTCGGCGGCGTTCTGTTCCGATTGTTTAGGATTGTATGCACTCGCGCCTGGAGCTGATCCCCATTTACGTTAACCATCACGGTCGCCAGAAATTGCGTGCAGGTTTGAAGGAGGGCCGATCCCGTTTGTCCCGTCATCTGCTCCGCAATGCCGACGACGTCACGGAAGTCGACCGGTTCGACCACGCTGACGCCTTGCGCGCGACTGGCATAATCGTGGCGCGACTGAGCCTGGATGGAATCGCCAATGATGAGTAGGCTCTCGTTCGGAAACTGTCGGGCAACTTCGTACTGGACTCGGACCTGTTCCGCGATCAGCGCACCGGGCTCGGCGCCGATCGGATGCCAGAAAATTCTATTTGGACAAGTCCTCAGATCGATGCTGTTGCCGGATGCAAGCTGCGTCCGGGCTGCGACAAGCCAGTTACCTAAGTCATGCGCGCCGGCATTGTTCCACCTCCACGGTGTCGTCAGAAGGCCAATTCGCGGGAACGCTGCTGCGGCCTGTACGTACCAGCCCGCAAGCGGATCGTTGCCGAACCCAAAAATAGCCTGCATCGGGTCGCCGAAAACGACGGTCGGAAGCGAATTGGCGATGCCACTGGCGATCGTATGCTGGCTGACGGAGCAATCCTGGTATTCGTCGACGAGGAGCCGGCCGTATGTCGCACGAAGTTCTCGATCGATGTCGCCGGACTGGCAAAGTCGGCCGACGGCTGCCTGAATTGCGGGATAATCCGGTGGCAAGAGCGGGTCGTGAAGGTATGAGGCGCGCTCTGGAAACATCGAGACCATGCCAATCGCCCAGCCGGCGATCGTGTTCAGTCGGTAATTGGTTGGCGGGACGTTGGCGCGGTGCAATCGGTGTCGCAGCGCCGCCACACCAGCTGTCGTATGCGTAAGAATCAAAGTTGGTTTCGACACCGTGCCAGCGGCACAGCCGGTGATGAGCTCGGTTTTGCCGCAACCTGCTGGTGCCTCTACGTGACCGCGGCACGTCTGCAGGATATCGAGAACTGTGACCATGTCAGGAGGCCGTGCCGGCTGGCACGTTCGTCACCCATTGCCACAGAAGCTCGATCGGGGTTCTGAACAATGCATGGGACCGCAGCATATGTGGGGCGACGACCTCGCGCATAGCTCGCTCAGCTGGCTCGATGTCTTTGAACCAACTACCATCACCCGCCGCTCGTCCGAGAGCTGGGCGCATTTCCTCGGTGAAGGAATCTCGGCAAAGAGCCAACGTCAAATTCCCGTTGCTAGCATTGCCGATCCGGGCGTTGACGGAGTCCTCACCGCGCCAGTCGCAGGCAATCTCGAGCAGTCCCGAAACAAAATCGGCGGGCACGGAGGCGAACAACGCGCTTTCGGTCGAGTAACCCTCGGCCCACCGGAATACGGCCACACCCGCGCGCCGGAGATCCTCATAGACCTGAGGGGCGTAAACGACGTCCGAATCCATGAACAGAGCAGTCCGATAGCCCATGTGTGCGAAAATCATTGCGCGTTCCATCATGGTCGAGCCGCCGCCGTCGGCCCAGTGGGAGCCATAAGAAAGGATACTGCGTTGACCACGTTCCTGGCAGGTGAGATCGATGCCGCGGAGAATGCCTATCTCGGTCTTCCCTTCGCAGACGATGACGCTTGGCGCCAGGAAAGCCTCGGCGCAAGCTCGCAGCGTTTTTTGTGCAGCCTCTTCAGCGCCGAGATGGGTGACCCAGTTTCGGGTTACCTTGCTCGCGCGTTGGACAATAATCTCTCCGTTCATGATGGGCGGAATCTTCTGGCTGAGCGCGCGGACGGCGAACAATTGACATGAAGAAAGCTCCCGCAGCACGATCGGTGAATGGGTGGTCAGGAAAATCTGCTGGCTTGCATCGTTGCGCTTGGCGCCAAGAGAATCCAGCAGCCGTACAATACGGTAGGGCTCAAGGCCGAATTCGAGCTCATCGACGATAAAGATTGAGGAGCGTCCAACGGCCTTCTGCAGGCCTGCTACAAGAAGCCGCGTCGAGCCGGAACCAAGGTTTTTCATCGGAACCTGATCCTGGTCGTGAAGTGAGATCGCACCGCCCGAAAGGCTCACACCCTTGACATCGAGCAGCGCCTTCACCTCATCGACATGGATTCCCATAGCGTTGGAAATCTGCCTCGAGGTCGCCAGAATAGCATCGACGCCTTGGCAACCCTTGTCCGCGAAGGCCTGCCGAGCCTGACGTGACGCCGATGCGAGTGCGGCGGAGGTCTGCGTTGTGTCGGTCGAAAGCTTTCCCAGAACCGAGCGCGGGCCGAGCGCCATGTGGTGAGACGCCGCCGCCCCAAGCCTGACCGGAGCAAGCTTCTGCCGGTGTTTCCACTGGAGATTCTTTTCCCGGCCTTCAGCTGACGGTCCGGGTGAGTACAACATCCACTGCGGCTCTAGGTCATCCCTGACGATTAGCCGGGCCGTCAACACGGTCTCAAGCGCCGCGCCGGTCTCGTTATGCAGCTCGCCCGTCGCATGGTCCCATCCGCGCAGGAAATGACCATAGGTCTCCAAGTCAGCCAGCTCGTCATCAAGGCTTCCGACCGTGATGTCGATTATGATCGGCTCGGATACTTTACACAAATGAAAATCCGCGTCGGTGAAAGTGAAGTTTTGTCGATTGCCAATGCAAAGATCGATTGCGTCGAGGATTGTAGACTTTCCGGAATCTCCTGGTCCTATAAGGCAGTTGATCCCGGGCGAGGGCCACCATTTCAGATGGGAGATGCCTCGAAAATTGCGGACTTCCAATTCTCTGATGACTGTCACAGTTCGAATCGCCCTCATTGACTGTACTTAAAATATAGCTGATTGCATGCCAGGAGGGTCACGGTCCGTCCACCGAGGTTTCGGGCGTGGAGTAAGTATCCTCAGAGAGATATGCGTCGACCTGGCTGCTCCGCGATTCGGAGTTGTGTGAGCGTCGACCAGCGTGTCATTTCAGGTACCGGTTTAGGGATACGGCGAATGAAGGAACTGCCGCACGGAATTTTGAATACCTATGCGCTAGCCCTGCCGCGAGGGCATGCATTCGGGATGCGTCCGCCGTGCGAATCCTGGCAAAGTGACGATGGGCTTTCAATCGGGATAATCAGGCGGGACGTCGATACCGATGAATTGGGTATAATGGTGAGGCGCCGTCGGCTCGATCATGTTTGGATCACGGTTGTTGAAGACCGGCCAATTCCCACACTGGTAGAAGCGCGCGTTGCATTGTCTGGCTTGCTCATCGACAAGCCGCCGGAGCCGCTCCCCCCGAACACAGCACCTAGGCCAGCCCTCTATGATTTTGAAGGTCGCACGCTGAGTGATGCGTTCAAGGTTCTATCGACTCGTTCTCATCGAGTAGCGGCGTGGATGATGAACCAGCTGTACTTGTCGCTCCCTCATCCAGACAAGAACTGGACCGGGGATTGCCAGACGGGGAACTTTCACACGCGCTTGTGGGAAGCTCAATTGTTGGCGGCTTTCCGGGAACAAGGGCTTTTGGTCGAGCAGCCGCACCCATCGCCTGATTTTCGGATTGAAAATCGGCTCGGCGGGGAAGCATGGGTCGAGGCAGTCACCGCGAATCCGATTGTTCCATACAATCACGTCAACGCGCCGCCAAGCGAGCAGCCAGACGACAAAGAAGAACTATCCTCTGGGGCGGCCGCGCTACGTTTTGCGAAAACGCTTGGGAGTAAGCTTCAGCGAGACTATCCTTCGCTGCCTCATGTGGCCGGAAAACCTTTTGCGATCGCTCTTGCCGACTTCCATGCTCCCGCATCAATGGTGTGGAGCCGGGAGGCACTGATCAGCTATCTTTATGGCATGCGGGCGTACACTGCCGACGTCGATGGGAAACGTATCGCTATATCCGTTCCGATGACTGAGCTCTTGGGTCCTTCGAAATTTCCAGCTGGACTATTCGCTTCGGATCGACAGAGTGATTTGTCTGCCGTCATATTTTCTAACGCCTGCTCGATTGCAAAGCTGAACCGCGTGGGGGTGACCTTGGGCGCGAAGACTGATGGGCTGCGGTACATGCGTATCGGCCAACTCTTTGACAGAACGCCTGGTGCCTTGGAAGGCATATCATTTTGCCTTGATATACGAAGCAAAGATTACCTATCGCTGTGGCCGCAGGGCAGCGAACCGTGGTCGGCGGAGATGGAGGTGTTTCACAATCCGTTTGCTCGGTGCAAGCTTCCAAAGGAGTTGCTGCCGGAAGCAACACACTGGTTCGAAGAAGCCGGCGAACTTGTCTGCTCTTCCTACTACGAAACATCGGTACTTTGGTCGCAATCACTAATCTTGGATGAGGATGCGAGGATCCCTACCCTCGACGATTTCCTACCATCTTCTCAAGCCGGTGCTTGATGTGGCAGAGGTATAGAGGCCGATTCCGATCAGGGGCGAAATGACAAAGTGGCACCCGCTGCCGAGCACGTCCGCTAGGACATCTAACTATCGGAAGAATCCGTTTGTCTCGAGTAAGAACCGAACTGAGTAGGGGGTTAGGTCAAAAACTTGCCTTGAAACGAGCGCGCCGTCAGGATGCGCCTGGATGTGTTCACCGCTTTCTACATCGTAATAATTGAGAGCGATTTCCGGGGGCCATGCAAATTTAGGGTCGAACGGTACCTCTGCATATGGATTGAAATAGACTTGCAGCCCATCCAGATGGGTCTCACGATAAAATGATGAATGCTGGATAATCATATCTGCACCGCCGATCTGATTCCCGCCTTCTCGTCTCTGCGTGACAAGGTAGTTCAGCGTGGTGAGCTGAAACCGGTGCGTTCCGACCTGCCAGAGTTTCGAACCGGGCTCAACCTTGTCCTTGTCGATCAGCCTGTAGCGGGTTGCTCGGACGAGTCTATCCATTTTACTTTCAACAACGGCTTTTCCAAAAGTCCCGACCGTCGAGAACAAAACGGCGCTGATCTCTTTGAACGTGTCGTTCGTGAAAATTCCCATCTCAACCGGCGCACCCGAAGGCTTCAGAAGAGGGGTTTACTTGTCTTGTTTCCCTAGGTCTGGCCCTTCGAGCACCGGCGGTGCCATACCAAAAAGGACCATGTTGATAAGTTCGTTGTTTTGAGAGAGCGAGAGGTCGCTATCGAAGGGCGCGATCGCAATGAGAAATGGTCGACCGCGCACGTGGCTCATTGAGGAATACGGGTGCTTCTTTCCATAGCTGCCGCGGTAAAGATCCTGACCTTGCCCCCAAGTTTTATCCAATTTTGAGTTCGCTCCAGCGGTTTTTGGATGCTGTATTTGGGGCGGTAGCGGCGGGTTGCGGTGCGGAGCCATTTCGGCTGCGCAGCACCGCATCACGTCGCGGGTTGATGGTCTGAGCGAACTCGGCAGGCGTCAGCCAACCAAGGCCTGAGTGCGGGCGGTGATCGTTGTAATCGCTGCGCCAGTTTAAAAGCGCGGATCGAGCTTGAGGCAATGACGAGAACAGGGTTTCATTCAAGAACTCGTCTCGCAGCCGTCCGTTGAAGCTTTCGATGAAGGCGTTCTGGATCGGCTTGCCCGGGGCAATGTAATGCCAATCCACCTTGCCCCGATCCGTCCATTGCAGAATCGCGTTGCTGGTGAATTCGCTGCCGTTGTCGCTGACGATCATCCTGGGCTTGCCGCGTGCCTGGATGATCCGGTCCAGCTCACGGGCAACCCGCAGGCCGGACAGCGAAGTATCGGCGATGAGGCCCAAGCATTCTCTGGTGCAATCGTCGACGACCGTCAGAATCCGGAACCTGCGTCCATCGGTGAGTTGATCCGACACGAAGTCCAGCGACCAACGATCATTGGCAGTCATCGGGATCAGCATCGGCGCTCGGGTGCCAATCGCTCGCTTACGGCCGCCGCGCTTGCGCACCGTCAGCTTCTCCTCCCGATAGAGCCGGAAGAGCTTTTTGTGGTTCACTAGGTGTCCCTCACGTCTGAGCAGCACATGAATGCGTCGATAGCCGAAGCGGCGGCGTTCATGTGCCAGCGCCTTCATTCGCTCGCGAAGGCCATGATCGTCGCTGCGCCTGGTTTCATAACGGATCGTCATTCGGCAAAAGCCGATGGCTTTACACGCCCGCCGTTCGCTCATCCCATGTTGGCTCATCAGATGCGCGACAGCACTCCGCTTGGCTGCGGGCGTCACCACTTCTTTCCCAAAAGGTCTTTCAGAGCAGCATTGTCGAGCATCGCATCCGCCAGAAGCCGCTTCAGCTTCGCGTTCTCGTCCTCCAGCGTCTTCAGCCGCTTGGCTTCGGACACGTCCATGCCGCCGAATTTGGCCTTCCATTTATAGATGCTCGCATCGCTGACGCCGTGCTTGCGGCAAAGCTCCGAGACCGGCGTGCCCGCCTCGTGCTCCTTCAGAATCCCGATGATCTGTTCGTCTGTGAAACGGTTGCGCTTCATTCTCTGGTCCTCTCAATGGCCAGAGCTTACTTCAAAATGGATTATTTCAACGGGGCAAGGTCAGAGATCCAGACGTCACTCTCGTCCTCGACAGTGATTTCAGCCTGAAGCGCGCCCAGTTTCTCGCTGATGTTCGTCGCATCATCTGATCGTGTCCCTGGAAGTGGTGTAGGTCGCGGCTGATGGCCGTGCTTTCCAACGTAGGGCCGGAGGAATATCAGCGTGCCACAGCGGGCAGACTGATCTGGGGATCATCGCTCATTTGCACCATGGTCTCAAGTGTCAGGTATCTGGCGCGTTGGACGGCCCATTCATCATTCTGTTCGAGCAGCAGTGCGCCAACGAGACGGACGATCGCTTCGTCGTTCGGAAAGATGCCGACCACCTCGGTGCGGCGCTTGATTTCGCCGTTGAGACGTTCAATCGGATTCGTTGAGTGCAGCTTTGCCCGATGCTCCTTCGGGAAGGTCATGTAGGCCAGCACGTCCTCTTCAGCGTCGTCCATGATGGTGGCGAGCTTCGGCACTTTCGGTCTGATCTGATCGGCGACACTGCGCCATTGAGCGCTTGCTGCCTCCGGGGTCTCCTGGGCAAAGGCCGTTGCGATGAAGGCGGATACGACCCGCCTGCCGCTCTTTCCAGCATGTGCCAGCACGTTCCTCATGAAGTGAACCCGGCACCTTTGCCAGGTGGCATTGAGAACCTTGGTGACGGCGACCTTGAGACCTTCATGCGCATCGGACACGACAAGCTTGACGCCACGCAATCCTCGGCGTGTCAGCCTGCGCAGGAATTCCGTCCAGATCGGCTCGGCTTCGGACGTGCCGACTTCCATACCCAGAACCTCACGCCGCCCGTCGCTGTTGACGCCGACCGCGATGATGACGGCAACAGAGACGATGCGACCACCACGCCGGACTTTGAGGTAAGTCGCGTCGACCCAGACGTATGGCCAGTCACCTTCAATCGGCCTGTCGAGGAACGCCTTCACCTTGACATCGATCTCTTCGCACAGGCGGCTCACCTGGCTCTTGGAGATGCCGCTCATGCCCATCGCTTTGACGAGATCATCGACCGAGCGCGTCGAGATGCCCTGGATATAAGCCTCCTGGATAACGGCGGTCAGAGCCTTCTCGGCCATCCGACGGGGTTCGAGGAAGCTCGGAAAGTAGCTGCCCTTGCGTAGCTTTGGAATGCGGAGCTCGACCGTTCCGGCCCGAGTCTCCCAATCCCTATCACGATAGCCATTGCGTTGAGCGAGACGCATCGGGTTCTTCTCGCCGAAGTCAGCACCGGTGGCTGAACCTACCTCCAGTTCCATCAGTCGCTCGGCTGCAAAGCCGATCATCTCGCGCAATAAATCGGCATCGGCGCTCTTCTCAACGAGCGAACGCACGTTCATCATGTCATTGGTCATCGGTGATCTTTCCATCAGGTTGGTCTTGAACAACCCGACCCTAAATGGAAAACACTGATGGCCGCCTAAACCTCAGGACCTACACCACTTGATGGGACACGATCCATCATCTAGCAATGCGCTTCGGATGAGGAGAGTGATCTTCTCTCCATTCAACTCAAGTTTGGGTCGGTCATCGACAACCCGGAAATCGGGTTTGTCACCCTCAACGGCGCCGTCAGTTCTCACTGACGGCAGAGACTTCCCCTCGTCTTCACACCAGAAGGCCTTGTCGAAGATGTCGAGGGGCGATGCGCCACACCCGGGGCAGTGCCAGAGGTTTTGAGCGATCTGAATACCGGTAATCTTTCCGCTACAATGTAAGCAGAACCACGCGTCCGACTCGCGCCCCCACAACGGGCGGCGAACAACCCCGTCGAGGTCGGGTTTCGTGGACCGTCGGGGCCAATCCGTGGAGATTTCGCCCCGAACCCAGCCCGATCTCTCACTAGGCTAGTTTCCGTCCATAAAGACGCGTATTTTTCTGCGTTTACAATTACTTGTCCTTGGTGCAAGGGTCCTTGAGGGGCGCTGGCGGGATAAAGGGCGCGGTTTCTGTGCAGAGCGGAGTTACGGGCGCGATCACGCGCACGCGACGAGGGCCGGTATGACCGGTTCGAGGCGGCCGCGATGGCGGGTCGGCATCAGCTCGGTTTGAGGCGTGAGAAGAGAACGAGGTTGTAGGCCACGACCGAGGACCAGACGTAAGCCTTGAAGTGGTCAAGGCCGCGCCAGGTGCAACGCGCCAAGCCGTAAGCGCGCTTGAGGCATGAGATGCCAGCTTCGATGCCGGCGCGGAAGTTGCGCAGCTTGCGGTAAACCCAATTGCTTTGGACCATGTCCTCGATCCTAAGGCCGGCCTTCTTGTGAAACGCCATGTCGCGAACGCCCCAGGCCTTCGCTGTGGCCAGATTGTCGCGGCTGGCGAAGCCGCCATCGGCCGCCGCCTGCCGCGGCGCGTGTCCATAGAACGCGATGTGACGCTCCAGCATCGGCAGTAGCCGGTCGCTGTCGGCGGGATTGCCTGCTTCGATCACCAGATCGAGGATCATGCCGCTCCTGCCGGTGGTCAGGTTGAGCTTGTGGCCGTATTCGGCGTCGCGACTGCCTTTGACGATGATATCGGCGTGGGATTCAAACAGGCTGACCAGCTTCTCGCCGGCAGGCACCGGCTCGCCGGCCAATACCCGCCGCTCGCTCTGTGTGAGGATGCGTTCGATCAGCGGCCGATAGTGACAGACCTGGCGTTGCCACAGTTTGATGAACGGATTGGTCGCCGCGGCCAATCGCTCGCTCGCCCGACGCAGATAGGCCAGGGTCGCGCGGGCGATCGTGATCAGCTCGCGGTAGAGTTGGACTCGGTTGGGCCGACCGCGCGTGAACTGGATGCGGCGGGCGCGCTTCTTGGCCGCTCGGCAATGATCACGCCATGACGGACCGGCGTCGCCAACCAACGCATCAGCCTGCTTCAGCAGGCGCACCATGACCCGTACAGCATCCCACAGCAAGCTACTGTCGCTCGGTTCGTGCATGAGCGCCGAGGTCACAGTGCTGTCCAACCGCACGACCGCGCCATCTTCGCGCTTCGCCTGCTGAGCACTCAACAGCAGTGCCCGATTGATCTGTTCCCAGGTCTCGGGCCGGATCGCGCTAATCGTCTTTTGCAGCACCGACTTCTGCGGGTTCCACGACCACGGCAGCCGGGCAAAGGCGCGGAACGACGCCGAGTCCTCCAGATGGAACGCCAGCTCCTGATAACTCAGTTGTCGGTATTGCTTGAGCAGCGCGCAGCGCAACACCGCTTCGGCGGGCAGCCCCTGTCGTCCGGTGGCTTTGACGCCGAAACGAACCAGGTCCCGGGCCACCAAGCCAAGTAGATCGCGATGCTCGTCCAGCCATTGCGACATCGCCTTCAGCTCATGGCCGATCTCGTGTGTCGCGAAAACATCGAATATGCTGGCTTGGACGGTGCGTTCTTGGCGCATTGTCGGCTCCGGCGGTGAAGGACTTTGGAATCAGTGGCATGATCCAAGGTACCTGAAACCGCCGGGCTTTGCCCGTGCAAACTACGATTCAGCCAACAAAATCAACACTTTGTCGTTTATGGACGGAAACTAGGCTAAGTGCTTTCTGGAGGAATTCCAGCTCAAACACCGGGCATTTGCCATCATTTTCGGTGACTGTCTGGACGATCGGCCGCGCACCAGGGTTTTCTGGCACTGTGATGCTCCACCCATCTCCCACCATGATGACATCGTGTAAAGCCACTTGAAGGCGGTATGGGTGATCGCCGATCATGCCATGTTCGGCGTTATCCAGGTACGCCAAGCGGTGGGCCATTGCTGCAGGATGCCCAGCCTGAAAATCTGCTGGAAGAGCTCCCTCAACGATGGCTTCGACGCTCGCCATCTGTTCGGGACTGGGGATCCAATCCTTTTTGCTGGTGGAGACGAGTTTGGTCCAGCTAACGAATCCCAATTCCCCCGCAAGCAAGTCGAGAGCTTGGTGTAGCGAGACCCTGTTGGCCCGCGCGTATCTTTTAGCAAGACGCCTGAGGCTGCTAAGTTTATTCGCTTCGGTCATATCCATGTCCTGAAATGATCCGACCATGTACCCGCTAATGGCCAGACCATGCCGATTGGCACGGGTGACACTTCAGAAATGAAACGCTGACCTAGCTTTGCGTGGCGGGCACACCGGCCCGCGTGTAGGGCCAAGCTTTGTATGCCAGGCAGGGCGTCGTCGGTCAAGCGAATGCAAATTTACCCACGGCGATTTGACACAGCACGCCGGCAACCGCGGAACGGTGATGACACTGTCACAGTATTTCAATGCTTTAGTTTGAATTGGCCGGCGGGCCGCGGGTTCATATCCCTTCAAGGCGAAGGACCGGAGACATCCGGACTGAGCGGCATGTTGCCGGCTTCCAGTCTCAGGCGGATGGAGAGTTCGCGTTGCTGCCTTTGATCTGGACGCCCGGGAAGCGGGAAGAACGGATTCTTGGTCCGTATGAATCCGAGCGTCTCAATTGGGGCCGGAAGCGGTCCGGCAAGTTTCGGAATAGCAACGAGAATGCCGGACATTGCGTGAAACGCGGTAAGCGGTTAGCTGACGGCGTCCGACCTGAAGTTCCAGGGCATGAGGGCTTCGATTTCGGATGCTGGCCAGCCTTGAGCAATGCGGGTCAGGGTCTGCGAGAGCCAGTCGAGCGGATCGGCGCCATTCATTTTCCATGTTTTATGCCGACCGTCGAACTATGCCGAGCACCTCTTCCAACATACCGGTTGAAACGCGCTTCTCTTGCCGTTTTGGTCGAAGACCAGTCGTTGGCACTCGGCATAGTTCTCATGCTCAGAGGGCGTTCAGGAATTCCAGAAGCCGGTCATTTGGTCGAAATCGCTTGGTCTTGGCGCCTTCGTACGGCTTCAGCTTTGCGAGTGCGGATTCCTTCAGTTCAAGATGTGCATGAAGATAGGTCAGCGTCGTTTCCATCGCCTCATGGCCCAGCCACAGGGCAATGACCGAGCAATCGACGCCCGCCTGTAGCGGCTCCATGGCAGCGCTGTGCCGCAAGACATGGGGCGACACCCGCTTCGAGCGAAGGGAGACGCAGTGCTCGCGCGCTTTGGCGACATATTTGTTCAGCAGGGCCTGCACGCCGTCGGCGCTGAGGCTGCCACCGTGCATATTCGGAAAGAGAGCCGTTGCGCCTCGCTTCCCTGGTTCCTTGAGCCAACGCCGGAGGGCTTGCTGTGCAACCTTGGTGAGCGGCGTACTTCGCTCTTTGCGGCCCTTGCCGACGCATTGCACATGCGCGCCCTGGCCCAGCATTACCGAGTCTCGGTCAAGATCGATGATCTCGGAGACCCGCAGCCCCGTTTGCGCGGCCAGCAATAGCAGAGTGTAGTCGCGGCGCCCCAGCCACGTGCTTCGATCCGTGCAGTCCAGGATTGCTTCAATCTCGGGCCTGGTTAGAAACTGAAGCTGCCGCTTGTCACATCGCTTGCTGGGGATCGCGAGCACACGCTGAATATGGGCGCTATGTGCCGGCTCCTCGAACGAAGCATATCGGAAGAATGATCGAATGGCTGTGAGGCGGAGATTCCGGGTCCTCACCGAGGCGGCTCTCTTCGTCTCAAGATCCTCCAGGAATGCGCCGATGAAAGGAGCGTCCAAATCCCGCAGTGTCAACTGAGATGGGGCTCTCCCAAGGCGCGTCTGTGCGAACGCAAACAGGAGCCTGAAGGTGTCGCGATAGGAGGCAATGGTATTGGAACTTACACCTCGATGCTTCATGAGCCGATCTGTGAACCACCGCTCGATCAGCACGGCCAGGTCGTTCGTGCGTCTCATGACCGAATCTCCCAGCGCTTATCCAATCGCCGTACGGCATGGTTCATCAGTTCCGGCGCGGCGGACAGGTACCAGTAGGTGTCGCGAACATTCGCATGGCCGAGGAAGGTCGAGAGAACCGGCAGCTCGCGTTCCACATCTTCGCCAGCGCGATGCCAGTTGATCAGGGTCTGGACGGCGAAACGGTGACGAAGATCATGAATCCGTGGGCCATCGCGATTCCCCTCCTGCCGTAATCCGATTTGCCGGGAAAGTCGCCAGAACACGCGGTGCACGTATTGATGCAGCAATCTGCCGCCCTGTTCGGCGACGAAGAAATAGGGACTGCGCGGCGTACCAAGGTGTGCATCGCGTCGGACGGCATAGTCTGAAAGGACAGCGATTGTCGTGGCGTGCAGCGGGACCAGCCGTGACTTGCCGAACTTTGTCTCTCGGATAGTAATGACGCCCTGGTCGAGATCGACGTCGGCCCGGAGCAGGCCGAGCGCTTCGGAATGGCGCAGTCCGGCCACCGCTATCAGTCCGAACCGGCAGTGATTCCAGCGTCGAGGGCCGGCGGCAGCGAAAGTGCTGCCGCCACAAGCGCCTGAATCTCGATCTCGCTATAGATGTAGGGCTTTGTCCGCCGTGCCGGCGGCACAGCGTCGCTTAGTGGCACTTCCGTCAGAGGATCGAAATGAGTGAGGTGCTAGGCAAAGCAGCGCACATCAGCCAGGCGGATGGACCAACTCGGCTGTCGGCCCATCAACGTCACCCATTCCATCGCCAGATCAGTCGTGATGGTATCGGCGCCGCGGGCTTCCATGAAGGTGACGAATGACGACAACCGTCGTGCCGGACCGTCGTATTTGTATCCCAGCCCTTGGCGCATGCCGACATAGCGCTTGAGCGTTGTGCGAAGCCGGCTCATTGGACACCTCCCGGCCAGGGTAGGCTCAGTTCACGCAGCTTCTCAATAGGTACTGTCACATTGATTGAGCGGTGGTTCTTGTAGGTCGGTGCACTCACGGTCATGGGTGCGCTGCTACCTCAATTTCCTTACCGCTCAATCAATGTGACAGTACCCGTCTAGCCGCACTAGCGCTTCATTGACCATCAGCCGGATCGGGCGCAGTGGATGATCGGCTGGCACGAAATCCTCCAACCGCTCATCGTGAACAGCTGCTCCATGAACACATCGCTCCTGCGCATCGAACCCCTCGCCAAGGGGATCGGTAGTCTATCTTTGGCGTAGGTATTTCAGCAGTCTGCTAGGCGCCCGCCGCCACGTGCGGGCGACGCCGGCATCAACCGGCGGGCAGATGTGCCGAGGGCAACAAGCGCGCCTGACGTAACGCCGCCAGATCAGCCGAGCCGGTGCAGAAGCAGGCGACGGCCAACTGGCGGATGACGATCTCGAAATGTGAGACAACCGCCTCGGTGGACACCGTCGCCGCGCCCAGCACGCCGGCCGCCTGCCCAGCGATGTCCGCGCCCAGGCGGATGGCCTTGGCCACGTCGACGCCGTCGCGGATCCCGCCCGACGCGATCAGCTTCACCGTTGGCAGCGCCCGACGTACCGCCTGCACGCTGGCCGGGGTCGGAATCCCCCAATCAGCGAACGCCATCGCCACGGTACGGTCGGCGGCATCGCGGGCGCGCTCGCCCTCCACCGCGGCCCAACTGGTGCCGCCGGCGCCGGCGACATCGATTACCGCCACGCCCGCCTCGACGAGCGCACAGGCCACCGAGGCGGACAGGCCCGACCCCACTTCCTTAGCCACGATCGGCACGCCCACGCTGCGCGCGGCGCGAGCGATCTGCGCCAGGACGCCGCGCCAGTCGCGGTCGCCCTCCGGCTGTACCGCTTCCTGCAGCGGATTGAGATGGATGATGAGTCCATCGGCCTCCAGCGCATCCACCGCCCGGCGCGCCAGGTCCAGGCCGTCGGCCTCGCGAAGTTGCGCGGCGCCGATATTGGCCAGCAAGGGAATGTCTGGGGCCAGGCGGCGCAGCGCGCGCGTCAGCCCCTGGGAGTTGAGGGATTGCAGGCTCAAGCGCTGCGAACCGACGCACATGGCGATCCCCAAGTCTTGCGCTGCCTCGCTCAGATGCCGGTTGATGGCCTCGGCGCGTGGCATGCCGCCGGTCATGGAGCTGATCAGCAGCGGCGCGCGCATGGTCTTGCCCAGCAGCGAGGCGCGCAGGTCGATCTGCGTCAGCTCCAACTCGGGCAATGCGCAGTGTTCGAAACGGATGTACTCCCAGCCGGCGGCGACCGTGGCCGGCGCCGTTCGCCGATCCAGCACGATGTCCAGATGGTCGTCCTTGCGCCGGCTCAGGGCGGTGTCGCTCATGCTCGCTCCATCCGTCGCATCGGGCGACGGCGTTGCGTCGGATCGGACCGACGGCAGCGCGCACACGCCGCCGCCTCCCGCGCATTCAGGCCGGCGCACGCTGGCCTCCCCCCGCAGCGTCGCTGCGGTAGCGGCTGGTCGAGGTCTGGTAGAACTGCGCGCGGATGGCCGCCATGGCCTCGATCAAGGGTCCCCACGGCGCGGGAAAGCGTTCTTCCGCCATCACCCGGTGCAGCATGCGCGTATGGCCGGCCAGCTCGTCGTTGAGGAACTCCACCGCAGGCATAGCCGGATAGCGCTGCTGCACCAGGATCGCCGCGTTGTCGGCCTCGCCGGCCGACCTGTCCTTGTCGCGTCCATGCAGATCGTTCTGCAGGCGCCCTATCGCGGAGATGAGCCGCAGGACATGGCGAAACGCCGGACGCGCGCGCAAGGTCGCCATGTCCAGCCCCCACAGCAACGACAGGCAACAGAACACGTTCGCGTAGCCGATCGAATCGATACCGTTGTGCAGGTACTCGGCGTAGGACCAGCGTTCCGCCCCTGCCGCCTGCGCGTGTCCGGCGCGCAGCGCCGCGCAGTAGCACCGGGTATCGTCGAGAAGCTGAGCATAGTCGCGACGATCGTAGGCGAGCGCGGCCAGCGAAGCGCGCAGCACAGCGCAGCCCTCGAATCCGGGGAGCGCGCACGGCACGCCCTGCCCCACCGCCAGCTCCACTGCGGCGAGCTGCTCCGGCGCGATCAGGCCAAGGTCGTTGCAATCGTCGAGCCAGAACAGCAGCGCCAGTTCGCGATAGAACGCCACGATCAGCGTTTCGTCCTGCGGATCGCGGCCGGTGCGGGCGCTGGTGTCGCGCAGGCTCGGGTGGATGCGCTGCAGGATGTACTGGCCGCCCCTGACTGCTTCCTCGGCATGCTCGTCGGCGAACCCGGTCAGGGAACGCCCCCACTCCAGCACCTGCTGCAGCGCGCGTTCGGTCTGGATCATGGTGCCGCTCCTGCTCCCTCGGCCAGGACGCGCCGCCCCCAACGAAGCGCCAGCCACAACCCGGCGAGTTCGGCCACGCGCACGACCCGGGTGGGGCAATACAGTTCCTTGCCGATCCACAACGGCGTCTGCGGCAATGCATGCGCCGCATGGCGGGCGAGCATCCACTCCAGCGCACGCGCCACCGCCTGCGCGATGCGCCGGCGCCCTGTCGGCTCTTCGCTCCCGTCCATCACGTGCAACGCGAACAGCGCATAGGCGGTTTCCTCGAATGTGGACGCGCGACCGGCGCCCCAGCCGCCGTCGTCGCGCTGCGCCTGCAGCAGCGCCGCTAACGCGCGCTCGTCGCGCCACTGGGGCTTGCCTTGCGCAAGCGCAGCGACCGCATGCGCGGTGGGATACAGCCACGAAACGTGCCATTTTTCGTTGTCCCATAGACCGTGCGGGTTGCGATTGGCCTCGACGTAGGCGCTGGTGCCGGCGGCGGGCTTTCCCAACAGTCGCAACGCATGCAGGGCATGGATGTTGGTCGACACCGAGGCATTGCGCTCGCCGGGGAAGGTGACGAACAGCTCGCCGATTTCGAAATGGCGCAACGCATCGACCGCCGGCTCGCGGCCTGCAAGGCGCAGGACGCACAACGCAACGGCGGTGTCGTCCGCATCGGCCGCGAAGTGCAAGGCCGGGCCCAGACCGCGCACGCCCAGGCGGGCGTCGAGCTGCGCGACGATCACGCGCACCGCCTCGGCGAGCGCGGGATGCGCGAACAGCCCGGCCAGATGCAGGGTGTACAGCGACCAGCATGGCTCGAACACATTGATCGGCCAGACGTTGGGAACGACGCCTTCGATGCCGCTGCGCGTCGCCCGCGATGCCGCTTGCAGATACGCGTCGGCGCGCCCGACCTGCGGCGTGCTCCCCTGTGTGACGGCGTGCGCACGCCACGCGGCGGTGGCCGCCGGACTGATGCCGATGCTGCCGTCGTCATCAGGGCATGCAGTGGTCGGCGACGTCCCCCAGGCTTCCCAGGAGTGCAGCAACGGATGGCCGCTCGGCAACGTCGCCACCGCCCGCAGCTTGACCAGGCACGCTTGCCGCAACGGCAACAGCGCCGGATGGCGCGGAAACTCCACGCCGCCCAGCAAGGATGCGGCCTCGCCGCACAACTGCGGCAGGATCAGCTCCGCGCCGATCGGCGCGTCTTCCGGCACCACATGCGAGTAGGGATCGGGCTGGCGCTCGAGGAACCGGGTTGCAGTCTGGACTGCGTCGGCAGCGCCGAGAAGAGGATCGGCACGCTGCAATGCCAGCAACGCCGCCCACGTGGGCGCATGGCGGAACAGCGGGAAGTCCGCGCTTCCCCATCCGCCATCGGCCTGTTGCTGCGCGATGAGCCACGCGTATGCGTCCTGCCGACCGGTGACGTTGCCGTGGAACTGTAGAGCTCGCGCCGTGTCATAGACGGACGGACCGACGCTGCCGCCGTCGCTCATCTCGCTCAGCAGGTGGCGCAATTCGGAAAGGATCTGTTCGGACAGCGCGTTCACGCGGAATGTTCCTTCTGCAGACGGTTGACGAGAACCAGGATCGGGCAGTCGCCGCGAACTCGGACACAGTGCTGCATGCACCGCTGCCGCTGGTCGATCCAGCGGCACACGGGCGACTCCATGCGGACGGCGCGCTCATGCGCATGGCGCGTGCTTGAACAGATACGCGTTGGCCCGCTGCAGCATCTGCGCCATGCGTTCCGCACGCGGCCCCAGCGGGGCGATGGCCTCCCCGGCGTCGCGCAACAGATCCAGCGCGAACTGGCGCGCTGCCTGCAGCCCCATGATCGACGCGCAGGTCGGCTTCTGCCCCGCCGCGTCCTTGCCGGGGGTCTTGCCCAGCGTCGCGGTATCCGCAGTCGCGTCGAGAATGTCGTCGACCACCTGCAACGCCAGGCCGAAACAGGCGCTGTAGCGATCGAGCGCACAGTACAGCGCAGCGTGCGCGGCATCCTCCGCGATGGCGCATAGCGCGCCCATGCGAACGGATGCGCGCACTAGCGCTCCGCACTTCATCCGGTGCATTGCCACGATCCTGTCCAGCTCGACGTGCTTTCCGACCAGCGACAGATCCATGGCCTGCCCGCCTGCGGCACCCTCGGCGGACACCGCCCGCGCCAGTTCGCGCACGAGCGCGATACGGTTGTCGCCCGGCGCATCCAGGCTCGCCAGGGTGAGGAAGGCGTGCGCCTGCAGCGCATCGCCGACCAGGATCGCAGTGGCTTCGCCGAACCTGACGTGCACGGTCGGAAGGCCGCGGCGAAGCACGTCGTCGTCCATCGCGGGCAGGTCGTCGTGGACCAGGGTACAGGCGTGCATCATCTCGATGGCAGCGCCGACGTCGTCGAGCATGTGCGCCGGCGTGTCGGCCAGTGCGCCGGCAGCCAGACAGAGCAATGCGCGGGTGCGCTTCCCGCCATGCAAGGTGGCGTAGCGCATCGCCGCCATCAGCTCGGTCTCACCGTCGTCTTCGGCGCAGAGAAGACGCGCTAGCGCCTGTTCGACCCGCTTTGCGCCGTCCTGCATCCAGATCTCCGGCAGCAGCCTGCCGGATGCGCCGCCGCCGAGCGCGGAAACGCCAGTTCGGTCGTCGTGTAGCGTGGAATCGGTCTGCATGTTGTTCATGTCCTTGTACCTGACAGGAGACGGCCACGGCGAGCGGCGATCCGCCGCGGCCGGCGCCGCTGCCTCGCCACACGGGGCATGCGATGCCAGCTCATGAGATATGGCTGCCGCGGGAATGCGCCGTTGGCCGAGTTGCAATTCCTGCAGCGCGCGACGCGGCAGGAGCGTGATTGCCGGATGCACGCGCAGCGTCTCGCGGAATAGCGCCTCGGCGACCGGACACTGCGCCAGGTCCTCGTGCCGGGTCGGCGCCGCGCCCACGCGTTGCGCCTCCTCGACCAGGGCGTCCCACAGCACAGGCTGCCGCGCCAGCTCGATCACCATCCAGGCCATCGTCGAGGCGGTGGTGTCGTGACCAGCAAGCAGCAGCAAGCGGATATTGGCGACCAGGACGTCATCGGAGAGCGCATCGTCGCTGCGATCGAAGGCGCTCACCATGTCGTTGATCAACCCGGTGCGCGCGGCATGCGCGCGCGCGTCGCGGACGAACTGGCGCAACCGCGCATCGATCCAGTCGCGGGCGGCGCGGCCGCGCCGCAAGGGCAGTCCGGGCAGGTCGACCGGGGGCGCGACGATCAACTGCAGCAGTTGCCGGTACTTGCGATGCCATCCCGGCAGGTCCTGCGCTGGGATTCCCATGAGGCGGAAGATGAGCTTGAGCATCAGGTCGCCGGTTTCGCGCAGGATGGCTACGTCGCCGCGGTCGCGCCACGCCTGCACCCGCGCCCGGATGACGGGCGCGAACAGGGCGCCGATGCCGGCCTGGGTCAGCCCCTTGGGCAGGAGCGCCGCCTTGATTGCATCGCGCGCCTGCCGGTGCGCGCCGCCGTCCTGGGCGACCAACGTTCCGCCAAGTAATTCGGGCGCGATCTCTTCGATCAGCGCCGAGGACACATCCTTGTGCCGGAGTAGTGCGAACGCATCTGGATCCACGCAGGTCATCAGGTGTCCGGCAGGCCCGAAATCCAGCCAGAAGTGGCTGCCCAGCGTCCGTTCCGCGCGCCGCAGCAGGCGCGGCAGGTCGCAGACGATGGCGGGAAGATGCCCGACCAGGGGGAAAGCGCCGGGCACGACCGGGATGTCGTACCGCAGCCGGTGCCGACGGTCCAGCGGGTTGAGCAGCATGTCCATCAGCAGCGCCCCGCTTCGGCGGTGTCGCCGGCAGCCCGCGCGGCGCGGCTGTTGCCACCGTCGGCGTACGTCGGGACATGCGCCAGCATGCCGCCGTCGATGCACACGACCTGGCCGGTGATGAACGCAGCATCGTCGGAGAGCAGGAAGGCCACCAGCGCGGCCACGTCCCTTGCCGATGCCGGCGCCGGTCACCACGGCCACTTTGCCTTCAAACCGTCCCATCGTGTCCTCCTGGATTGCGTTGGTCTTTCGCGGCATGCCGCTCAGCCTCCGCCGGAGAAGGCGCAGGGTCCGCGCTGGCGCGCTCGCCATCGCCAGTGTCGCTTTCGATGACCCGGATGGCGGCGACCGGGCACTGGCTGGCCGCGAGCAGCACGGCGGCGTGCAGCGCCTGCGGGACCGTCGCCACGCACACTTCGGCCACGCCGTCCGGTTTGCGCTGGCGAAAGGTGCCCGGCAGCGTCAGCACGCACTGCCCGGTGGTTCCGCACAGATCCTGGTCGACCACGACGCGCATCTCAGCCCCCCCCTTGCGCATGCAGCCGCACCGGCAGCGCGCGGAACGTCCTGAGGAACGCGGAGGGCTCCCGGGTCGGCTGCTCGGCCAATGCCAGCGTGGGGAAGCGCGCCTGGATCCGCGGCAGGCTCTCGGCCAACTGCATCCGGGCCAGTTGCGCACCGGGGCAGAAGTGGATGCCGTGGCCGAAGCTCAGCATGATCTTCCCGTCGGTCGACATGCCAGGATTGGTGCCGCCAGGATTGGTGCCGTAGAACCGCGCGGGATCGAAGCGGTCGGGATCGGCGAAGGCGTCCGGGTCGCGATTGCCGGCCGCGATCAGCAACCGCACGTCCGCGTTCTTCGGGATCACCACGCCGCCCAGCTCGATGTCGCGCTGGGCGATACGCGGAGTGGGGCTGAACAGGACGGGCGCGTCGCAGCGCAGGACTTCTTCGACGAATGCCTTCACCCCCACGGCGTCTCCCTGCAGCCAGTGCCGCTGTTCGGGATACGCCCGCATCGCCAGGACCGCATGGTCGATGGTCGCAGCAGTGGTGGCGAAGCCGCCCAGCAGCATGCCCCACAGCATGCTGATCAACTCCGCATCCGACAGCGTGTCGGCATCGTCGTCGTGTGCGCCGACCAGCATCGACACGATGTCGTGGCGGGGATCGGTGCGCTTGCGCTGTATGAGGTCGCCAAAGTAGGCCAGCACCCTGGCGCTGGCCGCGTCCGCCGCGGCGAGCTGGGGATCGCTGGCGTGCGGGCCCAGGCCTTCCACAATGGCGCCGATGCCGGCGGCGAGCCCCAACATGTCGTCCTGGGGCAGGCCGAACAGTTCGGCGAAGACCAGCATGGGCAAGGCTAGCGCGAATTCCCGATGCAGGTCCACCGCCTCCCCGCGCTCCAGCGCGGGCGCCATGCCGTCCAGGCGCGCTGCGACGATGCGCGCGGTGCTCGGCCGCAGGTTGTCGATCTGGCGCATGGTGAAGTCGCGCGAGATCAGCCGGCGCAGACGCGTATGCGTCGGTGGGTCCTTCATCGCTAGCGTGGATGCCATCAGATTGACCGACAGGCTCGTCGCGGCACGCGGGAAATAGCGCGCCAGTTCGCCCGGCGCCGGTCCCCGAAACGCATCGCCCGTGGCCTTGAGCGCCCAGTAGATGTCGGCGTGGCGGCTCAACAGAAAGAGGCCCGACGCCGCGCGATGCACGGGATCGTGCTCGCGCAACCACCGCATGAACGGATACGGGTCGTGGATGCACGCTGGCGACGCCAGTTCGGCGAAGGCGTCCCGGCATGCTGCAGTGGTTTCTTGCGCGTCCATCTTGGTTACCTGTTGGCTGGCTGATCTGACAAGCGATGGAAGGGTATCCGGCGTGTGCCGCCGTTCAACTAAGGCAGCAAGAGTTGTGCCAACTGCGCAGAGAGCGCCTCAGATAAGCTGCTCTGCACATCATTCTATGACTTAACTGAGCGCGGCACGCGCGGGCCGAACATCACTATGTCGCGGACGCGACAAACCCGACAGTAGGTCAACGCAAGGTATGTCGGTCGCCTTAGCTTGGCGCAGAAGTCAGGGTTCGTCTGTCGGGCATGATCGGACGTCCAGTATGGAACCGAAGCTATGTCATCGAAGGGAGGAAGGTGACCGGCAGGCGCTGCGGGAGCGAATGACGTAAGACGAAGCTATACTAGCTTAGCTAGTGCCCGTCCATAAACGGCAAGTCGCTGATATTGTTGGTTATTCTCGGTTTTTCCGCGGGTAAAGCCCGGCGGTTTCAGGTACACTTTAGCATCAAGCGACTGATTCTAAAGGGAAACCCGCAACCGCCGGAGCCGACAATGCGCCAAGAACGCACCGTCCAGGCGAGCATATTCGATCTTTTCGCCGAACACGAGATTGGCCGTGAACTGAAAGCGATGTCGCGATGGCTGGACGAGCAGCGCGATCTGCTCGGCCTAGTGGCGCGAGACCTGTGTCGAGACGGCATCAGGGCCACTGGACGGCGAGGGCTGCCGGCCGAAGCGGTGCTGCGCTGCGCGCTGCTCAAGCAATACCGACAGCTGAGCTATCAGGAGTTGGCCTTCCATCTGGAAGACTCCGCCTCGTTTCGAGCCTTTGCCCGGCTGCCGTGGTCATGGAGCCCGCAGAAGTCGGTGCTGCAAAAGACGATCAGCGCGATCCGGCCCGAGACCTGGGAAGAGATCAATCGGGCACTGCTATCGAACGCTCGGCGGGCGAAGCTCGAAGATGGCACCGTCGTGCGGCTGGACAGCACCGTGACCTCAGCACTCATGCACGAACCGAGCGACAGCAGCCTGCTGTGGGATGCTGTGCGGGTGATGGTGCGCCTGCTGAAGCAGGCTGATGCGTTGGTCGGCGACGCCGGTCTGGCGTGGCGCGATCATCGCCGCGCGGCCAAGAAGCGCGCCCGCAGAATCCAGTTCACACGTGGTCGGCCCAATCGTGTCCAGCTCTACCGCGAGCTGATCGCGATCGCCCGCGCGACACTGGCCTATCTGCAGCAGGCGAGCGAGCGATTGGCTGTAGCGACCAATCCGCTTGTCGAACTGTGGCAGGTCCAGGTCTGTCACTATCGCCCGCTGATCGAACGGATCATCAGCCAGAGTGAGCGGCGGGTGTTGGCCGGCGAACCGGTGCCAGCCAGCGAGAAGCTGGTGAGCCTGTTTGAATCGCATGCCGATATCATCGTCAAAGGCAGCCGCGACGTCGAATACGGCCATAAGCTCAACCTGACCACCGGCAGGAGCGGCATGATCCTCGATCTCGTGGTCGAGACTGGCAATCCGGCCGACAGCGATCGGTTGCTGCCAATGCTGGAGCGCCACATCGCCTTCTATGGCAACGCGCCACGGCAGGCGGCGGCCGATGGCGGCTTTGCCACGCGCAACAACTTGACCGCAGCGAAGGCCCGGGGCGTTCGCGACATGGCCTTCCACAAAAAGGCCGGCCTCCGGATCGAGGACATGGTCAAAAGCAATTGGGTCTATCGCAAGCTGCGCAACTTCCGCGCCGGCATCGAGGCCGGCATCTCCTGCCTGAAGCGGGCCTACGGCTTGGCGCGTTGCACCTGGCGCGGCCTTGAGCACTTCAAGAGTTATGTCTGGTCCTCGGTCGTGGCCTACAACCTCGTCCTCCTCACGCGCCTCAAACCGACCTGATGCCCACCCGATATCGCACCTGCCTCCCGCCGGCCATGCCGCTCCGGCGTCGTGCGCCCAACAACCCCCAACAACCCCGCTCAGACGAAAACCAGCGCCCCTTGACCCCGTCCACACCCTCCAAGCCGACGCCGACCTACGACAAGTGCTTGCAAACCCTACAAAATATGCGCGTTTATGGACGGAAACTAGCTAGATCAGCTTCGGCCATCAACGATCCCGAAACCGCCGAATATGTCTCCAGGCGCTGCGGCGCTACGACTGTGGAGGTCAATCAACTAAGCCGGTGGACGCAGTCCTCCGGCTCGTCGAGAACCCGCTCGAAGCAACTTGTCAGCCGGCGGCTGATCCTGCCGCATGAAGCGTGGCATGCGCGCCGACGAACAGTCTTCACCGCCGGCAATGCGCCTCTTAGGTGCGGGCGCGCGATCTGGTTTCGCAGAGCGGATATGAAAGCATGCGTGAAGCCAAACGCGTCTTTCATGCTAACGCGGAGAGGCAGTGCAGCTTCTGTCTTAGGTAGCGTCCTGGTCCTCTGGAATTTCCTCCAGAAGTCCGTCATAGACTTCGAGCAGCACATCTGTGATCGCCTTACCCAAAGCATTGCCGGCCGCGCGGACGTCATCCTCCGTTCCGTCACGCGCGGCCTTGGCAAGCTCAAAGCCCTGCTCGCCGACAATCTGCTTGGCAACTTCAATCGCCCAGAGGCCGAAGTCGCCACGGCTCCCGATTTGAACAGTTTCTTCCATGCTAAAACCTCGAATGTCTTCTCCGCGCCGAAAACCAGCGCGCGGCTACTAACCGGTGTATTCATCATTGTTGTGAATCGATCAAGACGCATCGATTCACAAGTGCCGTTGGACTGTGACCCGGCATTTGCGAGTCCCATCTAATGATCTCGCAACCCTACCATCTTTGCCGTGCCCACGATGACACGGGTATTGATTTCCTGTCGCCCTTCGCCAGCACCGCGCGACGTGCCGCCACGGCATCATGGAGCGTCACTGAAGGCAAGGTCAAATCAGCAAACGGGCTTCCACGAAATTCTCCGAAGGCCTATGAAGATACGGGCCATTTCCCCGCGGGTCATATTTCACTAGGAGACCTGTGCGCGGGAAGTATTTTTTGTTGATTTTGTTTGATCTTATCGGCTTCGAGGGTAAGGGGCGCAATGATATCAGCGCCGGCGCCGTCGGCTGTGTCTTCTGACGCTCTGGTGTGAGCGTCAGTGGTGTTTTTGCCGCCTATCCAGCCATAGCGATGACCTTCAAACTGCGTTTCATATTGTAGGCGATGGCGGTGAGGCGAATTTGAACGCCTGCCTTGGCAAGCCCTCGCCATCGCATGCGTCGAAGACCATAGCTCCGCTTCCAGGTGCCGAAGATCTTCTCGATCCGGCCACGGATGCGATGGATCGGTTGGTTCCAGGCATCGAGACGTGCCAGGGTTTCGGCCTCGTCGCGCCCCCACATACCGGTGGCGATGACGCGCGGCGTGCCACCTTTGGCGCGCACCGCATCACTGAAATGGCTGCCTCGGTAGGCGCTGTCGGCATAAACCTCGCCGGGATTGTCAGGCAGAGCATCGGGACCGGCCTTGCCGTCGTTGATGTTGGCGGGCGTGACGGCGATCTCCTCGACCAGAGCGGTATCGGCATCGGCACCGACATGGGCCTTGAAGCCATGAACCGCTGGTCGGCCCTTATGCTTGACCCAATGGCCCTCTTCGTCATCCTCACTGGCCGAGGCGATGATCGTTGCATCGACAAGCGTGCCGGTCTTGACCCGGATCGCTTTGGCCCTGAGCTGGCGGGTGATCTCGCCGAACAGCGTCTTGTCCAGACCATGGGCGACAAGGGCTTTTCGGAAACGAACAAAGGCGGTGCGCTCCGGCGTCGGCTCCGAGACCGAAAATCCACAGAAGCGCCGAAAAGAGGCGCGGTCGTCCAGGGCTTCGGCGAGCTTGACGTCGGACAGGTCGTACCAGATCGACAGCAGCATCGCCCTGAACAACGCCAGCGGCGGCCAGGCCGGTTCGCCCTTGGCAGCATTGGAGATCATCCCGAGAGCGCCATCGATCGGTGCCCAGTCGATCAGTTTGACAAGCGCATCCAGCGAGGAAGGTTTACCGCGTTCGACGACAAAGCCGAACTTCTCCTGACCTATGCGCCGACGTCCCATCGCATCCCTCAATCCATTGTTCACATTGAGAGAATCACAGATCAACACGCCAGTCCAGACACCCGCGCACAGGTCTCCACTAGAGCATGCTGCTTTCATTCGGAAGCATACCCTGAGTTTCTGAGATAGTTGGCGCATTCGGCCGGCGAGAAGGTGTCGAGCAATTCACCGGCCTTGCGCCATGTTGCCTCGACGGTCCGTGGGGCTGCATTCCTGAGGAGATGCTTGAGCTTGGCAAAGACCTGTTCGATGGGATTGAGGTCGGGGCTGTAGGGCGGCAAGAAGAAGAGGTGTGCCCCGGCGGCCCTGACGGCGCGGCGCACGGCTTGCCCCTTGTGGCTGCCGAGATTGTCGAGGATGACGATGTCGCCCTTGGCGAGCGTGGGCACGAGGACCTTCTTGACATAGAGGGTGAAGAGCTCGCCGTTGATCGGCCCGTCGATGACCCAAGGCGCATCGATACGGTCGCAGCGCAAGGCGGCGATGAAGGTCAGGGTTTTCCAGTGGCCGTGTGGGACCGGCGCAGCGAGCCGCCGGCCGCGCGGCGCCCAGCCCCTGAGCGCCGCCATATTCGTCTTGATCCAGGTTTCATCGAGAAAGACCAGCCGACGGGCTTCGATCCGATGCTGGTGGGTCTTCCATCGCAGCCGCTTGCGGGCAATGTCCACTCGTGTTTGCTCAGCCGGCAGAACTGTTTTTTTTGAAGCTCAGGCCTTCGGCTCGAACAAAGACCCAAACCGCTCGACGGTCGGTCTTGATGCCACGTTCGGCCAATTCCGCCACCAATCCCCGTGTCGTAAACGGCCCGGATCGACAGCGTTCACGCAACCAGTCGGCCCGCTCGCCCGACAGGGTTCGCTTCTTGCGCCCGCCGACACGGCCAGGCTCAAGCGAGCCGGTCTCGGCAAGACGCCGCTTCCATTTCGAAATGCAGGAGGGAGCAATCGAAAGCGCGGCCGCGATCGACCGCGTCGTCTCCCCGGCACGCAATCGGGCCAGCGCCCGCTCGCGAAGGTCTTCGGAATAAGCTCGTGTCATCCAGGCCGGCCATCCTTCCGGCATGGACAGGGAATCACACCCCAACTGATTTGCGAATCCCCCGATTCCGGAAAAATGCAGCACGCTCTAGCGAGACCTGTGCGCGGGTGTCTGGACTGGCGTGTTGATCTGTGATTCTCTCAATGTGAACAATGGATTGAGGGATGCGATGGGACGTCGGCGCATAGGTCAGGAGAAGTTCGGCTTTGTCGTCGAACGCGGTAAACCTTCCTCGCTGGATGCGCTTGTCAAACTGATCGACTGGGCACCGATCGATGGCGCTCTCGGGATGATCTCCAATGCTGCCAAGGGCGAACCGGCCTGGCCGCCGCTGGCGTTGTTCAGGGCGATGCTGCTGTCGATCTGGTACGACCTGTCCGACGTCAAGCTCGCCGAAGCCCTGGACGACCGCGCCTCTTTTCGGCGCTTCTGTGGATTTTCGGTCTCGGAGCCGACGCCGGAGCGCACCGCCTTTGTTCGTTTCCGAAAAGCCCTTGTCGCCCATGGTCTGGACAAGACGCTGTTCGGCGAGATCACCCGCCAGCTCAGGGCCAAGCGATCCGGGTCAAGACCGGCACGCTTGTCGATGCAACGATCATCGCCTCGGCCAGTGAGGATGACGAAGAGGGCCATTGGGTCAAGCATAAGGGCCGACCAGCGGTTCATGGCTTCAAGGCCCATGTCGGTGCCGATGCCGATACCGCTCTGGTCGAGGAGATCGCCGTCACGCCCGCCAACATCAACGACGGCAAGGCCGGTCCCGATGCTCTGCCTGACAATCCCGGCGAGGTTTATGCCGACAGCGCCTACCGAGGCAGCCATTTCAGTGATGCGGTGCGCGCCAAAGGTGGCACGCCGCGCGTCATCGCCACCGGTATGTGGGGGCGCGACGAGGCCGAAACCCTGGCACGTCTCGATGCCTGGAACCAACCGATCCATCGCATCCGTGGCCGGATCGAGAAGATCTTCGGCACCTGGAAGCGGAGCTATGGTCTTCGACGCATGCGATGGCGAGGGCTTGCCAAGGCAGGCGTTCAAATTCGCCTCACCGCCATCGCCTACAATATGAAACGCAGTTTGAAGGTCATCGCTATGGCTGGATAGGCGGCAAAAACACCACTGACGCTCACACCAGAGCGTCAGAAGACACAGCCGACGGCGCCGGCGCTGATATCATTGCGCCCCTTACCCTCGAAGCCGATAAGATCAAACAAAATCAACAAAAAATACTTCCCGCGCACAGGTCTCATATAAACCTGCTCACGGCAACTGGGTGTGCACTGAACGGTGGCGTTGCGAACGGGCGAACCGTCATTTGAACGAATAATCGTCGAGCCAGCGGATCCCCTTAGACCCTTAAACTATTTGTTCGTTGACTCTTCGAGCGCCGCTTATTCGGAAGCCGAGTTTTTTGAACCTTAAGTCCCGCGGAGCGGTCGAGGTTTGCAGCGGAGGACTCGCGCAAAGATCAAAATCCGCAATCCAATACGGTCAACGATCCATTCTTTGACGGGCTTGCCGCTCTTGAGGCGGATACATCACCCGCGAAAGCGGCAGCCTGATCATCGGCTGCCGTCTCATTAAGGAGCTCGGCAAGAAGCACCGGACGCTTGTCGCAAACGCTCGGTCGGGCACGGATCGAACTGCGCACGCACATCCGCAGCGCGGCCTTCCAGGGCTATGTCGTCGTTTTTCGCTAAGTTGATGAGGGCATTTCGAGGACAATTTCCTCGAGGGCACGGGGATGCCGGCACGGTGTTTTCCCAAGAGCGGCCTGTCTTTGGAAGATATCCGCGACGCTCTCATCGATGCGGCCGACTGGGATTTCGTGGTCAGTCAGGCCCGTTGAACTCAACGCATTTTCCGCTGTTAAGTCCAGTACTTAAGGCGGCGGGACAGACCGGCAAGGGGGTCTGTCGGCTCGCCGCAAATCCAGAATGCGGAATCAACCGCATAAATATTCCCCCAAGTAATCCATAAAAACTATATTTTTTTGTTTTATGCTCCGGTGGCTTCCTAATGTCTATCCCGTGAATGCAAGCGAGATCATCCGATGACCAAAACGATACGCTTCAACGCCTTTGAAATGAACTGCGTCGGCCATCAGTCGCCGGGGCTCTGGCGCCATCCGCGCGACAGGTCGTGGCAGTACAAGGACCTGGAGTATTGGACGGATCTGGCAAAGCTGCTCGAGACGGGCTTCTTCGATTCCATCTTTATCGCCGACGTGATCGGCTATTACGACGTCTACAAGGGCAATCTCGACAATGCCCTGCTGCAGGGCGTCCAGATACCGGTCAACGATCCGCTTCAGCTCGCCAACCCGATTGCGCTTGCGACGAACCATCTCGGCATCGGCATCACGGCGTCGACCAGTTTCGAGCATCCCTACACCTTCGCGCGCCGGCTTTCGACGGCCGATCATCACACCAAGGGGCGTATCGGCTGGAATATCGTCACGTCCTATCTTGAAAGCGGTGCGAAAAACGTCGGGCAGGGCGGCTTGCGTTCCCATGACAACCGCTACGATGTGGCATCGGAATATCTCGAAGTGGTCTACAAGCTCTTCGAAGGAAGCTGGGAAGAGGGGGCGGTCGTTCGCGACAAGGAGCGCGGGATCTTCGCCGACCCGACCAAGATTCACGAGGTCGGTCACAAGGGAAAATATTTCGATGTGCCCGGCTATCACCTCTGCGAGCCGTCGCCGCAGCGCACGCCTGTCCTCTTCCAGGCCGGAGCGTCGAATGCCGGCAAGGACGTTGCCGCCGGTCATGCAGAATGCGTGTTCATCTCGACGCCGCTCAAGGATGCGACGCGGGCCTATGTCGCCGACATCCGCCAGCGCGCGGCGGCGCAGGGGCGCGACCCCAAGAAACTGCTGGTCTACGCCATGGCGACGATCATCGTTGACGAGACCGACGCGAAAGCGCGAGCGAAATACGAGGAATACGTCAAGTACGCTTCTTATGACGGTGCGCTGGTCTTGATGTCCGGCTGGACCGGCATCGACTTCGGTCACTACAAGCCCGCCGACACCGTACAGCACGTCAAGACGAACGCGATCACATCGGCGTCGAACGCCTGTCCGACGGCCGGAAGATCTGGACGATCGAGGAGCTGGCACAGTGGGGTGGTATTGGCGGCATGGGGCCGCTCTTTGTCGGCTCGCCCTCTACGATCGCCGATATCCTGCAGGAATGGGTCGAGGATACCGACATCGACGGGTTCAACCTCGCCTATGCACTGGCGCACGAAACCTTCGCCGACGTGATCGGCTATGTGGTGCCGGAACTTCAGAAGCGCGGCGTCTATGCCACCGGCTATCGCGAAGGAACGCTGCGTGAAAAGCTTTTCGGCGGAGGCCCGTATCTTCCCGCAACGCATCCGGCAGACCGGTTCCGTGACATCGAGAGGTGAAGCGGGAAGCAGCAGCCAACGCGGACGAAAGGGCGGCCTGACAGTCGTTGTCCTGAGCCGGTGGGGGACCCCGGCCGACGATAAGCATGAGACATTAACGGACGCCGGGCCTCTTCCGTCCTGGCGAAGGGGCGGGGCTTGCCTGCCGCAAACATGGAGTAACAGGCCGATGAGCACATCCGCGACGCCGGCGCTTGAGATCAAGAACGTATCGCTCTCCCTTCGGGGCGTGAAGGCGATTTCCGATCTTTCCTTCCAAGTAGAGAAGCAGGAAATCTGCGCGCTGATCGGTCCGAACGGGGCCGGCAAGAGTTCGTTGCTGAATATCATCAATGGGGTCTATATCCCAGATGGTGGCGAGATCGTCTTCGAGGGCGAACGCTTCCAGCGCATGCAGCCGATTGAGGCGGCACGCCGGGGAATCGGGCGCGGTTTCCAGAACAACGCGCTGTTCTCCGGCATGAGCGTCATCGACAACGTCATCGCCGGCCTGTCGCGGCATTCGCACGTGACGCTGGTCGAGGAGATGTTCCGCCTGCCACGGGCGCTGAGAGAGGAGCGCGATTTCCGTGAGCGGGCGGGTGCCGTGCTGCACCTCTTCGACCTCGACAAACATGCCCGCACGCCCGTGGGCACCCTGCCATACGGGGTGCAGAAAAAGGTTGAGATGGCGCGCGCCGTCGTCGGCGAGCCGAAGCTGCTGCTGCTCGACGAGCCGCTGGCCGGCATGAACGCAGGCGAAAAAAAGGAAATCGCCGCGGTGATCCAGCGGCTGAACGCCGAACTCAAGCTGACAATCGTGCTGATTGAGCACGATGTCGGCATTGTTTTGAAGCTCGCCCACCACGTGGTTGTTCTCGACTACGGCCGTAAGCTGGCCGACGGCCCGCCGGAGACGATCCGCGACAATCCGGACGTCATCGCCGCCTATATCGGCTCCGAACATGCGGTGGCGGCATGAGCATGTTCCTCGAAACACTGATCGGCGGCCTGCTGGCGGGCACCATGTATTCCCTCGTCGCGATAGGCTTCGTGCTGATCTACAAGGCATCCGGTGTCTTCAACTACGCGCAGGGTTCCATCCTCCTCTTCGCGGCGCTGACCTTCGTCACCCTCACCGAAAACGGCGTACCTGCCTATGGCGCGATCGCGATCACCATTGCGCTTCTGATCGCGACCGCCATCGCCATCGAAAAACTTCTCCTGCGGCCGCTGACCAATCGCAGCCCGATGACGCTCTTCGTGGCGACGCTCGGCTTGTCCTATGTGGTCGAGGGCGTGGCGCAGGGCATCATGGGATCACAGGTCAGGGCGCTGAACCTTGGTATCGAGGATCTGCCGATCTTCCTCGGCGATATCCTGATCAGCCAGTTCGATCTCGTGGCCGCCGGCGTTGCATTGGTGCTGGTCGTCGTCCTCTCCCTGTTGTTCAACAAGACGCGCATCGGCATCCAGCTTCGCGGTGTGGCGGACGATACGCGGGCCGCTCTCTCTCTCTCTTGGCATCGATATCAACCGCATCTGGCAGATCGTCTGGGCCGTTGCCGGTCTTGTTGGTCTCGTTGCCGGCCTGCTCTGGGGTGCGCGGCAGGGGGTACAGTTTTCTCTGTCGCTGGTCGTCCTTAAGGCGCTTCCTGTCCTTATCATCGGCGGCTTCACCTCGATAGCCGGCGCTATCGTCGGCGGGCTGATCGTCGGTGCCGGCGAGAGCCTGGCAGAAACCTATGTCGGCCCATTCGTCTGCGGCGGTATCACGCCGTGGTTCGCCTATGCGCTGGCACTCGTGTTCCTCTTCATTCGTCCAGCCGGGCTCTTCGGCGAACGCTCCATCGAAAGGGTCTAAGACCCATGGCTGAATTCGACCTGCGCGCCATCGCCGAACCCGTCGATCCGATCGGGCTGAAAGCCGTCGGACTGGTCTCGGTCGCCGCCCTGGTGCTGGCAGCACCATTCCTCGCCTCGGAATACTGGATCAATGCGATCATCGTGCCGTTCCTGATTCTGTCGCTGTCGGGCCTCGGTCTTAATCTCGTGACGGGCTATGCGGGACAGTTGTCCCTCGGTGCCGGCGCCTTCATGATGGTCGGCGCCTACGCGACATTCGCGCTTCAACTTCGCGTGCCGGAACTTCCGTTGCCGCTCGCGCTGATCGCCGCTGGCCTGATTTCCGGTGTAGTCGGCCCCGTTTTCGGTCTGCCGTCCACCCGCATCAAGGGCTTCTACCTGATCGTCAGCACGCTCGCCGCCCAGTTCTTCTTCGAATGGCTGTTTCTCAAGTTTCCGTGGTTCTACAACGGCAATTCTTCAGCGACGATCGCCCTGTCGCGCGGCCTCTCCTTCTTTGGCCTTAATGCCAACGGCGCGCACGGTCGCGATTATCTGACGCTTGGCATCGTCGCGCTTCTGACGTGGCTATCGTTCAACCTCATCCGCAGCCAGACCGGCCGCAACTGGATGGCGATCCGTGACATGGATACGGCGGCCGCCGTGATTGGTGTTCCGGTGCTGCGCGCCAAGTTGCAGGCCTTTGCCGTCTCAAGCTTCATCCTCGGCATTGCCGGTGCATTGTGGGCCTTAGCCTATCTGGGGTCGGCCAGCGTGCAGAGCTTCGGCCTGCATCGCTCCTACCAGATCCTTTTCATCATCATCATCGGCGGGCTTGGTACGATCCGCGGCGCCTATTTGGGTGCTGCCTTCGTCAGCCTCCTGCCACTCGCCCTCGACTGGCTGTTCCAATATCTTTTCAGCGGTCAGGTCGATGCTGGCCTGCTGCAGAACATTGAGAAAGCCATCTTCGGCATTCTCATCATCTGGTTCCTCATCCGTGAACCAGAAGGATTGTCGCGCCTTCTCGCACTTCGGCGCACGGCAGCCGTCGCCTTTTTCCTTCGTAACCCTTTCCTCCATTTCTTGAAACAGGAGCCTGAACCGTGAAACGATTGATCGTTGCCGCCCTTCTAGCCGGCACCCTCATCCCACGCCGCATCCGCCTTTGCGGCCGATGTCAGCCAGTACATTCCGCTCCCGACCTACCGTGTCGGCGCCTACGCGTCCTCAGGCGAACTCTGGTGGGCGGGCGAGCGCGATTACTTCCGCTACATCAACGAGGTTGAAGGTGGCGTAGAAGGCGTCAAGCTCGAATATGAGGAATTCGAGACGGAATGGAGCCCGGACCGCACCGTCGAGGTCTACGAGCGCGTCAAGGCCGGCAAGAACGGCTCGCCGCTCGCCTTCTTCTTCACCCATGGCACACCGGCGACCTACGCGTTGCTGGAGAAGGCCGCAGCTGACAAAATCCCACTGATTGACCCGGCTGGCGGCAAGACGGAGACGGTCGATGGCACCGTCTTTCCATACGCCTTCCCGCTGCTCTTCAGCTACTCCAGCCAGGCATCGACGGGTATCAATTACATCGCCTCGAAGGTTGGTGGACTCGACAAGCTCAAAGGCCTGAAGATCGCGACCGTCTATCACGACAGCGCCTACGGCCGAGCCAGCCAGACCGCCGTCGAGGTGCTGGCGAAGAAATACCGTTTCGAAAACATCCAGATTCCAGTCGCCGACCCCGGCAACGAGCAGTCGCCGCAATGGCGCCAGATCCGCGAGCAAAAGCCGGACTGGGTCTTCCTGCGCACCTGGGGCGTATCGACGGTGGTAGCGCTGAAGACGGCGCAACGCTTCGGCTTTCCGGCCGACCATATCATTGGCGATGTCTGGGCCGGTTCCGAATCCGATGCGATACCGGCAGGCACCGCGGCCGTCGGCTACTTGGCGCTCGCGCCCTATCCGGGCGGCACGGATTTTAAGATCCACAAGAAATTGAAGGCGGAGATCCTCGACAAGGGCAAGTCGGACCTGCGCGATCCGAAGCTTTTCGGCGCGGTCAATTACAATATCGGGCTCGTCAATGCCGCGCTCGCCGTCGAGGCGCTGCGCACCGGCTACAAGCATTTCGGCGCGCGGCCACTGAACGGCGAGGAAGGGCGCTGGGCCTTCGAGCACGTGACTATCGACGACAAGCGGCTCGAGGAAATCGGCTTCAAGGGCCTGCTGCAGCCGATCGCGATCACCCCGACAGACCATGAAGGCGGTGGTGCCGCCCGGATCCAGAGCTGGGATGGCGAGAGGTGGGTGCTGCAGACCGACTGGATCAAAGCGGATCACGAACTCCTCAATCCCCTGATCAAGGAAGGCGCCGCAGCCTACGCCAAGGAACACGGCATCACCCCGCGCACGCCCGAAACCGAAACCAACTGATCGACGACAATGAGGCCTATCAAGTTGAAGAAGATTTCACGCACGCTTATCGCTGTCGCATCTCTGGCGCTTCTTGCCGGAAAGGCCCATGCCGTCGATACGACGCCCGGATCGGACAGCGACAAGCAGTTCTTCCCGATCGCGAGCTACCGAGTCGGCCCCTATGCCGCCTCGGGCACGTCCATCTGGGCGGGTATCATCGACTACTACCGCTACATCAACGAGGTTGAGGGCGGCATCAATGGCGTACCGATCGTCTGGCAGGAATGCGAGACGGAATGGACGGCCGAGAAGGGCATCGAGTGCTACGAGCGCTTCAAACGCGGCTTGAACGGCGCGCCCGTCGCGTCCTATCTCCCGAACGGCGCGCCGGCCGCCTACGCGCTGTCGGACCGCGCGCCCAAAGACAAGCTGCCGTTGGTGACGATGGCCTATGGTCGTACTGAAGCAACGGACGGCCGGGTCTTCCCCTATATCTTCCCGGTTATGGTGACCTTCTACAGTGAGGCATCCGCTCTGGTGAACTACATCGCCGAGCGGGAAGGCGGCTTCGACAAGCTGAGGGGCAAGAAGATCGCAACTGTATACCACGACAGCGCCTATGGTCGCGAAACGCTTGACCCGCTGGCCTTGTTTGCCGAGAAATACGGCTTCGAGAACATTCAGATCCCGGTTCCCGATCCTGGCAGCGAACAGTCCGCGCAGTGGCGGCAGGTTCGCGAGCAGAAGCCGGACTGGGTGTTTCTCAGGACCTGGGGCGTTTCGACGCCTGTCGCGGTGAAGAGCGCGCAACGCTTCGGCTTCCCGGCAGATCGCATCATCGGTGACGTCTGGGCGTCGTCGGAAGAGGATGTTATCCCCTCCGGCGATGCGGCCAAGGGCTATCTTGCCCTCACACCTTATCCCGCCGGCACCGATTTCGAAATCCACAAGCGCCTGAAGCAGCACATCCTCGATGCCGGCAAGTCGGACCTTCGCGATCCAAAGGCCTTCGGCAGCGTTTATTACAACTCCGGCCTTGTAAACGCGCTGATCTCGGTCGAGGTCGTGCGCCAGGCGCAGGCGAAGTTCGGCAACCGGCCGATCACCGGCGAGGAAGGCCAGTGGGCGCTGGAGCACCTAAAGCTGAACGATGCCGCACTTGAAAAGGCGGGCTTCCTCGGCCTCGTTCAGAACCTGCAACTGACGCCGGCTGACCACGAGGGCGGTGGTGCGGTGCGCGTTCAGCAGTGGGATGGCAGCCGCTGGAACCTGATCAGCGACTGGGTACAGGCTGACCGCGAATCGCTGCGGCCGCTGATTGACGCCAAATCCGCCGCCTATGCCAAGGAACACGGCATCACCCCACGTGACGTCGGTACGAACTGACAGGCGAGCATGCCGGGACGGCAACCCGTCGCCCAGGCTTTCGACGGAGATGAAACAATGACGAAGCTGGCGCAGCAGACACAGGCCGACAAAGGGGACGATCCACAACTCGATGTCTCCGGCATCGAGGTCGTCTATGGTGGCGCGATCCTCGCCGTCTCCGACGTCTCGCTGACGGTGGGGGCAGGGGAGATCGTCGCCCTTCTCGGGGCGAATGGCGCCGGTAAGAGTACCGTGCTGAAGGTCATCTCCGGGCTCGCTTCGGCGGACCGGGCCGGTGTGCGCCACGGCCAGATCCGCTTCGATGGGGGAGACATTCTCGGCCTGCCGGCAAACAGGCTGGCTGGACGCGGCATCGTGCATGTTCTGGAAGGCCGCCATGTCTTTTCGCACCTGACGGTCGAGGAAAACCTGCTTGCCGGCGCTTTCCTTCATCGTCCCGGTCGCCGTGCACTGAAAGAGCAGCTTGATGACGTCTATGACTGGTTCCCGCGGCTCAAGGAGAAGCGGCGCACCCAGGCGGGCTTCACCTCAGGCGGCGAGCAGCAGATGGTTGCCATCGGCCGGGCGCTGCTGACGCGACCGCGTCTTGTCCTTCTCGACGAACCATCGATGGGACTTGCGCCGCGCATCGTGCAGGAAATCTTCGAGATCATCGTCCGCCTCAATCGCGAACGCGGCACGGCCTTCCTGCTTGCCGAGCAGAACGCAGCGCTATCCCTGAAGCACGCCGCGCGCGCATACATCCTCGAAAGCGGCCGCGTTGTTCTGAGCGGCGTGGCGGAAGACCTCGCAAGACGCGACGACCTCCATCGTCTCTATCTTGGAGACGCGGGCTGAACCGCGCCCCTTCCATTCAACGGGATCACACCCCATGACGCAGATCGACCTTGGCTGGGGCGAAGGCCCTTCCGAACACTACGAAATTTTGGCCGAACAATTCCGTCCGCTCTTTGCCGACATCGCCGCCGGAGCCCTGGACCGTGAGTTGAACCGCAAGCTGCCCGATGCCGAGATCGCACGGCTGAAGGCAGCCCGTTTCGGCGCCTTGCGCGTGCCGGAAGCCGAAGGCGGTTTGGGGGCAACGGTGCCCGAACTCGTCAATCTGCTCATCGAGCTTTCGGTGGCGGATTCCAATATCACCCAGGCTTTGCGCGGGCATTTCGGCTTCGTCGAGGATGTCGTCAACAAGGCGCAAGGTCCCGACCGTGCCCGTTGGACGGGGCGTCTGGCACGCGGCGAGATTGCCGGCAACGCCTGGACGGAGATCGGCAATGCGCAGCAGAGCGGTTTTTCTACAAAGGTTTCGAAGGCGGACGGCAAGCATGTCGTCGACGGCCAGAAATTCTACACCACAGGCTCTCTCTTCGCCGACTGGATCAATGTCGGCGTAACCGGCCCCGATGGCGTTAGCAGCTCGGTCCAGGTGCGCCGCGACGATCCCGGCGTCGAGGTGATCGATGACTGGGACGGTTTCGGACAGATACTGACGGCAAGCGGCACGACGCGCTTTGCCTGTGCAACGGTCGACCCGGCCGACATAGTCCCCGACGAGGACCAGTTCAAATATGGTGCTGCCTTTTATCAGGTTGTTCTTTTGGCAACGCTTGCGGGCATCGGGCGCGCATTGTCGGTGGAAGTCGCGGCCGCAGTCGCAAAACGCGTCCGTAATTATTCGAACGCCGCCGGACCGCGCTCCAGCCAGGACCCCCAGGTTCTGCAGGTCGTCGGCCGTATCCGCAGCAACGCCTATACGGCGTCGGCGATCGTGCTCCAGGTGGCCCGGGCGATCGAACGGGCCTATCGCGCGCACTTCGCGGGTGATGCCGCCGCCGAAGAACAGGCCAATGCCATCGCCGAACTCGAAACCTCGCAGGCGATGACCGTCGTGACCAATCTGATCCTCGAAGCGTCAACTATTGCCTTCGATGCGCTCGGCGCATCCTCCACGCGCAAGCCTCTCGGCCTCGATCGCCATTGGCGCAATGCACGCACCTTGTCGTCGCACAATCCGCGCATCTACAAGGATCGCATCATCGGCGACTTCGCCGTCAACGGCACGCCGCCGCCCTATCAATGGCGCATCGGTCTTGCGTCGTGATCGGGCTGAGAGTGCCGTCGGCTTCGTCATCCGTCTGATCGCCATGATTGAATACTCGGCATCGCAGGGCGATCGGTGGGGGTGGGCATCGGTTCGCCTTCAACAACCGCTACCGGCGGTTCGACGCCAACATTTGATTGCCTGTGTAGACACGCTTGCTGCCCTGCCTGAGATCATCCAGTTCCTGGGGCTCCGTGGGCATTTCTACAATAATACCCGCTAAGGGAATTTGAAGTTGTTTGGATTGAAGCGGTTAGGGCGGATCGGCCTGAAGCGTTCGAGGGGGCGGTCGATTTCATTCCAGAGGTAGTCTCCGGCAGCGCGATATGTGCCCATGGCAGCGGTGCGACCTGGGTACCGGGCGAGTGCAGTTCGTTGATTGTCGATCGCCCGCAGCGCTGCAGCCATGGGAGCCTTATGAGCTAGCGACCATCTTCATAAACGTTGTTCGTTGGAATATTGCAAAACCCTGATGCCTGCGTTACGCCGGTTGGAGGAGGGGCCTGTAGCTCAATGGTTAGAGCCGTCGGCTCATAACCGATTGGTTGCAGGTTCGAGTCCTGCCGGGCCCACCAAAGTTATTGGCCGTACGCTGGTCGTCGGTGTCGGGAAAGAGTTAACGCCTCCGGTGGTCGGGTCAGGACCAATCCCGGCCCTCACATAAATTCTACCCGGATTCTGAGGGGATGTCCCGAACAGCGGCGAACCGCAGTTTGAACAAAAATGTCGTGTGATTTCATTGCCACTGTCTGCAGTCTTCGAAAATGAGCGGTGTCGCCGGGAATCATGCGAACCTTGTTAGCGTTGAATGGGGATACTGACCCCGAAAGCGCGACCAGGTGATTGCGGCAATCTTGGAAATGACAATACGCCGGGGCCAACCGGTTCGCCGCATGAAATCCGGACTGCGCGGCAAAGACATGTTGCGCTAATTTCGTCAGACATATCCACGCCACGCTTTCTACGAATAAATAAATACCCTCGTCGCAGCAAGCTTAGCAACGCTTCAAATGTCTGGAATGGGGACGTGGGCGTTTGCCCGACTCATGAGTGTCCGCATCTGCCTGGGGTGGGCGTCTGACCCGGCACGCCCATCCCTGGCGTTTTTTTGGGGCTACGATTGTCGCAAACTAGGTTGGTTACGAACAACCGTGTCCCCACAGATCCCAGAGGAAATTGCCAGAGATGCGATATGCCCATCCAGACGGGGAATGGTTCGGCAAACCGCGTTATCCAGGAACGGCAGGCAACGCGGAAACAGTGACTCTCGTGATTGCCCCGACGGATTATCGAGAACAATCGACAGCGACGCAGTCTTGCCCCGTTTGACGATCCTGCCATGCTCCAGGACAAGAACCCGATCGCTGATGTGCTCGACCACGCCAAGGTCATGGGAAATGAACAGATAAGAGATGCCCATCCGCGCCTGCAATTCCCACAGAAGATCCAAAATCTGTGCCTGGATCGGAGGCGATCTGTGACCAGTCGATCGACCGCGACGCGAAGTGTTCCGCCAGAAACGGCGCCTGTTTCAGCACGCGGAAGTGCTGCATCTTCGCGGCGTATTCGGGGGTACAACTGGCCAGCTTCGGCAGAGGCGTCTCCTCCAATCGCAGGAATCGTACAACCAACCTGCACCAGAACCGCGTGCTTCGGTTATGGGTATGTCAATCCGGTTCAAGAACCGCACCCCAGAAAAATCAAAGACTTAAATGCGCAGGTTCAAATCGCAAAAGCTTACCCCGCAACCAACATGGCTGAGAAAACCGTTTGTTGAATGGTCCGGAACTGCCGCCACAGTTCCGGACCACGGCAACATCGCTTCAGTGCGATGTGCCCGAACCGCCCACAGGTGGCGATTCAGCTCAGATTAGAAGTCGCGCTGCAGGCGGACGAAGCCGCTGACGAAATCCTCCGTGTCTGCGCCGATGTCGCGACTTGTGTACTGCACGGAAACACGTGACGCCAACCCAGAGGTGATCTTGTAGTCAACCGCCAGACCACCGCGCCATTGATCCGCATCGCTGACGAAGCCGTAATCACCCCAATACTGGAGCCCCGGGGTGATCGCGAGCTTTTCGGTGGCGTTGTAGCGATACGAGGTGGCAACGGTCCACTCGGAAGCGGCGAAATAGACGTTCGGGTCGGATGCCCAGACGCCGGCAATCTGGAAGACGCCCGGGCCGAGTTCGGCCGAAACCAGCGCGCGGATGGCTCCTTCCTCGACCTCGGTATCGTAACCGCCGAGAAGGTCGATCGAGACGCCGCCGACCGTCGCCGAAGCGATGCCCTGCACACCGATGCCGTTTGCCTTCGTGGTCGCCCCTTCGAGCTCATTGATGGCAACGCCTGCCTGGAACGCGCCGCCCTCATAGAGGTAGGCAATCGAATTGAACTCGGTGATGTTCGCCAGCGAGTCAGTTTCGCCGTTCAGGCCTTTATCCCACCAGCTGTAGAAGAAACCCGCCTTGAAACCGCCGAGCTGGATATAGGCCTCGTCGAGGTTGATCAGGCTGTCACCGACGTCGCTGTCGTTGTCAGCGTTGAACTCGCTGGCGAAGAAGCCGGTGAGCGTTCCAAGTTCGGTGTCGCTCTTTGCGCTGAAGGCGATGTATGCGCGCGAGAAGGCGTCCCAGTCGGAGGTGCCCTGGGCCCCCCAGCCTTGGCGTTTGTTGACCTCATCCGGGCCAAACGAGACCTGGAAACGAGCGTAACCATTGATCTTCAGGCACGTTTCTGTGCCGGGGATATAGAAATAGCCGATGCCGAAAGCGTCGCAGACGCGAACGTAGTCCATCGGTTCCGGCTCCGCAGCGACGATCGCGTCAGCTGCTTGTGCACCAGAGACTGCTGCAAGGGCAACGGTGGAGCCGAGAAGCACAGTGCTAAAATTCATTCTCATGCGGTCGATCTCTCTTTTGGGTTGGGCAAGGGCCGGGGCAGGTCGGTCCTGAACTTCAACGGCACCCTCGCTCGCGCTGCGGCGAAACGGTCCGTCAATATTGACGGGCAGCGCGCTACCTTTACCAACGAATATATTCATATTCTAAAGGTATATTAATTCCGTAAGGAGATGAAATGAAAGTGCGAGACATTCGTTGCTGACACAACACATAAATATTGTCGCATTTTGTACAGAGCACAAGACTGAGCAATGTTTCAAGAATACGAATAGTTGGTAGGAGAACGCCGAATTAGCGCGGAATAAAACTTAAAATAACTTGACATATAAGAAACTGATGATAGATATATATCGCCCGATGAGAAGAGGGCTCTTCCCGACTAACGCCGCCAGAGCCTCCAGCCTGGCGGCGCATTTCATCTCGACGCTATGGGCGTTTTCCCAGGCGCTCTATATCGGTAGCGACAGGACCTTCATGCTCGTCGGACTTTGCCTCGCCGGATGATTGGGAAGGATCGCCCGTCTAGGGCAAATCGTCGAGCGCGGTTCCGGAATGTCGGAACGCTGTCAGTTTCCGTGGCAGAGCGCTCCCCGCGGCCAAGCTTTGCTTTGGTCTGTCGCCCTTGGACTAGGACGAATCGACATTCATGCGAGCCAGATCATAGTGGCGGCGAGTAAGGCAAAGCCCTCGAAGTGGATTGTCCGCCGATCATAGCGGGTGGAGAAGCGCCGGAAGTGTTTGAGGCGGTTGAAGCAGCGTTCGATGCGGTTGCGGTGTCGATACACTTCGGCGTCATGCGGGATGATGGTCTTGCGCGAGCGGTTTGAGGGGATGACCGCCGTAGCCTTCATTGCGCATTTCGCTGATTGTGAGCAGCCATTTCACGCGATGGTGAGCGCTCATTTCATTTGATCGTGAGCAGGTATTTCAGGCGATCATGAGCGGCCGCTTCGACCGACGTGTTCATTGATTCAGGTGTTTGAGTCTGCGTCAAGAGCTGAGCGTTGAGCGTTCTGTTTTCGCATGCTTTCTCCGGTGAGTTGAAGACGGTGAGCATTGTGAACGAGGCGGTCAAGAATCGCGTCGCCGAGGGTGGGATCGCCGATAACGTCGTGCCAGTGTTCCACGGGGATTTGGCTCGTGACGATGGTCGATGCGCGACCATGGCGATCGTCGAGGATCTCCAGGAGGTCGCGGCGCTCGGCCGCGGTGAGAACCGACAGGCCCCAGTCGTCGAGGATGAGGATCTGCACGCGCCCAAGCGTCTTGAGCAGGCGCCCGTAGCGTCCGTCGCCCCGCGCGAGGGCGAGCGCCTCGAAGAGCCGCGGGACGCGATGGTAAAGGACCGAACGATTGTCGCGGCAGGCTTTGTGGCCGAGAGCGCAGGCCAGCCAACTCTTGCCAAGGCCGGTTGCGCCGGTGATGAGCAAGTTCTCGTGGCGGTCGATCCAGTCGCCGGCGACGAGCCGGGCGAAGACGGCGCGGTCGATGCCGCGCGGCGTGCGCAGATCGACATCTTCCACGCAGGCGCTTTGGCGCAGCGCGGCGAACTTCAGCCGCGTCGTGAGCCGTTTGGTGTCGCGCTCGGCGGCTTCGCGATCGACAAGAAGCCCGATGCGCTCCTCGAACGACAGGGCATCGAGATCCGGCGATCGTCGCTGCTCCTCGAAGGCTTTGGCCATTCCGGTCAGGCCGAGTGCGATCAGCTGTTCATGAGTGGGGTGGGTGAGCATTGAGACCTCCATGGTTCAGTGGAAATAGCCCTGACCGCGGATGTTGCCGTGGCGCAGAGGTTGGTGATCGGGCGCCTCGTCGAGGAAAGCGCGATCGAGGCCGTTCTTGAGGATCGAACGGATCGAGGCGACGGAGCGCGCCTTGATGAGGATGCCGCGTTGGCAGGCCGCATCGACACGTGCATTGCCGTAGCTCTTGGTCAGCGACAGAATGCCGAGACAGGTGCGAAAGCCCTGTTCGGGATGCGGCCGGTCCGCGATGACAGCCTGGAAGAAGGCGGCGGTGGAAGGACCAATCTTCTCGCCGGCGGCGATCAATCCTCCCGGCGTCCACTTGCCGTAGCGGCGATGCGCGCTCGGCATGTGATCGGCGACTGTCGTATGGCCGCGCCGGTTGGGTGCACGGGCGTGGCTGGCGATCCGCTGGCCCTTGTGGAAGATCTCGACCGTCTTGTCGGCGATCCGCACATCGACGAGCTCGCGAATGAGGCGGTAGGGCGTGGAATACCAATGCCCGTCGATCTCGACGTGATAGTCGGGTGCCACGCGGCAACGCTTCCAGCGTGCAAAGACGTATGGCTGGTCCGGCAGTTCTCCCAGCTTCGGCCTGTCGATCTCGGCGAAGAGTTCGGCTCGGCTGGAGCCGAAACCGCGCATCTGGCGGGCGTTGAGTTCGGCGACGAGCACGCGGATGGCAGCGTTCAGCTCTGCCAGGGAGAAGAAGCGCTGATTGCGCAGACGCGCCAGGACCCAGCGCTGGGCAATTTGCACCGCAACTTCAACTTTTGCCTTATCCTTCGGGCGTCTCGGCCTCGCCGCGAGTACCGCGGTGCCGTAGTGGCTCGCCATCTCGGCATAGGTCCGGTTGAGACCGGGGTCGTAGCGATCGGGGTTGGTGACGGCGGCCTTGAGATTATCGCAGATCACGAACTTCGGGACGCCGCCCAGAAAGGTGAAAAGGTTGGTGTGAACGCCAATCCAATCGGGCAGGCTCTCGCTCGGGCACGCCTCGGCGTAGGTATAGTTCGAGGCGCCCATCGCTGCGACGAACAGCTTCATGGCGTGCGCTTCGCCGGTGATGGGGTCGAAGATGTCGATGGTGTCGCCAGCGAAATCGACAAACACTTTCTCGCCGCCCAGGTGCGTCTGGCGCATCGTCGGGCGCGTCCGCCCTTTCCAGGCCTCGAAGGTCGTGCAGAACCAGGTATAGCCAAAGCCGTCGGGATTGGCGGCGCGATACTCTTCCCACAGCAGCACCCGCGTCACGCCGCGGCGGCGCAATTCCTTCTCCACATAGCTCCAATCGGGTATCGGTCGCCGGGGGCTTTGCGATGCCGCCTTCGGCGCCGGGAAGAGGAGCAGCTCAAGGCCTTCGTCATCCATCCCTTCGGGCAGCGGCCAGCTCAGCCCGGCAAGACGGGCGCGCCGTAGATAACCATGCACGACGCCATTGCTCACCCCGAGCGTGCGCGCGATGACACGCTCGGTCAGGCCTTGGACATGTCTTAGACGTAAAACTTCTCTGATCCGGCGCATCGACAATCTCTGGGTTGGCATCAGGCTTCCTCGTTGCATTGACGAGGCATCCTGTAGCCTGGTTGAGATGTCGGCCGAAGCGTCCACAACCTTCGAGAAGGCTGCTCATGATCGTCTGAAATCGCTGCTCACGATCCCGCGAAATCCGTGCTCACGATGCGGTGAAATCCGTGCTCACGATCGCCTGAAATACGCAGCCTTCATGGCGGCGATCGTCTCGCGCAGGGCATTGCTGTCATAGGCTTTGTCAGCAAGGACGGCGGTGCCGGACCGCCCCTCCAGCAAGGCTTCTGCCTGCGTGACGTCGCCGACCTGACCGGCGGTGATGATCAGCCGCAGGGGGCGTCCGAGCGCGTCGGCCAGCATGTGGATCTTGGTGGTCAATCCGCCTCGGGAACGCCCCAGCGCCTGATCCTTGGCCCCCCTTTTCCGCTCGCCGCCTGTTGATGGGCGCGCACGATGGTACTGTCGAGCATCAGGTATTGGTTGTCGTGGTCGGCGGTCAGTTCCGCGAACACCCGCTCCCACACACCGGCATGGCACCAGCGGCTGAAACGGCGATGCACCGTCTTCCACTTGCCATAGCGTTCCGGCAGATCGCGCCAGTGCGCCCCGGAGCGCAGCACCCACAAACAGCCGTTGACGAACAACCGGTTATCGGCGCCCGTCCGGCCAGGGTCACCAGCCTTGCCAGGCAACAACGTCGCTATCCGCGCCCACTGCGCCTCGCTCAGTTCATATCGCTTGATACCCATCGCCCGCTCCGCATCGCAATTGCGGAACGCTATGAATCACAGCAACGGGCCGATGGGAATCGGGAGGGTTCTGTGAGGTCGCGCAGGGATGGGCTGGCGAACTGACGCCGGGCGCGACCTCATTGAAGCCGGATTGAACTGGCCCGCTGACGCTGGCACGGCGCTATGGATTTAGTGCTGCGGCGTTTGATCTTGGCGCGCCGATATTGATGGCGCGCGCCGCTGCGGCGGGGGCAATGGCCCGGTGCGGCGGCGTCCGGCGCTGGTGTTGTGGGGAACACTGGGGTCTTGAGCGCGGCTTTGGCAGCGCCAGAACCGCAGCGGGATGACGCAGGGGGCACAGATCCGCATCGCACCGACCTGGGCTGATACGGCAAGGCTGTCGGGACCAATGGGCGCGGCGGCAGGCACTCATGACGTGTCGGGCCATGCCCGCGCCCGCGGCAGCCTGGCGGTGATGCGCAGGATGCCGCCGCAGCAGGGACAGACGGAGGGATCGAAGCGGTCGCGCTGGTGCCCGGACTGACTGCCTTCGGCCCGGCGGCGTTGCGGCGGGGCATCGGCCAGCAACCGCCTGATGACGGCGAGGCGGGCGCGGCGGATGCCGTTGGCGAGGAAGCCGTAGTGGCGGATGCGGTGGAAGCCGTCGGGCAGGCAGTGGAGCAGGAAGCGGCGGATGAACTCGTGCGGCGCCAGCGTCATCGAGCGCGGTGCATTGCCATGGCGGTAGTCGCGCCAGCGGAAGGTCACGCCGGTGTCGTCGGCGCTGACGAGGCGGCTGTTGGCGATGGCGACGCGATGGGTGTAGCGGCCGAGATAGGCGAGCACCCGTTCGGGCGATCCGAACGGCGGCTTGGCATAGACGACCCAGCGCTTCTTGCGCAGCGGACGCAGCGCCCGGGCCAAGGCATTGCCGTCGCCAAGCGGTTCAAGGGCGCCGAAGAAACGCAGGCCTCCGGCCGTCTGCGCCGCCTGCAAACGCTCGAGGAACAGGCGGCGGAACAGCCGGGAGAGCACCCGGACCGGCAGGAAGAAACGGCGGCGGCGACAGGCGATCCAGCGTCCGCCATCGGCGGCCAGCACGCCGCCGGGGACGAGGCAGTGGAGGTGCGGGTGATGGGTCGGCGTCTGCCCCCAGGTGTGGAGGATGGCGAGGAAGCCGAGTTCGCCGCCGAGATGCCGGGGATCGGCGGCAATGGTCTTGAGCGTCTCGGCGGCCGCCTCGAACAGGATCGCATAGAGCTGCCGCTTGTTCTGATAGGCGATCGCGGCGATCTCGGCCGGTACGGTGAACACGACATGGAAGTACGGTACCGGCAACAGATCGGCCTGGCGGTCGGTAAGCCAGCGATCGCGCGTGGCACCCTGGCATTTGGGGCAATGGCGGTTGCGGCAGGAGTTGTAGGCGACGCGGCTCAAGGCGCAGTCGTCGCAGGTCTCGACATGGCCGCCGAGCGCCGCCGTCCGGCACAGCGCGATCGCCGCCATGACGCGGCGTTCCCCCCGGCCGAGATGACCGTCATGGGTACGACGATAAGCGGGGCCATGGCGGCGGAAGATATCCGCCACCTCCAGCGCCGGTCGCATGGCGCGATCTCAGACCGGCGGCACGACCTCGAGGCGCAGCCGGTCGAGCGGGCTCTCGGTCCGGGCGATCGTCGTTGTCGCCACCTGGGTGTAGTGCGCCGTCGTCGACAGGTGGGTGTGTCCGAGCAGCACCTGAATGATGCGGATATCGACGCCGCTCTCGAGCAGATGGGTGGCAAAGCTGTGCCGCAGCGTGTGCACGCTGACCCGCTTGGTCAATCCCGCCGCCTTGGTCGCCGACCGGCAGGCGGCATAAAGCACCTGCACATCGATCGGCTTGTCGCCCCGTCCGGGAAACAGCCAATCCTTGGGGCGCGCCAGCCGCCAATAGGTGCGCAGGATGCCAAGCAGCTGCGGCGACAGCATCACCGTGCGATCCTTGGCGCCCTTGCCGTGACGGACCTGGATCACCATGCGCTGGCTGTCGATGTCGGCCACCTTCAGGCTCACCGCCTCCGAGGCGCGCAGTCCGGCGGCATAGGCGGTCGTCAGCGCCGTGCGCGCCTTCAAGGACGGCACCGCTTCGAGAAACCGCACGACCTCGTCGGCGCTCAAGATCGCCGGCAGCTTGCGCGGCGTGCGCGCATAGGCAATTCGCTCGGGAATCTCCGCCCGGTCCAGCGTCACGCCGTAAAAGAACCGCAGCGCGCAAACCGTCTGGTTGAGCGCCGGCCAGGAGACGCCCTGCGACACCAGGTACACCTGGAAAGCGCGCACATCCTCCAGCCCCAGCCGATCCGGCGAGCGGCCGAAATAACGGCTGAACTTTGTCACTGCATGCAGGTAGGATCGTTGCGTGGCCGGCGACAGGTTGCGGAGCGTCATGTCGTCGATCATGCGGCGGCGCAGCGGGTTCACCGCTGCCGGGGCGTCGGTCATCGGTCGGTCTCCTGGTCAAGGGTTGGTTCTCAACACCCCAACATCCCATCAGGAGACCGCGCCTCCAAACCCGACCTCTCCCGCGTCAGCGGGTTAGTTCAATCCTGAATGTCGATTGAACCTAGGCCTGCTCGGTGGAGCCCTCGTTACGGGTGAAACGAAGGGCAGACGAGGGGCTGAGACCGTAGGCGCTCTTATAGAGAACCGAGAACCGGCCCGGATTGGAAAACTGAAGATTCAAGGCCAGCTCGGTAATGCTGCCCGCCCGGCCGGCCTTGATGGCGCCATGGGCGGCGGCGAGCCTATAGTTGCAGAGGACGCCCATGGGCGAGCCTCCTCGATAGGTGCGGAACATCCTCTGGAGCGCCCGCGGCGTGCACCGGGCAGCGGCGGCGAGGTCCTCGATCGTAACAGGGTTGGTCAGGTTCTCGCGCATGAACGCCTCAGCTTTAAGGAGCTGTCTTGGTGCCGCACCGCTGGTTCCCTGACAGAATGCCTCAGCGAGATTGTGCGGCATCGTCGAGAACAACTTTACGAGGGCCAGCTGCTTGTACGCTTTTGCCAACAACGGCATGGCTTCCGATGCTGCCGAGTTGAGATCCCTTTCCGCCTGCCGGAGCGTCTGATACAGACCTTGAGCGTCATCTTGAGAAAAGCACGTAGCCGGCAATACGAACTCGTGCACATAGGGTCTACCGGTCAGGTCCTCGAAGCTTCGCCTGAGAGCCGACTCGGGAATATGGAAGGCCAACCACGAACTTTCAGATTGGATCGTCATTTGGTTGCCGGCACGTTCGCGGGCGCTCGCGACATGATTAGGCGAGATGCTTAGTGTTTTGCGTGTCCGCCGGTCGGTGATTTCGATATGTCCGGACAGCACGAAATAGAAGCTGATGAGCCGCATATCACGCCTGGCAAGCGCTTGCAGACAGACCGAATGCTCCGCGCTTGCCAGCCAGGCTGATAGAATTCGTTGCCGGCGGTAGGCGAGCGAGCAAGCCTCCGGAGTCTCTGAGGAGACCTTCCACCTCCAGTTCGGCTCGACAGAACCAAGATTGGCGAGGATCGTGTCGCGCGAATGGGCGGCGAAACTGTCTGCCCGCAGTGGATCGTCTGTGCTGGGAAGGGTTGCGCAAAAAAGCACGGTGTTCCAGCCAAGGCTCGGAAACTCGTCTATGAGAGGCAGCGAACCGCATTGACGAACCAATGATTCCGCGGCCGTAGTCAGGTTCCCGTCGAGCATTGAAAGCAGCGCCGATGGGTAGAGCAGAACGGCTACCAAAGCAGCAATCGCCCCCGCGACGAGCCGGCACAAGACCAGCTTGCCGAACGGCAAGGGCATCATTTGGTGGCTCGTCTTATCAGCAGAGCCATGACGCGCGTCAATCTGCACTGCTCTCCATCCTGTGCGATATTCGATCTGAACCCGGATCGAAGATGTGTTTTTCGGATAGGGATCGCGCGTCGGCTTTGGCCGTTACTCTGAGATGCTGCGGAGCGGCAATGATGGCGACTTTCCCATCTGCCTCGAAGAGAATGGACGAAAGCGCACCGGCTGCGCGACACAAGACATGTCCGGCCGCACAATCCCAAAGATGGGTGCCGTGCTCGACATAGCCGGCAAGCCGACCCGCCGCGACCATCGCAAGTGCTGCGGCACAGCTTCCAAGGCAGACGATATGATAACCGCGCGCCTCAAACGCGGCCTCGACTTCGAGGCGATGGTTGAGGGGCCATGTTCGGTTGCGGCCTATGCCAAAGGCGATCGGCTGCGCCCCGACAAGCGGCGAAACCGAGCCTGTCCCATGCAATGGGCCATCCACAGAAGCCCACAACAGAGTATCGAGTGCCGGTAGCGCAACAGCGCCGAGGACCGGCTCCTTGTTGCGGACAAAAGCGATAGAGACCGCCCAGAGCGGTATGCCCGACAGGAAATTCGCGGTCCCATCGATCGGATCGATCAACCAATGGTCAACTTCGGCATCGCCAAGCTGTTCCTCGCCGACGATCGCGTCGGCGGGGAACTGGGCGTGGATCAGCCTGCGGGCAAGACTTTCGGCGTCACGATCGGCTGCGCTGACGTAGTCGGCCTCACCCTTGGTCTCGATGACGATGTGGGAAAGATTGCGAAACCGGGCCAGCGCGAAGGCTCCAACCTTGCTGGTGACGTTCCGAAGCAAATCGAGCCGAGTGTCGAGGTCGCTTGTCAATTTGCCGCCCGATCCCGCGCCGATGCAACCATCTCTTCAAGCCGGAGAGCGATAGCGTGTGCCCGCTGATAATAGGACGACTCCGACAGCACGTAGCGGTCCATCGGCGTCTCGAAGTTCAAGGGCGTCCTGTAATTTGTTGCCGCAATGGCTTTTGTGATCGCATCCCAGTCAAGCCTACCGTCGAATGGCAGCAGATGGTCGTCCTTTGCGCCGAAGTTGTCATGAATATGCGTGGCGATCAGCCGATCGCCATGGCGCTCCAGCACCGACAGCTTGCCGGGCTCGATCAGTTCCCAATGGCCGCTGTCGTAGCAGACGCCAACGAAGTCGGAACTGTAGCGGCTAAAGAGGCGGGCATAGAGCTTGAGGTAATTTTCCGCATCTGCCTTGACCAGGGTTTCGACCGCGATCTGCACGTTGCGTTCGATGCAATGGGCCTCGACGTCGTCGAAGGATCGGAACAGGGGCTCGAACAACAGGTTCTCGTTTTCAACGCTGCGGAACGTGTCGTCGGTGATGTCCACGTGGACCACGACGTTCGGGGCGCCGAGGGCGGCAGCGAGATCGATACGATTTTTTACAAGCTCCACCCCGCTTTGGCGCTGCCAATCGTGGTGAGAAAGGATGTTTTTGCGTGTTTCCTGCGCGAATGGGACAGGTCCGGCATGGGCGAGCTCGCTCACCGGGTTGACGCCGTTGCTGGCATGAACGGAGTGTGTTTTCAGGCCCGCCTCCGCAACGATGCGGCGGGTGAACTCGATTTCGGCGTCGGCAAGCATATAGGAGCTGCCGGAATCGGGGTTCCAGTTGATATGCGTAAATCCGGCTTCACGGATCAGGTCGAGGGAGTGGCGGATGCCCTCGTCGTACCAGCGTTCATGGGTGGGCCAATGCCAGACGGTGATGCAAGTATCCATTTCAGCGTCCATTCAGAGGTTGCTCGATTCCGGGGTGCGGCCGAGGCTCAGGCGCTCGGCGATGAGGATGACGGCCAGCGAGAAGGCCATGATCAGGGTCACGTAGACGAGACTGACGGCGGCCTGGTCGGGGTCGGCCGAAACTGCGCCATCGACGATGGCGATCGGCAGGGGCTTGTTGTTGATGTTGTAAAGGAAGGCCGAGAGCGGGTATTCCGCCAGCAGATTGTTGAACTTCATGCCGGCGACCAGGATTGCGGTCGGCGCCACGAGCGGCAGGACAACACGGCGAAAGCGATACGGCCCCGAGGCGCCCATTGCCCGGGCCGCGTCGTCGAAGGCCGGATCGATCCCGATGAAGGCCGAGCGCATGAAGCGGACCATGAGCGGCAGGCTGAAGATGACGTAGCCGATCGGCAGAAGCCAGTAGCTGCCGAGAAGAACGAGATTGCCGACGAGCGGATTGGGCGCATCAAAAGCGACGATCAGTCCCACGGCAAGCAGCATGGTGGGGATGATCCAGGGCAAGACGAAGCAGATATCCAGGCCTCGCGTCAGCCAGCTGTGCTTGCGCACCATGATCGGCACGGCGAACAAAGTGATTGCGAGGCCCACGGCAACCGCGATCGAGCTCATCAACATCGAATTGAAGAAGGGGACAAAGGCCGCGCCGCCGCCCAGCACCCGAGCGTAGTTTGCCAGCGTGAAGCTGGAAGGCAGGACGTCGATGCCGATGCTCGAAGCCGGGGCGAAGGAGAACAGCACAATGAGCGCGACCGGCATCAGGTAGATCGCTGCCAGCAAATAGGCCAGCGCGGTGACCACGATACGGGCAAGCGGATTGCGTATCGCCCGCAACTGGATGCGTGTTGTCGCCTTAGCGCCGGCCGTATAGGCGCCCTTGGCCTCGAAATACTGCGACAGCAGGATCAGCCCCATGAGCACAAGCCCCATCAACAGCGCCAGCAGCGCCGCCATGTCTGGCCGGCGCAAGCTGTTCAGCGTCAGGACCATCTGGCTCAGCATGTGGAAGTCCCGGCCGCCGAGCACCTGGGGCGCGGCAAAGGAACCCATCGCCGTAATCAGCGTGAGCAGCGTAACCGCGAGCACGGTTGGCAGGATGACCGGCAGGACGACGCGCCGCAGAATCGTCATTTCCGAGGCTCCCATGCTGCGGGCCGCCTCGATCGTCGAATAGTCGACGCGGCGCATGGCGGCGCGCAGAAACAGGAAGTGAAAGCTGGTCATCAGAAAAGTGTGGGCGAAGAGAACCCCAAACCAGCCGATGAACCAATCGCGCGGCAGCGACGGGAAGAGCGCGGCCAAAGCAGCAGTGATGGCACCGCTCGGACCATAGGTGAAGTTGTAGCCGGCAGCCGCAACGACGCCGCCGAAGACGAGCGGCGTGGAGAAGGCGATTTTCAGAAAGCCGCGCTCCGGCACGCGAAAATACTCGAGCACCGCCACCTGGAACATACCGACGATCGTGACGGTGAGGGTGGTCGCCGCCGTCATCCAAACCGTGTTCCAAAGCGCTGCGCGGACGCGGCGAGAGCGTGCGAGTTCCGATACCGCATCAAACATGGCCAAACTGCCGTGCCTGAACAACGCGGCCTGCAAGGCAGCAAGCATCGGAACGAGAAGGAAGGTCAGCACGGCCCAGGCAATCACGATCAAGCCGAGCCAGTAAAAAACACGGTCCAGGCGGGTGGATCGGTTCATCCGGTCACCTCCTGGAACACATGCGCGGCGCCGGGGCGAATTCCGAGCGAGACGGTACTGCCGGGTTCAGGAAGCTGGTCGCCGATCAGCATTGCCGAAAGCGCATGACCCTCGACCTCGAGATCGACGCGGCTATGGGCTCCGAGGAATTCGACGTGGTTCACTCGCGCCGGAACGCCGGCGACCGCCCCAAGCAGGACGTCTTCATGGCGCAGGAAGCTGCGGCCTTTGACATCGTATCCCAGCAGGCGCGCCGCGAGTGGCGGAGCAAGTTCGTTGGAGACGCCGATGAACTCGCATATGAACGGAGTCGCCGGCTTGCGGTAGAGGGTACGACCATCGCCGATCTGCTCGATCTTGCCGTGATTGAGCACCACGATGAGGTCGGACATGGTCAGCGCGTCCTCCTGGTCGTGCGTGACGAAGATGGCGGTAAAGCCGAGCTCCGACTGAAGGCGCTTGATTTCCTTGCGCATCGCGGCGCGCACCTTCGCATCAAGATTTGACAACGGCTCGTCGAAGAGCAGCACGCGTGATCCCGTGACGAGCGCGCGAGCAATGGCGACGCGCTGTTGCTGGCCGCCCGACATGTTCGCTGGCTTCTTGTCGAGCTGATCGGAAATACCGGCCATCTCGGCAACCTCGCCGACGCGCCTTTCCACCTCCGCCTTGGACTTCTTCGCGACGCGCAGCGCAAAGGCGATGTTCTCGAACGCCGACATCGTCGGAAACAGCGCGTAGTTCTGAAAGACGATGCCGACGTTGCAGCGCTCGGGCGGAAGGGCGGTAATGTCTTGCCCCTCTAGGAGCACCCTTCCGCCCAAAGCCGGGAGCAACCCGGCAATGGTGCGCAACACGCTGGATTTTCCGCTCCCCGACGGGCCGAGGAGCGACACGAACGCCCCGTCGGCCACGTCGAGGTTCAGGTCACGGACAACGGTCATGCCAGGGAAGCCGACGTCGAGTTTGTTGAGGGACAGAACGCTGTCAGCCATGGCTCTAGACCTCCGATCCATGCAGAGCCGCGCTCATTGACGGATTTCAAGCTCGATCTTCTGCAGCCAGCTGTCGAGCTTTGGAGCGATTGCATCCCAATCGATCGGCTGGGTGTTGACGAGCTTGGCATTCGCCTGAACGGTGGCCGGCGACTTGGCGAGCGCTTCCGGCAGGACAGGGACCTGGCCGAACTTGGCGGCGTAGGCGGCCATCACATCGGCCGATCCCCACCAGTCGACGAAGGCCTTGGCCTCATCGAGTTGATCGGTCCGGGCCATGATCGCCACACCTTCGGAAATCACCGGAGTGCCGCCGTCGGTGTCGATCACCTGGACTTTCGCGTCGAGGTCATCGGCCCGCTTCAAAGCGCCGCCGAGCCAATTCAGATCGATGGAGGCGCGACCGGACTTGAACGCCTGGAGCTGGGAATCCGCATCGTTGGCGATAATGCCCTCAGCATAAAACCTGTCCAGGAAATCCCATCCCTCATCGGATACCTCACCATCGGCGTCGAGGAAACGGACGAGGATGCCGGCAAGATACATGCGGGTCGTCTGGGCCGCCGTGGAGCCGATGACATATTTGCCCTCATAATCGTCCTTCGTCAGATCCAGCCAGCTTTTCGGCGCGTCTGCGTCGGCCAGTCGGTCGGGGTAGTACGCGAGCACGATCGGCGTCTGCCAGAACTTGTGGACCAGGCCTTCCGCGTCCTTATATTGTGCCGGAAGGTCCTTGGCCCAGGACGGCGAATAGGGCTGGAAGAGGCCTTCCTTCTTTAAGAGGGCCATCGAGGTGTCGACCATCCCGAGAACGACGTCGGCTTGCGGGTTGTTCTCCTCGGCGATCAGGCGATCGTAGAGTTCGCCGCCCCCTGCGTTCAGTAGCTTAATCTCATGACCCGCTGCCTTGGCCTGTTCAGCGATCCATGCCCCGCGCTCACCGCCTTGCGGGCTGTAGACGGTCAGTGTGTCGGCCAGTGCTGGAAAGGCCGCGGCCACGACGATGGCGGCGGTCGCAAATGCAAATGCCAGTTTCATGATGTTCTCTCCCTTATCGAGCGACGCGCTCCTCTTACGCCGGCTCCATGTCAGTTTAATTACATTGCGCAATTTAATTTTCCTTGCAATAGCTTTCCTGAAACTTCGACCGATTTGCGGACTTTGCCATGCCTGTTTTGCCCGAGCTCTCCCTCAATGAACGACGCCTCGTCGAGTTGATCTTCAAGAACAGGGGCGTGGCTCGCATCGAGTTGGCGCAGATGTCCGGGATGACCGGCGCCACCGTGACGCGTCTGGTTGCGAGTTTGCTGGATCTCGGCCTGATCACCGAGGAGGCGGATCGAAGCGGAGCGCAAGGCCAGCCACGCCGGTTGCTGCAGCTCCAGGCCCGCCGTTTCTTTGCCGCCGGCGTCACCTTTTCGGTGACCCGCATGGAAGTCGTCATTATCGATCTCAGCGGCTCGATCGTGGCAACGAGAAGCGTGGAGGTTCATACGGCAAGTCCAATGGAAGTGGTGGAGGCGGCTCAGGCTGCCGTTGATGACATGCTTGCCGCCTTATCCATCCAGAAGAGCGACCTTGTCGGGATTGGTGTTTCCGTTCCGGGAAATTTTGGCACCGCCTCGAACCTGTTGAAAGCCCATCCCTTCTTTCCTGCGTTCGAAGACGGCCAGGCAATCGAAGCGTTCCGCGAGGCGTTCGACGTTCCCTGCCATGTCGAGAATGACGGCACGGCTGCCGCACTTGGCGAATACGTGTTCGCGGGTGACAACGTGCTGGATGATCCGCTTTTCTTCATCCACATCGGCCATGGCGTCGGCGGCGGCGCTGTGATCGACGGCAGACCTTATGGCGGCGCACACGGCAATGCTTGCCTGCCCGGTGTCCTCTATCCCTACGATCAGCCGCGGCCGTCAGGGCAGGACCTGCTCGCGACGCTGCACGCGGCCGGTTTCCATCTTCAGGATTTCGAGGAGATGGACGCCTTGCCGGCCGCCGCCCAGGCCACCGTGAGCGAATGGATCGCGCGAGCCGGCGCACAGCTACGGCAGGCTGCGCGGGTGGCGACCGCGTTCTTCGATCCGGCCCGGATCGTGTTGGGCGGGCGCTTGCCTGGCAATCTCCATGAAAGGCTCGTTGAAACGATACTCTCGGAGCCGATCGAAGGACCGTCGCGCGGTCTGCCGATTGCACCGGTTTCCGCATCGCGCCTTGGCGTTCATGCTGGCGCTGTCGGCGCTGGCTGCGTTCCATTCTTCAGGGCATTCTTCACGGGCGCCGTCGCCGACGGTGGAAGTGCCCACATTAACGGTAGACGGCCTGGTCCTCGGACACCTGCCGCATAATCCGGCCCCGCAATCGCACTTGAACCCTTCTTTCGGATCAGGCCAGGCGCAACGGTCATAGATCGAACCTCCGGTCTCCTGCGGAAGAAGAGGTCGAGGCTTTGGGCTTCAGGATGGGATTCGTTTCTGGAGCATGTTCGGATTTCTGTTGATACGCGGGGACATAGGCGGACAGCTCCGTCGAAGGACGGAAGCAACAGATCAGCGCTCTATTCGTATCGCTCTGAACATAAGGACCCGATACCAGGATGAAGGTCAGGAGTTGGGTCACATCAGTCGTAGTTACGGCCTGACTGTACCCTGATGGAAGAACATTTTCCATTTGAGTCCGTCATGCTTCCAGACGGAGCTTCGTAGCACATGCCGCTTTGAACCATCCCGATACGAGCGCTCCGTCTCGTAGGTCAGAAGGACGGCGTCTTTCGAGATAGGTTTGAGGACGTAGTTGGCTGTCCGGAGGTCGCCTTCATCGATACCGCTCTCCTGGGTGAGAAGATCGATGATGGTTGTTCGGTCGTATACACGCCCAGACGCTCCAAATTCCACAAATCCTTCTGCGAGCAACGTTTCGACGGCATCCCTGGAGCGCCTGATCTCTGGGCGGTGAAGGGCCTCTTCAAGAGACTGGATTTCGTCAAGACTGGGAATGCTGGTCATTGCTGGCCCCCCGTTGAAAAATACCCACCTGAATGTACCCTTGATCTCGTTCAACCGTCGGACATGCGTTTTGCCGACTTGTGGCACTTGCTCCATAATGCCGCAACCACCCTTGCGCGCTTAGCTTCCGCAGCCAACTGCCCGTCCTACCATCCTTGTAACTCCTCAGCGCCTGGAGCGGTTACCCTATTTTACCCAATCGAAGGCCTCATCTTCGTTGAATGCGCTCTGGGGCTGCCGTAAGCCTTGTTACATGGGGCGAGAGGAGAAGCGGTCGAGGGGGCCGCAAATTGCTCCAGCAAGGAGGAGATATGAAACGTCGTACATTCACCGCTGGGCTCGTGGCACTACCGTTCCTCGGCGCCAGCCTCACCCGCGCATTCGCGCAAGATGCTGCCGGCCCGCTCCCGAACACCTATTCGGGCCAGAAGATCCGGGCGCTCGCCTCGACCGGTGCTGCCTTCGAAGCGATGGCGACGGTCAGCCGTGACTTCACCGAGGCGACCGGCATTGCCGTCGAATATGTCAACCTGTCCTATAACGAGCAATACCAGAAGCTGATCCTCGATCTGACCAGCGGCGCTGCGTCGTTCGATGTGTTCAACTTCGCCTACCAGTGGAAATTCGAGATCGAGCCCTATTGTGCCGACCTTGCGAATATCTCGAAGGAAATCGCTGGCGCACCGGATCTTGCGCTCGACGACTATCCGCAGCGCGCCCTCGAGATCTACGGCCGCGCCAACAACAAGCTCATCGGTCTGCCGACGCTCGGCGACGTCACGCTGTTTGTCTGGAACAAGGAGGCTTACAAGGCTGCGGGTCTCGATCCTGAGTCCGCACCGAAGACCTGGGACGAAGTGGTCGAGCGCGGCGCCAAGACGACCGTGACCTGGATCATGGTGTTCAAGTCGATGGGCGGCGAATACTTCGACGCTTCCGGCGCCCCGACCTTTGCCAGCGAAGCGGGCGTCAAGACCATGAAGTTCCTGGTCGAGAAGCTGGCGGCGATCAGCCCTCCCGGCAATCTTGCCTGGGATTTCCCTGAGATGTTCAACAGCCTGTCGACCGGTCAGTCGGGGCAGTCGATGATGTGGCCCGGAGCCTTCGGCGACCTGCTCAATCCGCAGCGCTCCCAGGTCCACGACAAGATCGGCTGGTCGCCGATGCCGCAGGCATCGCTGCTGGGTGGCTGGTCAATGGGCGTCAACGATTCCTCCCGGTCGAAGGACGCCGCCAAGCTCTATGTGGCCTGGCTGACGTCACCCGACATCGTTCGCCGCATGGGTCTGATCGGCGGGGCTCCGGCCCGCATCTCGGCGCTCAAGGATCCGGAGCTGATCAAGCAGGCTCCGAACCGTCCCGCTGTGCTTGCCGGCCTGCAGGGCGACGTCGCCGAATATCCGCCGATCAAGGAAGCCGAGCAGATCCACATCATGATCTATGATGAGGTGAATGCGGCGGTGGCGAAGATCAAGACGCCGGAACAGGCGGCGAGCGACCTTCAGGGCAAGGTCGAATCCTTCATGCGGCGCCGCGGCTATCTCAAGACCTAAAGTCGCGCTCCCGCGGAGGGGCAGGCGATCCTCCCCGCCTGTCCCTCCCTTTTTGCAACGGCAAATCCGCAGGTGGCTTACCTGATGACGATCTCTCAAACAGCAGCTCCACGGGACGCGGTCGCGGTTCGCCGCCGCCGTCGCATCCGCATCGGCACGGTGGTCTGGTTCACGCTTCCGGCCGCGGCAATCATGCTGCTGGTGCTCGGCGTGCCGCTCGTTTATTCGTTCTACTACAGCCTCACCGGCTGGTCGCTGGTCGTGCCGGGCAGCGATCAGGACTTCATCGGTCTGCTCAATTACACCGATGTTTTAAAGAGCAGTGAGTTCTGGGCGTCGATCCGCGTGACGCTGATCTATGCGGTGGTCGCGGTGTCGCTGGAATGCGCGCTCGGCATTCTGTTTGCCGTGCTTCTCAATCTGGAATTTTTCGGCCGCGGTCTCTTTCGCTCGCTGATGCTGATCCCGATGGTGATCACGCCGGCAGTCGTCGGCATCTTCTGGAAGCTGCTCTATGAGCAGGATTCCGGCGTCTTCAACTATCTGCTTGGAACCCTCGGCTTCGATCCGGTGCCATGGCTGAGCCTCACCGTTGCGCTCGCCTCGGTCATCATCATGGATGTCTGGCAGTCGACGCCGTTCTTCACGCTGATCATCCTGGCGGGGCTGCAGTCCCTCGACCGCGACACGGTGAGCGCGGCCCAGGCGGATGGCGCCAATGCGCTCCAGGTGTTCCGCTACCTGACGCTGCCGCATCTCGTTCCCTACATCATGATTGCCGCGGCGTTCCGGATCATCGGCGTCATGGCCGACTTCGACAAGATCTTCCTGTTGACGCTCGGCGGCCCCGGCAACGTCACGACGACGCTCAGCGTCTACGCCTACAACACCGGCTTCAAGGTCTTCGATATCGGCCGGACCACGGCGATTTCGTGGATCTATGTCGTCTTCGTTCTTGCGATCAGCGCACCGCTGATCTGGCGCCTGTTCCGCGGCGCAAGCGTCAACCGTCACTAGGGGAGGTGAGGCATGGCTATTTCATCCAGGACCAACCGCACCACCCGCAAGCTGCTCTGGACGCTCTTCTGGGGCGTGCTCGCCTGCGTCTACCTGTTCCCGTACACGTGGATGGTGCTGACCGGCTTCCGGCATGGCGTCGACACGATCTCGATGCCGCCGCGCTTCATCTTCGAGCCGACGCTCGCCGGCTTCAGGCACCTGTTCGAGGTGACCGGGTTCCAGAAATACATCATCAACAGCGCCGTGGTGACGATCTTAAGCGTCGTGCTGGTGATCGGGGTTTCTGCGCCTGCGGCTTATGCGCTGGCGCAGATCAGCAAGCGGGGCGGAGCGCTTCTGGTGGCGATCCTGGTCGCCCGCATCATTCCGGGCATCGCAATCGGCGTTCCGGTCTATCTGCTGGCGACGCGCCTCCACCAGCTCGACACCTACCAGGCGCTGGTCATCATCAACGTCGCCGTCAACATTCCCTTCGCGATCTGGCTGATGCGCAGCTTCTTCATGGAAGTGCATCCGACGCTGCGCGAAGCGGCGATTTCCGACGGCTGCAGCGAATGGCAGGTGTTCACCAAGATCATGCTGCCGCTGGTGCTCGGCGGGATGCTGGCCACCTCGGTGTTCGTGTTCATCGCCGTTTGGAACAAGTTTCTTTTCGCCCTCATCCTGACCACCTCGGTGAGCCCGACGGCGCCGCTTGCGATGCTCGGCTTCAGGACCCAGTACGGCGTGCAGTGGGACGCTGTCGGTGCTGCGGCGTTCCTGGTGTCGACGCCGGTCATCGTCTTCGCCTTCATAATGCAGCGCTACCTGGTGCAAGGCCTGACCATGGGCTCCGTCAAGTGACAGGCATGGTTGGTACAATTCTTCGCAGAAAGGCCGAGCAGAATATGACTGATGTAACTATCCGCAATGTCACCAAGCGCTATGGCGCTCTGACCGTCATCCCTCAGCTTTCGTTCAGGATCGAGGACGGGGAGTTTGTCGTGCTGGTCGGACCGTCTGGCTGCGGCAAGTCCACGCTTCTGCGCATGCTGGCGGGACTGGAGGAGATCTCCGGCGGCGACCTCCTGATGGGAGCCGACGTAATCAATGATCGCCCCGCCAAGGAGCGGGACATGGCGATCGTCTTCCAGAACTACGCGCTATACCCGCACATGACCGTCGCGGAAAACATGGGCTTTGCGCTGAAACTTCGCAAACGCCCGCGGGCCGAGATCGATGAACGCGTCGACAAGGCGGCGGCGATCCTCGGGCTCGGCAAGTTGCTGGATCGTTATCCGCGCGCGCTTTCCGGTGGCCAGCGACAGCGCGTCGCCATGGGCCGGGCAATCGTGCGCGACCCGCAGGTCTTCCTGTTCGACGAGCCGCTGTCCAATCTCGATGCCAAGCTAAGGGTGCAGATGCGGGCCGAGATCAAGGCGCTTCACCAAAGGCTGAAGATAACTACCGTTTACGTGACGCACGACCAAATAGAAGCCATGACCATGGCTGACAAGATCGTAGTCATGAACGAGGGACGGGTGGAGCAGATGGGCACGCCGCTCGAACTCTACGATCGCCCGGCGAACATCTTCGTCGCCGGCTTCATCGGCTCGCCCTCGATGAATTTCCTGCCGGCGACGGTGACGACGGCGAGCAGCCCGCTCCTGAAGACGCCGGAAGGCGTGGTATTGCCGATCGATGCTGCAAACAGGCTCGCCGAGCGCGCCGAGGTCACCTATGGCATTCGTCCGGAGCACCTGCAGCTCGGAGAGAGCGGCATTCCGGCCGAAGTGGTCGTCGTCGAGCCGACCGGCTCGGAGACCCAGCTCTATGTCACGGTCGGCGGGCGTGAGCTTGTCGCAGTGCTGCGCGACCGGGTCGACGTCCGTCCGGGCGAGAAGATCTGGCTCGCGCCCAAGGCGGGATGCACGCATCTGTTCGACCCCGCGACCGGCGAACGGATCACCGGTTGATCATGGCTCAAGTTTTGCTCACCGCGTCTGGAAGTCGAAACAGTCCGAGCAGGGTTTCCCGTCCCAGCTCGGAAAGCTCGGCCAGCATGGCCTCATTGGCATGCCGCGCCGCGATCAATCCACTGACGCCGATGGCGAGCGCTTCCTGCGCCATCCCGAAACTGTCGACCACGGCGAGAGCGCTGAAGCCCTTGACGACCGCCGCACGCAACAGGGCGAGTTCGGATTTCACCCCGTACCCGAAGTCCTCGAGGCTGATGCGCATTTCGCCGTCGATCGCCGTCACGCTCGGGAAGTTGACGACGCCGTGGCATCCGGCACTGTCGAGCGCTTTCAAGATGTCGGCATGGCGGCGGAACGGGTCGAGCGCCAGAACGCCCGCAAACAACGCACTCGGCCAGGAAACGCCGCTTCCGAGCCCGGAGAGCAGACAACCGTTGGCATCATGGATCGGAAGCAGGACAAGGCTGTCAAATGTGCTTTTCTCGAGGCCCTCACAAGCCGGGCAGTAAAGCGTCACGGATTGAGGCGGCGCATCGGCGGCTAAACCGGTGACGATCGGGATGGGGCGAAGCTTGGAAGGCGATGTCATTGGGTATCCCTGTGACGGACTTACCCAATCTTACCCAAGTGGATAGCTCCCGCCAATTGATTTGCTCCGGCGCCGACGACAAGGTTTTTGAAGAGCGAGGAGGCCGGCGAAAGCCGGAAGGAGAAAGATGAACAGAGTTTATGTGGTCGGGACCTGCGATACCAAGGGCAGCGAACTCAGATATCTCCGCGACCTAATCCGCGCGACCGGCTGTGACGCCGTCCTGGTCGATGTTTCCGTCTCGGAGTTCCACAGCCAAGCCGCCGATGTCGACGTTCAGCCGTCCGAGGTCGCCCGTTTCCACCCGAACCCCCCGAAGCCCGAGGAGCTCAAGGATCGCGGCAAGGCGGTCGCCGCCATGGCGCAAGCGCTGGTGGAATATATCCGCTCGCGTGCGGATGTCGATGGCATCATCGGCGCCGGCGGGACCGGCGGCACGGCGCTGATCGCGCCGGCCATGCGGGCACTGCCGATCGGCACGCCGAAAGTGCTCGTCTCCACCGTCGCCTCCGGCAATGTCGCTCCCTATGTCGGACCGACCGACATCAGCATGATGTATTCGGTGACCGACGTCTCCGGGCTTAACCGCATCTCGCGGGTGGTTCTCGCCAACGCCGCCCATTCCATTGCCGGCATGGTGCTCAACAAGGTCAGCGCCGCGACCGACGAGAGGCCGGCCATCGGCCTGACGATGTTCGGTGTCACCACCCCTTGCGTCCAGGCGGTCACCCGGGCGCTTGAGGCAGACTTCGACTGCCTGGTGTTCCATGCCACTGGAACCGGCGGTCAGTCCTTCGAAAAGCTCGCCGACTCTCACCTGCTGGTCGGCGGCATCGATGTTTCGACGACGGAAGTCTGCGATTATCTCGTCGGTGGCGTCTTCCCCTGTACGGCCGATCGCTTCGGCGCCTTCGCCCGCACGAAGCTGCCCTATGTCGGCTCCTGCGGTGCGCTCGACATGGTCAATTTCGGGGCAATGGACACGGTCCCGACTGAGTTCCGCTCGCGCCGCCTGCATGTCCATAATCCGCAGGTGACGCTGATGCGAACGACCCCGGAGGAATGCAGCAGGATCGGCGAATGGATCGCAGAACGGCTGAACCTCTGCGAGGGGCCGGTCCGCTTCCTGATCCCGGAGCTCGGCGTCTCGGCGATCGACGCGCCCGGCCAGCCCTTCCACGATCCCGAAGCCGATAGCGCGCTGTTTGCGGCGCTCGAGCGCACGCTGCGCCCAACGGCCAAGCGGCAACTGATCCGCGTCCCCCTTCACATCAACGATCCGCAATTTGCGGACCTCCTCGTCACCAACTTCAAAGAGGCCCTTCGTGAGCACTGATCCCCTTGTCGAGCGTCCCACCCGTGCGCAACTGATCGACCGATTTCAAAAGAAGATTCGCGCCGGCGAGCCGATCATCGGCGGCGGCGCCGGCACGGGCCTTTCGGCCAAGAGCGAGGAAGCCGGCGATATCGATCTGATCGTGATCTACAATTCCGGCCGCTATCGGATGGCCGGCCGCGGCTCGCTCGCCGGGCTTCTCGCCTACGGCAACGCCAACCAGATCGTCGTCGACATGGCGAGCGAGGTTCTGCCGGTCGTCAAGCACACGCCGGTGCTTGCCGGTGTCAACGGCACGGATCCGTTCGTCGTCATGCCGACCTTCCTGCGCGAACTGAAGGAGATTGGCTTTGCCGGCGTGCAGAACTTCCCGACGGTTGGTCTTATCGACGGGCTCTTCCGTCAGAACCTCGAAGAGACCGGCATGAGCTATGTCCAGGAGGTCGCGATGATCGCTGAGGCGCACAACCTCGATCTCCTGACGACGCCTTACGTGTTCAGCCCGGCAGATGCCGTGGCGATGGCGAAGGCCGGTGCCGATATTCTCGTCTGCCATATGGGGCTGACGACCGGTGGAGCGATTGGCGCGCAATCAGGCAAAACGATGGAGGACTGCGTCGCCCTCATCAACCAGTGCATCAAGGCGGCGCGGGAAATTCGCGACGACATCATCATCCTTTGCCATGGCGGCCCGATTGCCAATCCTGAGGACGCGCGCTTCATTCTCGATACCTGCCCCGGTTGCCACGGTTTCTATGGCGCCAGCAGCATGGAGCGGCTGCCGGCCGAAGAGGCGATCAAGTCGCAGACGCTCGCCTTCAAAGCGATCCGTCGCAAGCCGGCCTGACCGTGAGAAGGGAACGCAAGCAGATGACCATCTTTCGAAGTGGAGACCAGCCGCCGGGTTGGTGCGAACTCACCGACTTCGAGTTCGTTGACTTGACCGATCAACCCTTGCCGATTCCGCTTGCCGCCGAAAAGCAGCGTCTGCTCGTCACGAGCGGATCGTGCCGCGTGAGGAGCGCCAAGGGAGCGCAGGTTCTGAGTGAAGGCCAGTTTCTCGACATGAATGGGGCCAATGGTCCCTTCACCGCAGATGCCGGAGAAGAGGCCGCGCAGGTGCTCGTTTTTTATGGCAGATGGGGCAACGAGCTCGGCGGATGCGGGGTGTTCAAGCTCGGCCCCGACACCCCGGTTCCGGTCAGGGGGGATCCGGTTATTTATCCCAAGTCGACGAACTTCGATTCGCATTATCACGACTGCGACGAATACTGGGTGATCATCGAGGGGGCGGGGACGGTCGTCGTCGGCTCGCGCAGCTTCGAGGTCGAGGTCGGCGATTGCGTTGCCATCGGCATGGGCCACCATCATGATCTTCCCGAAGTGTGGTCCGACGTGAAGGGCGCATATTTCGAGACGACGCTCGAGGGCAGGAAGCGCTTTGGTCACCTCTGGGAGCACACGCACGGGCCGGCCGATCTGCGCCCCGAGCGGGTCTGATCCGTGCGGCCCAAGCCCTGCCCATCTGGAGGAGAGATTGATGACATTTAAGGTCCTGCATATCGGCGCCGGCGGCTTCGGAGAGCGCTGGTGCGACACCTTTCTGCCGCCGAATGTGGCGGACGGCACGATCGAGGTGGTCGGCCTCGTCGATATCGCTGCCAAGGCGCTCGAAACAGGCCGCAAGCATCTCGGCCTGAAAGCGGAACAGTGCTTCACCTCGGCCGCGCAAGCATTCCAGACGGTCGATGCCGACTTCTGCACCATCGTCATTCCGCCGGCCCTGCACGAGGGCATCGTCGATCTGGCGCTGGCGCGCGGCATGCACATTTTGTCGGAGAAGCCGATCGCCGACACGATGGAGGCGTCCATCCGTATCGCCGGCAAGGTAAAGGCGGCGGGCCGCAAGATGGCGGTGACGATGAGTCATCGGTTCGACCAGGACAAGTCAACGCTCCGATCCCTCGTCCGCGGTGAGGCCCTCGGCCGTATCAACACCGTCTCCTGCCGCTTCGCCGGCGACTTCCGCCTCTATGATTCCTGGGGCCGCTTCCGCCACGAAATGGTCCACCCGATGCTGATCGAGGGCGCGGTGCATCACCTCGACATCATGGCCGATCTCGCCGGCGCGCCCTGCACCTCGATCTTTGCCCGCAGCTGGAAGCCGGAATGGGCCGAGTACAAGGGCGACACCGACGTCATCGTGATGATGGACTTCGAAAACGGCGCCCACGGCGTCTATGAAGCCTCGTGCACGCAGGCGACGGGCTTGAACGACTGGTCTAGCGAATATTTCCGGGTCGAGGCGGCATCGGGGACAGCGATCCTCGACCACCGCGAGGTCGAGGTGTTTCACCGTCATCCGCCTGAGCGTGGGCGACAAACCAGCCGGCAAGGGCAGGGGCAGCAGATGCCGCTGCTGACCGGCAGGAAATGGCAGAACACCCTCCTGATCGAAGAATTCTGCCAGTGGCTCGACGGCGGGCCGGCGATGACGACCAACGTCGACGACAATCTGCAGTCGGTGGCATTGGTGTTTTCTGCGATTGAAAGCGCCCGCCTTGGGCAGCCCGTCAAAGTGCAGGAATACCTGCAATCCTTCAGAAACAGTGCTTCGATCGCGGCCCGATAAGATGTAGCCTCACTATGTCATGGCTGAACCGACTGCGCATTCCGCGAACGCCGCAATAGCCGCTCCCGCACAGGCGAGAGCGGAGATCGTGGCGAGCCTCAGGAAGGCGCTCAGCAAGCCCAACTCGACACTCGTCGGGGCGGCGATCGGAACCGGCATGGCCGCCCAGGCGGCCTCGCGCGGCGGCGCCGACTTCATTCTGGCGCTCAATGCCGGGCGGCTGCGCAGCATGGGGGCGCCATCGATCTTCTCATTGCTCGCACTGCGCAACAGCAATGACTTCGTGCTCGATTTCGCCCGGTCGGAAATCCTGCCGCAAGCCAGAGTGCCGATCTTCTTCGGCGCCAGCGCCTTCGATCCGCGATCGCCAATCGAGACCGAGCTCGAGCGAATTGCGGATGCCGGCTTCGGGGCCGTCGTCAACTTCCCAACCGCGATTTTCCTTGACGGCCGCTTTCGGGCCGACATCGAGCGCGCTGGTCTGGGGTTCCAGCGCGAGCTCGACCTGCTTCGAGCAGCCAAGGCGAGAGGCATGGCGACGCTCGCCTATGTGCGGACGGCAATAGAAGCCCAGCAGGCAGCACAGGCCGGCGTCGATATCATCAACCTCAATCTCGGCTGGAATGTCGGCGGCTCGGTCGGAAGCCGCAGCGGCCTCAGCCTCACCCAGGCGGCCGACTATGCGAAGATCGTCTTTCGCCAGATACGGGCGATCTCCGAGGAGACGCTCTGCGTGCTCGAGGGCGGCCCCATCGTAAGCCCCGATCAGATGTACGAGGTCTCCGTGGTCGCCAAGGCGGACGGCTATATCGGCGGCTCCACCATCGACCGCGTGCCGCTCGAGGCATCGATGGAACAGATCACCTCGGCCTTCAAATCCGTCGGCACCTTGCAAAAGCGCATCGATGAGCTCGAACGCCAGCTCGAGCATGCACAGCGGGAATACGCGATTGTCGGCCGCTCGCCGTCGATCCAGCAGATCAAGCAGCGGATCGAGAAGCTCGCGGCCTCGCCACTGCCGGTGATGATCACCGGAGAGCCAGGCACCGGCAAGAAGCTGCTGGCCCGCGGCATTCACGAGGCGGCCCGACGTTCGGGCAGCAAGCTGATCAGCGCAAGCTCGCTGGATGCAAGCGGGGAGGCGCTGTTTGGTTCGGTTCTCGGGGACGGCGGCCGCAAGGTCTTGGGCCTGCTTCAATATCACCCCAGGGCAACACTCTTGATTGAGGATGTCGAGAGCCTCGGTATCGATGCACAGGAAAGGCTGCTCGAGGTCATCGAGACTGGTGTCTATCGGCGTCTCGGCGATAATGACAGAGGCAGGTTCGAAGGGCGCTTGATCCTGACATCGACTGAGCCGCTTTCGCAACTCGGCTCAACCGGCCAGTTGATCCCCGCGCTCGAGTCGCGCCTCGCCCCGGGGCATGTCTTCCTCCCAAATCTGAGCGATCGTTTGGAGGACCTGCCGCTGCTTGCTGAACATTTCCTTGAGGCGCTCCGCAAGGACCGTCGCAGCCGTAAGCTCTCAGTCGACCATTCGGCCTATCGGATTTTGATGACCTATTCCTGGCCCGAAAACGTCCGCGAGCTCAGATCTGTGCTGGAAACGGCGGCCATCCGTTGCGAGGGCGACTGGATCAAAGCCGAGCATCTACCCGCGCTCAGCGATACGGACGCGCCGCACCCACATCCTGCCGACGAGCGCGAATGGATCCTCGGTGCGCTGCAGCGGCATCGTTTCCGCCGTGGTGAGGCGGCACGCTATCTCGGGATTTCGAGAAAGACGCTGTACAACAAGATGCGCGCCTACGGTCTGCCGTTGCAGCCACGGGAAAATTCCTAGGCCTCGTGCGCGAGCCTGCCTGTCCGCATCTTGTGTGAATTCCCCCTTGGTGAAGACCGTCAATTGGTCAGGGACCCTCCTGAGATGCTATGATTGATAGGCCTGCGCGAACACTCATGCGGCTTTTCTCGATATGACCTGTTCGACCAAACGCAGGAATCGTTGGTTGTGGGCCCTAGCATGCAACCTGTTTCTGCTTTCCCCGAGAGCCCTCACCGTAGAGCTTTCTGCGCTTCTTCGTGTCGGAAACCACAGCGGGTGGGCTCGTCACGCTTGCCGGTTTGCCTGCTTTTGGAGATCTGCGAAGTTGATACTGATACGGGCCTCGGCTTTGAACGTACGGAAAAATTTGTTCTCTTGGAAGTGGTGTCACGGCCCCGATCAAAAGCTGACAAGATCGCGTTTTATGAGAATCTCTGCCACGAACTCGCCAGCGAATGCGCCGTTTCACCGTCTGACCTCATGATTTCGTTTGTGGAAAACACAGATGAAGATTGGTCATTCGGACATGGTAGAGCGCAGTTTCTGGAGGGTGATTTGTAACCGCGAACAATTGTAGACCACGGTGCCCGCCGGGCTATGGTCCTCTATCCGCCCGGTGCGATGGGAGCCCTTCTTCCGTATCCCCACAGAATGAAGAGGCAGATGCAGAGTTGCATGGTGTTTATCGGCAGGACGGACAACTCACCGCGCACACCCGATCTGCAGGGATTTTAGACTAGCGGCAGGTGGTTAAAGAGAGCCGGAGTGTTCTACATCCTGAAGCCTCTGGGAAAGCAACTGCGGGGCCATCCCGGTCGATCGAGCTACAAGCGGTAGAATCGCACGGCATTGTCGTGGAACAATTCTGAGCGTTCCGGCCCAGAATAGCCTGCAGTGATGTCCTTGAACGCATTCCAAATAGCGTCGTAACTTGAGAACAGCTTATCGACGGGGAAATTCGAGGCGAACATCGCCCGCTCGACGCCAAAGGCGGCAATCGCCTCCTCAACATAGGGGCGGATGCTTTCGGTGGTCCAGGTCCAATCCCCCATTCCCAGGCCCGAGATTTTGCAGGCGACGTTCGGTGCCTGCGCAAGCGTCTTCATCGCTTTCCGCCAGCCCTCAAAATGCGACGGCCCATCGACTTGCATGCCGGTGTGATTGAGGATGATCTGCACATCTGGGAAATCACGGGCGAGTTCAAGGAATTCCTCCATCTGCCAGTAATAGAGCTGGAGGTCGTAACTGAGGCCGCGACGAGCGAGTTCCTTGAAGCCTCGGCGCCATTCTGGCGTCCGGCTGACCTCCGGCTCGGTCAGGTAGGTCTTGGCGAGGTCGGTATGATAGTTCATCGACTGGCGGACACCGCGAAAGTTCGCGTATTGCAGATGCTCATCAAGCAGGTCGCCGACATCGGGCTTGCGGAAGTCCGCATAGCCGACGATGCCATGAGGGAAGCCATGCTTGTCCGCAACGCTCTGCAGCCATTTCGTTTCGCCGGCGGGGTTCTTCGGATCGAAGCCGACATCGAGGTGGACCGCCTTGACGAGGTTCTGGTTCTTCGCGTCCGCGAGGAAATCCTCGATCAGGTAAGTCTTGTTGATGGCTGTGTAATCGCCGAAGGCCGAAGGCTTAACACCGTCGGAAAGCCAGGGGTAGTAGTTGGTCTCCAAATCCCAGAGGTGGAAATGAGGGTCGATGATGGCGATGTCGGACATGGTGTCTCCTCTGGGTCGCGGAAACGGCAGGCACCGCCGTTTCCGCGAGTCTCCTGTCAGTTGCTCGGCGGGAAAACGCGGGCGATGACCGCCTTCGCTTCCGCCGTATCGATTTTGTCGGCGGTCACGAGCGGCATCACAAGCGCAAGATCCTTTTCGACCGGAGCCTTGGTCAGAGCGTTGAATACCTGCTGCGTGCCGTCGATGCCCTGGCCCACCGCCTCCTGGAAGAAGATACCCTGGATGGCATTGGCTTTCAGCAGCGCAATGGTCGTCGGGCTGCCGTCTGCAACCGCGATGCCGATCTTTCCGGTCAGGCCCCGGGTTTCAAGAACCTTCGCCGCACCGGTGCCGGCCTCATCATACATGCCGTAGATTGCTTTGATGTCCGGATGGGCTGTCAGCATGTCATTGGCCTGTGTCACGGCTTCATTGACGGTCAGGCCTCGCGTCTCGAGCATCTGGACAAGTTCACAGCCATCGGCTGCGAAGGCCTCCTGAGCGCCCTTGAGATATTTCTGGGCGTTCTCGCGGTCCTGTGGAAGCGAGAGCATGCCGACCTTGTTGCCGCCGCGCTCCTTGGCGAGGGCGCAGACGAAACTCCCCTGGGCTTTGCCGGTTTCGTAGTTGTTGGCGGTGACAGACGACGTGTAGTCAGTCTGGCCCGGCTGCGGGCCGATACCTGCGAAGGCGATCGGTATGTTCTGGGATTTCAGATAGGCGAGCAGAGGCGGGGTGCTGGTCGAGTTCACCGGACCGATGACGATCGCGTCGACGCCATTGGTCACGGCGGTCCGTGCATTGTCCATCTGCTTGGCGGGCGAGTTCTCCGACGTGAACTCGACATAGTCCATACCAAGCTCTTCCGCTTTCTGCTTCACGCCGAAGCCGACCCACTGCCAGTAGGAAATGTCGAGCGACGGCGCGAGATAGGCGACCGTTTTCTTATCCTCCGCATGCGCCACGCTCGACAACGCGACCAGCGCGGCACCCGCTGCCATGGCGAGCCACCCGTTCAGTTTCTTCCTCATGCTTTCTTCCTCCTCTTTATGTCCAGGTCTCCCCCAGGACGGATTACACGGCACCGCGCCGCGATTTGCTGAAGCGATCGATCAGGACCGCGATCAGGATGGCGAGGCCGGTGACCGACCCCTGCCAGAAGCTGTTGATGCCGATGAGATTGACGCCGTTCTGGATGACCGTGATCATGAGCGCTCCGAGAACCGCGCCCACCGCCGTTCCCGTGCCACCAAGCAGGCTTGCGCCGCCAATCACGACGGCGGCGATCGCCTGAAGCATAAGGCTCGAACCGGCCGTCGATTCCGCATTGAGGATGTAGGAAATCGTCAGCAAACCGGAGAAGGATGCGAGAAGCGACGAGGCGACATAGGCGAAGAACTGCGTCTTCTTGACGGGGATCCCCAGTAGATGCGCGGCTGCCGCACTACTGCCCACGGCATAGAACCAGCGCCCCGCGACCATCTTCTTGAGAAAGATCTCGATCACGACAAGAAGGACGATACAGAACAGGATGTAGTTCGGCACGCCGGGTATCAGACTGCCGCTGTTGAGCAGCCAGAAGTCCGGATCGCCGATCGGCATCGAGCGACCATTGGTGACGATGAAGGCGAGCGAGCCGGCTACGGCGAAGGTGATCAGCGTGACCACGAACGGCGCAAGCCCCGCCACCGTCACGAGAAACCCATTGATCGACCCGAAGACAAGCCCGACGCCAAGCCCGACCAGCGCGGCACTGACGCCGCCGAGACCCGAGGCCATAGCCTGTGCCGTGACCATGCCGGTGAGTGAGAAAACCGAGCCTACGGAAAGGTCGATGCCGCCGGTGATGACGACAAGGAGCACGCCCAGAGACATAATGATAAGCGGCGCTCCGGCTTGGGTGATGTTCGAAAAATTGCCCCAGCTCAGCGCTTGCGGCACTTGCGTTCCAACTGCCAGAACGAGAAGGACAATGGCAGCTGCTATCGCCAATTCCGTGCGGTAGGTTGAAACGAGGCTTTCTCGAGTCCGGATTGCACCGGGCGTCCCGAGGCTCGTCCCCGCCTGTTCAATAATGGTTTTTGTCATGCCGCCATTCCCGTCAATGTCGCAAGCTTGTCTTCGCTGAGAGCGTCCCGTTCGATCACGCCCGAAGAGCGACCGTCCGTGTCGAAGGCCAGCACACGGTCGCAGATCTCAAGCAATTCCGCGTTTTCGGTCGACCACCAGACGATTGCCGTCCCCGTAGTCGCCATGTCCCGGATCAACTGGTAGATTTCCCGCTTGGTGCCGATATCGACACCGCGCGTCGGTTCTTCGAGCACCAGGAGGCGGGAAGGAACGTTCAGCCAGCGGGCGAGAAGAAGCTTCTGCTGCGTGCCACCGCTCAGCGTGTTCGGCAGGTGCCAGAGCGAACCGGCCTTCACCTTGAGCGCCTGCACCAGGTCCAGGCACTCGACCTCTTCTCGCTTGGCGGCAAACAGGGAACCGCGCGTCACGCGGCGCGATGCGAGCACATTGTCGATGATCGGCAGGGAATGGAGGATGCCGCGGTGCGACCGGTCCCCGGTTACGAAGCCAGCTCCGAGGCGCGCGGCCTCTCGCGGCGAACGGAAACGGTCGGGCCATCCGGCGCGCGTTACCGTCCATCGCTTATCGTGCGCGGCGCCGATGAGCGCGGCGATCAGGGTTTCGGGGCCTGCAGGAGCGCCGGCAACGCCGAGAATGGTCCCGGGCTGGAGCGTTACGGAAAACCCTTCTTCCGCGATCGTAAGTGGATCCCCGGACAGAGACGCAACCGGTGCCGAGCGCGCGGAATGGGCAACGGCGGTGGTTTGCGCTTGGGCCTGCCCCATATGCTCGACGATGGCGAGATCCGTGAGCTCTGTCGTCGGCACGCTTCTCACCACCGTTCTTCCATCCCGGATGATCGAGCAAACATGGGCGATCTGGCGAATTTCCTTCATGCGGTGCGACACAAAGACAACCGAAAGGCCATTTTCCCGGGTCAATCGTCTCAAAACCCCAAACAGCCGCTCCGTCTCGGCCGCGGTCAGATTGGCGGTCGGCTCGTCCAGGAGGATGAGTTCTGCCCCCGATGACAGCGCTCGCGCAATCTCAACCATCTGCCCCTCATGGAGGCTGAGGTCGCCGACGAAACGGTTCAGCGCGGCACGGGCAAAATCTCGATCAATCATCGAAAGGGCGGAATAGGCCTGGCTGGCGGCCGTCCTTCCATCGTAAATTCGCGAGCCCTTGCGGAAATGGGGCAGTGCTATGTTCTCAGCGACTGTGAGATGGGGAAGAAGGGCGAGTTCCTGGTGGACGACGGCCACCTTGCGACGGCCTTCTGCCTCGGTGAGGATGTTGCCGGCCGTATCGCGGAAGACGAGTTCCCCACCATCCTTTGCCGCCGTTCCCGTGATGATGCGGATGAGTGTCGATTTGCCGGCACCGTTGCCGCCGAGGAGCGCGTGTATTTCGCCGCGTGCCACCGAAAAATCTACACCTTTGAGGACGGATGTCGCACCATACGATTTGGTAAGAGATCGGACTGAGACGATGTCTTTGCTGGCGTCGGTCATAGTCCTGTCCTCAGTAGAGCGTGAGCGCCGGGATGAAGCTCACCGCAAGCAGGAGCGTCATCGCCATGGCAAAGAAGGGCCAGAGCTCGCGGGTGGTCTCGCCGAGTGGTGATTTGGCGATCGACGAGGAGATGAAGAGCGTCGTGCCGATCGGGGGTGTGTAGAGCCCGATGCCAAGATTGATCACCATCATCAGCCCCAGCTGGACCCGGTCCAGACCGATCGTGTCGGCAAGGGGAACGAAGATCGGCCCAAGCAGCAGGATGGCCGGCGGCATGTCGAGCGGCATGCCAACGATCAGCATCAGGATGTTCATCATCAAGATGATAACGATCGGGCTCGAAATGTTGGCGGCGACCCAATCCGCCATCTGCTGCGGCGCCTGGTCGAAGGTCAGGACCCAACCCACGGCGGCGCTGCCCATGATGACCAGCATGACCACGCCGGTGGCCATGCCGGCCTCGACCACGTTGTCGCAGAAGCGCTTCCACGTCAGGTCACGATAATAAAGAAGGCTGAGTGCGAGCGAATAAACGACCGAGAGCACCGCAACTTCCGTGGGCGTGGCAAGGCCAAACCGTAGAAAGAGGATGATCAGCACCGGCAGCAGTACCGCGGGCAGGCTCTTCAGCGCCAGCGTGGCGAGCTGCCGCCTGCTGGTCTGCGAGGGCTGCGTGGCGTAGCCGCGTCTCACCGACACGAACCAGCAGACGAAGACAAAGCTTGCCGCCATGAGGATGCCCGGCAAGATGCCCGCGACAAAGAGGTTGGCGACGCTGACGCCGCTCACCAGCGAAAAGAGGATCATCGGAATCGATGGCGGGATCAGAACGTCAATGACGGCCGACGTGGCATTGTTGGCGGCGCAAAGCGCGGGTGGAAAACCATGCTTCTTCTGCCACGGGATGAGCACGGAACCGAGCGCACTGGCATTGGCCACCGCCGAGCCGGACACACCGCCGAACACGACGGACGAAACGACGGTGGTCGACAGGGGTCCGCCACGCCAGCGCTGCATCGCATGCGATGCCAGCTCCAGCAGTTGCCGGCCGAGCTCACCGCCGAGCATCAGCGTGCCGGCCAGCATAAAGAACGGCAGCGCGAGCATCGGAAAGGATTGGGTCTGGTCATAGACCTGCTGCGCCACGATCGAAAGCGGCACATATCCATTAAACAGAACGGCGACGCCGGCGGAGATAATCAGGGCGTAACCGACCGGCACCGCCAGCATCATCAGTGCGCAGAAGGCGATGATCATCACGATCGTCATAGTGCTATCTCCCCGCTCTCGGTGTTCGTCCGGTAGTCCCAACCGAGGCGCAGCACGCGCAGAACCACGGCGAGGGTGACGATCGCCACCAGCACGGATCCTACAGCAAGGGCGAAATACCCGACGCTGTTGGGCAATTGAAGGACCGGGCTGTGTTCGATCCCGGCGATCTCGCCAACGATGTAAGCCTGATAACCAAGTACCAGGAAGGCGCCGGCACTGACGACATTGGCGACGACGAAGGCGGTGGAACGCGCCTTCCCATGTAATTTGCCGTAGATCCACTCGACCGCCATATGGCCGCCGGAATGGGCCGCCAGCACGATGCCGCCCAGGATGAACCAGGGGAAGATCAGCACCGGCAGCTCCTGGGCGAATGAAAAACCTCCCCCGGTCAGCAAGTAACGGGCAGCGACGTTCGCCGTCATGAAGACGATGAGCGCGATCCCGCTGAAGATGACGACCTGCCGCGCGAACCAGACGATAGCGCGCGCCGTGAGTTCGATGAGATTTGAGAGGCTTTTCATGGATGCTCCCATTGAGGAAAGGCCCTCAGCCCTTGGCCGCGGATTCGATCTGGGTGACGAAATCCCCGAAAGGTTTCTTCTTCCAACTCTCGGCAACGGAGGCCGTCGCCTTGGCAAAGGCTTCCCGATCCACCTCGGTGACTTCAATCGCGGAGTTGCCCTTGAAGGCTGCCAACACTTCTGCGTCCTTGTCGGCGGACAGCTTGCGCTGGAGTTCGCCAGCTTCTTTCGCGGAAGCCTTCACTGCCTCAAGGTCTCCGCCAAGCCGCGCCAGGGCGATCTGCGACATCAGGAACGGCGTCGATTCCCACTTGTGGCCGGTGAGGCTGATGTACTTGTTGACTTCATAAAGCTTGGAACTATCGATATTGGCGAGCGGGTTCTCCTGTCCGTCGACCACGCCCTGCTGCAGGGCGACATAGAGTTCGCCAAAGGCGATCTGCTCCGTCGCCGCGCCCAGAGCCTTAAAGATGTCCATCGTCATCGGATCGGCCGGCGTACGGATCTTCATGCCGCTGACGTCGCCGGGCGCGGCGACCTTGCGCTTGGAGTTGGTCAGATGGCGGATGCCGTTGTCCCACCAATCGAGCGGCACCACACCGACTGCTTCGAAGCGCTTGACGAGCTCGGCGCCAACGGGTCCGCCGAGAACCTGCATTGCCTTTGCCGTATTCGGGAACAGAAACGGGAGACCGAGCGCCGCAAGCTCCGGAACGAGCGCGGACGTCGCTCCCTGGCTGTTGGCCGTGAAATCGAGAGCGCCCGTTCGCAGGCTTGTTAGCATCGCCGAGTCGTTGCCGAGCGTCTCTGCGCCGGCGACATTGATCGTGACGCGGCCCGCCGTCTTCTCGGCGACCAGCTCCGCAAACTTCGCCGCGGCGACTGTTCGCGGATTTCCGGGTGCAGCGCCGTGACCGAGAGTCAGTTTTGTGCCGGCGCGCGCAGGCCGAGCCATGGTGACGATCGCTGGTGCAGCAAGCACGGCTGACGACGCTGCCAGGAACTGGCGCCTGTTGATCTCAAACTTCATCTTCTCTCCTCCACTTAGAAACTCTTGCGGCCCGCCGCGCTCCTCAACGCGGGCAGCCGTTCGACCTAGCCGTCGAGCCACCCCTTGATTTGAGCTGCTACCTTCGCGGTCGATATGCCGTACATGTCGTGCAGGGTTGGCAGGGCGCCTGCTTCCAGAAAGGCGTCCGGTAGCCCGATCTGCCGGAATGCCGCAGGACGCACGTCCGAGCGCATCAAGGTGGCGGCCACTGCCTCGCCGAGACCCCCAATGACGGTGTGGTTCTCGGCAACGACGACGAGCCGCCCCTGCCTTGCGCATTCAGCGAGGATCGTCGCCTCGTCGAGCGGCTTGATGGTGGGGACATGCAGCACGCCGGCGTCGACGCCGTCCTTGCGAAGTTGCTCGGCCGCCTCGAGCGCGCGCATCGTCATCAGTCCTGACGAGATGATCAGCGTATCCCTGCCGTCACGCAGCAACTTTGCCTTGCCGAGTTCGAACCGGTAGCCATACTCCTCAAGCACGAGAGGAACATTGCCGCGCAGAAGCCGCATATAGACCGGCCCCTTATGGGCGGCGATGGCCGGGACAGCCTGCTCGATCTCGCTGGCATCGCAAGGGTCGATGATGGTGAGGTTCGGCATGCCGCGGAACATGGCAATGTCCTCGGTTGCCTGATGGCTCGGGCCATAGCCTGTGGTCAGTCCCGGCAGTGCGCAGACGATCTTGACGTCGAGCATCTCCTCGGCGATTGCCAGGCAGATGAAGTCATAGGCGCGGCGCGATGCGAAAACGGCGTATGTCGTCACCCAGGGCTGCAGGCCTTCGCGCGCCATGCCGGCGGCCGACATCATCAGCAGCTGCTCCGCCATGCCCATCTGGTAGAAGCGATCGGGATGGGCCGCCCGGAAGACATGCAGATCGGTGTATTTCGCGAGATCGGCCGAAAGACCGACGACCCGGTCGTCCTTTTCCGCCAAGGCTGAAAGCGCATGTCCGAAGGGTGCCGGACGAGTCGGTTGGTCGGCGCCGGCAATGGAAGCGATCATCGCCGAAGTGGTTAGTCGGGGTCTCTCCGCATTGTCGATCAGATGGGCGGGGCGTTCGTATTTCGAGCGTCTCATGCCGTAACTCCCGCGTCGATGATCCGGATCGCCTCGGCCCATTCCTGCGGTTCGACGCGGAGGAAATGGTTGCGCTCACGCGCTTCAAGGAAAGGCACGCCCTTGGCCATCTTGGTATCGCAAATGATGATTCTGGGCTGCGGGTCCGGGTGCTGCCGGGCCTTATCGAAAGCGTCGACGAGCGCATCGATGTCGTTGCCGTCGATGCGCTGGACGAACCAGCCGAAGGCCTCGAACTTTGGACCGAGAGGCTCGAAGTTGAGCACTCCGAGCGACGGGCCGTCCGCCTGCATCTGATTGACGTCGACGATGCCGATCAGGTTGTCGAGCTTGTAGGAACCGGCAGACATCGCCGCCTCCCAGGTCGATCCCTCGTCGAGCTCGCCATCGGAAAACAGGTTGTAGACGAAGGACTGCGAGCCTTTGCGCTTCAGTGCGAGCGACATGCCGACGGCTATACCGAGGCCGTGGCCCAGCGATCCGCCGGTGATCTCCATGCCCGGCGTATACGCGGCCATCCCTGACATCGGCAGGCGGCTGTCATCCGTGCCGTAGGTCTCTAGTTCATCCTCCGGCACGATCTTCGCCTCGATCAGTGCCGCGTAGAGCGCGATGGCATAATGGCCGATCGACAGCAGGAAGCGATCCCGGCCTTCCCATTCGGGCTCTTCCGGACGATAGGACGTCGCATGGAAATAGGCGACCGCGAGTACGTCTGCGATGCCAAGCGCCTGTGCGATGTAACCCTGGCCCTGAACTTCGCCCATGCGGAGCGCATGCCGGCGAATGCGCCGGGCGCGTTCAGGAAGACTGATATTGTGACCGACCTGGGCCATGCCGTCCTATCCTTTCATGCTCTCTGGTGGATCAATGGATCAGCATGCCACCGTTGACGTCGATGACGGCGCCGGTGACGTAGGCAGAGAGATCGGATGCGAGGAAGAGATAGATGTTGGCCACATCCCGCGCGTCGCCCAGACGACTGAGCGGAATGCCTTTGATGATGTCGGCGCGCATTTCGGCCGACAGCTTGTCGCCGGTGATGTCGGTCTGGATGAGGCCGGGCGTAACGCAGTTTACACGAATGCTGTCCGGACCGAACTCCCGTGCCATCGCCTTGGCGAGGCCAAGGACACCGGCCTTGGCTGCCGAATAGTGGGGACCACCGAAAATGCCGCCGCCGCGCTGCGCCGAGACCGATGACATGCAGGCGATTGACCCACCGCCGTTCGTGCGCATGTTGGGGATGAAGACCTGGCTGAGGTTGAGGACGCCTGTCATATTGACTGCGACGATACGTTGCCAGTCGGCGTCGGAGATTTCCAGGGTCTTTACCGGCTGAGTGATACCGGCATTGTTGATCAGGATGTTCGCGACGCCAAAGGCGCTCAGAACTTGGTCTGCCGCCGACATGCAGGAGGCACGATCAGCCACGTCGCACCGCAGCCCGATATGCGCGCCGTGTTTGACCTGCGGTAGCTCGCCAGCGGCGGCTTTTGCCTCGTCTGCGTTGATGTCGAGAATGGCAACCCGCGCGCCGTGCGTTGCAAACAGCTCCGCCGTGGCTCGACCGATACCGCGCTTGCTTGCCGCGCCCGAAATGACCGCGGTCTTTCCGTGTAATAGCATGTGACTCTCCTCCCGACGCCGGCAGGCGGCATCTGGTTTCTCCTCGCAGGCGCTTGCCTGTCCTCGTGGGAAGAGTTGTGGCGTAGCAGGCATCATCCTTCAAACGCCAAGTTTACATCCATGGGTGAATCTGGTTCACTAATCCAATGCTGCAGATGACCTCACTCTCCGCCATGCGCATCTTCGAAGCGGCCGCAAGGCTCTGCTCCTTCCGGGCAGCGGCTGAGGAGTTGAACCTCTCGCCGAGTGCCGTCAGCCATGCGATCGTGCGTCTGGAGCGGGATCTCGGCGTCGCATTGTTCGAGCGAACGACGCGCAGCGTTTCGCTCACGCTAGCGGGCCAGACGCTGCTCAATCATGCTTCGAATGCCTTCGAGGAATTGCGGCGTGGTGTTGAACAGATTTCATCCAACAAAGCGCAGCTGTTGCGTCTCCACTGCGCCCCGAGTTTTGCAGCGCAGGTGCTGTCACCGCGCCTGCCGCTGTTCCTGAAGGAGAATCCGGGGATTGAAGTTCGAGTTGCGGCGAGCACGAATTATGCCCGCTTCGTCGATGGGCTCTTCGATGCCGATATCGTCTACGGCGAGCCGATGAATCGCGAGGATCTGATCGTCGTCCCGCTTTCCGAAGAGATCGTCTCGCCGTTGTGTTCACCGGAAGTCGCGCGCCTGATCCGGTCGCCGCGCGACCTCTTCCACCAACCGTTGATCCGAAGCGATCTCAAGCGCATCCAGTGGATCTACTGGTTCGAAGCCAATGACCTTGGACCACCGCCGCCACCATCTATGAGTTTTGATCGGAGCTTCCTTGCGGTTGATGCCGCCGTCAACGGGCTCGGCGTCGCACTCGAATCCGACGTGCTGGCGAGGCGCGAACTGGAAAGCGGCAAGTTGGTCCGTCCTCTCCACGGGATTTGTCGTGACAACCGCTACATCGGCCACTATCTCGCCTATCCGAAATCAGGAAGCCAACGGCGCCTGGCCCGAGCTTTCGCTGATTGGTTAACCCGTGAATGTCTCTACGATGAGGTAAATCTAGCCTCTAACTCCACCCAAATCTTGATAGAATTGGAATAACGAGTCAACAGATCGAGACATAATACATATCATTCAAATTGAACCACTGCGGTTTCCACTTTCTAATTGTGGTTCAATGGGCTGACTGCCCCGTTTGCGCTTTGAAGATCCCCGCTGGCTTAGGTGTTTGATCCCATTGTTTAATGGTACGATCCTTTGTTTGGAACCTAGACCAAGTATTATTCTACTCCGACCAATGCCATGCTGATAGCGATCGATATGTCCAAGCACCGTCAGGAGGTTCTGATCGGGCGGCTCGAGGGTGGCCTGCGCCAACGGCTGATCGAGATGGCGAGAAAGAATTACTATGATCCCTTGGTCGATGAGCTTGCTGCGATCGGGCAGCCATTCGTTGTCGGCTTTGAAGCGGCCGCAACTATCACCGGACCCTGGCAATTCGGATGCTCAGGGCGGGCTTCGAACGGTGATCACTTCGCCAACCTCCACATCAAGGTTGAGGTGGTGCGATGCGCCGAAGGAATATGGCCCGGCGAAGACGCTTTATAACCGCTGGAAGCGCTGGGGCGACAAGGGCATCTTTATCCGGATGATGGAAGGCTTGGCTGTGCCTGAAGCTGCAGAGCACAAGACCATCATGATCGATGCGACCTATCTCAAGGCTCACCGCACGGCTTCCAGCCTGCGGGTAAAAAAGGGGGCGCGGGCCGCCTGATAGGCCGCACGAAAGGCGGCATGAACACCAAGCTTCATGCCGTAACGGATGCGAATGGTCGCCCGATCAGTTTCTTCATAACGGCCGGTCAGGTCAGCGATTACACCGGTGCTGCCGCCTTGCTTGATGAACTTCCCAAGGCCAAATGGCTACTGGCCGACCGTGGCTATGATGCCGCCTGGTATCGTGACGCTTTACAGGCCAAGGGGATCACGCCCTGCATTCCGGGTCGCAAATCCCGCAACAAGACCATCAAATACGACAAACGCCGCTACAAACGGCGCAACCGGATCGAGATCATGTTCGGGCGTCTCAAAGACTGGCGGCGTGTCGCTAAGCGCTACGACAGGTGCCCAATGGCCTTCCTCTCCGCCATCGCTCTCGCCGCAACCGTCATCTTCTTGCTCTGATCAACGAGATGGGGTGGTTGCCGCCCTCCCTGACGGCATCAAGCTGTGCCAGCGTAGCGTTGGTTCAAGCTACGAACGGAGAGGACGGCGACCATGAGTATCGATACGATGATTGGCGTGGATCTGGCAAAGTCTGTTTTTCAGGTTCACGGGGCGTCGATGAACGGCGAGGTTCAGTTTCAACGCAAGCTTTCGCGGCAGGCATTTCGCACGCTTATGGCCCGACATCCGGCCGCCGCGGTCGTAATGGAGGCGTGCGGTAGCGCCCATTACTGGTCCCGTGTGTTGAGCGGATTTGGCCACGAGGTCAGGCTGATCGCGCCGCGCTACGTCCGCCCATTTGTGAAGCGCCAGAAGAACGACGCAGCCGATGCTGAGGCGATTGTGGTGGCGGCCCAGCGGCCCGAGATGCGCTTTGTTGAGCCCAAAAGCGAGTCTCAGCAAAGCGCTGCGATCCTGTATCGATCACGCCAGCGCCTTGTGCGTCAGCGGACAGAGACGGTGAACGCCTTGCGGGCGGCTTTGTATGAGTTCGGGCACGTTATCCCTCAGGGCATCCAGTCTGGAGGCGCCCAACAGCGATCTGCCGACTTTGATGCGCGAGGAGTGCGTAGCGATGCTCGAGCAGATCGCTGTGCTCAATGGCTGGATTGATACGAAGACAGCAAAGATCAAGGAACTCGCAGCCGCCACACCGGTATCGAAGCGATTGCAGACCATGCCAGGTATCGGCCCCCTGGTGGCGATGGCCGTGGAGACCTTTGCGCCTGACATGGCGTGCTTTCACAATGGCCGTGCCTTTGCGGCCTGGCTTGGATTGGTGCCGCGACAGTTTTCATCAGGCGGTAAGGAGCGGCTCGGGCGGGTCTCCAAGGCCGGCCAAGCCGACATCCGGCAGATGCTGATCATTGGCGCCATGTCGCGATTGAACTGGATGGGACGCAAGTCGATCCCGGAAAGCTCATGGCTGGCTCGCATGATGGCCCGAAAGCCGCGCATGCTGGTCGCCATTGCGCTGGCCAAGAAGATGGCGCGTCAGATCTGGGCCATGCTGACAAAGAACGAGGACTACAAGAATCCGATGCCGGTCATGGCTGCCTAATGTGAGGCAAACCCAGGCAGGCTGGATGAAAGGTGTGTGAGAAGGCGGCGACCCGAATGGGCAAAATGATCGAACAGATCTGGATCAGGAAAACCAGTTCAGGACTCCGAGCCACTTGAGCTCGGCAATGAGATTTGGACCTGACCCGCGGATCACCATACCGGCCAGCGGCCTTCGAAAGCGCCGCAATCAAGGCCTGACAGAAGACCGCATTCGATCACCAGTTCAGAAGGTCAGAAACCCTCTTGCATCACGGGCGGCAACCACAGAAGCCCTGAGCCTAGATTAAAGCCTATAGGGCGATGGCGCGCATGATCCGCCTCGTGCGGGAGAATAGCGAGACAGCTACGGAAATCGCGACCATGGCGATAACAGGTATGTCGATGAGAGAGGTGCGTAGGTGATCGCGAAGAACTTAAACGATTGACGCCGGAACGTGGCTTGTAAGACCTTTCAATCATGGCTCACTAAAAAGCGAGCAGGCCCGCTGAAACGCTTCCAACGCCGACCCGATGGCGGGGCGGGCCTTGCTTCCTTTGGGAACAGCCGAGAACAAACGTCTCTGGGTCAGCGGCCGCAGGTCCAGGCAACGGAAATCGGGGTCGATTTTTATGTTATGCGTGGCAAGGCTCGGCAGTACAGTCACAAAACCTCCGGTTCGAACGAGTTCCAGTGTCGCGGCAATGTTGCGGCAACTCGCCATGATCTTCGGCGAATAGCCTTCTGCATGGCAAGCGTTGACGATGAACGTCTGGTAGCCGATCGCGGCCTGGTTTAGCGCCCACTTCTCCTGCGCAAGTTCCCAAAGCTCCACTGATCGGCGGCCTGTGCTTGCCAACCGATGATCCGTCGATACCACAGCCTTGAACGGGTCGATGTAGAGAGGCTCGAAATCGAGTTGGAGGGCAAAGCTTTCCGTTCCTGTCAGGTCGTCGACGATGGCGATGTCAACCTGCTTCGCTGCCGTGGCCTTCAGGCCTTCTCCCGGCTCCATCTCGTTGAAAAAAATCTCCAGCGACGGGTGCAGTTTTGCCAAATAGGTTATTGCTTGAGGAATGATGGTCGCAGCGGCGGAGCCGAAAGCCGCGATGCGGAGTTCGCCGGTGACTGTTTGGGCAGTTCGCGCCAGATCCGCCTCAACCTCATTGACGGCCTGAAGAATTCCGCCGATGCCGGCGAGCAGCCGTTCGCCGGCCGATGTCCAGCGGACGCCTCTTCCGGACCGTTCAAATAGGACGGCGCCGACCTCCTTTTCAAGCAGGGAAAGTTGTTGCGAAACCGCCGGCCTGGTCAGGTTCAGCGAACGCGCTACTGCTGAGATTGTGCCGAGGACCGAAAGCTCATGGAGAAGCTGCAGCCGTGACAGGTTGAGCATCGATTTTCTACCCGTAATTTTTTGTTACATACTCTGTTACTATGCGTCGTCTTTTCTTTCAGCAAATTTCTGCGCTCAATGGAAAAAAAGGGGAATGATTAAAAGAGAAGCATACTCAACGGCGTCTGCTGTGAGATCGTTCTTTTTCGCCTTCCTCTTACGAATGGAGCGCTCTGGGCTCATCACAAAGAGAAGGTGTGGAAATGACTACGGTTGCATTCATTGGCGTTGGTCGTATGGGTTCGAGAATGGCTTTGCGTCTTCTCGATGCGGGGCACGTCGTTCATGTTTTCGATCCCAATGCGACGGCCACCACTGCGCTGGCCGAAAAGGGCGCAATTGTCGAGGCATCGCCGAGTGCTGCTGCCGCCAAGGCGACCTTTGTCCTGAGCAGCCTTCCCAGCCCCGCCACACTTCGCGATGCGATTGCCGGTGATAGCGGCATCTTGAAGACCGCGGTGGCCGGCGCGACGGTGATCGACTTCAGCACGGTCGATGCGTCCACGACCAAGGCCATCGCGGCCCTTTGTGAAGCCAAGGGTGTTCACTTCATGGATGCACCCGTCAGCGGTGGTGTCGCCGGCGCCGGCGCCGGCACGCTTTTGGTCATGGCAGGCGCCAGTCAGGAAGTGCTGGACGCAGCCCGCCCGGTCCTCGGCCCAATTGCTGGCCGTATCGTGCATTGCGGCCCCGTAGGTTCCGGGCAACTGACCAAGCTGGCTCACAATCTCCTGACGGCGATCAATACGGTGGCTCTCGGCGAAGTTCTTTCGGCAAGTGTCAAATCCGGCGCGAACCTGTCCGTTCTGACCGAGGTTCTGTCCGGTGGTCTCGCGGGAAGCAAGATGCTCGACTACCTCCCCAAGACGCTCTTCACTGAAGAGCGTCCGGCAAACTTTGCCCTGGATTTGATGCACAAGGATATCTCCCTGTGCCTTGAGGAATTCTCGGCCTATCCGATGCCTCTCGGTCAGTTGGTCCGCCAGATCTACAACATGGCGCGGGCGGAAGGCTTTGGCGGCAAAGACTCCACGAGCGTCGCGGAGGTCTTCGAAAACCTTCTTAAGGTCGATCTTCGCCTGCCGGCTAACGTCTGAATTATTTCAAAGGAATGAACCTTATGGTACTCGAACTCAATCTGCCTACGTCCAGTCTTTCGGGACAGCTTATCAACGGCGAATGGGTCAAGCCGGCTTCGGGCTCGACGTTGGACGTTATCAATCCTTGCCGCAGCAGCGTCATCACGACGATCGGTGCGGCAGACAAGAAGGACGCCGACGCTGCTGTTGCCGCGGCAAAGGCGGCGTTCCCATCCTGGCGGCGTCTGGCCTCGCGCTCGCGCGGTGCGCTGCTGACGGAGCTTGCCAACCGCGTTGCCGCGCATTCCGAAGAGATCGCCCGGATTCTCGCAGCCGAAACCGGCAACGCGCTGCGCACGCAGAGTCGTCCGGAAGTTCTGAGCACGATTGAAGTGCTTCGCTATTATGGCGGCACTGTCGCCGAACAGAAGGGCGAAACGCTCCCACTTGGACCGGGACTGTTCAGCTATACCACGCGCGAACCCCTCGGTGTCGTGGCTGCAATCATTCCCTGGAATTCGCCGCTCGTTCTGGCAGCCGTTAAGATCGGCATGGCGCTCGGTACCGGCAATACGCTGGTCCTCAAACCCGCTGAAGATGCTCCGCTCGCCGTCATCCGGGTTGCCGAGCTGGCCGCCGATCTCTTCCCGAAGGGCGTCTTCAACCTCGTGACGGGCATTGGCGAAGTTGCAGGGGCCGCGCTCTCCGGCCATCCGGATGTTGCGAAGATTTCTTTCACGGGCTCTGTCGAGGTCGGCAAGCTAGTGGCACACGCCGCCGCCGACCGCATTGCCCGCGCCACGCTGGAGCTTGGCGGCAAAAGCCCGACCATCGTTTATCCGGATGCCGCGAGCGACGACAGGATCGATGGCCTTGCGGCAAACATCATCGGTGCGATGCGCTTCGCCCGCCAAGGCCAGTCCTGCACGGCCGGTTCGCGTCTATATGTCCACCAAGACGTTTTCGAACCTGTCCTGAAGAAAGTGGTCGAAAAGCTTGCCGTAATGAAGATCGGCGATGCACTTGACGAACAAACCGATATCGGCGCGATCATCAACGAGGAGCGCTACAGTGCAGTTCGCAAATTCATCGCCGAAGCGGTCAATTCGGGCGCTGAAGTCGTCACTGGCGAGATTCCGCCAGCGGCTGGCGAGAGCGTCGGCTTTTTCCCGAAGCCGACCGTACTCAAAGGCCTGACCAACGACTGGCGTATCGTGCAGGAAGAGGTATTTGGTCCTGTTCTCGTCGCCATTCCGTGGACGAACGAAGACGAAGTCATCGAATGGGCCAATAACACTCATTATGGTCTCGCTGCCTATATCTTCACGAATGACCTGACAACGGCTCTCAACGCGGCTGGCCGCATCGACGCCGGCTGGCTCCAGATCAACCGCGCAGGCGGGCAGATCCCCGGCATGTCCTACGGTGGCATCAAGCAGAGCGGCATAGGCTCCGAATACTCCATCGAAGGTGCCCTTGAAGCCTACACGGCGCGCAAGAGCGTCACGGTCAATCTCTGAAGACACGGATGAGAACCAAGTCGATGTTAAAAACGCTTCCCATAAATCGTGAGCTGACGACGGCCGATATCGACCGCCTGTGCGTCTTTGGCGAGCGTTTCGACCGACTGATGACCCTGGAAGTCCGCCCGCTTACGGGCGGGCTTCCCGCCGGCATCGTTGTTCCGACCTATCTGGCCTGTCGGGAAGCCCAGGGCGAGCCGTCCTCGACGCTGGCTGCGCGCAAGCTGTTGGCAGTGGTACAGCCGGGCTCCAATGTCATTGTCGCGACAGGCGCCGGCGTTTCACCGAAGCTTCCCTTCGGTGAAACCGATGGTCCACCGGGCGCTGTGGCGCTCGCCCGAAGCCTGGCTCTTGGTTTTGGCGCGAACGTGACCCTTATCGCCCAGGAAGAACACATGCCTGCTGTCGATGCCTGTGTCCGCGTCATAGAAGACCTGGCTCAATCGAGGGGCTCGATTTCGACGGCGATCTTCCCGAAGGGTGGTGCAGAGGGTCTTGTCGCTGCAGCGAACATCTTTGATCGGCAACGGCCGACGGCGGTAATTTTCGTCGAACGTGATGGCCCTAATGAGGCGGGACACTATCACGGCGTTCGTGGCGACCGCCGCCCCCCGGAAACCGTTGCCGATGTCTACCGTCTCGCTGACGAAGCCAAGAGGCGCAAAATTTTGACGATCGGGGTTGGCGACGGCGGAAACGAAATCGGCTTTGGAAAAATTCGCGACGCGGTCGCCGCGCTTCTTCCACGGGGCGGTCGCTCCCAGCCCGACGAAACAGGCGTCGTGACCGTCACCGAGACCGACGTTCTCGTTAGCGCATCCGTCTCCAATTGGGGAGCTTATGCCATCTCTGGCTCGCTTGCCATTACGCTAGGCGACGAGAATCTCGCCCATAGCGGGGACAGGGAGCACGCATTTATCGTCGCTTGCATCGCAGCCGGCGCTCTCGATGGTGCAACCGCCCGCCCGGCACTTGCGGTCGATGGTATCGACTGGCGCGGACATTCAGGTGTCGCCGAGTTGATGCGTAGTATTGCGATCTCCGCCAATTCGAAATCCGAAATCACAAATGCGGTCGCAGCATCCGCCGAGCCGGACCTGCCGATACTGTCGGTGCTCGGCGCTGCCCAGGCCAATGGGGGGTACCACCTATGAATGCATCTACGCAAAAAAGCGAAAATCCATCCGTTCGCAGGGACGCGTTCGGCAATGAAGTCGATCCCGTGGTCGGCTTCGCGCGCGGGCGGATCATCACGTCCAGCATCGAAGAGGCCAAGCGACTTCGTAACGGTCAAGCCGCGGCCGCAAGGCGGGTTCGCGAACTTGGGCCGCGCTCGATCGGAGTTTTTACCGGCAACCAGCGTGATTTTCCGGTGCGCCCGGAAGATATCGCAACGAATTGTGAGGAATGGGTCGGCCCCGGCCTCTATGCCGAGGAACTGCGCACGGTTGCCATCGAACACCTGGGCGGTCGCGATGACGATGGATGTGCCATATTCAACAGGACCAGCGCAGGGATCGTAGCGACGATCGCTGCGCTCGCCGGCGGAAAAGCTGTTCTGTCGGTCGTGCCCGCCGGCGATCGATCGCATGCTTCGGTCGTGCGCGGAAGCGCGCTTGCCGGAGTCGAGCTGAGAGAAGTCACCGCGGATAAGGACTGGCGCAGCCACATCGGGGATTGCGGCCTCGTCATAATCACCACGGTTACCAGCGCTCTGGCACGTCTGGATGACACACTTGCGATCGCGGTTGTCGAGGAAGCGCGCAAGGCTGGAGCGATCGTCCTCCTCGATGAAGCCTATGGCGCTCGCCTTCGTCCGGTGCTGCATGGTGGAAAAAAATCCCTTGCCCTCGGTGCTGACCTTGCCATCACCAATTGCGACAAGGCCGGCTTGTCGGGACCGCGCGCCGGCGTCCTCGTCGGACGCCCGGGCCTCGTGATGGCCGCCGCTGCCAAATCCGCGGAATACGGCATGGAAGCGCGTGCGCCCATCGCCGCCGCCGTACTCCGCTCCCTTCAAAAGTTCGATCCCGATCACCTGACCCAGGAAGCGGCTGCCGGTCAAGAGCTCGCCACAGCACTCGAGGCCAGCATGGGCGAGGGGGTTGTTCGGCGCAGCGACCTCGGCCCAATGGTCGATGAGAACGCCGTGCTTACGGTCATTCTTGAACGCGCATCGGTCCCGGCAAACGAAATCCGTATCGTGCCCTCCGAAGCGACATCGGCGCTTGGCATGTTGCTTCTGACGGACCACGGCATCTTGACGGTCAACACGCACGGGCAGCCCGGCGCGCGCGTCTCGCTCCGCCTGAAGCCCACGCTTGACGCACTTGCAAGCGTCGGCGGCGTCAGCGCTGTCGTGTACGCGGTCGACGCCTGTATCTCAAAGGTCGCCGCGATCATCACGGATGAAGGCGCCATGAGGAAACTGATCCTGGGAGACTTCGCATGACCGTCTCGAACTTCAGCGCAATCGACGAGCGCCTGGACCGGCTCGTCAATCTTGATCTTGGCGGGCGCGGGGTGGAACATCTTTATGCCGCCGCCCGTCAATTGCTCGGGACATCGCCGGTTGGTGCGGCCGCCGACAAACTTGCGGCGTTGAAGCCCGAGGATGTGGTGGTCGTCACTACCGGATCGGTATCACGCGCCTGGATCTCTCCGAAGATCGGCGAAAACGATGGCCCGGCAGGTTTGGCAGCGGTCGTGCGTGCCATCAGCCTTTCGCGAAGGGCGCTGTGTGTCGTGCTCACGGAAAAGACATTGATAGAACCAATCGGCAAGTTGCTGACGGCCGCTGGCGTCACCGTTGTTCCAGTGGAGCAGGGTAGGATCGCCGCGCGCGACAAAAGCCTTGCCGTTGTATCGATACTACCGTTCACGACCAGGGACGAGGATGCACCTGCGGAAGCCTCGCGGATCCTGGACGAACTGAAACCTGTGCTGCTTTTCTCGACCGAGCGTGTCGGTCGAAATGCCGACGGCATCTATTGCAGCATGCGCGGTATTGATTACGGCATGGACCGGGCTCGCATCGACTATGTGTTCGACGAGGCTATCGAGCGCGGCCTTCCGACCGTTGCGGTCGGCGACGGCGGCAACGAGATCGGCATGGGAGCCGTCGCGGATGCCGTTCGGGCGCATGTCCGTTTCGGCGATGCCCGCCCCGAAGGCGGTGCCGGTATCGGCGCGATGACGGGCTCCGGCATTCTCGTTACCGCGGCGGTCTCGAACTGGGGCTGCTATGCGATTGTTGGCGCTCTTGCCGCGCGCCTGAAGGACGCCCGGCTTATCCACTCGCCCGACATGGAGGCGACGCTTCTCAGGCGTGGCGTCGATATCGGCCTGATCAACTCGGTCGACGGACTGATCGACGCGAATGTCGATGGCATACCGCTTTCCACCCATCTTGCGATTTCCGAGATCATCGAGGGCATCGTCAGACCAGCACTGCGCTGATCGCGCAGGTGCCATCCAAGCAAAGGGGAATGAACATGAAAAACGGACTTCTTTCCAAACTGCGTTGCGTCATTGCAGGCGCGTTCGCAGCCGTGACACTCGCAGGAGCAGCCCAAGCCCAGGAAGCCTCGCGTCTCGATGAAATTCTGTCGCGCGGCAAGCTGATCGTCGGGGTGTCGAGCGAATCTCCGCCGTTCGGTTTCGTCGATGAAAAGGGCGAACTCGTTGGCTTCGACATCGACATCGCCAAGCTGATCGCGAAAGCGACCTTCGGCGATGAAACCAAAGTGGAGTTTGTTCGCCAGAGCGCCGCACAACGCTGGCCGAACGCCCAGAACGGCACGATTGACTTCGGTGCGCAGACGACCAGTATCTACGCGGACCGCGCGCAGAAGGTCGCTTTCACGCGCAGCTACATCGATGGCGGCGTGGTGATGATCGTGCGCAGCGACTCTCCCTTCCAGACGCTGGCCGACTTCAACAAATCCGATGTCACGATCGCCAACCTGACGACGCCGACGCAGGAAGAGCGCGCCAAGCGTCTGTTCCCGGAGGCACAGATCGCGACCTTCGACGGTATCGCGGCGCAGTTCAATGCCGTGAAGCTGGGACGCGCAAGCGGAGCGCAGCTGGATGGCCCGGTCGCCGCCTGGTACGTCAAGCAGAACCCTGACATGCGTATCGTCGAAGAACGCCTTACGGACGTCGTGAACACCGGTCTGTTCATGAAGCCGGGAGACTTCCGCCTCTGGCAGTATCTTGATCTCAACGTCAGCGAAATGACGGGCGGCTACCTTTTTGCCGACTACAGCAAGATCTACGAGAAGTGGTTCGGCACCAAGCCGCTGAATGCCAAGTGGTATCTCAATCAGCCGAAGCAGTAATCAGCCTCTGGGTTCAATAAAAAAGGGGAACTCCATTGGATGCGTTCATAATCTTCTTCACACGATATTTGCCGGCGTTTGCCGATGGCTTCCTCATTACGACATGGGTGGCGGCTCTTGCCGCCCCCGCAGCCATGCTCTGGGCGTTTGTCCTGATCGTTCCTCGGCTCGCGCGCTGGACATGGCTGACGCGTGTTGTCAGCGCCTATGTGGAGATCATGCGCAACTCGCCCCTGCTGGTGCAGATGTATCTTCTGTATTTCGGCCTGCCGCTCGTCGGCATATTCTGGAGCAGCATTGCCTGCGGCGTTATTGCGATCGCCCTTCAGCACGGCGCTTTCCTTTCGGAGATCCTGCGGTCTGGCATCCAGTCTCTCAGCCAGCGGCAGTGGGAGGCAGGCAGCGCGATCGGCATGCGCAGATCTGCGGTCATCCGGCTCGTCATCCTGCCGCAGGCCTTCATCAAGGTTCTTCCGGCGCTCGGCAACCAGTTGATCGTGCTCGTCAAGGATACCTCGCTGGTTTCCGCGATCGGCGTGATGGATCTTACCCTGACCGGCAAGATGACGATCGAGCGTTCGGGCGCGTCCTTCGAAGCGTTCATCGCCGTCGCCATGTTCTACCTCATCCTCACCAGCGCGCTCGGTCTGATGCTTCGCATCATCGAGGCTCGTGCAGCCCGGAGGTATGGCTGATGTTTTACGTCCTTCAATCCAATTTGCCCTATCTGCTGCAAGGGGCGATTTACACCGTGATCCTGTCCGTAATCGTCGTTTCTTGCGGTACAGTCCTCGGCGTCGGGATCGGCGTTCTTGCTGCCGTCGGCGGAAAACTCCTCCGCTCGGTCATCACGACCTACATATTCGTGTTCCGGGGCATTCCGGTGCTGGTCGTGATGTTTCTCGGCTTCTACAGCTTTCCGGCTCTTGGCCTTAGATTGGATGCCTATACCGCGGTGGCAATCTCCATGATCGTCTATGTCGGCGCCTTCGTGGCCGAGGCGACACGTGGCGCCATCGCAGCTGTGCCCGCAGGCCAGATGGAGGCCGCGAAAAGCATTGGCATGCACAGGGGGACGATCATGCGGGAGATCATCCTGCCGCAGGCGATGCGCCTACTGATCGCGCCGGTGCTCAACATCTCCCTTATGGCTATCAAGCAGACCTCTTATGCCTCCATCGTCGGAGCCTGGGAACTTTCGTTCGCGGCCCGCGAGGTCGTGGAGCGCACGCTTGCTGCGTTCCAGATCTTCCTCGGCGTCATGATCATCTATTTCATCATCTGCTACCCGCTTTCGCTCGCCGCACGTGCACTCGAAAAGCGCCTGGCCTTCGATCACTAAGGAGCTCAACATGAACAAGGCTGCCGCCCTTCCGCCTCAGAGCGACGAAATCGTTGCGATCAGAGGCCTCCGCAAATCCTATGGAAAGCTGGAAGTTCTCAAAGGCATCGACATTTCCGTCAGGCGCGGCGAGGTCGTCGTCGTTCTAGGCCCCAGCGGTTCCGGTAAATCGACGATGCTGCGTTGTGTCAATTTCCTAGAGACCTTCGAACACGGAACCATCGCTGTCGAAGGACGCCTGGTGGGCTACAAGACGGTCACTGGTGCCCGCAAGCCCGTCAGAGAAGCTGAAAACGCCAGCCTTCGAGAGCATGTCGGCATGGTATTCCAGAGCTACAACCTCTTTCCGCATCGCACCGTTCTTCAGAACGTGATGATGGGCCCGGTGAAGGTGAAGGGCATCGCTGCCGCGAAGGCCCGTGACATCGCGATGCGGCTGCTCGGCAAGGTCGGCATGGACCACAAGGCCGACGCCTATCCGGGGCGACTTTCGGGTGGTCAGCAGCAGCGTGTTGCCATCGCTCGTGCGCTCGCTATGGAACCGTCCGTCATGCTCTTCGATGAGGTGACGTCGGCGCTCGATCCCGAACTTGTCGGCGAAGTCCTGAGGGTCATGCGCGAACTGGCAGAAGAAGGGATGACGATGATCGTCGTCACCCATGAAATGGGCTTTGCGCGCGGTGTCGCCGATCGTGTCGTCTTCATGGATGGCGGCGTGGTCGTCGAAGAGGGGCCGCCGGGCGATATCATGGTCAACCCGAAAACAGACCGCTTCCGTGGGTTCCTGTCCCGCCACCTTTCCGAGGAAGGTGGAACGTCGTCATGACAAGCACGCTATCTCAAGCTCATTACGCTGCCAGCTTTGGTATTTCTCGCTCAACCAATCGCAGGAATCGTTGGCTGCGTGCCCTCGCAACCAACCTGCACCAGAAAACTTTTTTGTTTCAATCAGTTAAGGCTGTTGAATCTGGCGCAACATTCGACGGCTTAATAAAATCAATGACTTACAGACGTAGGTGCAAATCACAAGTGCTCATCCCGCAACCACTTAAGATGCGGGCATCGGCTTTCCATGCACATTCGGCTTCGAGACCTCTCTGCGGCTCCACCTCCGCCAGCCCATGCACTACAAACGCCGTGAAGGCTGATGCCCGTGCTTCTCTCCGCACCCGCCATTCGTCCGACTGCTGGTCGCGGTCCAGGAGGTACCAACGCGGAGGATTACGGCAGGTCTGCAACGGCTCCGGTGGTCGCCGCTCAAATTGTGGATCTCGTGCAAAGAGGGTGGAGCCGTTATCACGGGCTTCAACACCTAAACGACAGTCAATACAAGGAATTGGCTACGAATAACCGGGCGCTAGCGAAGAACGACAATTGCGCGATGACAAGCATGGTCTTAGAACAGTCACACGCAAACGTGCAAAACTAACGGGGGCCCGGTGACCAACGCATCTGAACGACGACGCCTCATGGTCGAGCGCGCGCACAAGATGGGCTACGTTCCGTCGAAGGCGATTGAAGACGAATTCGGTGTCGACAGCTCGACAATCAGACGGGACCTTGCACGCCTCGAAGCCGATGGACTCGTCACGCGCACGCAGGGGGGATTCTTGCCGATCGAGGGCAAGGAGAGCTTTGACTATCCCTATGAGCCGAGACGGCATTTCCGATCATCGGTGAAAGGCCAACTCGGGGAATACGCAGCCAGCCTAGTCAATGATGGCCAGACCGTACTGGTCGATAGCGGCTCAACCACGTGGCATGTGGCCAACAGCCTGAAGTCCAAGCAGAACCTGACCGTCATCACCAACGATCTTCAGATCTCGCTACTGCTCTCCGAATGCAGCAACATCAACCTCCACGTGACAGGAGGCGTGCAGGTCGACACCGTGTATACGCTCGTCGGTCCATACACCGTCGATTATATAAGCAAGATTCATGTCGACATCGCGTTTATCGGAGCGGAGGCCGTCGACGCGGAGCTTGGCGTGACCAACGTCAATGTGATCGAAGTTCCTGTAAAGCAGGCGATGGTCCGTGCAGCCGATTGCGCCGTCCTCGTCGCCGACAGTTCGAAATTCGGAAAAAGATCCTTTGCCAGGGTCTGTGGGATCGACGACCTTTCCGTGCTTGTCACTGACAGCCGCGTCGATCCGGAACAGCGCAAGGCATTCGGCAAAAAGCTCAGGATCGTCGACGTTTGACGTCGTGCGCTGACCGGCAGTCGTTGCCGCTTTCTGCCGCTGATCAAATTGCGTAGGCGACCATCTCTACGAAGCGCTGGCTGCGCCGTCCCGCGCCGCACCACCATCCCGATAACCTCCTTGCCCGCCCACGTGCTGCAGGACCCGGTGTGCTCACTGCTGCCTACTTTCTGCCTCCGCTCGGTCGTGTCACGCGGCCTGATGATGCACGATTCCGTGCAATTGACACTTGACTGCACGGTATCGTGCATGCTTCATAGTCTTATACGATTTCGATCAATCGTTTCGGAGAGGCGAAGTGACCAAAGACAAATTGAAACTCGGGGTAGTCGGCTGCGGGCGCATCGCCCAGGCGGCGCATTTCCCCGCCGTTCAGAAAGCGAAGAACGTTGAGCTCGCTGCTGTTTTCGACCCAAGCGCACTGTTGGCGAGAGGCGCGGGTCTGCGATTGGATGTGCCGGCCTTTACCGAGCAGCAGGAATTTCTTACCGCTGACATCGACGCGGTGCTGATTGCCATTCCCGACCGGTTTCACGTCCCCGTCTCGATCGCAGCGCTTAACGCCGGCAAACATGTTCTCGTCGAAAAGCCGGTGGCTGTGACCGCGGCGGAAGCGGAGACGCTGATCGAAGTCCTCGACAGGACCGGCCTGCAGTTGCAGGTCGGGAGCATGAAGCGCTTTGACCCCGGCATCGCCCGGGCACAGCGCGTGATCGCCGAGGGCGGGATCGGCCGGATCCTCAGCGCGCGATGCTGGTATCGCGTCATGTCGGAACTCCGGCCGCCGGTCGAAGCGACGCTGTTTCCTGCCATGCTGGTTGATCAGGACGTGCGCAACCGGGAGACGGCGCTGAAAGCCGCCAACCGGAAAACCCATCTTCTGGCAACGCATGGCATTCACACCTTCGATCTGATGCGCTTCCTGCTCGGTGACCTCACGGTCTCGGCTGCGACAATGGCCGTAGATGGGGTTGACCATTCGTGGCACGGCATCGCCACCACGGAAGAGGGGGCAGCGGCCTCCTTCGAAATTACCGCAAGTGTTCACGCCGAATGGACCGAAGGCTTCCAGATTTACGGCAGCAAGGGTCATGTCAGCGCAGAAATTCCCTTCCCGTTCTCCCGCGCGGCAAGCCGTGTGCGCATCTTTCGGGCCGATGAATCCAGTTACGAGGAGCCGATTTTCGGCGACACCGATGCCTACAAGCTGCAAACCGAAGCCTTTGCCGCCGCCATCCTTGGTGGCCGCCCGGTCGAGCCGAACGCGCGCGACGGCCTCAAGGCTCTCGAGATCGTCGAGACCGTCAATGCCCTCACCGCTCGCGACGAGCCCGATCAGCGCAAGACTGCGTGAACGACGATGGGCACCACGAAGGCTATCGCCGTCATCGGAAATATTCAGGCCGACCTTGTGCTCCGGCCGGTGGCGGGCTTGCCTCCTCCGGGTGAAGAGCGGTTTGTCGATGACGTCAGCTTCCGCCCCGGCGGAAGCGGCGGTGTAACCGGCATGGTGCTTGCGGCAGCCGGGGCCCCCGTCCGGTTGTTCGGCACACTTGGCGGGGATCAGATCGGCTCGGTGATCCGCTCGATGTTGGCCGACATTGGTGTTCGGACGTCGGATATCCGCGTCATCGATTTGCCGACCAGCATCACGGTGGCGGTCGAAGCTCCGGAGCGCGAACGGTGCTTCCTCACGTCGCGCGGGCATATGGATGCCTTTTCGAAGAGCGATCTAGCGGATGAGGCGCTTGCCGCGCCTATCACGCTTTTAACGGGCTTTTTCACGACGCCTGCGCTTCAAGCCGACGTGGCTGCGCTGGGCGCCCGCGCGCGCGCCAATGGCAGCATCGTGCTTTTCGATCCTGGGTCCGACCAGTTCGGCTGGTCGGACGCAGTGCGCGACACCATCTTCTCGATCCTCAAAGAGTGCGACTGCTTCCTTCCGAACGAAGCGGAGCTTTTGGCTCTGACCGGCGCCGAAGACGTGGCCGACGCCCTGGCAAGACTGCGGGAGCGTTTTGAAGGTGTGCTAATCGTAAAGATGGGCGCGAAGGGGTGTCTTGTTTCGGAAAGCGCAGGCAGCCCACCTTTGGCAGTCGTGCCCGCTCCTGTCGAGGCGCCGGATACGACCGGCGCAGGTGACAGTTTCAACGCGGGTTTCGCCCTGGGACTGTCCCGCGGTCGCGATTGGGTAGGGTCGGCGCATCTTGCGAGCGCGCTTGCTTCACAGATCCTCAGACAGCCGGCCTGGCGCCGCTATCTCACGCCTCAGGATATCGAGAAACTTGACCTCTCACGGGATCAGGCTACCCGGGCCGCCCATGAATCAATAGGTGTGTCGTGCATGTGAAACGCGGACTGCTCCTGCGGTCCGCCCTCCCGGGGGGATGGCGCTGCAACTGTTGCGCCATCCCTTCGCAAGTACAGCGAACGTGAAACGCGAAAGGTGGACTGAACCTTGAATACCGCCTGGATACCACGCCAAGCATGGCTACTTGCCCTGCCGCTCATGGCCGTGATGGTGACTGTGATCGGTTACCCGCTGTTCGACACCATCAGGCTGTCGCTGACGGATGCGCGTTTGATCGGCAGCACCGGCAATTTCGTCGGGCTCAACAATTTTGCCAAGCTCGTATCGCGTCCTGATTTTCTCCAGGCACTCTCAACGACAGCGATCTTCACCGTGGTTTCGGTGAGCGCCGAGATCGTCTTAGGGGTCTTGACCGCGCTCCTGCTGCAGCAACGCTTTGTCGGCCGCACGCTGTTGCGGGCGCTGATGATCCTGCCCTGGGCGCTGCCGACAGTCGTCAACGCGATGTTGTGGCGGTTGATCTATAATCCCGAATACGGCGCGCTTAACGCGGCACTGACACAAATCGGCCTGCTGGAAGGCTACCAATCGTGGCTCGGTCAACCGCAGTCGGCAATCTGGGCAATCATCGTCGCCGACGTCTGGAAGAACTTCTCACTCGTCGCCTTGATCTCCCTTGCAGCACTTCAGGCCGTGCCGCGCGACGTGCAGGCGGCCGCGCTGATCGATGGAGCAGGCATTGTCCAGCGCTTCCGCTATGTTACGCTACCTTACCTGGCCGGACCATTGATGGTCGCTGTTGTGCTGCGCACGATCGAGGCGTTCAAGGTGTTCGACATCGTCTGGGTTCTGACCCGGGGCGGACCGGCCAACTCGACGCGGACGCTCTCGCTCCTCGTCTACCAGGAAGCATTCGCCTTCCAAAGGGCCGGATCGGGGGCGTCGCTTGCCCTTATCGTCACTCTGATAATCACCCTGCTCGCCGTGTTCTATGCCCGCCTGGTACGGCGCACCGAGGAGATGAAGTAATGGAGCGGCGTTCGACCACAGCAACCATCTTCACCTATGTCGCCGCGATCGCCGTGTTTCTGATCGTGCTGTTGCCATTCGTCTGGTTGGTTGTCATGAGTCTCTCGCCGGCCGAGGCCCTCACGCAAAAGCCGCTCCGGTGGTGGCCTTCTGAGATGGATTTTAGCAACTACCGGCAGCTGCTCGACTATACAGAGGGCAAGGGGCGCGACTTCCTGTCGGCGCTTTTCAACAGTCTGAGGGTCTCGGGCCTCGCGACCCTTCTGGCGCTTGTCATCGCCATTCCTGCCGCCTGGGTGGTCTCGCGCGTCAAATCCATGGGCTGGTCTCTGAGCCTCGTGGTGCTGCTTTACATGCTGCCGCCGGTCGCCCTGGCCGTACCCCTCTACATGGTGCTCGCCCGCATCGGCCTGCTCAACTCTGTCTATGGTCTTGCAGCAATTTACCTGGCGATCCTCGCCCCGTTCACGACGTGGCTGATCAAGTCTGGCTTCGATGCTCTCCCCGGAGAAATCGAGAGCGCCGCTTCCATGGATGGCGCCCGGCTCGACCAGATGCTGCGACTGATCAGCATTCCGCTGATTGCGCCGATTGTCGCGACAGCTGCGATATTCGCACTGCTCCTGGCATGGGACGAATTCTTCTACGCCCTGCTGTTCACCTCCGGGGTCCAAGCAAAGACGGTCACGGTTGCGATCGCAGAAATTTCCGGCGGGAGAGAGACAAATTATGGGGCAATCGCCGCAGCTGGCGTCATCGCTGCCCTCCCGCCGGTCTTCATCGGCCTCATCCTGCAAAAGGCACTGATCTCCGGGCTCACTCAGGGCGGGGTCAAGGGATGAGCCATTCAAAAACAGTTTCAATCGTTTTCGGGAGGATCGATGGGCGCGCTAGAGATTAGCCAGATCAGGAAGGAATATGGAATTCTCCAGGTTCTCAAGGGCGTCGACATCGCCCTCGATGACGGGGGCTTCCTGGTCCTCCTTGGATCGTCGGGATGCGGGAAGTCAACGCTGCTGAGTATCATTGCCGGACTTGCCGAGCCGACATCCGGCGACGTGCTTCTGGATGGAAAATCGATTGTCGGCGTTCATCCCAAAGACCGGGACATCGCAATGGTGTTTCAGTCCTATGCCCTTTACCCGAACCTGTCCGTCGCTCGGAACATCGCTTTTCCTCTGGAGATGCGCAAGGTTCCAAGGGCAGATCAGGAAAGGGCGGTGGCTGAGGTGGCAAAGCTTCTTCGGATCGAGAGTCTTCTCGATCGCAAGCCCGCTCAGCTGTCGGGCGGGCAACGCCAACGCGTTGCAATTGGTCGCGCACTGGTCAGAAAGCCGAAGCTCTTTCTGTTCGACGAGCCACTGTCAAACCTCGACGCGCGCCTCAGGTCGGAGATGCGCCATGAGATCAAGCGGCTACACGGCATTCTTGGAACGACGATCGTCTATGTGACGCACGACCAAGTCGAGGCCATGACGCTGGCGACACAACTGGTCCTGATGCACAATGGCCAGGTTGAACAACAGGGATCCCCCTCGCAGATTTACGATCGACCGCGCACGATGCGGGTTGCCGACTTCGTCGGGTCGCCGCCGATGAATTTCATTTCCGGAAAGGTGTCGAACGGCCGCTTCCGCGGTGAGACATGTCCGATCGAGTTCGACTACAAGGGTCCCGACGGCGCATGCGAGATTGTGATGGGCATCCGCCCTGAGGCGATCGGCGTCGCCATCAGCGGCCAAGCGTCTGCAATCGAGATTGCCGCCGACGTCAACCTGGTCGAACTGACCGGTCCGGAACAGCTCATCTCAACACGAGTCGGAGGTCAGGAATTGGTCCTCACGGCACCCTCGGGCGTCGACGTAAGTCCGGGGCAGAGCATCCGGCTCAGCATTGCTCCAGAGAGCCTGCACTTTTTCGAGGCGTCGCAGGGAATGCGACTGTAGCTCCTGAATCGAGCCTGAAATCAAAAGGGACCATCGCCAAGCTTGGCAGAAGACGGAACGCATCCATGCTGAAAACAATATCCGTGATCGGCAATGTCGCTGCCGATATTGTCTCGAGAGCCGTCGATGCGTGGCCCGAGCCCGGCATGGAGGTGCTGGTCGAAACGGTCTGCTTCCGCACCGGCGGAGCCGCCGGAACGACAGCAGCCGTCCTGGCCTCGATGGGTGCGCCCGTGCAACTCCACGCGACGATCGGAGATGACGTCGTCGGCCGTGCGGTGAAAACCGGCCTTGCAGAGGCTGGCGTCGATCTCTCGTACCTGAAAATCGTGTCAAGACTCCCGACGACGATCTCGCTTGCATTCGAGTCCGATGCCAAGGACCGAAGCTTCATATCGGCGCGCGGCCACCTGGAGCATTTTTCGTTTGACGATATTGACCCCGCAGCCTACGGGGCCGACCTTGTGCTCCTCACCGGCTACTTCACCATGCCTGCGCTTCAGGCAAGCACGCTGCGACAACTCGATCGGATCAAATCTCGCGGCTCGCTCAGCTTCTTTGATCCGGGATCCGATCCATTCGGATGGTCCCCGGCCGTCGTGGCGGATTTGAAGTCCTATCTCCCGGTCGTCGACTGCTTCGTTCCCAATGCCCAGGAACTGCTGGCAATCGCCGACCTGAGCAATATCGACGACGCATTGGAGCATGTCAGCAAGCTGTGTGGCGGCTGGCTTATTGCCAAGCTCGGCAAGGACGGATGTGCGGGCGTGGGACCAAACGGAGAGTTCTTCCGTCATGCCATTGAGCCGGTTCCGTCCGCGGACACGACGGGCGCCGGCGACAGTTTCAATGCCGGGCTGCTGTTTGGACTGGCAAGCGGCATGGATTGGTCGGAAGCAGCGCGACTGGGGAGCCGGGTCGCCACCGCGGTCCTCAGAAAGCCGAAAGAGTCGCGAATCCTGTCACCGAAGGAGGCGCTGGCGTTGGTCTGAAGGTTGCCTGCCTCCGTATTTGGCAACTCGCCGCATCCGGGCCACAGAGAAGGCGCGACCGAAAGCGACAACACCCATTGACGGCGGTGCGCGTGAAACTGGCCACACCATAAATCCGGTGTGGAAGGCCAGCAGCAAAAGTGTCGCTCCAAAAATCGGTGCAATAGAAGGGTGCTTAATGCGACAGGAGAGCAGCTGAGCCCGGCACGCTCATGAAAAGGGGGTAGCCGAGGCGGGCCCGGCCAATCGCGGCACCGATGTCAACCAGCCGATGTTTCACGACCGGTTGACGATCAGCTGAGGACCCGAATTACCAACGACGACCCGCTTCAACATTCCCTTTTGCACAATGTCGGCATAGTCGTTGCCGGCTTCGACGTTGCAGATCCAGAAGAAGACGAGCGGTTCATCACCGACATTGATCGAGCGGTGTGCCCAATCAGGAGGGATGGACGAGCAAACGCCGGGCCTCATCTCCAGCGTCTCGATTTGGCTGTCGCGCGACTGCAAGAGAAGCAAGCCGTTGCCAGCTTGCGTATAATAGACCTCCCCCATATCACGCCTCTTATGAAAATGTCCGCGCGTCATGAAGTATTCGCTCCCAACCCGACCCGGCTCGATCGTCGTCGTGCCGAACCAGAGATCGCATCCCTCTTTCCTGTAGGCTCGCACCTGGTAGACGAGGGGATTTCCTTTTTCGGCAACCATTCGCTCCACAGCTTCTCTGTCGGCAAAGACCTGCCTGAGATCGGAGACCCGCTTCTCGTAACGTTCGGTTTCCGTTGCGACGGTGCCCGTCACGGCGTCGATCAAGACATTCTCCGGGATGATCATCTGAAGTCCTTGCGGCAGTCATAATCTCTTGCCGGCATAGCCGAAAGCTGCCAGCGGCGGCGCCGGTTGCGGCAATTGCGCTCTCCTGGCCGCGGGAGCTGATCGTGAACCTGGTGGAGGCTGTATCTACCATCCCGCTACATCGCCGAAGGCGTTTCGCGGCGATGAGTTCCCTATTCGACGCGTGTGACCTTGGCGATGTGCATGGGGGTGCCAACATTCGGCACATGCTTTCTACCGAACTCCAGCATGAAGCGCTGAAGAACCGGCAAAAGGGTGAAGACCGCCGCCATGTCGGAACTCCTGGGCAGCCGGACGGTGACGGCATCTGGTATGGGATCAGCCCCAGAACTATCGAACACCACGACAGGGGAACTGCCTTTGCGAATGGCCGACACCAGTCCTTCAAAACGTTCCCCGCCAAGTTCAGAGGATCGAAGAAGCACGACCCCGCGATCGGCTCCCAGCATTTCCAGCGGACCGTGGCGCATCTGACCGCCTTCGACCGAAAAGGACGGCAGTCTCGCGAGTTCGGCAATTCCGAGCGCCAATCCTTCTGCGAGACCGCGCAATCTGCGTCCGCAAGTGATCACCGCGGACACATTGTCGAGGTGGTCGAGCGCATCGTCAAGAGACACCGAGTGTGTTCTGGCCAGCGCCGCAAGCGCCTGTGTGGGATCAACCCCGAGTTCCGCCAGAACAGCCAGGTGCTGGGCGAAGGCGATCGTGAAACTACGCGTCGCCGCAACCGCGATCTCGGAACCGCCGCAGCCAATCAGAGAGGGAACCCCTCTGGCGAGGGTGGAGTTCCCCTCCATTGTCATGCCGAAGCAGTGCTCTCGTTCGACTGCCTCATTCAGCCACCTGACGGCTTCGGCACTTTCGCCCGATTGGGAGGTCGCGATGACAGTCTTGCCCTTCAGCGGCCGCCCAGAGTCCAGTTGCTCTGAGAAAGTCTGAGCCACCGCGTCGATCCCCAATGTTCGGTAGATTGGCTCGACGGTTCGGCCGACACAGTGGGAGCCACCCATTCCAAGCAGCGCCAACTGACCTGTGACCTGGATTGAAGATGCAATGTCCGCTGCCGCCGCTTTTGCGGCCTCGAAGGAGGCGAGGGCGTCGCTTTTTTGGCGCGCCATTTCGGATTCGATTGCCTGACGCCCGGTCAATTCATTCATGATTGTATCCTTGGTGGAGAATGCGGGGGCCTGCCGTGCGATGGAGCGGCCGATTTTTTGAAGAGTTCTGCCCTATGGTCGCTCGGCGGGGACGAGAAACGAAGCTGATTGCGAAGCAGGGCCGGGACTTGCAGCGGGGCGGGCTCTGCCGCCCCGCCAAGTCTTCAGGGTTGATATGAACTTGCCGCCTCAATCAGCGCCTCGTCCGGAGAGGCTTGATCGAAGAGCGCTCTCTGTATCGCCACCTGTAGAAGCAGCGAAAGTTCCTGATATTTGACAGCCGCCGGTCGCGGATACATCAAGGGCAGGCCGATCTTTGCTGCCGCCACCATCTCCTGCTGACCCTCAACAACGGCGGGGTCGTCGTACGAACTCGCCCAGATCGGAAGGCTGAGCTTGGCGAATTTGTTCTGGGTCGGTTGCGAGGTGAGGAAGGTGATGTATTTCCAGGTCTCTTCCGGGTGCTGGCTCGACTTGGTGATGCCGAGACCCATCGAACCGTTAACCGCCGATGCTGTGCTAATTCCCTCAACGCCTGGGGCGGCAACAACGCCGACCTTGCCGGCAACCTTGCTCTGCTTCGGGTCGTTCGCGAGGTTGAACATGTAGGTCCAATTCAGCGCGAAAGCGGCCTCACCGTCCTGGAAGACGCGGCGTACGTCTTCTTCCAGATATTCGCGGGAGTTCGGGTTGGTCGCGCCGTCCTTGATCGAGGCGGCCATGTAGTCCAGTGCCTTGAGGCCACCGTCACTCTGAAACGCAGGTGCACCCTTTTCATCGAGGAATTTGCCACCAAAGGCAGAAAGCAGAGTGCCATAATCGCAGATGACCGCTTCCGCCTGCGCCCAGCTCCACACGATTGGATGCTGGACAATCCCCTTCTCCTTGATGGCCTTTGCCTGGTTCATGAGCTCTGCCCAGGTTTTTGGAGGCGTGTCGAACCCCGCCTTGGCCAACATCTCCTTGTTGTAAAAAAGATACTTGGTGTCGAGAACCCACGGCATGCCGTAGCGCTGCCCCTTGTACTCGACAGTGGTCCAGGCTCCGGGGAGCACGCCTGCATTCATCTCGGGCGTAATTCGATCGGTGACATCGACGAGAATATCGTTGACGGCAAATTCCGCAGGCCAGATCACGTCGAACAGCACCGCATCGTAGCCGTCGCCCGACCCCTGGGCGAGAACAATCTTGTCGTGAAGTCCCTCATAGGGAACGAATTCCAAGTCGACCGAGATGCTCGGATTCTGCTTCTGGAATTCGTCGGTCATCTCCCGAACGGATTGCTCGTTGTAAGCGGCCTGCGCGATGAAGAGTGCTTTCAGCTTCACATCGGCCGCCGACACTTGAGTGGCCATGACGCCAGTCAGCATCATGGCCCAGGCGAGTAGTCGTTTCATTGGATTGCTCCCCGGTTATTCAGCCGTGAACACGGGTGACCGGTCCACCGCCGAGCGTTTTCAACCGTTCCATCAAATATGCACATAGACGTGCAGTCAAGTCACATAATGCGCGATATCGCGCATTATGTGAGGCCGGAAAAGGTGTGAAATGGCCAGGAATCGATTGCGAAGCGCCTGCACGACCCCACATCGGTTGTAGGTAGTCGCGCGCCTGCACGGGGAAGCGCACGAATTCGTGCAATAACTTTTCCGAGGGGCCCGGAAGAATGTGGTCTCTAATTGATCCGCCGCGCCTGTTCGTCGAAGTAATGGACCAGGTCCGGCCGCATGTCGAACCGGATTGTCTCACCCGGTCTTGCCTCGACATCGCCCGCGACCCGCGCAACGATCAGACCTATATCGGCGACATCGACGTAGACGTTGGCGTCCGCGCCGAGATGTTCGACATGGCTGACGGCTCCCTGGATAGGGCCATCATCTGCGCTGATTGTCAGATGTTCCGGTCTGATTCCGACGAGGCTCACGTCCTTCAATCCGATCTTCGATCCGGGAACGAGGTTCATTTGCGGAGAGCCGATGAAGCTGGCAACGAACGTATTCAGGGGGCGCCGGTAAAGTTCCATGGGCGATCCGATCTGCTCTATTCTGCCCTTGTTCATCACCACGATCTTGTCGGCCAGTGTCATGGCCTCGATCTGGTCATGCGTCACATAGATCATCGTCTTGCCCGTCTGCCGGTGCAGCCGGGCGATCTCCAGCCTTGTGTTGGCCCGCAACGCCGCATCGAGATTGGACAGAGGTTCATCGAGCAGGAACAGCTGTGGTTCCCGCACGAGCGCCCGGCCGATCGCGACGCGCTGACGCTGGCCGCCTGAGAGTTCCGACGGGCGCCGACGCAGGAGCTCCTCGAGCGCCAGCATCTTTGCAGCCTTGAGCACCTGCGCCTCAATGAACGGGCGGGGCTTCTTTGCCTGCTTCAGTCCCAGCGACAGGTTTCCCCTTACATCGAGATGCGGGTAGAGCGCATAGGATTGGAACACCATTGCTATGTCACGCTTCGACGGTTCGACGTCGTTGGCCCGCCGGCCGGCGATGGTGATGTCGCCATTGGAAGCATGTTCGAGTCCGGCGATGATGCGCAGCAGCGTCGACTTGCCACAGCCCGACGGCCCGACAAAGACGACGAATTCGCCCGGTTTGATCTCCAGGTTGATGTTATCGAGCGCGTGGAAATCGCCGAAAGTCTTGTTCAGGCCCTCAATCTTGAGGGCAAACTCTGGTGCGGTCATGACAGTACCTTTCGAGCGCTACTTGACGGCGCCGGCGGTCAGACCGCGCACAAGTTGGCGAGAGAAGAGAAGATAGAGGATGAGGACCGGAACGATGGCGAGCGTCAAAGCGGCCAGGACGGCATTCCAGTCCGTCACGAACTGGCCGATAAACACCTGAGCGCCAAGGGTGATCGTCTTGGTCTGCTCGGCTGGAGCGAGGATCAGCGGAAACCAGAGATCATTCCAGATCGGTATCATCGTGAACACCGCGACCGTCGCGATCGCTGGCCGCACCAGGGGCAGGACGAGCGTGAAGAAGATCTTGTACTCCGACAGGCCGTCGATCCGCCCGGCGTCCTTCAGATCCGCAGAGATCTGTCGCATGAACTCGGTGAGGATAAAGACCGACAGCGGCAATCCCTGTGCCGTGTACACGAGGATCAGCGCGAGGAGATTGTTGACGAGCCCCCCATTCACCATCATCTGCAGAATAGCCACGGTTCCGAGTCGGATCGGAATCATGATCCCGAGCGCGACGTAAAGAGCGATAAGCGCATTGCCGCGGAACCGGTATTCGGAAAGAGCGAAAGCCGCCATCGCGCCGAACAACAGGATCAATGCGAGCGAAACCCCGGTGACAGTTGCCGAATTGACGAAGTAGGAAAGAAAATCTCCACGCGATGAGATCGTCTCGAAGCCAATCAGAGAAAAACTCTTTGCCGTCGGCGGCATGAGCGGCTCACTGAAAATCGCAGCCCGGCTCTTGAAAGCGTTGATGACGATGACCGCCACCGGAAAGAGCGCAATGGCGGTATAGCCGGCGAGCGCGATATGAGCGCCGATCCCACGGATGAGGCTTGATGGGGGTCGCGACATCAGAACTGGTACCTTTGCAGACGGCGCTGCACGAAGAAGAGATAGGTGCAGACACCGAACAGGATGAGCAGGAACATCATCGATGCGATCGTCGCCCCCATGTAGGTGTCTCCGAGTTGGAGCTGGAAACCGAAGAAGGTGCGATAGAGGAACGTTCCGAGAAGATCGGTGGAATAGTTCGGGCCCGCCTGCGCGCCCTGGCTTACATAGACCAGGTCGAATGCGTTGAAGTTGCCGACGAAGGTCAGGATGGAGGCGATACCGATGGTTGGCAGGATCAAGGGCAGCTTGATCTTGAAGAACTGGCTCCACCCAACAATGCCGTCGCACTCCGCGGCCTCCAGCACCTCGTCGGGGATCGACAGCAGAGCGGCATAGATGAGAATCATCGGCATGCCCACGAACTGCCAAACCGAGATGAGCGACAATGCGATAAGCGCGCTGTCTTCCCGTCCAAGCCACGGGGCAAAGAGCCAGCCAAGGCCGATGGCCTTCAACATCGAGGGCGCGACGCCCCACAGGGGAGATAGAATAAGCTTCCAGACAAAACCGACGATGACAAAGGACAGAATAGTCGGCACGAAGATTGCGGTGCGATAGAAGCGGGCCAGCCTGAGCTTCGGATTGGCCAGCAACGCCGCCAAGGCGATGCCGATCGGGTTCTGCAGCGCCATGTGGATGACGAAGAATACGAGATTGTTCGACAGTGCATTCCAGAAACCGGTGGCCCAGATCGGGTCAAACAGAAGCTTGCTGAAATTGCTGAACCCGACAAAGGTGAGCGTGTCGTCTACCCGGTTGTAGAGGGACTGCTTGAGCGTCGACGCCAATGGGATAACCATCAGGGCGGTGTAGATTAAAAGCGCTGGCGTGAGAAATACCAGGATGTGCCATCTGGTCGATGGCGGACGATTGAACTTTGCAGAGGACATTATGCGCACAAGCTCCGTTTTGGTGAGCATCACACGGATGGGCCGAAGCGCCGCGCGTCTTCATGCGCAGCGCCCAGTCTCTTGCGGCGAACCATTTACTTGGCGGGCTTGTACCAGCTGTCGAGACCATCCTGCAGGCGCTTGGCTGCCGCTTCCGGGGTCTCCACGCCATTCATGACGTTGGCGGACGCGTTCCAGGTTTCATTTTCGAGGTTCGGCGTGCCGCGCGAGAGGATTGCGTAGGTCGAGCGAATGGTCGAATGGCAGGCAGCCCGCCATGAGAGGAATGTCTTGGCAAGCGCGTTATCGAGTTTGACCGGATGGTTGGAGAGCGCGAAGAAGCCCGGCAGTGCATTGGAATAGAGGGTCGCGAACTCCTCTGACGCTACCCAGCTCAGGAAGGTTCGCGCGGCTTCGGCGTTTTTCGAGGCGGCGTTCAGGCCAAGACCAATGTCTGGATGATCGGAAATGTAGCAGGTGTCGCCGGCGGACGCGACCGGCGGCGGGAAGGCGCCGAGCTTGAACTGCGCCTGTTGCGAGAACAGGCCGATTTCCCAGGACCCAGCCGGAAAGATTGCCGCACGACCAAGTGTGAACAGGTTTTGGCTGTCCGGGTAAGTCTGCGCCTTGTAGCCATCACCAAGATAGTCGTTCCAGCGCTTAAGAACACGATACGGCTCGGCCCAACCCTCGTCGGTCAGTTTCTGCTTGCCGCCGACAAGCGCGAGCCGGCCCTCTTCGCCCTTCCAGTATGTCGGGCCGATGTTCTGGTAGCCCATCGTCGCGGCCTCCCTTTGATCGACGGTGCCCAGCGCCATCGGCACAAATCGGCCATCATCCTTGATGGCCTCGAGAAGCTTGAAGAACTCATCGTTCGTCTTGGGCGCTCTCAGGCCGAGCTCGGAGAAGATGTCCGCGTTGTAGATGAACCCGTGAATAACGGAAGCCATCGGGACGCAGAATGTGGTCTTGCCGTCGTCGGTGGTCCAGGCGGCCTTCGCGACAGGCGAAAAGTCGCCAATTCCGGGAAGATCGTTTAGGGACACAAGCCGTTGCTTGTCGTAGAGCGCAAGTGAAGCATCGAACGGACGGCAGGTTATGAGGTCGCCTGCGGAGCCCGCATCCAGCTTTGCATTCAGTGCCGCATTGTATTCTGTCGGTGCGGTCGGCGAAAAGCGGACCGTGATCCCGGGATGCGCCTTCTCGAACGCCGGAATGATTTTGTCCTGCCAGATCGCAATATCGTCCGTGCGCCAGCTTTCGATGGTCAGCGTCGTGATTTCCGCGCGCGCCATGCTGGAGCAAAAGGCCGTTGCAGCAAGGCATGCCAAGAACAGGTTTCTCATTGTCGTTCCCTCTTTTGTGATTGCTTTTCGAAAGTTGTCGCGTTCCGGAGCTGCCGATCTTCGGGCCCGTCTGCGCTATGCGCCTCTCAGCGCCGTTCAGTCCCCAGCAATGACCAGTTCGACCTTTGCGTCCTTCAGAGCGCGAGCCAGAGCCGGCGGCGGAGCCGCGTCGGTGACCAGGACGTCAAGCATGTCGAGACCGCCGAGGCGGACCGTCGACGTCTTGGCGAACTTGCTGCTGTCGATGAGCGCGATCACCTGGTTGGATTGGGCGACGAAGGCCTGCTTGACTTCGGTATCCTCGATCGAAAAGTCATAGAGGCCGGTCTCATCGATTGCCGACAGGCCCAGAAACGTTTTGTCGAAGCGGTAATTGGCAAGCTCCCGGACCGCTCGCACCCCCGTGATCGACATCTCGAGCGGGCGGACCTGGCCGGTCGGCACGAACACCGGGACAAGGCTGTCGGCGAGTGTCATGGCGACACGCAGGCTGTTGGTCGCCGCACGAAGGTTCGGGAAGCCGACAATTTCCTTTGCCAGCATCAGCGTGGTGGTGCCGACATCCAGTCCGATCGTTTCATGCTGGCGGATCAGGCGAGCCGCGGCCGAGACGATTTTTCGCTTTTCGTCGAGGTTTCTGACCTGGCGATCCCGAAACGGCTGCTCGGCGCCAAGCGGTGCGGCCTCCGGAAGAACCGCCCCGCCGTGGGCGCGCTCCAGGCTGCCATCCTTTTCAAGCGCCTTGAGGTCGCGCCGGATCGTCATCTCGGAGACGCCGAAGCGCGCCGCCATCTCGGCAACGGTGATAAACTCGCGCGACTTCACCATCGCAAGCAATGCCCTCTGGCGCGCCGTCTGAAGATGCCGGCCCGAGGAGTTCTGAGATGTACCCTGGTCCTGCGCTTCGGTCTCAGCTATGTTTTCACCGTGTTCGTTGATGTTCGGTATTGTCATAATATGTTCGACTGTGTTAGTCCTTGTCAAGTGGTCATTCGGCCACATCAGAAGCCGCTGAGCCTCGTAGAGCCTGACAAGCCCTCAGGCGAGGCTCGCCACACGAAACATCGGAAACTGTCGCCCGATATCTGTTCCTCGAACCTCGGGCGGGTTTCCCGAAATCGGATCTCAAAATTGTTAGAGCTGGGAATCTTCGCCAAGACATTCGATCGCAAGACAAGCGCCAAGCTCGCCGATGCCATTGCGCTGGCCGGCTATGATTGCACGCAGTTCAATATGGCGAGCATCGGGCTCGAGACTCTGCCCGAAGAGCTGGACCACGCGCGTCTGGACGCCGTTAAGCGCGACTTCGAGGCAAGTCGCGTGGGGGTTCCGGTGGTTTCCGGCACCTACAACATGATTGCCCCCGACCCTGATGTCGTCGAGCAGGGCCGGCGCGGCTTTCGCGTGCTCGCCGAAGCCAGCAAGGCGCTTGGCTATTCAACCATCACGCTGTGTACCGGCACCCGGCATGCTGCCGACAAGTGGAAATCCCATCCCGACAACGCCGGCAAGGGCGCCTGGCGCGACTTCCGCGCCGAGCTCGACCGGTTGCTCGAAATTGCCGAAGCTCACGATGTCCTACTCGGCGTTGAGCCAGAGCCGTCGAATGTCATTTCATCAGCGCAGGCCGCACGAAGATTGCTGGACGAAGTCCGCAGCGATCGGGTGAAAATCGTCTTCGATCCCTTCAATCTGGTCGATTGGAGCACGCGCGAACATGCTTCGGACACCCTGCTGCGCGCATACGATCTTCTGGCCGACTCAACGTCGATCGTCCATGCGCAGGACATGCGCAATGACGGCAATCCCTGTGCCCCGGGCAACGGTTTTATCAATTTCGAGCGGCTGCTCAATCTCTTCCTCCGCGGAGGCTTCTCAGGCCCGATCATCGCGCACGGGTTCGACGAGAGCGAGGCGGCCTCGACCGCTAAGTTCCTTCGCGAACTTCTTCCGTCCAAAGGATCGGTCCGCTGATGGCAAGCGCGGGCTCACGTCACCTGTTCCTTTCACCCCATCTCGACGATGTGCCGTTCAGCTGCGCAGGGCTGATCAAGAAACTGACGAGTGCTAGTGATGATGTCGTCATTTCAACCTTCATCACCGGCGATGCGGCCGGAGCCCTCACGCCGCTCGGCCGGCGGTTTCACGGCGTTTGGAACCGCGGCGATCGACCCTACGCGATCCGGCGCGAGGAGGATCAGCGCGTCGCGGCATTCCTCGGGGCGCGTTGCCGGCACGAAGGATTCCTCGACGCCATCTACCGTAAGAATGAGGACGGAGAGCCCATCTACGGGGACATTCCGGAATTGTTCGCGGGATTGAAACTTGAGGATAAACCCAATGTCGACGCGATTGCCCGCAAGCTCGACGAGATCATCGGCGAGGAGCGACCCGCCATAATCTACGCGCCGGTCGGCATCGGCCGGCATGTGGATCACCTCAGTCTGGTAAAGGCTGTCCAAGAGGTCTGCCTCGGCAAAATGCCGCTGCGTCTCTACGAAGAATTTCCGTATCTCCTGGGCGAATTCCCGGCCGAGCACCCGATATCGGTCGAACGCGGTCTGGAGCTTTCAGGCTGGCAAGAGCCAACACCAGAATTCGTCGATGTCGATTTGACGGCGCGTATCGACGCAGCCCGCCTTTATCCGAGCCAGGTCCCGGAGATCTTTGGCGGTGACCCCGCACTGGTCGAGGTGATGCGGCGGCATGCCAAACGATACGAAGCCTGTTCCGGGAGGGAGAGAATATGGACACCAACGACGCCGGCCACACACTGAAAAACGCCCCGATGAAGCACGACCGCAGCAAGCGGTCGGCTTCGCTGCGAGTGCTGGCGGTCGGGATGGGGCATATGGGAATATCGCATGCCCAGGCCATTACCCGCATCGACGGTTTCGAGCTCGTGGGGATCTGCAGCCGCTCCGTGCTCACCACGGACCTGCCCTCCGAGTTGGCTTCCGCAGCCCGCTTCAACGACTTCGATGAAGCTCTGACCGCGCTCAAGCCAGAGGCTGTAATCATCAGCACCTATCCCGACACCCATGCCGAATTCGCGATCAAGGCGATGCGAGCCGGCGCCCATGTCTTCGTCGAAAAGCCGATGGCCCGGAGTGTCGAAGAAGCGCAGCACATGGTTCAGGTCGCGAGAGAGACGCAGCGCACCCTCTACATCGGCTATATTCTCAGGGTACACCCGTCCTGGCGCGAACTCATCCGCCGCGGGAAAGAACTCGGCAAGCCGCTCGTCATGCGGATGAACATCAATCAGCAGTCGATCGGCGATTCCTGGACCTGGCACAAGAACCTGATGAAGTCCCTGCCTCCAGTCGTCGACTGCGGGGTCCATTATATCGACGTGATGTGCGAGCTCACGGGAGCAAAGCCGGTCCGTGTCCATGGCATCGGAGCGCGGCTCTCGGATGAGATCGCCGAGGACCAGTACAATTATGGCCAGCTTCAGGTGACCTTCGATGACGGTTCAATCGGATGGTATGAGGTCGGCTGGGGTCCGATGATGAGCGAGGTTGCCTACTTCGTCAAAGACGTCGTCGGCCCCAAGGGCGCGGTCAGCATTACGATGAGTGAACAGGGTGACGCCGCCGGGGAAGGCGCATGGACGACTGCATCCTCGGACATTCTCAACCACGTCAAGACCAGTGCGCTGCGGGTCCATCATTCCGAACTCAACCCGGACAACTCGCTGAAGCACGCCGATGAGATCATCAGGATGGCTAATGAGCCTGACCACGATGCACTCTGTGAACTGGAGCAGCGAGCTTTCCTCGACGCTATCCGCTCCGGCGCCGTCGATAGGCCCGATCTTGACGCGGCCGTGGACAGTCTTCGCGTTGTGCTCGCCGCGGATCAGAGCATCCGCACGCGGCGCCACATCGATCTCTAGGTGGCTGAAAGGTGCCAAAGTTGAAAAGCAGCAGTCTTATCCAATCTGCGAGCGGCACGCGCCTCAATGTCATCGAGCGCGGCAATGGTGGCCTGCCCGTGCTGTTCCAGCACGGGCTCGGGGGAGATGCCTCACAGGTGGCCCGCATCTTTCCGCAGGACGAAAGGTTTGATCTCACGACGATCGAGTGCGCCGAGCATGGCGCGTCAAGCTGCCCGGAGCCAGCGGCGTTTTCGCTCGAGACGTTCTACAAGGACATCGACGCATATTCGGTCGAACGATTTCCTCACGGTTTCGTGGCCGGCGGCATCTCGATGGGGGCGGCCTTGGCGCTCGCGCTGGCCATCCGGAACCCGTTGCGTGTCCGCGGCCTCATCCTGGTTCGACCGGCATGGTTTCTGAGCAAGTCTCCTGCCAATCTTGAGTCGATACGCTTCGTCGGTGACCTTCTGCAGCGGTACCCCCCAAGGCAAGCAATCGAGGCCTTTCTGGCAAGTGATCTCGCCACTGAGATCAGGCAATCGAGCCCCGACAACTACGACACCCTGATCGACTATCTTGGAGGTCACCAGCCGCGATGGCTCGGCAAAATGCTGACGGATATCGCCAGCGACGGGTTTGAGTTTTCGCCCGCGCAACTGGCGAGCATCAAGGTCCCGACGCTCGTCGTCGGCGTGGAAGCCGATGATATCCACCCTGTCGCACTCGCCGAACGGTTTCATCGCGCGATCCCTGGTTCGCGGTTCGAGAAGGCGCCCCGCAAGGACGACACGCTCGCCATTCCCAACTACTACGACCGGACGGCTGAGCTCATTGCAGGTTTTCTTTCCGGGATGGACAGCAAGGCGGCAAGCGGCCCTCAAGACATGGCACCGACCGGTGGTTGACCGCGGCGCTTGCACGCGGCGAACGGTCCGGTCGTTCACGACCCAGCCTCGCCCGGGCGAATACGGTGGCTTGCGATCAAACAAGTCGTGCCACGTCGGATGGCACCGTCACGCCAAAGATCAATCATCAGCCTGACAGCACGAAAGGGATAGACCGATGCAATGGCTCAAAGAAACCTTCAACGTTGACAAACCCATCATTGCGATGTGCCACTTCCAGGCGCTCCCTGGCGACCCGGCCTTTGACACAGCCGGCGGCATGAAGAAGGTCATCGACAAGGCATTCGCCGATCTAACGCACCTGCAGGACGGCGGTGTCGATGCCGTCATGTTCTCCAATGAGTTCAGCCTTCCGTACCTGACGAAGGTGCGTCCGGAGACGACGGCCGCCATGGCCCGGGTGATTGGCGAACTGATGCCATCGGTCAAGGTGCCGTTCGGGGTGAACGTGCTCTGGGATCCGATCGCCTCCATCGATCTCGCGGCCGCGACGGGCGCCGTGTTCATTCGCGAAATCATCAGCGGCGTCTATGCGAGCGACTTCGGCTTGTGGAACACAAATGTCGGTGAGACAGTCCGCCACAAGATGCGCCTCGCTCCCAATTTGAGACTCCTCTACAACATCGTTCCCGAAGCCGCCTCATATCTCGGCGATCGCAATATCGTCGATATCGCCCGCTCCACCGTCTTCAATAATCGTCCTGACGCACTTTGCGTTTCCGGTCTCACCGCCGGCGCCGAGACCGACACGCAGATCCTGTCCAGCGTGAAAAGCGCAGTTCCAAACACCGTGGTATTCTGCAACACGGGTTGCCGCCTCGAGAACGTCGAGCGGCAGCTTTCCGTGTCGGATGGCGCGGTAGTGGGCTCCACCTTCAAAGTCGACGGCGAGTTCGAAAACGCGGTCGATCCTGCGCGGGTGAAGGCGTTCATGGATAAGGTAAAGTCGATCCGACATGGGGTCACCGAGGCCGCATAGCCTTATCCTGCCGTTTAGCCCGATCATGTTGCGGCTCTTGCCAAGGCATGATCGGCGCTGCGCCGATCCGCCTCACCGCCATCGCCTACAACATGAAGCGAAGTTTGAAGATCGTTGCCGCCGCCGGATAGACGACGAAAGGTAATCCTCCCCGTTTTAACGGGGTTTGACTGTAGAATTCACGCGGCCATTTTCAGTTTCTGGGCGGGTGTGACGCCGCCAATGCCCATGTTGGGGCGTTCATGATTGTAAGTCCAAAGCCACTCTGTGGCGATCTCCTGCACCTCCGTTATGCTGTCAAAAATATAGAGATCAAGCCATTCATGCCGAACGGTTCGATTGTAGCGTTCGACATAGGCGTTCTGTTGCGGCTTGCCTGGCTGAATGTAATTCAGGGCTATTCCCCGTGTTTCGGCCCATTCCATGAGCGTGCCGCTGACGTATTCCGGGCCGTTATCAACCCTGATCGCCAGCGGCTTGCCCCGCCATTCGATGATCTGGTTGAGACTGCGCACAACCCGTTCGGCGGGTAGCGAGAAGTCGACCTCAATGCCCAAGCCCTCGCGGTTGAAGTCGTCCAACACGTTCAGCAGCCTGAATTGCCGACCGTCTGCGAGACGGTCGGCCATGAAATCCATCGACCAGACCATGTTCGGCGCATCCGGCACCGCCAGTTCATCCGGCTTCTCGCGCTTCAGCCGCCGACGAGGCTTGATCCGCAGATTCAGCTCAAGCTCCCGGTAGATGCGGTAGACCCGCTTGTGGTTCCAGCGATGCCCCTGAACATTGCGCAGGTGGAGGAAGCAGAGGCCAAAACCCCACGTCTTCTTTACCTTCACAAGCCCAAGCAACAGGTCGGCGATCTGCTCGTTGTCGGCATTGCGTTGCGGGCTATACCGGTAACAGCTTTCGCTGACGCCAAACGTCCGGCATGCCAGCGCGACACTCACACCGCGTTGCGCCACTGCTTTCTCGGCCAGCTCCCGGCGCTGAGATGGCCGCGTCATTTTTTTCCAAGAGCCTCCTTTAGCAGATCGGCTTGCATGCTCAAATCGGCATACATCCGTTTCAGGCGGCGGTTCTCTTCTTCCAGCGCCTTCATCTGGCTCATCATGGAAGCGTCCATCCCGCCATACTTCGCACGCCACTTGTAAAACGAGGCGGTGCTGATGCCATGTTCGCGGCACAGGTCGGGAACAGGCATCCCGCCCTCCGCCTGGCGCAATACCGCCATGATCTGGGCTTCGCTAAATCGGCTCTTCTTCATCAAAATCTCCTCGAGCATCTTGCCGAGAAAATTCTACTTTTGAAGCCCCTTATTCGCGGGGAGGATTACCGAAACAACATGCCATCCCATCGGCCGCCGTCTCAAGGCGGACGTCCCGCAACCGCATATTTTCCTCAATCCGGAGAAAAATACAGCAAATTGAGTTAGAAGACCTACCCGCGCACAGGTCTCATTAGTGGCAAATGGCGCGGGAGGGTGGTGAGTTCGGTCCAAGTCGAAGAGTCACCGGCAGTTGACCTCAACGATCTTCAGCTTCTGACCGAATGCCTTCCGCTGTTCAGGCGCCACGCGCCCGTCGGTCACAATTGCCGTGAATTCATCGATCCCGCAGACTCTGGCGAACGACCTCTTCCCCAATTTCGAACTGTCGGCAACGAGAACGGCACAGTCGGCCGCCCTTATCATTGCCTGCTTGACGGGAACCTCAATAACATTGACGTTGCTAACACCGAGCTCCGCATCCACTGCTTCGGCTCCTATGAACGCGATGTCGACATGAATTCTGTTGATGTAGTCGACAGTGTTTGGAGCAACGAGCGTGAATACGCTGTCGACCTGGACGCCGCCTGTTACGTGCAGATTGATGTTACTGGACTCCGAGAGAAGCAGGGCGATTTGCAGATCATTGGTGATAACAGTTAGGTTCCGTTTGGATTTGAGGCTGTTTGCCACATGCCATGTCGTTGAGCCGCTGTCGATTAGAACAGTCTGCCCATCCTTTACCAAGCCAGCGGCGTATTCGCCAAGATGACTCTTAGTTGTTGATCGAAATTGTCGTCTGGGCTCATAAGGGTAGTCGAAGCTTTCCTTGCTCTCCGCCGGGAGAAAACCTCCTTGCGTGCGAATAACAAGCCCGTCAGCTTCCAGGCGAGCGAGGTCACGTCGTACGGTCGAGCTATCAACACCGAACTCATCCTCAATCATTTTTGAGGGAACGTAGCCGGTCTTGTGCGCGCGTTCGACCATCAAGCGCCGCCTCTCGGATGCGTTAGTCATCTGCCTTCTTAAATCCTAAGTTGCACGATTACGTGTAATGAGAACAGCTTTTGTTGGCAAGGGATTGCCCTGACAACTGCTGCTCTTCCCCGCAACTTGCGCGGGGGGTTAGACCCTAGAGCGTGAAAAGTCGATTTCGTGCCCTCCGACCGCGCCAATCCCTGTGATCCGCGCACGCTCAAATCTCTAGCGGAAATGCCGCCCCGATCACGGAGTTTGGCTTGGTGTGAGAAAAGCATGGCGATTGAAGGCCGGGAGTTATTAATTTGGAGCCCGTTGCCAGTGGCCCGGCAACCGTAACTGTAGTTCTATTGCGGACTCTGTGTTGACAGCCGTGACCTTATCAAGGCCCAATACCGAATGATCGCAATCCAGGGATTCATTGGCTACTGTTCCCGCCACACCAACAACTTGCATTCCGGCATCTCGCGCCGCTTGAACTCCCGCAGGCGCGTCTTCAAACACAATGCAGTTGGCAGGGCTTACTCCGATTTGGCGCGCGGCGGAAAGATACCCTTCAGGATGCGGTTTGCCGACAGTAATATCATCTGCCGAAACTAATACCAGAGGTGTGGTGATGCCTGCTGCCCTCAGACGCGCTTCGGCGACAGCGCGGCACCCGGATGTAACGACCGCCCACGTACTCGGTCGCAACGAATTGACGAGTTCTACAGCTCCACTCTTTGCGCAGATTTTATAGGCTTCAGAGATTTCATGTTCTTGAATAAGGCGTACTTCCCTTTCTACATCAAGAAAAGGCGCTGCAAGCTGCACAACGTCCTGATCGCAACGGCCGTGTGCGAGCTCTACTACGTGATCAGCGTCCAAGTTGTGTTTTGACGCCCAGCGGCGTAACGACCGCTCAATGTGCGCGATGGAATCCACGAGAACCCCGTCCATGTCGAACAGAACTGCTTCGCAGTTCAGCAGTATACATTTGTTTCCCATTGAAGCTTCCTCAATATTCAGATTTGTTAAGCCAGGGAAGGAGAGCGGTCGGCAGGGCGGTTGTGCCAGTAGCCTCGTCAAACTTGAAGAAATACCTGCGCGCAATTTAGCCAGAAAAGAATGAATGCATACTGTCGCAAACGAGGTCTATCTGAGTTGGTGTCATCGCCGGGTGGAGTGGCAGGCAAAGCATTTGTTTTGCCAAGCCCTCAGCAATCGGTAGATCGCCAGATCGATACCCGAGATCAACAAAAGCCGGTTGCAGGTGGATTGGAGTCGGGTACCGAACAACAGCATCGACACCACACTTGCGCAAATGCGAGAGCAGATCGTCGCGAAAGTCGGTCTTGACCTGGAATAAATGGTAGACGTGCTCTCCAGGTTCTGCGCCGCTTTGAAATGCGAGCGGCAAATCGGCCAGCCGTTCCTTGTATATCGATGCGATTCTCGCGCGCTCCGCGCCCCACATATCTACACGCGCAAGCTTGTTTCTAAGAACTACGGCTTGGATCGAATCCAATCGGGAATTGTAGCCGGCAAAAAGATGTTCATTTTGTGCAGCTTGACCAAAATGTCGCATTTGTCGTAGTCGATCTGCGACTTCCGGATTGTTCAAAGTGATCGCACCGGCGTCACCGGCCGCTGATAGGTTCTTCGATGGTGCGAAGCTCCAGCAACCCGCGTCGCTGGTTGACCCAACTTTCTTTCCTCCTGACAGTGCACCCACGGCCTGCGCACAGTCCTCAACAACCAGCAATCCGCAGTCCCTAGCAAGCTCATGGACGGTGGACATGCCTACGGATTGGCCGAACAGATGCACAACAATAACGGCCTTTGTCCGCGTGGAAATTTTCCTTTCAACCTGTTCCAAATCGATCAAGAACGTATCTGGATCACAGTCAACCAGAACCGGGATGGCGCCCACTCTAACAATAGCCAGCGCTGTGGCATGAAAAGAATTAGTAACCGTAATTACCTCGTCGCCTGGGCCCACTCCCAACGCATGCAATGCAAGAATCAACGCGTCAGTGCCAGAATTAACTCCAATCGCATGTGTTGTCCCGATGTATGCCGCAAAGTCTCTTTCGTATTCGCAAACTGCGTTTCCAAGGATATACGCACCGCTATTTAGGACGTCCCTAATCTCGTGTAAAACTTTCGCCTCAATGCCAGCGAATTGCGATGGATAGTCGTAGCGCTTTACAGTAAAGTGCATTTTATCAACCTTGGTTCGAGTGTTCGGATTCGATACGCCCGCTGCCGCGGTGCCAATCATCCTCAAGGCGAATTACATCATCCAATTCCGGAGTTGAGACCTCTACAAGTGTGATGTCATCTGTGGCCTGAATACGATGTATCATACCTGGCAAGATGTGGACGATGTCGCCGGCGTCAATATCGATCTTTTGCAACGATTCATTCGGTTGTTTATTGGCATAGAAAAATACACCACTCCCACTAAGAACGAGGTTCGCTTCTTCCTTTCGTTCATGGTATTGGAGGCTGGTTTTCTGACCGGCCTGAATATGAATGATTTTGAAACCGAAAGGAGCGCCTTCAGCTACGAGCCAGCGCTCCTCACCCCATCCCTTGGTGACCTTCTTGGCGGTCGTCACATGCCCAATTCTGAGGTCACTTGAATTGTCGCTGGCCGACCTATTCACCGCTGAGAAAATGCCGTGCAAGTAGTCTTGTCTCACGTTCGACTCCGTTACAACTTCATGCGGAAAAGGCTTCCACATATCGCTCGATTGATCGTTCAACCGCAGCCTGCAAAATTTTATCTAGGTTCTTTCCATTTTTGGAGCATGCGGATTCTGCGACGCTTTTAATGGCTCGATACCTCTCAGTTCCGAACACATAGTGACCTGCAATAATCGCGCGATCTGTGTCGGATGCTTGGGAGTTCGGTTTCATCCACTTCTTCCACGCAAATGACTCGAAGGCCAGCTCCAGGAATCTTTCCAGTTGAACACTCAAGTTCAGTTCTTTGAGAACAAATATAAGTGCTCGCGTTTCGGCGACGCCAAACTCCGGCGCGATGTTAATTGCTGATATGCCGGAGCGTTTTAGTATGGAAATTTCCTCTGCCGGCAGGTAGTCGGCGTTATGAGCCTTTAATGCGACACCCGTTTCGCGACAGATGCTTGCAAGCTGTTCGATCGAGTGCCGTACCGCAAGGGGAGCCGACATGATCGCTCCGACATTTTGAGTTTCAAGGACCTTTGTACCCGTTTGAGCCACTACAAAAGTCGGCAAGGGAAGCTTGAGGTCAATTAGTCTCGCAAGAACACTATGGAGCTTGTCCTTGAAGTCAGAAGGGTAGTCAGTATCGACACTCTGATCCTCGAAACCGATCTCAAACCGTATGGATCTACCAATGTCTTTCGCAAAATTATGGCACTCCGCGTACAGCTTCACTAACCTCGTTATCGCGCTGTCCATCGGGGCGATACCGGCTCGCTCCGAGCTGGTGTCAATGTGGAGTAGATTGAATCCTGCCCGAATGTCCTCTTTGAACGATTCGAGGCTAGAGTTCATTGCTCTCTCCTCGCTGTATTCACGTTCACTGGGGTGCTGCCACGGCCCCCCATGATCACGACAAATTGGCAGAGAATTCGGCGGGAACTTTCTTCGTACATATTCGGACAACTCTCGAGTAGTCCAATTCTCCACGTAACCGCCGCCTAAGTCGTCCTTGTCGATTTGGCGCCTGCTAGCGATCAGCATCAAAGGAATTCCATGACGTCTCGCAACATTACCGCAAGCTTCCACGGTGTTCTTTGACATCGGTCCAATTCCGAAGGAAGCGTTACCCAGCGATTCCAATGAATGTATATACGAACTACTCATCGTCGTTTCGGCCCTGCATGTGCGTGGTCGCGATATCGGCACAAAGAACTCCGTTCCCGACACCGCTACAGGTCACTTAGCAAGAGCCGTGCCGACCAAAAAACCTTGGAAATCCCGCACGTGGTCGCAATGCGGCTTGTTCTATTTGTTTGCAACGATACAGGTGTGTCGGAATTGTGAGAATGGACAAGCGGTAGGCGGTGCTGCGTCGCAGCAAGGCATTATGCAGGTTGTTGAAAAAGAAGCTGGCCTGGAGGCTTTAGCCGTGATTCACTCGCTTCGTCGAGTCTTGGAGTGATGGATGCGCGGCGGCGATGTGAGGACGGGTGAACTCTTCAGCTATGTCGATCTGGAGGATCGGGTTCGTCGTGATCATCCGCTGCGGGCAATCCGGCAGATCGTGAACGACGCGCTGGTTTTGCTGGAACGGGAGTTTGCCGCGCTCTATTCGCCGATCGGGCGGCCGTCGATCGCGCCTGAGAAGCTTCTGCGCGCCATGCTTTTGCAAGCCTTCTATTCGTTCGCTCTGAGCGGCTTTTGATGGAGCGGCTCGAATACGACCTGCTGTTCCGCTGGTTCGTTGGCATTGGTATTGACGATCCAGCTTGGGACCATTCGGTGTTTTCGAAGAACCGCGATCGGTTGCTGGAGGGCGACATCGCCGCGAAGTTCCTCGGTGCAATCCTGGCGCAGCCCAAGGTAAAGCGGCTGCTGTCAACGGACCACTTCTCTGTCGATGGTACGCTGATCGAAGCCTGGGCGTCGATCAAGAGCTTCAAGCCGAAGGACGGTTCGGGCGAACCACCGTCGGATGCCGGCGGTCGGAATGTGGAAGCAGACTTTCATGGCGAAAGGCGTTCCAACGAGACGCATGCTTCAACGACCGACCCAGACGCAAGACTTTACAAAAAGGGCAAAGGCAAGGAGGCCAAGCTGTGCTTCATGGGGCATGGGCTGATGGAAAACCGCCATGGCCTGCTGGTCGATGCCTATCTGACAGAGGCCAGCGGATATGCCGAACGGGTCGCGGCGCTGCACATGATCGAACCCTTCGCCGACCGGCCCCGAGCGATCACGCTGGGTGCCGACAAGGCCTACGACACAAAAGACTTCATCCAAGATTTGCGGTCGATGAAGGTGACGCCCCATGTCGCGCAGAACATCAATGGTCGGCGCTCGGCCATCGACGGGCGCACGACGCGCCATTCCGGCTATGGGGTCAGCTTGCGCATCCGCAAGCGCATCGAGGAGGCGTTCGGCTGGATCAAGACCGTCGCGGGGCAGGACAAGACGAAGTTCCGTGGCCGCGACCGCGTCGGATGGGCCTTCACCTTCGCTGCCGCCGCCTATGATCTGGTGCGGTTACCGAAACTGATAGCGGTGCTGTCATGAGTGCGGCGTTGAATTGCCGCCTGTTTGGCCGCTGGCGGATCGTCGAGGCCGACCTGTGGAATCGGGATTATCTCGACCTGGTCGAGCCCGCCACAATCACCATCGGGGCCAACGGTCATGGCGAGATCGCCTTCGGTGCGATGCAAGCGGGCCTCGATCTCGGCTACAGCACGTCCATGGTCTCCTTCACATGGGAAGGATGCGACGAAATGGACGAAGTCTCGGGTGACGGACATGCCGAATTGCTCGACGATGGCACGATCGAGATCACGTTCGCATACCACAACGGCGACGAGGCCATACTCAAGGCCAAACCGGAGACTTCTTCAACAGCCTGTTAGTACTACTGTGTCACAAACTTTGTTAATGATTGATTGCGAGAATGGCGATTCAAGCTTCAGATGGAGGGAGCGATGGATCTCCAGGACGGAATCGAAACGAGTGAATCGCGTTTTGCGGCCTATGTCGAGGCGCTCGCATCGGCACTGGGGGCACCGTAAAGTTAACCGACGGCTGAGGAAGATGTGCGTACATGGGCCATGTCAGAAGTTGCTCGTGATCCGCTTTATCGTCGCCACCGCTATCCCGCTGAGATCATTGCGCACGCGGTATGGCTCTACTTTCGCTTTCCGCTCAGCCTGCGCATGGTTGAGGACATGCTGGCGTCCCGCGGCATCATCGTCACGCATCAGACCATTCGAAGCTGGGCGGAGAAATTCGGACGGCATTTCGCCCGGGAGATCAAGCGACGGTCAGCCGGCTGCCTGGGCGACAAATGGCATCTCGACGAATGTGTGGTGGCCATCAATGGCAAGAAGCAGTGGCTCTGGCGTGCCGTCGATCAGGACGGCTTCGTCCTCGAAGTGCTGGTGCAAAGCCGCCGAAATGCCAAGGCGGCAAAGCGCCTGATGCGCAAGTTGCTGAAGGCTCAAGGGCGGACACCACGGGTCATGATCACCGACAAGCTCCGGTCCTATGATGCCGCCAGGCGCGACCTCATGCCCGGTGTCGAACACCGGTCGCACAAAGGCCTAAATAATCGAGCGGAAAATTCGCACCAGCCGACCCGACGACGCGAAAGGACCATGAAACGCTTCAAGTCGGCACGCCAGCTTCAGCGGTTCGTTTCCATCCATGATCCGATTGCCAACCTGTTCCACTTTCCCCGCAATACGCTGTCATCGGCTCAACATCAAGACCTGCGTAACGCCGCCATGCAAATCTGGAGCAAAATCGCGTGTGTCGCCGCAGCCTGACAGCCGTCCCCGCCAGCTATCGCTGCATCACTGCAGCGCGACATATGTGGAACGACCCGCTTGGCAAGGGCATTTTTCAGCGATTCATCCCGCGGGAACGGTGCGGTCATATGTCCGGCCTATCAGCGCGGTTCTGTGGACCGCTGGCCTCGATGAAGTCCGCGAAACGAGTGACTGATCAACCAAACGCGCTCGAAGCGCAATGTCGCGCTGGCCTCTCTCGCCTCGGGATTTCGTCCCGTTGTGGAATCATCGCTTGTTTGTGCACCTTGCCACTGGCGGCTACCGTGCCGCGCAGTTCGTGATGTTCGTTGTCAGCTTATGAGCTGGCCGCACTGCTCTCGAGACCGCGATATGTTCCGCCCTTGGTCAGGAGCGCCCAGATGATCCGCGCCATTTTGTTGGCGAGCGCGATCGCAACGACCTTGAAAGGCCGTCGCGCTAACAGTGCGACTAGCCACCGTGGGGCTTTGTGGTTGCCTCTTGCATGTCGCAGGACCGAGGTTGCACCGGCGACGAGCAGAGTGCGAAGCTCGGGATTGCCCATCTTCGATATTTTGCCCAATCGCTCCTTGCCTCCGCTCGAATGGGATCTCGGCGTTAATCCCAGCCATGCGGCGAAATGGCGCCCGGATTTGAACCCACCCGGGTCTGGGACAAGCGCCTTGATGGAGGCCGACGTAATGGCTCCGACGCCAGGGATTGTGGCCAGCCGCCGCATGTCTTCGTCATGCTTCACTTCGGCGACAAGCTCTCGCTCGAGTTTGTTGATCTGCAGCGCCAGCGCGTCGATTTGATCCGCAATTGCCGTCAAAGCGAAGCGGGCCGCGTTCGGGAGACGCGCATCGGTTTCATCACGCACGATCGCGATCAGGCTTGCAATTTTCGCCGTGCCGATGCCGGCAATGATTCCCAGTTCGGACAGGTGAGCACGTAGCGCGTTGATCGTCTGAGTTTGCTGACGAACCAGAAGGGCGCGTGTCTTCAAGACCATCGCCGCCGCCTGCTGTTCGGGGGATTTCACCGGAACGAAGCGCATCGTCTTGCGCGTCACTGCCTCACTAATCGCCTCAGCGTCGGCTGCATCCGTCTTCCCCCGTTTGACGAACGGTTTGACATAGGCCGGCGGAATCAAACGTACCTCGTGGCCGAGTGCGCCGATCTCCCGCGCCCAGTAGTGCGAACCGCTGCAGGCTTCGATACCAACCAAACATGGGGGCTGCTTCTCAAAGAAACGCAGCACCTCGGCGCGGCGCAGCCTTCGGGTGAAGAGTGGAGAGCCCTCAGCGTCGGCGCCATGAGCCTGAAAAATCTGCTTGGCCAAATCCAACCCGATAGTGATAACTTGCTTCACGGAACGGCTCCTACTTTGTGGCGTTCAAAACAACGACCACGTTAGCACGTTGATGCTGTGGTAGCGGGTCGTTCCACCTCATCAACCAAGATGAGACGCGCATTGCCTCGTCGAAACTGTTCCTGAATATTCAACCGTTGCCTCACATAATTTGCTCCCTACCGAGGGGATGAACAGGGGCGACTATGGGGCAGTTGAGCATGGCGACAAGGAAAGAACTGACGGCGGCGGTTTCGGAGCGTTATCGTGCTTCGACGCGAACGGAGAAGGCGAGAATTCTGGATGAGTTCGTCGTCATCACGGGCTTTCACCGCAAGCACGCGATGCGGCTGCTGCGGCGCCACGGGAGAGAGTCTACAGGTCGGCGAGCGCGGCCGCGGGTTTATGATGAAGCGGAACGCAATGCGCTCATATTGCTGTGGGAGGCGTCTGATCGGGTCTGTGGGAAGCGGCTGAAGGCGTTGCTGCCCGTCCTTGTCGAGGCGATGGAACGGCACGGTCATTTTAACCTCGCGCCTGAGATCCGCGGCAAATTGCTGGCGATGAGCGCGGCCACGATCGACAGGACGCTGGGACCGATCCGAGAGGGTTTGGGACGTCCTCGACGGCGGCCCGCGGCGCACGCCCTGCGACGGAGCATTCCCATTAGAACGTCGGCGGATTGGGACAATCCGGCGCCAGGCTTCGTTGAGGCGGATCTCGTCGCCCATTGCGGCCCTTCGGCTCGCGGCAGCTTCATCCAAACCCTTGTTCTCACCGACATCGCGACTGGCTGGACGGAATGTGCGCCGCTGCTGGTTCGCGAACAGACACTGTTGAGCAGTGTGCTCACAGAATTGCGCAAGCAACTGCCCTTCGCGCTTCTCGGCCTGGATACGGACAACGACACCGTCTTCATGAACGAGACGCTGAAGGCCTATTGTGACGCCGCCAACATCGTCTTTACGCGCTGCCGCCCCTACCGCAAGAACGACCAGGCCTTTGTCGAGCAGAAGAATGGCGCCGTCGTGCGCAGGATGGTCGGATATCGTCGGTTCGAGGGACTGGAGGCCGCCACGCTGCTAGCGAAGCTCTACCGATCAGCGCGGCTGTTCGTAAACTTCTTTCAGCCATCATTCAAATTGATCGCGAAGCAGGGCGACGGCGCTCGTGTGCGCAAGACGTATAGTCCGCCAGCCACGCCGCATCAGCGTCTGATTGCCGACGCTCGCACGTCAGATGTAGCCCGCTCCCGTCTGCAGGAAATCTACGCCGGACTCGATCCTGTCCTGCTATTGCGCGATATTCGCGCCCTGCAGGAGCGACTCGCTGCGCTTGCCGACACGCCGCCGGCCATGCGCACTGACGGGGTAGCTCAGCCGATCGACCTTTTCCTGGCGAGTTTGCGGACTGCCTGGCAGGACGGAGCTACCCGGCCGACGGATCGCCCGATTGTAAAAGCCAAAAGAGGACGGCGGCGTCCTGACCCTCTCGTCAAAGCGACTGCCGACTTGCGAAATTGGTTCGAAGCCGAACCATGGCGAACCGGCAGTGAACTTCTGTCACGCCTGCAGGCCGAGTATCCCGGCGATTACCCCGACAAACTGCTTAGAACACTTCAGCGCCGGCTGAAGGTCTGGCGCAGTGAACAGGCGGACGTGTTGCTGTTTGGCACCTTGAACACGGAGCCGCCGATCCAACAGATTGCAAGGCCACACTGAGGCGCCGTGCCGCTGGCGAAGGAGGCCAAGCGCTGCGAAACCCCTGCCATCTCCGCGCCCGGCCTCCTTCGCCCCAACCCGGGAGCAAAATGGATGAGGCAATGTTCAAGCCTCCGGGAGCATGGTTACGTGCGGCAATACGTGATCTCAGCCAGATTGTCGCTCTACAGCATCAATCCGCTGATAACTTTACAGTGCCACTCGCTGCGCTTGCCGACACGCCGCCGGCCATGCGCACTGACGGGGTAGCTCAGCCGATCGACCTTTTCCTGGCGAGTTTGCGGACTGCCTGGCAGGACGGAGCTACCCGGCCGACGGATCGCCCGATTGTAAAAGCCAAAAGAGGACGGCGGCGTCCTGACCCTCTCGTCAAAGCGACTGCCGACTTGCGAAATTGGTTCGAAGCCGAACCATGGCGAACCGGCAGCGAACTTCTGTCACGCCTGCAGGCCGAGTATCCCGGCGATTACCCCGACAAACTGCTTAGAACACTTCAGCGCCGGCTGAAGGTCTGGCGCAGTGAACAGGCGGACGTGTTGCTGTTTGGCACCTTGAACACGGAGCCGCCGATCCAACAGATTGCAAGGCCACACTGAGGCGCCGTGCCGCTGGCGAAGGAGGCCAAGCGCTGCGAAACCCCTGCCATCTCCGCGCCCGGCCTCCTTCGCCCCAACCCGGGAGCAAAATGGATGAGGCAATGTTCAAGCCTCCGGGAGCATGGTTACGTGCGGCAATACGTGATCTCAGCCAGGATTGTCGCTCTACACATGAGGTCGCGCCTGGCGGCATCATAGGACCGGAGCTTGTCGGTGATCATGACCCGTGGTGTCCGCCCTTGAGCCTTCAGCAACTTGCGCATCAGGCGCTTTGCCGCCTTGGCATTTCGGCGGCTTTGCACCAGCACTTCGAGGACGAAGCCGTCCTGATCGACGGCACGCCAGAGCCACTGCTTCTTGCCATTGATGGCCACCACACATTCGTCGAGATGCCATTTGTCGCCCAGGCAGCCGGCTGACCGTCGCTTGATCTCCCGGGCGAAATGCCGTCCGAATTTCTCCGCCCAGCTTCGAATGGTCTGATGCGTGACGATGATGCCGCGGGACGCCAGCATGTCCTCAACCATGCGCAGGCTGAGCGGAAAGCGAAAGTAGAGCCATACCGCGTGCGCAATGATCTCAGCGGGATAGCGGTGGCGACGATAAAGCGGATCACGAGCAACTTCTGACATGGCCCATGTACGCACATCTTCCTCAGCCGTCGGTTAACTTTACGGTGCCACCCGGGGTTCTGCAGCGACACTCGTCAGCTGATCGACAGGAAGGCCTGCTAAGGGCAGCACGCTGCCACGTTGACGGGTCCTCCAGGCTTATCTGGCCAACGAAATGGCAGGACTCCTCGCAGCAGTATCGCTTTATTTGCTGCGGCGGGAGTCGTGTGAACCTGTCCCGGCTCGGGGCAGGAGCCGCAGCGCACTTGCACTTGCTCTCGAATGATCAATTGCGCTGCGCAACCACCTGCCTCGCGGCCTTGAGAAGCGGCGGGCGTGCTATTTGTTCTAACGACGAAGAAAGATATCGATGAACATAGGAGACGCACAGCAGAGTGCAGGTTCTTCCCCGGCCACTTCTGAAGAGGGGGAGCAGGAAAGTTACCTCAGCGGCTTCGCCCGAGCCGTGGCGGATTTGGTCGAAGCCATGACAGGATATCGGACCCCGGCCTCCGCGCGCGCGCAGATCCTGGACAACTGGGTTGCCGAAGAGGGGCAGGGCGAAGCCGAGAATCGGCGACAGGGGCGCACACGAATTAGGGGTTCGGACAACACGGGCTCGCACTCGCTGGATTTGTCCTCCCTCTCCCTGACCGCTTTGCCCGCCGCCCTGCCGCCAAGATTGCTGGAACTGCGCGCCAGGCACAACGAACTAAGCAGCCTGCCCGCTAGCTTCCCCCCCGGTCTTCAGCATCTTCTCATTAGCCATAACCGGTTGACCAGTTTGCCGGACGCTCTTCCGGCGACCCTCTCTCGGCTGGAGGTGGCCGATAACAGCTTGACCAGTCTGCCGGCCAACCTTCCGGCTGGGCTCGAGATCCTGAACGCAAGCGACAACCGACTAACTAGCCTGCCGGACGCTCTCCCGAGCAGGCTCACCTCGCTCGCGGTTAGTGGCAATCAGCTGACCGACCTCCCCGACTCCCTCCCATCGGGGCTTATTGAACTCGATGTCAGCAGCAATCAATTGGCCAACCTCCCCGACCCCCTTCCGAGCACGCTCCAATCGCTCAATCTCAGCGGTAACCGGCTGACCGGCCTGCCTGAGGATCTTCTTGAGGGTCGTGTACCGAATCTTAGTCTCAGCTACCCGCATTTGGAGAACCTCGAGTTCGGGGATAACCCGCTGCCGGACGACGTCCTCGCTAATCTGGCGGCGGCTGAAGCGCCACCGCAGCTTGCGCAGCAATCTCTATATGAGGCTGCCGCGCACTGGCTCGCAGACGACCCGGCGACGCTGGCCGAATGGCAGCACTTTGCGGATGAGCCAGGCGCCCAGGACTACGCGCAGTTCCTGGAGAGGCTACGAGGGACCGTGAATTATGGCAATGACGAGTTTCGGCAGAGAGTGGCTGATGATTTGCGGCAGACGGCGGCCAATCCGAGATTGCGCGAGCAGTTTTTTGCACAGGCTTCCGACGCCAACGCGAGCTGCGAGGATCGAGTTACCTTGCACTGGAACGGTATGCAGACCGCGCGCCTCAACGCTGATGTCGAGGGCGGCGTCTATGACGATCGTCTTGGCGAACTGATCCAGCGCGGCCGTGTTGCGTTCCGCTTAGAGGCGCTCGACGAGATCGCGCGCGACAGGGTCAACTCGCTCCTCAGCCTCGACCCGAACATAGACGACGTCGAAGTCTACTTGGCCTATCAACATCGGCTGCGCGAGCCGCTGGAGCTCAGTCACGTCGCCCCTGACATGCGCTTCCTGGCGGTCTCTCACGTAAGCGAGGATGATGCGACGGAGGCGCTGGACCTGATCCGGGAGCGGGAAGCGAACCAATTCACCGACTACATGGCAACCCGCTGGCAACCTTGGGAGACGGTGCTGAGGCGCATCGCACCGGACGAACATGCAGCGATGCAGGACCGGCTCGTCGAAGCCATGGGCGAAGAGTTTCAGAGCCGTCTGGATCAGCGACTGGCCGAACATGGTCTGGTAGGCGATGTCGATGCCGAGCGGGTGCTCGGAGCCCAAGTCCGAAACCAAATCGCAGGCGAGATCAAAGGCGAGGTCATGAACCGGCTGCTCTCAGAGCGTGGCCTAGAACAATGAGACTTCCCAAGAGTGTCAATCGGCGTTGGCAACGCCGATTGACAGTTTCGAGCATTGACGAGCATGGCATCATGGGGTCGAAACAAGAACTGCGCGAAATCGTACGCTAATATAAGGCCGAACAGAGTGTAAGCATCACGCGGCGCGCAGGATTCGTGCGGGAAGTCGCAAAGGTCTGAAGCCCTCCGGTATTTTCTGTTCATCCTCCCAGGAATAGATGCCGGTGAGATGGCACTGTAAAGTTATCAGCGGATTGATGCAGCGATAGCTGGCGGGGACGGCTGTCAGGCTGCGGCGACACACGCGATTTTGCTCCAGATTTGCATGGCGGCGTTACGCAGGTCTTGATGTTGAGCCGATGACAGCGTATTGCGGGGAAAGTGGAACAGGTTGGCAATCGGATCATGGATGGAAACGAACCGCTGAAGCTGGCGTGCCGACTTGAAGCGTTTCATGGTCCTTTCGCGTCGTCGGGTCGGCTGGTGCGAATTTTCCGCTCGATTATTTAGGCCTTTGTGCGACCGGTGTTCGACACCGGGCATGAGGTCGCGCCTGGCGGCATCATAGGACCGGAGCTTGTCGGTGATCATGACCCGTGGTGTCCGCCCTTGAGCCTTCAGCAACTTGCGCATCAGGCGCTTTGCCGCCTTGGCATTTCGGCGGCTTTGCACCAGCACTTCGAGGACGAAGCCGTCCTGATCGACGGCACGCCAGAGCCACTGCTTCTTGCCATTGATGGCCACCACACATTCGTCGAGATGCCATTTGTCGCCCAGGCAGCCGGCTGACCGTCGCTTGATCTCCCGGGCGAAATGCCGTCCGAATTTCTCCGCCCAGCTTCGAATGGTCTGATGCGTGACGATGATGCCGCGGGACGCCAGCATGTCCTCAACCATGCGCAGGCTGAGCGGAAAGCGAAAGTAGAGCCATACCGCGTGCGCAATGATCTCAGCGGGATAGCGGTGGCGACGATAAAGCGGATCACGAGCAACTTCTGACATGGCCCATGTACGCACATCTTCCTCAGCCGTCGGTTAACTTTACGGTGCCAATCGGATCATGGATGGAAACGAACCGCTGAAGCTGGCGTGCCGACTTGAAGCGTTTCATGGTCCTTTCGCGTCGTCGGGTCGGCTGGTGCGAATTTTCCGCTCGATTATTTAGGCCTTTGTGCGACCGGTGTTCGACACCGGGCATGAGGTCGCGCCTGGCGGCATCATAGGACCGGAGCTTGTCGGTGATCATGACCCGTGGTGTCCGCCCTTGAGCCTTCAGCAACTTGCGCATCAGGCGCTTTGCCGCCTTGGCATTTCGGCGGCTTTGCACCAGCACTTCGAGGACGAAGCCGTCCTGATCGACGGCACGCCAGAGCCACTGCTTCTTGCCATTGATGGCCACCACACATTCGTCGAGATGCCATTTGTCGCCCAGGCAGCCGGCTGACCGTCGCTTGATCTCCCGGGCGAAATGCCGTCCGAATTTCTCCGCCCAGCTTCGAATGGTCTGATGCGTGACGATGATGCCGCGGGACGCCAGCATGTCCTCAACCATGCGCAGGCTGAGCGGAAAGCGAAAGTAGAGCCATACCGCGTGCGCAATGATCTCAGCGGGATAGCGGTGGCGACGATAAAGCGGATCACGAGCAACTTCTGACATGGCCCATGTACGCACATCTTCCTCAGCCGTCGGTTAACTTTACGGTGCCGGCCAGAGCACTGCGCGGACTCGGCCGCATCGAGCGAACGCTGTTCATGATCGAATGGTATTCCAGTCCGGCGCTGCGCCGGCGTTGTCAGGCCGGTCTCAACAAGGGCGAAGCTGCACATAAGCTCAAGCGCGCCGTGTTCTTCCACGAACGCGGTGAAATCGAAGCCATACGGCTCTCGGCGCCAGACGACCGCCCCTATAGGTCACCGCCAGCCGGGCGCGACGCCCCGGACGGATTTATGCACCAACGTTCACTTATCTCGAACATCGAAACAGTCATCGAAGCGATTGCTTTCGCAATATGCGGAAAGGCGCACCGAGGAGCGCGCTCCCGTTTCGCTATCTCTTCCCTCCCGGCACGCGGGACACGAGACATGATAGTCTTCATGCCGCTCCCTATTGAACCTCTTAGTCGGCCGGTCCTCCGCGGAAATTCAACGCCCGCTCCAAATACCAAGAAGGGTCATCGCTGGACGAATCTGTCTCGACATACCCTTCGTTTTCGTCGCTCCTTCCTTCAACGGGATCCTCGCTCTCGGCTTGGAGATACTGTCGAGGCTTGTCTGCCCGCTGCCATTCACGGTCGCCGTTCAGCGTCCACTTATCGCCATGCCGTTTAGGATCAAGCACGAACTCGTTTCCACCCACGTCAACAAAGCCCATCTGCTCCAGACGGGGCCTCGGGTCATCGTTAGCAGGACGCGACATGATTAAGGGCTTCTTGCCGTCGAGCCGAAGTTGATGTTCGAGCAGAACATCGCCCGCGTTCTCAACGAGCGGATGGGTCACTCGCATAGCCACAACCGATGAGATGTTTTTTCGCTCCGGAAAGTGCTCTTTCTGCCAGTCTTTCCCTTTGATGCGGAATCCTGGATCCACTCTTAGCAGCCCGACGCTCTTGTCGCCCAACTGGTAACTGAAGTACTGCGCACCAGGCTTGTCAGCTACGCTCGCACCAACTCTAGCGACCATTGCGGTGCGCTCGGCTTTCTTGGACACGAAATCCGAGTATTCTAATGGATTATCGGCAATGTGCTTGACATCATCACTATAGAAATTCTTCAGTTCTTTTTCGAACGTCTTTCTGTCCAACTCGTAGATAGGAGGTTCGGAGGTGAGGGAATACAGCCGCGACGCCGACGACGAACCAGACGCCGCCTCTGCGAGCGTTTCCGTAAACGTCTGGTCATCTGCTGCCTGCCCCGATTCATCGGCTTGGCTCGCGCTTGTAGATTGGCTGGCTGATCCAGTGATACTGCTATACATGCGGTTCGCTCCCCAATTGAAATGGTTGCACCGTTGTAATATCGTTCTACTCAAGACCTGTTAGCAGCCTAAGCCAGGGAGCTGACGACGAGCTGACGTACGGAAGAGTGCATGGCAGCAACGGCACCGTAAAGTTAACCGACGGCTGAGGAAGATGTGCGTACATGGGCCATGTCAGAAGTTGCTCGTGATCCGCTTTATCGTCGCCACCGCTATCCCGCTGAGATCATTGCGCACGCGGTATGGCTCTACTTTCGCTTTCCGCTCAGCCTGCGCATGGTTGAGGACATGCTGGCGTCCCGCGGCATCATCGTCACGCATCAGACCATTCGAAGCTGGGCGGAGAAATTCGGACGGCATTTCGCCCGGGAGATCAAGCGACGGTCAGCCGGCTGCCTGGGCGACAAATGGCATCTCGACGAATGTGTGGTGGCCATCAATGGCAAGAAGCAGTGGCTCTGGCGTGCCGTCGATCAGGACGGCTTCGTCCTCGAAGTGCTGGTGCAAAGCCGCCGAAATGCCAAGGCGGCAAAGCGCCTGATGCGCAAGTTGCTGAAGGCTCAAGGGCGGACACCACGGGTCATGATCACCGACAAGCTCCGGTCCTATGATGCCGCCAGGCGCGACCTCATGCCCGGTGTCGAACACCGGTCGCACAAAGGCCTAAATAATCGAGCGGAAAATTCGCACCAGCCGACCCGACGACGCGAAAGGACCATGAAACGCTTCAAGTCGGCACGCCAGCTTCAGCGGTTCGTTTCCATCCATGATCCGATTGCCAACCTGTTCCACTTTCCCCGCAATACGCTGTCATCGGCTCAACATCAAGACCTGCGTAACGCCGCCATGCAAATCTGGAGCAAAATCGCGTGTGTCGCCGCAGCCTGACAGCCGTCCCCGCCAGCTATCGCTGCATCAATCCGCTGATAACTTTACAGTGCCAGTCCATCAACTCCTCATGCCATTCCACCATGACGCGCTCCTCCTCATCGGAGCGCGCAGCATCAAGCCATCTTGGATAACAAATCGTTAACGTGCCAAAGTAGTGCTAGCTCGCCCAGCGGTGAGGACGGATGTGGCATCATGAATATCTCCCGCTTCTTCTTCCCCATCCCGCTTCCACGACACCCCCAGCAACTGAAGTAGCATTTCTCCGGGCAGTCGTTCCCAAGCAGCAAGGGCGGCAAATGTGATGCGCACCAGTGGGACAGCCCGCAATATGGAAGAGAACAAGCCGACTGGTGCTAAAGCCTCGTGTTTCTGAGCAAAACGTCACCCTCCACTCCGCGTGGAAACTGAGCCACCAATTCGAACGAAGGCAGTAGGTCAAGAATTGCGCGCAGGGGCAGTTGACCTTCATACAGCTCCTGGTCACTATATTCAGTGTAGATGAAGCGCGTATTGTTTAGAGTCTCTTTGCCGCCAGCGATGACGTCGGACTCGGCCCCCTGCACATCCATCCAGATCAGGTCGATACTCTCCAAGCCAGCCTCACTGCACCAATCGTCCAGTCTCCGAGTCTCAACTGAGATGGGTCCGTCAAACCGGACCCACTGATATTCGGAAAGGTGATTCTTGGGCTGGCGTATTGAGCCTGACAGATCCCATTCCTTTGCATCTCCATTACTGGGGTGGAAATCGATTCTGCCGTTTCGATCACTGATCGCGACTTCAAATAGCCTCATCCTGTCCAAAGGCCCCATGTTTTCCCTACAGCGAGCAGCGGCTCGGGGGTCTGGCTCAAAGCAGAAAAGCTGGGCCTTCGGACGAAGCTGGAGAAAGCGTCGCGCATCGCTTCCATCATTGCAACCGATGTCCAGAATCACGGGGTCAGGCTTTTCAAGGAGCGAAACGATCTGTGGATGGACCTTCAAGGAAGACGTTGGCTTTCCTATGCCCTCCGCAAATTCGCGAAGGCGTTGCTGAAGAGAGATTAGCAGGCCTTTTTTAAGATACCGTCCTACTTCCATGAAATTACACCTCAATATTGATTGCAGATGCGGGTGCTGACCGCTGGTGAGACATTGAGTGCTCGTGCCACGCTTCGCTGGAGCCTCAACGAATGCCGCCCCTCACTCATGAGCGTCTCGGCCCCACCAGCATGGGTGAAGGAGAGGGACGGAACTACCGCGATTGTCATAGGCGGGCACCGCTTGACAGATTGATTGAACTTGATAGTGGTTCCGCTGCAGAGCCGGCGCGCATTGGATGCAGTCGCACGCTACGCTGCTCCCAAAGCCCACGCAGTTCATTTAGGAGCGCTTCAAGCTGGTTCTGATTGGGCGCGATGAGGTCCAAGATATCGCCGAGCGGAGCTTCTCCATCAATCCGCATTAGCAGTTCGAACAACTCGGATGAAATCCGCACGGCTTCTCGGCTGGAGGGACCCGTGCGGATCTCGCATACCGTCTCTTGGCGGTCTAACGCCGTAAATGCACGCACTTGATGGAGGCTTGAATAAGGCGGCAACGAAAGCGCAAGTCTACTCCAGTCCTCCGGTGACGCAGTCCGCTTCTTGATGAGATACGACCCAACCACGAGTCCATCCAAGTCGGTGGTCAAAAATGTGGTCACCGCATCCGCAACCGAATCCACTATCGGCTCAACATTATTGTTGAAGGACGTGTTGAGCAGAATCGGGACACCTGTTCGTTTCCTGAAGGCGTTGATGACCTCCCAATACGCTTGATTGATGTTGCGCGATACTGTTTGCAAGCGCGCCGTACCATCGACGTGCGTGACGGCACCGAGCAGATTGCGCTTGGATTCGCGCACAGGCACTACGAAATTCATAAAGGGAAATTCCTGCCTGCTATCTGGCAATTCAAAGAACTCGTTGGCGTCCTCCTCCAACACGGATGGCGCAAAGGGGCGATAGCCTTCGCGCTTCTTGACAATCGCGTTGATCCGATCCTTGTTTGTGGCCGGCCTAGGGTCGGCAAGAATGCTACGGTTGCCAAGCGCACGCGGTCCGAATTCCGATCGTCCCTGCATCCAGCCGATAACGGCGCCATGGCGATCCACTCGGCTGCTCTGCTGGCCACATCATCGCAGCGTTCGATTTCAATGTGGCCGCCCCATGCAATTAATTCCTGCTCCACGGCGCGGTCGCTCCCGAGATCAGGACCCCAATAGACCTCCTGCAAACGCTCTCGAGGTGCGGACTGCCCTAGTTCATTAGACATCATCAATGCAGCTCCTAATGCGCAGCCAGCGTCGTGTGCCGCGGGTTGCACGAAGATGTCTTGGAAGATTCCCGAGCGCAACAGCTTACCGTTCAAAGTGCAGTTGTGAGCTACTCCTCCGGCCAAGCTTAAGCGCTTGATGCCGGTGATCTCGCTGTGATGCCGTAGAACGTGAAACACAATCCGTTCGAGTGCTTCTTGCAACGAAGCACTCAAATCTTTATGCTGCTGAGTGAACGGCATCCCTTTTCGGCGTACCTCAATGCTGCGAAGCAGCGTGGGACCAATCCGGTCCAGATAGATCCGGTAGCCACCGTTGTCTAATAGCTCGTAGAACTGTTCGAAGAGGTCGCGATGGGGAGCGGGGTCGCCGTACGGTGCAAGCCCCATGACCTTGTATTCATCAAACATGCCGTAACCGAGATATTTTATGGTCTCAAGGTACAGAAGCCCTAAAGAATCGCTCTCCGGAAATGTCGCAAGCGGTGTGACTTCCGTGCCAGATCCTACCGCCAAAAGACCCGAGGCGAAGTCTCCACCGCCATCAATTGTCAAGATGAGACTTTGTTCGAAACCCGACATAGAAAACGCGCTCCAGGCGTGCGACAGGTGATGGCTTACGAATGAGATTCGCGACGGATCGACCTCAGTACCAAATTCCTGCGCGAGCAACCCACACAACAACAGCTTGGCATTCAACGGTATTGACATGTGCGGCTGAGAAACGAGCAAGCGCTCGAGCATAGCATTGCAAAATGCCTCGGTTGCATAATACGCGAGCAGTCGATGTCGCTGAGCTGAACCCCGGCGTATTCAAGGCAGTATTGAATCGAACGGCGCGGCAGCTTGTTGGAATGTTTGATTCTATTAAGCCGCTCCTCTTCGACAGCAGCTATCACTCGGCCGTCTCGGACGAGAACCGCTGCACCGTCGTGCATAAATGTATTCGGCAGATCGAGCGAGTTTTCGTAAATCCTGCTTAGACCGCCACTCAGTCCTAGACACAGCATGTTACTCTCCAATCTCTCGTCACTTGTAAAAGGTAGGCCCTGTGCTCCGACTGAATTTAGTCGTTTGCTAAGCTCAAGCAGTGCTCTTGCTGCCGTAGGTCAGGACATTAAACGCCGCCGAAGCAGTCCCACAGATAAGAAGAATGGCATCACTGCAAATATACAAAGCGCGCTGATGTGCAGGGCGACGCCTCCGCCTGGGCGATCTAGCATCGCTGGACGAATGAGCTCGATTGAATGTGACAGCGGCAGCAGATGCGATAGCTTCTGAAAAATGTCGGGCAGTTGGCTGACTGGGAAGACCGCTCCTGACAAAAACAGCATGGGTGTAAGGAAGAGCGTCTGGTAAAATATGAAATAGTCGTAACTGGGCGCAAGTGCTGTGACGATCATCGCCAGGCTTGCAAAGGCGAACCCCGTGAGTGCGATCACTGGCAAGGCAAAGAGAACGGACGGCCACGATGCAAAGCCCATTGTGGCTGCAACGAGCATCATTGCTGTCCCGGCCAATAACGCCTTGCTGGCTGCCCACGCCAGTTCACCGAGGACGATGTCCCCGAGCGTGAGTTGGGTGCACAGGGCTGATTCCCAAGTTCGTTTTGCGTGCATGCGAGCGAAGGTCGCGTGAATAGTCTCGAACGTCGCGGAGATCATTGCGCTTGTTGCAACCATGCCAGCCGCCAAGAACGCGACATATGGAATGCCGTCGACGCGACCCACCATCGCACCCAGGCCGAAGCCGAGACCAAACAGCGAAGTCACGGGCTCGGCGAGGTTACCGAGAATTGAAGCGATCGCGGCTTTCTTCCATGCCATATAATTACGGCGCCACACTGCAATCCAATTCCAAGGATTGGCGGGTAGGACCGCCGCGTAACGTTTCCACATCGCTCAGTCCTTCATTTCGCGCCCGGTCAACCGCAAGAACACATCTTCAAGATTCGGTGGACGCTGCAATAGGCGTAGACCGGTTCGCCCGCGCAATTGCAAGCGCACCTGTTCTGGATCGGACGAATAGCAAAACAGCGTCTCACCGCTCACTTCGACACGCTGAGCATATGGTCCGACAACTGAAGTCAGCTCCCGCGGATTGCCGCCGTAGATCTCAATCACGTCGCACCCGATCTGCTCGTCGATCAGCGCGTGAGGGCGGCCTTCCACGATCTTCCGTCCGTGCTCTATAACACACAAGCGGTCACATAATCGGTCCGCCTCTTCCATGAAGTGGGTAGTCAGTAGAATCGTCTTGCCAAGCGCCAACAAGGACCGCAGCCGTTCCCATATTAGGTGGCGAGCATGCGGATCGAGGCCGGTAGTCGGCTCATCCAGTATCAGGAGCTGTGGGTCGTTGATCAGCGCACAAGCCAGCGTCAGCCGTCTCTGCATACCGCCGGATAATTGCGCCACGGGTACATCCGCCTTGCTCTCGAGCCGAGCGAAATCGAGCAGTGGTGGAATGGCTTCCTCGAGCTCGCGAGTGCGCAGGCCGAAGTAACGTCCGAACACCAGTAGGTTCTCGCGCGCCGTGAACTCGCGATCAAGTGTGTCGAATTGCGGAACCACCCCTATGCGGCTGCGCGCCAAACGCGCGCGGGCTGGCACCGGCTCTCCGAGCACTGTGATCGTGCCTTCATCAGGCGGTGCCAGGCCGAGAACCAGACGCGATACCGTGCTTTTGCCCGCACCGTTCGGTCCCAGCAAGCCGAAACATTCTCCTGAGGTGATGGTGAATGACAGTTGGTCGACAACGACTTTGTCGCCATAAGACTTACTGACGTTGGTAAGCTCGATTGCCACATCTGATTTGGAGCGAGATAGCGAATTATCCGCATTGCTATGCCCGTGGCACTTCTGCTTGCGTGCATTGCTCTCAGGCCGCCGCGACGGTGAGCTTGAGACATTTGCTCGAGTCAATAGCTGCAATTTCTCGTCCTATCTTAAATTCGCTTGCCTGTTTGGCAAAGCCGGCTACCGCCACCGCAGTGACTGACTGATGTCAGCAGCCTCGCAAGCTGCGCAAGGCTGAGCCAGCGACGCGGGTGCCGCAGTTTCAGACGGCTCCGCAGCGCTTGTTTTAGCAATGGGGTTCAGGAGAATCCTTTACGCCGTTGGGTGCGGCAGCCGGGGAACCACGCGACAGCCAGTCGCTGTTGCTCAACGTGCACAACGCATATGCTTTGAGGGGGAGCAGGAGAGCGACGTTGAGGAGGGTGTGCAGCGAAAACCCAAGGAATCGCAGCTCTCGCGCTCGAAACGCCGCCACGCCGCAGCGGACCATTGTCATAGATGCAATCATCAGGATCGTCGACCAAGGCACTGTGGCCGTCAGAGCGAGCTGTGCTAGCCCCGTCAGGACCGAGAGGGCTAGGAGCAGCGGACCAAGATTCTGTCCGATCACGTCCAGCGTAAGATAGCGATCAAGGCCCGGCAGTAGGCGGAGCGCGAGCAATGTGTCGCGAAACGTGCTGCGTGCCCAGCGCAGTTGTTGGCGCAGATAGGCCCCCATCGAGTTTGGAACGACCGTCGCCGCGATGGCTTCCGGAACGTACTCGGTTCGAAAGCCTGCATTCAGCATGAGGATTGTGAGGTGGCGGTCTTCCCCGAAGTCGCTTGGCCTGCCTCGAAACAGTTGCGTCTCGTATTTATCGAGCAGCAATAGAAGTGCGGACCGCCGGTACATGGCACACGGGCCGCAGCAACACATAACGGCTCCAAAGCGAGCCTGTGCTGCGCGTTCCTCGTTGCAGGCGAGCCAGTACTCCATGTCGATCAACCGCGTCAGCCATGTGTCGCTGCGGTTGCTGGCCGTCAACTGACCCATCGCCGCGCCGACCGCGGGACTGTACATCTTCAGGGCAAGTTTCGTGACTACGTCCGGCGCAATGGTCGTGTCCGAGTCAACGTTGAGCACCAAATCTCCCGATGATTCCCGTATTGCGACAATCTGCGCCTTGCGCTTTCCGACGTTCTTTGGCATCAGGATAAAGCGGAACCTCGGGTCGCACGCATAATGATCGTGTACAGGTATGATGGCGTTGCGATTGCCAGAACCGTCGTCAACCACGTAGACCCGCAACTCTCCAGCGTAGTCTTGCTTTGCAATGGAAGCTAGGCACGCCGAGAGCGCGCGCGGATCCTCATTGTAGCAGGGGACGATAACATCCACGCTCGGCGGTGCACCGGAGCCGGTCACGGGCGTTGACGCAGCTGTGGTGTTTGTTGGCAAAGCGTATATAGCTTGCATGCCTTTGTAAGCCGTCGAGAGTGCTGCATACAAGGAGATGGCTACGGCGCCGGTCGTGCCAAGCAGATCCATGAAAAACCGTCCGTTTAATGATTCTGAGGAAGCGAGCGGATTATAAATCCGCGGTCGTGCAAGGCAGGGATGAGACGAGACAACGCCGCCACCGTCTGGTCGCGAAAACTGGCGTCAGTGTTCGCCAACTCGTCGGGAGGGCACCCATCGTGCAGGAGAATGATTGAACCGGGCCGGACCGAGGCGAGTACCGCATCGACGATTGCGTCGATACCGGGGCGGGACCAGTCCCGCGGGTCCACAGACCAGTGCACAGCCGCCAGTCCAGCGTTTGCCGATGTTGTCAGCACGTCATCGCTCCAAATTCCGTAAGGCGCACGTATGTGCCGCACCGAAGCCTCGGGGCAGGCCATCCTGATGGCCCTGTTCGCCTCGAGTACTTGGCGTTCCACGTCCCGACGTCCGCAGGCAGACAGGTCCGGATGGGTCATTGTATGGTTGGCGACCTCGTGCCCTTGCGCAACCATGCGTCGGATGAGTTGCGGCCGGTCCTTAGCATAAGCCCCGATGACGAAGAAAGTCGCCGGGACACGGTGTTCGGCCAGCACATCGAGGACCTCAGGGGTAAAAACCGGGTTAGGACCGTCGTCGAAGGTCAGGTAGACGCTCGGGGCCCCAGTGCCGCTTCTGGGCACTGTCCGGAGATAGTCAAGCTGTTTCATAGTTCCGGACCGTTTCGTTCGATCAGTGTGCCGGATGGCCATTCGCTCATTGGACGTCCAATCGGAAAGACCACAACGAGTACGTCTTCAGTGCGCGTTGGCGGCAGGTTGAGATAGACATCTGAAAGGGTGGACCGCACGCGAACGCCAGCCACAATTGTCCCGAGACCGTTTCGGCAGAGTCTGCCCACAAGCTTGTACAGCGCGTGTCGAACGGCGCCAAATGCGAACGGAACGCCAAGCTGCTGCAGCACCGGATACATGACGCGGATGGAGTGGTTGAGCCCGAGTCCTTCGAGGTCCGGGCGAACCCCCCACAAACCCAGTTCCGCCACCAACAGATCGGCATCGCCCACCCTGATAAAGCGGCGCAACAGCCCCATGTGAGCAGCCACTCCGTGAGCGTCGTAGCCGATTACACGGAACTCCGGCCTTGCTCCGGCCCAACTGTGCCCACCTTCAAATGGTCTTGCGTTGAACGTCCCGGTCGGTCCATAGGTCTTCCGGAAGAACTCAGCGAGTTCAGTGTGGTCGGAGAGCTCCAGCTCATTTTCCCAGCACAGTTTCCACCGCATCTGAGGACGCATATCCAAAGAACTCCACATCTTGCTGCTTCTTGAAACGTACATCAAACGTCCGAAGTGGCCGGGGTCGATGGACGCCCGACACTGTCGTCGAACCCGCATTGCGGACCAAGTTGGTTGTTATAACCTGCACAGTGAGTGGGGGACATTTCCCGACCTTCCCGTATCACTCGCAAATCTCTACCAGCGACACACTTGATTTCTTCAAACGTGAGCATCTTCTAATAGTGATTGGACGGATCCGTAAAATTGATTGTTTGGATTATATCCATTCATACTGTGGATACACCCGGCCCAAGTCTCCCTGCTAGCAACGGTTGATGAACGAACCCGACACCGCGGCGGGAGCATCAGCTTCGGCCAGCCAATCACGGGCGTGCTGCCACGCTCTCGAAAACAAGGAAGTTGGATCAAAGAACAGGCTGAGACTTGGCCGCCAACGGCAAAGAAGCTAATACCGCTACTGCTCCCGCGCCGTTCGGCAGATACGTTTCGGCCACAGCCACGGCTTGTTCGGCTCGGGCAGCTATATCAGGCAGTGCCGTCTCGTCGATCATGATGCGCTGATTTTTCCTGTAGGATGGAACGTGGGCGTAGCCAAATACGGCAAGCCGGTCGCGGCGCATTGCGACCGCTGCCGTCGCGCTCTGAACGCAGGACTGCACGGTCTGGTGCGGGAGGCCGTACATGAGGTCGAAGTTGATGTGACTTATCCCAATCCGGCGCAGGTTTTCAATAGCCGCGGTCGTCTGCGCCTTTCTCTGGACCCGGTTGGTTGCTTTTTGAACAATGGGATCAAAGCTTTGCACGCCGAGACTCACGTGGCTTACCTCGGCCGCTCCTAAGGCTTCGGCCATCTCGGCCGTGAAGGTGCGCGGCTCGATCTCGACAGGGCTTGATGATGGTTGGTGTTCCACCGCCGAAGTGCACGTCGCTCACGGGCAGCGCCTGCGGCGCTTGGGCTGCTACCAAACTTATCTCCTCACTAGCGCCGTCAGATAGTCGAGGATCGATGCGTCTCGACGAGTTATGCTGTTGGGAAATCCGCAATACCAGCACATCGACCGACAGATCGGAATGTGGAGATACAACGACACCGGATCTGACGCCGGCAAGTTCCTCAGCCACCCCTTACTAGCTTCAGCGCCGACGGCTGCGGAGAAATCCGGTATAGTCGATCGTCACCATGGTAGGTGCGCCTCGCAGTACTTTCGCAAGAGTGGAGGTCAGCGGCGCGACACTTTTGATTAAACGCGTTGCCGCGCCTGTCTTTTCGCCGTCAGCCATTATGGTCTCCCGCTCAAGCCACTCAGCAGGCCCCGCTGCCGTTCGACGAGGATCTCAAAATCCATACCAGTTGGGTCGAGAACATTGCCGGTCAGATTAGCCGGTACTTTTCAATTCATTAGTCGAGACCGAAACATCAAGGGACATAAAAAATGATCTCTGTCGCGGATTCGACAAACGGGACAGAGTTGTACGCAATCGATTTACATTTCAATTGCCAAAAGCCGACGGCATATTCCCGCAGAGGTTGAGGTACCTGCGTGAGCTTGCTGCCGGGGACGTGCCTTGGCGAAGGTGGAGAATGGTCTGTTCAGAAGTAGCTCAGTTGAATATCCAACAAACGCCAGTGGCCTTGCTGTTTCGCGGAGAAGGAGGCTAGGCGGAGCCGTTAGTCCCGGCGCCCGCCGGGTTGCACCCCGCCGTTGCATTTCTGCCACTGAGGAGCAGACAGTCGGGTTGAGGTCCTTCCGTGGTCAAGTTGTGGACCAGACAGCAGAACGCTGAGACGGTGAGCAGATGAATGCGGCGTCGGCAGCCCACAAGAGGAGACGCATCCGAGCGTTGAGAGGGGATGGATGGTTGCCGGCCAAGCGGTAACACGCAATAGCAAGCGACGGTGGGGAAGAATTCCGACATGGTCCATTTATTGCAATTGATAGCATTGTGAAAGCAGCCTTGGCCATTCTGTAACTTGAACTAATCGTCGGATCCCCGCTTTCCGCGACTACAAAATTGCCGCACCTTCACGCGCTGGCATGCTCGGATTCTCATAGAGGCTAAAACAGCAATGGACACGGAAGCAGTCGGGCTCGCAATAGCTTTTTTCGTCATTGCACTGGCGTATGCAGCAGTCGGACAAGCTGGCGCATCAGGCTACATTGCCGCCATGGCGCTTTCTGGCTATTCGCCGTTGGCCATTAAGCCGACAGCTCTCGCTTTGAACCTGATGGTCTCAGCGATCGGCACGGCCCAATTCCTGAAGGTGGGGCAGGTGTCCTGGCGTAACGTGTATCCTTTCGCAATTCTGGGCTTTCCGGCTTCGGCTCTCGGTGGCTCAGTGCACCTTCCCGAGAGAATCTATCACCCGGTTCTCGGGCTGATCCTGGTAGTTTCCGCCATTCAAATGGCGCGATCCGCGCTTCGCAAGAGCGCCTTGGTCATAACCATTCCGAAAACGCCGCCACTTCACGCTGCATTGATCACGGGAGCTGTTATCGGTTTCGTCTCGGGCACGACCGGGAGCGGAGGCGGCGTATTCCTCGCACCAGTGATCCTTTCCAAGAATTGGGGAACAGCACATCAGACTGCTGCAACCACGGCCGTTTATAATTTAATGAACTCAACCGCTGCCTTGATTGGAGCGTGCGCTTCCTGGAATGCACTTCCAAACTTTCTCTCGTGGTGGTTGATTGCGGTAGCGGCAGGTGGATCGATAGGCGCTTTAATCGGGAGCCGATATCTTTCCGCTTCCTCGCTTCGCGTCATTCTTTCCGTGCTTCTGATGGTATCAGGCCTCAAGCTGCTTTGGTGATGGAGTGCCCATTTGCTTGCACGGAAAACCTTTGCCCAGCATCACGCAGGAGCACGCGCGAAGGCGCACCATTCTCATCCGCGGCTAAGACCACCGAGAGGGCCAATTGTCGCTGAATGTAATCTCCGATGACCGAACTCCTCACCAGCACGGTACCTGGAACGTGGCTGCAACGCTTGTGGCGCGCTTGCGCCGGAGGTCGAGAATTCAGCACATCATGACGCCGACAGCCACTCTGTCGTGTACGATGCCCGATATGACAAGCGTCCCGAAAACCACCTTGCCGCCGTCGTCAAGCTCGTCGGCACGAATCTGAATGGCGCGATCTCTAAAGAACATCGCAAATTCGAGAGCGGTCGCCGCTCATAAGATAAGGCTCGGCGTCACGGGTCATCGGACAGCTCTCTGCCATACGGCAGGCTGTCGGCGCCATATCCAAAGTGCGGATAATCGTGATGCAAAATATTTATTTTACTGGCCTTAGCAATGCTGCAAAAACGACCACGCTTGATTTGCATCGATATTAGAACAGTTCCAGAGTGCTGGCGTTGAAACCGCTTTGCGGCTCAAAGAAAGGATTACCCGTGGAAAGCATCATCGGTTCGGCATGTACAAGAATCCGATTGTCCATAAGGTGGTGGACAGGTTTGGGCAGATGTAGCCGTCCTGTACGTTACACTTGACCTAATCATTGCGTGAATGAGTTTTGCCGGCAGTTGGGGCAACCAGGGCCCCCGTTTATGCGGCGCCCATCTAGAAGGCTGCGGGGAGCAGTCGCGCTTTCTGCCCGGCAGGGCTCGGCATGTGACTATTTCGGAGTTTCTACATTGCCTTCAAATATGAGCTTAACGGCGGATCTCATTGCAGATTTGCTCAGCGCGGCAAACGAGGTCGACAAACTCAACCCCTATGAAGTAAGCGGCCTCCTAGACCGCTCGATTGACACCATCCGCGATGTGCGCGAACAGACTGGTGTCGCAAGTTCATATATGCAGGGCGTTGTGGTTTGTCTTCGAATATCCTCAGAGCGCGTTGGCCACCTCTCTGAGGAGGATGTCAGGCGGTCCCTCGTCACTGCCGCGGAAGTCCTGAGTGCATTGGTGTCAAACCGTGTCGATTGAGCTGTTCGCGCCGCCGGAGTCCGGATCACTCCAGCTATCATCGATCCCGCAAACCGATGCGGCGAATTCGGCTGCAATCTCGACAGGTTTTGCCGAAGATCGCTTCAGTCGACGCTGCTTATTGGAACCGGCGTATCCGATTCGCGACGATGTCGAATACACGACATAGGCGTGTCGAGAGGCAGCTTCTTGTTTGGAAACGATTTCTCGTTGGCATGATACATGCAGGCTAACCCGCAAATGCCCGAGTTGATGACTTGTGAGGAGGATGCAGGACTAACCCGCAAGAGTGCAGTTCGGGGTGCGTCAGCCTTCCCCGGGCAACGAGGATCCGAACAGCAAGGGGGCGGCAAATAGGAAAGCAACGGCCGCGAGGGCATTTAACAGTGGGTGCTGTGCGAGGATCAGTCCCTTGCAATGGCTAGCCGCCGATAACGTTGTAGAAAAATAGACAAGGAGTGCTCAATGGTCTTCACTGGAAAATGTGATCTGCGGAGTCCGCTGCTCGGACGACGCCTGCGCTTAGGATTCATCGGCGGCGGAAAGGGGGGGCTTGTTGGACGATGGCATTTCGCTGGGGCCCGGCTGTCGAACCACTGGGAAATTGTTGCGGGAGCTCTTTCTTCGGACCCGGAAAACGCGCACGCTTCGGCTGCAGAGTGGATGATAGCGCCGGACCGGTCGTACAGCGACTGGAACGCTATGGCAACAGCAGAAGCCGCAAGGGACGATGGTATAGAGGCAGTCTCGATCGTGACGCCAAACTGGACACACCATCGGATCGCGACGGCATTTCTGAAGGCCGGCATTGATGCAATACTAGACAAGCCCATGACCACAACAGTTTCCGACGCCCGAGAACTCGTGGAGTTACAAAGAGCGACGGATCGCCTGGTCATCATGACTTACCCGTATGCACATCACGCGATGGTTCGCCAAGCTAACACTACTTTGGCACGTTAACGATTTGTTATCCAAGACGGCTTGATGCTGCGCGCTCCAATGAAGAGGAGCGCGTCATGGTGGGGTGGCATGAGGAGTTGATGGACTGGCTTCAGCCGTTTTTGGCGCCGCTGGGGCACAAGCGGCGGCGCCGGATGTGCCCGGCCTATGTAGCGGGGCTGATCGGCCCTGGCGATCGCAAGAGCGTTCAGCCGATGGCGGCCCGAGATAGCGGCGTCAGCTATGACCAGCTCCATCATTTCATCGGCAGCGGCGTCTGGGATGCATCTGCGCTCGAAACGGCCCTGCTCATTGAAGCCGACAAGTTGGTTGGCGGCGACAATGCCTGGTTGATCATCGACGACACGGCGTTGCCGAAGAAGGGGTGTCACTCGGTCGGCGTTGCGCCGCAATACGCCTCCGCGCTTGGGAAGACTGCCAATTGTCAGTCTCTGGTCTCGGTGACGCTGGCATCGCGCGAGGTTCCGGTGATGGTGGGGCTGCGGTTGTTTCTGCCCGAGACCTGGACGGACGATCAAGAGCGCATGGCGCGGGCCGGCGTGCCGACGGAGCGACAGATCGCTCGGACAAAGCCGGAGATCGCGCTTGAAGAGATCGACCGTGTCATCGGCTCCGGCGTCCGGTTCGGCTGCGTGCTGGCCGATTCCGGATACGGATCAAGCGGGCCGTTCCGTCAGGCTTTGAGCGAGCGCGGTCTGCTCTGGGCCGTTGGCCTGTCGCGACGCCAGAACGTCTATCCGGCCGACGTTGCCCTGGTCTTCCCCGTCGCCAGCACCGGCAAGCGCCGCAAATACCACATTGCCGACCGGCCCCCGGTTTCTGCCGAGGCGATGTTGGCGGGCGAGAAATGGCAAAAGGTTAGCTGGCGCCGGGGCACGAAAGGCCGGCTGACATGTCTCTTCGCAGCCCGCCGCGTCCGGGTTGCGGATGGCCATAAGCACCGGATGCTCGATAATCGTGTGCAATGCATGCCTGGCGACGAAGTCTGGCTCGTCGGCGAGCGGAGGTCGACCGGAGAGCAAAAATACTACGTGTCAAATCTGCCGGCCAATACCCCACTGAAGACGCTCGCCGCCACGATCAAAGCGAGATGGGTCTGTGAGCAGGCACACCAGCAAGTCAAGGAGGAGCTTGGGCTCGACCACTTCGAAGGCAGGTCCTGGACGGGGTTACATCGACATGCCTTGATGACGATGATCGCCTATGCCTTTCTCCAATCCCGCCGCCTCAAGGCCGCGGGACGGAAAAAAAAGACTCACAGGTCCGCCGCCACAACCGAGCATGCCGGCCGTCAGGAAAGCGATCCTCGATATCTTCGCACGGCCACCGCCGCTACGATGCCCCCACTGTGAGTGGCTCCTCACAGAACGCCCCAAGCCAAAAGTGCCAAAGTAGTGCTAAGCACATGATCCGAAATGGGGCCGTCGGCACGGTCCGGCAGGCCCATGTGGAGTATGTTCAGGAGTGGGCGACAGCGCCCTTCTCGTCCGACGCGAAGGGGGCAATGTGGCGGCAAGATCCCGAGAAGGTGGGCCGCGCGTCGGCCACCGGAGATATCGGCACGCACGCGCTTATCATCTCCTGCACACAATGACCGGACAGGACATTGCCAGGCTCAGGGCTGAGTTTCACACCTGTGGCGCTGTGAAGGCGATGGAAGACACCGCCTACGTCACTTTCCGTCTCGAGAATGGTGCACCTGGGATCCTTTGGGTAACGCAAGCTGCTCCTGGCCAATATTGCGGTCTTCGAATTCGCGTGTGGGGCGACAGAGGCGGGCTTGAGTGGGATCAGGAAAAACCTGAAGTGCTGCGCTATGTGCCTTTAGGGGAGCAGGAGCAGATTTTTGTGCGAGGCCACGGTAGTGGAATAGTACCCGAAGCAGAACGCCTGATACATCTACCGCGGGGACATGGCGAAGCTTTAGTGGATGCATGGGCAAATCTCTATGCCGGAGGCTGGCGTGGCGGTAGCCGCACGCCGCGCAGGGTATGCTCTCCCGAAAGATAGCGTTGAGCTTTCCGGGGTTGAGGACGGGCTCAAAGGTATGTTGTTCATCGATGCTTGTGCCGACAGCCACGAATCTGGCGGATCTTGGGTTTCGATAAGCGGTGAATCCATTCCCAACTTTTGCTGAGCTGAGCGGCCAAAGTTCGGGCGCCCGCTGTTTGGCTGAAGCGTCTTTGAGCGCTGCGAGGCTTTCGCCCGATCCACGATGTTTTCGGCTCCGATTGTCCGGAAGGCGCGCCAGATAAGGGCACTATGTCTCCATAGACCTCTTCGCTGTTTCGCCGGGGAAACGGGATCGGGCGAGCGGATCCTGCTCCTGCGCCGGTGATTGGCAACCTCGGCTGTGTTTAGAGCGGGATGATTTTAGATCCGTTCATATCCGCTCTTTGAATAGTTCTGGCATTCTTTAGGTGAAACGGTTTGGAGGATGGTTGCGAGCGCGTCATGGATGGCGTTGCGGCTTCTGGCCTGCGCCTCGCGTAGCCGGTGCTTGATCTTGGCGAAGAGCTTTTCGATCGGATTGAGATCGGGGGAGTATTGCGGCAGGAAGAACAGCCGCGCGCCGGCCTTGCGGATGGCGGTGCGGATCGCCCCGGCCTTGGGCGAGCCGAGAAGTCCCGGTAGGGACGATGGTTACCCATCGCCCCCCGGTCAGATCCGTACGTGCGGCACTACCGCATACGGCTCCTATCGGATGTTGTGACGGTAAGCCGAGCATCTGGATGCGGATGCATCAGGCGGCACGGTGGCAGGTATTTGCGAAGCAGCCTTTGGAAACGATCCCAAGGCATGCGGTGTCGCTGGCTTCGACGCATCAATGCGTGTCGCCATGCTCGACCGACCTCCCATCGGAAACCTCCCAACCGTCTTAGATTGTCAGGCACCGCATGGTAGTTCAAATACCCCTGTAACACTTGCCGTAGCCACCGACCTACCTTTGCCACCGGTTCATGGCGTCGTCGCATCAATGTTTCCCGAATGACCGCCAGCGTCGCGCGCATACGCTTCTTGATCGTCAATCGGACGATTTTGAAGCCCCCATCATTGCGCCGCCTGCCGCAGCAATGTGTGAAGCCCAGAAAGTCGAAGGTCTCTGGCTTGCGGATACCACGTTCCCGGCATTGTTGCGCAGCATACCGCCCAAAGCGTATCAGCCGCGTCTTCTCCGGGTGCAGTTGCAAGCCAAAATGGGCGAGGCGCTCCCGCAGTGCTTGCAGGAAGTGCTGCGCCTCTCCTTCGTACTGGAACCCCATCACGCTGTCGTCGGCATAACGGACAATGATCACGTCGCCTTTAGCATGTCGAGTACGCCATTGCTGGACCCATAAATCCAATGTGTAATGCAGGTAGATATTGGATAGCACGGGGCTGATTACAGAGCCTTGAGGAGTTCCTCGCGTTGATGCTACGCGTCGACCATCCTCAATCGTGCCCGCTTTCAGCCACTTGTGGATCAGACGTATCAGCCGGCGGTCACCTACTCGATGTGACAGGAAACGGAGCATCCACTCGTGATCGATTTCATCGAAAAACGAGCGAATATCCGCGTCCAGTATCCAGTTGATCTTCCGCTTGTCGATCCCAACCCACAAGGCGTCCAGCGCGTCATGCTGGCCCCTTCCTTGCCGGAACCCGTATGAGAAGCCGAGGAAGTCTTGCTCATAGATCGCGCTCAGAACCGTGGACACGGCCATCTGCACGACTTTTTCTTCCAACGCTGCAATGCCGAGTGGACGGAGCCTTCCGTCATTCTTCGGAATGTAGACCCGTCGGGACGGTTGTGCGCGATACGCACCGGACTGAATTTCCCGATGCAATTCGTGCACCCGCCCTTCGAGTATCTTCTCATAGTCGTACCACGTCACGCCGTCCACACCGCTCGCCGCCTGCTTGCGAAGCGCATGGAAGCTCTCCACCAATAGCGTCGGAGTGATGTGGTGCATCAGCGCCGTGAAACGCAACTTCGGGTCCCGTCTGGCGGCTTCCCGTACACCTTCGACACCCATCGAAGCGTGTTTGACCCGGCTCTGTGTCCGGCACGCTGGGGTTTCGAAGACGTTCCCTCCGATTACACCCCTTCCCTCCATTGCCTCCGCAGGATCATCTCCTTTGTTCGGCAACTTCTCCGGTACTATGGGTGTATCCGACTTCTCATCAGCGTAGATGACTGGCTTGTGGTCAACGACCTTCCCAGTCCCGTCCAGTCCATTTGCACTGGACACTGATGAGATCTCGCTGCTTCCGTATGAAAGACTTCCCGGCATGCACAGGGTCTCCGACCGCGCGGGATCGGGACATGGCTTGCGATTGACGCCATGCACCGTGTTGCCTTCCGCTTCGCTTAACAGCGTCGGCATCCCGAGTTGATCATTTCGCGGCTCAATGGCCGGCCTGCCGGTTTCCCCTGTCAACGCTTCGACGCGCACCTCGCGATGTGCGCCGCATGACTCGGGGTCAGAGTGATTCGCCACTTCTTCTCCGTATTGAACTTTCATCAACTATCTTTCATCGGCTTTGCAGCCGCACTAAGCGCGATTTTCCCCGCACATTGACGCCGGCCATTTCGACGGATCGTCTTGGCGTTGGGAACGGCATCTGGTCAGGCGGTGGCAGTCTGTGCGAAGTTGAAGGGTAGCAGGTCGTCGATATCGGCGTCGACAGCGCGTTGGGGCAGTTCGGTTAGGGCGTGGCGCAACCACGTTAACGGTTCGACGCCGCAGGCGCGGCAGGTCAGCATGAGGCTGTAGATGACGGCGCTGGCCTTGGCTCCATCGGTGGTATCGCTAAACAGCCAACTCTTTCTGCCGGTCGCAAAAACTCTGATGTCGCGCTCCAGGAGGTTGTTGTCGATCGGCATCCTGCCATCGTCCGTGTAGCGCGTCAGATAATCCCACTGGTTCAGAGTGTAGGACACGGCATCGCCCAGCTTGGTGTCCGGCAAGACCTTCGGCGCGATTTCATCGAGCCATACCTTGAGAGCGGTGAGGACGGGTATGCTGTGTTGCTGTCGGAATCGGCGAACGCTGTCGGCCTTCGTCTCGCCGGTATCAGGCTTCTTGCTTCTTGTCTCGCGCTTGCCTTTCAATCCGATAGAGTTGTTCGAAGAACCGGAGAGCCTGCTCGGGTGGACCGCCACCTTTCTTTCTGGCCTTGAGGGCATCGACGAAGCGCCGCCTCGAATGGGCTATGCATCCGATATGGATCGCGCCATTCAGCGTGCGCCAGGCGGTGTAGCCATCGCTCATCAAGGTGCCGCGGTAATCGCCGAGGAAGGTCTGGGGGTGAACCTGGCCGCGGCCCGGCTGATAATCGAGAAGCACGATCGGCTCGTCACTGTCGTCGCCGCTCCGATAGGCCCACATATACGATGTGCTGGTGGCCTCTTTGTCCTTTTCTTTCAGGACCTGAACGGTCGTCTCGTCGCCATGGATGAGGGGTTGCAACCTGAGCCTCAGTTTCAGCGCGTCATAGATGCGATGCAGATGCTTCTCGCTCGAACCGATCACCCAGTGACCGAGAGCACCACGGCTGACAGGAACACCGGCCCGTTCGAAGGTCTGCGCCACTCGGTAGAGCGGTGTGCCGTCGACGTATTTGTGAACGAGTGCGAAGGCCAGCGTCGAGGCCGTGGCAATGCTGCCCGGCAGGGGCTGCGTTGGCATCGGTGCGATCACGACAGGCGTGTTGATCCCGGTGCGGTCGCAAAGGCGGCAAGCATACTTGAACCGCACATTCTGCAAGACCTTTGCCTTGACCTCGATATGAAGCTGCTCGGTAACGGCCTCACCCATGCGATGCATCTGGTGACGGCAGCAAGGACAAGCCTTCTGATCGTCGGCAAGGTCATACTCGACGCGCTCGCGCGGCAGGTTCTGCGGAAGTGGTCTGCGGCCACGCTTCTGACCCGTGATGCTTTCGACAGGTGGCAGACCTGTGTCCGGAATGTCGATGAGCTCGCTCTCGTGGCTGTCCGCTCCATCCTCGTCCGCACCCTCTTCGGCTTCGTTGAAGATGCGATCAACGTGCTTTTCGCTGCGCGGCGCAAAGCGATGGAGCCGCGCAAGCGCCAGCTCTTCTTCCAACTTGACGACCCGCTGCGAGAGCGCTTCCTTCTCGGTTTTAAGCGCGGCGATTTCGGCAGCATTTGCCGCCAACTGCGCCATCAGCTCTGCAACATCAGGTTCGCCGGTTCGAGTCATCGTAGTTTTGAATCTGAACCGCCACCCCGCGTCAACCGCAGAGTTCGCCGCCTCAGCCCGCGACCTGGCATTGCCGCACCGGGTGGCGGACCATCGCATCGATATCGATGCCGTCGAGTATCCAATGCAGCTGCTCGGTTGAAAGCGTGACCACCGGCACCTCACGGCGGGGCCATCGGAACTTGTCCTCTGTCAACCGCTTCAGGATCAGCACAAAGCCCGATCGGTCGAAGAACAAGAGCTTCATCCGGTCACGACGGCGATTGCAGAAGGCAAAAACCGCTGGAGCAAACGGATCGAGCGCCATCGTCTCCTGGACCAGACCCGCAAGGCTGTTGATGCCAGCCCGAAAGTCGATCGGTTCGCGATGCAGGTAGACCTTGAGGTCAGCGCCCAGTCTGAACATGACCCAACGCTCCGATGATTGCCGTCAATGCAGCCACGTCACCGCATTCCAGCGTTAGCTTCACGCCGTTCGGCAGTGACGCGCTCACCTTCGCTGGAGAGGACAGCGGGCCGATCCTCTCTGCCTTCGGCGGCAGCTCTTCACCATCCGTGGCAGGCATCTCCAACGCGAACTCGCTGCTCGCCGCGGTGATCTGAACCGGAAGAAACGCCGATGTCGAAGACGGCGGGAATGGAGGGGCCTGGGTGTGTTTCCTTATCCATTTCCAAACGAGGTTCGCGTTGACCCCGTGTTCGAGCGCAAGTTTCGATACTGATGCGCCAGGTTCAAGGCAGGCCGCAATAAGACGGTCTTTCGATGCCCGATCGAACCGGCGTCGTCCATTCCGACCAACGAGCCGCACGACAAGTTTTTGACCTTCTTCCATCATTTGGTGTCCACCTCTTTTAGGTGGACACCTCATGCCAAAGCTCACTCAATCACAGAAGGTGCGGGGAAATTCGCGCTTAGTGCGGCTGCAAAGCCGATGAAAGATAGTTGATGAAAGTTCAATACGGAGAAGAAGTGGCGAATCACTCTGACCCCGAGTCATGCGGCGCACATCGCGAGGTGCGCGTCGAAGCGTTGACAGGGGAAACCGGCAGGCCGGCCATTGAGCCGCGAAATGATCAACTCGGGATGCCGACGCTGTTAAGCGAAGCGGAAGGCAACACGGTGCATGGCGTCAATCGCAAGCCATGTCCCGATCCCGCGCGGTCGGAGACCCTGTGCATGCCGGGAAGTCTTTCATACGGAAGCAGCGAGATCTCATCAGTGTCCAGTGCAAATGGACTGGACGGGACTGGGAAGGTCGTTGACCACAAGCCAGTCATCTACGCTGATGAGAAGTCGGATACACCCATAGTACCGGAGAAGTTGCCGAACAAAGGAGATGATCCTGCGGAGGCAATGGAGGGAAGGGGTGTAATCGGAGGGAACGTCTTCGAAACCCCAGCGTGCCGGACACAGAGCCGGGTCAAACACGCTTCGATGGGTGTCGAAGGTGTACGGGAAGCCGCCAGACGGGACCCGAAGTTGCGTTTCACGGCGCTGATGCACCACATCACTCCGACGCTATTGGTGGAGAGCTTCCATGCGCTTCGCAAGCAGGCGGCGAGCGGTGTGGACGGCGTGACGTGGTACGACTATGAGAAGATACTCGAAGGGCGGGTGCACGAATTGCATCGGGAAATTCAGTCCGGTGCGTATCGCGCACAACCGTCCCGACGGGTCTACATTCCGAAGAATGACGGAAGGCTCCGTCCACTCGGCATTGCAGCGTTGGAAGAAAAAGTCGTGCAGATGGCCGTGTCCACGGTTCTGAGCGCGATCTATGAGCAAGACTTCCTCGGCTTCTCATACGGGTTCCGGCAAGGAAGGGCCAGCATGACGCGCTGGACGCCTTGTGGGTTGGGATCGACAAGCGGAAGATCAACTGGATACTGGACGCGGATATTCGCTCGTTTTTCGATGAAATCGATCACGAGTGGATGCTCCGTTTCCTGTCACATCGAGTAGGTGACCGCCGGCTGATACGTCTGATCCACAAGTGGCTGAAAGCGGGCACGATTGAGGATGGTCGACGCGTAGCATCAACGCGAGGAACTCCTCAAGGCTCTGTAATCAGCCCCGTGCTATCCAATATCTACCTGCATTACACATTGGATTTATGGGTCCAGCAATGGCGTACTCGACATGCTAAAGGCGACGTGATCATTGTCCGTTATGCCGACGACAGCGTGATGGGGTTCCAGTACGAAGGAGAGGCGCAGCACTTCCTGCAAGCACTGCGGGAGCGCCTCGCCCATTTTGGCTTGCAACTGCACCCGGAGAAGACGCGGCTGATACGCTTTGGGCGGTATGCTGCGCAACAATGCCGGGAACGTGGTATCCGCAAGCCAGAGACCTTCGACTTTCTGGGCTTCACACATTGCTGCGGCAGGCGGCGCAATGATGGGGGCTTCAAAATCGTCCGATTGACGATCAAGAAGCGTATGCGCGCGACGCTGGCGGTCATTCGGGAAACATTGATGCGACGACGCCATGAACCGGTGGCAAAGGTAGGTCGGTGGCTACGGCAAGTGTTACAGGGGTATTTGAACTACCATGCGGTGCCTGACAATCTAAGACGGTTGGGAGGTTTCCGATGGGAGGTCGGTCGAGCATGGCGACACGCATTGATGCGTCGAAGCCAGCGACACCGCATGCCTTGGGATCGTTTCCAAAGGCTGCTTCGCAAATACCTGCCACCGTGCCGCCTGATGCATCCGCATCCAGATGCTCGGCTTACCGTCACAACATCCGATAGGAGCCGTATGCGGTAGTGCCGCACGTACGGATCTGACCGGGGGGCGATGGGTAACCATCGTCCCTACCGGGACCAGCCGAGATTGTCCATCACGACGATGTCGCCGGGCTTCAGCTCCGGCGCCAGCATTTTTCGACATAGACAAGGTGCGTTGATCGGCCCGTCGATGACCCATGGCGCGCTGACGCGATCGACACGCAGGGTGGCAATGAACGTCATGGGGTTCCACTGCGCGGCGCCCAGCCTCGCAGCGGTGCCATGTTCGTCTTCGTCCAGGTCTCGTCGATGAAGACGAGGCGGGCCGGATCGATGCGATGGCGATGCTTCAGCCAGCGGCTGCGTCGGGCGGCGACATCGGGGCGGTCGCGCTCGCTGGCGACCAACGTCTTTTTTTATAACTCAGCCCTTCCTCATGCACGAAGATCCAGACGGAGCGGTAGTCGACCTGCAGGCCCCGCTCCGCCAATTCCGCGACCAGCCCGCGCAAGGTGAACGCCTGCGCACGGCAGCGCTCGATCAGCCAGACCCGATGCTCACCGGCGATCGCCCGCGGCTTGTGCCCGCCCATCTGGCCGGGGGCGGCGCTGCCCGTCTCACGCCAGCGCCGTACCCAATCGATCGCCGTGCTGATGCCGATCCCGAAGCGCTTTGCCGCCGCCCGGCAGGACAGCGCATCGCGCGTAACTGCACCACAACACGGTCCCTAAGGTCATCCGAAAAAGGTTTCGCCATCCTGGCCGGCCTGAATGGTGAATCTGATTTGCTCACAAAGGATCCTATGGGGAGTGGATAGCAACCTGCACCATGGCAGAGTGGATTCGCTAAAATCTCTGGAGGCCAATCATGCATCTTTCGACTGCCGATAGACCCGAGGCACCTGCCGCTATCCGCATGGATATCGGCGCGATCTTCGTCTCGTTGGAACTGAGTAGATCGACCTGGCTGGTCACGTCGCTTTCACCTGGCAGCGAGAAGATGTCGCGCCACACCGTCGCCGGCGGCGATAGCCCCGGACTACTCGCCTGTCGCGCCGATCTGCGCCAGAAGGCGCAGGCGCGCATAGGCAGGTTTTATCCCTTGGTGGTGATCCAGGAAGCGGGGCTGGACGGATTCTGGATCGACCGGGTGCTGAACCGGGAAGACTGGATCGAAAGTCACATTGTCGATGCCGCCTCGGTTGCGGTGGCCCGCCGCCACCGACGCGCCAAGACCGATCGGCTCGATGGCGAGGTACTGGTCCGCGCCCTGATGGCCTGGAAGCGGGGAGAACCGCGTGTTTGTTCGATGGTCAGGGTGCCGACGCCGGAGGACGAGGATCGTCGCCGGATTGGCCGGGAGCGCAAGGCGCTGGTCGCCGAACGGGTTGTCCATGTCAACCGCATCAAAGGCCTCCTCGTCAGCCAGGGCATCCGGGACTACGAGCCGTTGCGCCGTGATCGGCGTGATCGCCTGGACGAACTTCGCACCGGCGATGGCCGTGCTACCTGCATGAAGGCCCAGATCGGAGCGGCGACCGGATGTGAGGTTGATCCGGCTCGGTGATCGGGCCGGGATACGTGATCGGGCTCAGACTTGGATACCGAACGGCAAAGGCGGAACATTCACTTGACCACAAAATCCCCACGTAAGGGAATCCCAATGCCGATTCCGCCTAAATCATCCCGCTCTAAGAGTTCAAGCCGTCGCCGTGAGCGCGATATACATCATGCCTTCCGTCCATAAGCATGGGCGGACGTTGCTCGATTCGAACTTTCAAGTCTGACAAAGCGCCGGGAAGGATGAGACCCTTCGGAGTAGCATCATCTGCCGTGACAAAAACTGGGTCAAGCACCGGACGACAGCATTTGAAATGAACGGCAGCGTCCTCGATTTTTATCGAGGGGGAAAAATGAGGTTCGCTTCCATCACCTCGGATAAGAACGATTCTCCCCCCAAGAGGCTGAGGGTAGGAGGCAAAAACAGTGAAGGCTGTTATCCCATCCCGCAGTCCTTCGTCATCTAAGAATAGTGCATGCGAGTCGTCAAAGCGGATCATCTGCACCAGTCGGCAACCGAGCAGACTAAAGATTGGCGCAAGTCCGGTGCCGTCGGCAACCTCGACGGTGCGAAAGAGTGTCGTCTCCGGGTCTAAGAGGTATGCGACATTCTTCATGTCCCAGCCTTTCTCCATTGTCATAAATGGCGTGACCCAACAAAAGGCATCCGTCACAGGATCAAACAGCGGCGTGAAGCGCACGTCGGGTGGTCTTTCGCTATGCAGCATTTGCCAAGATTGGGAAAATCGATTTTTTGTATGGGGCCTATCCACACCATGGAATGTGGGACGGATTGCGTTCAAGCACATCAGTGTATTGCGCTTTTGGTTTTAATTCACGAGTGACTGCGTGTGCCGGTCCAGTCGGACAATGATTCCGAAACGAAGCGGGCCACCCATTTCGATTTCATTCCGGTGATTCCGACGCGAAGCCGGACAGTATTGGTGAACCCTGGGTCGTTGCGATATGCGCAGTTGGTGTTGCGCAATGATTCGTCTGCTGACATCACCGAGCTCAACGCGGGAGGCATTGTGCACGTTCGGTCGAGGATGACATACCAGTGATCGGCACGCGACGGGTCCTCCACTGTAATAGGTTTCAGCCAAATGATGATGTCCCAGGGGGTGGTGTAGCAGTCGGCAGCAAGGCGTGCTTCCAGCAGGAGCCGGGCGGGGGCAGCTTGCCACAGCGGCCAGGCTGATTTGCGGATGATCATAGCTCATAGCGGCGATGGCTCAAGGGTCATGTAGATGGACCGCTGCACCGCCCATTTGATGGCATGGACCGCTCCCTTCCCCTCAGCGAAGATGGCGGGCGTCTTTTAGCCAAGGAGGAATGTTTCCATGCCTGTTGTTGCCGTTGGTCTTGATCTCGCAAAGACAGTCTTCCAAGCTCACGGCGTTGATGACGCCGGTCAAACCGTTCTACGCCGACGCCTTGGACGAAGCGAGTTGCTCGCGTTTTTCGCTAAGCTGATTGCCGACCGGCGGCGGCGGCGTGTCACGCAGCTGCGCCTGCAGGATGTAGCGCACGTCACTGCGCCTGACGCGGTGAATGAAATCCTTGCGCAGGAAGTCGGGAGCCCGATCGTCGTCAGCCTCAGCGTCCATGGATGGATGGCCGTTAGCCTTGAATTCGGGGCGCGGCAGGCCGCGATCGGGGCCGCGGTCGGCGTTGATCAGCCGGAAGCGGACGTAGCGGCTGACGCCAGTTTTGTCGATGAATTCGAAACAGACCCAGGTGTGATACCGCGAATCCGTGAACGAGCCGCGGAGTCATCAGATGCGTGCCGCCGATAAAGAGGTCAAGACGCTCGTCGTAAAGGCGCACGCGCAGCCGGTGCCCGATGAGCCGTGACGGCACGGTGTAAAAGACCTTGCGCAAGATGAAGCCGCCGCTGCGCGAGACCCGCACGACTACCTCCTCAAAATCGCTGGTGCGCGTTCCCGGCAACGGCTGCAGCGCCGCCCGCTCGGCATCGATGCGCTTGCCATAGCGGGCATTACGACGGCTGACGATCTCATCGATGAAGCCGCGATAGGCATCGAGATCGTCGAAGTCACGGGTGCCGCGCAGCAACAGGGCATCGCGGATCGCATTCTTGAGGTGCCCATGCGGGCTCTCAATCGCACCGTTCTCGTGGGCAATGCCTTTGTTGTTGCGGGTCGGCGTCATCCGGTAGTGCGCGCAAAGCTCTGCGTAGCGCCGCGTCTGGTCCTCCTTGGCATCGGCATCGAGATTGCGGAAGGCCGCCGACAGGCTGTCGCTGCGATGGTAAAGCGGCGCGCCGCCGAGGAACCAGAGAGCGTTCTGCAGCCCTTCGGCCAGCGCCACGAAGCTTTCGCCACCGAGGACGACGTGGGCGTGCTCGAAGCCGGAATAGGCGAGCCGGAAGTGATAAAGCAGGTGATCGAGCGGCTGGCCTGCGATCGTGATCCCCAGTTCGTTCATGTTGGTGAAGTCGGAAAGCCCCAGTCGGCCGGGCTCATGAACCTGGCGAAAGATGACTTCCTGCTCGTCGCCATTGATGGCCCGCCAGGCACGGATCCGCCGTTCCATTGTCCGGCGAACGCCTTCGCTGAGCTCAGGATGGCGGCGCAACATCTCATCGAAGACGGCGACCGGACGAATGCCAGGTGCCGCCTTCAGCAGCGGCACGACCTCGGCATCGAAGATGTCGGCGAGTGGATCGGGACGCCGACGGCCGCGCGGCTTCTTCACTTGTGATGGCAGTTGCGCGTTCTTCTCGATGCGATAGGCCGTTGCTCTGCTGAGCGACGCCTTCGCGGCGGCGACCTCAACTCTGTGCTCTTGTCGTAACTTCATGAAAAGCCTCATCTGATGATCGGTTATGTGACGACCTAGCACAAAGGTGGTTCCCCGTTCTTCGAAGAACCCAACGTACCGGTCGAACCGCAATCACCAGATGAATCGGCGCGCCAGCAGCGGTAGAACTCCGTTCGGGCTACGCCCTCTCTGCGTTCCACCGCTGCTGCCGAGTCTCATCTTGATTGACGCTTCGTCTCATCTTGGTTGATGAGGTGGAACGACCCGCTACCACAGCATCAACGTGCTAACGTGGTCGTTGTTTTGAACGCCACAAGGTAGGAGCCGTTCCGTGAAGCAAGTAGTTATCACTATCGGGTTGGATTTGGCCAAGCAGATTTTTCAGGCTCATGGCGCCGACGCTGAGGGCTCTCCACTCTTCACCCGAAGGCTGCGCCGCGCCGAGGTGCTGCGTTTCTTTGAGAAGCAGCCCCCATGTTTGGTTGGTATCGAAGCCTGCAGTGGTTCGCACTACTGGGCGCGGGAGATCGGCGCACTCGGCCACGAGGTACGTTTGATTCCGCCGGCCTATGTCAAACCGTTCGTCAAACGGGGGACGACGGATGCAGCCGACGCTGAGGCGATTAGTGAGGCAGTGACGCGCAAGACGATGCGCTTCGTTCCGGTGAAATCCCCCGAACAGCAGGCGGCGGCGATGGTCTTGAAGACACGCGCCCTTCTGGTTCGTCAGCAAACTCAGACGATCAACGCGCTACGTGCTCACCTGTCCGAACTGGGGATCATTGCCGGCATCGGCACGGCGAAAATTGCAAGCCTGATCGCGATCGTGCGTGATGAAACCGATGCGCGTCTCCCGAACGCGGCCCGCTTCGCTTTGACGGCAATTGCGGATCAAATCGACGCGCTGGCGCTGCAGATCAACAAACTCGAGCGAGAGCTTGTCGCCGAAGTGAAGCATGACGAAGACATGCGGCGGCTGGCCACAATCCCTGGCGTCGGAGCCATTACGTCGGCCTCCATCAAGGCGCTTGTCCCAGACCCGGGTGGGTTCAAATCCGGGCGCCATTTCGCCGCATGGCTGGGATTAACGCCGAGATCCCATTCGAGCGGAGGCAAGGAGCGATTGGGCAAAATATCGAAGATGGGCAATCCCGAGCTTCGCACTCTGCTCGTCGCCGGTGCAACCTCGGTCCTGCGACATGCAAGAGGCAACCACAAAGCCCCACGGTGGCTAGTCGCACTGTTAGCGCGACGGCCTTTCAAGGTCGTTGCGATCGCGCTCGCCAACAAAATGGCGCGGATCATCTGGGCGCTCCTGACCAAGGGCGGAACATATCGCGGTCTCGAGAGCAGTGCGGCCAGCTCATAAGCTGACAACGAACATCACGAACTGCGCGGCACGGTAGCCGCCAGTGGCAAGGTGCACAAACAAGCGATGATTCCACAACGGGACGAAATCCCGAGGCGAGAGAGGCCAGCGCGACATTGCGCTTCGAGCGCGTTTGGTTGATCAGTCACTCGTTTCGCGGACTTCATCGAGGCCAGCGGTCCACAGAACCGCGCTGATAGGCCGGACATATGACCGCACCGTTCCCGCGGGATGAATCGCTGAAAAATGCCCTTGCCAAGCGGGTCGTTCCACATATGTCGCGCTGCAGACCGCAGCGCCCAAGCGCAAACGTCGGTCGGGAGTAGATTGAAATATTGCAAATCTCTCACTGCTGCCGTAAGCCGTCTGGAGGAGGGGCCTGTAGCTCAATGGTTAGAGCCGTCGGCTCATAACCGATTGGTTGCAGGTTCGAGTCCTGCCGGGCCCACCAAATTTTTTTGTGTCGCCTCATACCGCGGCACTCGAGCATCTGCGTCGCCCCGCGATAGACGACCGGGGCTGCCTGGAAAGCAGCATATGCTCCGTCACACCGAAACCTCCCAGAGATAGCCACGGAGCCCGAGGTCTGCCGCCTGGCAAGTCCAAAGGGCAACTAAAATGCATCCCTGATCGGAAACATGTCTTCGCCGTAGTGGTGAAGTCGTGTGTGATGCCGCCGGCATAACCACCGTACCTTCAAAGGCTCGTCATATTGGTCGTGATGGGCATCGACTGCTTCGATCCCGCAGACTTCGCACGTTTGCTTCTCCAGTTCGCCTGCATTCACTGCGCGCTGCACAGCGAGATGAGCATCATACTTCCCTGGATTGGCACGGCGCCAATTCGCTTGGCGGGTATCGGTTTTCAGCATTGCTGCGCTGCCCTTCGTTGGCCTTTGCTCCGGCCTGACGAACACTTCTATCACAGTTTCGCTTCTTTTTGGGCGCGACAGCGGACTGTGCCTCGTTGACCTCAACGGCAAATTGGCTACCATCCGAGTCGGCCCATCAAGCCCGCCGCTCGCTCCGGAATGGTGAATGCACAAATTCATGGCTTGACCCTTGTGGGCGGCTCGTCAGAAACGCGAGCACTGACCTCCATTACGCCCCAGAAAGGGAAAGAACCATTAGTGTTTTCGCACGCTCGAAATTCATGGCCAAAGCCTTTCGCAAGGCTCTGGCCGAACAAAATGTCGAACTAACGGAAGCTACCCACTTGCCGAACCCGTCCAAAAGCAGGAAGTGGCGGAAGACGGTTCTTAGCACAGTTGGCGTCGAGCGCTTCGCGTGCGAGCAGCAATGCATGGCCGCAGCACCGAAGCCGAGATCCGCAGCATCCTCTAAAGTGATTGCCATCCCCCGGAGCGGGTCAAACGGGTCTTTATTGGCGCCTGCTGCCCTTGAAGCATGGGGCTTGACCGATGCCGAAGCGGAGTATTTCAACCAGCTCCGTGACAAGACTCCTGCTGGACCGAATTCGCGTGGAACGATCGGAGACAGAGAAAAAGGCCGAGCGTGTCATAGTGGCGCCGACATTGTCACGCGCACACCCTGCCGCCCCGTCCGCGGCAACGGCGACGTCCGCTTCTGCTTAGGTAGCGGATATGTTGCTCAGCGGTTCAACGCTGTTGCCGTATTTGCGCCTATAGGCCGAGATGAAATCTTCGTCGCTACAGATGCAGCGGCCGCTCGAGTCTTTGGCTTTCGGGTCATGTAAGTGAGATCCAAGGGGACGCAGAAGATTCACGCGAGTGCTTGTCGTTGCGCTCATGGGAAAACCCGCACTATGTTTGACCAGCTCCGCGGCAAGCATGATCCCGGCAAGCGCTGACTGAAAGGCCATCGGAACCACGGTTCGAACGAGACGACTTCCATCGCTAAGCTGGAATACCAGACCGCCGCAGATAGCCTGCTGGTAGAAGGAACGGAGAGGTTGGCCAACAAACGGGGCGAGCGGCTCAAAAGGCACGCCCATCGCCGTAGCCACTCGAACCACAAAGTCGTTGGGGACGCCGGCGTTGGTCTGCAATAGCGCTTTCACCTGCTCGTGTGCTTCCGGTGTCCCGAGTTCCTCGGCAATCAGCTGGTGCTCGTCCTTGGATTTTCCGGACGGCATGTACATGCAACAAAGGCATGCCTGGCCGTCATCGAAACCATGCCGCGAGATGCCGAGATCGTGTTCCTGCGTCCAGGCATTCGCGATCCATCGCGGCAGAGCACCTTGGACAGCGAGGCGGTCGGCCGCTGTGTCAAGCGCCACACCCACTCGATCGAAAATCCAGTCGCCCCGGCGCGCAACATGTTCTGCCCACTTCAGCGGGTGCGCCTCGACCTCTAAAGCGGTCGATCGAAGGGCGGTGGTTGCAAGAACCGCCTTGGACATGCCGATTTCCGCTTGGCCGGCCAATACGTAGCGCTGCAGGTTTGAGAGTTCGACCGCTTCGTGGTCGACGACATGCAGGCGACCCGAGAGGCCGGATTGTCTCGCCAGGGCCCAAAGCGCGCCATGGCCTATTGCGCCGAGCCCAAAGAGGTGCGTTTCGCCAAGGTCGACAGGAAGGTCAACCGGGCGAGCATCGCCAGCTTTGGTCTTGTTGTAGCTGTATAACGAGAGGTCAATGTCCTGGTCCAACTCGGCGCCGGTTAACTGGGCGGCGAAGATGGTTCGAAAGACGTTGGCGGCGCCGAAGCAACTGGCGGCGCCAGCTCCATAGGGCAGCAAACTCGAGCCAGAGCCCACCGGGTCCGTACGCGACAGCTTTGCCGCCCAACCGTCCGATCCGATGAAAAAGGTTGGGCACCGGAGTGATGGGCGCGTCGCACCTGCAACTAGGCAGACCATGGCGGACTTGCCGGAACGCCGAATGCCGATTTTTGGATTGATCGACTTTGCCAATCGCTCCAGCGCCTGGGCTTGAAAGCTCGCCGCACTGTCCAAGGGGAGTATTGCCAGAACCGGATACAGTCTGGCAAGCAACCTCACCGCAAGATCTAGCGTCGCCTGGCCTTCGGCGCAGGAAGCGGCCTGATCGTCGAAGGCGACGGCCACGACCTGCTTTTCAAGAGCCGCTTTGAAGTCGCCCAGATGAAAATCGGCCAGGACCTGAGATGCCGCCGTCGCGGCTCGGTCGATGAAATTAGCAAGGGCCATCGTCAACTCGTTATCGTGATCATTCGCGTCAGTGCCGCGGACGGGACCTCATTCCAGTTCGCCCTCGCGTCAAGTCGATAGGCGGCGACACGAGTAAGGTCGAAAGGCTCGCGGGCGAAATTCGGCACTACCAGCGAGAGACACCCCACCGTGGTAGCGATCGCGTAGGCGTCATCGGTCGTCGAGTGATAGGCGCGGCCCGGATGACTGTGGATCTGCGCCAGAAGCATCAGGCCACGTTTGTAGAGCCAGACGTTTAGGCGGTGCAGTTCTTCGGCAGGAACTATCACGCAGACGCCGTCGCTCGTTCGGATGTGTCTCTGCGCCGGGATAACCGTTTCTGTTACCGCAAAGTGCTGGTCTTGCTGAACGCCGACCCAGAGCGCCATTCCTTCATAGCCCTGCTGTCCAACCGAGCGCAGATGCGCCTGTGCAGTGGACACACAATCTCGGGGGAGGGCGACTGTCCTGACATCCTCTAACGCGGTCATTCTGGAATGGCCTGAGGTGGTACCAGCAGCCCTCCCACCGCGAATTGAAGCTGAATCTGCAGCTGCTCCACGGGGCCGGTCCCGTACTTGATGATCTTGTCCAGGATGAAGGCCAAACAGCCTTCGCCAGAACCCCGATGAAGTAGCCATGGGTCACCTGAGTGCGCTGGATTATCGTGGTATTCCCGGATTCCCGCCATGCACAGGAATGGTTGGTCCTCGAGACTGTTGGCCTGGATGAAATCCGTCACGGCGTTCTGCTGGATGAGAGCTCCAATCATTTCCGGCGGCGTTCCGGGCAGACGTCTCAGCATATTCAGGGGGAGATCCTTCCGGGCAATCGGCTGGCGCGTAAATGGATCGACAAAGACCACAGACGGTGGTCTTAAGTCGTAGTTGGTGAAGTCGATCTCAATGGCTGCGCCGATAACGCGCGGCTTTACTTTAGGGCTTACAAATATGAAGAATGCGCTCGGGAAGCTCGCATCGATCAGGAAGCAGCCTTGAGCCCGATAGGCATCTGCATATGGCCGGAACCGGCTGATCTCCCGATCAAACTTTGCTCGCGAGACCTCCGGGTCCACAGTTTGGAGTTCAGGCACCTGCGACACCCGCCTTCAGGCTGAGGAACAGGGTTGCCGTGTTCGCGAAGCCGAAATCGCCGATTTTCTTGTCGACGTCGAGCAAGTTGCCGACCTCGTCCTTGAGCTCCCAGTTGTCGGCAGGTTGGGCCACGTTTTGCGTGCTCTCAAGGGCTTTGGTGCGAACGACGTGAAGCGGCTGGTTGGGATTGGCTTCGACCTGCGTAGGCTGGCCGTTCACCACGACGATGATTTCGATCTTCCCGAGGCCGCCTCCGTGATTGTCGCCCTTACCCGAATCCTTCGACATTGTCATACTCCAGTGGCTTGCCAACCGGCCCCAAGGCACTACTGCCGACCCACTGGTGAGCGGGCTGGCGGTCTTTGATCGTCCACTCGGCGCCACGAACCGCGAGTACGTGAAAGACAGGAGATAAGCTACCGAATCGGTGCTAGGCTTTTTTACGCGGTACTTGAGAGGCAAGTAAACCCCCGGAAAACTGCTCATCACAACTATAATCGATTAGAGCAGCTAAAGTATTGGCCAAATCTTCCATAAGATATTGCCGTATGATAGCGCTAGATGTATAATGCTATCTTTGATATCGTCATTGAAGGGAAGCCATCATGGCAAATGTGACCGTTAGGAACCTGCCCGACGAGGTGCACCGAGCGCTACGCGTACGAGCAGCAATGCATGGCCGCAGCACCGAAGCCGAGATCCGCGACATCCTAGAAACGACTGTCCGGCCCCCGGAGCGGGTCAAACTCGGCTCTTTATTGGCGTCTATTGCCCATGAAGCTGGAGGGCTGACGGATGCCGAAGCGGAGCATTTCAACCAGCTCCGTGACAAGACTCCTGCTGAACCGATGAGCTTCGAATGATCGTGCTCGACACCAACGTCATATCCGAATTGTGGAAGGCCGAGCCGGACCGCGCTGTGTTGGCCTGGATCGATGCGCAGATGATTGAAACACTGTATTTGTCCGCGATTACGGTGGCCGAACTGCGTTTCGGCTTGGCGGCCATGCCGGCAGGCAAGCGACGCACGATCTTTCAGAATCGCTTGGAAGGAGAGGTCTTGCCAGCCCTCGCAGGGCGCGTTCTTCCCTTCGACTTGGACGCGTCGCGAAGTTATGCGGACCTGATGGCGCAAGCGAAAACGTCAGGCAACGTCATCGGCAAGGCGGATGGCTATATCGCCGCAACGGCGGTTGCGCATGGCTTTATGGTTGCTACGCGCGATACCAGTCCGTTCGAGGCAGCTGGACTAGACATCATCAACCCCTGGGAGCCGGCATGATCCCGCCGATCTCATTTCTCTATGCGGTATGTTAAACCATAATGTGGCGGCCAGGTTGAACTGTCCGCCGTTGGGCAAAGTTAAAATGTCACTTTGGATACGTCTTCAGCCATTTAGAAATACGACACTCGGCATGTCCACTTGCGCTGAGGCAAGCCCCCGACCGGGCCGGCTGGGCCGGGTTGCAAGGGAAGGGAGGGGGCGGGTGAAGAGCACCCCTTCGGCTTTAGCTTTCTCGGTTTCAATTATTGCGTTCCTGGTAGATGTTGCAGGCAGCTGAATGTGCAGGGCCAGGATCTCGCGATGCTTCCGGAAATCAAGCTGATGGGTGACGTCGATGTAGCCGCGCTGTCGCCACTGTTTCGTGGCATGGTCATGACTGTTTCCTACGCCGAGACCCAAGGAGGTATCGGTCTGACCGCCTCGGGGGCGATGAACCGCAAGTTCGTCCACTGGGCCGCTGTTCACTTCGATTGGCCCGGCCACACGTCGGACGACTTATACAGCATCAGCAAGGTTCTGAACGAAGCCGATATGCCGCCGCTTTTGGTCGTCCGTGACATGCTCAAGCACTTGCGGCTTCTTCGGCGGCGAAAGGACGTACTGGTACCAACCCAACGCGGCCGAGACTTTCTGGCGAGACCGCAGGCCTTCTTCGATCTGATCGCGACGGATTATCTTTATGCTTATATCCATTACGGGCAGACGCAGGAGGCTGTCCGTAATCGGATGCGTTGGTGGCACGTCTTTCTCAATCTTATAAATATGAAAGCAGAAACGGGCTGTTCGTTGGACGACCTGGCGAACGAGCTATACCCGGGCGAATCGTACCCGGAGCCAGCAGAAATGACTGTCGAAACCTGGGCGGAAAGGTCGGCGCTCCGCTACGATATCATTCGCCCGCTGTGCTGGCTGGGATTGCTGCACGAAGAGCGCGAGGGACTGACCATTGGGCAGGGCGGAACCTACCACAAGACACCGTTGTGGGCTGCCTGTTTAAAGCTGGAATCAGACAGGCAATCCGAGTTTATCCTCCATTGAACTGTGCCGGGTAGGGTTGCCCTTGCTCCACCGCACTTTGCTGGGAAAGCGCCTGTCGACGCCGAGCAATGACGGCCGGATCGTTCATAAAATCCGTCCGCTTGCCCGGCTTGCGGCCCCGCGGTTTGTAGCCAATCTTCTCGCTGTTGGTCTTCAGGGTGTCAATCGGCGTCCAAAGACGAATTCGGCAGTGCGACAAGTGCCCGTGGAAAGTATCAACCGACCCTCACGATATTCCGCATGGCTACACTGAAACGCTGCATCACGCACTTGCGAGGACGATTGCCGAGCCGGGATCCCTGCACGACGCAGGACATGTGATGGCTTGTCATGAGCACCCACCGGGAGACGAGGCCCACTGCGTAGGCTGGCTCATGAACCAACTTGGTCCAGGCAACAACATCCCACTGCGCCTCAAGGTTCGGTCCTGCGAGAACATAGATGCGGTCACATTGGACGGTCCGCAGCATGAACGGTTTGTGGATACGTTGTCCGCCCTGAACAACGGCTAAGCGATTGAAGTTTGGCGGTTGTTGAATGGCAGCGAAGTATCGGTTTTTGCGGTGAGTGATGTGATGACGACCAGGATACATGCGCGCCAAACGGCGAGAAGCCTGAGGATGAGGCGCAGATTGTGCGCGGCAGCCACGAGCAGGGCATTGGCGGCATCGCCAGTATGGCCGAGGAGGTAGTTCCGGTCCAGCCTGCCATCGGTCTTCATATGACCGATGGTGGCCTCGATGGCCGATCGTCGTTTGAGTTCGCGTCGCATGGTAGCGGTCAGGCCGCGCTTCTGCCCGGCGATGACGACGGTGGCGTCGCCCCGGTAATCATGACCGCGAAAGCCCTTGTCAACGTAAATGCGCTCAGGATCTACACCGCCGATCTTGGTCGCCTGGCTGACGGTCCGATCCAGCGTATGACCATCATAGGGATTGCCCTCGAAGGCCATGGCCGCCACCACCAGGCCCTCGCGGTTGGTCGTCGCAATGCCCACCTTGGCACCGAACTCGTAAGGCGTGCGCGCCTTGCCCTTGGCGATGCACACCACCTCGGGCGCATGCAGCGAATAGAGCTTCATCTTGTCCTTCGGCTTTTGGGCAAGCAACCGCTCGACGAGACCGAGAAGGCTGGCAAACCGGTTCTCCAGCTCTGTGTTTCCAGCAATCTTGCGGCAAATATCGCGAAAGACGCGGCCCAGATAGGTGCGCAGTTTCTTCAACTCCCGGCGCATGCGGCGAAACTGCCGGGCATGGGCATAGCGTCCCACCCGGACTGCCGCGGCCTTGGCAAGGCGGGTATGGCTCTGGCGAAGCGGAATGGCGAAGCGTTTGGCCTGGCGCACCAGAGACAGGATCGCCTTCAGATAAAGCCGGCCGTCCGTCGGATAGGCAATCGCCTTGGGCTGCACCGTCGTATCGACCGTGATGCGCTCCAGAGAGCCTGGTTTTGCCGTTCCCGTGTCAAGTGCGGCATCGACGCTTGCCTTGAGCATCTCGGCCAAACCCTCCGGGCCGATCCGTTTGCGCCAGCGTGTCATCGTACTGGCATCGATCGGCATCTCATGTTGGAAAAATTCGAAGCCGCAGAAGTACTGCCAATAGGGATTTTCGACCCAGCGCTCGACCGTCTCTTCGTCCGACAGGTCGTGGACGTGCTTCAGGTAATGCAGGCCCACCATCAGACGGGTCGGCTTGGCCGGTCGACCGATCGGCCGATAAAAGCCGCCAAAGGCTTGGTCGAAGCGCTCCCAGGCAATCGCCTTGCCCAGACGGACCAGCGGATGCTTCAGATTGATCATCGCGTCCAGACGTTCGCGAAACAGATCATGTTTGCCGGAAGAAGGCTGCGTCGGTCGCATCGAAAAAACACCAGAAAACAGGGGGCCGCAAAGCAGTTTCCTGCAGTTTCAAATACTTCAGACTCCTTGGGAATCCCTGAAATCAAAAGATTTTCAGGTTTTTCAGCGCGGACTTCTTACTTTGCAGGAACAGGACACTTTAACTTTGCGGCTACATATCATGTCACAGCTATTTAAAGATGAGACAAAGTACTCAACTTAGAAATGCGACATCATCCTATTCCTTAGTACTCCATTTGCAAGAGAACATATTTGTGTAATACGCAGACGATAGCCGCCGGCCGGGTGGAGCTGGTCAGGGTTGCGTAGGCCGGTCGGCGGCGGATGGGTTAGGGTGAAAGAATAAACTTTAGCTTTGACAGCCCGATCACTCCGCCGCCTTTAGCCGCGCAAGGGCTTGCTGGCGCTTGGCGATAACCACGGGATCCTTGGTGAAATCCGTCTTCCTGCCAGGCTTCGTGCCGCGCTTTTGATAGCCATTGCTCTGGCTGCCGTCGCGAATGCCGAACATATGGTCCGTCTGGCCGCTGCGGCGCGGCCCGCCCTTGCTGCGCTGTTGCTGTCGTCCGGCCTGCATCTCGGCCACCACCGCCAGCATGTCGTCGAGGCGCTTGTTCTCAACCACCTCGGAGCGGTGCACCGAGCGCAGCGTGTCGATGGTTCTATAGGGCAGGGACGTCCCCTCATGGGTGACCTCGAGGCGACCGTCGGGATAGTCGCAGACAATGACCTTCTTGCCGGCGAGCGCCGTGGCGAGGTCGGTCGGATCGAGGATGAACATCACCTTGTCATAGCGCAGCGTCAGCGACTGCGACAGCTTGCGGATCTCCTTGCGGCACATCGCGCCATCGAGGTTCTCATGCGCGGCAAACGGCCGATGCATGTCCTTCGGATTGCGCGGCGCTTTGCCGAAGCGACGATTGAAGTCGGCCATGAACTCCGGCGCATAGGCATTGGCCGCCGCGATCGTGTCGATGCCGCGCAGCCGCAGTTCCTTGACGAGGCGATCCTGCAGCGTCTGGTTGGCGCGCTCGACGCGCCCCTTCTTTCAAGTCCAGGACTGCAGTTCGTGCTGACACTCAAGCGCGTATAGAGTTCGAGGTCACGCACCCGTTCCATCCTTGGCGCGGCCAGCGCTTCGTGCTGTCGACACGCAAGCAGAACTGGGGCGAGGACCGCGTCATGTTCTACGACGCGGATGGACGGCTTCGCTCGCTGCTTGCGTCTTGGACGGATGTCGCCGCACCCGATGTTTTCATTCAGGTCGCGGCCGGTAGGTCGTTCGTGCGTCCAGATGATCTGGCAACCCTGGCGGCATTGATCGAGCAAATCGAGCGCGGCCATGGCGGCTGAATGCGTGTCAGGCAATTTATGCCGCGTATGTCAACCTAATTATGCCGCGGCATGCAAGCGTTGTCATCGGCATTGGCCTCGATTCTGCCGAGTATTTCCAGCACTAATAGGCATAACAGCTGCCTTCATTAGATTGACACGTTCTCCACTGAGGCGTAATTTGATTTACAAACAAGGAAGAGGTTATGCCATGCCCAACGAGACTAAACGCGATCGACTGCGCCAGCTCGGAGCACTCAACGCGCAGCCCGAAGCCGTCCGCGCGCCCTGGTTTCGTGAGTCCACCTTCTTCGATCCTCTCGATCTCGTGCAGGTGAAGTACGAGATGCTGCGTCACGTCCAGGAGGATGGCGTCAACAAGGCCGATGCCGCTGCGCTTTTCGGTCTGTCGCGGCCAACCTACTATCAGGCCGAGGCCGCGTTCGAACGCGAGGGCATTGCCGGCCTGCTGCCGCGCACCCGAGGGCCAAAGTCGGCCCACAAACTCACCGACGAGGTCATGCAGCTCATCGAGCAGAACCAGCACGCGGGCGCCCCGCTGCAGGCGCGCTCCCTGGCAGAACTGCTGCATTCGACGCTCGGCATCAGTGTCCATCCCCGCAGCATCGAACGCGCGATCGCCCGTAAAAAAAAACGGTGAGCCCCATGCACGCACCCCGGTGCTACCGCGCAGCTGCAAGGATTTCTACGAGACGCTACGCGCCGCCGTCCTTTGCGGTCAGGCCTGTGCCAAGGACATCGGCGCCATTGTTTTCCACGGCCTTTGGCAAGGGCTGGCGGTGCTGACCGCGAGCCCCCAGCCTTCCCCGCCGACGCGTCGGCGGCCGGAACCACGGCCCACGGCTTCGGCTGCAGTGCACGATCGCCAGCTCGTGCACATGCTCGCCAACATGGTGCTGGCAGCAGAGACCCGAGGGAACCATGTCTACTGACATCGCCATGAAGGTTGACGCCGACCATCTGCGGCGTGATGCATTCCTCTACGTGCGTCAGTCCTCGCTTCGTCAGGTGTTCGAGAACACCGAGAGCACCAAGCGGCAATACGCCTTGCGCGATCGCGCCGTGGCGCTGGGCTGGCCGATCGAACGTGTCCACGTCATCGATAGCGACCTCGGCCTCTCCGGCGCGCAGTCGCAGGACCGCGACGGCTTCCAGCACCTGGTGAGCGAAGTGGCGATGGGGCATGCGGGGATCGTGCTGGGGCTGGAAGTGTCGCGCCTGGCACGCAACAATGCCGACTGGCACCGTCTCCTTGAGCTGGCCGCCCTGTCGCGCACGCTCATCATGGACGAGGATGGCGTCTACGATCTATCATGTTGATACCCTCATTCGGTAGCAGATTGGGTAAAGTCGAGGTGTTGCCGCACGCCGGATTTGAGCTCTTGTATTGCGGCAATTGTTGCAGCGGCATCTGGAAACAGCACGCGTTTGTGAGAGGCGTTTTGGTGGATACTGATCACGCCATTGCGGATTCGATGCCGGATCCAGGAGCGAGAAACTTGCGCCACCTTCGCTAATTCAGACACCGTTAGCCACCCGGGAATATGGTGAGAGCGGGCTGGTGTAGACTGCCTCAATACGCGATGGCGTTGTCGGACGACCTGGACGGTGCGCACAGGAACGTAGCTGCGGCGCGGTGAGCGGAAGCCTTCCTTGGTTAGCCTCGCCGCTATTGCCGTATCGTCGAGCCCTTGATGGGCCAGTTCAAGCAGCCGGACCTCCATCTCGGCGCCGCGAGACAGCGCACTCAAGGCATGCACCCTCGGCTCGACCTCGCGTTCGGTAACGTCACCTCCTCGCCAAACGATGCGGATCGTAATCCGATCTCGGACCACCCGTCGCAGGATCACTTTGTCGATCAAGCTGCGTAGTAAGGTTTTCTTGCGTCCCCACTCTATGTCAGATCTCTGCCAAAATTCAGGAAGCTGCGAACCGGCAGCGATAAAATCATTCTGCTCTGCTGGGGTCAGATCGTCCGATTGACTTTGCGCCGCGAGACAGCGCACTCAAGGCATGCACCCTCGGCTCGACCTCGCGTTCGGTAACGTCACCTCGATCGTATTGCCGTTCTGCAAGTAGCGCTTGATAGCGCAGGCGTTTGATCTGCTGCTCTTCAGCTCGGTCAAAAGCCTCCTCTGCCTGCCGACGAGCATCTTTGGCGCACATCAACTCGGCCAACTCGGTCGGACTGGCCGCCGCAAAGAAGGCTTCAACGACGCACGCGTCGATGGGATCGGCCGGCAAATGCTGGCATAATCCTCCGCCCTGGCTGCGCGCCAGGAAATTGCAGACGTAGCGGTTGCCGTTCTTGTATTCAACGCCCATTTTGTGGCCGCATCGCCCGCACCAGACAATGCCTTGCAACACCGCCGCACCATCACGCGACACGCCGCGTGTCTGGTTTCTTCGGTATTCAGCGTGATTGTCGCTCAGCATGGTCTGGATCCGCTCGTAACGCTGCCAATCGAGATAAGCAGGATAACGGTCTTTCACTACGATTTTCCACTCCGTCATTTTGCGGCGTCGCGAGATGATTTTACCACTTGCATACCTGGCGTGACAGGACTGGGTGCGGCCATAGACGAAGGCGCCGGCATAGGCCGGGTTCTTCAACATCCCGGCAAGCATGCTGGCTGTTGGGACGCGCCGCCAAATCGATTTCGTCGCGGTACGGTGAGAGCACGATCCCGCAAGGAGCGGATCACTTTTCCGACGGTGCCTAACTCCCAAAATGCCGAGAATATCAGGGCAATCCGGTCCTGCACTTCCTGGTTTGAATCCTTCATCACGATACCATCGGCGTCCCGCTCCAGCCCGGCTGGTAACAACAATGCCAACTCGCCCCGCTCAGCCTTGCTGAGCAAACCAGCTGTCAGGCGGCCACGCAGCGTGTGCAATTCCACTTCCGAGATCGTACCCTTCAGGCCAAGCAACAGGCGCCCGTTGGCCGAACCCGGGTCGTAAACACCATCGCGGTCGCCGATGAGACATTGCCGATAACCGCATAGATCAAGGAGCGGATACCAATCGGAACAATTGCGGGCAAGCCGCGTCACTTCATACGAGAGAACGATGCCAACTTCGCCCAGGGTGACGCGTGCAAGGAGATCTTTGAAGCCGGCACGGTGAACCGCCGCCGCTCCGCTCTGACCAAGATCTGCATCGATCACTTCGATATTGTTGTCTTCCCAGCCGAGATCCCCCGCACGCCGATGCAACGCATATTGCAACCGCAGGCTCTCCTGATTATTGACTATCTGATGTGGCGTCGATTGCCGGATATAAATCACGGCCTTTCGGCACAAATGTTGGGTCGTTATCAGATCCGACATCATGCCTCGCCCTCCAGAGAACCATGCGGTTTCGATAGGGGTGATTCGGTTTCTGACGTCAGGCTATCATGCTCAGCCATATCGACGGAACTTTGCGGCGCCTGCGCCCTCGCACAGTTTGCCAGGCGAATAAAATCGCGAACGCTCGTAGTTGAAAGCTTGGCTGACGGCATACCAGGTGCCGATGGATAAAGATTGGTGGCTGAGACTGGAATCTTCAGGAAAACATCATCGCTGTAAACGACAAGAAGCTGACGATAGGGGCCGGCGCCGCTCGGTCCGCCCGCCAAAATGAAATCGCGCCCATAAAGAGGGTGCGTCGGATCAGTAACTGTTATCCGTTGATCATCCCCAAATCCAATTGGGGCATTAAGATGTGTGCTCGTACGATCCGGCCTATTTCAACGATCGCATGCTGCTCGGGCTGAAGGGCACGATGAGCGAGGCCGAACTGCACATCCTGAAGTCGCGGCTGCAAGGCGGCATTCTCAACAAGGCGCGCCGCGGCGAACTCGAGATGCCGTTGCCGATCGGGTTGGTCTACACCCCTGACGCGCGGGTCGTGCTCGATCCCGACCGACAGATCCAGGACACGGTGCGGCTCCTGTTCGATACCTTCCGCGAGACCGGCTCGGCCTGCGCTGTCGTGCGCCGCCTGCGGGGCGAGAAGATCCTCTTTCCCCGGCGTATCCGTCGCGGCATCGGCAAGGGCGACGTCCTCTGGAGCGAGATCGACCATTCCCGCGTGCTTCAGATCGTGCACAATCCGCGATATGCCGGCGCCTTCGCCTATGGACGCACGCGCACAGCCTACAATGCCAAGCTTAAGCCCGTGCAACTGCGGGTGCCGAGATCCGACTGGCAGGTGCTGATCCCCAACGCACACGAGGGCTACATTTCCTGGGCCGAGTACGAGCGGAATCAGACAACCCTGGAACAGAACGCCGCCGGCTTTTCACCCGGCCTGCGTGGACGCATGCCCCGCCAGGGCAGCGGTCTGTTGCAAGGACGGCTGCTGTGCGGCCGCTGCGGTGCACGCATGCGGGTCCATTACGAGCCGTTCGAGGGGCGGCTGCGCCCGTATTACGTCTGCAACGAAGCCGTCGTGCGACAGGCCGGCAAGCACTGCCAATGGGTGCGCGGCGCTCCGGTCGACGAGGCGGTGAGCGCGCTACTGCTGGAGGCGATGGCGCCGGCAGCGATCGATGTCGCCCTTGCCGTGCAGCAGGAGATCACCCAGCGCGTGGAGCAGGCCGCGGCGCTGCGCGGCACGCAGCTGCAACGCACCCGCTATGAGGCCGAACTGGCCCGCCGGCGCTACCTAAAGGTCGATCCGGACAACCGCCTGGTCGCCGACGCGCTGGAAGCCGACTGGAACGCACGGCTGCGCGACCTCGATGCACTCCAGCGCGAGCACGAGCGCCAGAACGAGGCCGACCGCTCCCTGCTGGACGAGCCAGCACAGGAGCGCATCAGGGCGCTGACCGCCGATTTCCCGCGCATCTGGAACGACGAACGCACTGGTGCCGTCGAACGCAAGCGCATGCTCGGCCTTCTCATCGAAGACGTGACGCTGCTCGTCGACGAACAGGTCAACATCCATATCCGTTGGCGCGGCGGGCGCACGCAGAGCCTGTCGGTGACCAGACCACGGCCTATGTCAGTGATACGCAAGACGCCGGCACAGGTCGTGGCGTTGATCAACGAGCTACTGGAGACCGCCAACGACCGGCAGATCGCCGCCCGTCTCAATGAGCTCGGGCATCGCAACTGGCGCGGCGAACCCTTCACGCTGAAGAAGGTCATGCTCGTGCGCCGCACCTATGGTTTGAAGAGCCGGTACGAACGGCTGCGGGAGAGCGGCATGCTCACCGGCGAGGAAGTGGCCCAGCAGCTCGGCGTGTGCGTCTCGACCGTTCACCAACTCGGGCGGAAGGGCATTCTCAAGCGCCATCGATACGCCACCAACCATCGGTACTTGTACGAACCGCCGGGCAACGTCAGACTCGAAAAAGGCGCCGGCAGTCGATATGGTGGTCGTCCACCCAGATTAATTGTCGCTCAACCACTCCAACAAGGTGCATCGTGATGCCTGCTCCTTGGCCTGCGGGGTATTGGCGCAGATGATGTCGATGTTGAGCTCATAAAGCGCCCGCCCGAACTGCGTCAGGCCACTGGTTCTGTCCTTCTTGGAAGCATGGGTGGTGCGGAAGATGCCATGCTTGTCGCTGTAGAAGGCAATCGGCTTGCCCCATTGCTGCAGGTAGGCCTTCGTCGCGTGCAGATAGTCGAAGGTGTTCTCCGATCCGGCGAAGCGCAGATGCAACAGCTTGCCGGTGGCGTCGTCGATATAGACGAGCAGGGCGCATTTGGGTCCGCGGTTCTCGAACCACCAATGAAGCGAGCCGTCGATCTGAACCAGTTCGCCGAAACAATCGCGCCGGCCGCGCGGCTGGAAGACCCGCTTCTTGCGCTCGCGTCGCGACACCCAGAGGCCGGCTTCCATCATCCACTGACGCAGCGTCTCCTTGCTGACCGCAATCCGGTGGCATTCGAGCAGCTTCTCGGCCGCCAAGGTTGGTCCAAAATCCGAGTAATGCTCACGCACCAGGTCGAGCACCAGGTTGCGGAAATCCTCGCTGTAACGCCGGTTGCTCGGACGGCCGCGCTTCTTCGAGACGAGACCGTCGGCGCCGGCCAGGTCATAGGCTTGCAACAGCCGGTGGACCTGACTGCGGCTGAGACGAAGCAACGCAGCCGCCTCGACGACGCTCAGGCTGCCACCGCGAATCCGCTGGATGAGTTCAAGACGATGCAATTCCTTCTGCGACATGGTGATCAAACAAGACATGACGACTCCGAACGCTCATGGTCTCAGCCACGCTTCACGTCGCCAGTCTTCCTTCCAAACCTTGACGTTTGACCAGCATCCCAAGAGGCGACGACTGTCGCATCTCTAACTGGCTCATATGTCGCATCTCTAAAATGCCGTTATATATCATGTGGCGGCCAGGTTGAAATGTCCGCCGTTGCGCAAAGTAAAAATGTCACTTTGGATACGTCTTCAGCCATTTAGAAATGCGACAGCCGACATCTCCACTTGCGCTGAGGCAAGCCCCCGACCGGACCGGCTGGGCCGGGTTGCAAGGGAAGGGAGGGGGCGGGCGTAGGGCACCCCTTCGGCTTTAGCTTTCTCAGTTTCAATTAATGCGTTCCTGGTAGATGTTGCTGGCAGCTGAATGTGCAGGGCCAGGATCTCGCGATGCTTCCGGAAATCAGGCTGATGGGTGACGTCGATGTCGCCGCTTTGTCGCCACTGCTTCGCGGCATGGCCATGACGGTTTCCTACGCAGAGACCCAGGGAGGGATCGGTCTGACCGCGTCGGGGGCGATGAACCGCAAGTTCGTCCACTGGGCCGCTGTTCACTTCGATTGGCCCGGCTACACGTCGGACGACTTATACAGCATCAACAAGGTTCTCAACGAAGCCGATATGCCGCCGCTTTTGGTCGTCCGTGACATGCTCAAGTACTTGCGGCTTCTTCGGCGGCGCAAGGACGTACTGGTACCAACCCAACGCGGCCGAGACTTTCTGGCGAGACCGCAGGCCTTCTTCGATCTGATCGCGACGGATTATCTTTATGCTTATATCCACTACGGGCAGACGCAGGAGGCTGTCCGTAATCGGATGCGTTGGTGGCACGTCTTTCTCAATCTTATCAATATCAAAGCAGAAACGGGCTGTTCGTTGGACGACCTGGCGAACGAGCTATACCCGAGCGAATCGTACCCCGAGCCAGCAGAAATGACTGTCGAAGCCTGGGCGGAACGGTCGGCGTTCCGCTACGACATCATTCGCCCGCTGTGCTGGCTGGGATTGCTGCACGAGGAGCGCGAGGGACTGACCATTTGGCAGGGCGGAACTTACCACAAGACACCCTTATGGGCTGCCTGTTTAAAGCTGGAATCAGACAGGCAATCCGAGTTTATCCTCCATTGAACTGTGCCGGGTAGGGTTGCCCTTGCTCCACCGCACCTCGCTGGGAAAGCGCCTGTCGACGCCGAGCAATGACCGCTGGATCGTTCATGAAATCCGTCCTCTTGCCCGGCTTGCGGCCCCGCGGTTTGTAGCCAATCTTCTCGCTGTTCGTCTTTAAGGCCGGCTTCGTCTGCTGCTCCTGACGCTCCTTGATGTAGGCCAGGACATCACCGAGCCGCTTGTTCTCGGTGATCGCCGCATGCGTCACCCGCTGGTCCTTGTCGAACACCCGGTAGGGTAGGGAATGCCCCTTCCAGCGCACATCCAGCCTGCCGTCGGCAAGCGCGTAGGTCTCGACATAGCGACCGACCAGCCCGCGCGTCACCGCGGTCTCCTCCAGCATGATCCGCTGGCGCTCGAACGAAAACGTCAGCTGCGATCCGACATAGCGCTGCTCACGTTTGCACAGGACGTCGCGCAGCCGATCCGGGGCAAGGTTCAGCGGCCGATGCAGATCATCAGATCGGGCAGGGGTAATGGCAAACTGGCGGTTATAGCGCTCCATGAACCGAGGCAGGAAAGCGTTGCCGTCGTCCATGCCGCAGATGCCCTCCAGGCGCAGATCCTTGATCAACCGGTCCTGTAGCGTCCGGTTCATCCGCTCGACCCGGCCCTTGGCTTGGCTCGAGTTTGCGCAAAGAATCTCGATGTTTAGCTCGCAAAGTGCACGCCCGAACTGCGTCATGCCCTGACCGCCCTTGGCATCCTTCTTCGCAACCCGAAACACCGAATGCTTGTCGGAATAGAAGGCGACGGGAGCCCCATGCGCCTTCAGATAGAGCTCGAGCGCCTCGAAATAGCTGAACGCACTTTCCGAGCGTACAAACCGCAACTGCATCAGCTTGCCGGTCGCATCATCGATGAACACCAGCAATGAACATGGGTCACCGCGATCCTCGAACCAGCGATGCTCGGATCCATCGATTTGCACCAGTTCACCGTAGGCCTCGCGCCGCAACCGTGGCTGATGAAACGTCCGCCGCTGCTTGCGCGACAGCCACAGGCCGGCCTCAGACATCCATTGGCGCAGGGTCTCGCGCGACACCGTCAGACCATCACGCTCGGCAAGCTTCTCGGCCGCCAGCGTCGGACCAAAGTCCACATAGCGCTCGCGCACGATCGCCATGGCATAATCGCGCACGCCGTCACAAATCCGATTGTTCGATGGCCGGCCGATTGCCTTGTGCCGGATCGACGCTGCACCGCCAGTGCTGATCCGATCCAGCAGACGACGCACCTGGCGCGTGCTTAAGCCCAGGACATGCGCCGCCGCCGCCAACGTCATGCGCCCGGCGGTCACTTTCGACAAAATCTCGATCCGCTGCAGGTCACGCTCGCTCATCGCAATCAATCCCATCCGCAATCTCCCAGGTCATCAAAACGCGGGGAGAGTGACATTCTTACTTTGCAGGATCAGGACACTTTAACTTTGCGGCTACATATCAAGATCGCATAATCTATCAACGGGAACTCGGCGGCATCGAGCCGTCATGAGGCATCGGGGTTCATCCAGCCATTACAGCTTGTAGCCGATGTTTCGCAGCAGGTCTTTCCGCCACGCAATGTCAACGTCGGTTTCGACACCCAGCGGTGAGGCGCCATCCACCACGCCGAGCACGCCGCGGCCCAGCTCCGTTTGCGCGACGATCACCTGTGTCGGGTTAGCCGTCGCGCGGTAAATGCGGCAGACCTCTGGCACCGCACGCACCGCGGCAAGCACATTGACGGGAAAGAATCCGTCCCCAAGGAAGACCAGGAAAGTGTGGCCGGCGCCAATGGCCAATGCGTTGTCGCGTGCAAGGGAGATGACGGCTTCGTCATTACCCGACCAGCGCACGAGCCGCTTACCGGAGGCCTCGCAGAAGGCCAGCCCGAAGCGAATGCCAGGAACCGCGCCCACCAGCGCTTCGTGGAGGTCTTCCACCGTCTTGATGAAATGCGACTGGCCAAAAATGAAGTTGGATGCGTCCGGCTTGACGATGGGCACGACGGTGAGTTCCATGGCTGCGCTCCTTCAAGGTAGGCAACGCAATGGTATGCCGACGGAAGGCGATTTCAAGCCGCCACAGGCGGCCGATTCGCCCGCCGCGCTGCCACCCTCGGCTTCCTCGCGCATCGCCCGACACGGCATCACTTCGGGCGGCCTTGTCTAGGCTCTGGTACAGTCTCGAGTGAAACCTTGGGAGTTGCGAAGGCAGCTAACCACACGCATTAACCGCTCGTTCGCTTTTCAGCCACCAGATGGCTGGAGAATTCTTGATGTGGGCCACTTGCGCCGCCCCTCCTTCGCGTCCCGTGAGCGGGGACTGATCCGCCGGTGCAACACGAGGTCGGTCCCAGACTACTTCGCGTTGTCGTCCCTCTGGTTTCTCGCGTTTCTGCCGGACGTCGCCTTGTCGTCAATGCCCTGCCCGCGCCAGCCTTCGGGGGCGGACGCCCCGGCGAAAGCCCGAGTTTGGCCATGACCGCGGCGGCCGATGCCGCCCGGCCTTTCACGCCGCGTCCTTCGGGACCGACCAACGAAAGGAGAAAATCATGGGACTCGACATGTACGCTTGCACTCTTCGCGAACCGCCCGCCGCGCCGGTCGACTTTGAGGTTGAAGAGGCCACGGAGCTCCACTACTGGCGGAAGCATCCGAACCTTCACGGCTGGATGGAACAACTCTACCGCCAAAAGGGCGGCAACGACGCAAAATTCAATTGCGCCAATCTTCAGCTAACCGCCGACGATCTCGATCGCCTGGAAACGGCGATTCGCAATCGCACTCTGCCGCCGACCGACGGCTTCTTCTTCGGCTTGTCCGACGGCAGCGAAGTCACCGATGATCTCGCCTTCGTCGCCAAAGCCCGCGCCGCGCTCGCGGCAGGTCTCGCGGTCTTCTACACACCATGGTGGTAGGCACCGGCGCCGGGACGGTCAGTCCGTCCCGGTTTCCCACCATCGGGCGGCGTTGTTGACGTCGTCTCGTGCCTGATTGCGCCTTGCTCGTCGCTTATCTCGGCGTCGCCGCGGAGCTCCCGGAGGACGGGTTCCTCGGCGAGGAATTCAGCCTCGTCGAGGGGGCTCCGGCTATACTTGGGTTGTGGACCCGATTGACGGTACCGCGCCATTCGTCAATGGTATGTCGACGTGGTGTGTGTCGATCGCGGTGCTGCATGGCGGCGTGCCGGTGATCGGGGTGATCCATGCGCCCTGCGATGGCGAAGTCTATGCTTCGGCCGCTGGCAAGGGCGCGAGCCTCAACGGAAGGAAGTTGAGCCTCGATCCGTCTCGTACCATCCGGAACGCCATCACCGGCATTGGCTGCAATACCTATGTCGAGCCGGAGCGGGTTGGCCAGATCATCGCCATGCTGCTCGGCATGGGCGGCAACTTTATCCGCAATGGCTCCGGCGCATTGATGCTCGCCTATGTCGCGGCCGGTCGTCTGGTCGGTTATTACGAGCCGCATATGTATGCTTGGGACTGCATGGCTGGTTACTGCCTCGTCAAGAAGCCGGCGGCGACTACCTGTCCTTCCCGACCGAGGGCGAAGCCTTGTTGAAGGGCCAGCCAGTGCTTCGGTGCTCGATGCAGAACCAGTTCGGCTGTGCTTTGCCAACTGCGAACCCGAACGCGCCCCATTTTTTGCAGTCGGGATGCTCGCAATAGTGCACGTAGAGCGTCGTATCGTGCTTGGCCGCGCCTTGCTCGTCGCTCACTTCGTCACCTCGTCGTGACGCTCTGAACGGGGCGACCAGCCGCGGGTAAAGCCTATGCCCATCGCAATCTGGGCCAATGCCAGTTGCTCGCGCAGATGCTTGCAGTCGGCGAGCAGTGTGCGGATTGTCGCTTCCGCGTCGCCGCCGTGCCAGGCAAGTGCTGACGCGACCTCATCCATCCACGTATCGAATTCCTCGATGTCGGAAGTTTGCTTCTCAGCAGACATGACGGCTCCTTCTCCGCGCACGCGCAGAGTCCTTTGCCCCACAGGTTTTCAGATTGGCGGCCGCAACGCCGACGAATGTTCTTAGTATGTTCTCACTGCACCGGGAGTCAACGGTCGCCGTGATACTGGGGCGGAATTTTTCGCTAGGTGGTCAGGATCGGCCGGTTGCCGTCCCCAGCCTGGTTCTTTTGGTGTTATCTTGAATCTAACTTACGAACTTTAGAGAGGACCAATCCATGTGGCTCGAATTGCACGGCAGCAACGGACCGATTTTCATCAACATGGACACTGTTACGCACTTCCAGCGGATAGAGGGGCAGCAACGCACCACTCTCGTGACCTTCTCGCCCAATAACGGGAGCTGCCTGACGTTCCAAGTTCATGAGTCCCCTGAAGAGATCATGTCGATGATCAGCGAATATTGACGCATTGGCCAAGCTCCTTGATCACTCTGGCTAGACAGAACAGCTTACTGGACAACACGAACTACTCTGTCACGATCAACGACAGTCAAAAAGATATGGTCCCGTAACTCGAGCCCGCCTTGGTTATCCCTCCTTGCGGGCTCTTTTTCTTGTCCCCGTTTCCCTCGAAATTGTCGCGGTGAAAAGAGCCTGACACTATGCACTGGTGCTTGCATGCGCAAACTTGCTGCTGCAAATTCTATGTCGCCTGTGAAGTCGAACGCTCGGGCGCGAAGCCTCTCTTGCCTAACCGCGAGAGGGGCTTTTTTCTTGCTCTCCTCGCGGCGGAACAAGCGCACCGTCGGAAAGCGCGAGTGCCCGCACCGGGGGACAGGGCGGGCACTCTTAACAGGTTGGGGGACCTGTGCCGCTTGAGGGAAGCGGCACAAAGATAATTCAGCGGGGGCGTCATTGTTCCGATTGTCTGCTGCCGGTTTGAAATTATCTCCTCGGCCCTAGCGGTCCGGTTCCGCTGTCGCCGTGATGGAATGCCGGGTCGTGAACAATCTCGAATTCGGCCTTGAGCTGCTCGGCCAGTCGCTTCGCAATATCCCGCTTCGCCGCGTCCCTCGACGTGGCGTCGATGCCGACGAGCACCGCGCAATCCTCGATCGATATTTCCCAAATGGCGGCGCGCAGGAATTCCTGCACGGTCGCATCGTCAACAGCTTCGCCATGGCGCCGAAAGCCGATCTGCGCCCTCAAAGCTGTTACGATGTCGCGGGCAAAGAGCGTGGAGCACTGCGGATCACGCCGCCGCCGCTGGCCTTTGGCTGCGAGGCCATTCAGGACCGCGCGACCGACCATGGCGAAGCGAATGAAAATTGCACCTTCAATATCGTATTTTGGTCCTGGCATGCGGAATCCTCCTTTGTTTGAGGTGTCGATATCCCGCATGTCGTGAAAGGCGCCCGCCAGCGCTGATGCTCCTGATATGAGCGGATACGCCTGATAGTCAATGCGTCCTTTCCGCTGATCTGTGCGTTAATGGCCGCATGGCCAGATCGTCCTCGAAGAAACCGCCTGAGGCGCCCTGCGGACCCGATGCCGGCGCGGATTGAGCCTTGCGTGGCGATGCTCGTCGATAAGCCGCCGAAGGGACGGGACTGGGCGTTCGAGGTGAAGTGGGACGGTTATCGGCTGGCCGTCCATATCGAGCCCAGCCGGGTGCGCATCATCACGCGCGGCGGCTATGACTGGACCGATCGCTTCCCCGCGATCGCAGCCGAGGCGCGGCTTCTTGGGCTGAAGACCGCCATCCTCGACGGCGAGGCGGTCGTGCTCGACGGGCACGGCCGCTCCGACTTCGGCCTCTTGCAGCGGGCGCTTGGCAGGAGGCCGAGCCTGCACGATCCACGCGAAATCCTCTTCTTCGCCTTCGACCTCCTCTATCTCGACGGCCGCGACCTGCGCCGCCTGCCGCTCGGCGAACGGCGGCGGCTGCTGGAGCCGATCGTCGGCGCCGGCCGCACCGGTGTTACCCGGCTGTCGGAGGAAGTTGTCGCGGACGGCGACGAATTCTATCGGATCGCCTGCGAGCACGGCCTCGAAGGCATCGTCGCCAAGCGGCGCGACAAGCCCTATCAGTCCGGGCGACGTCTAGACTGGCAGAAGATCAAATGCGTATGCAGCGACAGCTTCGTGATCGTCGGATACGAGCCGTCGACTTTGCCTGGCGCGATCGGGCGGCTGCTGCTTGCGGCGAGGAAAGGCGAGCGGCTCGTCTATGTCGGCGGCTGCGGTACGGGTTGGACCTATCAGGAATCGGTGAAGCTACGTGAACTGCTCGACGCGATCCGGGCCGATCAGCCGGCGGTGGCGCTCAAACGCAAGGCTGCGGTCTTCACCAGGCCGATACTTGTCGCCGAGGCCGAGTATCGCGCATGGACGCAGGATGGGAAGCTGCGCCACCCGTCATTCAAGGGCATCCGCCAACGGCAGGATGATGCGACGATTTTTGCGATGCCATGACGGGCGCGACAAGGCCGCTTATCTCTCGCGTCACGGCATCAGCCGAACTTCAGATCCATCCTCTTGCGAACAAGAATGGAGGCTTCAGCAGGATTGCCTGAACAGGGAGGATCCCGCCGACCGTGACGTTCATGGCCTTTATAGCCGATCTCTGGCGCGGCCGGGGAGAGTAGGGGGGCCGGCCCGAACGGAGCAGCTTGCCGGCGGCAGTCGGTCCCGATTTCCGCCTGCCGGCGGCGCGATGCTAAATCTCCTGCGGCTACCGTGTTAACCGGTCAAGCTGCGCGCGAACTGACTTCGACGCTAAAGCGCCTGCGCCTGGTATGCTCAAACTTGTTGATGCCGCACTAACGTGCGGAGCCCGCCTTGGGCATTTCGCCGGGACGTCGAGTGTGCTCAGCGCGGAAGAGAAAAAGAAAAAAGGGCCGTCGGAAAACCGCGGCCCATGAGTTTTGAAGGTATGAACCTCCAGAGGGGAACAGTTGTTGCAGCGGAACTGGGAGGAAAACCGCCATGTGCATCAACTGAATGCATGATGATCGTTTTTTGATCATTCGGGAAACGTTTTTTGTGCAATGCAGCTATGCAAATGCCGTGCTGCTGTGCACGTGGCCACAGTCCACCGCGATCGGTCGTCTCATCGCCAACGGGCGTCTTCGTCGAGACGGTGCGCGACAACAGAGCGTTCCGCGTCATCCCGGCTCGGTCGTGGAAATCCCGCTATGGGCGGAATGAGCGAGCTCCATTGCCTGCTGAGCGGGCAGGGGACGTGCGATCAGGTACCCCTGCGCCTCATCGAAGCCTTCTGCCTTGATCAGCTCGAGTTGGTTCCGGCGCTCCACACCTTCCACCGTGGTGATGATCCTGAGTGAGCGGCCGATCGCGGCGACCGCCCTGACAATCGCCAAGGATACCTTGCTCATCGGAAGATCGGTGATGAAGCTGCGGTCGACCTTGATTTTGTCAAAGGGAAAAGTTCTGAGATAACCAAGCGAGGAGAAGCCGGTTCCGAAATCGTCGATTGCGACTTTCACGCCGCGCTGTCGGATCTCCTTTAAAGTCTGAAGATTGCCGTCGCATTCGTCGAGCAACACAGACTCGGTGATCTCGAGCTGCAGGCGCGAGGCCTCCAGTCCCGTCTCTTCCAAAATGCTGCCCACAGTCGCAGCGAGCCTCCGGTTCCTGAATTGCAAAGGGGAAAGGTTGACAGCCACACTGACCTCCGGGGGCCATTTGACCGCCTCGGTGCAAGCCTGACGAAGAACCCACTCGCCAAGCGGTCCAATAAGGCCGGTTTCCTCGGCAACAGGAATGAACTCGGCAGGCGACACGTGGCCCCTATCCGGATGCGGCCACCGGGCCAGTGCCTCAAATGTCGTTATTCGGCCGGTATGAAGGTCGACGAGCGGCTGGTAATGGACATCCAGCTCGCCGTTTGCGAGCGCGTGCCGCAGTGAAGCCCTCATCTGCTGCAGTGCCTGCAGATCTGCATCCATACCAGGCTCATACAGAACGTAGGTGCCGCGGCCGCCGGCTCTGGCCCGTTCGAGTGCTATGTCTGCAGCCTTGATAAGCTCGTCTACCGACTGATCATTTTTTGGCGCAGCCGCAAGCCCGACAATGACACCAAGATCGACATGGGCTCCTGCGAGCTCATACGGTGCTTCAACGACATCTATAAGCTGCTGGGCCAGCAAGAGGGCTTCATCATTGCTGTTGATGCCGGTGCGCAAGACGGCAAATTCATCGCCACCGAGGCGACAGAGGATGTCGGATTGCTTGACACAGTTTCGCAGCCGCTCAGCCACACGGCGCAGCAACAGGTCACCGGTGGCCCGACCATAGGCGTCGTTGATCGCCTTGAAGCCATCGAGGTCGAGGCAGAGAATTGCGATTCTGGTGGCCGGCGCGATCGCGTCCGATAGGCGTTCGAACTCCTCGCGGAGGAGCTGGCGATTCGGCAATCCCGTCAGCGCATCATGTCGCGCCATGTGGTGAATTTGCTTCTGCGCCAGCAATCGCTCCTGTTCCGCGTTACGGCGCTCGGTGATGTCGAGGGCAATACCAACGAAGCCGAGAAATGTGCCGTCCGTCGCGAAGCGCGGCTGTCCGATGTCGATGACCCAGATTGAGCCTCCGGCGGCGCGTTTTAAACGGTATTCCATCCGGATTGGCTTGCGACGGTTAAAAGCCTCGAAAAACGCTCTTTCGACCGCGGTCCGGTCGTCGGGATGGACGGCATTCAACCAACCTTTCCCTGCCGCCTGCTCGGCGGTCTGCCCGGTTGTCTCGACCCAAAGTCGGCTGTGATAATCGTCTGCGCCATCTGCGTTGGTCACCCAGATCATTACCGGTGCGTCGTCGGCGATTGCCCGGAAACGTGCCTCACTCTCCTTAAGAGCTTCCAAGGCTTTGCGACGGTCATCGACGTTCTCGACCGTGCCGTACCAGCGAAGAATTGTTCCGTCTTCGGCCCTGCGTGCGGCGGCACGACCCCGATACCAACTGTAGCCGCCCGCTGCGGCCGCCAGGCGAAACTCGATGTCGAGCGGCGCTCCGGTCTCAAGCGATTTCGCCCACGCTTGCTGCACGGGGTCCAGGTCATCGGGGTGCGTTGCTTGTTCCCATCCGGTCCCGAGAGCTTCCTGTGGGGCATAGCCGGTCTCTTTCCAGCGCGGACCAATCTCCAGAACCTGTCCCGATGGATCTGCCGTCCATGGCACCTGGGGATCTACCAGCGATCGACAATGCTCTTCGCTGGCGTGCAGCTCTGACTCGGCCTTTCGCCGTTCGGTGACGTCCAGGATCGTCGCCACGATAACCTTTTCGCTGGTGTTCCCTCTCGTCAGGCTGGCACGACACGTCCTTGTCAGCAGCGTCTTCAGCACTCCGCCCGATACGGCGATCTCTTCCTCGACCGAAATCTCCTCGCCGGCAAATAGAACACGCCTGTCGATTTCACGAATGCGATCCGCCTCTGCCGTCGGTCGAATGTCGTAATCGGTGCAGCCGATCAGGTCACTGGGTCCTCTGCCAACCAGCGCGCAAGCCGCTTCGTTGAGGAAGCGGAAGCGAAAACGCTCGTCCTTGACGATAATGGGTGCGGTGATTGAATCGAGGATGGCCTCGAGATCGGCGCCGAAAGTCAAATGCTACTCCGATGATCTCAGTGCGTTTTCTCCGCCTCGCGTGACGGTGGCTGAATGCGTGTTGCCGATACCGGCTCCACAGCTGCCAAGCCGGTGTTTTTAGAGGCGAAACGTCGCTCATTGGCACCTTTTCAACACCCTAGAGTGGCGCCAGTTAACAAGAAATTGACGACAATGGTGCTGAGAACGAAGTTGTGCAAACTCTTGCAAATTACAGGAGGGGCCCATGGATTTCGCTCTCCCCATGATAGGGTGTTGAAAGGCGGCTTTGTTAACTCCGTCTTTCGCTCGATCGAAAACAGGCTTCGAACCTGTCCCAGCTGCATCGTAAAAGATGACAGGGTGAGGAAACACTCAACAGGATCGCAGTTCGGTTTGCTCAAGGTGGGACACTATGAAAACACCGTGGAACTTCCTTGCCCAACTGACGTCGCGGCGACCATCGGCGAAAGCGCAAGAGAGTTCGATCGGGAATGACACCGATTCCCAGGCGCTCGAGAGCGACGTGGAGCATAGGTCCGCGCTTCGGCTCAGTTTGAGGGTAGCTGGCGGCCCACCTGCTTACGATGAGGACGTCTCGGCTGATCAGGGGTCGGTCGCATCGAATGAGGTGAAAGGCGATGGCGATGTCGCACAGGCGTTAAGACCGCCGATCGATGCTGAAGAGGTTCAAACAACTGCGCGTCATGAAGCCGACCATTCGGGTGCCGAGGCGAATTCATTGGTTACGAAAAGTGCGGCAGCCAAGTCGCCAAGCAAACCGCGGATCAAGCGTCGAGAACGTGGAGAGAGAGCCAACGCCCAGGTGGCTGCGCAGAGCGCTGTCCCCCCAAAGCCTCATCAAAGCGTGCAACCCTCGTCTTCACGTGACCTGTTCTTCCATGAAGTGGCAACACTCGACGAAGAAATCGAAATGCTGAGGACCCAACTCGCTCAAAAGCTTCATCTGCAGAACGTGCAGCTCAAGAAGATGCTCGAGCGGTTCGAAGTTTCGTGAGCTTGGTGGCGCCCCCTGTAAGCGCGTAGTTGCGACATTGCGCGAAGATGCCCGCGCTGCGGCTCAGGACAGCCCAGCGACAATACTCAAGCCCAGATCATCGCGAATCCCTGCTTGATAAGCGTTGATCAGCTTCGCGGCAGAGTGCAGCTTCGCTGGAGATCTATCGAAGCTGGACCGTCCTTACGGCCGGACCATCCGTATCGGTTAACTGCAGCGTCTCGGCACAAGCCAAATATCACCTGTTCGTAAAGCAGGACTATGATGGTTGTGTTGACTCTGTGGAGCACTCAGCCGAAAACAGGCGCTGACTAAAGGAAGGAATTGCTGATGGCTGACGAGAGTAATGCGGGACCAGTTGCTGCGGCCGTAGCGACGGACGCAGAAGTGAAAGCACCAACGGCTAAGAAGCAGAGGTCGCCACGGCCTCAGAAGGCGGCTTCCGAACCGGCTCAAGCAAAGACGCCGGCCGCTAAACGCAGGGGATATACCGAGCAAGAGAAGAGCGAGAAGCTCAAGCTGATCGCGACGCAAGTCAGCGAAGGCGACACCCTCAAGGACGCTATCAAGAGCGCCGGCATATCAGAGCAAACCTACTATCATTGGAAAGGTGCTGCGAAGCCTGCCGAGCAAAAGGGCACCAAGAGCACCAAGCCCCTGCCGGCCGGCGATGAGTTGGCAGATCTTGTCCAGCTCGAAGAAGAAAACCAGAGGCTCCGCAAGCTGCTGGCGGAGAAGCTGCGAGCGGAAAATGCCGAACTGCGCAAGAGGCTCGGCCTGGACTGACCAGGACCGGGAATGCGCGGCGACGTTTCTTCGGCGTTCTCCGCGTCACACCAGACGCTTGTATTTGCTCCCCATTTGGCATTGCCGTGGCAAACGAAGCCCAGCTGTTCCCCGCTTTTGCCGGGTGAAAGGCGCGCCAGCTGCGGGGTTGGCGACCAGTTGAAGCGCGCGAGGAAGGGCTGTATTGCTGCGCCAGCAGCAATGCAGCGGCGCCAATCGGCGTTGGATTTTTCACGATTGCTTTGGGATCGAAAGTAGATGAAGACGCCACAACGGAGATTCGTTGTTGAATTCAAGTCGGGACGACGACAGCCAAAAGCCCAGACGAACTCGATCTGGGGAGACACAGATCTCCAGGCTTTGGCCCGCGAAGTGGAAGATACGGCGCCGCATCTGTTCAATTCCAATCAAGCGCCTGGGACGCCTGACTCAGGTGAGGCTAGGCCGGCTGATCCGATCAATGCAGCGTCCGCCAACGAACGCGCCGACGCTGTCGACCTTGCACTAGCGATACCAGTTGCCAACGGCGCAGAGGTCGAAATCTCGAAGCACCATGCGGCCGATCATCCGGCCGAAGCGGTTGTGCAAGGACAGGAGAGCCAACCGGCATCACAGTCTCGAACGACATCAACCGGCACGCCTCGAAAGCGTGCCAAGCGCGCCCCCGCCCAGACGATCGCGCACAACTCGAAGCTTGGGCACGAGGATCGAAAGGCGCAGACCGGGACTGTCGACAATCCGATCTTACTCGACGAGCTTGCCGCCCTGGACGCAGACAACAAGCGTCTCAAGCGGTTGCTGGCTGAACAGCTTCGTACACAGAACGTCTGGCTCAAGAAGAAGCTTGAACGATTTGATGCCGAATAGCGAGCTCGTGCCACTCGCGCCGGGCAAGGAAACTCGGTGAGGCGAGTTGCGCTGATGGCCGCGTTCGGGCTGCCTCGATGTCACCTGCCGGGTTTTCGCGGCTTTGCACTATTGAAGCGTTTCGTGTCTGAGAACCCGATATTGCGAGATCCGAAGCCGGCGCAATGACGGCGGCTGCTTTATTATCGTGATCATCCAGGTTCCCATTCCTCTGCCGGTGGGTAGTCGCGGTAACAGCAGCTAAGGAGGTTTTTACAGGATCGCTCCCTTCGAGCTCAACCCGCCCAGGACCACACTCGACGCCTGGAAGATTTTCTGCCCCACAGGAACGTTTGTTCCTCATCCTTTTGAGGTAACCAGCGAACTTCGGGCGCTTTCCGTGCTTGGAGCGTTCCCCAGCTGTTCGAGTATATTTCAAGGCATGCTGATTTTTAGCGTCGCTCATTGGGGGTAGCGCGGGACGAGGCCGAACCACCTCACTCGATGATCTGCTGGAACTCTCCCTGGGCAGCGGGATCGGAGGATAAAGGCGTTTGCCTGTTTTCCCATAGGCAAGACGAAACACTCATGCTAACAGTTCATTGTGCACTGCAGCAAGCCGACGACGTTGACCATGCCGACCGAACAAAAACGCAAATCACCGTCCGCACTGTTTCGCTACCTCTCGGAACGTTGGCCGGGTGCCTTCGACGCGAAAGAGCCGAAGCCGCTTAAGATCGGCATTCGTGAAGACATTCGCTCGCTTGACAGCGAATTGCCCGACGAGGATTTGAGTAGGGCCCTGCGCGCCTATACCCGAAGGGACAAATACCTCGCACAATTGCGTGCCGGCGCGACGCGTGTTGATCTCGATGGTGTTGCCGCCGGCGAAGTGACGGAAGCAGATGCGGCAACGGCCAGGGCGTGGTTGCAGGCTCGTTTCGGCATGGCAGACGCGGCGCAATCACCGCAGTCAGAAAAGCCGGCAGAGTTGGCGAAATCGGATCCCACGCAGGACACCAAGGCCAAACTTTCGCCCGGCCAGCCTAAGGGGTTTATCGTCGAGACGAAGCGCCGCCGCTTACCTAGCCGCCGCTTTGGTCCCTGATAAGTGCCTTGTCCCACCAAGCCACCGGAAATGTATTTGTCTCCACGGTGAACCAGGAACTCGCAGAGTTTCGCAGCGCGTTGCAGTCAGTTTCGGGCCGCTGCGCAATGGGGTCGGAGATCAACGACAAAAAAAGCCCCGCATTGGAGGCGGGGCAAATCGTGCATCCAGTTTGGCTCAGCCTGGATGCGGGGAATTGCATCCTTGATTGAAGATACGGCCGCACTCTATCTCCAGGTAGAACTTGTTTGGAAGGTCTGATGCCGGGATTCCGGTACGCCTGTGCAAATTATTGGGCGGGGCCTTACCGATTGTCGTCGAGCATGATCTTCAACGTCCTGATGAGGTCAGCCGCATCGACAAGTGCGTCTCTGATTTCGTCCGAGGTGAGATCCTCAGCCCGCGCCACCGCCGCCTGTAGGTCAATCAGCACATCTTTCGTCCGGTTGCTTCTTGACCCGCCGGTTTGCTCGCTCATGTCCCGTATTGTCGAAATGCAGCGGTTAAGAAGTCGCGTTACGACGAACGGGCTGAGTTTGTCTGGATCATTCGCAGCCCTGATCAGTTCAGCGATGAAGTCGGTGGTAAGGCTCATGAGTGACGCCCTGGGGTGCAGAACGCGATTATTGCTCGTTGAACTCTTGTTGGCATTCAGGTGAACCAGGCGCCAGAGGGGAGGTTCCCCATCGCCTCACGTGCCGTTGCGATTTCCCGATCACGATTCGCGGAGCAGTGGTCCGCTTTCCCCCTGTGCTGCTGTGACCCTGGTATTCTTCTCCGATCGGGCCGGCCCATGGATCGACGTGTTCGCTCCCACGGCTCATAGCTGAAAGCCGCCATCATCTGCCGGTGATGGGCACGCGATATGAGCATCCATCGATAGCCTACGCGCCGACTCCTTTGGCGGCCTAGCTCTCCGCGATGGCAAGCGTCTTCAGCAACTCGATGTCGCGCACGCCGGTCTGGTAGATGGTGAAGAGCTTTGCGGCGAGGGCTTCCGCTTCTTCGCCCTCCCGTGGGATGCGATATTCGTCCAGCAACTGATCGAGGGCTTGGCAGATACTGGCGACTTCTTCTGGGGTAACCGGGCGGTCCAACGGCATGGCTGCTCCGTGATCGGCGAGCAACGTCATATCCCAGGTACAGGCAGCCCGTGCATCGCCGGTGAAGAGCGATCTTACACGATGAAATGGTGCAAGGCAGATAGCCTTGTAGGCCTAGATAGAATGGCGGCGTCGAGCGCAAAAAGAACGCCAACCTTCCAAGCGTCGAGGTCACCGCGACGATCCTCAGCGGTTATAACGGCCGCTGAAGGTGGTTCCTCATGAAGGCGCCCATGAAGATGCCGGCACCACGACGGGGCCGGCAGTCGCCTTCGGTGGGCGCGGGCCGCAGAGGAGAGCTCGCAGGAATGCTAGCTGCGGTTTGATCAGCAAGGAAAGTCCGTTTCCGACATTCCGACGCTCTTCTTCCTTCAATAGCACGATTGCGGCCGATATCCGCGCACTCGCTTCTGGCGCGCCAGGACAAGGAAGCGGCTAATCGCTTGGCGGTCATTGTCAAACAGATGGATGCGCTCCTGGCCGTGCGTGCCGATGCGTCCCCAGCGCCGAATGAGTGCAGCGCCACCGAAGAGATCCGGCTCGACAGACAATTGGTAAAACCGCGCCATGTTGCTGCGGGCGTCGGTGCGCTGAACATAAAGGTGGAACCAATGTTGCGTCATGGATCCAAGATTGGCGGGACAATGCGCAGACGTCCAACGACTTTTTTGAATCGATGATCGCTGATCGATTCAAGATGTTGATATCGACCTTTGGAGTGTCAGCGACAAGGGTCCCAAAAACAAAAGTCCCGGGCCGATTCCATTTTCCACTCCGCTTTTGGCGGAGCGAAGCAGGCGGAGGCCTGAACGCGCTACTCCATTGCGCCGAAGAGAAGGCCGGAGCCTGTGGTAAACGGGAGCGGGGCGGCTGCCGCTTTCCACTGCTCGCTAGCACTGACTGCAAAAGCTGAGTGCGCCAGTTTAGCGTTTAGCGGCTTTCGCTGTTCCTAGTGACGACAGCGTCGGCCGATGGTTCGCCTGGCGTCATGCGTTTCATGAGGCGAATTAGGTCGCGAATGGTGTCGTGCGGAAGACAGTCAACGAGCGTCGTCAGCGTCCTACGGTCCTCGGCCTCTTCTGGCGTCTTGCCCCACAGGTGCGGCGCCGTCTCAAAGATCATGTCGAGAGGCAGAAAGCCCATGATCTCACAGAGATGAATGAGACGTGGGATTGACATCCGAGCTTCTGAGCCTCGCTCGTACCTGGCGTAGACGGATACCGAGAGTCCCAGCAAATGCGCTAGATCGGCGCGGGAAATGCCTTTGGCCTCACGCGTTTTCTTGAGCCAAACCGAGATCTTTTCATCGATTTCTTTTGCGGTAAGGATGCCGTCGAAACCAGACTGGCGGAAGACCGGTTTGGGAAATTCCGGATCGATCGTTTCAACCAAACCTCGTGCGCTCATCAAGCTGATTGCATCAGTCACCGACTCTTACCCCTTTTTGTAAATATCGCCCTCGACGGCCACTATGCAGCAAATTGAAGCAATTTGGAGCACGCTTCTCTGAAGACTCACAGCGATTTTCGTAAACGATTTGAGGGTGAGATTCCGATGGCGAGCTCTTTGAAAGTGAATTAAAATGCTTCAGAACGCGTCCAGAGTTCGGGCAACGCTTTCGGCTCTTAAAATGGCGAATCAGCCAAGACAAGCATTTAGCGATTCTTTGCCGCTATCATCTTCCAGTCGCTGCCTTTCCCTTGAAAAACCGTCTCAATTCGCGTGTCGCCGTCGATCCAGCTGAGCTGCGCAGATAGCTCGCAAGCGATCTCCGTATCTGCAATTCGAATGCAACGGTTGACGATCACTTTGGATCCGCCACCATGCTTGCTTAGATCCCATTTGGATAGCGCGAATAGTTGGGCCTTGGCCATATCATCTGTCGGCCACGTAGCCTTCTCGGGTACGGCTCTCGCCATTTCCAATTGAGGCAAATTGCTTTCTGAAAGGTGTCCCATCCCGACCGTCGGGCGGCCGAGTTGGGGAGCAACATACACGCCCAGCACGCAGCCGACGGCCACGCCAAGAAGAAAGCCGCGGCCTAACATCGATCAATAGCCGTTATCTTTGAGGAACTGATCGATCGCCGCCTTCATGATGACGGTCATCTTCACGTCGTTTTCAAGGGCGGCTTTTTGCAGTCGGATCTTCGTGTCGTAATCCAATGGGCAGTTGACGTAGTGTTTGGATTCCCGATCGCGCGCCCTCTTCAGGTCTCGCAAGCGAATTCTCGAATCTTCCCGCTGGAGTGCTTTCGTCATGGCCCGATCGCGCCGAGCTTCTTCTGTCGGTGCGATCAGTCGATTGACGGGCTGATGAGCCTCGGGTCCGGGAGGTGCAGCTTCTTCAGCCTGATGTGCATCGCTCGGCTCCGTCGGCAGCTTAGCCGGCTTGGTCCTCGAGTCTGGCTGGGTCGCGGATTGCTCCATTGAACGGCTGCGACGGGGCGCGACAGCAAAGTCGGAAACTGTCGTTTGGCCCTTAGCCATTTGCTGCCACCTCATTCTTGCCTGGCAAAAGCGTTTCGATGTCCCGAACCAGGCTCATGACTTCCGCCCTCGCTTTTTTCACCGACTCTGTGAGATCGAGCATTTGCACGGTGCCATATCCGTTTCGAATTTCCCGATAGCAGTTGCGCTCCATCAGCTCCGTTTGAAGGATCGTGTCCCATCAAGTGGTGTAGGTCCTGAGGTTTAGGCGGCCATCAGTGTTTTCCATTTAGGGTCGGGTTGTTCAAGACCAACCTGATGGAAAGATCACCGATGACCAATGACATGATGAACGTGCGTTCGCTCGTTGAGAAGAGCGCCGATGCCGATTTATTGCGCGAGATGATCGGCTTTGCAGCCGAGCGACTGATGGAACTGGAGGTAGGTTCAGCCACCGGTGCTGACTTCGGCGAGAAGAACCCGATGCGTCTCGCTCAACGCAATGGCTATCGTGATAGGGATTGGGAGACTCGGGCCGGAACGGTCGAGCTCCGCATTCCAAAGCTACGCAAGGGCAGCTACTTTCCGAGCTTCCTCGAACCCCGTCGGATGGCCGAGAAGGCTCTGACCGCCGTTATCCAGGAGGCTTATATCCAGGGCATCTCGACGCGCTCGGTCGATGATCTCGTCAAAGCGATGGGCATGAGCGGCATCTCCAAGAGCCAGGTGAGCCGCCTGTGCGAAGAGATCGATGTCAAGGTGAAGGCGTTCCTCGACAGGCCGATTGAAGGTGACTGGCCATACGTCTGGGTCGACGCGACTTACCTCAAAGTCCGGCGTGGTGGTCGCATCGTCTCTGTTGCCGTCATCATCGCGGTCGGCGTCAACAGCGACGGGCGGCGTGAGGTTCTGGGTATGGAAGTCGGCACGTCCGAAGCCGAGCCGATCTGGACGGAATTCCTGCGCAGGCTGACACGCCGAGGATTGCGTGGCGTCAAGCTTGTCGTGTCCGATGCGCATGAAGGTCTCAAGGTCGCCGTCACCAAGGTTCTCAATGCCACCTGGCAAAGGTGCCGGGTTCACTTCATGAGGAACGTGCTGGCACATGCTGGAAAGAGCGGCAGGCGGGTCGTATCCGCCTTCATCGCAACGGCCTTTGCCCAGGAGACCCCGGAGGCAGCAAGCGCTCAATGGCGCAGTGTCGCCGATCAGATCAGACCGAAAGTGCCGAAGCTCGCCACCATCATGGACGACGCTGAAGAGGACGTGCTGGCCTACATGACCTTCCCGAAGGAGCATCGGGCAAAGCTGCACTCAACGAATCCGATTGAACGTCTCAACGGCGAAATCAAGCGCCGCACCGAGGTGGTCGGCATCTTTCCGAACGACGAAGCGATCGTCCGTCTCGTTGGCGCACTGCTGCTCGAACAGAATGATGAATGGGCCGTCCAACGCGCCAGATACCTGACACTTGAGACCATGGTGCAAATGAGCGATGATCCCCAGATCAGTCTGCCCGCTGTGGCACGCTGATATTCCTCCGGCCCTACGTTGGAAAGCACGGCCATCAGCCGCGACCTACACCACTTCCAGGGACACGATCGTTTGAAGCAGATAGGAGCCGTAACCCCCTTCCTGCAGGTTCTGCACGAACGGCCTGATCAGGCGGTAAGCCTCCAGCAGTTTCGCCGGCATGGTGATCCTGGTGACGAAGTTGGCATGAGGAATTTCCCGGCCTACCTTGTCGGAAATATCCGCCGTGTCGGCCGCCGCCTGTCCGGCCGCCTTGATCTCGTCCTGGTTCGGCTGGATTGGCGTCAGCACAATGTCGGATCCGGCGATGATCGTATCCCTTAGAACCGTGTCCTGGCCGGGGGAGTCCATCAAAACCACATCGAACCTGCTCGCCTCGTTCTCCAGGAGCTGCTGAACGGTTGTCTGACGGGCAGCGGTTATAAGCTCGATGTTGGCAGGGAGGTTGTCCTTTGCCTCAGAGCGCTTCCACCATTCCTGTAGATTTTGGCGGCCGTCTGCGTCGATGAGAAGCACACGCTTTCCCTGAAGCGCATATTCCCCGGCGATCAGGATCACCGCTGTCGTTTTCCCAGCCCCACCTTTGCCGCTCACGGCAGAAATAAACTGTGGCAAGCGTCACAACTCCCTGTGCTTTCCAAAGTCATTCAGCAGTTCGCCCTGCACTCGCGCGGAGTTTCCGCGCCGCACGTGCACACGATGCGAAGGATTGCTCATACGATGAGGAATCATTGCACTACCACACCGTGCAGTCAAACAAACCGACTAAACTAAAATGTATGATGTGAACAATTGTCCCCACGATGTGAAACCATTTCCCAAGCGACACCTAAACACATGATGTGCAAAGCTCGTGGGGCTAACTCGTGTGAAATATCAACACGACATGGGAATGTGCCTAACCACAATGCGGCCAAACGCCTTGTCTGCCCTCGTTGTTAGGGCGATCCGGTGCGGCGTCAACCAAGCCGGGCCCTGGTGAGCGTTCCCACGTTAAACGACCCGGGCGAGCCCGGTCCGCATTGCCAAACGGCCGAGCGCAGCGAGTGCAGCTCGAAGTTGTTTAGTTGAATTTCCCCTTACAATTTGGAGAGGCAGGATACGGAAAAATGTGCTACGCCCTTTTCCTGCAATCGAGGGACGAACCCTCGATCACCTGACGCAAGCGCCAGTAGGGGGCCAACGGCCAAATGGATGAGGGGAAATTCAACGCTCTTCTCGAGCCGACGAAGAAGGATCGCACTTTGCATGTGCGCGTCACGGCCGACGAACATGCCGCGATCGAGAAGGCCGCAGCAGACGCCGGCATGACGGTCTCCAGCTTTTTCCGTTCCTTGAATCTGGAGGGAGCGGGCGTTCAGCCGATCTTGACCCGCGATGACCGCCTAGTGATGGCGGCGCTGCTCGAAGACATGCGGATGATCGGCATCAACCTCAATCAGGTTGCGAGAGCACTCAACAGTGGTCGAGGCGTTCACCCGAGCGAATTGGACATCAACCTGGAGAACGTGCAGCGGGTTCAGGCGGCGGTGATGAGCGAGCTGCGTGCCCTGACGCGGCGAGCTGGTTATCTGCGTCGAGGGGAGGAATAGCCTTTGGAAATCTTCTTCGGCGCATTCACGAGCGAATGGGAGCAGCGGCGCGCAGCGCTGCTGCATGAAATGTCGTCTGGCGGGCGCGGCGCTTCGGCCGAAGAAGAGATGCGGAGGCGCCTGAAGCAGTTGGCTCAACTCGGCGCTGCTGGTGGCGGCGGAGGCTCAGGCGGGGCTTCCGGTGGTCGTGGATCTGCTTCGAAGGGCAGGGGGGCTCCTCGAGCGCAAGTGACGCAGGCGGCGACGGTCGCCCGACCGATGGAGGCGCGGCTGGCGGCCGTCGCAAAAGGAAGCCAACCGGCAGTCGTCAAAATGGCGTCATATGGCGGCGGTGCTCGGGTCGGTGCGATGCTGAACTATGTGTCCCGTGGCGGCGAGCTGAAGGTGGAGAATGAGAGCGGCAGGATCCTCGAGGGGCGGGAGGAACTGGCGCGCATCCGTGGCGATTGGGACCACCTTTTTCAGAACCGCGCAGAAAGCCGCGACATTGGCAGTTTTTCCGTCGAAATCGCGGCGTCCGGCCTTGCATCGGACGAGGCATTGCACGAGCAGGTGAGGGGCACCCTGACAAGCGGCTTTGGCGATCGCCGCTATGCCTATGCGATCGCGAAAAATGAGGGCGGCTCCGTGACCGTTCAGGGGCTTGTCGTATTGCGAAGTGGGCAGGGGGAGCGGCTGACGGGCGACGCGAAGGCGGCCGGCATCATCCAGGGCCGATACGACGCCAGCGCGGCCGCCGGCGAGGCTGCGGCGAAGTTCTCGTTTCATGGCTACGGAAATGGCGTCGAGTTCGGCGCCAGCCGCTTGCGCGGGCTGGTCGATCGGCATGACGACGTTCGCGACGATCGCGGCCAGCCGATAGCGAATGAGAAGCACGCGGGCGACCTGGTGCAGAAGGAATGGCGCGGCGAGCTCCACAGCCGCAAGAGCCGCGACGTGATGCACGTCATCATGTCGGCTCGGGCCGGAACCGATGTTGCCGCATTCGAAGGCGCGGTGCGCGACTTCCTGGCTCATCAATTTGCCGGACATCGATATGTCTTCGCAATACACGATCCCGCCAGCGATCCGAAAGAGGCAGGGGAGGGGGGTAAGCGTCCGCATGTGCATGCCCATGCCATCGTCGCGATGAAATCGGATTCCGGCGATCGCATCGAGACGACGCCTGCCGTGTTTAGGGAATGGCGATCCGTCATGGCAGAGAAGGCACGGGAGAACGGCATTGAGATGGAAATGACGGATCGGCGCGAGTTTGCCGCCCCGCCAGCATTCACGCGCACCCAGGTCCGTCCGGTGAGCCGCGAAGGTCGCACGGAGCATGTCGGAACGAGCGAGGCGGCGCAGGCGAGATACGACGCCAAGCGCGGCGGCCGGCGCATGGTCGCCAAAAGCGATCGGAGCCGGGAGTACATCATAAAGGCGCAGGAATCGTGGCAGAAGATCACCTTGGTGGGTGGTGATCGTCAGGTCGTAGCCTATGCCGCACAGCATCGAGAATACTTGGAATCCTGGCTTTCGACTGCACAAACGGAGACGAGTAGCACTGTCATTCGCGCGGATTTTGGATCGAACTTCCGCATCAATTTGGCTACATTGCAAGAAATGGTTTTGGAGGGTCAGGAATTGCGCGAAATGTCACGAGCAGAGTTTGAGACTTACGAGAAGAAGGTCGAGACGGCCTTGTTCAAGTTGGAGCGATCGGTCTCGGCAGACGATCGGGCGGACTTTGACGAGATAGCCGGCCTGGCCCGAGATTTCGTCAATCAGAAGCGTGAACTGGTGGACCTCTACGAGCAGCGTAAAGAGGCATTGGCGGAGCAAGTTGGCGACGCGCCTCGCAGCGAGCCGCGTGATTCAGCGAACGACGAGCGGGACGCTGCGGTCGCCAAGCACGGCGAGGCTGTTGTCGAGGCCGGCAACGAGGCCATGATAGAAATCGAACACTACCGAGAGGGACTTGATCGGATCGAGGCCGGCTCGGCCGACCGCAAGGAAGGAATGCAGGCCGGGCTCAATCGAGCTCTGGAGCGGGCTGCGCAGTTGGCTATCGAGGGAAACAGTTACGTTCGGGACGTTGCCGATCAGGATCCTGGTTTAAAACGGGCAATTGAGCAGGAGGAAAGCAAATCCGATCGTCCGGAGGAAGTGAAGGACAAGGCTGCCTCAAATGCTGAGACAGTCGACGAACAGCAGCGTGATTTGCGTGCCGACGAAGAAGACCGGCAGCCAATTGACGACGACGCGCGAGCCGCTCACGAGCTGGCCTCCACCGTCGATGCTACTAATCGCCTGCAAGATCGTCTAAATAAGGATAGGGAAGCCGTTCAACGCGGCGGAGAAACGACACGGACTGACCCTGCACAACAGCATATTCCTCGACTTGAGGAGCTTGAGCGGGAGCAGATTGAACAGAGGGAACGCGACCGCGACGACCGGGATCGTTAAAGGGATATGCTGAACGATAACCGCCAACAATACGTCATCCAGAGCAACGATCCCAAAGGCGACGAAGGGTTCGGGAAGTTCTTGGGTGTAATTATTGTGTTTGTGATGTTCTTGGGCGTCGTCCAGGTCGCCTATGACTCGGCTACGGCCTGGTATCGCGGCATGATCATCTGGCTAAATGATACCACAACCTATCTTGCCGGCTTCTGGCCCTTCTGAAGCTCACTTCTTTTTTTGAGATCGGCGTCAATCCCGCCGATCTTATCGCCCGGACCTGACTGCATTGGGTGGAAAGCCGAAGTTCCGCACCCGTTCCGCTTACGCCTGATTCGCGCAAGAAAAAAGGACATTGACGGTGGTGTCGAGAAGCAGGGGCGGCTCTTTCGATTAGCCAACCAAATTCCTGTATCGCTCCAGCAGAAGGCTGATGCGTTCTAACGCTGGGGTAGTCACCGTGCCCGTCTGCCGTAATCGCGCATCTGATCGAGCCAGCGAGAGCGCTTCTGCTCATCGGCAAAGGAGAGGCCGTAGAAACTCTCGCGAATAGGCTTGATTCCGGCGAAGCCCAACATGCTGCGTTCGAAACTGCGCACGCCGTACGCGCCGAAATACCACCGGTAGAGAAGCACCGGCATTCCCATGGTGACGATTATACGAGCGGAGCGCCCGGCAAGCAGCCGCTTCGGAAAGCCGCCCTTCTTGTATTCCATCGCAAATCCTGGCCTGAAGATGTGCTCGAGAAAGCCCTTGAGCAGGGCCGGCATCGTTCCATGCCAAAGAGGAAACAGAAAGACCCAGTGCTCTGCCCAGCGCATGTCCTCCCGAGCCTGCTCCAGGCTTGGTGGTAATGCCCTGGTCTCGAAATCTTCTTGCGTCCGCAGCAGCGGGAACTCGAGCTGGGCCACTTCTATGCGGCGCACTTCGTGTCCCGCTGCCGTGGCCGCCCCGGCGTAAGCGTCAGCCATGGCGTGCAGGAGGTGGTGTCCGACTGGGTCCGGGTGACCCTGGACAATCGTAATGTGGCTGGTCATCTGCTGCGCTCCGTGCGACAGCTCGTGCGCGAGTTTCCTCATCAAGACCGCGTCGCGGAGACAGTCCGGTCAGGCGACTTTGGCCCGTCGGATGCCCGGATGGCGGCTTCAGATGCCGGTGCCACGCCAATCCCGGCAAGGAAAGCGCCGACGAGCTCCCGTACCTCCTCTTGGTGCCCCACGAGCAAATGCCCACCGCTGTCGTAGACGACCAGTTTCGCATTCGGGATACCGTTGGCGGCGAACTTGGCTGCCGGTAGCGTATTGAACAGGTCATCTCGGGCCGAGACGATCAGAGTGGGAGTGCTGATATTATCGAGTGGCAGGCGGTGGAGATTGGGTGCACTGTCAATGTTGATGCCAGGGAAGCGCCGCGAAAGCGGTTCGACGCCGCGAATGATGGCCGTCACCCGACCCCGCTCCTGCTCCGAGGCCGCATCAACGACTGCGGGCGGCACCCCGAGGAATCGGATGAGAACCGACGGAGCAATCTTTTCCATAGCCCACCAGGTAAAGTCGGCCCCGGAATTGACCAGCCAGAAGGCAAACGCACTGCCGCGGCTATCCTCGACCGTCACAGGGCTCTCGGGCGCGTAAGTTCCAGGGACGATCAGAATTAGCGCCGACACCTTATCCGGATGGCGAAGCGCCATTTCGATCGCCGAGCGCGCGCCAGCCGAAACACCGACGACGACGGCCTTGTCGACGTTGAGTGCGGAAAGCAGCGCCATGTGTGCGTCGGCTTGAGCGGCCGGTGAAGCATCAGACGGAATCGGCGTCTCCAAATAGCCGAAGCGCGACGGAGCGATGACGCGAAAGCCTTTTCCGACGAGATCGGCAATGTTGGTAAGTCCCTGGTCCCACCCGCCACCCGCGCCATGGATGGACAAGAGCGGAATGCCGTCACCCCTCTCGGCATATTCGATTGGCCCTACGGCCGTGTCCGCAATCTGCGAACCCGTCTCGACGGCGGAACGCGCACTGCTGATCTCCTCGCTGTAGGACGCCAAAACAAACCCGCCTGCGATCACGGCACCAGTACAGATAACCGACAAGATCCATCCAAACCGACGCATGGCGCGCTATACCCTGAACATCGCCTTGGCGCAGATTCTATCGCAATGAACTCAGCGGGCTTTGATCTCCCTCAAACGGATCGTTGATGGGGCTCAAGAGCAGATCGAGCCTGTTCCGTCAGTCAGACTCCAGCAGACGATAGATTTCCTGCTCCTGGGAGAAGTGCAGTCGCGTAATGGCTTCGAGCCCGTGGAGCAGGCGCTGGATCTCGTAAAGCTGCGTCGGGTTCGGGCCGTTGCTTCCAAGTGCCTTGCGCAGAGATGTGAAGTTATGAACCTGGCGTTGAATCTCCATATGGGTCCTGCTCATCCCAGCCAACGCATCCGGTGCACCGGCGCGCCCGCGCAATCTGGGATAAAGCTCGTCGTCATCACTCTTCTCGTGGGGAAGAAGATGCTGGCGCAGTTGGTCATCGAGGGCGGCAAGCTGCTTGGGGACATCCGCTGGCGGCATATGCTGAATGCGATCGGTCGTGTGACGTATCTCGTCGACCACGTCCATCAGGGCACGGTGTTCCGCCTCCAGCTTCAGGAACTCCGCAGGCAGCAATCGCGCCGTCTTTCGCCGTAGGGAAACGGGATCACCGAGGGCGCGTAGCGCATTTAGGATGGCCACGACGTCGATCGCTTCCTGCATCAGCGCGCCCTGAACCGGAGTCAGGTAGCCCATCGCGGCGGCGGCCATGCCGGCAATCGACAGACCGATGCCGACGTACACGCTCTGGAGGGCGATTTTTCGCGAGCGTTGCGCGATGCGGACTGCGCTGACGAGGCGATCCAGCCTGTCCACCAGAATCACGACGTCGGCCGCTTCGGAGGACGCCGCCGCTCCACGGGCGCCCATGGCCACCCCGACGTCGGCGGCTGCGAGCGCCGGAGCATCGTTCACCCCGTCGCCCACCATCATGACGGGCCCTGATGTCCGTTCCGCCTCGACGAGCCGGGTCTTGTCGTCCGGGCTCAGTTCGGCGACGGTTCTGTCCAGACCGAGGAAGGAGGCGAGGCTTTCCGCGAGGTCGCCGCGATCCCCGGTGGCAAGCACGATCCGCTCCACCCCGGCTGCACGCAATTGCCTCATGACGGAGCCAGCCTCGGGTCTGACTTCGTCCGCCAGCAGGAACGCGCCGACGAGGTCTGCGTCCTTGGCAACGAGAACCGCAACCGTGCCGTCCCGTCTGATCCATTCTTCGGCTTCCCGCGAGAAAACGCTCTCGTCAACCCGCGCACTGACGAAATCCCAGCCGCCCACCGCGATCTCGTGGTCATCTACGAGGCCGGCGATTCCGGAACCTGCGACCTCGCGAGAGCGGGAGGGGGTTGCGAGGCTGAGCCCGCGCTCGCGGGCGGCCGCGACCAAGGCGCGGGCGATCACATGGTGCGAACCCTGATCCAGGGACGCTGCGAGACGCAGCACGTCCAAGGGCTCGAGATCGCTGCGCGACTTGACCTCGAGAAGGCGGGCCCGACCGTCGGTAACCGTTCCCGTCTTGTCGAGAAGCACCGTCCTGACGGCGGCGAGCGCCTCGAGCGCGCCGCCGCCCTTCACGAGGATGCCCTTTCTGGCGCACCGCGAGACGCCCGAAATGATCGCGACCGGAACTGCGAGAATGAGCGGGCATGGCGTCGCCACGACCAAGACGGCAAGCGCCCGGACCGCCTCTCCGGAGAAAGCCCAAGCGGAAGCGGAAAGGAGCAGCGTGACTGCGAGAAACAGAAGTGCGTAGCGGTCGGCGAGCCGCGCCATCGGCGCCTTTGCGGCCCTTGCTGCTTCCACCAGCCTGGCGATTCCCGCGTAGGTGCTGTCGTCCGCCGTATTGGAAGCGACCATTTCAAAAGGGTCGCCCGCATTCGTCGTGCCGCTCATCACGGCCTCGCCAGCCCGCCGACGGACCGGCAAGGCCTCACCCGTCAACGCGGATTCGTCCAATACGGCGGTACCGTCCTTAATGCTGCCGTCGACGGGCAGAACTTCCCCGCCACGCACCAGAAGCCGGTCGCCGAGCGTTATCTGATCTATCGGTACCTCTTCCAACTGCCCATCGGCATAGCGGGCAGCGGTACGAGGGACGCGGCTGATCAGAGCTGTCAATTCAGAGCGTGCGCGCCTCTGTGCGAACGCCTCCAGGGCCTGCCCCCCGGAAAACATCAGTGCGACGATGCTGCCGGTGAGATTCTCTCCAAGAATGAGCGCGCCGGACATGGCAAGCGCGGCGATCAGGTCCAAGCCGAGTTCTCGTCTGCCCAGGCTAACGACGATCTCGATAACGAGAGCGGCAAGGACGACGATGGTTCCTGTCGCCCATAGCCACCGGCCAAGATCGGGCCGGCCAGCGAATGTGAGGATGGCGCCTGCCACGAGCGAGATGACAGTAAGTGCGAGGAGAAGGCGAGCACCCAGCTCTCCCACCTGCCAATCGCGCGCCAAGACCCGTCTTACGCTCAAGGTGTCTCTCCCCACGTCTCCTGGCGGCCGAGAGCCCTGCCTGCAACGGCCGCGGATTTCGCGAAGGATATCGGAGACGATCTCCGTTGCTTTGATCCGGCGCAAAGCTATCGGCCCCAGTGCCTATATGCTTGCAGGGAACGGTCCGGCGAAAGCAAGCTTGCCATAAGGGGGAACGTTTGCTTTCTTCAGTGGCACTTCAATTCGGATAGTCATCAATGACGGTACAGCGGCGGCGGCGCATCATAAAGCGCCAGCGGAGTTCTGTTGGTCTGGCGCTGGTAGCCTGTATATCGTTCCTTGCGGGTATGACCGACGCCATAGGACTCATGTCCATGGGAGATTTCGTGTCCTTCATGAGCGGCAACACGACGCGCGCCTCGGTGGCCCTCATCGAAGGGGACGTGGCGCGCGGCCTGCTTCTGCTCGGCGGTTTAATGGCATTCGTGATCGGCAACGCCGCGGGCGTGATCGTATCAATCCGGTTCAGGCCGCATGCCGTCTTGTTGCTTGTATCGGTTCTGCTCGCATGCGCTGCCTTGTCCGCCAATCGAGAAGCGCTCGCCTTTCTTCTCCTCATCTTCGCCATGGGAGCCACCAACGCCTCCGTCGAGCAGATCGAAGGTCTGCCGGTTGGTTTGACATACGTCACCGGGGCGCTCTCACGCTTCGGACGAGGATTGGGACGTTGGGCGATGGGCATCCGCAGCACGCATTGGATCATTCAGATCGTCCCGTGGCTCGGCATGTTCGCAGGAGCCACCGCGGGAGCATTCCTGGCGCGGGAAGCGGGAGACCTCGCCTTGTGGGTGCCGTCGCTTGGCACCCTTGCCCTGGCAGCCGTAGCAATCCAAATACCGCGGCGCTGGCAAAGCAGGTATATTCAACACCGTTAGAATGCCGTAGCCTTCGTACACCTGACCAGCAACCGGCTGAGGCATCGCGGCTGCTCTTCCTGGCCGGTTTGTCGCGCTGCCGCAATCGCCCGCTATCTGCCTGCGTCAATGTCTCAGTTCTGAGACGATCTCCTCATCGAAACGCCCCGCCTTGATGCGCGTCAAGGCACCGCAACGTCCTCTGTCGCTAAGCTCCCGTCCGTCAGCGTTCGCCCGGAGGAGGTTCGCGATGCCAGTCGGGTCGGCGCAAGATCGAACATTGGAGGAGATGGATATGACCATGAAAGCCGCCGTCGTACGCGAGTTCGGTAAGCCGCTTGTGATCGAGGAACTGCCGATACCGAGGCCGGGACCAGGTCAGGTCCTCATCAAATATGAGGCCACGGGCGTGTGCCACACCGACCTGCATGCCGCCAAGGGCGATTGGCCGGTAAGACCGAATCCGCCTTTCATTCCCGGCCACGAAGGGGTCGGCTACGTAGCCAAGCTCGGCGCCGGCGTTACGCGGTTGAGGGAGGGAGATCGGGTCGGGGTGCCATGGCTGCACACCGCCTGCGGTTGCTGCACGCCGTGCCGCACTGGCTGGGAAACGCTTTGCGGCAGCCAGCAGAATACCGGTTATTCGGTCGACGGCACCTTTGCCCAATATGGCTTGGCGGATCCGGCTTTCGTCGGGCGGCTGCCCGCCAAACTGGAGTTTGGACCGGCAGCTCCAGTGCTCTGCGCCGGCGTCACGGTCTACAAAGGCCTGAAGGAGACGGAGGTCAGGCCCGGCGAATGGGTTCTCATCTCCGGCATTGGCGGCCTCGGCCATATGGCCGTGCAATATGCGAAGGCCATGGGCATGCATGTCGCCGCGGCGGACATCTTCCCGGACAAGGTCGCGCTTGCGGAGAAGCTCGGCGCCGACCTCGTCATCGACGCGCGGACGCCTGATGCCGTCGAGGAAGTGCAGAAGCGGACGGGCGGCGTCCACGGGGCTCTCGTTACGGCGGTCTCCCCGAAGGCGATGGAGCAAGCTTACAGCATGCTGCGGCCCAAGGGCACGATGGCGCTCGTCGGCCTGCCGCCGAGCCAGATCTGCCTTCCGGTCTTCGATACGGTCCTGAAGCGTATCACGGTGCGTGGATCGATCGTTGGCACGCGCCAGGATCTGGAAGAGGCGCTGGAGTTCGCCGGCGAGGGCAAGGTCGCGGCACACTTCTCCTGGGACAAGATCGAGAATATCAACGCCATCTTCGAGCGCATGGAAGAAGGCAGGATCGACGGCCGTATCGTTCTCGATCTGAACGGTTGAGCCTTCGGTACAGCGGTAACTTCTGCAGCCCTCCGACTGATCCTGTCGGAGGGCGGCCCGCCGACGGGGCGGCCTCGCGGAGCCTCGAGAATCGCTCCTCCTCGTTCCTATCTGGACTGGACTCCCCCCGAATGTGCAACAGTCTCTGAGAACCCCCGAGCTGGCTGCGTTCACCGGCGCTTCGTGGTCTGCCGCAGCGAGATTGCGTTTCCAACTTGGCCGTCAGGGTCGAATCCGGAGAGGGGGGCTTGTGTCACGAAAGACCCGGCGACCTGTCCCGCCAGCGCGTTCTCGATCCACTTGGAGCGCTTCGAGAAGAGAGCTCATTTCACCGAGAGCGGTGGCTTGAGACAAGACGATGTCCAGCGCCGCATCCCGCCACGGGGTTCGCTTCAACACGTCCATACAATTCATCCCTTTCAAAATATCTGCTTGAGCCCACACTCATCGATCTAGCGCGCGGCGCAACTGGCGCTTTCCGTCTCGTTGTGCACCATCTCGGATGCAAGAAACTGACGCGATTGTCTCAGCAGACTTGAGCCCAGTTCAGCGGCTGCGGCGATATCGCCGAAGAGAAGGCCGGCTTCAGCGATCAGGCCGTCGTCCATCGCCTCGGGCTCGTTAGGTTCGAAGTCGCCAAGCAGCGCGAGCAGGGCCTCTATCCTTCGCCGCTGATCATCGGCAGCGATCAGCATTTGCCGCACGATGCGGGCCCGTTCAAGCCTCTCCAGGTCGCGCAGCGCCTCTCCGACTCGGTCGCGGCATTCGCAATCGTTCGCGCTGCTCAGGATTGCGCCACGCATGCGCCGGACCGCGTGGCTGATTTCCTCGTTGGTTCGTGCAAAATTCGAGGCGGCGTCGTCTGCTCTCATGTGGTCGCTCCATGTCCAATGTTGCGGGCGCGGGCGACCCAGGCGGCGCCTTCCTGCCCGTGGTGAAATCCGTTGGAGAGCGGGGCTGCCGGATAGACTTGTCTGAGCCGGGCGATGCCCTCTTCGGGATCCATGCGGCCGTGTAGGACCTCGTCGTAGAGGCGCGCGATCGCCACCATGTCGCAGTCTTGGGGCGACAGGCGGAAGCGTTGCACGCCAAAGGTATTGAGATCATGCAACTCCGAAAGAAGCGCCTGGCAGGTGAACGAAACCGTCTGCACTCCATTGAGGGCAAGGAAGGACTGGCGGTCGAGCGTCTTCACAGGCAGGCCATCCGGATCGTCTTTGCAGACAAATTGGCAGTTGTCTTTGATGTGTCCTTTGGCGCGGGCATGCGCACAGCGCGCGGAAATGGCGAGCGGCATCCGCCCGAATGCGAGGACCTCGAACGTGACGCCGGGCGTTCCAGAAATGATCTCTGCGATCGAGCTTGCCGGCAGTTCGGGCGGCAAACATATGCTTGACGCACCCCGTCTCCCGAGCAGCCGGGCCGTTGCCGCGTTGTAGACGTTGACGAGTGGGCCGGACCAGTGCGGCTCGCCTTCAAGCAGCGCCAGAGCGGAAAGATCGTTCGCCTCGACTGGGTAGGGGCTGTCGGCAACCAGGCCTCGGACATACTGGCTCTCGCGCTCGAGTGTCACGAGGGCGAGGGTGGAAAGGACGATGCGTTTTCCCGCCGCCACCAGGCGCTCGATCACCGGCGGGAAATAAGGGTCGGTGAAGTGCAGCCGCTTCGAGCAGACGGTTTCCCCGATGACGACGTGGGTCACCGGCGCCTCGTCGGCGATCCGAAAATAGAAGTCCCGCCATTTCTCCCCCTCCCAGAGATACAAAACGGGACCGAGTGTCAGTGTAGGTTTGCAGTCATTCACTGCTGTTTATCTCCAGCGTTTCTCATAGGCGCCGGACGTCGTGCGCTGGCCCTCGCTCAACAGACGGAGGCGGGCAAGCAGGGCCTGGCGCTCTTCCGGTCTCGCGGCGAGCGCTTTGCGCAGGGTCGAGACGACTTCGGCGACATAGGCCTTGCCGCGCTGCCGCCCTTCGATCTTGAGCGCGCTGACCCCTGCCTCTCGCAAGACGTCGATATGGTCCATCACGTCGAGAGAGACCGGGTCCTCGAAGGCATAGCCGCTTGCGTCAGCGATATCGAAGCGGCCCTTGCATAGCGTCGGATAGCCGGCCGCCTCCTCGCGGGGAAAGCGGTTGATCGTATAGGATCCGAGCTCGGAAACCAGGGCGTCACCGTCCTTCCGATAGCGCACATGGCTCGCCGGCGAGCACACGCCGTTCATGTTGGGCGACTTGCCGGTGGCATAGGAAGAGAGCGAGCAGCGACCCTCGGCCATCACGCAGAGACCGCCGAAGACGAAGACCTCGATCTCGCAGCGGATCTGGCGAGCGAGGCGGGCGATGTCGGAAATTGTCAGGGTGCGCGGCAGCACGACGCGTCTGGCACCGAAGGCTTCGACCAGGAAATTCACTGCGTCCGGATTGGACGCCGAAGCCTGCACGGAGACGTGGAGCCGTTGGCCGGGATAGGTCTCGGCGACATGGGCCATCAGTCCGAAATCGGCAAGGATAAGCGCATCGGCGCCCAGGCCGACGGCGTCCGCCGCAGCCTCGTACCACAGGCTCTCGTGACCGGCACGCATGAAGGTATTGAGCGCCACGAATGTCTGGGTCCCCTTGCGCCGGGCATAGGAAATCGCGTCGCGAAGCTCCTCGCGCGAAAAGTTGAGGCCGGGGAAATTGCGCGCGTTCGTCTCGTCGCGAAAGCCGCAATAGACGGCATCGGCGCCGGCATCGACCGCCTCGCGGAATGCCGCCGGCGTACCGGCTGGGCAGATCAGCTCCATGCGACGGTCTCCCCGGAAAGCGCGCGCCGACGGATCGCTGCCGCCGTTCGGCTGACGAGCGGCGCAACCGGCCCGGCGGCTGCGCCGAGATCGCGTGGCAGGTCGATCTCCGAGCCGTCGAGAGCATTGCGCAGTGCCAGCATCGCCTCCATGTCTCCGACGACGGTGAGCGCCCGCGAAAAGAACAGTGCGTCGGCGTCGCAGCGGCCTTCGAGAAGCGCCAGCAGAAGGAACAGCGGACCCTCCACAGCGGCATCCGCCGGCGGATCTGCCGGCCTGCGTATCACGGAAATCACGGGCCGCGCCGGCTCGACCAGGAAGACAAGTGGCAGGTCGCTCGGCCGGAAGGCAAAGCGTTTCGCCTTGTGTTCTCCGAGGCGCTCGAAGAGGGCGGGATGACGCTTGAGCAGGCTCGAGAACATGAGCCTCACCGCCCCCTCGATCAGGGGAACCGGCACGACGGCAAGGGGTGCGGCCAGCGGGCGCGGGATTTCCATATTCTCTCGCCTTTCGCGGAATGACGATTCGTCCGTTCGATACCGAGCCTAGCGGCGATGTCCGCCGCACAATTTGAGCCAGCGCAAAGACAGAACCGAATTCGCGGGCGAGACACCGCGCATGCATCGCACAGACTCGACCATTCGCCGCTTCTCGGGGCTCCAGGAATTTGCCGAAATGCTTGAGCAGCGCGGACGGCTGCGCCGCATAGCGCGACCGGTTTCACTCGTGCATGAGGTGACGGAGATCCACCGGCGCGTGCTCAAGTCAGACGGACCGGCATTGCTCTTCGAGAAACCGGTCGATGCCGCCGGTCGCCTTTGCGACATGCCGCTTCTCGCCAATCTCTTCGGTACACGGGAGAGGATAGAGTGGGGTTTCGGGCTTCCGACAGGCGGCCTGCCGGCGCTGGCGGAAATGCTGGCGGAACTGCGCGAGCCGAGGTCGCCGCAATCGCTGAAGGATGCATGGAGCAAGCTGCCGCTATTGAACGCCGCTCTCGCGATGCGACCCCGAAGAGTGGCACGTCCTCCGGTGCAGGAGACGGTGTGGCGCGGCGCGGAAGCGGACCTCGCGCGCTTGCCGGTCCAATGGTGCTGGCCGGGTGAGCCGGCGCCGCTTGTCACCTGGCCGCTGGTGATCACCCGCGCGCCGGACGATCCGACCGATGTCAATGTCGGCATCTACCGCATGCAGGTGCTCGGCCCGAACCGGCTCATCCTTAGATGGCTGGCGCATCGCGGCGGCGCCCGCCATCATCGCCTGTGGCGGGAGCGCGGCGAAAACATGCCGGTGGCGGTGGCGATCGGTGCCGATCCGGCGACGATTCTTGCGGCGGTGATGCCCTTGCCCGAGAGCATGAGCGAGCTCAACTTTGCCGGACTGTTGAAGGCGGAACGGCCGCAGGTCGCTCCGGCAATCACCGTGCCGCTGTGGGTGCCGGCCACGGCCGAGATCGTCCTTGAGGGCGTCGTTTCGTCTGACGAGACCGCGGAAGAGGGGCCCTATGGCGACCACACCGGCTACTACAATTCCGTCGAGCGCTTTCCGGTGATGGCGCTCTCGGCAATCACCATGCGCCGCAAACCCTATTATCTCTCGACCTACACCGGCAGACCACCGGATGAGCCGTCGAAGCTTGGCGAGGCCATGATGGAGCTTTTCCTGCCGCTGGTGAAACGGCAATTTCGTGAAATCGTCGATCTCCATATGCCGCCGGAGGCGTGCTCCTACCGGGCCATGGTCGTTTCGCTCGACAAGCGATATCCGGGCCAGGCGAAGCGGATCATGATGGGCCTGTGGTCGATGCTGCCGCAGTTCACCTACACCAAGCTGATCATCGCCGTCGATCCGGACATCGACGTCAGGAATTGGGCCGACGTCATCTGGGCGCTTTCGACACGATTGGACGCCAGCCGCGACGTCACCATCCTCAACGACACGCCGATCGACTATCTCGACTTCGCGTCTCCGAAGCCCGGCCTTGGCGGCAAGCTCGGGCTCGACGCCACACGCAAGCTTCCGCCGGAGACTGAGCGCGAATGGGGACGCGTGCTCGAAATGCCGGCGCAGGTTGTCGGGAGGGTCGATCAAATTTGGGCGGAACTGGGCTTCGGAGCAATGCCATGAGCAAGGAACGGGTCGTGGTTGGCGTTTCGGGGGCATCGGGCGCGGCGCTGGCGCTCCGGGTTGTCGAGCGTCTCGCGGAAATCCCCTCGATCGAGACGCATCTCATTGTCTCGACTGCAGGAAAGCGCACGCTGTTGCACGAGAGCGGGCCGCATGCGCTGCATCATTTGCTGAGGATCGTCGACCGCAGCTATCCGATTGGAGACATCGGCGCGGCAACGGCAAGCGGTTCGTTCAGAACTGCTGGCATGATCGTCGTTCCCTGCTCGATGCGAACTCTGGCGGCGATCGCTACCGGTCTTGCCGACAATCTCATTGTGCGGGCGGCGGATGTGCACCTCAAGGAGCGGCGAAGACTCGTGCTGATGACACGCGAGACGCCGCTGCATCTCGGCCATCTGCGCAACATGGCGACCGTCACGGAAATGGGTGCGGTCGTCATGCCGCCGGTGCCGGCCTTCTATCACCGGCCGCAAAGCGTCGAAGAGATCATCGACCATCTTGCCGCGCGCGCGATCGATCTTGTCGCCCTGCCGATCGCGCCACTCGCAACCGAATGGGACCCACTGTCGCACCGTCAGCCCGCTGGGGCGAAAAAAAAGCGGGTCCGTGTAGAAGAGGCGGCGCGGCCGATGGCGGCAAGAGGCACGTCGCCTACATCCGCAGTTCGGGTCGAGAGACAATGAAGACGCCGACGGCGAGGACGATCGCCGCTACGACAGCCGCAACCATCGGCGACGGTCCGGACCGAAACAAGAAGTATGCGAAGCCCGTAGCCATGAGCGATATCGCACATATCTTCGCGCCCCGCGATATTGCACCAGCCTCTCGCCAGTCACGCAGCGGCTGCCCGAACACCGGATGATCGAACAGCCATTTTTCGAGATTTGGAGAAGAGCGCCCAAACAGCCATGCTGCAAGAAGCAGGAACGGTGTCGTCGGCAGAAGTGGAAGAAATATGCCGACCAAGCCGAGTCCAACCATCGCCCAGCCGAGCCCAAGAAGAACAGCGCGCATGGAAGGGTTCAATTCAATTGTCTTCTCCTTGCCAGAGCATGAAACCTGCGGGAGATTTCTGGTCAATCCTGTGCTCGTCGCTGCCATTGTCGAGACGGCCAATCAGCACTTCGGGCCCGGTGCATTGGCAGTTCTGTTATTGAGCCGTCAGCCAATTCCATGGGCTCTGAGGCATGCCCAACTGCTATGCCGTCGCCAGAAGGAGGGGGTCGGCAAAAAACAGGGCGGCATGGCCTCCCGCAAGAAGCCAGAGGGTCAAGGCCGCCGTCGCTACGACGGCGATGGCGATCGGCGTGTCACCCGACAAAGGAGTGCGTCCGGTGAAGAGGGCGGCAAACGGCAGAATGGAGGTCTTCGCAGACTGGCGCTGCCATTGATCTCCAAGCCGGCGACGGGCGCGCATCTCCATCATGGGTATGGCACCGAGCGCAAAAAGCGCAAAGCCGCCGAAGAGGATCAGTGAGCGCAGGTCGCCGTTGGCGACGAGATGGCCGAGCGCCCACATGGCGAAGCCCCAGAGAACGGGATGGCGGGTGACCGAGACGATCGCGCCCGGCCTCTGCCCCTGACGGATGGAGACCGACAGCGGATTCACACTGAAGAGACCCGCGAGCACAAGAAACACGCCGACCGGCGCGGCAAGCAACGTCACCCAGGCCTGCCAGGCGGCGGGTTCCCAGAGGGGAATGTAGTCGGCGTTCAGTGCCGCGTAGAACACCCAGCCGAGCACGAGGATCGAGACGAGCGAATACAGTGAGAAATAGGCCGCCCGGCCGAGGAGGGAAATCAGTCGCTCTCGGACGGCGGGGATCGCCGGAATCGAGTGCAGGACGAGGAAGGCGAGCAGCGCCAGCAGAAATTCAGCCATCGGGACTTGCCTCTGTTCGGCCGCTTCGACCGTTTCATTGCTTCTATCATAGCCTGCTCTGCCGCAACATGCCGTCGTAGGCCCTCGAGGAAGGTCCGCAGCATGGACTCGATCGCCTGCCAGGAAAACGCACTCCTTCCCGTGGCCGCCGACCGCAGCGCATCCGCGATATCCGGTGCGGACGTTGGCGTGGCCGCCCAAGGGGTATGCGGCACGTCGGTCGTTTGACCGAGATTCAGCGAGGACATCCTTTCCGCCGTGCCGATGCAGAGCTCCCGGTCCACGCGCCCCGCAATCGAGTCGGCAATCGACTCGATCGCATCGCACGGCGCGAGCAGTTCGCCATATCGATCTTGAAGGCGATGGGGTGGAGAAGGCACGGTCAATCGGACTCCCCTAGCGCTCGATGAAGAGTACCGCAGCGCAGGCGACCGACGCCAGGACGGCGGCGACCGTGCCGGTCCGCTGCAGGACGCCCATGCGGTAGAGCACGAGTGCGAAGATGATGATGATCGGTGTGGCGACCGAGAGGCCGATCTGCGCGTCAGACATGGTGATCTCCGTTTTCGACGGAACATAGCGCGACGGCTGGACCGGTCTTTGATCGGGCGCAAAGAAACGGCGGCCCCTTTCTCCTATCCGCTTTCCACGACTTGTGCGGAGATGCGGCATGGAAAACGCGATGACGGCCGGCGCGGCCGGCGAGGAGGAAGCCGATAAGTTCATCCTCTGGGTGCTGATCTGGAGCGAACTTGCCGCCTTCGGGATCCTCATCGGCGCCTTCCTGGTCGCCTCGATGATCGCGCCGGCGGACTTCGGCGTCGCGCGGCTGCACCTGAAACCGGGAATTGCCGCTCTCAACACGCTCGTCCTGCTGACGAGCGGCTGGCAGGCAGCGATTGCGGCAGGAAAGGCTGCGTCCGTCGCCAGGCGGCGCCGGGCATTGGTGCTCGCGGCGCTTCTCGGCTTCGCCTTCGTTGCCATCAAGTTTTACGAGTACAGCACGGAAATCCGCTTTGCCGGGGAAGCAGCGTTTCATTCCTTCTTTGAACTCTATTTCCTCCTGACCGGCTTTCACCTCGTCCACGTCGGCTTCGTCGCCATCGTGCTGCTCCTCGTCGCCTGGAGGCCGCGTCCGGCCAATGTCTGCCTCGTCACCACCCTCTGGCACGTAATCGATCTCGTCTGGATCGTCATGTTTCCCATCCTCTATCTGGTTTGAGCTCCATGAGCGACCGCAGCCCGAAACAGTTGAAGAAAACCTGGATGATCCTCGTCTTGATGATTGTCTCCGGCCTGCCGCTCTCGCTCAAGGTCCAGGACCCCGCGGCTCCGCTGGTCTTCACGCTCGCCTTGCTGACGCTCGCGGTATTGAAAGCTCGTCTCGTCGTGCTGGATTTTCTGGGCTTGCGTTCGGGACCACGGGTCTTGCGGGTCGGTCTTATCGCCTGGCCGCTCTTCTTTGCGCTTGCGGCTGCGGCAAAAGCGCTCATCGCAGTCGTTTCGCCCGTCGGTTGAAGGGCTCTTCGCCACTTGTTTGCCGAAACGCAAAGAACGCCAGCGGGCAAACCTTAGAAGAGATCGCGTTTACCGGTGGGCGGGGGACTCCGCGGCCGACCGGCGGGAATTGCTCAGGCCGGCCCGCGCATTGCGGCTCCCGGAAATCGAAAGGACCATGGGATGGCAGAACGCCTTACCAAGACAGGGGCACGCAACGTCTTCTACGGCGGCTCCATCTTCTTCTTCGCGATCTTTGTCGGCCTCACGGCCCACAGCCACTATTACATGAAGACCGAATCCACCGACGAGACGACGCTGACGGATTCCGTCGCGCGCGGCAAGCACGTCTGGGAGAAGAACTCCTGCATCAACTGCCACACCCTGCTCGGCGAGGGCGCCTATTTCGCGCCGGAGCTTGGCAACGTGTGGAAGCGGTGGGGCGGCGAGTCCGACCCTGAAGGCGCGCGCGAGACGCTCAAGTCCTGGATGGCCGCGCAGCCCTCCGGCGCCGAGGGGAGGCGGCAGATGCCGCAATTCAATCTCACCGAGCAGGAACTGAACGACCTTGCCGACTTCCTCGAATGGACGAGCCGCATCAAGACCCAGAGCTGGCCACCGAACGAGGCGGGCTGAGGCAGCGGGACAAGGAGAAAAGACATGAAATATGAAACCCAAAAGGTCGCGATGCTGTATTTCTACGGCGCGCTCGGCCTGTTCCTCGCCCAGATCCTCTTCGGCGTGCTCGCCGGCACGATCTATGTGCTGCCCAACACGCTTTCCGAATTGCTGCCGTTCAACATCGTCCGCATGGTGCACACCAATGCGCTGATCGTCTGGCTGCTGATGGGCTTCATGGGCGCCACCTACTACCTCTTGCCGGAAGAGGCCGAGACGGAGCTCTATAGCCCGAAGATCGCCATCGCCCAGTTCTGGATCTTCCTTGTCGCGGCGGCAATTGCCGTCGTCGGCTACCTCCTCCATATCCACGAGGGCCGCGAATTTCTCGAACAGCCCTTCGCGATCAAGGTCGGCATCGTCGTCGTCGCGCTGATGTTCCTGTTCAACATCACGCTGACCGTCTTGAAGGGTCGCAAGACCACGGTGACGAACATCCTGATTTTCGGGCTCTGGGGCGTGGCGATCTTCTTCCTCTTCGCCTTCTATAATCCGATCAATCTCGCGCTCGACAAGATGTACTGGTGGTACGTCGTCCACCTCTGGGTCGAAGGCGTCTGGGAGCTGATCATGGCGTCGGTGCTCGCCTTCCTGATGATCAAGCTCAACGGCATCGACCGCGAGGTCGTGGAGAAGTGGCTCTATGTCATCGTCGGCCTGGCGCTCTTCTCAGGCATCCTCGGCACCGGCCACCACTACTACTGGATCGGCGCGCCAGGCTACTGGCAGTGGATCGGCTCGCTGTTCTCCACGCTCGAGGTCGCACCCTTCTTCACCATGGTGGTCTTCACCTTCGTGATGACCTGGAAGGCCGGTCGCAAGCATCCGAACAAGGCCGCGCTCCTCTGGTCGATCGGCTGCTCGGTGATGGCCTTCTTCGGCGCCGGCGTCTGGGGCTTCCTGCACACGCTGTCGTCGGTCAACTACTACACCCACGGCACGCAGGTCACAGCCGCGCACGGGCATCTCGCCTTCTTTGGCGCCTACGTCATGCTCAACCTCGCCGTCATGGCCTATGCGATACCGGAGATCCGCGGCCGGGCACCCTATAACCAGTGGTTGTCGATCGCCAGCTTCTGGGCGATGTGCAGCGCCATGTCCGTCATGACCTTCGCGCTCACCTTCGCCGGCGTCGTCCAGGTTCACTTGCAGCGCGTCCTCGGCGAGAGCTTCATGGCCGTGCAGGAGCAACTCGCTCTCTTCTACTGGATCCGCCTCGGATCGGGTGTCGTCGTACTCGTCTCTGCGCTGATGTTCTTCTGGGCAGTGCTTGTTCCCGGCAGGAGCCGTAGCCCAGCCCTCAAGCAGGCCATCCAACCGGCAGAATGATGCGAAGCGGCCGGTCCTCGTGGCCGGCCGCCTTGTCGGAAATTCGAACTTGGAGATATCTGATGAACATCGCCCTCAAAGTCCCGCCAATTCCGGATTGCACCATTCCGGCCTATTCCCCTTCAGGCCAGGAATGCGCGCTCTTCGAAAGCGCCTGGACCCGTCAGCTCCCCCTTCTGCTGAAGGGCCCGACCGGCTGTGGCAAGACGCGCTTCGTCGCCCATATGGCCGCGAAACTCGGCCTGCCGCTTGCGACCGTTTCGTGCCACGACGATCTTGCCGCCGCCGACCTGACCGGCCGCTATCTCCTCAAAGGCGGCGACACCGTATGGGTCGACGGACCCTTGACCAAGGCGGTGCGCGAAGGCGGCATCTGCTACCTCGACGAGATCGTGGAGGCGCGCAAGGACGTCGCCGTCGTACTTCATCCGCTCACCGACGACCGGCGCATCCTGCCGCTGGAGCGAACCGGCGAGCTCCTGGAGGCGCCGCCCGGCTTCATGCTGGTCGTCTCCTACAATCCTGGCTACCAGAACCTCCTCAAAACCCTGAAGCCGAGCACGCGCCAGCGCTTCGTCGCCATCGAGTTCGACTTCCTGCCGCGGGATCGTGAGATCGCCGTCGTCTCCGAGGAGAGCGGCCTCGAAGAGAACCGGGTCGCGCCGCTTGTCGATCTTGCGCATCGTCTGCGGAGCCTCAAGGGGCATGATCTCGAGGAGGGCGTCTCAACACGCCTGCTCGTCTATTGCGCCAGCCTTGTCGACAGCGGAGTTTCGGTGCGCGACGCCGTTCTCGCGACGATGATCGAACCGCTTACAGACGAGCCGGACGTAAAGACGGCGCTGATCGAGATTGCAGATGCGGTGATCCGCTGAGGATAAAGATAATGCTGGACTTCCTCGAACTCGAAGAAACGGTCGGCCGCGCGTGGCATCGCTTCATCGGCAACACACGCACCTGGCCGCGCTTTCCGGACGAGGCCGTCCGGCTCGAGGACGTCCAGGCCGTGCTCGCCGTTTACTTCCGCGGTCTCGGTGGCGAGCAGGCGGTTCAGATCGCGCCCGCACGCGGCCGCACCTCCGCGCACCGGCTTCGCCTGCGTCAGCGCATGGGCCTAGGTGAGGAAAAGCTCGTGCAGCCGGCGCGCGACCATGCGACGCTGATGCTGCCGGCGGAAATCGATCTCTTTCCCCTGCGGCGCCTCAACCGCGATCTCTATTTCTGGCTGGCGGCGGTCATGGCCGTCATGCCGGTGTCGCCCGTCAGCGCCACCGACCCGCTGTTACGCGATCTGGCACTCCTTGCACGTGCCGATGAGACGGTACACTCCGTTCTGGCAACCTATCCCGCGATGCGCCCCCGCTACCGCCGCCTGTGCAGGGCGGTGCTCAACGTTCGGCAGCGACGCCCGCTTCCTTCCGTCGAGCAGCACGTCGAAAAGCGAATCCTGTACACGCTGAGAAACGGCGCGGGGCTGAGCGACGACGTCCTGCCAAGTGTCCTTCCGCAGAAGGCGCCGCCGGGCTATCTCCCCATGCTTCCGGTCCCGCTGTGGCCTGACGTGCTGCTCCGCCAGGAGATGGAGGGCCGCCGCGAGGACGAGCCCGCCCGCGGCGGTGGCAGAACGGAAGGAGCCGAGACGACACGCCACGTCGCAACGCGGGAAGCGCAGCGGCAATCGGAGCGCAGTCCCTTCATCCTCAACCGCTTCGAGAAGATCCTTGCAATGGCCGAGATGGTCAATGTCGACCGTCCGGCGGACGACAGCAACGATCATGATGCCCAGGCGGCCGAGGAGCTCGACGACATGACTCTCGGCGAGCGCCAGGGACGGCCGGCCGCCCGCTTCCGTTTCGACCTTGATCTGCCGCCCGAAGCGCTCGACCGGACGCCGCTGACGGCCGAACTCACCTATCCCGAATGGGACTATCGCAGCGGCAGCTACCTGAAGGACCACTGCCGCGTGCTCGCGTCGCCCGCATCCGCAGAAGGCGCCGCAGGCGAGGCGGATCCGGCGACGAAGAGCCTGATCCGCCGTGTCCGCCGCCAGTTCGAGGTGCTGAGGCCGCGCCAGAAGATGCTGCGGGCGCAGATCGACGGCGCCGATCTCGACCTCGATGCGGTCGTGCGGGCTCGCACCGACCTCGAGGCCGGGGGGCAGGGCAGCGACCGAATCCATATGATGAGCCGTCCGCAGGCGCACGACCTTGCGGTAACGATCCTTGTCGACGTGTCGCTTTCGACGGACGCCTGGTTCGACGATCTCAGGGTCCTTGACGTCGAGAAGCAGGCGCTCCTGGTTCTGGCGCACGGGCTCTCGGCCTGTGGCGACAGCCACGAGATCCTCACCTTCACCTCGCGGCGGCGCGACTGGGTGAGGATAGAGACGGTGAAGGCCTTCGACGAGGCGATGAGCACGACGGTCGAGGCGCGCATCGCCGCGCTGAAACCCGGTTACTACACGCGCATCGGCACGGCGGTCCGGCACGCCGCAGCAGGTCTTGTCGAACGACCGAACCGCCGCAAGCTGCTTATCGTGCTCACCGACGGCAAGCCAAACGACGTCGACCACTATGAAGGACGTTTTGCGCTCGAGGACAGCCGCCGCGCCGTCTGTGAAGCGCGCCGCTCCGGCGTCAACGTGTTCGGCGTAACGGTCGATCGCGAGGCGAAATCCTATGTCCCGGTGATCTTCGGCCAGAACGGCTACGCGGTCGTCAGCAATATCGGCAGGCTGTCTGCAGCCCTGCCGGCGATCTATCGCGGCCTAGTTAGGTAGACGGGGGCAGGTCGCGAGACGGAAGGCCCGGCATGCGCGTACGTGCCGGGCCTCTCTGTTTCTTCGGCTTTGAAGAGCGGACCTTCACGCGGCCTTGCTGTGCGTCCGCCCCGATTGCTCTATATAGGCGTCGAACGCGGCAGCGGCGGCACGGATGAGGAAGCGTCCTGACTCGCGAAGCCGTATGACGCCGTCGGCATTTTCGAGGATGCCGTCGCTTTCGAGCATTGCGAGCTTTGCATTGTCGCGGAGCAATATCTGCGGATCGAAACCGTGTGCATAGGCGAGGGCGGGAACATCGACACCGAAGTCGCACATCAGCCGCTCGATGATGCTTGCCCGCAGCCGATCCTCGGCTGTCATCCGATAGCCTTTCACCGTTGCAAGCCGACCCGAGGCTATGCGCTGAGCGTAGAGCCCCGGCGGCACTTCGTTCTGCACATAACCGTTCTGCATCCGTCCGATCGCCGAAGCGCCGAGCCCGATGAGGGTCTCGCATGTATCCGTCGTGTAGCCCTGGAAATTCCGGTGCAGTTGGCCGCTTGCCTGCGCGATCGTCAGGCTGTCCTCCGGGCGCGCGAAATGATCGAGCCCGATACGACGATAGCCGGCGGCGACGAGTGTTGCGGCAATGGCTTCGGCCTGGGCGACGCGGCCTTCCGCATCGGCAAGCGCCTTCTCGTCGATCAGCTTCTGATGCTTCTTGAACGAGGGGATATGGGCGTAGCCGAAAACGGCGAAGCGCTCGGGCCTCATCCGGATCGCCGCCTCAGCGGTGGCGATGCAGGATTCAACCGTCTGGTGCGGCAGTCCGTAGATGAGATCGAAATTGATGCTGTCGACGCCGGCCTTTCGCAGCCGGGTGACCGCCTCCATCGTCTGCTCCTCGCTCTGGATCCGGTTGATTGCCCTCTGCACGACCGGATCGAAGCTCTGGACGCCGAGGCTCGCCCTGCGAACACCGGCTTCGCCGAGAGTCGTCGCCATTTCCGGCTCGAGGGTTCTCGGGTCGATTTCCACCGCAATTTCAGCGGCGCCCGCGAACTCGAAGTGCTCACGCAGCAGCCCCATCAGGGACAGGAACTCCTCCGGCTGCATGATAGTCGGGGTGCCGCCGCCGAAATGCACGTGATCGATGCTGAGCGGCGCTCGCGTCTTTGCCGAGACGAGGCGGACCTCCTCGCGAAGCATGTCGAGATAGTCGAGGATCGGCTGGTCGCGTTGGGTGATCGTCGTATGACAGCCGCAGTACCAGCACATCGATCGACAGAACGGGATGTGCAGGTAGAGCGACGCCGGCTTCTCCGGCGCGATGGCAGCAAGCCATTCTCCATAGATCCCGGCGTCGATAGCGGCAGAGAAGCGGGGCGCCGTTGGATAGCTCGTGTAACGCGGCAGGCGCGTCTCGCCATATTTCGCGACTAGGGACGGTTGCATGCGAAGTTCCTTCCAGGGGGGAGAGCGAAATTGACCGCCATCCTAGAGGTGCACCGGGCCTTGCTCTTTGACCGACATCAAGTAACGGGACGAAGGCGTTTGCCGCGATTTGTTTGCTCGCCGTCAAAGTAGCAGGGTGGGATGAAGGCTAGGGTCGATCGAATTCCGGTATTGTCGAGCCGCCGCGTACCGGAACGAACGAGGGGCGGCCAACAAAGAGAATTGCCACGACAATGACGGACACAAATCCATCCATCGACGTTCGCACTGTTCCTCCGCGCGAGCGTCACCTCCGAATATTCGGCATGCTCGGCGCACTCCTGCCCGGCGGTTCGATGCAGATCACCAGCGATCACGATCCGCGGCCGCTTCATTACCAGTTGGAGACGAATTTCCCCGGCGAGTTCGGCTGGGATTACCTGGAAGAAGGGCCGGAGGTCTGGCGCGTCGAAATCGCCCGGCTGGAAGAGGGATCCGGCTGCGAATGCTGCTGCGGGTCGGATCATTGATCCAACCCTAGCGAAGGTGATCCGGTCGCGAACATGGTGATTTAAAATGCCAGGAGCCACGCTTTCTCCATGGACGATGTCCTATTTCGCCGCCGCTTGCCTCTTTCTAGTGACCGGACAGGGCGTGATGGTAGCCGGCTATGGTTATCCATTCGCCGCTGTCGGGGCCCCGGCCACCTTGGCGCTGGTGCACGTCATCGCTATTGGCTGGCTGGGCCTCCTGATGACGGGGGCGCTCATGCAGTTCGTGCCGGTGCTGGTTGCGGCGCCGCTTCGCGGGGGGCGGCTCGCACTCCCGGCACTAGTGCTACTCATTCCGGGACTTCTTCTGCTCGTCGGCGGCTTCGCTTCACTTGGTGGCGCGGAAGGAGTATCGCCCGCCATGTTGCCGGCCGGCGCGCTGCTACTGGTAACCGGCTTCGGTCTCGTCATCTTCATGCTCGCGGCGACGCTCTTTACGGTGCGTCCGATGCCGCTTCCCGCGCGCTTCGTCGCTGTGGGTCTCGGGGCGCTTATCGCCGCGATCCTTGTCGGCGGCGCCTTCACGCTCGTCCTATCCGGCACGGTCACGAATCCCGCGGCGATCGCGCTTCTCCTCGAGGGAGTGCCGCTGCACGCGACGCTTGGCCTCGCCGGCTGGCTGACCTTTACCGCGATCGGCGTCAGCTACCGGCTGCTGCCGATGTTCATGCTCGCGCCAGAGGAGGCGCGCGCCGCTAGCAGGGCCGTCTGGTGGACGGGCGCCGCAGCCCTGGCGCTCGTCGCGGCTGGCGTCGCCTCTATTGCAGCGGACAGCAGGGCGGTGAGGTGGCTCGTGAGCGTCGCGGCATTTCTCGCCGTCTTCGCCACTGTTCTCTATTCAGCCGACGTTTTGCGTCTTTTTCGCGAGCGTCGCCGCAAGATCGTGGAGCTCAACATCCGCGCCAGCTACGCGGCCTTCGCTGCGCTTTTTGCCTCCGTGGTGATGTTCGCCCTGCCAGCCACGAGAGCGGCGGCCGGCGAAGGCGCCGCAGCTCTCGTCTACCTCTTCGTCTTTGGCTGGTTGACCGGCCTTGGCCTCGCGCAGCTCTACAAGATTGTTCCGTTCCTGACCTGGCTCCAATGTTATGGCCCCGTTCTCGGGCGGACCGCAGTGCCGCGTGTTCAGGACTTGGTCGAGGAGAGGCGCGCAAGCCTGTGGTTTTACATCTACTACTTCGCCGTGGGTTCGGCGACGCTTTCGCTCTTTGCCGAAAGTCCCGCGGCGTTCCGCATCGCCACGCTCGCGCAACTCTGCGCGACGGTCGGCCTGATTGTGGAACTCGTCCGCGCCCGTTTGCTTTCCTCCGTCGCAGCGCCCCTGCGCCTTCCCGCCGGCGCGCCGAGTCCGCATCTGTTTCTGCCGATCTCTCGACCACAGGAGTAATCGATGACTATCGAGACCAAGAGCCCAGCACCAGGAGAAATCGACGTCCGACCAATATTGAGAAACGGCGGCGAGCCGTTCCAGGCGATCATGGAGGCGGTGAACGGGCTGAGACCGGGCCAAGCGTTGCGTCTGCTTGCTCCCTTTTGCCCGCAGCCGTTGTTCAACGTGATGGAAGGCCGCGGCTTCAGCCACGAGGCACAGGAGATAGAAGGCGGCGACTGGGAAGTGATGTTCACGCCGAAGGCAGCGGGCGCCCTCGTAGAGGTCTCCGCCGATGCCGAGAATCCGGACACGTGGCCGGACCCGGTCGAGCACCTTGACCTCACAGAGCTCGATCCGCCGGAGCCGATGGTCCGCATCCTCGCGGCCGCCGAACGGCTGCAGCCGGGCGAGGTGCTGTTCGCGCTTCTTTCCCGCGAACCAATCTTCCTCTTCCCGGAGCTTTCAAAGCGGGGGCACCAGTGGGCGGGCAATTTCGACGAAACACGGACCACCTTCCGCATCTTCGTTCGCGTTGGAGATAAGGGCTGAGGCCATGAGCGAAACGACGAATGCGACCGTCTGCGATGCGATCCGCGACGCACTGCGCATGATCATCGATCCCGAGCTTGGCCGCAACATAGTCGATCTCGGACTGATCTACGATGTATCCGTCGAGGATGGCGGCATCGCCCATGTGACGATGACCACGACCACGAAGGGCTGCCCGGCCAGCGAATATCTGAAGGAGGCAGTCCGCAATTGTGTCTGGTATGTGCCGGGTGTTGAGTATGCCGAAGTCCGGCTGACCTACGAGCCGGCCTGGACGCCGGACATGATGGCCGGCTGATACTAGGGTCAGGACCTATTAACCGACAGAAGCGTCGGATGACAGCTCTGAGCCCCTTTCAGACATAAGATCTGCGCGGAAAACGCCTTTAGACTTCGGCCTATCACTCGCGCGCGCAAAAGAGTGCCGACAAGGCGGAAGCGAGCTGTTCGGGCGCCTCCTCGGCCATGTGATGCCCGCAGTCGATGCCGTGACCGCGGAGGTCCGGGGCCCACGTCCGCCATACAGCCAAGACGTCGCCATAAAGCATCTCGAGATCGTCCCTGAGCGACCAGAGGACAAGCGTCGGGCAGGCCAGCCTTTTGCCACTGACCCGGTCTGCGCGTCGTGGTCAGCGTCGAGGGTCAAACCGGCCCTGTAGTCGCCGAGCATCCCTCGCACCGTTTCTGGTTTGGTGACGGCAGCCACAAAGTCCCCCATCGATTCTGTGGATCCGCCATACCATGCTATCGGATCGGCAAGTATGGCGCGTTCGGGCTTGTCTGGCTGAGCGAAGAAGAACCTCGGCGAATTGCGCCCGGCAACGCTCCAAGGCCTCCAGGATCGGCACGCCGTCGAGTATTGCCAAGCGTTCAACTCGTAACGGGTGATCCATCGCGCAGCGGAACGCGGTGTAGCTGCCTCGGTCGTGGCCCGCGATCATGAAGCGCTCATGACCGAGCGCCTCCATCAGCAGGACACAGCATTAACCTTTGCCCGCTTGGATGCCTGCGAATGATTCGTCGTGTCGGGCGGCGACGACGACTGCCCAAAGCCGCGCAGGTCGGGGCACACGACGGTGAAACTTGCCGCGAGCAGGGGTGCGACGCGGTGCCATGTCGCGTGCGTACGCGGATGCCCATGCAAGAGGAGAAGGGGCGGGCCTGACCCGCCGTGCCGCACCCGCAGCACGACATCGCCGACATCGATCCAATCCAGTGCAAAGCCCTCGAACATGCTCCCGATGCTATCACTAGGGATTGTAGGGTAAAGCTCCGGTCTGGCCGCGCAGCAGACTTCGGCAAACTAGCATTCCATTTGACGTGACATCGTGACGTAGAGGAAGAGCTCCACGTTAGCTTGGACCTGACCCTTCTCATCAGCAATCAAGGGTTTGTGGTGAACGCGGCGGAATGCAGACGGCTACATTTTTTCGCCATCCCGGCCGCCGCACTTTCGCGAGTTCACCGACGGCTGCTTGGCGTGACATTCGCCTCGAAAAAGTGCCCGCTGTCTAGGCGGGCGAGTTCCTGAGCTCTTCGCTTCCGTATGTTGTAAAAATCCGGGCGCTCTAGTGCAACGCACGGCGTTTGCGCACGAGAATTGGCCCATATTCGATGCAGAACAGCGCGAAGGCCAGGATCCACGCACTTCCGGAGACGGCATAGAGGGTCATTGCGATGACGGGAAGCATCTCCGCAAGCGGGCGCAACAGCGCCGAAACCAAGACCGCGGCATAGGAGACGGCCGTCAATCGCGATGCGGTCAGCGGGTAGCCCGTGTGCCCGCGGCTGGCGCGGGTCATGACCCCAAGCATCATCGCGGCGATGGCGCCCACCGTAAGCACATGCATGACAGAACGTTCTTCGACGAGACCGAGCGCGCTGAAGCTGATCGCGGCGAGGCCCAGGGGAACGAAGGCATAGGCGACGTGTAGAATGACGAGCAGCATTTCCGGCCTGGTGACCCAGCCGCGCCAGCGGGCGAGGCGAACGGTGTGCAGCAGGGCGGCGGCAAAGGCCACTACTGCCGTGACCCGATCGTCGGGAACAAGCGTCCATGCGCCAAGCGCTGCGACGCCCGCGAGAATTGCGACTGTGTCGAAGCGGTTATAGGGAGCCGGAAAGTCAGTCCGGCCGAAGCGGTTCAACCAGTTGCGGGTAAAGCTCGGCAAGATCCGGCCGCCGACGATCATTACAAGCGCCACGTAAGCGGAAATGCCAAGCCGCATCGCTATATGAGCATGCTCTCCCGCGACCACCGCGAAATGAAAGCAGGCATTGGCAAGCGACAGTGCAAGGAGTCCGGCCAGCACCTTCAGGTCCTTCCACTTGCGGCCGGCGATCACCTCGCGGGCGCAGGTCAAGAGCAGGGCTGGTAAGAAGAGGCAGTCTATCGCAGCAGCGGCCGGGATGCCGATCACATCCGGCGAAAGCAGGGCCATGCGCCCCGAGATCCAGAGCGCGAACAGGCCGGCGAGTGGCCAGCCGGAGACCGGCAGGCGGCCAGTCCAGTTCGGTACCGCCGTCAGCAGGAAGCCGGCAAGGACAGCCGGGGCGAAGCCGAACAGCATCTCGTGCGCATGCCAGGCGTGAGCGCCGTAGCTTGCGGCGATTTCGAGTCGGCCGGCGAGGGCCGCCATCCAGAGGGCCATGGCGGCGACCGCCCAGATAGCGGCTCCTAGGAAGAAGGGCCTGAAGCCGTAGGAAAAGAGCACCGGGCCAGTGCGGGCGAGGCCCCGCGGCACGTAGCCCGGCCGCTCGGCCACCTTTGATCCATTCATGATTCAACTCCTGATGTCTGGGTCGCATCTGACTATCGGAGTTGCGCATAGTGTTCTTTGACAATTGGCAAAGACACGGCAGTTGGGTTCCGGCAGCGGCGACCATGCGGAGTTGTCGCGTCCGCCAGTCAAAATGTCGCACCAGGGCAATTTGACTGTTTGTTCCACCTCAAAGATCCGGCCCTCGAACACCCTAGGATGAGAACGACCGGGCGATATTCGCTCCGTCTTCTCAAAGGAGAGGTTCCATGTCTGAGCAATTCCAGATGACACGCCGCAGCATGCTGGCAGGCGCTGCGATCGCGGGCGCGCTGACGCCGCTGGTCGGCGCTGTATCCGCGCATGCGGAAGAGGCGGTGGCAAAGACCGCCGCTGTCGACGTCGCGTCGCTGCCCCGCGTGAAAGTCGACCTGGTGAAGCCGCCCTTCGTCCACGCCCATACGCAGAAGGCAGAAGGCGGACCGAAGGTCATCGAGTTCACCATGACGATCGAGGAAAAGAAGATCGTCATCGACGAGCAGGGCACGGAGCTCCATGCCATGACCTTCAACGGCTCGGTTCCCGGCCCGCTGATGGTCGTGCACCAGGACGACTATGTCGAGCTGACGCTCATCAATCCGAACACCAACACGCTTCAGCACAACATCGACTTCCACTCGGCGACCGGCGCTCTGGGGGGCGGCGCACTGACTGTCGTCAATCCGGGCGAGACCACGGTGCTGCGCTTCAGGGCTACAAAGGCTGGCGTCTTCGTCTACCATTGCGCACCTCCCGGCATGGTTCCGTGGCACGTCACTTCGGGGATGAACGGCGCGATCATGGTGCTGCCGCGCGAAGGACTGAGCGACGGCAAGGGCAAGTCGATCACCTATGACAAGGTCTACTATGTCGGCGAGCAGGACTTCTATGTACCGCGCGACGAAAACGGCAACTTCAAGAAGTATGAAAGCGCCGGCGACGCCTATTCCGACACGCTTGAAGTGATGCGCACGCTTACCCCGTCGCATATCGTCTTCAACGGTGCGGTGGGTGCGCTCACCGGCGACAATGCGCTGAAGGCGGCCGTCGGCGAGAGGGTTCTGATCGTCCATTCGCAAGCGAATCGCGACACCCGCCCGCACCTGATCGGCGGCCATGGCGATTATGTCTGGGCGACTGGCAAGTTCCGCAATCCTCCGGAAGCCGACCAGGAGACCTGGTTCATACCCGGCGGCACGGCGGGCGCTGCCTTTTACACCTTCGAGCAGCCCGGCATCTACGCCTACGTGAACCATAACCTGATCGAGGCGTTCGAACTCGGCGCTGCGGCACATTTTGCCGTCACCGGCGACTGGAACGACGACCTGATGACTTCGGTCCGCGCTCCTTCGGGCACCTGACAGGCACCAGTCGCTCCGACGGCCCGCGTCGGAGCGACTGGTGGAATCGCCGCCAGATCCCTCGGCGAACCAGCATGGAAGGGATTGTCGTCAGGAGGCCGCCATGGCCGCACTCTCCAAAAGCAGAGAATTCGCTCCCGTCTCGCTTGCAATACCCTCCGCGCTCTTTCTGATCCTCGCGGGGCTGCTCGCGCTTGAGACCGGACTGCTTGGGAGGGCTCCTTCTGGCGCCCTCGATGAGCCGGCCGTCGTGACCGTCGCCTCGCGGGATTTCCGATATCGGGTCGCCGGAGAGTTCTTCAAGAACGGCTATGCCGTCGACGGGACGGTGGAGACTGTGCGCATGAGCGCGCCGCTCACGATTATGAAATACCAGGTGACCGCTGCCGACTACGCGCGCTGCGTGGCGGAAGGCGTCTGCCCGCCCGCCGAGCCCGAACACTTGCCTGGCGATCCAGGACAAATGCCTGCAACGGGCGTGAGCTTCGACGATGCGCAAGCCTACGCCGCCTGGTTCAGCCGGAGAACCGGCGCAGTTTGGGTGCTGCCGACGGACGAGCAGCTTGCCTTTGCGGCGGGTAGCCGTTTTCCCGACGACGCGCTAGGCGTCGACGACGGCTCCAATCCGGCCTTGCGCTGGCTCGCCGACTACTACCGCGAGACAGCGCGCAAGGCGTCCCGCGAGCCGGAGCCGCAGCGGCTCGGACATTTCGGCGAGAGCGAGACAGGCCTCTCCGACTTTGCCGGCAATGTCTGGGAATGGACGACGACCTGCATGCGGCGAATCACTCTCGACAGCGCAGGAATGGTTACCAGCGATGCGTCGTCCTGCGGCATCTACATCGCCACCGGCAAGCACCGCGCCGCGCTCAGCTCCTTTGTGCGAAACCCCAAGGGAGGCGGCTGCGCCGTCGGCGCGCCCCCGGACAATGTGGGCTTCCGCCTGGTGAAGGACACGCGGTGGTATGCGCCCTTGCTGCAGACGCTACGCGAGAGGGGCCTCGACATCTGATGCGCGCACCTCGCGATCTGGCAAAGGTTCCAGAAGCCGTTCGACGACGGCACCGCTGTGATTTAAGGGCAGCCAGGAGGTCGACTCATCGGGAGAGCCGCCGCTCGAGATCGAGCGGGTCGGGTCCTCGCGTTCTCAAGAATCCGGTCATTGCCGCTCTTCCAGCGACTGTGCCGTCGAAGTGCAAGGGCGGAACCTAGAGCGGCACGCTAATCTATCCCCTTCGTCTGAGAACCGAGAAGGGCGAAGGATTCGAACACGAGCGACAGCGGCCGGACACGGGCGCTCGGTGGGGCTCGTCAAAAGGCAACAGAGGAGCGCGTTACTCGCCAAGCGAGATGGGAAAATGGGGTCAGCCTCCAGTGCTACTTCAACCCACTTCGAAAACTCTCGCCTGCGAACCTCTGCTTTTTTCCCTGTTTCCACCATGGTAGTAACATCGCAGCCGCTATTGTTCCGATTCAAGACTCCTGCAGTAGGAAAATGGAATGAAGATCGACCGAAGCGTCGTGAGGTCGCTTGCCCTGTTCGACAGGATGAGCGACGTAGATCTGGACAGGCTGCTCGCCCATGCCACGGCAAGGCGCGTGCCGCAGGGCGACGCGGTCTTCGAGCAGGGTCAGAGAGCCACCAGCTTCTTCCTGCTCCTGCACGGGCGGCTCAAGGTGACCCAGGTCACCGAGGACGGGCAGCAGATCATTGTTCGGGTAGTGCATCCGGGCGACCTCTTCGGCTTTGCCAAGGCGCTGCAGCGTTCTGATTACCCCGGTACCGCGACCGCCGCCACGGAAAGCCTCGCTCTTTCCTGGCCTACTGATCTCTGGCCGCGATTCGTAGAGCAGAATCCGCTGCTCGCCGTGAGCACCATGCAGACGATAGGCCAGCGGCTGGAGGAGGCGCATACGCGAATCCGGGAAATGTCCACTCAGGAAGTGGAGCGGCGGGTGGCCCACGCGGTGCTGCGGCTTTCTCGCCAGGCTGGCAAGCAGGAAAAAGGCGGCGTCCGCATCGACTTTCCGATTTCCCGCCAGGACATCGCCGAGATGACCGGAACCACGCTGCACACGGTTTCGCGCATTCTCAGCGCCTGGGAGCAGAAGGGGCTGGTCGAAGGTGGGCGTCAGAAGCTCATCATCTGCGACCTGCCAGGCTTGGCGGCACTCGCCGAAGGCGGGCGGGAGTAGATTTCCGTGGCTGTTTGACAAGCATCAAAGAGCAGTTGCTCTTTCTGTCCTATCTCCTTGCCGCAAGGACCGAACAGGGTCTGAAACCAAGGAGAAATTCAAGTGCGCATAATCGCAAAGGGCATGGCAGTCGCCGCAGTTCTTGCCGCCTTCACCGGAACGGCATTCGCCGCCGATTTCGAGGTCCGCATGCTGAACAAGGGCGCCGAGGGCGCAATGGTCTTCGAGCCGGCATTCGTCAAAGTCAATCCGGGCGACAGCGTCACGTTTGTTCCGACCGACAAGGGACATAACGTCGAGACCATCAAGGACATGATTCCCGAGGGGGCCGCGGCCTTCAAGAGCAAGATGAACGAGACCTATAAGGTGACTTTCGACGTGCCTGGAGTCTACGGCGTCAAGTGCGCGCCGCATGTCGGCATGGGCATGGTCGCGGCGGTCGTCGTCGGTGACGCGCCCGCGAACGTCGAGAAGGTGAAGGCAGTGAAGCTGCCAAAGAAGGCGAGGGAGCGCCTCGACGCCGCTCTCGCGGGAGCCCTCCAGTAAATTCAGCGGAACGCCAAACTAAATAGAAGGGGCTCGGTGCAACACAACCCTGTCTGCGCCGGCCCCACTTAGTGCAGCTACTATAGACATTAGCTGCGTCGAATATTCTGCACCGTTAGCGTGCTTCTTCCAAGTAGTTGACAAAAATCAATTTTTCCAAAGATCGGCCAGGAATTACCTGACGTCTCACTTTATTTTTTCGTTCAAGGCACTAGACTTCGTTTAGGCGGACGCGTTTGGAGAGGAGACGCTTGAATGCCAGATGCCGACCAGCCAGGGGCGAGCCTGCCACGCACGCGGCGGCTAAACGAACTCATCACCTTCCTCGTGTTGGCATTCGGCATCTGGCCGATCGTCGCCGTGGGCGTGGTCGGTGCCTACGGATTTCTCGTCTGGATGTTCCAGATCGTCTTCGGCCCACCCGGTCCGCCAGGGCATTGAGGGCGAGATGGGTGAGTCTGTCGACACATCGAGGCGGAACTTTTTGCGTGGTCGCTACGAGGGGCGAAGCCAACGTGTGCTTCCCCCCGGAGTCACCGTCGCGAGTCTCGAGGCCTGCACTGGGTGCGGGAAGTGCGTTGAGTTCTGTCCGACGCACATCATCCGGCTGATTTCGGATCGTCCCTCGCTGGATTTATCCATCGCGGAGTGCACCTTCTGCGGCCGATGCGCGGAACTCTGTCCCGAGCCGGTCTTTACCGGCCGGCCACAGCACTTCCCACATGTCGCGATGATCGGCGAGTACTGCCTCGCCAAAAACCGAACCGATTGCCAGGCCTGTCGCGACGCCTGTCCGACTGAGGCGATCCGCTTCCGTCCACGCGCTGGCGGTCCTTTCCTGCCGGAGGTGATCGAAGAGGCTTGTACCGGCTGCGGGGCCTGCCTTGCCGTCTGTCCTGTGGCGGCGATAGGCATTCGCGAGGCCTCGAGGGAGCACGCGCATGTCTGATCCTAGAGCAACCGATCACATCTCCAGCGCGGTCATTGTCACGATCCCGCATATGGAGGAGCGCGTCGTCGCTCGGCTAGCCGAGATGCCGAACGTCGAGGTTTACGCGCACGAGGCGGGAAAGATCGTCGTCGTGATCGAGGGAACGAGCACGGGGACGCTCGGCGAAATCCTGTCGCGCATTTCTCTGTTGGAGGGCGTGGTGGCGGCCAACATGGTGTTTGAGCATGTCGAAACTCAAGGAGACGATTGCCATGACCGGCGAACTGACGCGGCGTGATATCTTGAAGGCGCATGCGGCCGGCATCGCCGCCGCCACGGCGGGCATTGCGCTTCCCGCCGCGGCGCAGCCCGTGCCGGGCGGTGTGGAAGCGCTGCAGATCAAATGGGCGAAGGCGCCATGCCGCTTCTGCGGCACCGGCTGCGGCGTCATGGTCGGGGTGAAGGAGGGGCAGGTCGTCGCAACTCACGGCGACATGCAGGCGGAGGTCAACCGTGGCCTGAACTGTATCAAGGGCTACTTCCTGTCAAAGATCATGTACGGCGCCGACCGCCTGAAGACGCCCTTGCTGCGCAAGCGCAACGGCGTCTTTGCCAAGGACGGCGAGTTCGAGCCGGTGAGCTGGGACGAGGCCTTCGACGTCATGGCGGAGCAGGCGAAGAGGGTGCTTAAGGAGAAGGGACCGACCGCCGTCGGCATGTTCGGCTCCGGGCAATGGACGATCTTTGAGGGCTACGCGGCAACCAAGCTGATGCGCGCCGGTTTCCGCTCCAACAATCTCGACCCCAACGCCCGCCACTGCATGGCCTCGGCGGCCTACGCCTTCATGCGCACCTTCGGCATGGACGAGCCGATGGGCTGCTACGACGACTTCGAGCACGCAGACGCGTTCGTGCTCTGGGGCTCGAACATGGCGGAAATGCACCCGATCCTGTGGACGCGTCTTGCCGACCGGCGGCTCGGGCACGAGCATGTGAAGGTGGCGGTGCTTTCGACCTTCACCCATCGCAGCATGGATCTGGCCGATGTCCCGATCGTCTTCAAGCCGGGCACCGATCTGGCGATTCTCAACTACATCGCCAATCACATTATTCAGAGCGGCCGAGTGAACGAGGATTTCGTCAGGAAGCATACGACCTTCATGGTCGGCGCGACCGACATTGGCTACGGTCTGAGGCCGGACAATCCGCTCGAGGTCAAGGCGACGCATGCCAAGGATGCGGCGAAGATGACGCCGAGCGATTTCGAGAGCTTCAAGACCTTCGTGTCGGAGTACACGCTTGACAAGACCGTCGAACTGACCGGGGTCGAAGCTGGGTTCCTCGAACAATTGGCCGATCTTTATGCCGATCCCAACCGCAAGGTGATGTCGCTCTGGACCATGGGCTTCAACCAGCATGTGCGCGGCGTTTGGGTCAACCACATGGTCTACAATCTCCACCTGCTGACGGGTAAGATCTCCGAGCCCGGTAACAGCCCATTCTCGCTGACCGGCCAGCCGTCCGCTTGCGGTACGGCACGCGAGGTCGGCACGTTCGCCCACCGCCTGCCGGCCGATATGACCGTCACCAATCAGGAGCACCGCAAGCACGCCGAAGAGATCTGGCGCATTCCCCATGGGCTCATTCCGGAGAAGCCCGGCTACCACGCAGTCGAACAGGACCGGATGCTGAAAGACGGCAAGCTCAATTTCTATTGGGTTCAGGTCAACAACAATGTCCAGGCGGCTCCCAATACGGAAAACGAGACTTATCAGGGCTACCGCAATCCGGACAATTTCATTGTCGTCTCGGATGTCTATCCGACGATCACCGCGATGAGCGCCGACCTCATCCTTCCGGCCGCCATGTGGGTGGAGAAGGAGGGCGCCTATGGCAATGCGGAGCGCCGTACGCATGTCTGGCACCAACTCGTCGATGCGCCCGGCGAGGCGCGTTCCGATCTCTGGCAGATGGTGGAATTCTCGAAGCGCTTCACCACCGACGAGGCCTGGCCGGCCGACATCCTCGATGCCAATCCCGGCTATCGCGGCAAGACCCTTTACGACGTGCTCTTCAAGAACGGCAATGTCGACCGTTTCCCGGCAAGCGAAATCAACGAGGAATACGCCAACCGGGAGGCCGAGGCCTTCGGCTTCTACATCCAGAAAGGCCTGTTCGAGGAGTATGCCTCTTTCGGGCGCGGACACGGGCATGACCTCGCACCCTATGACCGCTACCACGAGGAACGGGGGCTCCGCTGGCCCGTCGTCGACGGCAAGGAGACGCTGTGGCGATACCGGGAGGGTTATGATCCGTATGTGAAGCCGGGGGAAGGCGTGAAGTTCTATGGTCGCCCTGACGGCAAGGCAGTCATTCTTGCCGTTCCCTACGAACCGCCGGCGGAATCGCCTGACGACGAATACAACGTCTGGCTGGTGACCGGCCGCGTGCTCGAGCACTGGCACTCCGGCTCGATGACGATGCGGGTGCCGGAACTCTACAAGGCCTTCCCCGGTGCGGTCTGCTTCATGAATGCCGGAGACGCCCGCGATCGCGGAATCAACCAGGGCGCCGAGGTGCGGATCGTTTCCCGTCGCGGCGAAATTCGCGCCCGCGTCGAGACGCGCGGCCGCAACCGCATGCCGCCGGGTGTCATTTTCGTACCTTGGTTCGACGCCAGCAGACTGATCAACAAGGTGACACTCGACGCAACCGATCCCATCTCCAAACAGACGGATTTCAAAAAATGCGCGGTCAAAATCGTCTCTGTCGCATGATGAGAAGCCCCGGATCCATGCTGGGGGCGCTGTTGGCGATCCTGTTCGTCGCTACGGGGGCAATCGCCCAGATGGCGGGCGAGAGGGTGCCGGAGCTCTCCGGGCCTCCGCAGGAAATGGGCGAGGTGGAGGCGGAGCCGATCCCCAAGTGGATCGTCGACGACGCCCGCAAGGAGCGGGCCTATCCCGACCAGCCCCCGGTCATCCCCCATTCGATCGAAGGGTATCAGCTTTCGGTCAACACCAACCGGTGCCTCTCCTGCCACAAGCGCGAACTGACCCAGGAGTCCGGCGCGCCGATGATCAGCGTTACCCATTACATGACGCGGGAAGGCCAGATGCTCGCGGACGTTTCGCCGCGGCGCTATTTCTGCACGGCGTGCCATGTCCCCCAGGCCGACGTGCGTCCGCTTGTCGAAAACACCTTCAAAGACATGAGCGAGATGGGCGTCAAGCAGGCGGGGAGCGAGTAGGCCATGGCTCGGATAAAGCGTGTCCTGCTCTGGGTGTGGAAGCTTCTCACCACGCCGGCCGCAACCCTCAGCCTCGCATTCCTGACGCTCGGCGGCTTCGTCGGCGGCGTGATCTTCTGGGGCGCCTTCAACACCGCTTTGGAGCTCACCAACACGGAGGAGTTTTGCGTCTCATGTCATGAGATGCGGGCCAACGTCTATGAGGAGCTGACTCGCACGGTTCATTTCGCCAACCGCTCGGGCGTCCGGGCGTCCTGTCCCGACTGTCACGTGCCGCATGAATGGACGGACAAGATCGCTCGCAAGATGCAGGCTTCGAAGGAAGTCTGGGGCAAGATCTTCGGTACCATCAACACGCGCGAGAAATTCCTCGACCACCGGCTGGAGCTCGCCAAGCACGAATGGGCTCGGCTCAAGGCCAATGACAGCCTTGAATGCCGCAACTGTCACTCGTCGGCGGCGATGGACCTCTCGAAGCAGACACAACGCGCCGCCGAGATCCATACCCGCTACCTGCTGCCCGGAAAGGCCACCTGCATCGATTGCCACAAGGGCATTGCCCACGAACTGCCGAACATGCAGGGCGTCGAGCCCGGCTGGAAGCTGCCGCCCGAACTCGAAGGAGAGAAGCTGCCTTCTGCTTCCGCGATCGATGAGCTGAAGCGGGTCATGGACAAGGCTCACAGCGCGGCGCTCGCGAATTGAGACCGCCGAACGCCCGAGGCTTGCGGCGGGGCTTCTAGAGCCTCCCGGCACGGGGCGAACAAACGATTATCGGACCATCAAGACCGGCATGGTTGGTGCGTCGATCATCGCCTTCGTTACTCCGCCGAATACCCTCTCGCGGATGCGCGAGTGCCCATAGGCGCCGATCACGATCAGGTCGGCCGAAGTGTCGCGTGCGTGCTGGGCGAGTACCTCTTCGACTGCGAGGCCGGCACTCGGAAGCCGGTCGACTGTCACTTTGACGCCGTGGCGTGCAAGATAGGCGGCGACATCGGCGCCCGGTTCTTCGCCGTTCTTGGTGCTTGGATCGACGAGCACCAGGTTCACGCCCTCGGCGTTTCTCATCATGTCCAGCGCCTCGCGGGCGGCCCTTGCGGACTCGATGGTCGAGTTCCACGCCAAGAGGATGTTCTTCGGCTGCAAGGTGGCTGATCGGAGATCCGAAGCGAGCAGGACCGGCCGGGCCGAATAGAAGAGAGCACCTTCTATAACTCCCCGCCGGAGGAGATCATCTACCCCTAGACTTGTGCCGATCAACGTGACATCAGCATACCGGGCACGCTCTCCGATGTCTTGCCCGAGCCGCATCGTCTCTGAGTATCGCCCAACCACATCGAATGAAATCCCGGCACCTCCGAGGATCTCCTGGCTTCTCTGACCGCTTGGCGCAGTAGCTCCATGTCACTGTCGCGGCTGTCGATCCAGGCGGCGGAGATGGCTGCGAGGTCTCCCATCGGAGGGAGAGTGGCTATCTTGCTGGCGAGAACCGAGAGGTGCGCACCCTCCGATGCACAAAGATCTGCCGCTGCCCTCAGGTCGTCTGCGAACTGGCTGACACCAACCACGAGGAGGATCGTCTCGTACGTCATTGGAAGGGTCTCCCGAAACCGATTTGGATGCAGGAGCGATCCTACTCCGCGTCTCAGCGGCTACATTGATCACGGTCAAGTACGTCGCGGCGGGCTCCCCTCCTGGGGCGATTTGCAGCAAGCGGCGGGTTGGCTGTTTCCGCCAGCATGGTCTATGGAAGAGTCGCATGGTGCAAATGCAGTCAAGACGCTGGGCATTGCAGTGTAAATAGTCCTTCGGTGGATAATGGGATGCATTCAGTAAGCGTTGTTGAGAGGACTCGGTTGGGGCGGTTGCTCGTCAGGTGGCAAGGCGACGGGGTCGCACCCTATATTGTCGCCGCGATAGTCACGTCGAGCGTTCTTGCGCTGAGATTGACACTGGCCGAACCAATCGGCGACGGCCTTCTTCTCTTGTTGTTCATCCCTGCCATCCTCGTCGTGGCGCTGGTCGGCGACCGGAATGCGATCCTCTTTGCGGCCGGGCTGTCGCTTTTTGCTGCCGTCTTTCTTCAATGGATCACGAGTGTCGACGCTCCGAGTCTCGTGGAACTGGTGGTCTTCGGGTCGGCAGTGCTTCTGATTGCGGCCCTGGGAGAAGTCCTTCAGGCGGTCAAACGCGACGTCGACCGGACGGAGGACGTCGTCAGGGCTCGCGATGCACATCTGAGATCTATCTTGGATACGGTTCCGGACGCCACGGTGGTCAGTGCCACCGATGGTACAATCGTCTCCTTTAACGCCGCGGCCGTGCGGCAGTTCGGATATGCAGAGGAGGAAGTCATTGGCCAGAACCTGCGCATATTGATGCCGCAGCCCTATCGCCACGAACACGATGGATACATGCAGCGTTACCTAAGAACTGGCGAAAAGCGCATCATCGGCATCGATCGGGTCGTCTCCGGGCAGCGGAAGGATGGATCGACGTTTCCGATGAAACTCGCCGTGGGGGAGATGCAGTCAGGCGGTGAGAGGTTCTTCACAGGCTTCATCAGAGACCTCACGGAGCGGGAGGAGTCCGCCGCGAGGCTCGAGCAAATCCAGGCTGAACTAGCGCGCCTTGCCCGGCTCAACGAGATGGGCGAGATGGCGTCGACGCTTGCCCACGAACTGAACCAGCCGTTGTCGGCGATCGCCAACTATTCGCATGGCTGTACGAAGCTGTTGCGTGACATGGACGACGCCGTCGCTACGCGAATGCGCGAGGCGCTGGAAGAGGTGGCGAGCCAGTCGCTGCGGGCCGGCCAGATCATCAAACATCTCAGGGAATTCGTCACGAAGGGGGAGACGGAAAAGGCGCCGGAAGACATTCGCAAACTGGTGGAGGAGGCGGCCGCGCTGGCTCTGGTCGGCTCCCGCGAGCAGGGGGTCCGGACCGTGTTCGAATATCTGCCCGGTGCCGAAATGGTGATGGTGGACCGGATCCAGGTCCAGCAGGTCCTCATCAATCTGATGCGCAACGCGATCGAGGCGATGCGCCACGTCGACCGCCGAGAGCTGACGATCCGCACGATGCCGGCCGGCGCGGGGGAGGTTGCCGTCGTCGTCGAAGACACGGGCGGAGGCATTCCAGAGGAAATCTCCGGCCAGCTCTTCAAGCCATTCATCACGACCAAAGCAAGCGGAATGGGCATCGGACTGTCCATTTCGAAGCGGATCGTCGAGGCGCATGGCGGTGAGATGACCGTCTCGAAAAATGCGGCGGGTGGGGCTACTTTCCGATTCACGCTGCCCGCCTATGTAGATGAACGGATCGGTGCCAATGACTGACTACACGGTGCACATTGTCGACGACGAAGAGGCGGTCAGAAAGTCGCTGGCCTTCATGCTGACGATGAATGGCTTCGCGGTCAAAATTCATCAATCGGCCGAGGCCTTCCTCGCCTTCGCACCGGACGTTAGAAACGGGGTTCTCGTGACGGATCTGAGAATGCCAGACATGTCCGGCGTCGACCTCCTGCGCAATCTCGGCGATCGGAAGATCAAGATACCTTCAATCGTGATAACCGGGCACGGCGACGTGCCCATGGCGGTGGAGGCCATGAAAGCGGGGGCGGTGGATTTCATCGAGAAGCCTTTCGATGACTCCGTGATCATCGAGGCCATCGAGAGAGCCTCGGCACATCTGGTCGTTCCGGATGCCGATGCGGACGAGGTGAATGACATTCAGGCGAGGCTCGAGACGCTGAGTGAGAGAGAACGCCAGGTGCTCTCGGCCGTCGTGGCGGGCCTTCCCAACAAGTCGATCGCCTATGACCTGGACATCAGCCCACGCACCGTCGAGGTGCACCGCGCCAATGTGATGGCCAAGATGAAGGCGAAGAGCCTTCCCCATCTCGTGCGAATGGCTCTGGCCGCAGGTTTCGGTCCTTCCTGATCTGCCGAGTTGATCTCGCGCAATGCGTCGCATCGCCGCAAGCGCTTTAATGCTGGCTCACGGCGGGCAGACGTACGCCAGATGAGCGGGATTCAAATTGTTGGCTGGAAGAAGCATAGTCGTTGTTGCAGCGGATCAAGGCCTCCGGCGGTCTGTTGCATTCGCGCTGGAAGTCGAAGGATATCCGACCGAGTCCTACGACACCGTGCAGAAGGCTGAAGCCTCTAGCCGGGAAGCGCTCTGCACGATTCTCGACGATGAGATATTGAAGTCGGAGACCTTGGCCGCCACCGAATTGCTTAAGGATATTGGACGCCGGGCGATACTGCTGGTCGATGGCTTGTCGGCCCTTCAGCCACGTGCGGACTACACGATATTGACGAAGCCGTTCACTGGTGCCGACCTGCTCGGCGTGATCAACAGCCAGACCGAAGCGGCTAAGTAGTTTCCCTTAGTGATCTAACCGAATTTCTCCAGGTCACGCGAATTGGCAATCTGTCCCCACACCTACCAGGGGATAAGACATGTACGCCGCTGCACAAGCCAAACAACAGTCTTTCGAGCAGGCCGAACACCTTGCACAGGCCCAAGTTTCCGGGCCCCATCTTGTCGCCACCTACAAGGCGGGTCGTGAGATCTATGCCGAGGGCGATTTCAACGACAAGTGCTATCAGGTTTCTACAGGAGCAGTGCGCGTCTACCGGCTGCTTTCGGACGGACGCCGACAGGTCGTATCCTTTCATCTCCCAGGCGAAATGTTCGGTTTCGAAGCAGGGTCCAACCATTCTTTCTTTGCCGAAGCCATCACCGAAACAACACTGGCCGTCTTCGGGCGCCGGCATATGCAGGAGCGTTCGCGCGACCTTCTCGCGCTGGCGTTGACCGGCATGGCGCGAGCTCAGCAGCATCTTCTGGTGATCGGCAGGCAATGTGCCGTGGAGCGGATTGCCGCATTCCTCGTCGATCTTTGCGAACGTCAGGGAGGAGGCAGGCTGCTACGCTTGCCCATGTCGCGGCAGGATATCGCGGACTATCTCGGCCTGACGATCGAAACCGTGTCGCGCGTGGTCACGAAACTGAAGGAGCGCAGCGTCATCGCGCTCAGGGACGCGAGGACGATCGACATCGTTAAGCCGGACGCTCTTCGCTCGCTCTGCAACTGAGCCCGGCCGGGGCCGCGCAGCAGGCCCCCTCTCTGGTTCTCTGCCCAAACCAACTAGCCGCGGGCTAACGGGAGGAGGGAAGAGCCATGTTCGTGAGGGAAATGTCTCGTGAGGAATGCCAAGGGGTAGTCGCAGCCGGAGATCTCGCGCGGCTGGCATGCTGCAGGGACGACCAGTCCTACATCGTGCCGATCACCTACGCGCACTCGGGCAACAGCCTCTACTGTTTTTCCATGCCCGGCCAGAAGATCGACTGGATGCGCAGCAACCCAAAGGTGTCGCTCCAGATCGACGAGTTTGCCAGCAATCGCCAATGGAAAAGCGTGCTCGTGACAGGCCGCTACCGCGAACTACCGGCGGCGCACGGCCGCCATGACGAGCGCATTCACGCCTGGTCCCTGCTCGAAAAGAAACCCAACTGGTGGGAGCCGGGAGGTCTCAAGCCTGTAGCACAGGCGATTTCAGTGGCGTCTGCCCATATCTTCTTTTGCGTCGAGATAGACGAGATGACGGGCCGGGCAGCCTGCGAGGGCGCGCGATAGTCCCACCATCAGGGCCTTACTTCGCACCAAGATCATTCCAAATTCTGAGAGCTTCCTGCCACGGACCGAAAATGCGGCCGGCTGACTGATCCCGCGATCAGGAGGAGCCTGCCCACGTGTTTCCAACATCGCGGTCACTCACCGCTGCGCAAACTGAGGACGAGCGTCATTGCTATCATGTCTCGGCCTTCGCTGCGCAGGCTCCCTCGGGCGGCCTCCGAGGCATGCCTGTCGAGCGCTCCAACTGTCTTGATCTGAATCAAGGTACCGAAGACCCGGCTCTGGCAATTCTCGGAAGACTTCGGCGGCTTGCGTGCAGGCGTGCGCCAGTCAGCAATTAGAAAAGAGTTGGGGGTCCAACCATGAAACACACAGTCGAGATGGTCGTGCTTGCCGTCGGCGCCTTCTTGGCGCTGGTCGGCGCCGGCTTTGCCCAGGACCGCCTGTTCGGCGCGCATATGTGGGTGCTGTTCTTCGTGCTGCTTGGCGGCACCTTGGTGCTGATGCGCCGCGTTGACTTCCGTCCAGCCGGCGCGGGTCATCCGAGCCGTCGGAGCGAATACTTCGACGAGGTCGTCAAATACGGCGTCATCGCCACTGTGTTCTGGGGCGTGGTCGGCTTTCTCGTCGGCGTCGTCGTCGCCCTACAGCTCGCCTTTCCCGACCTTAATGTAGAGCCCTGGTTCAACTTCGGCCGCATGCGGCCGCTCCACACCTCGGCCGTGATCTTTGCATTCGGCGGCAACGCCCTGATCGCCACGTCCTTCTATGTGGTTCAGCGCACGAGCCGTGCCCGCCTCTTCGGCGGTGATCTCGGCTGGTTCGTTTTCTGGGGCTACCAGCTCTTCATCGTCCTTGCGGCGACCGGATACCTGCTCGGCATCACGCAGTCGCGCGAGTACGCGGAACCGGAATGGTACGTGGACCTCTGGCTGACCGTCGTATGGGTCGCCTATCTCGTCGTCTTCCTCGGCACGATCCTGAAGCGCAAGGAGCCGCACATCTATGTGGCGAACTGGTTCTATCTCGGATTCATCGTCACCATCGCGATGCTGCACGTCGTCAACAACCTGGCAGTGCCGGTCTCGTTCCTCGGCTCCAAGAGCTATTCGGCTTTCTCTGGGGTGCAGGACGCGTTGACGCAGTGGTGGTACGGCCACAACGCCGTCGGCTTCTTCCTGACGGCCGGCTTCCTGGCGATGATGTACTACTTTATCCCCAAGCAGGTGAACCGCCCCGTCTATTCCTACCGCCTGTCGATCATCCACTTCTGGGCGCTGATCTTCATGTATATCTGGGCGGGTCCCCACCATCTGCACTACACGGCGTTGCCGGACTGGGCTCAGACGCTCGGCATGGTCTTCTCCGTTATGCTCTGGATGCCCTCCTGGGGCGGCATGATCAACGGTTTGATGACGCTCTCGGGCGCCTGGGACAAGATCCGCACGGACCCGGTCGTCCGCATGATGGTCATGGCCGTCGCCTTCTACGGCATGGCGACCTTCGAAGGACCGATGATGTCGATCAAGACGGTCAATTCGCTCAGCCACTACACCGACTGGACCATCGGTCACGTCCATTCCGGCGCGCTCGGCTGGAACGGCCTCATCACCTTCGGCGCCATCTACTATCTGGTGCCGAAACTCTGGAACCGCGAGCGGCTCTACAGCCTGCAGATGGTCAACTGGCACTTCTGGCTCGCGACCCTCGGTATCGTCGTCTACGCCGCCACCATGTGGGTTGCCGGCATCCAGCAGGGTCTGATGTGGCGCGAGTACGACGACCAGGGCTTCCTCGTCTATTCCTTCGCGGAATCGGTCGCAGCGATGTTCCCCTACTACGTCATGCGTGCCGCGGGCGGAGCCCTGTTCCTCGCCGGCGCTCTCATCATGGCCTTCAACGTAACAATGACCATCCTTGGCCGCGTCCGCGATGAAGCAGCGACCCTGGATGCCGCGCCGATGCCGGCGCCCGCGGAATAGGAGGGCAGATCATGTCCATTCTCGATAAACACGCGCTACTCGAACGCAACGCCACGCTGCTGCTCGTCGGGTCCCTGCTCGTCGTCTCGATCGGCGGAATCGTGGAAATCGCGCCGCTCTTCTATCTCGAAAACACCATCGAGAAGGTCGAGGGCATGAGGCCCTATTCGCCGCTGGAGCTTGCCGGGCGCGACATCTACATCCGCGAGGGCTGTTACGTCTGCCATAGCCAGATGATCCGCCCGTTCCGCGACGAGGTGGAACGGTACGGCCATTACTCGCTGGCGGCGGAGTCGATGTACGACCATCCGTTCCAGTGGGGCTCGAAGCGTACGGGGCCGGACCTTGCCCGCGTCGGGGACCGCTACTCCAACGAATGGCACGTCCAGCACATGATCGAGCCGCGCTCCGTCGTTCCGGAGTCTGTGATGCCCAGCTACGCCTTCCTCAAGGAGACGCCGCTCGAGGTGAAGAACGTGGCCATGAACCTCAAGGCCAACAGGGCGGTCGGCGTGCCCTATACGGAAGAGATGATCGACAACGCGGCCGCGGACCTGAAGGCTCAGGCCGACCCGAATGCCGACGCTTCCGGCGTCGAGGCCCGCTATCCCAAGGCCAAGCTCGGCGACTTCGACGGCGATCCGCAGAGGCTGACGGAGATGGACGCGCTCATCGCCTACCTCCAGATGCTGGGCACCCTCGTCGACTTCTCCACCTATGACGACACAACCGGATATCGCTGAGGGGAACGCACATGGAAACCTACACGGCCATGCGCCATTTCGCCGATAGCTGGGGACTCCTAGCCATGACCCTCTTCTTTCTCGGCGTCGTCCTTTTCATTTTCCGGCCGGGCGCCAAGAAGGCTGCCGCTCAGGCCTCTGCCATCCCCCTGAAGGAGGACTGATCCATGGCGGACAAGCACAAGCACGTTGACGAGGTCAGCGGCGTAGAGACCACGGGGCACGAATGGGACGGCATCCGGGAACTCAACAATCCGATGCCGCGCTGGTGGGTCTACAGCTTCTATGCGACCATTATCTGGGCGATTGGATATGCAATCGCCTATCCTTCATGGCCGATGCTGACGGAGGCGACCAAGGGCGTGCTGGGCTATTCCAGCCGAGCCGAAGTCACGGCGGAGCTGTCCGACGCCAAGGCAGCGCAGGCCGGCAACGTAGAGCGCATCGCCTCCGACACGATCGAGGACATCATGGCGGATCCGGGACTGAAGCAGTTCGCGATCTCGGCCGGCGCGTCCGCCTTCAAAGTGAACTGTGCGCAATGCCACGGCTCCGGCGCGGCCGGTGGCAAGGGCTTCCCGAACTTGAATGACGACGAGTGGCTCTGGGGCGGCAAGCCCGAGGAGATCTACCAAACGATCGCGCATGGCATCCGCCACGCAGGAGACGGCGAGACCCGCGTTTCGGAAATGCCGGCCTTCGGTGACATGTTGGCGCCCGACGAGATCCATGCGACCGCAGCCTATGTGGCGAGCCTCACCGGAACACCCTCCAGCCCGGCGCTCGTGGAGCCCGGCAAGCAGCTCTTCGCCGATAATTGCGCCTCTTGCCATGGCGCGGATGCGAAGGGCAGCCGCGAATTCGGCGCGCCCAACCTCGCCGACGCGATCTGGCTGAAGGGCGAGGGGGAGCAGGCGATCGTCGATCAGATGCGCTCGCCGAAGCATGGCGTCATGCCCGCCTGGCTGCAGCGCATCGGCGATCCGGTGGTGAAAGAGCTGGCGATCTTCGTCCATTCTCTGGGCGGCGGCGAATAGCAAGCGCGGAATCCTGGCGGCCGCGCGAAAGCAGCGCGGCCGCCGAAGCAAAATGGCGATGCGAAAAGATCGCATCCAAGGATCTATCCATCCAAATGGTCTGACACACCGTCGATGGTCGCCCTCACTCCCGGTGGCGGCGCCCGCCCGCCAACTTGACGCAGATCAAGGCGCGCAACCGCTACATGGCGCAAAACCGCGTCTGAGAATCGAGTTCTAGTCGGGACTGTCCAAATGCTTCACCAGCCCGCGCATAAAGCTGGCTCCGTCGACCGGCTCGAAGCCGAGCCCGTCAATGCCGCGCGTCACCGCAGGCCTCTCTATGAGAAACGGCGGAAGATTTTCCCCAAACGAGCCGAGGGCCGCTTCCGCCGGTTCAAGTGGCTGGTGATGCTCGTGACGCTCGGCATCTACTATCTGACGCCATGGATCCGGTGGGACCGAGGCGAGCATGCGCCCGACCAGGCCGTTCTCATCGATCTAGGGGCGCGGCGGTTCTATTTCTTCTTCATCGAGATCTGGCCACAGGAGTTCTTTTTCGTCGCCGGGCTCCTCGTAATGGCGGGCTTCGGCCTCTTCCTGGTCACCTCGGCCGTCGGGCGCGCGTGGTGCGGCTACGCCTGTCCGCAAACCGTCTGGGTAGATCTCTTTCTGGTGATCGAGCGCTTCATCGAGGGCGACCGCAATGCCCGCATGCGCCTCGATGCCGGACCATGGACGCTCGACAAGATTCGCAAGCGGGTTGCCAAGCATGCGATGTGGCTGGTGATCGGCGTTGCGACGGGTGGCGCCTGGATATTCTATTTCGCCGACGCTCCCGCGCTCCTCAAGAGCTTCGTCGCTCTTCAGGCGCCGCCGGCAGCCTACATGACCGTGGCGACCCTCACCGCCACCACCTACGTGTTTGGCGGTCTCATGCGCGAGCAGGTCTGCACCTATATGTGCCCCTGGCCGCGCATCCAGGCTGCGATGCTCGATGAAAACTCGCTGGTCGTCACCTACAACGACTGGCGCGGCGAGACGCGCTCGCGGCATGCCAAGAAGGCAGCCGCAGCCGGCGAGGTAGTCGGCGACTGCGTCGACTGCAATGCCTGCGTTGCGGTTTGTCCCATGGGGATCGACATTCGTGACGGCCAGCAACTCGAATGCATCACCTGCGCGCTCTGCATCGATGCCTGTGACGGCGTCATGGACAAGCTCGGCCGCGAACGCGGTTTGATCTCCTATGCGACCCTGAGCGACTATGCCGCCAACATGGCTCTCGCCACTGACGGGGGTGCGAATCCGATCGACCCCCGGAGCGTGCGCGGCGCCGACGGCGCCTTCGTCGACGGCATCAGGCACTTCAATTGGCGGACCATCTTCCGCCCGCGCGTTCTTGTCTACTTCGGCGTCTGGGTGCTCGTTGGCCTCGGCATGCTCTACGCGCTCGTCTCACGCGACAGACTAGAGCTGAACGTGCTGCATGACCGCAACCCCCAATATGTCGTCGAGTCCGACGGGTCCGTCCGCAACGGCTACATGATCAAGCTGCTCAACATGATCCCCGAGCAGCGGCGCATTACGCTCACTCTCGAAGGGATGCCGTCGGCGCAGATGCGGATTGCAGGCCAGGCGCAGGGCGACGGCCGCAGCTTTTCAGTTGCCGTCGATCCGGACAAGGTCACGTCGCTCAAGGTGTTCGTCACGGTGCCGAAAGCAAAGCTCCCAGAGACCGAGGAAGGCTTCTCTTTCAGAGCCGAAGACCCTTCCAGCCACGAGCGGGATGTCTACCGCGCGAACTTCAATCAACCGGAAACAGCAAAGTGAGCCGCTATGATCAACCAACGCAGTGAACCGCGTCGTTTTACCGGATGGCATATGGTGGCGGTGATGGCGCTGTTCTTCGGCACCATCATCTCCGTAAACTTTGTCATGGCCTGGAGTGCCAGCCGAAGCTGGAGCGGTCTCGTCGTAGACAACGCCTACGTCGCCAGCCAGCAGTTCAATGGCAAGGTGGCCGAGACACGCGCCTTTGCGGCAAGCGGCATCCAGGGCGAACTTACCGCCGAGAACGGCCTCCGTTACGTGTTGACCCGCAGGGGCGAACCGGAGCGGGCGGTCGAACAGGTTGTCGCAGTGCTCAAACGGCCCGTCGAGGCTCATGAGGATGTTCGCGTCGAGCTCTCTCGCGACGGTGAAGGCGTGTTCGTTTCGACGCAGGCGCTCAAACCGGGGCAGTGGATCGCGGACGTGACGTCCAAGGCGGGCGGAGCGCTCGTCTACCGCCAGGCTATTCGTTTCATCGTAGCGGGAGAGGGCCAATGAGCTGCTGTGCCACGGCCGTCGGCGCCACCCTTATTGCCGAAGCGGCGGGGCAGGGGCTGCCCTCTTCCGAGGAGCTGTGGCTCGCAAGCCGGGCGCTTGGTAACGGGTTGCGCCAGACGGATCTCAGCGTGCCGGGCGTTCACTGCGGCGCATGCATCGCGACGCTCGAGACGGCGCTGCGGGCGCGACCTGAAGTCGAGCGGGCGCGAGTCAATCTCTCCTCCCGACGCGTTTCGATCGTTTGGCAGGAGGAAGTTGACGGGAAGCGCAGCGATCCTCGAGAACTCGTACGCGCCATCGGCGAGCGCGGCTACGAGGCGCATCTCTTCACCCCTGGCGAGGAAGAGGGCGATGCCCTCCTGACGCAGTTAATCCGTGCGGTCGCTGTTTCGGGCTTTGCTGCGGCCAATATCATGCTGCTTTCCGTGTCCGTCTGGTCGGGCGCGGACGCGGCAACACGCGATCTCTTTCATTGGATTTCGGCCATGATCGCAGGGCCGACGCTGATCTATGCCGGCCGCTTCTTCTATCAGTCCGCCTGGAATGCGCTGCGCCACGGGCGGACCAACATGGATGTGCCAATCGCGCTTGCGGTCACACTCTCATATGGCATGTCCCTCTACGAGACGATTGGCCATGGAGAGCATGCCTGGTTCGACGCGTCGGTCACCCTTCTGTTCTTCCTGCTCATCGGCCGCACGCTCGATCACATGATGCGCGGCCGCGCCCGTTCCGCGATCGGCGGCCTCGCGCGCCTGTCGCCCCGTGGCGCGACAGTCCTCAATGCCGACGGTACGCGCGAATATCGCGCCACGAACGAGATCGAGCCTGGCGAGCGCCTGATGATCGCTTCCGGCGAGCGAATCCCGGTCGACGCACGCGTGGTTTCGGGCACCAGTGATCTCGACCGCTCGGTCGTCAACGGGGAGAGCGCACCGATCTCGGTCCGCGCCGGCGACGCCGTCGAGGCCGGCACTCTCAACCTTACAGGCCCGCTGGTGCTCGAGGCGACCGCGAGCGCGCGCAATTCCTTCCTGGCCGAGATCATGGGGCTGATGGAGGCGGCCGAAGGTGGGCGAGCCCGCCATCGCCGAATTGCCGACCGTGCCGCCAGATATTATTCGCCGGTCGTCCATCTGCTTGCCCTTTTGACCTTCATTGGCTGGATGATCATCGAAGGGGATGTCCACCATGCGATGCTGACCGCCGTTGCCGTCCTCATCATCACATGCCCCTGTGCTCTTGGGCTTGCAGTGCCTGTCGTGCAGGTGGTCGCCGCCGGACGTCTCTATCACGGCGGAGTCATGCTCAAGGACGGCTCTGCCATGGAGCGGCTCTCCGAAATCGACACGGTGCTGCTCGACAAGACCGGGACGCTGACGGTCGGCAGGCCGAGGCTGGTGAACGCGGCGGAGATTTCGCCCGATGCTCTCGCCATGGCCGCTGCGCTTGCCGTGCACTCAAGGCACCCGATCGCAACGGCGATCCAGGACGCCGCAGCGCGAGCGTCGCCGCTCGAGGCCGAGATTCGGGAGATTCCCGGCGCGGGGATCGAGGCTAAGACTGCGGGCGGTGTGTACCGGCTCGGCAGCCGGAACTTTGCGACTGGTGGGCCGGGTTCAGGAAGCGAACAATCGGAGGCGGTCCTCTCTCTTGATCGGCGGGAGCTTGCATGCTTTCGCTTCGAGGATCGTCTGCGTCCGGCAACCGCGAGCGCGATTGACCAAATCGGCGAAATGGGACTGGTGGTCGGAATATTGTCCGGCGACCGCAAGCCGGTCGTACAGGCACTGGCGGAGCAACTGGAGATCAAAGACTGGAAGGCCGAACTGTCGCCTCGCGACAAGGTCCAAGTCTGCGCTGACGCCTCTGACAGCGGTGGCAGGGCGCTGATGGTAGGCGACGGCATCAATGACGCGCCAGCCTTGCGTGCGGCTCATGTTTCGATGGCGCCGGCAACTGCGGCCGACGTGGGCCGGCAGGCGGCGGATTTCGTGTTCATGCATCAGCCGCTGACCGCCGTTCCTTTTGCGATCGAGACGTCGCGCCGGGCGGGTCGATTGATCCGCCAGAATTTCGCGCTGGCAATTGCCTACAATCTGATAGCTGTGCCGATTGCCATCCTTGGCTACGCCACACCGCTCGTAGCAGCGGTCGCGATGTCCACTTCATCGCTGATCGTTGTCGCCAACGCACTGCGGCTGGGGGGCACTGCATCGACGAATGCATTCGCTGGAATGGAGCCAGTTGCCGCCGGGCGACCCTTGGGGGTCGGACGATGAACACGCTGGTCTATCTCATCCCGATCGCTTTGGTTCTCGGCGGCCTCGGGCTCGTCGCGTTCCTCTGGGCGGTGAAGAGCGGCCAATATGAAGATCTGGAGGGTGCTTCGTGGCGCGTCCTCGATGACGGCGATGGCAGGCCGCAGACCTGACGGCTCTTCATTTGTTTGACCGGCGTCAACAAGCGTTGTCCTCCGGACGGCTAGACTGATGTAATCTCTCTGTTAGGGCCTATGCAATGAACACGCTGCAATTGACTTCGAGGGAAAGGTTCATCCTCGTCCGCTCCCGCTTCTTCGCACGGCTGCCGCTTTCTACTGTCGAGGAAGTTCTCAAGAGTGCGACGGTATCTGCATACGAAGAGCGTGACGTCCTGTTCCGGCAGGACGAGAATATCGACGATGTTTTCTTCGTGCTTTCCGGGCTGGTTCGGCTTTGTCGGACCGGAAAGGACGGGCGCGAAGCAGATGTTGCTTTATTTCCGGAAGGTGAGATGTTCGCAGAGACGACAATGTTTCTAAGGCAACGCGCGACGGCGAGCGCGGTTGCTGCCGAAAGATCGGTGATTGCGCGCCTGAACGGCGGCAGGCTTCAACAGCTTGCCGCGACGGATCACGACGTTGCGCAGGCGTTGATCGAGCACCTATGCTACCGCGGCAAAATGACGGAGGATCTACTCGCCGAAGACCGCTTGCTCACCGCCACGCAACGCGTCGCGAACTTCATTCTCAGTCATTGTCCCAAGGACTCGACCAGTTTTTCGTTCCGCCTGCCGTTTCAGAAGAATGTCCTCGCGGGGAAGCTCGGCCTCGCTCCGGAAGGTCTCTCGCGCGCCTTTTCGACGCTACGCCAGTCGGGAGTGATGGTAAGAGGTCGATTGATCGAGATCCACGACCGGCACGCTCTCGAACGGTTCTGACTTGGCGGTTGGTGTGGAGCGCTGTAGGAGCGGTAAGAGCGCGATTGACTTGCATCAAAGCTAGAAGACGTCCCAGAGGATAGACATGTCTTCGGCTCTACCCTGAATTTCGTTTCCATGATCACTCTGCCCTTCGTTCTCTCCACTCTCCTGATTCTGCTGACGCCAGGGCCGACGAACACCGTCCTGGCTACATGCGGAGCATCGCTCGGCATTCGTCGGGCGGCGATAATGCCCCTCGCGGAGGCGATGGGATATATCCTGGCTGTATCGTTCTTCGTCGCCGTGGCCGATCGCATCCAGGCAAACGCGATCGCATCCGCCACAATCAAGTTGCTGGCGGCGGGCTGGTTGCTGTATTCGGCCGTCCGGCTTTGGGGCATGCCGTTCCTGACGGATGCGAAGTCGCTCCGGCTTTTGTTCGTTCGCGTACTGCTGACGACCGTGGTAAACCCGAAGGCCATGCTGGTCGGCACGATATTGATACCATCCGGTGCGAGCATCCAGGCTCCCGTTTGGGTGGCGACGTACGCAGCCATGTCGACACTTGCCGGCCTTGGCTGGGTCGTTTTCGGAGGCTGCCTGCCCTTGGGAGTGCGACGTCACTCCTACAGACTGGCTTCCTTGATCCTGGGCGGGTTCTCGATGGCAGCCGTGGCCAACGCGATATCCGGCTAGTGAATCCGGCTCGATGGCGCCCCAATGGCGAACGGATCAACGCCGCCAGCGCGCGCGTGGCGAATTCGATTTGTGTCACGGATGCACAGTCACCCTCCGGCAGGTACTCTCCGACTTACGATAACGAGCGGTAGTGGCGATCAATCGAGCCATTGACTGCCCATGCTTGTGATGGCCGCAACGGGTCGGTTTCGTCCGCTGGACGGAGCGTCAATCTCTGCTTCTGGCTCAACGCCGCGGCAACTTTGGACTGTTCAGACAACAGGTTGCCACCCTTCTGTAACCTGCGAGTGAGGTCAACGATCCAGGGCTCCAGCGAGGCGGCCAAGGGAGACGTTCGGCGGTTGCCGATCCCTCATTTCGCAAAAAAAGAAGCAACTTCTAGGACATTTTCGGACAACCCGGCCGGTAGTTGATCTGGAACAACGACGCCAGTCGCGCTGACTCCTATTGCTGACGGTGGGGAACGACTGGAGCCGCGGACAGGAGACTGGCGCTATGGCGGGACGACTGATTGGACCGGGCAGGGGGGTGGCATTGATCGCCGCCTGTATGTTCGTCCTGCAGTCCGTGGTCGGCGCGCTCGCGGGAGAAGTGCCGGTCCCTCGGCACGTCGACAGCTTTGGCAATCCAATATGCGTCGCCGACACGATCCACAGTGGTACCCAACACGGCAGCAGCGGTCATGACATACTGCCCGTGTGCTGCGTACTCGGATGCGCTGAATCCGCGTGGCTGCCGGATGCGCCCTGCGACAGCGCGCCGATCCGAGTGACACTGCGATCGCGTGGCGGTACCGTCTTGAGGTCTGCCGAAGTGTCCGTCCGCAGAGGCGACCGCGACCCCGGCAGCCCACGAGGCCCTCCGTCCGCCGCCTGACACCCTCTTGCCTACCTGAAATTCACCGCCTCAGTGGTAGCCCGATCGTGCCTTCGTGCGAGGCTGCACAGGCGTGAAAGCGGCCGCAATGCAGCGGGTCAGTGAAGCTGGTCTGCGTGAACACCTGCGCCGGCGAGCCGGCATTGAATAGGAACAAACTTAGATGTCGAAGAAACTGACAATTGCCGCCGTGGTGCTCGTCGTGGGTGCGACGTTCGCGTCGGCCCACACCACGTTTGAAGCCGCAGAGGCCCAGGTAGGCGCGAGCCACAAAGCCGTGCTTCGCGTGCCGCATGGTTGCGAGGGAGCCGACTAATGTGGTGCGCGTCCAGATTCCCGAGGGCGTCATCGCCGTGAAACCGATGCCGAAGCCGGGATGGATTCTTGAAAAGGTCAACGGAACCTACGCGAAATCCTACGACTATCACGGCACCCCGGTGAAGGAAGGCGTGAAGGAAGTGCTGTGGAAGGGCGGCAGCCTAGGTGACGACGAATACGACGAGTTCGTGGTCCGCGTCTACCTGACCCCGGACCTGCCGGTAGGCCAGATGCTCTACTTCCCGACCGTGCAGGAATGCCCCGAAGGTGCAGTCGAACGGTGGATCGAGATTCCCGCCGAAGGTCAGACCGGTGACGATCTCGAATTTCCGGCACCTGGGATAAAGCTGCTCGAGAAAATGGAGGGCCACTGAACCGTCGTGTCTTGGAGGCGCGCTGCCCGGCGCGCGTCCGTTTTTATTGTGGAGGCATTGCCATGATTGTCGCACCAAGGATGCGCGTAAACGAACGACGGTCGCGCCGGACGCGCATCCTGGCAATTCCGATGCTCGCCCTTTCCGCCTGGCTCTGGCTTTCTGTGGTTGCCTTCGCGCATGCATCATTGGTCGAATCCAACCCGGCCGGCGATGTCGTCCTTGCGGAAGCCCCTCCGACGTTCTCCTTGACGTTCAGCGAGCCGGCCGCGCCGCTTTCCCTCAGACTGGTCGAGCCGGACGGTTCGACCACCAGCCTCGAACGTTTCGTGCTGCGCGACCGAACGGTGGAAATCCAGCTTCCGTCAGGTCTGTTCCGGGGAACACACGTGCTGAGCTGGCGCGTGGTCTCCGAAGATGGCCATCCTGTCGGCGGCTCCGTAGTGTTTTCCGTCGGAGCTCCGAGCACGACGCCTGCCGAAACCACGGAAAGTATCGATGGGGAGGTCCGTACAGCCATCTGGTTGGCTAAGATCGCCCTCTATCTCGGCCTCTTTCTCGGAATCGGCGGGTCGTTCGCCGTGACGTGGCTTGGACGAAGCGAGCGCTCCGGATCCTTTACAGTTCTTGTACTTCTCGGAGTCGGGATGGTCGGAACGCCGCTTTGTGCGGGACTCCAAGGCATTGATGCGCTCGACGCTCCATTCCGGGGCCTCTTGGACATGGAGGTCTGGCAAGCTGGAATGAGCACGAGTTTTGGTCGGACCTCTGTGGTTGCCGCTTTTGCCTTGGTGAGCGCGACCGGCGCGCTTGTCGCGAAAGGCGGCGGGCGCCTGCTTTCGTTGACCGCACTTGCGGGAACGGGTTTCGCGCTCGCGCTGAGCGGCCACGCCAGCGCCGCGGACCCGCAATGGCTGACGCGGCCGATGGTCTTCCTGCACGGGGTCGGAATTGCCTCCTGGACAGGTGCGCTTATCCCGCTTGGGCTGGCGCTCGCACGCCGCACGCCAGAGTCCGGCGACATGCTTCGCCGGTTCTCCCGAACGATCCCGCTGATTTTCTCCGTTCTGATCGTGGCTGGCATCGTATTGACCGTGGTCCAAGTGCGAAAACCGGCAGCATTGACAGGGACCGCATATGGAGAGCTCCTCCTTGTAAAATTGGCCGTGATCTTCCTGCTATTCACGTTGGCCGCGGTCAATCGTTTTCGGCTGACGGAGCCGGCAGCACGCCGGGACCCCATGACAACGTGGCGTCTTGCCGGGTCTATCGGCGTCGAAACGATGGCGATCGTCTTGGTATTCGGAGTGGCCGCGGCATGGCGGTTCACGCCGCCGCCGCGCGCGCTTGTGGGCGCCGCTGTCGAGCCAGCGGCCATCCATCTCCACTCCGCTCGAGCCCTCGCGAACGTGCAGCTCTCGCCCGGACGCGCTGGGCAGTTTGCGGGATCAATCGAAGTGTTCGGCAAGGATGGGCAGGTTCTCAGGCCCAAGGAGGTGACGCTCGTTCTTTCAAACCCGACATCCGGAATCCACGCGATGCGGCGATCGGCCCGGCGGACCGGAGAAGCGAGCTGGCGCGTCGATGGCATCGCTGTCCCCTCGCCTGGCACGTGGCATGTGCGGCTCAACATCCTGGTTTCCGACTTCGAGCTCGTGAAGCTCGAAGGCAAGGCCGAAATCCGCCCGTGAGCACCAGCCGAGTGGGTTTTGGCATTCGTCCGGTCACTGAGCGATTTGACGATCGAGCAACAGCTATGGATGACCGTTTGCGCGGACAAAAAGACGGACGGCCGCCACTTCTGCCAAAGAACGAAAGCGAATGTCGCGACCGGCGCCTGAAACCAGGCCGTCCCCAGGCGATGGGGCAGGGCGCCGCCGATCCGGCAAGCAATACCAGTCAAGGAACAGCACATGACCGAAATCAACCTCGACAACACAGTCGCAGCGATCGCAGCGGAGCTGCCCGGAGCCGCGGAACTCTTCCGCCGCCATGACATCAGCTTCTGTTGCGGCGGCAATCTTCCCCTCTCGGAAGCCGCCGTCAAGGCCGGACTCGCGCCGTCAGAACTCCTTCGGAACTGATTGCGCTCAGGGAGGCGGCAAACAGAGACGCACCGAAAGAGACTGCGCACCTCATCGCTCATCTACTTGACCGGTATCATCAGACGCACCGCGCGGAACTCGCCTGGCTCATTCCACTTGCCCAGAAGGTGGAGCGGGTGCACGGAGACCATCCGTCAGCGCCCATCGGACTTTCGCAGGTGCTGGATCGGCTACGGGACGAACTCGAAAGTCACATGTTGAAGGAAGAGCAAGTCCTCTTCCCAATGATGCAGCGGGGCGGGAGCCCGATGATCGCCCATCCCATCGCTCAGATGCGCCATGAGCACGACGACGAGGTGGAGCATCTGCGGACAATCGAGCATGTGACCCATGGGCTTTCATTGCCGCCGGGCGCCTGCGGCTCTTGGACTGCGCTCCATACGGGGCTGCGAAAATTCGTCGACGATCTGGTGATGCACATGCATCTCGAGAACGCAGTGCTGTTTCCGCGCTTCGAAACTCAATCGCAGTCGGCCGGTTGACACAAACCGTTGCGATGCATTGGAGGTCGCTCTGGCAGGCGCCATACCGCCCACTGTTCTTTCTGGCGGGCCTATGGGCGCTTATCGTGCCGATGGTCTGGCTGCTTCCGGAAGAAATCGCGCCGGAGAGGGTCGCGTGGCACAGCCGCGAGTTGCTGTTCGGCATGGGTGGCGCTGCCGCAGGGGGCTATCTCCTTACAGCTCTCCAAGCCTGGACAAAAAAGGGCCCGATACGGCCGGTCCTCACCGTCATCGCCACCTGCCTTTGGTGCGCCGCCCGTCTCACCGCGGCCCTCTCGGGTCATTTGCCGCTTGTCGCTGCCGCGATCGGGGCGTCCGCCTACTTCGCGTTCCTGACAGCGATATTGGCGCACGGCGTGGTATCCTCCCGAGCCTGGCACCGTTTCTGGGCGCCGCTCGCCTCGGCTGCTCTTGGCTTGAGCGCATTTCTCTTCCTCGGAAGCCCGACTCCGAAGGACACGACACCGCTGTTGTATATTGTGCTGATCGTCCTGATAGCCGGGCGCGCGGTACCCGCCTTCACTCGGCACTGGTTGACCCGGACGGGGCAGAGGAGTTCCTTTTGCGACCGCTCAACGCTTTCCTATCTGGCGATCGCGGGCATTCTCGCCGCCACTTGGCTCGGCGCTGCCCGCCAAGACATGTTGTCAGGGCTCCTGCTGATCTTCGCGGGCGCTCTGCTGCTGTGGCAGATGAACGGGTGGCAAAGTCTCAGCACCCGCCGATATCCGGCGCTGTTCATTCTGCACGTCGCGTTCGCATGGACGCCGGCGGCGCTCGTTCTGGGCGGTCTTGCCGGAATCTCCGGGCAGGTCCCGCCCGCTGCCCGACTGCACGCGCTACAATGGGTGCGATGGGTACGATGATCGCCGCGTTCATGATGTGGCCGGCCATGGTTCGCGCCGGAGAGACCCTGATCCTCGGCCGGACCATGGCCATCGGGTTCTCGCTCGTGTCGCTCTCGGCCCTGGTGCGAATTTCCGGCGGCTGGATTAATGACGACTATTTCGATCCCGTGGTCGCTGCCGCAATCTGCTGGATGAAGGGGTGGGCGCTCTTCCTGGTAGCGTATGTCCCGGCCATGAACAGGTCTGTTCCGAGGCCGGTGTTCAGCGCCACTATCGGCAATCCGGTCGAGCACAGCGCTACAGGATCAACTCGCGGGTTATAGCGGAAACGATTTCCGCATTGGGCTTAATCAAGCCAATCACCACTCCCGTCACAAATGGCAACAAGGGTCGATTTTTCACGTTAGCGGCGCTGCAGAAGCGTCGTAGGTGACCCTGAACGTTCATTCCGCCTTCTCGTGCTGGCTTAGAGGTCGGCGCCTGATGCTTGTACGGCGGCGGAGGGCAGCCGATGAGCGAGATAGTCGCGCAACTGGCGAAGCGCATCTTCGCGCGTGAGGCCCGCCGACTGCAGACCGAGGCGCAGCCAAAGCCCGTCGATCAGCGCGGTAACGCCAAGAACAACGGCCTCGCATTCGTCCTCCGGCAGGAGGTGTAGCAGCGCCGACATGAGATTCGATCGCATCCGCGCATGAATTACTTTTTGAATTCGCGCTAGCTGCGGGTCGCGCGGCACCTCGGCACAGAGAGATAGCCAAGCATGGCAGATCGACGGCCGGAAGAAGCGCTCCTCGAAGTTGCCTTCTATGATTGCTTCCAGTCTTTCGAACGGGGTGGTGGCGCGATTCAGGCGGGCCACCACGGCATCCTTCAACGCGGCGTTCGCCTCTCGCATCGCATGCTCGAACAACTCCTGCTTGTTGGAGAAGTAATGGAGGACAATGCCTTTCGATGCGCCTGCTTGAGCGGCTACCTTCTCCAGCGTTGCCCCGGCCAGGCCTTCACGCTGCAGGACTTCGAATGCGGCCCGTCTGAGCTCACGTTTCCGGATATCGCTGATCTTGATCAGTCTCATTTGCATGCCCTCACTTTCGTTCACATTTGACAAACTTTCCGAAAAGATCAATAACTGACCCATGGGTCAATAAAATGACCAGATGGACAAAGGGGGATACGATGAAGCAATCTCTGAAAGCCGGTGCTGCGGCGCTTGCCCTCATGGCCATTGTCGCTCCGGCGTTTGCCGGAGAACCGGAAAGCTGCAAAACCGTGCGCATGGCTGAGCCAGGATGGAACGATCTTGCCTTTACCACCGGGGTGGGTCTGACCTTGCTGAAGACGATGGGCTACGAGGCCAAGAGCCAGCTTCTCGGTATCGACGTCATCTACACCAGCCTGAAGAGCAAGGACCTCGACGTCTTTCTCGGCTATTGGGACCCTGCCATGGTCGCCTACTACAAGCCGTACAAAGACGATGGCTCGGTCGAGACGGTGCGGACCAATCTTGAGGGTGCCAAATACACCTTCGCCGTTCCCACTTACGTCTGGGAAGCTGGTGTCAGGGACTTTTCCGACCTGCAAAAGTTTGCCGATAAATTCGAACGAAAGCTCTACGGCATCGAGCCCGGCTCGAACCAACTGATGCTCGACGCGATCAAGGACCCTGCCCTCGGCCTAGGGGATTGGGAAGTGGTGGAGTCGAGCGAGCAGGGCATGCTCTCGGAAGTGGTCCGCCGGACACGCGACAAGTCGTTCATCGTTTTCCAGGGTTGGGCCCCGCACCCGATGAACACCGTCTTCGACATGAAGTATCTGACCGGCGGTGACAAGTTCTATGGCCCGAATTTCGGTGCGGCAACGGTTTCCACTCAGGTGCGCAAGGGCTACCTGCAGGAGTGTCCCAACGTCGCGAAGCTTTTGAACAATCTCGTCTTTGATGTCGATTACGAGAACCGTGGCATGTCCTACATCATGAACGATGGATTGGAACCGGAAGAAGCCGCTCTGAAATCGATCAAAGACGAGCCAAAGCGGCTGGAAACCTGGCTGGCCGGGGTGTCGACGTTCGACGGTCAACCGGGTCTTAGCGCGGTGAAAGCCGCGCTCGGCCTCTGATGTGCAGCATCGAGGATGAATGGCATCGTCGCAAGCGGCGCGTCGAATTGCCAGGGGGAAGGCCCATCGCTTTCGTCGATAGCGGCGGAAGCGGGCCACCGCTTCTGCTGCTGCATGGCTATTCTGACACCAGCCGCAGCTTTGCCGCGCTTGAGCCCTTTCTCGCCGGCTACCGTCTGATCGTTCCCGATCTTCCCGGACACGGCGCATCGGCTATGGGCGACGGCATGCGCGTCAGTGATTTTGCCGCAAGCATTGACCGGTTTCTGGCAGTCTTGGGCCTCTCGCAGCTTGCTATCGTCGGCCATTCGATGGGCGCCATGACAGCGATCGAGCTTTCCGCTCGGCGTCGGAATGACGTGAGCGCGCTCGTGCTTCTGTCTGCAAGCCTGCGGCCAGATTTCGGCAGCAGGAGCCTGCTTTCGCGCGGGATCCGCGCCCTTCGCGACCCCATCGACCCCGCGGGGCATTTTCTCCGGGACTGGTACTCCTGCAGCCGGCCCGTCGAGCCCGACTTTCTCTCGAAGATGAAAAGGGACGCAGCGGCAATGCCGGCGGCCGTTTGGCACGGCATCTTGGAGGGCTTCGCCGAAACCGATCTCCGGCGCACCGCGATGCGGGTCACCGCGCCGGTGCTCTGTATCGGTGGTTCGGCTGATCCGCTCTTTGGCAGCCCGCATCGCGAGGCACTTGGCCACGCCTTCCCCTCAGTGCGATCGATGACACTTGACGGGTATGGACATAATCCGCACTGGGAAGACCCGCAGAGAGTATCAGCGCTTATCCTGTCGTTTCTTGCGGAAGCAAGAATGGTCTAGCCGCGACCATCCGAGCTCCGGCACAAAGCGCAACGGGTGCAATGCTCAGGTGCTATCGTCGGACGTCTGCAGAGCGGACAAAGCGGCCATTGCCGTTCAACACCGAGAGGCCGCCAGCGGGCTGTCGCGGGCAACCATTGCTTCAGCAGCGCTATCGAAACGAGCCGTCGGCCCCCTTGGATACATGGGCAGGGCCGGCACGACCCATTTCTTGCTGTTTCGCCGCCATTGGTTGTTTGAGGGCACGAAACGGGTGGCTGCGCTGTCTCCCGACCTTAAGATAGCCAGTACGCAACCTTCAGGAGAGCACGTCATGGAACTCAAAAGAAAGTCGATCATCATAACTGGGGCAAGCAGTGGGATTGGCGCAGCGGCGGCTTTGCTGTTCGCAGCCGAAGGGGCAGGCCAATATAGTCCTTGGCGCGCGCCGATCGGCCGAGTTGGAAACCCTTGCTGGACAAATCAATCATAGCAATGGCAGGGCCGTATTCCTTTCCGGCGATGTAAAGGATGAAGATTACGCCAATGCTCTCGTCGATCTCGCCATGAAAGAGTTCGGTCGGCTGGACGGCGCATTCAACAATGCCGGTGTCGTGGGAGAGATGGGGCCGGTCGCCGATATGGGTCTCGGTAATTGGAACGATGTCATTGCGGTCAATCTGACAAGCGCTTTCCTGGCTGCGAAGGCCCAGATACCGGTCATGAAGAAACGAGGGCAGGGCTCGATTGTCTTCACGTCTCAAAGGAGATTGCGCAGGCAGCCCTTTTCCTACTTTCCGACCGGTCGACCTTCATGACGGGAAGCCCGATGATCGTGGATGGCGGCATGTCCGTTCGGCTGACCTAGATGCCGCAGGCACGTCCTCCGAGTGGCTATGGTGGCCGTTCGGGAGGAGGCGCAAATGGGAGCAGCATATCCTTCCTGGCTTGATGCCTCGCCAACCATTTCAACCCGCAAACCGAGGGGCACAAGAAACAGATAACCGTCGAGGCGAACGGCAGCAGACCGCTCGCACCGGAAATCCCGGCCGATATCAACGAGCGGCAGCAAAGGGTTGAGACTTCACCTTCATCAGAGCGTGCGCTAAACGGTCTGGAGAAGCTCGCTCGGACGGCGCAAAACCAGCGCATTCCCGTTCTGTGCTCAAAACATCGTGTGATGCATAGCCTTTGCCGGCGTTTCTTTGTCGAACCGCTTCACATGTCGACCGGTTAGCTGCTGCTAAAAAAATAAATGTATAAATTAGATAATTCTTTCATTGTTTGGAAACTATCGCGTCCCAATTTGGGGACAGCGAGGCGACGCATCATCTCGTCCCACCTGCCATGACGGCGGCGGCTTTCGCTGCGCGAGTTCCTCGCATCATCAATAAAACACCGCTGCCCTGGCCCACATAGACGAGCCGATCTCGCTGCTGCCTGCGGCGGGTGACGAACCGACGTGGGCGAGCGGCATTGACGGGAGCGGTCACAGCTGGCTCCGCCGAGCGAGGAGGAAATAGCATGAAGGCAATAGCATTTGGATTTGGTTCAGACGCCAAGGCCGTCCTGGCTGCGATGAACAAGTCGCAAGCGATCATCGAATTCGACATGACCGGTAAGATATTGGCGGCCAATGCCAATTTCTGTCGCGCCCTGGGCTACGAGGCGTCGGAGATCATCGGCCAACATCACCGCATGTTCGTCGATCCGGCAGAAGCTTCGTCCCAAGAGTATCGCGATTTCTGGGCAAGGCTTGATCGCGGTGAGTTCGATCGGCGCCAGTACAAGCGCATCGGCAAGGGCGGCAAAGAGGTCTGGATCGAAGCCTCCTACAATCCGGTCTTTAGAGGCGGCAAGCCGTACAAGGTCGTCAAATTCGCGATCGACGTCACGGCGCAGAAGCTGAAGAGTGCCGAGGATACCGGCAAGCTCGACGCGCTTTCGCGCGCCCAGGCCATGATCGAGTTCACCCCGAACGGCGAGATCCTGACGGCGAACGAGAACTTCCTCTCGGCGCTCGGCTATCAGCTCACGGAAATCCAGGGCCGCCATCATTCGATGTTCTGCGACAGCACCTATACGAGCAGCGAGGATTATCGCCGCTTCTGGCAGCGCCTGTCGGGCGGCGAATTCGTAGCGGACGAATTCATGCGCATCGGCAAAGGCGGGAAAAAAGTCTATATCCAGGCATCCTACAATCCCATTTTCGACATGAACGGCAAGGTCTTCAAGGTCGTCAAATTCGCGACGGACGTCACCGCTCGGGTGAACAATGTCGACCAGCTCGCAACCGCCCTGAACAAGCTCTCCGACGGCGACCTGACGCAGAACCTGAGCACCCAGTTCATACCCACGCTGGAAAAGCTCCGTGTCGACTTCAATGCCGCGATGGAGAAGCTGCGAACGGCGATGCAGACGGTGGCAGAGAATGCGGATGCAATCTCCGCCGGCTCGCAGCAGGTTCGCTCGGCCTCCGACGATCTCTCCAGACGGACAGAGCAGCAAGCCGCATCGGTGGAAGAGACGGCCGCCGCCCTCGAAGAGATCACCACCACGGTGACTGATACCAGTCGCCGCGCGGAAGAAGCGGGCGCGCTTGTCCTCAAGACGCGTGAAAATGCCGAGCATTCCGGCGCGGTCGTGCGCAGCGCCATTGAGGCCATGGGCAAGATCGAAAACTCGTCGTCGGAGATCTCCAACATCATCGGCGTCATCGACGAGATCGCTTTCCAGACCAATCTCTTGGCCCTCAATGCCGGCGTCGAGGCTGCGCGTGCGGGCGATGCCGGCAAGGGCTTCGCCGTCGTCGCCCAGGAGGTGCGCGAACTTGCCCAACGCTCCGCCAAGGCCGCCAAGGAGATCAAGGAGCTGATCACCGATTCAAACGCGCACGTGAAGAATGGCGTGGCGCTGGTTGGAGAAACGGGCACCGTACTCAACACCATCGTGTCGCAGGTCCAACAGGTGAACGGCAACGTCGAGGCGATCGTTGAAGCCGCCAGGGAGCAGGCAACCGGCATCAAGGAGATCAATCAGGCGGTCAACACCATGGATCAGGGTACGCAGCAGAATGCGGCCATGGTCGAAGAATCGACGGCGGCCGCCCATAATCTTGCCAGAGAGGCCGAGTCGCTTTTCCGGCTGCTGGGCCAATTCAATGTCGGAAGCGGCACGGCCGCGCGTCAGACGCGGATTACCGAGGCAACCGCCGCCTCGAAGCCCGTCACATCCCCGGCGCGGGCCATGGCAACCAAGGTGGCTGCAGCCTTCCACGGCAATGCTGCGGTTGCGGCTGACAATTGGGAGTCGTTTTGATGATTGAACCAATCTCCACGGTCGGGGACACGAGGCGATGCCCTCGAGATCATCGTCTCCTCCCCGACTTTCCACGTTAGGACGCACTGTTGGGGCGAATGACGACTCTAGCGGGAAGATCACCTCTGTAATTACGGCCACGGGCGAGTAACGTGGCTGTCCAGTGGGAGGTCCTGTAATCCTGCGACCTGCGGCATCGGGGTTTCTGGCGGCTCGCAGACGGAATGATCCAGCCGTCGACGCCCTCCCACCCCGGGGCCGTTTGTTCACAGGAGCTATACTCAAGGTAGCGAGTTAAATCCGCATTACTCGCAGATGTATTCCGTTTGTGATCTTCCGGGCGCAAACCTCAGCGGAAGTCAACTGAGCCACACGATTCACTCATTCTTCATTTGGGCATTGCTACTATAAGTGTTGACAACTTGAAGATGCGCGCCATTTCGTGTGAAACTTGCCGCACCAACGATAAGCTCTTGTGTCGCCAAAAGACTTCCTTCCAGAAGAGGGCCTGTTTGAAGCGCCATGAAGAAAACGCAGGCAATGCCATCGACCCATTCCGCGCACTTCGACGATGCGCTCGGTGTCGTTCTCGATGCTTTCACGCAGCCCCTAATCGTCAAGGACGCACATTCTCGCTTTCGCTTCCTGAATGAGGCCGCGTGCGGACTGTTCGGGAGCTCCCTCGGCGAACTGGCCGGGCGGACGGATCACGCCATCTTGCCGCGGGCGGAAGCGGATCGTATCCGCGAACTGGACAAACTGGTCCTGGCCAGCGGCGCGGAAATCTCAACCGAGGGGAAAATCACCGCGGCGGACGGAAAGCGTAAGGCATCTTCAGACGCAGAGGCGTTGTGCCGAATTGGGCAAAGGCGCCGCGAAAGAAAAGATCATCGTGGCAACGATGCTGGATATCGCTGCGCATCGCACCGGCGACGCCATCAACAGCGGGTGCGGCACTCTCCGAGACGATGGCCGAAGGGCGCTGCAAGCCATTCAGGAGAGCGAGGCGCGTTTCCGTGCAATTGCCGACGACGCACCGGTGATGATCTGGGTCACCGATGAAAATGGCGCGGCCACGTACCATAGCCGCCTTTGGCTTGAAACAACCGGACAGTTGCCGGAAGAAGCCCAAGGCGCCGGATGGACCGAGGCCATTCTTTGGCAGCCCGCATCGCGAGGCACTTGCACAGGCATTCCCCTCAGTGCGATCCATCACGCTCGAGGGATATGGACATAATCCGCATTGGGAAGACCCGCAGAGAGTTTCAGTACTTATGCTGTCGTTTCTTGCGGAAGCAAGAGTGGTCTAGCCGCGGCTATCATAGCTCCGGCACAAAGCGCAACGGGTACAATGCTCAGATGCTATCGTCGGGCGTCTGCAGAGCGTACTTTTTTGTCATTCGGTACGTGAATCCCGATGTCTGCAAGGGGTCGGAAGCGGTGTCCGCAAGCTATTCGGCCGGCACACCAACTTCGACGGGATCAGGCACAGTCGCACTGAAGATGTCCATGATGTTGCGGCGCTTGGTCGGAAACTTGTCGCCAAGCTTCTCAGCCTTCATCTCGACAACTTCCTTGAGCTGCGCGGCCTTTGGTTTCAGGCCTTCCTCAATGGCCTTTATCCGGGCTTCCATTGCATCCAGGTTTGCAGACGCTTCCGCACCACCAGTGTTTGCAGCAGTCGCCTTGGGCTTCGGGCGCAGCGCTTTATTATTGATGGTGCGTTTGGCAGGTGTTGCAGCTTTCTCGTCTGCCACAGGTTCTGCCTTGACCGGAGCTGCCTCCGCCGCCGCGGCCGTCAAGGGCTTCTCCTCCTTTGCTGGCGCCGGCGCGGGAATTTCGACGGAAGGATCTCCCCCCTTGGCATATTCTGGAGTTGTCGCCGGCACGGGCTTCGGTGCCAGATAATCGACTTCCGGCACTTGCGGAATGTTGGCCTGAGAAAACGCCTCGGCAGATTTGAACGGCTGCGTTTGGAAGAACCGGAGCTTCTCCCCAAAAATCGGCCGTTGTCCTTCGATGAGCAGGATCATCTTATTCTCCGGCATTTGCCGGACCTCTTGCGGCATCATCAGATCGCGTTCGCGAATCTGCTCCACCTTCGTGCGGCGAGGCAGGCCCATCAGTTCGATGGTGCGGGATTCCGACTGGTAGCGGATGGTGCGTTTTCCGAGCGCGCGGGATGCGTACTCGGCTGTGGCCTGGTCGTTGGCACCGAGGACGAGCTGATAGCCACAATTGCCGAGCAGGGAATGCCGGGAGGTTTCGCCGTAGATCTCGTCGAGGTTTTTCAGATCCTGGATGATGAAGGCGAGCTTGATGTTATAGCCGGCCACATAGGGCAGCTTGGTCATGATCTCGTCCATCCGCTTCAACTGCCGGAATTCGTCGAGCAGGAAGTAGACGGGGAGGGAATTGGGATCGTGCTCGAGCGTGAGGATATCCATCACCTGCTGCACAAACAGGGTGAGGAGAGGGCGCAGCAGGGTGATGTCGGTGATGTTCGGCGCCAGGTAGATCGAGATCGGCCGGCGCTTCATTGCGCGAAGATCCATGTCGGTGACATTGGTCGCGGCAACGATCCGCTCATTTTTGAAAGGCCGCATCGCCTTTTGAATGTCCAAGAGAGCAGACGCGGCGGCGCGTTCCGATAGGGCGATGTAGGAATTGAAGCTCTCGACTGTGAACTTCGAAAGGTAGGGCTCTTTTTCCTTGATGTATTTCATGAGCGCCTGGAGATCGACGCCGCTGTTAAAAAAGGAATTGACCTCGGCGAGGTTGCGCCGGTTTTTGTAGAAGGGGCTTTCCGTGATGTAGCTGATCGCGCCGGCAAGGACCTGTTGCGCGGTCGCTTGCCAGACGGAATTTTCTGATCCCGTGTTCTCGGGCACAAGAATGCTGGCGATGTTTTGAATGTCGGTGGTGCGATTGCCGCGCTCGGGCCGGATAAAGTCCAGCGGGTTATAGCTGTTGGTCTTTTCGGAGCCGGGCGCGAATAGGAAGACTTGGCTGCCATTCTGACGGCGATAGCCCGCCGTCGCCTTGAACACTTCGCCCTTGAGATCGGTGACGATCATCGATCCTTCGTGCATCAGCGCATTGGGGATCACATAGCCAGCGCCCTTACCAGAGCGTGTCGGGCCGATGATCAGATGATGCCGATCGTCCTTGGTGCGGAGAATGTTCCGTCCGATCCGGCCGAAGATATGACCCTGTTTGCGGAACCATTTCCCGCGCCGAAGCGAAGCTATGTCCTGAAACGCGGCATCCCCCAATGGGCTGCTCGTCGGCTTCAGTCCGATGTATGCGACGAGGCACGCCACCAGCAGCGCCGGCAGCATCGAGCCGAGCGCGACCTTCTGCAGGGCAGGACTCGTTTTGTAGTGCCAGAACTGTTGAATCGGAGCGAAGGGATTGCTCGTGATCGTCGTTTCGAGGATCCGACCGTCCTTATAGAAGAGCTGAAGCCCCAGGCCGTACCCGAGCATCCAGACAACGAACGCGATCCCGACGCAAAAGAGCAGGTAGAACGCCTGGAGCTGCTTCGTCATGACTCATCCCGGGCGAAGAAGATCTCAGAGACGCCGCGCTTGCCGCCTTCACGGCGGAGCTGGATGACGATCGGGATGACCATCTGGATATAGGACATCAGATCCTGCTTCGAAAAACCCGCCGACATGCCGGCTTGCTGCATCATCATGGCGAGCTGTTCATAAGCGCCCATCGGCGTATCGGCGTGAACCGTCGACATGCTGCCGGGGTGGCCGGTGTTGATTGCCCGCAGGAAGGAAAAAGCCTCTGCACCCCGAATTTCGCCGACGAACAGGCGATCCGGCCGCATGCGCAGTGATGACTCGAGCAGGCTTTGAATGGTCACGTCCGCCGTGCCCTGGTCACCCTTCGATGCGATCAAGTGAACGGCATTTGCTTGCGGCGGGAAGAGCTCTCGCGTGTCCTCGAGCGTGATAATCCGTTCATGCGGATCGACGCTCTTCAGGCAGGCATTGAGGAAGGTCGTTTTGCCGGAGGAAGTGCCGCCACTGATCAGGATAGAGACCCGTTTGGTGATGGCGGTATGGATGAAATCGTAAATCCGATTGGCGCGCAGATGCCCTATCAGCTCGCGATCGATGTCGCTGAGGCCGCCGACGGCGACAGAGACCTCATCGAGCGATCCGTTGTCGCGATACTCCTCGAGCGTGAAGTTATTGACGACCTGCTTGCGGATCGAGATCGAGCCACCTTCGGGTGCCGCCGGCGGCAAGACGATCTGGATGCGCTCGCCGGTCGGAAGCGCGGCACTGAGGATAGGCTTCGAGCGACTGATGAATTGGTTCGTCGCAGCCGCAACACGCTCGCCGATGTTCTGAATTTCATCGCCCGTCAGGGCGTCGATGAGCTGATGCTTCATATGATCGGCGCCAAACCGTTCCACATAGACATGGCCCGGTTTGTTGACGGCGATTTCCACCACCCTCGGATCGTCAAGAAATTCCCTGATCGGTTCGAGAGCGCGGTTGAGGAAGTAATGGGGATCGGGTCTGATCGTCGTGGTGTTATCTGCGGCGACGTTCACGTTGAATCTCCTTCATCGCTTCGGTGACCGGATCGTCGTACATGGCGCTGAAATCGAGGTCCTGGCGCACGTAGACAAAGATCCGCTCGCCCTGGCTGACGCTGATCGTGGGAGGAATACGAAGGTTCTCACTCAAGGCTTGGTTCGCCATATCCGAGAACGTCTCGGCGATCGTTTCGCGGGCCAGTTCCTCGCCGCGTTGTGCCTCGCTGTTGTTGTCGCCAAACGCCTCGTCGCTTCCGTAGCCGGTCAGGAAGCTGGCACCTGCGCCGACGACCGAAAGCATGATCGCGGAGCCGAACCGCTCGCGCCACTTGTTATCGACATGACCGGTCAAGCCCGAGCGCCCCAAGCTATCCGTGCCGATGGAGTTGAGGCGAACCGACACGCCATCATCGCGAATGAGGCGGGTCCAAATAACAAAGATCCGCTTTTGCCCGCGGGTGACCTCGGACTGGTATTCGCCAATAAGGCGCGTTCCGGTCGGGATGAGGACGCGCCTCCCGTCGAAGGAATAGACGTCCTGCGACGTGATGGCTCGAATCTGGCCGGGGAGATCGCTGTTGATCGCGGTCTCGAGGATACCGGGGATCAACGTTCCTTCCGGTATCATGGCGTCGATGCGTTCGATTTGCCGCGCCTTTGCGCTCCGATCGGCGAGACTCGAGGCCGCGGCCAGGTACTTGCTGTTGCGGTCTTCGCCAGCAACGCTGAGCCCGGAATCGTCCTCGCCTGGAAAACCCCCATTGCCGTTGCCATTCTCCTTCTGATCAAGCGAGATCAGGCCCGACTTATAGCGTTCGGGAAACTCTTCGACGGGCGCAGCCTCAGGCGGTGTCTCGATGATCTCTGGCGGAGGCGGGACATTGAATTGGGTCGTATCGACGGGTGTTTCTTGAATCGGCTCAGGAGGTGGCGGCAGGTTAATTACTGCTGGTTCTATTTCTGGCTTCGGCTCTTCCTGTTCACGGACGAAGGACGGCGGCCGAAAGGTCGTCGTCTGAAACTCTTCGTCGCTATCCGCGACGTCACGCGGCTTTTCTCGTGCCGTGGCAAGCACGAAATAGGCGGCGACGGCGCCCCCCAGAAGTAGGGCAGCCATGCCGATGGTGTGATTCCGTCCAGCGTTTCTGTTGCTGACGGCCGTCTCATCGGCCGCCGTCATGGCCTCAAGTTCAGGGCTGCGCTTCATTAATTGCCGCTCCTCCTACGTTTCGTCGCCTTGGTGTCAGGAGCCGGACCGAGAATGGCAGGATCCGGAGCGCCGAAGTCGGGCTTGCGAAGGTTAAAGATGCAGGTCCACTGATTGCCCTCGCGCAGCGTGTATTGCGTCGCGACACCATCGACGACGATGTATTCGCCCTCCTTCCGGAAATTGCGCAGCGTCTCGGAAAAGTCGGCCTGGACGGCAAAAATCGCCGGGACCCGGCTGCCGAATTTGAAGAAGGTCTTTTTCCCGTCGTCGAAGATCACCAAGGGCTTCAACGCCGGGTCACCGGAAAACGAATAGTCGATGTTGACGTTGGCCTTATCGAGATTCGACATGTTCGGGTTTGCCGCCCTGAACTCGGCCTCCTTGCGGAGCGCGGCATTTAGATCCTTCTCCGGATAGACGAAGCGGATCCCGAACACCTGCTTGCCGTCGGACGGAGCATGGTCGTTGAGCTCGAGGAAATAGATCCTCTTGCTGGTCACGATATTCATGTTGGTGGCGACGTTCTTTGCAATCGGCTTCACGAACAGAATGTTGCCCTTCTCGGAAGGGGCAACCTGCCAACTGTCAGTGTCGCCAAGCGAGATCGTTTCGAACTTTTCGTCCTCATCAAAGATAATCATGGTGGAGATGCCGTAGGTGGCAGAGACCTTCACCACGTTATTGGACTGATAGACGACGCTCGTAACACGCGCGTCGAGCGAGCCCGGGCGAGGAGCCTGCGCAGCATAGGCGTGAGCCATCATCCCGGCCGCGCAGGCCGTGGAAAGCAGGAGGCGTTTGATCATTCCTCACCCCCGGCCGTAACCGATTCTTGATCGCGACGGTAGTTGTAGACCTGGAAGCCCAAGGGGTTCTCAAAGCGCCATTCGTTGGTCGCCGGCGTGTCCGTATAGCGATAGCGAACGACCGAAATGTAGTGACGGACGATCGAATCCGTGTCCGATTTTTCGGTCGTGGAAAAACGGACCAAGGCCGTGCTCGCATTGGAGAAGGTCACGGACTTGATGTCGACCGTGACCTTCTTGTTCTTGCCGAGGACCTTTGCGGGATTGCTGGGATTTGCGGCGCTGTAAAGCTCCTGCAGCTCGCGGGCCGCATCATCAGTGGAGAGCAGGGCGGCGATGCCGAAATTCTGCTCAATCGCGAAGGGGTCGTAGCCTTCGCGAGATCGGATATAGCGCACGACGTTCGCCTGGGTGACCGCCTGTTGGTCGGTCAGCTTGGCGGACCTGGTTAGGCCGGTCTTCACCTCCATATAGCCGGTATTCTTATCAACCTCGACGATGTACGGCTCGAAGCTCTTCAGCGGAACGAGCATCACCAATGCCGTCAGGGACAGCAGGGTAATCGCGCCGAATATCATGGTGACGAACCATGCGATCGAGCGCGATCGCTTGGCTTTTTTGACGATCTCCTGTTCCCAACGATCGCCGTCCTGAAAGTAGCTCCGAAGAGCTGCGTCATTCGTTTCTGCCATTCGTTCTAGCCTTACATCTAGCCCTTAATTTCGCGCCTCAGCGAGGCATGCTGTTGCTGCTAATGCGGTTCTGCATCGCCTCAGCAGCGGCGTTGCGAATGTTGGTTCTCATGCCTTCCTGGGTGCGTGCCCTGGCTTGCATCCCGGCGTTGCCAATTGACCCCGCCAGCCGTTGTCCGCCGGACAGGGCGGACATTGGTCCCGATATGCCTGCAAATCTGCCGACGGCGCGCGCTACATTGCCGATGCCGGCGGCCACGCCACCGGTAATGCCCTGCGCGAGAACCTGAATGTTGAAGAGGACAAATGCGCCTGCGGCGCAGAGGAGCAGGAAAGCCGAAATGTCGCTAAGCTGAAGTTCCCGTTGGTTTGCAGCGCTCGTGACCTTTGTCAGTTCCGGGTCCATGGCTGAGATCAGGAATGCAGCCACGACGTAGACGAATAGCGGGATTAGCGCATACATCAGCACCTGCTGGAACCAGGCGACGCCCATGCCTCTTGTCTGTTGGAAGAGCATGCAGCCGATGAAGATAGGTGCGGTCCCGATCAGCACCCACATCATCACCTTGGCAAGGAGCAGGATCGCCAGAGCCACTGCAATGAAAACCGCCACTGCAAGCATGATCAGAAAACCGATCATGGACGGCAGCACCGCAAAATAACCGGACTGTTCTGCGAAGGCAGAAGCAGCCTCGTTTGCCGTTTTCCAGATCATCGAAAGGCCGTTTGTCGGCTCTGTGATGCCTGTCCCGGTGGCGGTAAGGATCGCCCGGCCGACGTCCTCTGGCGTGTTATTCAGCCAGGAATAGAAAAGAGTATTGAAGTAGTCCCACTCTCTGACCAGCGCCAGAATGATCAACATCCGGGCGACGCGACCAATGATCTCGCTGACGCTGACGCGGGCCGTTCCCATGAAAAGCTGGAGGCCGTAGTAGCCCACATATGCAATGAACATGATGGTGAGCAGCGGCACGATCTCATCGCCGACAATCCCGTAGGCCCGGGAAGAAAAATTCGCGCCGGTCTGTTCAATTCTGTCCAGCAGATCGCCTAGAAAATCGTGCATCGTTGCAAATTGTCCCTATTCAGCCGCCATCGCCTCAATCGCAGCGAAGGCCGCCGCTGCGTCACCGTTGACGCTCATCATCGGGCCGCATTCATGGCGAGGATCCGGCACGTAAGACGTCAGGTTGGCAGGTCTCTTGCAGGGGGCGGTCTTCTCCTTCGCCGCTGTACCGCAGCCTGCCAGGCCGGCTGCGATCAGGACGAGAAACAGAACCTTTGCGGTCGTGGTGTTTTTACTGGTCACTGTAGGTGAGCGCCTTCTTCGAGTTGGAAATGTCCGTCAGGCGCCGCTGGTTATCGGCCTGTAGCGAAGACACGGCGCCGTTCATGACGCCGATCAGTTCGTTGATCGTCAGGCCTGCCTGGACCTGAAGCTGTGTGTTCTGATCGATCGAGCCCTTGATGTCCTTGGCCCGGCCGATGTTTGCACCCGCCTGCTCGAAAGAGGTGCGGCGCGTTTGGACTGCCTGCTGCGACCCGGTAACGAGCGCCGCGACACCCAGAACGGTGTTGACCATCTCTTCATACGACTTGTCGCCCGAAAACGAGCTGCCCGCCTGCCCGGACAGGTTCTTCACCAGTTGCAGGCCGTTGATGAAGGTCGTTGCGACCTTGGCAACATCGCCGCCCATGCTTCCGAAGTTCGGAACACCGCCAGACATCAGGCTATCGAAGGACGGCATTTGAGAGACGCTGAAGCCATTGCCGACGGCAAGGTTCTGCATCTGATTGGCGTCGCTACCGCGATGGCCAGTGACCGCCTCTAGGGTCTCCTGCACCGTTTTCAGGACTTCCTTGTTGGTGCCGAGAATTTCATCGGTCGTTGTCGATGTCCTCTGGGCAATCTCAAGATTGGCAGCGTCGATGACCGGGACTTGCGCGAAAGCTGTGGACGCAAGGGCCACCGAACACGTCGTCAAAATCAAACGTCTCATGGCAGTTCTCCTCATTGAGCGGTCAACATCAGATCTACGTTGGCCTCGCGTTCCCGCTTCTGGACGCAAGCCTTCTCAGTCGGGCTCCATTCAAGCCCTTCGCGAGGATCGCAAATGCCAGTCGTTTCGCGGTCCGTCTCGTCGTCATCCTTTTTGAAGTCGCTCGTACGTGATGCGCCGGATAGATTGCCGACATCGACCGCACTTCGAGAATTCATGAGGTCCGCCATTGTCGTGCCGAGGCGGATGACCTGGTTCATCATTTCGAGGTTGGCGGTTCGCGCGCCCGAATTATGGTCCCAACTGTCCTGGATCGTGCCGCTGGACATGGCGCCCAGCTGCTGCAGCCAGGAGGCAACATTTCCGCTGCTTTCCCCGATCGCCTGGGACGTCGCCATCGAGTTGATGGTGGAATCCCGCATGCCGGTGAAGGCTGTAGACCCGCCACCATAGTTCACAGGGATGTTGGCAACGTCGGAGCCGCCAAAAGCAGGAAGCCACTTTTGGGTGATGTTCGCGACATACCCTTGCGTTTCCTTGAACGGCGGGATCCCGCCATACTTCTGGACGTTGCCCGGTCCCGCGTTATAGGCGGCTAGTGCCAGATTGGTGTTGCCATTGAAGCGCCGGAGCTGTTGTTTCAGATAGCGCGCGCCGCCCCGGAGGTTATCTTCCATGTCATAGGGGTTGACCCCGAGATCCTTTGCCGTACCCGGCATAAGCTGAGAAAGCCCGATGGCGCCGACCGGCGATTTCGCACACGGATTGAACCGGCTTTCCTGATAGACGAGCGCCATAAAGAGGCTTTCGTCGACGCCTTCTTCCTGGGCCACTCGCTTCACGAGGCCGGTGATTTCCGGGTTGGCCGTCGCAGCCGAAGCGGCGTCACCGCTGCGACCTGGACGATACATCGAGCAGGTCACGCTCTTGCTGACTGTATGACGGTCGCTATCCGTCTTCTCGATTTCCGTCGTCGTCTGGTCGCGTTTGGTGTCGGTCTCGAGAACTTTGCCATCAAGCACCGGCACCTGAGAGTGCGCCGATCCGGCGGCACCAAGCCACAGCGCAGAAATCACCCACAAAGCAGGATTCTTCCTCATTCGGCCTTCTCCCATCCGCAAAATTCAGCCAGCCAATTTTCAGGATCGTCGCCATATTTTTCCCGAAGCGCCGCGCACTCCTCGACGGTCTCCTTGCGGCCGGAGAGCACCTTGACGACATCGGGCATGGTGGAGAGATCGAGCCGAGCGATGACCGAGTCATTCCCGTGCTTGATCAGGAAAGTTCTCTTTTCGGGCGGAGTGTTCTTGATGAATTTGAATTCCTTCACCGTCAGGCCAAAGCGCTTGATGTAGCTCTCTTCATCCGCCCGCGGATTTGGAAAGTGAATGTTCGTCGCCGACTGCTCGATCAGCGTATGCGAGGCTTTTGCCTTGGCGATATCCGCCGCGGACTGAGTGCCGAAGCCAACAATGCCGTTGAGCTTGCGGATGGTTTTCATCTTGTCGACGATGAAATCCGAAAACGTCTCTTCCGTAAGGAGTTGCCAGCCCTCATCCATGAAGAACATGACGGGGTTTCCGTCGAGTAGCTCGTCGAGACGATGATAGAGGTACATCAGCGCCGGCGTGCGGAGATCCTCGTTGCCGAGGATGTTCGTCATGTCGAACCCAAACACGCTGCGACCCGAGAAGGTCAGAACGTCATGCGGAGCGTTGAACAGCCATGCCTTTTCGCCCTCTATCCAGGGGCGCAGGCGGGAGTGAAGATCATTGGCATCCGCCCGCGACCGGCCCACAAGGAGGGCGGCCAGATTCGCTAGGTTGCGCTCCGCCGCAGGTTCCTGCATCAGGCGGACGATTGCCCTCTCAAGCGTATCCTCGTCTTCCTGAGTGAAGTCGCTGCGATCACCAGAGCGCAGCATTGCCTTCAAGAGGCGAAGGAGAAATTCGCGGTTCGGGCCGGTATTCTCGAGCTGCAGCGGGTTAAAGCCGGTCGGCGTTCCCGGTGACAGCACCTCATATGAACCGCCAATCGCCTTCACGAAGATTTCCGCGCCACGATCCTTGTCGAAGAACACGGCTTTCGGCGTCGGTGAAACGCGCATCGCCTGTGCTAGCAGGAAAGTCAAAGCGACGGTCTTACCGGAGCCGGTTGGTCCCGTGACGAGGAAGTGCCCGATGTCGCGGCGATGAAAGTTGAACCAGTACGGCGTCTGCGACGTGGTTTCGAGGATCGTGATCGGCAATCCCCAATGAGTGCGATCGGCCTGGCCCGTCGCGAAATTGTGCATCGAGGACAGGCCGGAGAAATTCGCGCTCGACAGCATCGCCTTGCGGGCAATGTAGCTGTGGTTGCCGGGGAGTTGCGCCCAAAAGCCTGCTTCGAGGTTCAGGTCCTCACGAAGCCAATTGATGTTCATATCGGTGAGGCAGGCGCCAAGTTCGGAAACGGTGCGGCTGAGGCTCGCGAGATCGCGGGAGAGGCACAGAAGCGAAAGATGGTGGAAGCCGAAAACGGCTTCCTGGTTCATCAAGCTATTGAGCGCATAATCGATATCCTGTTCGACTGAGCTACCGGACTCGTCCGAGGCTCTGATCTGCCTCTGCAATCGACTAATACGTTCTTGAGCGATCGGCTTGTCGGCGATCGTGAAGGACTGCGTGAGGATGAACTCATGGTTCACCTGAAGCAGACCGTCCAGCATCCCCGGCCCGGTAAAGGGCGGATATTCCTTGATGGACAGCAGCGCTCCAAAGCGGCTGTCCTTATCGACAGCCGCCTGGGCCTGCATAGTCCGCTTGCTGAAATGCAGGCGCGACGTGCCGACATAGTTGCGGATCCCCATGCGGGGCAGGCGCATCTTACGCGGAACGCCGCAGGTCAGGATCGCATTGAAGAACTCGCAGGGTTCGGAATAGGGCTCGCCCTCTTTCTTCTCTTCCTGCCCTTCAATCTTCGCCTGGTCATCACTTCTGCGACGATAGGTAATTCCGAGTGCCCGGGCTCCATACTTGTGCAGATCGCGCACGATGTTGCCGATCAGCTCTTCGAGCTCTGTGACATCTTCGCGTGTTTGCTGGACCCGAGAGTCCTTGTTGGCCTTATCGAAGAGCCTCTTCAGCGAGTCGCCAACGCCAAGGGCGCCCCGCATTCCAGACCGGATGATCGTCAGGTAAATTTCGTTGGTGAACATGCGCTTGTGGCGCAGTTGCTCCATGTACCGCTTGTTCAGCAGGTCGCAGAATGGTTCGTCGAACGCGCCACCGATCTCCGTCTCGACTTCTCGACGGATCACGGTTGACCAAAGAGAATAGCGGCTGGATCCCAACGCCCGGATCATTGTGTTTTGCACGACCGACCGCATGTTGAGCTCAGCCTGGTCCTCCGTCTGGAAGAACAGCCCATCCAATTTGATGACGCTCAACAGCGAGCCGTTTTCCAGCCCGATCACCGTATCGGAGACGTGTCGTAGATACGGTATATGAGTCGACATGGGCCGCTCATTGCTAGCGACCCGGCCGAATCCAAGCTCTTCTTTGACGACTTTCAGCATGGTCACGGTCCGTAAGAATTGGTGCCCCAAAAGCGTTTGTTGGGCGTGCGGGGCGTCTTGCGGGACGTCACCTGCAGCACGTCCAGGATCTTGTTGTCCCAGGTGCAGAGCGAGAACAGGACAAGGTAAGCGACCGGTGCGATGAGCAACGCCAGGAGGTCGTTCGTTGCAAGCCAGCCGATGATGGTGACGCCAACGATCAGGACCACCGCCATGTAAGGCACGCCCCAAAGCGTTGGTGACCGGGTTAAACCGATCACCAGGGGCGTCAGAGCTGGTTTTTCGTCCTGAAACTCACTCATCGGTCACTGGCCGACCGCTGAAATCATCTCGTCGACGATCGCCGGTGCGCCAAACACCAGACCGATTCCCATCACGACCGCGCCGGCAGTGAACCACGACAAGCGTCCGGCGAATGCCAGAAAGCCAAGCCCAATAACGGCGATGATCGCGAGCAGCCGACCGAACGGGCCGGTGATGAAATCGACGATCATCTGCACCGCCGTCTGCAGCGGCCCGAACGCGCCGCCTGCGCTCTGCGCCAGAGCCACATCAGCCCCCGCAATCTGGACTGCAGCCACGATGCCGAGCGTCGCTGCGAGCTTGAGAGCCTGAGACTTCCTCGTTTGCATTTCAAATTGCATGTTTCACTCCTTCAAAAGTGCATGACACCGCCGACAAACTTGCCGGTCTTCTTCACGGCGATGACACCGGCGTCGCCGCTGTCACTCGCATCCGAGACCGCCTGCGGAGCGGCGGCCGGCCTGGCCTTGCCTTTCGCCGACGGTATTGGCAGCCCGAGTTGGTAGTTCACCACCTTGGCGACGTATCCGACTGTTTCCTGGAACGGCGGGATGCCGCCGTGTTGATAGATCCGCTGTTCGCCGCTGTTGTAGGCAGCCGCGACCAGGAGCGGGTTCTGAAACTCATCGAGCAGAAAGCGCAGGTACTTCATTCCGCCCTCAATGTTCTGTGCGGGATCACAGATGTCCTTGACGCCGAACCGCGCAGCCGTAGCAGGCATGAGCTGCATCGGTCCGCGTGCGCCCTTTGGGGAATTGCGGCTTTGGTCAAAGCCGCTCTCCGCCCAGGCGATGGCCGTCGCGAAGACTTCATCGACGCGATATTTGCGCGCCGTCTGCACAACCAGAGACTTAACCTCTTCCTGGCTGAGCGGAGACGGACCGCACTTATACACGTCGTTGGTGTTGTCATCGATCCGCCGAACTGAATCAATTTGCTGTATCGATCCGGTAGGAATTTGCGGTTCATCAACCCTGTTCGGCACATTGTCGGAGGGGGCGAAGTTGCTCAAATCTGCATCAATATGATGCGGACCCCCGAAATCATGGTGGCTTTTGTCGGCTTTGTTCTGAACCGCATCTTGCTGCGTTACTACGCCATCGGCCCCTAGCACGAACTCCTTCACTGAGCCGCGCCAGCGCGCATCGAAGTTCGTTGCAAGTTCCGCCTTGCTATCGATAGGCCAAGTGCCTTTACCTGTTATAATATTTGCAGATTTTTGCCCATCTTGGGCGTAAGAAATCGGACCCCAGCTCGTGCACAAAAGGGCGCTTCCAGTCAAAGCGGCCCAGCCTAAAACGCCTGAAACTCTAGCCCTTTTTTCCATCGCCGCGCGCCTAACTTGCGGTGTTGTGATCGAAACGAAAACCAACTAAGCTGGTGGAAGTGTCGCATCGATTTGGTTCAGCGATACAACTTTTCGAGGCAGACTTAAACCCCCTATTGCAGGGGAACGAGCGGAAGCAATATGGGTAAGGGCTAGAAAATGAAACGGACCATCATCGCCGCACTCGCAAGTTGCGCTATCGCAACACCTGCTTTGTCCCTCTCGGACATCAACAAGGACTACATCAAATCGCTCGCAGCGCCGGGCAAGACGGTTCTCGTGCTCGAATATTACGACGGAAGCGGGAAGATCGCCGATCGGAAGGGCTATGCAACAACGGCCGGATTCAAGGCCGTTTCACCGACCGCCTTTCGCGTGGATGACAAGACAACACTGCACCTTTTTGGCCTGGAGCCATGCAAGGGCGAAATGGTCAATCGCAGTGAAGACTTCGCCGGGAACTGCACCGATTATGCGCAGCAGCAGCTTCAAATCCTTTTGCAAAACCCGAAGGTCGTGTTTTGCCGTGCCTTCGTGAGCGAGCAAGGTTCGCCCGTCCAGAACGCCACCTGCTACGGCTACTATAATTTCCCCGGTAGCCTCGACTCCGTCGATATGTTCGAGGAGCAGCTTTTGTCGCTCGGCGCGCTCCGCCTCGCAAAAAAGCCAGATGGAACTCCCGTTCGTCCGGATCTCTCCAAAGCTGAGGAGATCGGCCAGAAGGGCTCATTCGGAATGTGGGCCGATCCGAGGGTGAAGGGTCAATGAGAAAGGCTCTTTCCCTTCTGTTGGCTCTCTTGCCGACATCCGTATCCGCAGCGCCGGCAGGCTATTTCGATCTTCTTCCTGGCGTCACCCTGGAAACAGGCGACACGTGGGTTTCCAGTGGTGAAAGATTCCGCCTCTACGGCGTCCAGTCCTGTTTGCGCGGCACGGCCTATACGGACAAGCACGGGCAGAAACGCGACTGCGGCGAGGCGTCCCTTGCTGTGCTGGCGGCCTATATCAAAGACACCAAACCCGTTTGCGCCCCGGTGGTGAAGAAAGACGGTATCGCTTACGTCGTCTGCTACGCCACAGTTGGGAAGGAGCGGCTTGATCTGGCAAACGTCCTGATCACGAGCGGATACGCCTTCGCGGCCCTGAACGGTGAGGGCATGCCCTATCACGTCCCCTATGCCGTGGCTGAGAAACTTGCGCGCGATAAGCGTGCCGGCCTCTGGCAGTTCGAAGACGTCCAGCATCCGGCCATTCTCTTGAGCCGCGAGGTAAACGCGCGAACCAAGAAGGCAGATCAATGAAGCGACACCTACTTGCAGCCGCCGCGCTCGCTACGATCCCCCACGCAGCCACAGCCGCGGATCTCATCGAGACTCCGATCGCAGCGGCTCAGCCACCGCAGAGATTGAGCGAGGCTCCGATCTACCAGAATCCGGTCTACAATGGCCGAGTCGCCGTCATGGACGGCCGCACCCTGTGGTATCCGCAATATGCGCAGCGCGTTCGCCTCGTCGAGATCGACGCGTGCGAGCTCCCACAGTGGGCGATTGATCCCAGGTGGGTGGATCGCGAGCGGCAAAAGGCGCCTCCACCCGTTCCGTGCGGCCCACTTGCAAAGGCGTGGCTCAAGAGGACCATTGGCAGGAAACCGGTCGAATGTACCGTCATAGCGTATGGCAGTGACGGTATCCCCCAGGCCCGCTGCACCTCAGCCGGCCGCGATATTGCGGTCGAGATGCTTCGTGTCGGATGGGCGCGTGTCGCGTCGCCCTATTCATACAACAGCCAATACCTCGTCTATCAGCAGCATGCGATGGCGGCCCGCTACGGCATGTGGGCCACTTACGTGCTCGACATGAACGAGTGGCGTCGCAAGGCCGTCGACAAGACGCTAGACCGCCAGCCCATCGCTGATTTCAACCTGCTTGTCGAACGGGAAAGCGAGATATCGCCTCCCTTCATCGACGCGCGGAAAAAGCCGAAGAGGACAGACCGATAGTTGCCCGACTTCGCACATATTGCGAGCTCATTCGCAACCGATCCGCTGGCGAGCTTAATGCTCGCCATTCCCTTATCGTTTGCGCTGATCGTCGTTTCGGAACGAATCTGGTGGGTGCACGGTCCGTTCGCCCTGGTGCTCCTGATCCTTTCGATCCTCTTTCTCGATCGACGTCATCTGGCGCTGGACAGCTTTCTCGTCGGCTTATTCGCCTTTCCACCGCTTTGCCGGGACATTCCCAACCAGCCGATGCTTTTTCGGATCGGGATCCTCTGGTTCTCAGCCTTCGCGCTCGTCGCCGCCGTCCTCTACGCAGCAGGCGGTCGAGTGCACCACGCCGACAAGCTATTCGTCGACCACGCGTCTCCAGCCGCAACCATCATGAGGGCCAACTGACATGAAACACCTGCTTTATGCTGCAGCCGGTCTTGCTGCGCTTACCTTGCCCCCCACAGGAGCAAAGGCAGAAGATGCTTCCTGGGGCTGCCAGGTTCTCCTTTGCGCTGCCTCGCAAAATCCGTCCTGGCAGGGCGTTCCCTATTGCGTGCCCCCGATGAAGAGGCTGATAGCCGCAATGTCGAAGCCGGGATTTGATTGGCCCATTTGCCACGAGGCGAAGGCCGGCGAGCCGGGCCGGCAAGAGTTCGAGGACTGCCCTGCAGGGTCGCGCCCCACCTCTAGCAATGATGGGAACGACAATGGCTTGCGCCGCCGCAACGAGGAGGACCAATGCGTCCGGGTCGTGGACAGATGCGAGAACCGCGGCGAGTACAACCGCCTCTATGGTGACGAGGACGCCAACCAGCTTAACGGCGTGACCGTAAGGTCCATCAGCGGCAACAGCAACCATTTCGGGAATCGCGACAATCGCTACAGCGGCTGCAAGGTGCAGGTAACTTCCCCCCGTCCGCGGCGCGCAAATCCCTGGTTCTTCGACATTCCCAACGACAAGGGCGTCAAAGAGCGCTTCTGGTTCAATCTACGCACCTAGCCTGGCCTAACAGGAAGAACCTATGCACCAGAACGCCATAATCGCGATCGCAGCCACCCTCGGTATAGCGGCTGGCGCCGGCGGCACCTACATTGCAACCTCCGAGCCGAAAGTTGAAGCTCGGGCCATCTCGAAAGCAGAACTGGTGGCGGCTATCTCTGCTGATCCGTCTCTTTGCCCTGCAACTGAGCCGGTGGCTCAGACCGCGACACCCGCGGAACCGGAACTTGCTATCCCACCCGTTGACGACGCTATTGCAGCCTTCCGGAAGGCCAAGCCAAGTTTCCCTTCTGCAACGTTAACCCTGGGCCAGTGTGACAAGAACACTATGGGGCCAGGAGTATCTTGCGCTGTCCAAATCACTTGGAAACCCGGCCGTGAAGCACAGCCAGGCGTAGTAGGGTTTGCTAAATCGCCGGCCGGATGGCAGGCGATGCACTATTACTGATCTACCATTGAACACAAGACAAAGCCCGTGATCCGCGGACTTTGTTTTACCTCACGGGTCGGCCGCGAGCATTACAGCGGCCATCTCTTCGTCCTTTAACGCACCCCGAGTCGCGAACAGGTAAGCTGCCAGGTAGGTTAGCTTCAGCCTTGACTCCCGATCGTCGCGGGGTTGGTGTTCGACGATCCTTAGCCTGGCGGCCTCTTCCTCTTTCGTCACCTCGAGCAGAGCATTTGCGTAGACCACGTTGCTCACACCGCCAGCCGCGCGGCGTTCATCCCATTCGCGCACCGCATCAGAAGTCGCCGATAGCGCCGCTATATGCCGCTCCATCATCGCCTCCAACGACACCGCAGCTTCTATTCCAAAATCCTCTGTCCTCGCACCCTCAATCCCCCAGGCCCCGCGCTAATTCCCGGACCTCCCAAATCGAAGGGAGGGCAGGAGCCCCGCTCCTGCTCCCGAGCTCGTGCGGAACAGCGGAAGAGAGGGGGACAAGCGCTAAACCGGAGGGGGATCACCCACCCGCAGGGCCGTGTCGGCGCAGCCGTCCGGTGCTGCAGGCCATCGGGCCGAAGCATGGGGATACCGGTTTAGTGCTTGTGGGGGAGAGAGGGCAGGGCTCTTTCTTCCCCTCTCAGTGATTTGAAAATATGCGGCCTTCGGCCGTTATTTCGGTGTAATACGGAGAGGTAGTTTTCTCTCTCAACATAGGGCGATCGTACCGAGCTAATGGGCTTGCCTCAATGACAGATGGTTCCCCCAATTTTGCCGCGAGCGACAAAATCGGCTCCCCCATCTGCCCTTCGGGCCGTGACATGACGGCGGCCGAGTCATATTCGCTGGGCCGATTTGTCTGCACACGATAGAAACCGCTTCAAGCTCAAACCGGCCAGTAAAATGTAAGGCGGCATGGCGAGCGAATAGTGACCGCAGTTCAGTTCCAAAACATTCGGTCGGACTCCGGCTTCCTTCAGCTTCTGAATGAGGCGTCTCGATAGGTCGGGCAACACCACCTTGTCCCTCGTAGCCAACACGACGTGAAGTTCGAGATCGGACCGTGCCAGATTATGCGCGTAATTCTCCAAGTTGAGCGGACCCCATGCCCTTCGGAGATCGGTGAGCTCAATTACAGGCTCAAGGCTATCACGTATCGATCGGGTCGCGCGGCCCGTCCAAACCATGTCTGCGAGACTACCCGCCGTCAAAAATAACGAGGCCTTCGATACCGCCGGATCATGCGCAGCGATCAATCCCGCAACCCAGGAGCCAAGGCTCATGCCGAGAACCGAGACCTCTCGATAGCCTTCGCTCTTCAGCCAGCGGATGAGCTTTCGCCCATCCCATACGGCCTGCCTTACGGACTGGATCGTTCGGCCGAGATTCGAACTAAGCATATAATCGGCGTACAGCGAGCCGGGACGGCTGCGTTCGAAGTGATAAGGCATAGCAATCTCGACAACGGTGATCCCACGCTGCGAGAAAAACTTGGCAATCTGACGATTTCGGGCGCTGGCATTCCAGTGATGAAAAATCACCAATGCCTGATCGAGCGAGCCGCTCTCGGTGATTTTTGCCCAAACGACGTTGTTCTCTTCGACGTCAGTAGAAATGTCCGATGGAAATCTGAGCCACCCATTGTGCCTTTCAAAGCCCTGACCGCTCCCGCTCGGCTCATCGTAAAAGCTTGAATCAGACAGGGCCTGGTCCGCAAGGACACAAAACTCGTCGATAGTTTCTATCCTCTTCTCGCCCGGAAAGGCCCTGCCGGCGTCGAGGATGAAATCCGTTACTTTCTTCGCTTCCTCACCGCGCCGCGCCCGCCGCTCGTCCCAACGATCAAGCCAATTATGATACACTCTGGTTGCTTCCTAACGCGCTTGCTCGCCATCGCCCAAACTCTGGATCAAAGAGGCCGTATGTCGCGAGCAGCACTCCAACGCCGAGGAGGATCGAAAAGCCCTCAAAGGCATCGATCAACAAGTAGCTGGCAAAGAGCAACCCTACGACCGCAGACATCCTCCATAGAGGCACGCGAAACCACATTCCGACACCCAAGCGGATGGAACCGTACAGAAAAACGATACAGGTCGAAATGGCGACTAGGAGGCTGCTGTAATGCGTTGGCATTCTATAGCTGAAGCTATTGCCGCCGTCGTGGCGCTCATACAGGATCGAAGACATATCGTGGGCTATCCAGGTCACGATATCTCCTCCGTTCGAGCTCAGGTAAGAGCTTTGGACCTTCATGCATATGGCGACCAGAACACCCAGGACAGTACACCGGAAAATTCCCCGCATTACCCTAAGGCCGATTTCACCGCCCTGGCGCCGATGTTCCACCGGTCGCATCGTTGACGCCTCTTCAATTCTCCAAAGATCATGGACGATCATATGAAGCAGAATGAGGCCCGCGAAAAAAAGATAAAAGCAGAGGCACATGTAGAGATATGCGAGACCTGTGAACACAATGGTCATCGGCACTGATATGACTTCAGGGTGCACAATGGCTAACTTGCCCCAATCTACCGCATAGTTGCCACCGCCGTTGATCAACGGGATCAAGCACACGCCGATCCACTGAAAAAGACCCGCGAACAAGACGCAGATCAAGAAAACCGCCCAGTATGTGTACGAATAAGCTTGAACGTTGCGCGTCCAGGCATCGTCGCTTTCCAACCGGTCGCCTTGCGCTACCAGCCTGAAGCGCGCGTCATGTTTCCAGAAGACCAGCAGCTCTATCACGAACGCGAAAAATAGCGGCAAGAGCACCATGAAGAGGAACGTCCAGTTCGGCGCCCATAGAAAACCGACCTGCTTAACGACACCATCCGCCCGGCTATATGTGGCGCTGTGGATCCCCACGATATACGACAAAAACCCAAGGGCGGAGGCACCCGCGAATATCGACGCCGGTAGATTCAAGGGAGATCCATGGCTAAAAAGCGCCTCCGATTTTCTCGCCAAGCTGAAACCCTGTCTTCGCCGGGTGGCATCAATGCCTTGTGGCAGATCGCCCGCAGGCTGCGTCTGATCATCGACCGCCACAGGCGGCGGCATATCTGGAACCCGCAGCGCCGTGCTGCTACCCGCCTTCTTCGAATCTCGTCTCTTGGCGGTTAGCCGTGATTGTGCCGCGCTGAGCTCCATCTGCCATTCGCTGGTCGCTTCCGGATCGTCGCACCCAAAGATCCGCGCCAGCCAACGAATGTTGGACGGGCTAATCCCCTTCTCGTTCTCTTGAAACCAGAGCTGCACCGTCCGCAAATCGACTCCGATCCGGTTGGAGTCGATCTGTGAAATCGCCTCTGCCAAAAGCTCCGGCGTCCATGGGCCTTGCGGAAACCCGTCACTGCCTAATGGGCGGCCTGCTCCCGCAGCGGCTAACTGCTTGAACAGTTCCTTGAGATCGCTCCCGTCCTTGGGCGGTGCGACAAAAATCTTTCCGTTCTTTTCCAACGGCTTATACGCCCAAATTTCGTTTCGTTTCGTATCCTATCGTGCCTTCAGCCTCAATCAATGGTCTTAACGCCCCCAATGCAACTTGATCGGTGAGGCATTCCACCATGCTATCGTTGTCGTCATCCAGTTCGCGTTCGTCCCGTGGTACCGGCTCCATTTCTCCGCGCCCGAGCGCGGCTTTGAGCGCGTCAGCGCCGGAGCGCAAGGCGGGACAAAAAGAAGAGAGCGGGGCGGAAACTGCGGTTTCCCTTTGCGACTTGATGGAGCGGCATATCGCGGCGCAACTAGCGACCGCGGACGCCGTTCGTGCGTGGGATGAACGCAGGGCGGCCAGCGAGGTTACGAACGTAGCCTATGCAAACCGATTGTTAGATGTTGCGCGGGATGAAGAAGCCGGCCGGCTGGCGATCGTCAATTACCGGCCGCGGGGCGATCGGGAATCGAGGCTGAAGCTGGCCTATATGGCGGCTTACCTGATCGCGACACGTGGCACCCTGAACGCCAATGAGATGAATTCCGTCTTGGAAGCCCCTCGCGATCGGCCAAGCACATCGGTTTCCTGAGTCTCCTTTTATGGCGATTGCACAATAAGTGCTGAGACCACACTGCTGTTTATTATGTCGGCGGCGGTGCCCCGTGTCGACCATTGCGTCGAACACGTCAGCCGCCTCCGTAATGTTATAATCTGTGGCGGCCAGGTTGAAATGTCCGCCGTCGCGCAAAGTTGAAATGTCACTTTGGGCGCGTCTTCAGCCATTTAGAAATACGACACTCGGCATCTCCACTTGCGCTAGGGCAAGCCCCCGACCGGACCGGCTGGGCCGGGCTGCAAGGGAAGGGAGGGGGCGGGTGAGACGCCCCCATCGGCTTTAGCTTGGACAGTTGAAGCAGCCAGTCATTCCGCCGCATCAAGCTTGGAGAGCGCCTGCCGCCGCCGAGCAATGATCGCGGGATAGTTCATGAAATCCGTCCGCCTGCCCGGCTTGCGACCACGCGGCGTGTAGCCATTCTTCTCGCTGTTCGTCTTCACGGCCGGCTTCGTTTGCTGGTCCTGACGTTCCTTGATGTAGGCCAGCACATCGGAAAGCCGCTTGTTCTCGGTGATCGCCGCATGCGTCACCCGCTGGTCCTTGTCGAACGTCCTATAGGGCAGGGAATGCCCCTTCCAGCGCACATCCAGCCGGCCATCCGCATAGGCGTAGGTCTCGACATAGCGGCCGACCAGCCCGCGCGTCACCTCGTTCTCCTCGAGCATGATCCGCTGGCGCTCGTAGGAGAACGTCAGCTGGGCGCCGACATAACGCTGCTCGCGCTTGCACAGGACGTCGCGCAGCCGATCCGGGGCAAGATTCAGCGACCGATGCAGATCATCAGGCCGGGTAGGGGTAATGGCAAACTGCCGGTTATAGCGCTCCATGAACCGAGGCAGGAAAGCGTTGCCGTCGTCCATGCCGCAGATGCCCTCCAGGCGCAGATCCTTGATCAACCGATCCTGTAGCGTCCGGTTCATCCGCTCGACACGGCCCTTCGCCTGGCTCGAGTTTGCGCAAATCTCGATGTTTAGCTCTGAAAGCGCGCGCCCGAACTGCGTCATGCCCTGACCGCCCTTGGCATCCTTCTTCGCCACCCGGAACACCGAATGCTTGTCGGAATAGAAGGCGACTGGAGCACCATGCGCCTGCAGATAGAGCTCCAGCGCCTCGAAATAGCTGAACGCACTTTCCGAGCGCACGAACCGCAACTGCATCAACTTGCCGGTCGCATCATCGACGAACACCAAAAGCGAGCACGGCGGCCCGCGATCCTCGAACCAGCGATGCTCGGAGCCGTCGATCTGCACCAGCTCGCCCAAGGCCTCACGGCGCAGCCGCGGCTGATGGAACGTCCGGCGCTGTTTGCGTGACAGCCACAGGCCGGCCTCCGACATCCATTTGCGCAAGGTCTCGCGCGACACGGTTAGACCATCAAGCTCGGCAAGCTTCTCGGCCGCCAGCGTCGGACCGAAGTCCGCATAACGCTCGCGCACGATCGCCACCGCATAGTCGCGCACGCCGTCGCAAATCCGGTTGTTCGATGGGCGACCGATCGCCTTGTGGCGGATCGATGCCGCACCATCCGTCCGGATCCGCTCCAGGAGCCGGCGAACCTGGCGGGTGCTCAGATCAAGCACATGTCCAGCCGACACCATCGTCATCCGGCCGTCGACCACCTTCGACAAAACCTCGATCCGCTGCAGGTCGCGCTCGCTCATCGCAATCAATCCCATCCGCAATCTCCCACGTCATCAAAACGCGGGGAGAGTGACATTCTTACTTTGCAGGATCAGGACACTTTAACTTTGCGGCTACAAGCAAAAATCGCGTAATCTATCTTATGGAACAGCAGAGCGGTTTTGTTCCTGTTGCTTTTTGCACTTAAACCGCCGTCATGCAGGTGTGGCACATTTCGTTTAAATGCGTGCATCGCGCACCGAATGCGCGTTAGCCCATTAGGCTCCTGATCGTCGCGATCGGCAGGAACATCCGAAGCGGCATTGACGGCAAAGGTTGAAAGCCATATTCGCTGTAAAGCGCGACACGCCGGCTCGTCTTTTCTTCGTCACCGCAAACAAGGACATCGAGAAGAACGACGGCGATCCCAATCTGGTCAGCAATTCCGGCGATCCTTTGCAGGCAATCGGTAAGCAGATCGCCGCCGTAACCGCCGTCTTGTGATGTGATGCCGAACATTGGAAGTCCTGGTTGCGCATTTCGCTGATTGTGAGCAGCCATTTCACGCGATGGTGAGCGCTCATTTCATTTGATCGTGAGCAGGTATTTCAGGCGATCATGAGCGGCCGCTTCGACCGACGTGTTCATTGATTCAGGTGTTTGAGTCTGCGTCAAGAGCTGAGCGTTGAGCGTTCTGTTTTCGCATGCTTTCTCCGGTGAGTTGAAGACGGTGAGCATTGTGAACGAGGCGGTCAAGAATCGCGTCGCCGAGGGTGGGATCGCCGATAACGTCGTGCCAGTGTTCCACGGGGATTTGGCTCGTGACGATGGTCGATGCGCGACCATGGCGATCGTCGAGGATCTCCAGGAGGTCGCGGCGCTCGGCCGCGGTGAGAACCGACAGGCCCCAGTCGTCGAGGATGAGGATCTGCACGCGCCCAAGCGTCTTGAGCAGGCGCCCGTAGCGTCCGTCGCCCCGCGCGAGGGCGAGCGCCTCGAAGAGCCGCGGGACGCGATGGTAAAGGACCGAACGATTGTCGCGGCAGGCTTTGTGGCCGAGAGCGCAGGCCAGCCAACTCTTGCCAAGGCCGGTTGCGCCGGTGATGAGCAAGTTCTCGTGGCGGTCGATCCAGTCGCCGGCGACGAGCCGGGCGAAGACGGCGCGGTCGATGCCGCGCGGCGTGCGCAGATCGACATCTTCCACGCAGGCGCTTTGGCGCAGCGCGGCGAACTTCAGCCGCGTCGTGAGCCGTTTGGTGTCGCGCTCGGCGGCTTCGCGATCGACAAGAAGCCCGATGCGCTCCTCGAACGACAGGGCATCGAGATCCGGCGATCGTCGCTGCTCCTCGAAGGCTTTGGCCATTCCGGTCAGGCCGAGTGCGATCAGCTGTTCATGAGTGGGGTGGGTGAGCATTGAGACCTCCATGGTTCAGTGGAAATAGCCCTGACCGCGGATGTTGCCGTGGCGCAGAGGTTGGTGATCGGGCGCCTCGTCGAGGAAAGCGCGATCGAGGCCGTTCTTGAGGATCGAACGGATCGAGGCGACGGAGCGCGCCTTGATGAGGATGCCGCGTTGGCAGGCCGCATCGACACGTGCATTGCCGTAGCTCTTGGTCAGCGACAGAATGCCGAGACAGGTGCGAAAGCCCTGTTCGGGATGCGGCCGGTCCGCGATGACAGCCTGGAAGAAGGCGGCGGTGGAAGGACCAATCTTCTCGCCGGCGGCGATCAATCCTCCCGGCGTCCACTTGCCGTAGCGGCGATGCGCGCTCGGCATGTGATCGGCGACTGTCGTATGGCCGCGCCGGTTGGGTGCACGGGCGTGGCTGGCGATCCGCTGGCCCTTGTGGAAGATCTCGACCGTCTTGTCGGCGATCCGCACATCGACGAGCTCGCGAATGAGGCGGTAGGGCGTGGAATACCAATGCCCGTCGATCTCGACGTGATAGTCGGGTGCCACGCGGCAACGCTTCCAGCGTGCAAAGACGTATGGCTGGTCCGGCAGTTCTCCCAGCTTCGGCCTGTCGATCTCGGCGAAGAGTTCGGCTCGGCTGGAGCCGAAACCGCGCATCTGGCGGGCGTTGAGTTCGGCGACGAGCACGCGGATGGCAGCGTTCAGCTCTGCCAGGGAGAAGAAGCGCTGATTGCGCAGACGCGCCAGGACCCAGCGCTGGGCAATTTGCACCGCAACTTCAACTTTTGCCTTATCCTTCGGGCGTCTCGGCCTCGCCGCGAGTACCGCGGTGCCGTAGTGGCTCGCCATCTCGGCATAGGTCCGGTTGAGACCGGGGTCGTAGCGATCGGGGTTGGTGACGGCGGCCTTGAGATTATCGCAGATCACGAACTTCGGGACGCCGCCCAGAAAGGTGAAAAGGTTGGTGTGAACGCCAATCCAATCGGGCAGGCTCTCGCTCGGGCACGCCTCGGCGTAGGTATAGTTCGAGGCGCCCATCGCTGCGACGAACAGCTTCATGGCGTGCGCTTCGCCGGTGATGGGGTCGAAGATGTCGATGGTGTCGCCAGCGAAATCGACAAACACTTTCTCGCCGCCCAGGTGCGTCTGGCGCATCGTCGGGCGCGTCCGCCCTTTCCAGGCCTCGAAGGTCGTGCAGAACCAGGTATAGCCAAAGCCGTCGGGATTGGCGGCGCGATACTCTTCCCACAGCAGCACCCGCGTCACGCCGCGGCGGCGCAATTCCTTCTCCACATAGCTCCAATCGGGTATCGGTCGCCGGGGGCTTTGCGATGCCGCCTTCGGCGCCGGGAAGAGGAGCAGCTCAAGGCCTTCGTCATCCATCCCTTCGGGCAGCGGCCAGCTCAGCCCGGCAAGACGGGCGCGCCGTAGATAACCATGCACGACGCCATTGCTCACCCCGAGCGTGCGCGCGATGACACGCTCGGTCAGGCCTTGGACATGTCTTAGACGTAAAACTTCTCTGATCCGGCGCATCGACAATCTCTGGGTTGGCATCAGGCTTCCTCGTTGCATTGACGAGGCATCCTGTAGCCTGGTTGAGATGTCGGCCGAAGCGTCCACAACCTTCGAGAAGGCTGCTCATGATCGTCTGAAATCGCTGCTCACGATCCCGCGAAATCCGTGCTCACGATGCGGTGAAATCCGTGCTCACGATCGCCTGAAATACGCACCTGGTGGTAGCACTGGGAGTAGTCCTATGACGAAGCAGCATATTGAGGTGATCACGTCGGTCGAGCGTCGCCGGCATTGGTCTCGCGAAGAGAAAGAACGGCTGGTAGCGGCGGCGTTAGAGCCTGGAACCGTTGTTTCGGATGTGGCGCGCTCGGCCGGGATTCATGTCAGTCAGCTATTCCGGTGGCGCAAAGAGCTCTGCCAAATGTCAGCGCCGTCCGTGCCTCCATTCATTCCGATTGAGGTCGTCGCGGCGTTGCCAGCGCCTGATCCTTTGGAGACGACACCGGCACCACGGGCGCGCAAGAAGCCAAGTATCGTGACGATCGAGCTTGGCCGCGGCCGGCGCATTCGAGTGGAGAGTGATGTTGACACCGAAGCTCTGGGCCGCATCCTCGATGTCGTGGAACGGCGATGATCCCGGTTCCGAGCGGCGTAAAGGTCTGGCTGGCGACGGGCTATACGGACATGCGGAGGGGATTTCCTGGCCTGTCGCTGATGGTGCAGGAGACACTGAAGCGTGATCCGCATAGCGGCCATTTGTTCTGCTTCCGCGGCAGGAAGGGCGGCCTAATCAAGGTGATCTGGCACGACGGCCAGGGTGCCTGCCTGTTCACGAAGAAGCTTGAGCGCGGCCGCTTTATCTGGCCGTCAGCGGCCGACGGCACGGTGGTGATCACGCCGGCGCAGCTCGGCTATCTGCTCGAAGGAATCGACTGGCGAATGCCGCAAAAAACCTGGCGTCCGAGCTCTGCTGGATAGTGGAAATGGCTGGAAAGGTCGGAGCGAATATGATTCCATCTCGCCATGACCGATGCGGCCGATCAGCTTCCCGACGACCTTGCCAGCGCGCATGCGATGATCCTCGCCGAGCGCGCGGCACGCCGTGAAGCCGAGGCCGTTGCTGCCCGAGCCCAGGCAGTGAACTCGCATTCGGATGCGCTGATTGCCAGGTTGAGGCTGGAGATCGAGAAGCTCAAGCGCGACATTCATGGCAGCCGCTCGGAGCGCAAGGCGCGGCTTCTTGAGCAGATGGAATTGCAGCTCGAAGAGTTGGAGGCGGACGCCAGCCAGGACGAATTGGCCGCTGAACTGGCGGCACGATCCTCGACGGTTCGGGCCTTCGAGCGCAAGCGTCCATCGCGCAAGCCGTTTCCGGAGCACCTGCCGCGCGAACGCGTCGTCATTGCTCCGCCAACAAGCTGCCCATGCTGCGGCTCGGCCAAGCTGGCGAAACTGGGCGAGGACATTACCGAGACGCTGGAAGTGATCCCGCGCCAGTGGAAGGTCATCCAGACGGTGCGCGAGAAGTTCTCCTGCCGCGAATGCGAGAAGATCGCCCAGCCACCGGCCCCTTTCCATGTGACGCCGCGCGGTTTTGCAGGGCCAAACCTGCTGGCGATGATCCTGTTTGAGAAGTTCGGCCAGCATCAACCGCTGAACCGGCAAAGTGAACGCTATGCCCGCGAGGGTGTCGACCTCAGCCTCTAGACGCTTGCCGACCAGGTGGGGGCTTGCGCCGCGGTCTTGAAGCCCTTGCACGGATTGATCGAGGCGCATGTGCTGACCGCCGAGCGTCTACATGGCGATGACACGACCGTGCCGATCCTGGCGAAGGGCAAGACCGATACCGGGCGGATTTGGACCTATGTCAGGGACGATCGGCCGTTCAGCGGAACGTCGCCGCCAGCCGCCCTCTACTATGCCTCCCGCGATCGGCGGCAGGAACATCCCGAGCGCCATCTAAAGACCTTCACCGGCATTCTGCAGGCCGACGCCTATGGCGGCTACAACCCGCTCTTCAAAATGGACCGCGATTCTGGTCCGCTGACCCAGGCATTGTGCTGGTCGCATTCGCGTCGCAAGTTCTTCGTGCTTGCCGACATCGCCACCAACGCCAAACGGGGAAAGAACGCCACGCCGATCTCGCCGGTGGCGCTCGAGGCCGTGAAACGGATCGATGCCCTGTTCGATATCGAGCGTGACATCAATCGTCTCGCTGCAAGTGAAAGACTGGCGCGACGCCAGCGGGACAGCCGTCGTCTTGTCGAAGAGCTTGAGGCCTGGATGCGGGCCGAGCGGACAAAGCTGTCGCGCAGCTCTCCGGTCGCCGAGCCGATCGACTACATGCTAAAGCGCTGGGAGGGCTTTACGTCCTTCCTGGGCGACGGTCGGATTTGCCTGACCAACAATGCCGCCGAACGCGCTCTGCGCGGCTTCGCTCTCGGCAGGAAGTCGTGGCTGTTTGCGGGTTCTGATCGTGGTGCTGATCGCGCCGCCTTCATGGCGACGATGATCATGACAGCGTTATGCCGCACGCGGCATAACGCTGTTTGGACTAACCCGCTCCGCTACGCCGGAGCGGCAAGGAGGTCACGTATTCAGTAGGAGCCCCAACTGCGCGAGGATGGGACGGCTGTTTGCAGCCCATTCCATCGGACAGAGGAGCTCATCATGACCCAACTTCGCCAGCGCATGAACGAGGACATGCAGGTGCGCAATTTCTCGCTCAATACCCAACTCTCGTATCTGCAACAGGTGTCGCTGTTCGCACGACACTTCGGCAAGTCGCCGGACTTGCTCGGCCGCGAAGACGTCCGGATCTATCAGGTCTATCTGGCCAACGAGAAGAAGCTGGCGCCGGGCTCGATCCACACCGCCATTTCGGCGCTGCGTTTTCTCTATAAGGTGACGCTCGAAAGAGATTGGGTGCCTGAAGAAGTCCTCCCGCTTCCCAAGAAGCCACAGAAGCTGCCGATCATCCTCAGTCCGGATGAAGTGCAGCGGTTTCTCGGCTGCGTGCTTGACGTCAAACATCACGCCATCCTGACCACCTGCTATGCCGCCGGCTTGCGCATTTCGGAAGCGGTGCAGCTGAAGCCCACTGACATCGATAGCCAGAGGATGGTCGTCCGTGTCGAGCAGGGCAAAGGCCAGAAGGACCGCTATGTGATGCTGTCGCCCAAGCTTCTGGAGATCCTGCGCGACTATTGGAAGATGCGGCGGCCGAAGGCGTGGCTCTTCCCCGGCGATCGTGCCGGCCAGCCGATCACCAGGGATGCGGTGGGGCAGGCCTGCGCGAAAGCGCACGACCTCTCGCGCTTGTCCAAACCGGTGACGCCGCACAGCTTGCGGCACGCCTTCGCCGTCCATCTCCTGGAGGCCGGTGCTGACGTGCGCACCATTCAGTTGCTGCTCGGTCACCGCAGCCTCGCGACCACCGCCCATTATCTACGGATCGCCACCAACAAGGTCTGCGCCACCTCGAGCCCCTTCGAGCTATTGCCGCGTCCGGCGCCCACCCCGCCGCCGCCCGCCAAGCCGGAGTATTTCTGATCTCCCGATGGCCCGTTCGGGGCCGGAAGTGGCGGACATATTCCGGCGCTACGGCGAGGCCTATCGTGCCCAGCACACATCGCTGTCGACTGGTCAGCGCCGCGTCATGACGGCGATCGAATTGTGCCGGACCGCCGCGCTCGGTGGGCACGTCGAAGCGTGCGATCAATGCGGCCACCGGCGCATCGCCTTTAACAGCTGCCGCGACAGGCATTGTCCCCGCTGCCAATCGCTGGCCCGTGCGCAATGGCTGGAGGATCGTCGCGCCGAGCTTCTCGACACGCAGTACTTCCACGTCGTCTTCACGCTGCCGGAGCCCATTGCCGCCATCGCCTATCAGAACAAGGCGCTCGTCTACGGTCTGCTCTTCCGCGCCACCGCCGAGACGATGCGCACGATCGCCGCCGACCCCAAGCATCTCGGCGCCGAGATCGGTTTCTTCGCCGTGCTGCACACCTGGGGGCAAAATTTGCTGCACCATCCCCACCTGCACTGCGTCGTCCCGGGTGGCGGGTTCTCGCCAGACGGCATGCGATGGATCGCTTGCAAGCCCGGCTTCTTCCTGCCGGTTCGCGTGCTCTCACGCCTGTTCCGACGATTGTTTCTGGAGCACATGGAGAATGCCTTCGACGCAGGCCAACTGCAGTTCTTCTCCGACTTGCGGGCCCTGAGCGAACGCAACGCCTTCCGGCGCTATCTGGCGCCGCTGCGAAAGGCCGACTGGGTGGTCTACGCCAAGCCACCCTTCGCGGGACCCGAAAAGGTCCTGGATTACGTCGGCCGATATACGCACCGCGTCGCCATCTCCAACAACCGCCTCATCGACATAGAGGATGGCAAAGTCGCCTTTCGCTGGAAGGACTATCGGCACGGCGATCGGCAAAAGGTCATGACCGTGTCGGCCGACGAGTTCATCCGCCGCTTTCTGCTGCACGTCTTGCCCGAGGGCTTCCATCGAATCCGTTATTACGGTTTTCTCGGCAATCGCTACCGCGCACAAAAGCTCGCCTGCTGTCGTGACCTGCTCGGCATGCCGGTTCCCGAGCCGTCGGACAGCCGACCTCCAAAGGACTATCGCGACCGCTACGAGGAGCTCACCGGGCGTTCCCTCAGGCAATGCCCGGCCTGTCATCAAGGGCAGATGATCATCATCGAAATCTTCGACGGCGTCACCGGACCTCCGCGATACTGGGATACGTCATGAACGAACCACACTGCTTGCATCGTCGCCGCATCACCCCGTTCGGCCGGCAAACCGCGCCGATCCCGCCAAGGTGTGTGCCGTCGTGCCCACCAGCCCCTCACGGCAAGGATACAGCGTCAATCGTCACGTTTATCGAGACCGGAATCCGTGCTGCTTTGGTCACCCGCGCTCCCGCTACCCCTGCATCCACACCACCATGCGATGCCCTTTCCTTGGCGGACACCATTCAATACCCATAGAACGCCGCTTGCGCCCGCGGCTTAGCCCAACACGTTTTTAGCTCACCGTCGCTGTCGGCCTCAATGCGTTCGGCAACGTCGATATCGGCGACGCCAAGCTAAAAACGCTCTGCATTGGACTAACCCGCTCCGCTACGCCGGAGCGGCAAGGAGGTCACGTATTCAGTAGGAGCCCCAACTGCGCGAGGATGGGACGGCTGTTTGCAGCCCATTCCATCGGACAGAGGAGCTCATCATGACCCAACTTCGCCAGCGCATGAACGAGGACATGCAGGTGCGCAATTTCTCGCTCAATACCCAACTCTCGTATCTGCAACAGGTGTCGCTGTTCGCACGACACTTCGGCAAGTCGCCGGACTTGCTCGGCCGCGAAGACGTCCGGATCTATCAGGTCTATCTGGCCAACGAGAAGAAGCTGGCGCCGGGCTCGATCCACACCGCCATTTCGGCGCTGCGTTTTCTCTATAAGGTGACGCTCGAAAGAGATTGGGTGCCTGAAGAAGTCCTCCCGCTTCCCAAGAAGCCACAGAAGCTGCCGATCATCCTCAGTCCGGATGAAGTGCAGCGGTTTCTCGGCTGCGTGCTTGACGTCAAACATCACGCCATCCTGACCACCTGCTATGCCGCCGGCTTGCGCATTTCGGAAGCGGTGCAGCTGAAGCCCACTGACATCGATAGCCAGAGGATGGTCGTCCGTGTCGAGCAGGGCAAAGGCCAGAAGGACCGCTATGTGATGCTGTCGCCCAAGCTTCTGGAGATCCTGCGCGACTATTGGAAGATGCGGCGGCCGAAGGCGTGGCTCTTCCCCGGCGATCGTGCCGGCCAGCCGATCACCAGGGATGCGGTGGGGCAGGCCTGCGCGAAAGCGCACGACCTCTCGCGCTTGTCCAAACCGGTGACGCCGCACAGCTTGCGGCACGCCTTCGCCGTCCATCTCCTGGAGGCCGGTGCTGACGTGCGCACCATTCAGTTGCTGCTCGGTCACCGCAGCCTCGCGACCACCGCCCATTATCTACGGATCGCCACCAACAAGGTCTGCGCCACCTCGAGCCCCTTCGAGCTATTGCCGCGTCCGGCGCCCACCCCGCCGCCGCCCGCCAAGCCGGAGTATTTCTGATCTCCCGATGGCCCGTTCGGGGCCGGAAGTGGCGGACATATTCCGGCGCTACGGCGAGGCCTATCGTGCCCAGCACACATCGCTGTCGACTGGTCAGCGCCGCGTCATGACGGCGATCGAATTGTGCCGGACCGCCGCGCTCGGTGGGCACGTCGAAGCGTGCGATCAATGCGGCCACCGGCGCATCGCCTTTAACAGCTGCCGCGACAGGCATTGTCCCCGCTGCCAATCGCTGGCCCGTGCGCAATGGCTGGAGGATCGTCGCGCCGAGCTTCTCGACACGCAGTACTTCCACGTCGTCTTCACGCTGCCGGAGCCCATTGCCGCCATCGCCTATCAGAACAAGGCGCTCGTCTACGGTCTGCTCTTCCGCGCCACCGCCGAGACGATGCGCACGATCGCCGCCGACCCCAAGCATCTCGGCGCCGAGATCGGTTTCTTCGCCGTGCTGCACACCTGGGGGCAAAATTTGCTGCACCATCCCCACCTGCACTGCGTCGTCCCGGGTGGCGGGTTCTCGCCAGACGGCATGCGATGGATCGCTTGCAAGCCCGGCTTCTTCCTGCCGGTTCGCGTGCTCTCACGCCTGTTCCGACGATTGTTTCTGGAGCACATGGAGAATGCCTTCGACGCAGGCCAACTGCAGTTCTTCTCCGACTTGCGGGCCCTGAGCGAACGCAACGCCTTCCGGCGCTATCTGGCGCCGCTGCGAAAGGCCGACTGGGTGGTCTACGCCAAGCCACCCTTCGCGGGACCCGAAAAGGTCCTGGATTACGTCGGCCGATATACGCACCGCGTCGCCATCTCCAACAACCGCCTCATCGACATAGAGGATGGCAAAGTCGCCTTTCGCTGGAAGGACTATCGGCACGGCGATCGGCAAAAGGTCATGACCGTGTCGGCCGACGAGTTCATCCGCCGCTTTCTGCTGCACGTCTTGCCCGAGGGCTTCCATCGAATCCGTTATTACGGTTTTCTCGGCAATCGCTACCGCGCACAAAAGCTCGCCTGCTGTCGTGACCTGCTCGGCATGCCGGTTCCCGAGCCGTCGGACAGCCGACCTCCAAAGGACTATCGCGACCGCTACGAGGAGCTCACCGGGCGTTCCCTCAGGCAATGCCCGGCCTGTCATCAAGGGCAGATGATCATCATCGAAATCTTCGACGGCGTCACCGGACCTCCGCGATACTGGGATACGTCATGAACGAACCACACTGCTTGCATCGTCGCCGCATCACCCCGTTCGGCCGGCAAACCGCGCCGATCCCGCCAAGGTGTGTGCCGTCGTGCCCACCAGCCCCTCACGGCAAGGATACAGCGTCAATCGTCACGTTTATCGAGACCGGAATCCGTGCTGCTTTGGTCACCCGCGCTCCCGCTACCCCTGCATCCACACCACCATGCGATGCCCTTTCCTTGGCGGACACCATTCAATACCCATAGAACGCCGCTTGCGCCCGCGGCTTAGCCCAACACGTTTTTAGCTCACCGTCGCTGTCGGCCTCAATGCGTTCGGCAACGTCGATATCGGCGACGCCAAGCTAAAAACGCTCTGCATTATGCCGACCGGCGAACTATGCCGAATGTCTCTTCTGATGTTTGCGGCAAACCGTGCGTTCCCGGCCAGTTCGGCGGGTCGCCGTTGGTTGGCACTCGGCATAGTTCTCATGCTCAGAGGGCGTTCAGGAATTCCAGAAGCCGGTCGCTTGGTCGAAATCGCTCGGCCTTGGCGCCTTCGTACGGCTTCAGCTTTGCGAGTGCAGATTCCTTCAGTTCGAGATGCGCATGAAGATAGGTCAGCGTCGTTTCCATCGCTTCGTGGCCCAACCACAGGGCAATGACCGAGCAGTCGACGCCCGCCTGCAGCAACTCCATGGCAGCGGAGTGCCGCAATACGTGGGGCGATACCCGCTTCGAGCGAAGGGAGGGGCAGTGCCCGCGCGCTTTGGCGACATATTTGTTCAGCAGCGCCTGCACGCCGTCGGCGCTAAGCCTGCCACCGTGCATGTTCGGAAAGAGAGCCGTTGCGCCTCGCTTCCCTGGTTCCTTGAGCCAACGCCGGAGGGCTTGCTGTGCAACCTTCGTGAGCGGCGTACTTCGCTCTTTGCGGCCCTTGCCGACGCATTGCACATGCGCACCGCGGCCGAGCATTACCGAGTCTCGGTCAAGGTTGATGATCTCCGAGACCCGCAGCCCCGTTTGCGCGGCCAGCAATAGCAGAGTGTAATCGCGGCGACCCAGCCACGTGCTTGGATCCGTGCAGTCCAGGATCGATTCAATCTCAGGTCTTGTTAGGAACTGAAGCTGCCGCTTGTCGCATCGCTTGCTGGGGATCGCGAGCACACGCTGAATATGGGCGCTATGTGCCGGCTCCTCGAACGAAGCATATCGGAAGAATGATCGAATGGCTGTGAGGCGGAGATTCCGGGTCCTCACCGAGGCGGCTCTCTTCGTCTCAAGATCCTCCAGGAATGCGCCGATGAAAGGAGCGTCCAAATCCCGCAGTGTCAACTGAGATGGGGCTCTCCCAAGGCGCGTCTGTGCGAACGCAAACAGGAGCCTGAAGGTGTCGCGATAGGAGGCAATGGTATTGGAACTTACACCTCGATGCTTCATGAGCCGATCTGTGAACCACCGCTCGATCAGCACGGCCAGGTCGTTCGTGCGTCTCATGACCGAATCTCCCAGCGCTTATCCAATCGCCGTACGGCATGGTTCATCAGTTCCGGCGCGGCGGACAGGTACCAGTAGGTGTCGCGAACATTCGCATGGCCGAGGAAGGTCGAGAGAACCGGCAGCTCGCGTTCCACATCTTCGCCAGCGCGATGCCAGTTGATCAGGGTCTGGACGGCGAAACGGTGACGAAGATCATGAATCCGTGGGCCATCGCGATTCCCCTCCTGCCGTAATCCGATTTGCCGGGAAAGTCGCCAGAACACGCGGTGCACGTATTGATGCAGCAATCTGCCGCCCTGTTCGGCGACGAAGAAATAGGGACTGCGCGGCGTACCAAGGTGTGCATCGCGTCGGACGGCATAGTCTGAAAGGACAGCGATTGTCGTGGCGTGCAGCGGGACCAGCCGTGACTTGCCGAACTTTGTCTCTCGGATAGTAATGACGCCCTGGTCGAGATCGACGTCGGCCCGGAGCAGGCCGAGCGCTTCAGAATGGCGCAGTCCGGCGACCGCTATCAGTCCGAACAGGCAATGATACGTCCAGCGTCGAAGGGCATTGGCCGGCGGCAGCAACAGTGCTGCCGCCAGAAGCGCTCGAATCTCGGTGTCGCTATAGATGTAGGGCTTTGTCCGCCGTGCCGGCGGCACTGCGTCGCTCGGTGGTACTTCCGTCAGAGGATCGAAATGGCTGAGGTGCTGGGCAAAGCAGCGCACATCAGCCAGGCGGATGGACCAACTCGGCTGTCGGCCCATCGACGTCACCCACTCCATTGCCAGGTCAGACGTGATGGTCTCGGCGCCGCGGGCTTCCATGAAGGTGACGAATGCCGACAACCGTCGTGCCGGTCCGTCATATTTGTATCCTAGCCCTTGGCGCATGCCGACGTAGCGGTTGAGGGAAGCGCGAAGCCGGCTCATTGGACACCTCCCGGCCAAGGCAGGCTCAGTTCACGCAGCTTCTCCACATCGAGCTTGGCATAGATCCTTGTGCTGTCGATGCTTCGATGGCGGAGCAGTTGGCCGATCTCGGCAAAGCTGGCGCCGGACCGCAAAAGGTCGGTTGCAAGGCTGTGGCGGAAAAGATGGGCACCGTGATGGGCATAGCCGTCAATGCCTGCCCGATCGAGCGCTTGCTTCGCAATCATAGTGATGGCGCAGCCGGAGGCAAAACCCACGTGCGGCGCCAGAGTCCGCAGGAAAACTCGCCGACACGCTGAAGCTGGCCGCCCATGCCGGATATAAGCCACGATAGCTGTTCCAACGTCGTGACGTAGCGGCATGATCGCCTGCCGCCGCCCCTTACCGTTCACAAGGATCGTGCCCGACTGCCAGTCGATATCTTCAAGATTAAGCGTAGCAACTTCGCTGGCGCGCAAACCGAGCTTGGCCAGGATCATCAGAACCGCATAGTCCCGATGGCCCATCGCCGTCGTCCGATCACACGCATCGAGAACCTTCTGGACCTTCTCGGGCGGCAGGAATGTTGGAAGGCCGGCAAGTCGCCAGCGGCGGATGGACGGCACACAGTCGGCCAGCGCCGTCGAGATTAAGCCCTTCAGATGCAAATAGCGCAGGAAGGCACGCACAACCCCGCACATGGCTTTGCCACTGTCGGCGGAACCGTCAAGCGCATGTCGCTCGACATAACCGATAACGATCTCCGGGGTGAGCGCTGCAAACCCGTCTGCGCCGGCAGGACACACCTCCCGGAGAAATCGAAGCGACAGAAGCTTGTGGCTCCCTACTGTCGCGGCGGCGAGCCCTCTCTCAGTCGAGAGATATTGCCCGAATACATCGACGATCTTCTCGTGCTCACTGCGCTGAACCGGAAGCGCGGCTGGTATTAAGCCTCCCTCCCGTAACGCCGAAAGCAAGCGGCGGAGCGCCGATCGATCGCCCGAGTCGGGCTTCCAGTGTTTGAAACGATGCTCAAGAAAGCGGTCGACGTGAACCTCGCTTAAATCCTGCGGAGCATGTCCATTGCCAACATGCCAGTCCATCAGATCCCGAAACAGGCTCAGTGAGCGCCACGTGCATTGCCGACCCAAACCTTCGTTCGACATTTTGGCGGCGTAAACGCCCGCAAACTCCCGATACGGACCGTAGACCAGCTTCCGGTATAGGGCGCTGCGATTCAAATAGTCAGTTGCGTTCATGTGTCCTCTCCTTCGCGTCAATTGCGACGGAGAGACCCTAAACTATGCCGACTAGGCGACCGCTATGGTACCGGAAACGTTGGCAAAAAGTTGATTAATCGGCATAGTTCGCCGGTCGGCATAAACCTGCCGTCTCAACGACGTCGACCCAAAGGCGTGGCTCGCCGACGTTCTCGCGCGTATCGCTGACACGCCGACAACAAAGCTTGCAGAGCTGCTGCCGTGGAATTGGACAGGTCCGCGGCCTATGATGGCTTTGGCATCATGACCGTCGATCGCATCGCCAGGCTACATATCCAACTCGACGATATCGAGCCTTTGATCTGGCGCAGGGTCGAGGTTCCACTCACGATGAGCTTGAAGGGGCTCCACGATGTCATTCAGGCCGTGATGCTGTTCGAGGATTATCATCTGTTCGAGTTCGAGGCTGGTGGGCGATGTTACGATGTGCCGGATCCAGAAGACCTCTACGAACGCAAAACCTTTGCTGCTCGCAACGTCCGCATAGCGGCACTCATCGAGCGTGGGATCGCGACCTTTAGCTACACCTATGACTTTGGTGATAACTGGCGGCACACTATCACGGTCGAGGCAGTGGAGGATGGAAACCCCAGCATCGAATATCCGCGCTTCATCGATGGTGAGCGCAGAGCGCCGCCGGAAGATGTTGGCAGCACCTCGGGGTTCGAGGAATTCCTGAACGTCATGGCGAAGCCACGGCATGCGCAGCATCGAGAGTTCGTGCGTTGGTATGGTGGCCGCTTCGACCCAGAAGATTTAAGCGTTGATATCATTCAAGACCGTGTCGCTAAAATTGCCCGCCGTCGGACACTTGGAAAAGCTGGATTTGCGAAGAGCCAAAACCAGCAGCACTGACCAAATCTGAAAACACAGAACGAGGCATCATGGGCTACCGCAACTCTGCCCTCTACACCCTGAAATATGTCGCCGCGATGCTTGATGAGGACGAAGACTTCTTGCGAGAATGTTCGATTGAGATGTTCTCTGAAGATGGCTGCTTGTGGGCATATGATGACTATCCGGCCTCGGAGCTCAGCGAGCACATCATCTTGTTCACCCAAGTGGGGATCGAAAACCTTCAACAGATTATCCGCAATCTTCGCGGAATTGGCGACCCGCCATCGAAACCAGTGGCAGAAAGAAATCGCAAAAAGCCTCGGCTACTGCGGTCCTGACCGGATGGTTACCTCTTTACCTCAGGATGCCGCGCAATTGAGCCGGATCATTCTCTCGCTCGATGCAGAGAATGCCGACCTCAAGGCGCGCGTTGCCTTCCTGGAGCAGCAGCTCTTTGGGCCGAAATCGAAGAAGATGACGGCGATCGACCCGACGCAGGCGACGCTTGACCTTGGCGATCTCAGCGACATTCCCGAGGCGGCCAATGACGATGTTGCACCCGTGGCTGAAGGGCCAAAACAGGAGCGACGGTCACCGTCGCGCAACATCGGCCGTTTACCCAGGCACCTCCCACGGTATGAAGAGCTTATCGAGCCGGAGAGCAAGATTTGCCCGTGCTGCTCGTTCGAGCTTCATTGCGTCGGCACGGACGTCAGTGAGGCACTCGACATCGTGCCGGCGGTTGTCCGGGTAAAGCAGACGATCCGGCCGCGCTATGCATGCCGGGCCTGCGAAAGCGTCATTGTGCAAGCGCCCGCGTCGGCGCGCGTGATGGACGAGAGCAATGTCGCCCCCATGCGGCTTGCGTTCTGCCTTGCTCACGCGCGACGCAAGTTCGTCGATGTCGTCAAGCTGACCAGCTCTTCGGAGGCGGGCCGATGACGCCGCCACCGAGGAAGGCCGCAGGCGCGCTGCGCATGAGTGTCGTGTTGGCAGGCCCGGCCATGGTCGACCCTGATGCCGCATGCTCCGCGGTAACCATTCGTCAAGCCTGTTGATCGGATGGCCGGCGATGCGCGTGAGGATATCTCGAAGATGGACCTCCGGATCGAGACGGTTGAACTTGGCGGATTCGCCAACGACAAGATTAATGAAAACCTTGAAGCGGCGCACCGTCTCGTCATCGCTGGATTTAAGCGTAAGCTGTGAAATCTACATATGTCCAAGCTTTCGTTCGGGCTCAACATTCGTCAATCACGCCGTGCATCTGGAAGATGCGGCCGAAACACCGCATTCTGCATAGCATTTCGCGCAAATTAAAGGCGTGGCGCGTAGCTGGCAGCGATCGCCGCCGGCGATAACGTTCTACTTACCACGACGCTTGCGGCGCTCGCCGAGGCCTATCTCCTTGGCCAAACGCGAGCGGGCTTCCGCATAAGCGGGCGCGACCATCGGGTAGTCCGCGGGTAGGTCCCACTTTTCGCGATAATCTTCCGGCGACAGATTGTGGTGGGTCATCAAGTGGCGCTTCAGCGACTTGAAGGCGCCGCCGCATTCGAGGCAGGTGATCTGATCGTCCTGCACAGACTTGCGGATCGAGACCGCTGGCTTCGGCTTCTCAATGGGAGCAATCACCGGCGCGGGAGCAGTGGCATTGTTGAGCGCTGAATGAACGTCAGCGATAAGCGTCGGAAGCTCGGCACCCGGAACCACGTGGGTGCTGACATAGGCGGCTACGATTTCTGCCGTCAGTTCTGCCAAGAGTTCGTTGCTCGCACCGAGCGTGGTTTCTGTCATCTTCTTCTCCTATCGGATCTTAGCAACATATCCCAAAACGACGTTTCAGGAGGAAACATGCGAGAAAATGCCGCTGAACTCACTTGCCTCTTGAAACTGGACGGTCATTGCACAGGAGCCAGGCTCCGCCGCAACATCAAGGCTCAAGTCGTGATGGGAAGTCGCCGCCAAGGCGCCGAGCTGGCTGACGGCTCAAAGCAACAGGGAAGAATCACAACCCAAGCTGGAATTTCGTCAAAGTATTTATCTGCGACGACACTTTTCATTTAGTGAATTAACACCGATCGAGGATATGTCAAAACATAATTTTAATCCGCAGCTACCAAGTCTATTAAAAAACCATTAATTCTGCCGTAGGCTCAGGTTTGTTTGAATCGGTCGGCGTGCTATGGCTAGATACATGGAGGAAGGTCCTGAACTGTGTCATTGAGGTGGGATTGAAGAGCTATCAGCGATTGCTGAAACGCGAGACTCCGTCCGGCCCCCAAGAGATTCCTAAGACTTTCGCGCGGATGCGACATCGTCAATTGAGGTTAAACCGATCAAGCATCTTCTTGAGTTGCAAGTTTTGGGTAAGGATCCGTTCAGCGAGCAGCCTTTTGAGGCGCTTGTTTTCTGCTTCGAGAGTGGCCAATTCATCGCGAGAAATCGGGCGTTCTACATTCTCACGCCCGTCCAATGACAACCGCTCGGGTAGCTTTCGCGAAATGCGCTGTTTGGAGTTTGTTCGGGTGTGGGAGACCGGTGGCGTCTCCTGCAACTTGTCAGTAGCGTCGACTGCGGAATGACTTGAATTATGCAGCCCCGAGAACGCGTTTTCCGAACCTTGGGCCGGTGTCACGGCTTCTGGCCCAAGCCCGATATTCTCTTTGTCTGCAATGAGAAACTCTGCATTCGGGCTGGCCGGCGGACCGTAGGCTACGTTAGGGGATACTGGCTCTTCCGTTAAGTTGAACAAATGCGGAGCCATCTCTTCCACTTCGCGGGTCAAAGCCTTAAGGTCCGTGTTTCCCCAGACTGAATTCGTTCGTTCCTTTGATCGCCGCCGTACTTGCTTGAATTCGACAATAAACCTCCGTGGTGGTGTTTTCATATGTATCTCGCAAGCAATCCACGACTCATCAGCGCCAAAACGCGCCACGACATTCCTTTACCATTCGGCCAAATACCGCCATTTCGGACTCGACGCAAGTGGCCGTAAGGCTAGGCACGCCGTCCCTTTCGGAAGCCGGCAGGGCGCCTTACCACAGCCTTGAGAGGCTACTCTTGAGCTAATCCAGCCCAAGTCTCTTGCGCAGTTCGGCGTTTTCCGCACGCAGTTTGTCCGACAAAAGGTTGCGAAGCCTCAAGTTTTCCTTTTCGAGTTGAATGAGATCGGCAAGGTCATCGCCGGCCACCACAGACGCCTCAGGTTTTCGATCGGCAGGCTTAGCAGATTTCTTCCACACGTAGTAGGTTTGCTCCGATATGCCGGCGCTCTTGATCGCGTCCTTTAGGGTGCTATTGCCTTGAGCCACTTCGGCCTCGATCAGATTGAGCTTGTCAGCTCTTTCTGTCTCGCTATATCTCTTAGGCTTAGCAGTCGTCTTTGATTCCGCAACTTGTCCGGCAGCCGTTCTTTGACGCCGCGACGAACTCTTCCTTTTGCCAGCTGGTGCTTTCGTTTCGGCAACCGCCTCAGCCGCGGCCACTGGTCCTGTGTTACTCTCGTCAGCCACTGTGATTTCCTCCCCTAGCTCACTTGTATGATTTGAACTTAACGAGCTACAGAGTCAATGCAAGCGTCCCATGGCGATGTCACTTACGGTTGATTTCATTCCGAGAGCGTAGCCGCGTTCGACTCAGAAATGGGCGAATTCATGCTTACCAGTCGTGTTCGCCGAGAGACTTGAGCAGCTTCACGATTCGACAGCGCACATTGGGATTGCCGACACGGGAGAACGCCCGGATGAGCTCGACCCCTTCGTCGCTTGCAGCGAACTCAATCACTTCGGGCGGGATATAGGCCTGATTAGGGGCGCCCTGCCCTATCGACTGAGTGTCGTCAGGCATGTCCTCAAAAAAATAAGAAGGGTGCACTTCCAGTGCATCAGATATCTGCTGAAGTCGGCCCGCACCCACGCGGTTCGAGCCCTTTTCATATTTTTGCACCTGCTGAAACGTCACCCCGATAGCTTCTCCGAGGGCCGCTTGGGGCATATTCTGCCATCGTCGCCTCTGGCGAATTCGACGGCCGACGTAAATATCCACAGCGTTCGCTTTGGCTCTTTTCTTCTCAGGGGCAATACTCAGCACACTTACTCCTGGTGAAGGATCGTTTCACCTAATGATTTACTGGGATCTGCTATATCGAATATGGCCTTTGTCGAGGGCACCCGTTTGATACAGCTCAACTCCAAAGTGAGCAACTCAATTGAGGCATCTCCGTGTCCGCAGTCTCGGGTTCTTTTCTTAGAATCAGGAGGCAATGGAAGAGCACTGAGTCACGATCTTCAGAGCCGAGTATCGAAGATGGCTGGGAACGGGCTGTCGGCGGAGGCTGCTGCGAGGCGGTTGGATTGGCGTTCCGACCGCAATTGGCTGGATTGGGAGCGTCCGGAAGGGCAACTTGCGAGTGACTTGTAGCATGGCGGACAGTAGAACCTCGCCTTAATGCCCATGCGCGGTTTGATCGAGGTATCGAAGGATATCACGCTGAATGAGATGGTCTCCCGGCTGCTAAAGCTGAAGAGCTAATGCTGCGCATAGGCCGAAAATGGTTGGAGCGTGGCATGCGGGGCGTACGCTCGGGCCGTGCGAGCCCTTCTGGTCGGCCGCAACCCGCAGCCAAACTGCTCGACCCTGAGCCGACCGTGCAGTTGCGGGCTCAAGGGTGGCGAGTTGCGCCGTCGGCTTTAGAGGCATGTAGGCAATTGAGATGATGATAGAGCATGCGCCGAAGTTTCGGATTGAAATTCAACGCGAGACGCCTCCTGTAGAAATATCTCGCGCATCCAGAGACTGGCCGGATCACTGCTGTGAGGCGCGGGCCACTGGACAGCCTCGGTGAACGCGGGAAAAATGGGTTGCGGAAGTTCGGTGATCCGCAGGGGAATGGCTTTTGCGAAGTGCATCGCCAGTCGTAACGGGAGGGTCGCTATGCGGTCAGTGCCCGACAAAAAAGGCGGGATCATGGTAAAACCCGGCACGGCGACTTCGACCCGTCTTCGCAGTCCGTGCTCGCGCAATAGCCATTCCTCCACGGAAGGCCGCTGCTTCCCGAATTGGGCCGCAACATGCCCCATTGATACATAGTTGTCGATGGAGAGCTGCGGCGGTAGCTTCTGGTTCGTTGGGCAACTCACGCACACGAATCTCTCATCGAACAGCTTCGCTCTGGGATGCGTGTGCGACATGAACATTTCTGGTAGGATCAGGAAATCGACATCACCACGCCGGAGAAGCTCATCTGGCTCATCGGAAAACGGCAGCAACTCGAAACTGACGGCGGGCGCTTCCCGCGCCACTCTCACCACAACCCTTTCGAAAAACATTAGCGTCATGAAGTCGGAAAGAATGATCCTGAAACTGCGATCTGACTGCGCTGGGTTGAACGGATCCCATGAAATGATGGAGAGATGGATGTGCAGCAGGGCTTCGCGGACTGCGGGTGCGAGCGCTTCTGCTCGCGGAGTTGGTACAAGTTCGCGACCATTCATGGTAAATAGCTCGTCGCGGAAATAGGTCCGAAGCCGGGTGATGGCTGCGCTCATCGCCGGCTGGCTCAGGTTGATGCTGCGTGCAGCGGCCGTGAGTTTGCGTTCGGTCATCAGTGCGTCGAGCGCAACGAGGAGATTGAGATCAAGGCCCTTAAAACGCATGTTCTGGCGAATCCACAGTGCGGATGGTTGTCATCCGAACGATCAATTATGCAAATCGTTAGAGAGCGCTTAATTAATCTGAAGTCAAGTGCATTCACGGCTCATGCCGTCGCCCGCCCTCTTACATGCGCCTCCTGAAGATCAGGCTTTGTGGCAAGACGGCCGACCGCTCCTGCCATTTCGTCTTTTCGACCGTAGGGTCGAGCCGGAGCGAAACCGTCAACGCCCACCGCAACAGCCTTGCCACTAACAATGCAGGGGCTTCGGCGCCGCCTTTTCGCCGTTCCTCGCGGGCCCGCCGCCAGACGGGACGGCAAGCAGCGCTTCAAGCGCAAAGCTGATCTGTCGGTAAAAAAGCCGGAATGGAGCCGCGTGCAAGCGGCTGGGGCTGCGAGAAACCGCTCAAAGAAAAAGAAGCCGGACGGGTCGCAGACGCCGGGCGAGCTGCCCGTCGAGAAAGGTCGTCTCGAAATGCGCGCGCGAAGAAAGGCGGATTTTTCGGCCTACCTCGTCGCGAGGTATGCGTTGCGCAGGAGAACGATCGTGCCGGGCCCACGGAGGAGAACACGCATCTACGATTGGGTCGACGCAGAGGGCGGTATCCATCGCATGTCGTCAGACTCGTCCGCGGCCGCCGGTGCAACGCTTGCCGATGGTGCCACCACGTCCTCTCTCCAGATACCGTAATGCGTGCGAAGGTGCCGGACTGCGCAAAGGACACGCTATCCCTATAGGCCCGTACGCCTCGAATCTGGCATTTCATTTCTCGATTCGTCTGCGACGCGGATGATATCGTCCTCGCCCAGGTAGGCACCAGTTTGAATCTCGACCAACTCCAGCATGATCTTGCCAGGGTTCCCCAAGCGATGTATCGCCCCCTCGGGGATGTAGATTGACTGGTTCTCGTGCAGGATCGTTACTCGATCCTCGATTGCCACTTCTGCGGTGCCCTTCACGCAGATCCAGTGCTCTGATCGATGAAAATGCTTGTGGAGAGAAAGCATCTTCCCAGGGCGTACGAACAACCGCCTTACTTGGAAGCGATCGCCGTTAAGCATAGTGGTGTAGCCGCCCCATGGCCGTATCAAAGTTGGGTGCAATTCCGTAAGACGTGCCGTATTTTCGTCCGCGGCGAGGCGCTTCACCAAGTTTCCGATCTCATGGGCCTCCTCCAGTCGCCCGACGAAGACTGCGTCCTCGCTAGCGATGACTGCAACTCCATCCATCCCCTGTACAGCGAGATGCGCGGTATGCGACAACACAAGCGAATTCTTCGTGTTGCAGGCCGTAACATTGCCCTTGAGCACGTTACCATCAGCATTCTGCTCCTCATTCTTCCACACAGCATCCCAACTACCGAGATCCGACCAAGCAAAATCCGAGCAGACCACGGCGGCGTTTGCGGTTTTCTCCATCAGTGCATAGTCGATCGAGATGGATGGCGCTTGGCTGAAACTCTCCGGGGCAAGTCGTATAAAATCGGCGTCGACCGTTGAGCCCCTGACCGCGGCGTGCACCGCCGACAACACGTCGGGTGCATGCTCCTCAAGTTCGGCGATAATGCTGGCCGCCTGGAAAAGGAACATCCCAGAGTTCCAATAGTAATTGCCGGTCTCCAAAAGAGCCGCCGCCTTTTCGAGACTTGGTTTCTCGACAAAACATTGAACCGCATGGACGTCCTTGCCAAGGTAAGTGCCACGTTCGATGTATCCGTATCCCGTTGCTGGCCAAGTGGGTTGAATACCGAACGTCACGAGCTTGCCCTCCGCTGCGGCGATGCAGGCGGAGCGCACGCATTTCTTGTAAGTATCGTCTACCGTAATCGCGTGGTCCGACGGCAGCACAAGCAATAGCGCGTCCTCACCAAACCGATCAGCCACGATCCGGGCGGCGACGGCTACTGCGGCTGCCGTGTTGCGCGGCACCGGCTCAAGTACTATGCTGGAAAGCGTGACCCCAAGCTCGCGCGCCTGTTCGGCAACCAGGAAGCGAAATTCCTCATTGGTGATGACGAGTGGTGCTCCATAAACTTTGGCATCGGAAACGCGCTTAAGCGTGTCTTGAAAGAGCGTTTCCTCGCCGATTAGCTTTAGAAACTGTTTTGCGGCAGTTGCGCGTGACAGAGGCCAGAGCCTTGTGCCCCTACCCCCTGCCATGATAGCTGGGATAATCTTTGGAAGCATGGTGTCATTTTTGATTGCGTTTGATGGAAGCTTCATAACAGTGTGGCGAGAGCGAAGCAATCTCATTAGTGGATGCGAATTCATTCGGCTTGCCCCGGTGGCGTCGACTACCTGCTGAACGCTGCCCGGCAAAAAAAGGCTAGTTAATGGGTCCCAAATTCGGCACAAGTGGTCTCCGCGGGTTGGCAACAGAACTCGTGGGTAGTGTGTCGGCGCTCTATGCTACAGCCTTTTCGAGGATGCTCTTCGACAGAGGACGGGTCGCGCGAGGGGCGACCGTATTGGTCGGTCGCGACTTCCGCGATTCAAGTTCGGAAATCGCCGCTATCTGCATGGCAGCGCTCGCCCGGGCGGGAATGGTGCCGGTCGACTGCGGAGGGCTGCCGACACCAGCGCTTGCATTGTACGGCCGAAAACTCGGTGCAGCATCACTCATGATCACAGGCTCGCATATTCCGGCCGACCGAAACGGCATTAAGTTCTATCTGCCTGACGGTGAGATCAACAAGGCCGACGAGCAGGCGATTACGGCGTTGGCGGAGCAGCTTTCAGCCGATGCAGATGCAACCAGGGTTGAGTGTGGCCGCGGCGCCGACCACTCCAGCGAAGCAACTGACTTCTATATCCAACGTTACGAAACGCTGCTTCCCAAATCGGGCCTTCAGGGGCTAAAGATCGGCTTATATCAGCACAGCAGCGTTGCCCGCGATATTTTGACCACCATCTTGGAAGGTCATGGCGCAAATGTCGTACCGGTAGGCCGATCTGAGGTCTTCATCCCTGTTGACACGGAAGCTATTTCGGCGGCGACATGTAAGATGCTCGCTGCCTGGGCGAAGGAGTTCGCCTTTGACGCCATTGTATCGTCGGACGCAGATGCCGATCGGCCCCTGCTAACGGATGAAACGGGAACTCCATTGCGCGGTGATCTGCTCGGTCTAATTTGCGCAAGGCTGCTGGAGGCCAAGCTTATTGCTACGCCAATAACCAGCAACTCCGGGATCGAGGCGGCGAGTGGCGTCGAGGTGGTGCGTACCCGCGTTGGCTCACCTTACGTCATTGCAGCCATGACTGAGGCGGTTGCGCGTGGCAAGCAGCGGGTGATGGGCTTCGAGGCCAACGGTGGCGTCATGCTAGGTTCGAACTTCTCGTTCGGAGGCGCGTCGCTTCCCGCCTTGCCGACCCGGGACTGCGTCCTTCCCATCATTGCAGCGCTCCACATGGCAGTAGAGGCCAAAACTCCCCTCTCGGGGATCGTCGCGATGCATCGTTTGCCAGTCGCTTTGTCCGGCCGGATCGAGAACTATCCATTCGATAGGAGCGACGCCCTAGTGGCATTCTTGAAAGCGTCAAAAGCTAATGTTTCCCATTTATTCAGCCGGATCGGTCGCGTGACGGGCACGGACGACGTGGATGGCCTGCGCCTGACATTTGAAGGCGGCCGTATCCTGCACATCCGCCCTTCAGGAAACGCGCCTGAACTGCGTTGCTACGTCGAGGCAGACGACCCAGATGCTGCCGAACACTTGCTGGCTCAGGGACTGGCGGTCCTTAACAGTTGAATGGGTGTAAGTTAGGCTTTGCTGATATGCAGATCTGTTACCGCTAGCGTCGCCGATGAGCGAGCTGTTCTATGCTGTGTCGGCAGTCCAGGAATTGGCATCAGCTCTTCTCTTCCTGGTGTGAACCGATGGTTCGCCACCTAACGTGAAGATAAGCCCTGAAAGACACGTCCCCTTTATATCCAATATGTGGATGGTTGCCATTCAAAATATGAATTTTACTGATGTTGCCGAACTCCATTAGGAAGCTCTGAATTGATCGGAAATCCGTAGAAGACACTAAGTCAGAGCGGCGGCACTAAGGACGGGCAGCATTGTACAATCGATATGTCCTCTCTCGGAGACGTACTGGTTTCGGTGACTGTCTGTGGTCGCTGGCGGCCGCTTGGCGCTACGCCCAACGGACGGCGCGAACGTTAGCCGTTGACTGGCGCGGGTCCTGCTACCTTGATCAGCCCTTCACAAACGCCTTTCCGGTGTTTTTTGAACCAATCAAGGATATCGCAGGTGTCCCTTTTATTTGCGATAACCAGATCAACGAGTTTTCCTTCCCAGGACCATTCTTCCCAAATTGGTGGAATAAACCTGCGATTGAATGTGTTTACCGCCCAGATGCTCAGGTTTTTCGAGAGCGAGACGAACTCGATGAACTTTTCCAGGCCCAAGATGATGTCGAGGCCAACACGGTAGTGTGTGATGCGTGTTTGATGTGGCGCTGCGACGAGGAGGCAGAGCGGCAGATTTTCTGCAGTGTCAAGCCTCGGGCTGAAATTCAGGCTCGCATAGACGCTATCTATCAGGAGCACTTCTATGGGTACAGTGCGATCGGGGTTCATGTTCGGCATGGTAACGGCGAAGACGTTATGGACCATGCACCCTACTGGGCCGATCCGGACCTTGCCGTGCATCAAGTGTGCACTGCCATTAATGCTGCCAAAGCGTTGCCCCACCCGAAGCCTGTGCGGGTGATTTTGTGCACCGATAGCGCGCGGGTATTGGACCAGGTGTCGAGTAGGTTCCCCGATCTTCTCACGATCCCGAAAAGTTTCCGAGCGGATCAGTCTGGCCCATTACACAGCGCAGATCTCGGGGTTGAGGGCGGAATTTCCGCCCTCGTCGAGATGTATCTTCTTGGGCTTTGCGACACCGTCATTCGGTTTCCTCCGACAAGCGCCTTTACACGTTACGCACGCCTTTCTGTCCCAAGGGTTATTGAGTTTGATCTGAACGATCCTAGTCGCCTGGTCGTGATCGAAAGATCTTCAACAAATACCGCCTCTTGAATGAAAATCGTCACCTCAATTCTAGGCGTGGAGAAGAGCAGTCATGGAGAAACTTGGGCGCGCTCCAAGGGACACGAGCGCCTCATGCCCAGTTGTCCCGGCCCGCACGTCTCCGGCAATACTGCTTTGAAAACCGCAATGCCTCCATGGGCCCGCTCTGTCGCCGAAGCACGACGATTTCCTTCACACCAGCCGCCCTAGCGCACGCCCTCTCCCGCAGGAATATCACTGGAGATTCGACAAAGTGACAGACCGGAAAGTAGCTTTAATATCTGGTGTAACGGGTCAGGATGGGGCTTATCTTGCTGAACTACTGTTGGACGAAGGCTATATTGTTCACGGCATAAAGCGTCGTTCGTCATCATTCAACACTCAACGGATAGAGCACATTTATCAAGAACGTCACGATCCTGAAGCGAGATTTTTTCTCCACTATGGGGATATGACGGATTCGACCAATTTGCTGCGCATTGTTCAGCAAACCCAGCCGCATGAGATCTACAACCTTGCAGCGCAAAGCCATGTTCAGGTAAGCTTCGAAACCCCCGAGTACACTGCAAACGCCGATGCAATTGGTACATTGCGCATGCTGGAAGCTATTCGGATTCTTGGGCTGATCCATCGGACTCGCTTTTATCAGGCATCGACTTCAGAGCTATATGGGCTGGCTCAAGAGATCCCCCAAAACGAAAAGACGCCATTCTACCCGCGTTCACCCTACGCGGCCGCAAAGCTGTACGCGTACTGGATTGTCGTAAATTATAGAGAGGCTTACGGCATGCATGCCTCCAACGGTATTCTTTTCAACCACGAAAGTCCGCTTCGTGGGGAGACGTTCGTGACTCGGAAGATCACCCGGGCTGCGGCGGCAATCAGTCTAGGTAAACAAGAGGTCCTTTATCTTGGAAATCTAGATGCTCAACGTGACTGGGGACATGCCCGTGAGTATGTGCGGGGCATGTGGATGATGTGTCAGCAGGATAGACCAGGCGACTATGTCCTGGCTACCGGGGTGACAACATCGGTTCGCACGTTCGTCGAATGGGCCTTCGAGGAAACCGGAATGACGATTGAATGGGTGGGAGAAGGCATTGAAGAAAGGGGCATAGACGCCGCGACAGGCAAATGCGTCGTTGCGGTGGATCCGCGCTATTTCAGGCCCACCGAAGTAGATTTACTTTTAGGCGATGCCACCAAGGCCCGCCAGGTTTTGGGCTGGAGGCACGAGACAAGTGTGAGAGATCTTGCTTGCGAAATGGTAAGGGAAGATCTCTCTTATTTGAGGGGCACCCGACAGTAAGAGGCGAGATGCCGATGTATTTGCTAGACGGAAAGCGTATTTGGGTCGCAGGACACAAAGGTATGGTCGGCAGCGCCATAATTCGATCGCTTGCCTCCGAGGATTGCGAAGTCATCGTTGCAGATAGGCAAAAGCTGGATCTGACGCGGCAAGAGGAAGTTGAGAAATTTCTATCAAAGGAAAAGCCGCATGCGGTCATAATGGCGGCAGCGAAGGTGGGTGGGATCCTGGCAAATGATACTATGCCCGCTGACTTCATCTATCAAAACCTTATCATGGAGGCTAATGTCATTGAGGCCTCCTTCCGCAGTGGCGTTGAAAAGCTTCTTTTCCTTGGATCGAGTTGCATATATCCGAAGTATGCGGCGCAGCCCATAAGGGAAGAGGCTCTATTGACCGGACCACTTGAGCCGACCAACGAGTGGTATGCGATCGCCAAAATCGCCGGCATTAAGTTGTGTCAAGCGTATCGTAAGCAATACGGCGCAAACTTCATATCAGTCATGCCGACAAATCTCTATGGCCCACGCGATAAGTTCGATCTTACCTCCAGCCACGTCGTCCCTGCCTTAATACGCAAAGCACATGAGGCAAAGATTAGAGACCTTGGGTGCTTGTCTATATGGGGAAGCGGCACACCTACTCGAGACTTTTTGTACAGTGAAGACTGTGCCGACGCCCTGGTCTTCCTACTTAAGCATTATTCCGAAACGGAACACATTAACATAGGCTCCGGGGGGGAAATAACTATCATTGAACTAGCCCACATCGTCTGCCGTGTTGTTGGTTTTAAAGGCGATATAGTCTTCGACACATCCAAGCCGGACGGAACGCCACGAAAGCTTTTATCTAGCGAAAGACTCGTGTCGATGGGTTGGCGCCCGAAGACCTCGCTCGAGTTGGGACTGGCCAAATCCTATGAATGGTTTGTCAGCAATGTGGCTGATAATTAAGGCGGGTCGCGACTCTGGCATTGACACTGGTTTGCAAAGACGCCCCACGGCGCCGCTCCCTCCCACACCACCGGCCTGCGGGTCACGGGCGAGTCGCTTGTGCGTTCCGCAAACGTCTGGCCGCCCGGTCTCTTCCGCGATCACCCCTACCCGCTCATCAACGGCGTCGACGAGTTCGCGGTTCGTCGGCGCAAGATTTGTGCCGCCTGAAGATGCAGCATCGTAATCGACGGCGGACGGGCGGCCGTGACAATATTCCGCCTGCCTGAACGCCTGCACCGATGCACTCGGAGCCGACTACAGCGCCGGTACGGGTGATCAGGCTCGCATTGGCAGGTAGAAACAGGGCCTGCTCGACCGCCGGTGTTCCCAGTGGATAGGCGCCGCCGGCCCCAGGACAAGTGCCGGTCTTCGCCGTGAAATTGACCGGAGCAGCGATGACCTACACTGTCTGCCAGTGGCGCACCGGTATCGCGCGATACCGCACTCGAAAAAACGCTCATCCATTCCTTCACGATCGCAGCCTCGGTAATCCTCCCCGTTTTAACGGGGTTTGACTGTAGAATTCACGCGGCCATTTTCAGTTTCTGGGCGGGTGTGACGCCGCCAATGCCCATGTTGGGGCGTTCATGATTGTAAGTCCAAAGCCACTCTGTGGCGATCTCCTGCACCTCCGTTATGCTGTCAAAAATATAGAGATCAAGCCATTCATGCCGAACGGTTCGATTGTAGCGTTCGACATAGGCGTTCTGTTGCGGCTTGCCTGGCTGAATGTAATTCAGGGCTATTCCCCGTGTTTCGGCCCATTCCATGAGCGTGCCGCTGACGTATTCCGGGCCGTTATCAACCCTGATCGCCAGCGGCTTGCCCCGCCATTCGATGATCTGGTTGAGACTGCGCACAACCCGTTCGGCGGGTAGCGAGAAGTCGACCTCAATGCCCAAGCCCTCGCGGTTGAAGTCGTCCAACACGTTCAGCAGCCTGAATTGCCGACCGTCTGCGAGACGGTCGGCCATGAAATCCATCGACCAGACCATGTTCGGCGCATCCGGCACCGCCAGTTCATCCGGCTTCTCGCGCTTCAGCCGCCGACGAGGCTTGATCCGCAGATTCAGCTCAAGCTCCCGGTAGATGCGGTAGACCCGCTTGTGGTTCCAGCGATGCCCCTGAACATTGCGCAGGTGGAGGAAGCAGAGGCCAAAACCCCACGTCTTCTTTACCTTCACAAGCCCAAGCAACAGGTCGGCGATCTGCTCGTTGTCGGCATTGCGTTGCGGGCTATACCGGTAACAGCTTTCGCTGACGCCAAACGTCCGGCATGCCAGCGCGACACTCACACCGCGTTGCGCCACTGCTTTCTCGGCCAGCTCCCGGCGCTGAGATGGCCGCGTCATTTTTTTCCAAGAGCCTCCTTTAGCAGATCGGCTTGCATGCTCAAATCGGCATACATCCGTTTCAGGCGGCGGTTCTCTTCTTCCAGCGCCTTCATCTGGCTCATCATGGAAGCGTCCATCCCGCCATACTTCGCACGCCACTTGTAAAACGAGGCGGTGCTGATGCCATGTTCGCGGCACAGGTCGGGAACAGGCATCCCGCCCTCCGCCTGGCGCAATACCGCCATGATCTGGGCTTCGCTAAATCGGCTCTTCTTCATCAAAATCTCCTCGAGCATCTTGCCGAGAAAATTCTACTTTTGAAGCCCCTTATTCGCGGGGAGGATTACCCCTCGTTCTGTCTTAAACATCACTGATAACTCCTCAAATTGAGAACCGCGACGTTCTGACTGCAGAACCGCCTGTGGCTGAATCATACTCGGCTGTGAATCGACCGTATAGATTTATGTCATTGAAAAAATGGATTTCAATAAAGCGAGACTATGTGAAACTCTGGTGAAAATACATCTGATTTAGCTCTTCCGGTGGACCGCTTTTCCGCTCGGATCACGGTTGTATTTGTATCCAGCAGCAACACTTGCGTGGGCCGGTGCCGTCCCTGAAAAGGGCGTCGCGCGCGCAACTGAGAGGGCGAGTTCGAGCTTTGCCAATAGTCGCGGTTTCTTACAAAAAACACGGCCACGACCCGTCCAGTGACCCATACGCGAGTTTCTCCACGCTGCGTGGGGCTCCGCGACTTTCGTTGAAGGTGCACCGATCGCTTTTAGAAGCGGCATCGAGTGATCACCGTGGACATCACCTGCAATGACTGAACGAACGAAACGCGGCGCTTATGCTCGCACAGCAATCGCTGTGTGCCGCCTTGTGCCTCACTATGTTTGGGGGTCGAGTCGGGCGATATCACCTCAGGCTTACCTCGAATCAACAGCTGGAAAATACCGGATCCTGACGGACCGATGGTAGCAAAGGTCTTGAGAAAGGAGCATTTCAATGAGCGCGCGCAGGACGGTCGAAGAGTGGATTCGACGATTCAATAAGGGTGATGCGATCGCTTTGGCTGAGCTGTACCACGAAAATGCAATGAGCCTCTGGCCGATGCAGCGCCCCGTGATAGGACGCGCGGCAATCCAAAAGATTTTTCGACCAAATCGCGCTATTGCGGAGAGGATATGCGCTCCGGAGTTCATCTACGAAGAAGATGACCGCGTAATAATTGAGTGGTGGGATATGTTTGCATGGCAGGGATGTGGTGTATTCATAATGCGCGGTAGTCGAATCGCCTTTAGCTACTGGGATATAGTCTCATCCGACGCTTTCAGCAAAGAATTCGGCAGGACGAATCAGTATACTCGAAAAACAGATTCGCATCGGATAATTCTCGGGGATAAAAACGCGCGCCGGTCGATAACGTCTTTGGCCGCCGCCGTACCTTCGTGGATTGTACGTTTTATTCGGGGGCCCGACTGCATTTCAGCAGCATCCAACGCCCGCAAAACCGACGATGGTGCTAAATGACGAGCGGCAGCGGCCCCGGGTCGGACGCAATGCACCGCGAGAAAAATTTCCCCGTTGCGTCGTGGATTATCCATCCGCGGCACCGAGCGCTGATTCTTGCCTTCTACCGATTCGTCCGCATGGCCGATGACATTGCCGATCACGCCACGCTCGCGGCAGACGAGAAGCTTCTGTACCTCGACATCCTGGAGGCCGAGCTGCTCGGCAAGGGCGAAACGCGAGCAGAAGCTGTACACCTACGCACTGCGCTTGACCGGCGCGGCATGCCGCCGCGTCATGCACTCGATCTGCTCACCGCCTTCCGAACGGACGTGACTAAGCAGCGTTACGAGAACTGGGACGAGGTGATCGATTATTGCCAATACTCGGCGATGCCGGTCGGCCGATTTGTGCTCGACGTCCACGGCGAAAGTGCCGCGACTTGGCCGGCATCGGATGTGTTGTGCGCGGGACTGCAGGTCTGTAACCACCTGCAGGATTGCGGCAAGGATTTCCGCAATCTCAATCGCGTCTATATTCCGCGCGATGCGCTTTTAGCCAGCGGCGCCTCCATCGAAGAGCTGGGCGCCGCAAAATCCTCGTTGCAGATGCTACAATGCCTGCGCTCTCTCGCAGCGAAGGCCGAGGTGCTGCTCAACGGGGGCGGAGCGCTGGTGTCGCAGGTGAAGGACTTTCGCCTCGGGTTCGAGGTCTCCGTCATACTGTCTTTTGCCGATAAGATCGTGTCGATGCTGAAGATGCGCGATCCTCTAAGGGAGCGCGTGCATCTGTCGCCGCTTGAGCTGCTGCTCCATGGCGTCGGCGCAATGGCAAACGAAGCCGCGCGCCGTGCGTTCGGCCGCGGTACGCGATTCAAGACGACTGTCGACGTATGAGGGCGGAGGCGGCGGCCCACGCGAACCACCGCTCTACGGCCCTTGGCAGCTCGTTCTATCTGGGAATGCGTACCCTCCCGCCGGTGCAGCGCGAGGCGATATTCCAGATCTACAGCTTCTGCCGCCAGGTCGACGACATCACCGACTCCGACGAACCGCGCGAGCACCGCCTTGCTGCGCTTCAGCAATGGCGCGATCACATTGACGCGCTCTACCAAGGTGTACCGCCGCCGCGGCTAAAGGACTATCTCGCCTCGGTAACGACCTTCGGGCTGAAGCGAGAGGATTTCCTAGCCGTTGTCGCCGGCATGGAAATGGACGTGCTACAAGACATCCGCGCGCCCAAAATGGCAACCCTGGATCTCTATTGCGACCGTGTCGCCAGCGCCGTGGGAAGGATGTCGGTGCGTGTGTTCGGCTTGAGCGAGGAGGATGGCATTGCACTTGCGCATCACCTCGGTCGTGCGCTGCAACTCACCAACATCCTGCGCGACATCGACGAGGATGCTGGGCTGGGTCGGCTCTATATACCACGCGAAAGCCTCGATCACGCCGGTATCACCAGCAGCGACCCACATAAAGTCATCGCCGACAAGGCGCTGCCCAAGGCGTGCGCACCGCTGGCCCAACGCGCGATGATGCATTTTGCCGAATCCGACGAGATCATGAATTGCAACCCGCGCAGAATAGTACGCGCCCCCACCATCATGTCCAAATGTTACCGCGCGATCTTGGACCTGCTGCTGATAAGGGGTTTTGCGGCTCCCCGGGAACCGGTGCGTGTAACCAATCTCACAAAGCTCGCCATTCTCTTCCGTTACGCCTTGATGTGATGCCAAAAAATGTTCACATTATCGGCGCCGGGATCTCCGGCCTTTCCGCGGCCGTGCAGTTGAGCAATGCAGGTTTGCCGGTGCATGTCTATGAAGCGACGCAACAGGCCGGCGGTCGATGCCGCTCCTTTTTCGATTCCGCAACCAATCTCACCATCGACAACGGCAACCATCTGGTTCTATCGGGCAACCAATATGTGCGCAACTACGCCCGTGCGATCGGAACGGAATCCGGTCTTGTCGGTCCGACGAGTGCCAAGTTTCCCTTCGTCGACATCTCCACCGTACAGCGCTGGCAGGTCGATCTCGGCGGCGGCAGGCTTCCGACCTGGGTGTTCGACAAGGCGCGTCGCGTCCCCGACACCAGGCTGTGGGACTACCTGAAGCTCGCGCCAATCCTATGGGCCGGCGCGGATGAACTGGTCGGAAACACTATACCCTGCAATGGTACGCTGTACCGGCGTCTGGTGCGGCCGCTGCTGCTCGCCGCCCTGAATTGCGATCCGCCGGAGGGCTCGGCAGGGCTTGCCGGTGCCATCGTACGGGAAACGCTGCTCGCGGGCGGCGAGGCTTGCCGTCCGCTAGTCGCGCGCGACGGACTGAGCGCCGTTCTGGTCGAGCCGGCGGTCAAGCTCCTGGAGAGGCGGGGCGCCACCGTCCGCCTCAGCCATAAACTGCGCAAGCTTGCCAAATCGGGCGAGATCATCAGCGAACTTGATTTCGGTGACGACAAGATAGCGGTCGGCCCCGACGACGCCGTGATCCTCGCCGTGCCGCCACGGGCGGCCGCGACGCTCCTGCCCGGCCTGAAAACCCCGACCGAATTCCGCGCCGTCGTTAATGCCCATTTTCGCTTCGATCCGCCAGCCGGTGCGGATCCGATCCTGGGTGTGGTCGGCGGGCTCGTGGAGTGGCTGTTCGCCTATCCGCAGCGGTTTTCAGTCACCATTAGCAATGGCGACCGCCTGCTTGACATTCCGCGTGAGGAGCTCGTGCGAGCGATCTGGCGCGACGTGTGCGAGGCCGGTGGGATCTCAGGCGAGCTGCCGCCGTGGCAGATCGTGTGTGAGCGCCGGGCCACATTCGAGGCCACCCCGGAGCAGAACGCGCTACGTCCAGGGCCCGTGACCGGTTGCAAAAACCTGTTCCTTGCTGGCGACTGGACCGCTACCGGTTTGCCGGCAACCATCGAGGGATCGGTGCGGTCGGGTAACCGTGCCGCCGATCTGGCTCTTTCAGACAAACACTCGATTGGTAAATCCACACGGTTTTGCACGCTGCCGAACACGCAGGAAGTCAGTGAATAAGCATTCCGGAAATCGCACTGCCATCGATCCCGCCGCGCTGGAAATGAGCATCGCCTCAGCCACTGAGGCGCTGCTCGCTTATCGTCATGCCGACGGCCACTGGGTGTTCGAGCTGGAAGCGGATTCCACCATCCCTTCCGAATACATCCTGCTACGTCATTACCTGGCCGAGCCCATTGACGTCGTGCTCGAAGCCAAAATCGGAAATTATCTGCGCCGCACTCAAGGCGCGCACGGCGGCTGGCCGCTGGTGCATGACGGGCCCTTCGATATGAGCGCAAGCGTGAAGTCTTACTTCGCGCTCAAGATGATCGGGGATTCCGTCGACGCGGCTCATATGGTGAAGGCGCGCGAGGCGATCCGCGCGCGCGGCGGCGCCGCCAACAGCAATGTACTCACGCGCTTCCTGCTCGCGCTCTATGGCGTAGTTAGCTGGCGCGCGGTGCCGGTTCTGCCAATCGAGATCGTGCTACTGCCAATCTGGTCGCCGTTCCACCTCTACAAGATCTCCTACTGGGCGCGCACCACTATTGTGCCGCTGATGGTTCTTGCAGTGCTGAAGCCGCGTGCGAAGAATCCTAAGGGCGTCGGCATCGAAGAACTGTTCCTTCAGGATACCAAGAGCGTAGGCATGAACCCGAAGGCGCCGCACCAGAGCTGGGGCTGGTTCTTGCTGTTCCGCGGCATCGACGGCATCCTGCGGGTTATTGAGCCGCATCTTCCGAAGAAACTTCGTGAGCGCGCGATCGCGAGTGCGCTCGCCTTCACTGAAGAGCGGCTCAACGGTGAAGATGGCATGGGCGCGATCTATCCGTCGATGGCCAATATCGTGATGATGTATGACGCGCTCGGTAAAGACGATCATTTTCCGCCGCGCGCGATAGCACGTCGCGCTATTGACAAGCTCTTGGTGATCGGCGAGGAAGAGGCCTATTGCCAGCCCTGCCTGTCGCCGGTCTGGGACACCGCGCTGACGTGCCACGCACTTCAGGAGGTGGGCGGCGCTAACGCCCTAGCGAAAGCGAAGCAGGGCCTAGACTGGCTGAAGCCGCGGCAGGTACTGGACGTGAAGGGCGACTGGGCAGTGAAGGCGCCCAACATCAGGCCCGGCGGCTGGCCGTTTCAATACAACAACGCGCACTATCCCGATCTCGATGACACTGCAGTGGTGGTCATGGCCATGGACCGCGCGCAGCGGCACGCCGGCAGCAAGGAATACGCCACCGCGATCGCACGTGGCCGGGAATGGATCGAAGGCATGCAAAGCCGGGATGGCGGCTGGGCCGCCTTCGACGTCAACAATCTCGAATACTACCTGAATAACCTCCCATTCGCGGACCATGGCGCGCTGCTCGACCCGCCGACCGAAGACGTTACCGCGCGGTGCGTCTCGATGTTGGCCCAGGTCGGCGAATTCACCCAAAGCAGCAAGGCAGTCGCCGAGGGGATTGCATATTTGCGCCGCACCCAACACGCGGAAGGATCATGGTACGGCCGCTGGGGCCTGAACTACATCTACGGTACCTGGTCGGTGTTGTGCGCGCTGAATGCCGCAGGGATCGATCACCAGGACCCCATGATAAGGAAGGCGGTGGAATGGCTAGTATCCATCCAGAGTTGGGACGGCGGTTGGGGCGAGGATGCAATCAGCTACCGACTCGACTATAGCGGATATGAGCAGGCGCCTTCCACGTCCTCCCAAACGGCGTGGGCCTTGCTTGGACTGATGGCGGCCGGCGAGGTGGAGCATCCGGCCGTCGCACGCGGGGTGAACTACCTAAAAAACACACAAACCGAGAACGGTCTGTGGGATGAGCAGCGCTACACCGCCACGGGTTTTCCGCGCGTGTTTTATTTGCGATATCACGGCTACTCCAAGTTCTTTCCGCTCTGGGCATTAGCACGGTACCGGAACTTGAGGAGCACGAACGTTTGATGAGAAGAGTTTGGCCGTTGGGAGAACTCGTGAGGGTGAATGTCGACTCGATTGCATTAAAGTTTTCACCTGCGCCCATTTGCCTGACTTTATGGAGGTGACGAAGCTCTTTGTTGTTGACGAAGAAGTTCCAGGCCTGACTGATTTATCGATGATTTCGCCGCCGACGCAGATGGTGAAGTCGTTCTCGCACAGATACCCAGATGTTCTCGGCTGGATTGATGTGCATAGGAATGCAGAAGCGCCGGGTCGTGTATCACGGCCGATGGCACCCAACTCTCCTGAACCAGGAGGCATTTCATGCCGGTCTTCGCTGCAACCGCAGCGACCCTCCGCGTGTGGTTCGACTGCACACCAGCTATTGAAATGAGGGTGTCGGCATAGGTGGCAATCGCGTCGGGGACTATACTCGAGCTTGCAGAGCTTGTTTCCACTAAATGTTGTTCATGAATGCTTCAATGCGAAGGTGGTGGCTGGCACTCGAAGGGCAGCGACTACACGCCTGAGCCGTTCAGGGTCGACATCAGCACCTAATTCGATCCTTGAAATCTCGGCGCATGTCAGACCGCATGTTAATGCGAGGTCGTCGACGCTATATCCGACCGCTTCGCGAGATCGCCGAACCGCATCACCTATATCGACGTGGTCCCTACGGGCGTCGTTTGGGCCCACGTTGTGGATTAAATTTTTCATGAGATGGACTCCTTCTATCGTGCGCAGCGAGCGCGCGTTCCCGCTTGAAGGGAACCTGTGACCATAATGGTGGATCAGGCAAGCCTACCATTGTTGCAGTGCAATATAGGTCAAATGTTGACGATGCAAAGTGGCACTTAGCAGAGTGGCGCCAGCGTCCACGGCGAGTGCGATGACATGGCAGCGAGAACCCCGAGATGAACTGATGCCTTGAGGAAGCTAAAGCGTCAAACACCCGGCGCTTGATGGGATCAATCGCACGCGGTGTCGGGCTGTCCTTCGCTGCACCCTTCCGTTCAGCGGTGAGTTCAACTATCGTTCTGCCGCCTCGCCATTTGGTCTTGTGACACGTCTAGCCGGCCCATCCGCGCTGCGGCGGCGATTTCGCGACGCAGCACGCGATGCTCCAAGTCATGATGGCAGCGCTGGTGCCAGATCAACGCGACTTCGTATGGCTTCAGCTCCACGGGTGGATCTACAATAGCGAGCGGCAGCATAGTCGCCACCCGAGTTGCAACTCGGTTCGGTATCATCAGCACTAGGTCAGTCATCGCCACTACAACTGCCGCAGTCAGCACGTTGGAGACCACTATCGGACCGGGTAGTCCGAACCTGACCAGCCCATCATAGACTTGACCCAGGCCCTCGTTGGAATCCGAGGCAATAGAGGCGTGACGCAGCGCCGCGAAGGTTCCGACGCTCCACTCCTGCTCTAATGCAGGGTGGTCGTGGCGAAGCAGGCAAGTGAAGCGGTCCGCATAGAGACCGCGCCGCAAGTAGCCTGGAGGAGCGGCACCGATCTGCCCGATCGCAAAGTCAATCTCACCTTGCTCGAGACGCCGTAGAGCGCCGTCCAAAAGTGGCTCGGTGACGATGTCAACATGAGGCACACGCTCACCTAAACGCGGCAATAGATATGGCAGCAGAACTAGCGATTGGTGATCGGGCATTGCCATAGTTACCTTCGACCGCAAATCCCTTAAGCCGGAACTGCAGCTCACCAGTTCGCGGATAGCATTCAATACCGACGGCAGCATTTGCGCCAAGTGTTCGGCCTGCGGTGTTGGGACTAGGCCACTCGAGCCGCGTACCAAGAGATCGTCATTGAACATGTCACGCAGCCTTGATAGGGCTCTACTCATTGCCGGTTGGCTCCTACCGACATGTTGAGCAGCATGCGTGATGTTTCGATACTGCAACAAGGCCTCGAGCTCCACTAGCAGGTTTAGGTCGACCGACGCCAGATTCGGTATACGCCGTTGACGTGCAGCGTCACTGCCATCGACGATCAGGGCCGTACGCGGATTCTTCCAAGCGGGCTGATCCATGGATGTATTCTCCTCGTAAGTGGTGTTTGTGGGCCACAAGATGGCGCCCGCGATAAACTGAGCTTCAACGGAGCCGATGAGATGCCTTACCTGACGATGCAGTGTCTCGAGAAGTGTCTTCCGAACTCAAGCCGGAGCAGGTCTCCTCAAAAAACGCTTGGCGGGTTCGGCGTTGCGCTGCCGTTGTAAAGCAAAGAACAGCTATGTTGCCCCGCTCGTCGCCGAAGCGGCCAATGGATCGACCGAGCTTTGCTTTCAAAAAAGTGCCTCATGAATCTGCCAGTTGCGCCAATTCAGCACCCTCGGCGGCGGCGCCTGTCGATTTCCGTCGCACCGAGCTAAACCAAGCGAGGGCTTGTGATGTACTGGAGAGCACGCACGTGCGGGTGAGCACCCGAGATTGCGCTGCCTGCGGCTATAGCTGGGGTGCCGTTGCACAAGCCGAGAATTCAGATCGCCGCGAATGTGACCCCACTTGAATTCGCTCATGAGCCTGCCTCAATGCATCCGCGGACGGATTGCCAATCATATCTGCGTGGCCGGTGTCTGACTGTCCACTCTGCCTCCAACCTGTACGAGTTTCTTAATCGAATTTCGCGAGAATGGAAAAATCGAGTTTTTGCATAGCTATCATCCATACCGTGGATGAACATGTAACATGCTCAATCAGTCGGGCTTGGGCATAAGGTGTTCGTCTATAGCCCCCGTCGCGAGTCGAACGTGAACGCCTGGAAGGAAGCCTCCCGCGAGCTTACGAACGTGTGCTTGTTGCTGGTCGCTATCACCAAAGGCGATACCTCCCCTTCTCCACCATTCCCTCAAGACCGGGCTTGATCTGCAGCAGCCGGTGTCAGCGACTTTCCGGTCTATAGTCCCGATCGCATCTTCATCGGCGTCATTGGCAGCCTGCAGGGGCCAAAAAATCGCGGCGAGGAACAGTCACAGCGCCTTAACGTCCGGACTCAATTAGACCCACCAAATGATTGTTGCGGCGAGCTCGACAGCCGCCATGAAGTTTCGCGCGAGCTTGTCGTAGCGTGTTGCGATGCGCCGCCAATCCTTGAGCCTGCAGAACATGCGTTCCACCAGGTTTCGCCGTTTGTAGACGCTTCTGTCGAAGGGATGGATGCGTCTGCGCGTGGGGTTGTTCGGAATAACCGGGACGGTTCCGCGCGCGAGGAGGAATTGGCGCAACCCGTCTGCGTCATAGGCGGTGTCGGCCGCACAGGACTGCGATGGCGGTAACGCCGTCAGCAAGGGGATTGCGACACGCACATCGCCCCGCTGGCCTGGCGTCACGTCGAGCGCGATGGCTCGTCCGAGGCTGTCGCAGACCGCGTGGATTTTCGTGCTTCTGCCCCCACGGGACCGCCCGATCGCCTGCGTCTCCGCCCCCCTTTTCCACCGGCCGCCGCGCGATGGGCCTTGGCGGTGGTCGAATCGATGGCGTGAAAGTCGTCGTCCGGGGAGATCGACCGCAGAGCCTCGAACAGATTGCGCCAGACCTTGCGCCGCGACCAGCGGTTCCAGCGATTGTAGACGGTGGTGTAGGGACCGTAGAGCGCCGGGCAATCCCGCCAGCGGCAGCCGGATTTCAGGACATGAATGATGCCGCTGAGAACGCGCCGGTCGTCCACCCGGCGCGCGCCGGGTTGGTTCTTCGGCAAGCAAGGCTCAATCACTGCCCACTGTTCGTCACTGAGCCAGAACTCGTTCGCCATGATTCACTCCTCCGCGTCTCGAAGAGAGAATCACGTTTCGGCGCAGATTCATAGCTCTGATTGAGTACAGACCTTAGAGGCTGCCTCAAAAAGAAGTGGGTGATTTCAATGGGTTGTGATTCCTTCGGATTTGCAAAGATTCGATGGAGCTCACGATGTCCTGGACCGAAATCACCCGTCGGCAATATGCCCGGCGCACGCCTCGTTATGCAAGTGATATGACGGATCGAGAATGGGGGCTGGTCCAGCCTTTTCTGCCAGCGCCCCGGCGGCTGGGTCGTCCTCGGACCACAGATTGCCGAGAGGTATTGAACGCTCTGCTTTACATCGCCTCGACGGGTTGCCAGTGGCGGATGCTGCCGAAGGATTTCCCACCCTGTTCAACCGTTCAGCGTTATTTTTACGAATGGAGGGCGATAGGGTTGTGGACGCGGATCAATCATCATCTCGTGATGGAAGCGCGCCAACTGGAGGGTAAGGAGGCCAGCCCAACGGCAGGCGTCGTTGACAGTCAGAGCGTGAAAACCACCGAAAGCGGCGGTATCCGGGGTTATGATGCCGGCAAGAAGATCAAGGGGCGCAAGCGCCACATCATTGTCGACACGCTGGGGCTGATGGTCGGTCTCATGGTCCACTGCGCCGACATTCAAGACCGGGACGGTGCTCCAGACCTCTTGAAATCCATCCGCCATAGATGGCCGTGGTTGCTGCATGTTTTTGCCGATGGCGGTTATGCTGGCGACAAACTGAAGAGGCGGCTGAAGAAAATCGGGCGCTGGACTCTGGAGATCATCAAGCGCACCGACAAGGCAAAGGGCTTTGAGGTTCTGCCGCGCCGATGGGTCGTGGAACGCACTTTCGCGTGGCTTGGCAGATGCCGTAGACTGGCGAAGGACTTTGAGAAATCAGTCGCTTCAGCCGAGGCGTGGATCATGATCGCCCACATTCGCCTCGTCACCCGACGCCTTGCAAGGTATTGCTACCATTGAGTTCTTTTCGAGTCCGACTCTTACAGAGCACAACCAACAACCCAAGCCCTTCACCTGGACCGCCGATCCCGACAAAATCATTGCCGCCGTCAAACGTGGGCACCAAGTGTTAGATTCCATCCACTCTCATGTTCGCTTTTTCAAGCAGCAGGCATAGAAATTCTCCCGCCCGATTTTCTCGGACGTCGTGTTTCGCATGAGTGCGTCCTGGGGAAAGCAGGAGGCACGGTCAATGAACGACGGTTGATCATGCTCTGATACGCGGGTTGAGTACCGCCGGACCTGATGCGTCGCGGAGCTTCCTCAGTCTAGTTGGCAGCGTCGGAATTAAACCGGCTGATAGTGGAAACGAGGGTTCTCCTGCCGTGACCGTGCCCCCAGCCTTGCCCAGGTGCACATGGCTTCTGATGGGTTCGTTCCTCCTCTTTGCTTTCCTAAGATTTGGCGATGTTCAACGCGGTGAGACCTGGCATGCAATCGCCCAGACGAAGCCCGATAATTCGCGCGCGATCGCCGTGGTTACCGTCGTGGCCGGCTTTCCGGCCTTGGTGAGCTTGCGATAGCGGCCGCAGAGCCGCTCCTGCGCTTTCCACGCCGTATCGCGGATCGTTTTTGGAAGCTGCTCCTGGCGCAGCAATTGCTCGCGGCTCACCCTTGCGGGAAACCGGTAGCTCCAGGCCGCCTCGATCAACATGCGGCGTGCGGTTCCGTTCCCCGCTTTTGCCGCCCTGGCGTCGGGTTGCGCCGCTCGAATGCTCCGATGGGACGAGCCCCAGATAGGCCATCAGTTGACGCGGATTGGTAAAGCGACTGATATCGCCCAATTCGGCAATCATCGTTGCTGCGGTCACCAGAGCCATGCCGCGCAGCGATTGCAGCGCCTGGACGACCGGGGCCAATGACCAATCGCTCAACATGATCTCGATTTGCTTCGTCAGCCGATCGCGCCGGTCCGTCGCAGCCTCGATCGTCGCGATATGATCCTCAAGCACAATGTGGTGGGCTGGTTGCGTGAAGCGAAGACCGGCCAGCCAGCGGCGGTGCATCTGCGTCCAGGCTGGACGGCCATAATGGCAGCCATGGCGCAGCAGGAATCCACTGAGTTGCTGGCGCGCCTGTCGCAGGCTGCGCACGGCAGCCAGGCGTGCCCGCACCAGATCGCGCATTGCCTCATGGGCGGGTGGAGTGCACCCCCAGACTGAGACAAGGAAAATCGCGGACAGTTTCCCGTGTTCAGCTATGCCGCCTTTTCCATCCGTCGTCCACCTGAATGCTTCTGTTCGTATTCCTCCGGCGTGAGATAGTCGAGCGCCGAGTGCAGGCGCTGCGTGTTGTAAACGGTATCGATGAAAGCGCCGATGCGCCGGCGAGCATCGTCTGCATCCCTATAGGCGAGACCTTGCACCTCTTCCTGCTTCAGGGTCTTCATGAAGCTCTCCGCTTTCGCGTTGTCATAAGGATTTCCGACACGGCTCATGCTCGCCTGGATGCCGTGAAGATGCAGAAGTTCGGAGTAGGCTCCGCACGCGTATTGAACGCCGCGATCGGAATGATGCACGAGGCTCCCGGCCACGGGCTGGCGATCGGTGATAGCCATCTCGAGAGCTTCGATCGCAAGGCTTGCTCGGAGATGCGTATCCAATGCCCATCCGACCACCCGGCGGCTAAACGCGTCAAGCACAACGGCAAGGAATGCAAACTCCTCAGCGAGATGAAGGAAGGTGATATCGGCAACCCATAGCTGGTTGACCCCATTGAGGATCATGCCCCTGGCGAGGTTCGGCACGACTTGCCAACCATGCCTCGAGTTGGTCGTTGTAGGAACAAAGGGTCTTGCGCGCAGGCACAACAGATTGTCTTCACGCATGATGCGTAGAATGCACTTGTGGTTGACTTGCCACCCCTCCCGACGCAACAGGGCTCCGATCCGGCGGTAACCGTAGTGCGCGTTGCCGAGAGCCATCTTTTGAATGAGGTCTCGCAAACCTGTTTCGGCCCGACGAGGGGCCGAATCCAGCCAGTGACGGTAATAACTCGCGCGGCTGACGCCCGCGAGCCAGCACATTCGGTCGATGTTGAATTCGCCTTGCGACAGGCCGGTTGTCATCTTTTCGATGACTTTGAAGATCCCGTTTCGCCAGGAGCGCTGCTCCGACGCTGATCTTCCTCGAAGTGCCGCAAGGCTTCGCGAAAAAAATCGAGATCGAGCTGCTGTTGCCCGACTTTCTGCTCCAATTCCCTGATCCGGCGCCTGGCCTTGGTCAGTGCCTTTTCCTGAGGCGCTGGCTGTTCGACGGCGCTCTGCAGCTGCAAGTCCCCGTCAACTCCTGCTGTCGATCTGGCCGGCCGCCCGCGCCGACGTGACTTCAGATTACCATGAAGCCTCAGCTGATCACGCCACTCGTAAAGACGTTGGCGACTGATGCCAACCTCATCTGCCAACTTGCTGACGGTTTCACCCGCCTCCATGCGCTGGAGAAGCTCCAGTTTTTGGTCCTCATCAATAACTCTTTGCCGTCCGGCCATGCCCCAGTTTCCTCTCCTTGCGGGGAAACTGTCCGCGATTTTCCTTGTCTCAGTCTGGGGGTGCACTCCAATGCTGTCCCGGATTTAGTGAAATCGCTGTCCGGGATTTAATGGAATCCATGTCCGCGAATTACCGAAACCCGCACTCCTATGCATGAGGCTCTACGAGAGGATCGCTCTCGCAACCCTCGATACCTGCATATTGTGAGACGGGTCACCCAGCCCCAGGCGAACATTTAGTCTAGTATAGTGGTGAAAACCTGACGGTTGATACCCGTCGTGGAAGACCGCTCTGGGTAGGATTTTCCGTTCGCGTTCGCCATTAGAACGAGCAACCAGCGTACTATGCTGACTTCGATGACTGCGAGGAAACGGCCTGTCGATGGTATGGGGTGCCTGCTACATTGGTCCCGTGCCGACCTGGGGAGTGCTGGGGCGGGTTATGCAAAGAGATGCTGTTTCGGACCGAGGTTCAATCATGATCGACAACCGCCTCACCGTCCTGAATCTATACGAGCTGAAGAAGACGCCGGAAGACTTCGAGATTGCGGTAGGCGCGCTGGCAAGGCGGGTCGAAGCCGAAGGTCATCCGGGAGTCCTGTCCTACAGGTTCTTCGTGAACGCATCGGAGAGGACAGCGCGCGGCGTCATCGACTACAAAAATCCTGACGCTTGGATCGGGCACCACGACATCGCCATGAGCTGGCCCGAAATGACCGCGTTGCATGCGGCGGCGACATTGGCGGAAGTCATCTTTCTCGGCCCGCTGACAACCGAAATCCAGGCCTGGATTGAAAGCTCGGCGCTGACCGCACGAGTTCGTAACGGGAACATATTTGCAGGCGGATTCCAGAGGCTGAGTGACTGGTCGAACGAATGACTGGATGGGTCACGACTTCCCCTTCGGACTCTTCGGCGGGAAGGGTAGAAAAGGGGGCGTGAGTTGTATTCGCCTCGGGTACCAAGCGTTGGATTTTCACCACTAGGTCACAGACCTCGGTCGCATAGTGTGAGCCGACATATGGATCACCCAAGTTATTTAGAAATTTGTGGAATTGAGAGATTGGTCTGGGGTCAAAGTCGAGGTTGTACGGGTATCCTAGGTGCTTATCACGCCTACCAGAAAACCTCTTACCAAGTTTGTTCAAGGTCGTGTCGACATCCTTCTGCTTATTTGAGAGAATATTGTCGTTTCGTCCGCGTATAGGCATCACGCACTTGACTCATTGTTAAATACGGCTGCGCAGAAGCTACACTATGCTGCAATATTAATGCTATCATTATTCTGTAGGGTGACACTTTTGATGCAGAATGCTGCTTAATCGCCTAGGGAACCAAATTGGCTCCATTTGATGAGCCCCCATTTACGCACTACTATTATAATGACCCTGGCCTGCGTGTTGCACCCGTGAGCTCGGCTGGGATTTATCCTGGAGCGCAGCGAACCGATGATGATCGTCAGGACAACGGCAGTTCAGCGGTAACGCGACCCTGAGATAGGCGGATGGGGGCAAGGTCAATAACCGGACCGACAAAACGCTGTACGCCGCGCGCCGGCCGCGCCCTCGGTGTCGAGCGCCACGGACACAGCGCCAATTCAAACCAGAGCCGCTGTCAGAAAATAGGATTAGCCGCTCAGTTCCGTCCCTTTAGTGTCGTGTTCAGCGCTCAATTGCTATAGGGCCTGCCTCGTCCCCAGGCACGCACGACGTGCTGCGTCTGCTTCTCAAAGGTGAATGGTCATCACAGCAACGTTATCGCGATTGTGGCAAAGTACTCTGTTCGGACTTCCCTTCAAACGCAAGAGACAGATTGAGGTTATGGTGCAACATCTGATTCTCTGGGTTCGTTTCGAGAGCTTGCCGGTACAGCTCTTGTGCCGCGTCATGCCGCCCCTCAATGTCCAAGATGACTGCCTTCGCATTCAATGCACGCAAATTGTCTGGGGTCACGACCAAGACGTTGTCTAAAACCTGAAGCGCCTCATGCGGGCGTTTCTGCGCCACCAATGCTTTTGTAAGACGGATTGCCGCATCGACATTGCCTGGATGCTGCTTCAGATCATCCCGCAAAGCCCGCTCTTGAGCATCCTCACCGACGGCGCGCAAAATGCGTTGGCGCGTAGCCGCATTGATTTGGTTGGCGCCGAGCAATTGTGGGGCTGACGTCTCCTTCACTGAAAGAACGGGGTTATCCCACCTAGCACAACCGCCGAGAGGCAGAACGGAGAGTACTGCGAAGAGAACTAAGTTCAAACGAAATGAAAGCAACGGCGCGGCGACTCTATTCTCATGTGAATTCATGTTTGGTTCTCACCTATCATCCAGTAGTGGCAGAAGGGCGGAAACTGCGAGGTTCCCCTGACGTTCCATTACTGGGCGGGAGCCTGATGGATCCGGCGGGTTGAATTTTAAAATCGGAGGCGAGGTCCTGATAAGACAGTACGGCAAGCTCGATACCGTTTCGGGTAAGAAAACCGCGGACGAAGCGTCGGACATCCATTGAAGTTAAGACGATCGGGCGCGTCTGGCCCGGTGCCGTGCTCGAAAAGACCTGCCGCATTTGTGACAGCAGCGCCTCGCTTTGCCGATCCTCTAGTGCGAGGTAGGGGCCTGCAGCCGTTTCCCGAACCGCGCAGCGCACCACATCCTCAGTCTCACGTTCCATGACGAAGGCAGGTAGGACACCGTGTCTGCCATAGCGGTGACAGATCTGCCGCTTCATTCCAGAACGAACGTGTTCCGTGAGCAGGGCGACGTTTTGCTCACGTTCGCTCCATTCGGCCAATGCCTCCAAGACGAGCCGGGTATTTCGGATTGGTATACCTTCGCCCAAGAGGCGGCGCAGCACATCTGCAATCCGGGGGATCGGCGTGGTACGCAGCACCTCCTTCACCAGATCAGAGTATTCCTGCTCCATCCGGCCCAGTAGTTGGCGGGTCTCTTGGATACCCACCAAGCGCGGCGCATGGCAAGTCAACGTCGCATGGACACGCATCGCAAGGAGTTCGCTGGGACTATGATGCCGGATACCGGCGGCTTTGAGCGCCGGCTCGTGGCTTTGTTCAACCCAAATTCTGTGGGTTTCAGGATCATGCCGAAAAGGGATGCCGCTTGACTCAATCTTCTTCAGATCGTCTGCGAGGGAAAGCTGCGCCGGATTAATCAAATCCTGTTCGACTGGCACGCCTTCGACATCTATCCTGAATTGCGACTCGGGCAGCTGCTGGTCGACATCGACTGGGATCGGAGGAACGATAATGCCGAGATCGGCCGAGACTAGTTGGGAAATACGCGCAATGTGCTGCCGCAATTCGACCTGGTCGATCGCATTCGTAAGGCTCGGCGCGAGGAAGACGCCAATGGGATTTGGCTGCGCAGCCACGTTTCGCGTTTGAGACTCCGCCGGAGTTACAGTTGTAGCATCGACTTTGTCGGCATCTAGGACGTCACCTTTGACGAAGCTTGCCGCCGCGAAGACTGCGGCCAACATAAAAAAGACAGGCAGAGGGAAACCAGGAACGAAGCCCATGGCCACCAAGACGCAGGCCGTCAACCGCAATGCTCGTGTACTGGCGGTGAGTTGATTGGCTATGTCCTCACCGAGGTTGAGTTTCGAAGCCCCAGTTACACGAGTAACCATGGTTGCCGCTGTAATTGAGAGCAGCAGGGCGGGAATCTGCGAGATTAACGCATCACCTATCGTCAGCAGAGTGTAGTGATGCAGCACCTGGGCGAACGACATGCCCTTCGAGAGCAGGCCGATGGAAATTCCGCCCAGCATGTTGATGCAGATAACCACTAGCCCGGCGATGGAATCACCCTTCACAAACTTCATCGCGCCGTCCATCGCCCCATAAAGTTTGCTTTCTTTTTCTAATGCGGCGCGCCGCCTGCGGGATTCGTCGGCATCGATGTGACCGTTCCGCAACTCTGCGTCGATCGCCATTTGCTTGCCTGGCAAAGCATCGAGGGTGAAGCGCGCCGCCACTTCTGCCACGCGTTCGGCGCCTTTCGCGAGAACCATGAACTGCACCATGGTCACTACCAGAAATATAACGAAACCCACGACAATATTGCCTGAGATCACAAAACTGCCGAACGTGTGGATGATGCTGCCTGCCTCGCCCTCGGCCAGGATTAGTCGCGTCGTCGCGACGGTGAGCGCCAGACGGAATACCGTGGAAATCAAAATGACGCCGGGCAAAGAGGAAAAATCAAGTGGCGTGCTGACATACAGGGCCGCCATCAGCAGCAGTACAGCCAAACCCATGTTGAAGCCTATCAGCGCATCGACCGCCACGACCGGTATTGGCATGACCATCATACTGACGGCCAGAAGCAGCATCAACGCGACCATCAAGTCCGGGTTGGCCGGCGCATACTCGGTGAATTTACGCAGGGCGTTGGCCATGAGGTCCCTTCACGATCGTTTCTGAACACTCTGCTGCTACACAGGTGCAACGTAGCTCCAAGACCGCAGGCGCGTCGTCCGTGAGGCCGACCCCTGCAGCGGATGGCTGCGCATAAGATTCAAAGGCAAGTGCGAAGTTGACCGGTCATCAAGTCTGTCCAAGATCGTCAGCCCTGCGCTGGAATACTTTAATACGGGAGAGCAGCAAGGCGGCCATTTCGGCTTAGCATTACGCTACCGTCCTCGATCCGTTCGACCATCCAACCATCGTCCAAAAGAGCGCCGACGAAATATTTCTCTCCTTTGATGACAAGATACGGAAGCGACCCACGCCAGACAGCTTCGACTGCGATTGCGGATGGCGCCTTCTCATCGTCGATAATCACTCCATTCAACAGCGCTAGAGCGCCCCTCGTGCGATGATCGAACCACTGCTGCACTTTATGCCAACTGATGGCCGAAGCAGACGTGACCGTGCCCTCGACTGTCACAACACCCTCAGCGGCGCTGATCTTAATGTTGGACAGACCGGCTCTGTCGACTTCCTGTTGGAGGGCTTTAGCGGCTGTGAATGCAGTCTCATCATCAGTGCGATTATCAGGCAGCTTGGGTTCCCGGGCATCACCAGATAAATCGGCGTTCGATACAACAGCGTTGTCGTAGTAAGAGAAAATGGCCGAGAGCACGCCGATCCCGAGAGAACCGAGCAACACCAAGGCGAGCACAGATATCGAGAGGCGTGGTTTACCGATCGAACCAGATGACGCTGCATCCTGCACTGACCAGAGAATGGACATCGCGCCTGCATGAATGACGACAGGAAGGGGCGCGACAACCCGCTCGCCTGCGGCAATATTCCCGTTTCCCTCTATGCTGAGACCGGCAGCAAGCGCCTCGACCTCAAGTGTTTTGCCCAGAAGAGTGACGCGAAAATGATGCGGCGCGAGGCCCTGCTCGACGAAGACTATGTCGGCGTCGAGGCCGCTACCGATCAAGCTGGTTTCTAGAGCCGTCGTACCAGTCAGTTCACAATAGAGCCCTGAGATAACTTTGAATTGAAGCGAAATGGCGTCGTTCACTGACGATATCCAGACAAAAGAGAAGCCGCACGGCGAGTGGCATGCGGCTCATCTCGGCTCCACTTCGTGCCAATTGTGCTACGCAGTGCCTAGAGCCCCATCCGCATCACTGTACGCGTTCATCCGCCGCCTTCTTGGTTGTCTGGAGCTCGGTCGTAACAGTGCGCAGTAGCATACTCCTAGCCGTAGCCTCTGCGCTCACCGCTGCCAGTTCTGCGATTTGGGCCTGGAAGGCCGCAGCCCCAGCACCTTTGGCCGCTACGTTCTGGCCAGCCGCGGCGCCAGCTCCAACTGCACTCGTGACAGTACCTATTTTAGACATGTCATTTCCCTTTCTGTTACAATTGTGCCGTCACTAACGGCACGCACCTCCTGACGGGGGCCACCCAGCGTCAGGCATCCTCTTCAGTTTCTGCCATAGCTTCGTCGGCATCAGCCATGGCATCGTTCATAAGTTGCAGCGCAACCGATCGAAGAGCTAGTTCGAAGGCTTCGCTTTGAATTGCAGCCTGCGAGCGATCCCCAGAAATGGTCGGGCCATCCGTAACGCCGCTCCCGCGATCCGGCCTGTTGTGACCAGAGGGCCCGCCTGAATCGCGCGGCGGCTGTCCAGTCGAATGTCCATGCCCCCCTTTGCGGGCCAGGGAAACGCCGATGGAGCCAACTCCACTTCCAATCACTCCGACCATCAGCTACTCCTGCCTTAGCGGCGAATTGTAGATAACATCTACTTATGAGCTCCAGCTTTCGAAAAGCTGACAATTGTCAAAAAAAGAAGCGCTATTGCATATAAACGTGCTGCACGATCTGGACTCCCTGGAACTCCGGCAGGCCGAGGCGGCGCTCAGTCCGATGCACTTGAGTGACATCAGCATACAACGGGCATGCCGACAGCAAGCGACAACCTGTTCGAAGAGCCGGTCGGCTCCAGGACAAAAAAACGCTAACGTGTGCAGTTGGACCAGCAGGGCGAGAAATTCGGCATTTTGCGCGAGCGTGAAGCTCTCTCAGGTTCGATGAAGCCTCGAATGCGCAAAGGCTTGCTTTACACGAAACTTCGGGCCGGCGAGACCAACTGCTTTGCGTATCGCCATTGCGGTGTCGGAGCCACCCGATGGCAAAAGAGGCCGGGCATCAAAGACGCTCCGGCCTCAATGTAAAGAACGGCCTCGAGGTGTTTTACGGGACTCGGGAGCAAAACCCCGAACGAACTACTACGATGGTCTCAAAGAAACCCTGCGTTCAAGCTCCTTTGCGCCTAAACACCGAATGGGTATCGCTCGTTAGCGCGTGGCAGTTTGTAACGCTCTTTCGTTCCCTGTCCATGACATGAGGGCCGGTCTTGGCAGATGGGGCCCGGCCGTCGCGACCAAATCTGGCGAGAATCCGGTCACATGAAGTCATCTTCGTAAGTCTCGTAAGAGCAGCTGGTTGAACACTGTGCGGTTTCGGCATCCTCAAATTTGCGGAGATAGAGCGGCGGTTTGTCTTTACGCCGCCATTCAGCGGCACTGGTCTGCGTCCATTTGTCGGGATGCTGTTTGGGGTCAAGGACCATGTCGCAATCATCCACTTCAACAAACCCCATCATCGCTGCACGGGCTTTCGCCTCTGGGTTTTCCGCGCGCCAGTTCAGCAACGGTCGTTCGCCGTCCCTCCGAAGTTGGTGCTCGAGCAGAATATCGCCTGCATTCTCAACGAGAGGATGGGCGACTTGAAGATCCACGGTGGAGGTAATCTCTTGGTGACCAGGAAATTGGTCTCTCCAACTTTTGGATTCGAACTCTTCTTCCATGCTGAACCCACCTTCCGTTCTCATCAGTCCAACACACTGGTTTCCCAACTGGTAACTGAAATATCGAGCGTTCTCAGAATCCCGACGAATGCCGTATTGCTGAGCAACGTCCGCAGTGCGTCTGGCTTTTGCGGACACGAAGTCTGAATATTCCTGTGGATTGTCGGCGATGTCAGTGATTTCTTTGCCATGAAATTTCCTGATCTCCCTCCTGAACGTCTTCAGATCAATCGGCACGACCGGAGGTTCGTGATCGAGGGTATATCTGGATGAACCGCCGTTGGAATCCGATCTGTCTAAGTGCATTCGGGCAAACGTGTCCGCGAACTCTTGGGTTTCTGCATCCGTTTGCTTGCTGGCACTCTGCGTGTAGTGGAAATCGGACGAGCTATCAATTCGACCGTACATGGCGATCTTGTACTCCTATTTTTTCGCATTGAGAGCGGCTGGCTAGGGGAAACGGGTCAAGATAGACCCGCACAACTGACGTTCAGCTGACTAGTGGGACTTTCAGCGCGGACAAAAAGCTTTCTACCGCTATTTGCCAATACTCGGGTTCACTGGCTCTGTTGCTGCTTGCGCGGACGGCCGGAGCTCGGAACCATTGAACCATTATCGGCTTGGGTGGCAGATCTGGCTGGAACGGACGTGTCGTGGAAGTTTGGGCTTAAGCCTACCGTTTGCGCCGCCGCGTTTCCAATTTGCTGAAGCGTCGACGTTATCGCTGAGGTTCGCAGCATTTGACGCCATCTGTAGAAAAAAATGAACGATCGATCTCGTGGCGACGAGCAATGTCCGCCACAGACGTGTTGCCATTCGAAGTCTACGACCCTGTTGCTTTAACCCGGGCACGCGTCATGACGCGGGAACTCTGCACGCACGGATATGGCGGGGGCGCCGGACCAGCGTCCCTGCGGCCGCCGTTACGTCCGACCCCAACACGTGCGGCACCTCTATCGATTCTCAGCCACAACTACCATTTGAAACAACGTGTCGCCACCGACGGACATGCCAAACCTGAACGACAAGCGCGAGCCACGTTTGCCGCCATTCGCAGAAACCGATTGCCAGATGATCCCGCCGTGCGATGTGCTTGCGGCAGCACTGTTTCTTCCTGGGCCATCCATTGCGTCCCGACTTAAAGCCAAAGGAATCACGCCCGGAAGTCAATGTCTTCAAAGTTCTTTTCCGAATTCAGGGATGCTCAGGCCAAACCTGCGGCCAAGAGTGCTCTCGCGATGGGCTCGAAATATTGCATGGGGATGGCGGTGCCCAGTTTCGTTGTGCTCATGAGTTGGTGCGCTAGGACATGATCATCGACAATCTTGAGACGCAGATTCTGCGCCTCGCGAAACATATCTGAAGCGGCCTCGCCCTCGGCGCGGCAAACTAAGATCGGAACTCCGGTCTCACCACGAACGTAACGCAGACCGATCAGCACCGCAGTTCCTCTGTAGACTAACGTGGCGCGATGCACACCAAGCGGAGGCTCGCTAGCCATCTCGTTGCGAATGCGACGCCGTTCACCCTTCAATTCTGGCGTTCCTTGCTGTTCCTTCAACTCGCGCTTTATTTCCGTCTTCGTCATGCGCATTTCACGCAGAAATAGCGCACGCTGCAACAGCAGATCGATCAGTCCGCCGATCAGAAGTGCGCCGGCGCCAATTCCGATCAGCTGTTTCGCTCCGGTAAAGACGACGCCGAAACAGCCCATTCCGCAGACCGGCAGATACACCATCGTCTTCCATAAACCGAGAAAGAAGAGGGAAAAGGTCCCGCCGAGAACCAACACCTTGAACAGCGTTTTGCCAACCTCGACTGCCGAACGCGCCGACCCCAAGCGCTTCAGCCATTGAAAAGGATTGATTTTTTCGAAGTTGGGCTTCATTGGCTCGAGAGAGAATACAAATCCTCTATTGGCCAGTAATGCAGCCAAGATTACCGCGCCAAAAAGAGCTGAGAGCAGCGGGCCAACGGTTGCCAGGGTGAGTTCGACTAGCAGAACCAGCGCCTGCCGGACCGCGAGATTGAAAGGCAGGTTTTGCAGCTTGTCGGTTAATAGTAGCGCTTCCCTGCATTTATCTTCGATAACGCTACCTCTTAGCCATAAGTAGGCAAGCCCAGCGCAAGTGGCGGCCGCGCGGACAAAATCCGAGCTACGCGGTATTTGACCTCTTTTGCGCGCGTCGCTCAGCTTCTTAGGGGTAGCGCCGTGTGATTTCTCTTCGCTCGTATCGCTCATTTCAGCAACTTGTCGAGCCACCCAAGCGTGCCGTCCGCTTGCGTGATCTCAAGTTTAATGCCCTCGAGCAAATAGGTAGCGTAGGTAACCATGATGATCGGAAAGACGATATTCTTGATCGGCGGGGAGAGCTGGCCAGATTTGAATTGTGGCGCAAAGCGACGTAGCATCATCATTGATATATCAATCAGTCCCAAAAAGAAGACTACAGGCCCCGAGACTAATAATGTCGTGCGCACGATGTGGTCGAGGAGCCCGAATAACTCCACTGCGCCTTGGGTACTCAATGTTGGCTGAAACCGATATACGGGCCAGATTGAGTAGCTACCATAGAGGGCGCTGAGCACAGCTTCCACGCCTCCCGCTGCGACGAAGATCGTAATTGCAGTGATTCCGAGAAATACTCCCATAGCGGAAGCCTGACTGCTCGTTGCTGGGTCGGCCTGAGTAGACGGGCTGGTGATGCCGCGCTGGTTGTCGATAAACTCACCCGCAGCCTGAAGGCCCCATAAAGGAATTCCGAGAAAAGTGCCAAGTAGCACGCCGACAAACACCTCCTTTAGTCCGAGCAGGGGTATCTGGATCAGACTTGTTTCCGGATCCAGCGCCTGCAATCCGTCGCTGACGTGTGCCAAGCAGGGTAGTCCGAAGGCGATAGCCAGGCAGCCGCGGATCAGCCCGCCAATTTGAGATCGTGTAAATACAGGAAGGATCAGCATTATGCCCAGCGCGCGGGCCGCTCCAAGACCGGCTGCCGCAACGAGTTCGATAGCCGCATGGAGCAAGATCTGAATCTCGGCAGGTGACAAATACATAGCGCAGACTAATAGCCGAGTGTCATTGCTGGAAACTCGGTAAAGATCTGGTCCGCGAGCTCGATGAGCGGAGCGCTCAGCACAGGCGCAAACAGGCCAATCACCGCGACAACGACCAGGAGCTTCACAGTGAGTGGCAGGCTTTCATCCTGGATCTGCGTTGCTGCCTGGATGATGCCAATGGTTAGGCCAACAATCACCGATGCAATGAGCGGTGGCAGAATCCAGATCATGAAAACCACCAGTGATTGGCTCATTAGACTAACAATACTGGATCCGGTAATCATAAAGCTCCCGGCATCGTATAACTGAGCACAAGTCCGTGCATCAATCTTGACCAGCCATCAATAGCGACGAACAAGAATAGTTTGAACGGGACAGCTATAATCGTCGGGGATACCATCGACATCCCCATGGCCATCAATATCGTCGTGACGATAAGATCAATGACGATAAAGGGTAGATAAAGGAGGAAGCCGATTTCGAACGCGCGCTTTAGTTCTGATATCAGAAAAGATGGTACAAGAATGGCGAAATCATCTGCTGTGACTCTAGCGCGCATTTCCTCAGGCCAGACCTTTTCCGTCGAGGAGAGGAAAAATCGCCGCTGCTCTTCGTTTGTGAACTTCTTGAGATGTTCAAGCAAGGGCTGACTTCCTGCTTTGGCGGCTTCAGCCCAGTCGTCGAGCGATTGATAACGGAGTCTCGGATCTGTTATCCGATCATAGGTCTGCTCAGCAACGGGTGCGCTGACGAACATGGTGAGGATAAGTGCGGCTGCGTACAGCACGATGTTAGGTGGTATCGTCTGGGTCCCGAGTGCGTTGCGGACGAGGAACAGAACAACTGATACTTTTACAAACGCCGTGGTTGTGACGACCGCTAACACCAGCAAGCCGAGTGCCGCGGTTATCGCAAGAAGGGCCAGAATTGCCGGCTGCATTTCAGTCATTGCATGCCAACCTTCCACGGAGTCTGATGCCCAACTCATCTCCGATGCGCACGATGTCGCCACGTCCGATACACCGACCATTGGCAACTATGTCTACAAGGCCATCGATTGGCCGCCCAAGTTCAAAAACATGCCCATCGCCGGCACTCCTCAAATCGCCCAAAGAGATGGGCCAGCGGCCGCATTCAAAGACAAGCACGATCTCTATGTCATCGAGATCGGCATCCGACGGCCTTAGTTGCGATTCGGTTTCTGTCATATGCGCATACTCCAAGGGGCGTGATTGCGGGCGGAAAGGTCCCCGCAGGACTAGGTGGTCGCCCTCAAGGTCTGCCCTGGTCCATAACTGACCCACAGACAGAGCGATTTGGCCACGGCCGAACGGCGATATGTCTGGCAACAGAGCATCACCGACGGATGCTTTTCGAAGGAGCGCCGCCGAAGCTCGAAGCGTGCCGATCTCACCTGCAACTATGACCGGAAGGTCTGGGGAAAGCTCGCGCGGTTGCCGCGGCAATTGGCCAAGCAGTTCGGCCAGCGCGCGGAACGCAAACGGCACCAAGCCATCAAGAGGCGAGAAGAGGGACAGGCGACCCTTGCCACTGACCGAGCCGAAGACGATCTCCAGTTCCACATAAGGAGCCAATGTTATGGCTTTACCCACGCGAAGGAGATGCAAGGTCCGGTTCGTCTTATCCTCCAGTCGAGCGATAAGCGGCTCGAGCGCAAGTTCGAGAATGAGCGATGCAGTTGGCTCGGTAGGAAAAGCAAGCCCGCTCTGCACTGTCGAGACGAGCGCCTCTACAAGCGGTTGAGAGAGCGACAAGACGACCGTTTCACCTCCCAAATCCCAAATGCAGTCAAACATCGGAATGGCAGAAGACTCGTGTTGCCAAACAAGTCCTTCCATCGACACCGAAAGTGGTTTGTCGCCGACACGGCTCTGAAACGGCCCGCGTGAAGCCGCTATGTCGTTGATCCACGCGACGACCTCGGGGGACAGTGTCAGCGCTGGTTCGAATATGGTGCGTCTGGCCACGCCAGTCATCAAAGCGGATCTTAGCTGCACGATGCGGTCAATCCGAAACCTGCAGTTACCGGAACTCGTTGCGTGATCTCTGGGCGAGCGAACCCCTCCCATACCGCAGTAATATCTCGTCGTCGGCCTCTATCTCACCTGCGGCTTCAGAAAGAATATCGACGGCGCGCCGGAGGTCATCCTGGATCTGTTGCCATTTGTGCCGTGCTTCCGAACGCTTCACCAACAGGGCCTTTGCCTCAGACGCCGCTGTCTCGGCCTGCTCTTGAGCGATGCGCGCGTCGTCAAGTACCTGGCCTCTGATAGTGATCTCAGCCGCAAGCCGCTCTATATGAAGGTGGTGATGGTCGAGTGCGGCGCTGGACAAGGTGTTCAGCGACGTTAGTTCTTGGTAGAGTTGAGCTTCCTTTCCAGCACGCTGTTGCTGTGCGATTTCAAGCTCCCGAGAGGCATTCTGTGCGGCTACAATGGCCATGTGGTGCTGAGCTTCCTTCTTCGACAGTTTCCTACGGGCGTCGCGCTCGCGCATTTCCTTTAAAAGCCGTAGCCTTGAAGCGTAAGCATAATTCACGAGGTCAAACGCGACATCCATCCGACCGTCTCCTCAAAATCTGATACCTCGTCTTCGCTCTGGCGCAAAAACTCTTTCAACTCACCAATTGACGCGACGGCGCGGTCAGTAAGGGGGTCGCCGCCTTGCTTGTATTCGCCGACGTTGATCAGAAACTCGCACTCTGCATAGCGCGCGAGGAGATCACGAAAGAAGGATGCTGCCTTGCGATGCGTCTCAGAAACGACCGCATCCATAACTCGGCTGCGACTCTGCAGCACGTCGATAGCTGGGAAATGGGATCGCGCCGCAAGAGCGCGTGAGAGGACGATATGTCCGTCGACAATGCCGCGCGATTCCTCGGCGATCGGATCGCCTGTGCCATCACCTTCGACAAGCACAGTATAGAAGGCTGTGATTGAACCGCGCTCACCCATGCCGGCGCGCTCCAGCAGGCCTGGTAGTGCGGCAAAAACAGAAGGAGGAAAGCCCCGCCGGGTCGGCGGCTCTCCCGCAGCAAGACCTATCTCGCGCATCGCACGGCAGAAGCGCGTCAGCGAGTCCAACAGGAGAGCGACACGCAGCCCTTGTTCGCGAAAGTACTCCGCCAGGGCGGTCGCCATAGGAGCACATTGCGCCCGCTCCGTTGCCGAGCGATCGGAGGTCTCAACCACAACTATCGCACGGCGGAGGCCTTCCTCCCCAAGATGCCGCTCTACGAATTCACGTACTTCGCGGCCACGCTCGCCTATCAGCGCGACTATGACGACATCGGCGGCAGCACCTTTTACGATTTGTGATATTAGCGTCGACTTGCCCCCGCCAGGCTCGCCATAAATCCCGATCCGCTGCCCCTCACCGCATGTGAGGAGACCATCGAGCGCGCGCACCCCAAGCGGGAATGGCCGCTCAACCATGCGCCTCGTCATTGGATTGGGCGCCCTGCCGTGCAGCGGACGAACTTCGGTGGTTTTAACTTCGCCTTTGCCGTCGAGTGGACGGCAGCGGCTGTCGATCACACGGCCAAGCAAATCGGGGCCGATCGGCACTTCACGCATTCGTCCAGTGGAGACGACTTCCGCGCGGCTGGACAGACCCGCCAAGCCTCCGATCGGCGTGAGCAGCACGCCATTGTCCAACAAGCCGATTACCTCTGCTTCGAGCGACAGACCGGTTCGCGTATCCTGCAGCAGACAAAGTTCCCCAATCCGAGCCTCTGGCAAGACGGCATGGATCAGGGTACCAACAGCCCTCGTGATCCGTCCTCGCACGACGCGCGTATCGATTCTCTTTGCCGTGGACCACAAAGACGCGATCGCTGGCTCGAGAGGAGTCCCCTCAAGGCTATTATGCTGTGGTACCGGAGTGATCACAGTTCTCCTTCTTCAGAAAGGTACTCGAAGCCAAGGCGCAGCGCGCGCATCTGCGCATCAAGTCCAAGAGCGACGTTGCCATACTCGCTCCACAGCACACACTCTTGCGGCGACAACGTAGGATCCGTTTCAATTCGAACCTTCGGCCGCTTCTCCCGTCCGTCGCAACCGGCGAACTCGCGCGCGAGCATATCGACTTGCGTGGGACACACATGAAGGCAAACTTCTTCCGCGCCGTTGTATCTGCGCTCAATCGCGTGACGAACAGCCCTCACCAACAGCTCACCCGGATTGAAAGCACCTAAAAGATCGCTCAGTATCTCTATGACAAGCTGTGGCAATTCCTTTTCCAGAACTGCCTTTCGTTGCGCTACTTCGGTGACTGCTCGTGCAATCAGCCGTGACATTTCCTCGGCGCCTGTATTCAACCCCTCGGCGTAGCCGCGGGCCCGCTCCCTCTGATAAGCGGCGCGTGCCCAGGTACGGACCCGCTGCTGATGCCGTTTTGCTGCGGCAAGCGCATCTCCAGCGCTGTGCCAGATATTAAGCTCACTCGCGGGTATCAGTGGCCCCAATGGGCGCATCTGCGGCGCGACGGGTGCTGCTGAAATGTCGGCTGTCATATCACGGGCTCTCCATCTCGAAATGGGCTATCACGAGCGAAAACAACCCGCTTGAGGCACCATCGTGCTCAGGCGCCGGGTTCTCCGCGGCTGTACCGAGCGGCAAGCGTAGAAGCACGCGGTTCCGCTCAAGCGCTGGTCTTATGTTGAGCCAAGCACCAAGACAAGCATGTCCATCGTGTTCTATTTGCAACGCGAGTTTTTCCGGATCAGAGATCAATTTGTCTGCGATAGCATGCGCCAGATGTCGGATGCCAAATGCGTGCGCATCAGCGCCAATACGTTCAACGAGACGGGCGAGGTCACGCTGAGAAACGACTTTCAGAAGCGAACGGGCATGCCAAATACTTCCGGCAAGAAGAGCAGCGCGACGAGGATCATGGCCGCGCAGGAGATCGGGCCCCCATCCGATTCGGTTCCAATCCATGTCATTGCCAAGCAGCAATTCTGCCAGTCGTGGCTGAAGCCTCGCACACTTCTGCAACTGCACCACTGTCGCAGCCGACAACTCCGGATCGAGACGGGCGGCAAGACGCGTCGGATGGGTCGACGCAGCAAGCTCGCTCCTGGGAACGGAGTGCGATTGGAACGAAACATCAGGTTGGGTATTTTGTATCGCTATCGGCATTGGTAATTTCACCTACGCCCTAGCGCCGGTATCTTTTTACGAATAGCCGCGAGAGCGGAAACACCGGGGCGCTCCTGGACTCTAGATAGTTCGCCAGTTAATTGCCTGCGCCGATGTCCAAGAACGATGAACAAGAGGTAACACGTCACAGCGAACACTGCAGCGCCAACACCCACCGCGACAGCCAGGAGCGGCACTGGGATAGGCCTAGATGCTTGAGCCAAGTCAGGCTCCAGTAAAGACCGTTGCTCTTGTGCGGACCTTTCCACCGGCACCAAAACCACTTCTACCTTGTCGTAGGCCAAGCCTTCGATGCTTTCGGCGACGAGCATCTTTATCTTAGGCAGCAGAGATGGGAGATTCGTTTTGGCGTCGTGGCGGATAAAAACCGAGGCCGATGACGGTGTGTCGCCTGCTCGCAGCAGGTCGTTATGCGGCAGTACCACATGAACACGCGCCGAGAACACGCCATCGATATCGCTGATTGTATGCGACAACTCTTCGCTAAGGGCATAAACGTAACGTGCACGCTCCTCGGTCGGTGATGCAATAAGGCCCGAACCTTGGAATATTTCGCCAAGGTTCTTGAAAGATTGGCGCGGCAGCCCCTTGCCATTCAGGAGCTTGATTGAGAAGGCGAGCAACTTTTCGTCGACCTGGATTGTGCTGGTGCCATCCTTACCGGCCACCCGGACCGCATCAACCCCGTTGTCCATCAGAAGCGCGAGCATCTCATTCGCCTCGCGCTCTTGCAACTGGGTATAGAGATCGACCTTGCAACTGCTCAGAGCCAGGAGAAGTGGCAGCACGACGAGGCGAAGCGGTCGCCGGCCAGACGTGTCGCTGCTCGTTGTGTCGCCATGGGCTGAGCCGAACATGCGCGCTACTCACCCTTCCTTTAATAGTTTGTTTACGGATGAGGTGATGCCGCTGATACCCTTCGAAACAAGAGCAACTTGGGTCACGCCATTATAAAGATCCCGCAGACCGGCAACCATCACGTCAAAATCATGCCCCCCTTGCGGGATTCCCAACCTTTCGGTGCCCGCCCCATCTTCGACAGGGAGCTTCTGCGACGGCCCGGGCGGAGCGCCGCTTATAAGGGCCGCCTTATGGTTGGGCGCGGCAGCAGCAACTATACTATCCGGGCAAATCGCAGAAATCGTCTGCAGCACGCGGTCCTTCAGCGGGCTCGTTGGCGCCGCGCGGTGAACGTCCATCGGCGGAGAAATAGGCGCCGTCCTCACTGGCGTTGAAGCAGTATCGTTTTTCATCGAATCAGCCGCCTGTGCCAGAGCACGCTCAAACTGAGCTTGCTCGCCGAATGACGATGACGCGACCCTGGGGAGACTGTTAGAGATTGACGTGACAGGCAGCATCATGAGAAGGACTCGATTACTTAACTCTTTGACGTGGAACTCTAGCGAGGCGAGCTGACGACACGCTGACTACCGGCAGCGTCGCTTGCCCATTGAAGAGTGATGTTAGTCGAGTTGAACCGCATGGGAGATTTTCAGATTTGGTTTATCAAGACGAGATGCCGACAACGCCGATCCCATTCACACCGCTTCATATGTTTAGGAGACTGCTCTGTGTCGGGCTTTTTCTATTTGCCGGAATCCACACAACCCTCGGGGCCACCCTGCCGCTCCCCTCGACCTCCTATAAGTATACGGTTCTAGATCAGGATCTCTCTGCCGCGTTGCAGGAGTTCGGCAACAACCTGAAAATCAGTGTTAACATCAGCGCAGAGGTGAAGGGGCGGATTCGCGGGCGTATACCGGAGTTGTCACCGCGCGAGTTCCTCGACCGATTGACCGATCTCTACGATCTCCAATGGTATTATGACGGGGTTGTGCTCTATGTGTCTGCTGCAAAAGAAGCACAAACTCGGATGCTTGTGTTGAGTTCAGTTCACTTTAGTGCTTTCAAGCTCGCCCTCGATAAGCTTGACATCTCTGATGAGCGCTATCCGGTGAGACCCGCGCCGGGAAATGGCCTGGTCTTAGTGTCCGGCCCGCCGCGCTTCATCGCGCTCATCGAGCAGACGTTGAACGGTCTACTGGCAGTGGCGCAGGCGCAGCCTCGCGCAACCGATACGCCCGCGAGGGAATCTGTGATGGTACTGTTTCGGGGCTCCTCCACCACGGTCGTCCGCGGCGGGAGACCGGAAGTCTTTTATACTTCTGAGATGCTGCCAGAGAACGACGATGGCGGGAAGGCTGAGCTGAGCAAGAAATGAAATTCAGACTTTAGGATTAGCACCTCACTGCGGTCACCTCTTGATTGTTATTCGTCTAAGCCTCGTCAGTTTCTCGAAAGCTAAACCGCTCATGATGTGAATCGGTAGCTCCAACGATGTCGCCGACCATTGTGCCGGAATTGACCTTTGTAGCTAGCATGGAGCGAAGCAATCAAAAAGCATAGTTACTCCAGCGGAGGCTTTAAGATTGTCACTTCGTGAGCGCAAGCGCCTTATAGAAGGTCCTTGTGGAGGGACAACATCACGTCTGAGGATGCACAATGTCGGCCAGCAACCTTTTACCAATGATCAGCTCTAATCCTGCACAGTTCGCCCAGGCGTCGCTCGCCAAAGCTTTCGCGCCTCGGGTAGCCCAGGGGCAGCAAAGCGTATTGTCCTTCGAAGCGATGCTGTCCACTAACATGCTAGACAGGATTGGTCCTTTAGCCAGTCGGGAGGACCTGCTGCCGCCGGATGCCGAGTCGACCTTGGAGGATTTGCAGAAGGACCCATTGGCCCTGCTGCCCCCCCACATGAGGGCGGCGATCGAATCAATGGGTCAGACCCCGCAGTCGGCTGTTGCGATCGACGACCATTATGTCGCGCCAGCTCCCATACAAAGCTCGAGAATTACATGGAACGGTGGATCGCTGACTAAGCCTGAGTTGCAGATTGTCGCAGTGCTGAACCGTCACAAGGATCTGTGCCCACTCAGTTGGGAGTCGCTGGAGGCTAAAGTCAATGATCCCTCTACACCGCCGGATCTGAAAGCGGCAATCGAGGCATTGCTACAGGATCCCGAACTTTTTTATGCAATCGGCTCGCAGGGCGATGGTCGCTGTGGAGGCAAGATCACTGCGAAGGACTTGTCTGAATTTTCCAAACATCACCCACAAGTTGCCGCATTTCAGGAAAGCCAAGCGCAAAGCTACGCGCAGAACTACATCCCATCCGACAGCGCCGAGAATGCCCAGCCATCGGTCATGACCGAGAACGATGCTCTACGGGAGCTTTATCGGTACTCGGAATATCTTCCCAAGAACCTGAGTCTGGCCGACTTCAAGCAGATCGTCGACGGCGAAGCGAAAACAGGCAAATGTCCACCCCAGGTCATTGCGGCGGCTCAATACTTCGTCAGTCATCCGGAAGAATGGAAGAGGTTGTACGGTGGTAATATAGATAAGGTCCACAAAGAGGACTTCCTGCAAGTGGCCTCCTCGTCGATGAGCCTCACACAAGCCGAGTTGGACACGCTCAAGACAATTAACAGCCATCAGGAGTTATTTTTCGGGAGCGGTGATCTCACACGCGACAAGCTGGCGAGTATGGCAGACGACAAGAGCTTGGATCCGAAAGTACGTGAAGCTGCCTCGCAGCTCCTTTCAGATCCTCTTCTGTTCGGTCTGCTAAACAATGCGATTACGGGCTATAAGACTCATCATGGATTTTTCGACTTCGGCGGCGGACATACGGTCGATTCTGGCAACGTCAGCAAAGAAGACTTTGGCCGTTTCTACACAAACATGACTACGGCAAACCGCACCGTTCAGCAGCCAAAGTTCCATGTGCCGGAAACTGAGGCTGCGCAGAACGCTGTCGCAGACATGAAGATGGGCCTGGCGGACCAGCCTGACATCAAGTCACCGAAAAAGAACGGCGGAGCCCTCATACATGTCGTCGACTCCGTGCTGCGGGTAGGGTCTAAAGTGCTTGACTGGGCTGCAACGGCCGTGGGAGTGCTCAGCTTCATCCCGGGAATCGGACAGGTGGCCGATCTCGTATCCATGACGCTTGCATGCGAGGCGCAAGCCGCAAATCTCCTCCGTACAGCGATTACCGGAGGCAATATGAAGCAGGCGCTGATAGAGGCTGGCATAGGGGTCGCAGCACAAGCAGTCGGCCTTGTCTCGGGACCCGGGGTCAAGCTGGCTATTCGCAACGGGCTCGCAAGGAAGGCGATTGAAGAGGCCGCGACGGCCGGGATTAATCTGCCGCTTTCAATGGCGCAGCACTATGCAGAAGGCTATCTGAACGACCTGAAGGCACGCCTTACGGCCGACCATCCGGCCTAGGCCGTCGGCCTTCCCGGCTAGTTCATGACCCATTTTCCCATGTGGGTATCCTCACCGCGCCTCGCCGGCCGCTGTCGCTTGCACATTTGCGAGCGACGAGGCAGCGAACGCGCAGGAGACTAGACGTGAACGCGGATAATCAAGATATGTGCGATGCGAAAGAGCGAGCGTGAGGCCGGACCGCATGGAACATTGCCCTCTCTCCGCAGCACAATTGATCCCAACAGAAGAGGTGAACCCTGACAGGGTCGATGCACTGCAGGCCCAAATCCTGCAAACAGGCTCATGGACCGTGCCAATAACAGCCGAGAAGGATGCCTTATTCGTGATTGACGACTATCACCGGTTGACGGCTGCGCATCGCCTCCGGCTCACCAGGATGCCGGTGCTTCTTCTCGACAACGATTCGGTGCGGGTAGAGAGTTGGCGCCCAGGTGGGAACATTACTCCGGCTGAAATCTTCGCGATGGCGCGCAGCGGCCGCAAGTTTCCCTACAAGACGACCCGGCACGTTTTTGCCCACGGCTTGCCGACATGCGATGTGCCGCTTGAGCTTTTGAGCAGTCCCACTCCGATGGACATGGCGCCGGTCTTTTCCGCGGGGGCGCTGTGATGACGAAGATCGGCCATGGGCTGCCACCGATTCTGCGATCGGCGACTGCGGACCTTCTCACCAAATACGGTCCTCTTCTTTTCGATTGGGCCGCCCGCCACGGCTCCCCGCTCAATCTGGTCTGGCCGGATGCGTTGCGGGAGAATCTTGCCGCCTTGAAGGGCGTACTGACGGAGCGCCGCGTCGAGCATGCGATCTATTACGGGGCGAAGGCCAACAAATCGCCCGGGCTCATGCAGGCAGCGCTCAGCGCAGGCGCCGGGCTCGACGTCTCCAGCCTCTACGAGCTTCGCGACGCAAGGCGGCTTGGGGCCGATGGTGCCAGGCTTGTGGCGACGGGACCGGCGAAGACGAGCGCATTTCATCAAGCGCTGATCAATTGCAACGCGCTGATATCGGTGGACTCGCCGGAAGAACTGGAGGATCTCATCCACGGTCTGCCGGCAGATGCTGGCCAACAGCCGATCCTCTTGCGTTTGCGACCGAGGGACCAAAGCAAGAGCCGCTTCGGCATGCCGCCCGACGCGATTGTTCATTGCCTCGTTCGGCTTGCCGGCGAAGGCAGGCTCCGTTTCGACGGGCTGCATTTCCACCTTAGCGGCTATCGCCGGGAGACCCGTGTGGCAGCGCTCAGTGAGGCCGCCGACCTCATTGCCGAAGCCAGACGGATGGGATTTTTTCCGGGCATGATCGATATTGGCGGTGGCCTGCCTATCCAATATGTCGACCGAGCCAGGTACGACGCGCATCTCGCGGCGCAGGCGCCCGAGGACTACCGCACCGGGAAAATACCGGACTCTTTCTATCCCTATGGCAGCACTCTTTCAGCAGCCGACTGGCTGCACCGGCTCTTGGAGGCGGAGATGAACCAGGGCCGAAGCGTAGCCGGTTACCTGGCGCGTGAGGGTCTCACGCTGGCGATGGAGCCCGGCCGCGCTCTGGCCGACCAGGCGGCGATCACTGTCTTTCGAATCTCGCGGGTGAAGGCGCTCGGTCCGGATTCGCACGTCATCTTTGTCGAAGGTAGCAGCTTCAGCGCCTGCGAAACTTGGTTCGCCTCCGAATTCCTGATCGACCCTATTCTCGTGCCTGCCACCAAGGCGACCGTTCAATCGCCGCCGGTCCGCGCCTATCTGGCCGGCCATAGCTGCCTCGACGAGGACGTCATCAGCAACCGGTGGCTGACGTTCCCGACCGCGCCGCGCGCTGGCGACCTGCTCGTATACGCCAACACCGGCGGCTACCAGATGGACCTCCTCGAAAACGAGTTCCATCGCCATCCCATGCCCGCTCGCTTCTGCGTCATCGAAGACGCCGAAGGGCGGCCCAATCTCGTTCCCGACACAATTGGAGAGGTTTAGATGCTGCACACGACCGTAACACAATTGATCGGCCAGACGCCGGTCATGTCGATCGACGTGCCGGGCCGCAACGCCACCTTGGTTCTGAAGATCGAGAAGAACAATCCCGGCGGCTCGATGAAGGATCGTATGGCTCGCAGCATGGTGATTGCGGCCCTTGAGGATGGGCGCCTCGCTCCGGGCGGCACGATCGTTGAATCATCGTCGGGAAATACTGGCACGGGGCTGGCGCTCGCAGCGCTGGAATTCGGGCTGCGCTTCATTGCCGTGGTGGACCACCATGCAGCGCCCGACAAGATCCGCATGATGCGGGCGCTAGGGGCTGAGATCCGCTATGTCGAAGGCGACTTTCGCGAAGACGAGGTCGCAGTCGTCGAGCGCCAACGCCTCGCAGCGCAACTCGGCGCGCAGCTTCCGGGCGCGCTGTTCATGAACCAGTCCGACAACCCGGCAAATCCGGCAGGCTATACCGGCCTCGTGGACGAACTGGTTGCCCAGCTTCCCGACGGCATCGACGCCTTTGTCGGCTGCGTGGGGACCGGCGGCTCGATGACCGGAATCTCCCAGCGTCTGAAGCGTAACAATCCGGCCGTACGCACTATTGCCGTGGAGCCGGCCGGCTCGATCGTTTTCGGCAAGCCGGGGCACCCCTATTACCAGTCAGGAACGGGCACGCCCGCCGGCGATGAGGTCGGCAAGGTGCTGGACTATGGCTGCATCGACGAAGGCGTGCAGGTGACCGATACGCAAGCCTTCGAGACGGCGCGGTACATCGCCCGGCGCAAGGGACTGCTCGTTGGCGGCTCGACCGGCGGCGCCATCTACAAGGCGCTGGAGTTCATTGGCGCCGGCAAGCTCACCGGCACGGTCGTCACGACGGTTGCCGATGGCGGCGAGAAATATCTTGGCACGATTTTCGATGAGGAATGGATGGCGAAGCGCCGCCTGCTCGACCCGGCAATCGCTGCCCAGTTGGATGGCTGGCTATTCGGAAAGGCGCGGGCAGCATGAAGGTGACCATTTGCGGCGCTGGCCGCACCGGACATTTGAACGCGGTGCTGTTCAAGCAGAACCCGGGCATCGATGTTTCGGTCCTGACCACGTCCGCCACCGTGGCCGCGCGATGGGCGAGCGGGGGCGATCTCTGGCAAGCGGTGACGCGAGACGGTCGCACCCTGAGTGCTAGGCCCGACTACAGCGGAACCGACCCGAGCGCGGCGCTCGACAACGCTGACATGGTCCTCATAACGCAACCCGCCCAGGCAAGATCCGCGCTCTTGCATCGGATAGCGCCGTATTTGCCGACGGATAAGAGCGTCTATATCGGCGCGATTCCCGGCTTTTGCGGCTTCGACTGGCTCGCGGCAAAGGTGCTTTCGGGGCGTGACAATGTGGTGATCTGGGGCATGAAGGACGTGCCCCATATCGCTTATGATCTGATTGCAGGCCAGCGCGTGCGGATGGGCGGCGCCAAGGCAGAACTCTTCGTTGCCCTGGATCGCCGGGAAAGCGCTGCGAGCGCCGCCGCACTGATGGCGATGTTGAATCGCATCTACGAGGCGCCCGTCAACCTGCTCAAGGACTATCTCGAAATCACGCTGACGCCGGGCAACGCGCTGATGCACCCGGCCGTGCTCTACGCGCTCATCGGCCCCGGCGCACCGTGGGAAAAAAGACCGTTCGACGAAGCCCTGTGCTGGTGGAGCGACTGCCCACAAGCAGGCGCCGAGCTCCTGGAAGCTTGCGATGCGGAAAACCAAGCGATCCGCCGGGCGAGCGAGGCACGTCTCGGCATTGATCTCAGCTCAGTGAAGCCGCTTCAGCAGGAACTGATCGAGGCCTATGGCGACCAGATTGGGGATGACCGAACCATGTACACGCTTCTACGCACAAATCGCGCCTATGCGGGCATTCCTGCCCCCCTCGTTCCCAATCCACATGGCCCGGGGCTCGTCATCGATCGCGGAAGCCGCGCCTTCCATGAGGATATCGCTTTCGGACAGGCGCTGCTCGTCACGATGGCAGAACGGCTCGAGGCGACGGTACCGGCGATCGCCAAGACCTATCGCTGGGCGTGCGACTACCACGGCAAATTGGCTGCGGGTACACCAGACTATGTCCCAGCCGACTGGCCGGAGGCCGCCTGATGGACGAGAAGACGCCTTCCGTGACGAATCCCGTCGAGAACGAGGATCTTGCGCTTTTGACGCAGGCATCGCGCAACGCGATCAACCGGCTGGTGCGCTGCCTGTTCGCCGAGCGCCTGCTCGCGCCGAACGCCTTGCTGTGGGCACGCGAAGGCCGCCAGGCCTGGTTCCCCCTCTGGCCCTCGCAGCGCATGCTGCACTTCACCGATCTCAGCCTCGCGCCCGCCGGAACCTTGCGGAACCGTGGACAGATCGAAGTGCTGGACGGCACCGGGGCACGGCAGCGGATCGATGATCCGGCCGCCCTGATGCGGGAGGTTGCCCCCTCTCTCGCGATCACGCCCGCTTCTGACGGACTGGAGCATTTGCTGCGCGACGTGGACAACAGCATGCGCAACGACATGCTGGCGCGCCGCGAGCGCGGGCGCTGGAGCGCCAGGCTGCGCCAGGAAATCGCCGAAGCCGGTGCGCCCGGCTTCCTTGCCTATCTCGAAAGAAGCTTGCCGACGCATTTGGCCGCGATGACCCTCGACCAATGGGGCGCGCTCGAAGGCCACCCGTTCTATCCGACCTGGAAGGCCAAGCCCGGCCTGGCGGCGGAGGAGGTCGCCGCACTGTCCCCCGAGTTCGGCGCGCGCGTGCCCCTGCGCATTGCGGCGCTCCGCAGCAGCTGGGCCTACGTCGAGAAGATGCCGCATGTCGGAAGCTATTCGGAATGGTTCGCTGAGAACTTCCCGGATCTCTCGCGCGATTGGGCGGAGGGCCTGAAAGCGCGGGGCCAGTCACCCGAGGACTGGCTGCCTCTGCCGGTCCACGCCTGGCATCTGGAGCACTTCGTGCGCCGCGAATTCGCGGCAGAGATCGAAGCCGGCATTTTCGATCCTGACGGCCCGGAGATCGTGACGTTGCCGTCCATGTCGTTTCGCACGATGCTGCCGAAGACCGAGGCGCCAAGACCCTTCATCAAACTGCCGGTTGCGATCTGGATGACGAGTGAGCAGCGCACGCTGCAGGCGAAGTCGATCCATATGGGACCGCGCCTCAGCACGCTGATTTCCGACATTGTGTCGGAGGAGGATGACCTCAGGTGCAGGCTGGAGATCCTTACTGAAGAGCTTGGGGCGATTCTGCGTCATCCCGAAACCGGCGACGAGCATCTCGGCCGCTTTCTTTCGGTGGTCTATCGCAAGGCCGATGCTCTTGCCCGTCGAGATGGCCTGCTGCCGGTAACCGTCGCCGCGCTTCTGACCGCTGGCCCTGTCGACGGCCGGCCACTGATCTGCGAACTCATCGGAAAAAGCGGCGACGAGAGCGAAGCGGCGATCGCTGTGTTCTTCCGGCTCTATGCTCGCACCGTTGTCCGACCGACTCTGGCCATGTATCTCCTCTACGGCATTGCATTCGAGGCGCATCAACAAAACAGCACGGTCCTTTTCGATGATCGCGGCCTGCCACGGAAGCTCTTGATCCGCGATTTCGGTGACGGCCGCAGTTTTGCACCGCTCTTCACCGAACGCGGTTATGAGCTGCAGCCGTTCAGTCGAGGGGGCATCCTGCCAACCACCTTCGACGACGATATCAGCCTCGTGCGCTCGTTCCTCATCAATGCGTGCTTTGTCTGCCATCTTCACGAGATCGCCCTTTGCCTGACCGAGCAATATTCGGTTGCGGGTGACAGCCTTTGGCGCGTCCTCAGGGAAGAAACGGAAGAGGCGTTCGAGACGTTGCGGCCGCGCATGCTCTCGGATGCGTTCTGGCTCGAGGAACGCCAGGCCTTCCTCGAACGGCCCTGGCCGGCACGCTCGGTCCTGCGGATGCATCTCGAGCGCTATCGCGACTACCGCATCGAGCACCAATTGCCCAATCCGTTGGCGAGTGCGGAATGACCAGGACAGTCGCGGTCCTGCGCGGTTTCGGACCCGACTTCGCGCTGCTGTTCGGACTTCAATTCATCTCCATGGGCGCCATGGAGATGAACGGTCCCTTCTGGCCGATTCAGATCAAGGCATTGAGCCCCTCGGACAGCGTCTTTGGCCTCGCGGGTATCGGCGTCTACGTCTGCCCGATGCTCGGCGTATCGCTGACGAGTGCCTTTTGGGGACGTATGGGCGACCGGTACGGCAATCGCCTGATGATGGTCCGGGCCTTGCTGGGCCTGGCGATCACGCAACTGCTCGTCGCCTTCGCCCAGGATGTCTGGACCATTCTGGCGTTGCGCTTTCTGCAGGGGGCCTGCGCTGGCTATATCGCTCCGGCCCAGGCCTACGGCGTTGAGGTCACCGGCGGGCGCGATCGCGCCCGCCTCTTCGCCTGGCTGCAGGTGGCGACGAATGTCGGCTCGCTGGGCGGCGCTTTCCTCGGCGGGCTCATCCTCGACGCCTTGCCTTTTGCGGCCGTCAACCTCACCGCCGGGGTGATCTGCGCATTCTGTGCCGCAGTCGCCTGGACAAGCCTGCCGGTTCCACCAGGAGGAGCGGGACTCACGAAAACCGCGAAAGCAACAACAGTCTCTTGCGCGCCTTCCACGGGGGTGTCCGTGTTCGGACTACTTGCTCTGATGGGATTGCTGCTTGCGAGCAGGATGGTGCTGCAGGTGCCCTTTTCCCTCTATATGTCGGAGGTCTACGGCTCTCAGCATTGGATCACGGGATTGAGCTATGGCCTTCTTGCGCTCGGCTTTGTGGTCGCAGCGCCGGTGTGGGCCCGGACCTTCGAAGGGCGAGAGCCGTCTTTTGTGCTCGGATGTAACGTGCTGATCGCTGGCGGATGCTTCGTCGCCACCGGGCTCGCTGGCTCGACCCGTGCGATAGGGCTGTTCGCAGCGCTCTATTTTGCCTGGGGCGCGCTGCTTGGAGGAACGACACCGGTTCTCCTGTCGCTCGTCTCGGCCGCGACGCGAAGCGAAAGGCAGGGATCGGTCCTGGGGCTTGCGCAGACCTGCCAGCAGGGCGCTTCGGTCGTCGGGATCATTGCAGGAGTCGCCGCCACGCAACGGTTTGGGCTCAAGGCAGCTTTCCCGCTCGTCACGGGCCTCTACGGCCTGTCTTTTCTCGTGGCGCTCGGCCTGTGGCTGAAGGCGCGCCAATCACGTCGGTAAAGAAGAAATATCGTGTTGAAACATTGTCTCTTGGCGCGTGCCATGTTGACAGCTGTTGTCTCTATCATCCTGGATCTGTCGACGGGCTTCGCCAGCGACGCGACGTTCGAGCGAACATAAGTCCGGTCTTCATTCGGTCCATCTGATTGTCAGCTTCTCGAAAGGTATCTCTCTTACAATTGCAGGGCGAATTAGACGGTGATGCCGCCTCCGCATCGGAAAGGCTTGGGGCCTCCATATTTCAAAGGAGAAACAGGATGGATATCAATTCAACCCGCCCACTAAACGCAAGCCCACAGCCCGACTCTCCACCACCCGCCAACGAGAGTGCATTTGCGCATCAGCTGAGCGGATTTCAATATAGCCCTCCACATGCCGCTGACTCACTATTGCCGCAGGTTGAAGCCGATTCCCCATATTTGGACACCGGGCATCCCTACTCGCAGTATTTGGATTCAGCATATCCTTATCCATCACCTTGTGAATGGCAGCATGACCTGTATACCAGGACTAGGGAAAGGTCTCCCCATCCTAGCGAGCAGCGACCGCATGCTCGGGTGCTACAGGACGCGCCCGAACACGACCAGGATCAGCACGTGGAAGCCGCGGGACCGCGAGCTGGATCATGGCAAGTGGGGCCATCACGATCTGGACCGTCGCAAGCCGGGCCATCCTCGTCCGCCACCCCACTGAACGCAAGCCCACCGCCACATGCCACCGACTTAGAAACCGAGCATCCCTACTCGCAGTATTTGGATTGGGCGAATCCGTCATTGCTTGATTGGCAGCATGACCTGCATACGCGGGCTACAGCTTCTCCCGCGCCACTGACCGCTGAGAGGGGAAAGTCTCCCCAGCCTAGCGAGCAGCAACCGCATGCTCGCGCGCTGCAGGTGCCCGAATACGATCAGGATTTGATATGGCAGCGCGTGGATGCCGCGGGGCCGCAAGCTGGACCGTGGCAGGTGGGGCCATCACACTCTGGACCGTCGCAAGCCCGGCCATCGCACGCTTGGCCGTCCTCGTCCGCAGGGGCCGAGCCGACTGAACTTTCTGATTTCGTTATGGATAGCGGCGTTCGTGCGTGGGACCACTGGTTCTTAGCTCCTCACATGGCCTCAGAAGACCAGATGAGCATGCTAAGAGCCACGGGGCTAATGCCAACCGCAGAGGTCCCGACAACAACGTTTTTAATGATGGGCATGCCGCACGTTGCCGAATTCCGAGGCGAGGGAGTTATTCGCATCAGGCCATCGCTGGATTTTGACATTTGATCTGCGGACTCGGGTGCGGGCTTTCCTGCAGAGTAGGCGTTCACGATCGAAGCGCACAGCGTATGCCTGCAGCTGACAGGGGCAGGAATTCTTAGCACCCCCGTCTGACAGGCGCCATACGTTACAAGCGTCAAGATATTGACGCCAGCCAGACCTATATACACGTCGACTCAGCTTCGTATCGGCGAGACTGACGTACCGACCCTCTAACTGGCTGTCTGGGCGTCGATCGATCTTGCTTATGCACAAGCGCCGATAGGGGCTCAACAATTTCCGTGCCGACTGACACCCCGGCAAGTGATCCCATCCGATCTCGCCACACTCTAAGTGACTGCAACCGCGGTAAACAAAGTCGGGAGCGCCGCGCCGCTCATGCGAATCGAGTGCGTTGAGGGGACACCCAACCCGGATGAAGCGATCATCGGGAACAGTCGCGTTCCTGGCTCATAAGCCACCTTTACCCGTCGAGGTCCTGTAGGTGGTAACTGGTATGGCCGCCCGATCACCATCGCTGGGCTTGACAAATCTATTGCCGAGCAAATCGCGCGGATCGTTGATCATTACTGCCAGATTGTGGCTCGTCGAACAGCCGATCGGCTGGTCGAAGAATTCGTCATTAAGTAACTGGCTGGAAAGCGACCGGCAGATTGGAGGGAGGGCATGATAGACAACGGCCTCTACCCGCAGCTGCCCGCGGTCATTTTGGTCAAGCAAATGGATGTTGGAAGCGCCGATGCCCATCTGTCTGGCTTGATGGACTGCCTCTGCGCTGAGCCGGGACGACCCGCTGATAACGAGGTGAAGGGCATCCCTCCGGCCGCGACTGGCCTTCCATAGGAAGGCAAGAAGACGCTGCTGTTCGGAAGCGTGAAGGCTCTCCAACTTCAAGACGGTGGACTCCTGTCGGACAAAAATCGGTGTCGATTGCTCGACATAGATCGGTGCAGTGCTTGTGCAGCCTGCTAGGCTTGCTGTCAAAGCGAGCAGGTGAGCTATGATCCGCAACGTCATTCGGCAACACTATTCGATGATGAAGCCGAGATCGCCCTTGACGCTTGGCGCGTCGGTGCTGATAGCAGCGCGGGCTCGCGGCGGAGTGCCCAAAGCCGGAGCCATCCGGTCCGTGGGTGCGCTCATTTGGTTGGGGTTGGAGCCTGGCCTGACGATGTAAGGCGTAACCAAAATAACCAATTCCGACTCCTCCTTTTGAAACGAGGACGAACGAAACAGAGCGCCAAGGATGGGTATTCGGCCAAGCCAGGGAAATGCACTGATATCATTGTTGACGTTACGCCTGATGAGACCGCCAATCACGAAGCTCTGCCCGCTCGCGAGCTCGACGACTGTATCGGCACGCCGCGTGGAAACTGCCGGCACGGCGATCCCGTTGACTTGAACGGCACCTTGTAACGATAGTTCACTGACTTCCGGCTTTACGTGAATGTTGATTAGGTTGTTGTCGAGAACAGTTGGTACGAATTCAAGACTGACGCCGAAGCGGCGAAATTCCACCGAGGTTTGCCCATTTTCCTGCAGGACAGGAATGGGAAATTCGCCGCCGGCGAGGAAGCTGGCAGTTTCACCCGACATAGCAGTGAGGTTCGGCTCAGCCAAGACGGAAGCTATGTGCTCCTTAGCAAGCGCGTCGAGAACCGCGCCGACGCTGACAGCATCATTGTCGAATCCGATTTCTGCTGTACCGCCGCTACCAGTTGCCGAACCAAGTCCAGCACCTCTGTTTAACACACCCACCTTGAAATTGCCGAATTGACCGAAGGCGGACAAGTTGATGCCGAGTGCCTTCAGACCGCTGCGGGAGACTTCCGCTACGCGCACACTGAGATTAACCTGCAAAGAGCCGGCGACCTTGATATTGTTGACGATCGGCGCACCGTCACCGAGAAATTGCTCAGTAACTCTTTTTGCAATGTCAACGACTTCGGCATTGGGCGCTGTACCGCTGAGGATTGCGCCGCGTGGCGTATAGCTGACGTGGATCGGGTAGTCGCCGACCTGGTCTCGCAACATGGCACGCAAATCCCCGATCGGCTGCGTTACTACAACATGCAACTCGGCGAGAGCCTCGCCATTTTCGTCCAGAGCGAATAGGCTGGTCCGACCGAACTTCTTGCCAAAGACGAAGATCGTTCTATTGGAGGGTGCCTGATAATCAGCAATTGTTGGGTCGGCCACAAAGATGGTCGCGGCTGGCGCGGGCAAATGAACTGTCTTGCCCAGCGAAGAGGAAAGGTTCAGCGTGGCGTTGATGCTGTTGGGAGCGGCACGAGGCACCGCTTCATCCCCGTTGTTTTCGGCAGCGGCGGACATAGGCGACAACAGAACGAGCGCGTAGAGAAGATTGCTCCAGTATGGAACAGTTGACCTTGAACCGACGATGGGGGTCGGCCATCGATCGGCGCTAGCATGACCAGTTGGAGTGGCTTTCAAGGCAGTCCTTCCTTCAAATTCGACTATGCTGATGACGCGTCAGTCAATTCAAGAACGTAGCCAATGCCGCGCACGGTCCTGATCCGCAACGTGGCACCTGACCTACTGAGATACCCGCGTAAGCGGTAGATTCCGGCTTCAAGCGCGTTGCCTGAAACTTCGTCGTTGAACGAATAGAGTTGATCTTCCAACCGCGCACGCGGCACGATGCGACCCGCGCGGTTAAGCAGATGCTCTAGAATGCATAGTTCGCGACGTGCGATCATTAGCGGATGACCGTCAACCGACACCTGTCGGCCGATCGGATCGAAGTGGAGGTTGCCAAATTCAATGATGGGGCAAGTGATCTGTGTCGATCGGCGCAGAAGGGCCCGCATTCTGGCGATGAGCTCATCCGTAGAGACGGGTTTACGGAGAAAATCGTCCGCGCCACTATTGAATACCGAAATTCGTTTCTCGAGATCGTCGAGCCTGCTCATAATGACGGCAGGAACTGAATACCCGTCGCTCCTTAGCTGCCTCAGCCAATCCAGTCCATCGCCATCTGGCAGTACCAACTCCAGCAGAAGAATTTCATAGCTCGCTGAAAAAAATGCGCTCGACGCCTGTTCCAGCGTGCCAACTACATCAACGGCAAAGCCGCCGTCACCGAGCGCGCCTCGGACCGCGCGGGTAAGATCCGTATCCACGAGCAACGTTCGCATTTCATTCTCCTATCAAGGCAGGACAGCCAATTGAGCACGTCACCGCGGACTATGACCGGGGTGACAGCAGTACCGCGCGACTGATCGCAGTATTCGTACCCGCTCCTTGCGAGGGCTAATCGAAGGAGCATGTAACCCAAACACCTGTGATAGCGGGGGCGAAGGTCTGTTGACGAGCAGAAATACACCGGTCGGCGAGCCCATGATGCCAAAAATACACCTGCGATTTCTCTGCGCATTGATATGCCCTTACACCTTCATTAGATCAGCCTTTGCCTTAAGAGAAACTGATTGAGCAAATCGATTCTTCGGATCGAAGGCATCTGCATCATGAATGCATTTCGCTACATTTACTTCGGGGGTCGAGCTGTCGTCGCACACTGCTCTGCCGTTACATGAACCACTCAGGCTGAACGGCGAGCTCCGGTTCGATCAAGGATCGCGAGACGAACACTGATGGACATCCAGAACACACTAGCGCGATTGACTATTACCCAATCCTAAATTCGCTGGAAGAAGTTTTGTGGCTGTACATGAACAACGCCCTAACCCCTCCGCGTCAGCTTTCTGTCAGCCAGGCTGATTAACAGCAGCAGTAGATATTGGGCGCAGATTTAATGGTGCTCTTCGGAAACCAATGTGGAGTGGGGCACGTCTGGCATCAATGGCTCATCACATCGGATCAACGTTTGGTTCCGACGCGGTTGAAGTGAGGCGATTCGCGGCGAACTAAGAAACTAGGAGCAAGCTGGCATACAAAAAGGCTTCGCGGGTGTGTCGCCTGCCGCCTGCAGTCCGCGATGTCAAGCTCCTGAAGGTTCAATCAGGAGCTATTCGTCCTCTGCGAAAGTGAGAGGTCGGTCGTTTTACTCCATGTGTGGGTCAGGACTCGTCGGCTGGCAGCACTGATCCTGGAAAGAGTTTAGAACCATATCTCAAGCGCATGGCGGGATATGAACTTTGCATAGCGCGACCGGGTCGATGCGGCACTAGTATCCGCCATCGCTTCGTCTGATTATCAGAAAGATGCCATTGATGCACTCAGGAAAGTTCCAGCCAGGCGGCACGCCCGCACAAGACAATGTGATCCTGGGCGGGTCGTCCTCTCCTGATCCTGCTGCCGAGACATTAACCCGACGCGTCGATCGGGTTGAGGAGGTCGGCGTCGCTAAAGAGGGTCGAACTCAAGGTCTTTGCTGGCACGCAGGAGTGGTTCATTGAGGCGATGGGCGAAGAGTTCCACAGCCGCGTGCCAGATCGGCTCGAAAACTGCGGACTGCCCGGAGCCACTGATGCCCCCAGCAGATTGGAAACCACGTCCGAAATTGAGACCGCCCGCAAAACCAATATCGCATTGAAGAACAGGCTAACCGAGGGTCACTCTGTTATCGGGGAACAGCTGGTCACCGACGTCAGCTCCCGAAAGTGCCGGGGTCCGGGTTGCACTCCATTCTCATCAGCACGCTGGAAAGGCCTCTGCAAGCCGAAGTTTTGTCCCAACGCACCACTCATTTGGTGTGTCGAATGTGGTGGGATAGTCCCGCTCTTTACGGTACTCGGGACGGAGTGCGCTCCACTCCCTCATGTTCTTCTGAGCAGCGGGAACAAGGCAACGGCGCTCACTCTGTAACATCACTGAAAACTACCTGTTCTATGAGGGCAGAAACGCTTTGGTTGAATTATATAATGCGTTTTAAGGGACTTGATCTTAATCTGCTCGTAGCGCTCGATGCTCTGATGACAAAGCGAAGCGTTACCGCAGCTGCTCGCAGTATCAACCTCAGTCAGCCGGCCATGAGCGCCGCCATCGCCCGCCTACGCACCTATTTCGGCGACGACTTGTTCACGATGCGAGGTCGCGAACTTATCCCAACTCCGCGTGCGATAGCGCTCGCCCCCGCAGTCCGCGATGCTCTGCTGCACATCCAGTTCTCCATCATTTCTTGGGATATGTTTAACCCAGTTCAGTCGGAGCGACGCTTCAGGATCAGGCTTTCCGACGTCATGATGCTGGTGTTTTTTGAAAGAGTCGTGAAGCGGCTGGCGCGAGAGGCGCCTGGCATCGGCTTCGAGTTGCTGCCTCTCACTGAGGATCCCGATGAACTTCTCCGGTACGGTGACGTCGATTTCGTGATCCTTCCGGAATTGTTCGCGTCGAGCGATCATCCAAAGGCGAAACTGCTCGACGACACGCTGGTTTGCGTAGGTTGCCCCACTAACAAGCAGTTAAAACGGCAGCTTTCTTTCGAAAACTACGGATCGATGGGTCATATTGCGGCTAAGTTCGGACGTACGCTAAAGCCTTCCATCGAGAATTGGTTGTTGCTTGAGCACGGTCTCAAGAGGCGCATCGAAGTCGTCGTGCCGGGATTTAGCCTAATCCCGCCTTTGCTGTCGGGAACCGATCGCATAGCGACCATGCCGTTACGGCTGGTGGAACATTTCGCAAAAACAACGCCGCTGCGGGTCGCCGAACTTCCACTGGCACTTCCACCATTCGCCCAAGCTGTCCAGTGGCCTAGCCTACACAACAGGGATCAGGCGAGCATCTGGATGCGGCAGGTACTACTACAGGAAGCGTTGCACATGACAGCTCCGCGTGATTCAGTGGAATATCGACCCTAGTCGTTCGCAGCCGCGGATTTGACCGGCTTTGAGACACCCTGCTCACGATCAATGTGCCGCTCCGCCATGATCATGAAGCAAGACCCTGGTACACGGCTTCGGCCGCGGAGTGGGCTTTTGTGTGACGATTAGTGCATGCATCCCCTCGTGCTGCTGATCTTGGCTATTGTTCCCTTCAGCCGATCAACATAGGCCTGGACCTCACTTCGACTTTCCGTAGAGAGCCTGCGTAGTTCGGCGCATGCGGCCGCCTGCGGCACTACTCCTAGAGGGACCGCCACTGAAATCCAATCAATTTCGTGGAAGAGGCTCTGCCATCCGCTTCCGACATACGGTTGGATATCGATAAAGCGCGGTGTCCGTTTTTGGAAGCAAGCCCTCAGGTTGGCATATCCTTCCGGCAACTCGGCTGCGGCAAGATCTCGCCAAAACGGTGTGTCAATTCGCTTGGAATCGTAGTGCAGCCTCAGGAAGTCCCGAACACCCGTCCAGCACCGTGCGTTCGCGCTGTTATAGCCTTCGATGGCCCGAGCGGGCACAATGCCGCTTCCGTTGGCGAGAATGCGCTCCAAATTCCTTAACGCTTCGAAGGTGTAGGCGGCAAGTGCAGCCTCCAGGGGCTCAACACAACCCGACGCTGTTCCCAAAGCCACGAAATTGTTAACCCATGCGGTCGAAAAGTAACCTTGATCCAGCGAAAGCTCGTGTTTCGCCTCCACACGGAATCCATAGTGATTCTCAACCTCGGCGATTGCCATCGCAGCGTCCGCATATCTGCTGCTGAATGCATAACCGGCACTGATCGAGCGATTCAATGGGGCTTCCCACATCCATCCGGCTTTCATGGCGGTAGCACGGGTAACGGGGGATGATGCCCGCGGCTCAAGCTCAAAGATGATCGCACGATCAGTAGGCAGCACATTTGCGAACGAACACCAGCGCGTATTAAAGACTTTGCCGAGACCCAATCTGGCAAATCCGGACGCATCGACGGCGAAGTCGACTTCAAGTTCTTCGCCTCCGAGCTGGAAAGCGTTTACATGCCCTCGGTCGTCGAGTCTCATCCCGTGTACCACAGCCCTACGAGAAGTGATCCCACGTGCCAGTCCGACACGCCTTAGGTATCGCTCGAAGCCGGCGTGATTGAAGTGAAACGAAGGGTAGAGTCCAGACTCACCCGTTGCCAGCAACTCGTCGATTTCCACTTGCGATGCCTTCTTTGTGATTAACTCAAAGCCAGGGATGCACGTGTGAAGGTTCTCACCTGCGGCAATTCTCGCCGACAGCAGAGGGAAGAAACCGCCGACGCGACATTCGATTTCCGGTATGCCCGATCCGCCGAACATGCGGTAGTAGCGATCCGGGATTCCTCCACCCCTCCAATTCTCATAGAGCACACCAAGCTTGTGGGTGGCGCCGGCTTCACCAATGAAAACGTCCAGGTCGAGCTCATTGCGACACAACGTGTCAATCAGGTTGAGCGAGCCCCCCTCCCCTGGGCCAAGCGGAAACACCGTCGGAGCCTCTATGACCGTTACATCGACATCAACGTCGAAAACACGGCGAAGCGCTATCGCTGCAAGCCAACCGACAATGCCACCGCCGATAATTCCTATGCGCTTCGCATTCGTCAGATCCAGCATCACTTTTCACTATCGTCAAGATTATGTTAAGAGGCGGCGCATCTGCAGAGAGAACCAACAGTAAGATTCAATGTAGGATCATCTGAAGCGGTAGCATTCCCCAGATTGTGCCGTCGGGCAGCAATCCGGCAGCGCTAACCTGAGCAAAGGCGCCAACGTATTCTCGGCGACTATCATGATCAGCTCCATTGATTGGAAGGTCCTTGGCGACATTACGCAAATTCCATGTTCGCTTTCCAGAACGGCTGCAGCTTACGCACTCTCTTGTTCCGCGCTTCAAGGGCTGACGCGGTCGCACGGCGCTGGTCCTCGGTGACAGTGAAGTCGGCCAGAAATCCAGCGTGGGCACTTGTCCTTGCACACCGAAAGCAAACCTGAGCGGGGATTTAGCCGCACGAGAGAGATTTCATGAAGCGGTTAGCAAGGGGCCTATCGAGAGTCCTCGTCCTCGAAGCACGGATCCCCATCCGTGCGCCCGTGAGTGCCCGCTATACGAGGGTCCCCCGGCTGTTCCTCTCCATGGAATTGCCCGGTCGTTTGACGAGCTCTCCGGGCGCAGTGAGCCCGCCAGAGCAGAAAGAGTACGTTTGCGAAATAAGCTAGCTGCAGAAGCAGCGAACCAACCATAGTCGTGACGACTGCGTCACTGATGGACCCCGTTACGAGGTAGACTATAAGAGTGTTGGCGCACAGGAACAGCCATAGAATTCGATGAAAGATACCAAAAGACAACGCCGTTTTCCTGGTTTGTTTGTGGGATCATGCGGCAATGTCGTCGGCCGCAACATGATTCTGGCAGTTTGGGTAAACACGCACTCCGGCTCCGCAGCCGATACAGCGGCCGGCGCTGTCGCCGGACATGATCACATGATCTGGTTGCTGGAATGATCGTCCTCGGCGTCGCAAAACACCGAGAATTTCACCTGCGTCATTGATCCCGTGAAGGTGCATACCTCGCGCCCCGAGTCAGCAGCCGCAGCCGATGCATAATAGATATTCCGGCACCAGCTGAAGCGGCGGGTCACGAACGAGCTTTTCATCGTGAATTCTCCGACGCGGCGAGTTCTCTTTTGGCAGCGTCCAACTGAGCAAAAGCGTCGAATGTTTTTTCGGCGACGGCCACTATTTCGGTCCAATAGTTCGGAAGGCACTCGGCAAGGTCATGCAATTGCGTCTTCGCAGTCGCAGCGCGTGACTGCAGTTTTTGAACCCTCTGCTTGAGTTCTTCAAGATCTGTCATGGTCTTATTCCTTGCAGGCACATTATGCCCGCGCCACGTCCGGATAAGTTTCGATGCTTTTGATCGCATCCTTGACCAACTTCGTGCCAGTCTTGGCGCATTTGCCAAGTGTATTGAAGCCGAACCGGTGAACGTCACGTAGGGTCTTCGACAGCACCACCAGCCGCCTGGTTGTGAAGAGCACTCGGCCGATGCCCTCATCGCTGATCTCCAGCGTTCGCGAGATCAAAAGCCCCGTGCGCTCCTCGATAGCGACGCCGACGGCGGCGTAAAAAAGGTCGAGCCTCAACAGCACGTCTGGCTCGGGGTCGCCGATGACGGGGATAGCTCGCCGCTGCTCCTCCGTAACTGTGAAGTTGGCCAGCAACTCGGCGTCACATTTATCCTTCCATAATCCGTAGGAATCATGAGCGCGGACCAACCGCGCGAGGCATTTCATGAAAGGGGTGGCCAACGATCCATCGTCACTGACAGCTCGAGTAAACCGGGGATCAGATAACGCTGTCATCATTTAGTCCTCGTCCTGAAGCACGGGCCCTCTTTAATCGAGGCGATCCCGTGAGTGGCCGGCAATACTACCAACCGTCTGTCTCTCTCCATGCAAAATTCATATGCCGCTATGCCCCTTTAGAATGATAAGGTGGCTGTCCGAATGCACTTCCGAGCGCAGTTCCGATAGCGCATGAGCTAAACGATCAGCCCATTTCAACGCTCGCGATCCCATGGTGCGGCTCCCGGGCCGGCGTTTTGCCGACCGCCGCTTTTAGCGGGTCAGGTCATAGGAATAATCGGTCACCGCCGTCTGCATCGTTTCGCGATCGAGGCGGTCGAAGATCGTGTCGAGGATCGTCGTCAGCAGGCGCAGGCCGCCCTGGTAGCCCATGAGCGGAAAGCGGTGGTGGTGGTGGCGGTCGAAGATCGGGAACATCAGCCGGATCAGCGGCGTGCCGGTGTCGCGCTCGAGATACTTGCCGTAGGAATTGCCGATCAGCAGGTCGACCGGCTCGGTGAAGAGCAGCGAGCGCAAGGCCCAGAGATCCTTTCCCGGCCAGACCTTTGCCTGCTTGCCGAAGGGAGAAGAGGCGAGCAGCTCGGTCATCTCGGCCTGCCAGGCCGCCGTGCCGTTGGTGGCGAGGCAATGCCGCGGCTCGCCGCCGGTCTCCATGACGAAGCGGGCCATGGCGTAGACGAAGTCCGGATCGCCGTAGATCGCGTATGTCTTGCCATGCAGCCAGGATTGGCTGTCGGCCATGGCGTCGACCAGCCGGCCGCGTTCCAGGCGTATCGTCTCGGGGACTTCCCGGCCGGAAATCGCCGACACCTTCATCAGGAACGCGTCGGTGGCGTTGATCCCGAGCGGGTAATGGAAGGCGGCGGTGGCCTGGCCGACCTCCCGGCAATATTCGAGCGTCTTGCGGCTGTTGTAGTGCTGCAGCGACAGCGTCGCCTCGGCATTGAGTGCCGCCCTCAGCGCCTTGATCGTCGTGCCCCCGTCATACATGCGGTATTCGCCGTCGGACGGCGTATCGAACTGGTCGGAGGCATCCTGGATGAAGGTGTAGGACACGCCCATCAGGGTGAGCAGGCGCTGGAGTTCGCGGTTGTTGCCGACGCAAAAGCCGTCGAAGCCCGGGATGATGTTGATCGTGCCGGCCGCTTGGGTGCGCGCCTGGCCCTTCCAGAAGTGCTCCAGGATGCCCTTGACCATGCTGTCATAGCCGTCGACATGGCTGCCGACGAAGGCGGGCGTGTGAGCGAACGGCACGTCGAATTCGGGCGGGACTGCGCCTTCGCTCTTGGCGTTCTCAATGAAGCCATGCAGGTCGTCGCCGATGACCTCGGCCATACAGGTGGTGGAGACGGCAATCATCTTCGGATCGTAGAGCGCGTAGGTATTGGCGAGCCCGTCGACCAGGTTCTTCAGGCCGCCGAACACCGCCGCATCCTCGGTCATCGAGGACGAAACGGCCGAAGCCGGCTCCTTGAAGTGGCGCGACAAGTGCGAGCGATAATAGGCCACGCAGCCCTGACTGCCATGGACGAACGACATCGTCCGCTCGAAGCCGGCGGCTGCGAACACCGCCCCCAACGGTTGACAGGCCTTGGCGGGGTTGACGACGAGCGCCTCGCGGGCGAGGTTTTTCTCGCGATATTCCCAGCCCTTGCTGTAGTCGCGCTGGTCCGTGACGAGCCGTTCGGGGTGCGGACATTCGAAGTTCAGCTTCTTCTCCGCGAGCATCTGCCGGTATTCCGGCTCGCGAAACAGCGGCGCATGGTCGAGTATCTTCTCAGCCGATTGCGGCATGGTGTTTGACCCTTCTTGATCTGGCCTCTTAGGCCCAGGGATGTTCGAGAGGTTTCCGGTCTTGCCGCGGTCCTCGTGCCGCGCAAGACCGGCCGATCATTCGGCTGCAACTGCGGCCGTCGGCACGGTCATTTTCTTCCAGGGCGCGTCGTAGAGATCCCAGACCGGATTGTTGATGGCGAGATCCATGTCGCGGGCGAAGATGGCGAAGCCGTCATAGCCGTGATAGGGGCCGGAATAGTCCCAGGAGTGCATCTGGCGAAACGGGATGCCCATCTTCTGCACCGGATACTTCTCCTTGATGCCGGAGCCGACCAGATCGGGGCGGATCCGCTCGATGAACGTGTCCAGTTCGTAACTGGTCGCGTCGTCATAGATCAGCGTGCCCGTCTTCACGTAGTGACCGGTGCGCTGATAGTCGTCGTTGTGGGCGAATTCGTAGCCGGTGCCGACGATCTGCATGCCGAGGTCCTCATAGGCGGTGATGACGTGACGGGGGCGCAAACCACCGACATAGAGCATCACTCGCTTGCCCTGGAGGCGCGGCCAGTACTTGTCGATCACGGCGTCGACCAGCGGCCGGTACTTGGCGATGACCCTCTCGGCCCGTTCTTCGATCGTCGGGCCGAAATGCCTGGCTATCTTGCGCAGAGAGGCTTCGATCTGGGAGGGGCCGAAGAAGTTGTATTCCATCCAGGGGATGGCGTATCTTTCCTCCATGTGCCGGCAGATGTAGTTCATCGACCGGTAGCAGTGGATGAGGTTGAGCTTGGCCCTGGGGGCCCGCTCCACTTCCGCGAGCGTGGCGTCGCCCGACCAGTTGCCGACGACGCGCAGCCCGATCTCCTCGAGCAGGATGCGCGACGCCCAGGCGTCGCCGCCGATGTTGTAATCGCCGATGACGTTGACATCGTAGGGACCGGTTTCGAACTCGACGTCCGTCTTGCCGTCCGCCTTGTCGAACACCCAGTCGCGGATGGCGTCGTTGGCGATGTGATGGCCGAGCGACTGCGAGACGCCGCGGAAGCCTTCGCAGCGCACCGGCACGATGGTCGTTTCGTGTTCGACGGCCTTCTTGCGCGACACCGCTTCGATGTCGTCGCCAATCAGGCCGATCGGACATTCGGACTGGATGGTGATGCCGTTGTTGAGGGGAAACAGCTCCTCGATCTCGTCGATGACCTGTTCCAGCTTCTTGTCGCCACCAAAGACGATGTCCTTCTCCTGAAAGTCGGAGGTGAACTGCATCGTCACGAAGGTGTCGATGCCGGTGGTGCCGACATAATAGTTGCGGCGCTGCGACCAGGAATACTGACCGCAGCCAACCGGGCCGTGCGAGATGTGGACCATATCCTTGACCGGGCCCCAGACCACGCCCTTCGAGCCCGCATAGGCGCAGCCGCGGATCGTCATCACCCCGGGGATCGACTTGATGTTCGACTTCACGTCGCATTCGGAGAGGGTCTCGCCCTCCTCCCCGACCGCCTCGCGGTCCGATGCGACACTGAGGTGCTTTTGGCGACGCTTGGCCGCCTTGTGTGGGTACTGCGACAGCACTTGCGTGATCAGCTCCTGATGGAGCGCACTGTCATTCTCGTAATCGAGGCTCATTGGGCCTGCCCCCTTTTTTGCGTGTCCTCCAAGAAGAGGCACCATTGGTGGAATGTCGCACCGGATCACCGTCCCGGCAGCGTCTGCGGCGGCGGTCACTGGGCCGCTGCCGCCGCTTCCTTGGCCTGAAGTTCGGCAAGCATCTGCTCGTCGGTCTTCATGACGCCGAAATCGAGCAGCATGTCCTCCAGCTCCTCCATGGTGATCGGGGTCGGGACGGTGCCCTGGCCGGAATTGGCATGGATCTTGTCGGCCAGCGCGCGATATTCCGCCGCCTGTTGCGACTCCGGGGCATACTGGATCACCGTCATCTTCCTGAGCTCTGCGTGCTGGACGATGTTGTCGCGCGGCACGAAGTGGATGAGCCTGGAATTGAGCTTGGCCGCCAGCGCCTCGGCGAGATCGAGCTCGCGGTCCGTCTGGCGCTCGTTGCAAATCAGCCCGCCGAGCCGCACGCCGCCCGAATGGGCGTATTTGAGGATCCCCTTGGCGATGTTGTTGGCGGCATAGAGCGCCATCATCTCGCCGGACATGACGATGTAGATTTCCTGCGCCTTGTTCTCGCGGATCGGCATCGCGAAGCCGCCGCACACCACGTCGCCCAGCACGTCGTAGGAAACGTAGTCGACATCGTCATAGGCGCCATTTTCCTCCAGGAAGTTGATCGAGGTGATGACGCCGCGGCCGGCGCAGCCGACGCCCGGTTCGGGGCCGCCGGACTCGACGCATTTGATGCCCTTGTAGCCGACCTTGAGCACGTCCTCGACCTCGAGGTCTTCCACCGATCCCTCCTTTGCCGCCAGATGCAGGACCGTGTCCTGCGCCTTCGCGTTGAGGATGAGCCGGGTGGAGTCGGCCTTGGGATCGCAGCCGACGATGAGGATCTTCTGCCCGAGGTCGACAAGGGCGGCGAGCGTGTTCTGCGAGGTGGTCGACTTGCCGATACCGCCCTTGCCGTAAAACGCGATTTGACGCAGACCTGCCATGTTGCTTTCCTTCGTTGTTCGAAACCATCGCGGTTGCCCGCAACACGAATACAGCGGCAGCTTCAAGCCGCCTGCACAAGGAAGGCTTCAAAAGCCGTGCCAAGTCGAGGAGGGTGAGCCCAGCAGAAGCTGGTTTACCTTCTTTTACAGCTACTTAGATTAGGAGAAGTAGCCGACCCAGAAGCAAGCCTGTGTCGCGGAGCCGACAATTTCACAAACAATTGTCGAAAGCGTCCGACGCGCCAATGGTCGTAGTCAAACCGGCGCAGTGGGTCACGATCGACAAAGGCGACGGACCGCTGTAGTTGTCGAAGTGGTGCTCGGCGAACCAGGCTGTGCTAAAGCCGGCTTGCAGAGTGTCCTACGATTCATGACAGCCGCGCTGGGCGGCCAGGATAGATGTTGCGAACTTGATAGTCGCTTCGTTTGCAGATCAGGCGCCGTGCAGGTCGCGGTGCCACGTGTCATTCGGCCGGCCTGACGGTGTGGTCCCTATTAGGACGCGTCAGGCGAGGCCAGAAGTCGTCCCAGTTCAACATCCCTGCCTTTCGTGAGCCGCGGCCTACGCGACGTCCATTCGTGATCCGGTGTATGTTGCGCGGTTGGGTCTTCGAGACGTCGAGGGAGCTGAATGAAGATCAACGTGACTACTTGTGCGCAAGGACCTGCGCGGCGGTGCGCACAAGAGACCGGAGCAGAAACCTTGGGGCCGATGTGATCCCTGAATGCGCAATGGGGAGGTGCCGCCTTCCTGCAGGAGGGCGAAAGAAGCCGTAGAAGCGTCCGGGATTCCGACACCTATAACGCAAGCCGATGTCATCAATCCGACAAATCGACGAAAATATCGAATGGTACTCCAGGCTACTCAGCGCAAAGCGGTGGCGGGTCACGGCCTGCCACGGCGGGGATCGCTGACGATCAGGCCGTCTTGAGGTCTGCTATAACCTTTTCAAAGAATTCCTTGATTGGCTTCGACATATCAATCAAAGCCTTGGTGCTGAGCGCCTGGGATTCTTTGACCTGCTCGACACCCATGTCTATACGCTTGCGCAGGAAGGAACACTGTAGGTCGAAAACTTGGGACGGCGATTTTGCCCCGATCAACTCGCTAAGATGGTGCAAATTAGCGAAGGTGTTGGCTTGGACTGCAGCGAAAGTGTTCAGCGACAGTTCAAATCCCACCATCATTGTTGACTTGAAGACGGATCCGGCCAGCTCCTGTGACTCAATAGCATGCGTCAATTGCTCGCCCCTATTGATTGCCGTGGATTGACCGACGATCGAGTTTTCGACAGTTTCGAAGGGCTTTTCTGCGGTCCTGGACATTTCGCATTCCTCTCGTTACGGCGGCTCTGGCGACCATCTTGCACATCGTCAACGGCCATTTGTCGCAAGAACTCAATTGAATAGTATTGTGAAATCTTCATACGTGGCGCAGTCGAGGCATAGGATTGTTGCCGCAATGAGCAGCTCCGCCGCCTCGCAATGAGCAGTATCAAGATTTGTGCCAGTTCTGTCGGTGGCGCCAAAAATCTGTCATCTCGCTATCCCTCCACCCGGGTCTTTGCTGCGGCTGCGGACTTTGGCTGGAGGCCGATTAAGATGTCTCGGCGGTCATTTGATGGAGGCAAATAACATTTCTTGCCGGCCAAGGTTTGCCTTGAGACAAAGGTGAGAATTATGGACAGAAGGCGGTGAGGAGGCAGTCCCGTCGTGCCAGACCGATGGTGTTCGCGCACTCAAATTCGTGGATCACGTCGGCGGCGAAGAGCTTGGCGATAATGTCAGAGGCGTCGTCCTAATCGCCTGCACTACCATCAGTATGTCGCCGTGGCCGGTTACCGGGATGGCGGGGCTGGTCGGGTCGAGAACAGTAAGCACCTCGGGCGTCAGGATCTGCGGTTTAACGGCAACTGGCACGGTCATTGCTCATCAGCTTCACATGACAATCGCCGCTGTCGGTTTTCGGAGAATCGGCCTGGCAGGCGACCGGGCGGGCCCCATATGGAGGATCTCCTGATGACCATTGAGCATTCCGCGGAGACCCGCGCCAAGCCACCCTTATATCGCCATCTCTATGCCCAGGTACTGGCAGCGATCGCGGGCATCCTGTTTGGATATTTCTATCCGGACATCGGAAAGCTTGGAATGATCATTGCACCGGTGATCTTCCTGAAGGTCGCGACGGAGATCGCAGGCATAACCGGTCTCGCCAAGGTTGGTCCCATCGCCGGCAAGGCGAGTTTGATACCTGACCTTCTCGACTTTGGTACTTGCCGTCCACCTCGCGGTCACCAATGTGATGCAGTCGGGTGCGGGCAGTGCTTATCGATCCGGCCTCGCTCAATGCCGAGGCGGTCGCCGGCTGTGCGGAAAAGGCGCAAGAACAGTTGATGACCGGTTTCCTGATACTGGTTATCCCGTCGACGCTTGTCAGCGACGAAGGAAGACTTTGCGACACTGGTCGACATCCACGTCATCGCCGCCGCCAGAAAAAGTGACAACGGGTACAGCGACACAGGCCGCGACCCTACCAGGCACAAAGCTCCGCATATCCATAGACGCTATGAACAGAATTTAGAAAATCAATTTTTGAGGAGTGTGAATTGCCCATATCTAGGGACGATCGGCCACTGACATGCCGATCCTGCAACGACTTGGAGCCGCCCCACAAACACCGTGGCGGCGAATGGATAAAAACAAGGAGCAAGGACGAGATGCTGGACATCGGCGTCATTGGAAGACTGAAGTTTGCGACCGCGTTCATGGCCATGTCCTTACTACTGGTGCCGGCTGCGGAGGCTCAAGAGCAGCCGGTCTGGCACTACGGACTGTCGCTCGTCGATGATCTCAAATATCCGCCCGGCTTCAAAAAGTTCGACTATGTGAATCCCGAGGCACCTAAGGGCGGAGATCTCAGGCTTTCACAGACAGGCACCTTCGACACGTTCAATCCCCTGCTGGTGAAGGGCGAAACGGCCGTCGGCCTGGATTTCGTCTTCGACACGCTCATGAAACCGTCAGAGGACGAGATTTCGACGGCCTACGGGCTTCTGGCCGAAGGCGTTTCCTTCCCCGACGACATCTCCTCGGCCACGTTCCGGCTGAGGCAGGAAGCGAAATGGGCCGACGGCAAGCCGGTGACGCCGGAAGACGTCGTCTTCAGCTTCGACAAGGCGAAGGAACTGAACCCGCTCTATCAGAGCTACTATCGGCATGTCGTGAAGGCGGAAAAGACAGGGGATCGGGACGTCACCTTTCACTTCGACGACAAAAACAATCACGAACTTCCTCATATCCTCGGGCAGATCCGGATTGTGCCGAAGCACTGGTGGGAGGGCACTGGACCGGACGGCAAGCCGCGCGACATTTCGCGAACGACGCTTGAACCGGTGATGGGGTCAGGTCCCTACCGGATCGCTTCGTTCGCCCCCGGCGGGACCATTCGTTATGAGCGCCGGCCCGATTACTGGGGCGTCGCGCTCAACGTCAATGTCGGGCAGAACAATTTCGATTCGATCACCTATTCCTTTTTTGGCGACCGCGACGTCGAATTCGAGGCTTTCCGCTCCGGCAACACCGATTATTGGCGGGAGAACCAGGCGATGCGCTGGGCTACGGCCTTCGATTTTCCGGCGGTGAAGGATGGCCGCGTTAAACGCGAGGAAATTCCCAACCCCTTCCGGGCAACGGCCGTGATGCAGGCGATGGTGCCGAACATGCGCCGCAAGCCCTTCGACGACGAGAGGGTGCGCCAGGCATTGAACTATGCGCTCGACTTCGAAGAACTGAACCGGACCATCTTCTACAATCAGTATCAGCGCGTGAACAGCTTCTTCTTCGCCACAGAACTCGCCTCCTCCGGTCTGCCGGAAGGCAAGGAACTGAAGAACCTCAACGAGGTCAAGGACCTCGTGCCGCCCGAAGTGTTCACCACCCCTTATAGCAACCCGGTCGGCGGCACGCCGCAAAAGGCGCGCGAAAACCTGCGCAAGGCCATCGAGCTCCTGAACAAGGCGGGGTTCGAGCTCAACGGTAACCGGATGGTGAATACTGAGACGGGCAAGCCGTTCTCCTTCGAGATCATGTTGAGCAGCCCGTCATTCGAGCGCGTCGCCTTGCCCTATGCGCAGAACCTGAAGCGGATCGGTATCGAAGCGCGCGTGCGCACGGTGGACCCATCGCAATATACCAATCGCAAGCGTGCCTTCGACTACGATGTGACCTGGGAAGTTTGGGGTCAGTCCTTGAGCCCCGGAAACGAACAGGCGGACTACTGGGGATCGGCAGCCGCCACACGCCAGGGCTCCAGGAATTATGCCGGCATCTCCGACCCTGGCGTCGACGCATTGATTGAGCGCGTGATCTTCGCAAAGGATCGCGAAACGCTGGTTGCCGCAACGAAGGCACTCGATCGCGTCCTGCTCGCCCATAATTACGTCATTCCGCTCTATTACAAGCTGGCCGCCCAAATCGCCTATTGGGACGCGCTGGCACGGCCGAAAGAGCTGCCGAAATACGGACTGGGCTTCCCCGAGGTGTGGTGGTCGAAGAGCGCTGCCTGTCATTTGCCCGCTTCGCTGTAGTTGCATTTGTGGGAGCTCTGGCGAAGCCGGGCGTCTCCAGTTCACGCCCGACCGTCGCCTCATCCGAAATGCGCAACTTCTGGACCAATCTGCGCGCCAGTGAATTTTTAGGATAGCCTGCTTTCGACGTCCTTTGCCAGCCCCGGGCGCAGAGCGTCATTCAGTGTCGCTCGGTCGCCGCGGTGCACCGTTCGTTGGGGACCAACACTGCAGCGAATGGCGCTGCCTCCGAACGGGGGCCGCCATCGTAGAGTGAGGCAAGTGCCAGCAATCGCCGCTATGGCTGGCATCCTCCGTCTGCCATCAAGCTTTCGAAGAGCTGCGCCGCCGAAGTCATCACATCGCATCCTGTTTGCGGCACAGAGGCGCTCTTTGGTGTGGGCTAATTCGACAATGTCCGATTTCCGACATTGTCGGACAAATGTCATACCGATGTTTGAGTTTCGGTGTTGTTTCAGAACCGGTTTTTTCGTTGGCATAGTTTGTGCTTGACCGATTTGCAAAGGCCTTTTCGAACCAGGAGAAACGATCCAATGATAGGTCTCAACGGAAGAGCCGTTAGTGCAGTGAAGCTCACTCCTTCCCGCGATTCTGAACCGACCGATGGCTTATGCATATGACGGTTCAAGCGCACGGCTGTGCATATACCATTTTGCATTAGAGACTGAGTCGCGCGAGGGCGACACTGTTATCGAGAAGGAGATCAACATATTTGTTGACTCGGACCCCCAACCCCATGTGGCCGGCCTGGCCCGGGACGTCATCCCAAGGGTGGATTCGCCCGGGTTGGTCTTCAACGTTTCAACGCGCGGGAGAGGTGAGCCTGCGGCAAATCGTTCGGCTGATCGCCACGCACGGGAGAACAGTAATGCTGGATCAAAAAGCACTTCTACAATGCCACGATCGCCATTTGTAAACCTTTCGTCGTTTCGGTAGCTGGAGAATTATCTTGAGGCCTATCTATCTCGACAACAACGCAACGACGCGCGTCGATGCGGAAGTTCTCCAGGCGATGCTGCCATTTTTCGCAGATGTGTTTGGCAACGCTTCCTCGATGCATGACGCTGGTGCTACTGCCGGGGCAGCGATTAACGTAGCGCGCCGGCAGTTGCAAGCACTGATCGGTGCAAAGTTCGACCCAGAGATCACCTTTACCTCGGGCGGGACCGAAAGCAACAATGCGGCGATCCTTTCGGGGCTCGAGGCTATGCCTGAGCGCACTGAGATCGTAACTTCGGCGGTCGAGCATCCTGCGGTGCTGACGCTCTGCACCCATCTGGAGAAGACACGCGGCACCAAGGTGCACAAGGTCCCAGTGGATCACCAGGGCCGACTTGACCTTGACGCTTATCAGGACGCCCTTACACACCGTGTAGCAATCGTTTCGATCATGTGGGCCAACAACGAGACGGGAACGATCTTTCCTGTGGTAAAGCTAGCTGAGATGGCCAAAAAAGTCGGCGCAATTTTCCACACCGATGCGGTGCAAGCAGTCGGCAAGCTACCGATTGACTTGAAATCAACGGCAATCGACATGCTGTCGCTTTCCGCGCACAAGTTCCATGGCCCGAAGGGCGTCGGGGCACTCTACATAAAGCGCGGGGTACCCTTTCACGCACTCATCAAGGGAGGCCACCAGGAGCGCGACCGGCGCGCGGGCACGGAGAACACGCCCGGGATAGTAGGTCTGGGCAAGGCGGCAGAACTCGCGTTGGATTGTATGGACAAGGACAATGCGATAATAAGATCATTCCGCGATCGGTTGGAGAAAGGACTTCTCGAGCGTGTCACCCAAGTCTTCGTAATGGGTGATCCGGTGACGCGGTTGCCCAACACAACGAGCATTGCCTTTGAAGGCGTCGGTGGTGAAGCCATGCAGTTTCTGCTCAATCGCCATGGCATCGCCTGCTCCTCCGGATCCGCCTGTACCTCTCGTTCTTTATCGACGAGCCATGTGCTAAAAGCCATGGGTACTCCCCACAGGCAGGCGGTCGGAGCAGTCCGCTTCTCGTTGTCAGGCTATAACTGTGAAGAGGATATAGATCGGGTGTTGCAGGTGATACCCGCAGTTGTGAAAAAACTGCGTGAATCTCGTCCAGTATTTGCCGGGTAGACGCTCTGCCGGCACATACGATTGTTTGAGCGCTTGGGAATGTCCGAATACCCGTCACTGATGGCGTCTCGATCACAGCTCTTCCCAGGGTCATCATAGGGTGCAGGGCCGGGACCATGTGTTGGAACGAAAGCAGCTATTCCGCGGCCAGTAGGAGAATGCAATGTCTTATGATGATGCGACCTTTGCCCCTGATGGCACTGACATCCTCACCTGGCTGAAGGATTTGTCGGCCGCCGAGGAGTTCTTCGATGCCCTCGGCGTCACCTATGACCCAAAGGTGCTAAACACATCACGGCTCCACATAATGAAGCGCATGGGTCAGTATCTGGTCGCGGAGGACTTTTCCGATCTCCTCACAGGCACGGCCGCCACCCGTGCGCGCGCCGCACTCGAGCGCGCTTACAGGGACTTTGCAACTTCGTCGCCACTCAAACATCGTGTTTTCAAGGTGCTTGAGGATCGCGATCCGACTAGAGCTGCTGCGCCAATCCAAGTCTTCGTACCATTGGAAGAACTCTTGCAGCCATCCGAAATCAGTGACTGCGGCGGGGTTGCGACACAGCGATGTCATCAGTCCGACAAAGTAGTCGCGGCTCCGGACGCGCTGGAATGAAGCGGTTAGCAGGTTGTAATAAAACTCGTTGGCACGTGGTGCATGGAAGGGTCGGGAGACCAAGGCGATCGAAACCTAGACAGATCATAATGCACATCGCCGATACCCAGTCGGCGCAGATGCGCGTCCATTGCTAATGCGTCGGTGCCTAAAGTGCCAACCCGATGCCGTCGGCCTGCTTCAGCGCTGGTCGCGGTCAGGGTTGCATGGGGCTGGGTCATGTCCGGGATGATACGCATACAGCTCTGATCTCCCCACCGCCGTGGGGGTCGTCGACCTGCTGTGCCGGCCGTTTGTGACCCCCACACTCCGCACGATTCGTCGACGCTTCTCCGCCGCTACGCCGTCGTCACGCTTTTGAGCGTATCCCGATGGTTCACTGAATGAATCGACTGGCGGAATCCGCAACTGAGCTGGCAAAAAAGAGAGCGCTGCCTTAGTGAAGAATTTTGCAGATGTCTACATTTCGGAGCGGCCGATTGGCCGGTTCGGGACTAAAGGTCGGCAAGTTGACAATGCATGCACTCTGAAAATGCACAAAATGACGACATTTTTAGGTTGGCACGGCGCTTGCTCGTTCACGGCATCATCCACGCCGGCAAGAGCGAGGCGGTGTAATTGGCAACTATGAGCAAAGGAATTAGCTATGGCGCGAGCTGACGTAGAGCGATTCGTCAACGATTTGGACAAAGGCAGGCTGCCAGCAAACCTCAAGCCAAGTGCCACGGGTCTTGCACCAATCGTAGCGATCGGAAAGAGTCTCGGCTACAACATAACGCTTGACGAAGTTCAAAACTACATCCGATTGGACAGCCGACGGAAGTCTACTGGCAAGAAGCTCGACGCGATGGCGAACAGCAAGCGTGGCTCGCGCGTTCCGGCCTTGCCGCGCTTTGTACAATCTACTGCCTTGGATAGTCCCGTTACGGATGGACTCACGCGGCCGTTGCATATGGCTGAAAAGGGCGCCGCCGTCGCCGCGGTCGTTCAACTTGTTGTAATTGTTGTTCATGTTTCAAGCTGATTTTTTTACCGGAGCGCATTGGCTTGGACGATCGGTGCGAAGAGAGCATGACAGCAAATATCATCGGGAACGAGACATGCGATCTGGCCTACAAGAAACGGCTTCAAGGGCTCACCTTTATAAAGGCGAGTATTGGCGCCAGATCTTTAACCGGCGCACGCCGGAGCAACGGCGCACCTTGTCGCACATCAAGCGTTTCATGGAACGGCTGGCTGGTGACATAAAGTTCCGCACCGCGGTTTCGGAGAGCGCCGACGCCCCTCGCGCGGTAACAGAGCGCTATGGCATTGAAGTTGACCCACTGGAGATACTGCCGCTCTGGCGCAATGATCACCTTACTTACCGCTACAAGCCGGAGTCTGCCCCATGGCCGCTGTCGATAATGTGGGACGAGTACATGCGCGACATGTTGCGCCATCGCGACCTCCTGCGCGACCATGGCGATATGTCAATGACCAACCCTCGCTTTCATGCCTGGCGCGAGCGCCAAATTCGGCGTTGTAATGACGAATTGGGCGGATCAGCGCCGTCGATCACGCACCCCATCATCGCTTTCGAGCTGAGCGAAGGGTGCACCGTCGGTTGCTGGTTCTGCGGCCTCTCGGCCGCTCCATTCAAAGGCTATTACGAGTATAGCAAACAGCATGCAGAGCTTTGGCGCGGCGTGGTTGGTGTCGCGAGCGAGGTGTTTGGCCCGGCAGCTCGTACTGGATTCTGCTACTGGGCCACAGAGCCAATGGACAACCCGCAGTACGACCGCTTTCTCTTCGACTACTATCAGATCACGGGCGCATTGCCGCAAACAACGACGGCCGCCCCGCTCAAGGATGAGGCACTCACCAGGCGCGTGCTCGGCCTCTTCAATCTTTATGGCACTACGATGAATCGCTTCTCTGTGCTCAGCACGGCACATCTCAATCAGATCCACAGGGCGTTTTCGCCTGAAGAACTGACAGGGGTCGAACTCGTCATGCAGGGCAAGGACGCTCCGACCGCAAAGGCTTTCACGGGGCGGGCGCGCAAGCGGAAGGAGAAACTCAGTGCGAGGCAAGAGGCAATCGCCTTTCCGGAGCGAAATCACACGACGATCGCCTGTGTTTCCGGCTTCCTCGTAAATATGCCGCAGAGACGTTTGCAACTAGTGACGCCGGTACCGGGTAGCGGACGCTGGCCCCTCGGGTATCGCATAGTGGGTCAACGGTCATTCAGGACGTCTGACGAGTTCCGGGACGGGCTCAAGAGCATGATTGATCAACATATGCTCGAGAGCCCGGCCCCCGACCTGCCGATCCGCTTCCGCAGGGACCTGGAGTACACAGCGGGAGACCGCTGCTTCCATCTCCGCTCGCGAAGCATGGAACACCGGGTGCTCGACTACGCTCCGATCTCGGTTGGCCAACTAATCGCGTGCGGCAACTTTACAGCCTCGGAGTTGGTTGTGCGGGCCTCGACGGATGGAATGAGCGTACTTGCTGTCGCCGACCTGCTCGATCAGTTATACGCGGCCGGCGTGATCGAAGAGGACCTCGATGACCGCTATGCTTGGCAGACCAGCGACGGCATCACAGACCGCATTGAAGAAGCTCAAGGATAGCGGCAGGCGGGTTCCTTTACCTATCGGGACCACTGCAAATGGCACGGGCGGGTGCCACAGGGAAACCTTCAGCCGCCGATCCGAGACGATCCGCCACCCGAACCCGCGCGATCGTGCTGCAACATGCCAGGTCACTGTGAAGAGAAGAAGCTCACTCCGTGACCAATTGAGCACTTATAGACCCGGCTCGTTCCTTTTCGCTCGTAACTGGGCACATTGAAGACGACCATGGTGAATTCGGCGCCACCGTCCGGCCGGATCCGATATCGAAGAAACTGGACAACCGGCTTACCGTCACGATCTATGGTAAAATGCTGATCTGCAAAAGCGAGGGTGCCGTCAGATGTGATCCTATAGCCGTCTATGCTAACGCCTCCACGCGTCTTGGTCGACGGTGTATCGGAAGTAGCCGGAGTGCACATGCCTAAATCGACCGTCACAGTCACCGGTTTGCCGGTAGTCAGCGCGCGTTCAAGCTCGGGAAAGCTTGCCAGTACATGACTATCGCCGGCGGCATTGGCAGCTGTAGCAAACAGGATCCCGAATAAGGTTGCAACGATATGTTTCACAGGTGGTCCTCTTTAGAGCGACTATACGGTTGACACGGCCCCTGCGGGCGAACCGGGGGCTCGGCGGTTTCAAGCAGGGCGCGGGTGGGTTCAGGGAGAGAGTGCGGCTTCGGACCGGAGCAGTTTGCCGACAGCCCATGCCATTCGATGCGGCAGCCGTGTGTGGAGAAGGCTCCGCGTCTACTGCTATCCTTGTCCCAATTGAATTCAACCCAAAGTGCCACGCTATTCTAATGGGAAATCTCAGCAGATATGTAAAATCGCTTATTTGGATGGAGGCTATTGAGGAGATGGAAGATTGGTCGCACGCAGGTGAAAGCCTATCGGCGCTGTCACTATCGCCTGCGGGTGCGGGGGTGCCGGAAAGAGAGACGATGAGCAGTTACCCGCTGGCGAGCGATGGACAAGGAGGAGACCGATCCGCCACTACGAAACAGCGAACGCGTTCGTCGCGCATCCAGGCAACGTAGCGGTGGAGTTGCGCCTGGCACGACAATTATGGCAGTCGGCTCACGCCACCAGCCAAGCAACTTCGGCCAGGGGTCGCGCGACCGACGTGCAGCGGTAGCCGCACCGCGAGGCTTTTGGCTAGGCTGAAGAGGATAGGTCAGCATGGCCACATATGTCTGGCCGCAAGCTAACCTTAGTAACCGACCGCTTGAAGGATGCCCGCTTGTCGCACTGAGGTGATGATGGACGGGCACCAAGTGTTAGACTGCATTCAATAGCTGACGGCTGCCGCACACACTGGCAGCGAAGACGTCGCTTTTGACAGACGTCTGACTTCGTCAGGCTGCAGCGCGACATATGTGGAACGACCCGCTTGGCAAGGGCATTTTTCAGCGATTCATCCCGCGGGAACGGTGCGGTCATATGTCCGGCCTATCAGCGCGGTTCTGTGGACCGCTGGCCTCGATGAAGTCCGCGAAACGAGTGACTGATCAACCAAACGCGCTCGAAGCGCAATGTCGCGCTGGCCTCTCTCGCCTCGGGATTTCGTCCCGTTGTGGAATCATCGCTTGTTTGTGCACCTTGCCACTGGCGGCTACCGTGCCGCGCAGTTCGTGATGTTCGTTGTCAGCTTATGAGCTGGCCGCACTGCTCTCGAGACCGCGATATGTTCCGCCCTTGGTCAGGAGCGCCCAGATGATCCGCGCCATTTTGTTGGCGAGCGCGATCGCAACGACCTTGAAAGGCCGTCGCGCTAACAGTGCGACTAGCCACCGTGGGGCTTTGTGGTTGCCTCTTGCATGTCGCAGGACCGAGGTTGCACCGGCGACGAGCAGAGTGCGAAGCTCGGGATTGCCCATCTTCGATATTTTGCCCAATCGCTCCTTGCCTCCGCTCGAATGGGATCTCGGCGTTAATCCCAGCCATGCGGCGAAATGGCGCCCGGATTTGAACCCACCCGGGTCTGGGACAAGCGCCTTGATGGAGGCCGACGTAATGGCTCCGACGCCAGGGATTGTGGCCAGCCGCCGCATGTCTTCGTCATGCTTCACTTCGGCGACAAGCTCTCGCTCGAGTTTGTTGATCTGCAGCGCCAGCGCGTCGATTTGATCCGCAATTGCCGTCAAAGCGAAGCGGGCCGCGTTCGGGAGACGCGCATCGGTTTCATCACGCACGATCGCGATCAGGCTTGCAATTTTCGCCGTGCCGATGCCGGCAATGATTCCCAGTTCGGACAGGTGAGCACGTAGCGCGTTGATCGTCTGAGTTTGCTGACGAACCAGAAGGGCGCGTGTCTTCAAGACCATCGCCGCCGCCTGCTGTTCGGGGGATTTCACCGGAACGAAGCGCATCGTCTTGCGCGTCACTGCCTCACTAATCGCCTCAGCGTCGGCTGCATCCGTCTTCCCCCGTTTGACGAACGGTTTGACATAGGCCGGCGGAATCAAACGTACCTCGTGGCCGAGTGCGCCGATCTCCCGCGCCCAGTAGTGCGAACCGCTGCAGGCTTCGATACCAACCAAACATGGGGGCTGCTTCTCAAAGAAACGCAGCACCTCGGCGCGGCGCAGCCTTCGGGTGAAGAGTGGAGAGCCCTCAGCGTCGGCGCCATGAGCCTGAAAAATCTGCTTGGCCAAATCCAACCCGATAGTGATAACTTGCTTCACGGAACGGCTCCTACTTTGTGGCGTTCAAAACAACGACCACGTTAGCACGTTGATGCTGTGGTAGCGGGTCGTTCCACCTCATCAACCAAGATGAGACAGTCAGGCACCATGACGCTAGGTCATCAATGCGGCTGGTGGCAAAGGCCGTGGCGGCTGCAGGGCGACGCGCTGTTGATTGACAGATCCGCATAGCGCACGATTGGGATGCGGCGCAGGAGACTTCCCGCTCGATCAGATTTCGAGCGAAGTTGGTATTACGGTAGCAAGCGACATGCCTTCGGCAGGTGGTCAGGCGGGCTTCACGCCGAAGCTTGCCGCCACTCTCAGTCCCCACACCGGGCATATTCGCCGTTTGGGAAAATATGCACTCAGCATGGACGACCAGCCAGCGCCGCTCGTCCCAAAATGATTGTCGTTCGAATTGCCCGCGTGAATTCTACCCAAATGGGCGATATCCATTACTGCCAGGCCTTGCTAGCCATGATAGTCATAAGAGCTTGGTTACCGCTACAATCGCATTAATTCGGTCGCGAACGTAACCGCAATTGTTCGAGCAATAACGTTAATTGGTTTTCGAGTTCTCGAAGAGAACGTTCCGTTGCTATAAAGTGAACCTCCGCGCCCGCTACGGTTGAAATTGATAACATTCCCGAATTGGAGCCATCGGCGGCCAGACCAGCTCTGACGCTGAATCCGGCTGCAGCAAAGGGCTTGAACTTTCTTTCCTCCTTCCCCGTTCTCGTAGCGATTTGATTTTGGAGCTGTCCGCATGCGGCCATGAACGAAGCAGCTATTCTGCTGCCAATTTCTGGACCGAATGCTACTGTGGTTGTTTCCCCTTGATCAGCAATCAAACTGACAAATGCTAGTTGATCATCCGCGGTCGTTCCTATTCCGTTTACGTCTGTTATCAATATTGCGTCGATCTCGACCATCTTACCTCTTCCCAGAAGCCACGCTACCCGATAAAACACCTTCGAGTCAGATGTACTTGGCGCCGACCAGCCCATTGTTGATTTTTGGGCCGAATTGGAGTTGCGCCTGATACGACAGGAAGCCGTCGCTTTTACACACGCCTGACTTCGTCAGGCACCATGGCACTCAGCCAACTCGATCCATTAGTTCCGATTGAATGGTCATTGCGGTATACAGCGAAGCATCCAAAGGCAAATCTCCAAACGCGACCTGACAAAGGAGATAGTTAGCACCTGCTTCGTCGACTTGATCAAGCAGAGCCCGTCGCACGACAGGCGCCGTTCCTACGACGCACAATTCACTTTCGATAGCTGCATCGAAGGTCAGGGGCAGATTTGGCGGAACTGGAATTGCATGGAGGTCGTACAGGAATTTGAAGTTATTCAGCCATCGTTCGAAGGCAGGAGCCGCAAGCGAGTATGCATGTTCCGCAGATTGCCCGACGACAATCATGCGGAGCAGCCCGAGAAATGACTCGTTGCAGTTCGCGTCAGAGCTGAAGTTTTCCTCGGAACGGAAGGCATCAGTAATCCTGCGAACAAGCGAGGCGGGTCCCACACATGCGACATTTGCGCCGTTTGTAGCGGCCCAGCGTGCAGACTCAGGTCGGTTGGTGGCGATCCAAGTCGGCGGGTGCGGGCGTTGATGAGGCCTCAGGATCAAGGGGACATTGTTTAGTTCAAAGTGGTCGCCGCGGTAGGAAAGATTGCCGCCCCTCATCGCCTCCATCAGGATTTCGCTGGCTTCGAAATAGCGTCCAGCCACCGCGTCCGGATCGATCCCGAAGTAACCTAGCTCGATCGGAAGAGAGCCGCGCCCTATGCCCAACTCGGCCCTACCGCCGCTCAAATGGTCAAGCATGCAGATCTCCTCAAACGCACGCAGCGGATGAGAAAGGCTAAGCAGCATGACAAGCGGGCCAAGACGAAGTTGACGGGTGCGCTGCGCGACGCTCGATAGGAACAGATTCGGCGATGGGCTTCTCCCATGCGGCGAAAAATGGTGCTCCGCTAGGTGGTAAGCGTAAAAGCCGAGACGATCACATGCTTCCGCTAGCGTGAGGCGGTCTGCGTATTGCCGTGCCATGGCGTTACCGTCCTCGTCCAAATGGTCGAATATGCCGAAAGCTAGCTTTGAAGGAAGGATTTTTCTCATTTAACGTCTCACTTTACCCTAGTAGCCCCGGACTTCAATTCGAGCGAAATAAGACCTGGGGGCTTTATTTGGCCGAACATCGCTATTCGCGGTGAGCCTGCCCTTGCCTAACGGTGGCGGAAGCCAAATCGTTAAGCGACGGCACACATCCTTGCGTGCTCGGCTATTGCTCAACAGTTTTTCAGTGCACCTACCGGCAGATGTTTCCGTCCCAGCGACCTTGTGTTGTGGAGCACGCCTTTAGACACATGCAGGCGCCAGGCTATGAACTCAGCTTCCTCACGGGCGTGGCGTAGTTAGCGCTGTGGGAGACCAGTCTTCCGGTCGTCGCTCTCTTTCCTGTCGCCACTGTCTTTTCCTACGTGCAAAAGAGCCGAGCTTGAAGCGGCTATACGTCCCATCATCGAGATTGTCTGAGCTCCCGAAATGTCCTCGACAGCCGCAAGAAACGCATCCATTTGTGGTTTCGTCCCGATGCTGACGCGAATGCAATCTTCCAGACCTTCATCGGGAAGAACGGCCACGAGTATCTTTTTCCGTTTCAAGCAGGCGTGCCACCAAACGCCGTCTCGTCCTGCAGGCACCCGCGCCAGCAAAAAGTTTGCATGGGAGGGCGTTACAGAGAACCCAAGTCGCGACAGCGCCACCCTCACCCGCTCTCTCTCATGCCTGATATGGCGGTGGTTCTCATTATAGGTGGCGCGGTGGGCCAGGATGCTGACGCCAACCGCATGGCCGATCACATTCATATTGAACATGTTCTGGATATTGCGCAGCCTCCCTATCACCTCAGGATGACCGAAGCCGAAGCCGACGCGAATGCCGGCCGCAGCATAGCTCTTCGAAAACGTTCTTAAGAGCAGAAGATTCGAATAGCGGTTAACGAGGCGCAGAGCGCTGTCGGGAGCGAAGTCCACGTAGGCCTCATCGAGTACCACCAACTGGTCAGATAGTGCGACGAGGCTTTCAATATCAGCAATCGGGACAAATGTTCCTGTCGGGTTGTTCGGATTAGCCAGCAGGATGAACTTTGCCTGCTTTGCAGGACCGAAGAGCAATTCGTGTATCGGCAACAAGGAAGACTCGCCCCATTTGATTTCAAGTAATCGAGCACCTTGCAATTGGGCGAGCTTGCGGTTGTATGCAAAGCCGGGCGACAGCATCGCGACACTGTCACCCGGACCAAGGAATGCTTTATATATGAGCGAAAGAAGTTCGGACGAACCGTTACCGGCGATCACCTGATCCGCGGAAAGATCATAGGATGCAGCGGCGGCTTCCCGCAAACTGATGTTGTCATCCTCTGGATATAAATACTGCCGCTCGAGAGCAGCAATTGCGCTCTGCATTACCGCTTTTGGCAACGCAAATGGATTCTCGTTTGTATCGAGTTTGACATAGCCGGCGTCGGATGGCTGACTGGACGGCAGAGAATTTAGCTGTCTGTACACTTCCGTAAGAGACGAAAGTACGCGCTGCAGCTTTGCATCAGACATAGTTCTCTCCATTCAATTCGCAGAGGATAGTCGCTTTGTCCGACAGTCAACGCGAGTTGGGCTAACAGTGCCGCGCATTCACTGACTCCAACTTGATGAGCGTTCTTCTATTTCGCCCGCATCTATTCAGTAAAATCGTTTGTTTTCATCGCAGCCATTGATGATATGAATTTAACGCTTTATCGACTTTTGATTACTCATCTTCGTCAGTCCCATACCGCCGCTGGCCGAGGCCGGTCACCTCGATCCATTTCATGCCTGGTTCACCCATGACTTCAAAAATGGCGTCTGTATCTCCAATCCGTTCCGTTTCGCGCCTGCCGATGAAGAATACTCGCGGCCTCGGTCAGCAAAAGGCGGAGTATTCGTCGCTCTCATGACAAAACGCTAAAATCTCTCAAGGTGCGATAAAGCAGGCGGTGATTTGTTCTATTGCTTGAGCACTGGAGCCAATACTGCCACCAAGGCTGCGAATAGTCCGACGATAAAAAAGCATAAACGCATTGTGGCTGCCTCAGCGAGGAGTCCAATTGCAAATGGCCCCAACGTCATTGCGCCATATGCGAAGATTGCAACGGACGCGATGGCTTTCCCCGCCGGCACTACAAGATCGGCTGCTGCCCGACTGAAAGCCAATGGTAGGACGGCCGCATAGCCGACCCCCATCAGCACGAAGCCCGCCACGACTAACGGCAAGGTTTCACCGAGGACGATCAACAAAATGCCAAAGACAGCCGAGAAACCGCTTATGCGTGCAACATTGGCTGATCCCCATCGCGTAACCAGAGAATCCGCCTTAAGCCTCATCATCACCATGGCCGCAGAAAAGCCCATGTATCCCAACGCGGCGTCCGATTCTTCGGTCCCGACTACATCATGCAAATATACAGCACTCCAGTCGAGAGCTGTACCCTCTCCTAGTCCAGAGGCGAGAGCAATGAGCCCCACAAGAAAAAGGCCACTGTTAGGTAACACCAATCCCACTGCACCACTTTCATGCCTTCGGATGGTTGATTGCCAATCGAGCAGAAGGAAGGGTCCGAGCAACCCGCCGATCGTCACGGCCGTAACAAGAAAATGGACGTACACTGGGGTCTGAAAGACTGTAGCAATGTAACCGCCTGCTGCGCCGAGAACGGCCCCCACACTCCACATGGCGTGAAACGACGACATCACTGGCCGTCCCATGTGTTTCTCCACTTCGCTCGCCCAACTATTCACCGCTACGTCCATCGAGCCATGACACATGCCAAAGAGAAATAGGGCGATCGCCAGCAGCGGTATTGTGGGCGCAAGCCCTAGAGCGGCAATCGAAACCAGGAACGGGATCGCGATCATTCGGGCGACCCGCACTGCACCCAAGCTATCGGACAGCCTTCCGGTAATGGGGAACGAAATTAATGCGCCCAACCCTAAAAGCAACAGCAAAACCCCAAAGCTCGCTTTGGCAACGTGAAAGTGACCCATCACGGCGGGAACGCGAGAAGCCCAGGTCCCGAGGAGGATCCCGTTCAACAGAAAGCCTGCAGCGACACCGCGCCAGGGAGTAAGCAACCTACGCATTTCTTCTCCAACATCCCATAGCTTCTGACGTCGATTGATCACGTCCGGTCGTATTCCGGCGCTTGCGTAGCGGACCCTGAGAACTCAGGTCAGCGCTCGCCCATTCCGCGGCAGGCTACAAATGAAAAGATCTCGATCTCCGTTCTGAGGTCTCAGAATAGGAAATCGGGGCCGGCTGGACTCTTCTTTTCCGCTCTGACCGGTGAAACCGGTGTAGAAAGCATCGCTCGCTTCAAGTCGGATCGTGGTCGGCGACTAAAGCTGCGCTCAAGCTAGCACGAATGAACTACAGATGAATTGATTGAGATCATAGACAGGCTTGCGCAAAAACCACGTTCAATAGCTTTTCAGTGCGGTGAGTCCCGGAGCGATTTTGCCTATAACGCTACCCGGCAATTGCAAATATCGGCCGCCACGATAGACCAATGAACGACCGTTGCCCTTGCAAATGTCGACAAAACGGCCGAGCATAATCGCATGGCTGTGTCGTTCTATGAGATCCTCAAGCTCGCAGTCGATGGTCGCCGCAGTATCCCGAAGGACCGGCGCGCCGCTCAGCCCGCCAAGATTCGGAGAATTGATCGGCGAGTATCGCCTTGGTATTTCAGGACGTTTAAAGGGTGAAGGGCCGTACGAGAGTATCGGACAGACTGGTGACTCATTTCCCAGTGCGGTGGTGCTTGTCTGACTTTATAGAGACACTCTGTCTCCACACAGAAGCGGCCCAATCCATACATCACCGCTCGTGTGCGCCCAAAGACTTGACCAGCATCACGATTCGGCGGCGCACACGATAGTCGCCCACGCGAGAAAAGGCCCTGATGAGCTCGATCCCTTCCTTGCTTACAACGAATTCAACGACTTCGGGTGGGATGTTAATCTGATTTGAAGCGGACCGCTCCTCCGACCGGATTTTATTAAGCGTATCCTCAAAGAAGTAGGAAGGCTCAACTTTCAGAGCCTTCGAAATCTGCTGAAGCCGACCCGCACCGACGCGGTTCACGCCCTTTTCGTATTTTTGAACCTGTTGAAACGTCACCCCGATAGCTTCGCCGAGAGTCGTTTGGGACATGTTCTGCCACTCACGCCTCTGGCGGATTCGTTGACCGACATGGGCATCCACAGCGTTTGGCTTACGTCTTGTTTGTTCAGAGTTAGTACTCAGCACATTCGTCTCCTCAATTTCGGCTATCTTAGTTCTTCGGGAGATATGATATGAGCTCCACCTCCCGCACATACACTCCTTTACCTCAACTGAAAGTCAGAAACTCAATTGAGACATCTGGAGTCTTCGGCGGCCACCCTAAGCACATTCGGATTGTGCTTCAAGTGTGAAGCCTTAGCGGTGGTGCTGATGCGCTTTCGTGAGTAACGCGAGAACCGCTGCTGCAGGGTCAAGCAGTCTCGTTGCCAGCAGGTCACCAGCATCGCAGGAGCAGTCGTGCTAGAGAGCATTCGCCTGTTTGCGCCGAGACACCACATTCTCTCCTGCCGTCGGGCGGAGGGAGGCTGCGATGCGGGGCCTCCCTTGCTGCTTCAGGAGTCGCATAGAGCCTGGAATCGAACATCTGGTGACCGCGAGAGGTGATCTTGACTACCCCCATCCCAAGGTAGTGCCCCGCCGGGGCGTTGGAGAAGGTCGGCCGGACGCTGCCAGCCTAGCTTTCCTTTGGACGGTCATCGGTTCGTTCCCTTGAGGGACGGTCCAACAGTCATTACGGTGGGGTCGGCGGAGAGCAGCCGTTTCGCGACTGCCCGTACGTCCTCCACGGTGACGGCCTGGATCAGTTGTTTGCGACGCTCGACGTAGTCGATGCCGCGATCTTCGAGTTGGATTTGGACCAATGTTTGGGCGACCGCACTAGATGAGTTCAGATTTTCGATCGCATAACCGCCGATGAGCTTTTTCTTTGCCGCAGTGAGCTCGTCCTCACTGACGCCCTCCTCTGACATTCGCCTGACCTCGGCTTGGATGAGGGAGAGCGTCTCTGCGGCCCGATCCGGGCGGGTTCCGGTGCCGATGACGAGCGCCGAAGCATGGTCGATGTTCTCCAAGGTTGAGTAAATGCCGTAAGCGAGGCCCCGCTTCTCGCGCACCTCATTCCAGAGCCTGGATGTGAACGCGCCTCCGCCAAGGATTTGGTTCATGAGATTGGCTGCAAAGAACTGCGGGTCCTTTCGGGGGATTCCCGGGTAAGCTAGGCTCAGTTGGGCCTGAGGTAAGTCATACGCGACGCGAATGGCGCGCCCCAGCTTAGGCACTGCGTCAACGACCGGCGTTAGGGAGGGGCCAGCAGGCAATCCGCCGAATATTCGATCCAGATCACGCTTGAGTGTGCCGGGATCGATCGCTCCCACCACGGCAATGGTAAGGTTGCCGCGCGCGAAAATCCGCTCATGAACCGCCTTCAGATCGGAGGTCGTGACTGCGGCAAGTGTTTGCACGGTGCCCTCCTCCCGACGCGAATACGGATGATCACCATAGATCGCCCTCATCCATGCGAACTGTGCGGCCGTCTCCGGATCCTTGGCTCTTGCCAGGATGCTGGAGACGATTTGGGCACGAAGGCGGTCCACCGGCTGTTGGTCGAAGCGCGGCTGCTCGATTGCCAGCCGGAGAAGTTGGAAAGCCTCATCCTTTCGCTCCGCAAGCACCCGCATATAGCCGTAGACTGCATCGGGCCCCGCCTCAAAGAGCATCTCGGCGCCAGCATCGTCCAGCCGCTCCTGAAAGGCATCGCTGTCAAGATTACCGGCCCCTTCGTCCAACAGCTCTGTGATCAGATTCACAATGCCTTCCTTCCCAGATGGATCCTGCGTCCTGCCGCCCCGAAATGCGAAGCGGGTGGTGACGATCGGTAGCGAATAGTCCTGCACCAGCCACGCCTTTATCCCGCTCGATGTCTCGACCTCCTCTATGGCCATGCCCGCAAGCGCTGGACACGCGGCAAGGCCCAGCAATATGCATGCCACGACGAGTGAGGGCTTGGCCCCGATGCGCAGTCGGCTGAACGATATCATCGGCTTTTATCTCCTGAGGTAGCGCTTTCGCGGGGCAGCAGATACCCCGCTACGGACCGGTCGGGACTGAGGTATTTCCTGGCAGCCGCTTGCACCTCTGCCGCCTTTACGGCGCGGATCCTAAGTGGCCACGCCTCTACGTCGTGTGCAGTATCGCCTGTCGCAAGCGCCGCCCCATAAATGCCGGCCATTCCCGACTGGCTGTCGCGCGCGAAGATTATCGAGCGCACGAAGCGGTTTTTGGCCTTCTCGAGCTCGACATCCGTAATGCCGAACTCGATGATCTTCCGAATTTCAGCGTCTATCGCATCCTCCACCTCCTCAATCTTCGCCTCGCCGCGCGGCGAGCCAAAAACCGTGAAGCTCGACGGATCGAGCGACCTTCCGTTGAAATAGGCCCCGCCAGAGGAGGCTATTGCCTGTTTGACTACCAGCTCCTGATAGATCCGGCTGCGCGTTCCCCCGCCGAGAATCTCCGACAGGATATCGAGGGCTTCCGCTTCGCCCTGCTCGGCTGTTCCGTAGGACGTCGTTACCCAGGATTTTTGGAAGCTCGGCACCGTGACGCGCGGGTCGGTGAGCGCGACGATCCGTTTAGTGTTCTGCTCCGGCTCTTGCGGCCTCACCCGCGCCGGCAGATCCGGACCGCGAGGCAGGGTCCCGAAGGTCTCGTCCGCTAGCTGCCGCACCCTGCCGGCGTCCACGTCGCCTGCCACGACCAGAATGGCATTGTTGGGGGCATAGTAGCGGTCATAGAACTTTAGTGCGTCTTCGCGATTAAGCTGTTCCATTTCATGCATCCAGCCGATCGTCGGGATGCGGTAAGGGTGGTTCTGATACAAGGTCGCCTGCATCTCCTCCTCAAGTAGCTGCTCCGGATCGTTCTCGACGCGCCAGCGTCGCTCTTCAAGAATGACATCGCGTTCGGGTACGATCACCGCATCGGTGAGAACGAGATGGCGCATCCGGTCAGCTTCGAATTCCATCATTGTTCTGAGCGACTCTGGCGTGACCGTCTGATGGTAGGCGGTGTAGTCGGAACCCGTGAAGGCGTTCTCCTCACCGCCGATCTCCGCGATCTTTGCGCTAAACTCTCCGGACGGGTGCTTCTTCGTTCCCTTGAACATCAGATGCTCCAGGAAATGAGCAATGCCGGATTTGCCGGGTGGCTCGTCGGCATTGCCGACCTTATACCAGATCATCTGCGTGACGATCGGCGCCCGGTGATCGGGTATGACGACTACCTCCATGCCGTTGCCCAGCATGAAATTTGCAACCTCGGCTTCGCGAAGCGGGCTCTCGTCGGCCGCCATTGCTGAGGTCATCAGAAATTGCAGTGCGACCATACATAGGACAAATGCACAGATACGCGAACACACTCCATCATGGCTCGTCGACCGCTGTGGCAAATGCGACCGTGCAGTGCCAGCTCGACCATCGCTTGGCGAGTACCACCTCTTCCTTCGTCTCCAAGGTTCTGCAGTAGGGTGGCCGGGCGCGGGCCCCGACCCCGGCCTAAAGAACGGTTCTGACATTTCGACATTCTCCGCACAATTCTCGTCGACGCTGACACGTCAGCAGAGCAATATACGTGCCACGGAAAACCCGTTTAAATTCAAGTGCCTGGATCGAACTAGCTATGTCGGCATTCTAACATTGTCGTATGTCGAACAATGACAGCCTGGCGGCTAAAAGTGGACCGCCGCGTCCAAAACCGACAGGCGGCGATCCGTAGAGGCTGGCCTTCTGCCGAGTAGGCGAGCTCGCTCGGTCCCGCCCGACATGGTTCCGGGCGGTCATTGGCACTATAACGGTGCCATACTTCCCGTTCGCGCCTGCCGATCGTCTTATTGCTGCGTTCCTGGGTCTACGCGGCGCCGCATATTCGTGTCCGCCAAGGCTCTCCCTGCGACATGCAGGGCTTCGTCGAAAAAGTCGATAAGAAACCCAAGCGCCGCAATGCGCTCTCTGTGCCGGCCATGATCAAGGCAATGGTAGCTGGGTCCGATTTGCAAGATGAATGGTGTTGAACCCAGTCTACCAATTTCTTCATCGGCATCGCCAACCGCCACTCGCCAAAGACATCGACGCGCTCATGCCGTGGGTCCATGCACAACGGATCAGCGACTCACAAGTAGCTGAGACTCCCCGACGTGCTCATGGCGATCTCACAACGGCAGAGCGCTTGGGCGGAAACGCCGCGTACGATCCATCGGACAATGAGATGGTTATTAGCCCTATTGCCGATGGGCCTTGATTCAAGTCAAGGCCCCGCACCACGCATTACCTCATCCTTGAGTACGGAAGATTACCTTAGAGAAATCACGGAAAGGGACTGGAGTGTATGATCGGTAGGATCAAGACGTTTGCGCCCCCCACAAACCGATCATTAGCTCCAGCCACCGCCGATCGGCTGGCCTTATTGGCAGGTTCTCACGAGGACCAACTGTCTCTCTGTGACCGTCTCGAGGCCATTGCAAACAGCCTTCCGCACGGAGTCGACCATAGTATATGCGCTCACGCCGGAAAGATGCTTGGCCCGCACTTACGGAATCTTCACGAGAGAGAAGAAGCTGCTGTTTTCGCGTGGACAGAGGAGAAGCTAGGGGACGATCCATCAGTTTTAACTACTTTGGGTCTGCTCAAGTATGAGCATTGCGAAGACGAATGCTTCGCCGAGGAATTGGCGGAAGTGTTGGGTCGGCTGGCGACGGCGGACGCTACTGTCAATCCGGAGGCAGCGGGTTATATGCTCCGTGGTTTCTTCACCAATTTGCGTCGGCATGTGCGCTTCGAGCAGCAGTGCTTTTGTAACCTAACTGCTGATCGCTCAGGCTGCTGACGCATCCCGTTCCTGACCGATGCCAACGGGGCATTCGAAGATCCTCTCTGAGTGCCCGCGGGCGCCAATTGCCTCCTGACTCCAAGGCAGGGATTCACGCTGAATCACGCGAGGAAATCAATGTCGTGCCAATTCTGTCTCATTCCGAGTTCGGCGGACTTGCTCTGGCTCTCAGGTGGCTGGGCAGTTCGTTGTTCTACGTCGGCTGCTAGCTGCGGGACGGGGTCGACGGTCGGCGATGTCTACGTCTTTCGTCAGCTTGCGCGACGGCAAGGGCTCTTTGGGGACTGTCGTTTCGACTACGATTGCATTTATAACGGCCAAAGTGGTTTTTCGGAGTCCGTTCGTCAGATCAAGCAACAATTTCGTCGGCCGCTACATGGGTCTGGCAGTTCTTCGGGCATACCCGGGCGCAGGCTCCGCAGCCGATGCAGCGGCCGGCGTGATCGACAACCATGATCGTGCGACTGAGCTCGCCATCGAAGTCGTCGTCCTCGCCATCGCAGGCCCCGAGGATCTCACCGGATTCGTCGATGCCGTGCAGATGCATGACCTCGCGCGAGCAGACCTTGAAGCAGCGGCCGCAACCAATGCACGTCATGGCGTCAATGGCCGTCAGATATTGCGGCATCCATGTGGAGCCGTCGCGGGTAAAGAAATGACTTGTCATCGTTGGTTCTCCAATCAGGATCTGTCTCTCCGCATCCGCCACAGGCAAAAAAGTAAAATCTCTTCCGAGATCGGACGTGACCTCATCCGTCACATCCGCCGAAATTCCGGTCTTGTCGGCCGACTTTTCGGGGGCGGTCTGCTAGTCAGCGGCCATTGCAAAGACTTGGCTAGGCATTTTTGAGCCTCGCCCTGTGGAAAGATCGCGGCAGCGGGACCGGTGCGCGTGGGGAGGAGTGGTCCCGCTGCCTGACGTCGGCTCTCCAGGGGAAATGAGAGCCGGCGGTTCGTCATCGCCTAGATCGACCGTCCACCGCGCCACGTGGGTGCGTGGATGGCGGTTATCGCTTCGGTCTCCAGCGAGCTTCCTATTGGAAGACTGACGGATGGTGTTCGGTCGATACGACTCTGCCCGGTCGTGAGAAGCACCGCGAAGCCCTCGTACACGGAGCGAACGGACGGTTCGAGCGCAAGCCCGGCGGTGGTGTGGAAAGCTTTGAGCCTCCACGGCACGCCCGCATCGAAATCGCGGATGATCGCGTACCACGCTGGCGCGCTGTCCCGCGGCATTGATTCCAGGATGAAGCGGCCGGAGTTACTCTTCAGGTTGCCGCCGACACTACCGACTTTCGGTCCGAGATCAAAAAAAACAGCGAGCGCATTCTGGGCGGCGGTGCACGTGTCGATGCCTCCCTCGCAGCCGAATGCGACCTGACCTAGACCTGCCACGTTGCTTGCCTCATTCGTACCCTGCCGATCCCCGGCTTTCCAGCCTCTTAGATGGCATGTCGGCAAGACTCGTGCCACTCGGGTGCTCGACTTGAAAAGAAGCTTGTTATGTTAGCATTTCAGGCATTTAGCCGGGAGGCAAAGAAGGGAACCGTCGACAAGAATGTGTCGCTTTACCGACAAGAGTGTCGAAGCGGCTGTTTGAATTACTACACATGGTTCTCATCGGCGGCTACCGAACGAGTACTCAAGCGGTACAGATAAACTGCCCGGGGCAGACGGCGGCGCGCGTCGCTGAGGTTGATGCACGGGCTGATACCCTCCGTTTCGGAAAAATCCACTATTTACTCGCCCTCAAGCCGCCCACGGGCGTAGCCCTAATCCTTGGCCGGTCGCCTTGGCGCCGGCAGCATGCCTTTTGCCGGATCGATCGTCAGGCCCGAGCCACTTCGGGATAGGTTTCAATGGCGGCGGTCGCATCATCCACCAGCTTTGCACCGGCTTCCGCGAGCTTGCGAAGTGTCGCGAAGCCGAAGCGGTGGACGTCGCGCACTGTTTTCGAAAATACGACCAGCCGCCCGGTCGTTAGAAGCACTCGTCCGAAGCCCTCATGGCTGATCATCGTGATCGGCGACGCTACCAAACCGGTACGTGCTTCGATTGAAAGCGCGACGGCGGTATAAAAGATATTGAACCGCAACATAACGTCCGGGCCGGGATCGCCGATGATCGGGATTTCTCGACGCTGCTCTTCAGTGATGATGAAGTGGGCCAACAACTCCGCGTCCGATGCGCGGTCCTGCGATCCGTAGGTATCCTGCGCGCGGACCAGCCGCGCGAGGCATTTGACAAATGGCGTGACAAGGGCCGCCTCGTCCACCTTGACATCAGGCGTGCCCGTATTGAGGGACGTTTTTTTCATGATTCAGTCCTCGTCCTCGAATGGTTTTTTCTCTGCGACGCCTGCTTGCGCCAGCACCTTGCGCAACCACGGCGGAGGGGCCGTCTTGAGCATTTTCTGGGTTCGTGAAAGTACGTCTTGAATGGCTTCCGGCTCTCCCACTCTAATCGGATGAATTCTCGCAGAGACGACCCTGGCTGCGGAAGGGCCGCCGATAGCCCGACAAAAGAGGAGATGACAGCCTCTTAACGCGGTCACCTTTGGGGTGATGCGGTCCTCGCCCTCGATCGGATGCTTCCCGGATTCGTCACAGACGTCATCGAAGCTCACAGCTTCCACGAAATCCCAGCCGTCGCGCGACACGTCGTAGACTGCAAAGTGCTTGGCCGACCCGAAATGGGCGTTTAGGACTTTCATGTCCTGCGTCGCGATCGCTATGCGCAATGCGCCGGAACGCCGCGGCTGGATCTCGTCAGTGACGAGCGAGAGGCGACGAACGGAATTCATCCGGCATTTCTCCGCTTTCGCATTGCATCGATTTTCTCAAGCGACGGCGCGGGCTGGTTGGCCTGGATGATGTTGGCCGCCTCGAAGATCAGGTCGCGCGTGCCACGATAGAGAACTGTGAGTTTGTGCTGGCTGCCGAGGCGGTCGAATATCGGGAAGCCGATCCGCAGCAGAGGGATGCCGAGGCGCTCCGCTGCCTGGCGACCGTGCGAATGGGTAACGAGAAGATCAGCGCCGCCGGCTAGATCTTCGAGATCACCGAGATCGCCGATCTGGACCTTTTCGGCCGGGACTTTCTCGATAATTTCTGACTCACCCGTAGTCGTAACGGCCGAGATGATCTCGGCGCCAAGTCCCGTAAAAAAGGTGGCAAATTGGTACAACTGGTCCGGCTCGGTGGCGATCGCGATCTTCTTGCCGGCGAAATGGAAGTGTCCGTCGAGAAGCGCGTCTTGCAGCTGTGAGCGGTGACGGTGGATCTTCGCCGGCGCCGGCACGCAGGAAATCTCGGAAAGAAGCGAGACAAACTGGTCGACGTTCTTCAATCCCGTTAGTGACTGGACCAATACGTAAGGCACACCCGTCAACGTCTGCAGTAGCTCAGCCGGGCGCCGCATATGTTCCCCGATGGCGATGCACCGCACCGCCCTACCCAACTCCTGTATATCCTCGATGCTTGTACCTCCATACGCTGTCGGCATCCAGCGGTCGGGCACCGTACCGTCGAGGGAGCCTGAGACGTCCGGCACGATCACCGGCCTCAGCCCAAAACCTTCCACCATCTCGCGCAACTGCTCGATATCGCCTACCGTGAGGTGCCATCCCGGCAGGATCGCAACCTTCTTTTGCTTCCACGGCTGCTCGCTAGGTTCTGTAATCCTCTCGATCAGTGTTGCCTTTCTCGAGCGAGGCGCCTGCTGACCCCGCAGTGTAATCTGTTGGATCATCGCGGCGACGGCCCTCGCCCAGCCCTCCTCCAAGGCGCCATCGAAATCCGGCGTGTTTGCCAGCACGACCTCTGTGCCTGCAAGTTTCTCCGCATGCGTCATCTTGATGTTGGCGATTTGCCTTGCGAAATCTTCAGAACGGGTTTCCACAAGTGCCGTCGTGCAGATCCCGATCAGCCGCGGATTCGCCCGCTTTTTCAAGTTCAGAATCGCCTCTTCCAGATGGGCTGCCCCGCCCAAGACTGTTGTCAATTCGTCCATTGCCGTCGTCTGCAGCGGGATCGTTTCCTTGAAATGGCGCACGCACAGCACTAGCGCGAAGCTAGTGCAGCCTTGGCTGCCGTGGAACAGCGGTATCGCGCCATCGACCCCGAGAAAGGCTAACGCGGCACCCAGCGGTTGGGACGACTTGAGCGGATTGACCGTCGCTGATTTAGATTGGCGATGGATGTCGACCATTTGCTTTCCTCAACACTCAACGAAGTCACCGGCGTCGTGCCGGCGAATTGAGCGCCCGACACTCGTAGCATCGGAGTCAGGGCGCGGGTTCGGCAGTGGTTCCTGTGTAGCAGGACGGCTTTCCCACGGTGCCGGCTCCCTCACCTGCGACCAGACGGGGTTGTGAATCGCAAGGTCGATCTGGCGCACGAGTTCCACCGTGCCGTCATAGCCCGCATAGGGGCGGTGACGCTCTTGGTTGATATCGACCCAGGGCATCTTGGCCTTCAGCGCAATGAATTGCGTGCGCCCGCCCGACAGCATGATGTCAGCCTTATGTTCTGAGAGCATGGCATAGAGCTCTCGGGGCGACATCGACTCGAACATCTGGAGATCGTCCTTAAGCACCTGTCTGATGCGCTCCTTGTCCTCCACCGTCGATTTCTTGACCGAGGTGCCAACGATCTCCATGCCGATCTCCATCAGCGCATGAACAAGCGACCAGGATTTCACGCCGCCGGTGTTGATGAGCACCCGCTTGCCTTTAAGCCGCGGCCGGTATTCCTCGAGCTTTTTCCACGCAATCGCCTCCTCCTCCGCAATGAGTGCATCGGTGCGGTCGAGGATTTCTTGATCGGCACCCTTCTTTACGAGCAGATCGGCAATCTGTCGGAGTGCTTCCGAGGTGGCGGTGATGCCGTAGAAGGATCCCTCGAAGAACGGGATATTCCAGCGCTCCTCCATTTTGCGGGCAAGGTTGATCAACGCCGTAGAGCACACCAACATGGCTGCTCGAGCGCGATGAGCGGAGGCAATGTCGAGATAGCGGGCATCACCGGGAATGCAGGCGCGAACACGGATGCCAAGCCTCTCCAAGAGTGGCTTGACCAACCAGAACTCACCAGACAGGTTGAACTCGCCAAGGATATTGATGTCGCAAGGGCCGGCATCATCTGGCTCCACCGTGCCGATGACATGGTCGAGCAACGCCTCGCCAGCCAGCTTGTTGCCGAGGTTCTTCGAACCGACGAAGCCCGGCGAATTGATCGGCACCACCGGTAGGCCGCACGTTTCCTCAGCGCGCTTGCAGACCGCTTCGATGTCGTCGCCGATAAGTGCCGTTACACACGTCGCATAGACAAAGATTGCCGGCGGCTGATACGCTTCTCTAATCTGGCGGATCGCTTTGAAGAGCTTCCGCTCGCTGTTCCCCATCACTATGTCTTGCTCGGTGAGATCGGTCGTGAAGCTGGTGCGCCAAAGCGTCGGACCGGACGACGCCGTACCTCGGTTGTCCCAGGAATTGCCTTCGCAGGCGAGTGGTGCATGAACCAGATGCGCAACGTCGGTGATCGGCTGCAGCACGATCTTGGCGCCATCGAAGGCGCAGCCTCCGGCCGCCGCGCCGGGGGTCAGCGGTTTCGAACAGCCTTTACTGCGCGCGTTGGAATCCTTGCTGCGATTTCTCTCACAGGCAGGCTCATCGAAGACATCTTGGATTTTGACATTGAGCGAAGACATTCGCTAATCTCCACATTGCATCAGGAGACGGCCGGCGTTTTGCCGACCGTCGCTTTTAGCGGGTCAGGTCATAGGAATAATCGGTCACCGCCGTCTGCATCGTTTCGCGATCGAGGCGGTCGAAGATCGTGTCGAGGATCGTCGTCAGCAGGCGCAGGCCGCCCTGGTAGCCCATGAGCGGAAAGCGGTGGTGGTGGTGGCGGTCGAAGATCGGGAACATCAGCCGGATCAGCGGCGTGCCGGTATCGCGCTCGAGATACTTGCCGTAGGAATTGCCGATCAGCAGGTCGACCGGCTCGGTGAAGAGCAGCGAGCGCAAGGCCCAGAGATCCTTTCCCGGCCAGACCTTTGCCTGCTTGCCGAAGGGAGAAGAGGCGAGCAGGTCGGTCATTTCGGCCTGCCAGGCCGCCGTGCCGTTGGTGGCGAGGCAATGCCGCGGCTCGCCGCCGGTCTCCATGACGAAGCGGGCCATGGCGTAGACGAAGTCCGGATCGCCGTAGATCGCGTATGTCTTGCCATGCAGCCAGGATTGACTGTCGGCCATGGCGTCGACCAGCCGGCCGCGTTCCAGGCGTATCGTCTCGGGGATTTCCCGGCCGGAAATCGCCGACACCTTCATCAGGAACGCGTCGGTGGCGTTGATCCCGAGCGGGTAATGGAAGGCGGCGGTGGCCTGACCGACCTCCCGGCAATATTCGAGCGTCTTGCGGCTGTTGTAGTGCTGCAGCGACAGCGTCGCCTCGGCATTGAGTGCCGCCCTCAGCGCCTTGATCGTGGTGCCCCCGTCATACATGCGGTATTCGCCGTCGGACGGCGTATCGAACTGGTCGGAGGCATCCTGGATGAAGGTGTAGGACACGCCCATCAGGGTGAGCAGGCGCTGGAGCTCGCGGTTGTTGCCGACGCAAAAGCCGTCGAAGCCCGGGATGATGTTGATCGTGCCGGCCGCTTGGGTGCGCGCCTGGCCCTTCCAGAAGTGCTCCAGGATGCCCTTGACCATGCTGTCATAGCCGTCGACATGGCTGCCGACGAAGGCGGGCGTGTGAGCGAACGGCACGTCGAATTCGGGCGGGACTGCGCCTTCGCTCTTGGCGTTCTCAATGAAGCCATGCAGGTCGTCGCCGATGACCTCGGCCATACAGGTGGTGGAGACGGCAATCATCTTCGGATCGTAGAGCGCGTAGGTATTGGCGAGCCCGTCGACCAGGTTCTTCAGGCCGCCGAACACCGCCGCATCCTCGGTCATCGAGGACGAAACGGCCGAAGCCGGCTCCTTGAAGTGGCGCGACAAGTGCGAGCGATAATAGGCCACGCAGCCCTGACTGCCATGGACGAACGACATCGTCCGCTCGAAGCCGGCGGCTGCGAACACCGCCCCCAACGGTTGACAGGCCTTGGCGGGGTTGACGACGAGCGCCTCGCGGGCGAGGTTTTTCTCGCGATATTCCCAGCCCTTGCTGTATTCGCGCTGGTCCGTGACGAGCCGTTCGGGGTGCGGACATTCGAAGTTCAGCTTCTTCTCCGCGAGCATCTGCCGGTATTCCGGCTCGCGAAACAGCGGCGCATGGTCGAGTATCTTCTCAGCCGATTGCGGCATGGTGTTTGACCTTCTTGATCTGGCCTCTTAGGCCCAGGGATGTTCGAGAGGTTTCCGGTCTTGCCGCGGTCCTCGTGCCGCGCAAGACCGGACGATCATTCGGCTGCAACTGCGGCCGTCGGCACGGTCATTTTCTTCCAGGGCGCGTCGTAAAGATCCCAGACCGGATTGTTGATGGCGAGATCCATGTCGCGGGCGAAGATGGCGAAGCCGTCATAGCCGTGATAGGGGCCGGAATAGTCCCAGGAGTGCATCTGGCGAAACGGGATGCCCATCTTCTGCACCGGATACTTCTCCTTGATGCCGGAGCCGACCAGATCGGGGCGGATCCGCTCGATGAACGTGTCCAGTTCGTAACTGGTCGCGTCGTCATAGATCAGCGTGCCCGTCTTCACGTAGTGGCCGGTGCGCTGATAGTCGTCGTTGTGGGCGAATTCGTAGCCGGTGCCGACGATCTGCATGCCGAGGTCCTCATAGGCGGTGATGACGTGACGGGGGCGCAAACCACCGACATAGAGCATTACTCGCTTGCCCTGGAGGCGCGGCCAGTACTTGGCGATCACGGCGTCGACCAGCGGCCGGTACTTGGCGATGACCCTCTCGGCCCGTTCTTCGATCGTCGGGCCGAAATGCCTGGCTATCTTGCGCAGAGAGGCTTCGATCTGGGAGGGGCCGAAGAAGTTGTATTCCATCCAGGGGATGGCGTATCTTTCCTCCATGTGCCGGCAGATGTAGTTCATCGACCGGTAGCAGTGGATGAGGTTGAGCTTGGCCCTGGGGGCCCGCTCCACTTCCGCGAGCGTGGCGTCGCCCGACCAGTTGCCGACGACGCGCAGCCCGATCTCCTCGAGCAGGATGCGCGACGCCCAGGCGTCGCCGCCGATGTTGTAATCGCCGATGACGTTGACATCGTAGGGACCGGTTTCGAACTCGACGTCCGTCTTGTCGTCCGCCTTGTCGAACACCCAGTCGCGGATGGCGTCGTTGGCGATGTGATGGCCGAGCGACTGCGAGACGCCGCGGAAGCCTTCGCAGCGCACCGGCACGATCGTCGTTTCGTGTTCGACGGCCTTCTTGCGCGACACCGCTTCGATGTCGTCGCCAATCAGGCCGATCGGACATTCGGACTGGATGGTGATGCCGTTGTTGAGGGGAAACAGCTCCTCGATCTCGTCGATGACCTGTTCCAGCTTCTTGTCGCCACCAAAGACGATGTCCTTCTCCTGAAAGTCGGAGGTGAACTGCATCGTCACGAAGGTGTCGACGCCGGTGGTGCCGACATAATAGTTGCGGCGCTGCGACCAGGAATACTGACCGCAGCCAACCGGGCCGTGCGAGATGTGGACCATATCCTTGACCGGGCCCCAGACCACGCCCTTCGAGCCCGCATAGGCGCAGCCGCGGATCGTCATCACCCCGGGGATCGACTTGATGTTCGACTTCACGTCGCATTCGGAGAGGGTCTCGCCCTCCTCCCCGACCGCCTCGCGGTCCGATGCGACACTGAGGTGCTTTTGGCGACGCTTGGCCGCCTTGTGTGGGTACTGCGACAGCACTTGCGTGATCAGCTCCTGATGGAGCGCGCTGTCATTCTCGTAATCGAGGCTCATTGGGCCTGCCCCCTTTTTGCGTGTCCTCCAAGAAGAGGCACCATTGGTGGAATGTCGCACCGGATCACCGTCCCGGCAGCGTCTGCGGCGGCGGTCACTGGGCCGCTGCCGCCGCTTCCTTGGCCTGAAGTTCGGCAAGCATCTGCTCGTCGGTCTTCATGACGCCGAAATCGAGCAGCATGTCCTCCAGTTCCTCCATGGTGATCGGGGTCGGGACGGTGCCCTGGCCGGAATTGGCATGGATCTTGTCGGCCAGCGCGCGATATTCCGCCGCTTGGTTGGAGTCCGGGGCATACTGGATCACCGTCATCTTCCTGAGTTCGGCGTGCTGGACGATGTTGTCGCGCGGCACGAAGTGGATGAGCCTGGAATTGAGCTTGGCCGCCAGCGCCTCGGCGAGATCGAGCTCGCGGTCCGTCTGGCGCTCGTTGCAAATCAGCCCGCCGAGCCGCACGCCGCCCGAATGGGCGTATTTGAGGATCCCCTTGGCGATGTTGTTGGCGGCATAGAGCGCCATCATCTCGCCGGACATGACGATGTAGATTTCCTGCGCCTTGTTCTCGCGGATCGGCATCGCGAAGCCGCCGCACACCACGTCGCCCAGCACGTCGTAGGAGACATAGTCGACATCGTCATAGGCGCCATTTTCCTCCAGGAAGTTGATCGAGGTGATGACGCCGCGGCCGGCGCAGCCGACGCCCGGTTCGGGGCCGCCGGACTCGACGCATTTGATGCCCTTGTAGCCGACCTTGAGCACGTCCTCGACCTCGAGGTCTTCCACCGATCCCTCCTTTGCCGCCAGATGCAGGACCGTGTCCTGCGCCTTCGCGTTGAGGATGAGCCGGGTGGAGTCGGCCTTGGGATCGCAGCCGACGATGAGGATCTTCTGCCCGAGGTCGACAAGGGCGGCGAGCGTGTTCTGCGAGGTGGTGGACTTGCCGATACCGCCCTTGCCGTAAAACGCGATTTGACGCAGACCTGCCATGTTGCTTTCCTTCGTTGTTCGAAACCATCGCGGTTGCCCGCAACACGAATACAGCGGCAGCTTCAAGCCGCCTGCACAAGAGTGGCTACAAGACCCGTGCCAAGTCGGTGGAGCGGAGCGGTTGGCTGCCGATTTTCCAGATTTCTCAGCCGCTTAGACCGAAAAGAGATCGCCCGCATTAAAAAGCAAGCATGTGTCGCGGAGCCGACAATTTGTACCCAGCAATTGTCGAAAGCGTTGCCTATCAGGCGCTCGGAGCCCACTGCCGCTGATCAGGTACAAGCCGCGGGTTTGGGGAGCATCTTCTCGGAGGCTTTGCCAGCCCTAAGTGTCCGCCGTCCGATCAAGTTTGCTTAAGATGGGTATTTCCGGCCCTCGTCCGATTAAAATCGCGGACTGAACTATCGGAGCTCAAATGCGTACTGCCGCCGGTAGCCTGCTTGTCTGTCGTGCGAATGGTATGCGACCCATGACGCCCATGAGCCACTTTCACGAGGAGTTCAGCTGTAATCTGTGCCGACATTTACGATGGCTTTTGAAACTTGCCGGGCATTCTGACGGCGTCTGAGGAAGTGAGCTGACCCGAAGGTCAGGACGGTATAAACTCAAGCCTGCGACTGCCCGAGAGATTTCTGGACTGCCGGGATTATCTTGTCCCCCCAAAGCTCGATCTGGCGCAACATCGTGTTTTGGTCAAAATCTCCCAGCTGGGTCTGAATTGCAATCTGGTCCGGCTTCAAGACATCGATCTCCTCCAGAAGGCGATCAATCACGCGATTGATACTGCCAATGGGCAGGTTCTTGCGCATAGTGTCGAACGATAGATCCTGATGCGTCGGCATCTCCTCCAACATATAGCCGTCCTTACTTTGTTGCCGACGCTGTTGCAGTGCCTCGGACAGCCGGCGCTGGAAGCGGGCGTTATCGATATAGCTGTTGATTTCCGCTCCATCATCACTGGCATAGCAGCACCGCAGTAGCGATACCTTGGAGTCGCGAACCTCCTTGCCCTCGGATGCAGCGGCGGTCTTAATGATGCCACGCAGCAAGCCCAGAGTTTCCAAGCCGTCATGGAGAGCCGTGACGAAAAGATTGTGACCCTCACGATAGGCTCGGGCCATAGTTTTGGAGGATGCGGTAGCAATCCAGATCGGTGGCGTCGGCTTTTGGAGGGTGCGCACCGAAATCGCCGTCGGGGGTATCTGCATGTAGCGACCGCTGTGGGTGAAGATTCTTTGCTTTAGTCCCTTCAGCAAAATGTCCAGGCATTCCGAAAAGATGGCCGGCGCCTCATCTATATTGACGCCGAAGCGGTCGAACTCGAACTGCTGGTATCCCGAGCCAACGCCGAGTTCGAGTCGACCGTTGGCAACGACGTCGACAAAGCCGATTTCCGCCAGCAGGCGCTGTGGTTGGTAGAGCGGCAGCACGCAGACTGCGGTTCCGAGCCGAATGGTGCTCGTCAATCCGGCACAGTGGGCTACCATCAGTAATGGCGACGGGACGAGACTGTAGTTGTTGAAGTGGTGCTCGGCGAACCAGGCTGTGCTGAAGCCAGCCTGCTCCGAAAAAATTGCCTGCTCTATCGAGTTGCGGACGACGCTAGCGGAAGACTGATGATAGCCGCGCTGGGCAGCGAGAATGAACGTTGCGAACTCCATGGTGTCTCCTTGTTTTCGGATCTGGAATCGCGCAGTCGTGGGTCGCGCCTCGATTGACGAGAAGGTTTCCCTATGGCCCTGCTCATGGCCCCCTAACGCATTCAGAGCGCCAAGCGCTAAAAGCGTGCAAATGCAATTCAGGGAGAGAGCAACCGCCATCGCGCCGCCGGCCGGCGCTGCGGCCTCATCTCCGTCGAAATTGCTCCATCGACTTCGCTGCCCCACCCCGCTTCTCTGGACGAGATCAAGCCTCCGTCCACGTGCAGGATCGAGCCGTTGATGTAGGAGGCATCAAACGAGGCCAGAAAGTAGGCAGCCTCGGCGACTTCTTCTGCGTCCCCGACCCTGCCCAAAGGAATTCGCTGTCGGAGCGAAGCCGAATCCATGCCGGCGACCGCTGCCAGCCGGTTGGCGGCACATGTGCGGATGTAACCTGGAGCGACTGTGGCTGTGCGGATGCCCAATGGCCCGAGTTCGGCCGCCATGCAGCGGGTCAGCATGTCTATGCCAGCATTGTATGCTCCATAGGCGTGACTTGGCGCGAGCGGTGAAAGGCTTAAACTTGACCCGAGATTCAGGATTACGCTGCCAGAGCGCATCGATATGGCGGCCTCGCGAACGCAGGTGAAGGCGCCAGTAAGATTGACATCCAGTATGCGTTTGAGGACTTCCGGCGACTCCTCGATATTGGGGACGAGTATCTCATTCATGCCGTTGACGAAGACGTCGAGGTGGCCGAAGCGCTCCCGCAATTCTTCGAAGAGCGAGACTACCTCGGTTTCGACGGTCCTGTCCACGCGCCTTGACAGGTGCTTGTCGCCGAGCAAGCCGGCGAGCTTTACCGCTTCTTCACCGTCTCCGTCGGCGATCACAACCGTGTCGCCGTTTTCGGCAAAGCGCCGAGCGATGGCCGCGCCTACGCCTGTAGCGCCGCCCATGACGATCACTGTTCGCGCATCGGTGTCCTCGACCGGCCGCATGAATTCTGCTCCGGGCGTCCTATCCTGAGCCTGATGGGCACCACCCGGTTGGTTGACTGACATCCAGCCCCCATCGACCACAAGCGTCGACCCGGTTATGTAGCTCGCCTGTGCGCTCGCCAAAAAGCGCACGGCCCGCGCGATTTCGTCGGGGCGCGCTATTCGGCCCAACGGTACGCGGCGCCTTATCGCGCTGACGTCGAGCTTGCCAGCGCGTTCCAATTCGGCAACCATAGGCGTGAGCACGTGACCGGGCGCTACCGCTGTCACACGGATGCCGCGCGATGCCCATCGGCACGCCAGCGATTTCGTGATTGAGATCAGACCAGCTTTCGAAGCGGCGTAGGCACTGCGCTTCGGATTGCCGAGCAGCCCAGCCAGCGAAGCGACATTGACGATGGCGGCGCCAGGTTTCATCAGCTTCGCGGCTTCGCACGCCATCGAATAAGCCCCGACAAGGTTTATCGCTAGAGCGCCTTGAAAATCTTCGAGAGCAGTATCGGCGGTCGCAGCCATGGTCGGCCCAATCCCCGCATTATTGACGAGCACTTCAATCCGCGAGAATCGTTTTTCCAGAAGGGCACGCAATGCGACGACATCGTCCTCTCGCGACACGTCAACCTCGAGGCCAAGATGGGGCTCTCCGAGATTTTGGCCAAGTTCGATTACGCCGCTGTCCGGGAGGTCCACCGCGACAACGACATCTCCATTCGCGGCAAAAATATCGACGAGCGCGCGGCCGATACCCCCCGCGGCACCTGTGACGACGATGACCCGCCCTGGCTGAACCTGGCGATCGTCCATGCGTCTCTGTGCTCCACGGGCTCGGCCTCGAGGAATCGGAGGGTAGCGCAGTCGTATCATGGTTATTCTTCTCCACTGCCGATCAGGTCCTTTGGATGATTTTTCGCAGCAACTCGCCGCTTCGAAAGTTCGTAAACGGGATCATTCGGATGCGGTGCCCCAATCGGTTGGCGAGGACCGAACCGCTCTGCTTCCGAGGACTTCGGTGGTCTCTGTTTCTCAACCCAATCATAGACTACCGTCCGTTCGACGATGCGCCACTCCCCTTCCCTTTTCTGAAACAGATCACAGTAGCGTCCGCACAAGAGCACCTGCTTTATCTCGCCTGTTGCGTCGGGACCGCGCTGCAGCGCGGTGAAATAACTCTCGACGGCGGCCTCTGTCGCGCCCAGGAACTCAATGATTATGTTCGCAAGCTGGTGGATGTTGCGCGGCTTAGTTTTGAAGACGTTGAGTGCATGCTGAATAAACCCTGCGGCAGAGCCGGAGTAGCTTCCGTGATTGTCGCGTGCATCGGGCCAATAACAGCTGCGCAGTGCAGCCTCGTCTGCCCGGTCGATTCCTCGACAGTAGCGATGGAGACAGTCGCGGATTGCTTCTCGGTCGAATAGATTGGTTATGCTTTCTTCATTCATCATGGTGCGGTGAGATGCGGTAAGCGATGAAGACTTGGGAGCGATCGGCGCTTCATTGCTACCGCCTCGCCCGTCCAATCAGGCCCAAGTTAGGATGATATTACTGATCCCGAATACATGGCCGCCATGAGTTATCGGCGCCGTACCTTCCTTGATGCGGAAAGCTGGGATGCGCGCTAACCATTCACGTAGGCCAATGACGATTTCTCGCCGTGCGAGATGCGCTCCGTGGCAAAGGTGTGGTCCATAGCCAAAGGCGGTGTGCTGATTATCCTGTCGTGCCAGATCGATAGTGTTGGGGCACTTAAATTCAGACGGATCTCGATTAGCAATCATCGCGGGACAGGAAACATAATCACCCTCACGGATAGGCACGCCTTCGAACTCGGTGTCCTTCGTGGCCACGCGGATTATCTGAACGGTTGAATAGGCGCGCAGCAGTTCCTCAGCGGCGAGCCCGAGCCGATCCGGTTCGTTTCGCAACAACTCCTGGTGCTTTGGATTGCGTGCAAGATAGGCCATGTCAAAGCCAATGGCGGCGGCAACCGTGTCGAGCCCCGCGACCAAGAAAAGCACACCGATGCCGCGGACTTCCTCTTCTGTTAAAGAGCGGCCCTCGATTTTCGCCTGCAGGGCGAAGGTCATGAAATCGACGGCTGGCGACTTGCGGCGCATCGCTGCCATTTCGTCAATAAAGGCCACGACCGAGCGGGCTGCTGCCGTTCGCTTTTCTGCATTGCCGTGGAGCAAATCGCTTACCCAGCCGACAAGTACTTCGGATCGCCTCTGGGAAAGTCCCAGAAAGCTGAGGAAAACGCTGACCGTAAAGGGCAAGGCGAAATCCTTCATCACGTCACAGCTGGTCTTCTCTTTCGCAATGCAGTCGATCAGCGCGCCTGCTCTGGCATGGATAGTCGGCTCCAGCGCCAACACCCGCCTGGATGAGAACAGAGGGTTTAGCAGTGCACGAAACACTCCATGGGCCGGGGGGTCCAATTCGAGGGGGATGACCGGCCAGTTTTCGCCAAGTGCCGAGGCGAAGATGCTGCGATGGCTGGAAAAGGTCTCTGTATCCTCAAGGACCCGGCGCTGGTCTCTCGCCCGTGTTATGACCCAGGTACCTCGTCCATCGCGCGTGTTGGAAGGAGAGTAAAAGATCGGCGGGCCATCATCATGAACGCAAGCCACGGCGGCGTGCGGATCCCCGTTAGGCGTCGGCGCCATGCCAGGCGACGTGAAAAGACTGAAGTCCCGCACCAGTGCGGGCGGAACATGATCCGGGATGGGGTTGGTCTTCACTCGCTTTCTCCTTAAGTCACTCATAAGCTTAGCGGACCGCCGAAGACCTGAGCGGAATGATCGGGAGCAATTCGACGGGAATCGCGCCCCCCTGGGCGACCGGCAAGAGCACGATCTGCGGGGTTGGTTGCACCAAACAGCACTTTTTGTCCGAGTTCAACAGTGTCACTCCGCTGACTTGACAAACCCGACATGGTCTCGACCGGCGCCTTGCCTGCAAGGGTGGTTGCAAGCTGCGCCGGGGCAAGCTCGCCTTCCCACTTCGCCACCACAATCGTTGCGACCGCATTGCCGATTATGTTGGTGAGCGCCCGGCACTCGGACATGAAGCGGTCGATGCCGAGGATCAGCGCCATGCCGGCGACCGGCACGGAGGGAACCGCGGAGAGGGTTGCGGCAAGCGTGATGAAGCCAGCGCCGGTAATGCCAGCTGCCCCCTTCGAACTCAGCATGGCGATGAGGAGCAGCAGGATCTGATCGCCGTAGGAGAGCGGCGTATCGGTCGCCTGGGCGATGAAGAGCGCCGCGAGCGTCATGTAGATGTTGGTGCCGTCGAGGTTGAATGAGTAGCCGGTCGGAATGACTAGGCCGACAACCGAGCGCTTGCAGCCTGCCTTCTCCATCTTGCTCATCAGCCCCGGCAGCGCTGCTTCCGAGGAGGACGTCCCGAGCACGAGCAGCAGTTCTTCCTTGATGTAGCGGATGAGCGCGACGATCGAGAAGCCGTTGTAGCGTGCGACCGCGCCGAGCACCATGAAGACGAACAGGAACGAGGTGAGATAGAAGGTGCCGATCAGCATCGCGAGATTGGCAATGGATGCCACGCCGTACTTGCCGATGGTGAACGCCATAGCACCGAAGGCGCCGATCGGGGCGGCCTTCATCAGGATCGCCACCAGCCGGAAGATCGGCAACGTCAGCGCGTGCAGGAAATCGACGACGGCCTCGGCCTTCTTGCCGACCATCGCGAGCGAAATGCCGAAGAGGACCGAGGTGAACAGTACCTGGAGGATGTTGCCCTCGGCGAAAGCACCGACCAGCGTCGTCGGGATGATGTTCATGAGAAAGCTGGTGACCGACTGCTCATGTGCCTTCTCGGCATAGCTCGTGATCACCTTCATATCGAGCGAGGCCGGATCGATATGCATGCCATCTCCCGGCTGGACGATATTCGCGACGATGAGACCGAGAATGAGCGCGAGGGTGGAAAAGGCCAGGAAGTAGATCATCGCCTTGCCGGCGACACGGCCGACCTTGGCGAGATCGGTCATGCCGGCAATGCCGGTCGCGACCGTCAGAAAAATCACCGGCGCGATGATCATCTTGACGAGCATGATGAAGGCGTCGCCGAGCGGCTTCATCTTGGAGCCGACATCCGGATAGAAATACCCGAGCAGGATGCCCGCGGCGATCGCCGCCAGAACCTGGACGTAGAGATGTCTATAAAGGGGTGTCTTGCGGCGGACCTCCGCGAAGTTTTCTACGATCAAGATGATTTCCTCCACTTGGTGCATGCGCACTCGTAATCCGCGCATGCAGTGATGACGAAAAGGCCTCCCAGCCGTCTATAGCCGGCCTAGGCGGCACTTAAGCTCAGCGTCTCCGCCATCTTTCCCGACCGGTGAAGCACTGTCGCCTTCCTCAGGGCCAAAGCAGCTCTCCAATTCCTTGCATTGCTGGCAAGAAGGCGCCGTGCACAGCGAATAGCCCTCGGCCTCACACAGCTTGCGATAAAAGTACTTCTTCCACCGCATGTTTTGGGTATTGCCGGCTGCAAGCGTTGGGAAATGGCTGGCGAGCAATCGGCTGAGTTCGACTCGATCAAAAAGACCAAGCTCCCTCCAGAGATGGTTGTGGCGCAAGGCACGCCGGGCTATGATTTTGGCGAAAAGCACGCTCGCCGAATCGCCCGCTCGAGCATGCGCGAGCAGCAGACCGCGCAGAAGTTCCTCCTCGGGGCCGGGCTCCGGATCTCTTACCTCTTCCAAGCGAAAAACATGAATAGTTGGGGCGGGAAAACTGCGGTTCAGGATGTCCCGCAGCTCTACTTGCGAAAGACCAGTTGCCTCTGTTGCCGTTGCCTCGCCGGCATCGATTTCCTCGAGTGCACGCGAAAGGACACATGCAAGTACGTACTGGTCGAAATCCATTTCGAGGTCCGTAGGCGGCCAGGGTCCGAGGTCCAGCAATTCGGATAACTGTCGCCAACCGGGCCGATCGGTCATTCTGATTCCGAGTGTTACTCTCCCTTTCGACAAAGCGCGCACCTGAGCTAGATTTGACATGTTCCCATCCTTCCCTGCCTTCGTCCCACACGAGGGCGCCCAGTGATGCCTGCACGGCAATTGTGCCCCCCGGGGCCGTTTCAAAATTCGTGCCAATCCAGTCTGCTGAGCCGAAGGGTTAAGTTCGTGCGTTCCATTCAAAGGCTAAACGAAGGTCTGTAGGAAGCAGGGGGAAATGCGGCCCGTGTCGGAAGGACGACAAAGGCGACATGATGTCGGTTCTCTGACAAGAGCAGCGGTCGAGTTTCTTAACCGGAAACGCGGAACGGTCGATTCGGCAAGTTCCTGTTAAAATGAACTTTGCAGGCGGCGCGTTGATACGCGCGGCCGCCGCAGCTTGTTGCAGACAGGTTGAGCCACGAGAAGGTGTGCGCGCGTCCAGTTTACGCCAGTCCGCGCACAAGATTGCCATGCCCGTACCGAAGCAGTGCTGTTTGAGCTTGGATCTAAAGTGGCACGCCGCTTGCTGTCTGTTCGTTGGCCGACGAGCTGATTATTCAAGTAACGGTGCTTCGCCAGAGGGTCCAGAGGCGGCGAATGCTCAGTTCTTTTTTCGAAGGAGCGATGCTCAATGCCTGTGAAAAAAAGAATCCCTTTCGTTGCCTTTCGCACGCGTGTTCGCGACGAGACAATAGGAGGGCCAAACCCATACCGATGGGAAGTCAGAACAACCGAGGATTACTTCAGTGGCAAGCGCGTCGTTCTGTTTTCGCTTCCCGGTGCGTTCACCCCGACCTGCTCAACTCATCAATTGCCTGACTTTGAGAGACTTTACGAAGAATTCCGGAAGGTAGGAATCGAAGCGGTCTACTGCCTGTCAGTTAATGACGCCTTCGTCATGAACGCATGGGGCAAGGCGTTGGGCTTAGAGAAGGTCAGGCTTATCCCGGATGGTTCGGGCGAATTCACTCGCAAGATGGGCATGCTGGTTGCAAAGGACAATCTCGGCTTCGGAATGCGCTCGTGGCGCTACGCTGCCGTGGTCAATGATGGCGTGGTGGAGCAATGGTTCGAAGAAGAAGGTTTCTCGGACAACTGCGAGTCCGATCCTTATTGGGCATCTTCTCCGCAGAACATTCTTGAAACGCTGAGGACTTTCGATACCGCACGTCTCGGTCGTGTCCCGATTAAATTTTGATTTTTGCCATGTGAGCTATCCAGTCTGATGTTGCGGAGCCAGTGCTGACAGTGAGCGCCGCAGCTACCCACTGAGCAGCCCCCAGCGCAATTTCATGAACCCCGCGCAGCAGGAAAATCGCCGCTCAAGGTGACTTGCCGGTTTGCTCGCGGACGATCCCTCGATCCATTGAGCTAATGCGTGCCATCGAGATAATCGATTTCACCGAGATACTGCTTCCTGCTATGCCGCTTTTCGGGCACGGAACCGAAGTTAAAGGCGAGTTCCCATGAGCAAGTCTGTCATCACAATTGATGTCGTTCAAACTCGCGTTCGCAAGAGGAGCATTTTGGCCTATGTACACCCGACATGAAGGAATTGCGCCGGAGCAGTTCATGCTGCGGCACGGGAGGGTACGGCACATTCCCGCTGAGGGTTTAGTTTCCTTCAATCGACCGGGCATCCAATCTCCGCGCCGGAATCTCAGCAGCCCTGCCGAGGATAAACGTCGATGCTCGGCGCGTCGCGGAGAGCCTCACACGAACTCGGTTTAACACCCAAATGTCGTAACTACGACTGTGTCGTACAAACGACATGGCCGTGTTTTAACAACGCGTTGTTTTCATGATGGTTTCTGGTTGGCACACTAGGTGCATCGTTCGCAGGCGACTCGAAACCAGGAGAAACGAACCCATGATAACGCTCACCGACAGTGCGATTGCCGCAATAAAGTTCGCGCTTTCACAGACTTGCGAGCCGGCGGATGGGCTACGCATCAAAGTGGAAGCGGGCGGCTGCTCGGGTTTTAAATACCACCTGGGCTTGGACAGCGAGTCGCGCGACGGCGACGCTGTCATTGAGGCGGGCGGGGTCAAGGTGTACGTAGACTCAGCTTCTCAACCTCATGTCAGCGGCATGACTGTGGACTTCACCACGGGTGTCGATTCCCCCGGATTCATCTTTGATAACCCCAACGCGCGAGAGAACTGCGCCTGCGGGAAGTCTTTCGGCTGATCGCAGAAACAGAGGGGTACGAGAATGCTAGGTCATCCACGAGAAGGATCAGCAAGACACTTCATGCTGTCGCTTTCCGCGCACAAGTTCCATTGGCCGAAGAGATTCGGGGCACTTTACATAAAGCGGGAGTTTGCAACCACTTCGCCGTTTTCACGTCGGATCTTTAGGATGCTAGAGGAGCGCAAGCGGACCAAAGCAGTGCGCCTAAGCGCACATTTGTCAGTGGGACTCGGCCTAAAATCATCGGGAAACGACAAGTACGGAGCGGTTGCGACGATTCGATGTCATGAAGCCGACAACGCTATCACGCAGGCCGCTGTCCTGTAAGCCGAAAAAGCTCCTTAGATTTCATGGGCTTCTTGGACCACAGTTGGTTGGCATGGTTGGTGCTTGGGAAGGGAGGCGAAAGACGTCATCTTACATGCGATCGGAGCTAAAGAGACCTCATGCACATCGTAGTCTGTATCAAGCAAGTCCCGGATTCAGCGCAGATACGCGTCCATCCGGTGACGAACACGATCATGCGCCAAGGCGTGCCGACTATCATCAACCCTTACGACCTGTTTGCCCTCGAACAGGCACTCCAAGTGCGTGATCACCATGGCGGCGAGGTCACGGTGCTCACCATGGGCCCCCCCATGGCCGAAGAATCTTTACGCAAGGCGCTCACTTATGGCGCAGACCGCGCGATACTCCTGACCGACCGGCACTTTGCCGGCTCCGACACGCTGGCGACTTCATTTGCTCTTTCTCAGGCAATCGCGAAGATTGGCAATAGCTTTGGATCGCCTGATATCGTCTTCACAGGCAAGCAGACGATCGACGGCGATACCGCCCAGGTCGGCCCCGGAATAGCCAAGCGCCTCGACCTCGTGCAGTTGACCTATGTCGCAAAGGTCACTTCCATTGATCTCCGCACGCGCGCGATTACGGTCGAGCGTCGCTCGGAAGGCGGCACGCACGTCCTGAAGAGCGAATTGCCTTGCCTGATCACCATGCTGGAAGGATCGAATGCCATTCGCCGCGGCTCACTTGATGATGCCTTGCGGGCCGCACGCAGCGAAATCGTCAAGTGGAATGCGGTGGAGGCTGGCATTGAAGACATCACAAAATGCGGGCTGCGCGGTTCGCCGACGGTCGTCAAGCGGGTCTTTGCCCCTACCCCGCGCGAGCAAAAAGCGGTGCAGATCGACACCGTCGAGAAGGCAGTGCAGGACGTAGCTAACGAACTGGTCACTTCAATCTTCGCCCATCAGCCGGCACTGGAGCACGAGCTCTCCTCCACTCGTAGCGTGAGCAGATAGGAGCAGATTATGGGAACTCGAAAAAGAAAAGCACCACCACCGGCCCAAGCCCGTGCCAGCATGAAAAAGGACCTGCCTGAGCAATTCAGAGACTACCGGCACGTCTGGGTTTTCATGGAGCTGGAACGCGGCCATGTCCACCCGGTCTCGTTCGAACTTCTCGGCGAAGGCCGCAGACTTGCCGACCAACTGGGGGTTCAGCTCGCAGGTATTATTCTCGGGCCTCCGGGGGATTCTACCTTGCACGCCGCTGCTGAGGCCTTCGCCTATGGTGCGGATCTGGTGTATCTCGTCGAGGAGCCGCTGCTCACGGATTATAGAAACGAGTCTTTCACCAAAGCACTGACAGATCTGGTCATTACCCATAAGCCTGAGATTCTGCTTCTCGGTGCGACGACGCTGGGTCGCGACCTCGCCGGTTCCGTGGCGACCACACTGCTGACGGGGCTCACAGCCGACTGCACCGGACTTGATGTCGACGAGGACGGTTCGCTTGCAGCTACCCGGCCCACGTTCGGTGGCTCGTTGCTTTGCACGATTTATACGCTCAATTGCCGGCCCCAAATGGCAACGGTGCGGCCAAGGGTCATGCGCATGCCACAGCGGTCAAACAAGCCGATCGGGCGGGTAATCCGGCACGATTGGCGGATGTTGGAGGAAGAGATCGTCACGAAGGTCGTCGGTTTCCTTTCCGACGACCGATCGGGGAACGCCAATCTCGCCTATGCGGATGTGGTGGTTGCCGGCGGGCTGGGCCTCAGCAATGCAGAGAACCTGCTGCTTATCAAAGACCTCGCGCGGACGATCGGCGGTGACTACGGCTGTTCCAGGCCGCTCGTCCAAAAGGGCTGGATGCCAGCTGATCGGCAGATCGGCCAAACTGGCAAAACGATCCGCCCGAAGCTCTATATAGCGGCTGGAATATCAGGCGCGGTCCAGCACCGCGTCGGTGTCGAGGGAGCTGACCTGATTGTGGCTATCAACACCGATCCACACGCGCCCATCTTCGATTTCGCCCATGTCGGTGTTGTCACCGATGCTGTCAGCTTTCTGCCAGCGTTGACGGAAGCTTTCACCAGACGGTTGGCGCTGGCCAACCGTCTGAGACTTGTGAACTGAGGTAAAACCTATGACCGAGGAAAGATTCGACGCCATCGTCGTCGGTGCCGGTATGTCTGGAAACGCGGCTGCATACACCATGGCAAGTCGCGGTCTAAAAGTGTTGCAGTTGGAGCGCGGAGAGTATCCGGGCTCCAAGAACGTCCAAGGCGCCATCTTGTACGCCAGCATGCTGGAGACAATCATTCCCGATTTCCGGGATGATGCACCTCTTGAGCGGCATCTGGTCGAGCAGCGATTCTGGGTAACGGACGACACGTCACACACCGGAATGCACTACCGGTCGGACGACTTCAATGAGCCGGCGCCAAACCGTTACACGATCATTCGCGCCCAGTTCGACAAGTGGTTTTCGCGGAAAGTCCGAGCGGCGGGCGCGATAGTTTTGTGCGAGACGACGGTGACGGAACTCGCTCTCGATGCTGCCGGCAAGGTGATAGGCGTCCATACCGATCGAGCGGGCGGGGTCATCCATGCGGACGTGGTCGTGCTCGCTGAAGGCGTAAACGGCCTCCTCGGCACGAGAGCACGATTTCGCAAGGTGCCGAAACCCGAAGCCGTGGCACTCGCTGTCAAGGAAATGCATTTCCTACCGGAAGAGGTCATCAATGAACGCTTCGGCCTTACCGGCGATCAGGGCTGTGTGATTGAGGCGGCAGGAACAATCTCGCGCGGAATGGCCGGCTTGGGATTCCTCTACACCAACAAGGAATCAATCTCGCTTGGCATCGGCTGCCTTGTCTCCCATTTCGCAGCGACCTTGGAAAGTCCTTACGCGCTACTTGACGCATTCAAGAACCACCCATCAATCCGGCCGCTACTTGCGGGCTCGGAGATTAAGGAATATGCGGCGCACCTCATTCCGGAGGGCGGATTCAAGGCAATTCCGCAGCTCTTTGGAGATGGCTGGGTCGTGGTCGGCGACGCGGCGCAGCTCAACAACGCCGTGCACCGCGAGGGCTCGAACCTCGCCATGACGTCGGGCCGCATCGCCGGCGAGGCGATCGCCGCAATCAAGAGCCGAAAACACCCGATGACGAGTGACAATCTCTCACTTTACAAGGCCATGCTGGACAAGTCTTTTGTTCTGAAAGATCTTAGAAAGTACAAAGACATGCCCGCCCTGCTCCACACAAATTCACGCAATTTCTTCACGACTTATCCGCAGTTGATGTCGCAGGCGGCGCAAAACTTCGTGCGCGTCGACGGCACACCCAAGATCGAGAAGGAAAGAGCGACCACGGCCGCTCTTATTAAAGCGCGTTCGCGATGGGGACTGGTCAGCGACGCAGTCCGCTTGGCACTGGCCTGGCGCTAAAGGGGAGCATTGAGATGACAGCTTCAGTTGTTCGCATTGAAGACAAGCTTTACCAAAACCGTTACCTGGTGGACGCGGGGCGGCCGCACATCAAGGTGCGGCAGCATCAGTCTCCGAGCCCAAACCTGCTTGCGCTGACCGTTGTTTGCCCAGCGAAATGCTACGAGGTAAATGAAGACGGCCAAGTAGAGGTTACTGCGGATGGATGCATGGAATGCGGGACATGTAGAGTACTGTGCGAAGAGAGCGGTGACATTGATTGGAGCTATCCGCGAGGTGGATACGGCGTGCTCTTTAAATTCGGATGACTTGCATCTCACTTTTGTCTAATAAGATGGGTACGTTGACGGGCGCTCACAGGTGCAAGCGCAAGCACTTGATAATGTCAGCAAGGCGGCATTTTCTCGTAGGGAGCCAAGAGCCGTTCGTACCACGCTCAGGGTGTTTCCTCGTAAGAATTGGCTCGATGAGTATATGACTGAATTATCCCCTAAAACCATGCACAAACGGGACTTGGGGTGCAGCGGTCTCTATCGAATATCGAAGGTCTTGATCACTTCAGCCAGCCTCGAGATCAAGCTTGCCAATGTGATTAACACCCTCCCCGCACTTTTGCCAATGCGGCGCGGCGCAATCGTCGTTGTGGGCGCTGAAGGAGAGCCCGAGACAACTGCGACGTTCGGGGTTGAGCCTCCATCATCAGGCGCGCGCCACATTGCTGCGAAGGCTGCAATAGATAGAATCGTCGCAAAAGGTGCGCCGCTGGTCGTACCGGACACTTGCAAGTCGGAACTGTTCCAGGATGAGCTTCAGAGTATCGTGAGCGGCACTGGCCAAGTCACCTTTATTGGTGTCCCGATGAAGGCCGATCAAGAAACGCTTGGAACATTATGGATCGACCGCGCCAAGGATGGCGCAGCCACCAGAACACAATTTGAGGAAGAGGTGCGTTTCCTGTCGATGGTCGCCAACCTTGCGGCACGAGCGGTTCGGCTGGATGGCCACGAGAGCCGCGATAGTCGACCGATCGGCGAGGAGGGCGATCGCAAGATTGGTGCAGGCGACAAGGAACTGCCTGAACCAACCCGACAACGGCCTACGAGAATCGACTGGATTGTCGGGGAAAGCCCCGCACTCAGGCAAGTGGTTGAAAGCGTCAAAGTCGTTGCACAAACCAACTCTGCGGTGCTCCTCAGGGGCGAAAGCGGCACAGGCAAGGAATTCTTCGCAAAGGCAATCCACGAGCTTTCACCTCGCGGAAAAAAGCCGTTCGTGAAGTTGAATTGCGCGGCACTGTCTGCAGGCGTCCTGGAATCGGAACTGTTTGGGCATGAAAAGGGCGCCTTTACGGGGGCCATCTCTCAGCGCGCAGGCCGTTTCGAACTGGCGGATGGCGGGACGCTGCTGCTCGACGAGATTGGCGAGATCTCGCCGGCCTTTCAAGCGAAACTGTTGCGCGTCTTGCAGGAAGGAGAACTTGAGCGAGTTGGCGGCACAAAAACGCTCAAGGTGGACGTCCGACTCATATGCGCCACCAACAAGGACCTGGAGACGGCGGTGGCCGAGGGGGAGTTCCGGGCTGACCTTTATTATCGCATCAATGTAGTGCCTCTCTTTTTGCCGCCTCTCAGGGAGCGAAATGGAGACATTCCACGCCTTGCGAAGGTTTTCCTCGACCGGTTCAACAGGGAAAACAATCGCAATCTCGAATTCACGCCTGCGGCACTCGAGATCCTGTCGAGATGTAAATTTCCCGGCAACGTCCGAGAGCTTGAAAACTGCGTCCGCAGGACCGCCACTCTCGCACGTTCGGCGACGATTGTTCCATCAGATTTCTCCTGCCAGAATGACCAGTGCTTTTCTTCAATGCTCGGGAAATGCGCTGAAAGACCGCTTGGCACCCGTTCGCTCAATGGGTTGACGATGAGTAAAAGTTTGCCGGTCGAATCGCCGGTTGGGCTCGGTTACCCCAACGGCCACGGCTTAGCCGTGGCACCACATCTATCGGACCGCGAGCTGCTAATCAGCGCGATGGAGAAGGCCGGCTGGGTTCAGGCGAAGGCAGCTCGGATCCTCGGCCTCACACCCAGGCAAGTCGGCTATGCTTTACGCCGGCATCGTATACAGGTGAAAAAAATCTAAAGTCGGTGAGCCCACTTCCGGTGGGCGTGGCCGACCCTCTGGCACGCGGGTCTATTGGTTCAGTTCGGCAGTTTTGTCGCGACTTCGACAAAACTGCCTCGAAACAATTGGCCTAAATTGAACACTAAACCACAAGTCATTGAATCGATGTATTTTATTTCTTTGGCACAGCGTTTGCTTTTAGGACGACGACCTTACTCCAGTGGAGCCGTTTGATGAATGCACCGATAATTTCGCTTGAAAGCCTGACCAACACGACATCCTCTGAGCAGTTGCTGACAACCGTGACATCCGGTGGCTGCGCATCCTCCTCCTGCGGCTCGTCCTCAAGACCAACCGACACGGATTCGGCTACCTGGGAGAAGATCAAGGATCACCCTTGTTTTTCAGAGGAAGCGCACCACTATTTCGCTCGTATGCACGTCGCAGTCGCGCCAGCATGTAATATCCAATGCAATTACTGCAATCGCAAATATGATTGCACCAATGAAAGTCGGCCTGGCGTCGTGTCGGAAAAGCTGACACCGGACCAGGCGCTACACAAGGTGATTGCGGTCGCCAACGAAGTGCCTCAGCTTTCCGTTCTTGGCATCGCAGGTCCGGGCGATGCTTGTTACGACTGGAACAAGACAAGGGCGACTTTCGAACGCGTCGCTCGGGAGATCCCCGACATCAAGCTGTGCATTTCCACGAATGGACTTGCCCTTCCGGAGCATGTCGACGACTTGGCGGAAATGAACGTCAGCCACGTCACAATCACCATCAACATGGTCGACCCCGCAGTCGGCGAGAAGATCTACCCGTGGATCTTTTATGGTCATCGCCGCTACACCGGCACGGATGCTGCGAAGATCCTGCATGAGCAGCAGATGTTGGGACTTGAGATGCTGACCGAACGCGGCATCCTCACGAAGATCAATTCGGTGATGATCCCGGGCGTTAATGACGAGCACCTGATCGAAGTCAACAAACGGGTCACGGAGCGCGGCGCGTTTCTGCACAATGTCATGCCGCTGATTTCCGACCCGGCACACGGCACCTCGTTTGGCCTGACCGGACAGCGCGGCCCAAACGCGCTCGAACTGAAGGCGCTTCAGGATCGTCTCGAAGGCGGTGCCAAGCTGATGCGTCACTGTCGACAGTGCCGTGCCGATGCAGTTGGCCTTCTTGGCACTGACCGTGGCCAGGAGTTCACGCTCGACCAGATTCCGCTCGAACCTAGCTACGACGGTGCTAAGCGTCACGCCTACCGGGAGGTGGTCGCACGCATACGCGATGACCATTTAGCGGCTAAGGAGAAGGCGATCGCAACGGTCGCATCCGTAAACATTGGTGGCTCGCTTCAAGTGGCTGTCGCGACGAAGGGCGGCGGACGCATCAACGAACACTTCGGCCATGCGAAGGAGTTCCAGGTTTACGAAACCTCACAAAGCGGGATCAAATTCGTGGGGCACCGTAAGGTCGAGCCGTATTGTCATGGCGGCTGGGGCGAGGACGCGGCCCTCGTTGACATCATCACTGCACTCGACGGCATAGACATCGTGCTGTGCGCAAGGATCGGAGATTGCCCCAAGAATCAGCTCTTGGAAGCGGGCATTCGGCCCGTGGACGCCTATGGCTATGACTACATCGAGGAGGCGATCAGCGCTCTTTACGCGACAGAGTATGGTATCGCCCCATCGCAGGCAACGGCTTGAGCTGGCCTGTCGATCGAGACCTAACCAGGAGTTGAATAATGGCTCTCAAAATCATCGCATCCCAGTGCACGCAGTGCGGCGCCTGCGAATTCGAATGTCCCTCCAACGCCATCGAGTTAAAGGGCGACAAGTACGTGATTGATCCTAAGAAATGCACCGAATGCGAGGGAGTTTTTGAGCTGCAGCAATGCGCCTCTGTATGTCCGATGCCGAACACCTGCGTGCCGGCTTAAGTCCGGTTCGAAGCAGGCTTCGTGCGCAGCAGGACCTGGTTTTCCCTTGTAACTCCAACGATGAAAGGAATGGAGATGGGTCTTAGACGCGAAGAGGCGATTGAAATCCACAAGCCCCCGCGATTTATGCCGGGTGAGAGGGTCTGTGCCACACGCCACATCAAAAACGACGGCACGTATCCCGGGAAGGAAATCGGAGAAGGCCTAGTCAGGAAAGGCGACGCGGGATTTGTGCGCGATGTCGGGACCTTTCTCCAGCAGTTTTACATCTATGCCGTCGAATGGATTGATCGCGGCAACGTCGTTGGAATGCGTGCGCGTGAACTGAGGAGCCTCGAGGAGGCCTCAACCCGGAAAAGTACTGAATGCGCCACTGGTGTCAACGAAGGAAAAGCCAGATGAAAGTAACAATCCGCAGAACTGGCAATGGCTTATCCGCCTATGTTCCCAAGAAAGATCTCGAAGAGCCGATCGTCCAGACTGAGAATGACGGCCTATGGGGCGGCTTTGTGGTGCTCAGGAACGGCTGGAGGCTCTTACTGCCCGATCTTGCGAAGGACACCCAGTTACCCGTCACCGTCGAAGCTAAGAAGTTGGTGAATGATGCAGCGCAAAGAGAAACATCATGAATACAATACTGACTTCGGGTCTAGTCGTTCGCAACAGCCCGCCGAACGTGGCTTGACCCGGCGTGTGAACCTGTGCCCTCGAATGCCGCCAACAGCACTGTTGCGTCCGACCTGCTTGGCGCCTTGTTGCCATCTTGCCCTGGAGCATCCGTTCCCCTTCGCCGCCGGTTTGCGGTTCGCCAGCTAACGACCGGCCGCAGTGCGCCTGTCGGTCGAAGGGCCACCTAAAGATCTCGTCGTCGCAGTCGGTTCCGCGGGAGCCTGCACGGCGCTCAAGCCCGCTAACGAAGGGGCCCACCATGACTGCTGCAAAGGAAGGTATCCTGCTCACTGGGGAACTGAAATTTAAGGATCGCGGCGCGCTGACGGCGTCACTTGGCACGCGCGAAGGCTCGAGCAGCATGATCAAGGGCATCACCTCTTCGGCCTTGGCGTTCCAATCAGCCTGCATAACAGTAATTGCGAAGATAGCGTGATGGTTCCTCGACGACGGGCGACCGCAAGTATCGGCTTCGTCAAGCCGCTTGGCAATGCAATTGAAGCGCACTTTGATTGCGCACCAAACGTCAGACAATCCGAGCCTGTGACGACCTAGGGCCGACGATGCTTAAGAAGGGTGCGCCAGTTTCCGAGCTTGCTGTGACTCTCGCTGCTGGGAGCGCTTGGCGGCTTGGTGATGTGGCATTTCGATATGCCGCTCGCTTGGCGCAACGGCGTAATGATTGCCACAGGCTTGGGGTGCGCTGTTCAGGTTGCCGCTGGCGATGCCCCCTTCGCTCGACCGCCAATGACCGCTGCTATTGGTGCAATGCTCGGAACGTTGTCGCCTGCAATTTTCGAGCATGCGGATTTATGTCTGTTGTCGCTCGGTGGTCTAGTACTACAGTTGCAAATGCCCTCGTTTTCTGTAGTGGGCGAGCATAGCGTGAGCCTGATGCTTTCGTCGCCAGAGTGACCAGGCGAGAATGAAAGCACGTTTTGCGGGCTTTCGCATGATCAGCCGAGTGATGAGGGTGCGGATTTCGGCAACGGTGGGAATGAGCCTGACTTTGCGCGTCAGGCAGCTATTGGCGGATTTGGACTCGTTTCGTTCGGTTTGCCGCAGGCCGAACGGCGTAGATCGGCGCCGAGCTTGGCCAGGAAGGCGGCGGCCGCCATGACGAGCGTCATGTGGCGATGCCAGCCGAGCCAGGAGCGAGCTTCGCAATGGTCAAGGCCGAGATCGTCCTTGGCGCGCTGGAAGCATTCTTCGATCGTCCAGCGCAATCCGGCTGCCCCGGCCAATTCCGCAAGCGTGGCCTCGGCGGGGGCAAAGACCAGATAATAGCTGAGGGCGCGCGGATCCGTGCGGCTTTTGCGGATGAGGAGATAGCGGGCATAGCCTTCGTCAACGACATAAGGCAGAGCAATCCGTGCCCAGTCGTAGAGACGCAATCCCTTGGCGCCTTCGCCGGCCGGACAAGCAGCCCAGGCCGCGGCAGGCAGTTCCTCGGCCATCTCTTTCGGATCCGTCTGCAGCAGCCCCTGATCGGTCAGCATTCGCAAAGTATGGTTGGAGCGCACCGCAAGCACATAAGGCTGTCGGCGCTCCTCGAGCATACGGCGCGTCTGGTAATCCCCGCCATAGACCGCATCGGCCAGAACCCAGGCGCACGGCACGCCCCGATCAAGCGCTTCCGCCAACATGCCGCGTGCCATCGCCGGCTTCGTCAAAAATTCCGTCTCCTGTGGAATGCCGGCCGCCTTGCGCCGCGCCGGGTCTTTCCCCCAGGCTTCCGGCAGATAGAGCCGTCGGTCGATCAGCGCTTGGCCAAAGCGGCTGGCATAGGCGATGAATACGCCGATCTGGCAGTTCTCGATCCGGCCGGCGGTGCCCGAATATTGCCGCGCCACCCCGACCGAATGGGTGCCTTTCTTCAAAAAGCCGGTTTCGTCCACCACCAGCACACCCGATCGCTCGCCGAGCGCCTCAATGGCGTAGTCGCAAACGATGTCACGCAAGCGCTCCGCATCCCATTGCGAACGCCCCAGCAGGGCCTGGATCCGCCACGGACGCCCAAAGCCGGCCTGCTCGGCCAGAAGCCAGCCGGTCTTGCGCTCAATCCCCGATAAAAGCCCGTCGATGAACGCCCCGCAGCTCTCCCGCGCTTCGGAACGGCGGAACACGACGCCAAGACGCGCCTTCAGCGCCGACAACTCCCCTTCCCACGAAATCCCAGAGCCCGACCATTCCGAAACAGACATGCCGCATCCTCACCAAGAAAACCCCTTGAAGAGAATCATGATTTGCCATCAATTACAACTGTAGTACTAGAGCGGGATGATTTTAGGTCCGCTCATATCCGGCTTCCTTGAAGTAGTTTCGGCATTCCTTGGGCGAGACGGTTTGGAGGATTGTCGCGAGGGCGTCGTGAAGGGTGTTTCGGCTTCTGGCCTGGGCGTTGCGTAGCGCGTGCTTGATCTTGGCGAAGAGCTTTTCGATCGGGTTGAGATCGGGGGAATATTGCGGCAGGAAGAACAACCGGGCGCCGGCCTTGCGGATGGCCGCCCGTATTGCCTTGGCCTTGGGAGCCGAGATTGTCCATCACGACGATGTCTCCGGGCGTGAGTTCCGGTACCAGCACCTTTTCGACATAGACAAGAAAGCTCGTCGCGTTGATCGGCCCGTCGATGACCCAGGGGGCGCTGACGCGATCAAGGCGCAGAGCGGCAATGAACGTCATGGTGTTCCAGTGGCCGAAGGGAGCCTGGCCGAACAGCCGCTCGCCGCGCGGCGCCCAGCCTCGAAGCGGTGCCATGTTTGTCTTCGTCCAGGTCTCGTCGATGAAGACGAGGCGGGCCGGATCGATGCGATGGCGATGGTTCAGCCAGCGGCCGCGTCTGGCAGCGACATCGGGGCGGTCGCGTTCGCTGGCGACCAACGTCTTTTTTTATAACTCAGCCCTTCGTCATGCACGAAGCTCCAGACGGAGCGATAGTCGACCTTCAGGCCCCGCTCCGCCAGTTCCGCGACCAGCCCGCGCAGGGTGAACGCCTGCGCACGGCAGCGCTCGATCAGCCAGACCCGATGCTCACCAGCGATCGCCCGCGGCTTGTGCCCGCCCATCTGGCCGGGGGCTGCGCTGCCCGTCTCACGGAAGCGCCGCACCCAATCGATCGCCGTGCTGATGCCGATGCCGAAGCGCTTCGCCGCCGCCCGGCAGGACAGCCCCTCGCGCATCACCGTATCGACAACACGGTCCCGAAGGTCATCTGAAAAAGGTCTCGCCATGCAGGCCGGCCTCCTGCACCGGCCCATAGGGTGAATCTGATTTGCTCACAAAAGGAATCGGGAGGGTTCTGTGAGGTCGCGCGGGGATTGGCTGGCGAACTGAGGCGGGGCGCGACCTCATTGAAGCCGGATTGAACTGGCCCGCTGACGCTGGCACGGCGCTATGGATTTAGTGCTGCGGCGTTTGATCGTGGCGCGCCGGTAGTGATGGCGCGCGCCGCTGCGGCGGGGGCAATGGCTCGGTGTGGCGGCGTCCAGTGCTGGTGTTTGTGGGGCCACCGGGGTCTTGAGCGCGGCTTCGGCAGAGCCGGAACCGCAGCGGGATGACGCAGGGGATACAGGCCCCTGTCGCACCGGCCCAGGTCGGTGCGGCAAGGCTGTCGGGACCATGGGCGCGGCGGCGTGCACTCATGACGTGTCGGGCCATGGTCGCGCCCGCGGCAGCCGGACGATGATGCGCAGGATGCCGCCGCAGCAGGGACAGACGGTCGAAGCGGGCGCGCTGGTGCCCGGACTGACTGCCTTCGGCCCGGCGGCGTTGCGGCGGGGCATCGGCCAGCAGTCGCCTGATGACGGCGAGGCGGGCGCGGCGGATGCCGTTGGCGAGGAAGCCGTAGTGGCGGATGCGGTGGAAGCCGTCGGGCAGGCAGTGGAGCAGGAAACGGCGGATGAACTCGTGCGGCGCCAGCGTCATCGAGCGGTGCGTTGCCGTGGCGGTAGTCGCGCCAGCGGAAGGTCACGCCGGTGTCGTCGGCGCTGACGAGGCGGCTGTTGGCGATGGCAACGCGGTGGGTGTAGCGGCCGAGATAGGCGAGCACCCGTTCGGGCGATCCGAACGGCGGCTTGGCGTAGACGACCCAGCGCTTCTTGCGCAGCGGACGCAGCGCCCGGGCCATCGCATTGCCGTCGCCAAGCGGCGCGAGGGCGCCGAAGAAACGCAGGCCTCCGGCCGTCTGCGCCGCCAGCAAGCGCTCGAGGAACAGGCGGCGGAACAGCCGGGAGAGCACCCGGACCGGCAGGAAGAAACGGCGGCGGCGACAGGCGATCCAGCGTCGGCCATCGGCGGCCAGCACGCCGCCGGGGACGAGGCAGTGGAGATGCGGGTGATGGGTCAGCGTCTGCCCCCAGGTGTGGAGGATCGCCAGGAAGCCGAGTTCGCCGCCGAGATGCCGGGGATCGGCGGCAATGGTCTTGAGCGTCTCGGCGGCCGCCTCGAACAGCATCGTATAGAGCTGCCGCTTGTTCTGATAGGCGATCGCGGCAATCTCGGCCGGCACGGTGAATACCACATGGAAGTACGGCACCGGCAACAGATCGACCTGACGGTCGGTAAGCCAGCGATCGCGCGTGGCACCCTGGCATTTGGGGCAATGGCGGTTGCGGCAGGAATTATAGGCGATGCGGCTCAAGGCGCAGTCGTCGCAGGCCTCGACATGGCCGCCGAGCGCTGCCGTCCGGCACAGCTCGATCGCCGCCATGACGCGGCGCTCCCCCGGCCGAGATGACCGTCATGGGTACGACGATAGGCGGGGCCATGGCGGCGGAAGATGTCCGCCACCTCCAGCGCCGGCCGCATGGCGCGATCTCAGACCGGCGGCACGACCTCGAGGCGCAGCCGATCGAGCGGGCTCTCGGTCCGGGCGATCGTCGTTGTCGCCACCTGCGTGTAGCGCGCCGTCGTCGACAGGTGGGTGTGCCCGAGCAGCACCTGGATGATGCGGATATCGACGCCGCTCTCGAGCAGATGGGTGGCAAAGCTGTGCCGCAGCGTGTGCACGCTGACCCGCTTGGTCAATCCCGCCGCCTTGGTCGCCGAACGGCAGGCGGCGTAAAGCACCTGCACATCGATCGGCTTGTCGCCCCGTCCGGGAAACAGCCAGTTCCTCGGGCGTGCCAGCCGCCAATAGGTGCGCAGGATACCAAGCAGCTGCGGCGAAAGCATCACCGTGCGATCCTTGGCGCCCTTGCCGTGACGGACCTGGATCACCATGCGCTGGCTGTCGATGTCGGCGACCTTCAGGCTTACCGTCTCCGAGGCACGCAGTCCCGCGGCATAGGCGGTCGTCAGCGCCGTGCGCGCCTTCAAGGACGGTACCGCTTCGAGAAACCGCACGACCTCGTCGGCGCTCAAGATCGCCGGCAGCTTGCGCGGCGTGCGCGCATAGGCAATCCGCTCGGGGATCTCGGCCCGGTCCAGCGTCACGCCGTAAAAGAACCGCAAGGCGCAAACCGTCTGGTTGAGCGCCGGCCAGGAGATGCCCTGCGACACCAGGTAAACCTGGAAAGCGCGCACATCCTCCAGCCCCAACCGATCCGGCGAGCGGCCGAAATAACGGCTGAACTTTGTCACGGCATGCAGGTAGGATCGTTGCGTGGCCGGCGACAGGTTGCGGAGCGTCATGTCGTCGATCATGCGGCGGCGCAGCGGGTTCACCGCTGCCGGAGCGTCGGTCATCGGTCGGTCTCCTGGTCAGGGGTTGGTTCTCAACACCCCAACATCCCATCAGGAGACCGCGCCTCCAAACCCGACCTCTCCCGCGTCAGCGGGTTAGTTCAATCCCAATTCCGATTCCGTCTAAAGTCATCCCGCTCGAGCGGTGTTCATCGCGGCTGAGGTGCACTGGTCTACATCTATTTCGGGCGTGTGGCCGGATTCGACCACCCCACCGCTTACTTCTCGGCAATGCCTGGAGGTCTCGTCGACATGGTGACACTCGGCCTGGAAAGTGGCGGCGATGAGAAGATGATCGCGCTCATCCAAGCCGCCCGGATCATCTTGGTGGCACTTTGCTTGCCGTTCCTGATTCGGAGTCTCACTGGAGTTGCGCCGGAGCCGCTCCGCTCGCAAGCGTGCGCGCCAACGACGTCCTGTGGTTCTCCTTGGCTGTTTTGCTCGGGTTGGCTGTCGGGTTATTGCTGCGCCTGCCAGCAGGCTATCTGCTCGGTCCCATGTCGGTAAGTGCCATCATGCATGTCGTGGGATTGACGCAATTTGAACTGCCGACTACCGCACGCGCCGCGGCGCAGGTCGTCATCGGGGCTAGAGCGGGATGATTTTAGATCCGTTCATATCCAGCTTCTTTGAAGTAATTCAGGCACTCTTTCGGCGATACGGTCTGGAGGATGGTTGCGAGCGCGTCATGGATGGCGTTGCGGCTTCTGGCCTGCGCCTCGCGTAGCCGGTGCTTGATCTTGGCGAAGAGCTTTTCGATCGGATTGAGATCGGGGGAGTATTGCGGCAGGAAGAACAGCCGCGCGCCGGCCTTGCGGATGGCGGTGCGGATCGCCGCGGCCTTGTGCGAGCCGAGATTGTCCATCACGACGATGTCGCCGGGTTTCAGCTCCGGCGCCAGCACCTTTTCGACATAGACAAGGAAGCTTGTCGCGTTGATCGGCCCGTCGATGACCCATGGGGCGCTGACGCGATCAACGCGCAGGGCGGCGATGACCGTCATGGTGTTCCAGTGGCCGAACGGAGCCTGGCCGAACAGCCGTTCGCCGCGCGGCGCCCAGCCTCTCAGCGGTGCCATGTTCGTCTTCGTCCAGGTCTCGTCAATGAAGACGAGGCGGGCCGGATCGATGCGATGGCGATGCTTCAGCCAGCGGCTGCGTCGGGCGGCGACATCGGGCCGGTCGCGCTCGCTGGCGACCAACGTCTTTTTTTATAACTCAGCCCTTCCTCATGCACGAAGATCCAGACGGAGCGGTAGTCGACTTTCAGGCCCCGCTCCGCCAATTCCGCGACCAGCCCGCGCAAGGTGAATGCCTGCCCCCGGCAGCGCTCGATCAACCAGGCGCGATGCTCACCGGCGATCGCCCGCGGCTTGTGCCCGCCCATCTGGCCAGGCGCGGCGCTGCCCGTCTCACGCCAGCGCCGTACCCAATCGATCGCCGTGCTGATGCCAATGCCAAAGCGCCTTGCCGCCTCCCGGCACGACAGCCCGTCGCGCGTCACTGCACCAACAACACGGTCCCTAAGGTCATCCGAAAAAGGTCTCGCCATTCAGCCCGGCCTCCCGCACCGGCCTGAATGGTGAATCTGATTTGCTCACAAAAGGGAATCCCATGCCGATTCCGCCTAAAGTCATCCCGCTCTAGCTAGTGTCCTGATTCAGAAGTTTCTGCCGATTTGTTTTGCACATCGGCGATTTGCAGCGTTGCCAGGCAGAAGCGTTTGATCGTGGCGAGGATATCGTCGGCCGACTTGGTCCACCGGAAGGGTTTGGGGTCGGCGTTAACGGCGTCGATGTAGGCGGTGATTGCCGCTTCCAATTCGCCGGTGGAGCGGTGCACGCCGCGCCGGATCTGCTTTTCGGTCAGGTTGGCAAAGAAGCGTTCGACCTGGTTGAGCCATGACGCCGCCGTCGGCGGTGAAATGAATGTGCCAGCGGGGCCGCTTGACAAAGAAGTTGCGGATGGCGCTGGTCTTGTGGGTGGCGTAGTTGTCCATGACGATGTGGATATCGAGGTCGCGCGGCACGTTGGCTTCGATTTCGCGCAGGAACTTCAGGAATTCCTGCGCGCGGTGACGCTTGAAGCAGCGACCGATGATCTTGCCGGTGGCGGCATCGAGCGCGGCGAAGAGCGACAGCGTCCCATGCCGCACGTAATCGTGGCTGCGCCGCTCGATCTGGCCGGGCCGCATCGGCAACACCGGCTGGCTGCGATCGAGTGCCTGGATCTGGCTCTTCTCATCGACGCAAAGCACCAGCGCCCGCTCGGGCGGGTTGAGATAGAGGCCGACAATGTCGCGCACCTTCTCGACGAACAGCGCATCCGAAGAAAGCTTGAAACTCTCGGCGCGATGCGGCTGCAGGCCGAAGGCCGTCCAGATGCGATGGATCGTCGAGGGCGCATGTCCGACCGCCCGTGCCATCGAGCGCAGGCTCCAGTGGGTGGCGTCCGGCGGCGTCGTCTCCAGCGTCAACCGGATCGTCTCGGCGATCTCTTCATCGCCGATCTGGCGCGGCGCGCCGGGACGCGGCTCGTCGTAAAGCCCGTCGAGCCGCTGCTCGGCGAAGCGCCGTCGCCATTTGGCCACCGTGTTCGGCATCGTGCCAAGCCGCACGGCAATCTCCTTGTTCTCGACGCCGTCCGCGGCCAGCAGCACGATCTGCGCCCGCCGCCGCCAGGCCCTGCGCCGTGCCGCGGCGGCGAACCAATGTCTCCAGATCACCGCGCTCCTCAGCCGTCAAGACAATCGCAACCGCCGCTTTGCCCATCGATCATCCCCTTGGCAAACAAGGAAACTGATCGCACAAATTTATCGATCAGGACACTAGCATCGGCTGCCGTTTCGCAAGGGCGCCGCCGAAAAAGATTATGAAAGTTATCGGCCTGTCGTTCGGGTCAACAATCCTGCTTCTGTCGGTGACGCTAGCCGTGGCGGGCGTTATATCCTTCCTTACAGGAGACCGGTTCACGGCTCTCATGCTCGCCTACTCGCCGGGAAATGTCGCCGAGATCAGCCTCATTGCTTTGTCGCTTGGCGTCGGGGTCCCCTTCGTTGTCCTCCATCAGGTCGTCCGTCTCTACCTTGTCGTAGCAGGAGGGGCCGCGGTGTTTCGGTGGATAAACCGGTTAAGACTTTGGATTTCTGACTAAACGAGCGGGGCACGGTGTTGAGTGAGTGACACATATCTCACGCCTGCGACACGCGCTAGCAGCGAAGGAGTCGCCTTTTCACATACCTGCCTTCGTCCAGCACCATCGTACTCAGCCAACTCGATCCAGCAATTCGGATTGAATGGTCATTGCGGTGTACAACGAAGCATCCAAAGGCAGATCCCCAAACGCGACCTGACAAAGGAGGTAGTTGGCACCCGCCTCCTCCAACTGATCAAGTAGAGCCTGTCGCACAGAAGCCGCCGTTCCCACAACGCACAGTTCACTCTCGATAGCTGCATCGAAGGTCAGGGGCAGATTTGGGGGAACTGGGATCGCATTCAGGTCGTACAGGAATTTAAAACTTTTAAGCCATCGTTCGAAAGCAGGAGCGGCGAGCGAATATGCATTATTTGCGGACTGACCGACCACAATCATGCGCAGCAATCCGAGAAATGACGCTTGGTTGTTCGTGTCAGTGTTGCGTTCTCCCTCGGAACGGTAGGCCTTAGTAATCTTGCGAACAATCGAGGCGGGTCCTACACACGCGATATTTGCTCCGTTTGCAGCAGCCCAGCGTGCAGATTCGGCTCGGTTTGTTGAGTCGGCGGGTGCGGGCGTTGGTGAGGCCTTAGTGTCAAAGGGACATTGTTCAGCTCAAAATGTTGGCCACGGTAGGAAAGAGTGCCGCCCCTCATCGCCTCCATCAAGATTTCGCTGGCTTGGAGATAACGTTCCTGAACCGCGTCCGCATCAATCCCGAAGTAGCCTAGCTCGATCGAAAGAGAGCCGCGTCCGATGCCTAACTCGGCCCTACCGCCGCTCAATTGGTCAAGCATGCAGATCTCCTCAAACGCACGCAGCGGATGACAAAGACTAAGCAGCATGACAAGGCGGCCAAGACGAAGTTGGCGGGTGCGCTGCGCGACACTCGAAAGGAACAGATTCGGCGATGGGCACCTTCCATGCGGCGAACAATGGTGCTCCGCCAGGTGGTAAGCATAAAAGCCGAGCCGATCACACGCTTCCGCTAGGCTGAGGCGGTCTGCGTATTGTCGTGCAATATCATCACTACCGTCCTCGTCCAAATGGTCGAATATGCCGAAGGCAAGTTTTGAAGGAAGGGCTTTTCTCATGAAACTGTCTCCGATTTTGTTCCCGGGAACGCCTGGCCCCGATCCACGCGAAGGGGCATTTCTCGACCGAACATCACCACTCACGCTGAATCTGCCTTTGCGTTGCGCGGACGCCAGATCGTTGAAGCGGCCGGCATTCGCGCACGTCCTCGGGATATTGCTCACCAGCTCTCTCAGTGCTCCTGCGTACGAAACCGCTGGCCGAGCGGTCTGCCCAGGTCGTTGCTGAATGAAGGAACGCTTTGCCCCACAACACGGGCAAGCGTAGGCAGTTCAGTCTCCTTCACCGGATTGATAGGGTGGTCGCCTCTGCGGGAAATCACTCTTGGAGCCGTTGTCTTTCTGTCGTGTTGCAAAGGTGTGTTACCACACGCAAAAGAGCAGTGCCTGAAGCTGCTATACGGCCGATCTTCGAGACGTCTCTGCTTCCAAGATATCCTCGACAGCTGCAAGAAACGCATCCATTTGCGGTTTTGTCCCGATGCTGACACGAATGCAATCTTCCAGACCTTCATCAGGAGGGACGGCCACCAGTATCCTCTTGCGCTGCAAGCAGGTTTGCCACCAGGTGCCGTCTCGTCCTGAAGGCACACGGACCAGCAAGAAGTTCGTATGCGAGGGTGTTACAGAGAAACCAAGTTGCGACAAGGCGAAGTTCACACGTAACCGCCCGATTGGCACCGCCTGCCGGATAGCGCCTTGATGGCCTAAGACACGTCATTAGCGACGTCGTTAGCGACGTGTCTTAGGCGAGGTATGAGATGCGTGTCGAAATTCTTGGTCAGGAACGGCGGCGGCGTTGGAGTGACGAGAAGAAGCTCGACATTGTCATGTCGATTGGGCTCGACGGTGCGGCGGTCACTGAGGTTGCCCATCGGCACGATGTGAGCCGGCAGCAGATTTACGCCTGGCGGCATGAGCTGAAGAAGAAGGGTTTGTTGTCGTCCACGGCCGATACGGTCTTCCTTCCCGTAGACACGTCCGCCATTCACGGCGCCCCGCTCGTGCGTGAGGAGGTTGCGCGCGTGCCTGCAATGATCGAGTTGCGGTTGAACGATGGGCGCAGCCTTCGCTTCGACAGTGGCGTCGATGCCGCCGTTCTGACTCGGCTGATCCGGGCGGTTGAAGCAGCATGATTGGACCAGGAACCGGTGTTCGAGTGTATCTCGCCTGCGGAGCCACGGACATGAGCAAAGGGGTGGAAGGTTTGGCTGCGCTTGCGCAGGATGTGCTGCGCCAGAAGCCGACGGGAGGTGCAGTCTTCGCGTTTCGCGGCCGGAGCGGCCGACTACCGACATTCTGCATACGGTTTTCGTTTTGCGACGATCGCATATCCTTGGCATCCGCTGTTCGGGAGCAAGGTGCAGGTCTCGCCGTATAGGCGCGGCAAAAGCTTGATGTCGATCTATACAAATGAGCGGCCCGATCTTTCCCGTGAGTTGCCGAACTGGATGTTCGACGAGCGCTATTGCGGCGGGATGAGGCTTGGACCACCCGAGATCAGCATCGATGGCCTTAATATTGCCGCCTTAGCATCATTCGGCGCGACTCGGGCAAGAGGCGCAAGATCCCATCCTTCAAGGAAGAAGGAGAAGGGTGATGCGAAGCAGGCGACATCAAAATCGCGACCAGTTCGTCTTACAGCTGGAGCGCCAAAATCTTCAGGTTCCGGTCAAGAACGTCAAAGGGTTGGTGGAAGCACTGGCGGATCTTCTGCTGGAAGCTTTGGAGGTGAACAGGACGGCGAAGACGGGAGGCGCAGATGAACGCGAAGATCACGTCTGACCATCTTGGTCGCGCCGCTGTGGTCTATGTCCGTCAGTCAACCATGGCGCAAGTGACAGGCAATCTCGAAAGCCAGCGCCGGCAGTACGATTTGGCTGGAGCCGCCGCAACAACCGGCTTTGCGTCAGTGACCGTAATCGATGACGACTGCAGCGCGACATATGTGGAACGACCCGCTTGGCAAGGGCATTTTTCAGCGATTCATCCCGCGGGAACGGTGCGGTCATATGTCCGGCCTATCAGCGCGGTTCTGTGGACCGCTGGCCTCGATGAAGTCCGCGAAACGAGTGACTGATCAACCAAACGCGCTCGAAGCGCAATGTCGCGCTGGCCTCTCTCGCCTCGGGATTTCGTCCCGTTGTGGAATCATCGCTTGTTTGTGCACCTTGCCACTGGCGGCTACCGTGCCGCGCAGTTCGTGATGTTCGTTGTCAGCTTATGAGCTGGCCGCACTGCTCTCGAGACCGCGATATGTTCCGCCCTTGGTCAGGAGCGCCCAGATGATCCGCGCCATTTTGTTGGCGAGCGCGATCGCAACGACCTTGAAAGGCCGTCGCGCTAACAGTGCGACTAGCCACCGTGGGGCTTTGTGGTTGCCTCTTGCATGTCGCAGGACCGAGGTTGCACCGGCGACGAGCAGAGTGCGAAGCTCGGGATTGCCCATCTTCGATATTTTGCCCAATCGCTCCTTGCCTCCGCTCGAATGGGATCTCGGCGTTAATCCCAGCCATGCGGCGAAATGGCGCCCGGATTTGAACCCACCCGGGTCTGGGACAAGCGCCTTGATGGAGGCCGACGTAATGGCTCCGACGCCAGGGATTGTGGCCAGCCGCCGCATGTCTTCGTCATGCTTCACTTCGGCGACAAGCTCTCGCTCGAGTTTGTTGATCTGCAGCGCCAGCGCGTCGATTTGATCCGCAATTGCCGTCAAAGCGAAGCGGGCCGCGTTCGGGAGACGCGCATCGGTTTCATCACGCACGATCGCGATCAGGCTTGCAATTTTCGCCGTGCCGATGCCGGCAATGATTCCCAGTTCGGACAGGTGAGCACGTAGCGCGTTGATCGTCTGAGTTTGCTGACGAACCAGAAGGGCGCGTGTCTTCAAGACCATCGCCGCCGCCTGCTGTTCGGGGGATTTCACCGGAACGAAGCGCATCGTCTTGCGCGTCACTGCCTCACTAATCGCCTCAGCGTCGGCTGCATCCGTCTTCCCCGTTTGACGAACGGTTTGACATAGGCCGGCGGAATCAAACGTACCTCGTGGCCGAGTGCGCCGATCTCCCGCGCCCAGTAGTGCGAACCGCTGCAGGCTTCGATACCAACCAAACATGGGGGCTGCTTCTCAAAGAAACGCAGCACCTCGGCGCGGCGCAGCCTTCGGGTGAAGAGTGGAGAGCCCTCAGCGTCGGCGCCATGAGCCTGAAAAATCTGCTTGGCCAAATCCAACCCGATAGTGATAACTTGCTTCACGGAACGGCTCCTACTTTGTGGCGTTCAAAACAACGACCACGTTAGCACGTTGATGCTGTGGTAGCGGGTCGTTCCACCTCATCAACCAAGATGAGACGCGCATTGCCTCGTCCAAACTGTTCCTGAATATTCAACCGTTGCCTCACATAATTTGCTCCCTACCGAGGGATGACCAGGGGCGACTATGGGACAGCTGAGCATGGCGACGAGGAAAGAACTGACGGCGGCAGTTTCGGAGCGTTATCGTGTTTCGACGCGAGCGGAGAAGGCGAGAATTCTGGATGAGTTCGTCGTCGTCACGGGCTTTCACCGAAAACACGCGATGCGGCTGCTGCGGTGTCACGAGAGAGCGCCTACAGGTCGGCGAGCGCGGCCGCGGGTTTATGATGAAGCGGAACGCAATGCGCTCATATTGCTGTGGGAGGCGTCTGATCGGGTCTGCGGGAAGCGGCTGAAGGCGTTGCTGCCCGTCCTTGTCGAGGCGATGGAACGGCACGGTCATTTTAACCTCGCGCCTGAGATCCGCGGCAAATTGCTGGCGATGAGCGCGGCTACGATCGACAGGACGCTGGGCCCTGTCCGAGAGGGCTTGGGACGTTCTCGACGCCGGCCCGCGGCGCACGCCCTGCGACGGAGCATTCCCATTAGGACGTCGGCGGATTGGGACGATCCGGCGCCAGGCTTCGTTGAGGCGGATCTCGTCGCCCATTGCGGCCCTTCGGCTCGCGGCAGCTTCATCCAAACCCTTGTGCTCACCGACATCGCGACTGGCTGGACGGAATGTGCGCCGCTGCTGGTTCGCGAACAGACGCTGTTGAGCAGTGTCCTCACAGAATTGCGCAAGCAACTGCCCTTCGCGCTTCTCGGCCTGGATACGGACAACGACACGGTCTTCATGAACGAGACGCTGAAGGCCTACTGTGACGCCGCCAACATCGTCTTCACGCGCTGCCGCCCCTACCGCAAGAACGACCAGGCCTTTGTCGAGCAGAAGAATGGCGCCGTGGTGCGCAGGATGGTCGGATATCGTCGGTTCGAGGGGCTGGAGGCCGCCGCGTTGCTAGCGAAGCTCTACCGATCAGCGCGGCTGTTCGTGAACTTCTTTCAACCATCGTTCAAGTTAATCTCGAAGCAGCGCGACGGCGCTCGTGTGCGCAAGACGTATAGTCCGCCAGCCACGCCGCATCAGCGTCTGGTTGCCGACGCTCGCACGTCAGATGCAGTCCGCTGCTGTCTGCAGGAAATCTACGCCCGGCTCGATCCTGTCCTGCTATTGCGCGATATTCGTGCCCTGCAGGAGCGACTTGCTGCGCTTGCCGACACTCCGCCCGCCATGCGCTCTGACGGGATAACTCAGCCGATCGACCTTTTCCTGGCGAGTTTGCGGACGGCCTGGAAGGACGGAGCTACCCGGCCGACGGATCGCCCGATTGTGAAAGCCAAGAGAGGACGGCGGCGTCCTGACCCTCTCGTTAAGGCGACTGCCGACTTGCGAAGTTGGTTCGAAGCCGAACCATGGCGAACCGGCAGTGAACTTCTGTCGCGACTGCAGGCCGAGTATCCCGGCGATTACCCCGACAAACTGCTTCGAACACTTCAGCGCCGGCTGAAGGTCTGGCGCAGCGAACAGGCGGATGCGTTGCTGTTTGGCACCTTGAACAAGGAGCTGCCGGCCCAGCAGATCGCAAGGCCACACTGAGGCGACGCCGTGGCGCTCGCGAAGGAGGCCAGGCGCTGCGAAACCCCTACCATCTCCGCGCCCGGCCTCCTTCGCCCCAACGCGGGAACAAAATGAATGAGGCAACGTGCGAATCTCGGGGAGCATCATTACGTGCGGCAATACGTGATCTCAGCCAGATTGTCGCTCTACAGACGACCTCGGCCGTTCTGGGTCTGGCAGTATGGAACGGCCTGGATTCGAACGGCTTGTGGCACAGGTCTGCTCCGGCAATGTTGGAGCGGTCTATTGCATCGAAGCGTCGCGCCTGGCGCGCAATGGGCGGGACTGGCATCATCTAATCGACCTCTGCGCGCTGGCCGGCACATGGGGATCGACCCGGATGGCGCCTACGATCCGCGACTCGTCAATGATCGTCTGCTGCTTGGGCTGAAGGGCACGATGTCGGAATAGGAGCTTAGCTTGATGCGTCAGCGCGGTATCGCCGCGCGTGATTCGAAGGCGAGACGCGGGGAGTTCCGCTTCATGCTGCCTCCGGGTTTCTGCTGGAGTGAGGCGGGCAAAATCGAGATTGATCCGGACGAACATGTGGCTGAGACGATCAGGCTCGTCTTTGCCAAATTCCGGGAGTTGGGGAGTGGTCGCCAGGTCTTTCTGTGGCTGCGGTCGGCGGATATCAAGATGCCCGTCGTCTTGCGCAATGTCGACGTCTGCAAACTCGTCTGGAAAGCACCAGCCTATCATAGCGTCATGCAGATCCTTCACAATCCGCTCTACGCGGGCGCCTATGCCTTCGGACGACGAGCACAGCGAACACTGATCGTCGATGGTCGGGCTCGCAAGGCTAACGGGCTGCGCAAGCCCAGGGATGAATGGAGCGTGCTGCTGCGTGACAATCATCGAGGTTACATTACCTGGCGGGAGTATGAGGAGAACCACAAACTTCTGGCCGAGAACGCGCACATGAAGAAGAATTGCGATCGCAAATCAGCACGCGGCGGCCGTGCCTTGCTAACGGGACTGATGCGATGCGGTCGCTGTGGCCGAATGAATGCGCGTCTTCTACGGCAGCGCAAAAGGCAACGCGCACCGCTACCAGTGTCGCGGCGACGATGCTCATGTAGGCGTCGGCCTTTGTATCGGCATTGGTGGCGTGAGGGTGGATCGCGCCGTGGCCATGCAGATTTTGGAGGCGGTGTCGGACCGCGCCGTCGAGGCCGCGATCTTCGCCTCGGATCAGGTCGAGCGGTCTCAAAGAGATATCATCGCAGCAATTGAGCGGGACCTTGAGGGCGCACGCTACGAGGCGTTGCTGGCCAGTCGCAGGTATGAGCTTGTTGATCCGGCCAAGCGGCATGTTGCACGCGAACTGGAGGCCCGATGGAATGATGCCTTGGAGCGTGTAGGCGTGCTTGAGCGCAAGATCAAGGAACTGTCCGCACTGTCAGCGGCGCGACCAGTCATCGATCGTGGTCGGCTCCTGCAGCTTGCCCAGGATTTGCCGACCGTATGGAATGCGCCCTCCACTGATACGCGAACAAAGCAGCGGCTCATCCACATCCTGGTTCAGGAGATTATTTGCGATCTCGATGATGCGACGAACGAGGCGGTGCTCTTGATCCATTGGACCGGCGGTCGGCACACCGAGGTGCGCGTGGCGCGCGTTAAGACCGGAAGATATCCTGCCGAGCTCGCACCAACGGCCGTCGAGGCGTTACGAGAACTGGGCGGACATTGGCCAGATCGGGAACTCGCGGTGTCCCTCAATCGGATGCTTTGCAAGACAGGTGATGGCGAGAGCTGGACGACCGTGCGTGTTCGCGAAATGCGCGAGCGCCTGGGAATTCCCGAATATGATGCCGCCAAAGTGGACGTGCCGATGATTAGTCTGACGAAGGCGGCCGAGAGACTCGGCATCTGTGTCGGATCGGCGAAGAGCCTTGCGAAGAAGGGAATCTTGCCCGCAACTCAAATCTTGCCGGGCTCACAGTGGATGGTCCCGGTCGAAGCGCTAACCTCAGAGGCCGTCCGGATAGGGGTGCAGGGTGTAGCTGATCGCCGGCCAAAGTTTTACGAGGATTATCAATACGATAAGGTTGTTCGATTGCCCGGACTCTAACAGAGGGATGCATTATGAAACGCACTGTGGTGGGCTGATCAAGGTGATCTGGCACGACGGGCAAGGCGCCTGCCTGTTCACGAACGATCGGCGTTCATACTACACCTCTTTCCTCGCCAGTTGATGTTCTTGACTTTGTCGGTGCGCAGCAGCGCGATCTTCAAGTTGGTTCCATCGGCTGCATTGCTTTTGCGGCAGGTCTCCATCGGGCATTTCGTATAGGCTGTAGTGCCCGTTGTAGGCATGTCTGGTGACGAGGCCATACTTGGCCCATCTGGCGACGGTTTGCTCGCTGATGTTGAGGTGCACTGCCGCTTCCTGTCTTGTCAGCATTCCCCGCTGTCGCAGTCGATCATATCGTGATCGCAGCTTATATTCGTGGATGAGATAGGCGACTTTGAGAGGTGTAAAGCGGGCATTATGGCAGCCACGACGTGCCGTTCCACCTGGGCGATGACCCTGCTCGTTCAGAATCTCGGCGATCTCGGGGTAAATGTAATCATCGAGAAGCTTATCGATCAGTTCAACGATACTGGGCTTTGTCTTGATCTGCTGAGCGGAGGATTTTGGGTTCATGGTGGTGACCGTCTGGATTTTGCCACCCTTGAAGCGAACTTGTGAAGCCTGGTGGTTCCTTCCGCCGGCAGCTTTAAGAGAGTGACGTCCTCGATGATGTGGGCCATCAGTCGCTTGCGTTCGCGGCTTGGGGTATCCGGATCTTTCCAGAGCTCGTTGAAGTCGGCCGTCATTGCGACCAACCGCTCGTGGACAGCTTTATCGAGGATGAATTGATCGTGCTCTCTGCCACGTTCGCGCTCTTCGCGGGCACTGGCCAGTGTGCGAAGCTTCCCGTTCCATTCACCTTCGAGCGTGTCGGCGACGAGGCGGTTATTAGGATCGACCAGCATGAAGCGGCGCTGAGCGAGATCGGCCTCCGTTTGGGCGCGTTCGATCGCGCGACAGCGCAGCCGGTCTGCTTCTTCATGCCGGGCTTGGATCTCCTTGCGGACTTCGAGAGCGAGTTCGACGGCCGCCGGCGTCATCTGCTCAGCAATCAGCATGCCGATGGCTTCATCGACGGGAGGCCCGGCGATCGACTGACACATAGGCTCCCCACGATAAATACGGGCACGATTACAAATATACCAGGCTTCCTGCCGGCCACGCCGGGCCGCATAGCGAACCCTAAGATGGCTCCCGCATTGCCCACACACGGCCCGGCCCTGCAGCAGTGCCGGTCCCTCCCTTGGGATTGAAGCTCGTGCCGCTTCAAATCCACGGCCGTTCGCCTTGAGGATTCTCAGATTCTCCTGATGTCGCTCCCAGCTGATATAGCCGGGATGAGCATCGGGAATGCAGGCCGGCCAATCATCAATGTCGCGCGCACGCAAAGTCCTCTTGCCGTCGATGGTGCGTCGAAACTGTCGTCGGCCGTAGGTATAGGCGCCAGCGTAGCGCGGATTGTTCAGGACGCGCATCGCCGTCGACGCGGTCAGCGGCCGAAACAGCGTGTCGCCGTTGTGTAGGCGCGACGGAAACAATAGGCCTTCATTGCGAAAGACCTTGACGGTCTGGGAGGCGGACCCGAGGCGAGAGAACATCTCAAAGAAATGAATGATCGTTTCTCTGACTTGCACGTCTGGATCAAGCGTCACATTGCCGAAATGGTCATAGACCAGCCCGGTCGGCAGGAGGCAACGAAACTCGCCGCGCCGCACCTTATTGAGAATGCCGCCGCGTAGCCGGGCCTTGATCACATGCAGCTCGGCCTCACTCATTGTTCCCTTGAGGCCAAGCAGGAGCCGGTCGTTGAAACTTGCCGGATCATAGACGCCGTCTTCGTCGAGGATGAGTGTATCGGCAAGGGCGCAAATCTCCAGCAAACGCTGCCAGTCGGCATTGTTACGCGCGAGACGAGAGACTTCCAGGCCCATAACGATCCCGGCATGCCCCATGCCGACGTCGCTTACCAGGCGCTGGAACCCTTCACGCCAGGCGGCTGATGCACCGGACTCTCCCTGATCGTTGTCGATGACGATAATCTGCTCGTCGCGCCAGCCGAGGGCGACAGCGCGCCCCCGAAGCGCATATTGCCGCCTGGCGCTCTCGACGTTCTCAACGACTTGCCGCATGGAAGACTGGCGGATGTACAGGTAGGCGCCGCGTTCGAGGTGATGAGGCTGGACTTTGAGATGTACATTCATCGTGATCTCCGATCGTTGATGCTCATGGCGATTGTCGCAAGGACGTGAACGACGGCGCTGTGTCCGCGGTGCAGCGGCCAAGCAAATGACGATGGGTAATTCTGCTCTCGCGGGGTGATTGCTGTTGCGGCCAGCGCCTGAGCCCATCCCCACATGCCCCGGCGCAGAAAGAGCATCAGGCCGCTACGAGCCATAAGCGGCAGCGCTGCGCCGAGAGCAGCCTTGCGCAATACCTCGTACTGGGACGCGATGGTCGACGGTTGGATCGGGCATGCCGCCGTCGCGGCAATGTTTACCTGCCGCTTTTTTTTAGAACCCGCTCGATCGATCTGGGATGAAGCTCGATATCGAGTTCCTGGCGGAGCAGCTTGGCAAGTTCCCGGGCGCGAACGGGTTCTCCTGGGGCGAGCTGCGCCTGCAGAAATGCCAGGACTTTGTCGTCGATCTTGTGGGGACCGCGGGGCCCCGGCTTTGTCGGCACCAGTCCGGCAATCCCGGCCATGTCGAAGTTCACCTTGGCCTGGTAGTAGGTCGGCCTGGAAACACCGTACTCGTCGGAAGCCTCCGTCACCGACACCTTGTCGATGGAGACGCGACGCAGCATCTCGTATTTGACCTGCACGGCGTCGTGCGGATCGAAGAACTCGCTGCCCCGAAACTTTGGATCGCGCACCTTCTCCGGGGTTGGATTGAACGTGCCCTCTTCCATGAGGGCATCCGTCTTTGTGCGCTTGCTGTCGTACTTCGCAGACATCAATGGCTCCGAGGACATGAAGCGACGTTATCGTAAGATCAATTATGACGCATTTTACTGCCTCGTCAAGGCAAGCCCTGTGGTTTATCACCGCGCATTCCTCGTAATTCCGGGTGCAATTCCTCACAAATGTGATCCACGCGGCATAATCAACTTTACATAAGCGGCATATTTATCTTTACATCCTTGCACGGCATCGTGTGCTGGAAAGGCGCTCTACCAGGGCGGCCAATTCCATTAAGTCGACGACACGCAAGAGCGATCGTCCGTTGCCCATGACGACTTCAGGATCTGGGCTGACAAGGTCAGTCCATTGCGGGGGAACCGACCAAACGGTGGCATCCTCGGTCTGCAGCAAAAGACGCTCACCATGCCGGTTATAGCGTCTGCCGACACACGGCAACTGCATGGGAAATAGTGGATGAAACGGATGCGTTACCCGTACTAACTGCTGATCTGCGTTGGTAGAGGCTGCATTCCTTTGTGAGGTACAAGAAGCTCGAGCGCGGCCGCTTCATCTCCTATGGCCTTTGTCAACTATCTTGAGCACAGCTTCTCGACCGCTCCTTTGGGGGGCGGGGATATTTTGATGCATACGATCCGGATGGGTGAGGACGCCGAGTGTTCTCGACGGTCGCTCAGACTCCTATGCGGGGATTAGTTACCCCATGATGACGGTGCGTCGGAGGGCTGCCTCGCTCTGGCCACGGACGTAGGCGACACGGCTGTCCAAGATAAATTCGAGGATTCCCTCTACCGCGATCGGCGTCCTCGCTGATGCGGATCGTAGGATGCGTGGTCGATCACGCGCCGAGCGGGACGCGCTGGCCGATGGACCAGATGAACCCGAGCAGCTCCCGCGCAACTGCAGCGGTCGCGACAACCGAGCGTTTACCGCGCGCGGTTAGCTTCCTGTACGTCTTATGAAGGCGTAGCTGGGCCTTCCAAGCCAGAGCAGCGATATCTTGTGAAACTGGCGGGCAATGCTCTTTCATCCACTGCCCGACCTTCGGTGTCGTCCGATAACTCCAGGCGGCTTCACATAATACCGCCCGTGCAATCGAGCTGCCGGCCTTGGTAATGCCGCGCCGCCTTACGGTACCGCCGCTGCTGTGCTCGCCGGGAGCGAGGCCGAAGTAGGCAACGAGCTGCCGCGGATGAGCAAAACGGGAGAAGTCTCCGACCTCCGCGAGCACAGTGGCGGCGACGATTGGACCGACGCCCTTCAATGCTTGCAGAGCCTGCATCTGCTTAGCCCACGGGGAGTCGGTGATCACTTCTCGGATTTGCTGCTCGATTCCTGCCTTGCGGGCCTCATTATGCTCGAGCGCGTTAAGGTAGGTCTGGAACGCGATCTGGTGCGCCGGATGGGCGAACATTCTGTTGCAGAGCCACATCCGGTGTCGGCGACTCCAAGCCTTACCTTCGAAGCGCAAGTCGCAACGAAGCATGAACGCCTGGATGCGGATGCGGTCCCGGCGGACATCTTGGCAGGCTGCGTGTCGGGCCCGTACCAGGTCGCGCAGTGCTTCATGAAGCGCGTCCGGCACCCAGACATAGGTGAGCTCACCGGCCCGATGCAGACGTGCTAGACCGATAGCGTCGCGCCGGTCATTCTTGATCCGCTCGCCCGGCTTTCGGGGCGTCAACGAAGGGGCGCACACTCTGCAGATCATCCCCATTGCCGAGAGTTGACGCTGAACGTTGTAGCCGCATGACCCAGCCTCGTAGACGAACTCGATGCCACGATGTCGACGCGCCAGACTCCGAGCGAGCTTGCCGATTGCTGTCGGATCGTTCTTGATCGTGCCGACATGTCGAACCTCACCCGCTCGCCCAGCGTCCGCCACCGCGACAAAAATTGTCTCCTTGTGCACGTCGAGACCAACGAAAGCACAAATCTCTTGCATAGCATTCTCCTCCTTCCTCGCCGGGTCCACGCCCGGACACCCAGGATGCGATCCCGGGTGGGAAAAGGCCATGTCATCTGGCCGAATATGGAGGGCGGCGCGGTCGCGATCTCCCCGGCGCAATTGTCTTATTTGTTGTCCGGGATTTCTGCGAACCTTGCGAGCGCCTATCTGGCGCTGCTTTCCTAGCGTGAGATGTTGCAGGCTTAACGTGATGTCGTTGTTGTCGAGCGCGATATCGTCGTCGCCGAGCGGGATATTGCGGTGGCGCAAGCCGCCAATGCGCAGGCCATGCTGTCCGACAGTGAGGCCTGGATTGCCAGTCCGGAGCTGGCGATCGAAAAGCTGAAGCGCGAACTACGTGGAAAGCGATCTGAGCGCACGACGCGTCTGATCGACCAGATGGAATTGCAGCTCGAAGAACTGGTGATGGCGGCGACGGAGGATGAAGCCGCAGCGCAGGCGGCTGCCGCCAAGACCTCGAGCGTGCGTTCGTTCACGCGCAAACGGCCGCCCGAAAGCCGTGGCCGGAAGATATCGAGCGCGAGCACGTGGTGATAGATCCCCCGGCCACTTGCGCATGCTGCGGTGGATCACGGCTTTCCAAGCTGGGCGAAGACGTCACCGAGACGCTGGAAGAGATTCCGCGTCGGTTCAAAGTGATCGAGACGGTGCGGGAGAAATTTACCTGCCGTGACTGCGAGGCGATCAGCCAGCCGCCGGCGCCGTTCCATGCCACGCCGTGCGTCTTCATCGGTCCTCATCTGCTGGCGACGATCCTGTCCGATAAGTTTGGAATGCATAGCCCTCTCAACCGCCAGAGCACCCGGTTCAAACGCGAGGGCATCGAGCTTTCGACCTCGACGCTGGCCGACCAGGTCGGGTATGGAACGGCCGCGCTCCTGCCGATCTTTGATCTGATCGAGACGCATGCCTTCGCGGCCGAGCGGCTTTTGGCGATGACACCACAATCCCCATTCAGGCCAAAGACAAATGCACGACCGGGCGAATATGGACCTACGTGCGCGATGACCGGTCCTACGGCGGCGCGGCAGCGCCGGCGGCCATATACTATGCGTCGAGCGATCGCCGCGGCGAGCATCCGCAGAAGCACCTGGCCGAATATGGCGGCATTGCTTCGAGCCGCTCAGGGTCGCCGAAAAGAAAGCGGTACCGATCACCTTCGCCTTTTGCCATGCGCATGCGCAGCGCAAATTCTTTGAACTGGCCGACATCCAGAAAAATGCCCGCGACCGCAAACGCAAGGGCAAGCCGATCTCGCCGATCGCCCTGGAGGCCGTCCAACGGTACGTGCGCTGTTTGAGATCGAACGCGAGATCAATGGATTGAGCGCCGCAGACCGGTTGGCGCCCGGCAGCAAAAGAGCAAGCCGCTGTTCGATGACATGCACGCGTGGCTGAAACGGGAGCGCGCCACGCTCAGCAGATCGTCCGAGGTGATCGAGCTGTCGGGCGAAATGAAAAACTGACCCCCCCTATTGCCTCACCCAGGAATGTTACTGAAGTTGGGGGCATTGAGATGGCCCGTATCTCCTCCCGCCGCGGCGGGAGGAGATACGGGCGCGCGCTTCATCCAGTCGCCATCGAGTATGATCTGCCCGGCTATTTCCATGCGCCAAGCCTTGACGGCCATGCTCACGGTGAATCGCTGCAGATCGATGGCGAGCGGTTCTTCGGTCCCGGCATTCAAGCCACGGCGATCGACCCGCTTTCCGAGCTCCTCCTGTGCGGCACGAATTCCGGCAAACAGCATCACCGGATCTTCCCTTTCCAACATCGCCTGCAGCCGCTCCTTGTCGGCCTCGGCCACACCGGAATGGGCCAGCACCCGCGCAACAGGCGGCACGGGCGGATGGTAGCGTTTGATGACACGAGCGCCGATCCGTGTCTTCTCCCGCAACTTAAACGAAGGTTGGAACAGGTTGCCATGCAGACGTACCACGTCGTAGAGACGCCCAAGGACAACCGTCGCCTCCGCGCCGACGAGCCTTCCGTAACCGACCAGCCGTCGCACGATCGCGCCGTTCTTCTGCTCGACCCAAGCCTGATCGTTCTTTCGATACGCTCGCGAACGGGTCACCTCCAACCCCTGACTTCGGCACCAGCAGACCACACGTTCGTTCATGAAGGCGCTATCGTTGTCGAAGTCCACGCCCTGCAGCGGGAATGGAAACAGCGAGCGGGCCTGATTGAGGGCAGCGATAACGAGACCGCTTTCGCGCGTGCGGACTGGCACGCACTCGGTCCAGCCCGTAGCGATATCGGTTAGCACCATCGTCTGCACGAAACTACCGGACGAAGAGGTCCCCGAATGAGCCACGAAGTCGACCTCGACATAACCGGGCAGCGGATCGTTCCAGTCCCCGAAGGTGCGCACCGGGACCGACCGGCGAGCAGCAGAACTCATTCCAGCGCGCCGACGCCGGCCACCGCGCGCCACCACACGTATCTCTGACAGCAACCGGTCCATCGTCGCCGCACTGACGGTCAGTAGCTTATCGCGAAGCTCGGTACTCAGATCGAGCCGGCCGTGACGCTCAAGAGCTGGCAGCAAAATCGGGATCAGCGGCTTCAGGCGTTTCGAGCAGAGGCGATCGGATGCTTCCCACAGAGCCACCAGCGCTTCCCGAACCTCGGGACCATACCTGACAGCATATTGCCGAGCGCAAGGCGGCTCGCTCTCACTAGGGCGGAGCACTCGGATCGCATGCTTGCGGTGATATCCGGTAACTGCGACGAACTCATCTAGGATCCTTTGCTTGTCCGCCCGACAGCTCGATCGATATCGTTCGATGATCGCCTCGACCAGTTCCGTCCGTGTCGCCATGCTGATCCGCCGTGCCATCCATCCCCCGAGCCGGAACAGCGAACCATGGCCATCCCATCGGGAGCATCAACACTATCGGTAACATTTTGCTTGAGGCAATGCGGGGTCAATTCTTCGATTCGCTTGACACGAGCCGATCGATTACATGCTGAAGCGCTGGGATGGCTTTGCCGGTTTCCTGGAAGATGGCCGTATTTGTCTCACGAACAATTCGGCCGAGCGCGCTCTCTGAGAGGAATTGCACTCGGCGTCGAAACTGGACCTTCGCCGGTTCCCAGCGTAGGGCCGATCGTGCCGCCATCACGACCTGCCGTCTCAACGACGTCGACCCAAAGGCGTGGCTCGCCGATGTGTTCGCCCGCATCGCCGATCTTCCCATTTCCCGCCTGCACGAACTGCTGCCTTGGCAATGGAAGTCGCAAAAAGGGACGGCTATTGCGGCGGTCGCGTAAACAGCTCCCGGAACGATGCTTCCGAACGCTCCAAGCCTTCATGGTCAGGATAATGACCTCGACTTGTTGACCGGGTCGCCCATCATGCCCTTCTTGTGAAGTCGATCCGTCCGTTGTCCGGTCGAAGCCCTTCCAGGCACATTGTTCGTATTCAGCGTCAGCCATAACAGCGCCAAAACGGCATCGTCGATCTTGTCCTCATCGATCTCCATCAACCGACGTTACCACGCGCGGCGCCCAAAATCCTGCGGGGCGGCAGCGCCGGCAACACGGCCGTGGGCGTGGCGAAGTTTGGCGGACGTGCCGCTTTCTTCGGCAAGGTGTCCAGCGATCGGCTCGGCGAAGTCTACATCCGCGACATCCGTCCGCAGGGCGTCGCATTCGATACCAAGCCGCTGAAAACCGAGCCGCCGACCGCCCGCTCGATGATCTTTGTCACACCGGACGGTGAGCGCTCCATGAACACCTATCTTGGCGCTTGCAGCAAATTCGGCCCTGAGGATGTCGAGGCCGACAAGGTCTGCGGCGCCAAGGTTACCCATTTCGAGGCCTACCTGTGGGACACAAGGCGCGCGAAGGAGGCGATCCGGCAACTGCCACGTTGGCAAGCGCAGCCGACCGGGAAGTATCTAATCGGATTCCTTCTGTGTCGATCGTTATCGCGACGAGTTCCTCGAACTGAGGCGATCCGGCAGCGTCAACATCGTCTTTGCCAACCGCGAGGAGATCAAATCACTCTACCAGGGTGCTTCCCTCGAGGAAGCAGTCGCTGCTATCCGCAAGGATTGCAAAATCGCCGCCGTCACGCGTTCAGAGGAGGGATCAGTGGTCGTGTGCGGCAATGAGACAGTAATTATCGACGCGATGCAGATCAAAGACCGACGGGCGCCGGAGACCTCTATGCCGCCGGCTTTCTCTACGGCTACACGAACGGACGAAGCCTCAAAGAGTGCGGCAACCTGGGCTCGCTGGCTGCAGCGGTGGTTATTCAGCAGATCGGGCCGCGCCCGTGGCAAAGCCTGCGCCGCGAGGCTGAGCGGTCGGGCCTGCCGTAGTGACGGCAACGCTGCCGTTTTCCTGCTTGTGAAGTGCAGGACGACCGCCTCATCCGGTGGGCAGTTTTTCCGGAGCAATGCGATCGGGCGTCCATTCCGTTTCGGCTGGGAACCTAGAGTCCAGCTATTGTGCTATGGGCACGTTCTGGCGAGGCGGAGGGCTACAAACAAGTTCTCTAAAGCTATAAGAGAGCTCTGAACACCCCCAACTTGCGGGCGCGCACGGCTTTTCCACCAGACAGGATCTTGCGAGCCACATTATCCCGTGGAGGCAGATCCAGTTATTATGAACTGCCTGTTGGAGTGCACGTTGGCAATTCTCGTGATCACGTCGGTGAGACAGCCCAGAGGTTCGACGCCGTATAAATTTGGCAGTTATGTCGAGCAGCCTCGTTCACCATGGCAATTGAATCGCGCTCCCCTCGCCGCTTTGGCCGAAGAACAGTCGCTGGCGCTCGGGATAGCTCTCGACGATTGCGCCGCGATCAGATCGACTGGGCCGGTCGGGTCTACGGCTTTTCCGTCTCAAGCGCAGCCAACCGCAGATCTGTCCGGTCTTTTCGTCTGTTGATGAGGCGCTCCACGGTGTGGCCGTTGTCGGTCTTCCTCTGCATGCAAGCGCCCCGTCAGCCGTTGAAGGCGAGGAGCGTTTATGATGGAGCGATCCGCAATGCCCGGTCAGAAGGAAACAGCTTCCAGGTCGCCCGAACAACTTCGAAGTCTGGACAGGACTTTTCCTGAACTGCATCGGGATGCTCGCCTCGTCGGCACAGATAAGGTTGGCCCCTGCGGAGTGTTCGCAGGGGCCACCGTTCACTCATTAGGCATATCTGATGATACAGGAACGACTTGGAGCGGTTTCTTGCTGTCCCACCAGGTCGGCAATGCGCGCCCAGGTGCTGCGCATGACGTCTTCCAGCCGGGAACGAACGAGGTCGATTTCGGCGCCGCCTTCGAGGAATTCGTCGCGTATCTGCGGGGGAACTCCTTGCCTGTTATCCGCTCGAGCGCCGAAGTGATCGTGTGGTTGCGTCGTTCCCGCCGCCGCCGCTCCATGAGCCCGAAGGGGATGTGTGTCAGGTTTCTCGCCCACTCAAAGTAACTGGCAACGACACCGCCGACATTCACATAAAGATCGGGAAGAATAGTTACGCCCTGAGAGCGAAGGATCTTGTCCGCCTCGAATGTGACGGGGCCATTGGCGGCTTCGACGACAAGATGTGCGTTTATGCGCCCCGCGTTTTCAGCATGAATGGCATTCTCCATCGCCGCTGGAAGCAGAAGGTCGCAGGGCTGTTCGACGCCGGTCATGTTGCCAGCGTAGGATTTGGCACCTTCAATGCCAAGAATGCTGCCGGTTCGGACCTGATGTTGCTCAAGTGCCTCAATGGATAGGCCTCCCGGATTGGCGACATACCCGTCACGTTCAGCAACAACGGTCACGCGTTCGCCATCCTCTTCGAACAAGAACTTGGCGGCGTGATAGCCGACATTGCCGGGCCCCTGTACAAAGGCGGAGGCGCCTTTCGACAGCGGCTTTCCGGTGACGCAAGCGCGCGGGTTGACGACATCGGCCGGATTGGCGCGACGGAATTCGTCCATCATCAAGGGCATCTCCCGCTCGCCCGTGCCGATGTCGGGAGCCGGAACATTCACGCCCGGACCGATCAGGCCGCGCTTGTCCAGTTCCTGCGGCGTCCATTCACGCGGGTCGATCTTCAAGGCTCCCTTGGAGCCACCTAACGGCACATCGACGAGCGAGCATTTCAGCGTCACCAGCGCAGCAAGCGCCTCGACCTCCTCAGCATCGGCATTGGATGCATACCGGATCCCGCCTTGAGCGGTTCGCAGTGCTCACTGTGCACCGAGCGCCAGCCGATGAAGCTGTACATGCGACCGCGCAGGCGCACACGAAGCGCACCGTGTAGGTTGAGTTGCATTGGATAATGCCCTCGGCTAATCCCTCCGGCAGATCAAGGAACGACATGGCGTGGCGGAAGTTATGGTCGACGCTTTCAAGAAAGCCAGCAGAGTTCGTTTGCATCAAGCACCTGTAACAGCCTGAGGAGCGCTGCATTGAGATTGTGTCTTGCCGGGGACTCGGATGCTGTGATATTGCATACACGTTGTGCTTCCTCCTATGATGAACGCTGACCAATCCGCCCGCTTGTGGGCGTAGATCGCATAGCTGTTCAATTCAAAGAGATCTGATGGCAGACATTGCGAGCGAGCAGCGCGTAAATCAGCGTGAACAACCGACGTGCTGTATCTTTGTCGATGTCAACTTTGGCGGAGAGACGCTCCCTCAGTAGCTCGGCAGCCTCGTCGTGAATGCCACGTCGCCCCATGTCGATCGCCTGCAGCCGCTCGGGCCCGGAGCGGCATATGGCCTCGTAATAGCTCTCGCAAATGCGCGTGTAGTCCTTGAGCAGCCTGCGGAAAGGGGCGAGCGAAAGATAGTGGCTGACGACATGCACTCTCTTATCGTCGGCGATATGAAATGCCAACCGGCCGTCGGCCGTCGCGATCTTGAGGCGATACGGGCCGCCGTCATGGCCCACAGGCATGAAGGTGTTCGTCTCAAGGAGGTCGACGACCGCGAGCGCCTGTTCGCGTTCAACTCGCTGGTCGCGGGTTTTGAACGAGCAGTCCAGCGTGACATCGCAGAGACGGAACTCGGCGCCGGTCATTATACACTCCTCACATCGCTTCCACGCACAGTGCGATGCCCATACCGCCGCCGATGCAGAGCGTGGCAAGGCCCTTCTTGGCCGATCGGCGCTTCATCTCCAAGAGCAGCGTGTTCAGCACGCGGGCACCCGATGCGCCGATCGGATGGCCGATGGCGATGGAGCCGGAAAGATCTCGTCGGCGAAACCGCCCTGCCCTCTGTGCCGCTTCCGCCGTCTTCTGCCAAGCAAGGCGAAGCGTCCTGCTCCTCACGGATCGTTGATACTGGCGGGCGACGTTCTCGGCAGCGATGCCCATGTGATAGCGATGGAAGGCGACCGTCAGGCCGTCCTTGATCATCGTGTCGATCATCTTCATGTCGCCCATCTTGGTGCCGTTGCGCGGGTGCGCGCAGTGGAGTGCCATGAACATCGACTCAACGATGATGTTCGCGTCGCCGGTCGCGATCTGCTGTATGCCGAGCGCCACGGCGCGACGGACCGACCCGCAGAGCTGGTTGACGCCGCAGGCGGTGGCTTCCTGCGGGATGCCCGCTTTCATCGCCGCTTGGCGCGCGGGGTTCTGGCCCTCGCCCGCCGGCAGAACCTGGCCGAGGATCACCTCGTCGATCTCGCTCGCCTCGACGCCAGCCCGCTCAAGCATGTCCCTGGCGACAGCAGCACTGCGCCGGCGTGTTGGCGAACGCACAGCATCGAGAACGCCAAGATTGGTGATGATGCGGCCGACCACGCCCTTGCCGGTAAGCGGAAGCGTGCAGGCCTTCAGCACCTTGGATCCGCCTGCCTTGTTGGTACGGTCCATCACAACCACCCGCTTGACACCCCCAAGCAGATCCATGGCGCCGCCCATGCCCCGAAGGACTGGACTGCGGTCCTTCTGAGCGGTGTCGTTTATGTTCACAGTCATTGAGGATCCCTCGGCAAACGTTTCGTTGGCCAAGCCTAAGGGCAAAGGTTCACGGGTTTTCGGCGTTCGACAATGTGAGCGTACTGTAGGTCTGCGTTCTTGCGCCATTAATGCAGAAATCCGGAGTCTTAGTGGAATTTTCGGGAGGGTCAGCTAGCGGATTTTCGAAGACCGCAGGAGCTGCAAACGCATTCGCCTTCACCGCTTGCGCAGTATGCTGCCTTTCACTGGCCCTTCGTGGATCTGCTGTTCATCTAAATCCATGCGCTGAAGTTACCAAGCACATTGAAGAGCCTTCATCACACAGGAAACAAGACTGTACAAAAAATTTCGTAGAACTTTAACCCCGGGAAAGTGCATTTTAGGAGATGATGGTCACTGTTCCTGTTGGGAACCGCACGGTGATAAGTGCCGGCTCGGAAAGGCGATCTCCCATGCACATCCTAGAAACGCGACGCCTAATCCTAAGGCCGCCGTCGTTTCGAGACGAGCTTCTTGTACATGAGCTTCATAGCGATCCATTCGTGGTCAACTCCGTCGGAGACGGAGCGTGTCCGACAATAGGGCAGTCGAAAGCTGCACTCCTTCAGTTCATCAATGCTTGGCACCGCGATCGCTTCGGCTTGTGGATGACGTTCGTCAAAGTTGAAGGCCAACCCAGAAATTTCGCTGGTTATTGTGGATTGATGCGCAGCGGACCGAGCCTGCCCGAAGATCCAAATAACGTGGAATTCGTGTACTGCTTCCATCGGGCGGCGTCTGGAAAGGGATTCGGCCCTGAGGCCGGCAAGGCAGTAATCCAATATGCTTTCAAGAACTTGACGCTAGACAAGGTAACTGCATTTATTCGGCCAACGAATACCCGTGCGCTCCGTGCAGGTCGGAAAGTCGGCTTTAGCTATGTAAGAGACCGCATTTACAACCACATGATGATGCGCTATTTTGAGGTGACTCCTGTAACGGCTGTAGAAGCTGAGCCGCTTCTTGTTTCCACGTATACCGACCCAGACGATATTCCGAGTCAGTAGTGGTACCAATCGCATTGTTGGGGCGATGCGACCTCTCGACGGCGTTCCAGACCTATAGGTCAGCTGGGCGACGACGCACAGTGGGCGTGTACGTCATCCAGACGCGACCACCTGTTAAGGTGAGCGCCGAGTGGATGGAATCTAACACTTGGTGCCCACGTTTGACGGCAGCGATGATTTTGTCGGGATCGGCGGTCCAGGTGAAGGGCTTGGGTTGTTGGTTGTGCTCTGTAAGGAAGCGGTTGATGGCGGCCTGGAGGTCAACGACCGAATGAAAGACGCCGCGCTTGAGGCGACGCTTCGACAGTTTGGCGAAGAAGCCCTCGACGGCGTTGAGCCACGAGCAGGACGTCGGCGTGAAGTGGAAGGTAAAGCGCTGATGGCGGTCGAGCCAGGCGCGCACCTTGGGATGCTTGTGGGCGGCATAGTTGTCGAGGATGACGTGGATCGCCTTGTCGGCCGGCACCTTGGCATTGATGGCGTTGAGAAAACGAATGAACTCCTGATGCCTGTGACGCTGCATGTTCCTGCCGATGACGGTGCCATCGAGCACGTTGAGGGCGGCAAACAACGTGGTCGTGCCATGCCGCTTGTAGTCGTGGGTCATGGTGCCGAGCCGGCCCTTCTTCAGGGGCAGGCCGGGCTGGGTGCGGTCGAGCGCCTGGATCTGGCTCTTCTCGTCGACCGACAGCACGATGGCATGGGCCGGCGGGTCGATGTAGAGGCCGACAACGTCTTTGAGCTTGGCGACGAACTGCGGGTCGCTGGAGAGCTTGAAGGCCCGCCAGCGGTGGGGCTGGAGACCGTGCGCCTTCCAGATGCGGCGCACCGCGCTGGCGCTGACGCCCACCTCGGCCGCCATCATGTCGGCAGTCCAGTGCGTCGTCTCGCCCGGCGGGTCGGCAAGCGAAAGCGCCACCACCTGCTCGCCGATCTCCGGCCCGAGCGGCGCAATGCGCGAGGGGCGCGTCTTGTCGCGCAAGAGACCCTCGAAGCCTTCCGTGGCGAAGCGCTCCTGCCAGCGCCACACGCAGGTCTTCGACTTGCCGGTCTGTCGCATGATCTCGACGGTGCCGACGCCATCGGCACTCAGCAGGATGATCTCGGCGCGCCAGACGTGCTTCTGCGGCGCATTGCGATCACTGATGAGGGCTCTCAGGCGTTGGCGGATACCACTAGCTTAGTTTCCGTCCACAAACGCGCGTATTTCGGAGCGTTTACAAGCACTTGCCCTTGGTAGGAGGAGTTGTCGAGGGCCATGGACGGGATCAATGGCGCTGGTTATCGGGCAGAATGCAGTTGGGGGCGCTGACGCGCACGCCACCAGGCCGGCATTGACCGCGACGACGCAATTCCAGGAGCTGGTCGGAGTTCAGGTCGGTTTGAGGCGGGTGAAGAGGACGAGGTTGTAAGCCACCACCGAGGACCAGACGTAAGTCTTGAAGTGGTCAAGGCCGCGCCAGGTGCAGCGCGCCAAGCCGTAAGCGCGCTTCAAGCATGATATTCCGGCTTCGATGCCGGCACGGAAGTTGCGCAGCTTGCGATAAACCCAATTGCTTCTGACCATGTCCTCGACCTTGAGGCCAGCTTTCTTGTGGAATGCCATGTCGCGAACGCCCCAGGTCTTCGCTGTGGTCAGATTGCCGCGACTCGCAAAGCCGCCGTCGGCCGCCGCCTGCCGCGGCGCTTGTCCATAGACGGCGATGTGGCGCTCCAGCATCGGCAACAGCCGCTCGCTGTCGGGCGGATTGCCTGCCTCGATCACTAGGTCGAGGATCATGCCGCTCCTACCGGTGGTCAGGTTGAGCTTGTGGCCGTATTCGGCCTCGCGGCTACCTTTGACGATGATATCGGAATGGGGTTCGAACAGGCTGACCAGCTTCTCGCTCGCCGGCAGGGGCTCGCCAGCCAGTACCCGCCGCTCGCTCTGTTTGATGATGCGTTCGATCAGCGGTCGATAGTGGTGGACTTGGGCCTGCCAGAGTTGGACGAGCGGATTGCTCGCCACCGCCAGCCGCTCGGTTGCCTGCTTCAAATATGCCAAGGTCGCGGAGGCGATCGCGATCAGCTCACGGTAGAGTTGGACCCGATTGGGCCGACCGCGTGTGAACTGGATCTTGCGGGCGCGCTTCTTGGCCGCGCGGCAATGATCGCGCCATGCCAGGCCGGCGCCGACCAAGGTATCCGCCTTCTTCAGCAGGCGCACCATGACCCGCACGGCATCCCACAGCAGGCTGCTGTCGCTCGGTTCGTGCATGAGTGCCGAGGTCACGGTGCTGTCCAGCCGCACGACCGTGCCGTCCTCCAGCTTCGCCTGTCGAGCGCTCGACAGCAGTGCCCGATTGATCTGTTCCCAGGTCTCGGGCCGGATCGCGCTGATCGTTTTTTGCAGCACCGACTTTTGCGGGCTCCATGACCACGGCAGGCGGGCAAAGGCCCGAAACGACGCGGAGTCCTCGAGATGGAAGGCCAGTTCCTGGTAGCTCAGCTGCCGGTATTGCTTGAGCAACGCGCAGCGTAAGACCGCTTCGGCGGGCAGTCCTTGCCGTCCGGTGGCCTTGACGTCAGGTCGACCCAGGTCTCGTCCCACCAAACCAAGCAGATCACCATGCTCATCCAACCATTGCGACATAGCCTTCAGCTCGTGGCCGATCTCGTGCGTGGCGGAAAGATCGAATATACTGGCTTGGACGGTGCGTTCTTGGCGCATTGTCGGCTCCGGCGGTGGCGGGGCTTGGAATCAGTGGCATGATCCAAGATACCTGAAACCGCCGGGCTTTGCCTCCGAAATCCCAATGTTCATCCAATAAAATCAATAGCTTGCCGTTTATGGACGGAAACTAGCTTAGTGGCGGACTAATCTTGTGCAGTCCGCCGTGTAGGTCTCGGTCACTTCGCCACAATCAGAAATACTGTCGAGGTTGACGGCTGCGATCGTGTCTCAGCGAGTGGTTGTCTTCTCTTCTCAATTCGGCGTAGTGAGGTCAAGCACCTTCTGACTGTCCGGAGCTATGGTTGATTGATGTCTTCGCAGTATCGCGCTTCTCTCCGGGATCGGCCTGTGGCCCTCCCATGATGGGACCAGAAGAATGGGGCGGAACAATCTGCCTAACATAAGAGTCCGTATGGGATTCCCTTTGGCGAGTGCGTATGCGAGTGTGGCGCATGCGCACAGGAATAGCCTTCACCGTTTCGCCGACCGATCGTAATCGGCGACCTGATCGCGATGAGCGACCGCAACGGACAACCACGCGAACTTACCCCATCCGTCGTCCTGCGAAGGACATCTTTCCACCGGCGGCGGAATCTTCTTGTCTCCTCTGGTTCTCGTTACCCTGGTTGCTGATTACGCAGCGACAGGCAAGCTCTCCCGCGTCCAGCAAAATTCGGTTCCGTCACTCCACATGCGATGCATGATCACTGCAAGCCGTCGGGCTAAGGCTACAACCGCCTTTTGCCTGCCGCGGCGTTTGGCGATATTCATCGCCCACGCTTTGACTTGCGCTGCTTCGTAAAGCAGGGATCGCATCATCGCGTCACCACAACAGGATACTCGCCCGACCCGTTTGCTTTCACCAGACTCGTTCAGTCTCGGCGTCAGGCCGAGCACAGAACCGACCGCTTTTCAATGTGCAAACCGCTCAGGAATATCGATGGTTGCCGTATAGGTGAGTGCGACAACGGGGCCGACGCCGGGGATCGCCGTCAACCGGCGACAGACTTCATCCTCACGGACCAAATCCAAGACCTTCTTGTGCAGCCTGGTGAACTCTTCACGCAGCAGTTTGCGTGCAGTCAACAAAGGCTGCATGATTTCGCGAAGATCAGGCCTGCCTTCGACGAGCTCATAGATCCGCTCCTCGTATTTGACCTTGCCAACCAATCCGACTTTCAGGCCGAAGTTGCGCAACAATCCGCGAATGTCATTCTCGATGGCGATGGCCTTTTCTTGCAAGAGTTTGCGCGCGGTCAGCAATGCCTGGTGCTTCTGGCTCGTCAGTGTCTTCACGTGCACAGGTCAGCGCATCATCTGGGCTATGCCACGCGCATCGTTGCGGTCCGTCTTGTTCGGTTGGGCTTTCAAAAATGCCTTGGCGTGCGTGGTCTCGATGCGGGGCAATCCTGCTTTGGCAAGTCCTTCATAAAGCCATTGCGACAGTGGTCCAGCCTCAAGACCGATCCGCTCAATCTGCCACTTCGGATCCTTGATCACCAAAATCAAATCCTCAGGGTGGGTAGCAATCTTCGTCTCCCTGCAAATCTTTCCTGTTTCATCAACAATGCAAACCGCCGTCTCCTTCACCGACACATCCAGTGCACAATAGTGTTTCATGCTGCGCTTCTCCCGTTGATGCTTGAGGCTGTTGAGAGACATAACCTCGTTTTACCATCAGCCAGAAGCGCAGCACCACAATCGGCAATGGTCAACGATGAGGCGCAAAGCCGATATCCCATCTAATCGCATCCCAGTCGTCAAGCTGATTTGAGCATTCGATGTCCTTGCCGGCTTGCGAGATAGGCAATATGGCTGAACTAATTGAATGAATCTTCCCTCACCGGCCGAGCCGTCAGAGCTGTCCAGTGCTGGGCGCAGGGTTGTCTCCGCGGTCGACAAATGTCGCCGCACAATGGTTTTCGCAGGTGGGATCTTCCTGATGTTCGAGGCGCAGTCTCAACGAGCTGCAGCCACCAAAAGCGGAATGATCCTGCCCACGTCCGCAGCAGGGACGCTCAGCAGCCAAAGTTGGCGCGCTGAGGAAGGAAGGCTGAACGTCTCCTATATGGTCGCGCCAGCCGATGCGTTGAACACTTCTCCCGTCTTGAGCATGCTGGGCAGATGACCGCGAGTTTCCGGGCGACGGCCAACGTTTGAAGCCAAGTCGCTCGCGCAGCTTAAATCCCCAACGCTTGAGACTGCTCTCCGTCCTGGCGCTGGTTCTCGTCAGAAGCACTGTCGCTGCTTCATAAAGCAGCCCACGTAAACGATTGTCACCCCTTCGCGAGATATGGCCGTCATAGTCGACCTCGCCTGACTGATAACGCCGGGTTGTCAGCCCAAGCCAGGCGCCCACCGAGCGCGACGTTCGAAGTTTTTCTGGATTTTCAATTGCTGTAACGTAGGACACCGCTGTGACCGCGCCGATGCCTGGAATTGTCATCAATAGCTTTATAGCTTGGCTCTCACGTGCCACTACAAACAGCTGGCGACCAAGATCGGCTGCGCGCTTGCGGATATCGTGCCACGCCTCCAAAAGAGGCGAGATAATCTTCGCAAGCTCGTTGTTACCATCTAAGAGCTTCCGTACATCGCCATCAAACACCCGACCCTTCCCTTTCGGGATGATCAGACCGAAGGTCTTCATCAGGCCGCGGATTTGATTGCCAAGTTGCGTTGAGATGTACAGGAGTTGTTCGCGGGCAGCCACCAATGTCCGGGTCATCATAGCGCCAAATGACTTGACGCGAACCGCTTTGTAAAAGCCTGCTTCAGCGAGTTGAGCTAAACCGTCCGCATCGTTGGCATCGGTTTTGTTGAGCGTTTCGTTCAATACCTTTTGCGCGTGCCGCGCTTCAATGCAGACCGCCGGCAACCCCTCGCTCGTCAGCGTGCGTCGCCAGGCGTGGCGCAGCGTGCGCAGGTAACCCAATCCCACGTGTCCCGCCACGCGTCTTCGGGATTTGCCTTACTCCACAGATAGTGTTTGCGTTGAACGCTGAGTACCCAGGCCTCGGCCTGGTGATCCATGTCCACAGATCGCTTCTCCGTCGTGCAAGTCTACGGTCTTCCTGCTTCCTTTCGTCCTGTGCGCTGTTCCCGCGCCCCGACTACTACGAAAGCTCCGCCCTTGGTGTCGTCCATCTCCGGCCGTCGCGGCGAGCCCAGTTCCGTGCTGGGCAAACGATCCAAGTTCCCGTGTTCCGATTTCCAACCTTGGTTGCCCTTGGGTGGTGAGCTCTACCCCGTGCGATGCGGGAGATGGGTCGAAGGAGCGGTTCCCATCTCGGACGCGATCTGCGCCCAGCAGTAAGGATCGACGAGCCTCACCGCTTCTGATCACTGTCGGTGCCTCCACGCCATTGCGCGATCCGAGACGATTTTCTGTGCAACGAGGCTTCAATCGCCCACTTCGTTGCCTCACCATAGGCCCTGCGGTAGCCCGGCTAGCGGTCAATGGTTCGCATCCGGCAAATTTAAGGCCGATCTACTTATGCCACGGCCCGGCGACGCCCGGTCCGGGCTGCTCGGCCCCCTTCCGTCCACTGCTCCCATGGACGGGGCGGCATCCCAGCCGCCGGTCGAAAATCAGCAGGTTTGAAAGGTGTCTCTAACTCATTGTCACCTCCCGCGCCGTCACGGCGCATCATCGATCCAGACGTATGGCCAGTCGCCCTCGAACGGTCGCTCGGGAACGCCTTGACCTTGCCGTCGATCTCCTCGCACGCCCGGCTGATCTGGCTCTTGGAGATGCCGCTCATACCCATCGCCTTGACGAGATCGTCGACGGAACGGGTTGAGATGCCTTGGATGTAAGCTTCCTGAATAGCAACCGTCAGAGCCTTCTCCGTCGTAACCGCCCGGTTGTTACCGCGTGGATTTCGCTTTGATGCGCGCGATGAGCTCTTCGTCATCGACGAAGGCTTCGAGGAAGTCGTTCCATTCGTCAGCGGTGCGGCGAGCATGGGCGAGCATTTGTCTCAGCTCGTCAACCCCATCGTCAGTGAGAGCGGTGAGTGCCTCGTCTGTGCCATCGTAGACGCTGATGATACTGCCGTAGGAGAGATTGTCGTCGTTGCTGACGATCGCCTGAAGGAGTTCAGGGTCCTCTCCAAGCTTTTTCGCGACGTGGTTTATCGTGAAGACATAGGTGACCGTAGCCATCAAGCGGCCTCGGCGCAGATGATTGCCACAGGTGCCCAGTTCCACGGCAGCAGTTCGTCGAGGCGATTGATCTTGTGATCGTGAATGCGGTCGAGCACGTCGGCCAGATAGGCCTGCGGATCGATGCCGTTCATCTTGGCCGTCTCGATGATCGTCATGGCACGCGCCAGGGTCTCCGCGCCGGTATCAGCGCCAGCGAAGAGCCAAGGCCCGCTCGGCGGCGTTGTTATCCATGGCGACACGACCGTCTTCGAGGAATAGGCAGAATGAGGACCAACGGCTCAGACCATATCGGAAGGCGCTCGCCAGATCGCTCTTGCCCGGAATACGGGTCAGTTGCGCTTCAGCCCAGACGCGGAATGCTTCGACCTTTGCTTTGCTGTGCTTCTGACGGGCAGCAAAGCGGATATCGGTAGACTGGCCGGCAATGTCGCGCTCGATGTCGTAAAGCGCACCGATACGGTCGAGAGCCTCTCGCGCGATATCGGATTTGTTCGAGGTCCAGATATCATGGAAGTCACGTCGCCAATGCGCCCAACAGGCCGCTTCCCGGAAGCGGCCCATGCCGTCCGCTCCTGGCTCATAAAGCTTGCCGTAGCCTTTGTAGCCGTCAGCTTGAAGGATGCCGCTTGTTTGCCTGAGGTGATGGTGGACGTGCTCTTCCTTCCAGTCGGGAGCAAAGTAGTAGACCGCGCCCGGTGGAGCCGCGCCCGCCCAGGGACGTTGATCGCGGACATAGGTCCAGATCCTGCCCTTCTTCACGCCTTTCCCAAGCCCTTTGTCTCGCCGAGAGCGATCCAGCACCCGGATTGGAGTGTCATCGGCATGAAGAAGGTCACTGCTCATGACCGCGGTTTCGATCCGCTCAATCAGCGGCTGGAGCACCTGCATGGCGCGACCGCACCAATCGACCAGCGTGCTGTCCGGAATGTCGGCGCCCATGCGGGCGAAGATCTCGTTCAGGCGATACAAAGGCAGGTGATCGTCGAACTTCGAGACCAGGATGTAAGCCAGAAGCCCAGCACCTGCCATGCTGCCCGGTATCGGACGGCTCGGTGCCGGCAACTGCACCATCTTCTCGCAGCAACGGCAGGACTTCTTCAATCGGGCGACCTCGATGACCTTCATCTGCGCCGCGATCATGTCGAGGATTTCGCTGGCGTCCTCGCCGACAAGGCGCAATTCACCGCCGCAATCGGGGCAGCAGGTACCCGGATCGAGTTCTTTGCGCTCGCGAGCTGCCTTTTCCGATACTCGCGGACGGCGGCGCATCGTCTTTTCGGGCGTGCTTGCCACTGGCGCGGCAGGCACTGCCTCATCGACGTCATCGAGCGGCTTGGTGCTGTTTTCCGCTGCGGCGATTAAAAGATCCTCCAGCGCCCGTTCCAGCTGCTGGATTTCCCGTTCGATCTTTTCCGAGGACTTGCCGAAGACCTGTTTCTTCAGCTTGGCGATGCGCAGCCGCAGTTCCCCGATCAATTGGTCGTGCGCCTGCAACGTCGCCGACATCTTCGCGTTTTCCGCCTGCAAGGCGGCAATCATCGCCTTCAGGAAGGCCGGATCGTCGGGAAGACTTTGGCTCGCGTTCGACATGATCCTGACTACCATAGGTCAGGACGAGTATCCATAAAAACAAGCAGATTCAGTGAGATAAATCAACTGACACGCGCCGGCGGAGCGCCCCAGTTGGGCCGTCGCCAATCAATCCCTTCCCAAAGCATGGCCAGTTGCGCAGAAGTCAGCCGGGCCGTTCCATCGGTTGCTGAAGGCCATGGAAAACGCCCCCTCTGCAAAATTTTATAGTACAGGCAGAATCCCTGGCCATCATAATAGAGGAATTTCAAACGATCGCCACAGTGCGTTTCATAATGCATCCCTCTGTTAGAGTCCGGGCAATCGAACAACCTTATCGTATTGATAATCCTCGTAAAACTTTGGCCGGCGATCAGCTACACCCTGCACCCCTATCCGGACGGCCTCTGAGGTTAGCGCTTCGACCGGGACCATCCACTGTGAGCCCGGCAAGATTTGAGTTGCGGGCAAGATTCCCTTCTTCGCAAGGCTCTTCGCCGATCCGACACAGATGCCGAGTCTCTCGGCCGCCTTCGTCAGACTAATCATCGGCACGTCCACTTTGGCGGCATCATATTCGGGAATTCCCAGGCGCTCGCGCATTTCGCGAACACGCACGGTCGTCCAGCTCTCGCCATCACCTGTCTTGCAAAGCATCCGATTGAGGGACACCGCGAGTTCCCGATCTGGCCAATGTCCGCCCAGTTCTCGTAACGCCTCGACGGCCGTTGGTGCGAGCTCGGCAGGATATCTTCCGGTCTTAACGCGCGCCACGCGCACCTCGGTGTGCCGACCGCCGGTCCAATGGATCAAGAGCACCGCCTCGTTCGTCGCATCATCGAGATCGCAAATAATCTCCTGAACCAGGATGTGGATGAGCCGCTGCTTTGTTCGCGTATCAGTGGAGGGCGCATTCCATACGGTCGGCAAATCCTGGGCAAGCTGCAGGAGCCGACCACGATCGATGACTGGTCGCGCCGCTGACAGTGCGGACAGTTCCTTGATCTTGCGCTCAAGCACGCCTACACGCTCCAAGGCATCATTCCATCGGGCCTCCAGTTCGCGTGCAACATGCCGCTTGGCCGGATCAACAAGCTCATACCTGCGACTGGCCAGCAACGCCTCGTAGCGTGCGCCCTCAAGGTCCCGCTCAATTGCTGCGATGATATCTCTTTGAGACCGCTCGACCTGATCCGAGGCGAAGATCGCGGCCTCGACGGCGCGGTCCGACACCGCCTCCAAAATCTGCATGGCCACGGCGCGATCCACCCTCACGCCACCAATGCCGATACAAAGGCCGACGCCTACATGAGCATCGTCGCCGCGACACTGGTAGCGGTGCGCGTTGCCTTTTGCGCTGCCGTAGAAGACGCGCATTCATTCGGCCACAGCGACCGCATCGCATCAGTCCCGTTAGCAAGGCACGGCCGCCGCGTGCTGATTTGCGATCGCAATTCTTCTTCATGTGCGCGTTCTCGGCCAGAAGTTTGTGGTTCTCCTCATACTCCCGCCAGGTAATGTAACCTCGATGATTGTCACGCAGCAGCACGCTCCATTCATCCCTGGGCTTGCGCAGCCCGTTAGCCTTGCGAGCCCGACCATCGACGATCAGTGTTCGCTGTGCTCGTCGTCCGAAGGCATAGGCGCCCGCGTAGAGCGGATTGTGAAGGATCTGCATGACGCTATGATAGGCTGGTGCTTTCCAGACGAGTTTGCAGACGTCGACATTGCGCAAGACGACGGGCATCTTGATATCCGCCGACCGCAGCCACAGAAAGACCTGGCGACCACTCCCCAACTCCCGGAATTTGGCAAAGACGAGCCTGATCGTCTCAGCCACATGTTCGTCCGGATCAATCTCGATTTTGCCCGCCTCACTCCAGCAGAAACCCGGAGGCAGCATGAAGCGGAACTCCCCGCGTCTCGCCTTCGAATCACGCGCGGCGATACCGCGCTGACGCATCAAGCTAAGCTCCTATTCCGACATCGTGCCCTTCAGCCCAAGCAGCAGACGATCATTGACGAGTCGCGGATCGTAGGCGCCATCCGGGTCGATCCCCATGTGCCGGCCAGCGCGCAGAGGTCGATTAGATGATGCCAGTCCCGCCCATTGCGCGCCAGGCGCGACGCTTCGATGCAATAGACCGCTCCAACATTGCCGGAGCAGACCTGTGCCACAAGCCGTTCGAATCCAGGCCGTTCCATACTGCCAGACCCAGAACGGCCGAGGTCGTCATCGATTACGGTCACTGACGCAAAGCCGGTTGTTGCGGCGGCTCCAGCCAAATCGTACTGCCGGCGCTGGCTTTCGAGATTGCCTGTCACTTGCGCCATGGTTGACTGACGGACATAGACCACAGCGGCGCGACCAAGATGGTCAGACGTGATCTTCGCGTTCATCTGCGCCTCCCGTCTTCGCCGTCCTGTTCACCTCCAAAGCTTCCAGCAGAAGATCCGCCAGTGCTTCCACCAACCCTTTGACGTTCTTGACCGGAACCTGAAGATTTTGGCGCTCCAGCTGTAAGACGAACTGGTCGCGATTTTGATGTCGCCTGCTTCGCATCACCCTTCTCCTTCTTCCTCGAAGGATGGGATCTTGCGCCTCTTGCCCGAGTCGCGCCGAATGATGCTAAGGCGGCAGCATTAAGGCCATCGATGCTGATCTCGGGTGGTCCAAGCCTCATCCCGCCGCAATAGCGCTCGTCGAACATCCAGTTCGGCAACTCACGGGAAAGATCGGGCCGCTCATTTGTATAGATCGACATCAAGCTTTTGCCGCGCCTATACGGCGAGACCTGCACCTTGCTCCCGAACAGCGGATGCCAAGGATATGCGATCGTCGCAAAACGAAAACCGTATGCAGAATGTCGGTAGTCGGCCGCTCCGGCCGCGAAACGCGAAGACTGCACCTCCCGTCGGCTTCTGGCGCAGCACATCCTGCGCAAGCGCAGCCAAACCTTCCACCCCTTTGCGCATGTCCGTGGCTCCGCAGGCGAGATACACTCGAACACCGGTTCCTGGTCCAATCATGCTGCTTCAACCGCCCGGATCAGCCGAGTCAGAACGGCGGCATCGACGCCACTGTCGAAGCGAAGGCTGCGCCCATCGTTCAACCGCAACTCGATCATTGCAGGCACGCGCGCAACCTCCTCACGCACGAGCGGGGCGCCGTGAATGGCGGACGTGTCTACGGGAAGGAAGACCGTATCGGCCGTGGACGACAACAAACCCTTCTTCTTCAGCTCATGCCGCCAGGCGTAAATCTGCTGCCGGCTCACATCGTGCCGATGGGCAACCTCAGTGACCGTCGCACCGTCGAGCCCAATCGACATGACAATGTCGAGCTTCTTCTCGTCACTCCAACGCCGCCGCCGTTCCTGACCAAGAATTTCGACACGCATCTCATACCTCGCCTAAGACACGTCGCTAACGACGTCGCTAATGACGTGTCTTAGGCCATCAAGGCGCTATCCGGCAGGCGGTGCCAATCGGGCGGTTACTCTCCGTCATGCGACGGGTCTCCAGAAAACTTGGGAAATAGCTACCTTTGCATAGCTTCGGGATGCGAACCTCGACCGTTCCAGCCCGTGTCCCCCAGTCCCGGTCACGGTAGCCGTTGCGTTGGGCGAGCCGCATCGGGTTCTTCTCGCCGTAGCCAGCACCGGTCGCGCTGCCGATCTCCAGCTCCATCAGCCGCTCGGCCGCAAAGCCAATCATCTCGCGCAACAAATCCGCGTCAGCGCTCTTCTCAACAAGCGAGCGCACGTTCATCATCTCGTCGGTCATCGGTGGTCTTTCCATCAGGTTGGTCTTGAACAACCCGATCCTGCCGGAAAAGCACTGATGGCCACCTAATCCTCAGGACCCTACACCACCTGACGGGACACGATCGAGCTGCGGCGACAATCAGAAGCCGACGAAGCCCCTGCCAGCGTCGATCACGATGATTGGGTCGCCGACAACCGCGACACCAGAATCTCATCCCATGCATACTCTCTTGCGGCTCCTGCCTTCAAACGATGGCTGAATAGTTTCAAATTCCTGTACGACCTCCATACGATACCCTTTCGACCACGGACCATCGACGCAACATGGCGCAAGGCCTGTGAATTGCTTGACGCGTTCTCGCCAGACGAATCCGCCAAATATCTCAGAGGCTCGGGCTATGCTTCCGTATAAAAGCAGCATGCTCTAGAGACGAGACGCGAGCCGTTGCGCACTTCGACGCGTGATTGTTGGCTGCTCAATTGTAAGCGTCATCTGCGGACAATGTTCCCCATCGTGCAAAGCGAGAAGCTGCTCACCCAGTTTCCTGTCACCCGTAGTCAGCCGATGGTTCAGGCGAAGGAAATCCATCCAGGTAGGGGTGCGAAATGTTTCTGACCAAAGAGTAGGCGTCTGCAAGCTGCGCTGAAGCGTCCAGTTCCGTGCACCGACCCGGCTTTGAACGCGGCGCCTGTCGTTCATGCAGTAGAGAAAGGCCTCGATATCGTGCTCAGCTATTACATACTCAACTTTAATGACTATAGGACCGCTGCTAGGCTTCAAAGTGAGTGCTAACGAGGGCGGTACGAACTCTGAGTCCCCTTGCTCCGATTCTTCCCATAGCCGCATGGGCAAGACTAATGCCATGGCGGCAACAAATAACAGAACCCCACCAGCACCCCCCAAAGCCAAGCTGAGTGAGTAGTCCTGAGCAACGGCGCCCCAGATCCAACTGCCTGTGGCCATTCCGCCATAGGACATGGCATAGTAGATTGACAGGGTCCGACCGACGACCCACCTCGGGCTCGCCAACTGTATGCATGTGTCGATTCCGGACCTGGTGAGTAGCCAGCCGGCGCCACCGAGTGCTAACGCAGCAGCGGTAACGGTAAGCGACGAGGTAAGTGGAAGCGAAAGGCAGCACACCGCACAAGCGAAGGAGGCTAATGCCATAAGCCGGTCCTGAGGCATAATTCGCCTCAGGTGCCTGCTGCTAAGGCCAGCGATGAAAGCGCCGGTGCCGAAAGCAGCTAGGAGAATCCCGTAGGCGATGGGCCCTCCTTGCAGGCGATCTCGGACGATCAGGGGGAGCAGCGCGAGGATGGAAATGCTCGCAAGTCCGAATAAAGTTGCGCGCGCGATTGCCGCTCTGATCTCCGAGGACATCGCGGTGAACCGGACCCCATCATGAATGGCCGTGGTTATTGACTCGCGCGGGAGCGGAGAAGCGCAAACTTGCCATTTCAAGCGGCATATAACGGCAAGCGGTACCAAATCACTCAACGCGGCCAAGGCAAAGGCAGTAAGCGGTCCAAAGGAGGCCAGGATAGCGCCGCCAAGAGCCGGGCCTACACTTCGCACAATATTATATCCGATGGACATCAACGTGACCGCAGCCGGAACGTCGTGCCTTTCCAGGAGGTCCCCAACGGAGGCATGCCAGGCTGGGTCATTCAGGGCAGCGCCGCATCCGACCAAGACACCTAGCCCCAGTATCAACCAGGGGTTCACAACGCCGAGCCCAACAGAAACCGCCAGCATTATGGATGCCAATGCGATCAAGCAGTGGCCGGCCAACATTACCCCCCGTCGGCTATGACTGTCTGCAATTGCCCCAGCGAGGATGGATAGAAAGAATGCAGGCAGTGTGGACGAGCCCTGCACAAGCGCGACCATCAGATCGGGCGCTGAATTCGTCACCATTAGCCAACTGATAGCTGTCGTCTGCACGAGCCACCCGAGGCTTGAAATTTGTGTAGCCGTCCAAATCGAACGAAACGCCTGGTGCCGAAGAGGGTCTAGTGGCTTCGAAACCGTGAAATGTGAATTTTCGCGCTGCATGACGTGTATTTATCCTCACCGAAGGCGTCACTTCGCTGCTTATGTTAGCTTCCCAGATTGCAAGCTTCAGAAAAATCCGCTGAAGCGTATTCAGCGACAGTCAAGTTCCCCTGGCTGGGAAACGGGACTTCGTTCACAATGCTGTCTTTATCCGCGCCGCCGTTGATCATCATATGCTCGCCTAATCCCAAGCTGCCGGTAAATGGCTATGCTGCACGCTTATGAGGCGAGGTGATCTGCTACAGTATCATGGTAGGCGTAACTTACCACCAGTGGAAAGGCGGCGAAGCACGGTCGACGAGTTTAGTCGCTGGATGAGAAGCCCCTAGTGAACACCGCTTGTTTGCGCGACTATCCCTTCCATAGGCCCTCATGACTGAGACATGTCCGCGAATTGTGACCTATCGCAATTTCTTCCATATCCAAATGTCGTTATGCCATTCACCACGAATGCAGGTCGCCTCCTGAAGCACCACGGCCCGCCGGAAGAAAGAGCTAGCGCTTTTCACGCTGCGGATGTTTCTTTCGTTTACGCGTGATACCAAAATTCGTAATCCCAAATTGGTGGCGGATTCAATCAGGTGTGCATGCATCAGCTTGCCGATACCCTTTCCTCGATAATTCTCATCGATGTAGCGCGATGTTTCTGCGACGTCGGTATATTCAGGCCGAACGGAAAACTTGCTCAATGAGCACCAACCGATCACCCTGTGATCAACCTCATAGACGAAAGCAGGGTATGGATCTTGATGCTCCTTTAGCCAGCCGATGCGTTCGTCGCGAGTGTCCGGAGCGATTTGACTTATGGCAAAGATGCCAGGCTTCAGCGCCTGATTGTAGATCTTTGCCATATCGTCGGCATCGTCATAAATTGCACGTCGAAACATTGGTGTAGCTCTTCAGTTGATGTTCAGGCGCATGCGCGGTGTTGTTACGGTGCCTGTTCGCTTCAGTATTGAAAGAGCGGAGCGCTGTCCGTTCTTTAACTTGCGGAGTAGACTACAGTCCCATCCGAGAATGGAAGCTATCAGCTGTGGTAGGGTTGCCGCGAGCTCCGGAACCCGGCAGGTTAACTGTATTCGACCCCAGCGATCGCGAACCAAAATCGGAGGACTTCTGATGTCGTACCAAGTGCGCCTGTTGCGTACAGCTGACCTGCCAAGTGTGACAGAGATCTATAATGCCGCATGTGGGGCCAAGGAATCGACAGAAGGAATGAGCCCCTGGAGCATCAATAGAATGCAAGAATTTCTATTCGAATCGCGCCCGGCGTTGGCGTCCTTCGTGTGCGTTGACAAGGGCTCGTTGGTCGGCTGGACAGCATTCACTCCGTTTCGCGTCAAGGAAGATGCTGAGCACACAGCCGAGATGTCGCTCTATGTTCATGGGTCATTTCGCCGTAAGGGGGTTGGGATGGCCCTTGCCCATACTCTTCTAAACCGAGCAAGTTTGCTTGATCTGCACTGCATTTTCGCAATCGTGTTTAAGGAAATGCCCGAGGTCGTTTCCTTCGCAGAACGCAATTGTGGATTTTCGGTTGCCGGTTGCCTTCCAGAGGTCTTTTCCGACAACGGAAAGTATTACGACGTTTTGGTTCTAGAACGGCTTATAGCACCGCGAATGTAATCGCCACTCATCGCCTGCACGGCTTTCGACACCGCACCGTTTTCTCTCGCGATCGCCGACGCGGAGCTCGGACTGGCTTTAGAGACTGTGTGAATCGTGACGCGGGAGAGTGGCCCACGCTACCAGATGTTGCCGATTGGGCGCCACCCCAACCTATCATTTGGCCCACTAATCGGGGATTTTCTGCATGAATCATGCGGAGAATCCTATGAGTGACACTGTGAATCGGGAGGGTTCTGTGAGGTCGCGCGGGGATTGGCTGGCGAACTGAGGCGGGGCGCGACCTCATTGAAGCCGGATTGAACTGGCCCGCTGACGCTGGCACGGCGCTATGGATTTAGTGCTGCGGCGTTTGATCGTGGCGCGCCGGTAGTGATGGCGCGCGCCGCTGCGGCGGGGGCAATGGCTCGGTGTGGCGGCGTCCAGTGCTGGTGTTTGTGGGGCCACCGGGGTCTTGAGCGCGGCTTCGGCAGAGCCGGAACCGCAGCGGGATGACGCAGGGGATACAGGCCCCTGTCGCACCGGCCCAGGTCGGTGCGGCAAGGCTGTCGGGACCATGGGCGCGGCGGCGTGCACTCATGACGTGTCGGGCCATGGTCGCGCCCGCGGCAGCCGGACGATGATGCGCAGGATGCCGCCGCAGCAGGGACAGACGGTCGAAGCGGGCGCGCTGGTGCCCGGACTGACTGCCTTCGGCCCGGCGGCGTTGCGGCGGGGCATCGGCCAGCAGTCGCCTGATGACGGCGAGGCGGGCGCGGCGGATGCCGTTGGCGAGGAAGCCGTAGTGGCGGATGCGGTGGAAGCCGTCGGGCAGGCAGTGGAGCAGGAAACGGCGGATGAACTCGTGCGGCGCCAGCGTCATCGAGCGGTGCGTTGCCGTGGCGGTAGTCGCGCCAGCGGAAGGTCACGCCGGTGTCGTCGGCGCTGACGAGGCGGCTGTTGGCGATGGCAACGCGGTGGGTGTAGCGGCCGAGATAGGCGAGCACCCGTTCGGGCGATCCGAACGGCGGCTTGGCGTAGACGACCCAGCGCTTCTTGCGCAGCGGACGCAGCGCCCGGGCCATCGCATTGCCGTCGCCAAGCGGCGCGAGGGCGCCGAAGAAACGCAGGCCTCCGGCCGTCTGCGCCGCCAGCAAGCGCTCGAGGAACAGGCGGCGGAACAGCCGGGAGAGCACCCGGACCGGCAGGAAGAAACGGCGGCGGCGACAGGCGATCCAGCGTCGGCCATCGGCGGCCAGCACGCCGCCGGGGACGAGGCAGTGGAGATGCGGGTGATGGGTCAGCGTCTGCCCCCAGGTGTGGAGGATCGCCAGGAAGCCGAGTTCGCCGCCGAGATGCCGGGGATCGGCGGCAATGGTCTTGAGCGTCTCGGCGGCCGCCTCGAACAGCATCGTATAGAGCTGCCGCTTGTTCTGATAGGCGATCGCGGCAATCTCGGCCGGCACGGTGAATACCACATGGAAGTACGGCACCGGCAACAGATCGACCTGACGGTCGGTAAGCCAGCGATCGCGCGTGGCACCCTGGCATTTGGGGCAATGGCGGTTGCGGCAGGAATTATAGGCGATGCGGCTCAAGGCGCAGTCGTCGCAGGCCTCGACATGGCCGCCGAGCGCTGCCGTCCGGCACAGCTCGATCGCCGCCATGACGCGGCGCTCCCCCGGCCGAGATGACCGTCATGGGTACGACGATAGGCGGGGCCATGGCGGCGGAAGATGTCCGCCACCTCCAGCGCCGGCCGCATGGCGCGATCTCAGACCGGCGGCACGACCTCGAGGCGCAGCCGATCGAGCGGGCTCTCGGTCCGGGCGATCGTCGTTGTCGCCACCTGCGTGTAGCGCGCCGTCGTCGACAGGTGGGTGTGCCCGAGCAGCACCTGGATGATGCGGATATCGACGCCGCTCTCGAGCAGATGGGTGGCAAAGCTGTGCCGCAGCGTGTGCACGCTGACCCGCTTGGTCAATCCCGCCGCCTTGGTCGCCGAACGGCAGGCGGCGTAAAGCACCTGCACATCGATCGGCTTGTCGCCCCGTCCGGGAAACAGCCAGTTCCTCGGGCGTGCCAGCCGCCAATAGGTGCGCAGGATACCAAGCAGCTGCGGCGAAAGCATCACCGTGCGATCCTTGGCGCCCTTGCCGTGACGGACCTGGATCACCATGCGCTGGCTGTCGATGTCGGCGACCTTCAGGCTTACCGTCTCCGAGGCACGCAGTCCCGCGGCATAGGCGGTCGTCAGCGCCGTGCGCGCCTTCAAGGACGGTACCGCTTCGAGAAACCGCACGACCTCGTCGGCGCTCAAGATCGCCGGCAGCTTGCGCGGCGTGCGCGCATAGGCAATCCGCTCGGGGATCTCGGCCCGGTCCAGCGTCACGCCGTAAAAGAACCGCAAGGCGCAAACCGTCTGGTTGAGCGCCGGCCAGGAGATGCCCTGCGACACCAGGTAAACCTGGAAAGCGCGCACATCCTCCAGCCCCAACCGATCCGGCGAGCGGCCGAAATAACGGCTGAACTTTGTCACGGCATGCAGGTAGGATCGTTGCGTGGCCGGCGACAGGTTGCGGAGCGTCATGTCGTCGATCATGCGGCGGCGCAGCGGGTTCACCGCTGCCGGAGCGTCGGTCATCGGTCGGTCTCCTGGTCAGGGGTTGGTTCTCAACACCCCAACATCCCATCAGGAGACCGCGCCTCCAAACCCGACCTCTCCCGCGTCAGCGGGTTAGTTCAATCAGCCGCGAACATTCGAGGTCTTGACGGCGGCGCCAGTGCGGGCGCGACGCAAACCGCGGAGGCGGAGGTCAAGTTCGCGCGCGTTGAGCTGGTGGCAAGCTCTGCGGTCGAAGTCGTCATCGGTGACGTCGTTGTGCGCGTCGGCGGCGATATCGCGTCGAGTCACTTGGCGAAGAGACATACGGACAGGGATGGTGGAATCCGCCAGTTTCATCGTCGATGAACAATGCGACCCAATAGTGGTCGAACGCGTTATGTACGACATGAAATGCGGTCTATAAAATAGGCCTCGGACCAAGCGAAAATGCCTTCGCCGGACGCTCACATTCCATCGGTAAATGCCAGCACCCGGCCAAGAAGCAGCGGACGTCGTGCTTCTTGAGCAGCCCTAGATCGCTTCCCGTAGCCTTCCCACGGCGGCGTAATGCCGCCGGTCCAACTAACGACTCAGTGATGGAACGCGGACATTGTCGGACCGACACGTTTGATCAGCCAGTCGAGCTCGGCGGCCCGGCCGGGGCGAGAGGCTCATCGTACCGCCGTTGCCCCCGCAGGTCCATGTGGCCGCGGTAGAAGTTCATGCGCGTCATAGACCCCAATAGGACTCGACGGGGTTAATGCGCCAGTGACGCATTGTTGACGACGGCACCGCCGTGTTCAGCTTCTCCGCGCGAATCCTTGTCGAGCGAACCATCTTAGGATAAAGCTAATTTTCCGGATTCTAATTTAATCCCCCTTACATCTTAGTTCAGCAATGCAACACAATCTTTAACTGATTTCGCAAAACCTTAACGACTGCACGTCACTGACAATGTTAAGTTCACGACAGTATCAGCGGTGAGGCATGCGTAATAAAGGCTGCTGCTGAATAAGAGCACCTCACAGCACTCAACCGGGATAGCAGGCAATGGCGACAAGAGCACTCATACTGATCGAAGGCAATATAAACGGTACCGGTTCGCAATACGTGCAGGCGGCCAGGCGCCTCGATCTTCATCCAATAACCCTGTCAACTGATCCGGCCCGATACGACTATCTTTCGGAGGAAGGGATTGAGGCAATCGGTGTCGATACCGGTAATTTCGATGCCCTGGTCCGCGAATGTTCCCGTCTACGTTCAACCTATGACATTGCTGGCATTACTTGCGCCAAGGAGTCGGTCTATGCGACGGTGGCCAAGCTCTGTCGGCATTTCGAACTACCGGGACCGAACCCCGTGTCAATTGAACGTTGCTGCGACAAATTCAGTCAACGGCAACTGCTTGCGGAAGCCGGCATTCCAGTACCTGCTTATCGCGTGGCAGAGAATGCAACGGACGTGGAGGCCTTTGCCGTTGAGATCGGCCTGCCGGTGGTTCTTAAGCCAGCCGTAGGTAATGGCAGTAGCGGCGTCCGCTTGTGCCGCAACGTCGATGAGCTAGCCGAACATACGACTTATCTTTTGGGCGGCAAGCACATCTGGCGGTCTCCGCCGAGAATACTTGTCGAAGAGTTCGCACAAGGCCCCTATTATTGCACGGAGATAATGGGAAATGAAGTCATCGGGATTGCCGCTGGATCCTTTGGCCAGCCACCACACTTCGTCTTTCGTGAGTTCACGATTCCCGCCGTGCTGACGAGTTACGAGCGTGCGCGAATCGCCGATGTATCGCTGAAGTCTTTGCGGGCTCTGGACCTTGGCTGGGGGCCAACCAACATTGAACTCCGGTGGACGAAGCTTGGTCCGGTAATCATTGAAGTCAATCCGCGTCTTGCGGCCGCGCCGGATCCTCAACTGATTCAGCTGGCCTGCGGTGTCGATGTCATCACCGAGCACATCAAGCTTGCCATCGGCCAGGAAGGGAACTTGCGCAGAACGCATTTGCACACTGCCGCCGTGCGGTTCCTGGTTCCTGAGCGCGATGGCATTCTCGATTGGATTGATGGCGGCAGCCAGGCGGCTGCTGTACCAGGTGTCGCCGAAGTCAAAGTGCCTAAACTTAAGACTCGGATCTTCAGGAGAGGGGACTACAGAGACATCTTAGGATATGTCATTGCCGTTACTCCCAGCTTTGCTGAGACCGAAGTCGCACTTCAGCGGGCTGTGGACTTAATCTGTTGGTCGATCACACCGTTTCCGAGCTCTCGCGATTAGGAACAATCTGCGGCCTCTCACCGGCAGCAAGTGGCGCCATGTTGCCCCAGTCAAAGCACAGGTCAACATGGGCGGCGAGCGCCCAGGAGCCAAAAGGTCCACCCGCCCGCGGCTCGCAGTATGATGCCGAGCTCTACCCCGACACACTGGCGCCAACGGCCCGATCGGTTCCATGGGCCGCCGCGGCAATCCCACGACAACGCCAAGGCCGAATGAAAACGCTGAAGGTCGGGGCGGTCTATCCGATACCTCCGAAACCTTCGGAGAGATCATCGATCACCATCCCCACTTCATCGAGGAGGTCTAGACTAGTTTCCGTCCATAAACGGCAAGCTATTGATTTTATTGGATGAACATTGGGATTTCGGAGGCAAAGCCCGGCGGTTTCAGGTATCTTGGATCATGCTACTGATTCCAAGCCCCGCCACCGCCGGAGCCGACAATGCGCCAAGAACGCACCGTCCAAGCCAGTATATTCGATCTTTCCGCCACGCACGAGATCGGCCACGAGCTGAAGGCTATGTCGCAATGGTTGGATGAGCATGGTGATCTGCTTGGTTTGGTGGGACGAGACCTGGGTCGACCTGACGTCAAGGCCACCGGACGGCAAGGACTGCCCGCCGAAGCGGTCTTACGCTGCGCGTTGCTCAAGCAATACCGGCAGCTGAGCTACCAGGAACTGGCCTTCCATCTCGAGGACTCCGCGTCGTTTCGGGCCTTTGCCCGCCTGCCGTGGTCATGGAGCCCGCAAAAGTCGGTGCTGCAAAAAACGATCAGCGCGATCCGGCCCGAGACCTGGGAACAGATCAATCGGGCACTGCTGTCGAGCGCTCGACAGGCGAAGCTGGAGGACGGCACGGTCGTGCGGCTGGACAGCACCGTGACCTCGGCACTCATGCACGAACCGAGCGACAGCAGCCTGCTGTGGGATGCCGTGCGGGTCATGGTGCGCCTGCTGAAGAAGGCGGATACCTTGGTCGGCGCCGGCCTGGCATGGCGCGATCATTGCCGCGCGGCCAAGAAGCGCGCCCGCAAGATCCAGTTCACACGCGGTCGGCCCAATCGGGTCCAACTCTACCGTGAGCTGATCGCGATCGCCTCCGCGACCTTGGCATATTTGAAGCAGGCAACCGAGCGGCTGGCGGTGGCGAGCAATCCGCTCGTCCAACTCTGGCAGGCCCAAGTCCACCACTATCGACCGCTGATCGAACGCATCATCAAACAGAGCGAGCGGCGGGTACTGGCTGGCGAGCCCCTGCCGGCGAGCGAGAAGCTGGTCAGCCTGTTCGAACCCCATTCCGATATCATCGTCAAAGGTAGCCGCGAGGCCGAATACGGCCACAAGCTCAACCTGACCACCGGTAGGAGCGGCATGATCCTCGACCTAGTGATCGAGGCAGGCAATCCGCCCGACAGCGAGCGGCTGTTGCCGATGCTGGAGCGCCACATCGCCGTCTATGGACAAGCGCCGCGGCAGGCGGCGGCCGACGGCGGCTTTGCGAGTCGCGGCAATCTGACCACAGCGAAGACCTGGGGCGTTCGCGACATGGCATTCCACAAGAAAGCTGGCCTCAAGGTCGAGGACATGGTCAGAAGCAATTGGGTTTATCGCAAGCTGCGCAACTTCCGTGCCGGCATCGAAGCCGGAATATCATGCTTGAAGCGCGCTTACGGCTTGGCGCGCTGCACCTGGCGCGGCCTTGACCACTTCAAGACTTACGTCTGGTCCTCGGTGGTGGCTTACAACCTCGTCCTCTTCACCCGCCTCAAACCGACCTGAACTCCGACCAGCTCCTGGAATTGCGTCGTCGCGGTCAATGCCGGCCTGGTGGCGTGCGCGTCAGCGCCCCCAACTGCATTCTGCCCGATAACCAGCGCCATTGATCCCGTCCATGGCCCTCGACAACTCCTCCTACCAAGGGCAAGTGCTTGTAAACGCTCCGAAATACGCGCGTTTGTGGACGGAAACTAGACTAGGTCGTGTGGCCAATTATGTGATCCACAGGACAATGGCTGCGATTGTGATGACGGCGCGATAGTTTCTGGCGGTATCCTCGAAGCGTGTAGCGACCCTTCGGAACTGCTTGAGTTTCGAGAAGCAACATTCGATCAGGTGCCGTTGGGCATAGAGGTGCCTGTCGAGCGGGTCTTTTTTGCGCGCGTGACGGGTTGTTGGGGATCACCGGCCCTTGTCGGCAACGCAGTTTGTCACTGTCATAGGCGGTGTCGGCCATGACGACGTCGGCGGGCAGACCCTCGATCAAGGCCTCCGCCTGCGGCGCGTCCCCTTTCTGGCCCGCCGTCAGCGCGAAGCGCACCGGGCAGCGCGCACGGCCATGTGGATCTTGGTGCTTAGGCACTGCGAGAGCGGCCAAGGGCCTGATCTTGAGCCCGCTCATATGATGAGTTGAAGGTTAAGAGGATGGTGGCACCATTAGGCCTTTCCTGTCGTCGACGGTATCCAGCTGCGCCCATTCCCAGTACTGGCAGGCCATGCCTCACCGGTACCACCTTATATCCGGTCGAGCAGGGTCTCGAAGGCCCTTCGGTATTCCTGCCGCGGAAACAGCTTGTCGCGATAGACAAGCTGAAGGAGCGCCATCGGCTTTTTGCGCAGCGAATGGATGACATGCCGATAATCGACCACCTGGTCGTGCTTGCCGCTAGCATGCGCACGCCCTCTTTGCAGAGTCATCAGATGCGTGCCGCCGATAAAGAGGTCAAGACGCTCGTCGTAAAGGCGCACGCGCAGCCGGTGCCCGATGAGCCGTGATGGCACGGTGTAAAAGACCTTGCGCAAGGTGAAGCCGCCGCTGCGCGAGACCCGCACGACAACCTCCTCAAAGTCGCTGGTGCGTGCTCCGGGTTGCGGCTGCAGCGCCGCCCGCTCGGCGTCGATGCGCTTGCCGTAGCGGGCATTACGCCGGCTGACGATCTCATCGATGAAGCCGCGATAGGCATTGAGATCGTCGAAGTCAAGGGTGCCGCGCAGCAACAGGGCATCGCGGATCGCATTCTTGAGGTGGCCATGCGGGCTCTCAATCGCACCGTTCTCGTGGGCAATGCCCTTGTTGTTGCGGGTCGGCGTCATCCGGTAGTGCGCACAAAGCTCTGCGTAGCGCCGCGTCTGGTCCTCCTTGGCATCGGCATCGAGATTGCGGAAGGCTGCCGACAGGCTGTCGCTGCGATGGTAAAGCGGCGCGCCGCCGAGGAACCAGAGAGCGTTCTGCAGCCCTTCGGCCAGCGCCACGAAGCTTTCGCCACCGAGGACGACGTGGGCGTGTTCGAAGCCGGAATAGGCGAGCCGGAAGTGATAAAGCAGGTGATCGAGCGGCTGGCCTGCGATCGTGATCCCCAGTTCGTTCATGTTGGTGAAGTCGGAAAGCCCCAGTCGGCCGGGCTCATGAACCTGGCGAAAGATGACTTCCTGCTCGTCGCCATTGATGGCCCGCCAGGCACGGATCCGCCGTTCCATTGTCCGGCGAACGCCTTCGCTGAGGTCGGGATGGCGGCGCAACATCTCCTCGAAGACGGCGACCGGACGAATGCCAGGTGCCGCCGTCAGCAGCGGCACGACCTCGGCATCGAAGATGTCGGCGAGTGGGTCGGGACGCCGACGGCCGCGCGGCTTCTTCACTTGTGATGGCAGTTGCGCGTTCTTCTCGATGCGATAGGCCGTTGCTCTGCTGAGCGACGCCTTCGCGGCGGCGACCTCAACCCTGTGCTCTTGTCGTAACTTCATGAAAAGCCTCATCTGATGATCGGTTATGTGACGACCTGGCACAAAGGGGTTCCCCGTTCTTCGAAGAACCCAACGTACCGGTCGAACCGCAATCACCAGATGAATCGGCGCGCCAGCAGCGGTAGAACTCCGTTCGGGCTACGCCCTCTCTGCGTTCCACCGCTGCTGCGAGTCTCATCTTGATTGACGCTTCGTCCGTATTGCCGCACGTAATGATGCTCCCCGAGATTCGCACGTTGCCTCATTCATTTTGTTCCCGCGTTGGGGCGAAGGAGGCCGGGCGCGGAGATGGTAGGGGTTTCGCAGCGCCTGGCCTCCTTCGCGAGCGCCACGGCGTCGCCTCAGTGTGGCCTTGCGATCTGCTGGGCCGGCAGCTCCTTGTTCAAGGTGCCAAACAGCAACGCATCCGCCTGTTCGCTGCGCCAGACCTTCAGCCGGCGCTGAAGTGTTCGAAGCAGTTTGTCGGGGTAATCGCCGGGATACTCGGCCTGCAGTCGCGACAGAAGTTCACTGCCGGTTCGCCATGGTTCGGCTTCGAACCAACTTCGCAAGTCGGCAGTCGCCTTAACGAGAGGGTCAGGACGCCGCCGTCCTCTCTTGGCTTTCACAATCGGGCGATCCGTCGGCCGGGTAGCTCCGTCCTTCCAGGCCGTCCGCAAACTCGCCAGGAAAAGGTCGATCGGCTGAGTTATCCCGTCAGAGCGCATGGCGGGCGGAGTGTCGGCAAGCGCAGCAAGTCGCTCCTGCAGGGCACGAATATCGCGCAATAGCAGGACAGGATCGAGCCGGGCGTAGATTTCCTGCAGACAGCAGCGGACTGCATCTGACGTGCGAGCGTCGGCAACCAGACGCTGATGCGGCGTGGCTGGCGGACTATACGTCTTGCGCACACGAGCGCCGTCGCGCTGCTTCGAGATTAACTTGAACGATGGTTGAAAGAAGTTCACGAACAGCCGCGCTGATCGGTAGAGCTTCGCTAGCAACGCGGCGGCCTCCAGCCCCTCGAACCGACGATATCCGACCATCCTGCGCACCACGGCGCCATTCTTCTGCTCGACAAAGGCCTGGTCGTTCTTGCGGTAGGGGCGGCAGCGCGTGAAGACGATGTTGGCGGCGTCACAGTAGGCCTTCAGCGTCTCGTTCATGAAGACCGTGTCGTTGTCCGTATCCAGGCCGAGAAGCGCGAAGGGCAGTTGCTTGCGCAATTCTGTGAGGACACTGCTCAACAGCGTCTGTTCGCGAACCAGCAGCGGCGCACATTCCGTCCAGCCAGTCGCGATGTCGGTGAGCACAAGGGTTTGGATGAAGCTGCCGCGAGCCGAAGGGCCGCAATGGGCGACGAGATCCGCCTCAACGAAGCCTGGCGCCGGATCGTCCCAATCCGCCGACGTCCTAATGGGAATGCTCCGTCGCAGGGCGTGCGCCGCGGGCCGGCGTCGAGAACGTCCCAAGCCCTCTCGGACAGGGCCCAGCGTCCTGTCGATCGTAGCCGCGCTCATCGCCAGCAATTTGCCGCGGATCTCAGGCGCGAGGTTAAAATGACCGTGCCGTTCCATCGCCTCGACAAGGACGGGCAGCAACGCCTTCAGCCGCTTCCCGCAGACCCGATCAGACGCCTCCCACAGCAATATGAGCGCATTGCGTTCCGCTTCATCATAAACCCGCGGCCGCGCTCGCCGACCTGTAGGCGCTCTCTCGTGACACCGCAGCAGCCGCATCGCGTGTTTTCGGTGAAAGCCCGTGACGACGACGAACTCATCCAGAATTCTCGCCTTCTCCGCTCGCGTCGAAACACGATAACGCTCCGAAACTGCCGCCGTCAGTTCTTTCCTCGTCGCCATGCTCAGCTGTCCCATAGTCGCCCCTGGTCATCCCCTCGGTAGGGAGCAAATTATGTGAGGCAACGGTTGAATATTCAGGAACAGTTTGGACGAGGCAATGCGCGTCTCATCTTGGTTGATGAGGTGGAACGACCCGCTACCACAGCATCAACGTGCTAACGTGGTCGTTGTTTTGAACGCCACAAAGTAGGAGCCGTTCCGTGAAGCAAGTTATCACTATCGGGTTGGATTTGGCCAAGCAGATTTTTCAGGCTCATGGCGCCGACGCTGAGGGCTCTCCACTCTTCACCCGAAGGCTGCGCCGCGCCGAGGTGCTGCGTTTCTTTGAGAAGCAGCCCCCATGTTTGGTTGGTATCGAAGCCTGCAGCGGTTCGCACTACTGGGCGCGGGAGATCGGCGCACTCGGCCACGAGGTACGTTTGATTCCGCCGGCCTATGTCAAACCGTTCGTCAAACGGGGGAAGACGGATGCAGCCGACGCTGAGGCGATTAGTGAGGCAGTGACGCGCAAGACGATGCGCTTCGTTCCGGTGAAATCCCCCGAACAGCAGGCGGCGGCGATGGTCTTGAAGACACGCGCCCTTCTGGTTCGTCAGCAAACTCAGACGATCAACGCGCTACGTGCTCACCTGTCCGAACTGGGAATCATTGCCGGCATCGGCACGGCGAAAATTGCAAGCCTGATCGCGATCGTGCGTGATGAAACCGATGCGCGTCTCCCGAACGCGGCCCGCTTCGCTTTGACGGCAATTGCGGATCAAATCGACGCGCTGGCGCTGCAGATCAACAAACTCGAGCGAGAGCTTGTCGCCGAAGTGAAGCATGACGAAGACATGCGGCGGCTGGCCACAATCCCTGGCGTCGGAGCCATTACGTCGGCCTCCATCAAGGCGCTTGTCCCAGACCCGGGTGGGTTCAAATCCGGGCGCCATTTCGCCGCATGGCTGGGATTAACGCCGAGATCCCATTCGAGCGGAGGCAAGGAGCGATTGGGCAAAATATCGAAGATGGGCAATCCCGAGCTTCGCACTCTGCTCGTCGCCGGTGCAACCTCGGTCCTGCGACATGCAAGAGGCAACCACAAAGCCCCACGGTGGCTAGTCGCACTGTTAGCGCGACGGCCTTTCAAGGTCGTTGCGATCGCGCTCGCCAACAAAATGGCGCGGATCATCTGGGCGCTCCTGACCAAGGGCGGAACATATCGCGGTCTCGAGAGCAGTGCGGCCAGCTCATAAGCTGACAACGAACATCACGAACTGCGCGGCACGGTAGCCGCCAGTGGCAAGGTGCACAAACAAGCGATGATTCCACAACGGGACGAAATCCCGAGGCGAGAGAGGCCAGCGCGACATTGCGCTTCGAGCGCGTTTGGTTGATCAGTCACTCGTTTCGCGGACTTCATCGAGGCCAGCGGTCCACAGAACCGCGCTGATAGGCCGGACATATGACCGCACCGTTCCCGCGGGATGAATCGCTGAAAAATGCCCTTGCCAAGCGGGTCGTTCCACATATGTCGCGCTGCAGAGCCTGCCCTCGCGCGCCTCTGCCTTCTCGCGCAAGAGGTTCAAGCATGCCAGCAAAGCAGGCAAGTCACCGCCGGGTACCGAATGACGCGACATCTTCTCGCTGCCAGGCGATAGCGACCTCACCAGCCAGATCGACTTCGACAGTTCCAATGAAACGAAAACTGCGCCAAGATCAACCCGGATAGCGGCAGGTGGCGCAGCTGGTTCTGCTGTCATGGCAAGTCCCTTCAGAGTGGTTGGTAGCAAACCGACTCTGATCTCTCACAGGCCGCTGCCCACCGCTCACCATGGAATCTTTTCCGCTCGCCTGTTAATGGGCGCGAACGATGGTGGAGTCGACGATCAAGATACTCAAAATCCGGATTGTCCGACATGGCTTCGAAGATGCGCCACCAGACGCCCTTACGGCTCCAACGGCTGAAGCGACGGCAGACGCAGAGCCAAAACCGGAGCGGAATGACCCAGGGGATACAGGCCCCTGTCGCACTGACCTGGGCCGGTGCGGCAAGGCTGTCGGGACCAATGGGCGCGGCGGCGTGCACTCATGACGTGTCGGGCCATGGTCGCGTCGGCGGCAGTCTGGCGGTGACGCGCAGGATGCCGCCGCAGCAGGGGCAGACGGTCGGATGGAAGGGGACGCGCCGACAAGCTTCGGCCCGCGGCGTCGCGGCGGGGCATCGGCCAGCAGTCGCCTGATGACGGCGAGGCGGGCGCGGCGGATGCCGTTGGCGAGGAAGCCGTAATGGCGGATGCGGTGGAAACCGTCGGGCAGGCAGTGGAGCAGGAAATGCCAGACATGGCTGGTCAGCGTCATGGAGCGTCGGGCATTGCTGTGGCGGTAGTCGCGCCAGCGGAAGGTCACGCTGGCGGCGTCGGCGCTGACAAGGCGCCTGTTGGCGATGGCGACGCGATGGGTGTAGCGGCCGAGATAGGCGGGCCCCGTTCGGGCGATCCGAACGGCGGCTTGGCATAGACGACCCAACGCTGCTTGCGCAGCGGACGCAGCGCCCGAGCCAGGGCGTTGCCGTCGCCAAACGGTTCAAGGGCGCCGAAGAAGCGCAGGCCTCCGGCCGCCTGCGCCGCCAGCAAGCGCTCGAGGAACAGGCGGCGGAACAGCCGGGAGAGCACCCGGACGGGCAGGAAGAAACGGCGGCGACAGGCGATCCAGCGTCCGCCGTCGGCAGCCAGCACGCCGCCGGGGACAAGGCAGTGGAGATGCGGGTGATGGGTCAGCGTCTCCCCCAAGTGTGGAGGATCGCCAGGAAGCCGAGTTCGCCGCCGAGGTGCTTGATCGGCGGCAATGGCCTTGAGCGTCTCGGCGGCCGCCTCGAACAGGATCGTATAGAGCTGCCGCTTGTTCTGATGGGCGATCGCGGCGATCTCGGCCGGCACGGTGAAGACGACATGGAAGTACGGCACCGGCAACAGATCGGCCTCACGGTCGGCGAGCCAGCGATCGCGCGCGGCAGCCTGGCGTTTGGGGCAGTGGCGGTTGCGACAGGATTATAGGCGACGCGGCTCAAGGCGCAATCGTCGCAGGTCTCGACATGGCCGCCGAGCGTCGCCGTCCGGCACAGCGCGATCGCCGCCATGACGCGGCGCTCCCAGTGGCAAAGCTGTGCCGCAGCGTGTGCACGCTGACCCGCTTGGTCAATCCCGCCGCCTTGGTCGCCGACCGGCAGGCGGCATACAGCACCTGCACATCCGTTGGCTTCTCGCCCCGTCCGGGAAACAGCCAGTTCCTCGGGCGCACCAGCCGCCATTAGGTGCGCAGGATGGCAAGCAGCTGCGGCAACAGCATCACCGTGCGATCCTTGGCGCCCTTGCCGGGACGGACCTGAACACCATGCGCTGGCTGTCGATGTCGGCGACCTTCAGGCTCACCGTCTCCGAGGCACGCAGTCCCGCGGCATAGGCGGTCGTCAGCGCCGTTACGCGCCTTCAAGGACGGCACCGCCTCGAGAAACCGCACGACCTCGTCGGCGCTCAAGATCGCCGGCAGGTGCGCGGTGTGGGCGCATAGGCAATCCGCTCGGGGATCTCGGCCCGGTCCAGCGTCATGCCGTAAAAGAACCGCAGCGCGCAAACCGTCTGGTTGAGCGCCGGCCAGGAGATGCCCTGCGACACCAGGTACAGCTGGAAAGCGCGCACATCCTCCAGCCCCAGCCGATCCGGCGAGCGGCCGAAATAACGGCTGAACTTTGTCACGGCATGCAGGCGTGGCCGGCGACAGGTTGCGGAGCGTCATGTCGTCGATCATGCGGCGGCGCAGCGGGCTCACCGCTGCCGGAGCGTCGGTCATCGGTCGGTCTCCTGGTCAGGGGTTGGTTCTCAACACCCCAACATCCTACAAGGAGACCGCGCCTTCAAACCCCGCCTCTCCCGCGTCAGCGGGTTAGTTCAATCCTAAATGTCGATTGGACCTCGTCCATTCCTTCCACGAGGAGAGCGAGTTGGGCTGCGACATCTGCAGAACACCATCGACTTTCGGCGGCCAGACGAACTTGCCATGCTCCAATCGCTTGGCAAAAAGGCACATCCCGGTTCCGTCTGTCGGGCGAAATGAAAAACTGACCCCCCCTATTGCCTCACCCAGGAATGTTACTGAAGTTGGGGGCATTGAGATGGCCCGTATCTCCTCCCGCCGCGGCGGGAGGAGATACGGGCGCGCGCTTCATCCAGTTGCCATCGAGTATGATCTGCCCGGCTATTTCCGTGCGCCAAGCCTTGACGGCCATTTGCACCGTCCGCAGCGCTTTCTTGGTGAAGCGTGACGGATCGGCGCTCACAAGGCGCTGGAGCACCGCGGCTGCCGAGAGCGCCGGATCTGCCTCAAGCCACGCTCGAATCTGGGGCTCGAATGGCTCCAGCATGCTCGGCCTTTTCGGGTAAGGCTTGGTCCGCCGATAGGGCCGCCGATGTGTCGGCCGTTTCTCTCCAGCCTGCCAGGCTGTCTCCAAGCTCACGGTGAATCGCTGCAGATCGATGGCGAGCGGTTCTTCGGTCCCGGCATTCAAGCCACGGCGATCGACCCGCTTTCCGAGCTCCCCCTGTGCGGCACGAATTCCGGCAAACAGCATCACCGGATCTTCCCTTTCCAACATCGCCTGCAGCCGCTCCTTATCGGCCTCGGCCACACCGGAATGGGCAACCACCCGCGCGATAGGCGGCACAGGCGGATGGTAGCGTTTGACGACGCGGGCGCCGATCCGTGTCTTCTCTCGCAGCTTGAACGAAGGCTGGAACAGATTGCCGTACAGACGCACCACGTCGTAGAGACGCCCAAGGACAACCGTCGCCTCCGCGCCGACGAGCCTTCCGTAACCGACCAGCCGTCGCACGATCGCGCCGTTCTTCTGCTCGACCCAAGCCTGATCGTTCTTTCGATACGCTCGCGAACGGGTCACCTCCAATCCCTGACTTCGGCACCAGCAGACCACACGTTCGTTCATGAAGGCGCTATCGTTGTCGAAGTCCACGCCCTGCAGCGGGAATGGAAACAGCGAGCGGGCCTGATTGAGGGCAGCGATAACGAGACCGCTTTCGCGCGTGCGGACTGGCACGCACTCGGTCCAGCCCGTAGCGATATCGGTTAGCACCATCGTCTGCACGAAACTACCGGACGAAGAGGTCCCCGAATGAGCCACGAAGTCGACCTCGACATAACCGGGCAGCGGATCGTTCCAGTCCCCGAAGGTGCGCACCGGGACCGACCGGCGTACCGCGGAACTCATTCCAGCGCGCCGACGCCGGCCACCGCGCGCCACCACACGTACCTCTGACAGCAACCGATCCATCGTCGCCGCACTGACGGTCAGTAGCTTATCGCGAAGCTCGGTACTCAGCTCGAGCCGGCCATGACGCTCAAGGGCTGGCAGTAAAATCGGAATCAGCGGCTTCAGGCGTTTCGAGCAAAGACGATCGGACGCTTCCCATAGAGCCACCAGCGCTTCCCGAACCTCGGGACCATACTGGACAGCATATTGCCGAGCGCAAGGCGGCTCGGACCCACGATGGCGGAGCACTCGGATCGCATGCTTGCGGTGATATCCGGTAACTGCGACGAACTCATCTAAGATCCTTTGCTTGTCCGCCCGACAGCTCGATCGATATCGCTCGACGAGCGCCTCAACCAGTTCCGTCCGTGTCGCCATGCTGATCCGCCGTGCCATCCATCCCCCGAGCCGGGACAGCGAACCATGACCATCCCATCGGGAGCATCAACACTATCGGTAACGTTTTGCTTGAGGCAATGCGGGGTCAATTCTTCGATTCGCTTGACACCGTCCCAATGGCTTTCAAATAGCCGCCTCTTTCCCCAGAAAGAGGATTGCCCGATTGCCGATTGACCGGAAGCGCCGTCATCGCTTCCGGGTTATGTGCCTTCAGGTGAGGGTAGAGATTGCGACATCAGCCACTTGGTATTACTCAGAGTAGAAAAGAGGATCCCTGCTGGACCCCTGCATTAGCGAGACACTGTGCGTGCAGTCGCTCCTATTGGTGTAGCTCTCGCTGCTTCTAGCAATCTCTTCGCGGTTTTTTGCGTAGTAGATCCAATACCATTGCCCGCGGCTGTCTTTCTTCTGCCAGTAGCATGGATATTTTAGGTCAGACATTCGTTTCTCCTGTTGAGATTGGATATGGAAGGCGCAATGGAACGCGGCCGCTTCGCACCCTACCAACCGCTCAGCGAGCTATCCCCTCCAACTCACAGCTGTTTGTTGATAGCTGTGCCTAATGAAGGTTTGGGCTGGCCGGTTTAGTCTCGAAGCTGCGTTGGATGCCATACCTCGGATGCACGAACTCCTCACAATGTCCGTTGCGCGGGATGCGTTATATGGCATTCATTTGATCGGTTCACTGCGGCATGAGGGGATTCCGCGGGGAACCACTGCAATGTTCCTGCTCAGATGCAGGAAATCGGTAGCACTTGATCGTGTTGACGGAGCTCTCCTCCAAGCGGCACAAAGATGACCAGCACATCTCCGGAGAGCTCGCGGGAATTTCCGTTCCAGTGCTTCGCGATTCAAACCGAGTACATTCAAAAAAATGGGTCAAATGGCCCAGACCACCCATAAGCTTCGATGGCGAAGAAGAAGAGAGGCGCCCGGCGAAATCGTCGACATCGAGGCCGTTCCTAATCGCGGCGCGGACGTATTCGCGGCCGTCGGCCAGCGTGAAGCCAAGTTCCTGCACCAGCGGCACCGCCTCGTGCATGTGATAGCCGGAGATCGAGAGCGAATGGACTTCGGCATTTCCTTGGAAGTACATTCAATGATGTCAGCAACGACCCGCAGAGAGGCTTCGGGCGGGTAGATATAGGTGTTGCGGACCATGAACTCCTTGAGGATGTCGTTCTGGATCGTGCCCGAGAGTTCGGCGCGGGAGACGGACATCTCCTGGAGCAGGATCCTGTCGGACAGGATCTTCATGTCCTCGACAGAGTCGATCGCCGCGCCCGCCTTGCCGCAACATCCCCGATGACGCCGGGATGGTCGGAATCGTAGCCGCGATGGGTCGCGATTCGAAGGCATTGGATTCCTCGGCCATCGAGAAGCCGGCATATTGGCGGATGGTCCAGGGCCGGCCGGCATACAGGGTGGCGCGGGGGCCGCGGGTGAAGGGCAGCGAGCCGAGATGGGCCAGGTTGGCCGTATCCTCTTCCGTATAAAGCGGGCTTGACAGCGATGCCCGCGCGGATATGCCAAGTCAGCGTTTTCGGGGAAGCTTTCAGCTCGCGCTCGGCGAGTTTTTGCCAGTCGGCGAGGGTTTTCCTATCACCCATATTCGAACTCTATGGTGACCTCTGAAACGACGTCGCTATAATCTACGGAGTTCATGAGCAACCTACGTCCCTGTATCGAGGCCGCCATTCGAGCCGTTCGCCTGATTCAGCGCAGGTTGCATGCTCGGCTATGTCGAGAGAAATTCCCGTCATGATCTTCATGGCCTCACAAGCGATCGAAAGCAGGGCATGCTCGTCAGGACCATGTTGGCCGCTCTCAGCATACGAGTGAGGAATCCAGATGGTGGGCAAACCAAGTACATCGGCAAAGAGGTCGTTCGGCAGCGAGCCTCCCAAATTTGGCAACACGTGCGGCCTCTTGTCGACAGTCTTCTCGATTGAATTACAAACGAACCGCACCCACGGATGACTTGGGGAAAGCCGTGTCGCCTTGAATGCTTCGTCGATCTGCGACACCTCAATCATTTCGAAGTCATGGGCGTCGAGATGACGCCTTAGAGCCGGCAAGATGTCTTGCATGTCGGTACCGACTACGAAACGCAGTTGTCCAACAGCCCGCGCAACTCCGGAAATGGCCGATTGAGGAGCGCCGATTGACCCCGAGGACATCGCAAGCACCGAAAACGAATTCCAGCCGAAAACTCGCTCTGATGGCGTAAGAGATGGCTCCCCCCAATGGGGATCATTCAATGGCGGTGGGAGATCGGCAAGTGCCGTCCGGATATCTTCGGTTAAACTGTTTGGCAGCCACTCGGGAATACGAATGCGCCCCCGCGCATTAGTAATGCTCGCGATCGCATGGGCAAGAATGATGGCCGGATCCGCCAGCAGACCTCCAAAATTGCCCGAATGATAATCTCGATCCCGCAGCGGTACGACCATTTCGAATTCGAGCGTGCCTCTGGAGCCTAAGAAGACGGTTGGGGTGCCTGGCGAAAGACGTGGCCCGTCGGAACCGATGAAGACATCGGCACCAAGCTTGTCGCGGTTTGCCATGACAAACTCACGCAGGCCAAAAGACCCCTTTTCTTCTCCCATTTCCAGAAGGAACTTAACATTGAAGCCAAGCTTGCCATTTGCTCGAAGTAAAAGCCCCAAAGCTACAATATTTATCAAGTGCTGAATTTTATTATCGGCTGTTCCCCGGCCGTAAAGCCTATCGCCTTCCTCGACTAGCTCGAAAGGATGTAGGCCGTCGCGCCAGCGATGCTCTTCGCCGTTACAAACATCCCCGTGCCCATACATAAGGACGGTCGGCAAGGCTTCGTCTTCTACATGGCTTCCCAGAAGAAACGGCGCTCCCCCCGGGAGCGGATTTTTGTAAATGTCCGTGACAAAACCGTAATGCTCGAACAAAGGCCCGATATCGTTTCTGAGGTAAGCTTCCAGACTCTCTGGCAAGCCCTCGCTCTGACTAACAGAGGGACACGCTACCAATTTTGCAAGATCACGTATCAGAGCACCGCTCTCGGCATAGTCGGCCGCGCGCTTGAGAGAGATTTCACGGGACATCACCACACCCTGGCTGCGCGGTTGAAACGGCCGCATACGGACATACGCACGCGAGAAGGCATGGCTTAGACAGCCTGCATCTCTGAACCATTTTCCACGAAAAGATTTCGATATGTATCTCGCAAGACGTTCTTCTGAACTTTCCCCATGGCGTTGCGAGGAAGAAGGTCAAGAAAAATAACGCGCTTGGGCTGCTTGAACCGGGCCAGCCTTCGCTCGATGCCGGTGGCAATCGCCGCCGCATCGACCTTGGCGCCGGGCTCTCTCACCACGACCGCGGTTACAGCTTCACCGAGGTCGCGATGCGGGATACCAATCACAGCGCTTTCAACAATGCCTTCGATCGCGTTGAGTTCGTTCTCGACTTCACTGGGATAGACATTGTAGCCACCGGAAATTATGAGATCTTTGTTTCGTCCAATGATGGCCAGGCGGCCGTCGGGCTCCATGATGCCGATATCACCTGTGATGAAATAGCCGTCATCGCGGAACTCTTCTTTTGTCTTTTCCGGCAAGTTCCAATAGCCTTTAAAGACGTTGGGTCCTTTCACTTCAATCATCCCAGGCTCACCCGCCGCAAGCTGCGCGCCCGTAGTTGGATCGGTGACACGCACCGACACACCGGGAAGCGCATATCCGACTGAGCCGGGTACACGCGCGCCATCATAGGGGTTGGATGTGATCATATTCGTTTCGGTCATACCATACCTCTCGAGGATCGCCTGTCCGGTGCGCTCAAAAAAACTGCTATGGGTGTCTGCAAGTAGAGGCGCGGAGCCGGAGATAAAGACGCGAATGTGCCGGGTGGACTCCGCCGTCAGTCGGGCATCTTGCAGAAGGCGCGTGTAGAACGTTGGAACCCCCATCATGATTGTTGCCCGAGGCAGAACGGCAAAAATCCGATCGACGTCAAATTTGCTGAGAAGGTCCATCCTCGACCCCGAAAGGAGCGTCAGGTTCGCTGCCACAAACAAGCCATGCGCGTGGAACAGCGGCAGCGCATGAATCAACCTATCAGCACTGCTGAAATGCCATCGCTCTTGCAATGCAAGCACATTGGAAAGAAGATTGTCATGACTCAGCATAGCGCCCTTCGATCGCCCTGTGGTTCCCGACGTGTACAAGATTGCGGCGAGATCATCAGGATTGCGACGAGCGTCGACGAAAGCTCCAGGCTGATCACCGGTGAATTCAAGCAGTGTTCCTTCGCCATTCGCGCCCAGCGTCTCCAGGCGAGCCCCCGCTTGGAAGACACAGTTTTTAAGGTGTTCCGCGGCGTCAGGCGAGGTTATAACAAGTTTCGGCGCTGCGTCAGAGATGAAATACTCAAGTTCGACGGCCGTGTAGGCAGTGTTCAACGGTAAATAGATTGCACCTGCTCTGACGCAAGCGAGATAGAGCATGAGCGCCTCGGCGCTCTTCGGAACTTGGACGACCACGCGATCGCCCGGATCCACACCGCAAACAACGATCGCGTTGGCAATACGTGCAGAACACTCCAACATGTCCCTGTAGGTCCACGTCGTCCCATCATCAGTTTCGATGAACACTGCGTCTGGTGATTTGATGGAGTTGCAAATTGAATCAAAGAGATGATTGGCCATTTGATTTGATTTCCCTCAAAATGCCCGCCGAATATTTGGATCTACGGGCTTAGAGACTTGCGATGCATAATGCATAGTGGGCCGTCTTCTTCGAAGACGCGTTCGGGTGGTCCGAAGGTAATGAGGGGTTTTTGAATCGGTGAGCACAAAGATGTCCTCGCCCACCGAAACTGGAACTTCGAAAGGGATCGAAGCCTCAGGTACCTTAGAGCAACCAGCGGACGAATACCCTTGAGTATTCGGGGGCAGAATTCATTTTGCCAGCCAGCATGCCGACGTATGCTGCGGTCCCACTTCGATTGCCGGTGGTTCTTCGACCCGACAGCGCTCGAAGGCAAGCGGGCAACGAGGATGAAAACGACAGCCCGATGGAACGCGCGCGGCGCTGGGCACCTCCCCTTTCAGAGGGATGCCGCCGCGATCCGCCTCATGGTGCAGTTTGGGTGTCGCGTCTCGTAGCGCGACGGTGTAGGGGTGGCTGGCGTTTAAGGTGATATCGTCGGCGCTGCCCATTTCTACCACCTTACCCAGATACATGACCGCAATCCGATCTGCGATCAACCACGCGATCGGCAGGTCGTGCGTGATGAACAGAAGCGCCAAGTTGTATTTCTCACGTAGATCGATCAGTGCCTGCAGAATCTGGGCGCGAATGGACACATCGAGCATCGACACGGGCTCGTCGGCTACGATAAGTTCCGGCCGTGCTACGAGTGCGCCTGCGACGACTACCCGCTGGCGCTGGCCTCCAGACAGTTCGTGCGGAAATCGCGCAAAGAACTCCTCTGGGGGTTTCAACCCAGCCGCGGAGAGGGCCTCGCTAACACGTGCAGTAAGCTGGTCGTGATTTTCGACTAGACCCAGCGACCGCAACGGCTCCGCGACGGCGTCGAAGACGGTATGGCGCGGATTGAGGGCTTGATAAGCGTCTTGGAAGATCATTTGCACGCGGTGTCTGTACGGACGCAAGCTCGAGAATCCATGCGCCATGGTCATATCGGTACCATCGAACAGCAACCTGCCGCCGGTGGGCTGAACCAGTTTGGTAATGATGCGGCCAACTGTCGTTTTGCCGCTACCCGATTCCCCAACAAGAGCAACGATCTCACCGCGAGCGACATTGAGGTCGATTCCGTCGACAGCTCGAATGACCCCTTTAGGCCGTCCCAAGATGCTGTCAACGACGCCGCTTTGCATGGGAAAGCGGACTTGCAGGTTCTCTAGGCGCAGGAGCGCGGCGTTATCAGGCATTTGCGGACACCTTATCGGCTGCAGCAAGTGAATCGTGGAGATGACAGGCCACTCGACCCTTCCCGTACTCTCTGAGGTGAGGAGCTTCGGTTGTGCAGATCTCCATTGCAGATGGGCACCGGGCGTGGAAGGCGCAGCCTGAGGGCCGCTTTAGCAATGTAGGAGGGTCACCAGGGATCGGCCGAAGCATCCGTTTCCCCTCCGTCGGCGTCGGGATCGACTCTATCAAGAGCCGCGTATAAGGATGCTTCGGCTCCGCGAAAATTTCTGCAACAGACCCGTCCTCAACAATACGGCCAGAGTACATGATCATTACGCGATCGCACGATTCCGCGACCACAGATAAATCGTGGGTGATCAAAATGAGCGCTAGGTTGAACTGCTTACGCAAATCGACCAAAAGCTTGAGGACCTGCGCTTGGTTAATTACGTCGAGGGCGGTGGTCGGCTCATCGCCGATTACAATCGAGGGCCGGCAAGCCAGCGCCATTGCAATCATCACCCTTTGGCGCATACCACCGGACAGTTGGTGAGGGTATGCGGAGCCACGGTCGGCAGGTATACCGACGAGTGCCAGTAACTCATTAGCCCTCGCCATTGCCTCGCGACGCGACATACCATGCAACATGCAAGGCTCGGCGATCTGATGTACGATGCGATGGACGGGATTAAGCGCATTCATGGCTCCCTGGAAAATGACGGACGTCTCACTCCAGCGATGTGGTCGCATCAACGTATCGTCATCGATCGGCAATGGCCTGCCGCGATAGCGTACCTCGCCGCCGACGACCCGTGCATTGGGTGACAGCAAGCCCGCGATCGCCATTGCGGTTGTGGTTTTCCCACTGCCCGATTCCCCCACAAGGGCAACAGCTTCTCCGGCTCGGAGTTCAAAGCTCACGTCGTTGATCGCTCGCAGCGAAACTGCTTTCGTCGCATAGTCGACAGCAAGTCCATCAACCGTCAGAAGCGCTGGGGCTGTATTTTGGCACTGATTGTTCATGGAATAACCCTTCGGCGGGGATTGAAGGTGTCGTCTAGCGCATTACCAATTAGTACGAAGGCAAGAGACACCGCCAACACGCATACGCCCGGCGCCCCCAGGTACCACCAGGCACCAACGCTGGCTGCACCAGAGCGCTGAGCAAGGGAGAGCAACGTCCCCCATGAAGGTTGCAACGGGTCGCCAAGACCGAGGAACGAGAGCGAGGTCTCAATGTAAATCGCGTTAGCGACGACCAGCGCCCCGTTGGCCGCGACCTGTGGCACTAAATTGGGCAGGATGTGACGCAGCATGATACTGGTATTACTACTGCCTGCGACCCGCGCCCGATCAACAAAGGTACGCTCCTTTAGAGACAACGTCTGACTGCGAATTACGCGTGCCACGAAGGCCCAACTCGTCAAGCCAATGACGACAATGATCACAAAGAGGGAAGGGCGAAAGCCGAGGATTTCTCCGCCGCTTCCCATAACTTCGAGAGCCACCGGTGTAATGACCAGCGCGAGGACAAACGTCGGCACGACGAAGAAGAAATCGGTCACGCGCATCAAGCAGACATCTGCGAAGCCGCCGAAGTATCCGGCCGTAATGCCCACTGTCGTTCCGACGATGAGGCTTATTACTGTTGCCAGGAGAGCAATCGTAAGAGATATCTTAGCACCATGGACGACTAGATTGAGCACGTCTCGCCCCACCTCGTCCGTCCCAAGGTAGTGCAGCTCTGATGGCGCGGCGAGAAAATCGCCGGTTGCAGTGATCGCAGTCTCAAGCGGTCCCACCAAAGTATGCGGCATGGCCGCTACGGCGAGAAAGAACAGCAAACAAACCATGCCAAGTTGAGCGCCGCCATGACCAATGAAATGCTGTAGGAAGCCTTTGATTGCCCGCGCTCTAATACGCGAGCGAGATAGAACACCGCTTTTGCTCATTGTTTCACTCGCGGATCAAGAACGCCGTAAATGAGATCGGCCATTAGATTTGCGATAACGATCGAGACGCCGAGCAATAGGAAGATGCCTTGGAGGACGGGATAGTCCCGCGCGTTAAGCGCCTCTACCGTTAGGCCGCCTATACCTGGCCAGGCGAACACGGCTTCCACCGTGATGGCGCCCGCTACCACGTAACCCAGATTAAGGCTGACCAAAGTCACCACAGGCAGCATCGCATTGCGAAAGGCATGACCCATTAGCATTTGACGGTTGGTCAGTCCCTTGGCCCGTGCTGTCACCATGTAGTCCTCAGTGACGACGTCACTCATTGCTGCACGGGCCACGACCACGTACTGGCCGATCAACCCAAGGGCTACAGCGAGAACCGGAAGCGCGAGATGCCACAGGTAATCGAGCAACCAAGCAAAGGAGCCAATGACAACACCGGGTGAAGATGCACCATAGCCTGGTAGCCATCCCAGTGCGGTGCTAAAAACCACCACCAAAAGCATGCCCAGCCAGAACGATGGTGTCGAATATAGCGCGAGAGAAACTCCCGTGGTCACATGGTCGACCGCTCCTCCTCTGCGCCAACCGGCATATACCCCAAGCATAACCCCGTATAAAATTGCTATCACTTGGGCGAGACCGACCAGAGCGATCGTAGCAGGCAATCGTTCCAAGATTAGATCCGCGACATGCCTGCCCCTGAATTTGAAGCTGAACCCAAAATCGCCGTGAAGAGTTGCCGATAAGTAGTCGATTACTTGATTCGGGAATAGCGGTTTGTCCAAGCCCCACGTTTGGCGTTGAGCCTCGATCTGCTCCGCAGTGACGCTGATGCGAGCCCCTCCAAGCAGAAGCGATGCAGGGTCACCTGGAATAACCCTAAATAGAACGAAATTTAGCGTTGCTACCATAAGAAGCGTCATAACCGCTCTGACTAGTATGCCACCGATGCGCCGGCTCATAGGAACTCTCCGTCTTGGGACCGCCTCAGATCGGCCTCAGACGATCGAAAGGAAAGTAACCCTCCATTGACATGATACCCTTCTCCCCCCACCCTTCGAAGCAATCCTTGCGTCGTGCCTCAAGCACGAAGGGGTAGCAGAGCATGATGTAGGGCGCTTCCATGTAAATAATGCGCGACGCTTGATCTAACAGATCCCGAATTTTGTTGACGTCAATCGTCACGTCTATCTCTGACAAAATCTTGTCAAACTTGTCCTTGGTCCACTGGGACTTGTTGGTTGTGCCGACTAACTTGCCACTTCCCAAGCTAAGAAGGTCATGAGGAGAGCCACTCAACCAATTGGCGCGAACGAGAAGGTCCCAGCCTCCTCCGCCGTTCGCTGGCGCTGCCGTTCGGGCGCTCAGCGCGCCGGAATCGAGTTGCGTTACCGAAACAGGGATGCCAATTTGACCCAACCAGCCAGCGACAAGTTGCACGACGGCAATTGGTATTTCTAGGGTGCCCGATGTGGTTCCGGTAATCAGTTCGAGCTGGAAGCTATTACCCTCTTTGTCCTCTCTGATTCCATCGCCGTTTGTGTCCCTATAGCCTGCTGCATCGAGTCGTCGGCCTGCCTCGGCAAGATCAAAGTGACGCCTGATGTCGCTCAAGTCGGAGTAGTAATTCGTAGCCATCGGCACGACTAGTCCTACGCCCGGATCGGCGTGTCCGCGCATAGCTCGATCAACAATAGCTTTTTGATCGATTGCATAGCCGATCGCATCGCGAAACGCTGGGTCCTGCAGAGCTTTGGTGCTACCCTCGCCTTTCCCCGAGACCGTATTAAAGGCAAGATAATTCCACTGAGGAGTGAGGGACTCGCCGACGACAAACGCAGGATCGGTTGATAGGTCGGTCCACTGGGCGGCTGTTAGACTGACACCATAATCTAGATCGCCACTCTTTAGACCTTGCGCAATTGGGTCCGCTGTATCGAAAAAGCGGAAGACCATTCCGGCCGTTTTCGGCTTTCCAGTCCGGAAGTGGGAGTTCGGTGTAAGGCGAGCAAACTGCCCTTGCTGAAACTCAGAAATAATCATTGGCCCCGTACCGACAAGGGGGGCTTCATTGCGGAAGGTGTTGCGCGCTTCGGCGTGGCTAACATCCTTCCAGACGTGTTCCGGTACAATTAAGTTGAAGTTGTTAATGGGCCAAAGTGAAGGTAGCTTGGTAACGATCTGCAATGTCTCGTCATCCACGACCTTTATGGATTCGATTACATCCATGCCATCGGTATTGTTGTAGCCGACGTTCAGCTCATCAGATTTGCCAATCGAGTCACGAAGAAAATTGTAGGTGAAAGCGGCGTCTCTGGCTGTGGCAGGGTGGCCGTCCGACCATTTCATTCCGGGCCAGATTTTGAATGTCCAAGTAAGGTTATCGTCGGAGACTGACCACTCTTTTGCATAGCCCTTCCGATCAGCATGACGCTGGGGTTCCGGACCGACCAGAGTGTCGTATGTGTAGACGGTCGGCCAAAAGGAACTCCACGTCGCAAAGGGATTCATTGTGTCGGGTGCGGCGATCGCGGCGAGCCGCACAATGTGATCTCCGCATGAGGATGCTAGGGCCTTCGAACTCATAATCCACGGCGCAGCTGAGCCAACCAGTATCGCTTTCAGGGCCGCACGGCGTCCGAGTTGCCACTTATCCATTGCGTATCTCCTCCTCTATTTATTTGGTCGCCGATCTCGCGGAAAGATCGTGAAACGTTCGCGGAGGCCCTCCTCCAGGCCTCGCATGCAAAAATTAGCGGCGCGTGTTGGGCGTTTCGCTCTAAAACATGCTTTGTAGAAGCAGGAATTCTGCGATATTTGGCAACTCGCGCATCCAAACGACCTGAACCGTTTCCTGCGCCAACCGCTATCCGGTCCGTATGAGCAATCGCTGGGAGGCCGTCGACAAGTGTAAGAACGTATGTCCTCGTGGCTGAGGTGGTTCGGCCAGAGTGGTCTTCCAAGGCTTGCTTGGGACGGGCCGCGCCGACCCTCATCACAGGAGGACGAGCCGTAGCAGATTGAATTTCGGCTATAAAGCGGCCCGACCGGTTACGGCCTGCATCGCCTCATCCAATACCTCGCCCATGAATGTATTGTTGTCTCTCCGTTCAAGGAGGCCGGGCGACAGAGTGAGGACGAACCGTCGAGATGCACTGCGCTCGCTCGTGTAGTGAGAGTGGGCGAGCTCACGGCGGGCTGGGTTCCCGACGAAGGTCACGAGGCTGTGCGAGATTTCGTTCGTGCTCGCGTCGGTGTCGAGGCGAATGCGGGTTCACCGGCAACAGGTAAGCGCCTTTATGCTCAAGCATAGTCGCATCTATCTACACTGAATGGGTTGGATGCCCCTCCCACCGGCGTCGCAGTGTGCCAAGATGGTGATGCGTTACGTCACCAACAGAGGAGGAGACATGCATGGAGGAAGTTAGCGTCGTCGGCGTCGACCTTGCAAAGCAGGTTTTCCAGGTTCACGGCGCAGCAGCGGATGGCCGGGTTTTATTTCGTAAGACGCTCTCGCGTCTTCAGGTTCCAAAATTCATGCCGGCACTGTCCCCTTGTAGTCGCGATGGAGGCTTGCGGCACAGCCCATTATTGGGGGCGCGAGTTGGCAAGGCTCGGCCATGACGTTCGGCTGATCCCGCCGGTCTATGTAAAAGCTTTCGTCAAGCGCCAGAAGAGCGATGCTGCCGATGCCGAGGCTGTTGCAGAAGCTGCGATGCGGCCTACCATGCGTGCGGTCGCTGTGAAGACGTCCAATCAGCAAGCTCGCGCGATGCTATTCCGAACTCGCGATCTTGTCGGCCAACGAACGCAGATGGTGAACGCTCTGCGCGGACATCTGCGGAACATGGGCTCATTGTGGGCACAGGACTGGGCGATGTGGAGCGCCTTGCTACCGTAGTCACATCTGACAATCTGCCCGAGCTGGTGCAGAGTATGAGCCGACTTTACCTTAGCCAGGTCCGCTCAATTGAACGAAGAATTGATCAGATCGATTGTCGATCGCCGCAGAAGCGAGGCAAAGCGATGTAGTTCGGCGGCTCCAGAAGGTGCCGGGCATCGGGCCAATCTGCGCCACGGCAATCACGGCCTTCGCGCCGTCGATGGAGGAATTCCGGAGCGGTCGCGATTTTGCTGCCTGGCTGGGTCTTGTTCCCCGACAGCACTCGACAGGAGGCAAACAAAAGCTTGGCCGCACCTCGAAGATGGGCCAACGAGATATCAGAAGGCTTCTGGTCATCGGTGCAATGTCAGTCGTACATTGGAAGGGACGTGGCGGCGGAAAGCAGGGCCCTTGGCTCTCAAACATGTTCGCCCGAAAGCCGCGAATGCTGGTGGCGATCGCGATGGCAAACAAAATGACGCGGGTGGTTTGGGCTATGCTAGCACGCAATCAACACTACAGAGATCCGACTGGAGCGGTCTGCTGACGGCAACTGTTTCATTTGGAGTGCCGGCGATGTGAGGAGGACATGATCCGCATGGGCAGATGATCGAACAGATCGGGGTTGGATAAACCAGTAGTTCTCAGGGAGCCCTCAGCTCGTTGCACTGATATGGAAATTTATCCGCGGTATCACCATACCGGCCCGCGGCATGTCATGGCCGCAATACGAGGTCTGAACCATGTACGCACCCGATCACTCGCTCAGCGGCAAAAAGTCCTTGCATCGCGAGGGGCATCCAAACATGAGAGCTGGACGATCCTATATCTGCGCTGGCTGCAGGGGCAGCAGGATCATCCGGCGCATCAGATCGCGCTGCGGGAAATGGCGGTACGCGTCTCGAAGGAGCGCGTCGAACGACTGGAGAAGGTAATCGGGGGGTCGTCCGACCGGCGTCCTTGAGTTTCGCCGGATCATGAAGGTCTCAAGCATCCTTGCGCCCAAAGCATTGAAAACGGACATCAGAGCGGGTGTTTAGACCCCACGTTGGGTTGTATACGGTGATCTGTGATTGGCGTCTGGCGAGCGTGATCCCCTCGGTCGCAGCTTGGATGCCCCTCACCTATCGTGGCAACGGCAGACCTCCGGGGACGAATTCGGTTCCTTTTCGACAAGGTTGGGCTCGCTGAGAGCCCCTTTCAGGTGGGGGCGCGAGCGCCCGCACCCCGCGGATGACAGGCAGCACAATCTTCGAAGGATATGATTCCGAGTGATAGACCCTGTTAATGGATAGGGCGCCGGCTGGTATGCTGCCGAAGTTGACCTGGATCGGATTTGGAGCCCCGATCGTCAGCTCAAGGCTGTGCCCTTCTCGGAGCACGTGAGCGATCGGGTTCAATAGAGACATTCGAATCTCATAGATTTCACCGGGCACGAGTTTCTCGCTCTTGCGGAAAAGGTGCATAACCTCATCAGGACTGGTACGATCTTCATCAATTGCCCGGAGAGAAGCACGCAGCAAGCCCGCCTGTAGAAAAAGTATGTTGCCGGAAGCATCGATATCCTTCAACGTTAATTGCAGGTCGGCGTCATCTCCATTGTCGATGCTGAGATAAAGTGTCACTTCCGGGTTTCCAAGCAGCCCCATGTCGGAAGTCGCCGGTGCTGTCCTGTAATTGAGAACGCCCGTCTGGTGCGGTTCGATCGCGAACTGCTGATTGTTTCCGTAAAGTTCTGTTCCCGCAGGATAAAAATAGGCACGCGAGCCTTCATTAGCGCTGGCATCGGGTCGTTCCGATGAGATTTTGGCGTCGGCGGTGAGATAGTAGGGATGTCGCTCGACCTCGGGTTCAGGCCAAGTGCTGTGTCTTGTAACCCAGCCAGCGGCTGACCTCTTAGGATCACCGTCCGGCTCCCGAACTTCCCAATAGACGGTCACCGGCAAATCGTGCTCGATTCCGTTCTCAACTCCCTTCACCCAGCGATCCAGAAATTTGATACGCTCATCATCTACAATGCCATAGCTTTCTGGTCCCGGCCCCCCGACAAAATGGTCGCCGTTCATAAGGATGAGCTTCTTTTGCACTACATTGGGCATGAGTTGGTTAAACAGTCGGGCACTTTCCCTTACTGCGGAGCCGGCAGTTTCCTGCCAGGAAGCAATAAGCATTGTCGGCACTGCAACTTTCCCAGCGACCTGGTCCCGGGCCAAATAGATTGAATCCCACCACTCATCCTTGAGGGGGTGCTTTCGAATTTCATCGTACCATGAACGTTTGACGACTTGGCGGTCGCCTTCACGAATTGCGATGCATTCAGCATCGCCCGCGCTTATTCGACCCTCTACGCCACGAACCTGGCTAATGAACTCACTTGTAATGCCCCATTCCACTGCGCCGAGCTGCTGCATTCCGCCCAGGGCATAGCAATCTTCGTAGCCGTCTTCAACGCCGCTCGCTACAATAGCCCGTAAGTGAGGCGGCTGTTCTGCCGCGACCCAGAATTGAACGGTGCCGGCAGAAGAATTACCGACCATGCCAACATTGCCGTCGCTCCAGGGCTGTTCGGCGATCCATTCTACGACTTCGGCACCGTAAATACCTTCCTTCTGATCAAACCAGTAGTCAATGATACCTTCCGAACAACCCGTTGCGGGAAAGTTGGCGCCTACGAATGCGTATCCGGCATCAAGAAAAGGCTTTGCGATCTCGAAAGGAGCGAAGCTTGCTGAATAAGGTGAATACAAGAAGACGCTGGGATAGCGGCCGGATTTCGGACGATAGCAAATGTAGGCAATTCGGGTTCTGTCCTTCATGTGCACGTAGTCGATTTCGCGCACTACGTCAGCTTCGCTAAGTTGGGCGTTAACTGTCATTTGCAGACCTCCCGCGAATTCGTTTTCGATTGTCTATGTCGGGGCGTTTTAAGCCCTGGTATAACTACCGACCTCTTTTCCAGAGGAGCGGTGAAATCACTGCCCGCTTCTAGCTCAATCAGCGGCTATCGACGCCATCTGGTTGTCCGACGCTGGACACCAGCTATCTATTGCTGGCAAGCAAAAGAAGCTGCCCATCGCGGATTGGAATTGACGCGACGGGCCTGAGGTTTTCTAGGTCGACCAATTCGATCTCGCTCTATCCCCGATTGATGCAGACGACCTTCGGCTGGGTCATGTCCTCGTAGGCGAAGCGCACGCCCTCGCGCCCCATGCTGCCGTATTTGAAGCCACCGAAGGGCATGGCATCGAAGCGGTAGTCGGAGGAGTCGTTGATCATTACCCCACCTGCCTCGATCCGGTTGGCGGCGTCGAGCGCGACATTGAGATCGCTGGTGAAGATGCCGGCATGCAGGCTGTAGTCCGGATCGTTGGCAATCTCGATCGCCTCGTTGAGCGTCTCGAACGGCGCAAGCATAACCACCGGCGCGAACACTTCCTCATGCCACAGGCGGCAGGTCAGCGGCGTGCCTTCGAGAACGGTCGGATGATACAACGATCCCTCGCGACGGTGGCCGCAGAGCAGCTTGGCACCTGCGGCGATAGCTTCATTGACAGCGGCTTCAGTGCGTTCCGCCACCTGCCTGGAGATCATCGGACCGACGTCGGTATCTTCCTGCAGCGGATCTCCCGCCTTGAGTTTGTCGGTGGCGGCAACAAAGGCATCGCGGAAGCGGTCGTAGAGGTCGGCCTGGATCAGGATGCGCTGAGCACCGATGCAGTTTTGACCCGCCGCCCAGAAGGCGCCGGAGACGGAAGCCTCGACCGCCTTGTCGAAGTCGCAGTCATTCATGACGATCACAGGGGCATTGCCGCCGAGTTCCATGGCGAGCTTCTTCAGGCCAGCGGCACGGCTGATCGCCTCGCCGGTGGCAAAGCCGCCGGTAAAGGAGACCATGCGGACCTCGCGTGCGGTGATCATCGCGGTCACCAGCTCTCTGTCTCCGTGAGCAACGGTGATGACCTCTTTCGGCAGACCCGCTTCGCGCAGTGCTTCGACCAGCTTGTTCGCCGAGAACGGTGTCAGATTCGATGGCTTGAGCAGTACCGCATTGCCGCCGGCGATAGCAGGCCCGAGCTTGTGCGCGACAAGATTCAGCGGGTCGTTGTAAGGGGTAATCGCGCTGATGATGCCGAGCGGTTCGCGCGTGAACCAGCCCTGACGTTGGTCCGAGCCTGTGTAGGCATCGAACGGCACGATTTCGCCGGCATTGCGCTTTGCTTCTTCCGCCGACAACTTCAGCGTGTTGACGCAGCGGAGCACTTCCTTCCGCGCCTGAACGATTGTCTTGCCGGCTTCGCGAACGATGGTCTCGGCAAAGGCGTTGCTGCGGCTTTCGACGATCTGTGCGGCCCCTTCCAGGATACTCGCTCGTTTGTGCCTCGGCAGGTTGCGCGAGATCGCGGCGCCGCGGCGGGCAGTTTCCAGCAGGCGATCGATCTCTGTTGGAGCGGTCGCATCGACCGATCCAAGCAGCGCCCCATCATAGGGGCTATGAACAGAGATCGGCGCCAGGCTGGTCGTGATGTGGAGTTTGGCGGCAGTCATGTGGCCAGCTTCCCTATTCCTGTTGACCTCTTCCTTGAGGTCGCGTTTCTCCCACAAGGCAAGGTGGATCCCCTGCCCTGTTCCGGCTTCATGCAATCGAACAAGCCGTGACGGCCGGCATGTCCGGCCGCCACGAATAGTTATCGATCAGAGGTTCTGGCCGTCGAGAACGAGGTGGTCGATCACGCACCGCACTGCCTTTTCGGCAATCGAGATGATCTCGTCGACTTCTTCCTTCGTCGTGACCAGCGGCGGCGCAAAGCCCAGGATGTCACCATGCGGCATGGCGCGGGCGATAAGGCCGCGGTCACGAGCAGCCTTGGAGACGCGGGCACCGACCTTCAGCGACGGATCGAAGCGCTTCTTGTTCTCGCGGTTGGCGACGAACTCGATGGCGCCCATCAGGCCAACGCCGCGCACTTCGCCGACAATCGGCAGCTGCGCGAACTTCTCCTTGAGCTGCGCCTGGAAATAGGCGCCGACCTCGCGGGCATTGCCGGGCAAGTCTTCCTTCTCGACGATGTCGAGCACCGCATTGGCCGCAGCCGCGCCAATCGGATGGCCGGAATAGGTATAGCCATGCGAGAAGGCGCCGACGCGATCGGCCCCGTCTTCGAGCACCTTGTAGACCTTCTCGCCGACAATTGAGGCCGAGAGTGGGAAGTAAGCCGAGGTCAGGCCCTTGGCGACGGTGATCAGATCGGGTTCGATACCATAATGCTGCGAGCCGAACATCGAACCGGTACGGCCGAAGCCGGTGATGACTTCATCGGCAATCAGCAACACATCGTGCTTCTTCAGCACCTTCTGGATCGCTTCCCAGTAGCCTTCCGGAGGCGGCGTGATGCCACCGGTGCCGAGAACCGGCTCGGCGATGAAGGCGCCGACTTTGTCGGGGCCGAGCGTTTCGATCATCTCGTCGAGTTCGGCGGCGCGACGCGCGGAGAACTCGCGTTCCGTTTCGCCGGGGTTTGCACCCCAGTAGTGATGCGGCACGCCAGTATGGTCGATCTGCGGCAGCGGCAGGTCCATATGATCGTGGTAGAAGCTCATGCCGGTCATCGAGCCGGAGACAACGCTGCAGCCATGATAGCCGCGTTCGCGCGAGATGATCTTCTTCTTCGTCGGCTTGCCGCGCAGGTTGTTGTAGTACCAGACGAGCTTGGCCTGGGTCTCGTTGGCGTCCGAACCGGACATGCCATAGAACACCTTGCTCATCTTGCCCGGCGCCATCTTCACCAGACGATCCGAGAGGATCGCAAGCTCGTCGGTCGTGTGCGCGGCATAGGAATGGTAATAGGCGAGACGATAGGCCTGGCGCGAGATCGCTTCAGCGACTTCGGTGCGGCCATAGCCGACGTTGACGCAGTAGAGGCCGGCAAAGCCGTCGATCAGCTGGTTGCCGTGCGCGTCCTGGATGCGAATTCCTTTGCCCGTCTCGACGATTGTCGGCTCGCCGAGCTTGCCCGTCGCAAAGTCCTTCAGCTGCGTGAACGGATGCAGGACGCTCTTGCGGTCCTTCTCAGCGATGTCCTTAATGTTGATGCTCATGAATACTTCCTTTCGATCTGCGATGGCACAACGCAGACTACTATCGACTCCCGAAACAACCGAACTGTGTGATCCGTAATTGAAGCTATGCTCTGCTATACGGCTCAGGTTCCTTGAGTGATCAGTTCACGTGTCTAAGGGTGTCTGTGAACGCCGACCTATCGTTGACTCCACCAAGTCTCCCAAAAACCTTCCACTCGCCCGCGGACATCGAGCTGATCCCGTACAAATCTCTTCGCAGCGATGCCGTTCCGAGGTGTCCGCCAGCGATTGGCACCGATTTTGTACCGGCTGCCTTGCTAGCGGACGTGAAGTTGACGAGGAAAGTTCGTCAGTATTTCGCAACCTGTTTCCGTGACACGGACAGTCTCACTGGTGCCCGCGTCCGCGAACCCAAAGACCTTTACCAGGGAAGGAATATGGAACGTCATGTTAGGGCGCAATTCCCGCGTTTCGCCGCGCTTGAATGACAGAATGTAGCCTTCGCCCCAGTCTGGTGGAAAATTGATGCCGATGGAGTAGCCAGTCCGTTTGAAACGACCTTCATAGCCACCCTCAGTAACAGCCGTTGACCAAACATTCCAAACTTCCCCTAGGGGCCGGCCGGGTCGAATGGCGTTGATCATTTTTTCGAGCGCCTTGCGAGACACATCTTCCATTCGCTCCATCTCGCTATTGACGGGCTTGACCAAGATGAATCGCATTAATGCAGCACTGTAGCGATGCACACACCCAGAGATTTCCAGGAGGACTGGATCGCCTTCTTGAACCTTTCGCCCGGCCCAAGTTGCGTGAGCTTGGCTTGTACGCACGCCTGACGACACAAAAACTGGCAGTCCCGGATATTCGCTTCCCATACCAGTAACGGCTCGCTGGATCTCTGCCGCAATGTCGTTTTCGTTAGCGCCAGCATGGATCTGAGATATACCCATCTCCATACCCACCTCTGCAATGCGAGCGGCTTGTCGAATATAATCCAGCTCCAAATCTGACTTGACGACCCTCGAGGCTTCTACTGTGAATGAGCCATCCTGGAACTTCGCGCTGCCAAGCATCTCTCTCAGCCGCTCATAATCAACAATCGACAAGAACCAGCTAATCATCTCAACGCCAATCACTGCATCGGCGTAGCCCATTTTGCGGATCGTGCTGGCCAGCAATTCGATGGGCAATTCGTGGTCCATGTAGCTAAACGACTGATCTATCCAGGACAGCACCTTGACGTTTGTTTCTTCGATCCCCCGGGTGATGTGAACCGGATCTCCTGAAATGGGGATCAGTAGGAATTGGCTGCTGAAATATCCGACGGTGTGGTAGCCGCTCATGTAATAGATATTTTCAGGGGTACTCACGACAAGAAGTTCCAGCCCTCTCGCGGCCATTTCTTCGCGGACTTTTTTTAGCCGCCGCTGAAACTCTTCCACTGGAAATGCGAGATCTTTTTGAACAACGGCGTCGTTTACACCAGGTACTTTCATCTTACCCCATCCTCGATGTCGGAGCTGCTATGCTCTCAACAGTAGCAGCGACAACAGCGGGACTTGAGGCAATTGCCGGCCAGGAGACGCAGGATTGCTGCGTAATGTCATTGAGTGCGCACAGTTCCTGCGTCCGCCGCGGCTGAGAGAGGGTAGATGTGCGACGCGCAAAAACCAGCGCGCCCATGACCCAGGGCGGATGTTGGCCTTGGCTTGCCCCCGCCCACTTCTGGCTCGGACCGAACACCGACAACGACGGGGAAAGGCCGCCAAAAAATAGCCATCTCGTCCTGTCGTCCGCACCGGCATAAGTGGGGAATTTTACTTCGGCGCTTGGAGTGCGCCCCTTGGGGTGGACAAGGATCAGGCTGCTGATTTGCCAGTCTGCCGACGCGGATGGGCGGCTTCGCTCGCTGCTTGCGTCATGGACGGACGTCGCTGCACCCGATGTTTTCATTCAGATCGCGGCCGGTAGGTCGTTCGTGCGTCCAGATGATCTGGCAACCTTGGCGGCATTGATCGAGCAAATCGAGCGCAGCCATGGCGGCTGAATGCGTGTCAGGCAATTTATGCCGCATATGTAAATCTAATTATGCCGAATCATACGGACGCTCACAGCGATAATGGCCTCTATATTGTAGGTATATGCAGCATAAACAGTCATATCGCCCGGCGTCGTTAGGTTGACACGTCCTCTATAGAGGCGTAATTTGATTTACATCACTAGGAAGAGGTTATGCCATGCCCAACGAGACCAAACGCCATCGACTGCGCCAGCTCGGAGCACTCAATGCGCGGCCCGAAGCCGTCCGTGCACCCTGGTTTCGTGAGTCCAGCTTCTTCGATCCTCTCGATCTCGTGCAGGTGAAGTACGAGATGCTGCGTCACGTCCAGGAGGATGGCGTCAACAAGGCCGATGCCGCCGCGCTTTTCGGTCTGTCGCGGCCAACCTACTATCAGGCCGAGGCCGCCTTCGAACGCGAGGGCATCGCCGGCCTGCTGCCGCGCACCCGAGGGCCAAAGTCGGCCCACAAGCTCACCGACGAGGTCATGCAGCTCATCGAGCAGAACCAGGACGCGGGCGCCCCGCTGCAGGCCGTTCCCTGGCGGAACTGGTGCATTCGACACTCGGCCTTAGTGTCCACCCACGCAGCATCGAACGCGCGATCGCCCGTAAAAAAAAACGCTGAGCCCCATGCCCGCACCCCGGTGCTACCGCGCAGCTGCAGGGATTTCTACGAGACGCTGCGCACCGCCGTCCTTTGCGGTCAGGCCTGCGCCAAGGACATGGGCGCCATCGTTTTCCACGGCCTTTGGCAAGGGCTGGCGGTGCTGATCGCGAGCCCCCAGCCTTCCCCGCCGACGCATCGGCGGCCGGAACCACGGCCTACGGCTTCGGCCGCAGTGCACGATCGCCAGCTCGTGCACATGCTCGCCAACATGGTGCTGGCAGCAGAGACTCGAGGGAACCATGTCTACTGACATCGCCATGAAGGTTGACGCCGACCATCTGCGGCGTGATGCATTCCTCTACGTGCGTCAGTCCTCGCTTCGTCAGGTGTTCGAGAACACCGAGAGCACCAAGCGGCAATACGCCCTGCGCGATCGCGCTGTGGCGCTGGGCTGGCCGATCGAACGTGTCCACGTCATCGATAGCGACCTCGGCCTCTCCGGCGCGCAGTCGCAGGACCGCGACGGCTTCCAGCACCTGGTGAGCGAAGTGGCGATGGGGCATGCAGGGATCGTGCTGGGGCTGGAAGTGTCGCGTCTGGCACGCAACAATGCCGACTGGCACCGTCTCCTTGAGCTGGCCGCCCTTCGCGCACGCTCATCATGGACGAGGACGGCGTCTATGATCCGGCCTATTTCAACGATCGGATGCTGCTCGGGCTGAAGGGCACGATGAGCGAGGCCGAACTGCACATCCTGAAGTCGCGGCTGCAAGGCGGCATTCTCAACAAGGCGCGCCGCGGCGAACTCGAGATGCCGCTGCCGATCGGGTTGGTCTACACCCCTGACGCGCGGGTCGTGCTCGATCCCGACCGACAGATCCAGGACACGGTGCGGCTCCTGTTCGATACTTTCCGCGAGACCGGCTCGGCCTGCGCCGTCGTGCGCCGCCTGCGGGGCGAGAAGATCCTCTTTCCCCGGCGTATCCGTCGCGGCATCGGAAAGGGCGACGTCCTGTGGAGCGAGATCGACCATTCCCGCGTGCTCCAGATCTTGCACAACCCGCGCTATGCCGGCGCCTTCGCCTATGGACGCACGCGCACCGCCTACAATGCCAAGCTCAAGCCCGTGCAACTGCGCGTGGCGAGATCCGACTGGCAGGTGCTGATCCCCAACGCCCACGAGGGCTACATTTCCTGGGCCGAGTATGAGCGGAATCAGACAGCCCTGGAACAGAACGCCGCCGGCTTTTCATCCGGTCTGCGTGGACGCATGCCCCGCCAGGGCAGCGGGCTGTTGCAGGGACGGCTGCTGTGCGGCCGCTGCGGCGCACGCATGCGGGTCCATTACGAGCCGTTCGAGGGGCGGCTGCGCCCGTATTACGTCTGCAACGAAGCCGTCGTGCGACACGCCGGCAAGCACTGCCAATGGGTACGCGGCGCTCCGGTCGACGAGGCGGTGAGCGCGCTACTGCTGGAGGCGATGGCGCCGGCAGCGATCGATGTCGCGCTTGCCGTGCAGCAGGAGATCACCCAGCGCGTCGAGCAGGCCGCGGCGCTGCGCGGCACGCAGCTGCAACGCGCCCGCTATGAGGCTGAACTGGCCCGCCGGCGCTACCTGAAGGTCGATCCGGACAACCGCCTGGTCGCCGACGCGCTGGAAGCCGACTGGAACGCACGGCTGCGCGACCTCGACGCACTCCAGCGCGAGCACGAGCGCCAGAACGAGGCCGACCGCGCGCTGCTGGACGAGCCCGCGCAGGCGCGCATCAGGACGCTGGCCGCCGATTTCCCGCGCATCTGGAACGACGAGCGCACCGGTCCCGTCGAACGCAAGCGCATGCTCGGTCTTCTCATCGAAGACGTGACGCTGCTCGTCGACGATGAGGTCAACATCCATATCCGTTGGCGCGGCGGGCGCACGCAGAGCCTGTCGGTGACCAGACCACGGCCTATGTCAGTGATACGCAAGACGCCGGCACAGGTCGTGGCGTTGATTAACGAGCTACTGGAGGCCGCCAACGACCGGCAGATCGCCGCCCGTCTCAATGAGCTCGGGCATCGCAACTGGCGCGGCGAACCCTTCACGCCGAAGAAGGTCATGCTCGTGCGCCGCACCTATGTATTGAAGAGCCGGTACGAACGGCTGCGGGAGAGCGGCATGCTCACCGGCGAGGAAGTAGCCCAGCAGCTCGGCGTGTGCGTCTCGACCGTTCACCAACTCGGGCGGAAGGGCATTCTCAAGCGCCATCGATACGCCTCCAACCATCGATACTTGTACGAACCGCCGGGCAACGTCAGACTCGAAAAAGGCGCCGGCAGTCGATATGGTGGCCGTCCACCCAGATTAATTGTCGCTCAACCACTCCAACAAGGTGCATCGTGATGCCTGCTCCTTGTCATAAGGGTTGCCCCGGCGACCCATCGAACCGATCAGGTCGTTGGCGGCCAGTGTCTCGCGGTAGAGCTCGGCAGCATACTGCGAGCCGCGGTCGGAATGGTGGACCACGCCCGGCGGCGGCCTTCTCCTGTCAATGGCCGCGTTCAAGGCTGCCACCGTCAGCCGTGCGTCGATCGATCGACCGATGGCGTAACCGACGATCAACCGCGACCAGGCATCGAGGATGATGGCGACGTAGATGAAACGGGTCGGTAAGGAGACATAGGTGATGTCGCTGACCCAAAGCTGGTTGGGACCGCTTGGGATGATGTCCTTCGCCAGATTCGAGAAGATCGGGCCGTCGTGATCGCTGTCGGTCGTGGCAATGAACCGTCGCCTGATCTTCGGCTGCAGATCGTGTTCGCGCATGAGGCGGCGAATCTTCTTGTGGTTCACGACAAGGCCCTGCTGCCGCAGGGCCGCACCGACGCGGCGGTAGCCGTAGAACTCGAACTCGTCGCAGATCGCGAACATCGCTTCGACGATCGCGGTGTCGTCGGCCGATCTTTCCGGGCGGTCATAATAGGTGGAGCGCGCGTTTCCCATCAGCCGGCATCCTTCGGCGACGGAGATGCCGCGGGGCCCGTGATGACGGATGTAGTCCCGTTTTTCGGCCGCGGTGCGTTTTTCAGAGCCCCCTTTAGGAACTCCAACTCCAGCGCCTGCTTGCCGACCAGCCGCTCCAGCGCCGCGATCCGGGCCTCGTAATCCTGGATGAGGTCGGCCGCCTGCGCATCGTCGTCAAATGCGCCTTGCTCGTACTTCTGAACCCAGATGCGGATAAGGTTGCACGACACGTCGTGGCGTTTTGCCAGACCATGCAGCGTTTCGCCGGCGAGGAATTCCTGCACGACCTGACGTTTGAATTCGACGCTGTGACTGCGGTGCTTTGCCATGGGTCTTCTTTCCGAAACCCGGTAAGCCGGTCAATTCCTCATCCCGATCTGTCCACCCCAAGGGGCGCACTCCAGCTTCTGAGGAAATTTCACCCGGCATTGACAGCAGCCATTCGCATAGCAATAACTCTGATACGCGTTCGCTCACCTGCCGCCATTTAGTGCTCGGTCGCGTGGGGTTATTGATTTTGTGACAAGTGGTCTGTAGCGGAACGTTTGTGCCTGACGGCGCAGATGCGCAGCTTTACCTGTCCTTTGAGACTGGTGCCGTCATTTGACCGTATCCGGTGGCGCTTCCGCCCAAGCCATCCTGCTGCGGCGACGCGTCGACGTCGGAAGAGAGATGCGTGGCCACAGCTCGGACGATTCGCTTGACACATCAGGTCATCGGCCTCGGTCATGCAGTCCAGAACGCGGCCCTATCGCCGAATCCTGCGGGAGAGCCTAATTGGCTCCCCCCACCTTCGACGCTTCTTTCTCCGGCCGATCCGAGCGACCAACCGAGATCGTCAAGGACACAGGAAATTGCTTATAGCGCTTGGGACAGGCACCCACGTTGAATCAAACGTGAAATCACGGCAAACAGCCCCGGTCAGGGACACCGCGGCAATACCTTTTTTTGTATTTGAAGTTCCAGATGCTGAGTTTGGCCGGCAAACTGCCGGCCAAACCGCAAAATGTGAAAGCAGCACCGTCCGGCACTGGCTCTCCCGTTTAATAGCTGAGCATTATCTTCCGATAAATTTCGACAGATTTGGCCAATTGGTCCAATTCGACGTACTCATTATTGGTATGAGCGCGATCGATACTACCCGGCCCCAACACGATGCAGGGAATTCCTGCCAAGGACAGCTGACTAGCGTCAGTCCCATACGGCACGCCAATATAGTTGCCCGTCCCAGCCACTTCGGCACAGGCTTGCGCCGCCACGGCCGCAATCTTGCTCGACTCGGCGCTATCTGGAGCGGGGTCCTCCAGTGCGGGGAGCAGAGACCGGACGCTGATGTTTTCGCGTTCGCGCAAAGCCTGTAGGATATTCTCCACCTCTTGCAAGGCCTGGTCCGGGCGCTCACCGGGCACCAAGCGCCTGTCGACCCAGATGCGGCACGACGGCGGCACTGTTGTCAGTTCCAATCCCCCTTCGATAAGACTTACTGTCAACGTCGGCGGGCTCACCAGAGGTTGCTTGCGTGAGGCAAGATCCTGGCCGTGCTCGTTGAGCGCCAGAATAACCTTGGCCATGCCTGTTATAGCATTGACGCCAAGGTGGGGTTTGGAGGTATGCGCCGGAATGCCCTGAACCTCAATCTGCCAGCGGACCGAACCTTTGTGCGCGACGACGAGTTCCAATTCTGTCGGCTCGCCTACCACCGCTCCATCATATGAGGTGCCGGAAAGAGCGATAGACCTTGCACCAATCTTTCGGTACTCCTCATCAATGCTGGCAGCGACAACTACGGTCGCATTGGGCTGGCGGTCTCCGAGGCTGCTCAGCGCAATCAACATTGCCGAAAGGGAGCCTTTCGTGTCACAGCTACCTCGACCGTAGACCCGACCATCTTTCTCTTCACCGGAGAACGGGTCAGAAGCCCAATTGTCAGTCGGCACGGTGTCCATATGGGCTACAAATAGGAGGCGCCGATTAAGGTCCTTCCCAGGAACCCAAGTCAGCAAGTTCGAGCGCCCTTCGGCAACATGCTGGAGCTCATACGGGAGATTTCGGTCCTTACAGAACCTCTCAAGGTATTCGGCAACCCTCTGTTCTCCGCCTCCCTTTGACGAAAGGGACGGGTTCACGCTTTCAATTTTGACAAGATCCTGAAGTAGCGTGATGGTATCTGTGCTGAGCGACGACATAAACTCTCCTGCTTCCGTGCTTTATCGCGGCGACCTACTTCAGCCATTTCCTTGTCAGGTCGACAACTTGGTCGATCTCATCCTCTGTGTTATAGAGATGAAGCGAGAACCGAAGCATTCCGCGCCGGGTCGATACCAGGACTTTGTTTTCGGCAAGATAGCGCTGCAATTCCTGAACGAAGGGCGCGGCCTCCTGAGCACCGGAGAGCGTCGCGACGTCACCGAGCGCTACAATACTTCCAGTTTGTTTGCCAGGAGCTCCACCACAAACAGGGAGGCCGAGTTCTAGCAGTCCAGAAGCCAATCGAGCAGTCAACGATGTGACATGATTGTCGATTGCTTCGGTTCCGATCTCCAGCATTTGCCCCATGGAGGCGTATGCAGCGATCATGCCCGGGAAGTTATAATGGCCAACATCGAATCGAGGTGCGCCGGCCCGCAGCTTGGGAGCGTGGAGAATTGGAGCCGATTCCGGCGCATTTCCGAGGTCTACACTGAAACGGGCGAGGTAGGCTGGATTGAGCCGATCAGCCCACTCGCGGCGGCAGTAAAGAAAACCCGATCCATAAAGGCCCATGAGACCTTTCACAGTCGAGACTGCCAAGCCATCCAACCCCATGCGTACAACATCGGTGTGGAGGATCCCTACCGACTGGGTACCATCGGCAAGAAGGAAAGCGCCCAATCGCTTGCAGGCTTCGGCTATCGGTACCGTCACCGTTCGGAACCCAGGGACCATAGTCGCAGTGGAAACAGCGACGACGCGCGTCCTGGAATTGATGGCGTCTATAATCGCGTCGACGGGGATTGCGCCGTTATCCGGCTCCACGACTTTCAGTTCGATATCGTGCAGCGCTTTAATCTGCAGCCAAGGTAAGATGTTGTTCGCATGCTCCAACTGGGGGCAGAGAACCACGCGGTCTCCGGGTCGCCAATCGATCGCGTTGGCGATTATATTGACGCCTTCCGACGCATTCTTGGTGATCGCTACTTCGTCTTTCTCCGCACCGACGAATCGCGCGAATCTGGCGCGGGTTTTTTCAATGTCCTTCAACTGAGGAAGTTCGTCGTTTTCGCCGAGCAATCGATTGTCCAGATGCTGCTCAAAGGACCTTCTTGTGGTTCTGGAGATCAACCCTTGATTCGCAACGTCCATGTAGACGTACTTCTGCGTGGCGGGAAATTCCTCCCGTAGGATATTTAGGGGAAGCAAAGCGCTTTTCGTACAAGTCATGGCGGCTCGTCAAATTGGCGGACGATGAGTGGCCGGTACACGGCCAAAGTCAGCGGGTTGAGGTCCAATGCGTCTGCGCGACAGCAACGGCGGCGCAGTAACCAGCTCGTTGCTGGTGCAGCACTTTACTGCGAGACCGGTGGGAAAAGCGGAGAATTTTCGCGCATCCGTGCAGGATTCCTGCTGATGTGGGGATTTTTTGCAGTTTCAGGTCAATTCCTAAGACTTGCAACACTGGAGCGGCAGAAGTGGTTATCCAAAGAGCGGTAGCACGATTTCTGATCACCTCGTGTTTAGCCACGATGCCGTTCCTTCAAGATGGTGTCGGCCATTTTCTCGGCGACCATCACCGTAGGGATATTCGTGTTGGCTCGCGGGCAGTGCGGCATCACAGAGGCGTCAGCGATCCTAACGCCGGAAACGCCGCGCACCCGGCCCGAGGGGTCCGTTACAGCCATAAGGTCGACGCTGCTTCCCATCCTGCAGCTGGACGTCGGATGCCAATTGCCGGTCACGTTTTCGCGCACGAAACGATCCAGCCGAGCCTCATTGGCAAGAAGATCAGAAAACGTTTGGCCATTCGTGATCACATGCTTTATGAGGCTGCGGCGCGAGTTGGGAGAACTGTCCATTAGCTTGGCTAGTACGTAAGTTAGGCCGTAATTAATGCGATTGATCTTGCTAATCTTCTTTGCTCGCCAGTTCCAAGCAGACGGGAATGGATCGAGTGCGACAGTCGAAAGGGACGGATGGCTCCATAACCGTCCGAGGAAGTGGAAGCCAGCTTTCAATCGCGCCAAATCCCGCTCGTCGCTCAGCCAGTTGAAATCCACCTCGGGCTCGAATTTGTGGGAGCGATGTCTGAGCGTAACTGCTCCAGTGGAATAGCTGCGATTGACCCACAGGAATAGAGATCCAAGACGTTTACCGAGAGGATGCCAAGCCGACTTTGCCACTGCGGATATCGCCATGTCTGTTGAAGGGCAATCGCCCTGGCCCGATGAATAGCGGGCATGCATCTGAATGTGGCCGCTGAGGTTGGACAGCATCCGATCGTTCGGTTCCAAATATCCCGAGATAGCGATTCCAGGATGCTCCTGAAGACCCCGCCCTACACCTGGAACGTGTGCCACGAGGGGGATGCCGAGGCTAGTTAGATGATCCGCAGGCCCCACGCCAGAGCGCATCAAAACTGCAGGGGTGTGAAGCGATCCCGAGCAGAGAACAACGTTTGAGCTGTGAAATATCTGCCGACCGGAACTGTTCTCAAGCTCTACACCTGTAACTGAGTTTCTGGAGAAGATTAGTCGCACCACAGTAGTATTCGGCAAGACTTTCAAGGTGGGCCGGGACCGGGCAGACTTATCCAGGTATGCCATGGCTGTGGACACTCGACGGCCGTCTCGATTCGTCAATGGCACCACCGAGTAGCCGTCGCCAAATTCACCGTTGAAATCGGGTCGAAAGCAAATGCCAGCCGCTTCATATGCCTCGGACACCGCTGTTATGAACCCCGACCAGTTCGACCGAAGAACGCGTTTTATCGGCAACGGACCATCTTTGCCGTGAAACTCCCCGTCGAAGTCCAAATCCGTTTCAAGCCGTCGAAAATATGGCAGGACCTCGTCCCAACCCCAACCGGTCGCGCCATTTGCCGCCCACTCATTGTAGTCGTCAGGACCGCCTCGGTTGGCCACCTGAGCGTTGATGCTGGAGCCACCGCCAACGACTCGGGCCTGTTCATAGTGGGTGGCCCTCCTGCCATCCCGTATCACTCTCGCCTGAAGAGCTGGCCATTGATAATCTGGATTGAAATACGCCCGAGTTGGGTCGCCATCCAGAATATCCTCCGGGATAGCATCGGGGGGCGTGTCGGGACCAGCCTCCACGAGCAGAACATGTTCGCCCGCGGCAGACAGCCTACTTGCCATCACGCAACCAGAAGAGCCGCCACCCACAATTATGTAATCAAATGCCAACTTTGCCCCCGCACTCATGATCTTCATTAGATTTGCTCGGAAAAAGTGGGCAGTGACGAAATCTCAGAGGACATCGCCTACTGCGCTTATGCTGTGACCCATCCTTGTGCCGGCAACAGCCAGTATAAAAATGCGTTTCGATGGTGCGCCCCAGAAATCTGGTACCCTCATGCAGTAATCCTGCGTTTCCTTGGGAAAAGTGCAGCAATCAGGCATTTGCCCCTCGGTTTCAGTAAGCTGCCGAAGTTGGCGAGGAAACCTCGGCAGCGCGGTCTATCGAGACCTACATGGTACTAAATGCCAATAGCCTCATACGCTTCGGCGATCTGTCGAATAGACACGATGTAGGCGGCGGTCCTGTAGTCGCCGACCTCCGGTTGCTTTTCCAGCAGATCGCCGATGCGGGCCCAGGTGCTGCGCATGACGTCTTCTAGCCCTGAACGAACAAGATCGATCTCGGCGCCGCCTTCCAGGAACTCGTCTCGGATATCGGCGGGGAACTCCTTGCCGGTCATCCGTTCGAGCGCTGCAGCGATCGTCTGGTTGCGCCGCTCGCGCCGGCGCCGCTCCATTAAACCGAAGGGGATATGCGTCAGATTCTTGACCCACTCGAAATAGCTGACGACCACCCCGCCGGCATTGACATAGAGATCGGGAAGAATGGTGACGCGACGCGAGCGGAGGATTTTGTCCGCGTCGAACGTGACGGGCCCATTGGCCGCTTCGACGACGAGATGCGACTTGATGCGCTCGGCATTCTCGGCATGAATGGCGTTCTCCATCGCCGCCGGAAGGAGCACGTCGCAGGGCTGTTCGATACCGGTCATATCGCCGGCAAAGGATTTTGCCCCTTCGAAGCCGAGAATGCTGCCGGTCCGGAATTGATGCTGCTTGAGCGCCTCAACGGACAGGCCGTCGGGATTGGCAACGTAGCCATCGCGCTCTGCAACGACGGTGATGCGTGCCCCATCTTCTTCCGACAGGAATTTCGCGGCGTGATAGCCGACATTGCCGAAGCCTTGGACCACGATTGATGCGCCCTTAAGATCGCGGCGGCCGTCGAGACCTTGCGTGCGGGCATCGCGAAGATAGCTCTGGATGGCGAACTGCACACCCCTGCCCGTCGCTTCGGTGCGGCCGGCGATGCCGCCCTTCGACAAGGGCTTACCAGTGACGCAAGCGCGCGCGTTGACGACATCGGTCGGATTGGCACGACGGAACTCATCAACCATCCAGGCCATCTCCCGCTCGCCGGTGCCGATATCGGGAGCCGGAACGTTGACACCCGGTCCGATCAGACCGCGCTTGTTCAGCTCCTGGGTAAAGCGGCGGGTGATGCGTTCAAGTTCCTGCACGGTCCACTCGCGTGGGTCGATCTTCAACGCGCCCTTCGAGCCACCGAACGGCACATCGACCAGCGAGCACTTGAGCGTCATGAGTGCGGCAAGCGCCTCGACTTCCTCGGCATCGGCATTTGGGGCATAACGAATGCCGCCCTTGACTGGTTCGCAGTGCTCGCTATGCACCGAGCGCCACCCGATGAAGCTGTACATGCGGCCACGTAAGCGAACGCCGAAGCGAACCGCGTAGGTCGAGTTGCACTGGATGATCCGCTCTGCCAAGCCCTCCGGCAGATCCAGAAAGGACATGGCATGGCGGAAGTTCTCGTCGACGCTTTCCAGAAAACCAGCCGAACTGACTTCGGACCTGACCGCAGATTCTGGCGCCGTTTGGGACTGAAGCTCCCGTTCTATTGTTGAAAGCACTGGTCTTCCTCTATTAGTTGTTGATCTGTGTGTTTGTTTTGCGCGATGCCCAAACTTCTGTGCCCAATGAATAGGCCAATCGATACACCCGGTTGTCCTGCTCCAAGTCGAGCAAATGACTGCTCAGTTCGCCGGGAAGAGATGAGTGGTTCTTCGGGGGAGCAATGAGTAGATCAAAGTAAACAGCCGGCGGGCAGTGTCGTGGTCTACTCTTACGGCCACCGACAAATGCTCTCTCAGTAACTCAGAGGCTTTGTTATGGATATGGCGTCGGCCCCAATCGAGTTCCTCGAGGTGTTGCAGACCAGGGAAGCGAATTGCTTCGAAGTAGCTTTCACAGACACGGGTGTAGTCCCGAAGCAGGCGGCCGAATTGGCTGAGCGAAAGGTGGTGCATTGTTATATGCTCGCCCGCATCATCTGTGATTTGCATGGCCAACATTCCCTCCTCCAGCTGTATATTCAGCCGGTAAGGCCCATGGTCGTGCCCCACTGGTGCAAATGTATTATTTTCCAGAAGGTCGGAGATCGCGATCGTTCGCTCGTGACCGACCGCTGAGTCTCTGCAATTCAAACAGTGGCGAATAGATATATCGCTAAGACGAAACTCAGGCCCCATGACACTCAGTTCCCATATGGCATCCTCTCGCAGCGGCGTGGTGACGCATTGCATCGCAGCTGCTGGACGAGCTCTGCGACTCCGCAGTGCGTGCGTCCCTCATGTCGACCCACACAGTACCCGGCGAGGCGACGTTGTCCTCTTCATCACTCCGCTTTTGCGGGCCCGGATGAGATTATCCGCCACGGATGCTGCGCCGAATGCTAATTATAGGGCCACGGCGCAGTTTTCAGGCGTATGCGGCGAGGCGCGCGCAGGAATCAGCCTGTAAAGGGAAAATCATTCGAAGACAGGACGTTCCTGGGGCTTATCCGACCCGCCGCAGCCTTCCGGACGCCGAGACCTTATCCGCATCACAGTCCTTTGGGCCCGCGTCCGCTCTAGCCTGACTTGCAGGGTGATCGTTTTGATCGCGCCCCGGGGTTGGTGCAGAGTTCCGACTTTTTGGGACTTCCACAAAGACGGAATTGCTACTACTTCTAGCCATTCGAACATCTTTCCTGCGCCGAAGCGCGCCCTCTCGCTGGATCAGTTCATGGAACTCGACAAGATCGACAGAAAGCTTCTCAACGCGGTGCAACGCAATAACCGTCTAACCACAGAGGAACTGGGCGAACTTGCGGGGCTTTCGGCCACCGCGTGTCAACGGCGCTTGAAAAGACTGCGCGATGCCGGGGTTATTGAAGCTGACGTAGCTATTGTTTCGCCCGAAGCGGTTGGACGTTCGATGCAAATGCTCGTATCGATCAGTTTGGAGCGCGATCGTACAGATATTATCGATCGATTTAAGCAAGCGATCCGAAAAACGCCCGAAATCATGAGCGGATACTATGTTACAGGCGACGCCGACTTCGTCCTCATCATCTCGGTGCGCGATATGGTCGATTATGAAAGGTTCACCCGTCGCTTCTTCTATGAGAACCCCGATATCAAAGATTTCAGCACAATGGTCGTTATGGATCGGACCAAAGTCTCCTTCGCGGTGCCCATTGACGAGTAGACCAGCGCCGATCCTGTCAACCAACTCACAAGTAACGCGCAGCCTGCCCCAGACAAAAAAGCCGCGCACCGGACGACCCGCCTGTACAAGTTGGCGGGGCTAAGTTGCGCACGGCGGCGCGAGAATGCAGATTTCCTGCGCCGAGGCCTGTCGATTCGCAGGAAGTGGAGCCTTTACGGTGCTACATTTATCTGGCGAGCGACGGCATTTTCGATATCTGACGGACAAGAAGCCGCGAGTGCCGCAAATAACAAGGGGAACTGCCGCATCATATGTCCATGCAACACGTGGACGCTATCGGCCTCACATCAAGATCGGGTCAGATATGCGGCGAAAAATGGAGACGTAAGATGGACGATTGGAAAGACGATGACATCACGATCAACCCCATGAGGCGCGCTGTCCTGAGGGGCATGGCTGTATTGGGCATGGCGGCATTCGCGATCGGATCGACGGTAGGTCCGGCCTCGGCGCAGTCGTTGCTAGATAAGATAAAGAATGGAGAAACGATCCGGATAGGCTTCTCCAATGAAATTCCATGGGCTTACCCCGGTGAAAACAACGAGCCGCTCGGCTTTGTCAATGCGATGACCCTCGACATCCTTAAGAGACTGGGCACGACGAAGGTCGAACCTGTTGTAACGGAGTGGGGTTCGCTCATACCCGGCCTGCAGGCCGGACGTTTCGATATTATCACCGGTGGCATGTTCATCCTGCCCGAGCGCTGCCGCAACGTTCTTTTTACTGAACCCCTCGGCAAATTCGGGGACGCACTACTCGTCAGGAAAGGCAATCCGGAAGGGCTACATTCCTATGAGGATGTGCGCGACAAGGGGCTCACCTTCGTCACTGCCTCGGGTTGGCTTTCAGTGAAGGCTGCAAAACAGGTCGGCATCACGGATGACAAGTTCATGGAGGTCGCCGGTGCGGCGGAGGTCTTGCAAGCTGTGAAGGCAGGTCGCGCTGCTGCGGGCGGTGGCGACTATTTCACCATGAAAAAGTTTGCAGATGAGGATGAGAGCGTCGAGCTGGCCGATCCTTTCACTCCGGTTCTACCCGACGGGGCGCCCGCTCTGGCATTCCTCCCCAACCAGCAGGCTGAAGTCGACGCGTTCAACGCCGTACTTAAAGAGTATATCGGTTCCGATCAGATGATGGAGACGGTTACAAAATACGGCTATACTAAAACTAATCTGCCTGGCGGAACCAAGACTTCGGACCTCTGCAAAGGTTAAATGCGGCAGGAACGCTGCCCATGAGCCTGATGGCCACCCCTGCTACATAGCGGGGTGGCCTAGCGAGAGGACAGAACCATGAATGAATTCGCGCTGGGCTTCAGCGTGGCCGCGCTGATGAAAGGTGTCGCTATCACTCTCGTGGTGACCGTTGGGGCATCTTTGGTAGCGATCGTCCTAGGTCTGATCGTTGGCCTTATCCGGATCTCGCCTAGATGGCCGCTACGCTGGCTAGCAGTCATCTATATCGAGTTTTTCCGGGGAACCTCGCTGCTGGTGCAGCTTTACCTGTGGTTCTTCGTACTGCCAATCTTTGGGATTATTTTGTCACCCTGGACCGTTGCGATCCTTGGCGTCGGCATGAACGTCTCCGGCTATGGCGCAGAATTGGTTCGCGCAGCCATCCAAGCCGTAGACCGTGGTCAATATGAGGCGAGCATCGCACTCAATTTCCCACGCAGCGGCATGCTTCGGCGTATCGTACTTCCACAGGCAATTCGCAGCATGCTGCCTGCTTGGGGAAATCTGCTGATCGATCTCCTTAAAGGTACATCGCTCATCTTTTTCATCACCATTACCGAGTTGACCACTGCCTCCAAGTTGGCCGCGGACGCCACGGGTAACTACCTGCTGTTCTTTGCAGTGGCGCTGTTTGGCTATTACTTCATCGCCCGCGCCCTCATTACTCCCTTTGTGCGCTGGCTTGAACGCCGCTTCTCGCGCGGCTTCATACGGGAGGTGCTGGTATGAATATCTGGGATTGGTCCTATGTCTGGGAAGCGCTCCCATATATCTATCGGGGTGCGATTGTCACCGTTCAGGCGACGCTGCTTGGCTTCGCAATAGCGCTGGTGTTGGGTTTGGTATTCGCCCTCATCCGGCAGTCACCGAACCGCTATATATCTACAGCCATGGCGGAAATCGTCGAATTTATTCGTTCCACTCCGCTGTTGCTGCAGGTGTTCTTTGTCTATTTCGTTGGGCCCCAGTTTGGAGTGGTTATCCCTGCTTGGTCCGCGGGCATCGGCGTGTTGGGTATCCACTACGCGGCCTATTGCTCTGAATGCTACCGTGGCGGAATCGAAAATGTCGAGGGAGGGCAATGGGAGGCTTGCACAGCGCTCAACCTTTCAAAGTCACGAAGCTGGCGCGCCATCATTCTGCCGCAGGCAATCCCACCGATTGTGCCCAGTTTAGGGAACTATTTCATAAGTATGTTCAAGGACACGCCAATCTTGGCGGCAATCGCAATCCTTGAGATGCTGCAGCAGGCCAAGAATTTTGGTGCAAACAACTATCGATATATCGAGGCAATCACCATGGTCGGCTTCTTTTATCTCGTATTCAGTCTGGTCGCGTCCGCGATCGTGCAGACGGTAGGATTCTGGCTCAATCGCCGCTATCATCTACAGTAGGAGTTCAGCCATGAACGACCAAACGGTTCGCTTGGAGCGCATCACAAAAGACTACGGCACGGTGGACATGCCAGACACTCTTAATCTCGATGTTGCGGCCAAGGAAAAAGTCACGAGCGAGCCCATGGTCCGCTTCGAGAACGTTGCAAAGCGATATGGCACGCTAACCGTTCTGGACAAGCTCAATCTCGACATTGCTCGCAATGAGAAGGTGTCGATTATCGGCCCCTCGGGCTCGGGCAAGACGACCGTGCTGCGTATGCTGATGACGCTGGAGCGCATCAACGAAGGGGTGATCTGGGTCGACGGGGAGCCGCTCACGCACATGCAGAAGAACGGACAGATGGTAACAGCGAGTGACCGTCATCTGCGGCGCGTGCGCGGAAAGATCGGCATGGTTTTCCAGCACTTTAATCTGTTCCCGCACATGACCGCGCTTCAGAACTGCATGGAGGCGCCGGTGTCAGTGCTTGGGCTCTCCAAGCAGGAAGCTGAGACGCGAGCGGCAGAGCTGCTCGATATGGTGGGGCTCGGCGACAAGAAGTGCCATTTTCCGATCCAGCTTTCCGGAGGCCAGAAGCAGCGCGTAGCTATAGCTCGGGCCCTGGCCATGCGGCCCAAGGTGATGCTGTTTGACGAGGTGACCTCCGCGCTGGACCCGGAGCTCGTCGGGGAGGTGCTCAACGTCATTCGGAAGCTCGGGGCAGAGCATGACCTCACTATGTTAATGGTTACCCACCAAATGGGCTTCGCCAAGGAGTTTTCCGATCGCGTTTGCTTCTTTTACGGCGGCAAAATCGCGGAACAGGGCCCGCCAGACCAATTGTTCTCAGATCCTCAAAACGAGCGGACCCGCCAGTTCCTCAGTGCCGTCCTCGAGGCGGGATAGGCATATGCCCTTGCGATGAGGTTAGTGTCCCTGCGAAACATATACTGGAGCGCTCTCGATTTAAGCGGGAAGTACTCATTTCAGATCGCTCCGTTTCGCCGCGTGGGTCACGTGTTATGCGAGGCTAAGGTTCGTCGCCCCTTGTTGGTGGACAGCCTTCGTCGGCTGCAGAGCCCGGTGGGCATTCTGCAGCTCTGAAAATGGGTCTCGGTCGCTGCCATTTCGCTGACGCAGCTGATCATCAAACAATGGATTGAGACTTCATCACGGGCAAACTAACGCAACACGCGCACGCCGCTAAACGCCGTTTTGCTGCGGCAAAGGTCGATGATTAGCGCAAAGCGACTGACACATGTTGCTACGTTCGTGGTGGTTATCGAGAGCTTCGGTACCCAGAATATCCTTTTTGAGAGGCACAGTGGTGTTTTTGTTGGGCCGGGATGTCTCCACCAGAAATCAGGAACCGCCGCATCCGTAGCTGACGTATGGACATGAGCGGGATCTCACGATGGCGGAAATCGCGGCGAAACCGCGGGCTGGGAGGGCTTGCATTATGAACGAACAGCAACAAACTAAGGTTGGAATTGTCGTAAGACGTGCGATCCTGAGGGCGATGCTCTCCATGGGCATTGCGGCGGTCTTGATCGGCTCGACAGTGGGCGCGGCCTCGGCGCAGTCGCTACTGGACAAAGTCAAGAACGGCGAGACGATCCGGATAGGCTTCTCGAACGAAATTCCTTGGGCTTACCCTGGTGAAAACAACGAGCCGCTCGGCTTCGTGAATGCGATGACTCTGGACATTTTGAAAAAGCTAGGCACCACAAAGGTCGAGCCGGTCGTGACCGAATGGGGCTCCCTAATCCCTGGGTTACAAGCCGGACGTTTCGACATTATCACCGGCGGTATGTTCATCTTGCCGGAGCGATGCCGGAACGTTCTGTTCACTGAGCCACTCGGCAGGGGTGCCGATGGGCTACTAGTGCCAAACGGCAACCCTAAAGCCCTGCATTCCTATCAGGATGTACGCGACAAGGGACTTACGTTCGTTACAGCCGCCGGCTACGACTCCGTTAAGTACGCACAAGAAGTCGGCATCCCTGACGACAAGATCATGCAGGTGGGCGGACCGGCTGAGATCCTGCAAGCTGTCAAAGCTGGCCGCGCCGACGCTGGCGCCGGGGACTATTTCACCGTCAAGAAATTTGCGGACGAGGACGACAGCGTCGAACTGGCCGACCCCTTCACGCCGCCGGTTACCGGCTACCCCGCTTTCGCCTTCCTGCCAGACCAACAGGCCACCGTCGACGCGTTCAACGCGGTGATGAAAGGCTATATCGGCTCCGAAGAAATGATGCGGACTGTTGCTCGGTACGGTTATACTAAAGCGAGCCTGCCGGACGGGACCAAGACTGCGGACCTTTGCAGGCAGTAAACCCTACCTGGATGGCTGCCTAAGAAATTGTCGCTTGATCGCCTCCGTAGCTTTGAGTGGGGGGAGTGAACAGTGGGGATCGCGCCAATCGGTGCCCGAGCAGATACCGCTTCCAATGGACGTTTCAAAATGGCAGGCGCCAGGAGGTCGACGGCGCCTTCCACCTCGTGCGCAGCCGGCGGTCGAGCGTCGGCTGACGTCGCCATCGTCGGACCGTTCACGATCAGAATCGTTTAGCAAACCAGCGCAGTCCCTCGCGGCCGGCAGACATGTCATTAGAAGGTCGCTAAAGAGAACAGTGCCAGTGCCCAATCGCCGCCACACCGACTGCGCAAATGTACGACCCACTTCGAGCGGGGACCGGAGGAGCATCATCTCGCGCCCGACTTCACCGGAATGCGCAACTTCGATTCGATCAAGCGCCGTCCGCCGTCGAAGATTGGGTGTTGCGCCTCCTCGGATTTCGTTCGGTTGTCGCTGTTTCTCAGCCTTGTAAAGCAGATCTGGAATATCATACTGCAGGAACGTGGCACGGTATCTTAACGACTCATGCTTTAAGGGTGTTCTCTACAAGCTTAATCCAGTAAGACGTCCCATAAGGGATCGCCTCATCGTCGAAATTATAGGTGGCGTGATGGAGCGCGGCACTACCTCCATTTCCGCACCAGATGAAGGCACCCGGCCTCGCCTCCGCTAGGTAGGAGAAATCCTCCCCGCCCAGTACTGGCGGCGTATTGACCACGTTTTCTCCACCCGCGACGTCCGTCGCCGCACTCGTCGCAAGCTCGGTCTGCTTCTTCTGGTTGAAAACCACCGCATCGCTGTTCTGGATCGTCAGGTCTAACTTTGCGCCGGTTAGTTGGGCTATGCCCGCGACAACGTCCTTCACACGCGTTTTGACCAGCTGCCGTACCTCCGACGTCAGCGTACGCATGCTGCCTCGCAATTCGGCTGTCTCTGGGATCACTCTCTGCGAGCCGCCAGATTGCAGGTGGTGGAACGAAATACCCGCGGACTCCAAGGGGTCGACGTTCTGAGCCACGATCTGCTGCAGCGCGGTTATCAACTGCGCGGCTACCAAGATCGCATCGATGCATTGATGCGGCATTCCAGGATGACCACCACGACCCTCTATCCTGATCTCGATACTATCCGTTGCAGCCATGACAGGACCTTGCCGGATACCAAAGGTGCCGATCGGCAAACCGGGCAGATTATGCATGCCATAGACCTGCTCGATACCGAAGCGTTCCATCAGCCCGTCATCGATCATTGCTTGCGCACCCGTACCTACTTCTTCCGCAGGCTCGAAGATGAAGACGGCAGTGCCCGCAAAGTCGCGAGTTTCTGCTAGGTAACGCGCCGCTCCCAACAGCATCGCGCTGTGTCCGTCATGACCGCAAGCATGCATAAAGCCCTTGGTTTTTGAGGCGTAGGGAAGGTTGCTTGTTTCTTCGATCGGCAGTGCATCCATATCCGCACGCAAGCCGATGACCTCAGGATTTCCCTTCTTTACAACCATTCTGCCCCTGATGACGCCCACAACCCCGGTCTTGCCGACCCCGGTCACGACCTGATCACATCCAAATTTGCGCAGGCGTTCGGCGACGATTGCCGACGTTCGATTAACGTCAAACCCCACTTCAGGATGCGCGTGAAAATCGCGGCGCCAGGCAATGATGTCGGGCAGTATCTCGGAGACACGACTGACGATAGGCATAGGTATTTCCCTTCCGATGGCATTAGAACTTTGTAGCAACGCGTGCGGCGATTATACGCCTCTCCTTCTGACAGAGCATGCGGTGATCGATCCCCGCATCACGCACTCGTTCTGGTCTCGACACCACATGGTTCCGTCTCGATAAATCGTTGACGTGCCGACATGAGGACCGGAGGCAACTTGCAACAAGATCAGCCTCCGGACCGAGATTACTTTGCCGTACCCTCTAGTCTTGAGGTGGGAATATGGATTTGCTCTCCAGAAACGCTGCCAGCCCCTCTGGCCCCAGTTCACGACCAAGGCCACTGCCCTTAATTCCGCCGAAGGGTGCGTCAATGTGGAGAGTGTAGCGGTTGATGCCGACCACCCCAGCCTCGATCCGACGTGCAACGGCCATGCCTCGCTCATGGTCAGTCGTAAACACCGCCCCACCTAGACCGTACGCCGTGCCGTTGCAGATTGCCACAGCCTCTTCCTCGGTGTCGTAGGGGATGACCGATACCACCGGTCCGAAGATCTCCTCCTGCGCAATGCGCATCGCGCTATCAACGTCGCGGAAAACCGTTGGTTGCACGTAATATCCGACGTCCAAGCCAGGCGGCCGACCCCCGCCCGTCACGATCTTTGCGCCTTGAGCACCTCCGGACGCAATATAATCTTCGACGCGGTTCAACTGCCGCTTGGCCACGAGGGGACCGACCTGCGTCGCAGGATCAAGCGGATCTCCGACGACCAGCGCGGCCATCTTGCTTGCAACACCGTCGACAACCTCGTGATAGCGTGCGCGCGGAGCAAGCACTCGGGTCAGGGCATGACAGATCTGACCACTGAAAGGAATGCAAGCCGGCGCGACGAGTGGAAGAAATGTATCGAGATCTGCGTCATCGAGTAGGATCGCTCCAGACTTGCCCCCTAGCTCAAGCGTCACGCGAGCGAACCGCTCGGCGCAGGCAAGAGCAACCTGGCGGCCGGCGTGGGTTGACCCGGTAAACGAAACCTTGTCGACGCCTGGATGCGATGCAAGCAAAGCTCCAGTTTCGCGGCCGCCGAAAACGATGTTTACTACGCCCGGCGGAATTTCCGCCTCGTCCAGAGCCTCCGCAAGTAGGTAGGAATCCAGTGATGCCTCGGGAGGCGGCTTTATGACCGTCGTGCAACCGGCAGCGAGTGCCGGAGCCAACTTCCACGCTATCGCCCCTTGCGGTCCGTTCCATGGGACGATCAATGCTGCTACACCGACCGGCTCTCTCCGCATGACGGTACGGAGCCCGTGACCGATGCGCTCAGACTCGACTTCGAACTCATCGGCAAGTTCAGCGTAGTAGTCGTAGAGCTTCGTGGTTCCGCTCCCACTTGACTGCACTGAGCTCGCCAGAGGCATCCCAATTTGCGCCGTAACAACTGCGCCAAACTGCTCGGCCCGCTTGTCAATCGCGCGGGCAAGCCTGCGCAAATACTTGGCACGTTCAGATGGTGGCAACTGCGGCCAACCTGAGGACCTAAACGCTGCGCGCGCGGCATCAACGGCTGCACAAACGTCGTCGTTGTCACCATCGGGTATTGTAGCGAACTCGCGCTCGTCAGCTGGGTTGATAACCGGGATGCGGGCCGCCGAGTGCGCCCGCTGTAGTTTTCCGTTGACGTAGATATCAACGTGCTCGCCGCCCATCGGGGTCCTGACCCCACTGTTTGTCGCTCTCATTTCCGTGCCTCTTGGCTGCGTTAATTGGTCGGTCCGCTGCACTGTTGTCGAACGGGCAGCGACTGCGGGCCAGGAAAGGATCGCCTCGAGTCAGGAGGCGATCCGATCGTCTTATGATTGGTAAGTGCGCTGCTAAGCGTCGACTTCGGCGGCAACAGCAGCCTTGGCGGAGCCGGTGGCCAAGCTCGCTTGTACCGCGCCAATGCTTTCACGAACGATCGATAGACCCCTGCGCAAATCGGCTTCTGCGATGATCAACGCCACGAGGAACTTCAGCACCTCGCCGCGCCCGCCGCAGGTCTCGATCACCAAGCCTCGCTTTAGAGCTTCGGCCTGGATCTTGGCAGGCAACGAAGCGTCATTCTCTGAAACAAGGCCATACATCAGGCCTCGACCGCGGACGGTAAATCCAAGGTCGGGGAAATCGTTGGCGATCGACTTCAGTTCGTCCGCCAGAATTGCCGATTTCGCGGCGATTTCCTTCTCAAACTTGTCGTCCGCCCAATAGGTCTCCAGAGCGACCCGTGCAGCGACGAACGCGAGATTGTTGCCTCTGTATGTACCGCTGTGGGCCCCAGGGGACCAGATGTCGAGTTCAGGCTTCAGAAGAACGAGGGCCATTGGCGTGCCCACTGCCGAGATCGACTTCGACAAAGTTACGATATCCGGGACAATCTCGGCTGCTTCGAAGCTGAAGAATTTCCCCGAGCGGCCAATACCCGCCTGAATATCATCCAGGATAAGCAGAATCTCGTGGCGCTTTGTAATCTCGCGCAACCGTTGCAACCATTTGATGCTGGCGGGCCGAATGCCGCCTTCGCCTTGAATGGCTTCCAAAATCACGGCGGCAGGTTTGTCCAGGCCGCTACTCGGATCGTTGAGCAGTTTCTCGAAGTAATCAAGCGTGTCAACCGAAGGTCCAAGATAGCCATCGTAGGGCATCGCTGTCACGTGTGCGAGACCGTATCCTGCTGCGCTTCGGTACTTCTTGTTTCCGGTCGCCGCCAGTGCGCCGGCGCTGACGCCATGGAATCCATTTGTGAATGCCACGACGTTCGATCTCTTTGTGACTTGGCGGGCGAGCTTAAGAGCTGCCTCGACCGCGTTCGTGCCGGTCGGGCCAGTAAACTGCAACTTGTAGTTCAAACCCCGAGGCTTCAGAATGTACTTCTCAAAGGCTTCGATGAACGCCTTCTTTGCGCTCGTGGCAAGATCGAGGCCGTGAATGATGCCGTCCCGCTGAATGTAATCGAGCAACGGCTTCTTGAAAGCTGGGTTGTTGTGCCCATAATTGAGAGCCCCTGCCCCGGCGAAGAAGTCGAGATACTCACGACCCTCAGCGTCGATCAGGGTTGTGCCCACCCCGCGGTCGAAAACGATCGGGAATGATCGAATGTAGCCGCGCACCTCAGACTCTAGGCGCTCAAAAATCGCGATGCTCGTGTCGTTAGCCGGCGGGATATTCTTGCTCATAGCCGCAATCTCCTGTTCGTTGGAAACACTTCTCTTTTGCGGCGCGTGACCGCTGTTTAGGCGTATTATTGTGAGATCAGAAAACTCACCGCCCATGTCCGGAATTTAACAGGGTACGGCGAGCGTTTAGCGCCAATTATAAACTGATCATGCAGACTTCCTGCGCGATTGTTGGCTTTTCGCAGGAAAGCCACGCATTAGCTGCCAGTCCGGCAGATTTCCCGCCGCAGCCTCGAAGCAACCTGCGACGAGTTTGGTCTGTTCCGTTGCTTGGGCGTTGGGGTGCGACACGTCAGCCTGCTTCGGCTGCTTCATTATTGCCGACTCCCCCAAGTGCGGCTTCCTTCCGCTAATGCTGCTTTCGTGCGAAACCCCGATCCGAAACGCCGGAATCCTGCGAGTAGGCCGAAAAATCTAAGTGGGATGGCGTCCTTTGCCCGCTAAGATGCAATGCAGTTCGGGAATGCCGATATCAACGCAGGTGAAGGGCGGCTCACAAATGGACAACATGCGAATAGGCATTATTTATCCTTCCGATGGGGTACATGACCGTGAGTTCTGGCAGTTCGCCCCGCCTGAGGTCACTGTCCATGTGACGAGGATACCTTTTCCAGAACCACCAGTTACCCTGGAGATCCTTCAATTGCTCGTCGATGACTCCGAGCTTGATTACGCTGCCAAGGTTCTGCGGCCTATTCGTCCTCACGCCGTCGCTTACGCCTGCACTTCAGTTAGTTTCGCAAAAGGACACGTAGGTGACCAGTCAATAATACGCCGGATCTCGGACGGCACCCATGCTCAGGCAACCTCTACCTCCAGCGCGCTGATCTCAGCTTGCCACGCTTTGGGCGTTCGCAGACTCGCGCTTGGCGCACCCTATCCTCCGGAAACCACCGCACAGTTTGAGCAGTACCTGATGGAGGCGGGTCTTGAACCGTTGTCCAGCCACAGCCTGGGACTCGCGGAAGGAATTGGTGAACTGGAGCCGAACAACATCGTCGATTTAGCCCGCAAGGTTGACGTAGCTCACGCGGATGCCGTCGTTCTCGCCTGTACAAACCTCACGACCTATTCTGCTATTGAGGCGCTCGAACTTGCTCTTGGAAAACCAGTCCTCACGGCCAACCAGGCGACTATGTGGCATGCGAGCCGTATTTCCGGCTACAGGGGCGTCGGTGGGGTTGGACGGATTTGGCAGGTCAATCCGCTGGAGGCTGTCGGTACGTGATGAGAGCAGGCAAACGCATGTGTCCGTGTGCCACCCTAATCTAGTTTCCGTCCACAAACGCGCGTATTTCGGAGCGTTTACAAGCACTTGCCCTTGGTAGGAGGAGTTGTCGAGGGCCATGGACGGGATCAATGGCGCTGGTTATCGGGCAGAATGCAGTTGGGGGCGCTGACGCGCACGCCACCAGGCCGGCATTGACCGCGACGACGCAATTCCAGGAGCTGGTCGGAGTTCAGGTCGGTTTGAGGCGGGTGAAGAGGACGAGGTTGTAAGCCACCACCGAGGACCAGACGTAAGTCTTGAAGTGGTCAAGGCCGCGCCAGGTGCAGCGCGCCAAGCCGTAAGCGCGCTTCAAGCATGATATTCCGGCTTCGATGCCGGCACGGAAGTTGCGCAGCTTGCGATAAACCCAATTGCTTCTGACCATGTCCTCGACCTTGAGGCCAGCTTTCTTGTGGAATGCCATGTCGCGAACGCCCCAGGTCTTCGCTGTGGTCAGATTGCCGCGACTCGCAAAGCCGCCGTCGGCCGCCGCCTGCCGCGGCGCTTGTCCATAGACGGCGATGTGGCGCTCCAGCATCGGCAACAGCCGCTCGCTGTCGGGCGGATTGCCTGCCTCGATCACTAGGTCGAGGATCATGCCGCTCCTACCGGTGGTCAGGTTGAGCTTGTGGCCGTATTCGGCCTCGCGGCTACCTTTGACGATGATATCGGAATGGGGTTCGAACAGGCTGACCAGCTTCTCGCTCGCCGGCAGGGGCTCGCCAGCCAGTACCCGCCGCTCGCTCTGTTTGATGATGCGTTCGATCAGCGGTCGATAGTGGTGGACTTGGGCCTGCCAGAGTTGGACGAGCGGATTGCTCGCCACCGCCAGCCGCTCGGTTGCCTGCTTCAAATATGCCAAGGTCGCGGAGGCGATCGCGATCAGCTCACGGTAGAGTTGGACCCGATTGGGCCGACCGCGTGTGAACTGGATCTTGCGGGCGCGCTTCTTGGCCGCGCGGCAATGATCGCGCCATGCCAGGCCGGCGCCGACCAAGGTATCCGCCTTCTTCAGCAGGCGCACCATGACCCGCACGGCATCCCACAGCAGGCTGCTGTCGCTCGGTTCGTGCATGAGTGCCGAGGTCACGGTGCTGTCCAGCCGCACGACCGTGCCGTCCTCCAGCTTCGCCTGTCGAGCGCTCGACAGCAGTGCCCGATTGATCTGTTCCCAGGTCTCGGGCCGGATCGCGCTGATCGTTTTTTGCAGCACCGACTTTTGCGGGCTCCATGACCACGGCAGGCGGGCAAAGGCCCGAAACGACGCGGAGTCCTCGAGATGGAAGGCCAGTTCCTGGTAGCTCAGCTGCCGGTATTGCTTGAGCAACGCGCCGCGTAAGACCGCTTCGGCGGGCAGTCCTTGCCGTCCGGTGGCCTTGACGTCAGGTCGACCCAGGTCTCGTCCCACCAAACCAAGCAGATCACCATGCTCATCCAACCATTGCGACATAGCCTTCAGCTCGTGGCCGATCTCGTGCGTGGCGGAAAGATCGAATATACTGGCTTGGACGGTGCGTTCTTGGCGCATTGTCGGCTCCGGCGGTGGCGGGGCTTGGAATCAGTGGCATGATCCAAGATACCTGAAACCGCCGGGCCTTGCCTCTGAAATCCCAATGTTCATCCAATAAAATCAATAGCTTGCCGTTTATGGACGGAAACTAGTCTAGTGGGTCGTCATCTGTGAGAACGCCACTCCATATTCGCCGGGAGGAAGAAGCCTGGCATGCGAGTCAAGACGAACCGCCTCGATGCCATTTCGCTTGCCCAGCGATTACGGGTCGGCGAGCTCACGCCGGTCTGGGCTCCCGATGAAGGCCATAGGCCACCCGATTTTGTCCGGGCTGCAAGCGTGCGGACTGACAAAGAGCGCGTGGAGCGCTCTGCGGGCTTTGGGTGGCATCGACGTATAGAGTGCGCTGATACGGACTCAAGTCAGCATCGGATAGGCCGCGTCCGGGATCATTGGCATGTGGATGGTGACGCGGTCAGTCCTTCTTCACGGGTCCAGAAAACGGGGAGATGACTCACCCCCGCAGTTAGCTAGATCATGCTCCTAGTGCGACAAGATCTGGCTGAGGAACAGCTGCGTTCTCTCGTACTGGGGGTTTGCGAAGAACTCTTGGGGTGCCCCCTGTTCAACGATCTGCCCGCGATCCATAAAGATGACCCTATCTGCGACCGCCCGCGCAAAACCCATCTCGTGTGTGACACAAACCATTGTCATGCCGTCACGCGCTAGTTCCGTTACAGCGTCGAGCTGCCCTTCAGCATTTCGCAACTCTACATGGGCCTGTTCGGCAGAGTCCGTAAGCACGAGATCTACAAACCTGTCGGCTTGCCTGATGGACTCCGGAGGAGCCGTTCCGGCAGGCAGTAGGCCTACCACCTTCTTTCGCATGATTTAACCTCTCTATCTGAACGCTAGCTGATCAAGGTGCGCAACAAGGGCAGAGCACTGTTGCATAGGGCAGAAAGGGGGGTGTCGTTCCTGTTGTTTGGCGAAAACACTTCTGCTTTACGACAAAAGACACCCCGCACCTGTTGTCTCGGCGGGCCGACTACCGCGTAGGCCTGGCCGGCCGTGGTTTCTCAGTTCGAACCTATGGATCGCCCTCTGTTTTAGTATCCGAGGTCTAGGTCAATCGCCCACTTCAGGGGTTTGCCTGCCTGTAGCTCCGACAAGCTCTCAATTGAGCGATCCATGGCGAGCTCAATTACGTCGTCTGCATTAGCCGCCTGATCGCCAGTGCCGAGTACATTCTCCATCTTATGGATACCCGTGCGGGAGGGAACCGGGAAGTGGTAGGTAGGGGGGAAGCAGTTGTTGTAAGTCCACCACACGTCTGATCCGTATCGAGACAATTTTCCCGAGACCAGCGCGTCATGAAGCGGAGCTTCGTGGGTGAGATTGCCCCTCGCAATGTTCAACAGGAATGCACCCGGCTTCATCGCAGCGATCTCGGCAGAGCCGAAGAATCCGTCGGTGTCTTTTGTGATTGGCGTGCTGATCAGTACGTAGTCAGACTTGCCAAGCACGGCATGAAGTGCATCGAGGCCATAAACCTCGTCGGCTCCGTTTGCACCCCTTTCAGGATGTCGCCTGACACCTAAGACCGTCATGTTAAAGGCCTTCGCGAGCTTCGCCACGCGACTACCGATACCGCCGACTCCAATAATTCCCAAAGTTCGGCCGTTCAAGCTGGAGGACGGCACGGTCGTGCGGCTGGACAGCACCGTGACCTCGGCACTCATGCACGAACCGAGCGACAGCAGCCTGCTGTGGGATGCCGTGCGGGTCATGGTGCGCCTGCTGAAGAAGGCGGATACCTTGGTCGGCGCCGGCCTGGCATGGCGCGATCATTGCCGCGCGGCCAAGAAGCGCGCCCGCAAGATCCAGTTCACACGCGGTCGGCCCAATCGGGTCCAACTCTACCGTGAGCTGATCGCGATCGCCTCCGCGACCTTGGCATATTTGAAGCAGGCAACCGAGCGGCTGGCGGTGGCGAGCAATCCGCTCGTCCAACTCTGGCAGGCCCAAGTCCACCACTATCGACCGCTGATCGAACGCATCATCAAACAGAGCGAGCGGCGGGTACTGGCTGGCGAGCCCCTGCCGGCGAGCGAGAAGCTGGTCAGCCTGTTCGAACCCCATTCCGATATCATCGTCAAAGGTAGCCGCGAGGCCGAATACGGCCACAAGCTCAACCTGACCACCGGTAGGAGCGGCATGATCCTCGACCTAGTGATCGAGGCAGGCAATCCGCCCGACAGCGAGCGGCTGTTGCCGATGCTGGAGCGCCACATCGCCGTCTATGGACAAGCGCCGCGGCAGGCGGCGGCCGACGGCGGCTTTGCGAGTCGCGGCAATCTGACCACAGCGAAGACCTGGGGCGTTCGCGACATGGCATTCCACAAGAAAGCTGGCCTCAAGGTCGAGGACATGGTCAGAAGCAATTGGGTTTATCGCAAGCTGCGCAACTTCCGTGCCGGCATCGAAGCCGGAATATCATGCTTGAAGCGCGCTTACGGCTTGGCGCGCTGCACCTGGCGCGGCCTTGACCACTTCAAGACTTACGTCTGGTCCTCGGTGGTGGCTTACAACCTCGTCCTCTTCACCCGCCTCAAACCGACCTGAACTCCGACCAGCTCCTGGAATTGCGTCGTCGCGGTCAATGCCGGCCTGGTGGCGTGCGCGTCAGCGCCCCCAACTGCATTCTGCCCGATAACCAGCGCCATTGATCCCGTCCATGGCCCTCGACAACTCCTCCTATCAAGGGCAAGTGCTTGTAAACGCTCCGAAATACGCGCGTTTGTGGACGGAAACTAACCTAGATACTCTTTCAAGGCGGAGTTGAAGGCAGCAACCGCAGCCTGTTGGTCCGGCGGGAAGGCGAATGCGGAATAGCCATTGGCGGGCGGAGTGAATGGATCGGCCAGTTCGACGCTGTTATCCTTGTCGGCAAAAGCTTTCAAGGTGAAGTAGGCGCCTCCGCCGGCGTCGGCGCGACCGGCCTTCACAGCTTGCAGGATCTCGGCCGGACCGGCGACCTGAAGGAGCTTGTCCTCAGGGAGGCCTACTTTTTGCGCGTAGCTCACTGAATCGTAGCCGGCGGCAGTGACGAACGTGAGGCCTTTATCGCGCACGTCTTCGTACGAGTGCAGTCCATGCGGGTTGCCCTTCGGCACGATCAGCCCGTCGGCGCCCCTGCCGAGCGGCTCCGTAAACAAGACGTTGCGGCAGCGCTCCGGCAGGATGAACATGCCACCCGTGATGATGTCGAAGCGACCGGCCTGCAGGCCTGGGATGAGGGAGCCCCATTCGGTAACGACTGGTTTGACCTTCGCCGTGCCCAGCCTCTTCAGAATGTCAAGCGTCATCGCATTGACGAAACCGAGCGGCTCGTCGCTGCCGCCAGGATAGGCCCAGGGAATCTCGTTGGAGAAGCCGATCCGGATCGTCTCTCCATCCTTGATCTTCGCAAGGAGCGACTGCGCCGAAGCCAGCCCAGCAAACGATGCGATCGGCAGGGCGATACCGAGTGCAGCCATCCCGCTCAAGATTGCACGTCTGAAGGGGTCAATCCTGTTTTCGTCGCGTTTCGAATTATCCATCGGGTAATCTCACTCTTGTGTTTCGCCACCGGGCCAACCAAAGCATACCCTTTAGACGACACTCATTTCCATTTGTTCGCTGCAACATTCGTGCCAGTTTCATCCCAATATGACTCTGATGGGGCCGGGCTTGCCGGATGCGGTTTGGGTTTAAAGTCATGCAGTCTGACTCAAGTGCAGACTGCAAACATCTTTCCCGCGACAAACCCTTAAGAGAGTGTCGCGTCCATCGATCTCCGACACACGGGCCCAAGTGAGGTTTACAGTATGCGCTCACTGGGCTCATGCTGAAAAACACCCGACCTCTGGGCCGTATGTTAGAGGTGCTTACAGACATCAACCGCTCCGGGGCGCTAATTCCTGATACCACTGGCAGGGCGCTTTTGCGGGTATAAGTAGATTCGTCAACTACCAGATGACGGAGTATCAGCGCTTGCCCAGGATTGTCTACAATCCCGGTAGATTCTTGGCACTAAACAGGGTGCATTGGCATGCAGAACGATGTAACCGCGCTCGAGGTTTCCAAGTACATCAGTGCAGCAGAGGAGCTGGGGCGCACATCCGGTATCCATATCACGATGGGCCACGATTTTGAGGAATATGTGGAGATCACGGGCAAACTTCCGGGAAAGTCGCCGACGTATCCAAGCTTCCGCCCTGACTGTTCTGATGTTCCGCCTGGAAAGGCCTTTTGGATCGTTGGGCGGGATCGGGAAGGAAGAGTAGCGCATGTCCAAGCAATGCGCCTAGATGATCTATCCGAAACCGACCTCGCTGAGCACCTTGGATCGCTCAGAGCCTGGTTCGCGGATCCTAAGCTCAAAGCCGGGCCCGGTTCCTCGTCCCGGTGCAATGCGCCGACTGCTCGAAGCATATCCGGGCTGGTGGCGTATCATGGCGACATCTGGTTGCGAGAGGACTTTAGGGGCGGCGGCCTCTCCACTTTTATCGGTCGCATTGCATTTGGACTGGCATGGGCGAACTGGTCGCCCGATTTTATTTACGCTCTGGTTGCCGGGTGGCACATCGAAAAAGGCGTTGTCGATCGCTATGGCTATGTGCATCGAGAGCGCCACGGATCAGTACTACGCTTGCCCTCTCACGGAATAAACGATGACGATTGGCTCGTTTGGCTGACGCGGGACGAATTGTTAATGACGCTTTCGCGTACTCCGGCACCGCAGGCGCTTGGAGAGAATACTTTGTCAACAGCCGACTCTAATAGTCGGACAGCGCCGCACGACGCTAACCGCGTTCTATTGGACGGCACGGTCTCCAAATGCTAGGTAACCACAGCCTCCCATAATTGAGCTCAGCGATCGAAGCTCTCGGCAACGCTGTTCGCGGCCTGGAGCGCCGCGAGCTCTGCGCATGGGAAGAGATCATTATCTGCTGTCCGAGCAACTCGGCCGTGCGCGAGACCCTGGGTGTTGCCTACCGCGGCGGCCTGTCGAACCGATCACGCCATTGGAGCGGCTAGTGTGACGCGGTAGAGCTCGGCAGCATACTGCGGCCGCGGTCCAAACGGTGGACCACGCTCGGCGTCGGCTTTCTGTCAATGGGGCGCCTACAAGGCAGCCACCGAGCCGCGGATCGATCGACCGATTACGTGGCCGATGATCAACCGTGAGCAGGCACCGAGGATTATGGCGACGTAGGTGATGTCGCTGACCCAATGCTGTTGGGACCGCTCAGGGTGATGTCCTTCCCCATATCCTGGAAGATGGGGCCGTCGCGCTCACCGTCGACCGGGTCGGTCGGTCATAATAGGTCGAGCGTGACTCCAACATCCTTCCGCGACATAGATGACGTGGCGCTCGGCGATGAGGGATGTAGTTCCCTTTTGTCCGCGGTAAATTCTTCAGCGCCTCCTTTCGGAACCCCGACTCCAGACCCTGCTGGCCGCCAGCCGCCACCCGCTCCAGTGCAGCGATCGGGGCCTCATATTCATCGAATGAGATTGGCCATCGGCGGCTGATGAACATCGTTAAGACACGTTTCGCGAACAAAAGGCTGCGGTCCTTGCAAAGGCCCTTGAGATCCTCAAGGGCGATTAGATGTCGATCTCGCCAGCTATTCCACCCGCCACATGGTTTGGCAGCCCAACTTGAGCCAATCGTCGGGATCAGTCCCTCAGTTCACCGAAGCGCATCGCGTTACTGTTAAATGAGACGCTCTTCACCTTTCTCGGTGTAAAATTTTCGCAATCATTCCGGTACACACATTTTACTTAATCATAACCTCCCCCTATTACAAAGATATGTTAGAGCTTTGACCAGGCCCGCCCTCGAAGGGTGGCGGCAGAGCTTCGCTTTCCAGGGCCCTTGTGTCGCCAGTTACCATCAGATGCAAATCGCTGCGAGCAGGGAAAGCGATGAACCGCCCGCCGATGACTGCTGTCTCTCAACTTCGAGGCTTGGCAAGCACACCGTCTGACCAGTTAAATCTGGCCGCAAACACCCATTTCGCGGCGGGAGCCGCGGAGGCGTTGTCAGTCGAGTTTGTCCGATTTCTTAACCAAACTGTTGGCCTTGTTGAAGCTGAGCAGTTGTTCGACCTGTTGTCTGCGTTTGCCCTGAATTTTGACTGTCCATGGATTGCGTATCACTACCTAACACCTGGTCAAAGAGTTATGATGCCCGTCCAATTCAATCAGACGATCATGCTCAACTATCCTGATGAATGGCAGGAGCGCTATTTCGAAATGGGTTATGACAAAATAGATCCTGTCATCAAGACTGGCCGAAAGCGGGCATGTGCCTTTCGATGGAGTGAAGTGTATAACGAGGCATGCACGACTGAAGATGAACGGCGCGTTTTCGATGAAGCCGCCACGTTCGGCTTAAAGTCGGGGATTAGCATTCCATTGCACGGCCCTAATGGCAGCTTTGCAATCGTGAGCTTTTCTCGGAATCACGAATTCCAAAATAAAACGGTCACTTACTTTCAGCTTGCAGCGCTTCATTTTCATCTTAGGGCCGCGATGTCGGTGAATTCGAGTGGTATCGAGGAGATCCCCGACCTTTCTCCAAGAGAAAAGGAGTGTATTCTTTGGACAGCAAGAGGAAAATCGTCGTGGGAAATAGGAAAAATTCTGGGGATAACCCTGAACACTGCCAATTTCCATATAAAAAATGCGATGCAAAAACTGGAAACTTCAAGCAGAACGGCCGCCGCCATAAAAGCCCTGCACTTCGGAATTATCGAGTTGTAGAGAACGGCCATCTGCTTAGTGGCGGAGTTCCGGTGTCGCGGAAACGATACGGCTGAGAGACTAGCTCAAAAAGAAGTGGGTAGTGGTGTTAATTCCTCCGGATTCGCAAAGGTCGATGGAGCTCACGATGAAACGGGCCGCAATCACCCGTTGGACCCCGCGTGCGACTCGATGGAGACAACTTGCTGGGCGATTTATACGCCGATCTCCTGCGCCTCGAAGAGCGTATCCGCCAAGCCACGAAAGAGATTGAGGCGATCGCCGATCGAGAGGACGTTGCACGCCGACTGATGACGATCCCTGGGATCGGTGCATTGGGCGCGACAGCATTGCTCGCCGCTATCGGCAACGGACTGCAGTTCCGTAAAGCCCGCCATCTGACTGCATGGTGTAACGGCAAGTTAGATGGTGTAACGGGCAGAACCCAGCCAGCCAGGTTTGGAGGTCTGGTGGTCGTCCCTCACAATGATGGTGTCGCGGAGTCAGGAATGGCCTGCTCCACATAGCATCACGGAGAGACGACCATGAAGCAGTATGCCGGAATCGATGTCTCGTTGGAATATTCAAGCGTGTGCGTGGTGGATGCAGATGGCTGCATCGTGCGGGAAGCAAAGGTACTCAGCGAGCCCGATGCGCTGATCGCCTGGTTTGCCGAGCACGGCGTGGCCATGGAGCGGATCGGTCTCGAGGCCTGCCCCTTGTCGCAGTGGCTCTATGCCGGGATGACAAAGGCGGATCTGGCGGTCGAACTGATCGAGACGCGGCACGCGCGTGCGGCCTTCAGGACGATGCCTGTGAAGACCGACAAGAAGGATGCTCGGGGCATTGCGCAGTTGATGCGGCTCGGGTGGTTCAGGCCGGTCCACTGCAAATCTCTTCCGGCCCAGGAGGTACGCGCCCTACTGACCGCCCGCAAGCTCATCCAGGGGAAGCTACACGACATCGAATGAGCATGCGGGGCATACTGCGCGGCTTCGGCCTCAAGGTAGGGCCGACGACGCGGCGCACGTATGTGGCACGCATCCGCGAGCTGATCGAAGGTCATCCGACCTTGGAGGCGATTGCCGCGTCGCTGTTGAAGGTCCGCGACGCACTTGCGGACGAATTTGCAGGGCTTGATCGAACGCTGCGTGCCATGGCCCGCCAGGACGATAACGCACGACGGCTGATGACGACGCCCGGCGTTGGCGTCTGGTGGCGCTGACATTCGTATCGGCCGTTGATGCGCCGGAGCGTTTCCGATCATCACGAGCGGTGGGGCCGCATTTCGGACTGACGCCGAAGAAGTACCAATCGGGCGAGACCGACTGTAGCGGTCGCATCTCGAAGATCGGCGATGTGGGCGTACGAACCGCGCTCTACGAGGCGGCCAACGTTATTTTGACCCGGCCGGTCAAAGGCTCGGATCTGAAGACTTGGGCGCTGGCGGTCGCCAGACGCGCGGGGCCCAGAAAGGCGCGTGTTGCGCTGGCCCGCAAGCTGGCGGTCGTGTTGCATCACATGCTCAGGGACGGAACCAATTTCATTCCCATAAGCCGATGCCAGCCATGGCCGCCTGAGCCGAAAGGAGACAACAAGAGAGCCTTCGGGGGTACTGCCATCAGCCCTCGAGCAAGGTCCCTTCGCCGGGACGTGGATGGGTTAGGCCGCCATACGGCAAGCAGCACTCAGGTGACTGCGCGTGATTAGATCCTGTTGGCGGAATACTGCCAAGCCATTGAGGATGCCGGCGTGCGTCTGGACCGGCTGACCCAGCTGGTGGTGGAGACCGCGGCATCCTGGTCGATGGCCCCGGTTGTGGCCGCCTACCAAGCAATGCGCGGTGTTGCATTCATGACAGCGGTCACCTTCGTGGTCGAAATCGGCGATGTCAGGCGCTTTGATAATCCCCGTCAGTTGATGGCGTATCTTGGTCTTGTGCTGTCGGAAAGCTCGACGGGCGAACGGGTCAAGCGTGGTGGGATCACCAAGGCAGGCAACACCAGGGTGCGTCGGGTCCTCATCGAAGGCGCCTGGACATATCGCTTCCCTGCACGTGTAAGCCCGACGATCCAAACGCGGCTAGAGGGATTACCAAGGACCGTTCGAGAAATTGCCTGGAGAGGCCAGGTGCGGCTTTGCGCGCGCTATCGCAAGCTGATGGCAGCAGGCAAGCCAAAGGTCGTCGCGGTCACCGCCATTGCCCGGGAGATGGCTGCTTTTCTTTGGGCGATTGGACAGGAGGTCGCTCCCACAGCAAAAGTTCAAAGCCTATCGTCGGTGCAAAGCGCGACAGAGCGAGGTCCTGCTTTCGACACCTCGACCGAACGCGCGATCGCTTGGGAACCTGGCCCAATGGCCTTCAAGCTCGGATGCATTCGAACAAGGCGGTCGTCGCATTCGCCGCCAAGATGGCACGCATCGTCTGGGTCGTTCTGAACAAGCCGGAGGCACTCTACGAACGCAGCGACCCTGCCTTCGCCTGAGGCTTCCTAAGCAACTGGAACCGTGACCTACGGCGTCGCGACCCCTTGCACGGACGGGGCGACCATACATTCTTTCCCAGCGGGCCTTTCAAGGCAGCATTGTCGAGCATCGCATCCGCCAGAAGCCGCTTCAGCTTCGTGTTCTCGTCCTCAAGCGTCTTGAGCCGCTTGGCCTCGGACACGTCCATGCCGCCGAACTTGGCCTTTCACTTGTAGATGCTGGCATCGCTGACGCCGTGCTTGCGGCAAAGCTCCGAGACCGGCGTGTGCCCGCCTCGTGCTCCTTCAAAATGCCGATGATCTGTTCGTCCGTGAAACGGTTGCGCTTCATCATTCCCTGGCCTTCTCCATGGGCCAGAGCTTACTTCAAAATGGATTATTTCAACGGGGCAAGGTCAACTTGGCGTAAGGGGGGCCGCCTTAGAGATCCTCAATGGCGACTGGACGACGATCTCGCAGGCTTTTGCACCCCGCCACAACGTTTTGTGGCCCTCGATAAGGCAAAAGAGGGCAGTTCATTTCGCCTGAGAGTTAGCTGCCCGGTCTTCGCGAGGATGGCGACAAAATCACGCGTTTCCATCCCGTGCCAGACTATACAGGCAGACAGCATGTGTTACTCGTTGCATACTTCCCGTGTTTCGAGTTCTTAAATAGCCAGCGGCACATCTGAGCATCTGGAACCCTACCCTCATAAGCGTCAAGGCCGCATTCCCACCAGGTATGCCGCCCTTTCGGATTGCCCTCCGGTGCCGTCACGGCGCACAATCGATCGAGTAAGACGGCCAGTCGCCCTCGATGTGGGGCAAGGGGGGCCTCACCTATCGTGGATCTCCTCCGGCTGACCTGCATGTTGGAAATTCGCTCACACCCATCGCCTTAACGATACTGTGGACGGAGACCCGTTGACTGAAGGCTCGGATCCGGGCGACGGCCGCCATGTGGGCATACGGTGCGGCTCGAGGCAACCCAGGTATACCTGCCATGCCGCGTGACAATGTGCAGTTCCACCGTGCCGGCACGCGTCCCGCAATCGCGCCGGGATAGCCATTGCATGGGGCGAGCTGTGAAATGTTCTTCTCGCTGTGCTCGGCGTGCTCACCTGCGCCGAGTTCGACCAGCCGCTCGCCGGCAAACCAAATCAGCTCGCGCAGCAAGTCAGGGTTGCCGCTCTTCCCAACAGGCACGCGCAGGGCCATCATTCGTCGGTCGCAGATGGTCTTCCTTGGGGTTGTTGCTCGACAACCCGGCCTGCCGGAAAACTGAGGACGCCTTACTCTGCTGCACCACTGCCCCCGTCTTCATCGCCGCGGGGCGGCCGGTCCGTCGCTCGCACACCCAAAATCAGGTCCACCACAGAACCAGATCGGGTCGCGCAAAACCGAAAAAGCAGTTCAGGACCAGGCGAGGTTTTTTACCGCCTGATTTACTGGTGACACCGTGAACGAAGCCGCCGTCGATCAGGGCGATATCCCCGACTTTCAGCTGCAAATCTCGGTAGGGGATGCCTTCGAGATAGGTTGACGAATAGGGATATCCAGTGGTCTCCACATCCTGTGCCTTTCGATCGGCGCCTGTCGGCTTGTGGCTCCACAGACGCAAATCGCCACCTTCCTTGGCCATGCTCGGATAAAAATTAAGCGCCGCAACTGTGTTCTCCGCCACGGTGGAGAACTCGAAATCGCTTCCAGCACACAGGACCTGGGCGACATCATCGTGAGGGGCCAGAGCATACGGACCGCTACCACACCAACTTATAGCGCGGCAAATGTTAGCCTGACCGTGGTCCGAACGGGCCAGCCGAAGCTCAATGCCTTGATGCTGAAGATCGCGCTTTAGCGCTTCGAATATTCCCCGAACCGGGTCAACGAGATCTCCAAAAAGCATGTCAATGAACGGTCGCGCATCTTCCGAATCCGCGAAATAGTTGACCGCATCCTTTCTGTAATGAGAAGCACCGACATATTGTCCGGGAACTCCATCCTTGCGGTCCTTGAGACCGGGACTGTCATTAAAGTTATGGGTGATCTCCTCGGCTATTTGGTTACTAAACCCGTTTTTGATGTGCAGACCGGTGATCTCGCCTTTCAGGACTGAGATGATCTCCGTGGTGGTGATCGAGCCTACTCGTTCTCTGAGCGAAATAGAGGAAATGGCCGGCGCGGTAGACACTGGGCTAGTTGTCATTGGTTTGCTCCTCTACTGCGTGATCGAGTATCTCGATGGCATGGTCAAGTTCGTCATCGGTGATCGTTATAGGTGGAAGGACTTTGATGACGTCGCGATTCGGGCCCGAAGCTTCGATCAGCAAGCCATTTTCGAAAGCGACGTCATGCACGCGGGCGACAATGGCTTGCGAACGGCACTTGAGACCTGCCATCAGACCGCGGCCGCGCTTTTGTTCGATGTACTTTGGAAATTTTTCAACGAGGCGATCAAGGTGTCTTTGCAGCCTAGCGGTTGTCCGCTCGACGCTTGCAATAAACTGCCCATCGGACCACAGTTTGCACATGGCTCCTGAAGTCACGAACGCGAGATTATTGCCTCTAAATGTCCCGCTGTGTTCGCCGGGCTTCCATACGTCTATTTCGGGGCGTATCAGCACAATCGAAAACGGATTTCCTGAACCACTTAGAGACTTCGAAAGGCACACGATGTCGGGTTCTATTTTCGCGAACTCAAACGAAAAGAAATCGCCGGTTCGACCGGCACCTGCCTGAATGTCGTCAACAATCAAGACAACGCCGTGCTCACGGCAAATACGCTGAATTTCGGTTAGCCAAGCAGCGGATGCGGTGTTCATGCCGCCTTCTGCCTGGATCGTCTCCAGAATAATTGCCGCGGGCTTTTCCATACCGCTTCCTGGATCACCCAACACGGAGTCGATATAACCCGCGGAATCGAAACTCTGGTTCGGATAGCTGTCGTAAGGGACGCGGATTACATCGTGGCGAGCAACGCCGCCAAGCTCCCTCGTTGATGCCGAACCTGACACCGCCAAAGAGCCCAGCGACATGCCATGGAACGCATTCGTAAAGGCCATGACACTTGAACGGCCGGTATATTTACGCGCCAGCGCCAGCGCCGCTTCGTTAGCGTTGGTGCCCGTCGGGCCTGGGAATTGTATCTTATAGGACAAGCCCCGAGGCTTCAGGATCGATTCGACAAACACTTCAATGAAGTCGCGTTTTGCCGCTGTATACATATCGAGTGACAACAATATATTTTTGCCAGCAAGATATTCAACGGCTGGATCAATGATTGACGGGTTATTGTGTCCATAGTTGAGTGCGCCGGACCCGACAAGAAAGTCGACATAAGACTTGCCACTCTCATCCCAGATTGTCGCCCCAATGGCTTTCGTGAAGACTGTGGGAAACGACCGCCCATAGCGACGAACGTTAGACTCATGAGCCACGAAAGGGGCAGTATTCATTTTAGCAACCTCTCTGCACGTAGGCATTGCACTCACAGCAGCGACCACCGAGTTTACCTGTGGATGTTTCTCAGTTCCGTATGGGAGGAGAATGGTCCGGACGCGAGCTCAAGTTGGCCGATAATCCCGGCAGAGCCCTCAAGTATACCTTGATCTTGTCGCGGAGGCCCGACTGCCGCCGCACTTGTCTCCCGAGCAGATGTGCAGGCGCTCTGCATGCCGACACCTCCTGGTCACTGAGCTCGAACAACCAAGTTTCTACAATCTTCGGGCAAGCGCCGATACTACGGCATCTGGTAGTTGACGCATCCGTTTCCTTCACAAAAGCGCCTGCAGCTCTAGTAAATCGGCAGTTTAGCACACACTATGACTCATGTGTGACAGACACCTCCGGTATGCTGGACGTTAGAGGTGCCTTTCGAAGGCGACATCAATCGGTTCAGCCTTGGAGGCGACACCCACAGCAGCAGACCCTCTCACAGCCTGTTTTGAACAGCTTCAACCGTGGCTGTGGTGGAGGCCAGTGGTGCAAAGGTGTTTCTGGCCCGCGGGTGCGTGACCAAATGCGGTCTTCTAGGAGGTCCTGACGGTGCAGCGCTTCACAGTCTGCCGGCCGGTGTGACGATCTGCGGATTGGGGCTGTATCTGAAGGACAGCTCCCTGCTAAATCCACCTGGGAAACTCTTACTGTACTTCCAACTTGTGGTGTTCAAATCGAACGCCTTCTAACAAAGGTCGATCTTTTTTGCGCCAAAAATGGCCTCGTCAAATAATATAACACGTCTATAACGCATTGTTTTAACAAATTTAAAGCGGCTTTCACAATCAGAAAAACCCTGACAATTTTTCGCAATAAACGCGGACGTATTCTTAATAATACTGGTATTGTCAGTGCGCTGGTTTCTCTTCATACTTACCTCAGTGGTTCATTCACCAATCACACCGTGGTTTTACTTGAGAAGGGTACATCTATGTCCGCTTCAATTACCGTGAGAAGCCCCCCCGGGGGGCATGGCGAAAGGGGTCCAACAATCGCGCGGCGGCGATGTCGATCTTAATGGGCGACTATCCGAATGCGCGAAGGCAAACTATAGCACTACCGTCTGCTGCGGCGTCTCAAGTCCAGGCATGGCCGGCGGAATCAGCTGTCCAAGCTGGCTCGGGTTACTCTTCCGAGCGGACTCACCATCGCAAGCACTCGCAAGAGCTATGTGGTAGCCACACCCTTTGACGACGAAATGGACCGTCTACAGGATGCTGGCGTTTCTGTGCCGGCGCACTGTCCAGGCGACGGCAGATACATTGCGAAAAGGGTGGAGACTACCAGTTTTTTCCAGGAGCCCCGCGATACCATAAGGATCAACGAGGAGCGACTATGAGCACGCTACCGCAAATCTCACTGGCCAAACTGGCAGCCGATGCAACGCGATATGAAGAGCAGCAGCGCTTGCAGCTGGCCTGCGAGGAGTATGGATTCTTCTACCTCGAGCACGGCATCCCTAGGGAGCAGATCGCCCGAGCTATCGAGGCTTCCCGGCGCTTTTTCGCGTTGCCACAGTCGACCAAGGAACGCTACGGTCACGCCTCTCAAGACGTTTATCCACCTACCGCGCGCGGATACAGCCCATTGCACGGCGAGATGCTACATCCTGAGGCCGGCCCCGATCCAAAGGAACTGTTCGACCTCGGAATCGACAACGAGGGCGACCGGCGTCCGTTTGCGGGCCGCACGAACTTACCGGATGACGCCGTGGCCCCCGATTTCGCGCGTAGCCTACTTGCTTTGCAGGCAACCGTGCTCAATGGGGTCGTGCCGCAGCTCGGGAACGCGCTTGCCGACCTGCTTAATATGGAACAGGGGTGGTTCGGCCGCCATTTCAGCCCGCCGACGGTCCTGCAACGTGTAATCCGGTATCCATCTAGCGGCGGCGCTTGCGCCAAGCACACCGACAATGGCTTCTTCACGCTACTGCTGCAAGAGGAACTGCCCACGCGTCCCTTGCAGGTGTGGCTCAATGGGCGCTGGATACCGGTGCCGAGCCTGCCCGACAGTCTCGTAGTGAATTTGGGCGACATGCTTCAAGCCTTGAGCGACAAACGCTTTCAGAGTACGCCGCATCAGGTCGTGCACAGTGGTCCGACAGACCGAATTTCACTTCCCTTCTTTATCTATCCGCACATCGACGCTCGTCTGACGTCGCAGAGCGGACAGCACACCTTCGGTGTCGCAGAAATGATGCTGCGCAACTACGAATCGATCTGGGAAACCGGCAAGGGTGCCGGACGCGCACTAGAGCTGCAGTAAGCGTTCGGTTTTCTCAAGCGTGCTTCAGCAATTGAGACGACGCGACACAAATCCGGGTCGTGCGCCACAAGAGCAAGGACGGTATGTCGACGCGCCTCGGGAATGAAGCGCTGGCGCCACGGCTTCCGTGGCGCTGAGACGATGATTGCTCTGGTGTCGGAATCGAAGCGGAAGTCAGGGTTAGAACGAGATGATGGGGCAAGGGAGGTGTTCTTTGGCGGTCGAGCACCCGCACGATTATACGCGATCCGTGAGTGTCTTCGTAACCTGCGCGGAGCCGAGACTACGCCTTGCCTCTGGAATTGACGACAGCATTTCGTTCGCAAGGGACGGGATGCGCCAACGACAACTTAGACAGGAGACCAGTCCTCATGTGCCTGAGCCATGATCTCGACAGTGCATTTCAGGCCACCCAAAATTGGATCAGCGATTTGATGTGGAGGCTTCGCTGGCATGATCGCGAACGGGTCTATCAAGCTTTGATCGCGACGCTACACGCATTGCGCGACTGCCTGGATGGAGACGAGGCTGTTTGCATAGGCGCAACATTGCCGCCCCTACTGCGCGGGTTTTACTACGAGGACTGGTCTAACGGCCGCCGCACCATAACTAGAAACCGGAAGTCGTTTCTCGATCGGGTGCACGACGGCGTCCAACGAGATCCCGCGGTTGATCCGGAAGAGGTTGTCCGCTCGGTTCTCGCCCAATTGGCGGACCGCTTGCCTGCAGCAGAGCTCCGAGACGCTAAGGCCGCTACTCCAAGAGCTCTACATACCCTTTGGCCGACCTGAAAGGCATGCTGCTGCCGTTGTTGGCGCGTACGTACGAATGGGAGTGTTAGCTTTGGTTTTTGACTATATCGTCGTTGGTGGAGGTTCCTCTGGATGCGTCATGGCCAATAGGCTCTCCGCCGATGGAAGTCGCGTTCTGCTCATCGAGGCCGGCCCTGATACGCCCCCTGAAAGCATCCCCGACGACATCCTGGACGGCAATCCAACGCGTGCTTACTTCAATCCTGACTATCAGTGGCCGTCACTCGATGCGACAATGGTACGCGACGGACGAAAGCCCGTTCATTACGAGCAGGCCCGGGTGATGGGTGGTGGCTCAAGCATCAATGCGCAAGTGGCCAACCGAGGTGCCCCCGAAGACTACGACGGATGGTCCTCAAGCGGTGCAACGGGGTGGGGTTGGGAGGAGGTTCTGCCCTACTTCCGTCGCCTCGAATGCGATTTGGATTTCGAGGGTGAATTGCACGGCAATCATGGTCCCCTGCCGATTAGGCGTGTTCGGCGATCAGACTGGTCCGGCTTTATCCGAGCGGTAGCGACCGCATATGAAGACGCAGGTATTCATTTTAGCCCGGACTTCAATGGCCCATTTTGCGACGGATACTCCGTTGTTCCGTTGACCAACCGCAACGGTCACCGAGTTTCCGCTGCAATGGCCTACTTGTCCGAGAGCGTCCGCTCTCGGCCCAACTTACGAATATTGCCGAAAACAATGGTCGTGCGGTTGACCTTTTCAGGATGCGCCTTAACCGGCGTCGAGACGGAAAACAACACCGGCCGGCAGTGCTATCGCGCTTCGACGGTGATCCTCTGTGCCGGTGCAATTCATTCGCCCTCTATATTAATACGCTCAGGGATTGGCCCGGCCGATCAGTTGAGAAAGCTCGGAATTCCGATTGTTGCAGAGGTCGTGGGGGTGGGGCAGAATCTACAGGAACACCCTGGAATCGCCGTTTCAGCATATTTGAAGCTGGACGATCGCATGGCGCCTAATGTGAGCGGCCACATCCAAATGCATGCTCGCTACTCGTCCGGCTACGATGGGTGCCCTTCTACGGATATGGCAATATCCGCGGTTGCCAAGTCTGCTTGGCATCCGCTCGGCATGCGCCTCGGCTCCCTATATTCGTGGGTCAACCGCAGCTATTCGACAGGTACCATCGTGCTCAAGTGTCGCTCCCACGCTATAGAGCCGCAGGTAGATTTCAACTGGTTGAGCGACAAGCGTGACGCCGAGCGATTGAAGCATGGGTTCCGTTTCATGGCCCACCTGCTGAAGCATGATTTACTGTCGGCGGTGGCGCTCGATGCGTTCCCGTCAGCTTGGAACGCGCGAGCGAAGCAGGTTAGCAAGGTCAATTTCGTTAACTACGGGCTCACCTCGCTGCTGGCCCTCCTTATGGACAGTTCGCCGCGCCTACGCCGCGGCCTCATTAGGCACGTCATTACCGATGGCCATAGCATTTCAGATCTGATTAACAACGAGGAGCATCTGGATCGGTTTGTCCGCCAGAACGTGACGGGCAACTGGCATCCGACGTCGAGCTGCAGGATGGGGGCATCCTCGGAGCCTACCGCAGTGACGGATCCGTCCGGCCGCGTTCGCGGCGTTCGCGGTTTAAGGGTCGCCGACGCTTCAATAATGCCATTCTGCCCCCGGGCCAATACAAACATACCAACGATCATGGTGGCCGAGAAGATTGCTGACGCGATCTTGAAGGAGAACCGCAATGGCTAAGGAAGAGGTTATCAGAAGCTTGGGTTGACGCGGAGTGGACGTATTGTTGTATTCGCAGGCGAGATTAGGGTGAATCGACATTCATCTGAGCCAGATCATTGCGGTGGCGAGTAAGGCAAAGCCGTTAAAGTGGATTGTCTGCCGGTCATAGCGGGTGGAGAAGCGGCGAAAGTGTTGAGGCGGTTGAAGCAGCGCTCGATACGGTTGCGGTGCCGATACGTTTCGGCATCATACGGATGATGACCTTGCGCAGCGGACGCAGCGCCCGAGCCAGGGCGTTGCCGTCGCCAAACGGTTCAAGGGCGCCGAAGAAGCGCAGGCCTCGGCCGCCTGCGCCGCCAGCAAGCGCTCGAGGAACAGGCGGCGGAACAGCCGGGAGAGCACCCGGACGGGCAGGAAGAAACGGCGGCGACAGGCGATCCAGCGTCCGCCGTCGGCAGCCAGCACGCCGCCGGGGACAAGGCAGTGGAGATGCGGGTGATGGGTCAGCGTCTCCCCCCAAGTGTGGAGGATCGCCAGGAAGCCGAGTTCGCCGCCGAGGTGCTTGATCGGCGGCAATGGCCTTGAGCGTCTCGGCGGCCGCCTCGAACAGGATCGTATAGAGCTGCCGCTTGTTCTGATGGGCGATCGCGGCGATCTCGGCCGGCACGGTGAAGACGACATGGAAGTACGGCACCGGCAACAGATCGGCCTCACGGTCGGCGAGCCAGCGATCGCGCGCGGCAGCCTGGCGTTTGGGGCAGTGGCGGTTGCGACAGGATTATAGGCGACGCGGCTCAAGGCGCAATCGTCGCAGGTCTCGACATGGCCGCCGAGCGTCGCCGTCCGGCACAGCGCGATCGCCGCCATGACGCGGCGCTCCCAGTGGCAAAGCTGTGCCGCAGCGTGTGCACGCTGACCCGCTTGGTCAATCCCGCCGCCTTGGTCGCCGACCGGCAGGCGGCATACAGCACCTGCACATCCGTTGGCTTCTCGCCCCGTCCGGGAAACAGCCAGTTCCTCGGGCGCACCAGCCGCCATTAGGTGCGCAGGATGGCAAGCAGCTGCGGCAACAGCATCACCGTGCGATCCTTGGCGCCCTTGCCGGGACGGACCTGAACACCATGCGCTGGCTGTCGATGTCGGCGACCTTCAGGCTCACCGTCTCCGAGGCACGCAGTCCCGCGGCCGCGCAAACCGTCTGGTTGAGCGCCGGCCAGGAGATGCCCTGCGACACCAAGTACAGCTGGAAAGCGCGCACATCCTCCAGCCCCAGCCGATCCGGCGAGCGGCCGAAATAACGGCTGAACTTTGTCACGGCATGCAGGCGTGGCCGGCGACAGGTTGCGGAGCGTCATGTCGTCGATCATGCGGCGGCGCAGCGGGCTCACCGCTGCCGGAGCGTCGGTCATCGGTCGGTCTCCTGGTCAGGGGTTGGTTCTCAACACCCCAACATCCTACAAGGAGACCGCGCCTTCAAACCCCGCCTCTCCCGCGTCAGCGGGTTAGTTCAATCCTAAATGTCGATTGGATCTAGGGGGTATCTTAAATGCCGGGATGATGCCATCGCTGGGAGGCCGGGGTCCGAACCGGTCGGACTTGCCGCTTCCGCTCATCGGTTTTTGAATATCGAGCTATGGTGGATGCATGCCATTCCGCTCTGCGGACACACTTGTGGTGTGCCGGCGACATAGCGGCAGGCGTCTGCAGGTACACGGGGTAGCGAGATGTGGTTAGCAGGAGGAGGTTCGGACCGCGATCAGTTGCGCCAATCGTCGACGCTGTGAAGCGAAGCGAGGAATGAACCTGCATTTGCCTCAAGCAAAATGTTACCGAGTGTTGATGCGCAAGGCCGCGCCTTTGCCCTTCTTGGAACAGCGCTTAAGGATATAGACTAGATGCTTCCTGTTTCCGGACGCGAATTGTCTAGACTAAATGTTCGCCTGGGGCTGGGTGACCCGTCTCACAGTATGCAGGTATCGAGGGTTGCGAGAGCGATCCTCTCGTAGAGCCTCATGCATAGGAGACGGGCCATGGACGAGACTATCACATACGTCGGATTGGATGTTCACAAAGAAACGATTTCGGTGGCACTTGCCGATGGCGGTAAGCGCGGTGACGTGCGCGCGTTTGGCCAGATCGTAAACACACCAACGGCCTTGGCCCGCATGCTGGCGAAGCTTTCGCAGTCGGGGCGGACGCTGAAGTTTTGCTACGAAGCCGGACCTTGCGGCTACGGCATTCAGCGGCAACTGTCCGCCGCGGGCCATCACTGCGTAGTTGTCGCCCCGTCTTTGATCCCTCGAAAGCCAGGCGATCGCATCAAGACGGACCGCCGGGATGCCGACAATCTGGCAAGGCTTCATCGCGCTGGGGAGCTGAGCGCCGTCTGGATCCCCGATCCCGCCCATGAGGCAATGCGCGATCTGGTGCGGGCACGCCTGGCTGCCGTGCGCAGCCTGCGACAGGCGCGCCAGCAACTCAGTGGATTCCTGCTGCGCCATGGCTGCCATTATGGCCGTCCAGCCTGGACGCACATGCACCGCCGCTGGCTGGCCGGTCTTCGCTTCACGCAACCAGCCCACCACATTGTGCTTGAGGATCATATCGCGACGATCGAGGCTGCGACGGACCGGCGCGATCGGCTGACGAAGCAAATCGAGATCATGTTGAGCGATTGGTCACTGGCCCCGGTCGTCCAGGCGCTGCAATCGCTGCGCGGCATGGCTCTGGTGACCGCAGCAACGATGATTGCCGAATTGGGCGATATCAGTCGCTTTACCAATCCGCGTCAACTGATGGCCTATCTGGGGCTCGTCCCATCAGAGCATTCGAGCGGCGCAACCCGACGCCAGGGCGGCATTACAAAAGCGGGGAACGGAACCGCACGCCGCATGCTGGTCGAGGCGGCCTGGAGCTACCGGTTTCCCGCAAGGGTGAGCCGCGAGCAATTGCTGCGCCAGGAGCAGCTTCCAAAAACGATCCGCGATACGGCGTGGAAAGCGCAGGAGCGGCTCTGCGGCCGCTATCGCAAGCTCACCAAGGCCGGAAAGCCGGCCACGACGGTAACCACGGCGATCGCGCGCGAATTATCGGGCTTCGTCTGGGCGATTGCATGCCAGGTCTCACCGCGTTGAACATCGCCAAATCTTAGGAAAGCAAAGAGGAGGAACGAACCCATCAGAAGCCATGTGCACCTGGGCAAGGCTGGGGGCACGGTCACGGCAGGAGAACCCTCGTTTCCACTATCAGCCGGTTTAATTCCGACGCTGCCAACTAGACTGAGGAAGCTCCGCGACGCATCAGGTCCGGCGGTACTCAACCCGCGTATCAGAGCATGATCAACCGTTGTTCATTGACCGTGCCTCCTGCTTTCCCCAGGACGCACTCATGCGAAACACGACGTCCGAGAAAATCGGGCCGGAGAATTTCTATGCCTGCTGCTTGAAAAGGCGAACATGAGAGTGGATGGAATCTAACACTTGGTGCCCACGTTTGACGGCAGCGATGATTTTGTCGGGATCGGCGGTCCAGGTGAAGGGCTTGGGTTGTTGGTTGTGCTCTGTAAGGAAGCGGTTGATGGCGGCCTGGAGGTCCACGACCGAATGAAAGACGTCGCGCTTGAGGCGACGCTTCGACAGTTTGGCGAAGAAGCCCTCGACGGCGTTGAGCCACGAGCAGGACGTCGGCGTGAAGTGGAAGTAAAGCGCTGATGGCGGTCGAGCCAGGCGCGCACCTTGGGATGCTTGTGGGCGGCATAGTTGTCGAGGATGACGTGGATCGCCTTGTCGGCCGGCACTTGGGCATTGATGGCGTTGAGAAAACGGATGAACTCCTGATGCCTGTGACGCTGCATGTTCCTGCCGATGACGGTGCCATCGAGCACGTTGAGGGCGGCAAACAACGTGGTCGTGCCATGCCGCTTGTAGTCGTGGGTCATGGTGCCGAGCCGGCCCTTCTTCAGGGGCAGGCCGGGCTGGGTGCGGTCGAGCGCCTGGATCTGGCTCTTCTCGTCGACCGACAGCACGATGGCATGGGCCGGCGGGTCGATGTAGAGGCCGACAACGTCTTTGAGCTTGGCGACGAACTGCGGGTCGCTGGAGAGCTTGAAGGCCCGCCAGCGGTGGGGCTGGAGACCGTGCGCCTTCCAGATGCGGCGCACCGCGCTGGCGCTGACGCCCACCTCGGCCGCCATCATGTCGGCAGTCCAGTGCGTCGTCTCGCCCGGCGGGTCGGCAAGCGAAAGCGCCACCACCTGCTCGCCGATCTCCGGCCCGAGCGGCGCAATGCGCGAGGGGCGCGTCTTGTCGCGCAAGAGACCCTCGAAGCCTTCCGTGGCGAAGCGCTCCTGCCAGCGCCACACGCAGGTCTTCGACTTGCCGGTCTGTCGCATGATCTCGACGGTGCCGACGCCATCGGCACTCAGCAGGATGATCTCGGCGCGCCAGACGTGCTTCTGCGGCGCATTGCGATCACTGATGAGGGCTCTCAGGCGTTGGCGATCGGTCGGCGAAACGGTGAAGGCTATTCCTGTGCGCATGCGCCACACTCGCATACGCACTCGCCAAAGGGAATCCCATACGGACTCTTATGTTAGGCGGATACCACTAGATCGGGGCCAGCCAGTTTCAAGCCTCTATTGAGGCTGAAGACCTCACTACAATCGCCGTAGCTTTGCAGCGAGCCGCAGGTCCTTCCTTTTCGAGGATAGGTCGCCCTGGAGGAACGCTTTCGCATCTCGACAAAATATAGCGGCCGCAAGTAATGCACCCGACACATTTTACAGCCCCTTGTCGGGTCCATGACCAAGCTTGTCGAGCCAATCTCGTCTTTTCGCCTCGACTAAATAGCTGAAACGCAATTATAAAACGCCTTTTGCTCGATCATCCGAAATCGGCACAAAATTTGAAGCCTTAGTTCGTGGGCGGCGAGAGCTGCTGGAAGTGCTTTCCACTCGCGTGCTGACGTGATCGTTTAAAAAAAGGGGAGCAACAAGTCAGGTCTGCATCAAATTGCATTTCATTGAAAGGAGGAGGCAAGCCGATGAACCCACTGGTCCTGATCTGTTCGCAAGATGCGGAGTTCTATTTGGTCTACAGCCACATCCTCGAGATGGACGGCTTTGAAAGTGAGTTGGCCGGGGGCTTGGAGGAAGCGCTTGCAGTGGCCGAGGAACGGGGGCCGCAGGCGGTGGTGTTGGACTGTCAGCCGTCGAGCCCGACAGCGCCGGTTATTTGCACCCGCCTAAAGCAGCAGCTCCAGATTAGCCCTCTACCTATTATTGGGATGATCGCGGCCGGCGCCGGAAAACAGCACCTTGATCTATTGAAGGCCGGTATCGACGAGAGCTTCGTGCGTCCAATAGCACCGGCCATGCTGCTCGACTGTCTGCGCGCAAAACTCGTATTGACGCAGCCGGGAGCCTACGAGACTGAAAACGGCAGATCGCTCTGCTGTGGCGACGTTGAAATGAGGGTAGATACGTACCGGGTCCGCTGCAATGGCCAAGAAATCCATCTCGGACCGATCGAATTCAAGTTGCTGCGGCACCTGCTTGAGAATCGCGGCAAAGTCTTTAGCCGAAGCGATCTAATCGGCGCGGTTTGGCCCCAAAATATCCATGTGGGTGAACGCACCGTCGACGTTCATATGAGCCGACTGAGAAGGACGCTGGAGACGTCCTCTTCTCGCAAGATCATTCGTACCATCAGGTCGGCTGGTTACTCGCTCGACGGAGAGGACTGCTGAACGAGGCAATGTTCAATTAGAAAGGCGTGTAGACGTTTCCTTGTGATCAGATTTAGCTTTAGAGCTCCCCATACTTGGCATAGATGTTTAAATCTGCGGTGTGTCTGCCGACGGGACAATGAGCTCGCCTCGATAGCACAAGGTCAGGTTCTGTCAAGCGAAGGGAAGATTTGACCCCTCCTATTGCCTCACCCACGAATGTTACCGAAGTTTTGTGCGCTGAGATGGCCGTTATCTTCTCCTGCCGCGGCGGGAGAAGATAACGGCGCGCGCTTCATCCAGTCTCCATCGAGAATAATCTGCCCGGCTGTTTCGATACGCCAAGCCTTGACGGCCATTTGCACCGTCCGCAGGCTTCTCTTCGTGAAGCGTGACGGATCGGCGCTCATTAGACGCTCTAGGACCGAGGCTGCCGAGACCGCCGGATCCGCCTCAAGCCACGCTCGAATCTGGGGCTCGAATGGCTCCAGCATGCTCTGCCTTTTCGGGTAAGGCTTGGTCCGACGATATGGCCTCCGATGTGTCGGCCGTTTCTCCCCAACCTGCCAGGCTGTCTTCAGGCTCAAGGTGAAGCGTTGCAGATCGACGGCGACCGGTTCTTCGGATCTGGCGTTTAGGCCACGCCGATCGACCCGCCTTCCGAGTTCCTCCTGGGCGGCGCGGATCCCGGCAAACAGTATCACTGGATCTGCCCTTTCCAACATCGCCTGCAGCCGCTCCTTGTCGGCCTCGGCCACACCGGAATGGGCCAGCACCCGCGCAACAGGCGGCACGGGCGGATGGTAGCGTTTGATGACACGAGCGCCGATCCGTGTCTTCTCCCGCAACTTAAACGAAGGTTGGAACAGGTTGCCATGCAGACGTACCACGTCGTAGAGACGCCCAAGGACAACCGTCGCCTCCGCGCCGACGAGCCTTCCGTAACCGACCAGCCGTCGCACGATCGCGCCGTTCTTCTGCTCGACCCAAGCCTGATCGTTCTTTCGATACGCTCGCGAACGGGTCACCTCCAACCCCTGACTTCGGCACCAGCAGACCACACGTTCGTTCATGAAGGCGCTATCGTTGTCGAAGTCCACGCCCTGCAGCGGGAATGGAAACAGCGAGCGGGCCTGATTGAGGGCAGCGATAACGAGACCGCTTTCGCGCGTGCGGACTGGCACGCACTCGGTCCAGCCCGTAGCGATATCGGTTAGCACCATCGTCTGCACGAAACTACCGGACGAAGAGGTCCCCGAATGAGCCACGAAGTCGACCTCGACATAACCGGGCAGCGGATCGTTCCAGTCCCCGAAGGTGCGCACCGGGACCGACCGGCGAGCAGCAGAACTCATTCCAGCGCGCCGACGCCGGCCACCGCGCGCCACCACACGTATCTCTGACAGCAACCGGTCCATCGTCGCCGCACTGACGGTCAGTAGCTTATCGCGAAGCTCGGTACTCAGATCGAGCCGGCCGTGACGCTCAAGAGCTGGCAGCAAAATCGGGATCAGCGGCTTCAGGCGTTTCGAGCAGAGGCGATCGGATGCTTCCCACAGAGCCACCAGCGCTTCCCGAACCTCGGGACCATACCTGACAGCATATTGCCGAGCGCAAGGCGGCTCGCTCTCACTAGGGCGGAGCACTCGGATCGCATGCTTGCGGTGATATCCGGTAACTGCGACGAACTCATCTAGGATCCTTTGCTTGTCCGCCCGACAGCTCGATCGATATCGCTCGACGAGCGCCTCAACCAGTTCCGTCCGTGTCGCCATGCTGATCCGCCGTGCCATCCATCCCCCGAGCCGGGACAGCGAACCATGACCATCCCATCGGGAGCATCAACACTATCGGTAACGTTTTGCTTGAGGCAATGCGGGGTCAGTTTTTCTTTTCGCCCGACGGGTTCGACAAGGTTGCGTAAACTGGAACTCGTGGGCGCGTTAGGCGGATGTATACAAGCGCAGCGGATTAGGCCAACCTGATCCGCGTATCAGCTCCCATAAGCAGAACCTGGGCATCATTCTCGCTCTCCCGCCCCGGCAGGCGACCGGCAACGCCTGATACAGCATGTAACCTCGTTGGGCGCCCGCTCAGCAACGTAATCCAGAGTGCAATGCTCACCCCTCTCAGCTTTTGAAGAACCCTCTGCACGGCGGAAACAATTTAGCTCAGTAAATTTCTTAGAACTTTAACCCAATGAAAGCGCATTCTAAGAGATCATGCTGCCATGGTTCTTATGTGTACCGCTCGGTAGCAAAGTACCGACCCAAAGAGCGATCTCTCATGCCCGTTCCCGAAATGCGGAGCCTAAGGCCGCCATACACAGGGACGTTGGTGCCGGAACGCTGATCGCTGCCGCTCCAAAAGGGCTCCCTACAAACAAGGAGATTGCCGCAATGAAATCGCAATTCGCGCCAACAAACGACACAGGCATCGCGATTTTCGAGCGCCTCGAGTCTGAGGTGCGAGGCTACATCCGATCGTTCCCAATCCTATTCGATCGCGGGATTGGCACTACTGTTATAGATGCGGATGGCCGTGAGTATCTGGACTTCTTCGCGGGTGCGGGTGCGCTCAATTACGGGCACAACAACCCGGCTTTCAAGAAGCCGTTGTTAGACTACATTCAGCGCGACGGCATAATACACGGACTTGACCTCGCGACCAGCGCAAAAAAGGCGTTCATCGGGGCCTTTGAGAAGTACATCCTTAAGCCGCGGGGTTTGAACTATAAGCTGCAATTTACCGGCCCTACAGGCACAAACGCGGTCGAGGCGGCGGTGAAACTTGCCCGGCAGGCGACTAAAAGATCAAACATCGTAGCTTTTACCAATGCGTTCCACGGCGTCAGCGCAGGAGCGCTGGCGGCCACGGGAAACAAAAAGTACCGGAGTGCCGTGGGTTATGGCCTCGCGCACGTGACAACTCTGCCGTACGATGGCTATCTCGGACCCTCAGTTGACACGCTCGATTACTTTGAGGAACTTCTAAACGATCCCAGCAGTGGCCTTGACAAACCTGCCGCCGTCATTTTGGAAGCGGTGCAAGGTGAAGGTGGCATCCGGCCGGCTAGTTTAAGATGGCTGCAACGGCTGCGTGATCTGACCGAGCGCCACGAAGTCCTAATGATTCTCGATGACATTCAGGCGGGTGTCGGTCGTACGGGAAAATTCTTCAGTTTCGAAGCGGCTCAGATCGTTCCAGATATCGTCACTCTGTCGAAGTCCTTGTCAGCGATCGGAACGCCGATGTCCCTCGTTCTTCTAAGGCCTGAACTGGACGTTTGGTCGCCTGGTGCTCACAGCGGCACGTTCAGAGGCAACAATCTTGCCTTCGTTGCTGCCCGGGCGGCTCTCGAGACATATTGGGCAGACAGCAAGTTCGAAGACGAGATTGCTCGTAAATCTGGAATTTTGGCTGACGAACTGAAGTCAATCGCATACGACTACCCCAACATTGGCTTCAGTGTGCGAGGCCGGGGGTTGATGTATGGCCTCGTATCACAAGAATACGATTCATTACCGATCCAAATACAAGGGGAAGCTCTTCGTCGCGGGTTGGTGATCGAGACCTGTGGCGGACGGAACGAGGTGCTGAAGTTCCTCGTCGCGCTCACTATTACAGAGGCTGATTTGCGCCGTGGCCTGTCAATCGTTCGCGAGAGCATTGGCGCGGTGCAGGCCAGCATGGACAGAAGCTCCGCCGAATCGAAGTCCGCGACGAAGGTATGAAGGCATACCAGTGTGTCCTGCTAGTCGACCAAGTGTTTGAGCCTCTTGGAAGAATGCACCAACGCTGCGCGGCTAGCGCCTGAGCAATGAATAACCGTGCACTCTGACTCTTGCGTCACCTTCCGCCAAGAATCGCGAGTCCTCGCTCGCTGTCGCCGTTTCTATGTCGATCATAGGCGCGGTCTTAGCGACGTAATTGACGGTATCGAGAGGCGATGGGCCGGCGGGACGTCGGAGCAGGTGCGACATCCTGCAGGATGCGCCGCGACAGCACGTAATTGGTGACTATCGCCGGCCCAAGCAACTGCCTTGATGTTGGAAAGCTCCTTGAGCCGAAACTGGTCGTTAGGCAGACGGCAGTATAAGCGCCAGATACCTGTGCCCACCGACCTGTGGTGATGCGGCCTCCGAACCGGAGATTTGCTCAATTCGCGCCTTTCGTGGAGCAACGAGCATCACGCCGCGACCTCAATCGGCCAGCCGTGATAGCTCGAGAGGGCCCCGTCTTCGGCTCTTTTCACAGTCAGTCTGTAGCGTGTCCCAACGGGGCTCTCCCGTACTTGCTTCGGACAGGACTTTATCGGGACCGCAGGATCGTAACCTTGTCCATCGACAGCTCTTACCTCAGTCTTTCCGTTGTCTAGCTCAAAGATCTCGACAATGATGCGCTCGTGTTTCGGGTGACCATGCTTCTTAGGGCTTTGGTCTTCGATGAACACGAGAACGGATGGTATTTTTCGAACGTCAAGCTGTTGCATGCTACGCATGAGGCTTATCTTTGAAAACAGCGGCAGGTTGTCTGACCTACTCTCGTTGTTTTTGTGCGTGATGATCCCGAATACGACCTTAAAGTCAAAGGAATCGAGAGGTGCAAGAAACCCGACTGGATCGTTTCCGTTCAGATTCCCGCTGACAAGCGCCTTCATCTTCTCGCGCGAAACCGGTTCCAACTGGATGAGATCCACCGAATTGACGCCTTGATTGAACAGATGGCTCAGATGAGAGGAGCGGGTGGAAATCTTAAGATGATAAAAGAAAGCCCGGTGCCCGCATGCCGCGTTGGCGTCGGCGGCGACGGTATAGACATCGCAGGGCTCAATCTGCGTGCTGCCCGCTGGGCTGATATCGCTCTGGTCAAGGCAGATAAAGGCATTATTCCAGCGAGGAATAGCAGCGTTGTAGCCCTCCTCACTATAAACGGACTTGCCCTCCTCGACGGCATCGTGGTCGTAAGGCGGGAGATCGGAGGCTTCGCATCTCGCATCGAGATAGTTCTTCAACCGTTCAATGTAGCTTTTTTCGACGCGATACCAGCTCCCGTCGCACAGATGGTACACTAGGTCTTCTCCGGCAGGCTCTCCGTCGTAGATCAGAGATCGATAGACGCTATAGCTCCGCCCAGGCGTCCCCTCGACATCGGTCAGCATCATCCGGAAGGCCTTGAACGTTTCGAGGGTCATCCCGGCAAGATCGTAGTCTTTCCCGAGAAATTCATAGAACTCCTCAAGCGAGATATCCGGAAAGACGTCGCTGTTTCTTCTGTCGCCTTGAAAGATACAGCACGTGTTATCCCGGTAATCGATGATGTCGGCAATCGTGAGGGATGCCTTGCCGTCGTTCGCCTTCAAGGAGGCAAGCAGCAATTCGTCGAGTTCGGCGATCTTGGACGGATCGTTGACTGGCGATATGTTCTGTATGTTCGGAAATGAGGTTTGGTAGTCCTCCGCCTTATAGAGCGTGAGCAAAGTCTCGCATATGCCCGGCAACTCACCGGGCTCAAGATCGAGACCCACTTTGAGCGACACCGAACCGGTCGCATTCTTGAAAAGGTCTTGATATTCTCTCTTTACCCTGCCGGTCAGACTCTTAATGATCTCGCTGTTACTATCGAAATCGAGAAAGGTCAGTTCGGTCGAAACTGGCACTTGGGTCCTCTTGCGGCGGGCCACACCAGGCGCGACCATGTCGGCGCTTTTCAACTCGTTCGGATCGACGCTGTTCAACGTTACCCGCAAGCCAAAATCGTATTCGTAAGCGGCATCGCTCAGATGGTGAAACACCTGCCCGAAGGATAGCGCAAACCAGCGGTCTCCGACGGAAAGAAAAACAAGCGCCCCCTTTAGTTGCTGTATGAGAGGCTCTGTTACACCGAAATAGCCCCTCCACCAGGGAGGCTTGGGGTCAGCGTCAAGGATGTAAAGGACTGCGCCCTCTGGCAGGTCCGTTGCTTCCGCTATCTGAAGGTCGTGATCTTCTCGAAGAGAGTTCGTCGCGTCGAATTCTTCCTTCAGAAGATAAATAGAAAACGGTCGTACTTTACCCATTATATTTCCCCAGCCGACAAGCGGCGATATTTTGCACTCTCCACAAAATCCGCGCGCCGCCCACTTTTATGATATTTGCATAGTCGATTTCCTGTGGGATCAAGGATATTGAGCCTAAACTCTGCGTTAATTAGCGCCTTGACACAGGATTTCGCAGACAGCCCAACCTCACATTAACGCCGCTCTCGTAGCCTTGTGAGGGTGCCGGGACCTTCCCGGGAATTATTCTGCGATCAGGCGCCAACGCGCCCCGCCGCCGAAGATCGAGAGCCGCGAGCTGTTTTGTGGAGGTATGGGCATGACGAGCCAGTCCAAAAAAGCGTCATAGACCTACCCGGACGTGGGCAACAGCCACTGCCCCCGAGCAGGCCTGCGATGTTCCGACGATTGAGGTCCTACAGCATCTCACCGGCCAGCGTCAGTTGACGCCGGCTCACGAACCATCGAAACGCTCCAGCATCTTTCTAAGTTGGACGTTCTGCAGATAAAGTTTCCGAGCCAGCAGTCGTCGCAGTTCTTTGATTTCCTCGTCGAGGATTGCCACTTCATTGAAGAACGTGTCCCCGGAAGACGCGGGTTTTTCGCTTTGCGCATCGTTTGTAGCGACAGCGCTCTGCGCAACTACCTGGGCGCGGGCCCTCTTCGGCCTCTCTCGACGCTCGATCCGCAGTTTGCTTGGGGACTTTGCGCTTGTCTCGCTTTTCAGCCCCGCTGCACCCGCCTCCGCGGTCGATTCCTGAGGACTGGGAGCAAGGGTTTGAGCCTCTTCAGTATCAATCGGCAGGTCTATTGAATGCCATACCATGGACATTTGATCAACTGAGCCGCCCGCGTCGTGATCAGGTGTGCTGGAAGCTTCCGTTGGATTATCGGACGGGAGTGCAGGCGTGTCTTCGGCTTCGTTTTCGAGACCCTCGGGATCAGCGTCATCCGCAATCTGATTCTCTTGCACTTTCGCCGGAAGTCGCCGCGACGACAATTCAACAAGAAATTTCCACGGTGTTTTCATAATATTGCTACTTCGAAAAACGGGGACTGCGAACCTCTGCAGCCATGTACTTCAAACGCCATTCAGCCAGGCACCGTGACATGTGGCCGGCGAATATCTCCCCTGCGCAACATGGACTGAGGAACGTTGCCTCTACAAGCGCCTTCTTAATGATGTCGCCTGAAAGTCCACTGCTTTGCGTCCTTGAAGGCTGGCTTCGTCCCGGCCCGAGACCTCCAGCGCCGGACCGCCGCCTGGAGCCCTTGATACCGGGGCATTCCGGTCCCTCGTTGAGACACGGAGCGCGACTGCAACACCCAGAAGATACATTTGATTGGAACAGCTCCCGTCCACCTGACGAAAGGATCCGATAAAAATCGGCCCGACCTCCCCAACGGCGGAGATGCGACCCTCGAGACAAAAATCGAAAGAGTGCACTGTCAGTGACTGCGCGTCCTCAACTCCTCAACGTTCACAACGCTGTCGAAAACATAGCCTGCGGCCCTTTCCGTGCGAATATACTGCGGGTTCGAGCCGGTGTGCTGACCTAGCTTGCGGCGAAGGCGCAGGATTTTAACATCGATGCTGCGGTCAAAGACCTCTTGATCATAGACGTGCGTCGCCACCAGAAGCTGCTCGCGCGAAAGAACCCGGCCCGGATTTTTGAGGAAGGCCATAAGCAGGTTGAATTCGCCCGCAGTGAGCTTGACTTCACGATTGGTCCCTCGGCGCAAACGGCGACGCTTCGTGCTGACGCGCCAGTCATCGAAATGGAAGATCCTGTTGCGATGAGGCTCCGGCCGCTCGCATAAAGCGGCGCTCACACGGGCCAGGAGGCCGGCGCGCTCCGACGCCTTGAGCAAGGCGAGATCGATTTGGCCGTTGGGCAGATCGGTGGGGCCCCACCGGGCTACTTTCGGCGCCGGCTCTACACCGACCGCTTTGCTTGCCTGCTACGCAACGACCACCCAGCCCTGGCGCAGGAATGGACAATCGACACCTTCGCGGCCTTGCGCCATGCCGGCATTGCCTCGAATACCAAAGACGGTTTCGGCCGGGTTCATGACGACCTGGTCGAGTTGGATCTTCAGGATCGCGACCCGGTGCTGGTTTCCAACGTCCTGACGGCCGCGTTGGCGATCTTGTCGACTGATCTGGTGCTGGTCGTACCACGCCGAGTGGCGACCAGGATCGCCGCCTTGCTGCCGCTAGTGATTGTCGATCCTCCTGTGGAACTGACGCCCTACGAGGTCGCGCTGATCTGGCACGAGCGTTGCCATCGCGACCCGGACCACCGGTGGTTGCGCCAGGAGATCGCCGCCGCGGCAACGGCAACAGGGCAAGGGCAGTCGACCTGATGCGGCGTCCAGGCACTGAGTCCGAATTCTGGCTGTCTTTCGTTTATGCCGGAGACGGTTGGTTCCCCTCTCCTCATCCACCGGCAGGCGAAGACTACGCTGCGCCAATAGAACGAACTCTTTGCGAGCCTATCGCGCGCCAGGATTTGAAGCGCGGGTGTTCGGCAAATTGCCAAACGAGCGCGTATTCACACGCTCGACCACCTACACAATCCAAGTCTCACCTCGTCAACCGCCGTGCGCGGCGCCAAGCCAATTGGTAGGCCATATCCTGAGCGCGGGCCCCACGTGCGTGCATCCATTCTGGGAGCATACCTTGGGTCCGACCCGGTCACATGTACGTCGTTAACCCAAATCGCGAGCTCTCTGCCGCAGTTCGATATCGTTGATCACCGTTTGTTGCGGCCAGGACGCTCGGCGCAATTCGTCGTCGTGGACTGTCGCGACCCAGCGCAAAACAACCACGGTCGTACGAAGCTCTCATCCGAGCTCGTGCAACTAGACTAAATGTTCGCCTGGGGCTGGGTGACCCGTCTCACAGTATGCAGGTATCGAGGGTTGCGAGAGCGATCCTCTCGTAGAGCCTCATGCATAGGAGACGGGCCATGGACGAGACTATCACATACGTCGGATTGGATGTTCACAAAGAAACGATTTCGGTGGCACTTGCCGATGGCGGTAAGCGCGGTGACGTGCGCGCGTTTGGCCAGATCGTAAACACACCAACGGCCTTGGCCCGCATGCTGGCGAAGCTTTCGCAGTCGGGGCGGACGCTGAAGTTTTGCTACGAAGCCGGACCTTGCGGCTACGGTATTCAGCGGCAACTGTCCGCCGCGGGCCATCACTGCGTAGTTGTCGCCCCGTCTTTGATCCCTCGAAAGCCGGGCGATCGCATCAAGACGGACCGCCGGGATGCCGACAATCTGGCAAGGCTTCATCGCGCTGGGGAGCTGAGCGCCGTCTGGATCCCCGATCCCGCCCATGAGGCAATGCGCGATCTGGTGCGGGCACGCCTGGCTGCCGTGCGCAGCCTGCGACAGGCGCGCCAGCAACTCAGTGGATTCCTGCTGCGCCATGGCTGCCATTATGGCCGTCCAGCCTGGACGCAGATGCACCGCCGCTGGCTGGCCGGTCTTCGCTTCACGCAACCAGCCCACCACATTGTGCTTGAGGATCATATCGCGACGATCGAGGCTGCGACGGACCGGCGCGATCGGCTGACGAAGCAAATCGAGATCATGTTGAGCGATTGGTCATTGGCCCCGGTCGTCCAGGCGCTGCAATCGCTGCGCGGCATGGCTCTGGTGACCGCAGCAACGATGATTGCCGAATTGGGCGATATCAGTCGCTTTACCAATCCGCGTCAACTGATGGCCTATCTGGGGCTCGTCCCATCGGAGCATTCGAGCGGCGCAACCCGACGCCAGGGCGGCATTACAAAAGCGGGGAACGGAACCGCACGCCGCATGTTGATCGAGGCGGCCTGGAGCTACCGGTTTCCCGCAAGGGTGAGCCGCGAGCAATTGCTGCGCCAGGAGCAGCTTCCAAAAACGATCCGCGATACGGCGTGGAAAGCGCAGGAGCGGCTCTGCGGCCGCTATCGCAAGCTCACCAAGGCCGGAAAGCCGGCCACGACGGTAACCACGGCGATCGCGCGCGAATTATCGGGCTTCGTCTGGGCGATTGCATGCCAGGTCTCACCGCGTTGAACATCGCCAAATCTTAGGAAAGCAAAGAGGAGGAACGAACCCATCAGAAGCCATGTGCACCTGGGCAAGGCTGGGGGCACGGTCACGGCAGGAGAACCCTCGTTTCCACTATCAGCCGGTTTAATTCCGACGCTGCCAACTAGACTGAGGAAGCTCCGCGACGCATCAGGTCCGGCGGTACTCAACCCGCGTATCAGAGCATGATCAACCGTTGTTCATTGACCGTGCCTCCTGCTTTCCCCAGGACGCACTCATGCGAAACACGACGTCCGAGAAAATCGGGCCGGAGAATTTCTATGCCTGCTGCTTGAAAAGGCGAACATGAGAGTGGATGGAATCTAACACTTGGTGCCCACGTTTGACGGCAGCGATGATTTTGTCGGGATCGGCGGTCCAGGTGAAGGGCTTGGGTTGTTGGTTGTGCTCTGTAAGGAAGCGGTTGATGGCGGCCTGGAGGTCCACGACCGAATGAAAGACGTCGCGCTTGAGGCGACGCTTCGACAGTTTGGCGAAGAAGCCCTCGACGGCGTTGAGCCACGAGCAGGACGTCGGCGTGAAGTGGAAGTAAAGCGCTGATGGCGGTCGAGCCAGGCGCGCACCTTGGGATGCTTGTGGGCGGCATAGTTGTCGAGGATGACGTGGATCGCCTTGTCGGCCGGCACTTGGGCATTGATGGCGTTGAGAAAACGGATGAACTCCTGATGCCTGTGACGCTGCATGTTCCTGCCGATAACGGTGCCGTCGAGCACGTTGAGGGCGGCAAACAACGTGGTCGTGCCATGCCGCTTGTAGTCGTGGGTCATGGTGCCGAGCCGGCCCTTCTTCAGGGGCAGGCCGGGCTGGGTGCGGTCGAGCGCCTGGATCTGGCTCTTCTCGTCGACCGACAGCACGATGGCATGGGCCGGCGGGTCGACGTAGAGGCCGACAACGTCTTTGAGCTTGGCGACGAACTGCGGGTCGTTGGAGAGCTTGAAGGCCCGCCAGCGGTGGGGCTGGAGACCGTGCGCCTTCCAGATGCGGCGCACCGCGCTGGCGCTGACGCCCACCTCGGCCGCCATCATGTCGGCAGTCCAGTGCGTCGTCTCGCCCGGCGGGTCGGCAAGCGAAAGCGCCACCACCTGCTCGCCGATCTCCGGCCCGAGCGGCGCAATGCGCGAGGGGCGCGTCTTGTCGCGCAAGAGACCCTCGAAGCCTTCCGTGGCGAAGCGCTCCTGCCAGCGCCACACGCAGGTCTTCGACTTGCCGGTCTGTCGCATGATCTCGACGGTGCCGACGCCATCGGCACTCAGCAGGATGATCTCGGCGCGCCAGACGTGCTTCTGCGGCGCATTGCGATCACTGATGAGGGCTCTCAGGCGTTGGCGATCGGTCGGCGAAACGGTGAAGGCTATTCCTGTGCGCATGCGCCACACTCGCATACGCACTCGCCAAAGGGAATCCCATACGGACTCTTATGTTAGGCGGATACCACTAGCCTTGGTTGCGGAAGGCAGCCTGGACCGAAGGGCCGTTTACTCCAAGGGGTACTTTGACTACCTGCTGTGGCCGCCTATAGAGCAGGAACTTCTGAGCAGACTTGCAGCCTGCACCGCCGAGATCGCTCGTCGTTCTGCTCCGCCATTCTTCTCAGCCGATCCCATGGTGCAGGACTCATGCGACCTGCTTGCACAGCAGGTCGACCAGAAGATCACCCTCAGCAAATTGGCTCGCATGATCGGCACCAATAGAACAACGCTCGTGAACCGGTTCGAGGCATCCTTCAACTGCGGCCCAATGACTTGGTTACGGCACTACCGGATGACCTTGGCTGCCGGGAGCCTGCGCAACGGCCACGAAAGCGTCGCCACCGTCGCAGAATCCCTGGGGTACGAGAACAGCAACAACTTCTCGACAGCATTCAAGGCGTTTCATGGCCTCTCGCCGCTACGCTATCGCAAAATGGTCGCGGGCAGAGAAAAGCCTGCCTGACGCAAAGGTGGAGGCCGGAATGAACTGGTATACAGCAACAGACGCCCAAAATATTCTCGCACTCAGGCTTTGCGCATTCAGGGCACCTCACGGCTCTTACAGTAACGCTCAGATCTCCCCAGGAGGACAAGCATGTCGAACGCATTTGCAGTGGATATTCACGAGCATGAACAGGCCTTTTCGGACAAGGACTACGAGGCGGCGCGCGCGTTTTTCTACCGCCATCCCCTGGTTTTGGCTGAGAGAAATGCTGCCCCCCAGTGACGACACGATCGCGAATCATCAAGGGGCAGTACAGTTTCACCTCATCGGCCAGAAAACGAACGATCCGATCTATAGCGGCATTATGAATGAGAACCAGGACAACCTGCTGGCGATAGGAGGACTCATTCACGACTACATGCACACCCATTACTCCATCATCGATTCACAAAAACTGGACATCAACACCTGGACAGACGTTGTTGCCAACATCCCCGACGTTTCGATCGGCAGACACAAGCAGAAGAGTTTTGCAAACAGGTTTGCCGGCACCTCTGTCGCAGTCACCTTTCTCTCCTTGCTTGCCAACGCAATCATCATAGATGGCGCATCGCTGCTGATCGATTTCCAGATCTTCCTCACCGAGATGGGCAACCTCACCTTCAGCGGCAATGGCGAGGCGCCGCAATACAAAGCACTGACATGCACCTACCAAAATTATCTTCTCGATAATGGGGCAGGCGGATATTACGATTACGGAGCAATCGTTCTGCGGCAGATAGGGTTCAAAGAGCACTTCCTTGAACTGAAATCCTCTTGCTCCTCGACGCAATACGTCAACGTCAACATCGACTATACCGAGGTCACCAGTCTGGTTCAGACACGACGGATCCGCAAAGGCGGCCCCGACCATGAAAACTTCCGAGGGCTCGTGAATGAAAACTCCACCGACCAGTTCAAGAAGGCAAAGAACTTCTTCAACGGCGGCTCGATCCCGCAAGGAGACATCAAACCGCAGGTCTGATCCTCAGGTCACTGGTTCGCGAAAGCAGCGCACCCCACCAGTGGCGTAGATTCGGACCTCTCGCTCCTGATTTCGATAACAACCCGGCAAGCATTTGCGACCGTCGATCCTCTCTCGCGTCCCGATGCGGCCTTCCGTCTCTCCGCTCAAGGAAAGAAACAAACATGAACCCATTCGCAAAAACAGCTGCAGGCCTTTTCGTTGTTATCGCGCCTCCGAGCAGCGACCCGCTCGAAGCGGAGAGGATCTGCTCTGGGCTGATCCAGAAACTATCCGAGAATCTGACCTACAACCTTGATCCCAGGGCGTGGCAGAACGCCATGCAAATGGTCCCGAACCAGGTGGAGGGCGCCTTGACCTCAAGGACGCTGAAGTGGACGATTGCAGATGGGGATTTGCCCGGTGCCCTTGCGTCAGTTTGCGCAAAAGCGGCTGGCGACCGGGCAACGGGCGTCGACCTGGCGAAGCCAATCAGAATCTACCTTAGCCAATACCGAGAACCTATTGCATTCAATTGTCTAATCCTGGCTCAACCAGACCCGGCGACAATCCACCTATTGTTAGCTTGCCTTACGGTGGTCGAAGCTGGAAGCCCTGACGGTTGCGCAATCACCTCGACGCTTCTCTCGGCGTCGCTGAACCTGTTCGACGAGCATACGCAGTCCACAATCACGCAGGTGTTTGGCCGCTTCGGCCCACCGAGCGACTCACCATACTACCTGCACCTAATGCCCTGATCAGTATACCCGCCGACGAGGTCGGCCGGGCCGCGAAAGGCACTGGTTGAAAACCAAAGTGCCTGCGGACGGTAGAACGATAACCGGATATCGAACCGCCCGCTTTCATTTATTCGAACGGCAGGGGCTGTCTTGAGTCGCAGCGCGCGTGGAGAACGCCTCAGGGCGAAAGCCATCGACAACACGCGCTTCTAATCGTTGCCCTGTGAAGGGAATTCTAGATCGCAGTCTTTAAATCGATAATTCAAGGAGATAGCGATTTTTGGCTAAAATTCCCAAACGCCTTGCAAAAGGCACAGGATTTATCTACTTTATGGTATGGCTTTGCCACGGGGTTATTGCTTTTACGCTAACCGCCATAAGGGACCTTCGGGTCCCTTATGTGTTTCTGGGGTTCCCTTCAGGAGCGACGTATTCCTTGTACGGATCGTCGTAGCACGAATATTTAATCGAGATCGTCGGATCATCGGTGCGAGCGTCTAGAAGTTGGCCTGACTCTGCGAAGCGGTCATATGCTCTATTTCTAAGACCCGTTGGGCGATGCCCCAATGGATGGACCACCAAGTCTGCCAATTGCAGCATCGGGTTTCCCTTGCCGTCTGGCCAGATCGACATCAATGTGTCAGCCAAATCGGCAGATGACATGGGACTGTGTTGAGCGGAGTTTTCAACGCTGAACTCTGTCCCGGTTGTCCGTAATCTCTGAAAGTAGCCTTCAATCAACCGATCCTCTGTTTCTCCTGTTCGTTCATAAACCACCGAAAGCTTACGTTTGAGGGAACGGGCATATTTGGCAGCCTTTCGACGGAAATATCGAAGGCGGTCCGGCTCATCTGCCAACGGACACCCTCAGGGTGCTTGTCATGGTAGCGGTCTCTGTAGCCTGGTCGACAGATGACGCAAGCATGGGCGGGAATCCGGTCGTCGATCAGGACTTCTTCCAGCTCTTGAAAGAACCGCGCTTTCTTCAGGAAACCAAAGCTCCCTCGCGCCCCTCTGATCTTGTTTCCGTGCAGCACGGGCACGTCCCATCTTGTGCAAAAGTCATTGGTCGCGCTGGAGATTTCGTGAACGGCCTCCGATGGAACAATGATTCCACCCAAGCCGAAGCTGAATACATGCGACCACATGGGCAAGGCTTCGCTCGCCTTGCAAGCCGTACGTGTTCCGAAATCATCCTTGAAGAAAATCAAGTGATTCTGGTCTGTAGCCAAAAACTGTAACCCGCTAAATATGGATGAGAATAAAATGATTCAATGGCTGATGACACAGGCGTCTCGCGGCTTAATTAGGAGGCAACCGGGGAAGTTGCAATCGAGTATTTGACGAAGACAGCGTGTGCCATTTTCGGGGTTACCTCTTGCCTGCCGTTTAACGCCGCCTCGGCGTCTTCTCTATCGGGGTCGTTCTGGGTGGCGGATAGTCAGTCGTTGACTGTGAGGGTGCCCGTGATCATGGAGAGCAGCCAAAAGCCGAATGCGATCAGCGAGCGTCGCCTTGAACTTCGCGGATCTAAAAGAGGTCACGCGTTTTTCAGCCGGATGGGCGTTTGCTCGGCCGTGCTTCAAGTTCCGGCCTGCTTACGCGACGAGAATGAACGCAGCGACCAACACGTCAAAAATCTACCGGAAAAACTTTCGGCAAAAATCAACTGGCTCTCTGTCGGCCCTCCTTCTGACCGAAATATCTGCAAATTGCGCGGACGGATCTAAGTGACGGAAGATGCAGGAGAAGAACATTGAACCAACCGCGTTCGGCGAGCGAGCAACGCAATCTTGAGCTGACAAGCCGGGTCGTCGCGGCCTACCTGAGCCGCAATATCGTTCCTGCCGCCGATCTGGCCAGTCTTGTTCAGCAGACGTATCTCTCGCTATGCAGCACCTCTCAGGCAGATAAGGCTGAGGAGGCTGAGGAGGCTGCCGTCGAAGAACAGCGCCCCGCCGTTCCGATCAAGAAGTCAGTGACCGCAGACTTCATCATATGCCTGGAGTGCGGCAAAAAATTCAAATCGCTGAAGCGACACCTGATGGCCAAGTACGGCCTCACGCCGCAGCAATATCGAGAGAAATGGGGTCTACCGGGTGATTACCCCATGGTTGCTTCAAGCTATGCTCAAAAGCGTTCCGACCTTGCGCGCGCTTTGGGTCTGGGAAAGAAACGGGCGGCACCAGAGTTAGATCCTCGCGCTCGCAAGACGATCAGTCTGAAATTCGGTTAATCCTCGCTCGGAAACAACAGTCGCATCGCATGCGAGGTGCGCACGGTAGTTCAGTGTATTCGGGCTCGGTTCCGAGGCAGCAAGAGCCGATATCGGGTTTGGAGACACGGGTCCCCGTGGAATCTCAATGGCGTGCCGACGATTCAAATGCGGCCATTTGGCTAAGGCAATACCGCCGTAGCCGGTCGCCGGTTTCGTTTTTGGCACGGCCGCGCCGCATACTGATGATCTTTGCCTACAAGCGCCCTAACCAAACCGATCCGATCATGCCGTCAGATCGTTGAGAAAATCCCGGCACCAGCGCGAAACGTTGTGCACCAGCAAGTGATCCATCATCGCCGTCCAACGTTCCTGCCGCGCTTCCAGCGGCATGCTGAGCGCGCGCGCCATGGCGTTTGCGGTGCCCTCTATTTCGTAGGGATTGACAAGAAGCGCTCCCTGGAGTTCGCGGGCAGCGCCCGCGAAGCGCGAAAGAACAAGCACGCCCGGATCGTCCGGATCCTGCGCGGCAACATATTCCTTTGCGACGAGGTTCATGCCGTCTCGAAGCGGCGTCACGAGGCCGACTTTGCCAAGCCGGTAAAGCCCTGCAAGAATGCGGCGGCCCACCGAGCGGTTGATGTAGCGTATAGGCACCCAATCGACGGCGCCGAGCGCGCCGTTCACCCTGCCGGCCTGTTCGGCAACAGTGCGTTGCATGGCTTCATATTCCGGCACTTCGGAGCGCGACTTCGGCGTGATTTGCAGATAGGTGACACGCCCCCGCTGTGCCGGATTGGCGAGGATGAAGCGCTCAAACGCTTCGATGCGCTGCGTCAGTCCCTTGGAATAATCGAGGCGATCGACACCGATGATGAGGTCGCGGTGCTCGATGCTTTCACGCGCCTTTTTGACCGTGCTGTTGGTCGATGCCTTTTTGGCGAATTCGGCGAAGGCCGCAGTCTCGATGCCGATTGCATAGACGCCGCCTTTGAATATGCGGCCATAGGCACTGAAGCGGCCTCCGCCAAGTGCGTCGCCGATGCCTTCCCGCCTGAGGCAGCCGGCGAAGTTCTCAAGGTCATGATCGGTCTGAAAGCCGACGACGTCGTAGTGCGACAGGCCGCGCATGATCTCCTCATGAACGGGCATCGTGAAGAGTACGTCTGCAGGCGGCCAGGGAATGTGGAGGAAGAAGCCGATGCGGTTCTTCAAGCCCATTTGACGCAGTTCCGCGGCGAGAGGGATCAGGTGGTAGTCGTGCACCCAGATGACGTCATCGGGTTTGACAAGCGGCGCCAGGCGATGGGCGAAGAAGCGGTTGACGCGGAAATAGCCGGCCATTTCCTTGCGACCGTATTCGGCGAGATCAAGGCGGTAGTGGCAGATCGGCCAGAGAACGCGGTTGGCGAAGCCGTGGTAGTATTCCTCTACGTCGGTATCGGTCAGATCCGTCAGCGCATAGGTGATGTTGCCCTGCTGCAGTTGCGCGAGCGGCGCCGGCTCGAGCTCGCCACTCGATTTTCCCGACCAGCCCATCCATATGCCGCCATGCGCTTCGAGGGCGACTTTCAGCGCGACCGCGAGCCCGCCAGCCGGCGCAATGCCACCCTTGTCCGGAACGGGTACGCGATTGGAAACAATGACGAGGCGGCTCATGCCGTATACCTTTCATGCAAGAAAATATGTCAGGTGCTCAAATATTCAGGGGGCCAACGCGGCGATGAAGCCGCGCAGGATCTCGGCAGAAGGGATGGAGCCGAGCGCTTCGCTCGCAGGCACAGGCGGTCCGATGCGGATCGAAAAGCCGCCGAGCCGGTTGACCGTGCGAAACATTGTTTCGTCGGTCACATCGTCCCCGATCGCGATCGCGCGCCTGCCGGCAAAGGGCGGCTGCGCGAGAAATGCCGCAACTGCATCGCCCTTGTTGGCTCTGGCTGGACGGATTTCGACGACCATCTTGCCGTGCTGGATTGCCCAGTCTGGTCCGGCTCGATACAACGCTCGCTCCATCAGGTGTTCAAGTTCGAGTTGTCTGTCCGGCGCAAGCCGGTAATGGGCAGCGACCGCCGCCCCCTTGTCCTCGATCAGAACGCCCGCCCAGCTGGAAGTAGTGGCGACAAGCTCGGCCTTCAGCCGCTCAAAATCCGCCGTCTCTGCAGCTTTGTGCACGCGGCCATCCGGGTCGCGGCGCTCGGCACCATGAAGGCCCGCAATAGGAAACTTGGCCGGCGAAAAAAGCTGGTCGGCATAAGCAAGGCCGCGACCGGTCACGAGTGCCAAAGCACCGCCGAGTTTTTTCGACAAGCGATCGAGACTTGCAGGCAGCGAAGGTGGAACGGCTACGGCGTCCGGCGTTTCGGCCAGGTCAAGCAAAGTACCATCGATATCGAGGAACAGAGCCCAGTTGTCCAGATCCGTCGAGAGAGCGGAGAGGAAGTCCTCTCCTAAGGCGGCCTCCGAGGCGCTGAGAAGCTGCGTCTGGCATGACATGACGCCATGTCTATACCAGATGCCCGTTGCCGGCCACCCCTACTGTCCATTTAAAGTCAGATGGCGAGTTGAGAGCGCAGCACTTCCTTTGGACAGATCAAAAGCAGATGCATTCGCTGACACCTTAAGATCGCTGTTGAGCAGCGGCGGCCCCTCAACTCGGAACACCTGGCCTGCTTGAGCGTTATCCTTGCCCGTAAGAAGACGATCCTCCGCACAATTTGCCCGTACCTGATCAAGCCGAGGGCCGTGCTGGGGATCGAGTGAAATGTCACTGGTTCGCAACGGCAGAGCTCGGCTGGCGCTAGCCCTGCCTCGTCACAGAGATCTGCTGCGGCACATCAGGAGCCGCGAATTGGATGGCCTGTTTGAAGCCTATGCCGTCGCGGCTGAGGCCATTGAACGCCACCGGAGGGAGACTCCGTACCCAGAGGAAGCGGTACTCAAATACGAAGCCCTTTGCCTAGACATTCAAGCCGAGGTCTTAGCACTTCTGGCGAGGCTAAAGCCGGACAGCGACTGACGGTGTTGCCACCTTTCTACTTCCCGCCTCCCGCCGCCGCCGCTTCAATTACCCCCGAACAGTGCTGTCGTTTCCCTCTGTGAAAGTCGGCGACTGGCTTCTTTTCCCTCTAGGGAAGGCCTGCACGTCCGAGAGAGTGTTCGAGCTGACATGGCGGCCACATGGAGCTTACTCGCTCACTTCTCGCGACAAAACTGTTCTGGGCGCTGCGGCCGCGGTGCCACTCGTGCAGGGGCGCTGCCGTCGCTGAACAAGCGTGGCATTATTATATTTGGCGCCCCCGCTTAGCTTCTTTCTCTCGGCTGCAATGGAAGACCGTACACTCGCATTTTGTTGTATAGGGTCTTTCGGGATATCCCGAGATACCGCGCGGCTTCACCGCGGCGAAACCGATGGCGCTGAAGCGCATCCAGGATCCATTCCCGCTCTTCCCCCGGATGCGGATGCGGCGCGTCCGCGTTCGCATCGCCGAGCGGCGGCAAATGCTCGGCCTTGATCCAGTCGCCTTCACAGCGGATGGCGGCCGTTTCGAGCACGGATCTGAGCTCGCGAATATTTTCTGGCCAGCCATAGGTCATCAGAACTCGATAGGCCGAGTGGTCCACCGACAGCTTCCGACTGCGTCGATCCTTTCTGAGTGCTTGCAGGAAGTGTTCGGCGAGGAGTGGAAGGTCTTCGAGGCGATCGCATAGAGGGGGAAGAAAGACGTGACCCGGCGCGAGACGCGACTCAAGAGCAGGTATCAGCTGCCCGCTCGAGCCCAACTCAGAGAGCGGCCGCGTCGATGTCAGGATCAGGCGGCCTTCGAACCGCCCTCTCTCGTTGTCGCCCAGGCGCCGATAAGCGCCTGTCTCGATGACTTCTATCAGACGTTCCTGAGCGTCGACGCACAGGCATTCGACGTTCTCGATCAGCAGGGTTGCTTTGGGATGGTATTGGAGCAGCCCAAGCACCTTCCTGCCGCCCGCGCTCGGGGCGAAGCCAAAAAGCGACTCTCCACTTGCGTCTTCTGAGCTGATGAGCTTGCTGCCGGAACGTCTGGCAGCTTCATGAATACCCCGTGCCAGAAGCTTTTTGCCGGTTCCGGCTTGCCCGGTAATCAGGACCGGTAGACTAGAAGCGGCAAGCTTTTCGATACGTTGCTTGATTTGCTGGATCGAAGGTGACCGACCAACGATCGAGTATTCGCGCTGCACATGCTCGAGCTGGCGCTCCAGTTCATCAATTCGCTTTTGCAAGGTGCCGACCGACTTGAATGCGGATGTAATCTGCTCCATCGAGGCTTCGAGAGGCACCCGATCGATGGTGGAGCCGCCGATGTATCCGTCTGCCTTGGACAGTGCGGATACCTCGTACATTTGGTCTGGACTGACGATAGGGCCGCCCTCGAGGACACAAAGAGTATCCTCCGAGATGGCCCGTATCTGGCGGAAAATGATCTTCGCATACTCAGCCGCTTGCCTCAGGCTGAGCTCTGTGCGGCTTCCGACAGTCCCTCCGACGTTCCAGCCGAGATTGAGATTTATGATGTCCACGCCGGCAATCGCGGCCTGCTGAGCCTCAGTCACAGTTCGAACATAGGCGAGAGTCGCCATATTTCTTCTCTGAGCGGCGCGAAGCATTTCGAGCTCACGCTGGAACCCCAGTCCTGCTCCCTCGACATCGGCCCGAAACCGTCCATCGAGGAAGATGGAGGTGGGGAAGTTTACAATTCCGCCGAAACCCGCATCCGCAATTCTTTCCAGTTCAGCTTCTATCGAAGACCGCGGATCGAAAGCACTGGCCCCGAAAAAGACCGGAACTTTAACGAAAGGCAGAATCTCTGATTGGGCGAAATCCAGGACAAAGTCATTGCTCTTGCGCAATGCGAGCAGGGAAAAGATAGAAGGGGCGCCCATGCTACGCAAACGCCCTGCATTGAGAGCGAGGATAAAGTCTGCGCCGCCCCGCGAGGCTGCCTGGGCGGCCATTCCCGTGCCGATCGCAGCACCAACGAGAGTGGTGTTTGGCTTGCCAAGCGTGGCCCTGAGTGTCGCGATAATCTCCGCTCTCGCGTGCACGGGAGCGGAGAATTCGGGACGATGAACCCCAGGATGAACGATCGGATCAGCCATTGTCAGGCTAACCTACATCTTATCGAGACTCGATCGAAGCCCCCTCTCGGTAGGACTGGAGGAATTCCTGCACTTTCACCGGTTGACCCAGCCGGACGCTTTCGATCGCTGAGAATACGAGCGCAACAGACTGGAGATTTTCCCAGACGTTGGTTGCCATCGGCGGGCCGCCGTCGAGCCATTGACAAAATTGCTCGATCAACAGGGTATTCTGCCACTTCTTGCCGGGTAGCAGCGACACTTGCTGACCTTTTCCTTGCCGGCTGGCCTGTCGAAGCCGCATCGGGTAACGGTGAAATACCTCAATCTCACGATGGTCGAGGATAGCCGTCCCGGTTTCCCCTTCCACCCGAACATATTCGAAGGCCCAATCGTTAAGCCCCGTGGCTTGTGCCGAAGACCCTTCATAGACACCATGAGCGCCGTTCGCAAAGTCCATCGATACTATGGCGTCTGTGTCGCCCTTGTAATCCGCCCATTCCGGCTTCCACGTACGGGCATAGATCGACGTGCAGGGCGCCCCGGCTAGATCGGCCATGATATCCAGGTGGTGTACGGCGCCCTCTATCAGCATGGGATGCATCATTTCGTGGCGAAAGCGCCCCCAGGAATCATAGACGCGGAAGTCTCCGGCAAAACGACACGATACCGTATTGACACGGCCGATGGCGTCGGCGCTGACGAGCGCTCTTAGAGTCGATTTGTCCTGATCAAACCGGTGGCTCATCGTCACTCCCATGTTAAGGCCGGCCATTCTCACTTTCTCAGCGATGCGGACGGAGGCCTCCATGGTGTCGGCGATAGGCTTCTCGGACAGGATGTGCATGCCGCGCGCAAGGGCCAGGTCGACGATCCCCTCGTGCAGAGCTGGCGGAATGACGATGGTGCAAAAGTCTGCATCCACCATCTGGAAGGCTTGCGCGGCCGAGGTGAAGCACTGTTCGCTCTTCAAGCCGAGATGCTTACGGCCGGTTTCAAGGGCCGTGGCATCGATGTCGACGAGGCCGACCACCTCAATCATCCCGTCCGCCATGTTTGGCGGCAGAAACGTGTCGCACCAGCGCTCTCCGAAGCCGCCGGCGCCGATATGCAGGACCTTATACGTCATTGATGTTCACCTCCAGGTAGGCATCGCTTGGCGCACATGGCGGATCAAACCCGCTCGGGTCGCACATCGGCAGGCCCGTGCGTGTGCTCCCAGAGATGACCGAAGCGCTTCCTGCCCTCGAGCGTCGTCTCGAAATATGCGCCCTTCACATCGGTCCGCACATGGGGAAGATCATGATGGTGGCCCATGCCGATAACGACGCAATCACCGACCTCGACCTCGAAGCTGCGTGAGCCGACGACGACCGTCCCCGCCCCCTCGATAATTACCCAGTATTCGTCGCAGTCGTGATAATGCGAATCGAAGTTCGTCGACTTGGGATAAATGACCGGATCCCCCCTGACCGGAACCGGGGTGTCGGGGCCGAGCTTGAACACCCCGCATCCGCCGAGTTCGTTGCCCCATCTGCCATAAAAAACGAGCACTTGTGCGGCCCCTTCTCCGGCATCCGCGGTGAAGGGACCATTGGCCCCATCCATGTCGAGGAACTGGCCTTCACTCAGAACCTGCGCTCCCTCGGCGCTCCTCACGCGGCACGATCCGCTCGTGACGAGCAGACGTTGCTTTTCGGCGGCAAGCGGAATCGGCAAGGGTTGATCGGTCAAGTCAACGAACTCGAAGTCGGTGAGTTCGCACCAGCCCGGCGGCTGGTCTCCACTTCGAAAGATGGTCATCTGCTTGCGTTCCCTTCTCACGGTCAGGCCGGCTTGCGGCGGATCGCTTTGAAGGCGAGCGTCTGCGACTTGATCGCCTCTTCGGTCGGCAGCCGCTCCATGCTGCTGGCGCCATAGAAACCGTGGCAACCGGGGCAGGCATCGAGAATGAAGCGCGCGTCCTGCGGATTGGCAATCGGGCCGCCATGGCAAAGGATGATGATGTCGTCGCGAATTTCCCGCGCCGCCTTGATGCACTGGTTGATGAGGGCGACGCAGTCCTCCATCGTTTTGCCTGATTGCGCGCCAATCGCTCCACCGGTCGTCAGCCCCATATGGCAGACGAGAATATCGGCACCGGCCTTCGCCATCGCCACGGCGTCTTCCGGGCTGAACACGTAAGGCGTCGTCAGGAGATCGAGGTTGTGCGCCTCAGCGATCATCGCGACCTCTTGGGCATAGCTCATGCCGGTCTCTTCGAGGTTCTGACGGAAAAGCCCGTCGATAAGACCAACCGTCGGGAAGTTTTGCACGCCGGCAAAGCCAATCTCCTTCAGTTCGCGCAGGAAGGTCGGCATGACGACGAACGGATCCGTGCCGTTGACACCGGCAAGCACCGGCGTGTGCTTGACGACCGGCAGAACCTCGCTCGCCATGTCGACGACGATCTGGTTGGCGTTGCCGTAGGCGAGAAGCCCGGCGAGCGAGCCGCGGCCGGCCATCCGATAGCGGCCGGAATTGTAGATCACGATCAGATCGATATCACCGGCTTCCTCGCTCTTGGCCGAAAGGCCCGTGCCGGCGCCGCCGCCGATGATCGGCTCGCCGGCGCGGATCTTATTATGGAAACGGTCGATCAGTTCAGAACGAGTGGGACGCTTGACAAGAGTATCAGTGCTCACGAAGGGCCTCTTTGAAGTTGGTGACAAGGAGTTCCGCAAATTGCGGATCATTGATGTGAAGGGGAACGCGGATGAGTTGCCGCTTGGTCGTCCGGCGAAGGGTGCGCTCGAGCGCTGCGAAGAGCGCGCTATCTGCTTCAGGATCGTGGAAGGGCTGACCGGGCGCATCGATCGCCGAGACACCGAGCTCCGGGATCAGGAAGCGGACCGTCCCCTCACAGAGGTTCAGCCGTTCCGCGATCCATTCGCCGATCCTGTTGCACTCCTCAGGGGTCGTGCGCATCAGCGTGACCTGGGGATTGTGGACATGCAGACGGCGCGAGCGAAATTGGCTGGGGACGGTGTCCAGCGCCCCGAAATTGACCATGTCGAGTGCACCGCAGGAGCCGATATAGGGCAGTCTGGTCCGGGCGAAGGCACCGAAGCGATCGGCCGTACAGGGGAAGACGCCGCCGACCAGATAGTCGCAGACCTCCGTCGTGGAGACATCAATCCCGCCGACAAGCAGGGCGGAATCGGCGAGCTTCTCGAAGGACTGGCCGCCGGTTCCGGTGGCATGAAACACCAAGCAGTCGAAGTCTGCCTCGAGCGCCCGGGTGACCGCCTGGACGCAAGGGGTCGTGACACCGAACATCGTCAGCCCGATGGCCGGCCTCTCGTCCTTGGCGGCGCTAACCTTGTTGAGGACCATGCCGGCTACGGAATGGGCGGCGTTGGCGAGGACCACCCGAGAGATGCGGTTGAGCCCGGAGACGTCCGTCACCGAGTACATCATGCTGATATCGGTCGGTCCGACATAGGGGGCGACATTGCCTGAGGCGACGGTGGAGACGAGCACTTTCGGCGTGCCGATCGGCAGTGCCCGCATGGCCGGCGCGATCAGCGCCGTGCCGCCGGTCCCGCCGGCGCCGATGATGCCATCGACATCCGCACGCGAGCGGATATATTCCACCAGCGCTTGCGCCATGGCGGCGACCGCCTTGCCGCGATCCTTGAGCTCCTCGGGCTTCGGGGGGTTCGGGTGGAAACGGGCGACCTCGGACGGCTGAACGTCGACATCGGCGGCTTGGCTGTGGAACTCCGAGACGGAAACATCGACCAGGACGGCGTCACAGCCGGTCGCGCGGATTAGGTCGCGGAGATATCTGAGTTCGCTGCCCTTGGTATCGCAGGTCCCGACCACATAAACTCTGTTCATCTTTCTCCTTCCGGCTTTCGCCGGCCTCCTCGCTCTTCAAAAACCTTGTCGTCGGCGCCGGAGCAAATCAATTGGCGGGAGCTATCCACTTGGGTAAGATTGGGTAAGTCCGTCACAGGGATACCCAATGACATCGCCTTCCAAGCTTCGCCCCATCCCGATCGTCACCGGTTTAGCCGCCGATGCGCCGCCTCAATCCGTGACGCTTTACTGCCCGGCTTGTGAGGGCCTCGAGAAAAGCACATTTGACAGCCTTGTCCTGCTTCCGATCCATGATGCCAACGGTTGTCTGCTCTCCGGGCTCGGAAGCGGCGTTTCCTGGCCGAGTGCGTTGTTTGCGGGCGTTCTGGCGCTCGACCCGTTCCGCCGCCATGCCGACATCTTGAAAGCGCTCGACAGTGCCGGATGCCACGGCGTCGTCAACTTCCCGAGCGTGACGGCGATCGACGGCGAAATGCGCATCAGCCTCGAGGACTTCGGGTACGGGGTGAAATCCGAACTCGCCCTGTTGCGTGCGGCGGTCGTCAAGGGCTTCAGCGCTCTCGCCGTGGTCGACAGTTTCGGGATGGCGCAGGAAGCGCTCGCCATCGGCGTCAGTGGATTGATCGCGGCGCGGCATGCCAATGAGGCCATGCTGGCCGAGCTTTCCGAGCTGGGACGGGAAACCCTGCTCGGACTGTTTCGACTTCCAGACGCGGTGAGCAAAACTTGAGCCATGATCAACCGGTGATCCGTTCGCCGGTCGCGGGGTCGAACAGATGCGTGCATCCCGCCTTGGGCGCGAGCCAGATCTTCTCGCCCGGACGGACGTCGACCCGGTCGCGCAGCACTGCGACAAGCTCACGCCCGCCGACCGTGACATAGAGCTGGGTCTCCGAGCCGGTCGGCTCGACGACGACCACTTCGGCCGGAATGCCGCTCTCTCCGAGCTGCAGGTGCTCCGGACGAATGCCATAGGTGACCTCGGCGCGCTCGGCGAGCCTGTTTGCAGCATCGATCGGCAATACCACGCCTTCCGGCGTCTTCAGGAGCGGGCTGCTCGCCGTCGTCACCGTCGCCGGCAGGAAATTCATCGAGGGCGAGCCGATGAAGCCGGCGACGAAGATGTTCGCCGGGCGATCGTAGAGTTCGAGCGGCGTGCCCATCTGCTCCACCCGTCCCTCGTTCATGACTACGATCTTGTCAGCCATGGTCATGGCTTCTATTTGGTCGTGCGTCACGTAAACGGTAGTTATCTTCAGCCTTTGGTGAAGCGCCTTGATCTCGGCCCGCATCTGCACCCTTAGCTTGGCATCGAGATTGGACAGCGGCTCGTCGAACAGGAAGACCTGCGGGTCGCGCACGATTGCCCGGCCCATGGCGACGCGCTGTCGCTGGCCACCGGAAAGCGCGCGCGGATAACGATCCAGCAACTTGCCGAGCCCGAGGATCGCCGCCGCCTTGTCGACGCGTTCATCGATCTCGGCCCGCGGGCGTTTGCGAAGTTTCAGCGCAAAGCCCATGTTTTCCGCGACGGTCATGTGCGGGTATAGCGCGTAGTTCTGGAAGACGATCGCCATGTCCCGCTCCTTGGCGGGGCGATCATTGATTACGTCGGCTCCCATCAGGAGGTCGCCGCCGGAGATCTCCTCCAGTCCCGCCAGCATGCGCAGAAGCGTGGACTTGCCGCAGCCAGACGGTCCGACCAGCACGACAAACTCCCCGTCCTCGATCCTGAACGAAAGCTGAGGGATGACGGTCAGAGCGCCATAGCGCTTGGTGACATTGCGGATAGTTACATCAGTCATATTCTGCTCGGCCTTTCTGCGAAGAATTGTACCAACCATGCCTGTCACTTGACGGAGCCCATGGTCAGGCCTTGCACCAGGTAGCGCTGCATTATGAAGGCGAAGACGATGACCGGCGTCGACACCAGGAACGCCGCAGCACCGACAGCGTCCCACTGCACGCCGTACTGGGTCCTGAAGCCGAGCATCGCAAGCGGCGCCGTCGGGCTCACCGAGGTGGTCAGGATGAGGGCGAAAAGAAACTTGTTCCAAACGGCGATGAACACGAACACCGAGGTGGCCAGCATCCCGCCGAGCACCAGCGGCAGCATGATCTTGGTGAACACCTGCCATTCGCTGCAGCCGTCGGAAATCGCCGCTTCGCGCAGCGTCGGATGCACTTCCATGAAGAAGCTGCGCATCAGCCAGATCGCGAAGGGAATGTTGACGGCGACGTTGATGATGACCAGCGCCTGGTAGGTGTCGAGCTGGTGGAGGCGCGTCGCCAGCAGATAGACCGGAACGCCGATTGCGATGCCCGGAATGATGCGGGCGACCAGGATCGCCACCAGAAGCGCTCCGCCCCGCTTGCTGATCTGCGCCAGCGCATAAGCCGCAGGCGCAGAAACCCCGATCACCAGCACGACGCTTAAGATCGTCACCACGGCGCTGTTGATGATGTATTTCTGGAACCCGGTCACCTCGAACAGGTGCCTGAAGCCGGCGAGCGTCGGCTCGAAGATGAAGCGCGGCGGCATCGAGATCGTGTCGACGCCATGCCGGAAGCCGGTCAGCACCATCCAGGTGTATGGAAACAGATAGACAAAGGCGAGCGCGCACCAGAAGAGGGTCCAGAGCAGCTTGCGGGTGGTGCGGCTGGTGTTGGATGAAATAGCCATGCCTCACCTCCCCTAGTGGCGGTTGACGCTTGCGCCGCGGAACAGGCGCCAGATCAGGGGCGCGCTGATCGCGAGAACGAAGACGACATAGATCCACGAGATCGCCGTGGTTCTGCCGATATCGAAGACCTTGAAACCGGTGTTGTAGGCGTAGACGCTGAGCGTCGTCGTGACATTGCCCGGCCCGCCGAGCGTCAACAGGAAGATCTTGTCGAAGTCGGCCATGACGCCGATAATGCGAAATGCCGCGGCAATCATGATGTAGGGGACGAGATGCGGCAGCGTCAGGTAGCGGAAGACCTGGAGCGCATTGGCGCCGTCCGCCTGCGCGGCGCTCACCGTGTCGCGGTCGAGGGACTGCAGCCCCGCCAGAATGATCAGCGTGAAGAACGGCGTCGACTGCCACACGTCCACGATGATGACGGAGGCGAGCGCCACGGTGAGGCTCAGCCACGGTACCGGCTCGAAGCCGAGGGTTCCAAGCAGATAGTTGAAGACGCCGGAATCCTGCTCATAGAGCAGCTTCCAGAAGATGCCGACGACTGCCGGCGTGATCACCATCGGGATCAGCATCAGCGAGCGAAAGAGGCCGCGGCCGAAGAATTCTAGGTTCAAAAGCACGGCGAAGAGGATGCCGAGCGCGCATTCCAGCGAGACCGCGACCACGGCATAGATCAGCGTCACGCGGATCGACGCCCAGAACTCACTGCTCCTCAAGACATCGGTATAATTGAGAAGGCCGATGAAGTCCTGATCGCTGCCGGGAACGACGAGAGACCAGCCGGTGAGGCTGTAGTAGAACGAGTAGACCAGCGGCACGCCGAGCACCAGCAACATGATTGCCGCAGCAGGCAGCGTGAACCACACCACAGTGCTGATGCGGATGCGGCGACGCCGGCGAACCGCCACTGCGCCCCGTGGAACTGTTTGAGAGATTGTCATCAGGTAAACTACTTGCAGATTTGCCGTTGTAAAGGGGGGGCAGACGGGGAGGAACGCCTGCCCCCACGGAGCGCGACCTCAGGTTTTGAGATAGCCGCGGCGCCGCATGAAAGACTCGACCTTGCCCTGAAGATCGCTGGCCGCCTGTTCCGGCGTCCTGATCTTCGCCACCGCCGCATTCACCTCATCATAGATCATGATGTGGACCTGCTCCGCTTCCTTGATCGGCGGATATTCGGCGACGTCGCCCTGCAGACCGGCAAGCACAGCCGGTCGGTTCGGAGCCTGCTTGATCAACTCCGGATCCTTTAGCGCCGAGATGCGTGCCGGAGCCCCGCCAATAAGACCCATGCGGCGAACGATGTCGGCAGATGTGAGCCATGCGACGTAAAGCTTGGCGGCATCCTTTGACCGAGAGGCATCGTTGACGCCCATCGACCAGCCACCCAACAGTGAAGCTTGCGGCATCGGCGACCACCCGATTTTGTCGTGGACCTGGGACCTCTTCGGGTTGAGCAGATCGCCGAAAGCTCCGGGCCACATCATCGACTGCCCCGACTGGCCGGTCGACAGGCTGTTGAACATCTCCGGGAAATCCCAGGCAAGATTGCCGGGAGGGCTGACCGCCGCCAGCTTCTCTACCAGGAACTTCATGGTCTTGACGCCCGCTTCGCTACCAAAGGTCGGCGCGCCGGAAGCATCGAAGTATTCGCCGCCCATCGACTTGAACACCATGATCCAGGTCACGGTCGTTTGAATGCCCTTGCCCGCCGGCATGGCGTAGCCGAATTGGCCGTTGCCGACGAGCTTGGCGCCGCGCTCGACGACTTCGTCCCAGGTCTTCGGTGCGGCGTCAGGATCCAAGCCCGCGGCCTTGTAGGCCTCCTTGTTCCAGACGAACAGCGTCACATCGCCGAGTGTCGGCAGACCGATGAGCTTGTTGTTGGCACGGCCGTAGATTTCGAGTGCTCGTTGCGGATAGTCGTCAAGCGCGAGATCTGGCGCACCCTGAATTTCCTTCGGAATATTCGCAAGATCGGCGCAATAGGGTTCGATCTCGAATTTCCACTGATAGGCGAAGTTGAAGACGTCGAAAGACGCCGCACCGCTGGTTAGATCGAGGATCAGCTTCTGGTACTGCTCGTTATAGGACAGGTTGACGTATTCGACGGCGATGCCGGTCGCCTCGGTGAAGTCTCGGCTGACCGTAGCCATCGCTTCGAAGGCAGCACCGGTCGAGGCCAGCGCTCGGATCTTCTGCCCCGAATAGGTTTTCGGGAGCGAGGCGGCAGCATCTTGCGCGAATGCGCGGGTGAGGCTGGAGCCGAGGAACGGCAAAGCCGCCAGCCCAGCGGTGAATGTACGACGTTTCATATCTCCTCCTTGCTGAAGCATCTGCGGCCCCCTCGACCGCCTTCTCCTCTCGCTCCATGTATGATGGCTTACGGCACCCCCATGACGCATTCAACGCCGATGAGCCCTACGATTGAGTAATATTGGGTAACGGTCGGGCCCTTTGAGGAAGTTCAATCACCAAGGACAAGGCAGGCGGAGTACGAGGCGAGCGTCTGAGATGCGCATTCATCCGCGAGAGCCGAACACTTATCGAGTGGGCGCGCGAAATGGGTTGCGCGGAATAGCAACGGGGGAGCAACGGATCCGAACATAGGAGCGCTCGTGTGCGGCGTAGCTGGGAAAAACTTTTCGATCGTCAGCGTCTCTTCGATCTTGACGACATTGAAACGGCTGATCGATCATCCTTCGTAAAGGGCGCTTATCGCATCACTTTTCAGCGCCTTTTTGCTGGCGGATGAGGGCATGCGGGACGGAATAGAAGAAGCTCTTGCACTCGACATGGTAATCCGTCGAGACCCGCGCCAAGCGCCATTCGGCGAACTCGTAGTCTTCGGCGGGCAGGCTTGCGAGTGCCGGGCGTTCGACCGTCTCGAAGAGGTGCCGGCGGCTGACGCCGCCGGCACATGACATGATCGTTGATGCGCGCGAGCACCTCGGCGATCGCGGCATTGGCCTCGGCGAGCGAGAAGAAGGTCTGCTTGCGGAGGCGTCCGAGCATGCAGCTCTGGGCAAAGCGCACGGCGTTCTCGAGCTTCGCCTTGTCCTTCGGGCGGCGCGGCCGGGCCGGTAGGACGCCGACGCCGTAGTGGGACGCCATCATGCCGTAGCTGCGGTTGATCTCGGGATCGTGGAAGTTGGCCCGGTTGACGCCGGACTTCAGGTTGTCCGGCACGATCAGCCGGGGCACGCCACCGAAGAAGGCGAACATGCGCACGTGCGAGCCGATCCAATCCGGGAGCGTCTGGGTCCAGGTCGCCTCGGCGAACGTATAGCTCGACGCGCCGAGCACGCCGACGAACAGTTCCGCCTCGCGAACCTCGCCGGTCTTGCGATCGACGATTGGCACCCTCTTGCCGGAATAGTCCATGAAGGCCTTGTCGCCAGCGGCGTGCTCCTGGCGCATCGTCGGCGACAAGCGCTGCTCGAAGAGGCGGAACAGTTCGCAGAAGCGGCTGTAGCCGTATCCGTCGGGATGGACGCTGCGATATTCCTCCCAGAGCATAAGAAGCGTCACGCCCGGCTTCTTCAGTTCGATGGAGAGCTCGGCCCAATCAGGCTCTTGGCGTCGCCGTTGGCCCTGCTTGACCCCGGCGCGGGCGAACAGCCGATGCTCGAGCGCCTCGTCGGTCAGTTCGCCAGGCAGTGGCCAGGTCAGGCCCGCCAACGCCGCACGCTTCAGGTTATCCTGCACGGTGCTGCGCGCAACACCAAGCATCACCGCAATCTCGCGGCTGCTTTTCCGCTTCCGCCAAGCCGGAGCATTTGTCGTAATTGTCTCATGGTCAGCCTTCTCTTCGCCGGCATCAAAATCTCCTCGTGTACCCGGAGGCTTGATGCCAAAGTTGCTGACCCAGGGGGTATCGTTAGAGCCGAAAACCGGCCGGTAATTGATTGGAATCGTGGCCGGCTTCAAATCGGAACGGTGGCCGGATATTGATCGGAATGCCGGCCGGCTTCACGTCGGAATCCGCACTTGAACCGATCAGGGAATTTATCGACGATCCGAGGGTGGCGGAAATCGCCGTCAACAAACCGGGCGATGTATATGTGGAACGGTTTGGCGCCATGGAGCATCATCTAATCGTCGCCCTGATGGGTGATGAAATCCAGAACGTCGGCGAGCGTGTTGCGGCCGCGACGAACCAGTTCATCAGCCGCTCGAAACCGATCCTCAGCGCCGCGCTTCCGACCGGCGAGCGTATCCAGATCGTCTTGCCGCCGCGCGGCACCCGAAGGTGGCTCGATCTCGATCCGCAAGCAGGTGGTCAATAACTTCACGCTCGAGGAGTATCGCGACAACGGTTCGCTCGTTAAGGTCTCTGTGGCCGTCGGCGGCCTCAAGCGACATCGATCGCGAGTTGATAGGGCATCTGCGCGCAAATCGGATAATGCTGTTCACCTGATCCCGTCGAGGGGCGACCAGGGGCGCAGCGGACGTGACCATTGCCGCCGCTTTGAGAGCGCGCTGTTCCATATCGAGGTTCTGTTCGAGGGTGGAAACTCTTGCATATCCGGTCTTCTCGCCCATCATACCCCGTTGCGTAATGGAGCATGCTTATGCAATCCTGCCCGGATACGCGGCTCTAGGCAGCTGATTTCATTGCGTTTTCTTCGGCCTGTGCAACGCGTGCATAAACGATCGTTTGCGCAACGCTCAAATGCGCGTAGTATCCCACGCCCGAGAAGCAGCGATTAGGTGTATGACTATGATGAAGGCGATCTGGCCAGAACCTTCGGACCCGGAAAGCATGATGGAAGCCGCGATTGACCTGTTCGGCGACGAGGCAGCCACTGCCGTGGCGCATTGCGGTCTTGAGGCCTGGACCGACGGGCGAGCAGACGATTTCGCATTCTGGGTCGACATTTTCCGCAGTCTGACGGGGATGCCTTCGGCCGGCGCCGGAAATTAAGCGGACTGGTCGGTGCGGCGCCTGTCCGTCGATAGCCATTGATTTTGCGCGATGCAGGCTGCTTCGGCCTCTTGCGGCGCAGCGCCCGCGGCATTATATCCGTTGTAACTTGTTGCAGCTTCGTGTGCAGAATATCTAATTGAGCGCGATTAGGTCTGATTGGCGTGCGTTGCGTCTCATTAGCGTCCATTTCCTGCAGCGTTTATCGTTTCGTATTGACTTGTGCGCATGCGTGGCGCATACATAAATTACTCCGGCGTGACCGATTAGATATTATGGTTGCGCCGGCATACAAAGGGCTCCCGCGGGAGCCCTTGCTACTTTTAGGGTTGGGGGATCTTTGGGGCGCTCTGCTATTTTCGTCGACGCGGGCTATCTGTTCGCGCAGGGGAGCACTGCACTCACCGGTAACAAAGTCGCTAGGGCGAAGTTGTCACTCTCGGCGAGGTCAGTCATTGAGGAACTGAAGGCGTTCTGTTCCACGAAAGCCCCTACTGGGTCACTGCTGCGCATTTACTGGTACGATGGAATAAGACCGGGTGCAGCGATGAGCGCTGATCAGACTGCCATCGCCGACATGGATGACATCAAGTTGCGCCTCGGTTTCATTAATGGGCAGGGGCAGCAAAAGGGCGTGGATTCGCTTATCGTGACTGACTTGATAGAGTTGGCACGGCAAAGGGCTATCTCTGAGGTGGTGCTGCTGTCTGGCGATGAAGATGTCCGAGTCGGCGTGCAGATTGCTCAGAACTATGGGGTTCGGGTTCATTTGCTGGGCATTCATCCGGCGCGAGGATCGCAGTCGCCGACCCTTAGACAGGAAGCCGACACCACCTCTGAATGGGACAAGCTCACCGTCGAAAAGTTTCTGTCGCTGCGGTCGGTTCACCAGCCTGCAATGACCGCTATAGCGGCATCGCCCGCCAAAGCGGCGGTACCCGCCGCAGAAACTGCCGATGATGATAATGGACTTATTATTGCTGCCGCGTGCTCTTTCGTCGCAGATCTCCAAGAGGCCGACCTTCAGGCAATTGAAATCTTCTGGAAGGATAACAGGGGAGTTCCCCCCGAATTCGACGGCAGGCTCCTGGCCCAGACGGCTGAGAAGATCAGCAGGCGTTTAGAGAAGGCCGAGATGAGAGTACTCCGTTCCCGGTTTCGAGAGGAGGTCACAAAGCGACGAGAAGGGTAGAGTTGCCTGCTGAGAACATCACTGTGAATAAGCAGAAGGCGAAATCGATTTTAAGCGGAATGTAGGTGTGTTTTGCTAGATTTAATGCTCACACGGCGAATGCATCATCCGCGCCACACAATACCTCTGGGCGAATTTCGTTGCCTGCATCATCAAAGGCATAAAGAAGGGATACTCGGGTACCATTCCAAACGTAGCGGTAATGGACTGTCTGAATCGTTCGGCCAAGAACGTCGCCTCGGAGTACCGCAATGCAAATGGCTGAGGGCCGCTCCGGCGGATGATAAATCACGCCGTCCGCGCCTTCGGGCACCGAACCTCCCAATCTCCAGCGTTCCTCGCACGATAGATCGATCGGATACTTTCGAAAATCGATGAACCGCCCGCTCACCGGTGTCTTGAGCAATCGCATATCGAGGCCGATTGGCGCTTCCTTGGTTCGCGACAAGAAGGCCTGACGACGCTCGACAGACATAGCGAGCGCGGTCTGACGATCGTCTGCCAATTCCAGTGCCGGGCGACTACCGTCGAAAAAGCGGCTTCCCTCCGGGTTCAGGTACTTGAAGGGAGCCAGGTTCCAGTTCTGCAGCCTCGGCGCCCTCGGATCGGTATGAGCGGATAGCAGCCGGCTCTCCGACTGGAGACGCGGATTCGTCTTGTTCTCTATTTCGACAAGTGCCTCGATCTTGTCCTCGCTGACCAATCCCTCGTACACCGCGACTGGCGGGAACCGTGACGGAATTAGCCGATAAAACTCGTCCTTGATGGCGACCTCATCCATTGTCATCCGCCACGCTGAGCATCGAGGTACTGGCGCACTCTGTAGATATCGACAACCCTCCCCTGCAGCATGGTGTCGAGTGCGCTTGCTCCATCGAAGAAATCGTTGGGTCGGCGAATCCAATCGTCGGCGCGCTCCTCTATGGTAAAGAGAATTCGCAGTGCCTTCCAAATGCTGAGAATGTGCGACAGGCGCTCAACCGTGTCGGCGGGCAACGTGCCGCCCTCCTTCTTCCACTTGAAGAACGTCGACCGACCTGGAGATCCCAACAGCTTGATCTGATCGTCGGCAGACAGACGCCACCGGTCGGCAATGCGGAAGAACGCTTCGAGTTCTGCAGGGACTCGAGCAGAATCGCTGCTTGGAGATGACCCTCGAACTGGTTCTGTCATAAAAATCTGCTCCTAAGTCCAAGTGTGTACTTGAACAACGAATGAGTCCATTCTTATATAATCCATATCTGGACTCATCCAGAATTTTAATCCGGAATTGGGCTCCGTCAAGAACGGAGGCCTGTATTGTAGGGAGATACTCATGTCGAATACGAATAAGCCGGGCCGGGAAGGTCATCCTGAACACCCCGACGTTCCGAAGGGGCCGCCCAGCCATACTCCGGGTCGCCCCGATGGCCCGCCAGTGCCCTCTCACCCCCCGTCCCACCGGCCGGTCGGCTGACGGAGGTGAACGTTCTTAAGCGCGGCTCGGATCAGGACAATTGGTGGCAGGCCTATCCTGGCTTGTATGCCCGGGAGTTGGCGGCCTATGAGGGGCACGGCGCCTCTCACCGGCCGTTAATCCAACAGGACGGCACCTTGATCCTCGAGGTCCTTTGGCCGATGGACAGTGGCGGGTCCATCCGACTTAATGTCGGCTACTCGCCGCTGCATCCGTTCTGCCGACCCTCGATATCCGCGCCTGAACTGCAACTCGAGCGGCATCAGAATCCCTTTACGAGGGATTTGTGCCTGCTGACGCAGGACTCTGCCCAGTGGTACCCCCATCAAATGGTCGCGGACTTCATAGCCGAGCGGTTATCGCAGGTCCTGCAAGTCATGACACTGCGGCGGAACGAGCAGTGGAGTGAGGCAGCCAGCCTCGAAGAACAAGCTCCCGACCCTGTAACGCCATATCATATGCATGTTGCCGAGGACGGCGGTCTTTTTTGATGGGCAGCGGCCCGTTCCAAATGCCCCCCTCGGAACCGCAGTTTTCCTGCTCCAGGACCGCCTGGAGCGAGGAAGGTCTCCACCGTTTCAAGCCATTCTGAGCAAAGTGGAGCCATTGAGCGGCACCTGGATGGCGAAGCCCTTCGATCTCCCGAAACGGGCCGGCCCATGGAAAAACGTCATCGGGCGCTGGATACGCCTGGAGCCGCCATTCCCCGAGGCCCCGGAGGAGATTTTGGCGGCGGCCGAGAAGGCGATAGAGCGACAATCGGCCCTCTTCCCCGCTCACCTGAAGAAGCTCGGATCAATTGCCGACGACGATCTATCGATTACCGCCGTGGTTTTTCAGGAGGAGCTTTCCTACGGCCCTGATAACAAGGGCAACGGTTGGTTCTTTCTCGTCAGTCGGCACGTGCCTGGCAGCCGCCGGCGACAGGTTTCCTTGGTGCGCGGATACCGTCTGTCGAGCGATATGCTCTCGCGACTGCCTGTCGCGAGTGCTTTGAAAAGCAAAAAGGTTGTTCTCGTAGGGTGCGGCGCCATCGGCAGTTTCGCTGCAGTCGAGCTTGCGCGCTCAGGCGTCGGTCAGCTGACGATCATCGATTTCGATCTCGTCGAGCCTGGCAACACGGTCAGATGGGCGCTGGGTCGTTCGGTGTGGGGCCTGCCAAAGACGACCGCGCTGCACGATTTCCTCTATCACAACTACCCTTGGACAAATGTCGGGCGTGGACACGCTAAAGTGGGCTCAGCAATCTCGAATGTGGACGACGTCCGCAAACTCGAGGGGAATCCCATGCGTTGGCTTCGAGCATTGATCGAGGACGCCGACATTGTGGTAGACACTTCGGCCTCGACCGAGTGTCAGGGCGCCTTGGCCTACATGTGCCGTAGCATAGGAAAGCCGTACGTACTCGGCCACGCAACCGAAGGCGCGGCCGGAGGCGTTGTGGCGAGATTCAAACCGGGAGCCCCGGGTTGTTATGTCTGCTTGCAGCAGCATTGGTCCGGCAAGACGCTCCCGCTCCCAACTATTGACAGCTCGGGCACGATAGTTCCGACCGGCTGCAACGCGCCAACGTTCACCGGAGGCGCCTTTGACCTGCAGGAAGTGTCGATGGAAGTTGTACGCAGCACGATCGGACTGCTCGCCCCGGACGTGTACGATTCGGGTGACTGGCACCTTTCCATTCTTGATCTGACCGAAAATGGCCGCCGCATTCTCCCGCGGTGGAAAGCCGAGACGATCGCACCACATTCGAGCTGCAGCTGCGGAGCGTCACAGGGATGACAATTTGGTTGGGGCGCGACGCAGCTCAAGTAATAATCGAACAGGCCAATATATTCTTTCCGCTCGAGACCGGCGGTGTTCTCCTCGGTTGGAGAGATGGCGAAGATCGGGTTGTCGTTGATATTGTAGGTGCTGGCCCGAAAGCGCTGCATGGTCGCCATACTTTCATTCCGGACCACTCATGGCAGGTCGAGCAGATAGACGAAGCATTCAGGAACACCGCGGGCGACCTCGACTATCTTGGGGATTGGCATTCCCATCCGGCTGGGGTCGCCGCAATGAGTTCCGAAGATCGATCCACACTCAGACGCATTTCGCGACGAGTTCGCCACCCTATAATGGTGATCGCAGCTGGCCGGAATGCGAATTGGACATTCGGAGGTTGGATGCAGTTGCGGCCGCGACTCTTGCGCCGTTCCGTCGCGGAGTGTCAGCCAATTCAGTACTTTGCCGTGCCTTCTGAATGGCCGCGAGCTCCTCTTTCAGCCGAGTGACGAGCATCCTCGGTTCTCCCGCTCAGATGACAAGCCGCGCGCCCTACCCGCCTTGCGTTCGGCGTCGTTGTAGAAGCTGGCCGCCTGGGTACCGACTTGTGCAGCGACTGCTGGCGGACAGCGGAATGCCGCGGTTATCCAAGCTCCCTCGTCCCGCTCACTGATCACTCTATGGCGCCGGTTCCTGTAAACGTCAAACAAGAGACACCTGCTGTCCATTCTGTCGTGTCCGCGACACAGCGCTCGCCTGCTGAGATCAGGCGCCACGCATGCACGTCATTGAACAATATACAGAAAGTCTCTTCCCATAAGTTTGTGCAAGCTGGCACAACATTTGATGCTCCTCTGTCGCATGCGTCTGGAGATACCGACCCCGGTGGGGATGGATAGCTTAGCGGTCGTTTGAGAGAGGCAAAAAGCAGATGTCCTCGTCAGCTCATATACGAGAACGCGCGTGCCAGGCTCACCACCTCCCGAAAATGCGCCCGCCGTACTTTGGACCTGTTTCGGGGCGTCCGGCTGGAGGATGCTACTGATGAAACAGCGGCGAAATGAAATGAAGGTGCTTGATCTGGACTGCTTTGATCGTAAGTTGCCTTTGATTTGTGACCTGGATGGCACACTGATAAAATCAGACAGTCTTCACGAGAACCTGTTTGATGCCTTCTTCCATTCCCCGCGGCAGTTGCTTCGCACGATTCCAAACTGGTTTAAGGGGCGCCCGGCCCTGAAGGAAGCTCTGGCGAAAGTCCGTTCGGTTGAGCCGCAGGCGCTTCCCTACCGTGAACAGATGCTTGAACTGATACGCCGCGCGAGATCTGCCGGGCGTGAAACCTATCTCGTTACGGCAGCTGATCAGAGCATAGCAGATGATATCATTTCTCATCTCGGCGGTTTCGACGGTGCCAAGGGGAGTAGTGGGTCACTGAACCTCAAGAGCCGGCGCAAACTGCATTGGCTTCAGGAGAGCTTTCCAGAGGGATTCATCTATGCAGGCGACAGTGCCGCCGACCTGCCGATCTGGGAGGCGGCTTCCGGAGCCGTTCTGGTTGGCGACGGAGTAAAGTTCGAAAGCAAACTCCGTGAGGCTGGCGTCGAGGTTAGGACGCTCAGTCCTGAAAAAAGACATCCGGTGAAGGATTGGCTTTCTGAACTCAGGATACACCAGTGGTCGAAAAATGTGCTGATCTTCGTGCCTCTGTTTCTCGGCCGCATTGCGGACGACTTCCATGCCGTACTGAAAACGACGTTCGGTTTTCTCGCTTTCGGCCTGATTGTTTCGGCAACCTATATTATCAACGATCTGGCTGATCTGGAGGCGGACCGGGCGCATGCGACCAAACGCTTCCGGGCAATCGCTGCAGGCCGAATCAGTGTCATGAACGGCTTTTTGGCGTGTCTGGTTATGCTTGCTACAGGCATTGGGACGGCCCTCCTTTTGGACCATCAATTCGCGCTGGTTGCTTCTGTCTATCTCGCGCTGACACTGGCCTATTCATTCCGCCTGAAGCGTGTTGCGTTACTCGATGTGACAGTTATTGGGGCGTTATTCACCTTAAGGATTGTCATGGGTCAGGTGCTGAACGGCCTGGCATTCTCCCCTTGGCTTTTTTCGTTTTCAGTAATGTTCTTCATTTCGCTGGCTCTGGCAAAGCGTCATGTGGAAGCAATGCGCGCGTGCTCAAATGGCAAGGACACCATCGAAGGGCGCGGATACTTGCCTGGCGACTGGCCGCTAACCTTGGGCCATGGCCTTGCGTCCGCTTCGGCCTCGATCGTCATCATGCTGCTTTTCCTCGCACTCGAGCCCAGAGTGACGCACCTATATCATAATCCAGCATGGCTTTATGTTGCGCCGCTCGGCGTTTCCATTTGGCTGCAAAGGATCTGGCTCCTCAGTCATCGTATGGAATTGCACGACGACCCTATTGTCTTCGCGCTCAACGACAAGACCAGCTGGTTTATCGGCGCCCTCATCGCGTCGGCGTTCGTGATGGCCATGTGAAATTAAGCAAATGCCAATATGCAAGAGATAACCCCTATAACTTTGAATGCGCCGCTCGTACTCCTAACTGGAGCTGCCGGCTGGTTGGGCGGGCGGGTGGCGGCCGCGTTGACGACGGGCCTGCCGGATGCAGGACTTCTCGCAAACGGAAGCTTCCGGGTAAGGGCCCTCGTGCCTACGGGAGAAGACATATCTGAGTTGCGCAAACAGGGCATGGAAATCGCGACAGGTGACCTTCGGGAGATGCAGTCCGTCCGCGCGTTCGTCGCCGGCGCCGAAGGCGCCGTTCTCATTCACATGGCAGGTATCATTCATCCCAAAAATGTTGCCCAGTTTGAAGCAATCAACACACAGGGCACGATCAACCTCGTTACTGCAGCGCAAAAGGCAGGTGTGCGGCGCGCTGTCGTCATGTCGTCGAATTCGCCGGTCGGCTTCAATCCTCACTCGGACCACAGATTCACGGAGGAAAGCCCCTATGATCCCTATGCGGGATACGGCCGCTCCAAGATGCTGATGGAACGGGCACTGCGTGCGGAAGTGGCTGCTGGCAGCACTATGGAGATTGTCATCGTGCGCGCGCCCTGGTTTTACGGTCCCAATCAGCCTCCAAGACAAACGCTTTTTTTCAAGATGGTCAAAGAAGGTAAGTTTCCCATTATTGGATCAGGGCGGAACCGCCGATCCATGGGTTACACTGACAACCTGGCTCAGGGCATTCTTCTGGCCGCAGTTCACGAGCGGGCTGCGGGAGATATTTTCTGGCTTGCAGACGAGACGCCCTACACCATGAACGAAATCATTGAAGTCGTTGGAATGGTCCTGCACGAAGATTTCGGCATGACGGTAAAGCCCAACCCTTTCCGTCTGCCGGACATCGTAGGCGGCGCCGCAACGATACTTGATGCTACCCTCCAATATGCCGGGATCTATCACCAGAAGATCCATGTGCTGTCGGAAATGAACAAGACAATTGCCTGCGATATCACCAAAGCCAGAAAAGTGCTCGGATACGCCCCGAAAATTGCGTTGCGCGAGGGCATGCAACGTTCGGTCGATTGGTGCCTCAAAAACGGTCAGTCATTCTAGTCAAGCTTGCCGAGGAGCTGTGAGGCCGTCAGTGCTGGTGCAAACTTCTTCAATTGTCTCCAGCGCACTTGTTTCAAGTGCTATAGGATATGCCATAGGTTGGCCTGTTTCGAAGTATTTTGACAGCAACACCACGATGCGCCTGCTTCTGTCGCCGGTCATCGGACTTGGGATATTCGGCGCCGCAGCCGTTTCCATTTTTCATTTTTTACCCATTACAGCGATCAACCTGATCCTGATCGTCCTTGGTTTGTCCGCTGTCGCATTCTGGCTCTCGAAAGGCACCATAGACCCGCTCCTGCGATCGCCTGCGAGTCCCGGCTTTTGCTGGTTCACTGTTGCGTTTCTCCTCTGCCTTTTGCCAGCTTTCGAGATCATTCCGCAGCATTATGGAGGTAGCGTCGGCGTCGGTCACCCGATCTGGGACCATGCAAAGATCGCGATCGTAAATGAAATCGCTCAAAACGGATTGCCTCCCGCCAATCCATTCCATTCCGAAGCCGGATCTCCCAACACCCTAATTTACTACTACGTCTGGCTTTTCATAGCCGCCTGTTCATCCGTGATAACAGGCGCAACCGGCTGGGAGGCCGACATCGCTCTTACCGGCATGACCGCGCTTTTCTCCACGTTTGTCGTAACTTGGCTGGCTGTGGCGCGAAGCAGAAGTGCATATGCCGCTTGGTGGGTACTCCCGCTCTTATTCGTCGGTTCGCTTAAGCCAGCCGTGCGATTTGTCTTCGGAAAGTGGCTCGACAAATGGATGGCACCCGAACATGGCCTCCAAACGTGGATTATCCAGGCCCCCTGGGTACCCCAGCACGTCTTTTCCGGGACGCTGGCCCTGATTGCCATCATGGCATACCTGCGAATTTTATATTCCAACGCCGGGCGCAATATGGCTCTGGCAGTATTTATGGGCGCAATCTTGGCTTCTGCTTATGGGAGCTCGATGTGGGCGGGCGGCTTATCGCTGCTTTTGATATTACCCCTTGTGGGGGCGCTGTCGGTCTCACATGTGCTAAAGGTCAAACGGCTTCTGGAGGTTCTCATTTCACTTTCGGTCACAGTCGTCATAACCCTACTCTGTGCAGCCGTGCTTATTCGCGAACAGTCCGCTATATTACACACTAGGAAGGTCGTGGAGTTTTGGATTTTTCCCATTTTTGCCGGCGATTATTGGTTTTTGGACATTCCAGGATTCTGGCTTGTTCTGGTCTTTCTTGAGTTCGGAATAATATATTTATCATTCCTCATCTGGAGTTTTGCCAGACCCTCTGACGACAGTAAGCGATACGCACACATTGACTGCGCTTTATCTGTCTCGGTGCTAGCGCCTCTATTTTGTACACAGATACTCCATAGCGTAATTATGTACAATGATTTAGGATGGCGTGTACTCATTCCATCTATGCTTGTCATGACTGCGCTGACTTCTGGGCTTTTCTCCACAACTATCGGCAAAGGCACGCTAGTTGGGCGCCTCACAACCATAACAGCTATTATTTTACTCACCCCCTCAATTTTGGTTGGCGCCAAGTCTGTCTATTCGAACACCTTCAAATTCCAGGTCGAAGGACCTGATTCAGAAGAAGGCACTGCTTTCAAAGCATCCCCTGAGATGTGGAAAGCTGTCCGCGAGGTAACGCCTCCGAATGAAGCGGTGGCCAACAACCCGCTTGATCTAGCAAGTGTGACCTATACACCGGGAAATATCTCCTGGGCAATTTTGTCTCAGAGACGACATTGCGGAACCACGCTAGATTTTTTGCGCGCCTATGCTGCTCAACTGACGCCTAAAAAAGCATCAGAGATCTATAATTTCTTCGTACGCGCTTTCGCCGGCCTGGCAACAGAAGACCATCTTAGAATTATGAAGGAAAAATATCGTTGTAGAACTCTTGTAGTCACTTCAAGAGATGGTTTGTGGGGCAAACCGGTGCTGGACAACAATTCAGTCTACAAGCTTGTTTCCGAGAAGAAAGGCAAGTGGCGCATTTATCGATAGTTCCCCTGGGCTGCAATTCCCGGTCCTCACTACTGGACCTTAATGTATAACACTTACTCCCTTGCGGCCGATCGGGCGCGTTCTCGAGAGGAATGACTGAGTGCCGCTTCCGCTATCCGGAACGCCAGAGCCATGATCGTCATCTGGGGATTGACGCCGGGCGCCTCAGGAATGACGCTGCCATCGGCGACAAAGAGGTTTTCGACGCCCCGCACACGTCCGTAACTGTCGACTGCACAAGCGTCCCGATGCTCGCCGGGTGGGCAGGTGGAAAACAGATGTATGGTCATCAGGTTGGTCGCTTTTTCAGGCAGAGGCTTGTTCCGGAATTCATCGACCTCATCAGGGTTTGTCCAGCCCTCGTGGCCCGATATACTTGGGATTACCTTCCGGGCACCGGCCGCAAACATCGCCTGTCCGAGGAGGGTGAGAACCTGGCCCAAAGAGATCCAGTCCTCAGGCGCGAGTTTGAAACTGACAAGCGGTTCATTAATACCGGGAAGAGGTCTCACTGAACCCACTCCGCGCGGTCGTATCATGCCGTAATAAGAGCCGCATAAACGCCAAGCCTGCATCAGGTCGCCGCGATTGGTCCAGTCTTCCGCAAGTGAAAGGCCAAAGACAGCAGGCGTGAACACCGACCCGCCTATGCGCTGCTCGGGCATGAATTCGGTAACGGCTGTTAGCGGAAGGCGCGACTGGTGCGCATCAACAGGTTCATCAAAAAGTGCCGTCGCTCTGATCGTCGGATGAATGCGCAGGGTATCGCCAATGCGTTTACGCAGGCCAGAACGACGCAAAAGCGCTGGCGTATGAATTGCTCCCGCGCAGACAAACACAAGTCCGGCTTTTACGCGCACGTGCACGCCCTGTCCGCCGGCGTCCTGCAACTGAGCGACGACCACTGCGGCACGTCCTTTCTCGATACAGATCTTGTCTACGCGCGTTCGCGCAAGCAGCCGCATGCCGCGATCCATCGACTTTGGGAGAAGGGTCACCGCCATCGACTGCTTGGCACCGTTCGGACAAATGAAAGAACACCGATTGGCGCCCTTGCAGTCACGCTGCCCCCGTTTTAGCTCCGAAACTTTCCAGCCAAGCGCTTCCCCACCCAGCCGCAGAATGTCGGTGGGACGCCCGAGTGGGCCGGGGGTCAGGCTCGCATTCACCGTTGTCTCCGCGCGACCATAATATTGCGACAGTTCGTCCGGGCTAAAATTCTCGATCTTGTAAAGCTTGCGCCATTGATCAAGGAGGTCGCTATCGGCGCGCTGGGCAATCGCGCTGTTAATTTCTGTCCCTCCCCCAACGCAGCGGCCCTCCGCATAAGCAATAGGGGGGCGGCCGATCGCCGCGGTTAATCCTCCGCCGCGCCAGGCTGCCGCGAATGCTTCACTCGCGAAAGGAGAAGCCGATGATGAGGGAACATGCCCACCTTCTTCAAGCATGATCACATATAAACCGGCAGCTGTAAGTACATCAGCAACGCTTGCACCGCCCGCGCCGGAACCGATTATCACCGCATCGGCTTCCAGTTGCAGTTCGCTGTTCAACGAAAACCCGCCCTTCATATTCAAGCCTATGAGGTTTGAGCAGGCCGTGCAGCCAACAGCTTTTCGGCTACCGGCGCTTCATCATAAAATGCAAGCAGCGTCATTGAGCGATAAAGGCGTATGACAGAACCGGCAGGACCGGGCATTCTTTGCAGGAGCCGATAAAATCTGTCTGTTCGGAGCGTGCGTGCCAAGGGGCCGCCTGCACCCGCTGAAATCAAGACAGTGCAGAGACCTATGACGATCGAAACGCTTTCGACCGCAAAGCGAATGTGAAATGGGGCAAGTGCGATGGCACGGGTCACACTGCTTGCGACTTCTGACACCACCGCTGGCCTTTCTTCCGCGTCGAGCAATGGCCATAAAGGTGTCAATGTTGCCACGATCACTCCATCGAATGCCAACTTAGCCTCCTCGCGCCAGAAAAATAATGCCCACCAGGACGAGGGCGACACCGATCCATTTGTGAAGGTGGAATGGTTCTCCAAAAAAATAATGTGACGCGATGATAAGCATCGCGAATCCGGAGCCTGCCAGAATCGGATAAGCGACTGATACCTCCAAGGAGTCCAGAGCCTTTGCAAACAGTAGAACGTTAATGCCATAAAATACTACCCCGCCGACAAAGCCGGGAGTGAGAAACGTATCGGCAAGTCCGGCGCTGGCAGGCAGTGAGGCCCGGCCCCATTTCAGCAATATATTGCCAATACAGGAATTCAGGCCCGCAGCAAAAACCAAGATTATCGGAACCGCGCTCATCCTGGGATCAGCCGCATTGCATAGGGAAGCAATGCCAGGAGCTGCTGTTTGACGGGCGCCTTATGACGTGACCCTCCGCCTTTTCCGAGAGAAGCCCTATTAGCCTGGTACCAATTATAGGTCTCGATCATCATCTGAGAATTAGAGTATTTCGGTGCATATCCAAGTTCCTTTTGCGCTTTGGAGATATCGAAATACATTGCTCTCCCATACATCAGCGAATGGTATGGCCCTAAGGGAGAGAGGCCGAGCGCGCTTGCCAGATTCGCTGCAAGGGCAGTCGGTCCCATCGGGATCGATTTGATTCGACTTCCGGTTTCGGCATGCTTGATTACCACTTGCAAAAGTTCACGCATCGTACCGAACTCGGCAGCACCAATATTGTATGTGGCAAACCCCTTTACATTCGAGGCTGCTATGCATGCCGATGCTAAATCATCCGAGTGCACGAACTGATATTTGTTATTACCCCCACCCAACACTGGAATATCGAGCCCCCGTTCAACCCAGTCAAAGAGAATCTGGACGACGCCTTGGCGGCCATATCCGAGAACTGTGCGAGGGCGCACAATCGCCACATCCAAACCATCACGCTGCATTGCTTCCTTACAGATAATTTCTCCTGCGAGTTTCGCGCGACCATAATCTTCCGCCGGGTTCGGTTCTGTTTCTTCTGTTACGGGGTTCGATTTCGGCGCACCGAAAACAGCGCTCGAGGACGTGTAGACGAACTTTTCGATCCCCGTCGCGACCGACTCGTCAACGATGATCTGAGTGCCTCCGCAGTTAACGGACCAGAATAGGTCTTTTTCCTTGGCTAGCGGTACCTGCGCAACGTTGTGGAACACCTTGTCTATCCCGGAAAGTGCTTGTCTGACCGCGTTTCGGTCGAGAATTGTGCCCTTGAGAAATTCAAGATTAGGATGACTGAAGCCGGGCGGATTCAGGTCGAACACGCGAACGTAGGTTCCTTGTCTAAGCAATTGCTTGCTTAACAGTTCCCCAAAATATCCGGAGCCGCCGGTAACGAGTGCTGTTTTCACTATCCTGCCTAGACAAATTACAAAGAGCCATGATCGAAGTCTTCGACTGGCGCACCCATCTTAAAGTCGGAATTTGCAAAGTCTTTCCATGTTCCGCTCCAGCCGAGCCTGATGTGTAACCGATGATCCAAGGAAGTTCTTCACCATTGCTTCGGAGTCTCCAGCGCGGCGGCGCAGTGTGTGTGTGTGTGGATGGCTATGCACGTGTCGTGCCAAGCTTGAAAATCGTTCCAAAGCAACGCGATCACTTCGGTGGCGTTATGTCTCGCCCCCCGAATGTCGGGAACTCGACAAATCCAGTGGAACAGTAGGCGCCCAGTCGATTTCGACACACGGACTGCGCTCGTGCCTTCGGAACCAGGGCACGAATTCCACGGTCTGGTCCGTTCCGATCGTCGCCAATGATCTCGACTGAAGCGCTGTGTCAGCTGGAGTGGCGCGCATAAGCCGATCCATCACACAAACATCCGCGGACCCGCTATCGCCAGTAAGGACAACGAAAGATGCTTGGGCGCCTAATCTCGAACGGGACTGGATTTCGCGCCCGGAAGCTCGCCGCACGCCTCAGGTTCGCCGGGCTACGCCATCAGGCCACTGCCGAAGCGAACACAGCCGGGATCGCGTTGTTCATGAGGCTTGATTGGCGGCGACTGGATCGATGCGCACGACTATCTGGCCCTCCGAGGACCGTCCGGCGTCGGAGAGAGCTGGTTGGCTTGCGCTCGGGCAGAAGGCCTGACGCGATGGTTGCGCCGTCCTTTACCGGTGCGGCGCAAGGCCGTTTGCCCAACTGACGCTTGCTCGTGGAGGGCGATATGCGCGCCTGCCGCGCACCATTTTCAGCTGTTGATCCTAAACGATCGGCGCCTCGAACCTCTCTTTTGATCAAGCGCAAAAAATAATCTCCTCGAGATCGTCGAAGGCCGTGACGGACACTGCTCCACCTTCACCGTCGGCTGGGCACACCACTGGTTCCCCGCTTTCGAGCAGGCCTCGAAGCTCGCGGCGAATAACGTCCTGCAGCATTTTTTCGGTCCGGCGGCAGTTACGCGAACTCACGAAGCGTCGAAACGCTCAAGCATCTTTTTGAGCTGAGCGTTCTGCAGATAAAGTTTTTGAGCCAGCAGACGTCGCAGCTCTTTGATTTCCTCGTCGAGGATGGCCACTTCGTTGAAGAAAGGATCCCCGGACGACGAGGTTTGTACGGTCTCAGCTTCATTTGTGGCGACAGCGCTCTGCGCAACCCCCTCGGCGCGCGCGTTGTTGGAGCGTTCTCGACGTCTGATCTCCGGCTTCTTTTGGGAATTTGCGCTTGTCTGGCTTTGCGGCCCCAGCCTCTTCCCAGCCGCATCCGATTGTTTGGTTTCACTTCGTGCAGGGGTTCCAGGCTCTTGAATGTCAGCTGTGAGGTTCATTTCCTGCAGGGGATTGGGGTCGCTTTCCAGCTGGTCCGATAACATCGACCCGCGATCAACCGCGGAATCGTGATCAGGAGTGCCAGAAGCTTGCGTTGGCTTGTCGAACGGAAGTGGCGACTTGTTTTCCGTTTCGCTTTCGATCACTTCGGGATCAGTGTCAGGCGCAATAAAATTCTCTTGCACGCTTGCCGATCGTCGTCGCGACGCCAATTGAGCAAGAAATTTCCACGGTGTCTTCATAATGTTCCTACCCTCGAAATCGTGGCCTGCGAACGCGCTGCAGGCATGTGCCTTTCCAATGCCCCTCAGCCGGGCATCGTAACGTGCCATCGTCGAATATCTCCCCTCCTCAACATGGACTGGGGGACATTGTCTCTACAAGCGCCTTTTTGCTGGTGATCGCGTGCCAGCATACACAGCCGCATTGCGGTATCGTCCCGGCGTGTGGACCTCGGCTCCGGACCGCCCCATGGAGTGCTTGGAGCATTCTGATCACTGGTTGTGAAGGGGAGCGCACCGCAAGCACTGCGAAGGTTGAAATGGTCCCCTCCATATGACGAAAGGAGGCGATGCAGATCCACCAGCCCGCTGGCGAGCTGGCGAAGACGCGAATTAAGGGAAAATTGACGCGCATCATCCCCAGAAGCTGCTCATGCGAGAGGACACTGATTTTGAGAAAGGCCATCAGAAGAGTGAACTCGCAGAGAGCTTGAGTTTACAATCCGTTCCTCGATGCAAGCGGCGCCCATTCGCCAGACAAATGGAAAATCCTGTTGCAGTGACGCTTCCGGCGGCCCGCGTAACGCGGCACGCACGCGGGCCAGGTACTCCGGCGAGGCAAAGGGTTTGGTGATGTAGTTGCGGGCGCCGCCGGTTTCGAGCCCGGTCACCTTGTCAGCCCGGATAGCGCTGTATAGCTGCAGAAACGGTCGAGACCCTAGATCTCGCGGAAAAGCCGCCGCGCGGTCCGGACGGGACAAGCCTTCACGCGTTCGCGAAGATAGGTCGCGAGCCGGTCGCCAAACATTGTGTTTTGCTTGCGTTGGCCATATTTCGGAGCCTCTAGCCCCCGCTCGACGTACTTGCGCGCATTCTTGCGATCCGTAGCCAATCTGTTTGGCGGCCGCTGACACCGATAGCCCTTGCCCGTGTAGATCCAGGATTATCGTCGTCTCCCCCAGCTTGATTGGCGAAATCCCCTCCCGACCATCGGGAGTAGTATCAGTGACGACGCGCCGAGGATACTCCGGACCCGCCTTGGAAGACCGGCTACGGCGCAAACTGGCGCAGATCCCGCCACGTTTGAGTTGTTCCAGTATCGAGAACCATTCTGCATATGTCCGTCAGGCCGACTTCCTAATCCTGCTCTTGAGAGTCTCACGCAGATGCGGTCGCGGCGTCTGGGAGAAGCAACAGTTCGACCCTCCGCCAAGTCCAATCGTGTAGTTCCAGGACTTCGAGAAATTGATCGGTAGTTCCGCTCGTCATTCATATCCGGGTCGGACCCAGCTCAAGTTACCGAGTTCCCGGCATCAGAGCACCTCTAGTCTAAAAGCGATCGCGAAAGAATTTCGCCTTCTCTCTTTCAGTTTAAGTCAACTTTCTCTATCGCCGTTCAGAAGATTGCGATAACTGTTTATTTGGATGGCAAAGATCCACGCCATGGATGAATGCGTATCAAGTCGGGTACGGTGGATGATGCTGGAGACATGGCGCATGAGAGCGCACACGGCCGCTGGGAGAGCTTGAAATGGCCGGGTCAAAGGAACCGGCGTTCCTCAGACAACTGAGCCTCGATTGTTTTGTCTGGTCGTCAATTATCGAGATCGGCCGAGCTTCCTTCAAGGAAGGAGTGAGGCGATTCTTGGGTGGCGACATCAGGCGCATCGCCAGCAGCACACAAGAGTACGCGGATTTCGTATCCTGGCATCCTGAAGCGGCGGCAAGTCTGGTTCGGCAGCCATAGAACGCTCGCGGATCAGCGTCCCTTATGGACTGGAAAGCGACGGCCTTCATAGGCGCTGGTGCAACCTCCCGGTCTAGCAGCCACCCTCCCGTCCAGCAAGAACAGCTGCTCCCTGAACAGGCGCAGGATCGATCGGGCCGTCTGGGAATCCCAGACGCATCTGCCACATGCGCCTGGAACACGTTCTTCATCATATCCAGCCAATTGTGATTTCGACATGGACGCCTCCCTTGGATAGCTCCCGCCGCATGGCCCGATTTCACCCGATCGAGAATACACACTCTCAAAGCTCAAAGCCTTGTTGAGAAAAGCCGCTGAACGATCCATCGAGAGCCTCTCAACGATCGGGCGACTACTCCAACTCTTCACTCCAGACGAATGCGATCAAGCCGAGCAGCCCCCAACACGCCCGCCCTTGGAGTGACCGGAACTGGCGGAACTTCCACAACCTCGATGCTTGGCATCCAAATAATCGATTTTACGAATTTTGCTTGATGCTGCATTAGAAAAGTATGACTTTCGAGCGAACTCAAGGGCCCACAAGTAGCAGTATTGACGGAGCCATCGTTGCCGGCGACCGCTTTCTCGGGAATTCGCGTGCATTCCACGCCTCCGGATTCGCCTCGCTCTCCCCACCCAGCAAAATCGTGCACAGTGTTTCGGAGCCAAATTTGACGCGGGTCAACAACTATCATTTATTGCACCGTGAGCTGGCGGAGGAGGACCCATGGCGGCTCGACGCCAATGCGTTCGAGCAGGAGCGACATTCGCAGATGCTTCGGTTGTCGTTTTCCCAAGGTCCTATCACCAACGCACTCGAAGTCGGGTGCGCGGCCGGCGCATTCACGGAAAACTGGCGCCTTATTGCAAGCGGCTGACTGTGATTGATGTGGTGCCGCGAGCGATTGCTCGAACGAGGCAACGGATGAAGGAATCGTCTCACATCAACTGGATAGTCGCTGACGTTCGACAGTTCTCGACTCAGCAGCTATTCGATCTGATCGTCGTGGCCGAAGTTCTTTATTATCTCGAGGATGTAGCCGCGATACGCACCGCCGTTCACAACCTGGTGAGCATGCTGGCGCCAAGTGGGCACATGGTTTTTGGATCCGCAATCGATGCTAATTGCCGGCGCTGGGGGCATGTGGCCGGTACGGAGACCGTCATCGCGATGTTGAACGAAACGTTGATCGAGGTGGAGCAGCTTTATTGCCGCGGCGCATCGGTCAATGAAGACTGCTTGCTTTCCCGTTTTCAGAAATCGACTACCTGATTTGGATAGAGACACTAAGCGCGTCTGTGGCATCAAGTTAACCCATGACGGGGCTATCGCCGTTGTCGAGGATGGAAGGCTCGTCTTCTGTACTGAGCAGGAGAAGCGGAATAACAATTCGCGCTATCAAGAAATCAACAATCTCGATGCTGTTGTGGCGGCTCTGGCGGAAAACGGGGTCAATGCAAGAGATGTTGATCAGTTTGTCATCGACGGCTGGGACGGTGAGGCCGAGTCGCGGTTCAAGGTCCTCAGTGGGGAGACTCCTGTTATCCTCAGAGGCGCGCCTTACGTTGAACGTCACGCCGAGGGACTTCTCGATTGGATCGGCGGCTCCGGCCTCACACTTGGTGATCGGGTTTTTAGCTACAGAAGCTATCCGCATGTGACGAGCCATGTCGCCTCTGCATACTGCACCAGCCCCTTTGCCAAATCCGGAGACCCTGCGCTTTGCCTGGTGTGGGACGGCTGCATATTTCCGCGGCTCTACCATGTGGAAGGCAAGCGAGCCAGCTTCGTCAAATCCTTGTTCCCGGTAACAGGTCAGGCCTACGCTGCCGCGGGCCACTACTTCGGCCCCTATAAGCAGACGAGCCGCGGGGGCTGGGACCTCGGCGTTGCCGGCAAACTGATGGCCTTTATCGCACCGGGATCAGTTCACGTACGCATCGTTGCTGTGTTCCAAAAGCTCTATCAAGAACACTTTGCCGGCGATACTGCGCTTGCCTGCGCCTTCCGTGCGAACATCAACAACTCGGAATCCTCACTTGCGGCCGTGCACGATTTTTTCGCTGCGAGCGCGCTCCAATTGGGGCAGAGGCGCCCGAAGACGTGCTTGCATCGTCTCATTTTTCCCTCGAACGTCTCCTCGTTGACGAAATGGCGAACGCCTTGCAGCACCATCCCCTGCCGGGAGCACGCAATCTGTGCATAGCTGGCGGCTGTGGACTCAATATTAAATGGAACAGTGCGCTGCGCGAGACAGGCCTGTTCGATTCGGTTTGGGTACCGCCCTTTCCTAATGACAGCGGCTCTGCGATTGGTGCAGCCTGCTGTGAAATAGTGGCCCAGCAAGGGTTCGTGCCATTAGACTGGTCAGTCTACAGCGGCCCGAGCATGCAAGCAGGCGAAGTACCAGCTGGGTGGCATGCTAGCCCGTGCAGCATCTCGGAAGTGGCCGCCATCCTCGCCAGCAACAAACCCGTGGTTTTCCTTTCCGGGCGCAGCGAGCTTGGACCACGGGCACTGGGAGGAAGAAGCATTCTGGCGGCTGCGACCTCGCCGGAAATGAAAGATCATCTTAACGAAATCAAATTCCGCGAACACTTCCGGCCAGTTGCGCCAATATGTCTGGAGGACCGTGCACCGGATATATTTAGTCCCGGAACGCCCGATCCATACATGTTGTTCGATCACCAGACGAAGATGCCGTGGCAGGACAAAGTTCCTGCAGTTGTACATCTTGACGGATCTGCGCGGCTGCAAACCATTTCTAGGAACTCTCAGCATAAGGTCGCCGAGGTACTTGTCGAATATGAAAAGCTCACGGGCATTCCGTTGCTTTGCAACACAAGTGCCAATTACCATGGGCGTGGCTTCTTCCCAAGTGCAGCCGCAGCCTGCGAGTGGGGCCGCGTTGAACACGTATGGTGCGACGGCATGCTATACAGGAAACCGTCCGCAACCGCGTGATCCTATCGGGCGCGGGCTTCGCGCAAGATACGTGTATGTCAACGCATAAGGTTGCTGCCCCACGGCGAAAGGTCACTCTTCCACTGGGGAGCAGCGAACTCCTGGATCGAATGTACAAGTTGAACTTCCGTTCGCCGTTTTCGATCTAACCAAACGCTCGTATATCATTGCGCAGGGCAGTTCCTATGAGCGCCCTTGGTACGAGCAGGCCTATGACGGTGGCTGGGGCGGTAAAAGGCTTGCCCGCGGTGCGCCGCTCCGCTGACAACCGAGATTGCAGCTCAAGCGCATTCCTCAGCCAGTCACAGGATAAATACGAACCCGTGAGCGACCGTTCTCTTCCAGCAACTCGGCCCTATAAGGCACGCCGCGGATGTTGATATATGTCGGGCGCCCGGCTTCCGGCATGAGGCGCTCGCTCTCTAGTGCACGGTCAAGGTAAGGTGGAAGCTTGCCTTGGACCGAACTGGTTTGGCAGTAGATTGATATCTACCAGTACGTCGATCACGACATTCTAGGCTGGTTCGGAGCCGTGGCGCCAATTCTCGCCAATGATAGGTCCGATATCCGGAAGCTCCTGAGGGGTCCCCGACGGCCTGATGAGCGACAGCGGTCTGGCGGAGGTGTCAATCGGCACTGAACTTTGACCCTTATTGGAGTGCGCCCTTGGGTGGACAGTCCGGGATGACGAATTGACCGGCCTACCAGGTTTTCGGAAAAATCCCCCGAGCTTGTTGACCAAACTGCCGCTGACGGCGCGGCTCTTCATACGCAGAAGCGCGGTTCTTCCACAAAGCAAGGCTGGGTGTCGACAATCCCGAGTCAACCCTATAGCGCGAACTCCCTGAAGTGCCGGATCCGACCGCGCCCGACGTCGTCCAACGCCGTTTCGCGGTTGCGACACACAGTGCCACTTCTCCTACAACGGCCTCCCAATGACCCCGAAAAAACCGGGCTGGCACAGCTCTTGCCCACACAGACTGGCACAGCTTTTGCTGAGAAGGGTGCGAAGCGGTTGATTTTAAACGCTTCCAATACGTTTATCGAGGCTTTCGAAGAGGCAAACCATGCTCACTACATTTCTGAACAACTTGATGATGGCGATGACTATGGTCACCATGACGGCTCCCGCCCAGCCCCAGATGACCACCGTCGCCACGGCGATTGATTCCAACCCCAACAAAGCTTCCAAGGACGCCTCCGATCCTCGCGCCTATCTGAACGAGATCGACGGCGACAAGGCGATGACCTGGGTCGAGGCGCATAACCTTTCGACCGTCGATAAGCTGTCGAAAGATCCGCGTTACAGCGAGTACCAGGCCGACGCTCTGAAGATCCTACAGGCGACCGACCGCATTGCTTCGCCCAGCTTCGCGCGCAACGGGATGATCGACAACTTCTGGCAGGACGGCACGCACGTGCAGGGCCTATGGCGGCGCACGACCTGGGAGTCCTACAGGTCCGGCAACCCGCAATGGCGCACAATTCTCGACGTCGATGCGCTATCCAAGGCCGAGGGCAAGACCTGGGTATTCGAAGGCGGGGACTGCCTGCCGCCCACGAGCAATCTCTGCCTCATCCGCCTGTCCGATGGCGGCAAGGATGCGGATGTGGTCCGCGAATTCGACATTGCCAAGGGTGAATTCGTTAAGGAAGGCTTCGTCCTACCCGAAGGCAAGCAGTCCGTGACCTGGGTGGACGAGAACACCATCTACGTGACCCGGGAATGGACGCCGGGTGAAGTGACCTCTTCCGGCTATGCCTACGTCACCAAGGTGGTAAAGCGCGGCCAGAGCTTGGATCAGGCGGTCGAGATTTTCCGCGGCCAAAAGAAGGACGTCTCGGCTGAGCGCGGCGTGCTACGCGACATCGATGGCAAGTATGTTATGGACACCTCGTATCGCGGCCTCGACTTCTTCAATACCGAACTAGCCTTTTACCCAAACGGCCACACCGATACGCGCAAGGTGGTCCTGCCCCTACCGACCACGGCCGTCTTTAGCAGCTACTACAAGGGCCAGGCAATCTATTGGTTGAAGTCGGACTGGACCTCGGCCAAAGGCACCGTCTTCCACAATGGTGCGATTATCGCTTTCGATCTCAAGGCGGCGCTCGCCGATCCAGCGCGCGTTGAACCGCTTGTGCTGTTCATGCCAAACGAGCATCAATCTGTCGCAGGCACTACCCAGACCAAAAATCGTCTCGTGCTGTCGATCCTATCGAATGTCACCAGCGAGGTGCGCAGCTTCGATTTCGGCAAGGGCGGCTGGTCGTCTTTCAAGCTGGCTCTGCCGGAAAATTCGACGCTGTCCCTGACGTCTAGCGACGATGAGAGCGATCAGTTGTTCGTCTTCTCAGAAGGGTTCCTCGAACCTTCAACTCTGTTTTGCGCCGATGCTGCAACCGGCCAAGTCGAGAAGATCACTTCGACCCCAGCACGCTTCGATGCCGGAGGCCTGCAAGCACAGCAGTTCTGGGCGACCTCGAAGGATGGAACGAAGGTTCCATACTTCCTCGTAGCGCGCAAGGACGTCAAGCTGGACGGCACGAACCCGACCATCCTCTATGCCTATGGCGGTTTCCAAATTCCAATGCAGCCCAGCTATTCGGCGGTGCTCGGCAAACTGTGGCTGGAAAAGGGTGGTGCCTACGCGCTCGCGAATATCCGCGGCGGCGGCGAATTCGGCCCGAAATGGCACGACGCCGGTTTGAAGACAAATCGTCAGCGCGTCTATGACGACTTCCAGGCCGTTGCGCAGGACCTGATCGCCAAGAAGGTTACTTCGACACCGCATCTCGGGATCATGGGGGGTTCGAACGGCGGCCTGCTCATGGGCGTGCAAATGATCCAGCGCCCCGACCTGTGGAACGCAGTCGTGATCCAGGTGCCGCTTCTCGACATGGTCAATTTCACCCGCATGTCGGCAGGAGCCTCCTGGCAAGCCGAATATGGCAGTCCCGACGATCCGGTTGAAGGCGCCTTCCTGCGCTCGATCTCGCCTTATCACAACGTCAAGGCGGGCGTAGCGTATCCGGAACCCTTCTTTGAGACTTCGACAAAGGATGACCGGGTCGGCCCAGTGCACGCGCGCAAGATGGCCGCGCTGTTCGAAGACATGGGCCTGCCCATCTACTATTATGAAAATATCGAGGGCGGTCACGCCGCCGCCGCCAACCTGCAGGAACACGCCCGCCGCTACGCCCTCGAATACATCTACATGTTTCAAAAACTCATGGATAATAAGTGAGTGCGTAAAGCCTTAGGCCATGTCGGGCAAATCTGAGCAAAATGAACCCAGTGGCGAGAACCGACGAAGGAGGCGAAGTTTCGCCTTTCTTCTCGCCCCACCGATGTACCTCCATGCCGCCCGCCAAAAATCAACCCTTAGTACCCTGGTCCCTGCCGTTGCCGCCGGCGTGGTTTCGAATCTGGGAATGAGCGAAACCCGTTCTTTGATCAGTCGAGTTTCCCCGGATCGACCTGCTCACATGCTTCCTATCTGGCAATGACGGTTATTAGTCCCAATCACGCCTCGGGTACGCGGCTCCTTCAGTGAAACGGTTGAGCGACCGGCCTTGAAAGATTTCTCGTCCGCTTCACTCGGAAACGAGTGAGACGTCGCGGCCGAGAAGCCTGGCGGAATGTCTACTCTGAGCCAGTGCTGGCCGGCTGGCATTCGCGCGTCAGCCAATCGGCAAAGGCGCGGGCGAGTCGCCGCTGGCTGCCGGATTTTGGATAGGCGAGATAGTGGCCGATATAGCGGTTGTCGCGACAGATCCGATGAAGAGGACGGACCAACTTGCCGCTTTCCAGCTCGCGCCTGGCCAACACATCGGACTCGAGCGCAATTCCGAGCCCGTTGACCGCAGCATCGACGGCAAGGAAGCTCCGGTCAAAACTCATCGATGGTGATGGTGGTGGTCCAAGGTCATTGGCTTCGAACCAGTCGATCCACTGGATGCGCTTGAGATCGCTTCGGATCAGCGGTTGGTGAAACAGGTCGCGCGGGGACTTGATTTGGTGCGCCAGATCCGGCGCGCAAAGCGGCAAGACGATTTCTTCAGAAAGCGGGATGACGATCAGGTCTTCACGATTGAGTGGCTCGCCGTAGACGATATCGGCATCGAAGAGCCCATCGACGAAGCGGGCGTAGTTGGTGCTGGCCGCCACCCGGACCTCTATGCCGGGATTCTCTTTCAAAAACTGCGGCAGACGGGGCGACAGCACCTGTGCCGCAAAGCTCGGCGCGCAGTGGAGCCGCAGCAATTGCGCCTTGTTGGATGAAATTTGTTCAACACCGCGCCGCAATTCTTCGAAGGCATTGGACGCATGATTGAGTAGTGTCTGCCCCGCGACAGTCAGCGAAACGCTGCGCGTCGTCCGTTCGAACAACGCCACCCCCAGATCCCGTTCCAGCCGCATAATCGCATGACTGACGGCACTCGGCGAGAGGTTCAACTCCTCCGCGGCTGCCCGGAACGAACCGAGTCGCGCGGCAGCTTCAAAAATGCGCATAGCGGAGAGTGACGTCGTCTGCAGCATGGGATTAGTGAATCAGATTCACCCACAGATGTAAAGTTGGCGTTTGAAGGACGGTGCGCGCTACGCCACAACTCTTCCACGAGGACAGGCAGAGGCCTGGAAGGAGACACCAGGCGCCGCATAGTCGGTGTCCAGGAGGAGAGAAAAGATGCTTTTGAAGGGAAAGACCGCCGTCATCTCTGGCGCGGCGAGCAAGCGTGGCATTGGCCGGGCAACGGCGGAGCTTTTTGCATCGCACGGCGCGCGGGTCGCCATTCTTGACATCAACGCCGATGAGGCAAAGGCTGCAGCGGGCGACCTGCCGCCGGTCGAACAAGGCGCGCATATCGGCCTACCCTGCGACGTGGCGGTTCGTACCTCCTGCGCATCCGCTGCAGATGATGTGCTGCACGCGTTCGGCGTGACGAACATCCTCGTCAACAATGCCGGCATCACCCAGCCGGTGAAGACCCTCGATATCTCTGACGCCGACTGGCAGCGCATCGTCGCCGTCAACATGACGGGCGTGCTCAATCTCAGTCAGGTCTTCATACCCAACATGCGTGCCAATGGCGGTGGATCGATCGCCTGCATGTCGTCGGTTTCCGCGCAGCGCGGCGGCGGCATTTTCGGCGGCCCACATTATTCGGCGGCCAAGGCCGGCGTGCTCGGCCTTGCCAAGGCCATGGCGCGAGAGTTCGGCCCCGACAACATTCGCGTCAATTGTGTGACACCAGGGCTCATCCAGACCGACATCACCGGTGACAAGCTGTCACCCGAAATGCGCTCCGACATCATCAAGGGCATTCCCCTCAGTCGCCTGGGCGACGCACGCGACGTGGCCAACATCTATCTCTTCCTCGCATCCGATCTTTCGGCCTACGTCACCGGCGCCGTCATCGACGTCAATGGCGGCATGCTGATCCATTGATCCACGAGAGCGCCTGAAAGGAAAGGAAAGCATGGCCCGGATCGGTCACAACGTCAGTCTTCCCGAGCGAGCGCGCCGCATTCGCCGCCACGCCCTGCGCATGGGCGAAGTTCAGGGCCAGGGCTACATCGCGCAGGCGCTCGGCATCGCCGATGTTCTCGCGGTCGCCTATTTCCATGCGACGACCTACCGGCCGGACGATCCGGAGTGGGAAGGTCGCGACCGTTTCCTATTGTCGATCGGCCATTATGCCATCGCACTCTATGCGGCCTTGATCGAGGCGAAGATCATTCCCGAAGATGAACTGGAAACCTATGGCGCCGATGACAGCCGCCTGCCGATGTCCGGCATGGCCGCCTACACGCCGGGCATGGAGATTACCGGAGGATCGCTGGGTCACGGCCTCGGCATTGCCGTCGGCATGTCGCTTGCGCTGAAGCGCAAAGGTTCACGGTCATTCGTCTACAACCTGTTTTCCGATGGCGAACTCGACGAGGGATCGACCTGGGAAGCGGCCATGTCTGCCGGGTCCTACAAGCTCGACAACCTGATCGGCATCGTTGACGTCAACCAGATGCAGGCGGACGGCCCGTCGCTCGGGGTGCTCAACTTCGAGCCCCTCGGTCCAAAGTTCGAGGCCTTCGGCTGGTTCGTCCAGCGCGTCGATGGCAACGACATCGATGCGCTCGTCGACGCTTTCGACAAGGCGCGCCAGCACCCGCATGCGCAGCCCAGAATCATCCTTTGCGATACAAAGATGGCCAAGGGCGTGCCCTTCCTGGAGGCGCGTGAGCGCAACCACTTCCTGCGCGTCGAACCGCAGGAATGGGCCGAGGCGATCCGGATCATCGACGCGGGAGTGACGGCATGAGACGCTCAAAATACGAACGCCCCGCCCATCTGATCGGCAATGCGGAGAGACCCCGACTTACCACGTCGGCGATGATCGCTTCCATTGCCGGCGCCGACCAGCCGACCCGTCCGGCGCCTCTCGGACACGCGCTTTCCGCCTTGGCGGAAAAGGACGACCGTGTCGTCGGTCTTTCGGCCGATCTCGCCAAATACACGGATCTGCATGTCTTCCGGGCGGCCCATCCCGATCGCTTCTACCAGATGGGAATGGCCGAGCAGTTGCTGATGATGTCGGCTGCCGGGATGGCACGGGAAGGGCTGCAGCCCTGGGTGACGACCTATGCCGTCTTCGCATCGCGCCGCGCCTATGACTTCATCTGCCTCGCGATCGCCGAGGAGATGCTTGACGTCAAGATCGTCTGCGCGCTGCCGGGACTGACCACAGGCTATGGCCCGAGCCATCAGGCGACCGAGGACATTGCCATGTTCCGCGGCATGCCGAACCTCACCATTATTGACCCTTGCGATGCCAGTGAGATCGAGCAGGCAGTACCGGCCATCGCCGCACATCGCGGTCCGGTCTATATGCGGCTCCTGCGCGGCAACGTTCCATTGGTGCTTGAGGAATACGGCTACCATTTCGAGCTAGGCAAGGCGAAGTTACTGCGGGACGGCAAGGACACGCTGATTATCTCCTCCGGTCTGATGACGATGCGGGCGCTCGAAGCGGCCAAGGAACTTCGCAAGAACGGCGTTGATGCCGGCGTTCTTCATGTTCCGACGATCAAGCCGCTTGACGAGGCAACGATCCTCGCCGAGTGCGCCAGGCAGCGACGGCTTGTGGTCGTGGCTGAGAACCACACCGTTATCGGTGGCCTTGGCGAAGCGGTCGCCGCCTCCCTGATGCGGTCCGCTGTGCGTCCCGCCGCTTTTCGGCAGATCGGACTGCCCGACGCCTTTCTGGAAGCGGGCGCCCTGCCGACCCTGCACGACATGTACGGCATATCGACCACGAAAATCGTGACCCGGATCAAGGAGTGGCTCGACGAGTGACGAAAACGGTCACCCGCGCTGGAGGAGCATGGGAGCCGCGACAGTTTCAAAGTGGAGGAGAGACAATGAAGTACGAGATAACCAGACGCCGCTTCCTGGCCGCGTCATCGGCCGTGCTCGCGGCCCCTGCGATCGTCACGATGGTTCGGCCCACACGGGCCGGCACGACACTGACCCTCGGCCATGGTGCCGCACCGGGGAATCCGCGAGCTGTCGCGGCTCAGAAATTTGCGGAACTGGTCGCGGAAAAAACGGCTGGTCGCGTGACCATCAATGTGGCCGGCGCGGAAACGCTCGGCACTGACTCGGCGATGCTGACGAGCCTGCGCACCGGTGCTCTCGATTTCACGGCCAACAGTCAGGGAGCGACGTCCGCGCTCGTTCCGGAGCTTGCCGCGCTCGGTCTTCCGTTCCTGTTCGAGAACACAGCGAAGGCGATGCAGGTTCTCGGTGGGCCCATTGGCGCCGAACTCGTCAAGCGCTTCGAAGCGGTCGGCGTGGTGCCGCTCGACTGGTGGGATAATGGCATTCGCCATCTCACCAATTCCAAGCGCAAGGTCGCAGCCCCCGCCGAGGTGAGCGGAATGAAGATCCGTACGCCCGCCGACCCGATGACCATGGATATCTTTCAGGCTCTCGGTGCGGCGACGGAGCAGATTGCCTTCGGCGAGCTCTACGTGGCTTTGCAGCAGGGCGTGGTCGATGGACAGGAAAACCCGCTCGCCAATATCGATAGCTCCAAGCTCTACGAGGTAAACAAGTACATCAGTCTCACCGGCCATAAATGGGAATCGACGCCGTTCCTGATGTCGCAGATTGCACAAGCCCGTCTAGGCGGCGATCTCGAGGCAGTGAAGGCGGCGGCCAAGGAAGCCGGCGAACTGCAGCGCAAGCTTTCCGCCGACAAGGACGCAGAAGTGTTGGCAGCCTTCAGGCGCATTTCCGCGATCGAAGTCACCGAGGTGGACCGCGAAGGCTTCGCCAACGCGACTGCTTCTGTTGCCGAGAGCTGGAAGAAGAAGCCCTTCGGGGATTTCGTCGCCCAGATCGAATCGGCAGCCAAAGGCTGAGGCCCAGCGCGGGAGCATCCCATGAAAAGCCTCTCAAAACTCGTAGAGCTGACAGCACGGGCCATCGTCTGGTTCGCGCGGCAGGTCGTCATATTCAGCGGCATCGCACTCATGGTCTTCATGACCGCGAATGTCGCTGCCCGCTACGTGCTGGCCGGCGGAGGCTTTCCATTCGCTCAGGAGCTACCGGTGCTGATTTTTCCCTGGTTCATCCTCGGCGGCATCGTGCTGGCGGCCCATTCCGGCGGCCATATGGCGGTCGAGTGGATCTACGACAAACTCCGGGATGGCGCACGTTCAACTGCATTTGTCGCCGCCAATCTTGTCAGCGCGGGAGCATTTCTGGTGCTCGGCTACCAGGCCTACCTTGTAGGCGAGATCGCCGGGATCGAACACAGCCCGGTCCTCCAATTGCCCAACAGCGTCGGGTATTTCGCCCTTGCCGTAGGATCCGTGCTGGTCGCGATCGTCACGCTCGCTGTCGTTCTGCGCGTGCTGCGCCTCGGTTGGGACCACCGGACGAATACCGAAAGCGGCGAGGTGGCGCTATGACGATCGTGATGGTCATTGTCTTCTGCGCACTGATGATGCTGGCAGTGCCGGTCGGTTACGCCCTGATTATCGCCGCCGGCGTCGCGGTCCTGTTCAACGGCTATCTGCCGCTTTCGATTGTGGCGCAGCAGATTTATGACCAGACCCAATCCTTTCCGATGCTCGCGCTGCCGTTCTTCATGCTGGCCGGCACGCTGATGCTTGGCGGTGAGCTCGGCCGGCAGCTGCTGGAGCTGGCATCGCATGCGATGCAGCGCTGGCGGGGCGGACCCCTGTCGACCACCGTCGTTTCTTCCGTCGTGTTTGGCGGCGTCTCCGGTTCCGCCGTGGCGAATGCCAGCGCCCTCGGATCCGTTCTTATCCCGTGGCAGAAAAAGCACGGCTTTCCGCCCGCGCTCTGCGCGGCCAACAACGCGACCTCGGCGGTCATCGACGTTCTGATACCGCCGTCGATTCCCATGATCCTCTTCTCCCTGGTAAGCGGCGTCAGTGTCGCCAACCTCTTCGTCGCGGGCATCTTGCCGGGCATCCTGATGGCCGCGAGCTTTGTCTTCGTCTGCTGGTTCGTTTCGGTGAGGCGCGGCTACGCCTCGCAGCCCTCGCAGACCAGCAGGCGGCAGCTCGCCACGCTCGCACTGAAGAGCCTGCCCGCGGTGCTGCTGCCGGTGCTGATCATCCTATTCCTGCGGTTTGGCCTGGCCACGCCCACGGAAGTCGCGGTGCTCTCGGTCGTCTATTCGCTCGCACTCAGCCTTCTTTACTACCGCGACCTGACATGGAAGCGATTCTGCGACAACGTGGTCGAGGCCGGCATGGCCACCGGCGTGGTCATGCTGGTCATCATGGGCAGTGCCGCCGTGGGTTGGGTCTTGACCTTCGACCAGGCGCCGCAGCAGATGGCGGATTGGGTCGCCGCCAACATCTCGAGCCCGATCGTCATCATCTTGATGATGAACATCCTGATGCTGATCGTCGGCATGCCGCTCGATATGCCGCCCGCCATCCTGCTGCTCGGACCCATCTTCGTTCCCCTTGCCGACACGATCGGTCTGGACCGGGTCCAGCTTGGGCTGATGATGGTGATCAATCTTGGGATCGGGCTCTACACCCCCCCGATCGGCACGACGCTCTTCATCTCCTCGTCGATCGCCAAATCACCACTCGGCGAGACCACCCGTGAACTCTGGCCCTTCTTTGCCATGGCGATGACGCTCCTTCTTGCGGTGAGCTTCATCCCGGCGCTCACGCTCTACTGAGGACAGGACTATGACCGACGCCAGCAAAAACATCGTCTCGGTCCGATCACTTACCAAGTCGTATGGTGCGACAGTCGTGCTCAAAGGCGTGGATTTTTCGGTAGCGCGCGGCGAAATACACGCGCTCCTCGGCGGCAACGGTGCCGGCAAATCGACGCTCATCCGCGTCATCACAACGGCGGCAAAGGATGGTGGCGAACTCGTCTTCCGGGATATGGCCGGCAACATCCTCACCGAAGCGGACGGTCGCCGCAAGGTTGCAGTCGTCCACCAGGAACTCGCGCTTCTTCCCCACCTGACGGTTGCTGAGAACATAGCACTGCCTCATTTCCGCAAGGGCTCGCGCGTTTACGATGGAAGGACGGCCGCCAGCCAGGCCTATGCCGCCCTTTCGATGATTGATCGGGACTTTGCGGGTACCGCGCTGAACCGTCTCGTCGGCGACCTCAGCCTCCATGAGGGACAGATGGTGGAGATCGCGCGAGCGCTGTCGTCGGGGCCGAACTTATCCTCCTGGACGAGCCGACCGCCAATCTGACCGCGGCCGAGACGGAGCGGCTGTTCGGGGTTCTGAGAAAATTGACACGGGAAAATGGCCTCTCGGTCGTCTTTGTCTCGCATCGCATGGAGGAAATCCGCCAGATCGCCCATGTTTGCTCGATTATCCGGGACGGAAGAACCGTGGTGGGGAACGTGCCGACGGCAGAGCTGTCGGATCTCGCCATCATCGAGCATATGGGGCAGGCGCAAGCCACGGCCGTTGCCCGTTCCGCTCGGCCGGCACCGGTGGCGTCTCTGTCCGATGAACCGCTGACGATCGCGGAAAAAGGGTTTTCCGTAACGCTCCAGCCTGGGACCATTCTCGGTGTTGCCGGCGCTCCTGCGGGCCCGCCGCCGTCGTGATCGGCGGCGCGAGCCTGTTCGGCGGCACCGGAACGGCTATCGGTGCGGTTCTTGGAGCCCTGATGATCACGGTCATCCAGAACGGCGTCAATCTCATCGGCATCAACAGTTTTTGGCAGGGGTCGGTTACGGGCATCGCCATCCTGATCGCGGTCCTGATTGATCGCTTCAGCAAATCGCGGCGCGGTGCCGTGTAATCCGTCCTGGGGGAGACCTGGACATCAAGAGGAGGAAGAAGGCATGAAGAAGAAACTGAACGGGTGGCTCGCCATGGCAGCGGGTGCCGCGCTGGTGGCGTTGTCGAGCGTCTCGCATGCGGAGGATAAGAAAACGGTCGCCTATCTCGCGCCGTCGCTCGACATTTCCTACTGGCAGTGGGTCGGCTTCGGCGTGAAGCAGAAAGCGGAAGAGGCTTGGTATGGACTATGTCGAGTTCACGTCGGAGAACTCGCCCGCCAAGCAGATGGACAATGCACGGACCGCCGTGACCAAGGGCGTCGACGCGATCGTCATCGGTCCGGTGAACTCGACCAGCACCCCGCCTTTGCTCGCCTATCTGAAATCCCAGAACATCCCGATTGCCTTTGCCGGTATCGGCCCACAACCCGGCCAGACGGACTACATCCTCGGTTACTGCAAACAACTACGAAACCGGTAAAGCCCAAGGCAGCTTCGTCTGCGCACTCGCGAAGGAGCGCGAAGGAAAAAAGGTCGGCATGCTGTCCCTTCCACAGGATCGCGAAAATGCCCAGAAGTATCTGCAGGGCGCGCAAGAAGGCCGTAGATCGCCTTGATATCCGGATGGGCGGTCAGCATGTCATTGGCTTGCGATGTATGACGAGGCGGGTACCGGCGCGGCGAAGGTGCTCGAGACCCGCGGCCTGACCGGAAAGATCGGCATCGCGGTCGCAGACGGCAGCCCGACGACCATCGCGCTCCTGAAAGCCAACGCCATCCAGGGCATCTTCTTCCAGGAAGCGGTAGGTCAGGGTATTGACGGCACGCAGCAGGTGTTCAACGCCCTGACCGATGCGCCGGTTGAGAAGGACCTTGCGCTTGTGATGCCGCTTGTGACGGCGGACAAGATCGATACGCCGGAAGCGAAGGCCGTCATCGCACGCGTTTTCCCGTCCAGTAATTGACAAGAGACACGCGGGAACGGCGTCGCTTGCCGTTTCCGCAATCCGGTGGAGATACCATGTCCGACATTGCCATCATTGATCCCCATTTTCACCTCTGGGATCTGGAGACCAACTACTATCCCTGGCTTTCCGACGGGGTGAAGCCGTCCGCCTTCGGCGACTACACAGCCATCAACAAAACCTATCTGGTCGGGGATTTTCTCGCTGACGCGAAGAACCGGAACCTTGTCAAGGCGGTCCACCTTGATGTCGGTTTCGACCCCCAAGAACCCCGCCGGCGAGACCAAATGGCTGCAGGGCGTTGCGGACAAGCATGGTTTCCCCCACGGCATCGTCGGTTATGCCGACTTCCGTAGACCCGATGTCGGCGACTTGCTCGACGAGCATATGCAATACGCAAACTTCCGCGGTATCCGCCAGTCGATGAACTATCATACGGATAGCGCCAAGACCTACCTGACCCAGCCGGAGGTCAGCCGTACATTCGAATGGCGGCGAGGCTTCAAGGAACTGGCTCGCCGCGGACTGAGCTACGACCTTCAGCTCTACTATTGGCAGATGGAGGAATTTCTGGAACTCGCCCGCGATTTCCCCGACGTACAAATCATTCTCAATCACACTGGTATGCAGGTCGACGGGCCGTCGCATTTCGAAGGCTGGCGCGAAGCGATGAACACGCTTGCGCAGGCGCCGAATGTCGCCTGCAAGATCTCTGGCCTCGGCATGGGGAACTGGAACTGGACCAGCGAGAGCATCCGCCCATATGTCGAGGAGGCGATTGCCGCCTTCGGGGTCGACAGGGCGATGTTCGCCTCGAATTTCCCCGTCGATAAGCTGTTCTCAAGTTACGACGCCATTTGGAATGCCTTCAAGAAGATCACCGTGGGCTTCTCGGTCTCAGAACGCTCGGCACTGTTCCACGACAACGCGGCCACATTTTACCGAGTATAACGCTGGGACTGAGGCTTACGCTTCCGCAGCGGTGCTACAGGCTTCGCCCGTGCCCGGCGACTGCGTTGATTCGGCAAAGGGGTAGACCGCTACAGTGATCGCCACATTCTGACGATTACAAAACCACATCCGAATTGTGAGGGCGGCCTAAAGATCGTCAGGGATTCAGCGCACTGCTGAGATCATGCAACCCGGCCGTCAGCATCGTGGGGTCGGACGGCGAAGGCAGGAAGCCGATCGCCTCTAGAACGCTCGCGCTCACTGGAAATCGCATGCAACAGCACACCGCGAATGCCGAGGATTTCAAAAGCATGGAGCAGGCGCAGGCCTGCGTCGTGCACCAATGCCCTACGGATGCCGCGACCCTAATAGGAGGGTCGACTGCGAGGCGGCCGAGGACGGCACCCGGAACCGGGTCAGGCATTTGCGCCGGAAACCGCCAGCCGCTTCCGGCTGCTTTACCGCACCGGAAGCGAGTGCGCAGTAGGCGATGACGCGGTTGCCCTCGCAGGCAACGAAGTGCGCGACGAGCAGCGCCTCCTCGGCGCGACGCTCAGAGACCTCCGGCATGAAATTAGTGCGTGTCTTCCCAAGCAGCTCGGCAGCGCGGGCGATCAGGTTGCGGACCGCAGGCTTGATGCGCATATTCAGCGGCACGCTTGCGTCCAGGACTTTTTTCGCGTGCGCGATTGGCACGCGGCTTTTTTACACTGCGCGGCGAGGCTCGTCAGCTTCTCGGCAGCTTGCCAGCGTAGCGTGCCGCCGGGATCTGCGGAGATGAGACTAGCATGGACAATTTTTCGCCAACCAAACTGGCGCTTCGATGCAGGTGCAACATGCCCACCCCGACGATCAGCAAGCTGGCCAGGCGCAAGCCGCCTTTGAGCTGCACTTGCGGGCGCGAGAAAGGCTACCGTCGTCGATGAGGCCGCACGTGAGGCGCCGCCCCTCAGCGGCCTAAAGATATCCGGAGCATCATAAGGGAGGCAGTCCAGGCAGAAACGGCGCGGCGGAATCTGAGCCCGCACGCCGCCCAGGCTTATACTGCGCTTCATAGAATTTGAGGACGGGACGAAAACTCAGCCTGCCACCAAAATTGCCACTCAATTTCGTAATCCCGAGCGGTAAATTTCATTGGCGATACGCCTTCTCGGGCATAAATTTTCCCGACCGGGAAATTTCCCTCGACAGGGCGGCCGATATGATGCTACTTTCCCGAGCGGGAAAACAAAAAAATGGCGAAGCGCATCAAAACTCCAGCCGATATCGGCGCTCTAGTCCGCATCGTGCGCAAGGAGCAAAACTTGCGGCAGGATGAGCTTGCGGGCGTTGCCGGCGTTGGCCTCCGGTTCATTGTCGATCTCGAAGCGGGCAAACCGACAGCTCAGATAGGAAAAGTGTTGCAGGTTTTGCAAACACTCGGCTGTTCGATCGATATTCTGGCTCCTGGTGAACGTAGAAAATGACGGTAAGGGTTCTCAACGTCTGGTGGGATGGTCGCATTGTCGGGCAATTCACCCAGGACAGGCACGGTGATATCGGCTTTGCCTACAGCGAAGCTTGGCTTGACGACGAAAACACGCTTCCGCTGTCTGCCTCCCTCCCGAAGCGCGCAGAACCTTTTTCTCGTCGTGAATGCCGACCATTTTTCGGCGGCCTGTTGCCCGAGGAAAGCCAACGTCTTGTGACAGCGCAGGCATTGGGCGTTTCACCTGCGAACGACTTTGCGCTCCTTGATCGCTTGGGCGGCGACGTCGCCGGCGCACTTCAGCTTTTGCCGGAAGATCAGGAGCCCATAGAGGCAGGGCCGCTTCCAGACCAGCAGCCGACACCTCTGGATGAGGCCGGAATCGTTCGGATACTGGACGCACTTCCGACGCGGCCGCTATTGGCCGGCCAGGAAGGCTTGAGGCTATCGCTAGCCGGCGCGCAGTCCAAGGTGCCGCTTGTTTTGATTGACGGCGAGCTCGCGCTTCCAGTTTCCGGACAAGCAACAACACATATTCTGAAACCACCAATCGCGCGCTTTCCAGGGACAACCGAAAACGAAGCATTCGTGATGAGACTCGCTGCAGCGATCGGCCTCGACGTTGCACCAGTCGAACCGAGGTCTGCGAATGGGCGCCCTTTTCTTGTGGTCGAGCGATACGATCGCTATCGCGATGCCGACGGTGTGGTTCACCGCATCCACCAGGAAGACTTTTGCCAAGCACTTGGTGTGCCGCCTGAAACGAAATACGCCAGCGAGGGCGGGCCGACATTCAAGGACTGCTTTGAGCTGTTGCGGCGAGTATCAGCGCGGCCCGCTACAGATGTGTTGAAGCTGCTGGACGCCGCGATCTTCAACCTGGTTGTCGGAAATGCCGATGCCCACGGCAAGAATTTCTCGATCCTCTACGACGATCAGGGACCGAAAATGGCCCCGCTGTACGATCTGCTTTCTACGGTCGCCTATCCAGACCTTTCACCGAAAATGGCCATGAGGATCGGGAAAAGGGTCACGCTTGCCGAGATGGACGCTGATGGGTGGCAGACTTTTGCAAAGGAAGCTGGAGTTGGCTTACCTTTGGTGCGCCGCCGAATTACAAACTTGGTCGACTCCACCGCTGAAGCCGTAGCGAGAGTATTGGAAGACATCTCAGACCTCTACATCGATTCAGCTAGGATAAATCACTTTGCGGACTCGGTTGCAGGCCGCGCCAAACTCGTCAGGTTGTCGATTTAGCCGCTGTCTTCCACGTCTGGATCGGGCACAAGAATAGGCCATGGCTTTCCGGAGGCGAGATCGGGATGCCGCGGCTCGGTGGTCTTTTTTCCGCTGCAAGACGCCGATGTTGAAGGAAGGTAAATCAACTATGATCATGAATGCGTGACGATGAGGGCCGTGCCATTGCCAGGATCGCGGTTCGAAGTTGATCAAGTCCGAATTCCTCTTTGAGCTGCTGATGGGCCTGTTAGCAACTCCGTCAGGACTTGATTGTGGCAGCTAACGTGCGCAGGTCTGCCTTGGCGGGTAGGTGAGCAACATAGTATTTCTTCTCCCCCTGCGTCCGACGCTCGCCGATAAGTCAGGCTTCGACGCGGAGATGCTGCAAGAACATAGGCGACGTGTCGTACCGGACACAAGGAGTAACACTTGTTGGCCGGAGGTGTTGATGCCGTGGAGAAAAGTGTTCGGTGATGAAGGAACGTCTTCGTTTTCGCAGAAGCGTTCAATGCCAGCAGCGGCGTGACTACGCCGCCTTGCGCAGCTTGACAGGAGCGCGCTGACCAACAAGTGCGCCGGCAAGAGCTGCATCGTCGTCAGAATGCGGCCAAGGCTCCCTAACATCATGCGGCGGCCTACCGATCTGGGCCGACCGCCTCCTTGCCGTCGCCTTGCGCCATACTCAAAACGGGATCAACGGTGGGAGTCCTCCCGCAACAGGGTCATGTGGTGCGGGCTGTTGCGTCCCGCCGAAATTGCGCTGGGCGCCATGGCCGCAGGACAGCCGCTCAAGCCGCTTGCGCATTTCGCTGATTGTGAGCAGCCATTTCACGCGATTGTGAGCGCTCATTTCATTTGATCGTGAGCAGGTATTTCAGGCGATCATGAGCGGCCGCTTCGACCGACGTGTTCATTGATTCAGGTGTTTGAGTCTGCGTCAAGAGCTGAGCGTTGAGCGTTCTGTTTTCGCATGCTTTCTCCGGTGAGTTGAAGACGGTGAGCATTGTGAACGAGGCGGTCAAGAATCGCGTCGCCGAGGGTGGGATCGCCGATAACGTCGTGCCAGTGTTCCACGGGGATTTGGCTCGTGACGATGGTCGATGCGCGACCATGGCGATCGTCGAGGATCTCCAGGAGGTCGCGGCGCTCGGCCGCGGTGAGAACCGACAGGCCCCAGTCGTCGAGGATGAGGATCTGCACGCGCCCAAGCGTCTTGAGCAGGCGCCCGTAGCGTCCGTCGCCCCGCGCGAGGGCGAGCGCCTCGAAGAGCCGCGGGACGCGATGGTAAAGGACCGAACGATTGTCGCGGCAGGCTTTGTGGCCGAGAGCGCAGGCCAGCCAACTCTTGCCAAGGCCGGTTGCGCCGGTGATGAGCAAGTTCTCGTGGCGGTCGATCCAGTCGCCGGCGACGAGCCGGGCGAAGACGGCGCGGTCGATGCCGCGCGGCGTGCGCAGATCGACATCTTCCACGCAGGCGCTTTGGCGCAGCGCGGCGAACTTCAGCCGCGTCGTGAGCCGTTTGGTGTCGCGCTCGGCGGCTTCGCGATCGACAAGAAGCCCGATGCGCTCCTCGAACGACAGGGCATCGAGATCCGGCGATCGTCGCTGCTCCTCGAAGGCTTTGGCCATTCCGGTCAGGCCGAGTGCGATCAGCTGTTCATGAGTGGGGTGGGTGAGCATTGAGACCTCCATGGTTCAGTGGAAATAGCCCTGACCGCGGATGTTGCCGTGGCGCAGAGGTTGGTGATCGGGCGCCTCGTCGAGGAAAGCGCGATCGAGGCCGTTCTTGAGGATCGAACGGATCGAGGCGACGGAGCGCGCCTTGATGAGGATGCCGCGTTGGCAGGCCGCATCGACACGTGCATTGCCGTAGCTCTTGGTCAGCGACAGAATGCCGAGACAGGTGCGAAAGCCCTGTTCGGGATGCGGCCGGTCCGCGATGACAGCCTGGAAGAAGGCGGCGGTGGAAGGACCAATCTTCTCGCCGGCGGCGATCAATCCTCCCGGCGTCCACTTGCCGTAGCGGCGATGCGCGCTCGGCATGTGATCGGCGACTGTCGTATGGCCGCGCCGGTTGGGTGCACGGGCGTGGCTGGCGATCCGCTGGCCCTTGTGGAAGATCTCGACCGTCTTGTCGGCGATCCGCACATCGACGAGCTCGCGAATGAGGCGGTAGGGCGTGGAATACCAATGCCCGTCGATCTCGACGTGATAGTCGGGTGCCACGCGGCAACGCTTCCAGCGTGCAAAGACGTATGGCTGGTCCGGCAGTTCTCCCAGCTTCGGCCTGTCGATCTCGGCGAAGAGTTCGGCTCGGCTGGAGCCGAAACCGCGCATCTGGCGGGCGTTGAGTTCGGCGACGAGCACGCGGATGGCAGCGTTCAGCTCTGCCAGGGAGAAGAAGCGCTGATTGCGCAGACGCGCCAGGACCCAGCGCTGGGCAATTTGCACCGCAACTTCAACTTTTGCCTTATCCTTCGGGCGTCTCGGCCTCGCCGCGAGTACCGCGGTGCCGTAGTGGCTCGCCATCTCGGCATAGGTCCGGTTGAGACCGGGGTCGTAGCGATCGGGGTTGGTGACGGCGGCCTTGAGATTATCGCAGATCACGAACTTCGGGACGCCGCCAGAAAGGTGAAAAGGTTGGTGTGAACGCCAATCCAATCGGGCAGGCTCTCGCTCGGGCACGCCTCGGCGTAGGTATAGTTCGAGGCGCCCATCGCTGCGACGAACAGCTTCATGGCGTGCGCTTCGCCGGTGATGGGGTCGAAGATGTCGATGGTGTCGCCAGCGAAATCGACAAACACTTTCTCGCCGCCCAGGTGCGTCTGGCGCATCGTCGGGCGCGTCCGCCCTTTCCAGGCCTCGAAGGTCGTGCAGAACCAGGTATAGCCAAAGCCGTCGGGATTGGCGGCGCGATACTCTTCCCACAGCAGCACCCGCGTCACGCCGCGGCGGCGCAATTCCTTCTCCACATAGCTCCAATCGGGTATCGGTCGCCGGGGGCTTTGCGATGCCGCCTTCGGCGCCGGGAAGAGGAGCAGCTCAAGGCCTTCGTCATCCATCCCTTCGGGCAGCGGCCAGCTCAGCCCGGCAAGACGGGCGCGCCGTAGATAACCATGCACGACGCCATTGCTCACCCCGAGCGTGCGCGCGATGACACGCTCGGTCAGGCCTTGGACATGTCTTAGACGTAAAACTTCTCTGATCCGGCGCATCGACAATCTCTGGGTTGGCATCAGGCTTCCTCGTTGCATTGACGAGGCATCCTGTAGCCTGGTTGAGATGTCGGCCGAAGCGTCCACAACCTTCGAGAAGGCTGCTCATGATCGTCTGAAATCGCTGCTCACGATCCCGCGAAATCCGTGCTCACGATGCGGTGAAATCCGTGCTCACGATCGCCTGAAATACGCAAGCCGCTCCCCAAATTCTATCGGTCCAAGGCGGCATGAGCCCTCAGTCGGTCCTGAAGTGCCTGCCCATCGGCGACGAGGTTGTCGAGGTGCAGCGGCTCGTGCGCTGGTCGTGGTCCTTGCGCCAATATGCTAACCAGCGCACGCGTGCCGTCCACCACGAACACGCCGCAATCATAATTGTTCCGCTGCTGGGCCATGCGGGGTGACTTCAGGGGGGCGCCCGGCGATCCACGGCGTCGAAGATTTGGCTTAACGGAATACGGTCTCGATGCGTACCTTCCTGGTGATCACGCCCGGCAATTCGAAAGCACTACATCGACCGGCAGGCCCACCAGGACCACGGCACGCGCCCGGCCGCACCAGATCGAGGAGCCCCTCGAAGCCATTCAAGCGAGCGCTGATTCGCGCACCTTCCGATCGGCTCAACGATTAAGACGCCGGTGGCGGAGGCCTCATCACTCCAAACTGCTCGGCACAATCCGAATCCTGTCCGGTGTCCGATCCGAATGGCGTCCGGTTTCAATCGGATTCCGTGCTAACGCCGAGTCGCCAGCCAATCCTCTAGGCTTTATTGCGGATATAGCAGCGGAGCCGGAAAATCGAGCACATTGTTCGTATAGCTTTCGACCACGGCACTAAAAGGCGTGCCATCTTGCAACTTTAGCACCGCATGATGTTCGAGAAGGAATGGCGGTGGAATCAAGGGCCCTGAGCTCGACACTGGTAATTCGGCTGACATGTCCCAGCCTTCCGGAAGAGGGGACCAAAGCAGTCTGGCCGTTAGGTTGGTTCGGGTGAAGTTCAAGGATCGAACGGCTCGACCAAACGAGATATCAGTCGTATTCAGCACCTCGTTCATCTCGGCTGTCAATCTTGCGGGTACATACCAGTTGTCTGCTTCCGAAAGGATGCGATCACCGCATGCTAGGCGGACATGGCGATAGACGATCGGCTCGTTAGGCCCGACGTGCAGCAATTTACGAATATGAACGTTAGCTGGCTTGTCGTGTCCCTGTACATGTTTTGCTACGATCTTCGAACCGGGTGGTGCAAGTCTATGCGCTTCACACCAGCGATCGAGCGTGAGCGTCGCACTGGCATTGCTGAGGAGATTCGCGTTTAGAGTCTGAAGAACCGCAAGGGCTTCCACTCGTGACAAGGGGGTTCCCGGCCACTGCTGCTGGGAGGACAGGTCTTCCGCCGTCAAAGGCCGCACGCTGACGATGGCGGCCATGACGGTGAAGGTGACGAGCCGATTGAACGTGGAAAATGAAAAAACCATGGAAATGAAACTCCTTTACTGCAGACTTACGAACTTCGTGGCGTTTTTTTCTGAGCTTTTGCAGGCAAGCCAGCCGTCCGTCGCGCAAAGCAGCGACATGCGCGATTGCGCCGCCTGCGGCCGCGCGCTTCGGGTCGATCTCGATGATCGGAATTCCCGCGCATCACATCCGTGGCCGACAAAAGGGCAAATTCGCGGTGGTTCGGCGGATCGTCATAGACCGATGGCCTGAAAGTGAGTTCAACAATCAGACCACCTCTAACAGCGGCTCGCAATAGACATTCGCCCTTGCCTCCAGTTGAAGTCAACTCTCTATACCGGCGTTCGGAAGTTGCCAAAACGGTTGTGTGGATAGCAAAGATCCACTGCGTAGATGAATGCGTTTCAAAGTCGGGTATCGTTGACTGACGTACGGTTCCGGCGAAACGGTGTCTTTTAACGGATCATCAGCGGGACGAAAGTCCAGCGGTTATCGAGAGTACATCCGGAGGCGACGGAAGCGACGCGGACATTGCACGGAGTCGGCGATCTTTTGCACCTGTCACTCTGGATTTTCCAGGGAACAGAGGGCGACGTGACCCGCCTTCAGGGTCTGCATAGAGACCGTTTACAATTGGGGACGCGCCCGACGGGCCTGCGTCTCCCTCTCCGGCAGTAATGGTCTATTAGAAACGGTAGGTCACGCCTGCGCCGATCAACCACGGATCGATTTTTGCCTTGCCGCTCAGGGGGCCGAGAACGTCATGATCAGCCTTCCATTCGGTTTCGAGGAAGATTTTCTTCACATCGAAGTTCACGCCCCAATGCTCGTCGACCATGTAGTCGAAACCGGCCTGCAGCGCAGCGCCCACATGATTGTCGACCTCGAGGTCATGGAACCCCGCCTTTTCGCTCTGGTTGTAGAACAGCGAGTAGTTGATCCCCGCGCCGAGATAGGGCTTGAAGGCGCCGAAGTCGGTGAAATGGTACTGCAGCGTAAGCGTCGGTGGCAGCAGCCAGGCCTTCCCGACCGGAACCCCGACCGCGCCAACTTCCTTGATGTTGGCATAGGTCGTGCCAAGGATAAGTTCAGCGGCGATGTTGTCGGTGAAGAAGTAGCTGATGTCAAGTTCCGGGATCAACGAGTCCGAATAGGAAAGGTCCGAGCCAGGCACGCCGTTGATTGAGCCACTGTCCTCAGTGATGACGCCCAGACCGCGCACGCGGATCTGCCAGGGACTTAGCCCGGCCGCTACACCCTCTGTCGCCGGGGCAACAGGCGGTGATGTCAGCTCCGCCGCGGCTGCCCCGCATGCGAAGAAAGCCGCACCCAGTGCCGCGGTACATCTCAGATACCGTGCATCATTCCTGCTCATCTGAGCTCTCCTTGAACCAGCATAAGTTGGATCGGAACCAATCGTTGCAAGGCGAACGGTAGACTGTGCGCAGCGGCGGCATATTGATCGAGATCAACCGTAGTCAGAAAGAAACGCTTTATCGCGCGGAGCGGGCAATGTGTCGCACGGAGGCTTTCGGCTGGAAGCTGAGATTTGGCTCACGTTGAAGTACAGACAGGCTGGACGAAGCTGGCCTCAAGGACCGCGCTTCCCGGCCGCCTTCAACGCCCGACGCCTGATGCCGCCGCCCGATCAAGGAGTCGCGCCGTCACGCACTTTGCAAGGCAGTGGCCGGGCCATCAGTTGGAAATACGTGTAACGGCCAATCAACCACCACTGCCGCCTGGCCTATTTCTAAAATCTTTCCCGACGAGACGCGGCGGGCACTGAAATGTCGCAACTGCGACACGCTTGTCGCCTCCGGATGGCTCTAAGACAGAGGCTATTACAGGAATGCGGCCATCCGCCACCTTCCACAAATCGCTCATGTCGGTGACCTTGTCCGTGGCAGCCTGCCAGACCCACAAGCTCGGCATTTACAAGCTCGGCTGCCGTGCGCTTCTGGGCGAGGCCTTCGGTGCACAGCATACTCGCCTACTATGCAGTACATCCGGCCGCTCTCACCTATCGCCCCGCCGACGCCTCCTTCGCGGAAGGCGTCATGCCGAGCCCTTTGCCATCGGCATGCAACCGGCCGGACAGGCGGGTATCGTGCGGGTCGTAGTCGCCGCAATCCATCGGAGCGATTTGCATCTTGGTGGCGCTAGCGGCCCTTGCCGGCGGCTGGATTTGCACTATCTGCGCGTTGCCGCCAACACGGCGACCCGTTCGCTATTCCTGTGAAGTGCGCGACACAATGTTCGGCCAGGCGCGCGACGCCGCACTTTCCAGCGCAAGCCGTTGAACTGTAGCGGAACTGTTCTTCCGAGCTCCTTCCTGGCAGTTGGCACGTTTCTTGAACATCGCGGATCATCCTCTCGGGAACTGCCAAGCTATCCACCCGAGATCGAACGTCGCAGCCTTCTCCGAGGTGCGGGATCCATGACGGCGGACGCGGATCGACGCTCGTCCACTGGGATGCTGCGTCTGGCTGGAGTCCAAAAATGCGCTGAGCGCTTTTTGTTCAGTGTGAGGAAGACATGGAACTTACGATTGTCGTACTGGTTTTTTTCGGCGCTGTAGCCCTTGCCGCTATTCAGCCTTGCGCAGGTGAAAGGCGTGTCTAGCCTCTTTGGAGCGAAGCTCCAAACTGGGTTCCCGAACGGCACCAACGGCGGATTTGGCTGGTCGTGACAGTCGTGCTGCAGAGATCAACGGCAACGGCCTTGATGGCCGCATCTTTCGTCGAGCGAGAACTGGTCAAGCCGCGCATGGCGAAATTGTGCTGCTCGGCGCCAATACCGGGACCGCGGTCACTGCCTGGATTGTCGCGACCGGCAGTCGAATGGCTGTCGCCGTTGGTGATCCTCGCCGCAATCGTTCTTTATCGCCGCGTCGAGGTTCGCAGAAAGGGAGAAACAATGGTAGGAGCGACATTTGGAGCGCTTGTGCGATGGTCGCGCCTACAGCCTTCAGACGAGTTCGCTGCATCTCGACATGCTGCGCGATCTTATGCGCATCAACGCTCACATCGTCTCCTTCGAACACCCACTCGACGGGATGCTAATCGGAATCGGGCTGAGTGATGCCGGCTGACAGTACGAACCGTACCGCTTTAGCCAAGCTGATGAAGGTAACTGACCTGCTTTTGAAGGGTAAGGTCATGGCTCAATACGCCGCTGCCTGTGTGAGGCCGAATCCGGGAGCAGAGAACGATGTTCAGGTTCTGCTCATCACCAGCCGAGACAGTCGCCGCTGGGTCATTCCCAAAGGCTGGAGTATGCCCAGGAAAAAGCCCCACGAGATTGCCCGACAAGAAGCCTGGGAAGAAGCCGGAGTTCGGGGCCAGGTGAAAAAGAAACCTCTCGGATACTACACCTATGTCAAAAAACTGAAGGGATCAGGAATAGCGCCCGCTCTCGTCCAAGTTCACTTGCTAAATGTCTCGGAGCTCAAACGAGACTATCCGGAGAGGGGGCAACGCGAACGTCATTGGTTCTCGCCAGAGGAAGCAGCCGGCGCAGTAGACGAACCGGAACTCAAGTCGCTTCTTCGAGGGATCCGGAAGTTTTCCAAATAGGCGATGAAGGGCGCGCCCGCAGGATGTGCGTACCGTTAGAGAGCACCAAACAATGCCCGATTTTTGTTGATAACCTTCGTCGCTCGCTTCGTCTCATGACCGGCGGGCGTGCCTTGTAGGTGCAGCGTGGCACTTGCATCTGCTGCGGTAGATTGCCGACATTGCCGTCGCTCGGATCATTTGGCGCGCCTCTCTGCGGTCTCTAAGACCTCTGGCCGACCATGACGGCACAATGATCCAGTGAGACTTCATATTGGCACTTCTATCGAGGTCGTTCGGCGGAGGCGAGCACATGGCCGGCGCACCGCCCTGCTAACCAGTTGCTGGCCCTAGGCGGTCGCCACGCGTCGATCGGGGCGAACTGTTTGAAGTAAACCCATCGCTCTCAACGGATAGACAGTCGGTTTGCCAGCTGCGTCGTAGAGAAGATCCCGCTCGCACCTTGACAATAGTCACAAACGTGAGCCAGCACGCGAAAGTCGGCTGGCATCAAGGCTTGACTCGGGTGGGATCGAGCTGAAGCACCTCCATCCGCATGAGCAAAAGATAGGGGACTCCCGGGTCACTCCCCGCCGGAGGTGGATCAAATCCTGACGCGGTGGCTTGCGGTGTCGCCTTCGCCGGATCGCTCGGCGTAACAGCATTTTTCAGCGCCCGAACAAGAACTGCATCGAACCGGGACCGCCAATTGCGATGATGTGCCATGGCGTTCCTCCTTGCGCCAGCTCTTCGCATATCAACCTCGTACTTTTAACCTTCATTTGATCTGGCGCAATTCCCGCCACTTTTTCGATTCGAGATGCGTTCTTTCGACATGCGCCCGCTATTTGGCCCCGTCGGCTCGAAGCTGTGATTTTGGCCAAGTTGAAGAACGATTGGTGAACGTCAGGGTTTGGCCTGAGCTTTGAGCAGCATGGCAACGTTGTCAGCGGTGAATTTGAAGCCCCTGTGATCGGGAATACGCTCGACGGATATAGGGTATTTCGGCCGCCGCGGATCAATGCCGGTGATCCGGAAACGTTCGCCGCCAGCGATAAACTCGCGTTCGAAGTCAGCAGCCTCCAGACCGTACTGTTCGGCCAACACGGCGAACATCTCCTTATCCAGATTGAGGGGCTTGCCATCTGGCGCGGGAATGCTGATGCGGAATGCAGGTTCGAACGAGAAGCCAGGCTCCAGGCCGCGCCACCCGGCGCTTTCGATGACCAGGCCGTGATCTGAAGCGATCTGCCTGCAAGCCTCAAGCATGCGGGCCTGGATTTGCTCGCAGGTGGCGGATGTCCAACGGGTGATGCGGTTGGCCTTGCTCATTCGAAAACACCTTTGCGCACCTGATAGACCGTGCCGCGCGATATGCCGAGATCGCGAGCGATCTTGCTGGGGCCTTGGCCCTGTTGCAGCCGAAGCAGGATTTCTGCGCGATTGATCTTCGGGGGCGGCCCTTGTAGATGCCACGCTTCCTGGCGGCGGCGATGCCCTCTGCTTGCCGCTCGCGCCGCAGGTTGGTTTCGAATTCGGCAAAAACACCCAGCATGTCGAAGAACGCCTTTCCAGCGGCTGTGGAGGTATCGACAGGCTGCTCAGTGGCCACCAGATGTGCGCCTTTGGCCTTGAGCCGGTCGACGATCACCTGAAGATCGCGTCTGGCCAGCCGGTCGATACGGGTGATGACAAAGGTTTCGCCGGCATGGATGAAGTCGAGAATGGTCATCAGTTGCGGCCGACCTTCGAGCGATGCACCGCTTTTCTGCTCCTCGCGGATGACCTCGCAGCCAGCGTTTCTCAGCGCGGCGATTTGCGCCGCAAGGTTCTGGTCTGTTGTAAATGTCCGGGCATATCCGATACGAGCCATGTCCTATACCATGCAAACTGTTCAATTTGCGTGTGCCATCGCGTCGATTTGTTCGATATCTCAGTCGGGACCCAAAATAAATAGGAATCCACAGCCTCGAACTGTTCATTGGCGAAGTTCACGATGGGTATACGCAAAATACTCACCACGGAGATCCACCGCCTGCGTCCAGTGTGGTCATAACGATATCTTTCATAAGCGGGATGTCCTGTAGAGGATGCTTGTGCATCACGGCGAAGGCTGCGGCTGCCAGTGCTTTTGACATTCGCTCCTTCTTAGCCGATTTGAGAATGATCGCGGTTTTCAGAAATTGCCTCGCCCAAATGTCTCGCCGGCCTTCGAAAAAGGCCCAGATCCTTTTTTCAACAGTCCGCACTGAGCGAGATCCCTGGATGATGCCGCGTGTTTCTCCTGTGTCTTCAAACCAGCTGTCGGTGAACGGGACGAGCGCATCCAGTGCGGACGCATTGCGGAGCATCCGATTCAGCTCTGCCGCTGTCGCATTCTGGATTTCCTTTTGCGGATCGACGTGTTCCAGCAAAGCCTGCAGATCCCTTTCCTGGGGCCGCAATTGGCTCAGGCTGCAAGCCTCCATGACGTCAATGAAGCCTGGCGCTGGTGGGTGGCCGTTTTTCATCCCATCCGCCAGAGCCGCCTCCAGCAGCAGTTCGGCAGTCATTCGATCTATTTTGACGCTGTTTGCTTCCTGGCGGGCATAAGAGACGATGTTGGTTGCTTCGCTCTTTGAACGGCAACGAATGACAAAGGCATGCTTGATGCCGTATCCGGTCTTTAACAGGATCATCGCGACAAATGTCCGGGCTTGCAGTTTTCCGACAATCGTCAGGCCTTGTGCTCCAACACCGTCAGCGGTGGTCGCCATGATGTCGCTGACGATCGGCTCCGCTCTGTTTTGATTGGAAGCATCTGCAAGACCTTGTCGCCGAGCCAGCTTGCCGATGTCATCGATAGCCGCCCGGGCGGCACTCGTCGGCAACCAGCCACGAATAATCGGCAAATAGGATGCAGTTTCAGGCTGCAGCTCCCCGCGCATGAGCCTTTCTCGTAGGCCGTCAGCCACGGCCTCCCGGGTCAATGCTGTACCAGACACCAGCCAATAGAGCGCGCAGCGTTCCAAAAAGGGATTATCGAGGCTCATAAGATGATGAATAAACCCAGCTTTGGCCTCCTCCGGCATTCCTGCCGTCATCTCATCCAGGCCACTGAAGAACTCATACGCGCCGCCGCCTTCAGCCTCAACTTCTGCCGCTAAAACGGCAAGCACGCCATCAAGATCCGGCATCGCAACGTCGACGGTGGCACTTTCCCCCTCCGGATCGAGCATCAGTATATCTGGCACGGGCAGACCGGCGCGGCGATACAGGCCAGCGATTTTCAAACGGTGAAGCGGTTCGAAAGCGTCGGCGGCAATGCGAGCTCTGATCGCCTTCTCCGCATTTTCCAGGAAGGCCTTTCCATATGGGCTGTCATTCTCGATGCCCATTCGGGCCTCATCCAGCAGCAACCCGAACAAGGTTGCCGCGTCCGGATGATCGTCCATGGACTGCATAACCTCAGCAACAATGGCGTCGCAGGCCATGCCATCGGCCAAGAGATCATGCTTTGCTCTCTCGAAGCAGAATTGGAACTGTGCCGACGACAACCCGTGCTGGTAGAGAACATTCAGGCATGCTTCAGCAATCTTGACCATTATCGTCTCCAAAAATTATGCGGCCAGCCGATCAAAGTCGATCCGACTATTCAAGTCGAGATCGAAACGGCCATAAGGATTGACCTGACTGTAGATGAGCGGCGTGAGGCCGCGATAGTCTTCCGGTGCCATCCGGCCGGCCCATTTCGGTTCCACCAGCACGGTCTGAAGCATGCGTGTGTTCACGTAGACCAGTGAAGCTTGCAGCAGGTGCAAAGCCAGGGCGGAGAATTCCTGTTCATCGACGCGGTTGGTGGCAATCTCGCCGCCCTTGCCGAAGAACACAAAGCCATTGGCGCTGTTCCAGTTCTCGACGACATTCAGCCCCTCGTGGATTTCTCGACGGAACGATTCCTGGCGAAGATAGCGGCACAGGAATATCGTCTTGACCGCGCGGCCGAGCTCGCTCAACGCTTTGTAGGTGGGATGCATCACCTCGGCGCGGACAAACCGCCGCAGGATGGCCTCCGGGTCCGCCGTTCTGGTCTGCATGGCGGCGGTGTATTTAACCATCTCGTCATATTGCTGCTCGATCTTTTCCCAGCTGATCACGCTGGAAAGGATCGGCAGGAGGTTCGGTAGCCGCGTCCGCATGCCTGCATCCGGAAGCGCGAGCTTCTGCCGGGCGATTGCCTTCAGGCGTGGGGCGAGCTCAAAGCCGAGAAGTCGGCAAAAGGCGAAGCCGACGGCGCTTTGGCCGTGGCTATCGACGTACTGACGCTGGACTTCCATGTCGGTGCAATGGCGCAGCACGCCGTCGATCACCGCGGCAACCTCCGAGGACGAGCATCGCTTGAGCTGCGAATAGACGCAGGTTGCCCGCCGTTCGACATGCCAATAGATTATCACGCCCCGGCCTCCGTACCGGGCATGCCATTCCGTCATCAGATTGCGGTCCCACGCGCCGAACTTCGTCGAATCGGAGGCGCATGCCGTCCCCGCATCACCCCAGACGACCGCATTGCGGATCGACAGTGTCGCGTTTGCTACCCGTGCGCAGGCCTCCCTCAGCGCCGGCGCATGGATAAAGCGGCGGTGAACACGCAGCAATTCGTCATAGCTGACATCAAGCGTCGCGCCGGCAACCCGCTTGAGACCTGCATTCGTCCCGAGACCATAGAGGCACAACAGCAACCGCCGATCCAGCGCCTCGCGCGACAGTGCAACCCGCGATGCCGAGGTTTCGAAGGCGTCCAGCAAGCCGGTATCGAGGGCCGCTTCCTTCAGCACATCGAGCAGCCCTGTCATCGGCCAGCGCTGACCGATCTCGCCCTTGATCGCTTCCAGCCCCTTCGGCTCCGGCAGAGGCTTGAACGGTGTGATCGATATGCGGTTTTCGCCGCGCCACAGCAGCCGGACCTTGCCGTTTCGTGGGATCGTTTCGTTCAGAAGCCGCAGTTCGTGTTCCAGCTCCGCCCGAATGCCAGCTGTGAAGGCGCGTGCGTCCGGGGTCAGATTGAGGCCGGAATAATAGGCGTCACGCCGGACTTCGAAACCCCAGGGAAGATCATCGTCGGGATTACGGTAACGATCAGCACCAACGACCCAGATCTCCTTGGAGCGGATGCAGTCGCGCAATTGCGTGAGCACACAAAGCTCATAGGTGATCCGGTTGACCCGACCCTTCCCGACGATCGGGAAAATAACATCGCAGACCCGCCCCGCCGGTTCGTCGATCGAGGCGATGGCGATGTCGACCAGCAACTGTTCCTTGCCGTAAACGCGTTCGATATCCTTCGCGATCTCACCGACCACCTTGCGTTTCGAGCGCGATCCGATCTTGTGGATCGTCTCGATCAGCAGATCGACCATGGCGTCCGTGAGCTGCGCTTGTCGTGACGAAAGATAGATCGCGTAGAGGCCGATCTGTTTGGCCGGAGCGTGGCGCCGCATCTCCCAGGCCTTTTCGCCGGCAACACGGCGAACGATCTGTTCCACCCATGCCTTCCCCGTCGTCGCCAGGATATCCTGCGGCAGATCAAGCCTCTGGATGAGGGCGAGCTTTGCCGTCATGCCAAGGATGAGTTGGTTACGCGTCGCTCGATCGTCGTGATCAATCTCGATGTCCCCGTCAGGCAGCAATGCTCTGCCTGTAGCGCGACCGGAAAGACTCATCTGTTCCTCGATAGCGAGCCGCAAATTTTGAATGAGATGAGAGCGATCCGCCACCTGAGATGCTTGCGGCGCACCTTCACGAGCAGCTTGCGCGTAAAGCCCGCATCGATCTCGGCTTACCACCTCAATAGACGGGTGCTGCTTCAACCATCGTGCAACGCTTACCACGCTTCGGCCCTCGAGAATGTCCAAGACCTTTCGGCGTTCAAGATCGACAATGATCGTGCCGTAGCGCCAAGATTTCCTCCAACTCCAGTCATCGATACCGACGATCCGTGCCGGGGGTTCGTCGTCGACCCGTGCAGCATTGCGCTTCAAGTGCCGAAGGATGGTGTCGTCACTGATCGACATCCCAAGCCGCCTCATCAAGCGCTCTCCGGGCCGCCCGCCTGTACTGTGACCGAGCAGGCCGACTATTTCGGCGACCCTCGTTGTCCTGCGGGCGGGCGGGAGGCAATCGCTGGGGCCTGGTCAGTGAACGTTTGTCGTCCGCACGGCCGATATGTGCAGCGCCAGCGGCGCAACTGGAGCTTCACCGTCACGGCACTGCCTTGGATAGGCAGGTCCTGAAGATTGCGGTACGACCAGCCGTGTCGACTTCTGCTCTGATGTCGGCAGTCTGGGCATATGCCAGACGTTGGCCCGCACGCAGACACAACCCAATCACCTTGTTCGCTGGATATGACGCTCTGCACTTTAATGCCCGGACCGGGCGACCATTTCGATTTCGTTCGCATGCCAGCCCATAGCGGCGTCACTGCTAACGATTCAGCGCCCCACATCGGACCGGGTCGGCGCAAAGGTCCTTGCTCCTATCGCATCCCGGTCACTCGTAACTTCGCCATCACTATTGCTCTGAGCCATTTGCTTCCGGGTTTCCCCACAAGAAGGCGTATTCGATGGCATCAGACTGCCCTTGTGCCTGCATGAATCTCGAACCTTTGAGAAGCGCCTCCTTCAGCTCGGCGGTCGATTAAGTTGACGATGCCCTCTGGCGTGATAGAAAGGGATCAGGATCGATCCGTTTCCAACTAACAAACCTGTTCAACCGGTCCCGCTCCGCGCGTCCATCCCTCTTACCAAGAATGATGAACCCGTGGTGCTCGAAGACGCGCGGCCCCTCCTTCGGCTCTTCGTTAGGCATGGTGTTGCAGTGTTTGCCCATGAACGCACTTACCGCGATTGGGACCGTCGATAGGTTATCTATTCATTACCATCACGCCTGTATGGATTTGCTTCACTGTCAGTCCGGTAGTCATCAAGGTTGCTGCCCAGAAATAAGCGTTCGGTCTCTCGTGTTGGCGTTCTGCCCAGCGAGCACATCAGATCCACATCCGCATCGATGTTGTCCTGGTCCTCGACATTCATTCCGAGCCCAATACTGCTCAGTACATCGTCGGGCGTCCAGACCGAGGACTTCGGAACGGTGTAGGTGTGCAGTGTGCTCGCATTGTTGGCGATCGCTCTCGCCCAGTGGTCGCGCGAAACAACCAGCTTCGAAGGATCCTCAACCAACGACACGAAAGGAGACGCTGTTGTCTTGCCGCGCATATGCCATCCGGCTTGGCGCGCTCGATCCATAGGATATCGTTCCAGAGGATCTCCATGGGAGAAATGATCCCGCGCCGTGCTACGAACATGCGATATTGCGCTCGTGTCGTTTTCGATGCGTGGATTGCAATCGCTGTCCTGGTTCTGAAAGCGCCGCAGTATCACATATGACGACCCTGCCACGTCGTCGAAAATACGGCCCCGATCGATACTGCCGTCGCCAACTGCGGTCGCTGGTGACCACCGCCCTGATTGCCGGTAGGCAAGCTCGATCTCGTTTCTAAGCACATCAAGAGGGGCACCCGTCAGCTTTGCGGCAAGCTGGGCGCGCGCTCTCACAAATGATTCGGCCGGATAGCAGCCAGGTTCTGGGGCCACCTCGTTCGGCGCATTCGAGAAGTTGGCAGTCCCGGGATCTGCCGCAAGGGAGACAGAATCCGGCGTTGGGTGAATCAAATGTAAGTCAGCTAGCTGCTGCTCAAAGCTTGCTTGATTCGGAGGGTGCGCCGGTGAGCTGGTCTGCGCGCTCAGCTTGTCTGGCCGTCGGTCCGCCGGGTCCGGCCGCGGCAGGAGATCGTGAACGCCAACCTGAGATTCTGCGGCATTTCGTGGATCAATGTTCATTTTCCCTCCGAGTACGGCTGTTGTTGGCGAACATTTATGCAAGTGCAGCTTTCGAGATCCTTACGGAAGAGGAAAGAAGCCAATAATTCACTTGCGGGGTGCCGGATGTCGTTTGGCGACGGCGGCGACCTTGTAAGGTCTTCGTGCCATCAGCGAGACGATCCAAGAGGGAAGCGTCACTCCTCTGCGAGCTTGCTTCAGGATAGATGTCGCGCCGACGATCAGCAGCGTTCGCAACTGTTTGTTCCCGCGTTTCGATATACGGCCCAGCCGCTCCTTGCCGCCGCTCGAGTGCGTTTTCGGGGTAATTCCGATCCAGGCGGCTAGATCACGTCCGATTGGGAAGGCTGCTGGATCCTGGATCGACGCTCGAACTGTCGCGGCGATGATGGGGCCGACGCCCGGGATACTGGTAAGCCGCCTAGCGGTGTTATCTGCTTTCACTGCCGTGACTATCTTCGCGTCAAGGCGCCTCGATGCGAGCCGACAGCATCTCAATTTGCGCGGCCATCTCGAGAAGTGCAGCCCGAGCCGCCGATGGGAGACGGGTGTCATCATCGTCTCGCAGAATGACGATGAGCTTGGCGATGCTCGTCATGCCCGTCGCAGCAATGATGCCCAATTCGGCCATATGAGCTCTCATGGCGTTCGCCGTCTGGCTTCGCTGGCGGACGAACAACTCGCGGGTCTTCAAAACCATGCCTGCGGCTTGCTCGGCGGGCGTCTTAATTGGCACGAACCGCATTGTGGGACGCGTTACCGCCTCACAGATCGCTTCGGCGTCGGCAGTGTCGGTTTTGTTCCGCTTGACATACGCCTTCACGTAGGCCGGCGGTATCATCCTGACTGTATGCCCGAACTGACTGATGGCGTTCGCCCAGTGGTGAGCGCTCGCGCAGGCTTCGAGCCCGACGAGGCACGGCTCAAGGCTGCGGAAGAACTCTAACATCTGCGACCGCCGCAAGGCTCGGCGGACAACGACGTGGCCGTCTTCGGCAACGCCGTGAACTTGAAAGATCGATTTAGCCAGGTCGAGACCGAGTGTGGTGATCTTCTCCATGGAACGGTTCCTTCTGTTTCGTGGCGATTGGCATCACCACAATAGGCACCTTCGATGCCGTTTCGGAGGGCCGTTCCACACCATCAATTTGTGTGGTCGTGCAGTTGGTTGAGGGGGCAGCATGCGAGCTCTAAGGAGTTCTGGGCCTGCTCTGCCATACATTGCACGCTTGATCGTCTTCAGGCGATTGATCTGGCCTTCCGCCTGGCCGTTGCTCCACGGCAGTTCGATTGCGTTGTGGACGGCGTCAATGTCACGACGCAAAACTCGGGCGAACCGCGCGATCGCGACGAGACCCGAGTTGACCGCTTCGTCAATCCAGATGCCGAGCCTGCTTGAATCACCGCTGCGAAAGAGTCCGCGGAAGCGCATGCCAAGACTACGCATCAAAGCGAAATCCGGCGATACCCGCTTCAAGGCATCGACCTTTCTCGCCTGACTGGCCGTCAGCGCAGCACGCGGTTTCACGCAAAGTGCGGCGGCGACTACGGGCGAGATCAGATGGCCCGTCTCCGGATCCCGTATAGGAACGGCATCGCGGGCGAACTGATGGTCATTGACTGAGGCAAGCGCAGCGCTGTCCTGATCCACCTTCTCGGCGCGTCTCCACTTTGCGAGCAGCCGTTCAAGATTCGAGAAACTGCCAGTGTAGCCGCGCGCCTGGATATCGTGGAAGAGATGCCGCCCGCAGCGGTTTCCATCTGTCCAGCACTCGGCCAGAAACGCCTCGAAGTATAAAGGTGACGTAGGTTTCAACGCGGCCCTGCGTCGGGCCGGCGGCGCGTCGAAGGTCAGCCATTTGGCGATGCTGCGGCGGCCGTACCGGTGCGACGAGCAATCTCGGAACAGGGCAGCCCTTCCTTGCGTAAGGCATGAACAGCATCGAACACCACCTGTCTCGATTGTCGATGAGCGTGACGTGCGCGGCGCCGGTGCGTTGTGTCGGCGTACGGCTCGTTATCCTTATCGGGCCGCAGTGCCCGCCCTGTCGCGCGCCCGGAAAGGCTCATCTGCTCCTCGATTGCGATCCGAAGGTTTTGCAGGAGATGAAACCGATCCGCGACTTGGCGCGCTTGCGGTGCGCCCTCACGAGCAGCTTGCGCATAGAGACCGCACCGGTCTCGGTTGACGATCTCGACAGAAGGGTGCCGCTTCAGCCATTGAGCCGTACTTGCTACGCTTCGGTCCTGCAAAATGTCGAGGACTTCACGGCGCTCCAGATCGACGATCATCGTGCCGTAGCGCCATGATCGCCGCCAGCTCCAGTCATCAATCCCGATAATCCGGGAAGAGATTGGCCTGTTGCCTGCGGCATGGCGTTTGAGGTGCCGCAGGATCGTGTCGTCGCTGACCGGCAGACCCAGCCGCCTCATCAGACGTTCTGCAGGACGCCTGCCGGCGCTGTGTCCGAGCAGACCGACAATCTCCGCGACCCTCCTTGTCCGGCGCTCATAAGGGGAAGCAACCGCTGACAGCCGATCGGTGAATGTTTGTCGTTCACATTTTTGATATGCGCATCGCCAACGGCTCAGCCGAAGCTTCACCGTCACGGTCCTGCCCTGAACCGGCAGATCCTGAAGGCTGCGTGTAAGCCAGCCATGCCGATTTCGGCTCCGCCGTCCACAATCGGGGCAAACGCCAAAGGCTGGTCCTGCAGCGGAAACAACCCAGCTGTCATCATCGGTGAGTGCAACACCCAGAACTTTGACCCCTGGGCCGGGCGACCATTTCGTTTTCGTTCGCATGCCCGCCCATAGCGGCATCGTCGCTAACGGCGAATGAACCACACAAATTGAGGAAGACCCTAATTAAATGCCAAGCGACACTTGTTGGCGCTTGGCAAGACGATTCTACTGACTACCCACTTCATGGAAGAGGCGGACCGATTATGTGACCGCTTGTTATCGAGCACGGACGGAAGATCGTGGAAGGCCGCCCTCACGCGCTGATCGACGAGCAGATCGGGTGCGACGTGATTGAGATCTACGGCGGCAATCCGCGGGAGCTGACTTCAGTTGTCGGACCATATGCTCAGCGTGTCGAAGTGAGCGGTGAGACGCTGTTTTGCTATCCAGAACAGGTGCGCTTGCAATTGCGCGGGCGAACCGGTCTACGCCTATTGCAGCGTCCACCGAATCTCGAAGATGTGTTCTTGCGGCTGACCGGGCGCGAAATGAAGGACTGAGCGATGTGGAAACGTTACGCGGCGGTCCTACCCGCCAATCCTTGGAATTGGATTGCAGTGTGGCGCCGTAATTAATTATATGGCATGGAAGAAAGCCGCGATCGCTTCAATTCTTGGTAACCTCGCCGAGCCCGTGACTTCGCTGTTTGGCCTCGGCTTCGGCCTGGGTGCGATGGTGGGTCGCGTCGACGGCATTCCATATGTCGCGTTCTTGGCGGCTGGCATGGTTGCAACAAGCGCAATGATCTCCGCGACGTTCGAGACTATTCACGCGACCTTCGCTCGCATGCACGCAAAACGAACTTGGGAATCAGCCCTGCCTATTGCCTCACCCAGGAATGTTACTGAAGTTGGGGGCATTGAGATGGCCCGTATCTCCTCCCGCCGCGGCGGGAGGAGATACGGGCGCGCGCTTCATCCAGTCGCCATCGAGTATGATCTGCCCGGCTATTTCCATGCGCCAAGCCTTGACGGCCATTTGCACCGTCCGCAGCGCTTTCTTGGTGAAGCGTGACGGATCGGCGCTCACAAGGCGCTGGAGCACCGCGGCTGCCGAGAGCGCCGGATCTGCCTCAAGCCACGCTCGAATCTGGGGCTCGAATGGCTCCAGCATGCTCGGCCTTTTCGGGTAAGGCTTGGTCCGCCGATAGGGCCGCCGATGTGTCGGCCGTTTCTCTCCAGCCTGCCAGGCTGTCTTCAAGCTCACGGTGAATCGCGGCAGATCGATGGCGAGCGGTTCTTCGGTCCCGGCATTCAAGCCACGGCGATCGACCCGCTTTCCGAGCTCCTCCTGTGCGGCACGAATTCCGGCAAACAGCATCACCGGATCTTCCCTTTCCAACATCGCCTGCAGCCGCTCCTTATCGGCCTCGGCCACACCGGAATGGGCAACCACCCGCGCGATAGGCGGCACGGGCGGATGGTAGCGTTTGACGACGCGGGCGCCGATCCGTGTCTTCTCTCGCAGCTTGAACGAAGGCTGGAACAGATTGCCGTACAGACGCACCACGTCGTAGAGACGCCCAAGGACAACCGTCGCCTCCGCGCCGACGAGCCTTCCGTAACCGACCAGCCGTCGCACGATCGCGCCGTTCTTCTGCTCGACCCAAGCCTGATCGTTCTTTCGATACGCTCGCGAACGGGTCACCTCCAATCCCTGACTTCGGCACCAGCAGACCACACGTTCGTTCATGAAGGCGCTATCGTTGTCGAAGTCCACGCCCTGCAGCGGGAATGGAAACAGCGAGCGGGCCTGATTGAGGGCAGCGATAACGAGACCGCTTTCGCGCGTGCGGACTGGCACGCACTCGGTCCAGCCCGTAGCGATATCGGTCAGCACCATCGTCTGAACGAAACTACCGGACGAAGAGGTCCCCGAATGAGCCACGAAGTCGACCTCGACATAACCGGGCAGCGGATCGTTCCAGTCCCCGAAGGTGCGCACCGGGACCGACCGGCGAACAGCAGAACTCATTCCAGCGCGCCGACGCTGGCCACCACACGTATCTCTGACAGCAACCGGTCCATCGTCGCCGCACTGACGGTCAGTAGCTTATCGCGAAGCTCGGTACTCAGATCGAGCCGGCCGTGACGCTCAAGAGCTGGCAGCAAAATCGGGATCAGCGGCTTCAGACGTTTCGAGCAGAGGCGATCGGATGCTTCCCACAGAGCCACCAGCGCTTCCCGAACCTCGGGACCATACCTGACAGCATATTGCCGAGCGCAAGGCGGCTCGGTCTCACTAGGGCGGAGCACTCGGATCGCATGCTTGCGGTGATATCCGGTAACTGCGACGAACTCATCTAGGATCCTTTGCTTGTCCGCCCGACAGCTCGATCGATATCGTTCGATGATCGCCTCGACCAGTTCCGTCCGTGTCGCCATGCTGATCCGCCGTGCCATCCATCCCCCGAGCCGGGACAGCGAACCATGGCCATCCCATCGGGAGCATCAACACTATCGGTAACATTTTGCTTGAGGCAATGCGCCCTGTGCACCCAACTCACGCTCGCGGACATCGTCCTCGGTGAACTGGCGTGGGCAGCCAGCAAGGCGTTATTGGCCGGGACAGCAATGATGCTCGTTGCAGCCACAATGGGCTTTGCATCGTGGCCATCCGTTCTCTTTGCCTTGCCAGTGATCGCACTCACGGGGTTCGCCTTTGCAAGCCTGGCGATGATCGTCACAGCGCTTGCGCCCGGTTACGATTATTTCATATTTTACCAGACGCTCTTCCTCACACCCATGCTGTTTTTGTCAGGAGCGGTCTTCCCAGTCAGCCAACTGCCCGACACTTTTCAGAAGCTATCGCATCTGCTGCCGCTGTCACATTCAATCGAGCTCATTCGTCCAGCGATGCTAGATCGCCCAGGCGGAGGCGTCGCCCTGCACATCAGCGCGCTTTGTATATTTGCAGTGATGCCATTCTTCTTATCTGTGGGACTGCTTCGGCGGCGTTTAATGTCCTGACCTACGGCAGCAAGAGCACTGCTTGAGCTTAGCAAACGACTAAATTCAGTCGGAGCACAGGGCCTACCTTTTACAAGTGACGAGAGATTGGAGAGTAACATGCTGTGTCTAGGACTGAGTGGCGGTCTAAGCAGGATTTACGAAAACTCGCTCGATCTGCCGAATACATTTATGCACGACGGTGCAGCGGTTCTCGTCCGAGACGGCCGAGTGATAGCTGCTGTCGAAGAGGAGCGACTTAACAGCATCAAACATTCCAACAAGCTGCTGCATTTGACAGCATATCCTTGAGGCTCCAGCGAAGCGTGGCACGAGCACTCAATGTCTCACCAGCGGTCAGCACCCGCATCTGCAATCAATATTGAGGTGTAATTTCATGGAAGTAGGACGGTATCTTAAAGAAGGCCTGCTAATCTCTCTTCAGCAACGCCTTCGCGAATTTGCGGAGGGCATAGGAAAGCCAACGTCTTCCTTGAAGGTCCATCGACAGATCGTTTCGCTCCTTGAAAAGCCTGACCCCGTGATTCTGGACATCGGTTGCAATGATGGAAGCGATGCGCGACGCTTTCTCCAGCTTCGTCCGAAGGCCCAGCTTTTCTGCTTTGAGCCAGACCCCCGAGCCGCTGCTCGCTGTAGGGAAAACATGGGGCCTTTGGACAGGATGAGGCTATTTGAAGTCGCGATCAGTGATCGAAACGGCAGAATCGATTTCCACCCCAGTAATGGAGATGCAAAGGAATGGGATCTGTCAGGCTCAATACGCCAGCCCAAGAATCACCTTTCCGAATATCAGTGGGTCCGGTTTGACGGACCCATCTCAGTTGAGACTCGGAGACTGGACGATTGGTGCAGTGAGGCTGGCTTGGAGAGTATCGACCTGATCTGGATGGATGTGCAGGGGGCCGAGTCCGACGTCATCGCTGGCGGCAAAGAGACTCTAAACGATCGTGTCCCATCAAGTGGTGTAGGTCCTGAGGTGTAGGCGGCCATCAGTGTTTTCCATTTAGGGTCGGGTTGTTCAAGACCAACCTGATGGAAAGATCACCGATGACCAATGACATGATGAACGTGCGTTCGCTCGTTGAGAAGAGCGCCGATGCCGATTTATTGCGCGAGATGATCGGCTTTGCAGCCGAGCGACTGATGGAACTGGAGGTAGGTTCAGCCACCGGTGCTGACTTCGGCGAGAAGAACCCGATGCGTCTCGCTCAACGCAATGGCTATCGTGATAGGGATTGGGAGACTCGGGCCGGAACGGTCGAGCTCCGCATTCCAAAGCTACGCAAGGGCAGCTACTTTCCGAGCTTCCTCGAACCCCGTCGGATGGCCGAGAAGGCTCTGACCGCCGTTATCCAGGAGGCTTATATCCAGGGCATCTCGACGCGCTCGGTCGATGATCTCGTCAAAGCGATGGGCATGAGCGGCATCTCCAAGAGCCAGGTGAGCCGCCTGTGCGAAGAGATCGATGTCAAGGTGAAGGCGTTCCTCGACAGGCCGATTGAAGGTGACTGGCCATACGTCTGGGTCGACGCGACTTACCTCAAAGTCCGGCGTGGTGGTCGCATCGTCTCTGTTGCCGTCATCATCGCGGTCGGCGTCAACAGCGACGGGCGGCGTGAGGTTCTGGGTATGGAAGTCGGCACGTCCGAAGCCGAGCCGATCTGGACGGAATTCCTGCGCAGGCTGACACGCCGAGGATTGCGTGGCGTCAAGCTTGTCGTGTCCGATGCGCATGAAGGTCTCAAGGTCGCCGTCACCAAGGTTCTCAATGCCACCTGGCAAAGGTGCCGGGTTCACTTCATGAGGAACGTGCTGGCACATGCTGGAAAGAGCGGCAGGCGGGTCGTATCCGCCTTCATCGCAACGGCCTTTGCCCAGGAGACCCCGGAGGCAGCAAGCGCTCAATGGCGCAGTGTCGCCGATCAGATCAGACCGAAAGTGCCGAAGCTCGCCACCATCATGGACGACGCTGAAGAGGACGTGCTGGCCTACATGACCTTCCCGAAGGAGCATCGGGCAAAGCTGCACTCAACGAATCCGATTGAACGTCTCAACGGCGAAATCAAGCGCCGCACCGAGGTGGTCGGCATCTTTCCGAACGACGAAGCGATCGTCCGTCTCGTTGGCGCACTGCTGCTCGAACAGAATGATGAATGGGCCGTCCAACGCGCCAGATACCTGACACTTGAGACCATGGTGCAAATGAGCGATGATCCCCAGATCAGTCTGCCCGCTGTGGCACGCTGATATTCCTCCGGCCCTACGTTGGAAAGCACGGCCATCAGCCGCGACCTACACCACTTCCAGGGACACGATCCTCTAAACAATACGCGCTTCATCTACACTGAATATAGTGACCAGGAGCTGTATGAAGGTCAACTGCCCCTGCGCGCAATTCTTGACCTACTGCCTTCGTTCGAATTGGTGGCTCAGTTTCCACGCGGAGTGGAGGGTGACGTTTTGCTCAGAAACACGAGGCTTTAGCACCAGTCGGCTTGTTCTGCCCGACCGGGCAGTCCGCTGGCGCAATGCTGGATTAGCACTGTTGCATGGATCAGAGTTTGGACGAGGCAACCCTATCCACCGCATTTTTCATGCAACGCGCTCGAACTTGGGCCGGCCAAGTTCTGTCATCCTGTTAAGAACACGGACGCCAATCTTCGCTTCAGTCTTCTGATTGTCAAAATGTCGTGCTTTGAGTTTGGGCCCGATCACAGCCTTCCATCGACCCATCTGGGTCTCAGCGCGACTGCGCTTGTTGTAGCCGGCGGATTTCTGCCATGCCATCCGCCCTTTGGTCTGGATTTCTGCAATATGGCGATCGCGGACAGATGGAACCAGCACCGATTGAGGGCTGGCAACGGCAGTCTTGGGAGGTGGGATAATGACCTCCACGATCTCACCAAAGCGTGTCGCCAGAAGATCTCGGGTTGGCGTTCCATCATAGGCGCCGTCGGCAATGAACTTCTCGACGGGGCCACCGATCCGGTCCAGAAGTCCTGGTAACGCTGTCGGATCGCCGACATCATCCACGGTCAGATCGGAACAAACAATCTCACCACTGACAAGATTGAGACCAAGGTGCAGTTTGCGCCATCTTTTGCGTTTGGCCTTGGTTTGTGCTTGTTTTCCAGCCACTCGCCCTCGCCGAAGACCTTCAAGCCGGTGCTGGCGACAACCAGATGGACCGGACCTGATGTTGTGGCTCGGGACTTTGTCGACGGCAACGCCAGCCCTTTGCTCCGGCGAGACAGGGTGGAGAAGTCAGGCACGGCAATATCGAACCCCATCAGCGCCGCGACACTGCGCATCAAGCCTTGGGTCTGGCGTAGCGCCAGCCCGTAGACGACGCGCAGGGTCAAGCACAACGTAATCGCCAGATCCGAGTATTTCGGCTGACCACCCCGCGATGTCCGCCTCCGCGCCGTCCATAAAGACAGGGCCTCATCCTTCACCCAGATGGTCAAATCACCACGTTGACGCAGGCTTTCATTATATGCCGGCCTTCGTCACTTGATATTTCTGCTTGGCAATCTTGTCCCGCCGATCGGCATTGAACTTGTGCGGCATCGTCGAAATCCGGATCAGGAGACTGAAAACTTGAGACTGAAAACCACCGCTCAATATCAGTTGCCGGGTGATCCACGCAACAACGCCACGACGATCGGCCTTGTGTTTGTACGGCATGGCACTCGGATCAAGCTGAATTCCATCCTGCCTGCCTATCGCCAAACCGTTGACAAAGGATCCATCCACCAACGCTCTCCCTTTGTAGGCCAGTATGTCTTCAACCATACGACAGCTCAGAGGGAAAGCGGAAATACAGCCACACCGCTTCGGCGATGATTTCGCTGGAAAGCGATTGCGGTGATAGAGCCGTTCACGAACGTTGGTCATGACGCATTATCGGTGATTGAGATGACTGGCAAGTTAAGGTTACACTGCCCATTGGACGTTTTCACGCGGGTATTTCCGGGCGCTTGAGCTATCAGGCGGCCTTGAGATCCCTGAGTGACTTGTCGAAGACGTCCTTGGCCAATTTGGAAATATCGGTAACCGCCTTGGTAGTGAGCGCCCGAAAATCCTTGGCCTGCTCGACTCCCATTTCGACGCGCTTGCCTAGGAATTTGGTCTGCAGCTCAATGATCTCGGACAGCGACTTCGCACCGGACAGCGCTTCGAGATGCGAAAAATCGACTTCGACATTGGCGCGCAGCGCGGCGATCGTCGTCAGCGACAGCTCATTGCCGACCGACCTGGCGGTTTCGAAGGTCGACTTGAGCACTTTCTGGGTCTCTTCGACGCCGAACTGGAATTTGGCAAGCGCTTCTTGCGATTGTTCGATGCCCTTTTCGGCGACCGCGCGGAACTGATCGGCGGCCTTGCTGGGGTCGATTGCTTGGAATTCCACGGTCTCAGCGGGTTGGTTGGGCTTGTCTGCGGGCTTGGACATTTCCGGATCCTTCTGGTTACGATGGTTTGTTGCCTACGAATGCTATGCATATGCCGTGCCAAAGGAGAAATCGTTTCGGAACAATACGATGGCTCGAACACAACTGTGTCGCATGTCCGACATCGTCGGATGCTGTCATCCAATCACGCCGTAAAATGCGCAAATGTCGCGTTGGTGCGCGGATATGAAATCGAACGCATTGGATGTTGTCGGTTATGCCTGCCTGATTTGATGCCGGACAGACTCCGAGCGTCCACACCTCGGCATGCGGTTGAGAACGATGAAAATCGATGGCAGCGGCACCGTAAAGTTAACCGAGGGCTGATGAAGATGTGCGTACATGGGCCATGTCAGAAGTTGCTCGTGATCCGCTTTATCGTCGCCATCGCTTTCCCGCTGAGATCATTGCGCACGCGGTATGGCTCTACTTTCGCTTTCCGCTCAGCCTGCGCATGGTTGAGGACATGCTGGCGTCCCGCGGTATCATCGTCACGAATCAGACCGTTCGAAGCTGGGCGGAGAAATTCGGACGGCATTTCGCCCGGGAGATCAAGCGACGGTCGGCCGGCTGCCTGGGCGACAAATGGCATCTCGACGAATGTGTGGTGGCCATCAATGGCAAGAAGCAGTGGCTCTGGCGTGCCGTCGATCAGGACGGCTTCGTTCTCGAAGTGCTGGTGCGAAGCCGCCGAAATGCCAAGGCGGCAAAGCGCCTGATGCGCAAGTTGCTGAAGGCTCAAGGGCGGACACCACGGGTCATGATCACCGACAAGCTCCGGTCCTATGATGCCGCCAGGCGCGACCTCATGCCCGGTGTCGAACACCGGTCGCACAAAGGCCTCAATAATCGAGCGGAAAATTCGCACCAGCCGACCCGACGACGCGAAAGGATCATGAAACGCTTCAAGTCGGCACGCCAGCTTCAGCGGTTCGTTTCCATGATCCGATTGCCAACCTGTTCCACTTTCCCCGCAATACGCTGTCATCGGCTCAACATCAAGACCTGCGTAACGCCGCCATGCAAATCTGGAACAAAATCGCGTGTGTCGCCGCAGCCTGACAGCCGTCCCGGCCAGCTATCGCTGCATCAATCCGCTGATAACTTTACAGTGCCGCGAAGAGTTCTTCCCGGGAAAGTGTCCGTCGTGGCATCTTCGAGCATCTTCACTATTGAAGTACGAGTCTTACGATTAACTGCAAAACCACACCACGCTATCTTGAGGGGCAAGAAGACCGCCGCGCAGTCCTTAGAGCCTGACCGAAAAAGAGTTGAGTGAAATCAGCCAGTTGTGATTCTGTTTGTTTGCTTAGGACGAACGGAGACCACAATGGGCTGGACTGATTTCACCCGTCGGCAATATGCCCGACGCGCAAGGCGGTATGCAAGCGATCTGACGGACCGGGAATGGGGATTGATCTCGCCTTGCCTGCCTGGACCGCGGCGGTTGGGCAGGCCGCGCAGCACCGATCTTCGCGAGGTCGTGAATGCGTTGCTTTACATCGCCACGACGGGGTGCCAGTGGCGGATGATGCCCAAGGATTTTCCGCCTTTTACAACTGTCCAGTCCTATTTCTACGAATGGCGAGCGACAGGGTTATGGGGTCGGATCAACCATCATCTTGTGATGGAGGCGCGCGAATTGGAAGGCCGGGAAGCCTCGCCATCTGCTGGCGTGATTGACAGTCAAAGCGTGAAAACCACGGAAAGCGGCGGAATTTCGGGCTATGACGCGGGCAAGAAGATCAAGGGACGGAAGCGTCATATCGTCGTCGACACGCTCGGGTTGATGGTCGGCCTCAGGGTTCACAGCGCCGATATCCAAGATCGCGACGGCGCACCTGCCGTCCTCAAAACCATTCTCAAGCGCTGGCCGTGGCTGAGACATATCTTCGCCGACGGTGGTTATGCCGGACCGAAGCTGAAGGGCGCACTCCAAAAGATCGCTGCCTTCACTCTCCAGATCGTCAAGCGGACCGACAAGGCCAAGGGCTTCGAAGTTCTGCCGCGGCGCTGGGTCGTGGAGCGCACCTTCGCATGGCTTGGCAGATGCCGACGATTGGCTAAGGATTGGGAGAAGTCCATCGCATCAGCCGAGGCTTGGATCACTATCGCCCACATCCGGGTCCTGACACGACGCTTGGCAAGGTACGGATATTGTTGAGACCTTTTCGAGTCAGGCTCTTAAATCCGCTACGTCACGGGAGTTGGTCGCAACAGGGTTAGCCAGCTCTATTGCTGCGAAAGGACGCATCCGGCACTCCATAGATACGCCGGTGCAACATTGCCGAAAATGGCTCCTTTGCATCGGCCATTCTTCGAACTTCCCCTATTGCCCGTGCCGCCGCTCGCCGCGCCTGCGCGCCCCCCGCGCCGATCTTCACTTCGAGGTCACAGACCAGTTGTTGAAATTGAAGTTCTTTCCCCCCGGGGACGAGGTAATCTCGACGCCGTATTGGACGCTACCGACTTCTATGTCGCCAAAGTACCCCTTCGACTTGATCCACTGCAGGATACTCTTGATGTCCACTGTCCCGCTGTTGGTCTTCGAAGTGCGCAGCAGTGAGATGACCTTGTGACCATCGGGCCCTTCACCTTCAAACACGTTCCAAGTCGCTCCGCCTACATTGACATTGCTGTAGACCGGAATGGCCGCACCGGAAGGGGCATAATGATATGAAATGGGCTTAACGTTGCCGCTCCCGTCCGAGTTTCCGGTGTAGTTTGTCCAGAGCATTATCTCATGCTTGTTTGAGCTGTCCCAGATATCGTAGGCGACATCCCAGGCGCCGCCAGTGGGAACTTCCTGATTGAAGCTTGAGCTCAGAGTGTTGATTGAACTGAGCGGTTTCCCGATATTGAAAGCCACGTGCGGGTAGCTCTTGATGCCAGGAGTATTAGGCTGGTCCGACCACACGCTCCACCGGTTGACTCCACTCACCGAAATCGTCTGAGGCCCAGGGCGCGGGCCCCATACGTCGTTGTTCCAAGAGTAGCCATCGCGTGAAAAGCTTCCGTATGGAGCGTGCGAACTCCAAATCGGAGCCCGTGCCGATACAAGCGCGGCAGATGATAATGACCCGGCTTCATTCGCGACCTGCCTAAATAGATCATGATCCTCCTGTGTCCGGACGTACCCCGTTGGGGATCCTTTCGCGGCGCCACCGTTTATCCGATTGGAATCCATAAAGCTCTCCTTTCTACTATGATGACAAAGTCTCCTGCAGATCCGCCCAGCGGGTACCCAAGTTCAGTATAGGCGGTATCGGCATAGAGACTAGATTGGAATGCTAGGAAGGTTGGCTTTCGAGAAGCTGACGAGCTCGAGGAGAAAGGTGGACCCGCGCCCGGGTTTGCCGTCTTTCGGATGACAACGCCGGCACGGTCTATCAGGTACGCAACGGTGCTTCCGAATGAGCAAGGCCAACCGCATCACCCGTTTGACATCCGCCGCCTGCGAGCAGATTCAGGCCCGCATGCTTGAGGCTTGCAGGCAGATCGCTTCAGATCACGGACTGGTCATCGAAAGTACCGGGTGGCGTGGCCTGAAACCTGGCTTCTCATTCGAAACCAGCATTCCGCATCAGCATTCCCACGCCAGATGGCAAGCCCACCAATCTGGATAGGAGATGTTCGCCGTGTTGGCCGAACGGTACGGCCTGGAGGGACTTCGAACGCGAGTTTATCGCTGGCGGCGAACGCTTCCGGATCACCGGCATTGATCCGCGGCGGCCGAAATACCCTATATCCGTTGAGCGTATTCCCGATCACAGGGGTCAAGTTCACCGCTGACAACGTTGCCATGCTGCTCAAAGCTCAGGCCAAACCCTGACGTTCACCAATCGTTCTTCAACTTGGCCAAAATCACAGCTTCGAGCCGACGGGGCCCACAAGCGGGATGAGCAACCATACCGCGGTCCGATCATGTCTTGGACGAGTGGCTGAACAGATCGAGGTTCGTGACAACAAGGCGCCATACCGAATGAGCCGAGCCACGAAAGGCCCGGTCTCGGTGTTCATGGACGGCACATATGTCCGAGCAGTTCCCGGGTTCCAGACGCGTCATTTCGAGGTCGTCATGGGGCGCCTCGAGGCGTCCGGTCGCAGCCCCTCGCATTTCGCAACGATGCCAAACGTCAAGACTGCGCGACACCAGACAATCCGCGCCTGCTTGAGGACGCAAGGCTGGTTGCCAGGACGCGAGATTGTTGTGTTCAGCGATGGTGATCCGTCGCTGGCCGATGCGGTCCGGCATGCGGCCAACTCCAACGCGGTGCACATTCTGGACTGGTTTCACGGATCGATGCGCGTTCAGCACCTTCTTGCCGATCGCTGGTGAAGGCGGACGAAGCCGGTCAGTTCGAGTTCCAGTTTGCTGCCCGCGATCTCGATCAAATGCGAGCGAAGTTGTGGTGCGGAAAAGTCACGACAGCACGCTGGCTACTATGTGCGGCGGCTGGCGAACTGCGCCGCGTGGATCGCAAACAGCATTCCCGACGCGTCGTCGCGAAGATCAATCGCTTGGCACAGATGATCATCGAATTCGACAGGTATCTCGAAATCAACCAATCTTCCATGCCGAACTACGCCAAACGGTCGCTGCAGGGACTACCCGTGTCGAGTTCGCGTGCGCAATCATCCGCAAATGCCTTGGTCAACAGGCGCATGAACAAACGTCGACAAATGCGATGGTCACCACAGGGCGCGCAGCGCGTGCTCCAGACGAGAGTAGCAGTGCTCGATGGACGCCTGCAGGATGGCCGCTTTTCTCTCGCCGCCTAACCCCACGGTTCCTTCCACTCTCGGGGTCGAGACGGCCCGCGTGATGGCACGTCTCTACGCCGCGGCGCGCCTGCTGGTGAACTTCTTCCAGCCGTCATTCAAGCTCAAAGAGAAGCGCCGCGAGGGTCGCCCACGGCGACATCAACCCCTGAGTCGCGCTTGCAGTGCCTGCCGATTGGCAACGACGTTGCTGAGGTTCAGCAGGTCTGGCTCCCGTCCTTGCGCCAATTGCCTAACCAGCTCCCGCGTGCCGTCCACGACAAAGACGCCGCAATCATAAGTGTTCTGCTGCTGGGCCATGCCGGCTGGCTCCAGGGCGAGGTTCAGCCTTTCTGCGAGTTGTCTTGCATGCGTCTCGTTGTATCTCCCGTAGGAATCGTAGTGATGGGCGACAGGCCGTTGCCGGTTGCTGCGATCAACGAACAGCAGCGACCAATGCCTGCCGCGGTCCGTAGCACTGGCATCGTTCACTGGCAGGAACAGGAAGTCGGCTGTATCGTTATCACGCCGATCATGGACGATGCGATGGAAGACGCGTAGCACGTCGCTCTCCGCGCCCAGGCGCAGCCGCAGCGCTTCGAGGGGATCTACGAACCGCGTCCGGGCGGCGAGATCCGAATCGCTCCTCTGCAAATCCAGCTCCTGAAGCTGGTAATCCCTGAGGATATGCTCGTCGCCCAGCCATTCCGTATCCTCGAGCACCAGCCCGCGGTTGTGGGACAAGGCTATCGGATTCAACGCCCCGATCTGAGCATCGGACGAGGTGATCGGAAACCGCCGCACGATATCGTCGCGCAATGGGGACGGTGCGGGCGCGGTCAGATCAACCAATGGAAGACCGCCGTAGGTGTCTGAGCGAGCCCTGGCAGAAGGCGCTGGCGCAAAGTGAGCACTATCATCCAACTCGGCCGCATCCGGATCAAGCAGTGCCCCAAACCCACGATAGAGATCCTGAGCCCTGGCAGTTGATGGTGATGCCGGTTCTTGCATCTGCCGCGCAAGCTCCTCGCTCAACCACGCCAAAGCGTCATCGTCCGAGTGGGCGGACACCGGAGAAAGCCCCTGCGGCGAGCCGAGCTGTCGAGCGCCCTGGTGATGCCCCGGTACCGGCCCGGCAAACGGCGGCGGAAAGCCAGGCGCCGGGCTCCAAGCATTGTCGCGCAACTCAAATGATGCGGGCGAATTCGGATTAAACGATACCGCAAGACCGCCGTAGGTGTCTGAGCGAGCCCTGGCAGAAGGCGCTGGCGCAAAGTGAGCACTGTCATCCAACTCGGCCGCATCCGGATCAAGCAGTGCCTCAAACCCACGATAGAGATCCTGAGCCCTGGCAGTTGATGGTGATGCCGGTTCTTGCATCTGCCGCGCAAGCTCCTCGCTCAACCACGCCAAAGCGTCATCGTCCGAGTGGGCGGACACCGGAGAAAGCCCCTGCGGCGAGCCGAGCTGTCGAGCGCCCTGGTGATGCCCCGGTACCGGCCCGGCAAACGGCAGCGGAAAGCCAGGCGCCGGGCTCCAAGCATTGTCACGCAACTCAAATGATGCGGGCGAATTCGGATTAAACGATACCGCAAGACCGCCGTAGGTGTCTGAGCGAGCCCTGGCAGAAGGCGCTGGCGCAAAGTGAGCACTGTCATCCAACTCGGCCGCATCCGGATCAAGCAGTGCCTCAAACCCACGATAGAGATCCTGAGCCCTGGCAGTTGATGGTGATGCCGGTTCTTGCATCTGCCGCGCAAGCTCCTCGCTCAACCACGCCAAAGCGTCATCGTCCGAGTGGGCGGACACCGGAGAAAGCCCCTGCGGCGAGCCGAGCTGTCGAGCGCCCTGGTGATGCCCCGGTACCGGCCCGGCAAACGGCAGCGGAAAGCCAGGCGCCGGGCTCCAAGCATTGTCACGCAACTCAAATGATGCGGGCGAATTCGGATTAAACGATACCGCAAGACCGCCGTAGGTGTCTGAGCGAGCCCTGGCAGAAGGCGCTGGCGCAAAGTGAGCACTGTCATCCAACTCGGCCGCATCCGGATCAAGCAGTGCCTCAAACCCACGATAGAGATCCTGAGCCCTGGCAGTTGATGGTGATGCCGGTTCTTGCATCTGCCGCGCAAGCTCCTCGCTCAACCACGCCAAAGCGTCATCGTCCGAGTGGGCGGACACCGGAGAAAGCCCCTGCGGCGAGCCGAGCTGTCGAGCGCCCTGGTGATGCCCCGGTACCGGCCCGGCAAACGGCAGCGGAAAGCCAGGCGCCGGGCTCCAAGCATTGTCACGCAACTCAAATGATGCGGGCGAATTCGGATTAAACGACACCTCAAGACCGCCGTAGGTGTTTGAGCGAGCCCTGGCAGAGTGCGTTGGCGCTGCTTCCACGGTCGGCCAGGCAGGTTCCTGCCCAGCTTGGACTATGTCCTGCGCCTGCTCAGGGGGAACGTCGGGCCACGATGGGCCGTCTTCCACCATTAAGCGCAGATCCTGATCGTAACCTTCCAAGAGGACCAATGGCCGACTGACAGCTCGCTGCCGCGCGCTGTGCTGCGCAGCGGCGTCCCCGACGTACGTCGCGACCGCATGCGGCGCCGTGACATCTTCGTAGCCGCTCCGCAGCAGCATCGGCTGCGTCTCCCATGACGACGTACCCTGTTGATGGGTAGGCGCCGGTGTCGGCTGGCCGCCTGAATTGGCGATCTCGCCCAGCTGCCGCTCGCCGGCAACGCCTTGCGGATTGTTTAGGGTCCTCTGCCTCTTCGCTGGCCTCAACTCAGCTGTGTCATGCTCGTCGTTGATGAGGACCTCCTTGCTTGGCAGGCGGTTGCTCCTGGCAAGCGCAGCCATCGGCTCGTCCGGGGACTGCTGGCGGTCGGGCTCTCCGGGATCCGGTGCCTGGTCATGGCGCGCGGCTGGCTCGAGAGATGACGACGGGCCGGGTTCGTCCATCAGCCCCAAAAGCAAATCCTGATCGCGGCCTTCCGCGGGAAGCTCCTCTGGCCGACTGCCAGTTTTCTGCGACGCGCTGTGCTGCGCAGCGGCGGCGTCGACGCGCCTCGGCTCCATCAGCACCGTGTCTTCGGGATTGATAAGGGCCACGTTCTGGGGGTGAGGATTCAGCTTAGCGCGTCGTGAGATCGGCACTTCGCCCGTCGACCGCAAGGTCCGGAGATAGTCGATTGCCTGAACGAGTCTCTTTGGATTACCCTGTCCGGTGAACTCGAGCACCTCACCGCCATCGGTCAGCGACTGGTTGTCGAGCCGAGCACGAATGCTCGGTTTTTCTTTTGCGAAAAGCCAACGGCTAAAGCTACGAAGAGAACCTCCGTGCTGCTCGGCAGCGGATTTGCTGAACCCGCCCTTGATGAGGGCCCCCTCAAGCCCCGAAATAAGGGGAGCATCCTCGGAATAAAGAGGCCGATTGTCGCGCCCTATCGCAATCCCAGGTGACTGAGCCGGCTGCGGCGCCGAGGACGACGGGCCGGGTTCGTCCATCGGCCCCAAAAGGCGCTCCAGTTCCATGGCCTCGGCGCCGGCCTGCGATTTTCGGAGACGAGCCAGTGCGGCACCAATCCTGGAATCAGCACCGGCGACCTTCCTATAGCTCTCGACATCTCCATCAAACGACGTGCCGAGCCCAGCAGCAATGCCCGGCCTGTTGTTGTCACGCAGGTAGTCGCTGAAACTGCGAAGAGCAGTTGCATCCTTCCTGCTTGCATCCTTCTTGCCGGGATCTGTCGCTGCTTCGTTTTTGTACTCTTCGATGAGAGCCGCGTCCTGGGGATAAGGATGATACTCAGTGCGGCCTGCGATCCGCACGACTCCGCCCGTCGACTGCGAGGTTCGGAGATGAACTATCGCCGCAAGAAGTCTTAAGGGATTACCCTTTCCGATGAACTCGCGCGCATCAGCGGTCAGCGGGTCTTCGTCCTCGAGCCGAGCAGCAATGGGATCTTTGTTATTTGCGAAGAGCCACTGGCCAAAGCTGCGAAGAGTACGTACATAGCCCCTGGCGGTGCGTTCGGCGGCCCCGCCCTTGATGAGGGCCTTCTCAAGCCCCAAAATAAGGGGAGCATCCTGGGAATAAAGGGGGCTTTTGCTGAGCCTTCTCAGAATCCCTTTTGACTGAGTCGGCTGCGGCGCAGCGGCGGCCGGCATTGCTCCACCACCCCCACCTGAACTGCCGATCTCTTTCAATTGCCGCTCAAAGGTCGCCGCGGCTGCAGACGGAGCCGCGGGTGAGCTCTCTTGCGGACCCGTGCTGTCCGATTGTTCATGCACCGACTTGGTCGAGGGGAAATCCATCCCGTCCTCCTCTCAAATATGAACCTGGGCTATCGATCTGACATGCCGGCAATCAGCAACAAACCGCCCTTTACAGCGCTGGCAGGCATGCACCGGGAGCATCGGCAGCCGATGTTCTTCCAAGGGGATCAGCCCTGTATGTTTGTTAAATTTAAATGGGGAAGCTATCGAGAACCTGATGACGACAATTGCCGCGCCAAGACAGCATGGCGCATGTGCCTGCGCGCTTCGCCGTCAACAGCCGATAGACCGAAGATTCAGAGACAAAATACTGCTCCTCATCGGTGAGGCGTACGGCCAGCTTTCGCGGCGAGGACTATCTCCAGCCCATTGCGTCGCAGAAGGGTGGCAGTTGGCCAGAGGAATTGCTTCCTGCGGAAGGCCATGATCAGGATCCATATTTCCCCCGTTCCTGCTCCCGAGGATGCGGCACTGATGGAGTCTAGGCGGGTCGGCGCCGTCGCTGCGCAGCACAACATCTTTGTAAATCGACGCTGAACATTGACCCATCAAGCACTTGGGACGCCGATCGGCGTCCGGACCCCATATGTGGACGTATATGGACCCCCGCCCGATTGCAACGACCGGCTTGATCAGGATCGACGGCCACAACTGCTGACGTATATCCGGCTTCTTGATGCGGCTGGACAACGTCTCCGCCGCGAGCCTCGATGGTTTTCGCCCGCTTCCACCTCAACGGCGCCGAGACATCGGCGCAAGCCGTGCCGGTCCAGACAGGTTCGGGAAGCGACGGGGTGACCGTTTCGCCATCTCCTGCCATTTGTTGCAATTGCCGGGTGAGACCTCCTTTCCTTGGTAAGCACTCGATTGGCACCGCCTGCCGGATAGCGCCTTGATGGCCTAAGACACGTCAGGCGTTGGGGTGACGAGAAGAAGCTCGACGTTGTCATGTCGGTTGGGCTCGACGGTGCGACGGTCACAGAGGTTGCACATCGGCACGATGTGACCCGGCAGCAAATTTACGCTTGGCGGCATGAGCTGAAGAAGAAGGGTTTATTGCCGCCCACGGCCGATACGGTCTTCCTTCCCCTAGATACCTCCGCCATGGACGACGCCCCGCTCGGGCGTGAGGAGGTTGCGCGCGAGCCCGCGCTCACGGCTGAACTACGGCCGTTTATAGCAAGAGAGAAAATCTGTGATGCCGTCCTGGTCGGGTGCAAGCCATGTGTCCGGCCTTTACGAGGCGGCACATACAGCCGCAGGCCCTGATGAAGTCCGCAGATCGGGTTCCAATCAAATTAACGCGCTCGAAGCGCCTTGAGAATGTCGGATTAATCCAATCCCCGGTTCGACCGGTTTGCCATCACTGCAGCGCGACATATGTGGAACGACCCGCTTGGCAAGGGCATTTTTCAGCGATTCATCCCGCGGGAACGGTGCGGTCATATGTCCGGCCTATCAGCGCGGTTCTGTGGACCGCTGGCCTCGATGAAGTCCGCGAAACGAGTGACTGATCAACCAAACGCGCTCGAAGCGCAATGTCGCGCTGGCCTCTCTCGCCTCGGGATTTCGTCCCGTTGTGGAATCATCGCTTGTTTGTGCACCTTGCCACTGGCGGCTACCGTGCCGCGCAGTTCGTGATGTTCGTTGTCAGCTTATGAGCTGGCCGCACTGCTCTCGAGACCGCGATATGTTCCGCCCTTGGTCAGGAGCGCCCAGATGATCCGCGCCATTTTGTTGGCGAGCGCGATCGCAACGACCTTGAAAGGCCGTCGCGCTAACAGTGCGACTAGCCACCGTGGGGCTTTGTGGTTGCCTCTTGCATGTCGCAGGACCGAGGTTGCACCGGCGACGAGCAGAGTGCGAAGCTCGGGATTGCCCATCTTCGATATTTTGCCCAATCGCTCCTTGCCTCCGCTCGAATGGGATCTCGGCGTTAATCCCAGCCATGCGGCGAAATGGCGCCCGGATTTGAACCCACCCGGGTCTGGGACAAGCGCCTTGATGGAGGCCGACGTAATGGCTCCGACGCCAGGGATTGTGGCCAGCCGCCGCATGTCTTCGTCATGCTTCACTTCGGCGACAAGCTCTCGCTCGAGTTTGTTGATCTGCAGCGCCAGCGCGTCGATTTGATCCGCAATTGCCGTCAAAGCGAAGCGGGCCGCGTTCGGGAGACGCGCATCGGTTTCATCACGCACGATCGCGATCAGGCTTGCAATTTTCGCCGTGCCGATGCCGGCAATGATTCCCAGTTCGGACAGGTGAGCACGTAGCGCGTTGATCGTCTGAGTTTGCTGACGAACCAGAAGGGCGCGTGTCTTCAAGACCATCGCCGCCGCCTGCTGTTCGGGGGATTTCACCGGAACGAAGCGCATCGTCTTGCGCGTCACTGCCTCACTAATCGCCTCAGCGTCGGCTGCATCCGTCTTCCCCCGTTTGACGAACGGTTTGACATAGGCCGGCGGAATCAAACGTACCTCGTGGCCGAGTGCGCCGATCTCCCGCGCCCAGTAGTGCGAACCGCTGCAGGCTTCGATACCAACCAAACATGGGGGCTGCTTCTCAAAGAAACGCAGCACCTCGGCGCGGCGCAGCCTTCGGGTGAAGAGTGGAGAGCCCTCAGCGTCGGCGCCATGAGCCTGAAAAATCTGCTTGGCCAAATCCAACCCGATAGTGATAACTTGCTTCACGGAACGGCTCCTACTTTGTGGCGTTCAAAACAACGACCACGTTAGCACGTTGATGCTGTGGTAGCGGGTCGTTCCACCTCATCAACCAAGATGAGACGCGCATTGCCTCGTCGAAACTGTTCCTGAATATTCAACCGTTGCCTCACATAATTTGCTCCCTACCGAGGGGATGAACAGGGGCGACTATGGGGCAGTTGAGCATGGCGACAAGGAAAGAACTGACGGCGGCGGTTTCGGAGCGTTATCGTGCTTCGACGCGAACGGAGAAGGCGAGAATTCTGGATGAGTTCGTCGTCATCACGGGCTTTCACCGCAAGCACGCGATGCGGCTGCTGCGGCGCCACGGGAGAGAGTCTACAGGTCGGCGAGCGCGGCCGCGGGTTTATGATGAAGCGGAACGCAATGCGCTCATATTGCTGTGGGAGGCGTCTGATCGGGTCTGTGGGAAGCGGCTGAAGGCGTTGCTGCCCGTCCTTGTCGAGGCGATGGAACGGCACGGTCATTTTAACCTCGCGCCTGAGATCCGCGGCAAATTGCTGGCGATGAGCGCGGCCACGATCGACAGGACGCTGGGACCGATCCGAGAGGGTTTGGGACGTCCTCGACGGCGGCCCGCGGCGCACGCCCTGCGACGGAGCATTCCCATTAGAACGTCGGCGGATTGGGACAATCCGGCGCCAGGCTTCGTTGAGGCGGATCTCGTCGCCCATTGCGGCCCTTCGGCTCGCGGCAGCTTCATCCAAACCCTTGTTCTCACCGACATCGCGACTGGCTGGACGGAATGTGCGCCGCTGCTGGTTCGCGAACAGACACTGTTGAGCAGTGTGCTCACAGAATTGCGCAAGCAACTGCCCTTCGCGCTTCTCGGCCTGGATACGGACAACGACACCGTCTTCATGAACGAGACGCTGAAGGCCTATTGTGACGCCGCCAACATCGTCTTTACGCGCTGCCGCCCCTACCGCAAGAACGACCAGGCCTTTGTCGAGCAGAAGAATGGCGCCGTCGTGCGCAGGATGGTCGGATATCGTCGGTTCGAGGGACTGGAGGCCGCCACGCTGCTAGCGAAGCTCTACCGATCAGCGCGGCTGTTCGTAAACTTCTTTCAGCCATCATTCAAATTGATCGCGAAGCAGGGCGACGGCGCTCGTGTGCGCAAGACGTATAGTCCGCCAGCCACGCCGCATCAGCGTCTGATTGCCGACGCTCGCACGTCAGATGTAGCCCGCTCCCGTCTGCAGGAAATCTACGCCGGACTCGATCCTGTCCTGCTATTGCGCGATATTCGCGCCCTGCAGGAGCGACTCGCTGCGCTTGCCGACACGCCGCCGGCCATGCGCACTGACGGGGTAGCTCAGCCGATCGACCTTTTCCTGGCGAGTTTGCGGACTGCCTGGCAGGACGGAGCTACCCGGCCGACGGATCGCCCGATTGTAAAAGCCAAAAGAGGACGGCGGCGTCCTGACCCTCTCGTCAAAGCGACTGCCGACTTGCGAAATTGGTTCGAAGCCGAACCATGGCGAACCGGCAGTGAACTTCTGTCACGCCTGCAGGCCGAGTATCCCGGCGATTACCCCGACAAACTGCTTAGAACACTTCAGCGCCGGCTGAAGGTCTGGCGCAGTGAACAGGCGGACGTGTTGCTGTTTGGCACCTTGAACACGGAGCCGCCGATCCAACAGATTGCAAGGCCACACTGAGGCGCCGTGCCGCTGGCGAAGGAGGCCAAGCGCTGCGAAACCCCTGCCATCTCCGCGCCCGGCCTCCTTCGCCCCAACCCGGGAGCAAAATGGATGAGGCAATGTTCAAGCCTCCGGGAGCATGGTTACGTGCGGCAATACGTGATCTCAGCCAGATTGTCGCTCTACAGCCATCACATCTCATCACCCTCGCTATCTACGCGTCCAGCGTTTCTATTCGAGTTTGCCAAACGGAAGATTCGATTATGCAGCGCCAACGTGAGCGATATAGGCTTGGTTGCGCGCCAACAATGCCCAGGCAACACGCGCAGTCTTGTTGGCCAGGGCCACCGCGACCAGCCGGGCCGGTTTACGCGTGAGCAGCTTTGCCGCCCAACTCTTGCTGGCATTATCCTGCCGTGCCCGACGGATCACCGCCGTGGCACCGATAACAAGCAGGCGCCGAATATAGCCATCCCCCTGTTTGCTGATGCCGATAAGTTTCTCCTTGCCGCCACTGCTATGCGCGCGCGGCGTTAGACCAAGCCACGCCGCGAAGGAGCGGCCCGAGGAAAACAGTGTTGCATCTGATACCGTCGCCACGATAGCGCTTGCCGTGATCGGCCCGATGCCGGGAATGCCAGCCAGCCGCCGGCTTGCCGCATTATTCCGATGCCAGGCCAAGATCTGCTCTTCGATCTTGTCGATTTCGCTGGCCACGACGCGCATTTGTTTGATCAATCCATGCAGCGCCTTACCCGCCAATGTGGGCAGGCTGTCTTGCATCGCATGAAAAGCCTCGATCGCCGCTTTCACTCCGGCGGTCCCTTGCGCGGCGATGATGCCGAACTCAGCAAGGTGTCCGCGCAGGGCGTTGATCAACATGGTGCGCTGGCGCACCAACAGGTCGCGGGTTTTATGCAGCATCAACACGCCCTGCTGTTCCATACTCTTGACCGCGACGAAACGCATGGTTGGTCGTGCGACTGCCTCGCAGATCGCCTCCGCGTCGGCCGCATCTGTCTTGCCTCGCTTGACATAGGCTTTCACGTAAGCTGGCGGCATCAGCCGGACCGTGTGGCCAAGCTTTCCCAATTCCCGGCCCCAATGATGAGCCGTCGCACACGCCTCGATGCCGATCAGGCAGGGAGGAAGGCTCGCGAAGAATTTCATCACCTCGCCGCGGCGCAATGGCTTACGGACGACTACCTTGCCGCAAGCGTCGATGCCGTGCACCTGGGAAGATATTCTTGGCAAGGTCGAGTCCGATTGTAACAATCTGGTTCATGGAGTGGCTCCTTTCCCTGTTTCTCACAACAGCGATGCTAGACGCCGTTGGGAGGCCGCTCCACCCCATCAAACTAACTGCCCGTTCTCGAATTTAAGTGTCACGTCAACAGATTGAAATCATTGGCACAGTATTCTCATAATTAAAGGGTCTTCCTCAATTTGTGTGGTTCATTCGCCGTTAGCGACGATGCCGCTATGGGCGGGCATGCGAACGAAAACGAAATGGTCGCCCGGCCCAGGGGTCAAAGTTCTGGGTGTTGCACTCACCGATGATGACAGCTGGGTTGTTTCCGCTGCAGGACCAGCCTTTGGCGTTTGCCCCGATTGTGGACGGCGGAGCCGAAATCGGCATGGCTGGCTTACACGCAGCCTTCAGGATCTGCCGGTTCAGGGCAGGACCGTGACGGTGAAGCTTCGGCTGAGCCGTTGGCGATGCGCATATCAAAAATGTGAACGACAAACATTCACCGATCGGCTGTCAGCGGTTGCTTCCCCTTATGAGCGCCGGACAAGGAGGGTCGCGGAGATTGTCGGTCTGCTCGGACACAGCGCCGGCAGGCGTCCTGCAGAACGTCTGATGAGGCGGCTGGGTCTGCCGGTCAGCGACGACACGATCCTGCGGCACCTCAAACGCCATGCCGCAGGCAACAGGCCAATCTCTTCCCGGATTATCGGGATTGATGACTGGAGCTGGCGGCGATCATGGCGCTACGGCACGATGATCGTCGATCTGGAGCGCCGTGAAGTCCTCGACATTTTGCAGGACCGAAGCGTAGCAAGTACGGCTCAATGGCTGAAGCGGCACCCTTCTGTCGAGATCGTCAACCGAGACCGGTGCGGTCTCTATGCGCAAGCTGCTCGTGAGGGCGCACCGCAAGCGCGCCAAGTCGCGGATCGGTTTCATCTCCTGCAAAACCTTCGGATCGCAATCGAGGAGCAGATGAGCCTTTCCGGGCGCGCGACAGGGCGGGCACTGCGGCCCGATAAGGATAACGAGCCGTACGCCGACACAACGCACCGGCGCCGCGCACGTCACGCTCATCGACAATCGAGACAGGTGGTGTTCGATGCTGTTCATGCCTTACGCAAGGAAGGGCTGCCCTGTTCCGAGATTGCTCGTCGCACCGGTACGGCCGCCGCAGCATCGCCAAATGGCTGACCTTCGACGCGCCGCCGGCCCGACGCAGGGCCGCGTTGAAACCTACGTCACCTTTATACTTCGAGGCGTTTCTGGCCGAGTGCTGGACAGATGGAAACCGCTGCGGGCGGCATCTCTTCCACGATATCCAGGCGCGCGGCTACACTGGCAGTTTCTCGAATCTTGAACGGCTGCTCGCAAAGTGGAGACGCGCCGAGAAGGTGGATCAGGACAGCGCTGCGCTTGCCTCAGTCAATGACCATCAGTTCGCCCGCGATGCCGTTCCTATACGGGATCCGGAGACGGGCCATCTGATCTCGCCCGTAGTCGCCGCCGCACTTTGCGTGAAACCGCGTGCTGCGCTGACGGCCAGTCAGGCGAGAAAGGTCGATGCCTTGAAGCGGGTATCGCCGGATTTCGCTTTGATGCGTAGTCTTGGCATGCGCTTCCGCGGACTCTTTCGCAGCGGTGATTCATATGTGGACGCCCCCTATGGCAAGGGCTTTTTGTCGGGTGGTTTGATCGGTTGCTTTCATATGTCCGGCCTGTTTGTGCGGTATGAAGGTTGACCGCTGGCCCTGATGGAAATCCGCCGATGAGGACCCTGATCAAGCTGGCGCGCGTTTGAAGCGCATTGAAGAGCTCGCATGCTGCCCCCTCAACCAACTGCACGACCACACAAATTGAGGAAGACCCTCTTTAAATGCCACATCCGGCTGAAACAGCCGCATTCTCACATTTACGTGCCAAGCGACAGATAGACTTGCTTGGCACTGAGCTCATGCCGCTCACGCACTGCGACGATGATATGCCTAACTGACCATAACCTAACGCTCAGGCGCTAAGCATGAGCTTTCTGCAGCACTGTTTCTGAACAATCAATCTCTCCGTGAAGATCCGCCGCGGACAATCCGGGTTGACGCACCGCAAACGGCGGGCTTGAAGCCTAACTTCCACGACACGTCCATGCTAAGGCAGATCTGCCAACTGACGCTGATAATGGCTGTGAACCCGGCAGGTGCGCAAGCCGCAACAGGGGCAACATGTTTCCTTTACAGCCGGGCGCGCTGCAACACGCAGGAGCTTGGCGAATAAATCCGAAGCGGCATTCGGCGCTCAGTTTACGCGAACTCGAGCGCTACATCGCCCTCGACATTGTCGGCTCCTACCATCAATCGATCCACAACAGCTTGAGCCGCCCGCCGAATGCCGTCTGGCGGGAACACGAGGGCGAGATTCCGCTTCGACTGGCACAAGATCGGATGCGTTTCTGGTTGAAATTCCTGCCCGAGCAGGAGCGCACATTGCGGCCAATCTGTTTGGTCTGTGCTACTGGTCACCTGCGCTTAGCGCCGACGCCGGTCGCTCGAACCGTCGTCTGCTAGGAGACCTGTGCGCGGGAAGTATTTTTTGTTGATTTTGTTTGATCTTATCGGCTTCGAGGGTAAGGGGCGCAATGATATCAGCGCCGGCGCCGTCGGCTGTGTCTTCTGACGCTCTGGTGTGAGCGTCAGTGGTGTTTTTGCCGCCTATCCAGCCATAGCGATGACCTTCAAACTGCGTTTCATATTGTAGGCGATGGCGGTGAGGCGAATTTGAACGCCTGCCTTGGCAAGCCCTCGCCATCGCATGCGTCGAAGACCATAGCTCCGCTTCCAGGTGCCGAAGATCTTCTCGATCCGGCCACGGATGCGATGGATCGGTTGGTTCCAGGCATCGAGACGTGCCAGGGTTTCGGCCTCGTCGCGCCCCCACATACCGGTGGCGATGACGCGCGGCGTGCCACCTTTGGCGCGCACCGCATCACTGAAATGGCTGCCTCGGTAGGCGCTGTCGGCATAAACCTCGCCGGGATTGTCAGGCAGAGCATCGGGACCGGCCTTGCCGTCGTTGATGTTGGCGGGCGTGACGGCGATCTCCTCGACCAGAGCGGTATCGGCATCGGCACCGACATGGGCCTTGAAGCCATGAACCGCTGGTCGGCCCTTATGCTTGACCCAATGGCCCTCTTCGTCATCCTCACTGGCCGAGGCGATGATCGTTGCATCGACAAGCGTGCCGGTCTTGACCCGGATCGCTTGGCCCTGAGCTGGCGGGTGATCTCGCCGAACAGCGTCTTGTCCAGACCATGGGCGACAAGGGCTTTTCGGAAACGAACAAAGGCGGTGCGCTCCGGCGTCGGCTCCGAGACCGAAAATCCACAGAAGCGCCGAAAAGAGGCGCGGTCGTCCAGGGCTTCGGCGAGCTTGACGTCGGACAGGTCGTACCAGATCGACAGCAGCATCGCCCTGAACAACGCCAGCGGCGGCCAGGCCGGTTCGCCCTTGGCAGCATTGGAGATCATCCCGAGAGCGCCATCGATCGGTGCCCAGTCGATCAGTTTGACAAGCGCATCCAGCGAGGAAGGTTTACCGCGTTCGACGACAAAGCCGAACTTCTCCTGACCTATGCGCCGACGTCCCATCGCATCCCTCAATCCATTGTTCACATTGAGAGAATCACAGATCAACACGCCAGTCCAGACACCCGCGCACAGGTCTCTTATATAGATCTTTCCAGCAGAGCGTCACGTGCCCTCAATGCCACTATGCGCCGGATACCATCAGCGGAATCGGCAAAGTGGTGTGCGTCTCATCCAGAATATCGAAGGTGTACCGCCCGTCGGGATCGACGTCGACGGAATAGCTCAGCCGGTCGATAACGTGATTGTTCTCGTCGAAGGTAAGCACCTTCGGCTTCAGCGACGTGATCTGGCTTTCGTCGAGATAGACCGAGTTGCAGATAATGATCTGGTCACCGGGCTGACAGGTGCGCGCCGCCGCGCCGTTGAGTATACAGCACCTTGAGCCGCGCTCGCCAAGAACGACGTAGGTGGAGATGCGTGCGCCCGAATTCTTGTTCCAGATCTCGACAAACTCCATCGGCAGGATGCCGGCTTCTTCGCAATGGTCCGGGTCCAGCGTGATCGACCCATGATAGTTGAGGTTCGCCTCCGTCACGTGGATGCCATGCAGTTTGCCTGCGACCAGCTTTCTCATGTCCCTCACCATCACTTTCGTCGGCGCATTGTTAGAACAAAGCCCGTGCGACCGAAAGTGTCGCGTCCGTCCGGAACACCGTCGGTCCGACGAAGCGCAGGCGCGCTGCGACTTGATCGCTCTGCAACCCGGCCCCCGATGGCGTCCTTACATGCCGCCCGCCTGGACCGCAACACATCGTTCAAGCATGGTCTTGAGCCGCATGTTCTGAGCGTGAAGCTCTATCGCCAGCAGCCGCCTGAGCCGCTTGTTTTCCGCATCGAGGACAGCAAGCTCGTCAGGCAACGCATCCTTGACAGTGTTGGTTTGCGGGTTTTGATCTTCGCGCGAGCCCTTCGAAACATCTGAGATCCGATGCGCCGGTGCGCTTGGTCCGCTTGCGACGAGCGTTCATCGGTGTCAGTGGGAGCTGCGACACGTCCTGGCTCTGCTGCACCTGTTCGACAGCTTCGGCTGCCGAACCGGCCCCATCCTCGCCCGACACTGCGAGCTGTGCGTCATTGAGGGGCGGGATCAATTCTTGTTCTTCACCCGCATCGCCGGCGGGACCGCTCGAAGCGTTCACGACCACTGGATGGACCGGAGTGGTGCCACCCGTGTCGGGCTTTTCCGGTGGTTCATCTGCACTGAACAGATGCGGCGCTTTCTCTTCCACTTCCCGGGTCAGGGCCTTGAAGTCCGTGTCGCCCCAGATCGAATTCGCCCCCGCCTTTGCCTGCCGTCGCCCCTTGAATTCAACAACGAATGTTCGTTCTGGCCTTCTCATACACTCTCGATTCCAGGTACCCGCCAAGTAGACACCGATCGGCGCCGCTCTCATTCCCGACAGACACCAATACAGCGCCTCGTCGTGGGCTTCAACTCCCCGGGGTTACGAGCGCAGCTGTGGTGTTTCACGCCGCCATGTCGCTGCCTGCCGCTATCCTTGAACGCCGACGAGCTGAATAGGGCCGGACCCTCGACAACGGAAGCTGGTTGATTAGGATGCCCTCAACCCAAGGCGATCGCCTTGGCAATTGCGAGTCTTGAAACAACCAAAATGAATGATGGCAACCGCAACGCCCTGCAACAAAGTGCATCATATTACGTACAGCTATTCGATTCTCACCCGCAACCGATGTGGGTATACGATATTGAGACCCTTCGTTTCCTGATGGCAAACAACGCTGCTGTTGCCCGCTATGGGTACTCTCAGCAGAAATTCCTCGAGATGACGATGAGGGACATTCTTCCTCCCGAGGATGTGCCCGCCTTTTTGGAAAGTGTAGCCAACGGCCGCGATGGTCTAGAGCAACCGGGCGTCTGGCGGCATCGTCTCAACGATGGTCGGATCATCTTCGCAGAGACATCGTCCCATGCCTTCGACTTGGAGGGGCGATGCGCAAGGCTGGTTATGGCGCTGGATGTCACCGAGCGCCTTGCTGCTGAACAGAAGATTCGTGAAAGCGAGGAATTATTCCGGGCCGTTTCAAATGTAACGGCGGATGTAATATGGGATTGGAACGTTGTTACGGATAAAATCTGGTGGAGCGAAGGTCTCAAAGACATATTCCGCCATTCACCTGAAGAGAGCCGCCGAAACCTGGAGTTTTGGAAGGCGCATATTCACCCCGATGATCTGGAGCGTGTCTTGCGTTCGACCGTGGCCGCGATTGAGTCCCGGGAACAGACGTGGGAAGATCAATACAGGTTCTTTCGTGGTGATGGCTCGGTCGCTTACGTCGAGGACTCCGGATACATCATTTACGACCGCCAAGGGAGGCCAGTTCGATTCGTCGGTGGCATGACCGACGTTTCAGCCCGCAAGGAAGCTGAAGGCAGGCTTGCCCAGCAGGCGGCCCTTCTCGATATGGCTCGAGATGCGATTATCGTCCATGACGTCGCGCACAGGATTCTGTTCTGGAACAAGGGCGCAGAGCGAATCTACGGGTGGACGGCGGAGGAAGCGGTCGGTCAAACGCTTGGCGCGCTGCTTTATGGCGGTTTCTCTAATCCCGTCGCCTACGTCGCTTCTGTCGTAACAGGTGGTGAATGGAGTGGCGAGATCGTGCAATGGCGCAAGGATGGGAGCCGCATTACAGTAGAGGCCCGCTGTTCGCTGATGCACGACGGCGCGGGGAGTCCGCAAGCCATTCTTTCGATCAATTCGGACATAACGAAACGGCTAGCGATCGAGGAGCAACTGCGGCAAGCGCAAAAGCTTGAGGCAGTAGGGCAGCTTACGGGCGGCGTTGCGCATGACTTCAATAATCTTCTAACGGTAATCTTGGGCAACGCCGAGGTTCTCACTGAACGGCTGAGCGAGGACAAGAATCTTCGCTTTGCCGAAATGATCTCTGCGGCCGCTCAGCGCGGCGCTGATCTCGTTGATCGGCTGCTCGCCTTTGCCCGCCGCCGGGCGCTTGAGCCGCGAGCGGTCGATCTCAATTCGCTGTTGAAGGATATGGATGGACTGCTGCGACGAGCACTTTCCGAGGATATGGACATCGCATTCAGGTGCCATAGCGGCTTGTGGAATGCGCTTGTCGATCCCTCGGAGCTCGAGACTGCCCTCTTGAACCTTTGCCTCAATGCGCGCGATGCGATGCCGCGCGGCGGGCGTCTGACCATTGAAACCGCCAATAGCACGCTCGATCAAATCCATCCGGACTGGAACGCGGACATTGCGCCCGGTCAATATGTATCGGTAGCCATCTCCGACACCGGCACTGGTATCGAACCTCACATTCTTGCGCGCGTTTTCGAGCCATTCTTTACAACTAAAGAGGCCGGAAAGGGGAGCGGCCTCGGCCTGAGCATGGTCTTTGGTTTTGCCAAGCAGTCGAACGGGCATGTTAAGATCTCCTCGCAACCCGGTCGGGGAACGACAGTCAAGATCTACCTTCCGAGGGATGTTCAGGGCGAGACGGAGACGAGATCGCGCCCTGATAAGCCCGCTCTACCCCCTGGCAGGGAGAAGATTCTTTTGGTGGAGGACAACGTCCTCGTGCTGAGCTATGCCGCCGCGCAGCTCGAAGAGCTTGGTTACCACGTGATTTCCGCTAGAAACGGCTCAGAGGCTTTGAGCCTTCTGCGCGATATCCCTGATGTCGACCTTCTGTTTACTGACGTCATCATGCCGGGTGGAGTGAATGGCAAGCAGCTGGCCGACGAAGCTCGCAAGATTCGAGCTACCATAGCTATTCTGCTGACTTCCGGATGCACAGGAAAGCTCCCGGCCCTTCATCGAAGTGGACTCGATCGTGGGCTCCACTTTCTCAGCAAACCTTATCGACCAAGCGAGTTGGCTGCAAAGCTGCGCGTGATACTCGATGGTAAGACTGAAAAATTATGAGCGCGATTTGCACTTCCGCTCGCCAGGTCGATGCTCTGAAGGTCATTACGTGGATTTTGGTGACTTTGAGGTAGCGGCTATTCCCATTGGCGTGATCAAACGATATCCGACGCCACGGACCGTCTGGACATACTCCACGCTCTGCGAATCCAACTCCCCGATCTTTCGTCTCAGTCTTGAGATGTAAACATCCAGGGTCTTGTCGCGCGGATCATATTCCCTGAAGCAAGCGTGCTTCGAAAGCTGCGATTTGCTACACACGCGGCCGTGGTTTCTGTTGAGTTCCGAAACCAACCGCGCTTCGAGATCCGTGAGGGGCACTGTTTTGCCGCCGCACGTCAAGGCTCTGCTGGTCAAATCGCAGTTTACGCTTCCAATCGCCAACGCGTATCGAGGAATCTCGAAACGCATGCTCACCGACTTTGCCACGACGCGGGTAAGGCGCGCCTGAAGTTCACGCACCGAAAAAGGTTTCATCACATAGTCGTCGGCGCCCGCATCCAAGGCGCTTGCCCGACTTTCTGCGGTTCCTGTCCCCGAAATCAAGATCAGAGGTATCCCTGAGTCCCTCCTTACAGTGCGCAGGATCTCGAGCCCGTTTCCGTCTGGCAAATGGATGTCAACGATCGCGCCATCGAAGACGTCAATCTCCCCACTATGTATTGTCCGCAGGCACTGGCTGTAGTTCGAAAGCAAGCGAATTTTGTCTCCCGGCACTGGCCAGCAGTGGATGATCGTTTTTGCGACCAGATCATCGTCTTCAATTAGTAGGATATCCAAGCCTGAGGCCCCCCTCCGCGACCCGACCCAGCTAACCCTTTAAACTTTCAATTTCCCTCGCGTGGGAAGCAAGCCGCTTGGCGTTGGGCGCGGCAGTCTGGGCTAAATGTGACGGAAAACGTATCAGTCGACCTCAAGAACTCTCTTCAGGTCATGAATGGTCGCGAGTGGGAATTGGACACGCGACAGAACGTTGATAAGTCGAGAAGGCTGCTCTTTAATAAATTCCACCTCGACCTCGTTCTTTGAACGGTTTGATACCGTTGCTCCAATGAAATACTCGTAGTTTCCAAGGGCGATGTAGAGGTGGTCCGGAACTGCAGAGTAGCTCGTTCTTATTCGTGCACCGCCCTCCGATATTTCTACAACCGCGGCCTTGATTACGGTCAGGTTTCGTAAGGCCTTTGCAGGATAGACAAGCCTTACTAAGAAACGACAATCTCTCTTTAGGCGTGCGCGTGTTCTGGGGTGGGCCTCAATGCGAGTCAGGTAAGTCGAACGGTTCCTAGGAGCGGTGAAAGCCATGAGCGATGACCCGTTTTGGAGACGATTGCTGATCTCGGTCACCGACAGTGAGAGAGAAAAGCTGCGCCGTTGGTGTCATGCCCGCGGTTAACTCGAGCCTTCGGGACAGTTAAAAAGGGTTAAAACGGCATCGCAGTCGGCGATGCATCTCGCGGCCCCGCGCACGCCCGCATGGAGAACATCGAACCTGGGAACAGGGCTATACCTGTTCAGCGCGGGTCCCGGCCCGGTGCCGGCGGAAACGCTTCGTCCTGGACAGCGTCGCCCTTGAGGAACTCGTCGCGATGTCGACCGGGAGTTCCTTCCCAGTCTCTAGCGTTAGCAATCGTCTGGTGGCGCCGCTCCATCAGCCCGAAGGGGATGTGAGTCGGTTCTTCATCCACTCGGATAACTTGGTCAATCCAGACCGAGCCTCTTGCGCAGATCTGCATTTTCCGCGCGCAACTTTTCCGCCAGAAGCTTGCGGAGCCTCTGGTTTTCTTCTTCGAGCGCTACGAGATCTGCGAATTCGTCGCCGGTCGCAACAGGCTTCTCGGCCTTTTGCTCCACGGGCTTGGCAGTTTTTTTCCACTGATAGTAGATTTGGTCCGAAATGCCGGCGCCCTTGATGGCGTCCTTCAGTGTGCCTTTGCCTTCACTGACTTGCGTCTCGATGAGCTGGAGCTTCTCGTTTCTCTCGTGCTCGCTATACCGCCTCGGTTTGGCCGCCGTCTTTGACTGGGCCGGTTCAGCGACCGCCTTCTGGCGCCGTGGCGACTTCGGTTTTCTTGGCCGTTGGTATTTTCACGTCGGTGACCGTCTCTGGATCCGCAGTCACCGGGCCCAAGTTACTCTCGTCCGCCATCCTATGTTCCCTTTAATGAGCGTCATTCCTGCTCCAGTGAACACCAGAGTGGGCACGATGGTCAAACTCCGACTTCTTGCATGATCTTTCAGCGCCCGGCATGAGGCTGTCGAGCGATGGCGCTTGGTTCACGCCTGCCGGCCGGGTTGTCCAGAAAAGGCACACTTGCTTATTTCTTGTTCACGGTTGCTACCTTAGGATGTTGACAATGCGCGGATGAGCACCTTCGCTGCAGCCGGTGGTGTTCCGCCACGCGGCCTCAGAGCCACTCCCGCCAACATTCCTAAGAGTGATTGTCGAAGACATGATGGAAAAGACGCAACTCAAGTCGCCGGAGCAGATGAAGTTGTTTGACCACGATTTCGAGACCATTCTCGATGCTATTCCCCAGCCGATTATCATCAAGGACGAGCTGTCTCGCTTCCGTTTCCTGAACGCTGCGGCATGTGCCCTGGTCGGGAAGACGCGCGGAGATCTGGTTGGCCGCACCGATTGCGACATCTTGCCTGGCGTCGAGGCCAATCGCATTCGCGAGATGGACAAGGAGGTCCTCAGGACGGGTACTGCTCTCTCCGTCGAGGAAGACATCACCTTGTCGGACGGCACGGTAAGGCACCTTGTGACGCAGCAGCGTCGTGCCGAACTCGCCAGTGGAGGCTCGAAGCAGAGGCTTGTCGTCGCGACGATCCAGGACGTCACTGCCTGTCGCAAGGCCGAGACCGAACTGCGCAACAGTGAAGAGCACTATCGGTCATTGGTTGAGCTGCATCCCCAGGTCCCGTGGACCGCAAGTCCATCCGGAGACGTTCTCGAGGTAGGTCCGCGCTGGAAAGACATCACCGGCTTCGAAGCCGGCGATGCTCTGAAGAGAGCGAAGGCGATACATCCCGACGACCTCGACGGCGTGCAGCGCCTGTGGTTGAGATCGCTTCTGACCGGCGAGCCGCTCGACGTCGAGTTCCGCCTTGCGACCGCAGAGGGATGCTATCGTTGGTTTCGCAACCGTGCTGCTGCGCGAAGGGCGCAAGACGGCACGATCGTTCGCTGGTACGGGATTGTCGAAAATGTCGACGATCGCCGCAGGGCGTGGGAAGCCCTCCAGGAAAGCGAATCCCGTTTCCGAGCGATCGCCGACGACGCGCCGGTGATGATCTGGGTGACGGACGCAAGTGGTGCCGCCACTTACCACAGCCGTCTTTGGCTCGAAACCACCGGTCAAATCGCCGAGCAGGCCAGAGGTTTCGGATGGGCGGATGCCGTTCACCGAGATGATCGTCAAAAGGTCGAATGCGGCTTTGACGATGCCTTGCGGCGGCAAGAACCTGTTCGGGTGGAATATCGACTTCGTCGCGCTGACGGTAGCTTAGCCTGGGTCATTGATATCGGGCAGCCGCGCTTTGCTTCGGATGGCGGGTTTCTCGGCTATGTTGGCATTGCGCTCGACATCACGGAACGTCGCAAAGCGGAACAGGAGCGGCTACTGGCACAGAAGCAAATTCACCACATGGCGCGACACGATTCGCTCACGGGATTGCCAAACCGACAGTTTCTGCGCGAGGAGTTCAAACGGATTTCGGACCAGATCGCGCCAGGCACAAAAATCGCGCTTCTCTGCCTTGTTCTCGATAATCTTAAAGCGATCAATGACGCCTATGGTCGAACCACCGGCGACCTGCTGTTACGTCACGTGGCTGAGCGGCTCCGAAAGTGTGTCAAGCACTCCGACATGCTCTGCCGCTTCGGTGGCGACGAATTCGTCGTCTTGCGCACGGGCATCACGGGCAGCAACGAGGCGCGCAACCTGGCTCAGCAGTTTATCGGTGTGCTTGAAGTGCCGTATGAGCTCGATGGAACGCAGGTTGATCTTGGCGTCATCGTCGGCGGGGTGGCCGGCCGGGTGGCTGACCAGTCACTCGACGAGCTTGTTCAGTCTGCCGATATTGCCCTTGAGCGGGCCAAGGCCGGCGGCCGCGGCACATACGTGGAATATGAGCCCGGTATGGACGCTGATCTTCAAACAAAACAGCAGATGAAGGTCTCCCTTCGGCGTGCGCTCGCAAACGGCGAGCTGGAGGTCCACTACCAGCCGCTGGTAAGCCTGCCAACAGGCGTAGTCACGACCTGCGAGGCGCTCGTGCGGTGGACACATCCAGAGCTCGGGCGGATATCCCCAGCGGAGTTCATCCCGATCGCCGAGGAGACCGGGTTGATTACTCCGCTCGGTGACTGGGTTCTGAGGCAGGCATGCAAGGAGGCGACCAAATGGCCATCGCATGTCAGTGTGGCAGTGAACCTGTCCCCCCTGCAGTTCAGGAATTCGGGGCTCGCATGCGACGTTCGCGATACTCTGGGCGAAACCGGGTTGGACCCATCACGATTGCAGCTCGAAGTGACCGAGTCAGTGTTGCTCGATGAGAGCGACAACAACCTCCGGCTCCTTCAGGAGCTGCGTCAGCTCGGCGTCAAGATCGCCATGGACGATTTCGGGACCGGCTATTCATCGCTCAGTTATCTGAGGAGCTTTCGTTTCGACAAGATCAAGGTCGATCGCAGCTTCATTTCCGACTTGCCGATGAGCACGGAATCGTTGGCGATCATACGCGCGGTCGCCGGAATTGGTCGCACCTTGGGAATTACAACGGCTGTCGAAGGTGTCGAGACGGAGAGCCAGCTCGACGCCATCAAGGCAGAGGGGTTTGATGAGGCGCAAGGTTATCTGTTCGCACGCCCCCTCCCCGCCGAGCAGATACCTGAGCTCATCCAGACCATCCATATGCAACCCGCGTGAACGACGCCATCGCAAGAACACGGTCAGGAGACAAGCACGACAAGTCGGATCTCTGGGCGTCAACGACCGTCGAAACGTTCAAGCATTCTCTTGAGCTGCCTGTTTTGCAGATGAAGCTTTTGAGCCAGGAGGGTTCTCAGCTCCTGGATTTCCTTGTCGAGGATGACCACCTCATTCAAGAAGGGGGGGTCCCCGGAGCGCGAAGGTTCTGCGTGTCGATCTTTATCTGCGAAACCAACGCTCTTCGCGCCGGCGGGGGGCCTCTGCTTACGCTGTCGGTGCTCGACCCGCGGTGTCGTCAGAAACTCTGTGCTTTGCTTACCTTGTGGCGCCTCGTCAGCCGCTTCCGTCGCTGAAGGTTGCGCTGCATTTAGCGTAGTGGTTTCCATTTCTCCAATGGGCAGGTCCGTTGGCTGCGCGGCAACAGCGGCGTCGTCCGCTTTGTCCACCGCCAAGGAAGAATGATTGACCGGGATGCCGGCGTCGCGATCAGCGGTGCCTGGCGCTTCCGTCGGATTATCGAACGGACGCGCCGGCGTGTGTTCGGCTTCGCTTTCAAGAGCGTCGGGTTCAGCGCCCGACGGTCGTCGCCGCGACGCCAGTTCAACAAGGAATTTCCACGGGGTTTTCATCGTTCCACCTTAAGAACCTGGAGCGCGATTCGCCGTAGCCATTTTAGACCTGCCGTGCTGCCGGTTACTACGAGGCAAGGCCACGAATATCTCATCTGCTTGACCGCCGCGCCGTGATGGTTGTCACGCTCAACCGCCACTTGTTTCCCGCGGATGGCACAAAGATGGCGCATAGCCGTCGCCTCTGATGCAGATCCAGCCGGTTCCAGGCGTTTCGTAGCTGCCATGGGGTTTCGTCGGTGCGGTATGCTGCCGCGGAGCTTATGAAAAGTGAGCGTTTGGGTAGTCCGCTCTGCTCCCGCACGCCAAAAAGTTCGGTTTCGTTATAGAACCACGACGGTGCGCTTGGCGGGCCGCCCAAGCGAGATTTGTCGCGTTTAACATCGGTCCGGCAGCACAGGCTGAGGAGACGGCGGAAAGCTATGAAATTAGGACGCTGTCGAGGATTTGCGGTCGGATACGGCCACCTGAGCACAACAGAAGATCCCGAAGCCCGGGCTGCGAAACCTGATTTACCGCCGCGTCAAGCGGGGTCCATTTCAATCTTCGGATCTGCTTTTCCGGGAAGTCTGCGAGTGTTTCCTTCACTTCAAGCAAGTGGACGCTGATGTGGTAGGATAGATCACTGCCTTCCTTGGTGTAGTCGAACGAGCCAATCGTCTCCCTTGATACGACGCCGCTTACACCGCCCTCTTCCATGGCTTCGCGAGCAGCCGCAACAGCAGAGCTTTCTCCTGCTTCGATCTGCCCCTTCGGGATTCCCCAGCTCCCGTTTCTGCGGCTGGTGACAAGCAGCACCTCGATCGCGTTGTCTGCAGATGCTCGATAGCAGATCGCACCGGCTTGCTCGATGGTGCGCGGCAAGACGGCGACGGCCTCCGGTCGGGCAAAGCGGCTTGATGGCAAGCGATCGTCCCCCTTCACCTCGTAGCCCCGCGGCAAGCTGGCAATCGCAGCAGGTTTGCTGCCGTTTATGACTGTTCTATGACATGCAACCGTAGCCGTGAACGGGGGCGATCAGACGAGAAACCGAATGTCCCTCCCGAACGTGCCAGATTTGCAAAGGCCGCGTGATGTCCAGGGCGACAGATCCTCGACGGCGATCAGCGGGCCGGCGGTGCAACTGGCGACGTTTGGCTTCACGATGCGCCCGCAAACCTTGGATGCAGCCCGCGGCAAAGAGCGGCTTTGCATGATCAGCGCCGGGGATGCTGTATGTCCGCCACGGTGCGCAATGCTCGCCCGGTTGACGGTCCGGAATAGGCGTCGGCGCTCAAGATCTCGTCTGCAAAGACAATACCGGTGTCTTCGATAATCTTTGCCACCGGGACCTGGAAATTCTGACCAGGTTTTGTGCTGTTCGGCCCGACCGGGAGTCGTTCGAACGGAATGTCGAGGGCAAAGTCCTGCTGACTGACCATGTAGCCGCTGGTATAGAGCCTGTTGTTCTTGTCGGTTACCGCAATGACCTTCCAGAAAAACTGTGGGATCAGAATTCCCCGGTGCTCTTCATCGTCCGCGCGAAACAGCGGCCCGGAGAAGACGGACGCCTGAACATCCTCCTCGTCGGTGTTGTAGAGCAGGAAGTTTTCGAGACCCTGCCAGAGATCGGCGCCCTGATTGAAGCCCCAATATTGCGGCGAGCAATTGGTCCACTGGAACGTGTTGTCATTGGCCTGCTTGGCAACGCGGATCTCGCCCCAAACCGGATCGAGGCGGCGCACGAGGTGGCCGCGGTCGAAATAGTTCTTCGATGGCACCGGCTCGTTACCGTAGAGTTCGTCGCCGTTTTGCAGTTCCTCTGGCACGCGCGGATCATAAAACCATTTGTCATTTCCCCGCTCCAGGTTCGTCCAACGGGCACCGGCGATGTTCACGGCCGTGTAGAAGGCCATCTTGCGCTTGGGATTGGCATTCAGGACCACGGAGAAATGCTGGTAGCGCAGGACGTCGTCGGTTGCACCGGTGACCTTCGCCGGCGAACCATGCCGCAATGCGTTCACCCCGAGTGTGGGCAGCGGGATTTCGACGGGCAGGAAATCCGATCGATATCCTTCGCGTCCATCGAAATAATTGGCCGGGTGCGTATGCTGCGTCGGCCGGCGTCTTGCTTCGGCAGGAACAAGCCTGAGGGCCGGTGCGGCGACGAGCGGCGGCCCGACGATGCTCTCTCCTGGTGTCGTGCCAGCAAAGGCTTTCACCCCGGTGGCATCGGCAATGAGATCGTCGATGAGGGTCGAGCGCGGAAAGCCCGGGGCTGCAACCTGCTGTTCGGCGTCAGCGATGAGCTTGGAAATGCGAACGCCTTCATTCGCGAGCCAGTGAACTTTGTCGACGGGCAGATTGATGGCGATGCGAGCGGGCGCCGTTGTCTTGTCGGTCAGCACCCAGTGTTCCTTGCCATCGATCATCCTTCGGTCTGGAACGCCTGCGTGATGCAGGCAAACCACCTGCCAGGCATCCGTGAAGACGGCTGCGCCAGACGAACCATTTGCCGTATCGGAAGAGTACCAGAGGAAATTGTCGCGCTCCGGGTCCGCCTCGTCCCCATATTTGACGAACTTGTTTTCTCTGAGCGAGATGCGCTTCGTCTTGGCATCGGGATGTTGAATGATGGTCGCATACTGGCCGACCTCCGTCTTTCCGGTGCGCGCGTCGAGACGCAAGAAACCGAAGTCGGAGATTGGCGTCGCGCCATCCTCGCTGTTTTCCTCGATCGCAACGACCGTGTAATCGAGCGCATCCCTCGGGCTCGTTACAAAACCATCTTGCGGGGAAAGCCGAAAGCGTGTCGTGCGTTTCAGCCGCCCTTCGGCGTCGAGTTCGTAGCCGAATTCGACCGTAGCCTTGAGAGCGTCTTCAGCGGAGTCGATGACGTGATTGTTGGTCAACAAGAGCCGCGGCCCGATCAAGAACCCTGTCCCCCAGTCGCTACTGTCGCCAACGGGTGCCGGAACATTGATCCTGCACACCGCCCTTGATGCCATCAAACCACGCTCGAGATAGTTGATTTCGACGAGATCGTTTTCGCCGATGAGGGACTCAAAGACGTCGAAATCCACCCCGGCCCCAGCGCGCGCCCGATGGACGACCTGCTCAATCAACCGTATGGGATCAACTTGGGGCACAGCCTCGCGGCCTGCGGCGATCTGATCGGCCAGTTGTTCGTCCGCAAATTTGGAGAGTTCCATTGGTAGCCCCTCTTCAACTGTGGCGAAAAACTACAGCACGGAAACAACAGCGACGTGACGAACCGACTGGTGATCCAACAATAGCGGAAAGAATTGCTCGCGGTTTGCAGTATCCCCCAGTCGATTGAAAAATAATACAAATCAGCTTGTGTGAATGTTTTGTGACATTTGCATGTGATCGCCGCTTCATTATCGATTTGTTATCCCTCGCCGCCTATCGATGCCGTGATGCTGCGCGGCACGCGGCTGCCACCTCAACGAAATTTCGGGACATCTCATGGGCTGGGTCGATCGCCTCCTCTCGCGTTTCAAAATCCGAACGAAGGTGATGCTGCTGGTGTTGCCCTTCATCCTGAGCATCAGCGCGGTCGGGGTGACTGGCATGCTCGCATCCGGGCTTCTGCAAAGCCGCATGGCGATATCCAACGACGTCGCGGCATCGCTGCGCGGCTTCAAGGATGTCTATGCGGCAATGATCGGCTTTCTCGACCAGACGACCGAAGAAAACCGGGCGCTCGTCTTCAGCAAGCTCGACGAGCAGCGCGCCGCGCTCGACGCTGCCGGCGCACGCCTGACGCCGAAGGCCGAAGGCTGGGCGGAGCTCGAAAGCGCATCCGCGGCGCTTTCTGCGATCAACGGCCGAATGGACGACCTTTGGGCTCTGCATGCCGATGAAGCCCGCCTCGAAGCCGGCATCAAGGAGGCCTTGGGGGTCATCTCGACATCGCAGGCGGATCTCTTGACCCCCGCCACCGCGTTCGACAAGTCGATCTCCACGCAGGAAGACGACGCCAAGGAGAAACTGCGTGACGCGCAAAGGATCCTCTCTGCGACAAGCTTTGTCGTTGCGCTCAGAGATGCATTTGCCGCGCGCAAGGACGATGGCGAGGGCTATCGGGCGCTCGCCGCAGCCATGGGCGACCTGAAGATTCACCAGAAGCTGCTACCGATCGCGTTGCCGAAGAAATCCAAGCCGCTGGGCAAGGCCTTTTCGGTCAACGTCAGGGCCTTGAGTGCGCTGGTGGATGACAAGGCGCGCCCGCCGGAAAACATAGAGAAAATCCTGGATGTCTTCGCTGAGCTCAAAGCGCTTAAGGAGCCGTTGGAGGCGGCGGCGACCGCGAAGATGCAGGATGTGTCGACGACTTTCGAGGAGCTCGATGCCTCGGTTGCCAAGGCCGGGCTCGTAATGCAGGACACGCGGCATCTCACCGATGCCATCTACCTGACGCGCATCGCACTTGCCGAATTCATGCTCGACCGTTCCGCAGAAAAGCAGTCGACATTGGCAATGCACCTCGCGCAATGCCGCAACGCGCTCTTTGCGCTGAGCTCCACGGCGGGCGATCTCGGCTTCGCCGGGGAGCAGTCGACCAAGCTCGCAACCTCCTTCGACCGGATTGAACAGTCCGCCGTCGAACTTGTCGGCGCCACCGGCAAGCGCACACAGCAATTCCAGGCCGCTGCCGACGAGATCGACCATATCGGCGAGCAGATATCGCTGTTCGCCGACCTGCAACGGAGCGCCGCCGGGCGCCAGAGCCAGGATGCCAATAGGCTGTCCATCGGCGCCATGGTTCTGGGCGTGATCATCGCTCTCGTTTCCGGCGCGGCGCTGGTGCTGACGCTGAAGGGGCCGATCGGGGAGATCACCCAGACGATGCGCAATCTGGCCGGTGGCCTGCTCGACACGGCTGTCGCTAACCGGAACCGCGCCGACGAGATCGGCGAGATGGCGCGTGCCCTCGACGTCTTCAAGACCAATGCGAAGGCGAGGATCGCGCTCGAACAGCGGTCCGAGCAGGAGCGCGCCGCCGCCGATGCCGAGCGTGAGCGAAACGAGGCGGAAAAGTTGCGCCGCGACCAGGAAATCGCCTTCGCAGTCGACGCACTGGCAGATGGGCTCGACGCCATGGCAAAGGGCCGGCTGACCTCAACGATCGAGACACCCTTCGCCCCGGCGCTTGACAAGCTGCGCACCGATTTCAACGCCGCCGTCGCGGGCCTCAGAGTCGGACTCGAAAAGAACTCAATGGTAGCAATACCTTGCAAGGCGTCGGGTGACGAGGCGAATGTGGGCGATCATGATCCACGCCTCGGCTGAAGCGACTGATTTCTCAAAGTCCTTCGCCAGTCTACGGCATCTGCCAAGCCACGCGAAAGTGCGTTCCACGACCCATCGGCGCGGCAGAACCTCAAAGCCCTTTGCCTTGTCGGTGCGCTTGATGATCTCCAGAGTCCAGCGCCCGATTTTCTTCAGCCGCCTCTTCAGTTTGTCGCCAGCATAACCGCCATCGGCAAAAACATGCAGCAACCACGGCCATCTATGGCGGATGGATTTCAAGAGGTCTGGAGCACCGTCCCGGTCTTGAATGTCGGCGCAGTGGACCATGAGACCGACCAAATCACCCACTTCTTTTTGAGGCAGCCTCTCAGGCAAACCCTCCTCGACATCCGCACGACGTCGTCCGTCATCCGAAGCGGCCGTCAGATGGCCGAGGGCGCCAAGGCGCTCTCCGGTCGCACCGAGCAGCAGGCCGCGTCGCTCGAAGAAACAGCCGCAAGCGTTGATGAGATCGTCGCCACCATCCGCAGGGCAGGCGACCAGGCGGCCAATGCCGACAATACGGTCTCCAAGGCCAAGCAAGACGCCGATCACTCCACCGTGGTCGTGGGCAATGCGACTGCGGCCATGGGGCGGATTGAGGCCGCCTCCAGCCATATCGGCCACATCATCGAGGTCATCGACGACATCGCATTCCAGATCAATCTGCTGGCGCTCAACGTGGGCATCGAGGCGGCGCGCGCCGGCGAGGCCGGCAAAGGTTTTGCCGTGGTCGCGCAGGAGGTGCGGGAACTCGCGCAGCGGTCCGCCGGGGCTGCTCGGGAGATTGCCGCGTTAATCGGAAACTCCACGGCCGAAGTCGCCAAGGGCGCCGGCCTCGTCTCCGAAACCGGTGCTGCGTTGCTGGATATCTCCAAGCACATCCTCGAGATCTCGACCCAGATCGAAGCAATCGCGCTGTCGAGCCGGGAGCAGGCTTCGTCGATCGCCGAGGTGAACGTTGCAATCACGCGGCTTGATCAGCTGACGCAAAGCAACGCGGCCATGGCCGAGGAGACGCAAGCCGCGAGCTGGACGCTGTCGGGCGAGGCGGACTACCTGATGCAACTCGTCGACCGATTCGATCTTGGTGAGAACAGCGGCAGCGCATCGGAAACAATGAAGGCTGCCTGATGGAACCCCGTCAAAATATTTAACAGCAAGCACCATTGCCATTTGGATTGCGGCGCGGGGATCAGGGGCGGTGAAAACGACCCCTCTTCCCGCCGGTCGATTGAGTGTCGCACGCGCCCCACCATCAGGCGATGCCTACCCATTCGTCTTCAAGGCCTTGATATGACCACCTGCACATTATATATTCCGACGGATCGGAAGCATTAATATGGAGGCCCACATGCCCGCAGTTGCGGAAATGCTGAAGGCGAGCGAGGCTGCCGTCGTCTCGCGCGTGAGCCTACGCGACGTCAATCGCGTCATCGATGAGCATATTCTGCCAGAAGCCTTCGTGTCGCTTGACAACGGTCGCCATGTCCTGGCCGGGGCCTGCTCCCTCATCGCCTTCTATTTCGAGAGCGCGCGTCGCCTCACATCGGAAGAGCGACTGTTTGCCATCCGAACCGCAGAGGCCAGGCTGGCAAAGGCGCGCACACTTCCATGGGCTGCCCTGTTGCGAGAGGACTGGACCGTGCACCACGAGTTTCTGACGATCGATCTCATGCCCTTTATGAGAGGGGCGAGCGAACGGCTGGACGACCTTGCCGCAGCACGAGAGATTGTCACATCCTCGCCCGACATTCTTGGCGGTACGCCCGTCGTCCGGGGGACCCGCGTTCCGGTCTACGATGTTGCCGCATCAGTCGCTGCCGGTCATTCGACGGAGCGCATTCTAGAAGCCTGGCCTAGCCTGAACGCGGAAAAGATAAGGCTTGCCTCAATCTACGCGGAAGCTAACCCCTTGCGCGGCCGGCCTCGCGCCTTTGGCGACCTTCCCGAAGGCTCGGTCATCGTCTCAGATCGTCGTGTCCCCCGTCGCAGGAAGACGGGATGAAGTTTCTGATCGACGAGTGCCTCAGTCCTGAACTGGCAAAAATGGCAATCGAAAAAGGCCATGGGGAAACAAGCCATGTGGTCTGGATGAAATTGGGCGGCTTGAAGGACTGGGAGCTTAAGCCAATCACTCTTGAGGGCGACTGGACGTTTGTCACGAAAAACTCGGTTGATTTCCGGGGGCCAAAAGACAGGCCAGGCACCAAGGGGCAATACACCGACGTCGCCATCCATGCCGGGCTAGTCTGCCTTAACGGCCCCCCCGGCATGGACCTCAATATGCAGATCGAGCTATTCGAGCAGGCATTGATTGAACTCGATAACGACGAGGATCTCGTCAATCGAGTGCTGGAAATTTCCCTCGAAGAGGAAGACCTGCGCGTGCTTCGGTACGCTCTCCCGAAAGAATAATCAAAAGGGCTCGGGGGGGAAATGAAGGGTCAGCTAACCGATCCTTCAGCACGGCGATTCGCCCTGTTTCGTTCGGAGCAACGATAGGTTCATTGCGCGGAACACTGTAGTCACGGGTACGAACACCGCGGTAGTGTGCCGAAGGTTCTGCAAATTCTCTGCGAGGGGCGGTCATGGCAGGCTGGTGATGTCGAAGTCACCTGATTCCCTCACGAGGAACGCTACATGACCAAGATTGAAGGTAAGACCGCCAGCACTGCGGTCAAAGACATTCTGCTTTCGAACCCCGATGGGCTGCGCGAGGTAGTCCGCGCGGTCATGCAGGAGGTGCTCGAAGCGGAGATGGACGAGGCCCCGGGGGGCGGTGAAAGGCGAGCGCACGCCAGAGCGGCTCGGCTACCGCTCCGGCTACTACGGTCGGACGCTGATGACGCGGGTCGGCAAACTGGAACTGCGGGTGCCGCAGGATCGCTCCGGGCATTTCTCCACTGAGCTGTTCGAACGCTACCAGCGTTCGGAGCGGGCGCTGGTAGCGCATCCTGGATCGCTTTCGCGCAATGCTAGACGAAGTGGAGGAGTAACGCCGCCTCCCTTGCTGATTATCTCCCCGACGCGATTGCCTATTCACGGATCTGCGTCAGGGTCATCTTGGGCGTCAGCGCTTCCGGATCGATGCGGATCTCGATTAGCGCCGGCTTGCCCGAGGCTTCCGAGCGGCGAAAGGCGTCGACGAAATCTTCGGTCGCCTTCACAGTCTCGCTGTGCAACCCGTAGGAGCGGGCAAGATCGGCGAAGTCGGGATTGCGGGCCGCGTTCCGCAAACGCGGCCCGGATAGCTCCGCTCCTGGTGCATGCGGATTGTGCCGTACATGCCATTATTGATGACGAGGAAGATGACGCGAACGTCGTATTGCATGGCCGTCGCCAGCTCCTGTCCGTTCATTAGGAAGCAGCCGTCGCCGGCAAAGGCCACGACCGTCCTCGCCGGCGCGGTAATTTTGGCCGCAATCGCGGCCGGCACGCCGTAGCCCATGGAGCCGTTGGTAGGGCCGAGCTGGGTGCGGAACGTGCGGTACTGGTAGAAGCGATGCGCCCAGGCAGTGTAATTCCCGGCTCCCATGGTCAGAATGGCATCGTCAGGCAGATGAGCACGCAGCCATGCCATCACCTCGCCCATTTGGACGGGGCCGGGCACCTGCGGATTCTTCAGATAGTCGGCATGGGCAGCCTTCGTCCAATCACCCCAGACTGGCGCAACAGCCGGTTCGAGCCCGGTCGCCTGCGACAGGAAGCCCACGGCGCTGGCATTGATCGGCAGGGTCGCGTGATAAACGCGGCCCAACTCTTCTGCGCCCGGGTGAATATGGACCAGGGTCTGCTTCGGCACCGGGATATCAATGAGCGAATAGGCGCCGGTCGTGATTTCGCCGAGACGGGCGCCAATTGCGATCAGCAGGTCGCAGTCCTTCATGTGTTGAATCAGTTTCGGCCCGGCCGCAATGCCGAGGTCACCGGCATAATTAGCATGTGTATTGTTGAAATAGTCCTGACAGCGGAACGAGGCAGCAACCGGCAGTGAGAAACCTTCCGAGAAGGAACGCAGGTCGGCGACAGCCTGCTGCGTCCAGCCGCCACCACCGGCGACGACCAACGGATGCTTGGCTTTCGCTAGCAGTTCGGTCAGCTCATCGAGTTGCGGCTGACCGGCATAGGTCTCGACGCGCTTGTAAGCGGGTGTATCGGCGACCGTCACGCGATTGGTCAACATGTCCTCCGGCAGCGCGATGACGACGGGTCCCGGCCGGCCATTGGCGGGCGCGATGGAACGCCTGGCTGACGAGTTCCGGGATGCGAGCATCATCCTCGATCTCCACTACCCATTTTGCCATCTGGCCGAACATCCGGCGATAGTCGATCTCCCGAAAGGCCTCGCGCTCCGTCTGTTCACGCGCCACCTGGCTGATGAAGAGGAGCATCGGCGTTGAATCCTGGAAGGCGGTATGCACACCAACGGAAGCATTGGTGGCGCCGGGCCCACGGGTGACGAAGCAGATGCCTGGCTTGCCGGTGAGTTTGCCATAGGCTTCCGCCATATAGGCCGCCCCGCCCTCCTGCCGGCAAATGACGAACTCGATCGCACGCTCGGCATCGTGGAAGGCGTCAAGCGCCGCGAGGTAGCTCTCGCCGGGCACGCCGAAGACGCGTTCCACACCGTGGATCCGGAGGGCGTCGACAAGGATCAGGCCACCGCTTCGCTCCTGTAAGCCGTTTCCCATCGTCTCCGCCTTCCCTTTCTTGCTATCTAGATTCCTATGGGGTCGCGCCAGAAGACCAGGCGCGACCCGAACGCCATCAGGCGTAGATGTAACCACCCGAGACGATCACTTGTTCACCGGTCATGTATGTATTCTTCGGGCCCGCGACCATCACTACGAATTCTGCAATTTCTGCTGGTTCGGCAGCCCGGCCCAACGGATTGGCCGCGGCAAGCTCGCCGAGGAAGCCAAGAGATTTGGCTTTTTCGGTCGCCATGCCCGCCGGCGCGACGGAGTTGATCAGAATCTGATCCTTGGCGAACGCATGCGCAAAGGACCGGGTCAAGCTGACGACCGCGGCCTTGGTCGCGGCGTAGTGTGCGTTCTGCGGGTGCGCCTTGAAAGCGTCGACAGAGGTAATGTTGACGATGCGTCCGGAAACTTCGCCCTCGGCCTTGTGGCCCTGCATGTGCTTCACCGCCGCCACCATCATGTGATAGGTGCCCTTGATGTTGATAGCATTTTCAGCGTCCCACATATCGTCGGTGATTTCGAGCAGCGGTGCGCGCGGATAGATCGCTGCGCAATTGACGAGCGAGTGGATGCGCCCTGCGGCCTTGACCGCAGCGTCGAAGGAAGCGTGCGCGCCTTCTGCCCGTGCGATGTCGCCGACGACCGTGAAAATCTCGGTGCCTTTTCCGGCCAGCTCTGCCTTCGCTGCATCAAGACGCTCCTGATTGATGTCGATGATGACGATCTTCGACACGCCGTCACGGACCATGAGCTTTGCCGTTTCGAGGCCGAAGCCGCTCGCACCACCGACGACGACGATGTTCATACCCTGCATGATCTTTTCCTTCCAAGGTTCGCAGTTAACGAGAAAGTTTGGACATCTGGGCGCCGCCGACTACTTGGCCCGTCGGCATCACTTCCAGGCGGGTTACGTCGACGAAGTCCGTTAACTCCAGCGCCGTACGCAGCAGTCGCGCCATGTGTTCGGGCTGGATCGCCTCATAGTCGTCGTAGAGCTTCTTCTTTGCGCCCTCTTTGCCGAGCGCTGTCCGATAGAGGTTCGTCTCAACGCGGCCGGGAACAAGCTCCGTCACCCTGATCGGTAGACCGATCAGATCGCAGCGCAGTGCAGATGAAAACAGGCTGACGGCCGCCTTCGTCGCGCCGTAAACGGAAGAGTTGGGATGAAGGGGCAAGGCCGCCGCTTGAACCGGTGAAAAAGATATGGCCGCGGCGACGTTCGATCATCTGCTTCAGGACATGCCGCGTCAGCTTGAAGACCGACCGAATGTTGATGTCGATCATTGCGTCAATATCGTCTTCAGACAGGTCGACGAGGCTTGCCGAGGCGGTGAGTAATCCGGCGTTGTTCACCAGCACGTCGATCTTTTCCCCCGCGATTTTCCCATAGACTTCGGAAACGTCAGAGAGATCGCAGACGACGGGCACGATGCCCGCGGTCGAGTGAAGCTCGTCAAGCGCAGCACGGTCCCTGCCAAGAGCAAGGACCCTGAGCCCGGCCGAGGCAAGCTCAAGCGCGATTGCCTTCCCAATACCGCTCGAGGCCCCTGTGACAAGGGCAACTTCGTATCTGTTCATCGGATCCAATCCTCAGTCCTCGAGTGCTATTTGCTAAGCGACGCAACCAGCTTGGCGAGACGTTCACACGCGCTTTCGAGTTCCGCGTCCGAAGCGGCAATCGACAGGCGGATGAACGAAGGCGAGCCGAAGGCAGCACCCGGAACGCTGGACAGACCGAATTCATTGAGGAGATAGGCTGCGATAGCTGTATCATCAGCGAGAACGGTTCCGTCCGGGGTCTTGCGACCAATGAGATTGCCAACGCCGATGAAGGCGTAGAAGGCACCGTCCGGAGGGGTGAATTGGAGTTCGGGGATCTTCGCCAATCCTCTCGCCATCAATTCGGATCGGCGAGCAAACGTCTTGGCGCCCTCAGTCACAAAGGACTGGTCTCCGGTGAGCGCTGCCAGTGCGGGCAGCCTGTGCGACACTGCACACGGACGTGACGCTCTGCGACTGCATCTTGTTGAGGCTGGCGATGAGCGCCTTCGGCCCCGCAGCGTATCCAACGCGCCAACCGGTCATGGCGTAGGCCTTCGACACGCCATTGACGATGAGGGTGCGATCGCGCAGCGACGGGCAGACCGTCCCGAAGGACACGAATGGCTGCGCGCCGAGCAGGATGTGTTCATAGATTTCGTCGGAGATGACCAGGACGCGCGGTTGGCCGGCAAGAACGCGCTCGAGGGACTTGTACTCGGCCTCGCTGTAGATCGCGCCCGTCGGATTGGACGGCGAGTTCAGCATGAGCCACCGCGTGCGCGGCGTGATGGCTTTTTCGAGAATGTCCGCGGTGATCTTGAAGCCGGTTTCCGGTCCGCAATCGACGTAGACTGGTGTGCCGCCGTGAAGAGAGACGATATCGCCATAGGAGACCCAGCATGGCGTTGGGATGATCACTTCGTCGCCGGCCTCAAGGGTGGCGAGGAAGGCGTCGAACAGAATCTGCTTGGCACCATTGCCGATCGTGATTTCGTCGAGCGTGAAGTCGAGACCGTTGTCGCGCTTGAACTTCTCGGCGATCGCCTTGCGCAGGGTCTCATTGCCAGCCGACGCGCCATAGCGGATGCCGCCGGCATGAACGGCGGCGCACGCTGCTTCGCCAACATGGGCGGGGGGTTCGAAGTCTGGCTCGCCGAGCGACAGGTCGACGATGTCGCGACCTTCGGACCGCAGTTTCTTTGCGGCCATGGCAATCGCCATGCTCGGGGATGCCTTGATGCTCGCGGCGCGATGATTTTCGTATGTCATGATGTTTCCCTCGATTGGCGTCATAGGAAAGCTTGGGGGAATGGGATGTCCGCTACATTCGCCCTGCGCGGTCGAAAAAGATGGCCGGCGCGTTGAAGGAGGCGCACCGGCCGAAACGGCCGTCAGGCCCTGGAAGCGATGTAATTGAATTCCACGTCCTGCTTCGCCAACTCGGGCGAGCGTTCGGAGGCTGGGCCGTAGCCGCCGCCACCGGGCAGCTCGAGGATCAACCTGCGACCAGCGGGAACATGCTGGCGTCCCTTCGCGGCGAGTACCGTACCGTCATCGAGTTTAACTGAGCCCGGGGCGCCGTCTTCGCCGCCCTCGCGGCCGCGTGGAGCATTCTTGACGCGGTCAAACATGGCGTTGAAGTAGATCTCGTGCCCCTGCGTCGGCGAGATTTCCACGACCTGGCCCAGACCGCCACGGTACTGACCCGCACCACCGGAACCGTCGCGCAGTTCCTTCCGCCAGAAGATGACCGGGCCGACATGTTCCGTTGCCTCGATCGACATCGACTGAACACCGCTCGGAAACGCCGTTGCACTCGAGCCGTCCAGTTCCGGACGTGCGCCCATGCCGCCGCTGTTGAACAGCAGTACCTCGGCACGCTGGCCGCCTCGGCCGGACCATTGTTGCCCTGGAGCGGGCGGGCGCTGATATGGAGGTTCCAGAGCGCGCCGGATCCTTCGGCAGGGACGCGGCCGGGCAGCATCTTATGGATGGCGCCAAGAACGGCGTCGGGCACGAGATGGCCAAGAACATGTCGAACGGAAACAGGGGCCGGGCGCTGAGCATTCAGGATGCAGTTCGTCGGCGCGGCAATCTTGAACTGTTTCAGCGACACATGGTTGTTGGGGATTTCCGGCGCCAGCGCGCACTTGATTGCGTAGGCATAGGCTGCGGAGTAGATCAACGGGCAGTTGATACCCTTGGGGCTCGGCGGTGAGGTGCCCTCGAAATCGGCAACGATTTGGTCCTTCGAAACGTCCAGGCGGACCGCGATGTCGATCGGTGCGTCGTAACCGTCGACGCGCATCGTGTTGGAGTACGAGCCAAATGGAAGTTCAGCCAAGCGCTCAATTGTCGCGTCGTAGCTGCGCTTGAAGATGAAGACGGCGAGCCCCTCCAGATCCTCCATGCGGAACTCGTCCATCATGTCCATGAGCCGACGCTGGGGGCAAAATTTGCTGCACCATCCCCATCTGGACTGCGTCGTCCCAGGTGGCGGGTTTTCGCCGGACGGTACGCAATGGATCGCCTGCAAGCCTGGGTTTTTCCTGCCGGTCCGGGTGCTCTCACGCCTGTTCCGCCGCTTGTTCCTGCAGCATGTCGCGGAAAGCTCGAAGGTCGCAACGGCGACGGTCGAGCGGATGGCGAAGCTCTGGCAGGTTGAGGAGACCATCCGCAGCCAAAGCCCTGAGGCCCGTGTCGCGGTGCGTCAGCAAACCTCCGCGGCGCTCGTCACCGAGCTCTTCTGATTAGCATTGGTCGAGCATCCGGCCGGCAAAGCCGGAGTCGCGGCCTGGCCCGAGTTTGCTCGTCATCGGATCGACCTCCTTGCCTTGAAAATCTTTTCAATCGTCGTTGAGGCAAGGCCAAAGTTTTGCTTGCCACGACCTAAGAGCCTGACTCGAAAAGGTCTCAACAATATCCGTACCTTGCCAAGCGTCGTGTCAGGACCCGGATGTGGGCGATAGTGATCCAAGCCTCGGCTGATGCGATGGACTTCTCCCAATCCTTAGCCAATCGTCGGCATCTGCCAAGCCATGCGAAGGTGCGCTCCACGACCCAGCGCCGCGGCAGAACTTCGAAGCCCTTGGCCTTGTCGGTCCGCTTGACGATCTGGAGAGTGAAGGCAGCGATCTTTTGGAGTGCGCCCTTCAGCTTCGGTCCGGCATAACCACCGTCGGCGAAGATATGTCTCAGCCACGGCCAGCGCTTGAGAATGGTTTTGAGGACGGCAGGTGCGCCGTCGCGATCTTGGATATCGGCGCTGTGAACCCTGAGGCCGACCATCAACCCGAGCGTGTCGACGACGATATGACGCTTCCGTCCCTTGATCTTCTTGCCCGCGTCATAGCCCGAAATTCCGCCGCTTTCCGTGGTTTTCACGCTTTGACTGTCAATCACGCCAGCAGATGGCGAGGCTTCCCGGCCTTCCAATTCGCGCGCCTCCATCACAAGATGATGGTTGATCCGACCCGGTAATCCTCCCCGCGAATAAGGGGCTTCAAAAGTAGAATTTTCTCGGCAAGATGCTCGAGGAGATTTTGATGAAGAAGAGCCGATTTAGCGAAGCCCAGATCATGGCGGTATTGCGCCAGGCGGAGGGCGGGATGCCTGTTCCCGACCTGTGCCGCGAACATGGCATCAGCACCGCCTCGTTTTACAAGTGGCGTGCGAAGTATGGCGGGATGGACGCTTCCATGATGAGCCAGATGAAGGCGCTGGAAGAAGAGAACCGCCGCCTGAAACGGATGTATGCCGATTTGAGCATGCAAGCCGATCTGCTAAAGGAGGCTCTTGGAAAAAAATGACGCGGCCATCTCAGCGCCGGGAGCTGGCCGAGAAAGCAGTGGCGCAACGCGGTGTGAGTGTCGCGCTGGCATGCCGGACGTTTGGCGTCAGCGAAAGCTGTTACCGGTATAGCCCGCAACGCAATGCCGACAACGAGCAGATCGCCGACCTGTTGCTTGGGCTTGTGAAGGTAAAGAAGACGTGGGGTTTTGGCCTCTGCTTCCTCCACCTGCGCAATGTTCAGGGGCATCGCTGGAACCACAAGCGGGTCTACCGCATCTACCGGGAGCTTGAGCTGAATCTGCGGATCAAGCCTCGTCGGCGGCTGAAGCGCGAGAAGCCGGATGAACTGGCGGTGCCGGATGCGCCGAACATGGTCTGGTCGATGGATTTCATGGCCGACCGTCTCGCAGACGGTCGGCAATTCAGGCTGCTGAACGTGTTGGACGACTTCAACCGCGAGGGCTTGGGCATTGAGGTCGACTTCTCGCTACCCGCCGAACGGGTTGTGCGCAGTCTCAACCAGATCATCGAATGGCGGGGCAAGCCGCTGGCGATCAGGGTTGATAACGGCCCGGAATACGTCAGCGGCACGCTCATGGAATGGGCCGAAACACGGGGAATAGCCCTGAATTACATTCAGCCAGGCAAGCCGCAACAGAACGCCTATGTCGAACGCTACAATCGAACCGTTCGGCATGAATGGCTTGATCTCTATATTTTTGACAGCATAACGGAGGTGCAGGAGATCGCCACAGAGTGGCTTTGGACTTACAATCATGAACGCCCCAACATGGGCATTGGCGGCGTCACACCCGCCCAGAAACTGAAAATGGCCGCGTGAATTCTACAGTCAAACCCCGTTAAAACGGGGAGGATTACCACCCCATAACCCTGTCGCTCGCCATTCGTAGAAATAGGACTGGACAGTTGTAAAAGGCGGAAAATCCTTGGGCATCATCCGCCACTGGCACCCCGTCGTGGCGATGTAAAGCAACGCATTCACGACCTCGCGAAGATCGGTGCTGCGCGGCCTGCCCAACCGCCGCGGTCCAGGCAGGCAAGGCGAGATCAATCCCCATTCCCGGTCCGTCAGATCGCTTGCATACCGCCTTGCGCGTCGGGCATATTGCCGACGGGTGAAATCAGTCCAGCCCATTGTGGTCTCCGTTCGTCCTAAGCAAACAAACAGAATCACAACTGGCTGATTTCACTCAACTCTTTTTCGGTCAGGCTCTAACGATTGGTATTGGTGCTGATCCTATGCTGAGCGACAGAGTTAATGTTCGGTGGCGGATTGCCAGGACTACCTGTACCGCAGGGAGTACTAATTCGACCGGAAAGGTACTGGCCGCTGTTGCAGGGAAGCATGTTCACGTCGAGAAAATAACTTCCCCTCAGCGAATTCTGGTAAGCTATAACTTCCTTCATCGACAAGGGCGCTGAGAATATTGTCGCTCCCTCAAAGCCGGGCAATGCCTCTATTGGCTCGCTCGTCGGCGGGGTTTGTCCGGGCGCACCAGCAGCGCCAATAAGCCATGGCCCGACGGATCCGAAAGTGACGGACTGCGGCCGGTTGGTCGGCGTACCGGTGTCGAAGGGAAAATGCGGGAAGCCACCGTCAAGCACGGCCTCATCCCACTGGTAAGCGGTAAACGCCAGAAAATAGGTGTACGGCGCGAAACGGTCGATGCGAACCTTGCCGTCTGGAGTGAAGGTGTAATAGATCCACTCGGTTCCGGAGAAGTCGCCTGTTGGTCCCAGAAGATTCATATCCCACGGCTTCTGCCAATATGCGGTTTGCGCCTTGTTGCCTTGAAGCAAGCTTTTGGCAAAAGACCACTTTTGCCCACTTGCGCTGGGCTTGGCGCCTAAAGCGAATGACAAGTAAGCGTCGTTGGAATTGGAACTTAATAGCGAGAGTGTGCTACCGCCATTGGGAACCGTATTATCGCGGGTCTTTTCGACCAAAAGGACAGTGAACCCCATGGCCGGGCTGATCGAGGCGATCTCTCTTGTCTCGATTGAAGAGCGACGCGGGAGGTTAAATGAAGTCTTATTCGTATAAAAGTCAAATTCCTGCTTTGTAGTATCAGGCACCGTATAATCCTCATTCGCAGCAGAGTCGTGTATATACAGCTTCGGATAGTCGCCAAAAACAGGCACAACCTTGGGGGTGAGTGTCTGAGACACTTTTGCCGAGGCGCTTTTAAGGCAGTCAGTCTGATTGGCGCATGCGGCAGCTTGGCTTGCGCCAGCACCAAGACACGCTATTACAGAGAGTGGTAGAGAGATTGTCTTTCCAGTTATCATTGGAAGATTCCTCTTTAAGCGGTAGGTCTTACCTTAGCGGCTCAGTTTGCTGGTGTTGCGGCGCCCCAACTGGCGCAGCATGTCGGCAACCACGTCGGGCCAGTCAGTGGTGATCAGATTCGTACGATTGACGATCGCCATTTCCGGTTCGCCGCGATAGTCCGGCACTATACCTCCGTGAGCGACGGATCTGGGATCGGTGTTATGCTCAAAACAACATTTTCCCGCGCTGTTGGCGACGCCCTCCGGATAATAATTACTTTCATGATAGGTGGCGAAGCCCTGCTTTTGATCGACATAGTCGAGATACGCCTGAAGACCGTCACCCTTGTAGAATTGGTTCATTTCAAACTGGACGGGGAACGGCGCCACATTCCACTGATCGTAAATTGTATCTTCGTGAGGATCATAGTTGGATTCCTTAACGTTCTGATCGTCCGGATTTTCAACTATGATCAACCCGCCTATGACGTTGGGATCGTAGGTGGTCCGATTCAGAAACGTACCAATATCCACCGCATCCTTAGCCTTCAGCTTAAACACCACAGCCTTGCTGAGCTTTGGGTTCTTTTTGGCCGCGAGAATATCAAGGCAACGCTGCGTGAGCTCGATGGGATCAGTGGGATCCTGTTCGTCAACCGCCCCTTTCACATCGATGATCATCACATAACCATGCCCATCATCTGTGACGTACTGCGCGAGCAGATCAAGCGCCGCGGAAAACGTCATGAACTTGGCGTTGCGTCCTCGCGAGTCCTTGAACACGCGCCCATGACGGTCGCGTAGATCGGCTTGCTGTACTTGCGAGTAGTTCTGATCGTACAAGAAGCCGGTTCCAGTGGACTCGCGCTCCATCCTGTAATCGTGAGATAGAATGACTTCCTTATCGGCGGTAAACCGGGCATCGACCTCCACGGCTTCAATCTGTGAATTCCAGGCGTCCTGCAAGGCGTAGGCTGAGTTCTCGGGATATACCTCCCAAGATCCGCGGTGCGCAGATAGTAGAACCAAGTCCTGGTCAGGTTTTGGCACTCTAAACATGTTTCTCGTGATGGCGCCGACCAGATATGGTGATGGGTTCACTGGAAGCACCGCCTCTGCCCTGACATTTGACGAACAACATAAGGCAAATATTGACGTAGAAATCAGCGCTACTCGCATGATCAATCCCCGATGAAAACAACGTGACACGCCTGTTCATGACGCCATACTAAGCGCTAATCACCCACGGCCGGCTAATCCACCGAAGATCTGCCGCTGCCGTCTGCTTTAAACGAAATCCTCGCAGCAAGTTCCGTGCCGAATTGGCGCGCCCCTTACGCCGCACCATTTGTCGGCGCCGCGGTCCGGACCTAACGAAATCCTGGCCGGCCACCAACATTCTTGTCCGGCTTAGGACAAACGGTTCGAACAATCTGTTGCAACGAAGATTAATTTGCGCAATGTAATTAAGTGGCAAGGGGGCCCACGCAAGAGGTGTGCATCTTCAAACTTGGGAGAAGCTCATGAAACTGTCACTCGTCCTTGCATTCCGCAGCCATCGCGATTGCTGCGACATTTTCGGCGAGAGCCGGCGCGCTGACCATCAACAGTGCTCAAGGCGGCGGACGCGCGCGCTGTGGCAGCCGGCGCTGCGTATGGCTTTAAACTATCCTGCGCAGGCAGAGGGGATCCTCTCATGGAAAGGTCGGCTTCCTCCCGGAAGCCGCTTTCCTGCTGCTGAGGTCCGAACTCGAACTGAACTCCACGTGGACTAAGTGGCGGAGGGTGGTCTCGCCGGATAGGGGAGGCATTGGGCTTCACTGCGCTCGCCATCCCTCATCAAGAAGTCGGTAGGAGTATATGGCCGCCTGTAAGCCATCCTTTCGCCGGCGATGCTCTTGGTTTCCGAGACCGACGGTCCGTAGTGCATAATCTGGCGGTTGGATTTGGGAAACCATGCTCTCACCCATCAAAAAATCGTGCCTTCGATGGGTGTCCGAAGGTAGATCTGTCGCCGAGATCGCACTGATTCAGGGAAAACGTATCCCTGAAGTCGAACAAAGCCTTGCTCGTGCGCTTGAGGCGCTTGGAGCAAAATCGATAGAGGAAGCGCTCAGAAAGGCCAATATCTCAATATCCAAATAAGATCTCACCTCGAGTGGAGGTGATTGTCTTTCCATCACGGAGGATGGCATGATCCTGCGCCAGGTCGGCGCGACGCAGCCCGGACCCGCGGCAACGCGCATAAGCGAAGACGCTCGACGGCATATCGGCAGACTCGGCCCGCTTCCGGCAATGATTGCGGACCGTGCCCGGCTCCGCACAATGCTCGCGAGCCTCGCGCGAACATTGCATGTCGGGTGCTGGCCGACTGCTTCTTCGATCCCGGCACTGCCGCCTGCCTGAAGCAGGCAACTGATGCCAAAGGCCCGCTGACAGCGCTTTGCCAGCCGACCCTTGTCCTGATGCCTGCATCACCGCAAGACATCGGCCCGCCTGGGCCCGTTCAGCGCAAGAAGCCAGGAGCCTGTTGAACGAGAATCGACTGTCCATCTTCAGCGCAGTATCCTCCAGCAGGACCTCGAGCGAATGATGGTGGTCCTGATCAACATAGACGAGGTTCGGACTGCGTCTGGCTCCTGATGCTGAGCGGGCCGTGGCAGGCTTCGATCGCCGAGCGGGATGCCGTCATCGAGGGGCTGCGGCAGGAGCTGGCCCGATGTGTTGACGCCAGGGTTGTCGCCTTGAAGCGCTCGCGGCGAGACGACGCCGGCTGAGAGAGCCGCGCATCATCTAACCGCCTTGTTCCGCGCGCGCCGATCATGATCCGCGCCTCCTTTAGCTCGCCCGTCGAGGCAGGGCTCGGGTGTGGCAGACGCTGCCAGCCCATCAACCCTGTTCCGCACCAGCACCGAGAACAGGGTGTGACGGGCCGGCCTCCCGCGTCTGCCCCTGCCGCCTCGCCCTCGACGGAGAGGGCGAGCTTAAGGAGGCAGCAATGACCACAGATCGCACCCCTCAGACCCCGACCGATGTCTACGAGCGGGTCACCAGCCAGATCATCGCCGCCATCGAGGCGGGCGCCAGCGACTACCGGATGCCCTGGCATCACGACGGATCGGCCATCACCACGCCCGTCAACGTCGCCTCAAGCAAGGCTTATCGCGGCGTCAACATCCTCTCGCTCTGGGCTGCGGCGCACGCTGAAGGCTATGCCGCCGGCATCTGGGGCACCTACCGCCATTGGCAGGCGCTCGGCGCTCAGGTTCGCAAGGGCGAGCGCGGTCACTTGGTCGTGTTCTGGAAGACCACCGATCGTGACGCGGCGGACGCCCAACACGGCGACGAGGATCGTCACGAGCCCGCCCGGCGTCTGTTCGCCCGCGGCTACACCGTATTCAACTGCGCCCAGGTCGACGGCTACACGCCGCCCGAGATGCCGGTGCTGCCCGAGGCCGAGCGGATCGAGCGGGCCGAACGGTTCTGCGCTTCCCTCGGCATCGACATCCGCCACGGCGGTTCGCAGGCCTATTACCGTCCGTCTACCGATCATGTGCAGATGCCGGTGTTCGCCTGCTTCCGCGACGCGGTCGCCTACTACGCCGTATTGCTCCATGAATGTGGCCACGCTTCCGGCGCCAAGCGTCGCCTCGACCGCGATCTTTCCGGACGCTTCGGCTCGGCCGCATACGCTATGGAGGAATGCACGGTCGAGTTGTTGAGCGCGATGATCTGCGCCGATCTCAACCTCAGCGTCGAGCCGAGACCCGACCACGCCCGGTACATCGCCTCCTGGCTCGAGGTGCTGCGCTCCGACCAGCGCGCCATCTTCACTGCGGCGAGCAAGGCGCAGCAGATCGCCGACTGGATGCACGCGCAACAGAGCGACGCTCAGAGGAACGAGGTCCGGGGCGCTGCATAGGCGCCCCCAGCGATCAGTTGACAGTGCGCTCCTGGAACAACGTTTCGATCAACGGACACTCCGGGAGCGTGCCGTCGCCGCATTGGGCAACGACGGATTTGAGAACGCGCTCCATGCGCCTCAGGTCGGCGATTCGCCGCCGATGCCAAGGCTGAACAGGACAAGGCGAATGATGCAGCAGGACGAGGCGGCGAGCGCGCCGAGAATGCCACCGGCTGCGACCAGGCGCTGTCGTCCGAGCATGAAGCCATAAACAATTGCTGCGCATCCTCCCCCCGGGACAAGGCTGTCATTTCTGTGCCCGCGACACCGCCGAGCTTTGCCGTGCGGCCGGGTGTGACGTTTCCCGACTGGTCGGTCGTCACGTCGCCGGTAGTCCGGAACGCGCTGCTGGCCATGGTCGGCTCCGACCATGTGCTCAAGCGCTGGAGCGGCTATGATACAGCGGCGGACCGCGTGCGCATCGCGCTGGTTAAGCTCTATGCCGAGGGCGGACGAGCCCCAAGCCGGAGCGCGCTTGCGGAGCGCGCCGAACTCAGCGGGGCGGCCATCCGGCCTCTGCTCGCAGAACTTCGCCGGCGCGGTCTGGTCGTTCTCGACGGCGAGCAGATCGTCGGCGCTTATCCCTTCGCCGACCGGGAGACGGGCCATCGGGTGACGCTGTACGGACACGTAGTCAACGCCATGTGCGTCGTCGACGCGCTCGGCATCGGCGCCATGAATCCGACCGCGACATCGCGATCGCCTCGCCTTGCCGCCATTGCGGCGCGCCGATCCGGATCACCACGCGGCAGCGAGGACGGGCGCTGGCCGAGGTCGCGCCGTCGACGGTCGTCATGTGGCAGAGGGTCCGCTATGAACGCGGCTGCGCAGCGAGCTCGCTCTGCGCGACGACGGCGTTTTTCGGCTCTGACGAGCATCTATCCGCCTGGCGCGACGGACGTTCCGCCGACGAGCCGGGCTTCCGGCTGTCGATCGAGGAAGGGCTCGAGGCCGGCCGCGCGCTTTTCGGGCCGAGCCTTGCCGATCTCGATGCGGCATCGAAGAGCGCGACGGTCGCAAGCCGGCCCTTCCCGGCCAACGGCCGCAATGGAGGTGCCTATGACCTCGTCGTGGTTGGCGCCGGCTCGGCCGGCTTCTCTGCCGCGATCACGGCCGCCGATCAGGGCGCGCAAGTCGCGCTCATCGGCAGCGGCACCATCGGCGGCACTTGCGTCAATGTCGGCTGCGTGCCGTCGAAGACCCTGATCCGCGCCGCCGAGACGCTGCACAATGCACGCGCCGCCGCCCGCTTTGCCGGCATCACCGCCGAGGCCGAACTGACCGACTGGTGTGGAACCGTCCATCAGAAGGACGTGCTGGTTTCCGATCTGCGCCGGGCCAAGTATGTCGACCTGCTCCCCGCCTATAACGCTATCGCCTATCGCGTTGAAGGGCCAGCGCGCCTCATCGACGGCGGTGTCGAGGTGAATGGCACGCGCATTCCGGCCGGCAAGATCATCGTCGCCACCGGCGCAAACCGGCGGCCCCCGCCATTCCCGGCATCGAGACCGTGCCGTATCTGACCAGCACGACCACGCTCGACCTCGAGGAACTGCCGCGTTCGCTGCTCGTCATGGGCGCTGGCTATATCGGCGCAGAGCTCGCCCAGATGTTCGCCCGCGCCGGCGTCAAGGTGACGCTCGTCTGCCGGTCGCGCCTGCTCCCCGAGGCTGAGCCCGAGATCGGCGCGGCGCTGACGGGGGTATTTCGAGGACGAGTGTATCACCGTCGTCTCCGGCATCGCCTACCGCGCCATCCGCAGGATCGAGGGCGGCGTTCTACAGACCGTCACGCGCGACGGCCAAGATGTTGCGATCGACGCCGATCAGGTGCTGATCGCGACCGGCCGCACCCCCAACATCGACGGCCTTGCCCTCGCCGACCATGGGATCGCCGTCTCGCTGAACGGCGGCATCGTCGTCGACGGCCGAATGCGCACCACCCGGGTGGCATCTATGCCGCCAGCGACGTCACCGGCCGCGAACGAGTTCGTCTACATGGCCGCCTCCGGCGCAGGCTCGCGGCGAGGAACGTCCTCAACGGCGACGGCCTGTGCTACGACAACAGCGCCATGCCGGCGATCGTGTTCACCGATCCGCAGATGGCGAGCGTCGGGCTGACCGAGGCCGCGGCGCGCGCCGAGCGAAATGCGGTCCCTGTCTTGACGATCGGTCCGACCAGGTGCCCCGCGCGCTTGCCGCTCGCGATACCTGAGGGCTCATCAAGCTCGTCGCCGACGCTGGAACCCGTCGCCTACTCGGCGCGCATATCCTGGCGCCGGAGGGTGCCGACAGCATCCAGACCGCGACGCTGGCGGTCCGGCAGGGCCTCACCGTCGACGAACTGGCGGACACGATTTTTCCGTACCTCACCACCGTCGAAGGGCTGAAACTCGTGGCGCTGGCTTTCGACAAGGACGTCGCCAGGCTGTCGTGCTGTGCCGGCTGATCAACGCTGCTGACAGGGGTTTACTGGGAGAAATCCGTCGCCCCGTCGCTGCTGACGGCTTGACTGTCACGATATGTCGCGGAGCTTGGTAGTTGCTTCCTACGCGCCGATCTCGGTATCGCGCCCGAACTCGAGCCGCGGCCGGATCACGCGTCTGCGGAGCTCCATACGGAGGTGCTCGCGGCAAACGACCAGGCATCCGGAGCGGTTTCACCTATGAGCCGTTTGGACACATTCGATCGAAAGGCGCGAGCGTAGCCAGTCTCATGTTCCTTCTCTTCATTGGTTGCGGCGCTCACTTCTGGCGCTCGATGAGGCATGCCTGACCGGAGAACGGCTTCGCCTCGATTGGCTTCCCGCAACGGCCCTTCAGAACTTTCTTCCCCTGCCGGCTCCGCCGTCATTCCTCACGGAACAACAAAGTTTCTTCCTGCCCGCCCTCCACAATGTTCCGGCCTTTCAGGTGCGGACCGATCGCCCCCCGGTCTTTCCGACAGCCATCGAGGCCGCGAAGGGCGCGGCCCGAAACAACGAAAGGAACATGACAATGGCTACCATCGGCACCTTCACCTCTACCGAAAACGGCTTCACCGGCTCAATCCGCACCCTCGCCCTTAACGTCAAAGCTCGCATCGGCCGCATCGAAAACCCCTCGGACAAGGGCCCGCACTTCCGCATTTACGCGGGTGCCGTCGAACTAGGCGCCGCCTGGCAGAAGCGCTCCGAGCAGGACCGTGACTACCTCTCGGTCAAGCTCGACGACCCGAGCTTCCCGGCCCCGATCTACGCGACGCTGACGGAAGTCGAAGGCGAAGATGGCTACCAGCTCATCTGGTCCCGCCCGAACCGGGACTGATACTCTCGATTAAGGCCTCGCCGCCAGGCGGGGCCTTTCACCGCGGAACTACACAGCATTTACAACAATACTGTAAATGCCGGATTTGCGTCGGTTCTGATGCTATTGTGCCCGCCGGCAAAGACATCTGGAGATCAACATGCCTCGCCCCGGTGGTTCCTACTCAACAAGCGATCTATCCCGGAAGTCCGGCGATATCATCGCCGAGGCGTTGCGCCATCCGGTCACGATCACCCAACGCAACAAGCCGCGCCTCGTCCTCCTTAACATCGACGACTACGAACGGCTGATGCGGCAATACGATGCCCGTTCAGTCGGCACACTCGAAACCCTGCCGGGCGAGCTGCTCAACGAATTCGAGGCGGCGGTGGACGCCTATGGGGAAACCGACGAGACCAATCGATGAGCAGCTATGATGGCATCCAGACCGCGACGGTCATCCGTTATCCCTATTTATGGGCGCGGCAAGCCCGAAAAGGAGAGATAGAGGGGCGGAAGTATCGGCCAGTCGCCGTCGGCGTGAGGCTTGCCCGACCTGATGACGACCTGGTTCTGTTTTTCCCGATCACCACCAAGCAGCCCGAGCAGGCTCGCTGCGCGGCTGAAATTCCGGCCATCGAGAAGCGGCGGGCCGGCCTCGATGCAGACCTGCGCCTCTGGATCATCTTCGATGAATTCAACACGTATATCGTTGGCCGCTCCTTTTACATCGAGCCCGAGCCGCCGATCGGGCGGTTCAGCAAAGCGTTCTTCCTTCCCCTCCTCCGCGAGTTCATCGCGCGCCGCAAATCGCTCACCGAGATCAGCCGGGTCAGATAGCACACCCTGAGATTCGTACCCGGGCGAGTGAGGCCGGACGTCCCCTCCGGCCGGGAAGAACCCATAAGCGGTGGTGGCGCGCCATTCCGATGTCTTCGATGAGGCTGTCGCGGGTGGCGCCTTCGCCAGGCGTTGGATCGGCTTCTTGCCGGAACCCCGCAACATTTCGCGCTGGAAGGGCGCTCCTTTCGGCTCACCGTTGCTGCGACGGCACGCGAGGCAGGGGGCAGCCGTAACACGATTATGCCGAATACAGCGAGTTCATCGATGGATTGGCAAGTCCGCGTGGTCCGGCAATAATCCGCCCGCTCCAAAACAAGAGACTGCCGCGCTGCGGATCTTGATCGGCCAGCTTCAGGAACAAAGCGCCTTCTCGCGACCGAGAATGCCAGGCTTCTCAAGAGGGTGCTCCGGCCGTCGCCAGCGACCCTGAGCTTCGCGCCCAGTACGAGCACCTGAAGATCAGAGGAACCAGGAGGAAGGCCCGTCGACGATATCCCGGTTGTCCTGATGTGTCTCTAGGAGACCTGTGCGCGGGTGTCTGGACTGGCGTGTTGATCTGAGATTCCCTCAATCCGAACAATGGATTGAGGGATGCGATGTCACGTCGGCGCATTGGTCAGGAACAGTTGGGTTTTGCCGTTGCACGCCTTTCGTCGTGCCACAACCTGGCGCCGCCAGAAATCTTCCCCGACGCGTTGCGGCTCCTCGCGAGCCAAAATTCAGGCGGGGGGCAGGTCCTTCACGTCGTTTCGGCCTTTCAGGTGCGTCCCTCCTTCCCAGCCTGCCGCCTGTCCCCGCGATGACCGCAATTGGGACAGAGATCCATCATGCAACAGCTCGCTTAATTCTTCGCCGCTACCGGCCGACGGCTCCGCGTCCTCGGCAAAGGTGAGCAGCCATTCCTTCCGGAAGGGAAAGCTCGGTCTAAAGCTCGCCATCAAGATTCCGTTCTTCATCTAAATCCAAGTGTCCTTCCGGATCTGGAACCGGCGCGGATGAAGCGCTTTCGTGCTCCGCTTCGGCGGGCCATTTTTCCTTCGGCAAGGAAGGTCGCGGACGATAACCGCGTTTTCGTTTCTGTCGGAGCAGATCGAGAAACAATCGGACCGCATCCTCTTCCTGGCCGAAATGATGGACCATCATCTGTCCCTTGGTTCCAATGCGACCCCACTTGCGAAGCAGGCAGATGTCGCCGAAGAGGTTCGGTTCGATCGACATGGCATAGTAGCGGGCCATATTCCTCGAGGGATCCAGGCGCTCGACATAGAGCCGGTAGGGTTGCGAGATCATGAGATCAGAATCGCTGATCCCGACTATCGCGTCCAACGACACTTGTGAATCGGTGGGCACGGATCGATTCATATCGCTGATGTTATGAGAAAGAGCATGTTGGGCGAGACGCCTATGGCGCACGGCTCTACTCGCTGCGCTCACGGAGCCCGCCCGCGGTCCCCGCCCCGTCGGGTGACGATCCTCTCGCGACCTCTCAGTCACACCAGCCGTGTCGCACACCGTCCCAGCGCCTGGCAAGGCCCTCATGAACGAGCGTGCTGCCCCAGCGAGCGCCCCGCTCGTGTCACCGTGCGGAGCTTGCGCCCATACTTGTCCTCATCTCGTAACCCGGTTGAAAGCGAGAATGTCCCCGCTTTGAGCAGGGTGAGAAGGCGTGCGTTCGCCTCCTCCCCCCTTATCCGTTCGGCCTCGCATCGCGGAGGGCGCAACTCAGGTGTGTCGAAATCGGCAATGCGGATTTTTTCGCCCTCGAACCAGAACCGCCATCGACGACGCAGTTGATGTGGCGGCCATCGAAAGCGAAGCCGACAGCAAGTCCGCTTTTGACGTGTTGGCTAAAGTCAGGAGACAAAACTGTGTGCAGAAGCGGGGAGCAGTCGTTCCCGCCTCCCCTTCGGGCCACTATGTTGAGGCTCCTGCGGCTGCCCTGTTTCCCGCTCCTCGCACGACGAGAATGCCCGAAATCCCGCCTGTTGGGCGGCGCTCACGCTGATTTCTCCGATACTCTTCATTCTCCTGGATCCGCCTTGCTCGTTGCACTGCGCGCCGGCTGGATCACGCGGGCTTCAGACATCTTTCCGACCTTGGGAAACCGTTTCGCGCCGCCGCAAGCCTTCATGTCTTCGCGCCGGAACCAGATCGCTCGGCCGCATCGGAGCGGCGCATTGCCGGCCGTAAACACGATCTGTTCATCGGCGCGCATGCGCAGAACTTCGTGTGGCTGGATCAGCGGTCGAGCGGCCAGTTGCTTCGAGCGCGTCCTTGAGGAACCCTTCGCTTGAAAACTGCGGCTGACCTGGTCGATCTCGACCGTGGTCATGCCGCAACGCCTCGAGATATAGTCCGCCGTCTCCGGATCGTTGATCGCGGCAAACGAAATCCAGCTCGCGCTCTCGAACCATTTGCTCGCCGCGTCTCGTCCGCCATAGGTCTCGCGCATCTGGCCGATTGACTGGTAGATCATGGTGAGCATGATGCCATACTTGCGACCGGCATCACGCGCGGTTTCCAGAATCCGCATGTAGCCGAGCCGCGCGACCTCATCGAGAAAGAAGAGCGCCCTCCCCTTTACCTCGCCGTCGCGATTGTAAATGGCGTTGAGGAACGAACCGATGATCACACGCGCAAGACCGGCATGGGTCTCCAATGTCTTCAGGTCGATGTTGATGAACACATCGGTTTCACCGGCCGCAAGCGCGTCGGTCGAGAAGGTCGAACCGGATACGAGTGCGGCGTAGTTCGGATAGGACAGCCAGTGGGTTTCCTTGACCGCATTGGCGTAGACGCCGGAGAAGGTTTCCGGCGTCATATTGACGTACGCGGCCACATTTTCTTTCACGAAATCCGAATTTGAATTGTCGTAGATCGACTGCAGCCGCTCGCGCAGTTTCGGCTCCGGTTCCGCCAGATTGGCCCGAACCTGCCGCAAGGTCTGGTTCTCCTTGTCCGTGTGGCCGGACAGGCAGACGTCGGCAATCAGCGCGGTCAGCAGCTGCAGCGCCGATGCCCGGAAGAAGTCGTCGCGCACGCCGCGCATGCCGCCGCTGTCGCTCATGATCCATGACGCGACCGAGGCGATGTCTTCCTCCTTTGTTCCGCCGAACCGGCCAATCCAGTCGAGCGCGTTGAATCCTGTTTCCGGTTCCTTCGGATCGAGAATGCGGATGAAACGCGCGGCTGCTTTGCGATGCTCATAGACCATCGGGGCCACTTCGTTGGAAGGATCGAGAACGACAAGCGCTCCGCCCCATTTGAGTGCCGTCGGGATTGTCACCGACGTCGTCTTGAAACCGCCCGAACCCGCGAAGACGATCCCGTGCGAGGATCCGAACGAACCGTCGAAGCAAAGCAGCGGCGACTTGCCGCCGGCGCCCCAGGTTTCGGGGTCGCCGGCGCGAAACGACAGCGCCGCCGTGCTGTCCTTGTCGACTCGGTAACGCTCGCCAATGACGATGCCGCCGGTATCGGCAAAGAGTTTTGCCGCTTCCTGCATCTTCATCCAGTCGGCTTCACCGTGGAGCGCCCTTTTTCCCCGGATGCGTTTCGGCTCGGCGTGTGCGAAGGCGGCATTGCCGATCAGTGCGACGCGCAGCGCGAAACATGCGGCCATCAGCGCGCCAGCCGCGCCGAGCATCGTTGCAGGGTCGAGATACGAGGCGATGGACTTGTCCGCCGGCACTTGCCTGGCGAATGCCGCAAGACGTGCCGCCTCGCGTATCCCAGCGATCAGGATCGTTGCCGCGGCTCCGGCCAGGGCGCTCCAGCCGGCGAATTTGATGTTCGCGGAGCCGGCGCTCGCGAACAGGACGATCACCCCGATGGCCGCAGCGGTGACATAGGGCAGAGCGACCCCGATCCGGCCGAGAGTCAGCCTTGCAGCATCGGTCTCGCCGAAGGTGGACAGCCATTGCTCGACGCCGTTCATTCCGATGACGGCCAAGACCATCAGCACGACAGGTGCGACGGCGAGTGTGATCCTATTCACCCTCATCGCCGAAGGCCTCTGCGCCGAGAGCGATCAAACGCGCCCGCTCGCCTTCGTCGGACCTCAACCGGCGACTGAGGTCAACCAACGCCCCGAGCAGGAGCGCGCGCTTCTCGTATCGCAAGCCCGCCTTCACGATCAGGCCGCCGAGTTCGATCTTCTCCCGCGTATCCTTCTTGCGGGCGTCGGATGTCGCAGTCCTCGCCATCCGATCAAGCCTCGACATTGCCGCCCTGAGCCGCGCCAGACCCGACCGCCGTGGTGGATGCGCCGGCGCTGGCGTCTCCATTCCCCTTCTTCCCTCCGGCCGCAAGCCCCTGCCCTCCGCGAAAGCGCTTCGCCAGACTCTCGAAGACTGCCTGAAGTTCGGCTTCCTCGATCTCGATTTCGCCAAGTCCTGCTTTGAGCGCAATCCTGCCGATCCGCTCGGCTTCGCGGGTTTCCGCGGCCTTGAGCTGTTCCTGAAGCTTGGCGATTTCGTCGCGAATTTTCGAGGCAGGTTTCTTCATTCCGTCCGTCTCCGTGGCTGAGAAAGCTTGTCTTTCGAAGCCAGTTTTTCGGAGCGGAGTGCGGAACGCACTACTGTGAATCCTACAATCGCCAAGGGCGATGCTTTGGTGAATGATCCCGGCCGTTCCGAAGGAGCGGCTTCCAAGGGCGCAATTATACGTCGCTGGCGCGACGACTTGGCTTTCGGCCCTGGCGGGGCCACCGCTCCCAACGAACCTGTTGATTTCGTGTGCAATCGGGAAGACTCTGCCGTGGCCGTTCCTCATTTCTCCGTCAGCGTCGTCGCCCGCGGCTCCGGCCGCAGCGCCGTGCTGTCGGCGGCCTATCGGCACTGCGCCAAGATGGACTATGAGCGGGAAGCCCGGACGATCGACTATCGCGCCAAGCAGGGTCTTCTTCACGAAGAGTTCGTCATTCCAGCCGATTCACCCGAGTGGTTGCGGTCGATGATCGCCGATCGCTCGGTCGCCAGCGCCTCGGAAGCCTTCTGGAACAAGGTCGAGGATTTCGAGAAGCGCGCCGATGCTCAGCTCGCCAAGGATGTCACGATCGCGCTGCCGATCGAGTTGACGGTCGAGCAGAACATCGCGCTGGTGCGTGACTTCGTCGAGCGGCATGTCACCGCCAAGGGGATGGTGGCGGACTGGGTCTATCACGACGCGCCGGGCAATCCGCATGTCCACCTGATGACGACGCTAAGACCGCTCACTGCAGATGGTTTCGGGGCAAAGAAGATCGGGGTCCTCGGTCCGGACGGCAGTCCGCTCCGCAACGATGCCGGCAAGATCGTCTACGACCTTTGGGCCGGAAGCCTCCACGACTTCAGTGCGTTTCGCGACGGCTGGTTTGCCTGCCAGAACCGCCATCTCGCACTCGCCGGTCTCGACATTCGCATCGATGGCCGATCGTTCGAGAAGCAGGGCATCGAGCTTACCCCGACCATTCATCTCGGGGTTGGCACCAAGGCGATCGAGCGGAAAGCGACGGCCGATGACCAGGCCGTTTCGCTTGAGCGATTGGAGATGCAGGAGGAGAAGCGCGCCGAGAATGCTCGACGCATCCAGCGCCGCCCGGAGATCGTCCTCGACCTGATCACCCGGGAGAAGAGCGTCTTCGACGAGTGTGACGTGGCCAAGATCCTGCATCGCTATATCGACGACCCCGGGGTCTTCCAAAGCCTGATGGCCCGCATTCTCCAGAGCTCCGAGACGCTCCGGCTCGAACGGGAGCGGATCGCATTCGCGACCGGCATTCGGGTGCCGACCAAATACACGACGCGCGAGCTGATCCGGCTTGAAGCAGAGATGGGATCCCGCGCGATCTGGCTCTCGAGGCGCTCCTCGCATGGCGTTCGGAAGGAAGTGCTCGAGGCGACGTTCACGCGACATTCCCGTCTGTCGGCCGAACAGAAGGCGGCGATCGAGCACGTAGCGGGCGCCGAGCGGATCGCCGCCGTCATTGGCCGCGCCGGCGCCGGCAAGACGACGATGATGAAGGCTGCGCGCGAAGCATGGGAAGCGGCCGGCTATCGTGTCGTCGGTGGCGCGCTTGCGGGCAAGGCCGCCGAAGGCTTGGAAAAGGAAGCGGGGATCACGTCACGCACGTTATCGTCCTGGGAGCTGCGCTGGAACGAAGGCCAAAACCAGCTCGACGACAAGACGATCTTCGTGCTGGACGAAGCGGGCATGGTGTCATCGCGGCAGATGGCGCTGTTCGTCGAGACGGCCACGAAGGCCGGCGCCAAGCTCGTCCTGGTCGGCGATCCGGAACAGCTGCAGCCGATCAAGGCGGGGGCAGCATTCCGGGCGATTGCCGATCGTATCGGCTATGCCGAACTCGAGACCATCTATCGCCAGCGCGAACAGTGGATGCGCGATGCGTCGCTCGACCTCGCACGTGGCAATGTCGGCAAGGTAGTCGATACCTATCGTGCAAATGGCAGGATGATGCGCTCCAAGCTCAAGGCTGAAGCTGTTCAGAATCTGATCGCGGACTGGGACCGGGATTACGATCCGACGAAGACGACATTGATCCTCGCGCACCTTCGGCGCGATGTGCGCATGCTCAACGAGATGGCGCGCGCCAAGCTCGTCGAGCGTGGCATTGTCGATGCTGGTTTCTCATTCAAGACGGAGGATGGCAATCGCCGCTTCGCACCTGGCGACCAGATCGTCTTCCTGAAAAATGACGGAGCGCTCGGCGTCAAGAACGGCATGCTCGGCAAGGTCGTCGAAGCCGCTCGGAACCGCATTGTCGCGGAGATCGGCGAAGGCGAGCATCGGCGGCAGGTCACGGTCGAGCAGCGTTTCTACAATAACCTCGATCACGGTTATGCCACCACAATCCACAAGAGCCAGGGCGCCACCGTCGACCGGGTGAAGGTGCTGGCTTCGCTCTCCCTCGATCGGCATCTGACCTATGTCGCGATGACCCGCCATCGCGAGGATCTCGGGGTCTATTACGGCGCCCGATCCTTTGCGAAGTCCGGTGGCCTCGTCCAGATCCTGTCGCGGAAGAATTCGAAGGAAACCACGCTCGATTACGAGAAGGCAACCTTCTACCGGCAGGCGCTGCGCTTCGCCGAAGCCCGCGGCATGCACCTCGTCAATGTCGCCCGCACGATTGCCCGCGACCGGCTCGAGTGGACGGTCCGGCAGAAACAGAAACTGGCCGATCTGACTCAGCGGCTCGTCGCCATCGGCGCGAGGTTCGGTCTCGCCGTGGGCGCCAAAACAACCAACTCGCAAAACCTCAAGGAGACCAGGCCCATGGTTGCCGGTATCGCGACATTCCCGAAATCGATGGAGCAGGCAGTCGCTGACAGACTCGAAGTCGATCCCGGTTTGAAGAAGCAATGGGAGGATGTCTCGACCCGCTTCCATCTCGTCTATACCCAGCCGGAAGTCGCCTTCAAGGCGGTCAATGTCGACGCGATGCTGAAGGACGAGAGCGCCGCGAAGTCCACGCTATCGAACATGGCCAATCAGCCGGAATCCTACGGTTCGCTGAAAGGAAAAGCCGGTCTGCTCGCAAGCCGTGCCGACAAGCAGGACCGCGAGCGGGCCGAACACAATGTGCCGGCATTGGCCCAGAGCCTCAGTGATTATATGCGCCAGCGCAGCCAGGCCGAACAACGCTATCAGGCCGATGAACTGGCAGTCCGCCGCAAGGTGGCGATCGACATTCCGGCGCTGTCTCCGGGCGCCAGGCAGACGCTGGAGCGCGTGCGTGATGCTATCGACCGCAATGACCTACCCGCGGCGTTGGAGTTTGCTCTCGCCGACAAGATGGTCAAGGCCGAATTGGAAGGCTTTGCCAGGGCGGTCACCGAGCGCTTCGGGGAGCGCGCCTTCCTGCCACTGGCCGCCAAGGACACGAACGGAGAAACGTTCAAGACGATCACAGCTGGAATGAACCCAGGCCCGAAGGCGGAGGTCCAATCGGCCTGGAACACGATGCGTACGGTGCAGCAACTCAATGCCCATGAGCGAACGATCGAAGCCCTAAAGCAGGCCGAGACGCTGCGGCAGACGAAGAGCCAGGGGCTGTCGCTGAAATGAACATTCCTCTCGTTGAATTGACCTCGAGGAGGCGACGCGGTAAGCCGCTCCTCCTCGGGTTAGCCACGATGACAATGGCGGCGGTCGGCACGATCTCGGCCGCCTGGTTCGGCGGCTACCGGATCAATCTCACGCCGAGTGAACCTCTCGGTCTCTGGCGTATCGTCAAGATCGATCGCCCATCCGCCGTCGGCGATCTCGTCTTCATTTGTCCGCCTCGAACCTCGGCCATGCGGGAGGCGCGAATGCGTGGTTATCTGCGCGCCGGCCTATGCCCGGGCGGCATAGCGCCGCTCATCAAGTCGGTCATCGCAGTTGCAGGGCAACGGGTCGAGGTGGGGGTCAGCGTCAACGTGGATGGGCGCCCAGTCCCCTCCTCGGGTCTTGCTCTGCGCGACGGACAGGGACGGCCCATGACGCCGTTCTCGGGCGGCATCGTGCCGGTCGATTACGTTTTCCTGCACTCGCGGTTCGGGGGCTCCTATGACTCCCGTTATTTCGGTCCGGTTCCGGCTGCCGGCATTCTCGGCCTGGCGCAAGAGGTCCTGACCTATGCGCCGTAATCACCTCCAGCCGGCACTGCTGACCGTCACTTCAATTGTAGTCGGAACGGTCGGGTGGAGCGGTTATGCCCTCCTTCTTCCGGTCGCACTGGCATTCCCAATTCTTTGGTCGCTCGCGCTGACGAGATGGGTAGCGGCACTCGTTTCCGCTGGATACTTCCTGGCGGCGTCACGTGGGCTACCGCAAGGCGTCGCGGCGTTTTACGCCTCCGATCTCTGGCCGGGTTTGTTGCTCTGGCTGTGCGCATCGGCGAGCTTCGTTACCGTGCATACGGTGCTCTGGACGAAGTGTTCTGACCGTCGACCGTTTCGCTATCTCTTGGCGGCTGCGCTTATGGCTATACCGCCAATGGGCATCACCGGCTGGGCTCATCCTGTCACGGCCGCGGGAATACTTTTCCCGGGATGGGGATGGTGGGGACTGGTCGCGACGACAGCCGGCCTCATGGGCCTCGTAACCCGCATGTGGCCGGCTGTCGCAATCGCCTTCACAGGCTTTTGGCTTTGGTCCGCCGCAAACTGGACCGAGCCGAAATTACCTGAGGACTGGCGGGGCGTCGATCTCGAACTGGGGTCATCGCTCGGCCGGAACACCAGCATTCAGCGTCACCGTGATCTGATTGCCACGGTGAAGGACCTCGCATCTGGCAACGTCCGGAATGTCGTTCTGCCCGAGAGCGCCTTAGGGTTCTGGACGCCGACCGTCGAACGGCTCTGGGCCAAGGCTCTGCAGGGTACGAATATCTCCGTGATCTCCGGCGCGGCGACGATCGATGCGACCGGATACGACAATGTGCTGGTCACGATTTCCGCGGACGGCGGCAGGGTCCTCTATCGCGAGCGAGTGCCGGTCCCGGGCTCGATGTGGCAACCATGGCGGTCGTGGTTGGGGACGAGTGGCGGCGCCCGAGCGCATTTCTTTGCCAATCCCGTAGCGACCGTAGGCGATCGCCAGGTCGCGCCACTCATTTGCTACGAGCAGCTCGTCCTCTGGACGGTATTGCAATCGATGGCCTACGATCCGGACCTGATCATTGCAGTTGGAAATGGATGGTGGACCAAGGATACTTCCATCGTCGCGATTCAGCGCGCGAGCGCTGTAGCGTGGGCAAAGCTTTTCGCAAAACCGCTTGTTCTTTCCTTCAACACCTGAAGCCCGAGGAGACGTCATGCTCGACGCTGCCCTAGGCCGCAAACTCATAAACGGACTTTCGTAATCGGGAAGAAGATGATTCAAAGGGGCCTTGATTTGGGGGCCTTGCATGACCCGTCGTCGTTTCGACCTGACTGATTTCGAGTGGGCGATTATTCAGCCCCTATTGCCGAACAAGAGTCGCGGCGTGCCGCGGGTCGATGACCGGCGGGTGATCAACGGCATTTTATGGCGGTTCCGCACAGGCTCACCTTGGGCGGATGTGCCGGAGCGATATGGGCCTTACACCACCTGCTACAACCGTTTCGTGCGGTGGCGAAAGGCGGGTGTTTGGGATCATGTCTTGCGTGAGATCGCAAAGGCCTTCGACGGCGACATCGTCATGATCGACAGTTCCTGTGTCCGCGTTCATCAGCATGCGGCCACGGGAAAAAGGGGGATCGAGACGATGGCTGCATGGGACGTTCCCGCGGCGGCCTGACGACGAAAATCCACGCGGTCGTCGACGCCGACGGCAGACCGATCAGCCTTGATCTGACAGCAGGACAAGCCCACGACAATCGGATGGCAGGGCCGATGCTGCAGGACATGCGCGAAGGCGCGATCCTCCTTGCTGACCGCGCCTACGACACCAATGCCTTGCGAGACTTGGCCAAAGAAAAACGCGCCTGGGCCAACATTCCGGCAAAACGGAACCGCAAGGCAAGCTTCCCCTTCAGCGCATGGGTCTATCGACAACGCAATCTGATCGAACGCTTCTTCAACAAACTCAAACAGTTCCGCGGCATCGCAACCAGATACGACAAAGACCCGCGCAACTTTCTCGCTGCCATTAAGTTGGCCGCGACACGCATCTGGATCAGGTCGTTATGAGTCTATGCCCTAATCAAAGAATGCGCCGATCCTTCTCTCAAGCCCGCGATCGTCGAGCAGTTCGTCGCAGCCGCCGGCTCGACGGACCCGCTCGCCGTTTCAGTTGAATCGGGTGGACGATTGATCCTCGTGCCGAAAGCGACTTCCGCCGGCGAGGCGATGGCAATCGTGAGGCAATATGTGGGTCAGGCGGTGGTTCGCGTCGGCCTGACACAGTTTCCAGTGGGCGTCGGCGTGAAGAACGCAGCAGACCTTCAGCCGGACCTCGTCGACGCCTGCGAAAACCTTCGCAAGGGAACCTCGATGTTTGCCAAGGTTCTTAGGATCGTTGCCAAGTCGTATGGCAATCCCGAGAGCGACGACGTCATCCCTCAAATATTCGAGGATGCTGTCTACGCATGGAAGACGGGTGAGTTCGAAGGCGTGAGCGTGTTGGCGCCTGATCCGGGTGGCAGCGTTGCGACGGAAGAAGTGTTGCGGTCGGATGACCGCGATAGTCATACTCAAGACTCGGCCTCTGAATGGCCTGAGGGAAACGACAGCGTTGGATCGGCAGCAATGCGGATCGATCTTTCCCGCATCGGCGGAACGTGAAGCCTAACCCGAATCTCTCAGTGCGCCCCGATGGCGCGTATCACCAGTGGAGGAAGGTTCCACCCAGATAGTTGTCGATAGGGGTAGCTAGCGACCGGTTCGGTTGGGTAACTGGCCGGGTCGAAGCCTCGTGACAAAGGCCACCTTGGGCGGTTGAGCGATCCGATGGGCCGTAATGCGAGTAAAGCCTGAGCAGGCCTCGAAAGTGATGATGTGGATGCCGACGTGCCTGAGATTCGGGGAAGGCCGCGTGAACGGGGAAGCAATCGACATGGGCACCCGTTCGATCCACCCGGGTATTGGGCACGGCACGTTGGAAGGGTGATGCGGGTAACGGGGGAGACCCGTTTGGCATGAGGGTAGCGGCCTCAACGCAGCCAAGGGCGGCGGTGCGAACGGGAGTCGGACAGGGCCATAATACCGCTGAAGCCGGGTAATGCCGGTGGAGGGAAGGGCCCTGACTTCTGATGTGCTTTCGACGTTGGTGAGGAGGGGGTGATTGGCGATGACCCTCGAAACACCCGAAAGATCAGGAACCTGCAGAGGAAGCTGTGTCGCAAGGCGAAGGCGGAGCCCGCTTTCCGCTTCTACGTGCTCTACGACCAGATCTGCCGTGAGGACATGCTGCGCCATGCCTATGGGTTGGCCCGCGCCAATGCGGGTTCGCCGGGCGTGGACGGGGTGACCTTCGCGCAAATCGAGGCGGAGGGCGTGGAAGGGTGGCTGGCGGGCCTGCGGGAGGAACTCGTCTCGAAGAGCTACCGGCCACAGCTGGTGCGACGGGTGATGATCCCGAAGCCGGGGGGCGGTGAGCGCCCGCTCGGCATCCCGACCATTCGGGATCGGTTGGTAAGGCGCCGGTCGAAGAGCGGGACGGTGACGGGAACCGGCGCATGAGCGGCGGCAAAAGCAGCACGCGTGGCACGCCGCTAGGTGGGGTCGCAAGCTCGCTGCTCTCGGTCATCTACATGAACCGGTTCCTGAAACATTGGCGGCTCACCGGACGCCGCGAGGCATTCCGTGCGCATGTCATCTCCTATGCCGATGACTTCGTCATCCTCAGCCGCGGGCACGCCTGGCGTGGACACGGACGGTGATGACGAAGCTTGGGCTGACGCTCAACGAGGCGAAGACCTCGCTGAAGGATGCCCGAACGGAACCGTTCGACTTCCTTGGGTATAGCTTCGGTCCGCACCGTTTCCGGAAGGACGGCCACTGGTATTTGGGTGCGAGCCCGTCCAAGAAGAGCGTGCAGAGGATCAAGACGAAGATTGGTGATCTCCTGGTACCCGGCAACAAAGAGCCGTGGCACGTGGTATGTATCCAGCTGAACAGACTTCTGCGCGGCTGGTCTGGCTACTTCGGCTACGGAACACGTTTGCCGGCCTATCGGGCGGTCGACAACCACGCCTATGACCGTGTTCGCGCTTTCCTCCGCAAACGGCACAAGGTGCAGGGACGCGGCACGCAACGATTCTCCGACGATAGTGTCTTCGGGGACCTCTGCGTGCTGCGTCTTCGACGCGTGCACATTGGATCGCCGCGGTGGGCCTCGCGATGAAACCAGTCGGAAAGCCGGATGCGGGAAATCCGCACGTCCGGTTTGATGAGCGGGGAAGGGAAACGGGGCGATGCCAACACGGCCCAAGCCACCGCGCCCTTCCTCGACTCTACAAGTAGGGGGTTCATCGGGCCCACGAATCTGAGAAGTTGCTTTTACGACAAAGAATTAGCAGAGGGCGCGATGCAAACACACTTATCTCCGCGCAGCTCGAATTTGAAGCCTTCGGCGCTGCTGCTTCGCCACGTCGACGGGGCCATCGGGCTGTTCGACCGGATGGCCGCCTGCTTCGTCGATGGCCGCGATCGCAAGTGCACGGTTCACAGCGTGCGCACGCTGATCGGCCAGCGCGTCGCGGCGATCGCGCTGGCCTAGGAGGATGTCGACGACCACGACACGATGCGCCATGACCCGGTGCTCGCGCCTTTGTCGGAGCGGCTGACGCCGAAGCGGCAGGACTCCGCGGTGCGTGCCGGCAAATCCACTGTGAACCGGCTGGAGCACGGCCGAACCGACCGCGATCACAAGATCGCCCACGCAGGGAACGCGCTGGAAGCGCTGTTCGTGGAACTGATCGAGGCGGGCAAGGAGGCGGGTTCGACCGATTGGGAAATTTTTCAATCGTTCTGCCGATCTCCATTCCGGGTATCATCACTGGTGCGACCATTACCTTCTCTCTCGGCTTCGGTGATTTTATTGCTGCTACATTGGTCGGCGGTGCCGAGGGCGTCATGATCGCCGGCGTGGTCATCAACTTGATGGGCGTCTCATTCGATTGGCCGCTCGGCGCTGCGATCGGCGTCGTTGTTGTGGGCATGGCCCTTGCCCTGATGTCTGTCCTCAATCATCTCGAACACAAGGCAACGGTGCGGCTATGAATCTCACCTTCGGCTCCAAATGGCTGATTCATCCACTTGCCACATTGACCTTGGTCGGCTCGCACACCGTCAAAGGCAACGAAGCCGCCGCTCCAGTGCTGTCGTAAACGATCTTGATCGACCAGGCGTGGATGAGCCCGCTCCAAGGCACGTGCCGTCCGCGTTCCTGGAAGCGGAAGCTCAGTCACTTAGCCAACCGGCCAACTGAGCTCAATGACATCTCCGGTTCGGCAAGGAGGCCCTTCTTTTTCGCCGTGCGGAAAAACGTCTCGCGCGCCGCATTCACATGCATCTCTCCAACAAGGCATTTGCTTAACGCCTGCCAAGTGATGCGGGCGACGAGATCCTCCGCGTCGGGTCGCTTTCGCTCCACGAAGACGATCGCTTGCTCACGGAACAGATTTCCTTCACGAGAGTGCGGCCATTTTGCGCATAGACCAGGTCGTTAAAGGATCCCCGCATCATGACCTCCGCCGTCGGGTCCAAAGAACTGTAACCGGACGCCCCGGTTTTCGGAGCGACTTTCATCTGGGAGGCACATCTTGGGCCTTCAAGATGTCAGCGTCATGTCGAAGGAAAGAGGCTGGCTACTCGACCTGGACTTCGTCGGCCGGAGTTTTTGGACTTATGCGGCCGATGTGCCATTTCCGCCTTGTGGGTCTTGATGGGATTCGAACCAACGGCCATCCTTTGGATGGGCTAACGCCTTGAATATACAGCAAGGCTCGATAATTTGAATGCCGAGCCGCAAGGCACTACTTCGCGAACTCACGATACAGCTCGACCGTCGGTGCGTGCGTATCGATCGTGTCGGCGACCTTGGCGGCCATCGGCAGATTTTTCTTTTCCGCCTCCCATACCGCCCTAAAACGTTCAACCGTCTCGCGCGCCGTGTCGATCACCAGCTTTTCGGAAAGCTCCGCTTTCGCAGCCAGATGCGCCAGCTCGTCCTTCGACAGCGCCGCCATCTTTTTTGTGCGGGAGAAATTGAGCGCCGCCGTATCTTGCCCCTCGATGTAAGGGATAGTCGACAACAAGTCATACGCTGGCGAGAGCGCAGGGGTGCGGCGATCAGGATAGATGAGCGACCAGTTCTTCAGGTGCATGTCGCCATTGCCGATTAGCGTGCTGAAGACTAGACGCCGGATGAATTCCGCCACGTCGGCCGTGCTGGTTTCGATCCCCAGCACGCGGCCGATCATCCGGTAATTGCCCTTATCGTATTTGTGGTCGGGAAAGACGCCGAAGACTTGCGCAAAGTCCTCGATATGCACCGCTCCCTCCGGCGTGCGGTCAAAACGCTTGATCGCCAGCGCCTGCCCGTGCAGTTCACCCACCCCCTGCGGCAGGCCGCTTACGGCGTCGAGATCAACCAGCTGGAGCTCAGGCACGTCCATACCCATCATGCGGGCGATGGTCATCATCGCGAACTCATTCTCGGGCACGCCGCTATATTGCTGAGACGGCAGCTTCACGATCCACGAGCCACCCGTGCCCTCGGCCGGAATGGTCAAGCCGCCGCCCTTTTTGTCGTTCTTAAAGGCCGAGAACTTCAGCTGCACACCTGCCAGCGAAAAGCGCAGCGCGTTCGGCCGCGCTTCGACGATAGCCTGCTCGTCATCCGGAGGCGCGTCATCCCCTTCGGAGGGATGCACCGTCACAGCCCCAGGCAGGTCGCGGCCGAGCATCCAGAGCAGGAAGAATTCACGCGACGGCTTCACACCCGCACGATCAGCGAGGTATTTGCGCAGCGGTCCTTCCGGCAGTAGGTTCGAGAAGAAGGGAGGGACCACCATGTTGTACGGCCTGAACTTCGTGATGAGCGCCCCGAACGGGTCTTTCAGGGACAGGCTAAGCGTCCGCCGCTTTTCGTCTTCGATATAAGCCTCGTTGAACGCGAAGATGGTGCGCCCGTCCTGCAGATTCGTCAGGGTCGAAACCGGTTCCCCATACAGCCTGACATCGAGTACCGTGACCTTAGGCATTATCGTCTTCCTCATCCAGCGCATAGGCCGAGCGAGGGACCGCGTCGTCGCGGTCGCGGTGCACCGCGGCGTTGCGTAGGTGTCTTACGGCATGTGCGATCCTGCTCAGTTCCTGACGGGATGGAGGATCAGCCTGCCACCGGTCGAGGCGTGCAGTCGCCTCGTTGAATGTGTCCATCTCCTCGGCCGACAGAGGAAGATGCCGTAAGAGCGCGAGGCTATCTTTGAATGTATCTGCCTCGGAAGCACTACCGAACCCGCCCCTGTGCTGCGCAAACCACCGCTCAAGGCGCCCCACCAGTTTGCGCTGGTCGGATGTCAGGACATCACTCGATGCCGATGCACTATCGAGGATATTGCGGATTGCCGGCATCAGTTTTTTCGGGGCAAGGACTATCTCGAGGTCGAGCGCGCGCGCCACATCCACTAGGCTGCCAAGTCCGGGCTCCATGGTGCCCCGTTCTATCTGAGAAATATGGCTTTGCGTCAGGCCCGATCGTGCGCTCAGCTCGCGCTGGCTCATTTTCTGCGCTTCGCGCGCAGCGCGCAGCTGCTGCGTTATATGCTCCGTTTTATATGCCATATCATTATCCTGTATCGCAGGATGCGAAACATACAGGATAATATATAGAGGATTCTCAGAGCAATGCAATGTCGATATACAAAACCGTATCAAAACGCTGACTTATATGGAATTATATATCAACTTGCAGTCTTAGGACTCACAGTTACCCATCAGCTCCTATAGCCACCCATCAGTGCGCGCAGCAGATCAACCTGCGCAGACCCTGCAGGTATCGTGTCTGCTGTAAAGGGGACATTGATGTAGGCTTGCCCGTCCGGTTGCGACCGCGCATGCACGCCGAATTCCTCGAAAAGCCGGAAGCCTACCGCCCCGACATCGACCAGCGCATTGTAGCTGTCCCATTTCCCCCGAGTACCCCATAGCGTGCGCTGCTGGTCCACCAACCGGCCAATGGCAGTGACAAAGGCACGATCCTCGGTCGGTAGCTCAGGCGCCACTTCGCAGAGCGTACCGGTATCGTTCATCCCGTCCAGATGAGCGAACAGGTAGGACGCGATCCGCAGGGGCTCAAGGATGACAATGCCGACGTCATGGAAGACGTGCACCACCATGCAGCCGATATGACTGGATAGCATCGCGCGCTCTGATACGACAATCCGTCAGCCCGATCGCGAGATTGTTATCGATACCGGATCAATACTCCCCAAATGTGCCGTTTGAATCTTCCCCAGTTTGCGCCGTGACCGGTCTTCCGGGGCGCGCCCCGGAAGATTGGTCGCATGTCATCACCGATACTACTTCCGATTGTCGGAAGGGGGATGTTGGTGATCAAGCTCGGGGAGATGATGATGATCTTGGATTTGCATCGACAAGGCTTATCGGTGTCGGCGATCGCCAGGCAGACCGGCGCGGACCGAAAGACTGTCCGCAAGTATATCGATCGCGGTCTGGAAGCGCCGGCCTATGGGCCAAGGAGACCACGCGCGACGGTGATAGACCCATTCGCTGCTTATCTTCGGGAGCGCGTGGCGGCCTATCCTGGGCTAACGGCGCGACGACTTCTGCGCGAGCTGAAGGAGCGCGGCTACAGCGGCGGCTATACCGCTGTCACCAAAGCGGCATAAATTGCCTGACACGCATTCAGCCGCCATGGCTGCGCTCGATTTGCTCGATCAATGCCGCCAGGGTTGCCAGATCATCTGGACGCACGAACGACCTACCGGCCGCGATCTCAATGAAAACATCGGGGGCAGCGACGTCCGTCCATGACGCAAGCAGAGAGCGAAGCCGCCCATCCGCGTCGTAGAACATGACGCGGTCCTCGCCCCAGTTCTGCTTGCGTGTCGACAACACGAAGCGCTGGCCGCGCCACGGATGGAACGGGTGCGTGACCTCGAATTCTATACGCGCTTGAGTGTCAGTACGAACTGCAGTCCTGGACTTGAAAGAAAGCCAAGGTCGAGAGGCCATTCCGCTACATACGCGAAGACTTCTTCCTGGCTCGCTCGTTCCGCAACCTTGATGACCTGAACGCGCAGCTGCGCCATTGGCTGGATACCGTCGCCAATCCCAGGGTGCATGCCACGACCTTGCGCGTCGTCAATGAGGCTTTCGCCGAAGAGCGATCTCATCTACGACCACTTCCCCTGGCCCGTTTCCGATCGGTCCTGAAGCTGGAGCGGCGAATCTCGCGTGACGGCATGGTCATGACGCTGTTGCAACGGCTATGGCTCGGGAGACCCGCCGATGAGCGCCGCCCTTGATGCTATGCCGTCGATGATCGAACGCATCCGTCACGATCTCGTCGGCCTCAAGATGCCGCGTGCTCTCGAGGCGCTCGACCACGTGGTCCGCCGCCTCGAGCATGGCGAACTCTCAGCCCTGGAAGCAATCGACATCCTTCTATCGGAGGAACTGACCCTGCGTGAGAACAGCCGCATCAAAACGGCTCTTCGCATGGGACGCCTTGCAACCATCACCATCCGCCATCCCAAATCTCCAGCTCTTGCCGAAAACCTTCTGGCAGAATCCTCAATGTTCACAAACACGCGAAATCAATGGGATGTAAGCGGCGCATACGCTCGATTTTACCCTGCAGTAGGATTATTCGCCTCATCGCGTGCCAAACGGAGTCTCATCAGTCGGGGTAACCAACTCGACGTGACTAACACCCAAGGCTTGAGCCAGCTCATAAAGAGTAATCACGGTAGGGTTGCGTCGCCCGCGCTCAAGGCTGCTCAGATATTGTTGGCTGAAACCGGAACGAGCTTCGACCTCTTCCTGTGTCAGGCCCTTCTCCCGACGCAGGCGGGCGAAATTAGAGCCGACCAGCTTGCGCATATCCATGCGCTGAAAGATCGTCGTTTACACACCATAAGTTTATCAACTAAAGTATGTAAACGCGGCGGCTCGGAACGCCCGTCGGCTCGAAGCAGTTGTTTAAATGTCGAGTTTAGATTCAACTGCCTTGCCTCAAGCCCAGAGAATTTGGCCGTAGCGGCTAGACCGATACAATGCCGACCTTGGGTGCTGGGCAGTGAGGAAATCAAATCAGGGAGAAGCGGATGAACGATATGGGCTCATCCGAGGTGAACGACGAAAGCAAGGAGAAAGAAGCGCGCTACAGTGTCATGACCAAGTCAGAGCTTGAGGCACTGGCAGTTTCCGCGATTCGCGAACACCGCCGGCTCCTCTGGGCCGATCAGGCCGTTTACGAGGAGTGGTTGCGCGCAAGCGACGATCCGTCGATTTCCGGTCCGGTCCTCCAGACGCTCCAGGATGAGTACGTTGCACGCCAGAAGAGGTCGGAGGCCCAACAGGAGGAGCTATCGGACATTCTGGACGCGCTTGGCTTTGTGCCCGACGTGCCTTTCGACGATGACAACTAGAACTCAGACCAGGCCGCGATCCTTGGCAATGGCAACGAGTTGCGGCACTGATTCCGCGTCAAGCTTTGCACGTGCTTTATCGAGATAGTGCTGCACGGTTCTGGCATTGATTCCAGTGAGGTTGGCGGTTACGGACGCAGTTTTTCCCTTCGAAGCCCACACCAGGCAAAGCATCTCGCGCGGCGACAGCATTTGCTTGGGATTAAGCACCGTTTTCGCCGCAATGATCTTCAATTGGTAGTGCACCATCATCAGCAATTGAACTGCCTTTTTGGGATCGAGCACGCCCGAAATGTCCACTTTCCTTTCCGGCGATGCGAAGGTCAGCATCATCGCGGATCCGTAGCTTCCCTCCACGGGAATGGTGACGCCGCAGCGAATGCCGTGGCTGATTGCCTCGTCACGAAACCGCCGAAGAGGAGACGATCCTCGGGCAGGCCAAGCGTCGGCGGTCCAGAAAAAAACGTCCCGCCGGCGCTTTGCTTCCGCCAGCACGGGATCGATGTTGAAATAGTCGCTACCAAGGTAGATGCTTTCCCATGGTCCGGGATAGGAATGGAACGTCCTAACCTGGGTGCCGTCTTTTTGCAGGTAGGCGAACCTGTCATACCCGCAGGAATGCGCGAAGCTTCTAAGAGCAATCTTGATCATGTGCCCATCTTGCGCGGCTTCCAGCATATCGATGAGCGAGCGAAGGTTTCCGTTCACGGACATCTCTCCTATCTTCTTGACCGCCGAGCTCGTCCTTTGCGAAACGAGCGGCCGTTAGGGCAATCGGGTCATGACTGCGATTTACGCACACAATTACTTTTTGCGGCAACCGCAGGTTAATACAGCATGCGGAGTATTCCCTCGGACCGTGTACATTAGCACTACCTGTGGAGATGCAGCTTTCAAGCCACGTCGGCCTAGAAATGTACAAGTGAGGAAAGGTTTTGCGCTGCAGTGATTGTAGCGCCACACCGCGCGCCAACCAGCGGCAGATACGGAGATCAGATCTGTGGGCCCTGCGCCGCTAATTGTCACGATAGGCGGACGGAAAGATGATGTCCTGGTCAACGAGGACATTGAACTTATAGCCGGGTCGGATGCGGATTGTTGGCTGGACGTTCAGGTTCTTCGATATGGTCTGCTCAGCCACCCGGCCGAACGATTCAGCGAAGTTTCGGCGTACGGCGTCTGAGGCAGTATCCTGTGTCGCCAGCGTCGAGCTCTCGGGCATCGACATGTCGATTCCGGTCCCAATCAGCGCGATCAGCGCTGCCGAACTCCAAGTGCGCCAGAGATGCCGGTCGACCTTGTCCTTGAAGCCACCATAGCCCTCGGCGTCCGTGCCAGCCATACCGCCAATCTGCAGGGTCGATCCATTTGGGAAAATGAGATCGGTCCAGACGACGAGAACGCGCTCCTGGCCAAACGAGACCTTTGAGTCATAGCGCCCGAACAGTTTGGCGCCCTGCGGGATAAGCAACCGGTAGCCGGTGGCGCTGTCATAGACATTCTGGCTGACCTGCGCTGTGATGCGACCCGGGAGGTCGGAATTGAGGCCGGTGATCAAGGTGGCGGGAATGACCGAGCCGCGCTTCAACTCATAGACCGACATCTGCGGCACGACCCGATTTGGGAGGTAGCCAACATCCTTGATGTCCTGGTTGAAGAAATCCTCCTTCGACGCCTGGGCGTTCGGATCGAGGTTCTCGCCCATGATCCCCGATTTCATGGCGGCGGCGTAGAGGTCCGACGCATTGTTGGTTGCTGCCGTGGGATTTTGACCGGTGTCACTGGCGTTCCTGGCTACTTTCTCGACATCGGAAATATCCACCTTCAACGGCGAGTCCAAAGCGGTTGCTCGTGCCTGCAGCCGGGCCATCCGCTGCCGCCGGACCTCGCGGATAATTTGTTCGTCCTGCTCGCGCTTCAGGCGCGCCTTCCATTCTTCCTCCGTTTCGAGCCGCGGGCGTCGCTCTTCCGGTTCCGTAGGCCGGTCGACGACAGTCGGTTCCTTGTCGACCTTCTGTTTCATGGCGGGCGTCGGCTGAAACGCTTCCCGTTCCACCGGCTCGCCGATGATACCGTCGGTGACGCCGCGCTTGAGCTGGTCGCCGAAATTCGTTGCCGGGGTATTCGATGCGCTGTGGATATCATTGTTGCGGTTGAACGGAAGACCGCGCCATGCCAGTCCGATGACGACGACGCCGACGAACAGCGCAACGATGACGATGGCGACGATGATCGGCAGGCGATTGAGACGGCGCATGCCGTTCTGATCTTCTGTCTCGTTGGCGGCACCAAGCCGCAGAGACTGGACCATATCTGTCTCCGTCAGTTGCGCTGCATGATGGAAAGCGGACTTGCCGGCACAGCACCCGCTGCCGTTGCCGAGTAGGCCCGGCCAAGCGCGATAGAGGGCGTCGAAAGTCGCGCGAGCACCTGACCGTCAACACCGTCGATCGAATAGCCGAGCTCGACCAGTTTCACGTCCTTGCCGACCCTGCCGACCTTGCCATCAGTCACGACCGTATAGCCCCAGCCTTTCAGCGCCGCCTCGAGCGCGCTCGCGAAATCCGACGAGTCTTTTTCGATCTTGATGGTCGTCGTCGCAGACGGGCCGATCTGCTCGGCGAGCCGGCTTGCCATATCGCCGGCAATCGCGCTCGCCGCGGGCCCGGTGACGGTGGTTGGCGTGGAACTGGTCGTCAGCCCGTCCTCGGCCGTTTGGCAGCCGGAAAGAATAGCCACCGTAACGAAGGAGATCAGAAGCTTCCGCATCGTTCAGCCTCCCCGCCGAATAGTGATCTTCTGCTGCCGCCAGCCGACGCCGGAGACGAGGATCGCCTTGTCGACCGCGTAGTCCACGATCATCATGTCATTCTTCATGCGGTAGTTGACGATGCGGTTTTGGCCGCCGCTGACGACGAAGAGCACCGGCGCGTCCTGTCCGGAGATCGATTTCGAGAATTGGACGTAGGTTTTTGCGCCGTCCGAATAGACCCGTTTCGGCTTCCACGGCGCGCTCCCGCTGACCGAGTAGGAGAAGTTCGGCTTGTCGGGTGCCGTTCCTGGAATGCCGCCGGTCTCGAGCCTTGAATTGATGTCAGCAAGCTTCGTCGAACCTCCTCCGTATACTCGAAACCGACCCGGGCCATATACTGGCTCGGATGGGATTTCAGCTGGATGTGATAGGTGCGGCGCGACGTCGTGACCACCATCGAGGTCACAAGTCCGGGCTCCGATGGCTTGACGATCAGGTGGATCGCCTGCCCGCCTATGGCACCCGATGTCGCAGGTTCGACCTTCCAGCGCACGCTATCGCCAACGAGAACGTCACGGACGATTTCGCCGCCTTGCAATTCGATATCGCAGACCTGCAAGGGCGAGCAGACGACCGACGGCTGCGTCTCGCCGTACAGGAAGATGACCTTGCCGTCGGGACCAGTCGTCACCAACCCGGCCGTGCCGCGCCATTTCCTCGAAATACTGGTGCCCTTCACCTCATTGGTGGTCATGCTCTGCGCTTCAGCGGCGCTCGCAAAGACGAGTGTTGCCAGGCAGCCGGCGGCTGCGATCAATCCGGTTCTGTGCATTGAGAATTCCCCTGCCCTTAAAGCTGCGCTGTCCAGTCAAAATCCCGGACATAAAGGCCGATTGGATTGAGGCGGATGGTTGCCTCGTCCTGCGGCGCGGTGAGTGTCACCGTCGCGATGCCCCGGAACCGGCGCGTGCCGATCTCCTTGCCCTTGCGGTCCCGTTCGTATTCGGTCCAGTCGATCTGATAGGTCTGGTTTGAGAGCGCCACGATGTTGTTGACTTCGATCGCGACCGTTGCGGTTTTCGCCTTCTCGAATGGCGAATTGCCTCGGAACCAGGCGTTGATCTTCTCCGTCGATGGATGCGAGGTCCGAAGGAGCGCGTAGGTGCGGTCGATATATTGTTTCTGCACCGCGGCGTCCGGCGTGATCGAACGGAAGCTGGTCACGAAATTGCCGAGCGTGGCGCGCACTACCCGCACATCCGCATATTCAATCTGTTCGGGGAAACCGGTCGTGACCGACGTGCCAAGCTTGTCGACCTGGACGATGTAAGGCACGAGCTTGACCTCGGTGCTGAGATACATAGCATATCCGAAACCGATTACGGCCATGGCCAGGCCCAGAATGCCGACTGTGCGCCATGCCGCGGCGGCTCGCACATAGGATCCGTATCGTTCCGTCCATTCCTGCCGCGCGGCAAGATAGGGGTTTTCGGGGGCGCGGTTCGCTGCCATCGTCTATCACTTTCTGATTGCTGTTAGTCTTTGCGTTCGGGAGGTGGCTTGTGCCCGCTATGACCGCCCCGGCTCTCATCGAGCTTGGCGTTGGCGAGGCCGAGGATTGATCCGGCATAGGCGCCGGGTGAACCGATCGCCTTTTCCTTGGCGGCAGAACCAGCAGCACTGCTGGCGGATCCGATCCCCGCGCCGAAACCCCGAAGCGCCGCGCCGGCGAGGGATGAACCCGCCGCTCGTGCCGACTGACCGGCCGTGAAACCCGTTCTCGCGGCGCCGCCCGCGAGGAACCCAGCGCCGGCGGCGAAGGATGCCGCCTGGCCGCCGTGACGGATCGTTTCCATCCCCCCGGAAACCGAGGCGCCTTGCACTACACCTTGGATGATGCTCGGCACGTACATGGCGATGATGAAAACCACGACGGAGATGCCGGCGATCGCCAGGGTCGTGACAAATTGGTCGGAAGACGCGGTTGGAGCATTCGCCAGGCCCAAGAGGACCTGCGATCCAATCTTAGCTATCATCACGAGCGCCATCAGTTTCATGCCGACGCCGAAGGCATAGACAAGATATCGGACAGCGAAGTCTTTCGTGAAAGAGGAACCGCCAAGCCCAAGCATGATCATGCCAGCGAGCAGGCCGACATACATCTCGACCATGACCGACACGAAAATTGCTGCAACCAGCGAAAAGCAGATGACCACGACACCCATCGCCAGCACCGCAGCGATTGCGAGCGCATTGTCCTCGAAGACGCCGAACTGGGCTTGCTGCGACATTTGTGAGGCGACCCGAATGCCAGCGTCGAAGATTTCAGCGGGGGATGCCGAGCCCCCGCCAGCGCCGATCTGGAACAGGCTATCGATCACGGCGCGCGCGAAGGTCGGGCCCTGCGTCAGAACGAAAGCAAAAAATCCGACGAACATGATCCGCCGGACAAGCTCAGCAAACCAGCTGTCGAGCGAAGCCGCCTGGAGCGCCAGCGAGATGGCTGCGATGCCGATCTCGATGGTGGCCAAAATCCAAAACAGCGATTTCGCCGCGTCAAGGATGGTGGTTTCCCATCCTTTCGCGGCTGCCGAGATGTGGTTCTCCAACTCCGTGAGGACTAGTCCTTCCTGCGCGAAAGCGCGTGCCTCGAAGGCGACATAAGCCAAGCCTGCAATCAGCAACGAACGTGCAAGACTGATCTTCACCATCTTGGACCCATCTCCTGACCATCCTTGATCGGCGGAAGCGCCTTCCCCGCGCCGAAGAATTTTTCTTTGGCGGTGCGTTGCTCCTCAGGTGCGGATGGGTTGGAGGCTCTGGAGTTGACGATCAGCGCTGTCGCTGTGGTCGAAACCGCAGCGACGAGGATCACTAAGGCAATGATAGCGGCGCGGCTCACCAGCGTGGCTCCATTTTCTGACCTTCCGGAATGCTCTTGACGTCGGCGTTGAAGAATTTTTCCCGCCGTGCTTGCGCCAGGTCCTTGTCGGTCTGCTCCGTCTGGAGCCAGGTTCCCATCATGGTCATCTGCTGCGAGACAAGGCCGCGGAGCTTTTGCATCTGCCCGACCTGTTGGGCCGCGATTTCGTGGCCCACCTGCAGAGCCTTCATCTGCCCGTCAGCGGTCTCTGACATCGAGCGCAGCGAGGACATTGTCGTTTCCTCGCTGTCGAACTGATCGGCCGTGAGGCTCGCCGCATTCAGCGTGCTGGCAATCGTATCGCGGTTGGTGTCCGACCAGGTTTCATAAGTCGAGGAGAATGTCTCATTCCTTGGCAGGTTGGTCTTGAGGGTTGCATAGCTCTGGAACCGCTGCTGCAGTACGTCGTCGGCGTTGCCCATGGAAAAGGCGATGCTCTGACCTTGATCGACGATGCTGCGGAGCCGATTGAGATCACGCTCGACCTGCCCCCACATATGAGACGGAAGCGTCGCCGTGTTCTGGAGCAGGTTCTGATAGATGTTCAGCTGCGTCTCGATCTGTTGTGCGAGCTGGCTGATCTGGGTGAGTTGGTTCTGAATTTGCTCATTGGACTTCCCCACCAGGGCAACCAGCTCCCCATTGTTGAGAACCTGCGTCCACTCGGTTGCGGCGCCAGTGGCGGTGCCGGCACCGGCCGGCTCGCCTGTGCCGACCGTTACGGCGACGACCGCCAGACCGGCGAGCAATTTATTCGACATTGAACAGCGACGCGGCATCGTGAACTCCTCTCATCTGAAGCCAGTGGACCGGCCAGTCGCGGTCGTATTCGGAATGAAGTGTTCGGATGCGCTTCAAATCTTCCTTGCCGGATGCGCCAACGAAACTAAGCGCCACCGGACCGAGCACCATATCAAAAAGCCGCCGGCCTTCAGGGGTGACGACATAGTATTCGCGCTTGGGAGTGGCGTTCGAAACGATCTCGATCTGCCGCTCGTTGAAGCCGATCCGTTCGTAGAACTCGCGCGTCCCGGGTTCGCGAGCGGCCCCATTCGGAAGGCAGATCTTCGTCGGGCAGGACTCCTTCAGGACGTCGATAATTCCGGACCGCTCGGCATCCGAGATCGACTGGGTCGCAAGCACGACAGCGCAATTCGCCTTGCGTAGCACCTTCAGCCACTCCCGGATTTTACTGCGGAAAACTGGATGGCCGAGCATCAGCCAGGCCTCGTCGAGCAAGATCAGACTCGGGGATCCATCGAGCCGCTTTTCGATGCGCCGAAACAGATAGGTCAGCACCGGGACGAGGTTCCGCTCGCCCATGTTCATGAGCTGCTCGATTTCGAAGGTCTGGAAGGCGCCGAGGGTGAGGCCATCCTGTTCGGCGTCGAGAAGCTGACCCATTGGGCCGTCGACCGTATAATGATGCAGCGCGTCCTTGATCTCGCGCATCTGCACGCCGCTCACGAAATCGGAGAGCGATCGCCCGGGAGCGCTGGCCATGAGGGTGACCTGGCGGGACATGGCATTGCGATGATCGGGCGTGATAGTGACACCCTGCAGAGCGACCAGCATCTCGATCCACTCCGCGGCCCAAGCCCGATCGGCGTCACTTTCGAGATCCGACAGCGGACAAAAGGCCAGTGCCTTACGCCCTTCCGCATTGTCGCCGCCGATCTCGTAATGATCGCCCCCGGCAGCCAGCGTCAGCGGTAGGAGCGCGGTTCCTTTGTCAAAAGCGAAGATCTGGGAACGATCATAGCGTCGGAACTGTGCCGCGATCAGCGCCAGCAGCGTGGATTTGCCGGACCCCGTCGGACCAAAGATCAGTGTGTGGCCGACGTCGTCGACATGCAGGTTCAGCCGGAACGGTGTCGAACCGCTTGCAACCTGCATCAGTGGCGGAGAATTGGGAGGATAGAAAGGGCAAGGTGCGACCGGGCTTCCCGACCACACGGAGTTCAGCGGAATGAGATCGGCGAGATTGCTGGTGTTGATCAGCGGTTCGCGGATATTGCAATACCAGTTGCCGGGCAAGCTCCCGAGATAGGCCTCGGTCGCGTTGAGCGTTTCGATCCTCGCCCCAAATCCTTCGGCCTGGATCAGCCGGCGGATAGCCTCGGCTTTTTCCTGCAGCGCTTCGCGATCACTGTCGAAGAGAATGATCACGGGTGTGTAATAGCCATAGGCGACAAGCTGCGAAGACGCTTGCGCGATGGCATCTTCGGTTTCGGCCACCATTGTCATGGCGTCCCGGTCGACCGACCGGCTTTGCGTCTGAAATAGCTGGTCGAAGAACGGCCGGACCTTCTGCTGCCACTTCTTGCGCGTGCGTTCGAGCTTCTGACGCGCCTCTTCCGCATCAAGGAAGATGAAGCGCGACGACCAGCGATACGTCAAAGGCATGAGGTCGAGGCTGTTGAGGATGCCCGGCCAGCTCTCGGCGGGGAGCCCGTCGATCGCCACGACACCGAGGAATCGGTTCTCGACCTTCGGCGTCAGACCATGCTCGAGTTCGGCGGTCGCGATCCAGTCGAGATACATGGGAGCAGCTGGCAATCGGATCGGATGGTTTTCGCCGGTGATGCAGAATCGGATAAATTGCAGCAGTTCATCATAGCGGGCGACACGCTCCCCTCCCCTCTCGGCGGCCTCGCGCGTTTCCATGCGCCGGATCGAAAGGGTGTTGGCGAAATACTGCTCGATCTCGCGGATGGCGTTCTTGAAAATGAAGAGCACAGTGTCCGCATAGGTCTTCCTACGGCTCTCCTCGTCCGAGTAGATGTATTTGCTGAGCGCTGTCTTTTTGGCCTCCGACGGCCGATAGGTCAGGATGAGCGCATGCTTGCTTTCGAAATGTCCTCGCTCGCGCGCGAAATGCGCCCGTCGCTCAGCGTCAATTGCGCGCGTCACAGCATCGGGGAAATGGCAGCGGACTTCCGAGGGATAATCGTACGTCGGGATACGGGCGGCTTCGACTTGATGATGTGGACGCCCCCGCGCCGGCGGTTGCCGCTATGATGCCGGCCAGTTACCCCGCAGCAATAAGAGGAGCGTTGACAATGCAGATCACGACCGTTGGATTGGATTTGGCCAAGAGCGTGTTTCAGGCGCATGGTGTCGATGAGGCAGGCGGCACCGTGCTGGTGAAACGGCTGCATCGCAAGCAGATGCTGCCCTTCTTCTCGAAGCTGCCACCCTGCCTAATCGGAATGGAAGCGTGTGGCACAGCGCACCATTGGGCTCGGACGCTCGCCGCCATGGGGCACGAGGTTCGGCTCATTCCCCCATCGTACGTGAAGGCCTATGTGAAGCGCGGCAAGAGCGACGCGCTGGATGCCGAGGCAATCTGCGAAGCCGTGCAGCGCCCGACGATGCGGTTCGTGCCTGTGAAGACGGTGGCGCAGCAGAGCATTCTCATGACGCATCGCGCGAGGTCGCTGCTCGTTCGCCAACGCACCATGGTCGCAAATGCGTTGCGGGCGCATCTGGCTGAACTCGGCTTTGTCGCCAATCCAGGCATTGCCAATCTGGCAAAGTTGGCGCAGCAAGCGCTGTCTGGCGAGAGCAGCTTGCCCTCCTATGCCCGGACCACGCTGGACATTCTGATCCGGCAGATCCTGGTGTTTACCGATGAGATCGCTGCGCTGGATCAGCAACTTCTCGCTTGGCATGCCGACAGCGAGGCCAGTCGCAGGCTTTCCGCTATCCCCGGCCTCGGCATAGTCACAGCCACGGCGGTCGCCGCCACCGTCACCGATCCCGAGCAATTCCGCTCCGGCAGGCAATTTGCCGCCTGGCTCGGCCTGACGCCGCAGCAGTGTTCGACCGGAGGAAAAACCCAGCTCGGCGGCATCTCCAAGCAGGGAGACCGATACTTGCGGAGGTTGCTCGTCGTCGGCGCCACCGCCGTTATCCGTCATACGAAGGACAAGGCAACGCCCCTGGCGAACTGGATCAGAAAGCTCCTGGAGAAAAAGCCGTTCAGGCTGGTCTCCGTTGCCCTCGCCAATAAACTCGCGCGGATCGCATGGGTCGTGCTGACCCGCAAGGAAGCCTATCGGGCCCATGAAATGATCGCCTGAGTTCAATCCCAGAGAACCGGAATTGGTAACGGCAGTCGATGATGTGTAACGATCGAGCCAATGGTGAGGCCAACCCGTCTGATTCAATGCGCTTCAAACGCGCGCCAGCTTGATCAGGGTCCTCATCGGCGGATTTCCATCAGGGCCAGCGGTCAAACTTCATACCGCACAAACAGGCCGGACATATGAAAGCAACCGATCAAACCACCCGACAAAAAGCCCTTGCCATAGGGGGCGTCCACATATGAATCATCCAGCCGGTTCCGAGCCGCGACAGGATTGCGTTGATCTGGCGCGATAGTTCGTTGCGTTCGAAGTCTGTGGCGCTGTCGGAGTCCGGCCCGGCAAAATACCAGCCGGCCATCAGGCTTCCGTCTTTCAACAGAAGCACGCCGTTGTCGACCAGGCCGGCATAGGGGACGAGATCCGCGAAGGATGGGCCGGTTGCCCGAAACCGTTTGAGCGCGACCATACCAGCCTCCTCAATACCGCCGCCACGGAGAGGTGGTCGCCTTGTAGTAGGGTTTGTAGGAAATGTGCCGGACATAGACCTGCCGCATCAGCGGATCGGACTTCGCCATCATGCGGAGCAAGCCGACGATCACGATCCACACGACAACCCCGAAGAGCGCCGAGTAGACAGTCAGCACCACAAAGATCAGGATGACCGCGGCAAGCCCGGTGATCAAAACCAGTTCCCGGTCCGCGCCCATCAGGAGGTTCGGCCGGGAGAGCGCACGGTGAATGCGATTGCGGTAACGTTCGGATAGCGCCTCAGCCATGTGCCCCCTCCCCTTCTGCACTCGGGCGCGTCGAAGTGACGCGATCATTGGTCAGGCCGATCGAAGCGCCGGTCGCGCCGAACAGCCCGACAATGGTCGTGGCGCCGAGGAGGATGCCGGCAACAAGCACGACATACATCAGCCGCCGCGCGAAATCGTTCAGCTCACCGCCGAAAATCAGCATGCCGCCGGCGATCGCGACTGCCGCAAGTGCTATGTAGCCCGCGACTGGCCCCGTGATGGACTCCTGGATCTGCTCGAGCGGTCCTTCCCAGGGCAGACTGCCGCCTGAACTGGCCAGTGCCGGTGCTACCGACGCCAAAATGAGTGGCGAAGCAAGAAGCGCGATGGAGATAAATTCATTCTTACGCGACATGCCGCGCCTCCCGTTCTTCGGTGAGTTGGTCGGATTCGATCTCGTATCGGCCGTTGGCGAAGCGCTCGACCTGGATGATGTCGCGCACACGCCGGCCTCGCGGCGTACGCTCGATGGAAACGATGAGGTCGACAACCTCCCCGATCACCTCGTGCATCGGCTGTTGGCTTGCTTCGGCCGTCAGCTGCTCCAGGCGCCGGAGCGCGGAAGTCGCCGTGTTCGAGTGGATTGTTGCCACGCCGCCTGGATGTCCGGTGTTCCATGCCTTGAGCAAGGTGAGGGCAGCACCATCGCGCACCTCGCCGACGACTATTCGGTCGGGACGCAGGCGCATCGTGCTCTTGAGCAGCCGCGCCATGTCAACCGTATCGCTGGTACGAAGAAGCACGGCGTTGTCGGCCGCACACTGGATTTCGGCGGTGTCTTCGAGGATGACGAGCCGGTCTTCCGGCGCGCTCCTTACGATCTCATGGATTACTGCATTTGCGAGCGTCGTTTTGCCGGAGGCAGTTCCACCGGAAATGATGATGTTGAGGCGTGAGTCAATGGCGCTGCGGATCGTCGCAGCCTGGGCCTCGGTCATCACACCGGAGCGGACATAGTCGTCGAGTGGGATCAGGCGAGATGCCCGACGACGGATTGTGAAGGAGGGCTTCGCGACCACTGGCGGCAATAGACCCTCGAAACGATGTCCGCCGATCGGAAGCTCACCGGAAATGATGGGTTGTTCGGTGTCCACTTCGGATTGGAGTGCATGAGCGACCGTCCCGATCACCATTTCCGCCGCAGCCGACGACATCTCGCCAGCGGGCGCGACGCCGTGCCCGAGCCGTTCTATGAACAGCTTACCATCGGGATTCAGCATTATCTCGACTACGTTACTATCGTCCAAAGCAACGCAGAGCTGGTCGCCAAGCGCCTCCTGAAGCTTGCGGACGAGGCGAGGATGAGAGCGAAGCTGTTCCACTGATTTCTCCTTACGCTGATTGGCCAAAAGTGCTGATGATTTGAGAGCGGTAGTTGGCGGGGCGGAGCCTCATGAATGTGTCTGCCTTTGCCGGCAGAGTGCCCGCCACGGCCACGGTCGCTCCGATCGGCCTTGGCTCGCCAATGCGCTGAAGCGGCCAACCGACGCGGGCGAGGATCCGTTCGAACCGAAGATCCGTCACCGTGACGATTTCGGTGTAGCGGTTTGCCACCGACCATTCGATGATCCCCGCGAACATTGTGAGCGTCGCCTCATGAATGGAGCCGTCTCCCCTGCTCTCAGCAAGGAAGGTGTCCACGCAAAAGCGCGAGCTCTCGACCATGGAGGAATGAGCGTCGAGGTGACCGGCAGAAAGGAGCGAGGGGAAAACGTTGGCCACCATCGTGGGGCCGAGCGCAGGCAGTAGGCGAGCACATCCAACCACTCGATCGTTGCTCGATACGGCTAGGATGTAGGTGGGTTGAAGATCGTCGAAAGTATCTGACTCACAGCCTCCGACGACATTGACTTCCCAGCCCAAACGATCGGAAAAGACGCGGGCGCGCAGTTGGTGATGGCTGCGGAGAAGTTGGGCTTCTTCGATATTTCGCGGCTTTGAGATCGCGAGAATCTGCATGAATTTCTCCGTCGTTGTTGGACCGCGGGGAAATCAGCACGAATCGGATTCGAGTGGCAGTTGTAGGATCCTACAAGGTTCCCTGGAACGCGTCGGGCGTTGCGTCGCGTCACGTCTGCCTTTGCAGACCCGAAGCCCCACTTGCGTCTTGTAGGATTCACAGGAGAACAATTCGTGTCCATAGACGGCCGTGATCCGCGTCTAACCCTCAGCGGACAAATACAAATTTGCGAAAGTAATCCTTCGGCTCACCTGAGCCAGGCAGGGTCTTTTCAACCCATTGTCAATCCCAATCTTCTGGACGGTCAGGAAGAATCACCTTCTATTTTTGCGGGGCATGGCCTGTAACGGACAGTACGCCGCCGAGAGGGACAGATGGTGAAAGCAAGTCGAGCAGAACCAGTTGTTGGGCCCAATGAAGAAGTTGGCAGTAAAGTTATGTGCCCCGGCTCTCTTTCCGGGCAACCGCAGCAACTCAGAACTCGAATATATTCACCAAGGCTGAGTCGGGTGAGTCGCGGGGAGCAATACGACCGCTATTTCGCGGTGACGTTTGGTAGCCAGGCGAACGGCCGTATTTCTCCCCTGGAAAAGTGCTGGCGCCTGGCGGAGCGCAAGCGGCTATCTAAGTGCCTAAGAATGAAGGAGAAACACGCATGTTTTGCCGGCGAGCAGGGGCTGCTCGGGACGCGGTATAAACCCTTTGTTAACTCTATATTCCTTGTCAGTCGGCGAGAATCGCACATAATAACGATTATGTCGGTTCTCGGGCCGAAAAACCGTTATTCGAGAGTTCCCCTGCA
>NZ_CP023064.1:0-1501701 GCF_002288505.1 Sinorhizobium sp. CCBAU 05631
ATGTTGCAGCCGAGAGTCCAGAGTGTCGACGAGCAGGAGCACTTGCCCTCCTTGCTGGCGGCCGACGCTCAGGAACTCGCTCATCAGCTGCAGGAACATCAAAGGAAGATCTTCTCTCCGACGGCACAGAAGTCGATGCGGCTCTTCAGCCCGGCGGAGGCCGCCGCCTTCATCGGAATCGGTGAAGGCTACCTGCGCCAGATCGCCTCAGAAGGGCACGGCCCGCAGCCTCTGTCAAACGGCCGGCGCATGTATGCGGTCGAGGATATCGAGCGGATCCGCCGCGTCCTCGACGAGGGCAGCAAGACGGGCAAATACATTCCGCACCGGCGGCCGGGCGAAAAGCTCCAGGTCATCTCGGTGATGAATTTCAAGGGCGGCTCGGGCAAGACGACGACGTCGGCGCATCTGTCGCAATATCTGGCGCTGCGCGGCTATCGCGTGCTGGCGATCGATCTCGACCCGCAGGCATCGCTTTCCGCACTCTTCGGCCACCAGCCCGAACTCGACGTCGGCGAAGCCGAGACGCTTTATGGCGCCATCCGCTACGAGGCCCCTCGCCCGATCGCCGAGGTGGTGCGCTCGACCTATACGACCAATCTGCATCTGATCCCCGGCAATCTCGAATTGATGGAGTTCGAGCACGAAACCCCGAAGGCGATGATCGGCGGCTCCGCCGAGACGCTGTTTTTCGCGCGGATCGGCGAGGTGCTGACGGAAATCGAGAGCTTCTACGATGTCGTCGTCATCGATTGCCCGCCGCAGCTCGGCTTCCTGACGATGTCGGCGCTCTGCGCCGCAACCTCCGTCCTCATCACCGTGCACCCGCAAATGCTCGACGTCATGTCGATGTCCCAGTTCCTGTCGATGACCAGCGAACTCATGGCGGTCGTCGAGAAGGCGGGCGGCCGCACCAGCTATGATTGGATGCGCTATCTCGTCACCCGTTTCGAGCCTAATGACGGTCCGCAGAGCCAGATGACCGGCTTCATGCGGGCGATCTTCGGCAACCGTATGCTGCAGAATGCCATGGTGAAGTCGACCGCGATCTCCGACGCCGGCGTTACGAAGCAGACGCTTTACGAGGTCGAGCGGTCGCAATTCATTCGCGGTACCTATGACCGGGCAATGGATTCCCTTTCGCTCGTCAATGCGGAGATCGAAGAGATGATCCGCAGCGTCTGGGGAAGGAAGTAATCGATGGCCCGCAAGAACCTGATCGGCATCTCCGACAGCCCGGCCGCTCCGCTCGACGCGGAACGGCCGGCGGTCGAGCGACCGATCGCCGGGCTTGCGCCGGGGAAGAGAACCAATGCGCTGGTCGGCGGCATCACGAGGTCGCTCACCAACATCACCCACAAGGTCGAGCGGGCCGAGGAGCTGGAGCGCCAGCTGGCGCAGGGTCACGCGATCGTCGAGCTCGATCCGGACCTGATCGACGCCTCCTTCGTCGTCGACCGGCTGGGCGTCACGCCGGAAGTGCAGGCCGCGCTGGTCGAGCAGATCCGCGACCACGGACAACAGGTGCCGATCCTGGTGCGGCCGCACCCGGAGGCGGAAAACCGCTATCAGGTCGCCTATGGCCACCGGCGCCTGGCGGCGCTGCGCGAAATCGGCGGCAAGGTGAAAGCCGTCATTCGCGCGCTGAGCGACGAGCAGCTCGTCATTTCGCAAGGGCAGGAGAACAACGCCCGCACGGACCTCTCCTTCATCGAGCGGTCGCTGTTTGCGGCCAGGCTCGAGGACCGCGGCTTTTCGCGGGAGACCATCATGTCAGCGATCGGCGTCGACAAGGCGGCGCTGTCGAAGATGATCACCGTCGTGCGGCGCCTGCCGGTGGAGATCATCGAGGCGATCGGTGCCGCACCCTCCTTCGGGCGGCGGCGCTGGATGGAACTGGCCGATCGGCTTGAAAACAGCGGACGGCGCGCCAAGGCGCTCTCACACATTCGCCAAAGCGTGTTCACGGAAATGGACAGCGACCGGCGCTTCGAAAAGCTCTTCGCGTTGCTCGCCGAAACCAGTACGCGGGCTCGCTCCGAAGCCTGGCTGGCTCCCGACCGGACGCGTCCGGTGCGCATCCGCGATACCGATACGGAAACGACGCTTGCTTTCAGCAAGAAGGCGGCGCCGGGCTTCGCAGAATTCGTGAGGCAGAGGCTCGATGCTCTCTACCTCGAATACCAACAGGAAACAGGAGATTAAGCAGAGCAAAAGAAAAAGGCTTCCGAACGACTAGCGCTGCGGAAACCCTTCTCTCGTGTAGCAACTAGAGATTCCCATTTCCGCGAATCAGTGTCAAGCATTTTTGACGTCGTTTCGGCGAACGGTTTTCTTTTGCCTTGGAAAAGGTGAAGAAAAATGGAGCGTGGGAATGTGACGACGCCTTTCGGGCGCCGGGCGATGACGCTTGGCATGCTCGCAAGGCAGATCGCTGTTGGCGATATTCCGCCGAAGCAGTCGGTCGACAAATGGAAATTGTTTCGCACGGTTTGTGAGGCGAAGGCCGAGATCGGCATCTCGGATCGATCGCTTGCCGTGCTCAATGCTCTCTTGAGCTTCTCTCCCGGTGCCGAACTATCGAGCGAAAACGGCTTGGTCGTGTTTCCCTCGAATGCGCAGCTTTCGCTCCGCGCCCACGGCATGGCCGGTACGACGCTCCGCCGGCATCTCGCCTGCCTAGTCGAAGCCGGGCTGATCGTCCGGCGCGACAGCCCGAACGGCAAGCGCTACGCCCGCAAGAACCGCAATGGCGCGATCGGCGAAGCCTTCGGTTTCGACCTCGCACCGCTGCTTGCCCGGGCCGAAGAATTCAAGGCCGCCGCGGCCAAGCTTGCCGCCGAACAGCAGCATCTCCGGCTCGTTCGTGAGCGCCTGAGCCTCTGCCGGCGCGACATAACCAAGCTGCTCGAACTCAGCCGCGAGATCGGTCCTGACGCTGATCTGGACGCACTCGAGTCCGAGATTCAGCACCTGATCACCGGCCTGCCGCGCAAGGCTCCCGCCGGAGTCGTCGAAGCCATCCTCGAAAAACTCGCAAGACTCCGCGACGATCTGACCAATCGATTGGAAATATTGCTGAATTCGCAAAAAACGGCCGCCAATGATCACCAGAATGGATGGCACAAACAGAATTCAGATCCAGATTCCCAATTTGAATCTGAACCGGGCATGGGAAAAGGCCGGGAGATCAGCTTTACCGCCGACGCCCGCCGAACGGAAAGCGATGGGCGGACGAGAAAACCGGAACAGCGGCGGCGAGATGAGGCCTCTCCCCGACTGCCGGCCAGCCTCGTTCCACCCACCGCCCCTGTCGAACGGCTTTCCCGCCAAATCCCCCTGCCAGCGGTTCTTCAGGCCTGCCCGCAAATTGCCGACTATGCGCCATCCGGCCGCGTGGCGAACTGGAAAGACCTGATTACCGCGGCGATCGTGGTCCGCACCATGCTCGAGGTGAGCGCCGACGCCTATGAGGATGCCTGCTCGGTGCTCGGCTACGAGAATGCCGCGACCGTCATGGCCTGCATTCTCGAAAGAGCCGATCGGATCAACTCACCGGGCGGCTATCTCAGGGATCTCACCCGACGCGCAAGGCAGCAGACCTTTTCGTTGGCACCGATGATTGGCGCCCTGTCCCAGGCAAGCAGGGCGAGTGCGACGATGGTCAGCTAGCGCCGGATGAGAGGACAGGACAGGCAAGCTCGTTGTTTGGAAGACTTGGGAAGCCGCGCCACTTCGTGCGCGGTGCCCTGACGGCATTGTTTTGCCGTTGCAGGTGTCGGAGCCTCCGCGCAATCGGAATCGTCGTTGGTGATCCGACAACCTGTTCTTAACGAAATTGCGGTTATCGTAACGCATTGACAGAAAAGCTTCGCTACTCGCCACACGGAAGCTAACTCGCCAATCGTTTCCGCTACTTGGATTCACGGTGGTCACTCGCCCCTCGGAGTCGGCCGCCTGTCGATACACGTGGACGTGTTTTCAATCCGTCTTGCGGAAGGGGCGACTTGAGACCGAGATCGAAGTTTTGGTCGGGGTCTTTGGCATTGGCGAATTGATCGCCGTCAGCTTGGTGTATGGCGCCGAACTCAAGTCCCAATGCCGCGGATCGCCGGCAGAAGGCCTCGACATTCTCCGCGTCGAAGACGAGCTTGATAGCCGATTGACCGCCGCGCTGCCCTTTTGCTGCCGGATGCAGCAGGAGATTTGCGCCGCCGTCCCGGGAGCACAGTTCTACGATTCGGTCGCCAGGCCGACGGCTTACCTCGAAGCCAAAGTGCTTCTCGTAAAAGCGGGCTGTTTCTTCGACATCTCTGGCATAGATAACCAGCCTATTGAGCGGCACATCGCTTTCCTTCTCGCTATGGTCAAGCAGCGCCGAACTTCAAACCCTGTTGACAGCTGTCAACTCCGCCCGGCAATCACTCGCGCCAGTGTTCGGCCACCCACTGGGTCGGTCGAATATAGTGGCGCAGATAGCGGAACGGGTTTCTTTCCCTTCGCTCGGGAGAAAACAGACCACAGACGTGGCCGAGCGGCGTGGAGGCGCGGCCCTTGTAGCCGAACTGGCCGTCGATCGCGTGCTGCGGCAACAGCCCGCGCGGGAAGAGGACGATCCGGGCGTCGGCGGGAAGGCGCGGGGCGAGATAATAGTTCAGCGGAAACGGCCAGCGGCAATCCTGGCGGAAATGCAGGACATGCCGGCGCGGGAAGAATTTTGCCCCGCCTGGGGCGTTGCGCGTCACGAAGCGCTGTTCGAACCGATATTCGTCCGCCACCCCTTGCGGATCGGCCCGGAATTTCTCCTGCAACGGCACGAGCTTGCCGACCGGGAAGCGGAACACCGACGTCTGGCCGAGCCGTTCGAAAGGCGTCGTCTGGTTGACTGCCAGGACGACGTCATCCGGTCCGCCGACCTCGAAGAAGCTGTCGAGCGAGCCGACGATCACCACGTCGAGGTCAAGGAACAGCACCGGCCCTTTGAGGCTGCCGAGCTTCGGTCCCCAGAGACGCGCCTTCGGCCAGATGCCTTTGGTGTTCTTCGGCATCTCGACATCGAGCGGCGGCAGGTCTTCGCAGAGAATTTCCGGCCGCAGGTTGTCGCGGCTGTCGGTGAAGCAGGTGAAGGTGAAGGGCGGGGTGATGTTGCGCGCCACCATGGCATAGAGCCGGTTGATGAAGGGAGGGCCGTATTTGGTGCCCCAACTGATGCAGATCACCTGCTTGACGCCGCCGCTTGCTGCCAGAACGCTTGTCATGAATGCCGCTTCTTTCGTGTCTGTGCCTGCGGAAAATGCGTACCGCTGGAACTTGCCCCGCGCGTCTTAAAGCAGGAATTGTCGACCACTGGCAAGATGCGGGCTTGAGGCCGACAGTTGGCGACGCAAGTCCGAACGAGGGACCGGGGCAGGGGCATGCCGCCGACACCGGTCGGGCACGGAGTTGACAGCTGTCAACTCTAGGGAGGAGGGCCGGGACCTGCGAAGAATGCCTTGGCGGTGCGCCGCGTCTCACGTCGGAACAGGTTTGCCTTGATCCGAGTCGGATGCTGTTGACAGCTGTCAACTCGATCGGCGGCCGGTGTTTGCCGCCGCGTGGCCGGTGATTAGTCGTTTGGCTAGCTGGCGGTGCCGACCGGCAAAATTCCAGTGGGCAACGTTGCCTCACCCTGTGACGGAACAAAAACTCGTGTTAGCTTCTGTTTCAGCAAAAGGCTACGTCTTTTTAATGAGATATGAAACACCCGATCCGCTTCATCCAGCGCTGCTTCCGGGCCTGATCGCCGCGGAGGACGGGCTTGCCCGGCTCGATGAACGCGCCGCCCGCCATGCCATTGCCGAGGGGTTTCGCGAACGCGGACAGTTCTTCGACGCGGCGGCGGCTCTCTGGGTGGCAGGCGAACTCGTCCATGTCGAGGATCTCGTATTACACGATTCGCACATGGATGCGCGAGCGCCTTCTCACGAATTGACGATCGCCCATGGCGTGTTGCGGGCCCGGCGCCGCCTGGAACTGGCCGAGCCCGGCTGGGCGTTGACCTTGCCGGGGATGAATGCGCTGAGGGGAGACAAGGGCGCTGCCGCCGCGAATGAAGCAATCGCACGGGATGCCCGGCCGAGCCCCGACGGGGCATCGGAAGCGGCGGACGATGCCGACGACAACCCGCTCGCCGGCGAATTCGCCGAGCTCGACGCGGCCATTGCCCGGTCGCAGCGGCTCCTCGAATTTCACTCCGGCAGCCTAGCCGAAGGCGGTCCCGCATTGTCCCTGCAGCGGGCGGCTGAGCCTCGAGGCCAGCTCGGCCTGCTCTTCGATGAGGATTGGGACGAGACGGCGCGGCTCGATGCGTGGCGGAAGATCCTCGCCGCCGCCGACCCCTTGCCCGCCTGCCTCGGCGCCGCGGTGCTCTTCGACGCCTGGGAAAGGATCGAGCCGCTGCGCCGCCAGCATTGGCTCGGCGCGCTGCTCGTCGGCGCCTATCTTCGCTCGCGCGGCAAGGTCGCCTCGCACGTGCTTGCCTTCAACACCGGGCTGAAGACGATCCGCCACGAGCGGCGCCGCTCGAAGGACCGGCTGACGCGCCTCAATGCCTTTCTCGAGGCTATGGCGATGACGGCCGATCTCGGCCTCAAGGAGCTCGACCGGCTGTCGCTCGCCAGGACGCAGATGGAGATGCGGATCAAGGACAGGCGCTCCAACAGCAACCTCCCCCGGCTGATCGATCTCGTCCTTTCCCGGCCGGTCGTCTCGACGACGATGATCGCCCGGCATCTCGGCGTCACCCCGCGCGGCGCGCTCAATCTGGTGCGCGAGCTCGGAGTGCGCGAGATCACCGGCAGGGGACGCTATCGCGGCTGGGGCGTGATCTGACGCCTCGCGTAAAGCGCCGGCTACTTTCGCTGCAGATTGATTTCGCTGGTGACCACCCGATTGCCGGATCGCGGATCGACGTCGACGGTCACGAGCTTCATGCCGTTCTCGCCCACCTTCTGCAGCGTCAGGTTGGCGCGGCGGTCGCCGTTCACCTCCCGCGCCCAATGGATAGTGAGGTTGATGGCGCTGCCGCGGCGCTTGCCGGTCAGCGTTGATTTGCGGCCGCTCGGTCCGACATAGGTGCCGCTATAGTTGACACCTGTAAACTGAAGGTCCGCGCCGATCGAGCGCGATACGACGATAAGGCCCCGGCATGTGCCGCGCATCGACAGGGCGGCATCGGTCGCCTGCGAATCGAAGTTGCAGGAGACATTGATCGGCGTCCTGTCGACGCGAACCCTCACCATGCCGCCCCCGGCCCATTGCCCCTCCAGTGATCCGAGAAAAGCCGATTCATCGGCTTGAACCGTGCCCGCGGGGAGGGACAGCATGGCCGCGACGAGTAGATGCCTGATCATCGATGAGTGCCTCCCCCAATCGTCCGAGGCTGGACGTGTTTCCCATCCGGTGCAACGCGCCGTCCGGCCGGAAGTTCCCCGGCGAGGATACTATCATCGAGCACCGCCTGGCAGGACACATCCTCAGGGTGATGGTCGGACGGCGCATCCGCAACCATCCGCGGCGGGTGCGTGACTATTTTGCGAATTTCTTCGCGCCGGCAACGCAGGCGACGATCGCAAGCGTGGCGGCGAGCATCGCCCAGCTCACCGGTTCATCGAGCAAGGTCGCGGCCAAGGCGAGCCCGAAGAAGGGCTGCAGCAACTGCAACTGGCCGACGGCGACGATGCCGCCCTGAGCCAGGCCGCGATACCAGAAGATGAAGCCGACCAGCATGCTGAAGACGGAGACATATCCGAGACCCAACCAGGAGGCGGGGCGCAGGTCCTCGAAGCTCGCGGGCATGGTGGCAAGCGCCAGTCCCAGCATGACGGGAAGCGACAGCACGAGCGCCCAGGAGATCACCTGCCAGCCGCCGAGCTTGCGGGACAGCTTCGCACCCTCGGCGTAGCCGAGACCGCAGGCGAGAATGGCGGCAAGCATCAGCAGGTCGCCGACCGGGGAGGCGGAAAACCCCTGACGCAGAGCGAAGCCGACGACGATGACGCTGCCAAGTCCGGAGAAAAGCCAGAAGGCCGGCCGCGGCCGCTCGCCACCACGCAGCACGCCGAAGATCGCGGTGGCGAGCGGCAGCAGCCCGACGAACACGATCGAGTGGGCGGAGGTCACGTGCCGGAGCGCCAGCGCCGTCAGCAGCGGGAAGCCGACGACGACGCCGAGCGAGACGATGCCGAGCGGCAGCAGATCGCCGCGCTCGGGCCGCCTCTCGCGGAAGGCGACGAGCAGCCCGAAGGCGAGCAGCCCGGCGATCGTCGCGCGCGCCAGCGTCAGGAAAATCGGATCGAAATCCATCACCGCGATCCGCGTCGCCGGCAGCGAGCCCGAGAAAATCAATACGCCCGCCATGCCGTTCATCCAGCCGCTCGTGGTTCTGTCCATGCCATGCTCCTTTCGCCCCTGTCGGCGCCATCTCTATCGGCTGAGGCGGCTGGCGCTTCCAGAGACGGTGAAGTACAGTTTCGGCGAACTGTCATGCAAAAGGAACCGGTACAGATGAGGCCGCAGACTGTCGACGCCGATGGCGAGACGCTGATCGCAAGGGTGATGGCGACGGTAAGGAACCGGATTGCCGGGCGCAGCCTGACACCCGGCGCCCGGCTGCCGTCGATCCGTGCCTTCGCGACGAGCTTGAAAGTTTCCAAGTCGACCGTGGTCGAGGCCTATGAGCGGCTGGCGGCCGAGGGGCTGATCCGCTCGCGGCCAGGCTCCGGTTTCTTCGTCGCCGCGCCGCTAGCCCCCTTGTCGCTTGCCGAACTCGGCCCGCGGGTGGAGCGCGAGGTCGATCCCCTGTGGATCTCGCGGCAGGCGCTCGAGGCGGATGTCAATGTGCTGAAGCCGGGCTGCGGCTGGCTGCCGGCCGAATGGATGCCGGAAGAGGGGCTGCGCCGGGCCTTGCGGTCGGTCGCGCGGGCAAGTGCCTCGACGCTCGTCGACTACGGCCCGCCGCTCGGGCTCTTGCCGCTCCGCGCGCTCCTTGCCCGCCGTCTGGCGCAGCACGGCATCGAAGCCTCGCCGGAGCAGATCATGCTGACGGAGTCCGGCACCCAGGCGATCGACCTCCTCTGCCGCTTCCTCGTCGAGCCGGGCGGAACCGTGCTCGTCGACGATCCGTGCTACTTCAACTTTCATGCGCTGCTCCGGGCGCATCAGGCAAAAATCGTCGGCATTCCCTATACGCCGGCCGGGCCGGACATCGAGCGCTTTGCCGCGGCGCTCGAAGAACACCGGCCGCGCCTCTACATCACCAATTCCGCCCTCCACAATCCGACCGGCGCGACGCTCACGCCGCTTATCGCCCACCGCCTCTTGAAGCTCGCCGACCAGGCGGGACTGACGATCGTCGAGGACGACATTTTTGCCGATTTCGAAGAGGCGCCGGCGCCGCGGCTTGCCGCCTTCGAAGGGCTCGAGCGGGTGGTGCATATCGGCAGCTTTTCGAAGTCGCTGTCGGCGGCGGTGCGCTGCGGCTTCATCGTCGCGCCCCGCCAATGGATCGAGCCGCTCGCCGATCTGAAGATCGCCACCAGTTTCGGCGGTCCCGGATTTGCCGCCGAGCTGGTGCTGACGCTGTTGAAGGACGGCAGCTATCGCAGGCACATGGAGACGGTGCGGCAGCGATTGTCGCGGGCAATGGCCGAGACGATCGGAAAGCTCCGGGCGATCGGCATTCAGCCCTGGATCGAGCCGCAGGCGGGCATGTTCGTCTGGTGCCGCCTGCCGGACGGCATCGACGCGGCGGAGCTCGCCCGAAGGGCGCTTGCCAGAAACATCGTGCTCGCCCCCGGCAATGTCTTCAGCCAGGCGCAGACGGCCGGCAATTTTCTGCGCTTCAACGCGGCACAGTCCGAGGACGAGCGGCTGTTTCGCGAGCTGTCGGCTCTTCTGCGCCGGTGATTTCGACCGGCGTCTTCATGATGATCTCGCGCGGGTCGGGCGTCGCAATGCCGGCTGCCTGGAAGGCGTCCCAGAGCGCCATGAACACCTGGCCGCGGATGTTCGTCAGGCCGTTGGCCGGATCGGAAATCCAGAATCTCAGCTTGAAGGTAAGCGACGAGCCGCCGAAACCGGTCAACCAGCAGACCGGCTCGGCATAGGCGCTGGCGACCCGCGGCACGGTCTTGGCGGTTTCGATCGCAAGCCGGGCGACCTCGTGCGGATCGCTCTTCGGCGACGTTTCGAAGGCCACGTCGATGCGGACATAGTCGCTGGAAAACGACCAGTTCACCACCTGCTCGGAGATGAAGTCCTCGTTCGGGATCAGATACTCCTTGCCGTCGCGGGTGATGACGGAGACGAAGCGGGAGCGCAGGTCGCGGATCGAGCCGAAGGTTTCCCCGAGCGTGATCGTGTCGCCCGGCTTGATCGACTTGTCGAGCAGGATGATGATCCCGGAGATGAAGTTGGAGACCACCTTCTGCAGGCCGAAGCCGATGCCGACGCCGACGGCGCCGGAAAAGACGGTGAGCGCCGTCAGATCAATGCCGGTCGCCGACAGCGCGATCGTGCCGGCAAGCACGATGAGCCCGATCTTGATCAGCTTGCTGATCAGCACCTTCAGCGACGGCGTCAGGTCGGCGGATTTCTGAATCCAGTTCGACGACATGTTGCCGGTGAGAACGGCGAGCCAGATCATTGCGGCGGAGAGCACGATCGCCTTCAGTACGAGCAGCAGCGAAAGACGAACGGCACCGAGATTGACGGCGGCATTGTCGAGCGCTGTCAGCACCGGGCGATCCAGCCCGAGCGCGTAAAGCGCGAAGTAGAGCCAGCCGAGGACGGCGACGACGCGCGCCAGCGTCTGGTTGCGGATGATCCGGGTCAAGACCGCGATGATGAACCAGGCGGCGACCAGCGTCAGCACCGTGCCCACCAGCCAGCGATAGGACGGCCAGCCGTAGCGCGACAGCACGACGTCGGCGATCCACAGCCAGACGATCAGGAACAGCCATTTGAGCCGCCGCATGAAGGCGATGATGACGCGCAGCAGGTCCGGATTTCCCCTGATCATCCGGGCGCGGGCTTCGAGCGCCGGCTCCAGGCGCTTAGCGGCGAGGCCGCAAGCGAAATAGCCGACGACGATCACGGCGCACTGATAGAGCGTCCATTCGTTGAGCACAAACCGCTCGAGCCACGCCGCGGTGGCATTGATGGTCTCGACGAAATCCATCGTCTCTGTCTAAATTCTTGTGCTGCCTGTTCCGGTACGAGGACGGGGCATGGAACAAGCGGCGGCCGTCGGGCGCCCTGAAAAGGCGCACTGCGCAGACATATAATTAACCGGGCAGGGAATTTGTTCAATTCGTCCCACGCAGCAAGGGCTCGAATGCGGATGGCCACCCCCTCTAGCCTGCCGGCCATCTCCCCCCACAAGGGGGGAGATTGGATGTGGCACGCTTTGCACCTCGAGCGAAGCGTTCCGCTTACAGAAGCGGCAAGGTCGGAGCGAGGGGCCGGCCGCAAATGATCTCCCTCCTTTTTGGGGGAGATGGCCGGCAGGCCAGAGGGGGGTGCTTCAGCCACGGCCCCGAGAGCGCCCAACTGTCATTCGCCTGTCATCTTGCGATGATGTTTATCCGGAACTCAACTTCGTCGGAATCGCGGTTCGTTGCCCGGGTAAATGATGCTCATCTTGTTCGTCGCCGGTGCCTTCCTAGCCATCAATCTGTTGAGCCTGATGATAGCGGGCTGGCGGATCTGGCCGCGTCTCGGCCCGCAGCCGCGGACGACCTATCGACCGCCGGTCTCCCTCGTCATCCCGCTCTGCGGAATCGAAGAATTTTCCCGGGAAACGCTTGAAAGCGCGTTTCGCCTGGATTGGCCGGAATACGAAGTCATCTTCTGCGTCGCCGATGCCAAGGATCCGTTGATTCCGCTGATCGAGGCCGCGCGCCGGCGCCACCCGGGCATTCCCGCGGCGATCCTCATCGGCGACGACCGGATCAGCGCCAATCCGAAGCTCAACAACTGCGTAAAGGGCTGGAATGCGGCCGCGCATGAATGGGTGGTTCTCGCCGATTCGAACGTGCTGATGCCGGCCGACTATCTCGTTCGGCTGATGGCGGCGTGGCGGCCCGAGTGCGGGCTCGTCTGCTCGACCCCGCTCGGCTCACGCCCGAACGGCTTTTGGGCCGAGGTCGAGTGCGCCTTCCTCAACGCCCACCAGGCGCGCTGGCAATATGCCGGCGAGGCCCTCGGCTTCGGCTTCGCCCAGGGCAAGAGCATGCTCTGGCGCAAGAGCCTGCTGGATGCCAATGGCGGCATCCAGGCGCTGGCGGCGGAGATCGCCGAGGATGCGGCCGCAACCAAGCTGGTGAGAAGCCTCGGCCTGAAGGTGCACCTCGTTTCCGCGCCGTTCGACCAGCCGCTCGGCACAAGGACGTTCCGCGAGGTCTGGGCCCGGCAGTGCCGCTGGGCGCGGTTGCGGCGCGTCACCTTTCCGCAGTTCTTCGCGCCGGAAATTCTGGCCGGCGTCGTGCCGCCGCTCCTGCTGTCGGCGATCGCCGCTGTCGCTGCGGGTCACAGCGTGCCCGCCGTCGCCGCTCTTGTCGCAACCGCCGCCTACCTGCCGGAATTTTTGCTCGTCCATCGCAAGAACTGGCATCTCTCCCGCTGGTCGCTCGTCGCCATGCTCACCCGCGACCTGCTGCTGCCGGTCATCTGGGTCCGCAGCTGGTTCGCCGGCAGCGCCGACTGGCGCGGCAACAGAATGTCGATCGGCTCGCAGGAGTCGCGGCTGGAAACGGGTGAGCTGCCGCTGGTGGTGAGTACGTCGTAGGGAGCTGGCGCTGGTCAGAAACGCCCGGGAAATATGCTCATTCGGGCGCAGAGCGCGTGCAATTCCCGGTCCGTTCTTTTTTCAATGTCGCGCATTGCGAGGCTGAACGGTTGCTGCGGAGCTTTGCCGGAAAGCAGCGGCAGCTTGCGGCCCTGAGCCGACTTTCGGCGTCACGGTGTCGAATGTCCGAAAGTTGCCAGGACAGTCATTGCCCAGGCAGGACGTCTGCGCCCATTGGCACCGGGTTGCGAGTGCTCGACATTGTGAGCATTCACGATTGCCGGCGAACAAATGGCGAGCGATGATCTCACCCAAAGTCGCTCTGAACGGGACCCCGAAAATTTCCTCTTCCCTGTGTCTTCCTGTTATTGTGGAGACGAGGAGATGGCCCTGTGAGCGAGAACCGCAAGCTAGCGGCGATCCTGGCTGCCGACGTGGTCGGGTACAGCCGGCTGGCCGGCGCAGACGAAGACCGTACTTTGGCCAGGTTGCGGGCGCTGCGCAGCGACCTGATCGATCCGACCATCGCCGTGCACAACGGACGCGTGATCAAGCGCACAGGCGATGGGGCGCTGGTCGAGTTCCGCAGTGTAGTAGACGCCGTGCGCTGCGCCATTGAGGTGCAGAACGGTATGGTCGAGCGCAATGCCGGCGTGCCGCAGGACCGCCGCATCGAGTTCCGGATCGGAATTCATCTCGGCGACGTGGTCGAGGAAAGCGACGGCGACCTGATGGGCGACGGCGTCAACATCGCCTCGCGTCTGGAGGGCGTCGCTGCGCCAGGGGCCATCTGCCTATCCGAGGATGCCTATCGCCAGGTCAAGGCGCGGCTTGACCTCTCAGTCAGCGATCTCGGCAACACGCAGCTCAAGAACATCGCCGAGCCGATCCGGGTGTATTCGCTGCGTGTCGGCACCACCGAGGCAAAGGCAACCGCGACCTCACAGCCGGTGACAAGCCGGCCGACGACGGAACTGCCGCCGAAACTGTCGATCGCCGTGCTGCCCTTCGCCAACATGAGCGGTGATGCCGAGCAGGAATATTTCGCCGACGGAATCTCCGAAGACATCATCACATCTCTCTCAAAGCTGCCGCAGCTCTTCGTCATCGCCCGCAATTCGTCGTTCACGTTCAAGGGCAAGAACGTTCACGTGCAGGAGGTCGGCAGAAACCTCGGCGTACGCTACGTGCTGGAAGGCAGCGTCCGCAAATCGGGAAACAGGGTGCGCATCACGGCGCAGCTTATCGACGCAGCCTCGAGCGGACATCTGTGGGCGGAGCGCTTCGATCGCGACCTCACCGACATATTCGCGGTGCAGGACGACGTCACGCAGCAGATCGTTGGCGCACTAGCGATCAACCTGACGGAGGGCGACCGGCAGCGGCTGGCGCCCGAGCACACCGGCAACATTGAGGCGTATGACTATTTCCTGCGTGGCCGAGAGCTGTGGCACCGGCTGACGAAGGAGACGAACGTCGCCGCCCGGGACCTTTTGCAACGTGCAATCAAACTGGACTCGAATTTCGCCTCGGCCCACGCGTTCCTGGCCCTCACCCACGTACTCGACTATTTGAATGGATGGAGCCCGTCACCGCCGAATTCGCGCGAGCAAGCGGAAGAGCTTGCGACGCGGGCGGTAGCGCTGGATGATCGCGATCCCAGGGCGCACTGGGCGCTGAGCATCGTCGAATTGTATTCGCGACGGCACGACGTGGCCATCAGCGAGGCCCAGCGTGCGATAGTCCTCAATCCGAACTTCGCTGAAGGGCACGTCAGCCTGGGCGAGGCACTGAATTACTCGGCCAGGGCCGACGAGGCACTCAAGCATTTCGATCGGGCGAAGGTCTTGAACCCATATTTTCCGGATGTGCTATTGCACTTCCAAGCCTTGGCGTCGTTTCACCTGGGAAGGTACGAACAGGCGGTTGGCTTGCTAAAAGAGCGGCTGACCCGCAATCCCGTTACCGATGTCTCGCGCGCGCTCCTGGCAGCGAGCTACGGCCATCTGGGCCGTTTCGACGATGCCCGCGCGGCTTGGCAGGAGGTGTTCCGGGTCAATCCCGACTACTCCCTCGAATACCGTCGCAAAGTGTTGCCCTACAAGAACCCCGACGATTTCGAGCTAGTCGTGGACGGGCTTTGCAAGGCCGGCCTGGTGTAATTTCAGGCCGGGCGAGTGTCCGGTCTTGCACCTTCTGCAGCCACTCGCTCAAGGAGGAGCAATGACCGGTGCTGGCGCAAAGGGGAGAGAGGCCGCAATGGCCAACCCAAAAATCCCCCATCCCCTCAATCCTTCGGCAACCCCTCAGGCCTCAAATACTTCTTCAGCGCCGCAATCCTGAAGATCGCATTTGCCGCACCGTAGCCGCGATAACCCCTCCGTTCGATGATTTCGAAGAAGAAGCCTTCGCCATAGGTGGGGCTGTAGAGCTGGAAGAACTCGCCGTGGTCGTCGCGGTCGTAGAGGATGTTTTCGGCCTTCAGCCGCTCGACCAACTCGGCATCGAGGCCGAAGCGGGCCTCGACGTCGTCATAGTAGTTGGGCGAGATCGGCAGGGACTTGAAGCCGTTGGCGCGCAGGGCCTGAGCAGTCGCGAAGATGTCGTCGGTGGCGAAGGCGAGGTGCTGGACGCCGGAGCCGAAGGTTTCGGCGATGAAGCGGCCGGCGAGCGTGTTGCGGTTCTCGGCGCCGTTCAGCGTCAGGCGCAGCGTGCCGGCGTTGTTTTCGACCACTTGGCTGCGGACGATCCCGGCCGGATCGATGATGTCGACCATCGGCGTCTTCTTGGTGTCGAGCAACGAGGTGTAGAACAGTAGCCAGGTCAGCAATTCCTCGTATTTGACGGTCTGGGCGACGTGGTCGATCACGGTGAGGCCGGCCGGCGCCGCCGGGGCGCCGTCGGTCACCGGCTCGAATTCGATCTCCCAGATTTTCGCGAGCTCGGATTTGTCGTCGAGGAAATAGATCAGGCCGCCGCCGACGCCGCGGATCGCCGGCACCTTGAGCTCGCCCGGCCCGACGGCCTGCTCGAAGGGCTCGGCGCCGAGGGCGCGGGCGCGTTCGGCGGTCGCCGCGGCATCGTCGACCGAAAGGCCGAAGGCATAGGCCGAGGTGCCGTGCACCAGATAGGAGGCGTTGGCAAAACCCTCGCGCTCGGTGTTGATCACCAGGTTGACGGCGCCCTGGCGGTAGACCAGCACCTGTTTCGTCCGGTGCCGCGCCGCCTTCCGGAAGCCGAATGTGCGGATCAGCGCTTCGAGCTCGCCCGCCTCCTCTTCGGAAGCGGTGAACTCGACGAAGGCGACGCCCTTCACGTCGACGCGCGGCGGCATGTCCGGGACCGGCAGCCGGATATCCGGCTCGGCGCGCTTCACCTGGTCGCCGAGATAGATCAGCGAGCGGTAGCCGTCGACGGCGATCGCATTGGCATTGCCGCCGCGAAACTGGTCGTTGAAGATTTCCAGCGACAGATAGCCGTCATAGCCGGTCGCCGCCACCGCGCGGGTAAACTCGGTCACCGGCAGGTCGCCTTCGCCGGGCATGTTGCGGAAGTGCCGGCTCCAGTAGAGAAGATCCATGTCGATCAGCGGCGCATCGGCAAGCTGGACGATGAAGATCTTTTCCTTGGGAATCGAGCGGATCGAATTAACCTCGATCTTGCGCGACAGCGTGTGGAAGCTGTCGAGGATCAGCCCGATATTCGGATGATCGGCCCGCCGGACGATCTCCCAGGCGTCGCGGTGATCATGGATGTGGCGGCCCCAGGCGAGCGCCTCGTAGCCGACGCGCAAACCGCGTCTGGCGGCGCGCTCGCCAAGCTCGCGGAAATCGGCCGCGGCCCGGTCGATGCCGCCGAGTGCGGCCGGCGAGACGTTGGAGCAGACGAGCACCAGGTCGGTGCCGAGCTCCTGCATCAGGTCGAACTTGCGCTCGGCGCGGTCGAAGGTGCGGGTTCTGAGCGGTTCCGGCATGCCCTCGAAGTCGCGGAAGGGCTGGAACAGGCTGATCTCCAGGCCGAAGTCGCGCACCATTCGGCCGACCTCGCGCGGGCTCTCGTCAAAGGCGAGGAAGTCGTTCTCGAAAATCTCGACGCCGTCGAAGCCGGCCTTGGCGATGGCGCGCAGCTTGTCGATGAGGTCGCCGCTTAAGGAAACTGTCGCTATCGAGGTCTTCATCGTCCTGTCCTCGCGGTTAGAATCGAAATGCGAAAAATGGGAGGCGGGCGACACCCCCTCTGCCCTGCCGGGCATCTCCCCCGCAAGGGGGGAGATCGACTAGATGCAGGCGCCCCGCTCCTCTCATCGACGGCGCCAACCTCCTTGCCGCGTGGCCGCGGCCGACGGCGTGCCTCCTGCCCATCTCCACCCTTGCGGGGGAGATGCCCGGCAGGGCAGAGGGGGGTGTCGCCCGGCAGTTACGGTAGATGCTCCTCGCGCCACAGCCCCCGAAACCCTCACCCCGTCATCGCCCGGAAATGCTCGAGCATCCGCGCCGCATCCGGCTCGAGCCCGGTGAACAGCCGGAAGGCGCCGACGGCCTGGAACACGGCCATGCCGCCGCCGTCGAGCGTGCGGCAGCCGCGGCGCCTGGCTTCCTTCAGCAGCGCCGTTTCCAGCGGGAAATAGACGATCTCGGCGACCCAGTGGCCGGACTCAAGCAGCGCAGCATCGAGCGGCAGCCCCGGATATTTCGCCATGCCGGTCGGCGTCGCATGGATCAGCCCGGCCGCCTCGGCCATCGCCGCGGCGAGATCGGCGCCTGCCGCGATCTCCGCCTCGGGGAAGAGCGGCGAGAGCATGTCGGCGAGTGCTTCGGCCCGTTCCGGCTCGCGGTCGAAGACGGTAAGCTGCCGCAAGCCGAGCGACAGCGCCGCATAGGCCGTCGCGACGCCAGCGCCGCCGGCGCCGAGCTGGACGGCGGAGGAGAGGTCCGCGTCGGGGAGGCCGCGCCGGAATGCCTCGGCAAAGCCCCACCAGTCGGTGTTGTGGCCATGGCGCCGGCCGCCCTTGAGCACCACGGTGTTGACGGCGCCGAGCCGGCGGGCGTCGGGGGCGAGCTCGTCGAGATGGACGATCACCGCCTGCTTGCAGGGATGGGTGATGTTGAGGCCGGCAAGCCCGCGGGCTTCCGCTTCGGCGATGAGACGCGGCAGGTCGTCCTCCGTGGCGCCGAGCGCCTGCAGGTCGATCAGCTCATAGTGATAGCTGAGCCCCTGGGCGGCACCCTCGGCCATGTGCATCGCCGGGGTCAGCGAGGCCTGGATGCCGGCGCCGATCAGGCCGGCCTTCAAGGGTCTTACAAGCGTCTCGGTCATGCTTTCCGCTCTCACTTTATCCGTCCCGTCGCGAGGGTCTTCCGGTCCGCCGCTTGGGATCGGGCGGACCGGACGATTGGCCGGCCGCTACTGGCCGCGTGCGGCGCCGATCTCCTTGAACAGCGCCTCGACCGTCTCACTGCCGATCTCGGCCTTGAACTTCTCGATCACCGGCTTAACGGCATCGCGCAGCTTCTGCGTTTCCTCGGGGCTGAGTTCGCTCACCTCCATGCCGGTCTTTTTGATCTCCTCGAGCGCCTCGGCATCCTTCTCGCGCGAAACCTTGCGCTGGAAGTCGCGCGCCTCGGTCGCGGCCGCCTGCAGCACGGCCTTTTCCTCGTCATTCAGCCCGTCCCAGAACTTCTTGCTGACGAGCACGATCTGCGGGTTGTACTGGTGACGGGTGAGCGTCATGTACTTCTGCACTTCGTAGAACTTGGCGTTGAGGATGTTTGCCGCCGGATTCTCCTGGCCGTCGACCGTTCCGGTCTCGAGCGCGGTATAGAGTTCGGTGTAGGGGAGCGGCACGGCATTGGCGCCGAGCGTGTTGAAGAGTTCGAGCGGGATCGGCGACTGGATGGTGCGGATCTTCAGCCCCTTGATGTCCTCGAGCTTGGTCACCGGATGGCGGTTGTTGGTGAGGTTGCGGAAGCCGAGCTCCCAATAGCCGAGCCCGACGAGGCCGGTATGGGGCAGCAGCTTCGTGAGGCTCTCGCCGAACGGGCCGTCCATCACCTTGTCGGCTTCCTCGCCGCTGTTGAAGAGGAAGGGCAGGTCGACGGCGCCGAACTGCTTGACGTTGTTGGCGAGGATGCCGGCGTTCAGCACCGTCATCTCGATCACGCCGCCTTGCAGCGCCGAGATCGTCTGCACATCGCCGCCGAGCGTGCCGCCCGGGAAGAGCTTGACCTCGATCTTGCCGCCGCTCTTTTCCTTCACCAGCTCGGCGAATTTCTCCATGCCGGTCACCTGCGGGTGACCCTTGTTGTTGGCCGAGGCGAATTTCAGCGTGTGTTCGCCGATCTCCGCGTTGGTCGGCCCGGCAGCCATCAAGGCGAGCGGCAGGGTGAGGCCCAGCGCCAGTTTGGTCAGTCTCTTTAACATGTTTTCCTCCCAGGGTTGGACCGGTACTCCCACCGGCCGTGTTGAATGCGTAAAAATCTGTGTCAGTGCCCGAACCAGGAGACCGGCACGGTTACCAGTTCGGGGAACAGAACGAGCAGGAACAGGACGATCAGCTCGGCGATCAGGAAGGGCATCACGCCCTTCATCAACTCTTCCATCGACAGCTTCGAGACGCCGCAGATGACGTTGAGCACGGTGCCGACCGGCGGCGTGATCAGGCCGATCGAGTTGTTGATGATGAACAGCACCCCGAAATAGACCGGGTCGATGCCCGCCTGCTTGATGATCGGCATCAGCACCGGCGTCATCACCAGGATGGTCGGCGTCATGTCCATGGCGGTGCCGACGACGACGATCAGCGCCATGATGGCGATGAGGAGTGCCGTCTGGTTGTCCATCAGCGGCTCGACGAGGGCCGCAAGCGCGCCGGGCACGTCGGCGACGGTGATCAGCCAGGCGGAGACCGCGGCGCAGGCGACCAGGAACATGACGACGGCGGTGATCTTGGCGGCCGAGACGAAGACGTGGAAGAGCTGCGCCGGCGGCAGCTCGCGATAGACGACCATGGCGACGAAGAGCGAGTAGACCGCGGCGACGACGCCCGCTTCCGTCGGCGTGAAGACGCCGAATTTCAGCCCGACGATGATGATCACCGGCAGCATGAGCGCCCAGATGCTGTCGGCCAGCGCCTTGAGACGTACCGCGCCCGTCTCCCGCGGCGGCAGCTCGAACTGTTCCTTGCGGGCGACGAGAAACCAGGTGATGCAGAGTGCGGCGGCGATCATCAGGCCGGGAAAGATGCCGGCGAGGAACAGCTTGGTGATCGAGACGCCGCCGACGACGCCGTAGAGGATAAAGCCGATCGACGGCGGAATGATCGGGCCGATGATCGAGGCCGACGCAAGCAGGCCGCCGGCGCGCGCCGCGTCATGGCCGCTCTTCAGCATCATCGGCAGCAGCAGCGCGCCGAGTGCGGCCGCATCGGCAACCGCCGAGCCCGAGAGGCTCGAAAGGATGCAGGCGGCGAAGATCGCCACGAAGCCGAGACCGCCGCGGATATGGCCGACCATCGCCATCGCCAGCGCGATGATGCGGCGCGAAAGGCCGCCGGTGTTCATCACCTCGCCGGCAAGCAGGAAGAAAGGCACCGCCATCAGCGGAAAGCTGTCGGCGCCGTTCAGAACGTTCTGCGCGACGATCTGCGCGTCGAAGAGGCCGAGATAGAGCATCAGCGCTACGCCGCTGAGGACCAGGGCGAAGGCGATGGGCACGCCGAGCGCCATCGGACCGAGCAGGGCGCCGATAAAGATGGATACGGTCATGCTCGCCTCCTCAGTGCTTCACGGAGACCGGCCCGAGCGCGGGCTCTGGCAGATCGTCGAGGATCACCTCGTCCTCGCTGTCGCGCACGAGTTCGACGGTCGCTATGTCGATACGGCCGGTGGCGATGGCGAAGGCGTCGGAAAGGAGGATCAGGAAGGCGGGAATGCCGAAGGCAAGACCGGCGCCATAGAAGAAGCCCATGGAAAGGCCGGTGGCCGGCGCGCCGACATGAAGATTGATCAGCGTCTGCGCCCAGCTGCCGCTGATCATCAGCCAGGTGGCATAGAGCATCAGCGCATGGCCGATGAGCACGGCGATCTTCGCGCCGAGCGGCGGCAGCCGCTTGATGAGTGTATCGACGCCGAGATGGCCATGCTCGCGCATGGCGACGACGGCGCCAAGGAAGGTCAGCCAGACGAAGAAGATGCGCGACAGCTCCTCTGAAACCGTGATTCCCTGGTTCAAGGCATAGCGCAGAACGACATTGCCGAAGACTAGCACGACCATGCCGGCGAGCAGCAGGGCGATCGTCACCTTCAGCGCGAAGAAATAGAAATCGATGATGCGGGTCATGCGCTCCTCCCAGGCGACAGGCGAGCCCTGGCGGACGCGCTTGCGCGAGCTTGTCTCCCAATGCCGGAAGGTTCCGGCCGCCAGAACCCCGCGCTCCTCCGCGGGTTCGGCCCTCTTCCGTTAAAATGTACTAACTAGTTCGGATGTCAAGTGGCTTGCTATTGAAACGAAGCGGCAAGGTAGAATATGTCTTGATGCATCGCTTGGGAGAGGGGCCTCCGGCTCGATCTGGAGAAGCGGGCAATAAGGTCAACGGAACAAGGGCTCGTGGAAGATGGGGGCGACGCGCGACAATGGCCGAACGGCAGATGAACGGCAGGAAGAACGATCCGGCGAGAACCCAGGAAAACATTCTCGAGGTAGCGACCGAGGAGTTTTCCACTCACGGCCTGGCAGGCGCCCGGGTGGATCAGATCGCCGAGCGGACCCGCACCTCGAAGCGGATGATTTATTATTATTTCGGCAGCAAGGAAGCGCTCTATCACGCCGTGCTGGAGCGCTCCTACCGAAAGATCCGCACGCTCGAGGCCGATCTGGAACTCGCCAACCTGCCGCCCGAACAGGCGCTGCGCACCCTGATCGCCACCACCTTTGACCACGACGAGGCCAATCCCGACTTCGTCCGCCTGGTCAGCATCGAGAACATCCACCACGCCGTCCACATGCTGCGCTCGGAGGCGATCCGCGAGCTGAACGTCTCGGTGATCCAGACGATCGACGCGATCGTCGAGCGCGGCCTTGCCGACGGTACCTTCCGCCGCAAGGCCGATCCGATCGACATCCACATGCTGATCAGCGCCTTCTGCTTTTTCCGCGTCTCGAACCGCTACACCTTCGGCACGATCTTCCGCCGCGACCTCTCCGAACCGGAGACGATCGGCCGCCACCGCACGATGATCGCCGATGCGGTGGTGAGCTATCTGAAGGGCGGGGAGGGGGGTGGGGCGGCCTCTCCCTGACTGGACGCGGCTGCCGGCCGGCAGCGATTTCCACCCTAAATCAGGTCCGGCCTCATGCTCAGCCGCGGCGCAGGCTCAATTCCAAGTGTGGAGACAAGCTTTCCAGGATCCGTCGCCTTGGCGTCGGAAGACCGTAACGACAGTCCCTTCGTAGCGCTGCGTTTCACCGTCTTCGCCGGGAGCATTGGCCGACCACTTCCCTATTGCATAGGCGATGTCGGCACCTGACTGGGCATCGATCATCTCGATTCGATGATCCTTCACTCCAGCCGAGATCAAGCCATTCCAGAAGTCTTCGATTGCGCTTGTTCCCCTGACAACTGCGTGTGTAGACGGCAAAACGACCGCATCCGGCGCATAGAGTGCGGCTACCGCGTCAGCTTTGCCGCTGTTGAAGGCTGCATTCCATTCATCGTTTGCCCGCTGAATTTCGCCGCGGATATTTTCAGATGATTGTGTCATCGCGTCCTCCCTGGCCGGATCAATCAGTTGGCCGCCCGAAGCCCTTCAGCTGTTGCCGTGAGCGCATGTGCGGCTTGCAGGTCAGGCAACGTCAGGCCCTCGGTAAATCCGGAATAAATCAGTGCGAGCCGCTCGCAAGCGCCTGGCGCGGGAAGGCCGGCCCGCACGAGACTGAGCGCCGCACGCAGTTCCCAGAAGCGCGCGCGCTGTGCCCGTGCCGTCGCCATTGCCTCCACAAGGAGATCCTCGGAATTTCTGGCTTTGTCCTCTCCAAGTTGCAGCAGCACCTCCCCGTGGAGGCGAAGTATCTCGGCCGCAAACCAACGCTCTTTGGTACGTTCCATCCTTGCCTCGGCTGTTTCGAGCAGAACGAGTGCAGCACCCGGGTCGCCCGCTCTCAGTTCGAGCTGCGCCTGAAGAGCAATGAAATAGGGAACCATGTACTCTGCGCCGGTATCGCGCCATTCAGCAAGACCTCGTTGGAGTTCGCGGCGTCCACCATCGAAATCGCCCGTGTCGGCGATGCTCCAAGCGTTCAGCATCGTGGCGCCGGCAAGCCAGAAGCGGAATCCGGCTTCGCTGGCAATGCGGGTCAGTTCCGAGCACCGCTCCTGGACGCCTTGGTGGTCGCCGAGAATCTGGCGGATGACTCCGCCAAAGAACAGTGGCAGGGCGAGGCTGTTGCGATGACCCACACGATGCGCCTCAGCAAGCGCTTCGTCGTTTGCTGCCAATGCCTGATCGGGAAAGCCGAGTGGCAGCAATGTGCGGGCGAGATAATCCAGGCACACCACGCGCGGATCAAAGGCGTAGACAAATGCCGGCGATCGGTGCTCTCGAGGATTGTAAAGTGCAAGAGCCTCCTCCAGATGTGCCCGGGCGCTGACGAACTCACCGGCAGGCAATGAGCTGACGCCGGCGGCCCGGTGAGCAAAGAAGGAAAGTCCGCGATCATTGCTCGGTTCCGCCAATTCAAGCAGCCGGTTGGCCGCACTGCGTGCTTCCGCCAGTTCGGCAGCATAGAGGTGGTAGAGGCATAGTCCGTAAAGCACCGGGAAGAGCAGACGCGTCTCGCCCAGCTCTTCACAAAGCTGGCGCGCTCGACCATAGGCATCTGCTGTGGGAGGCGCGGCGAAGCCGTGCGCAGCAACATGCGTGCTGCCGAGCGCCAGTTGGATTGAAAGTTCTCGGCGCGAACGCTCTTCGGACGGAGGTATCGCCGAAAGCCCGCTAAGGGCGTTGTCGAAACGCGTACGCGCTTCCGTCAAAGCGGAGCGTGAAAGCGCCCGGCGACCAGCGAGTTCATTGTACTCGACAGCCCTGTCCAAAAGGCCCGCTTGACCAAAGTGGTGCGCAAGCAGTTCGGGCTCTGTCGTCACGATTTCGGGGAAGCGTTCCTCGAGTATCAAAGCGATCCGGGCGTGCAGCTGTTGACGACGGCTGTGCAGCAAACTGCTGTACGCGGCATCCTGTACCAGCGCATGCTTGAAGGCATAGCTTGCTTGACCGTCACTGCCGCGGCGGAAAACAAGGCCGGCCGCCACCAGCTGGCTCGTTGCGCGCTCAAGCTCCAATTCGGGCAGGCCCGTTGCTGCCGCCAGCAGCTCGTGCGTGAACTCGCGTCCGATCACCGCCCCGACCTGCGCCACGTCCCTTATGGAGTCCAAGCGATCGAGGCGAGCCATCAGCGAGTCATGCAGCGTCGCGGGAACCGCGAGCGGCGGCAACGGCCCAGCCAGAACCAGCTCGCCATCTCGTGCTTGAAGCAGGCCCGATTCCAGGACGACCTTGGTCAATTCTTCCACGAACAACGGAACGCCTTCGGTCTTCGAGAGTATCTGGTCCAGCACTTCGGCCGGTAGCTGTTTACCGCCGGTCATCGCTGCAATGATAGAGGCCGCTTGGGCACGGCTGAGCCGGTTCAGCGTCAAGAACGTCGCGTGCGGAAGACCGCTCCAGCGGGCCGCGCCTTCCGGTCGCGATGTTGCAATCAGCATTACAGGTAGTCGCTGAATCCGACCTGCGATCTGGTCAAATAGCTCTGCCGATGTCGGATCCAGGAAATGCGCGTCTTCAAGCAGCATCAGCACTGGTTGGCTGCGTGCAAGGGCCTCTAGTTGCTCGATCAGCACCTCGAACGTGCGCGTCTTCTGCTTCTGCGCCATAAGGTCGACCTTAGGGTAGCGCCCCTCGGTGGGGATGGACAGCAATGCCGCGATCAGCGGTATCGCGTCGTTTGCGTGCTTGGTTGAACCGGCGAGGAGTTGCTCAAGCAAGTCAAGCTGACGCTCGGGGGGGTCGGTCCGCCTTATGCCTCCAGCTCGGAGCAACTGATCCGCGACAGGATAGAGGGCGCTTTCCACGTGATAGGGCGAGCAGTAGTATCGCAGTCGCGTATGTGCCTCGTCTTTCATGTGCTCCCGCAGTTCCTGCAGAATACGGGACTTGCCAATGCCGGCCTCGCCGAACAGCTCGACCACTTGTCCCTCACCGGATGCGGCCAGCCGCCACCGATCGAGCAACAAGGCAATATCGTGTTCGCGTCCGGCAAGCGGTGCAGATTCGTTTGCATGAAGCGCGTCGAACCGACTCTCTGCGCCACCCTCTCCAATCACTTTGAATGCGCTGACGGGGGTGTCGAACCCTGCTAGATTCTGTGGTCGAATGCTGGTTATCTCGAACATATTTCCGATAAGGCGATAGGTAAGCTCGGAAATGACCACCGTTCCCGGCTCGGCTATTGCCTGCAGGCGCGCGGCAAGATTGGGAGTCTCTCCGACGACCGCGTTCTCCTGTGCTGACCCGATGCCGATGAGGTCACCAACCACCACCACCCCGGTGGCGATTCCGATCCGGACCGAGAGTTGCTGACCGTCCTTGACGGGCAGACCATTCACGGCACTGACGACCGCAAGCGCCGCGCGAACGGCGCGTTCCGCTTCGTCTTCGTGTGCCTGCGGCCAACCGAAATAGGCCAACACGCCGTCGCCCATGAGTTTCGCGACGTATCCCGCGAAGCGAAGGACTTCGCCAGCCGTGGTGTTCTGGAACTGCCTCAGGAGGTCGCGCATGTCCTCCGGGTCAAGCCGCGTCGCAAGCGCCGTAGAACCGACGAGATCCACAAACATGACCGTCAGTTGCCGCCGTTCCGCCTCGCGCGGGCGTCCAGGTTCGCCGCGCTGTTCAACCGACGGCGACATTGGAATTAATGAGACCGAATCTGGCTTCCCCGACACCGTCTCGGGCTGTCCTTGCAACCCGGCTATCGCCTCGAGGATGCGCTTGCGGTGGCCCAGCGCGCCTACGCCGATTTCTTTCAAGTCATCGGCCGTGAGGCGGGGTAGGATATCGGCATCAATCGCATTGTCGTCGAAAGCCGGAACATACTGCTCCAGGCCCAAGCTCTTGAGCCAAGCTGCAATGTTCATATGGCCTCTCCTCGAGCACTCCTTCCGGGGGGGAACGAGTTTATCACACCGACGTTGCGTTGCCACGATTCCTGGTGCAGCGACGGCGCTGCCGCACGAACCCCCCGGGGTGGCTGAGCAGGACCGAAAGTCGGGGAATATTTATGGTCAGAATGCCTGTCCGGCCGGAACGCCAACGGCCGACCTGCCTGCCGCACTGCGCCGGGGGGCGTGACGGCGCCCGCGCGATGCACCGTTGCGGCAGGAGAGGCACAGTGCCGCATGACATCCGGTGCGCTTGTATGTTTCGCGCGCGAGCACCGTTCAGGTGCCGGCGGGGCGATCCGCCAGCAGACGGTGGCGCTGCTAGCTGGCGCGCAGGGCGAGCTTCCATCCGCGAGAGGCTGATCTCGTCTATGATGATGCGCGGAATAATCCCTCCAGTTCCGCAAAGCCCATGGCTTTCTCCGAGAACCGGAAGGTCCCCTGCGACCGCATCTCCCGTGCAGCGTCCACCATTGCACCGTAAGCAAGACGCGCCAGGGCGGAACCGACACTGATGCGCTTCACTCCGGCCTCGGCGAGATCCGCCAGGCTGAACGTCGCCCCCGGCATGCCCATCACGACGTTGACCGGCTTCGCGACGGCCCCGCACACAGCGCGGATCGAATCTAGGTCGGCCAGGCCGGGCGCGTAAAGCACATCCGCCCCGGCTCGCTCGAAGGCCTGCAGCCGCCGGATCGTGTCGTCGAGGTCGGCGCGCCCCCAGAGGAAATTCTCGCACCGCGCCGTCAGAACGAAATCGTGAGGAAGGGACCGGGCGGCCTCGGTGGCCGCCTCGATCCGCTCGACCGCCAGAGCGAAGTCGAAGATCGGCCGGCTCCGATCTCCCGTGTGGTCTTCGAGGGAACAGCCGGCCAAGCCGATGCCGGCCGCCGCCGCGACGGTCTCCCCAGCACTCTTGGGATCGTCTCCGAAGCCTTTTTCGAGATCGGCCGAAACCGGCAGTGGTGTCGCATCGACGATCGCCCGGCAATGGGCAAGCGTCTGTTCACGCGAGGCGGAACCCTCTGGCAAACCGAGCGAGAACGCCATGCCGGCACTGGTCGTGGCGAGAGCTGGGAAACCCATGGCCGCCAGAATTCGGGCGGTGCCGATATCCCACGGATTGGGAATGATGAAGGCTTCGGTACCCTCGTGCAGCTTCCGGAACAATGCGCGCCTGTCGTCCATTTGCGACCTCGTCGAATCTCAGGGAACGAGCATTGCACACCGACTGGAACAATATAGAACAAAGATGCGCGTGGAGGATCGCAGGAACGAGCATCGACCTGCCTTATGAACGGGCCTTCGCCCGCCGGAACCCCGATCGGCGACCTGATACCCGCGGTATCGCGGCTCTGGCGGGAGCCGACCGCTCAGCCAAGCACGCGATCAAGGGCGTTCTTGACCCGTGCCCTTTCGGATTGCGGCAATGGCAGGATCGGGCGCGGCGGGTCGGCCCGGCAAAGGCCGAGCGCTTGCGCGATGGCGTACATGACACGGAAGCTGCCGAACGCCTTGAACAGGCTCCACAAGGGTTGAAATGCCTGGTCGAGCCGCTCGACCTCGGCAACATCGCCGGCTTGCGCGGCCCGGGTAAGCGCCAAGGCCTCGGCGGGCAAAAGGCCCGCGATCACACTGTACCAGGCGTCGCAGCCCGCCAGCAGCGCCGCCGCCGCTCCCCAATCGCCACTGTAGCCGATCGAGAAACCGGGTGGTGTTTCGGCGCGAAGGCGCGCCGTCTCGCCCTCGAAGTCGCCGTCCTGCGGCAATGGCATCTTCACCGCCGCGATGTTCGCGATCTTCGAGAGCCGCGCAATCAAAGCGTCGCTGAAGGTGAATTTCGTGGTGCCCGGGTTGTTGTAAATGCAGAGCGGCAATTGCCCCGCCTCGGCGATCGCGGCGAAGTGCCGATAGACCTCTTCTTCAAAGAGCGGCGTATAGGACATGGGCACCAGCAGCAGGCCGTCAGCGCCGGCGGATCTGGCGTCCCGCGCCAATGCCTGCGCCTCGTCGGTTCGAAGCGCCCCGACGCCGACGATGACGGGCGTCTTGCCGCCGACGCAGTCCATCGCCGCCTCGATGGCGTGTCGCCGCTCGCCGCGTGAGAGAAAGGCATAGCCGCCCGTGCTGCCAAGCAGCCCGATCGAGTCGGCTCCGGCAAGATGAATACGCTCGAGCAAACGAGAAAGTGCACCTGTGTCGACATGGCCGGCGGCATCGGTCGGGGTGATGGAAAAGGCGGAAAGACCGGTGAAGAGCGTCACGATCGCCTCCTCTTTAAGCGCGAGACAGCAAGAGCCGCAGGCCGGCCACGCCGAAAAACACGGCCAACAGACTTTCTATCCAGCGCCGCGCGCGGCGATAGAGGCGCACCATCGGCGCGGTCGAAAAAACGAGGGGGTAACCGCAAAAGATGGTGACGCTCAGAACCGCGCAGCCGCCGAGGATCGCCGCAAGCCTATGCCACGACGCCTCCGGTCCGAGACCGAGCGTCACTAGAGCGATCCATGCGAGCACGGATTTCGGATTGGTGAGGTGCATCAGCAATCCACGCCGATAGAGAGCCGATCCAGAGAGCGCGTCGTCACCCGGCGTCTGCACCGCGTTGTCGCCGGAAGAGAGAGCCGCCCTTCCCGCCTTGAATGCGAGATAGAGGAGATACAGACCGCCGAAGATTTTAAGCACGATCAGGGCTTCGGCGTAGCGGGTCAGCAGGGCCGAGATGCCGGTGGCGGCCATCATGCCCCAGAAGATCGACCCGCTGACGACGCCGGCTGCCAGGAGGAGTGCTGCCCGCCGGCCGTTATTCATAGCAGCGCCCATGATCTGCAAGTTGCTGGGGCCGGGGCTGGCGGCGGCGATCACATAGGCGGCGTAGACAAGCAGAAGCTGGTGGACGGAGGTGGACAAGCTTTTGGGACCTTATAAGCCGAGGAGACGGGCGAGCCGGGATCACGTCCCGCTCAACAGTTTAGAGGCGATCATCCACATAGTAAGTGCGATGAGCGCTTCCAGGATGCGCCAGGACAGCGGGTTTGAGAAGACCGGTCGCAGCCATGTGGCTGCATAGCCGAGTGAAAAGAAGAACAGGAAGGAGGCGGTGACCGCGCCTGTCGTGAACGAAAGCTCGCCTCCCGGAAATCGGGTCGAGATCGTGCCGAGCAGCACGACGGTGTCGAGATAGACATGCGGATTGAGCCAGGTGAGCGCCAGGCATGTCAGAACGGTCTGCCGAAAGCTCGACGCTCTCTCCTCTCCGGCCGCCAAGGCTCCGGACGACCGCAGGGCGGAATAGAGGTTCTTGGCGCCGTACCAGATCAGGAACGCCGCCCCGCCATAGCGCATGGCCGGATCGAGCCAAGGCAGAAGCGTGGCAATCTGCCGGAAGCTGGTCACCCCCAGGACGATCAGCAAGGTATCGGACAGGGCGCAGGCAAGGCAGACGGCGAACACGTGCTCGTTGCGCAGCCCCTGGCGCAGCACAAAGGCATTCTGCGCGCCGATCGCCACAATCAGGCTGAGCCCCATCATCAGGCCTGTGACATAAGCCGAAAAATTCATACCTGCGAAGCGCTCCAGAAACGAGATGAGCGTTTCCGGTATCGCGACGGAAGAATTCAGGCTAGTTAATGTTGCTAACTTCAATTAAGTAAAACTAAGCCATGCTCGATTATTCCGCTCTCCGTGCCGTCACGGCCGTCGTCCAGACGGGCAGCTTCGAAAAGGCCGCCGGCGTCCTCAACGTGACGCCCTCGGCCGTCTCCCAGCGGGTGAAGCAGCTCGAGGAACGGCTCGGCGTCGTCCTGATCGCCAGGGGAAATCCCTGCACCGCGACGGAGAAGGGAGAATGGCTCTGCCGTCATATGGAGAATGTCGGCATGCTCGAAGGCGAGTTGCTCGCGCACCTGCCTGCCCTCGTCGGTCCGGGCGAACGGCGGCAAAGGGTGACACTGAACATTGCGACAAGCGCCGACAGCCTCGGAACCTGGTTCGTCGCGGCGGTCTCGAACTTCGCCAAGCGCTCGCCCTACCTGCTGAACATCGCCCTCGACGACGAGGACCATACCGCCGAATGGCTGCAAAAGGGGCGAGTGATTGCCGCCGTCACCAGTCTGGAAAAGCCGATCCAAGGGTGCCGGCGTGTGTCTCTCGGCACGCTCCGCTATCATGCGACGGCGAGCCCCGACTTCGTTGCCCGGCACTTTACTGAGGGCGTCACGCCGGAAGCGATAACCAGTGCGCCGGCCCTTACGTTCAATCAGAAGGACAGGCTGCAAAGCCGGTGGATCCGCCAGGCGCTCGGGGAAGAGCTGACCTATCCGACCCACTGGCTGCCGTCGACGCAAGGCTTCCTCGAGGCGAGTCTTGCGGGCATGGGCTGGGCGATGAATCCGATACAGCTTGCGCGCGACCATCTGGAGTCCGGCCGACTGGTCGAGCTGATCCCCGGCACGCCGTTGGACGTTCCCTTGTACTGGCAGATCAACCGCCTTGCCGCCGACCGGCTGACCGAGCTCACGCGCGAGGTCACTCTGGTCGCCAAGCACAGCCTACTGCGTTGAGGAGTGGCGCGGCGCGCGGGCTGCCGAGACTGCGGCGGCCAGCATCAGCCCCGCCGCGGCCAGCGGCAGAACGTAAAAATCCGTCCCGGCATAGGCGGCGCCGAAGCCGAGCGTGCCGGCAAAGAGGGCGAGATAGGTGACGCCGCTGTTCAGCCCCAAGATCGCACCGCGTCGGGCGGGATCGAGCGCCGTCAGCCGCACGATGAGGACGTTCAGCCCGAAATGGTTGGCGAGCCCCCAGAGAAAGACGACGGCGAGCAGCGCCGGATAGGAGCCGCTTGCTGCCGACATCGCGACATAGACGCCGGCGACCGCGAGAAAAATTAGCGGCAGCAGCCTCGCCGCACCGAAGCGATCGATCAGACGGTCGAGGAAGGCCGCGCCACCGAAGCCTAAGCCGTAGGAGGCCGCAAGGAGGCCGTTGGAGCTGACGGGCAGGCCGAGGGCGCCATGCAAATGGTCGCCGATATAGGCATAGACCCCATAGAAAGCCGCCATGAAGGCCGCGCAGGCGACAAGAAGCGAGGCCGCGCCGGGCACGCCGAGCGCCGCTAGCGGCGAGGTCGTCCTGCCGGCGGGTCGTTCCCGCACCGCCGCGCGCCGGACGCCGGCGCAGGCCGTCAGCGCTGCTCCGGCGACGACGAGATAGACCGCCCGCCAGCCGGCGAAATCGGCGATCGCCGCCGACAGCGGCACCCCGGCCACCATGCTCAGCGTCCAGCCGGTCAGCACCAGGCCGATCGTCTCGCTCTCGCGCCCGGCCGGGGCGATCACCGAGGCCAGCGTATAGATGGCGGGAAGCGCAATGCCCGCGGCAATCCCGACGACGAGCTGGGCTGCGACCAACAGCGGCAACGCCGGCGCGGCGGCGCTTGTGGCAAGTCCGCCGGCCAAAAGTAGCAGCGATGCCGCGAGCATGCGGCGCGGGCCGTGCCGATCGATGAGGCGGCCGAGGAAGACGGCGCTCGCCGCGGTGCCGAGTCCGAAAGCGGCGGAAGCCGTCATCACCGCTGGCACGCCGGTGCCGAGGCTTAGCGACACCTCCGGCGCGATCGGCCCGAGCGCCAGCGAATTGGAGCCGATGACGCCGGTCGAGGCGGTCAGCAGCAGGGCAAAGGGCGGAATGCGAGCCCGGTCGGCGGATGAGGAAGCGGATTGATCGATGTTCGTCATTCCCGCATAATCTCAGAACGAAGTTCGGCATCAAGGAGAAATAGCGGAATGGATCAAAATACAGACGACGTTCGGCGGAAGCGCCTGCCGGAGCGCGACCTCGATGCAATGGACCGAAAACTATTAGGCGTGCTGGTCGAGGACGCGACGACGAGCTACGCCGAGCTCGGCGACCGCGTCGGGCTTTCGCCGCCGGCCGCGCATGAGCGTGTGAAGCGCCTTCGGCGTTCCGGGGCGATCCGGCGCGTGGCGGCGCTGATCGATCCCGAGGCCGTCGGCAAGACGCTGCTCGCCTTCGTCCATGTGGATACGACCGGCTGGGGCAAGACTCAGGCGCTGCTGGCGATCGAGGAATATCCGGAGGTGGAGGAGATCCACTCGGTCGCAGGCGACACCTGCATGCTGCTCAAGGTGAGAACCGAAAGCACCCATGCGCTCGAAGGCCTGCTGGCGCGCCTTTACGACACACCCGGCGTCAAGGCGACGCGGAGCTATGTCGTGTTGTCGACCTATCTGGAGCGGCCGGTGCAGCCCGGCACGACGAGCGAATGGCCGGCCGTGGTGAAGAGCTGACGGCCGCCTCCGCGTCGCGCACGCTGAGGCCCGTGCCAGGTCAAAGCTCGGATCGGCCATGAGCCCGAGAAGACGGTGGCCCGCGCCAAACGCGGGCCGCCCTTGCCACAGCTCCGGATCAGAACGGCGAGTCCGGGAAGTAGAAGTCCTTCGCGTTGTCCTTGGTCACCAGCGTCGCGTCAATCGTGTAGACGCCGCGGACCGGAACCTGGCCGTAGAAATTGGCGACGGTCATTTCGAGGGCGGTGCCGATCATTGCCGGCGGATAGAGCACGTCGACGGGGACCATTTTGTCGCCGTCCATGACCTTCTTGATCATTTCCTTTGAGCCGGCGCCGGCGACGATGTACTGGATGTCGGTTCGCTTTGCCTGCTCGATGGCCTGCAGTACGCCGACGGCCATGTCGTCGTCCTGGCACCAGACGACGTCGATCTTCGGGTATTTGGTTAGGTAGTCCTGCATGACCTTGAAGGCATCGTCACGGTTCCAATTGCCGTACTGGCGGTCGAGAACCTTGACGTTTGAGCCTTCGATGCCCTTGTCGAAACCGTCCTGTCGCTGCTGGTCGATCGGGATCGGAAGGCCGCGGATGACGACGACTTCGGCCTCCGGCGTCGTTGTCTTGATGTATTCGCCGGCGACCTGGCCGAGGGCGGGGTTGTTGCCCGCGACATAGAGATCACGCACCGAATTGTCGTTGACGCTTGGCGCGCGGTCGACAAGCGCGACGAAAGTACCCTTGCCCTTCACCTCCTTGATGGCGTTGACCAGCGGATCTGGATCGGTGGGCAGGATAACAAGCGCATCGATGCCCTGTGTCTCTAGATCCTGCACGGCGTTGGCCTGGCTTGCCGGATCGGGCGATGTCTTGACGATCACGTTCAGGCCCGGATTGTGCTCCATCAGGAGCTTGGCGACGCGCTCGGCATGGAAGACCACGCCGGCCGTCCAGCCATGGTCGGCCGCCGGGATAGACACGCCCACCGTCACTTTCTTTTCCTCCTGAGCGTGCGTCACGCCAGCCAGCGCTGTCATGGCTGCGAGGGTAAGGCCGAATAGCTTCTTGCGCATTAACTTCCTCCCAAAAACAGGTCAGTCTATTGCAGGCCGGGAGACCTGTGGACCCGGCCGTCTCACGGTTTGCGCACCAGCGAGCGCTGTACGAGCATCGCAATAATGATGATCGCACCCTGAATGGCACCGATCAGGTATTCGCTGATGAAGTTGGACAGCAGCATGATGTTGCCGACCAGTTCGAGGATGAACGCTCCGCAGATGGTGCCCCACACGCGGCCCGCGCCGCCCTTGAGCGCCGTGCCGCCGACGACGACGGCGGTGATCGCCTGCAGCTCCCAGAGAATGCCCGTCGTCGCCGAGGTCGAGCCAAGGCGCGGCACATAAAGCAGCACGGCTGCGGCCACGCATAGGCCCTGGATTACGAAAGCGACGGTGCGGACGCGGTTGACGGAGATGCCGGAATATCGCGCGACATCGCGATTGGAGCCGACGGCAACGACGTGCCGCCCGTAACGGGTGCGATAGAGGATGAAGGCGGCAACTGCGGTCACGGCGAGGATCACGACGATCGGAACCGGCACGCCGAGGATCGTGCCGAAATAGGCGGGACGGTACATCTCCTGGAGTTGCGGCTCCTTGAGGGTGATCGCTCCGCCCTGCGAAAGCCAGGTCGTCAATCCGCGATAGATACCCATGGTGCCGAGCGTGGCGATGAAGGGCTCGATCTTGCCCACCGTGGTAATCAGCCCGTTGGTGAGACCGCAGAGCGCGCCGGCAGCTATGGTGAACAGGATCGCTGCCAGCAACATGAGCACGGGGTCGGCGACGACACCGGAATTCATGAACAGGATCATCAGGCTGGCGATGAAGGCGACCATGGCCCCGACGGAGAGGTCCAGATCCCCCGACGAAATCACGAAGGTCGCGCCGACTGCGATGATGGCGATGAAGGCGCTTCGGGTGGCGACATTGGCGAGGTTGTTGATGCTGATGAAGTTGGGATTGACCAGCGCGCCCACCAGCAGCAGCAAGGCCAGGGCAACGAATGGCGCCACGGCTCTCAGATCTATGTCACGCCAGCTGCGTCGGCGGATCGCCTCCTGGCTGCGTTCCTGGTTCACGCTCATATCCAATCGAACCTCCATCCCACCTGTCGGGAATCTCTTTGTTGTCGGCGCCGGCGCAACCCACGCGACTCAAGCCGCCGTCTTCTTCTTCAGGCCGGCCGCATAGCGCATGATCTCCTGCTCAGAGATCTCGTCTCCCTCGAGAATGCCGGCGATATGGCCCTCGCGCATGACCGCCACGCGACTGCAGAGGCCGATGATCTCGGGCATCTCGGACGAGACGACGATGATCGAGCGACCGTCCCGGGCCAGCGCCGAGATGAAGTGATAGATCTGCTGCTTGGTGCCGACATCGATGCCGCGAGTCGGCTCGTCGATGATGATGATGCCCGGGTCGGTCTCCATGACCTTGGCGAGCAGCAATTTTTGCTGGTTGCCGCCGGACATGCGACCGACGACGACGCTGTCATCCCTGACACGGATATCGAAGCGGCGGCGCGCCTTGACGAGAGCCGCCTGCTCGCTTCCCGGGTCGAGATAACCCAGGCGAGCATGGCGGCCGAGCGACTGCAGCGTCAGGTTCGCCATCATGCCGGCGTTGAGCAACAGACCCTTGGCCTTCCGATCCTTGGTCATATAGGCTAGCCCGGCCTTGTTGGCCGCATGCACGTCGCCCGACGGCACTGGCTGGCCACGAACCAGGACCTCGCCCGCAGCGCGCGAGCGAAGCCCGACGACCGCCTCCATCAATTCGGTGCGACCAGAGCCGATCAGCCCGGAAAAGCCGAGAATCTCGCCGCGACGGACCTCAAAGCTGGCATCTCGGACATAGCCTGTTGATATCGAATCGACCCGAAGCACGACCTCCTCGTCGACGTCGGGTTCGGTCTTGGCCGGATAGAGGCTCGACAGTTCTCGGCCAACCATCAGTTGCGCAATCGCCTCGCCATCGAGAATGGAGGTCGGCGCCGTCTTGATCCACTGGCCGTCGCGCAACACCGTCACGCGGTCGGTGAGTTCCATGACTTCATCGAGCTTGTGCGATACGAAGACGAAACTCGTTCCCTTGTCGCGCAGTTTGCGCACCAGCCGGAACAGGAAGTTCGTCTCCTCACGCGACAGCACTGCGGTCGGCTCGTCCATGAAGACGACACGGGCGTCGCGGCTGATGGCCTTGGCGATCTCGACCATTTGCTTTTCTGCAATAGAAAGGGAGCCGATCATCGCGTTCTCGTCGACCTGCGAGCCGAGGAGTTCGAGCACACGGCGCGTCTCCGCGCGCATGAACCTGCGGTCGAGCACACCGAAACGCGTTACCTCGCGGCCGAGAAACAGGCTCTCGGTGACGGTTAGGTGTTCGGCGAGATTAAACTCCTGGTGGATGATAACGATGCCGAGCGCTTCGGCAGCGCCATTGGGAGGAAGCTTCACCGACCTGCCGTCCAGCAGGATCTCGCCCGAAGTCGGCTGTTCGAAGCCGGAGAGAATCTTGACGAGCGTGGACTTGCCGGCGCCATTCTCCCCCATGAGCGCATGGATCTCGCCCTGGCGCAGCTCAAAATCGACGCTGAACAGCACCTGCACGCCGCTGAACGACTTGCTGATGCGGCGCGCGGACAGCACGACGGGAGCACCGCCGTCAACCTCCGTGGTCATATTCCCCTCCCTGCGGCCTCCACCGCCCGTTGCGCAGATGTAAACCTTTACACTGACCGATGTAAAGGTTTACATCGAGCATGATCGACAATTTTCTTGCCCTGTGCGTTTGACCCTCGGGCAAGTCTGTGTAGTGTCTCGCAACAAAGTCCGAGGCCCAATCGAGTGTCCAATTCCCCGCCCGCAACCATTGAAGACGTCGCACGGATCGCCGAAGTGTCGATCGCGACGGTTTCAAGGGCCATTCACATGCCGGAAAAGGTTGCCAAATCAACGCGGCTCAAGGTCAATCAGGCGATCGCGATTACCGGCTACACGACCAACGCCATGGCGCGCAGCCTGAGGCTGGGGCGATCAAACATGATCCTTGTGGTCGCACCCGATATCGGCGACCCGAATTTCTCCAGCATTCTGGTTGGCCTCGAAAACGAAGCTCGCGCGCACGGCTACGGCGTGCTGATCGGCCATACTCAAAACGATGCGCAGCGTGGATTGGAGTATCTGAAGTTCTTCAATTCCTACCAAGCCGCAGGTCTGATCCTGTTTACCGGCATCCTTCCCTTCGGCCATCAGGCCGCGACCGATAGTCTACCGCCGAGCGTCGGCGTTTTCGAACCCGTCTTCAACGGAGGCATCCCCTATGTCGGAGTTGATGACGTCGAAGGGGCACGAAAGGCCGTTGATTTGCTCATTTCCGAAGGCCATCGCCGCATCGCGTTCATCGGCGATTCCAACACGCGTCTTGCCTATCGCCGGCGCCGGTCGGGATACGAGGCCGGGCTTGCCGCGGCCGGCATCCCGCTGAACCGCCAACTGGTCCTGGACGGCGATGGCACAGTCGAAAGCGGTAGATTGGCGCTGGAACAGTTCTTCATGCGCGATGACCTGCCGACGGCCTTCATGTGCGTCAACGACCAGACGGCGCTCGGCGTTTCGATCGGCCTCAAGGCTCGCGGCTACGATATTCCGGACCACTTTTCGGTCACCGGCTTCGACGACGTCCCACAAGCAAGTTTCATGACGCCGTCGCTGACCACAATCCGCCAACCACGCACCGCGATCGGAAAACAGGCGATGGTATTGTTGCTCGACATGCTCTCGGACCGAGCTGCCTCCGAAACTGAAATCCTGCTGAGGCCAGACCTTGTAGTGCGCAATTCCGTCGGGCCACCCCCGGCCCGGCGATAGAGAGTGGAAGAATGAAGATGCCCTGTGTCTGCGAAAGCTGCTGGGCGTGCGCGTGTCCGCGCACTCCGGAGCGGATTGAGGACTTTCCAGGCCAAATTTGAAGTCTTTGGGATTCGAGCGTTCCGCAGCTCGTGGCGATCGTCAACGGCTACCCGAAGGCCCAGCAGGCGACGCCCCGTACCACGGTGCAGAGCGCCTTTTTGGGGGGCGACATCGTGCCCGAAGGCAGGTGCGATGTATTCATATAACTTGCTGCCGTGACCAGGGGCGTGCATCATCGGACATCCCGAGCGCGGGGCATTGGAATTTGGCACGGACGAGGTCAAGCCTATGCACAAGTTCACAGTCGTCGTCATGAAGGAGTTCGAGGCCGACACCGCCGAGGAGGCCGCCTTGCTCATGTATCAGGAACTGGCCAGGGGGCCGGCACCTCTGCAATATTCAGTCACGGACGAGGCGAGGAATGCAAGGGATCTGACGCTCGACCGGGCAAGGGCCGATGAGTTCGCCGCTGTCGATCACACGGCCGATCCCGGCAACTGGTGAGGCTCGAAGGAATTACGAACCCGCGCTCCAGCGGACGAACATTCCGGGGTGGAGAAAAACGGTTGCCTATTTATTTCGCAGGGGGAACGCGTCGAACGCTTTCAAAGCGAAAGGAACTGGCAATGGAGAAGAACACGATTTGCCTCTGGTACGACAAGGACGCCGAGGCTGCCGCTCGCTTCTACGCGGAGGTCTTTCCCGACAGCAGCGTGGGGGCCGTGCAACGTGCACCCAGTGACTTCCCGTCCGGCAAGGAGGGCGACGTGTTGACGGTCGAATTCACGGTCGCGGGCATTCCTTGTCTCGGCCTCAACGGAGGCCCGACCTTCAAGCACAACGAAGCCTTCTCGTTCCAGATCGCCACCGACGATCAGGAGGAGACCGACCGCTACTGGAACGCCATTGTCGGCAATGGCGGCCAGGAGAGCGCCTGCGGCTGGTGCAAGGACAAGTGGGGGATCTCCTGGCAAATCACCCCGCGCGTATTGACCGACGCGCTGTCGGCCGGCGGCGGCGAGGCAAAGCGCGCCTTCGAGGCGATGATGACGATGGGGAAGATCGACGTCGCCGCGATCGAGGCGGCCCGGCGCGGCTGACGCTCACCGGGTGTATTGCCGGCACGGGTGCCGGTTCGCCGCTCGCCGATGGCTCTATGCAAAGCGGCCCCGCGCTTGGAGAGGCGCGGGGCCGCAGGGCCGCAAAGCTAAACCCTTCTCAATCCTCCTCGACGAAAACCTCCTCGCGCTTCGCCTTGACCGCGGGCAGGAAGACGACGACGAGCACGATTGCGGCCATCAGCAAGAGGCCGGCGCTGATCGGCCGAGTGACGAAGGTGGTCGGGTCGCCGCGCGAGAGAATCATCGCGCGCCTCAGGTTCTCCTCGAGCAGCGGCCCGAGCACGAAGCCAAGCAGCAGCGGCGCCGGCTCGCAGCGCAGCTTCAAGAGCAGGTAGCCGATGAGGCCGAAGAACGCGACGGCATAGAGGTCGAAGACGTTGGAGTTGACGCTGTAGACCCCGATCGAGCAGAAGGCCATGATGATCGGGAAGAGCACGAAATAGGGGATCTTCAGGAGCTTTACCCAGAGTCCGATCAACGGCAGGTTGAGCACGACGAGCATCAGGTTGCCGATCCACATCGAGGCGATGATGCCCCAAAAGAGCGCCGGCTGTTCCGTCGCCACGTTCGGGCCGGGCACGATGCCCTGGATGATCATCGCGCCGATCATCAGCGCCATCACCGGGTTCGCCGGAATGCCGAGGGTGAGCAGCGGGATGAACGAGGTCTGCGCACCGGCATTGTTGGCGCTTTCCGGCCCGGCGACGCCGGCAATCGCGCCGCGGCCGAATTCCTCCGGCCGGTCGGAGAGCCGCTTTTCCACCGTATAGGAGGCGAAGGCGGCGAGGATGGCGCCGCCGCCCGGCAGCACGCCGAGCGCCGAGCCGATCGCCGTGCCGCGGATCACCGGCGCGAACATCCGCTTGAAATCCTCTTTCGTTGGCAGGAGCTCGCTAACCCGTGCCATCAGCACTTCGCGGGTCTTCTCGCTTTCGAGGTTGCGCAGGATCTCGGCGATGCCGAAGACGCCGACCGCCAGCGCCACGAAGTTGAGGCCGTCGGCATATTCGCGGATGCCGAGGGTGAAGCGCGGCGTACCGGTATAGATGTCGGTGCCCACAAGACCCAAAAGCAGGCCGAGCGCCACCATGGCGAGTGCCTTGACGACGGAGCCGTGCGCCAGCGCAACGGAGGAGACGAGACCGACGATCATCAGCGAGAAATATTCGGCGGCGCCGAACTCGAGCGCGATCTCGGTCAAGGGCGGCGCGAAGAGGGCGACGAGGAAGGTCGATACGGTGCCGGCGAAGAAGGAGCCGAGCGCGGCGATCGCCAGCGCCGTTCCGGCGCGGCCGTTGCGGGCCATCTGGTAGCCGTCGATGGCGGTGACGGCGGAGGAGGATTCGCCCGGCATGTTGATGAGGATCGCCGTCGTCGAGCCGCCATATTGGGCGCCGTAATAGATGCCGGCGAGCATGATCAGCGACGAGACCGGCTCAAGCTGGAAGGTGATCGGCAGCAGCATGGCGATCGTCGCCGTGGCGCCGATCCCGGGCAGCACGCCGATCAGCGTGCCGAGCAGGACGCCTATCAGGCAGAAGAGAAGGTTTGCCGGCGAGGCGGCGGTGGCGAAGCCGAGGGCAAGGTTGCTGAAGAGATCCATCGTCGCCTCCTAGAACCGGACCCAGGGGCCGAAACGCTCGAACGGCAGGTTGAGGCCGTAGCTGAAGACGGCGACCGAGAAGATCGCGAGCCCCAGCGAGACCGCCACCGCCCAGAGCGGCTTCATCCGATGCGAGGCGAAACAGGCGATCAGCGCCGTCAGGAAGACGGCCGGCACGAAGCCCAGTCCGCGGACCGTCAGGCCGAAGAAGATCGGCGCCGGCAGGATGAAGAGCATGCCGCGGATGGCGATCGGTCCCATCGGCTCGTGGTTCACCCGGGCCGACTGCACCAGGATGATGACGCCGAGCAGCGTCAGGACGACGGAAAGCAGCAGCGGGAAATAGCCCGGGCCCATGCGGAAGGCGGTGCCGAGCTCGAGCCCGAAGGACTGCCAGGCGAAAAAAAGACCGACGGCCGTCAGGATACTCCCGCACAGCGCGTTGGTGGTATCGAAGGAGATGGCTTTCATCTTGTCCCCATGTTCTCGTTCGGACGCGGCCGCGGACGTCCTGATCTTGGCGATTCCTCGCTTCTTGTCCGGCTGTGCTCAGCGTCCCCCGCAAGTTGACGGCTGTCAACTTTTCCGGAAGCCCGCCGATTTCTCCGGCCAGCCGTTGCCCCACAGCACGGCCGGCCGGAGGCGATGCCGTCGCCGTACCGCTCTAATCGGAGAACAGGATCGGCGGCGGCTCGCGGGAGCCCATTAGTCGGCGTACTGGCCGGCGGCCTCGATCACCGGCTTCCAGCGGGCGATCTCGCTTTCAAGCTTGGCCTTCAGCGCCGCCGGGGTGGCGTCCGCCTCGCTCGACGGTTCAGTGCCGAGTTCGCCGAAGCGGGCCGCGACGTTCTCGTCCTTGAGCGCCTTCTGCAGCGACTTCGACAGCCGGTCCGTCACCTCGGCAGGGGTTCCCTTCGGCGCATAGATGCCGTGCCAGATGCCGACCTGGAAGCCGGCAAGACCGGCTTCTTCAGCCGTCGGCAGCTCGGGGAAGATCTTCAGGCGCTTCGGCGAAGTGACGGCATAGGCCTTGATCGTGCCGCCCTGGATCTGCTTGGTGGTGTTGGTCGTCTGGTCGCACATTATGTCGACCTGGCCGCCGAGCAGATCGGTCATCGCCGGGCCGGTGCCCTTGTAGGGGACGGTGGTCAGCTGGGTGTCGATCGCGTCCATGAACATCATGCCGCAGAGATGCGAGGCGGCGCCGATGCCGGCATTGGCGACCGTCACCGTGTCCTTGTTGGCCTTGGCGTATTCGATCAGCCCCTTGAGATCGGTCGGCTCGAAATCCTTGCGGGCGACGATGGTCATCGGTACTTCGGTGACGAGGCCGACATATTCGAAGGCGTTCAGCGTGTCATAGGCAAGCTTGCGATAGAGCGTCGCGCTGGTTGCCATGCCGATATGGTGAAGCAGGACCGTATAGCCGTCCGGATCGGCCTGGGCGACGCGGCCCGCACCGAGCGTGCCGCCGGCGCCGCCGACATTCTCGACGATGATCTGCTGACCGAGGTCCTTCGACATGGACTCGGCGACGAGACGGGCAACCGTATCGGTCGGGCCCCCGGCCGAGAAGGGCACCACCATGGTAATCGTGCGCTCCGGATAGGTTTGGGCGCTGGCCGAAGCGGCAAGCAGGGAAACGGCGGCGACGGCGCCAAGAAGCGCGTTCAATATTTTCATCTTTTTCCTCCCGGATGACTTTGTCCACCAGCCGGCACGGTTCCTCCCGCCGGTCCTGGTTGCAGCCATTAACAAACGGGATTTTAGCACAGACAACCGCCTAGCGCGGCGGTTTCGCGCATTTGTCGTGCCAGTCGCCGGGTGATGGGTGGAATTGGAAACAAAGCCGTTCCGTGATGGGTGGATTCCCACCCATCGGCACAGTTCAACCGCCCGTGCGTCGTCTCAGATACTGGACCTCCGCGTCCGTCAGCAGCCGGCTTCGCCCCTTCGGCAGGTCGCCGAGATTGATCTCGCCGATTGCGACGCGGATGAGCCGCAGGCATTCGAAGCCGAGCGCGTCCAGCATGCGGCGGATTTGGCGGTTGCGGCCCTCCTGCAGTTCGACCTCGATCCAGGAGTTCCTGTCGCCGCTCCTCAAGCCCCGGACATGCGTTGCCGTCAAAAACTCGCCGCCCTCGCTCACGCCGCCGAGCATCGCCTGCATCGAGGCCTCATCGAAGAGGCCGCGGACCTGGACGTGGTAGATCTTGCCGAGATGGGTGGCGGGATCGAGAAGGCGCTGCGCCAGCACCGTGTCGTTGGTGAAGAGCAGCAGCCCCTCGCTCGCCTTGTCGAGTCGGCCGACCGGCGAGAGGAAGCGCGCATCGACCTCGCCTAGGCAATCGAACACCGTCGGCCGCCCCTGGGGATCGTCGCGCGTTGTGACGAGGCCGCGCGGCTTGTTCAGCATCAGATAAATCTTCGCCTCGGCCGCGATCGCCGTTCCGTCGACGGCGATCCTGTCCTTATCGATATCCACCCAATGCGCAAGGTCGGTCGTCTTCCTGCCGCCGACGCTGACGCGGCCCTCGGCGATCAGCTTCTCGGCCTGGCTGCGCGAGCAGTAGCCGACCTTGGAAAGCGCCCGGGCAAGGGTGACGCGCTTGCCGGCGTGTTCGCCGTCGGCTTTGATCCCGGCCGTTTTCCTGCCTCGCAAGGGGCGGCGCTGCTTCACGTCAATCTCCGCGGCTGTTGTATCGGTTCCTGTGGCACAGTCGGCGCCACGGGGCCAGAGTGAAATCTCTGGCTTGCCGCCCCTATCGGCTGAGAGATCCGGCGGCGAGGCAATCGCGCCATTTCATCGATCGCTTGCGGCCCGAAACCGATCAGTGATCTGGGCGAAAATAGAGGCGCTGGATCACCGCCATCATCAGAGCCGTGGCCCAGCCAAAGATGATCCAGCCATTGATCGCCTCGAAGGTGGCGACCTGACGCCAGTCCTTGCCGAGCACGATGTCGCCGTAGCCGACCGTTGTGAAGGTGACGGTTGAGAAGTAGAGCGCCTCTTCGATGCTCGGAAGCGTCTGCGCAAGATAATAGAAAGCGGCCCAGAGGCAGACATCGATTACGATCGGAATGATCAGGTAAATGACCCACGCCACGGTGACGAGGGTCGGATAGCGGTGAAGGATATAGGTCCGGTGCTTCTCCAACGACCGGAAGGCGTGCAGCCCGGCAGACATGAAAAACGCCTGAATGGCCACCGTCGACGCGATCAAACCACAGGCGATGACCAGCCGGAAAATCACTGATGCCCCCTCGCAGCTTCGTTGGATCGGAGCCGATCCAGGGATAGAAACATGCAGCGAATTAAAGTGCTACAGCGATTGTTGCCCGGTGACCATCGAAGGCGCTTGCCACCACCGCCTGCTTCGGTTGCAACTTTGCCAGAGGCGGCGTGATGCGTGCCCAGGCATCGGGCCATGGCCGTCGCGGCTCTTTCCTTCACCGCGGAATATCAGCATGATTGCCCTTCACAGCGTTGTCGCGGCGCGGGCCGATTGCTCGTAGGCGCCGGAGAGGAAGCGCAGCACGGCGGCGATCTCCGAGAGGGTCTCCTCCGGCGGACGGGCTCTGGCGGTCGAGGCGACGAGCAGGCGCTCGCGGATCTGGGCATAGCGGGCACAGGCCTCGGCGCCCTTCTCGGTGATGCGGATCGTCTTCTCCTTGCCTTGCCGGCCGGTCGTCACAAGGCCGGCACCCTCGAGCTTGCGGATCGCATAGGTCGCCACATGGGTGTCCTCGATGTCGAGGACGAGGCAGATGTCGGCGAGCTTCTTGCCCCGGTCGCGATGCCGGATCGTATGCAGGATCATGATTTCCATCGCCGAGAGGCCAGGAACGCCGGCGGCGGCCATGCAGCGCACCATCCAGCGCTGGAAGGCATGCGAGGCGAGGATCAGGCCGTATTCCACTTCGGAAAGCCCGGGCGAACCGCCTTCGGCAAGGTGAGCCGACGACACGATCGGGCCGATGGCGGAGACGGATTCCGGATGGTCGGGCGGGAGGGCTCCGGCCCGCTTTTCGCGCTCCCGCTTCTTGGTCATCGGCACACTCCTGATCTGCGCGACGACAACACTTTATCGACAAATTGTCAATAAAATGCTTTTGTTGGGGCCAAGCGGAACTGGCATTTCAGCGTGGAGAGACGACGATGGCTGCAACGTGGGACTTCTGGGTGGATCGCGGCGGCACCTTTACCGATGTGATCGGCCGCGACCCGGAAGGCCGGCTGCATGCGCTGAAGGTGCTTTCGGAAAATCCCGGCGCCTATCGCGACGCCGCCGTCCACGGCATCCGCCTGCACCTCGGCCTTGCCGCCGGCGAGCCGGTGCCGGCCGGACTGATCGGCGAGGTGAGGATGGGCACCACCGTCGCCACCAATGCGCTGCTGGAGCGCAAGGGGGAGCGGCTGGCGCTGATCACCACGCGCGGCTTTCGCGATGCGCTGCGGATCGGCTACCAGGAGCGCAAGAAAATCTTCGCTACCGAAATCATCAAGCCGGAGGCGCTCTATTCGGAGGTCGTCGAGCTCGACGAACGCGTGCTCGCCGACGGGACGATTGAAAAGGGGCTCGACGAAACGGAAGCGCGGCGGGCGCTGGAAGCGCTGAAGGCGAGCGGCTACCGATCGGTCGCCATCGTCTTCATGCATGCCTACCGCTTTCCCGAGCATGAGGCGGCCGTCGCGCGGCTTGCCCGCGGGACCGGCTTTGCGCAGGTTTCTGCAAGCCACGAGGTCTCACCGCTCGTCAAATATGTCGGCCGCGGCGACACGACGGTCATCGACGCCTACCTCTCGCCGGTGCTCGGCCGCTATGTGGCACAGGTTTCGGAAGAACTGGACGTTGCCCGGGCGGGCGCCCGGCTGATGTTCATGATGTCGTCCGGCGGGCTCACCGCCGCGGACATGTTCCAGGGCAAGGACGCGATCCTTTCCGGGCCGGCGGGAGGCGTCGTAGGACTTGCGAGGACCGGCGAGGCGGCGGGCTTCGACCGCGTCATCGGCTTCGATATGGGCGGCACCTCGACCGACGTCGCCCATTTCGACGGCGAATACGAACGCGCCTTCGAGACGGAAGTCGCGGGTGTCCGCGTCCGGGCGCCGATGATGTTGATCCATACGGTCGCGGCCGGCGGCGGCTCGATCCTCCATTTTGACGGCGAGCGCTTCCGCGTCGGGCCGGGTTCGGCCGGCGCCAATCCGGGCCCGGCCTGCTACCGCAACGGCGGGCCGCTCGCCGTCACCGACGCCAATGTCATGCTCGGCAAGCTGATGCCGGAATTTTTCCCGGCGATCTTCGGGCCGGAGCAGAACCTGCCGCTCGACGTCGAAACGGTGCGGGCCCGGTTCGCGGCGCTTGCGGCCGAGATCGGCGACGGCCGCACCCCGCAAGACGTCGCCGACGGCTTCATCCGCATTGCGGTTGCCAACATGGTCGAGGCGATCAAGAAGATTTCCGTGCAGCGCGGTTACGACGTGACCCGCTACGCGCTGAACTGCTTCGGCGGCGCGGGCGGCCAGCACGCCTGCCTCGTCGCAGATGCGCTCGGCATGACGAGCATCCTGCTGCATCCGATGTCGGGCCTGCTTTCCGCCTACGGCATGGGCCTCGCCGATATCCGCGCGACGCGGCAGAAGGCGCTTGGCGTCGCGCTCGACGATGCCGGGCCGCAGGCGCTCGCCGGGCTCGGGGCGGACCTGCAGGTCGAATGCCTGGCGGAACTCGACGCGCAAGGGATTGGCCGCGACCGCATTCGCACGCATCTTCGCGCCCATATCCGCTATGCCGGGACCGACACGGTGCTCGCCGTCGAGGCGCGCTTTCCCGAGATTGACGATGCGGCCCGTCTGCGCGCCGGATTCGAGACGCTGCATAGGCGCCGCTTCGGCTTCATCGCCGAGAACAAGCCGCTGGTGATCGATGCCGCCGAGGTCGAGACGGTCGGCGGCGGGGCGGTGCAGATGGAAACGGACGGCCTGGCGACAGCTTCAGGCGAGGCGGTCGTTAGCCGACAAACCCGTTTCTATTCGCAAGGCCAGTTCCACGACGCGCCGGTGGCGCTGCGCTCGGAAATCAAGCCTGGCGAGACGCTGACCGGCCCGGCGATCGTCATCGAGGCGAACCAGACGATCGTCGTCGAGGACGGCTGGCAGGCGAAACTGACCGCCAGGGACCATATCGTGCTCACGCGCATCAAGCCGCTGCCGGCGCGAACGGCGATCGGCACCAGGGCCGATCCGGTGATGCTGGAAATCTTCAACAACCTCTTCATGTCGATCGCCGAGCAGATGGGCGTAACGCTGCAGAACACCGCCTATTCGGTGAACATCAAGGAGCGTCTCGATTTCTCCTGCGCGGTCTTCGACAACAGGGGCAATCTCGTCGCCAATGCGCCGCACATGCCGGTGCATCTTGGCTCGATGGATGCGTCCGTCGCCACCGCGATCCGCGAAAACCCGGTCACCCATCCGGGCGACGTGTTCCTGATCAACGCCCCCTATAACGGCGGCACGCATCTGCCGGACCTGACGGTCTGCACGCCGGTCTTCGACAATGAGGGCCGGGCGACCCGCTTCTGGGTGGCAAGCCGCGGCCACCACGCCGACATCGGCGGCATCTCGCCGGGCTCGATGTCGCCGCTCGCCGCCAATATCGAGGAGGAGGGCGTCTATATCGACAATTTCAAGCTGATCGACCGGGGCCGCTTCTCAGAAGCGGAACTGGAAAGGCTGCTCACCGGCGCGCGCTATCCGGTGCGCAACATCCTGCAGAACGTCAACGATCTGAAGGCGCAGGTCGCCGCCAACGAGAAGGGCGTGGCGGAACTCAAGAAGATGATCGCCCAGTTCGGCGAAGAGGTTGTCGAGGCCTATATGGGCCATGTGCAGGACAATGCTGCCGAAAGCGTCCGCCGCGTCCTCGACCAGTTGAGCGAGGGCGAATTCTCCTACGAGATGGACCAGGGCTGCCGGATCGTCGCGAAGATCACCGTCGACCGCGAGAGGCGTGAGGCGACGGTCGACTTCACCGGCACTTCCGAGCAGCGCGCCGACAATTTCAACGCGCCGGAGCCGGTGACGCGTGCGGCGGTGCTTTACGTCTTCCGGGTGCTGGTCGAGGCGGATATCCCGATGAATGCCGGCTGCCTGAGGCCGATCCGCATCGTCATCCCGGAGGGCACGATGCTTTCGCCGCGCTATCCGGCGGCCGTCGTCGCCGGCAATGTCGAGGTCAGCCAGGCGGTCACCAATTGCCTGTTCGGCGCCGTCGAGGCGCAGGCGGCGGCGCAAGGGACGATGAACAATCTGACCTTCGGCAATGCCAGCTACCAGTATTACGAGACGATCTGCTCCGGCGCGCCGGCCGGTCCCGGATACAACGGTGCCGACGCCGTCCACACCCATATGACCAATTCGCGGCTTACCGATCCGGAGATCCTCGAGACGCGCTTTCCGGTGGTGCTCGAGGATTTCCATATCCGCAAGGGCTCCGGCGGCCGCGGCAAGTGGTCGGCCGGCGATGGCACGCAGCGAACGATCCGTGCCCGGGAGCGGCTGGATTTCGCCATCCTTTCCGGCCACCGGCGAATCCGTCCCTTCGGGCTGAAGGGCGGAGAACCCGGCGAACTCGGCCGCAACTATGTCCGCCGCAATGACGGCCGGATCGAGGAATTCGCCGGCTCGGCGCATACGGTGCTCGAGCCGGGCGAGGCCTTCACGGTGGTGACGCCGACGGGAGGCGGCTACGGGAAGGGGTGAAGTTGCGGGTTCGGACAGCACCACCGGCAACTTACCACTTTGCGTCAACAGCAGCCGCACGACCCGCTCCGTCAGTGGCCGCGGTCGCTCCCTCCGCGGGCATGGGCGAGTGCCACCGTAAATGGCTCAGTTGAGCCCTGATCAAAGTCGGGGATTCCTCGTCCGTCACGGCGACTTAATGAATTTGACACCACCCGATAGTGAAAAAGGCTGAATTGCAATCGACCCCAAAATGGCGCCTCATTGAGCGGCGGGAAGTCTAGCTTATGAGCTAAAAGTATGCGCCCGTGCCGGGCGCGCGTACCATTTGCGATGGTCCTGGGATATGCGCCTTATAGTCATAAATGACGTATCGGTCGTGCGCGGCGGCGCAACAAAGGTCGCAGTCCAGTGCCTGCAAGCATGCCGAAATGCCGGCATCGACTGCACGTTTTTTGTCGGGGATGACGGCGTCGGTGTGAAGGAACTGGACGTTGCCGTGCGCACGATCGCGTTGGGCGAAAGACCGTTGAGAGACGGACACAGCATCGCCGATATATTCGACAAGCATTTCAACAAACGTGCCTATGAAATGCTTTCAGCATTGTTGTCCGAAAGCCAGGAAGAGACTGTTGTCCACGTCCATGGATGGAACCAGATATTGTCGCCGTCCATCTTCCATGCTCTCGCAGCGAGCAAGGCGAGGGTCATCATCACGGCGCATGACTATTTTCTGAATTGCCCGAACGGCGGACGCCTGAATTTCAGGAGCGGCGCGATCTGTAATCTAAAGCCGATGTCCCTCGATTGTCTCTTAACCAATTGTGACAAGCGAAACTATTTCCATAAGCTCTGGCGCTTTCGCCGAAGCCTCGTCCAATCAGGCGCTGGCGACGCATTCTGGGAACGCGTCGAAGTAGTGCTGGCGCACGAAGGCATGGAAACCTACCTGAAGTCGGGTCCTCTCCGGCATTTCACCACATTGCGTACGCCCACGGAACCTTTGACGCGGCTGTCGACGGAGCCGTGGCGCAGAGAGCGCATCGTCTTCCTCGGACGGATGACCTGGGAGAAAGGCGTCCGCACGCTTGGTGAGGCTTTGCGAATGACGGGCCAGGCAGCAACCCTGATCGGCCGCGGCCCTTTGCTCGCCGAAATGCAGGAGGCCCTTCCCCATTGCTGGGTGCCGGGCTGGCTCGATGACGAAATGGTATCCGAAACGGCCGCCCAGGCGCGCGCATTCGTCATGCCGTCGCGAATGCCGGAGCCATACGGCCTGGTGGCGGCCGAGGCATTGATGAGTGGAATTCCCGTGATCGTAAGCAGCAACGCGTTGATTGCCGAGGAGATCGAAAGCAATGGCGCGGGGCTCATCTTCGAGAGCGGAGATGCGGGCTCGCTCGCCGAGGCTCTGGTTAAAATCAAGAGCGATAGTCTTGTGAGAAAGCTGGCCGAAGGTGCACGGGCCTTCGGCAAGAATGTCGCTCCAAGTCGCAAAGAGTGGGAACGTCAGTTAATTGGCATTTATAGGGGCGAATCTGCCCTTCAGTTGGTCTAGGAGGACCATGGCACGAGCACTTGTGACAGGCGGATGCGGCTTCGTCGGACGGCATCTTTGTGATCGGCTTCTTGCGGAGGGGTTGGATGTCGTCTGTGTTGATTCGTTGAAGCCAGGAACAGGCGCAAAGCACCCGCTTCGTTGGAGGCGTCCGAGCGTGAACTTCGTCTTTATCGAGGAGGATTGTAGATCCTACTTCGAAACTTCCTGCGAACACTTCGACTACGTCTTTCATCTTGCGGCTCTCGTCGGCGGGCGAATGACGCTCGAGAATGAAACGCTTCTGGTCGTCGAAGATCTGGCGGTCGATGCTGCGCTGTGGCGATGGGTGAGCGAGCACAAGCCCGGCAATGTTGTCTATTTCAGCTCCAGCGCAGCCTATCCCGTGGCGTTTCAGACCGAGGAAATGCAGACGCCGCTCTCGGAAGACATGATTTCGTTCGAACGCTCGCTTGGCGTTCCTGATTTGAGTTATGGCTGGACCAAGCTGACCGGCGAGTATCTCATGAAGCTATATGTCGAGCGCTATGGCGGCCGCGCCATCGCGTACCGGCCTTTCAGCGGCTACGGCGAAGATCAGGACCTTGCCTATCCGTTTCCGGCAATTTGCCGGAGGCTCGTCAAGCAACGGGGAGCAGCCGAGGTGACCGTCTGGGGCAGCGGCCGTCAGCGCCGTGACTTCATTCACATCTCCGATTGCGTCGACTTTGTCTGGCGCACAATGGACCTGCTGCCGACAGGAAGGAGCCTAAACGTTTCAACCGGCTGTGCGACGTCCTTCATCGAACTCGCTGGTCTGATAAGCGAAGAGCTCGGCTGGTCGCCGAAAATCGTCGGAACAACCAGTCGTCCCGAAGGGGTGTTTTTCCGGTGCGGGGACACCGAGCTTCAACGGCACTTCGGGCTCGCGCCGCAAGTTAGCCTTAAAGACGGAATCAGGCGTTCGCTGGACGTTCTCCGTGCGCGGGCGACCCACCGATAGGGGCAGGATAAGAGCCGATCAACATCCTGCTGCGATCGAACGTATTGTAAACATGACTCAGCTCGGAATGACCTTGCCGGATCTTGCTGCCTCTGGCGCAAAGTACGACAGCTTCAGGCCGGACGCAGTCATTGGCAGTATCTGCCATCTCTCTGGCCCAAAGGGCACTCGCGTTGATCGCGATCCTACAAGCGGGCGAGGAAACGCTCGACACGATCCCATGTCAGTCTTGCGGCCACGGCGTCGTGGTCAGCGAGGGTGGGGTCGGTGTAGATATGGCCGGCACCGGGATAGGTGAAGATTTCGAGGGCGATCGGCGTTTCTGCCGCGGCAGCCCTCCAGGCAGCAACCTCCTCGGCCGGCTCGAAGGGGTCCGGATCGGCAAGGTGCAGCTGCAAAGGCACGCCGGTTCGGGCATTGGCGGGGAGTTCGGCGATGCTGTGCAGGAAGAGCAGTCCGGCGGTTTTGGGACGCTTTGCCCAGAGGGTTGCGGCGACGGCTGCGCCCATAGAAAATCCGCCGAGCACTGCCGTTGCCGGCAGGTCGGCGACTGCCCGTTCGGCTCGCTCGAAAAGCGTTCGCCAGCCGATCCCGTCCCTCAGGGCGACAGCCTCGCCGATCGAGCCGGCAACGCGGCCATCGTAAAGATCCGGCGTCACCACCTGGTGACCGGTCGCGGCCAGGCGCTCGGCAGCATCGCGCTCGAGCGGGCGCAGACCGTAGGCAGAATGGAAGAGGATTACGGTCGCCATTCTCATATCTCTCGTGCTGGTGGCAATGTCGGTGCAGCAAACCGGGCGGTCAGCCTATCGCATCAGTAGGGTCTCGCTCCAGTCCAGCGCGGCGAGGTCCTCCACCCGCGCTTCAGCATTGTCCGCCAGGATGAATTCGTCGATCTGCGGCGGCGGAACGCTGGTGCCGGAGAGCATCGAATGGATTTGGCCGCGATGGTGCTGGCCGTGCAGGAAGACGTGCAGCAGGGTGTCGGCGACGGTCTCGGTCAGCGTCCGGTCCGGCCAAGGGATACTTATCTTCCGCGACAGTACCTCGAGGGTCAGCGTCTCGCAGAAATCGACCAGCCAGTCGTCGACCTCCGCCCGCTCGGCCGCGAATTCGGCGGGGGTGCGCGGCTGCCGGGCGGGTTCGGCGGGCCCGCCAGATCGCCCCGCAGCGTGTCGATATAGTAGCGATCGGCATTCAGGAGGTGCACCATGGTTTCCTTCAGCGAAGGAAAGAAGGAGGTCCGCGCCGCCTCCCATTCGCCGGGCTGCAGTGCCATGCAGGCGCGGTCGAGGCGCGCATTGGCAAGGCGCGCATTGCGGGCCAGCTGGCGATAGGGCCGGCAGACGAGATCCGGTGAGAAGGTCGTTCTGTCCATGATTGCCTCGTTTTCATGCGTCGACACTTTTGTGGCGGCTGCTGCGGTCGAGGTCAACGAGAAGATGCGGGCAAGGGCTTCATGCAAGCTCAGGAGTCCGATGCGCCTCAGCTCTCCCGGCGCGGCTGCGCGAATTCCGGGATCTTGAAGCGGCGGCGATAGCTTCCCGGCGTCACCCCCGTCAGCCGCTTGAAAAGACGGCGGAAGAAGGCCGGTTCCTCATAGCCCACCTGCCAGCTGATCTCGTCGACCGGGGCCTCCGTCCGCTCGAGCCGGCGCTTGGCTTCCTCGATCCTCAGCCGCTGCACATAGGAGATTGGGCTCAAGCCCGTCGCGCCGGTGAACCTGCGCTTGAAGGTGCGCTCGCTCAGCCCGGTGAGGCGGATCATCTCTTCCAGCGGATTGGCGACCGGGAAATGCGTGGCAAGCCAATCCTGCGCGGCGCTGATGGCGAGATCGTGATGGTCCTTGCGTCCCTCGAAGGTCATATAGGGGGCGAGCCCGTCCTGGTGCCATTGCAGCGCGAAGAGCCGCGCAACGGCCTGCGCTGCGGTCGCGCCGGCATGGCGGGCGATCAGATAGAGTACCAGATCGTGCCAGGTCATCGAGGCGCCCGAGCTGATCAGTTCCTCGCGTTTGCCGGAGACGACCAGCACCTGTTCGGGCCGAATCGGCACCCTGGGAAAGGCAGACTCGAAGGCGCGTGCGTAGCCGAAATGCACCGTTGCGTCGACGCCGTCGAAGAGCCCGGTTTCGGCGAGCAGAAAGATGCCGGAGCAGGCGGAGCAGAGAAGCGCGCCGCGCCGGTGCATCGCCTGGAGCCAGTCGACCAGCTCTGTGTGCAGGCCCTTTTTCCAGCCTTCCGGTCCGAGCAGGACCGAGGGGACAATGACGATATCAGTCGCCACGAGCGAGGCGACGCTGCGCTGGACGGAAATCGGCACGTGGCTGGCGAGCTGCAGCGGTCCCTGCTCCAGTCCGACGATCTCGACCCGGAAGGGCGGCGGGTCGAGCGGTGCATGGCCGAGCGGCGCCATCACAGCGAAGGCGTTCATAACGTCAAAGATGCCGGTCAGCGTCGAGACCACCGCCTCGGGGATGGCGACGAGGCTGACGTGGATGGGCTGCGGGCCGGTCTCGGCTCTCTGGCCTGGCATCTCGAATTCCCCGGTTGGTTAACGACGACGCGCAAACAGACGGCCTGTGGCGCAAACGGCCCGATTGTGGACCGATCGGCTCTGCCGCTCAACCGCGATGGCTGCGATCCTCGACCATCGCCGAAATTCATCGGCGCCCATGGAGGAGAGACGAATATGCAACAGACCCGGAAAGGAAGCGTGGACGCCGCCAAGCTCGACGCGTTCGTCGCCCGCGCGATCGGCGACCTCTCGGCTGGCTATGGCGGCGTGATGGTGAGTCTCGGCCACCGGCTCGGCCTATACAAGGCGATGGCGGAAGCCGGCCCGCTCACCTCGCGGGAGCTCGCGGGCCGCGCCGGCTGCGCCGAGCGCTATGTGCGCGAATGGCTGGGCTCGCAGCTTGCCGGCGGCTATGTCGGCTATCATGCGGTGAGTGATACCTATGAGCTGGCGCCGGAGCAGGCGCTTGTGCTGGCCGACGAGGACAGTCCCTACTTCATCCCGAACGCCTGGGCGGTGCCAGCGTCCATGTGGACGGACGAGGAGAAGGCGCTCGAGGCCTTCCGAACCGGCAGGGGCATTGCCTGGGGCGACCATGACGGGAAGCTCTTCTGCGGGGTCGCGGCCTTCTACCGCAATGCCTACAAGGCGAGCCTGGTTTCCGAATGGCTGCCGGCGCTCGACGGCGTCGTCGAGAAGCTCAAAGCCGGCGCACGCGTCGCCGATGTTGGCTGCGGCCACGGCCACTCGACGGTGCTGATGGCCGAGGCGTTCCCGGCCTCCGAGTTCCGCGGTTTCGACAACCACCTGGATTCGGTGGCGGAGGCCTGGAAGATCGCGGCGTTGGCAGGCGTTGCCGAGCGGACAAGCTTTGCGACCGCCTGCGCCGACGATTACCCGGCTACCGGCTACGATCTCATCTGCTTCTTTGATTGCCTGCACGATATGGGCGATCCGGTCGCCGCGGCCTCGCATGCCGCGAAAGCCATCGCACCGGGCGGCACCGTGATGCTGGTCGAGCCCTTCGCCAAGGACCGGGTCGAGGACAATGTCTCGCCGGTGGCGCGAATCTACTATGCCGCCTCGACGACGATCTGCTGCGCCCATGCGATCGCCGACGGCGGCCGCCTGGTGCTCGGCGCCCAGGCCGGCGAAGCGCGCCTTGAGGACGTGTTCCGCAAGGCCGGCTTCAGCCGCTTCAGGCGCGCGCTGGAAACGCCGTTCAACCTGATCCTTGAGGCGCGTCTCTAGAGCGGCGTGCTCCGTGATCCATCAACCTGAATATCCGGGCAGTACCTTACTGCCCGGAACAATCGTTGCCGAGCTCGATTACAGATTGCAGGTATAAAGAGAACGAACCGCAGCTGGACGTGCGCCATGACGAAAAGCCCTGAGACAAAACCGACGATGATTGAGCCGCGCAAGGGCACGCCAAGCCCGAGGCTCATGGAGAGCGAATTTCGCCGCCGCTTTCTCAACCGGTTCCAGGACAAGGCCTTCGACGCGCTTCGCCCGGAACTGGACAGGATCGCTGCCGCGGCATGGGATGCCTACGAGCATCAGCGAAAGGCGCCGCGTACCCGTCAGCGGCTCGTCGCGCAGCGAGCACACCTGTCCGGGCGAGATGTCGAAGTCCTATACGCGGATCGCGCAGGACGCGTTGGACCGAACGGACGGGGTGAAGACGACCGTTCTCGAACTGCATCGCCTCGCTTCCGAATATGGTCGCGTGATTCATCCGTGCAAGGCCTGCTTTTCCACCTCGCCGGCTCTGTGCCATTGGCCGTGTTCCTGCTACCCCAACTATTCGCTCGGCCAGGTCGACGACTGGATGAACGAGATCTATCCGATGTGGGTCGAGGCGCATGGCATCATGATCGTCACGCCGGTCAACTGGTATCAGGTGAGCTCCCCGATCAAGCTGATGATGGACCGGCTCGTCTGCGCCGATGGCGGCAATGCCGATCCGACCTTGACGAAGGGCAAGGATGCTGCACTTGCCAAGGCACTCGAACTCGAGGGCTGGAGCTATCCGCGGCATCTTGCCGGGCGGCTCTTTTCCGTCATCGTGCATGGAGACGTGGAAGGGGTCGAGAACGTTCGGCGCAGCCTGTCGGACTGGCTCTGCTACATGCATCTCGAACCGGCTGGCGCCTTGGCGGAACTGGATCGCTATATCGGCTATTGGAAGCCCTATGCGCTGAGCCATGCGGAGCTCGATGCCGACGAGGCGGTGCAGGAAGAGGTCCGCAACGCGGCGCGGACTCTCTTGGAGGCAGTGATGCTCAAGCGAAACGGACAGTGGGTCTCTGCCGGCAAGGAGCTCTCGCAGCCACGCCAGAAGTGATCGAAGCTCACGGCAAGCGATGCCCGTAAACCACGGTCGAGGCGGTGGACAAGCTCATAGCGCGGAGAGGGCGGCGATGTTCTTCCGATGCACGGCCTCATAGGGCTCGAAATACGAGACGGCCCCCGTTGCCAGGTCCTCGGCGATAAAGTCCTTGAGGGATGCGGCTCGGCCCTGTTTGACCGCCTGCATCAACTGCTCGAGGTAGCGCCGGTTGGCGTCGATGAGCCACGCTTCATATCCGCCTGCCGCGATCCGATCCGGATCGCCGTGGTTCGGCAGGATGCGATTGATCGGCCAGGTCGCCAGGCGCGCGAGCTCGCGAATGTGTTTCTCGGTGTTCTCCGCTTCGGAAACATAGGTGACGGTGTCTTCGAGCGTATCGCCGGCCAGAAGAATTTTCTCGTCCGGCAACCAGAGGATGGTCCCGTCGGCGCTGTGGATGTCGAAATGGTGGAGCTCGACCCGGCGACTTCCGACCTCAAGGTCCAGCCTCGTTTCAAAGAGACGATTGGGCATGACGAGCGGGCTGATGGGCGGGACGCGTGTGGCGAGTTGATCGCGATTGGCATGAAGCAGATGGGCGGTCAGCTTCAGCGCGATGATTTCGCAATCGGCAAAGACCGCATTGCCGGCGACATGGTCATTGTGCCAATGGCTGAGGACGACCCGGATGGTCCTTGCGCCGAGCCCCTCGAGATGGCGCCTGATGGCTTGCGCATGGGCAAGCGAGATATGCGTGTCGTAGACGATCGCCTCGCCTGCATTAAAGACCGCATAGGAGGCGACCCCCAAGCCGTAGGCACCGTCATCGAGCCAATTCGGCTCCGCGCCATGAAGTCTCCGCCCCTCGATGCGGCCGTCGTAGTAGGCAAAGACGCCGTGATGCGGTTCAAGGATTCTCAGTGTCGAGGTCATGTCTGGCATGCGAGGCTCTCGAGCAAATTGGCTTCAATCTCTGCCGCGGCGGTCGGCGGCTCGGCAGCGCAGAACTATCACATCCTGACCGCCGCTCACATCGGTTTGCGCATGATTTGGCTCTAGCCCTGCGTGGCCGGAATTAGGAAACTCGCGATTCGTTGTGGTGCCATAAATCATTGAAAGGTTGTATTTTTGTCAATTCATTAACAAATCCCTACATTCCTGCGTCTTTCGGGATCGGCCGGCTGTTGTCGGCAGGCGAACCGCAGCCAGCAGGAGTTTGCGATGGCTGGAAGAGGGCCGGGCGAGGGGACTGCTCGACATCGGCGAGCCGCTGCCCACCGCGCGCATCCTCATGGACCTGATCTTCGGCGCCGCGGCGCTCGAGACCGGCCAGGGACCCGAATGGCCGGGCTGACCGGAATGGCCGGGCTGACCGGACAGGCCGGGCTTCATGCGCAGCTGCATCCGCCTGATCGTCAACGGCATTGCGCAGGGGCCCGCGCAAGGCGATTGATCGTCTTCTGCGGATCGTCAGGTCATCCTGCGAACCACCCAGAGAGACCGGCCCGCATGGGCTATACCCGAGACGAGCCGCAGGCGAGGGTCGTCCTTGAGCCGCTCGGCCTCGGCCGCATCGAGAAGCAGCGCCTGCCGATCGGTCTCGTTAGCGTTCGGCGTAATCCAGCAGCGCCGTTCCTCGCAGCAGAGGCCTGCTTCCGGATGCTCCTGCAGGTATTCGATCGCGTATCCGGCCTCGACTTTTTGCAGTTCCGCGTCGATCGACATCGTCCTTCCTCCCGACCTGAAATCGCTCGGGATTATACCTGATTGTGGCGGCCCAGGGAGCGGCGGCCTCGGCATCGGGGTCCGCACTGTGTGGAGGCATCGCCGAAATGTTGGTAGGCAGCACTGGCCTTGACCAGTCATGATCAACGAATTAAGGAAGCCAGCGACGGTTCCCCCACGATGAAGCGAAGGGGATTAATAGGGAACACGGTGCGGACGACCCAACAGGGACCAAGACCGTGGCTGCCCCCGCAACTGTAAGCGGATTGCCGCCCATCCTCGTGACGCGAGAAGCGTCATGCCACTGCGAAATTGTCGCGGGAAGGCAGGTGGACGGCAGATATCCGCAAGCCAGGAGACCTGCCGTCATGCGTTCACTCCAATCACGGGCGGGGATGCCCGGAACAGGACACAGCATGACCTCTCCTTGCGCCGACCCGCGCCTTGCCTCTGGTCTTTCCCGTTCCGCGACGCCGCCGAACTGTCGGCAGGCGGGCTGACTCCGTCCGTTCGCGCCGCGACCGGCCGCATCCTTTCGGCCGTTTCATCGAATCCGGGAAATAGACTTATGAAAATCCTGTTTGCGAAATCGAAACACGGCATCCTGTGCGCAGCCGCCGGTCTTATGGCTATCGGCATGGAGGCGAAAGCCGCCGAAACCAGCTATCCGCTGATGCTCACCAATTGCGGCCGTCAGGTCACCTTTCAGAAGGCTCCCGAACGGGCCGTCTCGATCGGCCAGAGCAGCACCGAAATCCTTTACCTGCTCGGCCTCCAGGATCGGATGGTCGGCACCGCCGTTTGGATCGGGCCGGTCATCAAGGGCTACGAGGAGGTGAATGCCAAGGTCGAACGGCTCGCCGACAACGATCCGAGCTTCGAAAGCGTCGTCGCCAAGAAGCCGGATCTCGTGACCGCTCAGTTCCAGTGGCATGTCGGCCCGGAGGGCATCGTCGCCAAGCCGGAGCAGTTCGAGGAGCTCGGAATACCGGTCTATACGTCGCCGGCCGATTGCGTTGGCAAGGACAATACCGGCGGCGGCGACGGCGTTCGCCATTCGGTGTTCACGATGGACCTGATCTATCAGGAAATCACCGAACTCGCGCAGATCTTCAACGTCCAGGAGCGCGGCGAGACGCTGGTTGCCGAACTGAAGACGCGTGAGGAAGCGGCGAAGAAGAAGATCGCTTCGGCGGACGGCAAGCTTTCCGCAGTGTTCTGGTTCTCGAGCGCCGAGCTCGACATCGATCCCTATGTCGCCGGCAAGAACGGCGCGCCGGGTTACATCATGCGCTCGCTCGGCATCAGGAATGTCATCGACAGCGAAGAGGAATGGCCGACGGTGGGGTGGGAAACCATCGCCAAGTCCGGCCCGACGCTGATCGTCGCGGGCAGGATGGAGCGCCGTCGTTTCCCCGCCGACGACGTCGCCGTCAAGCACAAGTTCCTCGAGTCCGATCCGGTCACGAGCCTGATGCCTGCGGTGAAGGACGGCCATGTGGTCGAGATGGACGCCCAGGCGATGAACCCGACGATCCGGACCATCGAGGGCATCGAGGTGCTTGCCGATGCCGTCGAGAAATCCGGCCTGAACAAGTGATCGGCAGCGCACCATCCCTGTCCCGGACGAGCGCCAGCCTGCTGGCGCTCGTCGTGCTGTTCGTCGCGCTCTGGCTGGGTGCGGCGATCGGCGAGACGGCCATACCCATGAGCGTGGTGGCCAAGACGGTCGCCAACCGCCTGTGGGATGCCGGCTACGGCGTCGATGCGCTCGACGAGGGCATCATCTGGAATTACCGGGTGAGCCGCGCCATCGCTGCTGCCAGCTGCGGTGCGGCGCTGGCGCTTTCCGGCGTCGTGCTGCAATCGCTGCTGCGCAATCCGCTGGCCGACCCCTATATCCTCGGCATCTCCGCGGGCGCATCGACGGGCGCGGTCGGCGTCGCCGTTCTCGGCATCGGCGCCGGGCTTTTGACGCTGCCGGCCGGCGCCTTCGCCGGGGCGCTGCTGGCCTTCGGGCTCGTCAGCCTGCTGGCGATGCGGGCGGGCAGGGGCCATGGCGCGATCATTCTGGCCGGCGTCGCCGGCTCGCAGCTCTTCAACGCGCTCACTTCCTTGATCGTCACCAAGGCGGCGAATGCGGAACAGGCGCGGGCAATCATGTTCTGGCTGCTCGGCAATCTCTCCGGCGTCCGCTGGCCGGATGTCTGGCTCGCAGTGCCTGTTGCCCTGGTCGGCCTCATTGTCTGTCTCTGGCATGCCCGCGCCCTCGACGCATTCACCTTCGGCTCCGAATCCGCCGCCTCGCTCGGCATCCCGGTGCGCCGGGTCTATGCCGTGCTGATCGGCGTATCGGCGATGATGACGGCGACCATGGTCAGCATGGTCGGGTCGATCGGCTTCGTCGGCCTCGTCATCCCGCATGTCGCCCGTATGCTCGTCGGCGTCCGGCACGGATTGCTGCTGCCGGTCTCTGCCTTGGTGGGAGCGGTGTTCATGATCGCCGCCGACATCGTGTCGCGCATCATCATTCCGGGGCAGGTGCTGCCGATCGGCGTCGTCACCGCGCTGGTCGGCGCGCCCGCCTTCGCCGCCATTCTCAGCCAGCGCAGGACGGTTCGATGACGCTTTCGGCTTGCAGTGTCTCATGGTCGGCCGGCGGGGTCTCGATCCTCGAGGGCGTCTCGCTCGACGTCGCCGCCGGTGAGTTTCTCGGCATCGTCGGTCCGAACGGTTCCGGCAAGACCAGCCTGATGTCGCTGCTTGCCGGCCTGCGGCGGCCGCGGTCCGGTCACGTTCTGCTCGACGGAGAGAGCGTCGACAGGCTGAGCCGGAAGCAGATCGCCAAGCGCATCGCGCTGGTCGAGCAGCAGGCCGAAACCGGCGAGCGCATCTCGGCGCGCCAGGCGGTGGAACTCGGCCGCACGCCGCATCTCGGGCCGCTCACGCCGTGGTCGGCCCTGGATGAGGCCATCGTCGACGAGGCAATCCACCATGTCGGCATGGCGCAGCTCGCCGCGCGGATGTGGCACACGCTGTCGGGCGGCGAGCGGCAGCGCCTGCACATCGCCCGGGCGCTGGCACAGCAGCCGCAAATCCTCCTCCTCGACGAGCCGACCAACCATCTCGACGTCGGCCATCAGATCGGTCTCCTGCACCTGGTGCGCCAGCAGCAGCTGACGGCGGTCGCGGCACTGCACGATCTCAACCATGCCGCCACGTTCTGCGACCGGATCGCGCTGATGAGCGGCGGCCGCATCGCCGCCTTGGGACGCCCGTACGAGGTCCTCACCGAAGAGCGGATCCGCACCGTCTTCGGTGTCGACGTCGACGTCGAGCACCAAAGCGAGGGCCGCTGTCATATTCGTTACCGCGCGCCCGGGTTACCGGCTACCGGAAAGCCGATGCTGAAGAGGATTTCATGATCAATCTTACCAGGCGCCTGCTCTTCGCCCTGATCGTGATCTCGATGCCGGCCATGGCCAGCGCCGAGACCGGCGAGGTCAAGATGCTGAACCGCGGCGAAAAGGTTTCGATGGTCTTCGAACCGGATTTCCTGGCGCTGCAGCCCGCCGACAGCGTCAAGTACATCGCCGCCAACAAAAGCCACAATGCCGCGACGATCGACGGCATGCTCCCGGACGGCCATCCGGGCTTCAAGGGCAAGATCAACGAGGAGATCGTCGTCACCTTCGATCGGCCGGGATTCTACGGCATCAAATGCTCGCCGCACTACGGCATGGGCATGGTGATGCTGATCAAGGTCGGAGACGTCGAGCTTCCGCAGAATTATCGTGCGATCGAGGTTCCTGCCCGGGCGATGCCGCGCTTCGAGGCGCTCTTCGCCCAGGCCGAGGCAGAGCTGGCGGGGAAATAGCGGTCGGGGCAACCCGTCGCTGGAACAGGATCGAATTGACTGACGACGGCACCCCCTCTGCCCTGCCGGGCATCTCCCCCACAAGGAGGGAGATTGGACAGAAGCGAAGCCCCGCCCCAATCAAAGCTTGCGAATTCCGAAAACACCGAGTGTCGAGAAAGGCGCCGCCGCTTCCCGATCTCCCCCTTGCGGGGAGATGCTCGGCAGGGCAGAGGGGGCGGCACTCCGATCGGCTTTTAGTTCAACCTGAAGCCATTGCCTTGCGGAATGCCATTGCGCTCACACCGGGCGGGGCCAGATCGCACAATGGCGAGACGCGAAGGCGGCGCGGTACTCCTGGAAAAACCGGCCGAGATGCACGAAGCCCAGCGTTGTGCGATTTCGGCGACCGTCGCCGATGGCTCCGCTCGATGATTTTGCGGCGGGTGCCCTCGTGCCTACCTGGCGCAGATAGCTAATCGGCGTCGTGTTGAGGAAACGGCGGAAATTCACGTATCGCCCGGGCACTGACGCCTGCGGCGGCTGTCGCGATTCAACTTTATACTCGCCATTGAAATCGATTACATTTTCTGGCTTCATAACGCTCGCACGATTTGGGAGGATCTCATGAGGAAGTTCATTGCTTTTGCGCTCGGCACGGTTGCATCCCTCGTTGTCTCCGCATCGGCGGTCAATGCGGAAACCTTCAAGATCGGTCTTTCGAACGGCTGGGTCGGCAGCGAGTGGCGCACCCAGATGATCGACGAGGCCAAGGAAGCCGCGGCGAAATGGAAGGACAAGGGGGTCGACGTCGAGGTTTCGGTGCAGAGCGCCAATGTCGACGTGCCCGGGCAGATCGCCCATATTCGCAACTTCATCGCCGAAGGCGTCAATGCCATCATCGTCAATCCGAACAGCCCGACGGCCTTCGATCCGATCTTCGCGCAGGCGAAGGAGGCCGGCATCCTGGTGATCGCGACGGACGCGGAAGTCTCCTCGCCCGATGCGATCTATGTCGGCATCGACCAAACCGCCTGGGGTGCCGCCGGCGCCAAGTGGCTCGCCGAGACGCTCGACGGCAAGGGCAAGGTGGTGGCAATCAACGGCGTTGCCGGGCATCCCGCCAACGAGATGCGCGTCGCCGGCTATAAGTCGGTCTTCAAGGAGTTTCCGGATATCCAGATCGTCAACGAAGTGAACGCCAACTGGGACCAGGCCCAGGGTCAGCAGGCGATGCAGAACATTCTCGCCACCTATCCGGACATCAACGGCGTGGTGGTGCAGGACGGCATGGCGGCCGGCGCTTGGAAGTCGATCATGGATGCCGGCAAAAAGGACCAGATTGCCGCGACCGGCGAGATCCGCAAGGACTTCATAGACCTCTGGATCAAGGAGAAGCTAAACTCCGGCGCCACCGTCAACCCGCCCGGCGTCATGGCGAGCGCGCTGAATGTGGCGGTCCTGATGCTGCAGGGCAAGGAGCTGAAGGAACCGGCCAAGGCCGGCCAATACGGCAACGCCCTCTATCTGCCGATCCCGTTCATCGACTCGAAGAATGTCGAGGAGGCGGCAAAGCAGCTCGAAGGCAAGCCCGGCTACTATTCCTATACGAGCTCGCTGACGATCGAAGGGGCGGAAGCGCTCTTCAAGTAAGCCTTTCGACGTCAGGCGCGGGCTCTGTTGGCCCGTGCTCGACCACCGGATCGGAACGGACGCAGTCCATGTCGAAATTGAAACTGAACGGCGTGAGCAAGGCTTACGGCGCGACCTTGGCGCTCCGCCGCGGCGACCTCGAAGTCCTGGCCGGCGAGGTCCATGTGCTGATGGGTTCGAACGGCTCGGGCAAGAGCACGCTCTGCAAGATCATCGCCGGCAGTGTGCGGCCGGACGAGGGCCGGATCCTGATCGACGACACGCCGGTGACGATCACCGGCCCGCGTTCGGCCCGGGCGCAGGGGATCGGCATCTTCTATCAGGAGCTCAGCCTCGCCGCCCACCGCAGCGTTGAGGAGAATATCTGCCTTGCCGCGCTGCCGGCCATGGCCGGGCTCTTCGTCGATCGGTCGGCGCTGAAAGAGCGGGCGGCGCGCTACATAGCGCTCTTCGACGGCGTCTCCGGCGATGGCTTTTCCGCCGATGCGCTGGTCGGCAACCTTCGCCCCGACCAGCGCCAGCTCGTCGAGATCATGAAGGCGCTCGCCAGCGAGGCGCCGCTCGTCATCTTCGACGAGCCGACCTCGGCGCTCGACCGCGCCCAGGTCGAGCGCTTCTTCGAAATCCTGCGCGACCTGAAGCGGCGCGGCCGCGGCATCATCTTCATCTCGCACCGCATGGACGAAATCAAGGCGATCGGCGACCGGGTGACGATCATCCGCGACGGCGAGACGATCACCACGCTCAACCTCAATGAAACCGATGCGGGTACGGTTATCCGCCTCATGGTCGGCGGCGCCGGCGACATGCCGGCCTCGCAGTCCTCGGCCCCGGCCGCCGTCGACGCCAAGGACGGGGCGGCCCTCACGGTCCGCAATCTTTCCGGCGCCGGCTTCCGAAATATCAGCTTCGAAGTGGCGCGCGGCGAAATCCTCGGCTTTGGCGGCCTGCACGGCCAGGGCCAGTCGGCGCTGCTCCGGGCGATCTTCGGCGCTGGCTCGATTTCGTCGGGCGAAATCCTGATCGGCGGCGACCGCTTCGATGCGGCAAGTCCTCGCGACGCCATCCGGCGCGGCTGCGCCTATGTTTCCGGCGATCGCGGCCGCGACGGCGTCATCAGCGGCCGGCCGATCATTGAAAACGTCACGCCCATCCATTATCTGCGCGACCGGCTGATGATCGCCAGGCCATCGAAGCTCAGCGAGCGGGTCGCGCCGGCGCTCGAAAGCATGCATACGAAATTTGCCAGCCTCTTCCATCCGATCAACTCGCTCTCCGGCGGCAATCAGCAGAAGGTGATCATCGCCCGCTGGCTGATCGACCGGCCGGTCGTGCTCCTGCTCGACGATCCGACCAAGGGCATCGACCTCTCGGCCAAGGCCGATCTCTTCGCGCTGATCCGCCAACTGGCGGCCGAGGGGCTCGGCATCCTCCTCTATTCCTCGGAGGATGCCGAGCTGCTCGGCAATGCCAACCGCATCCTGGTCTTCAACGGCGGCTCGGTCAGCCGGGAACTCACCGGTCCGGAGCGCACCCGCTACAACCTCTATCAAGCCGCTTACGAGGCCGCCTGATGGCAGAGGTCGCAACCAGCTCGACATATCGGCGCGCCGGCGGCCTGCGCAGACTGCTCGAGCGCTATCCTTTCCTGCCGGCGCTCGCCATCGTCCTGGTGCTGCTTGCCTTGAACGGCGTCTTTTCGCCGAACAGCCTCAGCTACCGCTCACTGACCGGGCTTTTGAGCACCTATATGGCGCTGATCCTGCTGGCGATCGCCCAGACCTATGTGGTCTATGCCGGCGACATCGATCTTTCCGCCGGCTCGATCCTGTCGCTCGTCAATGTCGCGATCGTCGTTTTAATGGAGCGCTGGGGGGGAGGCGCCGGCGCGGTGCTGCTGGCGCTTGCCATCGGTCTCTTGCTGGGGCTTGCCTGCGGCCTTGTCAACGGGCTCGTCGTCGCGGCGCTGCGGCTCCAGGCGATCGTCGCCACCTTCGCGACCAGCATCTTCTTTACCGGCCTGGCGCTCTACATCCTGCCGGTCGCCGGCACGCCGGCGCCGACGATCTTCTGGCGCACCTATGGCGGCCTGCTGCTCGGGCTGCCCTTCGTCTTCTATATCCTCGTGGGCCTGGTCGTGCTGCTTGCGGTGTTGAGCCGCACGCGCCTTGCGACGCAATTGCTCGCCGTCGGCGACGACCAGCAGGCGGCCTACCAGACCGGACTGCCGGTGGTGGCTATCCGGATCCGCGGCTATCTGCTCTGCGGCCTGTTCTCCGCCCTTGCCGCCTTCTGCATCACCGGCGACACGGCAAGCGGCGATCCGTTGGTCGGCGGCAAGATGACGCTTTTCAGCGTCGCCGCGGTGGTGCTCGGTGGCAGCGCCCTTTCTGGCGGATGGGGGACCGTGGTCGGCTCGCTCCTCGGCGCGCTGACGATCGGCCTCATCAGTTCGGTGGTCTTCTTCATGGGCACGCCTTCGGAGTGGCAGAATTTCGTCCAGGGCCTGGCGATCCTCATCGTCCTGATGGCCGGCGTGCTTGCCGGACGGAGGTCGCGGCCATGAGCAGGGTGATGTCTTTCCTCCGCCGGCCGATCGTCGTCGCGCTCGCGCTGATCGTCCTGCTCCTCTATCTCGGCGAACTTTTGTCTCCGGGCTTTGCCAGCGGGGCGCAGATCCTGCGGCTCCTGATCGTCGCCTCGCTGCTCGGCATCGTCGCGGCCGGCCAGAATGTCGTCATCCTCGGCGGGCGCGAGGGCATCGATCTCTCGGTCGGCGGCGTCGTATCGCTGTCGGCGATCATCGCCGGCAACGTAATGGACGGTGCCGATATCGGCATCCTGCCGGCGATCGCCGCCTGCCTGGTGGCCGGCGCCTTCTTCGGGCTGCTGAACGGCCTCGGCATCACGCTGCTGCGCATCCCGCCGCTGGTGATGACCCTCGGAATGCTCGGCGTTTTACAGGGTCTCCTCGTCGTCATCCGCATGGGCATTCCCTCCGGTCAGGCCGCACCCGCTCTGTCGCGCTTCGTCACCCAGCCGCTTTTTCTCAGTGTGCCTGGGATCATCTGGTTGTGGGTGGCGATCGGCATCCTAATGGCCTTCATGCTCAACCGCACCGTCTTCGGCCATCGCATCTATGCGATCGGCTCCAACGAGCACGCGGCCTATATGGCCGGCGTCCCAGTGAGGCTGATGCGCGTTGCGCTCTTCATGATTTCCGGCATGTTCGCGGCCGTCGCCGGGCTATCCCTGCTCGGCTATTCCGGCTCGTCCTTCGCCAATGTGGGCGAGCAATACACGCTGACCTCGATCATCGCCGTCGTCTTCGGCGGCACTTCGCTTGCCGGCGGCAAGGGCGGCTATACCGGCACCATGGCCGGCGCCTTCCTGCTCGTCATCCTGCAGGGAATTCTCACCACCGTGAACATCGACGAATCCGGCCGGCAGATGGTGTTCGGGGCGACGCTTCTTCTCCTCATGATGTTCTATGGCCGGGGCCGGGCGATGCGCGTATGAGGGACCGGCCGAAGATCAAGGACATTGCCGAGAAGGCCGGAGTGTCGGTCGCCACCGTCTCGCGCGCGCTTTCCGACTCGGCGCTGGTGACGGCGAAGACCCGTCAGCGCATCCATGATCTGGCACGCGAGCTCAACTATCGCCCCAATGTCACCGCCCGCAATTTGAGGACCCGCAAATCGATGGCGGTGCTGCTTGTCGTGCGCGACGTCGGCAACCCTTTCTATCTCGACATCCTGAAAGGCGTCGAGGCAACGGCGCGCGAAGCCGGCTATGCAGTGCTGATGGGCAATACCGAGAACGATCCGGTGCGCGAGATCGAATATTTCGACATGCTGCGCGACGGCCATGCCGATGGCATGATCCTGATGACCGGCAAGCTGCCGCCGCCGGGCGGAAATCGCACGGGCAGCTGGAGCCACCTGCCGGTGGTGGTAGCGCTGGAAATGATCGAGGGTTCGGGACTGCCGCATGTGCAGGTCGACAATGTCGGGGCCGCGCGCGAGGCGGTCGAGCATCTGATTTCCCTCGGGCACCGGCGGATCGCCCATATCAGCGGGCCGGTTCCCGAGCCGATGAGCCTCTACCGCCGCGACGGCTACCGGCTTGCCATGCGCGAAGCCGGCCTCGCGATCCCGGACGGCTACGAGGTGCGCGGCAACTTTCTGCTCGAAAGCGGCCAGGACTGCTGCCGCTCACTTTTTGCCCTGCCGGAGCCGCCCACGGCGCTCTTCGTCGCCAATGACGAAATGGCCTATGGCGCCGCCCACGAACTGAGGCGGATGGGGCGCGACGTGCCCGGCGAGGTCTCGGTCGTCGGTTTCGACGATCTCTATCTGAGCAAGGCCTTCTATCCGCCGCTGACGACCGTCGGACAGCCGCGTGCCGAGATCGGCCGCACGGCGATGGGCCTTTTGCTCAGCATCCTTTCGGGCGGTAGCCTCGACGGCGGCGAACCGATCGTGCTGCCGACGGCGCTCAATATCAGAGGCAGCACGGCACCGCCGCACGCATAGCGATTTGGGGAGGGAAGAATGACCACACTACCGAAAGAGACCCTGCGCGTCGGCTTTGTCGGAACCGGCTTCATTGCCCGCTTCCATCTGCAATCGCTCCTCGGCGTGCGCCATGTGGAGGTGACCGGCGTCTACAGCCGCAAGGCCGAAAACCGCGAGCGCTTCGCCGAGGAGGTCAGGGCGCTGGAGCTCGGCAGCTGCCGCACCCATGGGAGCCTCGACCATCTCCTCTCGGCCGAGGATGTCGATGCAATTTGGATCCTCTCGCCCAACTATACGCGGCTCGAGGTGATGCGGGCGCTTCACGCGGAGATTAAGGCGGGCCGCAGCCGCGTCTTCGCGGTCGCCTGCGAGAAGCCGCTGGCGCGCACCGTCGCCGAGGCCCGCGAGATGCTGCGTCTCGCCGAGGACGCCGGCCTTAACCACGGCTATCTCGAAAACCAGGTGTTCTGCACCCCGGTGCTGCGCGGCAAGGAGATCATCTGGCGCCGCGCCGCTTCGACAACGGGCCGACCCTATTTGGCGCGCGCCGCCGAAGAGCATTCGGGCCCGCACGAGCCATGGTTCTGGCAGGGCGACAAGCAGGGCGGCGGCGTGCTGTCCGACATGATGTGCCACAGTGTCGAGGTGGCGCGCCATCTGCTGACGGCGCCGGGCGCGCCGCGCAATTCCCTCACAGTGAAGTCGGTCAACGGAACCGTCGCGAACCTGAAATGGACCCGACCGAACTATGCCGATCAGCTGCGGCAGCGATACGGGAGCGAGGTCGATTACCGCAACCGCCCCTCGGAGGACTTCGCCCGGGCGACCGTGACGCTCGAGGACGAGGCGGGCAATGAGCTGATGATCGAGGCGACAACCTCCTGGGCCTACGTCGGCGCCGGATTACGCATCCAGCTTGAGCTGCTTGGCCCCGAATATGCGCTGGAATACAATTCGCTCGGCACGGGGCTGAAGATCTTCCTGTCGCGGGCGGTCCAAGGCTCCGAGGGCGAGGACCTTGTCGAGAAGCAGAACGCCGAACAGGGGCTGATGCCGGTGCTCGAGGATGAAGCCGGCGTCTATGGCTATACGGACGAGAACCGGCACATGGTCGAGTGTTTCCGCAAGGGCTTCCAGCCGCTTGAAACCTTCGAGGACGGCCTTGCAGTCGTCGAGATCCTGATGGGGCTCTACCGCTCGGCCGAAATCGGCGCGACCCTGCATTTCCCGGCGCCGGAGCTTGAGAATTACGTGCCGCTGGTGGCGCGCACGGGGGCATAAAAGCATCCTCCCATTCGGGGTCGCCTGCGCTGGTGCGTCTGGCTATAGTCCCTGCAGAGGATTCGGCCGGCGGAGAATGACCAGCCAAAGCGACGGGAGGATAAGAGGATGCAGACAAACTCGGCTAACCGAGGGGGCGGAGCGCGGCCATGCTGATCCTCGACAAGGTTTTCCTGGTCACCGGCGGCGGCTCCGGACTTGGGGCGGCGGTGGCGCGGATGTTCGTTGCCGAAGGCGCTCAGGTGGTTATTGCCGACGTCAATGAGGAGGCAGGCGCCGCGATCGCCGCGGAACTTGGTGACCGCGCCTGCTTCGTGCGCACCGACGTGACGAGCGAGACGGACGGCGCCGCCGCGGTGCAGGCGGCGCTCGACGGCTTCGGGCATGTGCACGGGCTCATCAACTGCGCCGGCATCGCGCCCGGTGAAAAGGTGCTCGGCCGCGACGGGCCGCACCGGCTCGACAGTTTCGCCCGCGCGATAAGCATCAATCTCATCGGCACGTTCAACATGATCCGGCTTGCCGCCGCGGCGATCGCGAGGGAAGAGCCGGATCTCGAAGGCGGCCGCGGCGTGATCGTCAATACCGCTTCGGTTGCCGCTTTCGACGGGCAGATCGGCCAGGCGGCTTACGCGGCATCGAAGGGCGGCGTCGTGGCGATGACGCTGCCGATCGCCCGGGAACTCGCCCGTTCCGGCATCCGCGTCGTCTCGATCGCGCCCGGGATCTTCGAAACGCCAATGATGGCCGGCATGCCGCAGGAGGTGCAGGACTCGCTCGGCAAGAGCGTGCCCTTCCCGCCGCGCCTCGGCCGGCCGGGCGAATATGCGTCACTGGTGCGGCATATCTGCGAGAACGACATGCTGAACGGCGAGGTCATCCGCCTCGACGGGGCGCTGAGGATGGGGGCGCGGTAGGTCACGGTGAAGTCGCCGAGGTTACGGGTCGCCAGATCGGCTCCGCGGACGCTCTTCAACGGTCGACAGCGTAGCGCGCAGGATGTCGCAAGCCTCATCCTCCATGGACCGCCCATGTGCCGCCGCGCGAAGCTTAAACCTTGCATCAACGCGTCATCGAGATTGCGTATCGTCATGCTGGCCACGGATCGCTCCTATCATCAATGACTGCAGTTTAGTCGGAAGATGCTGCAGAAGGAACGGAGGTGCAGCCTCCTCGTTTCGCCCCGACTTGGCATAGTCCGATAGCTAGACTTCGCCGCCCGACGACAACCATTCTTCGGTGTTCACGACCTTCACTTGAACCGAGAAGCGGTTGCCCAGAAGTTCGAGCGATGCATCGTGCGTTTCATCGGTGGTACTGCACACCGCGTCCTTCAGCAGAACGACCTTGTAGCCGAGATCGACGGCTCCGAGGGTCGCGGCGAGGACGCAGATGTCCGTCTCTCCTCCCGTCACGACCAGCGTCCCGATGTCCTGATCAGTGAGGGCGCGATGCAGCCGGCCGCTTGTCCAGGGGGAATAGGTGGCCTTGTCGAAGATGCGTCCGGGCGGGACCAATCTCTTCAGGTCCGGAACCAGATCCACGAGTTCTGGGTCCAGTTGGGTGGTCGTCATCATCGGCCATTTTTCGTAATAGGCCCGCCACATGCCGGGCATCTGCTCCGGGGCGGGTGGCGGCACGAACCGCGTGAAAATCGTGCGCTCCGGAAAACGAGCGGCAACCTCGACGACCTGGTCGAACACCTTGGGCATCCACGCCACGTGCCAAGGGGTGTTCTCGGCGAACATCCGCTGCACGTCTATGCACAGGTGGATCCATTTCTCCTGGTTCATGTCGTTCTCCGCGCTCCTTCTGACGGCAGGCACCGAGCGATGTGCTTAAGAACTCGAAGAGTGAAGTGCAGTTCCACAAGAGTTTGGAGATCCGTTGCTTGGCGGTCGGCTGATGGCGCCGATAGAGCAGCTTCGTCATCGAAGCTTGACTGCGCTATTTGCCGTCGTCGTTTTCGGTCTCCGCGAAAGCGCCGGCCGTGAGGGCTGACCATTCTCGCTGTTCTCGCCCTCATCGGCGGTCACGCCCTGGGCGAGCCCCATCAACACATACTCGCGGCGCTGGTGAGCTCGCTTTCCGGTGCGGCGCGATCTGCCGCCGTCACCGACACATTCGCCTGCATTGGTCGCGGGGGTGCTGTCCGTGCCGCCTCTGCCGTCGTCTTTGGCTTCGGCCTTCGCGAGCGCAGCTTTCAGCTTGGCAAGCTCGGAATTGATCTTCGACTTCTCATCGTCGGTTTTCGCGCGCGAACTCGTCCTGCTTGGCCGCCAGTTGGGCCTTGAGCTCCAAGACGGTGCTGCTTGTGCTGGACGTCGAGATCGCGCTTGTCGTCCCCGCCGAAACTGCCTCTACCATTCTGATCCCCGTTGGTGACTCGCATGGAGGAGCAGTAGCGCAAGGTAATTAAGGTAACCGACCCCCCGGCCGGGTACCCATTTGCGGATGTCGGGCAAGGCGCCGGGCCGGCGCCGGCGAGCGGAGAGGAGTAGCGCTCCCCCAAAACCGCTATCTCAACCGCTTGCCATTTTCGTCGAACACCAGGGCGCAGGCCGGATCGAAGCGGGCGGCGATGCGGTCTCCGGATTTGAGGCCGCGGCCGTTCTTTGTTTCGATCACCACGAGCTCGCCATTGCCGTGGCGGGCATAGGCAAAGGTCTCGCCGCCGAGATGCTCCAGCATGTCGATCGCCAGGTCGAGGCTTGCCGAGCCCTGCTCCTTGAAGTGTTCGGGACGGATGCCGACCGTCACGGGCGTTCCGGGCGCCACGCGCGTGAGAGCGACCGGAACTTTCGTGTCGGCATAATCCGGCAGCCGCGCATAGATTTCGCCATCGTCAGTCTCGATCACCCCCTTCAGGAAATTCATCTTCGGCGAGCCGATGAAGCCGGCGACGAAGAGGTTGGCGGGATCGTCGTAGAGGTCGAGCGGCGAGCCGACCTGCTCGACGACGCCGGCGCGCATGACGACGATCTTGTCGGCGAGCGTCATCGCCTCGACCTGGTCATGCGTCACATAGATGATCGTGGCGGCGAGCTGCTTGTGCAGCCGCGCGATCTCGATGCGCATGTGGACGCGCAGCTCCGCGTCGAGATTCGACAGCGGTTCGTCGAACAGGAAGATCTTCGGGTGGCGGACGATCGCCCGGCCGATCGCCACGCGCTGGCGCTGGCCGCCGGAAAGCTGCTTCGGCTTGCGCTCGAGCAGCGGCCCGAGCTCGAGGATGTTTGCCGCCTCCATCACCCGCTTTTCGATCTCGACCTTGGAGACGTCGGCGAAGCGCAGGGCAAAGCCCATGTTCTCGCGGACGGTCATATGCGGATAGAGCGCATAGGACTGGAACACCATGGCAATGCCGCGCTTAGACGGATCGACATCGTTCATCAGCATGTCGTCGATCGCCAGGTCGCCGGAGGTGATTTCCTCGAGACCGGCGATCATCCGGAGCAGGGTCGACTTGCCGCAGCCGGACGGGCCGACGAAGACGACGAACTCGCCGGACTTGATGTCGAGATCGACGCCCTTGATGACTTCCAGGCCGCCATAGGACTTGCGGACCTTGCTGAGTTGAAGTTCACTCATGCGCGCTGCGCTCCTTCGGGCGTGGCGGCGAGCTCCAGCTTGGCGGTACCGAGGCGCGAAGAGCTCACGCTTACCGATATGTCTCCGGCAGCTCCCGTCGATTCCAGCCAGAAGCCGGTCGAGCCGCCCTGGAAGATCACTTTGCCCGGCCCGAGAAGCCGCGCCGGCCCCTTGACCTCGATGTCGATCGCGTCATTGAGGAAGGGGAGGATGTTGCCGACCTGGTCGAGGGCGCGGACGATGACGCGCACGCTGTCGCGCCCCTCGGCGCGGATCGTTTTGCTGTCGGCCTCGATTGCCAGCGTCGTCGGCAGCGGATCGGCGACCATTTGCAGATGGGCAACAGCCTTGCCGCCGATAAAGCCGGTGAACTCGGCGCTTTCCCACTTCATGCCCCAGACGCCGAGCTCGTCCTTGGTGAAGTGGCGATGGTCGATGACCACGGGCGCATGCGGCAAATGCGGGAAGGTCTCGCGGTCTGGGCCGACGCGCTTGGTAAGCGAGCCATACTTCAGTTCGATCTCGTCGCAGTTGGTGAGCACGATCAAGGGCAGCACGCCTCCGATATTGCGCTCGCCGCGGGCCCAAAAGGTGACCGGCTTCATCACCACTTCTTCCGAAGGGTCGCACTGGCTCGCGTAAACGTAAGCGGCGAATTTCGGCTCGCGGAACATGTCCATGACGCCGTGATAGCAGATCCGGTCGCCGGAGCCGAAATCCTTGTGGGTGTTGTAGTCGAACATGCACCAGCCGATCGCGCCGGAAATGCTCGGATCGCCGTGCGCCGCGTTCAGCACCTCGAGATGTCGGCGGACATGCTCGGCCTGCCGCTGCTCCTGGTCGTAGATCTTCGTCGGGTACATGTGGCCGCCGAACTCGGTGATGAGATAAGGCACCTTGCGCGAAAGCCCGGTGCATTCCTGCTGCGGGCGCAGCGGTGTGCGCGGCCGGTTCGAGCCGGGCAGTTCCTCGTTGCCGAGGATGAAGTCGTTCATCGTGTATACGTCTTCCAAAAACTCGCTGTCGGTGATGTAGCGCACGCCGCCGGTTTGCCGGGTCGGGTCGAGCTCGCGGGCGAGCTTGTTCGTCTCGACGTAAAAATCATGCGAATCCTGCGACTCGTTGATCCTGACACCCCAGATGACGATCGACGGGTGGTTCCAGTCGCGCTCGATCATACGGCGAACGTTCCGGATCGACTTCTGTTTCCATTCCTCGCCGCCGATATGCTGCCAGCCGGGAATTTCCTCGAAGACGAGCAGGCCGATGCGGTCGCAATGGTCGAGGAACCATTTCGACTGCGGATAATGCGAGGTGCGGACGAGATTGCAGTGAAGCTTGTGCTTAAGGAGTTCCGCGTCGCGTTCCTGCGCCGTGCGCCCCATGGCATAGCCGACATAGGGGAAGGCCTGGTGGCGGTTGAGGCCGCGGATCTTCAGCGGCCGGCCGTTCAGCCGGAAGCCCTCGACCGTGAACTCGGCGGTGCGGAAGCCGAAATGCGAGGCGACGAGGTCGCGGCCGTGATCGGTCCTGAGCTGCACTTCAGCCTGGTAGAGCACCGGATGGTCGATGTCCCAGAGCGACAGGCCCTTGAGTCCGGTCATTTCCAGCGTGACGCTCTCGCCCCGGGTCTCGCCGATGGCTTCGGCCAGAAGCTCGCCATTGGCATCCCTCAGAAGCGCCGTCACGGTACCGGCGAAGGCGAGGCCTTGCGGATTGGCGAGATCGCAGCGGATGGTGACGGACTTCGCGTCGGAGAGCACGTCGCCGGTTTCGATCTTGATATTGCCGATCGCGACCGGGTCGGTGAGCTTCAGCCATGTGTCGCGATAGATGCCGGCATAGGTGAGATAATCGATCCGCCCGCCGAAGGGCGGGATTTCCGGGTTCTCGCTGCCGTCGATCTTGACGGTGATCAGGTTGTCGCCCTTGCGGAGCCTGCCGGTCAGCCGCGCTTCGAAGGGCGTATAGCCGTCCTTGTGGGCGATGATCTCCTCGCCGTTCAGATAGACGACCGCATCGGCCATCGCCGCGTCGAAGACGATCGAAACCTCGCGGCCTTCGAATTCCGGGCTCCAGGCAAGCATCTTCTGGTAGGTGAAGGCGCGCTGATAGCAGGTCTCGTCGAAATAGTTGAACGGCAGCTCGACGGAGTTGTGCGGCAGGCTGACGGGCTCGCCCGCCTTGAGCTTGCCGGCATCGGCGGCATTGAAGCCTTCGAAAAAGACCCATGAATCGTTGAATGAGGTGACGGAGCGCATCATGATTCCTATTTGATTGAGCCCAGCATGCCCTGGACGAACTGGCGTTGCATGAAGAAGAAGACGGCGAGGGTGGGTAGCGTCGCAAGAATCGTGCCGACCATGACTACGCCGTAGTCGGGGTAATAGGCGGAGGCGAGCGACGAGATCACCAGCGTGATTGTCTTCGTCTCGTTCGACTGCAGGACGATCAGCGGCCAGAGATAGTTGTTCCAGGCGGTCATGAAGACGATGATGAAGGCGGCCGCATAGGTCGAGCGCATCACCGGCACATAGATATAGAAGAAGATCTGCCATTCCTTCAGGCCGTCGACTTTCGCCGCGTCGCGCAGCTCCGAGGGGAAGGCCTTGGTGCTCTGACGGAAATAGAAGACGATGAAGGCCGAGCCGATCGTCGGCAGCACGACGGCGATGTGGGTGTTGATGAGGCCCATCTTGCCCATCATGATGAAGAGCGGGATCATCAGCGCCGCAAAGGGGATCATCAGTGTCAGCAGCATGGCCCGGTAAAGGCGTTCGCGGTGACGCGAGCGGAAGATCTCGAAGCCGTAGCCGGCAAGCGATGAGACGGCCAGCGTGAGCACGGTCGCGAAGATGGTCACCTTCGCCGAATTCCAGAAGACCAGCGGCACGTTCACCAGGGTGAAGAAGTTGGCGATGTTGGTCGCCAGCGCCTCACCCGGCGCGAGCTTGCCCTTGATGATGTCGATCGAGGAATTGGTGGCGCCGAGCGCCATCCAGATGAAGGGAAAGACGGAAAGGAAGGCCATCAGCCCGACGAAGCCATAGGTCAGGACGGCCGAGGCGATGTTGGCGGGACTCGCTCTCATTTGTCGCGCTCCCTTGCCAGGAAGAACTGCAGGAAGGCGAGGATGGCGACGAAAACGACGATGACGTAGGAAACCGTCGCCGCATAGCCGAAATTCGGCATGAAGCGGAAGGTCAGGTTGTAGATGTAGAGCGACAGGGTAAGCGTCGCATTCGACGGGCCGCCCTTGCCTTCGGTGAGGTTATAGACCTCGTCGAAGAGCTGCAGCGTGCCGATCGTCGAGATCACCGTGGTGAACAGGATGACCGGCTTCAAGAGCGGGATGGTGATGTGGGTGAAACGCGCCCAGGCCGGAACGCCGTCGATGCGGGCGACCTCGTAGATCGACCTGTCGATGTTCTGCAGCGCCGCGAGATAGAAGATCATGTTGTAGCCGGTCCAGCGCCAGGTGATGGCAATGATGACGAGCGCCTTCGCCCAGAAGGGATGCGTCTGCCACGGAATGGGCGAGGCGATGATTCCAAGCGCCTGAAGCGTCGAATTGACGATGCCGTCGAGCGCGAACATGCCCTTGAAGAGCACCGCATAAGCGACCAGCGAGGTGACGCAGGGCAGGAAAATGGCGGTGCGGAAGAACGCCCGGCCGACGAGCCGCGGATTGTTGAGGATCGACGCCAGGATCAGAGCGAGCATGATCATGATCGGCACCTGCACGATGAAATAGGTCATCGTGTTGGTCAGCGCCTTGATGAAGACCGGATCGTTCCACAGACGGATGATGTTGGCGAAGCCTGCGAACTTCATCATCATGCCGCGGCCGGCCTGGAAGGACATCCAGAGCGACCAGAAGATCGGATAGACCATGAACAGGCCGATCAGCCCGAGCGCCGGCGCGACGAAGAGCCAGCCGTTGACGTCGTAATATCGGCCGATGCCGCCGCGGCGGGCGAGAGCCATCGTCAACCTCATGATTAACAGGGAATCACTGGCCGTGGCTTAAGCCGCCACGGCCTACTGTAGAGCGGCAGGCCCTGCATGTTTCCTTCAATCGTGCCGATGTAAGGATAAAACATGAAGCAATTCAAAGAGCTACAGCGTCCTTTGTGCGTCTGATAAGACGCACGGCGCTGTATGCCCCCTGCTCGCTTTCCCGGCTACTGGATGTGCCCGGCGACTTCGGCGTCGATCGCCTTCAGTGCTTCGTCTACCGGCATGCCCTGGGTCAGCGCCGGCAGCTGCGCCGTGACGGCGAGATCCGCCTCGTTGGTGAAGACGCCGTAGTTCACCGACGGCACCTTGGCGAGCCAATCGGAAAAGTTCTGCCAGACCTTCTCGCCGCCGAAGAAGGGATCGGCCGCCTCGTAGGCCGGGCCGCTACGGGCTGCGAGCAGCGAGCCGACGGCGCCGCGGTCCTGGAGGATCTTCTGGTAGAAATCGATGTCCTTGCCGTAGATTTCGTTGAGGAAATCGATCGCCTCGGCCTTTTCCGCGGAGCTTTCGAGCACGTACCAGCTCGATCCGCCGAGGTTCGAGGCATGCGTCGCGCCCTCGATCGACAGGGCCGGGATCGGAGCGACGCCCCATTTGCCAGCCTGGTCCGGCTGCGCCTTGACAGTGCCGGTGATCCACACCCCGGTGACGACGGTGGCGACGTCGCCCGAGGTGAAGGTGCCGACCCAGTCGGACCAGCCGTTCGCCGGCTTGTAGATATTGGCCGACATGATCTTGCCGACCGTCTCGAGCGCCGCCTTAAGCGCCGCGTTGCCGGTGATGTTCGGCTTGCCTTCCTTGTCGAAATACCATTGGCCGGCCGATTGCGTGATGATCCGGACGAGACCGGCATCGTTCGGGTCGAGACCCATCATCTTCTTGCCGGTCTTCGCCTCGATTTCCTTGCCGATCTCGATGAACCGATCCCAGGTGATGTTCTGCATATCTTCCGGCTTGAAACCGGCCTGCTCGAGATAGTCCTTGCGGTAATAGAGGCCGGTGACGCCCGAATCGAAGGGCATGCCGTAGACCCGGCCGTCGACGGTCATCGCCTCCACCTTGTAGGGAGCGAAACCGGAATAGTCGACGGTGCCGGAGAGGGCCGCAAAGGCGCCGGGGAAGGATTGCAGGTATTTCTGCGCGCCGTAGTCCTCGATCAGCACAATGTCTGGCAAGGCGTCGGCGGTGCCGGAGGCAAGGCCGGTCTGTAGCTTCTGCTCGACGTCGGTCTTGGCGAAATCGACGACGTTGAAGGTGACGTCCGGATGCGTCTTGGTATAGCGAGCGCCGGCTTCCTTCATGATCGCGACGTTGAAGTTCGGATCCCAGCACCAGATGGTGATTTCCTTGGCCTCGGCGGCGGTGACCGCGAGCAAGCTGGCGCTTGCGAGCGCAAGAGCGGCGATCCGCGACAGATGGCCGCGCGCGAAAATATCCATGAATTTCCTCCCTCAAGGTTCGTTCCCCGAGACAGTTCCTCCCTGTCTCCGGAGGCGGAGTATTTCCTAAAATCGAGAGTGATGCAAGATTTTCAGTAAATATTTACTTGGAAGATTTGAAGTGCCTAAGAGGTGCTTGTCTAAGACACCAAGGCAGCACCAACCATGGCCGCTCCGCAGCTTTCGGTACGCAGTGCAAAGGCGCGTGATCTGGCGCACCGCCTCGCACGCCGAGAAAACCGCTCGATCGCCGACATTGTCGAGCGTGCTCTCGAATTATATGAAATCAGAGAGGCGGGCCGAGAGCCTGCAGGTGCCTTCTATGCGCGCTTGTCCAAGAACTACGGTACAGACCTCGACCTCGAGGCCGTGATCAAGGACGGGCGCAAGCCTCACACGGGTCTCGAGCTTTGATCCTCGTAGACACAAACGTCATCTCGGAAACGCTGCGCAAAACCCCCTCCGAGGCGGTGATCGCCTGGCTCGTCCGCTACGATGCGGAGTTGGCTCTCCCGACCGTGACGATCGCCGAAATCGCCTGCGGCATTCAAAAGATAATGCCGGATCAACGCGCTGAGCGCCTGCAGCAAGGCCTCGCCGACTGGCGGCAGCGCTTCGCCGACCGGATATTCGGCCTGACGGAAGAGGCGGCAATGGCTACGGCGAGATCATGGGTACGGCGTCGAGGCAAGGTCGCGTTATGTCCGCGTCTGACGGGTTGATCGCCGCTATCGCCAGGGTGAATGGCGGCCGCTTGGCGACGCGCAATCTCGCGAATTTTGCGACGACCGGACTGGATCTGATTTCCCCCTGGGACTTTTAGAGCGCGCCGACCGCCATCCGGGCCTCGACCGGCGCCGGCGTGCTGCCGCGCCAGACGATCTCGGTGCCGAGGACCACCTTCTTGGCGACCTCACGTCCGGACAGCCGCTCGAGGAGCAGGTCGACGGCGGTTTCGCCGATCAGTTCGGCCGGAATCTTGACGGTGGTCAGCGGCGGCCCGAGGAACTGCGCCACCGGAATATCGTTGAAACTCGCGACCGCCACATCCTCGGGGATTCTCAGGCCCATCTCGTGAATCGCCCGATAGGCGCCGAGTGCCATGTTGTCGTTGCAGGTGATCAGCACCTTCGGCGGGTTGGGATTCGACAGCATCGCCCTGGCGAGCGCGTAGCCGCTATCGGGTGTCATCCGTTCGACGAGGCACAGATCCGGATCGAAGAGCCCGGCCTTCGTCATCCACTCGATATAGGTGCGGCAGCGACGCTCCGAATAAATGTTTTCGGGCTCGTGAAACGCGTCGATCCAACCGATGAAGCCGATCCGGCGATAGCCCATGGCGTGCACCGCGCCGAGCAGCCGGGTCATGGACATCGCGACGTCGCTCAGGACGCTGTCGTCGGTGTCGCCCGCCGGCGCGTAGTCGGCAAAGACGAGATGGCGGCTGTGGCGGCGCAGCCATTCGAGCGCCTCGCCATAGTAGTGGCCGACGGCAACAACGCCGGAGGCCGCCTCAAGGATCGCCGCTTCCGGAGGGCTTCCCGTGTGGACGATCTTGACGATCTCGCTTTTAAGGGCCTGGCAGCGGCTCTCGATGCCGAGCCGCACGCCGACATAATAGGGGTCGGCCAGTTCCTGGGCCGGTTCGAGGAAATGCACGAGCGCAATCTTCAACCCGACGCCGAGGCCTTGAGCGGCTGCCCGGCTGCGGTTGCGCGGCGTCGCATAGTTCAGCGCTTCGGCGGTTTCGATGATCGCCTGTCGTTTCCGGGTGGAGATCGACAAGGTCGGATCGTAGTTCAGGACCCGCGACACGGTCGCCGACGACACGCCAACGGCCGCCGCGATTTCCTTGATTGTCACCATTCTCTTACGTCCCGCCAGTCAGCCGCGTCTTTGCGCATCTTGTTTAGTAAAATTTTATCGCGCAGATTTCAATCGCAAGCAGCAACGAGCGTGGTCACCTGCTCACTTGTCTTCCGGGTTTTGGCCGGCACGCTCGCATACATGCCGGTGGTGCGGAACTCGGTCGGGCTCGCGCCGAAGACGCGGCGGAAGACCTTGGCGAAATAATTAGGGTCGTCAAAGCCGGAGAGAATGGCCACCTCCTTGACCGGCAGGTCGGCCGTCTTGGTCAGCAGCTTCACCGCTCGCTGCAGCCGCTTCTGGAGCACGAACTCCGCGGGCGGCATGCCTTCGCTTGCGGCGAAGACGCGCGAGAAATGGGCGCGGCTCAAGCCGGAGACGCGGGCGAGTTCCTCGACCGGCAGCGGCTTTTCGAGGTTCGCCATGATGTGATCGATGACGTGATGCATCGTCCGGTATTCCTCGCTGAAGACCGGGTGCGAGCCGAACACGTCGTCATAGAGCGCCATTGCCGCCTCATAGGCGATCGCCGAGGCGCGGCCGGGCGTCTCGCCGCCGGTGATCAGCCGCTGGCTGCAGTCGGCGAGGTGCTCGACTGTCTCCGGCTGCAGCTTCAGAACAGGCCCGGTGACGCCGAGGATGGCGCGGTGGATGCGAAGCGCCTCCTCGCCGTTCATCGAGATCCAGAAAAACTCCCACCGCCCGCCATCCTCCAGCCAGTAGCGGTGATTGTGCGGGACCAGCAGCAGCAGAGTGTCGCCCTCACGCACGCGATAGGTGCGGTTCTCGTAGCGCAGGTTTCCAGCGCCGCCGAGTGTGTGCTGCAGTACCGTGAACGGCGTCTGGCCGCGCTTTCGCCCGTCCCAGTCGTAGCCGGCGTCGGTCCTGATCTCGTAGCCGGTGCTCGTCGGCATCGTGTGCAGGCTCTGCCTTCCCCGTGGCAGTGAAACGGTCCGCATCACCGGGCCTTGGTCGATCAATTGTTGCAGCACAGAATTACCCATGAAAGCACAATCCCTCTCTAGTCGCGCTCCGGATTATACACATAATGGCCACAGATCGCGCAAGACGCACGGCTAACCGGCGTTTGAAACAGGGTTTTTCAGTGAGGACGGCCCGCCGGTCGCGGCCGGATCAATTCGATGAATTGATTTTACCCTTATTGCGCGAAGATCGCCATTGCGAGGAGGCATAAACGAAAATGGGCAGCTTCAAGATCGCCATTATCGGCGCCGGCAGCGTCGGTTTTACCAAGAAGCTTTTCACCGATATCCTGTCCGTATCGGAGCTCCGCGACGTCGAGTTCGCCTTGACGGATCTGAGCGAGCATAATCTCGGCATGATCAAGACGATCCTCGACCGGATCGTCGAGGCGAACGGACTGCCGACACGGGTCACCGCAACCACCGATCGGCGCAAGGCGCTGGAAGGCGCCCGCTACATCATCAGCTGCGTTCGGGTCGGCGGGCTCGAGGCCTATGCGGACGACATCCGCATTCCGCTGAAATACGGAGTCGACCAGTGCGTCGGCGACACGATCTGTGCCGGCGGCATCCTCTACGGCCAGCGCAACGTTCCGGTGATCCTCGACTTCTGCAAGGACATCCGCGAGGTGGCAGAGCCGGGCGCCAAGTTTCTGAACTATGCCAACCCGATGGCGATGAACACCTGGGCGGCGATCGAATACGGCAAGGTCGACACCGTCGGCCTCTGCCACGGCGTCCAGCATGGCGCCGAGCAGATTGCCGAAATCCTCGGCGCCAAGGAGGGCGAGCTCGACTATGTCTGCTCCGGCATAAACCACCAGACCTGGTTCATCGACGTTCGTTTGAACGGCCGCAAGATCCGCAAGGACGAACTCGTCGCCGCCTTCGAGGCGCATCCGGTCTTCTCCAGGCAGGAAAAGCTCAGGATCGATGTGTTGAAGCGCTTCGGCGTCTATTCGACGGAAAGCAACGGCCATCTTTCCGAATATCTGCCCTGGTACCGCAAGCGGCCGGACGAGATCACGAAGTGGATCGACATGTCGGACTGGATCCATGGCGAGACCGGCGGCTATCTGCGCTATTCGACCGAGACCCGCAACTGGTTCGAGACGGAATATCCGCGCTTCCTCGAGGAGGCAGGCAAGCCGCTCGATACGATCAAGCGCTCGAACGAACACGCAAGCCATATCCTGGAGGCGCTGGAGACGGGCCGTGTCTATCGCGGTCATTTCAACCTCAAGAACAACGGCGTGATCACCAACCTGCCGGCCGATGCGATCATCGAATCTCCTGGCTTCGTCGATCGTTTCGGCATTAACATGGTGTCCGGCATCACGCTTCCCGAGGCCTGTGCCGCCACCTGCATCTCGTCGATCAATGTCCAGCGCATGTCCGTCCATGCGGCGATCACCGGCGACATCGATCTTCTGAAGCTGGCGGTGCTGCACGATCCGCTGGTCGGCGCGATCTGCACGCCGGAGGAGGTCTGGCAGATGGTCGACGAAATGGTCGTTGCCCAGGCTGAGTGGCTGCCTCAATACGCCCATGCCGTCGAGGCGGCAAAGGATCGGCTTGCCCGGTCGACGGTGAAGACCCGCGAGTGGACGGGTGCCGCCCGGCGCGAGGTGCGCTCCATCGAGGAAATCCGCGCCGAGAAGGAAGCCGCGAAGCTGCGCGCCGCCGGGTAGGCGTCGGAGACTTGAATGATGGTGACAGCGGCCATCTCTGGCTTGTGGACGCCCCTCACCCTAACCCTCTCCTAGGCGAGGAGAGGGGGACCTGATCCGGCGCCGCGACTCTCCTTCGCCCCGCCTGCGGGGAGAAGGTGGCCGGCAGGCCGGATGAGGGGCGATCCCGGACCGAAACCGGTAACCAGCGGCCCTATTGAAATAACGCCCCGAGCACATCCGCGTGAGGAGACGCGGTGCACGTGGCCAAGGAGGAGCGCCACCCGTCCCGGCGTGGCGAACACAGGAGGGAGAACCTGAGGCAATGAAAACGCATCGACTGACAACAACGGCAAGCCTGTTGATCGGCATATCCGCCTTCGCCGTGCAGGCCTTCGCATCCGAACCGACCGTGGTGCCCGAGCAGCCGCCGGTGCCGGCGCAGGGCGAGATTACCTATGTGGCGCGCGACTCCATTCTCGAGTTCAAGGCTTTGCCCGAATACAAAGAGCCGGAATGGGTAACCGAGAAATTCGTCAAGACCGGCAAGCTGCCGCCCGTCGCCGAGCGCCTGCCGAAGGAGCCGATGGTCTTCAAGGCCGGCAACATGCCGGACGGCACGGGGGTCTATGGCGACGTCATGCGCCACGTCATCGGCGGCCGTCCCGAGGGCTGGAACTACAGCGCCGGCCAGACCCAGGGCTGGGGCGGCATCGACATCGGCATGTCGGAATGCCTGACGCGCACCGCGCCGCTTTACCAGGTGGAAGCCAGCGACGTCGAGCCGCTGCCGAACCTCGCCAGAAGCTGGGAGTGGTCTGAGGATGGCCACAAGCTTATCATGCACCTGATCGAAGGTGCGAAATGGTCGGACGGCGATCCCTTTGACGCCGACGACGTGATGTTCTACTGGGATGACAATGTCGTCGATCCGAATGTATCGCCGCTGAACGGCGCGACGCCCGAGACCTTCGGCGAAGGAACGACGCTCAAGAAAATCGACCAGTACACGGTCGAATGGACCTTCAAGGATGCCTTCCCGCGCCAGCATCTCTACGCCATGGCCTATGGCACCTTCTGCCCCGGCCCGTCGCATATCCTGAAGACGAAGCATCCGAAATATGCCGGCACGACCTACGACCAGTACAAGAACGGCTTCCCGCCGGAATATATGAACATTCCGGTGATGGGCGCCTGGGTCCCGGTCGCCTACCGGCCGGACGACATCATCGTGCTGCGCCGAAATCCCTACTATTGGAAGGTCGACGAGGCCGGCAACCAGCTACCCTATCTCAACGAAGTGCACTACAAGCTGTCGACCTGGGCCGACCGCGACGTGCAGGCGATCGCTGGATCCGGCGATTTCTCCAACCTAGAGCAGCCGGAAAACTTCGTCGAATCGCTGAAGCGCGCCGCAGATGAAAAGGCACCGGCTCGGCTCGCCTTCGGCCCCCGTGTCATCGGCTACAATCTGCGCATGAACTACTCGGCCAATGGCTGGGGAGAACCGGACGAACGTGCCCAGGCGGTCCGCGAACTCAACCGTAACCTGGATTTCCGCAAGGCCGTCACCATGGCGGTTGATCGCAAGAAGCTCGGCGAAGCGCTGGTGAAGGGCCCCTTCACGGCGATCTATCCGGGCGGGCTTTCCTCCGGCACGAGCTTCTATGACCGGAACTCGACCATTTACTATCCTTTCGACCTCGAAGGCGCCAAGGCGCTCCTCGAAAAGGTCGGTCTCAAGGACACGGACGGTAACGGCTTCGTCAACTTCCCTGAAGGCACCGCCGGCGGCGCCGACGTGCAGATCGTGATGCTCGTCAACTCCGACTACGGCACCGACCGCAACCTTGCGGAAGGCCTGATCGGCCAGATGGAGCAGCTCGGGCTCAAGGTGGTCCTGAACTCGGTCGACGGCACCAAGCGTGACGCGACACAGTATGCGGGCAAATTCGACTGGCTGATCCGCCGCAACGACCAGGAGCTGACCTCCGTTGTGCAGAACACGACGCAGCTCGCTCCGACCGGCCCGCGCACCAGCTGGCACCACCGCGCGCCGGAAAGCGGCAAGGTCGACCTCATGCCCTACGAGCAGGAACTCGTCGACATCGTCAACAAGTTCATCGCGAGCAACGACAACGAGGCGCGCGCCGATCTGATGAAGCAGTTCCAGAAGGTCTCGACGGAGAATGTCGATACCGTCGGGCTCACCGAATATCCGGGGGCGCTGGTCATCAACAAGCGGTTCTCGAACATTCCTCCTGGAGCGCCGATCTTCATGTTCAACTGGGCCGAGGACACGATCATCCGCGAGCGGGTCTTCGTACCGGCCGACAAGCAGGGCGACTACGAGCTCTATGCCGAGCAGCTTCCCGGCAAGCCCGGCGAAAGCGGCCCGAGCAACTGAACATGATCGTCTCTCCCGGCCCTGACCTTATGGGCCGGGAGGATAGCCCTTCACTCCCTGGCGTGGCCGGCCGTGCCGGCACCGCCAATGGAAAACCGACAGAAGGAAACGGCCATGTTCAGATTTCTGCTGGTCCGCGTCGCCTCTGCCATTCCGGTGCTGTTCGTCCTGAGCGTGGTGACCTTCGCCATCATCCAGGCGCCACCCGGCGACTATAGCGACTATATCCGCTCGCAGCTGATCAACCAGGGCGGCGCCTCCTTCGAAGAAGCCGACGCCCAGGCGCAGGCCTATCGCAAGGAGCACGGCCTCGATAAGCCGCTGCCGCTCCAATACGTCAACTGGGTGACCGGTATCGTGACGCGCGGCGATTTCGGCCACAGCCTCTACTACAACAAGCCGGTTGCCGACGTCGTCGGCGAGCGCCTGCCGCGCACGCTAGCGCTGGCGCTCGTCTGCCACATTCTTGCGTCGGTGATCGGCATCGGCTTCGGCATTCTCGCCGCGACGAGGCAATATTCATGGGTCGACAGCCTGCTTTCGACCGTCTCCTTCCTCGGCATGACGGTGCCGCGCTTCCTAATGGCGCTGATCATCGTCTATATCCTCGTCTTCCATTTCAATGTGAGCGAGATCAACAGCTTCCATTCGGCCCGCTATGGCGGCGCGCCCTGGTCCTGGGACAAGTTCGTCGACCTGGTGAAGCATGTCTGGCCGGTCGTGGCGATCGCCACCTTCGGCGGGCTCGCCTACAATATGCGCGTCATGCGCGGCAACCTGCTCGACACGCTGAACGCGCAATATGTCGAGACGGCCCGCGCGAAAGGCCTGAGCGAAGGCGCCGTCGTCATGCGGCACGCCGTTCCGAACGCGCTGCATCCGCTCATCATGTATCAGGGCGTCGTGCTTCCCTACATGCTGACCGGCGAGATCGAGACGGCGATCATCTTCGCGCTGCCGACCGTCGGGCCGGCGATCGTCGGCTCCATGTGGGTGGGCGACGTCTATGTTACCGCGACCTTCATGCTGGTGCTCTCGGCAACGCTGATCGTCGGCAACATCATCGCCGACATGCTGCTCGCCGCGCTCGATCCGCGCGTGCGCATGGGAGGAGGGGCCTACGCATGACCATCGAAGCCCACAGCACCGTACCGGTCGCCATGCACCCGGAGGAGAAGCATCACCACGAGAGCTATACCGCCCTCGTCTGGCGGCGGCTGAAGCGCTCCTGGACCGGCCTGCTCGGCCTGATCCTCGTCAGCCTGCTGGTCCTCATGGCGATCTTTGCCGATTTCCTGTCGCCGGTCGATCCGAAGGCGACCGGGGTCGCCTTCGCGCCGCCGCAGGCGATCAGCTTCCGCGACAAGGACGGCAACTTCGTTTTCCCACCGAGGAGCTATCCACTTCGGGAGGGGGAAGAGCTCGACCCGATCACCTTCCAGCCGATGATCGGTCCCGACTTCGACAATCCGCAGCTCCTCGGCTTCTTTGTGAAGGGCGCCCCCTACAGGCTCTTCGGGCTGATTCCGGCCGAGCGCCATCTCTTCGGCGCCGTCGACGGCACGCCGGTGCATCTGCTTGGCACCGACAAGTTCGGCCGCGACGTGCTGTCGCGCATCTTCTACGGCTCGCGCATCTCGCTGATCATCGCGCTGACGGTGGTCTCGATCGTCACCGTGGTCGGCACCACGGTCGGCATGGTGTCGGGCTATTTCGGCGGGCGTTTCGATGCCTGGGTGCAGCGCTTCGTCGAGCTGGTGCTAGCCTTCCCGCAACTGCCGCTCTATCTGGCGCTCGCCTCGCTGATCCCGGTGACGGCACCGACCAATGTCTTCCTCGCCTTCGTCATTATCGTCATGTCGGCGCTCGGCTGGGCGCAGATGTCGCGCGAGGTGCGCGGCAAGACGCTGGCTCTGGCACGGATCGACTATGTGCGGGCGGCGATCGCCATCGGCGCAACCGACCGGCGGATCATCTTCCAGCACATTTTCCCGAACGTGATGAGCCATGTGATCGTCGCCGTGACGCTCGCCATTCCGCAGGTGGTGCTGCTCGAGTCCTTTCTCGGCTTCCTCGGCTTTGCGGTCAAGCCGCCGCTCATTTCCTGGGGGCTGATGCTGCAGGATACGGCGAACTATTCGGCGATCGGCTCCTATCCGTGGATCCTCTCGCCCGTCGCCTTCGTGCTCGTCACCGTCTTCGCCTTCAATGCGCTCGGCGACGGCCTGCGCGACGCAATCGACCCCTATTGAGGAGCACGCCGATGGCAACAGTCGAATCCATTGTGCCGGCACCGGAAGAACGGCGCGACCGCCATACCAAGGACGCGCGGCCGGTCATCGATGCCCGCAAGGTGGCCGTCACCTTCAAGGTCGAGAACGGCACGGTCGAGGCGGTGAAGGACGTCTCCTTCCAGCTCTATCGAGGCGAGACGGTGGCAATCGTCGGGGAATCCGGTTCGGGCAAGTCGGTGACGGCGCGCACCATCATGGGGCTTCTTTCCAAGCGCGCCACGATCGCCTCGCATTCGCGCATCGACTATGACGGCAAGGACGTGCTGAAATTCTCGAAGCGGCAGCGCCGGGCGCTGCGCGGCGACCGCATCTCGATGATCTTCCAGGAGCCGATGAGCTCGCTAAACCCGGTCTATACGATCGGCAGCCAGATCATCGAAGCGATCCGGGCGCATCGCCGCATGAGCCGCCGCGCCGCCGCCGAGCGGGCGCTCGAACTGCTGCGCCACGTGCAGATCCCCGACCCGGAGGCGCGGCTCAACCAGTATCCGCACCAGCTTTCCGGCGGCCAGCGCCAGCGCGTGATGATCGCCATGGCGCTTGCTAACGATCCGGATGTCTTGATCGCCGACGAGCCGACGACGGCGCTCGACGTTACCGTGCAGGCGCAGATCCTCAACCTGATCCGCAAGCTGCAGCAGGAACTCGGCATGGCGGTGATCCTCATCACCCACGATCTGACGGTGGTCAGGCAATTCTCCGACTATGTCTATGTGATGCAGCTCGGCGAGGTGAAGGAGCACAACACCACGGAGGCGCTCTTCGCCAACCCGCAGCATGCCTATACGCGGCGGCTGCTTGCCTCGGAGCCGACGGGATCGGCCAAGCCGCTGCCGGACAATGCGCCGATCATGCTCGACGGGCGGAACGTTCGGGTCTCCTTCATGCTGAAGAAGGGCGGCTTCTTCAAGCCGGAGCTGAAGGAGCTGGTCGCGGTCGACAGCCTCAGCCTCAATTTGCGACGGCACGAGACGCTCGGCCTCGTCGGGGAGTCGGGCTCCGGCAAGACGACCTTTGGCCAGGCACTGATCCGGCTGATCAACACCGACGGCGGCGAGATCTATTTCGACGGTCAGCCGATCCACGGCAAGAACCGCAAGGGCATGCGGCCGCTGCGTTCGCGCATCCAGGTCGTCTTCCAGGACCCCTTCGCCTCGCTCAATCCGCGCATGTCGATCGGCCAGATCATCGAGGAAGGACTGATCGTCAACGGCCTCGGCGAGAATCGCAGGGATAGGCTTGCGCGTGTCCAGGACGCGCTCGTCAGCGCCGGCATGCCCCCCAACATCCTGTCGCGCTTCCCGCACGAATTTTCCGGCGGCCAGCGCCAGCGCATCGCGATTGCCCGGGCGATCGCGCTCGAGCCGGAATTCATCCTGCTTGACGAACCGACTTCTGCTCTCGACCTCTCGGTGCAGGCCCAGATCATCGAGCTCCTGCGCAAGCTGCAGGACGAGCGGGGCTTGAGCTATCTCTTCATCTCCCACGACCTGAAGGTCGTGCGCGCGCTCTGCCACCGGGTGGTGGTCATGCAGCACGGCAAGATCGTCGAGGAGGGGCCGGTGAACGAAATTCTTTCCAATCCCAAGACTGCCTATACGGAGCGGCTCGTCAGAGCCGCCTTCGAAGTGGCCGCGTGACTTTCAAGAACAGAGGCTTTCCATGACCAGACAACCCAAGATCACCTTCATCGGCGCCGGCTCGACCGTCTTCATGAAGAACATCATCGGCGACGTATTGCAGCGGCCGGCGCTTTCTGCCGCGACCATCGGGCTGATGGATTTGAATCCGGAACGCCTTGCCGAAAGCGAGATCGTGGCCGGCAAGCTGGTGCGCACCCTCGGCGTCAAGGCGAAGATCGAAACCTTTTCCAACCAGCTGAAGGCGCTCGAAGGGGCCGATTTCGTCGTCGTCGCCTTCCAGATCGGCGGCTACGAGCCCTGCACGGTCACCGATTTCGAGGTGCCGAAGAAATACGGGCTGCGCCAGACGATCGCCGACACGCTCGGCGTCGGCGGCATCATGCGCGGGCTTCGAACCGTGCCGCATCTGTGGAAGATCTGCGAGGACATGCTTGCCGTCTGCCCGGAGGCGATCCTCTTGCAATATGTCAACCCGATGGCGATCAACACCTGGGCGATCGCCGAAAAATACCCGACGATCAAGCAGGTCGGCCTCTGCCATTCAGTGCAGGGAACGGCGTTCGAGCTTGCCCGCGACCTGGACATTCCGCTGGACGAAATCCGCTATCGTGCCGCCGGCATCAACCACATGGCGTTTTATCTCAAGTTCGAGCATCGCCAGAAGGACGGCAGCTATCGCGACCTCTATCCGGAGCTGATCCGCGGCTATCGCGAAGGCCGTTTCCCGAAACCCAGCCATTGGAACCCGCGCTGCCCCAACAAGGTGCGCTACGAGATGCTGACCCGGCTCGGCTATTTCGTCACCGAGAGCTCGGAGCACTTCGCCGAATACACGCCCTATTTCATCAAGGACGGCCGCCCCGACCTCATTGAGAAATTCGGCATCCCGCTCGATGAATATCCGAAGCGCTGCATCGAGCAGATCGAGCGCTGGAAAGGCCAGGCTGCCGCCTTCAAGGAGGCCGAGACGATCGAGGTGGCCGAAAGCCACGAATACGCCTCGTCGATCATGAACTCGGTCTGGACCGGCGAGCCTTCGGTGATCTACGGCAACCTCAGGAACAACGGCTGCATCACCTCGCTGCCGGAGAACTGCGCCGCGGAGGTGCCGTGCCTGGTGGACGCCTCCGGCATCCAGCCGACCTATATCGGCGCGCTGCCGCCGCAGCTCACCGCGTTGATCCGCACCAACATCAACGTCCAGGAGCTGACGGTCCAGGCGCTCGTCACCGAGAACCGCGAGCATCTCTACCACGCGGCGATGATGGATCCGCATACCGCTGCCGAGCTCGACCTCGACCAGATCTGGTCACTCGTAGACGATCTGCTCGTCGCCCATCGCGACTGGATCCCGGAATGGGCGCGCATTTCGAAAAAAGTAGCGGCCGCCTGATTTCTTTCTCCCGGTCAGGCGACCAGATGGCCCCGGAACGCCCCGCGTTCCGGGGCTTTTCTTCGCGTGTGGCAAGTCCGGCAACGCCGGAACCGATCGGCCGCTCGACGGTTCGGGGCGAATACCAGAGACAATGGATGGAGCCTCGAATGGAAAAGAAACCGGATCGCCCGAAGAACAAGGAAGAAAGCGGCACCGCCAAGAAAAGCCAGCCTGGCAAGACGGGCGGGGATCAGGCCCGCAAGACGCAGGAGTGGGGTGGCGGCTCCAAGGCCTCGAAAGGTCCCGTCACCGAAAAGGACAAGCACAATCCGAATTCGAGCGCCAAGACCTGACCTCGGTAGAGAGCAATCCGCTCAGATTGGAGCGTCGAAACTCGGGAGAACGGGTGTGATACCCCCTCTGCCCTGCCGGGCATCTCCCAACAAGGGTGGAGGTCGGCTGGAAACGCCGCTCTGCCCCACGCTCAACCTGTGCATGCCGAAATCGAGGCACCCGTTAGTCCATGCGTTGGATATGCGAGGGGGCGGGACATTGCCACCTGCCGAACTCCACCCTTGTGGGGGAGATGCCCGGCAGGGCAGAGGGGGGTGCTCCTGATCGCAGCAAAACGATTCACCAGATAGGCCTCGCTTAAAACCGCTGCTTGGTTTCTTCGCCCGGCAAGCCGCGGCCGCTGTCGTCCCAGGCAAGCCGGCTCTCAATGCCGTAGTGCCCGCTCGGGGCAAGCTCCTCCGGGCGATCGAAGGAACCGAGGGTGAAATGGACGCTCGCACGGCCGTCGTATTTCAGGAACAGGGGACTGCCGCAATCCGGGCAGAAGCCTCTCACTGCGATCGGCGATGAACGGTAGACTGCCGGCGGGGTGCTCCATTCGATTTCAGCATCGTGGGCTCGTACCAGCACGGCGGATGGACCGCCGGTCGCCCGGCGGCACATGGAGCAATGGCAATATCCGATATGCGAGGGCGGGCCCTTGAAGGCATAGCGCCGCTTGCCGCAGAGGCAGCCGCCAGTCAGCATTTCTTCCTTCGGCATGGTTCGAGCCCTCAGCTTCCGCTCTTCTGGCTTTGCGACCAGCCGGAGCCGAGCTGCTGGCTTTGGCTCTGCCCGTCCTGGTCCTGGCGAGGGCTGCCGGGAGTGTCGCGTTCGGGCTGAGACCAGGAGCCGGCATCGGCCGAGCGCGGCCCTGGTTCGTGCATGGCGGCCGCCGGGCTGTCGTGATCGCTCACCGTCGATGTGGAAGCGCTCTCCGTCCGATAGGTTCGAATGGTCCCGGAGCTTCGGGCGTGGTCTCTTTTCGCCGTCGCCGGCCGGGGTGCGTCGAAAGTGTCTTCCGTGTAGCCGGTCGCCGGCGTGCTCGGCACATCGCGCTGCCAGCCGCTCCAGCCCTCGCTTCTCCAGAGGTCGGCGCGCTCGTCGAGATCGATCGTGCCTTCGTCGTCGAGAATGTCGCGGATGGCTTCGTAGCTCCGGTCGTCGATGCCGCTCACCGTCACCAGATAGCCGCCGCGGCTGAGACCCTCGGCATAGATCTCGCGGTCCTCCTGGGGGAAGAGATAGTTCTCGAGCGCCGACCAGATGCCGGCCGGTTCCACATCGGCGCTTCCTTCGCCTCTGCCGAGGACGAGCTGGATCGAGACGGCGCCGAGCTCCGCGAGCTGCAGCCGTTCCACGGCCGCTTCCGCGTCGCGCCGATTGTCGAAGAAGGCCGTCATCGTGCTGGTTTGCTGCGGTCCGTCGTGAGGGACCAATCGATCGTCGCTGCCAAAGTCGGTCATGGGATCTCCTCCTGTCGCGGGGAGGCAAACCAGCGCCAACGGCGAATGTTCCGCATGACGCGGGAAGGCGGAGGAGAGCTCCGCCTTCCCAGGGAAGGAGATGTCGGCGCCGGCGCGCTCAGACTAGGCCGGGCACGACGAAGACCAGCCAGGCGACGACCGGCCCGATGATGGCGATCAGCGCGCTGTAGATGAGCAATTGCCGCAGCACGCGCTCGCGCTTCTCGTCCGGCGCATTGGCGACGACGAGGGCGCCGTTGGTCGAAAACGGGCTAGTATCGACGATCGTCGTCGAGATGGCGATCGCCGCGACGACGCCGACGGCGCTGATCTGCCCCTGCAGCAGAAACGGCACGGCGAGCGGAATGATGGCGCCGAGCAATGCGGTCGAGGAGGCGAAGGCCGAAACGATCGCGCCGGTGAAGCACAGGAGCAGCGCCACCAGGAGCGGCATTCCCAAGCTCGAAATGCCGCTCGCCACATAGTCGATCGTCCCGGCCTTCTCCATGACGCCGACATAGGTGATGATGCCGGTGATCAGCAGCACGGTCGACCAGCTGACCTTGTCGATCGCCGCCTTCTGGGTCTTCGGCGAGATGAGCGCCAGCACGACGGCGACGGTGATCGCCACCAGGCCGACATTGAATTTGAAGACCAGGGCGCCGACGCCGAGCGCCGTCAGGCCCATCAGGGTGGCGATCATTTCCGGGGTCAGGCGCAACGTCGCAGCGGTGTCGGCCGCGGTGCCGTAAGTGTGCTGCCGTATCGGCTTAGCGGGCGTGCCGCCATGGCCGCGGATCGACGCGGATACGCCTTCGCGGTGGAGTTCGGGCAACGGACCGGACATTGCCGCTTTCTGCTTCATCACCCGCGCACCGCCGAAGACGAAGAAGACCAGCACGGCGATCGCCAGGTTGAAGAAGAAGCTGGAGAGGAACAGGGATGTCGGCGCGAAGGGTAGGCCGGCCTTGACGACGATTTGGTTGCTGATGCCGCCATAGACGCTGATCGGCGAGAAGCCGCCGGCCTGCGCGCCATGGATGACCATAAGCCCCATCATCGCCGGGTGGATGCGGTATTGCACGGCGAAGCTCAGCGCGACCGGCGCCAGGATGGCAACGGCTGCCGGTCCGAGCGCACCGAAACCGGTGATCACCGCGGCGACCAGGAACATTACCCAGGGAATCCAGGCCACATGCCCGCGCACCAGCCGCACGGCGCATTCGACGAGCCAGTCGATGGTGCCGTTGATCTGGGCGATGGCGAAGAGATAGGTGACGGCGACCAGGGTCAGGAACAGGTCGCTCGGGAAGCCGGCGAAGATGTCATTGGCCTTCATGCCGATGATCAGCGATCCGAGCAAGAAGGTGCAGCCGAAGGCCAGCGCGCCCATGTTGATCGGCTGGATGGTCGCGATGACGAACATGCCGACCAATAGCAGAATGGATAAGATTTCGATGCCCATGGTTCCCCTCCCTCCGGCGCCTTGAGCGCCGTAGCTGTCGTTTTCGAGATTGAGATGATGTCCGTGCGCCTTCCTCCCAGAGAGCGCGGTCACGTCCTAGCGTATAAGTCGGCGTATTGCTGCCGCAGAAGGTTCTTCTGGACCTTGCCCATCGTGTTGCGCGGCAGGTCGTCGGCGAAGATGATGCGTTTCGGCTGCTTATAGCGCGCCAGCCGGTCCTTGAGCGCGCCGAGGATGGCGCTTTCGTCGAGCGCCGCCTCGGGCTTGCGCACGACGATGGCGGTGACGCCCTCGCCGAAATCGGGATGCGGGACGCCGATCACGGCGCTTTCGGCGACGCCTTCGAGCTGGTCGATCTCGCCTTCCACCTCCTTCGGGTAGATGTTGTAGCCGCCCGAAATCACCAGATCCTTGTTGCGGCCGACGATGTGGACATAGCCGCGCCTGTCGATCTTGCCGAGGTCGCCGCTGATGAAGAACCCGTCGGCGGTGAATTCCGCAGCGGTCTTTTCCGGCATCCGCCAATAGCCCTTGAAGACGTTCGGACCCTTGATCTCGATCATGCCGGTTTCCTCCGCCGGCAGGGCGGCGCCGGTGGTGGTATCGGTGACGCGCACCGTCACGCCCGGCAGCGGGAAGCCGACGGTTCCGGCGATCCGTTCGCCGTCATAGGGGTTCGAGGTGTTCATGTTGGTCTCGGTCATTCCGTAGCGCTCGAGGATCGCGTGGCCGGTGCGTTTCCTGAACTCGACATGAGTCTCGGCGAGGAGCGGCGCGGAGCCGGAAATGAAGAGCCGCATGTCGGCAACCGCCTGCCGGTCGAGCCGCGGGCTCTGTAGGAGGCGCACGTAGAAGGTCGGCACGCCCATCAGCAGCGTCGCCTGAGGCATCAGCGAGAGCACCTCGTCCGGATCGAACTTCGGCAGCAGGAACATCGAGGCGCCGGCGAGCAGTGTGACGTTCGTGGCGACGAACAGCCCGTGCGTATGGAAGAGCGGCAGCGCATGGATCAGCCGATCGCCGCCGGTGACGCGCCAGCAGTCGCGCAAGCTCATGGCATTCGAGAGCAGGTTTCTGTGGGTGAGCATCGCACCCTTGGACCGGCCCGTCGTTCCCGAGGTGTAGAGGATCGCAGCCAGGTCATCGGCCGCGCAGGATGCATCGACGAAGTCGGACGGCTCGTCGTGGGCGAGGTCGAGAAGCGAGCCCGTGCCGTCGGTGCCGAGCGTTTCGACGATGGCACCATGCGGCTCGGCGATTTTTCGGACGCTTTCCCGCGCCGCCGGGGAAACGACCACCAGCCGCGGTTCGGCGTCGCCGATGAAATAGTCGAGCTCGGCGAGCGTATAGGCGGTGTTGAGCGGCAGGTAGACCGCGCCGCTGCGCAGGCAGGCGAGATAGAGGATCAGCGCTTCGGCGCTCTTTTCCACCTGGACGGCGACCCGGTCGCCCGGTCGGATGCCAAGCGTGTCAATCGCGCTGGCGATGCGGCCCGAAAACGCGAGCGCGTCGCCATAGGTCCAGGACCGGCCGCCGTTGATCCGGATGAACGGCGCATCGCCGGAAGCGGCTGCCCGAATGGCGTCAAACAGATGGTTGCTCACGTGCGCCCTCCTCCAGTCTTGCCGTTCATGACTTGCGCGAACGGTCGTGAAATTTCGCCCTTGCCGCCGCGGCGGCTTTCGCCGGTTCGGCTGAGCAGGCTCTTGACGGCCGGCGAGGCGGTGACCTCGCCTCGCTGTGCCAGGGCCTCGTGGTTCGCCTCGATATCCTCGAGCTTGTAGAGGTAGTTGACCATCATCCCGTGCGCCTGGCGCATGGCCTTGGCCGAGCGGTCGCCGAGGAAGTTCAGCCGCTCCAGCCGGGCGCCGTTGCCGAGATGGAAGCGGGCGACCGGATCGACCGGCCGGCCCTCCGGCGTGCGCTCGATCAGGAAATAACGGGCGGCGAGCGGCAAAAGCAGGCGCTCCACTTCGCTTGCTGCGCTCTCGTCGCCGGCCCAGGCCGGGTCGTCGAGGAGCGCCAGAACCTTGCGGTCTTCGTCGGAAAACAGCGGCTCGGCTTTCGATGTGCGCGCCTTGGCAAGCCAGCGGGCAAAGCCCGGAACCGGCGAAAGCGTGACGAAATTCTTCAGGCCGGGCAGGTCCCTGCGCAGGTCCTCGACGACCTGCTTGATGAGGAAGTTGCCGAAGGAGATGCCGCGGAGCCCCTCCTGGCAGTTGGAGATCGAATAGAAGACCGCGGTCGTCGCCTGGTCGGGATCGATCTGCTCCCGGCTCTCGTCGAGCACGTCCCTGATGGCGCTCGGCACGGATCGGGTCAGCGCCACCTCGACGAAGACGAGCGGCTCGTCGGTGAGCCGCGGGTGGAAGAAGGCGAAGCAGCGCCGGTCGGCAGGCGCCAGGCGCCGGCGCAGTTCCTCCCAGCCGGCGATCTCGTGCACCGCCTCGTATTTTATGATTTTTTCCAGGATGTGCGCCGGCGTCGACCAGTCGATCGGACGCAGCGTCAGGAAGCCACGATTGAACCAGGAGCCGAACAGATGGGTGAAATCGGCATCGAGGGCGCGATATTCGTCCGACCGATCGGTGGAGGCGAGCAGCTGATGGCGCATCCGGACGAGCTTGGCCGTGCCGCTCGGCGCATGATTCAACCTGCGCAGCAGTTCCTGGCGGCGGGGTTCCGCCGCCTTGTGGAGCGCTATGATCGCGGCGGGGCTCTTCTCGCTGCGGTACCTCTCGACAGCCTTGTCGAGCTTCTCCATATCGGCGCCGAATTTTTCAGACAGCATCTGCAGGAACTGCTCGACGCCGGCCTCGTCGAGCTTGCTCCAGCGACCGAGGATTTCGGCGGCAATGGCCATGCCAGAGGCTTCGCCGCGGCTCGACAGCAGCATTTCGCAAAGCGTCTCGAGATCTGCTTCGACGGCGTCCGTGCTGCGTGAGGCGGCAAACAGCAGCTTGCGGCCGCGCTCCGTGATGCCCTGCAGCATATCGCTGAAAAAAGAGGTTCCGGGCATGCCACTCTCCTCCTGCTGAATGGGCGGCCAATCGCCTCGGCTATTCTACCGTCGTTCTCATTTTTTTAGCCGGCTGTATAGTATATAATGTGCCACGTTAGGTGTGCGTCGTCAACCATCGTGTATACAAGAAGAACGATTTTGCATTATTGAGGCAGAGCAAATGTCCGAGAATGTTGGCCGGTGGCTCCGGGACGAAATTGAAAATGCCATCCTTTCCAACGAGTTCGGCCCGGGGGAACGGCTGGATGAAACGGTTCTTGCCAGCCGCTTCGGCGTATCGAGGACGCCGGTTCGCGAGGCGCTGATGCAGCTGAATGCGATCGGCCTCATCGAAATTCGTCCGCGCAGGGGTGCCGTCGTCATCGATCCGGGGCCGCACCGCATCTACGAAATGTTCGAGGTCATGGCCGAGCTCGAGGGCCTGGCCGGATCGCTCGCCGCCCGCCGCCTCGACGAAGCCGCGCGTCAGGCGATCACCGCCGCCCACGGGCGCTGCGAGCTCTCCGCCAAGGCCGGCGACAGCGACGCCTACTATTACGACAACGAGGAATTCCATAAGGCGATCTATGCGGCGAGCCGCAGCGAGTTCCTCGAGGAGCAATGTGCGCGATTGCATCGGCGGCTACGCCCCTATCGCCGCCTGCAGTTGCGGGTGCGCAATCGCCTCACAACATCCTTCTCGGAACATTGCGGCATCGTCGACGCGATCTTCGCCGGCGACGGTGAGGAGGCCCGCCGGCTGCTGCGATCCCATGTCGGCATCCAAGGCGAGAGGTTCAGCGATCTGGTGGCCAGCATGGCGACCAGATAAGCGGAATGGTGTCCGGCTGATCGTCATGGGGTCGCAACGAAGTGGAGGTCGGCGAAGCCATTGCGCGCACCGCCGGCCGCCTACAGCGCCGCGCGTCTTATCAGACGCGCAAAGGTCGCTGGAGCACTTTGACTTGCTGCACGTCTTTGTCCTTAAATCGAGGTCGATTTAGGGAGACATGCAGTGGCAGGGCCGCAGCCCGGAAAGGAACTGGCGTCGATTGCTCCTGACGGCGCCGCCGCCGCAATCTGGAAAATCTGTGAGAGACGTGCTACATATCTGACTATCTGACTAGGTGATCGACGATGCGCAAGAATGCGGAACTGACCAAGTTGAAAAAAGCGCGCGGACAAAACGCTGCCGGATGGTGGAAGCTCGAGGACGCGAAGGCGCGCTTCAGCGAAGTGGTACGGCACGCGCGCGAGGACGGGCCGCAGCGCGTGACAGTGCGGGGCAGGGATGCGGTTGTAATTATGTCCGCCGAGGAGTTCGATCGGCTCATCCCCGAGAAACCGCGAGCACCGTTCGTCGAGTTCATGGAAAGTCTCCATCTCGGCGGGCTCGATCTTGAACGCGAGATGGATCGCGGCCGGGATATCGAGCTTTGAAGGGTTGGTTGCTCGACACAAATGTCGTGGCCGCACTGATCAATCCGAAGGGTGCGCGTGCGGTAAAGACGTGGGCAGCCGATCAGCATGAGGAAGCCTTCTATATCAGCGTCCTGACACTGGCCGAGTACGACAAGGGCATTCACAACCTTCCGGAGGACCATGCCGACCGGCCGCGCTACATGGCGGCGCGCGACGCGCTCGCCGAGCGTTTTGGCTGGCGGGTCCTCTCGCTTGACGACGTCATCGTGCGGCAATGGGGACGTATTTCTGGGGAAGTGAAACGCGACAGCGGTCACGCCCCGCCAGTGATCGACACGATGCTGGCAGCGACGGCGATCGAACACGACCTCTATTTTGTAACGCGCAATGTGAAGGACGCTCGGCCATCCGGCGCAATGATCTTCGATCCGTGGAACGACGATGCGGAGAAATTCCCGCTGAGCCCGCGCGGCGCTGAGCGTCCGCGACAGAAATAGGAGCCGGGCTCATTGGAGACCCGCCCCTTGAGGGTCGGGTAGCTAACGCCATGCTGCCGTTCTGCGGATCCATTCCTTCGTCCTCGTTTCCGGGTCGGCGTTGAGCGTGATGTCGGTAACGACGGCGGCGCTGTCGGCGCCATGGGCAAAGACGCCGTCGATCCGATCCGGATTGAGCCCGCCGATGGCGACGAGCGGCAGGGAGCGGACGCGCTCACGCCAGGCGGAAAGCCGCGTCAGCCCCTGCGGCGTCCACTTCATCTTCTTGAGGATCGTCGGGTAGATCGGCCCGAGCGCCACATAGTCCGGTTCGGCGGCAAGCGCCGTTTCGAGCTCCGCCTCGTCATGGGTGCTCACCCCGAGCTTCAGCCCTGCGGCGCGGATCGCGCCGAGATCGGCATCGGCGAGATCCTCCTGGCCGAGATGGACGAAGTCGCAGCCTTCCTCGATTGCCAACTGCCAGTAATCGTTGACGATCAACTGGCACCGATGCACCGCGCAGATTGCCTTGGCCCTGCGGATCTCGCCGCGAAGGTTTTCGTCGCTCCGCTCCTTGATCCTGAGCTGCACCAGCCTGACGCCGAGCGGGACCAACCGTTCGATCCATTGGGCGCTGTCGACGATGAGATAGAACGGGTCGAGCTTCACGAGAAAACCGCCTTTCCGATGACGGGGGTGGAGGGAACGGCCATGTCGCGCGGCTCCAGCAGTCCGGCGTGAAAGGCCATATGCCCGGCCTCGATCGCCTTGGCGAAAGCCTCGGCCATGGCAGCCGGGTCGGCGGCGCCGGCGACCGCGGTGTTGAGGAGCACCGCGTCGTAGCCGAGTTCCATCACGGTTGCCGCATGCGAGGGTCGGCCGATGCCGGCGTCGACGATCAGCGGCACGTCGGGAAATTCGGCGCGCATGGCGCGTAAGCCCTGCAGGTTCTGCGGACCCATGGCGCTGCCGATCGGCGCGCACCAGGGCATCAGCACCTTGCAGCCGGCCTCGAGCAGCCGTTCGGCAACGACCAGATCGTCGGTCGTGTAGGGGAACACCTCGAACCCCTCGCCGGTGAGGATACGCGCCGCCTCGACGAGACCGAAGACGTCCGGCTGCAGCGTATCGTGGTGGCCGATGACTTCGAGCTTGATCCAGTCGGTCGAAAACACCTCGCGCGCCATCTTCGCGGTCAGCACCGCCTCCGAGACGGAATGGCAGCCCGCGGTGTTCGGCAGGACGCGGACGCCGAGCTCGCGGACCAGTTCGAAAAAGGCGCCGCCGGAGCGCCCGCCGGCGGTCTCGCGGCGAAGCGAGACCGTGACGATATCGGTGCCCGACCGCCGCACCGCCTCGGCAAGACTGGCCGGCGAAGGATAACGCGCCGTGCCGAGCAGCAGCCGCGAGCGCAGTTCGGTTCCATAGAATTGCGGCATGATCAGCCTCCCTGCATCGGCGACAGGACCTCGATCCGGTCGCGGTCCCTGAGATGGTGATTTGCTCGGTCGGCCCTGTGGACGAGCTCGCCATTGACCGCGGTCGCGAGCCAGTCGTCCTCGTATTCGAGGAGCGCCAGCGCTTCGGCCAAAGTGGCGGCCGGGAGCTCGTGCTCCTCGCCGTTGATGGTCAGCTTCATCGGGCATTTCCTCTCTTCAATTCTGCGCCAAGCGCCAGCGCAGCCACCTCCTCAGCGAGCGCCGGCGACAGCAGGAAGCCGTGGCGGTAGAGGCCGTTGACGGTGATGGCGTTGTTCTGCCGGGTGACGCGCGGCAGGTTGTCGGCAAAGGCGGGTCGCACGCCGGTGCCGGTCTCGACCAGGCGGGCCTCGGCAAGGGCCGGGTGCAGCGTATAGGCGGCGTTCAGGAGCTCCATCAGCGAGCGGGCGGTGATCGGGCCGTCGTCGTCGCTTTCGATCATCGTCGCCCCGCACATGAAGAGCCCGCCACCGCGCGGCACGATATAGAGCGGAATGCGCGGATGCAGCAGGCGCACCGGACGGGAAAGGCTGACCTCGTCGGTCTGGAGGTAGAGCATTTCGCCGCGAACGCCGCGCAGTCCCTTGAACTCGCCGATTCTTGCGGCGCCGGTGCAGTCGATGGTCAGGTCGAAGCGGCTTTCCTCGATCCCGCCGCCGCTGAAAACCACGCCTTGCGCTTCGAGCCCCTGTCTGAGAGCTGAAAGTGCGCGGCGCGGATCGAGATGCGCTTCCTCAGGAAAGAACAGCGCCTCGCGAAACCGCCCGGCGAGCGCCGGCTCCAGCGCTACGATTTCTTCCGCGCCGATCCAGCGGTAGCCGGAGGTGCGCGAGGCGAAGCGCCTGAGTTCGGCCGCGTCGCGCAGTGGGGCGACGACCAGCGTGCCGTTGCGATGGACCGAACCGGCGGGTAGCGCGGCCTCCCACCAGCCGGCGGCAGCGCCGCCGCGGATAAGAACGGCCTCCTCGGCGCTTTCCCGCTCGCACCAGGGGGCGAGCATGCCGCCGGCGTACCACGAGGCGGCAGTCGCAAAGCCATGTGTTCGTTCCGCGACCATGACCGCCGCGCCGCGCGCAACGAGTTCATGGGCGGCCGTGAGGCCGGCGACGCCAGCCCCCTTGATCAACACGTGCATCTCATTCTCCGGCGGTCGTGGCTGCGCCTTCGCCGACCGGCATGTAGAGGTCGCCGCCCTCGCGATACTTCGCCGCCATGGCCTCGAGCCCCTCCTTCTGCGCCTCGGCGCGGATGTCGTGGGAAATCCGCATCGAGCAGAATTTCGGGCCGCACATGGAGCAGAAATGCGCGACCTTGTGTGCCTCCTTCGGCAAGGTTTCGTCGTGGAAATTGCGGGCGGTTTCCGGATCGAGCGACAGGTTGAACTGATCTTCCCAGCGGAATTCGAAACGGGCTCGCGACAGCGCGTCGTCGCGGATGCGGGCGGCCGGATGGCCCTTGGCAAGGTCGGCGGCGTGCGCGGCGATCTTGTAGGTGATGACGCCGACCTTGACGTCGTTGCGGTCCGGCAGGCCCAAATGCTCCTTCGGCGTGACGTAGCAGAGCATGGCGGTGCCGAACCAGCCAATCATCGCCGCGCCGATGCCTGAGGTGATGTGGTCGTAGCCGGGCGCGATGTCGGTCGTCAGCGGCCCGAGCGTATAGAAGGGGGCCTCGCCGCAGGTTTTGAGCTGCTTGTCCATGTTCTCCTTGATCTTGTGCATCGGCACGTGGCCGGGGCCCTCGATCATCACTTGGCAATCCTTCGCCCAGGCGATCTTCGTCAGCTCACCGAGCGTTTCGAGTTCCGCGAACTGCGCCGCGTCATTGGCGTCGGCGATCGAGCCGGGACGCAGGCCGTCGCCGAGCGAGAAGGAGACGTCATAGGCGCGGCAGATGTCGCAGATCTCGTCGAAATGCTCGTAGAGGAAGCTTTCGCGGTGGTGGTGCAGGCACCACTTGGCCATGATCGAGCCGCCGCGCGAGACGATGCCGGTGACGCGATCGACGGTGAGCGGGATATAGTGCAGCCGCACGCCGGCATGGATGGTGAAATAGTCGACACCCTGCTCGGCCTGCTCGATCAGCGTGTCGCGGAAGACCTCCCAACTGAGATCCTCGGCGATGCCGCCGACCTTCTCCAGCGCCTGATAGAGCGGCACCGTGCCGATCGGTACCGGCGAATTGCGGATGATCCATTCGCGGATGTTGTGGATGTTGCGGCCGGTCGAAAGGTCCATGACCGTATCGGCGCCCCAGCGGGTTGCCCAGACCATCTTCTCGACCTCTTCTGCCATAGACGAGGTGACGGCGGAGTTGCCGATATTGGCGTTGATCTTTACCAGGAAATTGCGGCCGATGATCATCGGTTCCGATTCTGGATGGTTGATGTTGGCGGGGATGATCGCCCGGCCGCTGGCGACCTCCTGGCGGACGAAATCCGGGGTGACAAAATCGGGAACCGCGGCGCCGAAACTCTCGCCGTCGCGGGCGAGCGCCTCCTTGGCGGCCTTGCGGCCGAGGTTTTCGCGTATGGCGATGAACTCCATTTCCGGCGTGATGATGCCGCCCCGCGCATAGGCAAGCTGGGTGATCGCCTGACCGGGCTTGGCCCTCAGCGGCCGGTGGCGGACGGGGAATTCCGGCGTCAGCCGCTCGCCAGATGCAAAGCCGTTGTCCTCCGCCTTGACGGTACGGCCCTCATAGCTTTCGACATCGCCGCGCGCCAGAATCCAGTCGCGGCGCAGCCGCGGCAGGCCCTCGTCGATATGGATATCGGCGCCCTCGAGGGTATAGGGGCCGGAGGCATCATAGACGGTGACCGGCGGCTCGCCGGAGGTCGGATGCAGCGCGATCTCCCGCATCGGCACGCGGATGCCGGCATGGATCTCGCCCGGCTTGTAGACCTTGCGGGAGGCCGGAAGCGGCCCCTGCGTGACCGAGGGTGCTGCGAGAGGCTTGAAAACATTCATCTTGAGGCTCCAAAGTTTTCGCGTTGGAGACCCAGTTCTGAAGCCGGAAGGATGAAAAGACGCATCGCCGATGGATCGCGGGAATACGGAATCCTGGCATCAAGCGTCTGCACCGTCCCTACGCCAGTATGAACTGGATCAGGTTCAACGGGTCACTGCGCGCTCTAGCAGTATCTCAGCCCCTTGCCGGGACCCCCCTGGTGAATGGACGCCAATAGTCACTGTTATCGCCGCGGCGTCAAGACTGTTTAGAGGAGGTTAGGAACCGAGTGCGACGTGCGGGCATTCCGTCGCACTATCGATACTTGATACCTATCGATAGTGAAGGGGCACGGAAATTATGGTCCGGATGACGGAAGTTTGAGACCAATTGACTTCCGGTTGCGAGATTTTACGCGTTAATACAGATGGTTAATGATCGCCTAAGACGCAAAGAGACTCATTTAAAAAACTGCGCCCCATTGTGGGTGTGCTTTTGCTTTGTGATTTCAAATTGAAGCGCTCAACGGTAGATGCGACGCCTTAACGACTTCAGGCTGGAGCGAAGTGAGGGAGCTGCTAAAGCCAACGGACATATGACAATTTTCGGTTTGGAGCGGTAGAGTAAAACCCACACGCGGCGTAGCTTTTGCTTCCCGCTTTACATGGTAGCGCTCAGCAGTAAACACGGCTCCGAACTTGGACCGAACGATTTCACGCCGACCAGGCGAATGGACAGTTTAAAGCCCGGGTGCCTTGGGGAAAGCGCGCCGGAAGCGGCGGCCGACGCTGTGGTTTGGGTCGCGCTGGCACGCCGCAGTCTCTGGAACGAACGCTCATCGACGATCGCTGGTCGCAAGCGGCCGAAGTTGCTGCTGCAATGGCATGGCAACAAGCGGCGAGCGTGCGCCGCGGTTCAGTCCTCCAATGGCCAATTTTGGATATCCGGTGAACCCTTCCGTTGGTCATCGCAAGAGCCGGGCGATCTGGCATCATAACAGTGATGTCCATGATTAGCTGAGATCAGCGAGATCGTCCGGTCAGGACGATGGCGCGGTCAAGACCGATCCCAGGAATGCGATACTGTCTGATACAGGCAACCGCGAACACCACATTGGTCGACCGAGCCTATCCAACGCCATGATGAGGCGGCCAAAGTGCCGACCTCGAAGAGAACCATGAGCCTGACCTGTGACGCCCTCGGCGATCAACTTGACAACCGCGATTAGAGAACTCCCGTGGACACGATCGCATTTACGCGAAAGTTCGGAGGAGGTCGCAACCGCTACTTGACAGGTCGAAATGACGACCGGGGCGGCAGCACAATATTGCGTGTTGATTTGCACTGAGAAGTGACCCGGCATTGGAGTGCGCCCCTTGGGGTGGACAGATCGGGATGAGGAATTGACCGGCCTACCGGGTTTTCGGAAAGAAGACCCATGGCAAAGCACCGCAGTCACAGCGTCGAATTCAAACGTCAGGTCGCGCAGGAATTTCTCGCCGGCGAAACGCTGCATGGTCTGGCAAAACGCCACGACGTGTCGCGCAATCTTATCCGCATCTGGGTTCAGAAGTACGAGGAAGGTGCATTTGACGAGGATGCGCAGGCCGTTGACCTCCTCCAGGAATATGAGGCGCGGATCGCGGCGCTGGAGCGGCTAGTCGGCAAGCAGGCTCTGGAGTTGGAGTTCCTAAAGGGGGCTCTGAAAAACGCACCGCCGCCGAAAAGCGGGACTACGTCCGTCATCACCGGCCCCGCGACCGATTTCATCACGCCGAAGTCGGAGACGAGCCGTCTGTTCCGTGGCTCAATCCTTCAACTTGATGGAAACCGTCGTTTTCAGCCTCTGAGGATTTGGCTCCTCAGCGGGGCTGTTGTGATATATCTCACTTCGTGCAGCGAACCACTCTCCTGCGCCCACCTGATGTGAGTCAAAGACGATTCCGGCGTGTAACGCCCAGCCAATCAGAACGCCATTGACGGTGAGCAGGTCATCATAAGGCCCGAAGTAGGTTACTTCAGCGTAGCGTCCGGCAGGAAGGGTTCCGCTAACAATCGAGCCTTGTCCTCGCACGAGGCGATCCACAGGAACGGCGAACTCCATCTCGATCTCTGGCATCACGATGACATTGTGCTTGAAAAACACCGCACCGGCTTCCAACTGATGCATGGCTACGAACGCAAAAAGCTCGCTGAGGATGGCGGGCACCTCATTGTCGAATGGCAAGGCGACCTGCTTCTTCACGGCGACATAGGAAACGGCCGCTCGTTCGACAATCGTCGGTAATGTAAGCATATCGATCTCTCCGCTGCGTGATGTTGCAACGAGAAGACGGACGACCAGGGCCGATGCCGACAGTGGGTGATACAAATAATTCTGCCGCGCCTGCACGGCTATCGGGTCGCTCTCGCCGATGGGAACGGCGGAGCGGCCCGGGGTGGCATCATGCTGCCAGGCAACTGAGGACGCAGAGTTGAGGCAACTCGACCGTTGGCTCATCGAGCAGAAGTATACTCCCCCAAGATGCTTTGATGCTTCTCGTACAATTCGGCGAGCCCAAGCGGCCGAGGACGGTTTTAAGCGGAATGTCGGCGGAGATAAAGAAGGACCGCGAGCCCGAGGTCGCCGCTGGCGCGCTCGATCCGCTCATGCGCCCGCGGGGGAACACCTGCGCGGCAATGCGATCGCGAGTTGCGAATGACAGGATAGGGCTCAATCGTGTCGTTCACTGCCTTTGTTGCGGATGACAGCAAAGGGTCGTTTCTCCGCATTCACCGCGGTCGCAGAAGAGTGTAAGACCGTTGTTCGTCCTGTAACGAGCAGGTTGCGTCAAGACGTTGCGACTGTCGCGAAAGTCCCTACTCTACGGCGTCGTTCGGTTGGGGCAAAGCATCACGACTGGCAGCGGGGGTGGACGCCCGAGTCTCGGGCGCAGGCAAGAACATCAAACTACAAATCTGTCGCATCGAAAACCGCCGCCACCCAATCGAGGAAAACCCGCACACGTGGCGATAGCTGACGGTTCTGCGGATAATAGGCAGCGAGCGGCAGTGGCGGCGGCGGCTGGGCCGGCAGGACCTCTACAAGGTCGCCTCGCGCCAGATCCTCCCGGAAGCGATAGCGGGGCGCCTGAATCAGCCCGTAGCCCATCCGTGCGAGATGATGCGCTGTCTCCGCCTCGTTGGCGGTCACGCGGCAGGGAAGTGTCACCTCCCTGATTCCCTCGGCGGTCTGGAACTCCATCGGCATCACACGGCCCGTGCGTGACGACACGAAGCCGATCATCTGGTGTCGGTCGAGATCATCGACCGAAGCGGGTATCCCGTGATGCTCGAGATATTGCGGGCTGGCGCAGGTCTGCTCCGGAATATCGGGGAGCCTGCGCATGATCAGGCCGCTGTCATCCGGTTCGCCCGCCCGGATGACGCAATCCACCCCCTCGCGCACCAGATCGACCAGCCTGTCGCCCTGGCCGATCTGCAACCTGATCTGTGGGTACGCTTCCAGGAAGTCCGGCAGACGCGGCAGTAGGAAAGCCCGCGTCAGTGCGCCGTGCGCATCGATGCGGAGCACCCCCGAGGGTTCACCGCCCCGCAAGGCGCCCTCCGCTTCGTCGATATCCGCGAGGATCGACAGGCACCGCCGGTAATAGGCTTCGCCATCCGGCGTGGGCGCCACATGCCGGGTGGTGCGTTCCAGCAGCCGGCTGCCGAGATGGCGCTCGAGCCGCCTGATCGCTTCGGTGGCCGTCGAACGCGGAATGCCAAGATCGGCCGCCGCGGCCGTGAAGCTGCGACGGTCGATGACCCGCACGAAAAGACGCATTCCATCGAGGCGATCCATGTTTGTTCGGGATAGCCGAATTTTATTGCCCGCGAAAGGTGGATTATCCCGCCTCCAAGTTTCGCTACTTCCTTGCCTAGCAACGGAGGTCAAGAAATGAGGCTGAAAGACAAAACCGCAATCGTGACCGGCGCCGGCAAGGGCATCGGCGCGGCAATCGCACGACGGCTTGCCCAGGAGGGTTGTGCTGTCGCGGTGAACTATGCACGCGATGAAGCTGCTGCCCGTCAGGTCGTGCAGGACATCGAGCAGGCGGGCGGCAAGGCGGTTGCGGTGCAGGCTGACGTCGGCAATCCGGCCGGCATGCCGGCGCTGTTCGATGCGGCTGAAGCCGCGTTCGGCCCGGTCGATCTACTGGTCAACAATGCAGGCATGATGCGGCTCTCACCCGTAGCCGACGCGACGGACGCGGACATTGAAGACCACTGCACCATCAATCTCGGCGGCACGTTCCGCGGCATGCGCGAAGGCGCCAAGCGGCTGCGCGATGGCGGGCGGATCATCAGCGTGTCCTCAAGCGTGGTGGGCTTCTACCAGCCCGGTTACGGATTGTATGCCGCGATGAAAGCGGGGATCGAGGCGCTGACGCACGTGCTTGCCAAGGAGTTGGGCCCACGCGGGATCACCGTGAACGCAATCGCGCCCGGCCCGGTCGAAACTGATTTCTTCATGCGCGGCAAGTCTGAGGAACTGGTCGCCAGCATCACGCGGATGATCCCGCTCGGCCGCCTCGGCCGTCCCGACGACATCGCCAACGCCATCGCTTTCCTGGCCGGGCCCGAAAGCGGCTGGATCAACGGTCAAACCATCCGCGCCAATGGCGGCGCGGTCTAATCGCAACCCTCAAATCAAGGAACACACCATGCCTTTCGCGAACTACAAACTGCCCCAGGCCTCGCTTTCGACGGCGCAGAAGGAAGACCTGATCCACAAGACGACCGAACTCATGGTCGGCTATTTCGGGGAGGTCGTGCGTCCGACCACGATGGTCCTGATCGAGGAAGTGTCCGATGGCGGATACGGACGTGCAGACGAAGTCTTCGTCATGCCGGACGAGTACCGGGCAAAGGACTGACGCCGTATCGATAGAGAGCTGCTGAACACAGGGAGACATGTGATGGAGACTGAAAGGCAGCATACACAGACAGACGCGATTTGCTGAAGCTGACAGTCTTGGCTGGACTGGCGGGAATGGTTCCGATCCGCGCGAGCGCTCAAGGGCAGGACATCTTGCAGCCGCCCGCGCGGCTCCTGCCAACCGTGGATACACGTTTTCCGGCGGAGATGGCGCCAGGTGTCTTTCTTGTGCCCGACAAGCGCATCCCGCTCGTTCCGAATATCGGGATCATCATCGGCACGGAAAGCGTGCTGGTGATTGATTGCGGTCTTGGTATCGAGAGCGCCGAGAACGTCCTGCGTCTGGCGCGAGAACTCGCACCGGGACGCCGGATCATCCTGACGGTAACCCACGCCCATCCGGAACACGGCTTCGGTGCCCAAGTGTTCGGGAGCGACGCACGCATCTACTACAACAGCGCGCAACGGGATTATTTGCAGCGCGCGGGTCAGATCTTGTTGGACGGCTTCAGAGCCGGCATTCTGCCGGAAGGGCAGAAGCATCTGCTGGACGGGATCAAACTGACGCCACCGCATGAGACATACGACACCGCGGAGACCGTGATTGATCTCGGTGGTCGTGAAGTCCGGTTTCGGACCTAGGGCACCGCCCATTCTCCGGGGGATCAGATCCTCTTCCTGCCTCAGGAGCGCATCCTGTTCGCGGGAGACCTCCTCGAAGAGCGGATGTTTCCGATCGTCCCGTTCTTCCCGCCTATGATCGGTGCCGGCGACATTGACGTTACAAAGTGGGAAACCGCTCTCAACGATATGATGCGGTTGCAGCCACGCCTCATTGTGCCGGGGCACGGAAATCTCGGCGGCGCCGAGCTTCCTGAGGCCGTGCTTGGCTATTTCCAAACGGTGCGTGGAATGCTCGCCGAGGCCGGTCCCCAAGCCGCCAATCTTCCGTCGCTCCTTCGCGCGCGTTATGCAACGTGGGAGAATCCGGAGTTCATTTCGCCAGCACTCCGATACTTTCAGCAGAGAGCCTAATCAGCAACTGCTGCAACAGGGGAATGGCGTCTCGCCGATGCAGATGGCGCTGGCATGGCTCCTCCCCCCGCTCGTCCAGCACCTTGTCGATACCGGGCACCTCGAGCACCGTACAGCTGCGCGAGAGCCTAGCCGCGCCCGGCCTTTCACTGCCGCGGGATAGGCTATCGCGGATCGGTGAAGCGATTGAGCAGGAGGTGGGTTAGGCGAAGGACCTATACGGGCTCACCTGCGGAATGGATGACCGCTATCAGGCGGCGATACCCAGCATTCGAACTTCCGAAATGAAGGCGCATTGCGGACACGCCTAAAAGTGTATCCCGCCTGCTAGTATGCTTAGGTTTGCTTCGGCGCCCGCGCCTCAATCGCCCCAGTACAACGCATGTCGAAGCGTTGGGCGAGTTCCGCCAGGCTGACCTCCCCGAGACGGCTGATCAACAATGCCTCAGCCTCACGCATGGCGCCTTCGACCGCCTCGTTGACGATCTTCTCGACGGCGCAATCGGGGTTGGGATGCTCGCTACCGATGGCGAAGATGCGCGGACCTCCCACTGCCCGATGAACATCGAGCAGCGACACTTTCGTCAGGTCCATGGCGATCGACCAACCGCCGCCATGCCCTTTCTCCGATCGCACATAACCCGCATTACGCAGGCCGGCCATCGTACGGCGTACGACCACCGGGTTGGTCCCAAGCATGCGCGCGACCACCTCGGACGTCATAGGTCCATCGTGGCGTGCCATGTGGAGCAACACATGGAGCATGCGGGAAAGGCGGCTGTCGTTGCGCACGGTTTCATCCTTGCACGGTGGAGTGGATTGGCAGCCTCGGCAAGTCACGTTACATTAAATGTTACATGATTCGTAGAGGCGTGACATGCGTGAATTTGAGAACCCCGATCATTGGGATACTGCCGCTCTGCACTACGAGAAGACCGCGCACCCCTTCACTGCGCGCTATGCCGAAGCGGCGTTGGCACGCGTGCCGCTGACCTCGGAGGGTCGAGTCCTGGATGTCGCGGCCGGCACCGGCGCATTGGCACTGGCTGCGGCGCGCACGGGCGCTCAGGTGCTCGCGATCGACTTTTCGCCCGGCATGGTCACCCGCATCGCAGCTGCCCGACTGCCCAATGTGGAGGCGCGCCTCATGGATGGGCAGAACTTCGACCTTCCTGACGCGGGTTTCGACGCAGTCTTCTCGATATTCGGCGTGATTATGTTCCCCGACTGGCGCAAGGGCCTCGCCGAGATGGCGCGAGTGACTCGTCCGGGTGGATATGGTGTGGTCGCAACCTGGCAGAGTCGTGGCGCGGCGACGTTTCTGCTGCTAGGTCAGATCCGCCAGACGCTGTTTCCTGACCTTCAGAGCATGGCGATGCCGGAAGCCGTCCAGGCGCTAAACGATCCAAAGGATTTCGCGCGGGAACTGATCGATGCAGGCTATCGGGATCCGCAGATCGATCAAGTCATGTATGAATATGAACTTGAGGTCGCGACACTCAATGAGCCCGACACATTGTTTGGCATGTCTCCGGATTGGACTAGCCTTTCCGATCAGGAGAAAGCGGCAGTCGTCGCCGAGGTCCGCAGAATTGCTGCCGATCGAGCGGTTCTGCCGATACCATCTACCGCACTGATCGGTGTCGCGCGCCGCTGAACATCGTGCGGCGGCGGCTGAACGGATGACTGCTTTCAAGATCGTGGCAAGTCGTCCTGAATAACGTATTTGAGGGCGCGTTCCGGGCGTGGCTGCACTAACGTAGCGGACGGACAGCTGACCTGATCGCTCAGCTTGTGACCTGAGCACTCTGAGGTAGGGTGTCTTCTCACCCGATTGGAAGCCATGATAAACAATGCCTATGGGCATCAAGAACTATCTGATCGAAGGCGGTTCCGGCACTGGAAAAACGTCTGTCGCTACAGAACTGGAGCGGCGGGGCTACCATGTCATCCATGGTGATCGGGTCTTAGCTTATGTCGGTGACCCCGAGACAGGCCAGGCACTCGCAGGCCCTCCCAAAGGCGCAGACCGCATCGCTTGGGGATACGCGCACTGGATCTGGCCCGCCGACAAGGTCCGGACCATTGCTGCCGACACCACCCATCCTGCCACATTCTTCTGTGGCGGCTCGCGCAATTTCCAAAAATTCCTGCACCTATTCGACAAGGTATTCGTGCTCGACATCGACGCTGAGACGTTGAACCGAAGATTAGATGGACGGCCGAATGAGCCTGGCTTCGAACCGGCTGAGCGGGCACTGGTACTCCACTACCATCATACTCGGGAACATCTTCCTGCCGGCATCACCATCGACACGACGAATACCGTCGCACGTGTTGTCGACGATATCCTCGCTAACCTCACTTGAACCCTTGCAGCAATTGTGATCGGAAAGGGACACCCCGATTATTGCGGGAAAACCGAAGCCGCTTGAACCGGCCACTGGGCGTTGTCACTATCGTAGCCGACCTTGGGCGCGCAAACCTGCCGTCCCCGCGCAACGAATTGACAGTCCGCTTCGGGTCGATCGTTCCGGTCAGGGCCACGTAGCGGTCGGGTGGATAGTCGAAATTCATCTGGATGGCGCTGAGTGACCACTTCGTGACAACTCAGATGCGATTCGGATCTGGACGCCGGTCTTGACCTTCCACCGGGCCATGGCTCCGTGAGAAGCGCGGCCTGTCCGCACACATTGGCGCACAACACATGCGCCCCGCCAAAAGAGTTGGACCAGCGAGACCAAATAGCATTAGCGACATCTAATGCTATCATGGCACACATCCGGCGTACGCGACTTGCTACTCTATATTGTTGTGCTGGGCTGTCGTGTGGCGGTCGAACCGAGCATCTGTACCATCATACGAACTGCTGGCATGGTCCTGTCGATTGCCTCGGGCAGGACTGGAATCCGGCGCCCGTGCAGCGCACACTGGCGCTGAAGCACGACCTTCTGCTACTGCCGGAGCTTTCCCGCCAAGAATGAGACGAAGCGCCGGACCTTCACCGCGATATGGCGATTGGCCGGATAGACCACCTGCAACTGTATCGTGCTGATATCCCAGTCGGGGAGAAGACGTACGAGCCGGCCCTGCCGGATGTCCTCTCCGACGATGAAGTCGGGCAGGAGGACGATGCCGATCCCGAGCAAGGCGGCATCGCGCAAACCAAGACTGTGATTGAGTTCCAGCCGGGGCACGATCGGAACGCGGAACTCCTCACCGTTCCTGCTGAACGGCCAGATCCGTCCCCATCTTAGTTCCGCAAAGTGGAGACAGGAGTGGTGGGCGAGGTCGTGCGGCATTTCCGGCGCACCATGTTCGTCAATATAGGCGGGCGAAGCGCATATTACGATTTGCGATGTCGCCAGTTGCCGGGTGATGAGATTGATATCGACCGACAGGCGGCCGCGAATTGCAAGGTCGAAACCATCCTCGACTAGGTTCACGGCCCGATGCGACAGGTCCAGCTCGATGGACACGGCCGGGTTGAGCTTGAGGAACTCGGAAACTGCCGGCACGATCACCAGATGCCCGAGATCGGGAGGCGCGGACACCCGCAATCGCCCGACGGCTTCCTTCTGGAACGACATTGCCGCCCGCTCCGCCTCCCTTATCTGCGGCAGGATTCCCGAAAGCGCCTCCCGGTAGGCGGCGCCCGCCTCGGTCAGGACGACCTTGCGCGTCGATCTCTGGAAGAGGCGGATGCCGAGGCGATCCTCGAGCTGCCTCACCTGGGCTCCCACCGTCGCGCGCGACATGCCGAGTTCGTCTGCCGCCTTCGAGAAGCTGAGATGTGTGGAAACCGTTAGAAAGGCGGCAATCCCGTCAAGCGGATCGAGCGTTTTCATGAGAGCGATTATCCGTTCAATGATGACAATTCATCGATCTTATCATCAGGAGCGGCAGAAGGTAATCGATGGGTGCCCTCAAGCAGATGGAGACCGACATGAAGACATTCACCCATGCGGCGGTATCACCGCCCGACCATGGAACGCCGGCAATGGCGTTCGGCAAACACGTCATACGCATGATGGCGGCCAATACAGGCGGCTCGTTCGGCATGCTTGAGACCTTCGTGCCGCCCGGAGGAGGTCCGCCGCTTCACGTGCATGAGCGCGAGGACGAGTTCTTCCGAGTACTGTCCGGCTGCTTCGGCTTCTGGTGTGCCGGCGACTATGTCGAACTGGCGGAGGGTGGCTGCATCGCGCTGCCACGTGGTGTGCCGCATCGATTCCAGAACATTGGAGAGACGGAAGGCCACCTCATGGTCGTCGTGACGCCGGGCGGGTTCGAAGCCTTCTTTCCGATCATCGAGCTCTGCAAGCCCGAAACGCCCGAGCAGATCGCCTCCGTCGCAATGGACTTCGGCCTCACCTTCCTGCCCGACGAAGATCGCAAGGTCGCCTGATCTGGCGACGCGCCGACCTGAAACACAGCGCCGAGAACCTCAACAACGGTCGATCGAAAGGAGACCGAAGGATGACACACGCACCTTCAAACGAAAACGGAATGACCCTGACAGCCCGCCAGTTGGATACCTATCTCGCAAGGATCGGAATCGACCGGCCGGTTGCTCTCGACCTTCACAGCCTGTCGAGACTGCACCGTGCTCACCTCATGACATTCACCTGGGAAGCGCTGGATGCCTTCATGGGGTGGCCTTCCTCGATCGCCCCGGCATCCGCCTTCGTCAAGATGGTGGAGGGCAGGCGCGGCGGCTGGTGCTACGAGATGAACGGTCTCTTCGGCGCCGCTCTCGATGCGCTCGGTTTCCGGGTGACCCGCCTTTGCGGCGGCGTTGATCGTGAAAAACTGGGCGACATTGCCATCGGCAATCATCTGACTCTCCGTGTTGATCTCGACCGCCCCTATCTCGCCGAGGTCGGCGTGGCCGACGCCATCATCGAACCCGTGCCGCTTGCTGTCGGACCGATCAGCCAGCGCGGTTTCGATTTTTCGATCATGCCGACGGAGGACGGCTGGCTGCGCTTCAACAATCATGCGCATGGCATCGCACACAGCTTCGATTTCCGGGCCGATCACAGCGACGAGCCCGCCATGGCCGCCACCTATGCCTGGTTGACGCGGGATCCAGGGTCGCCGTTCACAAACGCATTGGCAGTCCTGCGTCATACCGCGGACGGCTATGTCGCGCTGCAGAACGATCGCTTGCGCACCGTGACGCCCAACAGCGTCAGCGAACACCGCATCACAAGCGCGGCCCATCTCGCGGATACGTTTGAAACTGTTTTCGACCTCGACATTCCCCGGCCCGGACACGTCTGGGACAAGATCGAGGCGATTGGCCGCGATAAGGCGGCCTGAACAGGCGACACCCTTTCGACACTATGGACTCAAGGAAACATCCATGCTTCGCATAGCCGCATTCTGGATCGGCTTCGCACTGAGCACGGCTCTCGCCGGTGCCGCAGGTCTCGATGAGCAGGCCCCCGCCGGAGCCTACAAGACCGACCCGTCGCATTCGAGCCTACTCTGGTCGTTCAACCATTCCGGCCTGTCGAACTACACCGCCCGCTTCACCGGCGTGGATGCGCGACTGGATTGGAACCCGATCAAGCCGGAAGCCTCCAAGCTGACGGTCGAGATCGACCCGATGTCGGTGCGGACCGACTATCCCTGGCCGGACCTGGTCGACTTCGACGCGAAGATCGGCGGTAACCCGGACTTCCTGGCCGGTAAGCAGATCCGGTTCGTCTCCAGTACGATACGGATCACCGGCGGAAGGACCGGGATAGTGGAAGGCATGCTGACCTTCCGGGACCAGACGCATCCCGCTTCCCTCAACGTGACCTTCAACGGATCCATGGCGCAGCATCCTATCATGAAGACTGCCAAACTCGGCTTCTCGGCCACCGGCACGATCCGCCGCAGCGAATGGGGCCTCGGCTTCGCCATTCCGGAACTGGGGGACGAGGTGAAGCTCGTCATCGAAACGCAAATGGTCCCGGCCGACTATGCCTTCCGCTGACGGTCCGGCGGGCGGTTCGACCTCGAACGGTGTGTCTCATAACCATAGTGAGAGGGGCCAAGTTCATCCCACAACCAAGGTGACAAGGCCATTATCGAGACCCGCTGGAGAGACGGATCTCAAAGAAAGCTGCCGCCATCTGTCATCCGCGGCAGCAATTTAAAGAATCTAATCCGCTTCGACGCCGCGCCTCCGCGTGCCGGCGAACGAAGCCTCTATGCCAACACATACTCAGGAGGCACGAATGGCAATGATACCGGGTAGCGATGGTGCCGATACGCTGAATGGCGATTTCGGCGCCGACAACATCTTCGGCATGGGCGGAAACGACACGCTCAGCGGATCATTTCAGGGCGACGTCCTCTTCGGCGATACCGGTGAAGACACGCTGAACGGCGACAGCGGCAACGACTTCCTTGATGGCGGCGAAGGCAGCGACGACATCAATGGCGGCTCCGGCCAGGATACGATCATGTCGGAAGTGCCGTTCTCCGGAATCGGCGACATCGTCGACGGCGGCTCTGGCACCGATCGTCTGATTGTCGATTATTCCGATCTCGCGGCGGGCGTGACGATCACGATCCGCGACTGGATCACGCCGCAGGCGCTCACCGGCAACATCCAGGCGACCAATGTCGAAGCCTTCAGCATCACCGGCACCGAGCTTGCCGACACGATCACCGGCGGCAACTACATGGACATGCTGACGGGCGGCGCCGGCGACGACAAGCTGACGGGCGGCCGCGGGGTCGACGTCCTGGCGGGCGGTCTCGGCCTCGACACGCTCAGGGGTGGTTACGGCTCGGATAGCATCAGCGGCGATGACGGCAACGATCTCCTTTATGGCGATCAAGGAAGCGACTACCTTGACGGCGGCATCGGTGATGACGAGGCGCGCGGCGGCAATGGATCGGACTTCGTTAAAGGCGGCGCCGGCAATGACACGCTTCTCGGCGAGGACGGCGATGACTGGCTCAACGGCGATGCTGGCGTCGATACCCTGAACGGGGGCAATGGCAACGACTATCTCGACGGCGGTGCCGGCGACGATATGATCGAGGGCGGCGCCGGCAACGAAACGATCAGGCATCGTCTCGGCGAAGGCAAGGACACGATCACCGATGCAGGCGGCAACGATCGCCTCGAACTCGTCGACCTCATTGGCAATTTCACCGCCAAGGCCGTGACCCTCACCAACACGCTCGCCGACGGCACGACCTTCATCGGCATCGAGAACTACACCATCACCTCGACCGGCACGGGCGCCAACAGCATCACGACCCTTTCCGGCAACGATATCATCGACAGCGGCGCCGGTGACGACAGCGTCAATGCGGGCGCCGGCGACGATCACGTGAAGGCCGGCGCGGGTAAGGACAGCGTCCTTGCCGGCGACGGCAACGACCGGGTGGAACTCGGCGAAGGCGGAGCCGACAAGGCCGATGGTGGCCTTGGAAGCGACCGCGTCAGCGTCGACCGGAGGTCGGCGACGGCGGGCTTGACCTTCTCGGCGACGGGGGCGGACGCAACGCTTTCCGACGGCACCACGCTCAAGAACTTCGAGCGCTACACGGTGCATTTCGGCTCCGGCAGCGACGTCGTCAAGACGGTCGGAAGTGCTCAGGGCGTCGCCGTCTACGGCTATGCCGGCAACGACACGCTGATCGGAACGGCTGGCGGAGACACGCTTGACGGCGGCCGCGGCAACGACGATCTGTCCTCCGGGGCGGGCAACGACAGCATCGTCGACTTCGGCGGCAGCAATAGCATCAATGCCGGGGACGGCGATGACGGCGTCTCCGTCGGCGACGGCAAGGACGGCCTGGCTGCGAACAATACGGTCAATCTCGGGGTCGGCAACGACAGCTTCAAGCGGAGCGCCTCGACCGGCAAGCTCAACCTCGACGGCGGCACCGGCACCGACTTCGCCTCGATCGACTTCGGCAAGTACACCGCCGGGACCAGCTTCACCCTGTCACCCTCCGTCACCGTCGCCAACGCGCCGGTCACGGTCAAGAACATCGAGCGGGTGGCGCTTTTCGGCGGCAGCGGCAATGACGTCTTCGTCGGCGGCGGCTTGAACGACGAGCTTTACGGCAGAGGCGGCCACGACAGCCTGACCGGTGGCGCCGGCAAGGACGTGCTCGTCGGCAACCTCGGCAACGACACGCTGAAGGGCGGCCTAGGCGACGACACGCTCCATGGCGACAGTGCGAACGAGTATGGCGGCCTCGACAAGATCTACGGCGAGGACGGCAACGACCGCGTCCATGCCGGCATCGGCGACCTTGCCGATGGCGGCACCGGCACCGACACGCTGAGCCTCGATGCGCGCAACCAGACGAAGGACATTTCCTTCAGCTTCGCGACCGGCAGCGCCACCGTCGATGCGGCGACCTCGTTCAAGGCCTTCGAGGTGCTGAACTACTTCGGCAGCGCCGGCAAGGACACCGTTACCGGCGGCGCCCTCGGCGACCGGCTGGAGGGCAATGGCGGCAACGACACGCTGAAGGGCGGCGACGGCAGCGACGTCATCGTCGACGGCGCCGGCAGCGACAATCTGTTCGGCGATGCCGGCAACGACACGCTGACCCGGACCGTGTTCAGCGGCACCGACGTCTTCGATGGCGGCACCGGCACCGACACGCTCTCCTTCGGGCCCGCCAGCGACATCTCGATCGTGCTCGATCTTGCGAACCAGGCGCTGAACCGCGGCATGGCGCAGGGGCTGACGGTCAAGAACTTCGAGATCGTCAACGGCAGCGCCAATGACGACGTCATCCGCGGCGACGCGGCCGGAAACACGCTCAACGGCGGCGGCGCCGACGACGTCCTCGACGGCCGCGGCGGCGTCGACCGGCTGAACGGCGGCGCCGGCGACGACTGGCTGACCGGCGGCGCCGGCAACGACGTCTTCGTCTTCGACCGCTCCGGCCGCGACGGCGAGGGCGACGTCATCACCGACTTCACCCGCGGCCAGGACAAGCTCTCGATCGACCGCAGCGACTACGGCATTGCCGCGGCCGACGCGACGGTGACGCTCGTCGTCGGCGCCAATCCGGTGGCGACCGGCACGAAGGGAACCTTCCTGTTCGAAAGCGACAACGGCCGGCTGTGGTTCGATGCCGATGGCAAGGGAACCGAGGCGGACCTCGAACTGGTCGCGATCCTCAAGGGCGTCACGACGCTCTCGACCGGCGACTTCCTCCTCGCCTGACGCGGTTTCGCTAAGAGTTCGCGATGAGCCCGTCCCGCGATCGCCGGGGCGGGTCCTCGCGGGAGGGAGGCGGCAGGATTGAACCGGATCCAAGGTTTCCTGTTCCGCCACGAGCAGGAAACGCTCCCGGAGAGGGACAATAAATGCGAGCGGAAGGATAGCACGCTCCTTCCGTTATCCAGGAGAGACGCATGGGAACGATTTTGGGTACGCTCGGCGACGATACGCTGATCGGCAGCGACCGAGAGGCCGACGTCATCGTCGGCTATACGGGTGCCGACGTCATCAATGGCGGCATGGGCGGCGATACGGCCTGGGGCCAGGAGGACAATGACCACGTCAGTGGTTCATTTCAGCGGGACGAACTCTACGGCGGCGACGGTGACGATACGCTGAATGGCGACAGCGGCAACGATGTGCTGACGGGCGAGGCGGGCAAGGACAAGCTCAACGGCGGTAGCGGTCGGGATTCGATCGTCGCGAGCGGTGTCGACGAGATTTTCGGTGACATAGTCGACGGCGGCTCCGGCACGGACACGATCGGCCTCAATTATTCGGCGTATGGTGCCGGGCTCGACATCGTTATCCAGGATTGGGCTTCCGTCCAGACCCTCGTCGGCGGCATGCAGATAAGCAATGTCGAGTCCTTTGTAATCACGGGGACCGGTTACGACGATCTGATAACCGGCGGCGCCTATGGAGATGTTTTCTGGGGAGGCGTCGGCAATGACGAGCTTTCGGGCGGCGGTGGCGACGATTCGCTGACGGGCGGCACCGGCGCCGACATGCTCGCTGGCGGTTCTGGTGCCGACCGCCTCTTCGGGGAGACCGGTACTGACGTCCTCTTCGGTGATACCGGAAATGACTGGCTTTACGGCGGTGACGACGACGACAAACTTTATGGAGGCGATGAGCAAGATCAGCTCATGGGCGACGCCGGTAACGACCTTCTCTCGGGCGGCCGCGGCAGGGACCTGCTCTTCGGCGGCGACGGTGCGGATATTCTCCAAGGGGGGGCGGGCAATGATGTCCTCTTGGGCAACCTTGGCGACGACACCATGGATGGCGGCGACGGCGACGACTGGTTGATCTTCACCTATGGCCAGGGCATGGACCAGATCATGGGGTCGGCTGGCAGCGATCGCCTGGAAGTCAGTAACTTCACCGGCGACTTCACAGCCAAGGCGGCGTCCGAAGTCAATACGCTCGGCGGGGGAACGACGATCTCCGGCATCGAGCATTATTCGATCTTCGCCGCCGGTTCCGACGCGAACAACATCGTCACCGGCGACGGTAATGACATCGTCTTTTCCTGGGACGGAGACGATACGCTCGTTGTCGGCGCCGGGGATGACATCGTCAGAGCGGGGAATGGAACGGACAAGGTCACCGGCGGCAGCGGTAATGATGAGATAGATCTTGGCGCAGGCGGCGCCGAGCAGGCCGACGGCGGCACGGGAACGGATTGGATATCAATCGACCGCAGCTCCTCCACAACAGCTCAAAGCTTTTCGGTGAGCGGCAGTACCGCCACGCTTTCCGATGGAACGAGTGTCACGAATTTCGAACGCTACAGGGTCGAGTTCGGCAGGGGCGGCGACCTGGTCACCTCCGTGGGCTCGGCTGGAACCGTGTGGTTTAACGGCAATGGCGGCAACGACACGCTCATTGGCGGCAATGCGGCGGACAGGCTGAATGGTGGCGACGGCGACGACACGCTGATGTCCGGCGCCGGCGACGATGTGATCACTGACCTGGACGGCTCGAACACGATCAGCGCCGGGGACGGCGATGACAAGGTCTCCGTCGCGGATGGCACGAGCGGCGCCAGCAACAACAGCGTCGATCTTGGGGCTGGAAACGACAGTTTCGCGAGCACCTCCTCAAACGGAGTCCTCGATCTTGACGGTGGGGCCGGAATAGATGTCGCAAGCATCGACTTCAGCGGGACTTTGTCGAATGTCGATTTTGCTCTCTCGGCCGACGTGACCGCCACCAACGCCCCGGTCTTTGTCCGGAATGTCGAGCGCGTCCAACTCTTCGGCGGCGCAGGAAGCGACAACTTCGTCGGCGGCAGCCTCAATGACGAATTGATCGGCGGCGGCAACAACGACGCCCTCAATGGCGGCGCCGGCGACGATACGATATCGGGTGGTGCCGGCAACGACAGATTGAGGGGCGGCGCGGGCAATGACATCATCCGCGGCGCGGGCCTCGCCGGTACCGAGGGCAAGGACGTGATCTATGCCGAGGACGGCAATGACACGGTCTATATCGGCATCGGCGACAAGGCCGACGGCGGTGCCGGAACTGACGTGCTGAACCTCGATCTCACGGGTCAGACGCGGGACACCCACTTCACGTTTTCCGGCGCAGCGGTCATTGTCGACACGGGGACATGGTTCAACGGCTTCGAAGCGCTCGAGTTTTCGGGCGGCAGCGGCCGCGACAGGGTGAGCGGCGGTAATCTCGGCGACACGTTCAAGGGTAACAACGGCGACGACATTCTGCACGGCGGAGGCGGGAACGACACGCTCCGCGACGGCGCTGGCGACGATCAGCTCTTCGGGGATGCCGGCGACGACCTTCTCATCCGCGATGATCAATCGGGCAAGGATGTGTTCGACGGCGGCACCGGTCTCGACACGCTCACCTTCGGCGACGGTTCGTCGTCGGTCGTTCTCGATCTCCAGGACCAGGCGGCGAACAGGGGCGTGGCGCTCGGCCTCATGGTCAGGAATTTCGAGATCATCAAAGGCAGTGGACTCGACGACGAGATCCGCGGCGACGCGAGTGGCAACATCCTTCATGGCGGGAAGGGCGACGACTTGCTCGATGGCCGCGCCGGCAACGACACGCTGGTTGGCGGCAAGGGCGACGACTGGCTGACCGGCGGTGCCGGCAACGATCGCTTCGTATTTGATCAGGATGGCTTCGATGGCGAGGGCGATGTCATTACCGACTTCACCCGCGGCTTGGATAAGCTCGTGATCGAACGCGTCGGCTTCGGCATCGCAGCGGGCGACACGGGCGTGACGCTCGTGACCGGGACGGATCCGGCCGCCACGAGCGGGAAGGCCACACTCCTTTTCGAGACGGACAATGGCCGCCTCTGGTTCGATGCGGATGGATCCGGCACCGACGCCGACCCTCAGCTCGTCGCCATCCTGCAGAACGTCACGACACTTTCGACGAGCGACTTTATGTTATTCTGACGGCTCTTCGCTATTCCTGGTCCGAAGCCTGGGGCGGCGGGCCATCCCTCGGTTCTTTTGTTCAGCGGGACGAAAGGAAGACAATCTCGGTGATCGTTCGCCGCTTTCAAGTGGTTTGATATGGTTCAGTGCCAAGCACAACGGCCATGACTCGGAAGGCCGGTCTCCAAAACTGCACGATGGCCACGGCGGGGACTTCAAAGACGCCCTTTTGACGCTTCTCCACCCATCGCAGAGAGGCAGAGGGGAGGATTTCGTCGCCTCGCCGCGCTCTGGGGATGTCGTCGCCGCAACAATCAGATGCACCTCTTTATTGGCATGTGGGTGACCGCCGACGGCTTTATCCGTCACGAACTGTTGCCGAACGGCCGTTACGACGAGGCGCGGGGAAACCGTAAGAGCGCCTATCAAGGCCGGTATGAGGTAACCGGCGAGCACATTGAATATCGGGACGACACCGGCTTCACTGCCGATGGTAACTTCATCGATGGCGTGCTGCATCACGCAGGGATGGTCCTCTATCGCGAGCCGTAGATCAGCGGGTGCCCTGGCAGGGTAAATATTTCTGCATTTCGGCATCGCGCCGTTGCTGCCATTGCTGCCATTGCTGCCTCAGCTTGCTCCTGGACATGCCTATGGGCTCATCGAGGATCTCGACTTTGAGGATACGTTCGGTGCGGAAATGACGGAAGGCTTGTTTCGATTGGCACCACGCGATCAAGAGGCTGTGCGTATCGGCATAGCCGAGAAGCACAGGCCAGACGATGCGGCTGGTGACCGCCCCATTCGCCGCGCGATAGTCGATCTCAAGCTTGCGGCCTTCCCGGATCGCCAGCCTGAGCGGCCGCGTGTCGAGTGTCACATCACCGCTAACGGCATCCGTTTTGATGCCGACGGCGGGTTGGGCAATATAGGGAAGAAGGTCCTGCGGCATAACCGATGTGATCTTGGCCATCCCGGCCCTGCTGTGCGCATGGCCACAACCCCGCGATACTAACCGGCATCGGTTGCGCTCGAGACGGTAGCTAACGACAGAAGCGTTCCTTGGGTCATCCCTGCTCGGTCGTGAACATCCCGGCGCGGGCGGAATGAGCGAGCTCCAGTGCCTGCGGACCGGGCAGGGGGCGTGCGATCAGGTAACCCTGCGCCTCATCAAAGCCTTCTGCCTTGATCAGGTCGAACTGGTTCTTGCGCTCCACGCCTTCTACCGTCGTTACGATGCCGAGTGAGCGGCCGATCGCGGCAACCGCTCGAACAATTGCCAGGGACTCCCGACCTTCCGGGAGATCGGTGATGAAACTGCGGTCGACCTTGATTTTATCGAACGGAAAGGTTCTGAGATAACCAAGCGAGGAGAAGCCGGTCCCGAAATCGTCAATTGCAATCTTTACGCCGAGTCGTCGGATCGCCTTCAGTGTCTGAAGATTGCCGTCGCAGTCGTCGAGCAACACCGTCTCGGTGATCTCCAGCTGCAGGCGCGAGGCATCCAGGCCCGTCTCATCCAAAATGCTGCACACGCTCGCGGCGAGGCGCCGGTTTCTGAATTGCAGCGGTGAAAGGTTGACAGCCACACCGATATGGGAGGGCCACTTGACCGCTTCGGTACAAGCCTGACGAAGGATCCACTCGCCAAGCGGACCAATCAGGCCGGTTTCCTCGGCAACAGGAATGAACTCGGCCGGCGACACCTGGTCTCTTTGCGGATGTGGCCAGCGCGCCAGCGCCTCAAATGTCGTAATCTCGCCTGTATGAAGGTTGACGAGCGGCTGGTAGTGGACTTCCAGATCGCCGTTTTCGAGCGCCTGTCGCAGTGAAACTCGCATTTGCTGCACCGCCTGCAGATGCGCATCGATTCCAGGCTCATACTGGACATATGTGCCACGCCCGTCGGACTTGGCCCGGTCGAGCGCCACGTCTGCAGCCTTGATCAGTTCGTCGACCGGCTGGCCACTCTTCGGAGCAGCCGCAAGTCCGACAATAACCCCAAGATCGACATGCGTGCCGGCGAGTTCATACGGTACTTCGATGACATCGATCAGCTGCTGGGCCAGCAAACGGGCCTCAGCATCGCTATTGATCCCAACGCGCAAGACGACAAATTCGCCGCCACCCAAGCGACAGAGGATGTCGGATTGCCTAAGACAGTTTTGTAGCCGTTCAGCCACACGGCGCAACAGCAGGTCGCCGGTAGCGCGACCATAGGCGTCGTTGACCGCCTTAAAGCCATCGAGGTCAAGGCAGAGAACTGCGATTCTCGTCCCCGGGGCGATCTTGTCCGACAGGCGCTCGAACTCCTCGCGCAGGAACTGACGGTTCGGCAAGCCGGTCAGCGCATCGTGGCGCGCCATGTGATGAATTTGCTTCTGCGCCAGCAATCGCTCCTGTTCCGCGTTACGGCGTTCGGTGATGTCGAGCGCAATGCCGACGAAGCCGAGAAACTTGCCGTCCGTTGCAAAGCGCGGTTGTCCTATGTCGATGATCCAGGCCGAGCCTCCGCCGGCGCGTTTCAGACGATATTCCATCTGGACGGGCTTGCGGCGGTGGAAGGCCTCGTAAAAGGCTCGATCGACAGCGTTCCGGTCATCGGGATGGACGGCATTCAACCAGCCTTTTCCGGCCGCCTGTTCGGCGGTCTGGCCGGTCGTCTCGAGCCAGAGCCGGCTGTGGTAGTCGTCTTCGCCGTCTTCGCCAGTCGCCCAGATCATCACCGGCGCGTCGTCGGCGATTGCCCTGAAACGGGCCTCGCTCTCCTTCAGGGCTTCGAACATTTTGCGACGATCATCGATGTTCTCGACTGTGCCGTACCATCGACGGATGCTTCCGTCTTCGGTCCTGCGGGCGGCGGCACGACCGCGGAACCAACTGTAGCCGCCCTCCGCGGCCGCCAGGCGGAACTCGATATCGAGCGGCTCTCCGGTCTTGAGCGATTTCGACCACTCTCGCTGAACGTCGTTCAGGTCGTCGGGGTGCATCGCCTTTGCCCATCCCCCTGCGAGAGCTTCCTTTGCGGCAAAGCCGGTATTTTCCCATCGCGGACCCATCTCCAGAACCTGTCCCGATGGATCTGCCGTCCAAGGCACCTGCGGATGCAGTTCCACAAGCGAGCGATAATGCTCCTGGCTAGCCTGAAGCTCTGCCTCCACTCTTCGCTGTTCGGTGACATCCAGGATCGCCGCGACTATGATCTTTTCGCTCGAGTCCGTTCGCGTCAGCTCGGCTCGGCATGTCCGGATCAAAAGAGACCTCAGCTCTCCTCCCGCTTGGGCGATATCTTCCTCGACCGATCCTCCGGTACAAAGCACGCGCTTATCGATCGCGCGGATCCGATCCGCTTCCGCCGCCGGCCGAATGTCGTAATCCGTGCAGCCGATCAGGTCGCCCGATCTTCGACCAACCAGCGCGCAAGCCGCCTCGTTGAGGAAGCGGAAGCGAAACTGCTCGTCCTTGACAATAATGGGTAGCGGGATTGCGTTGAGGAGGACCTCGAGATCGGCGCCGAAAGTCAAATGCTACTCCGATGATCTCAGTTGCGGTTTCTGATAGCGCCTCACATGACGGTGGCAGAAAGCGCGTTGCCGATATCGGCTCCGCAGCAGCGAGCCGGGATATGATCCGTGTTTCAGAGGCGAAATGGCGCGCACTGGCACCTTTTCAACACCCTAGAGTGGCAGCAGTTAACAAGAAAGTGAGGGCTCGGTCCTGAACGAAGGTGCAAACTTTGCAAATCACATGAGGTTTGCCATGGATTCCGCGCTCGTCGTGATAAGGTGTTGAAGGGCGCCTCTGCCGATAGGCGGCTTTGTTAACCCGTCTTTCGCTCGGGCGAAAACAGGCTTCGAACCTATCCCGGTCACAAAGATGACCGGCCGGAAACAATAGCTGCTCGGCTTGCTCAAGGTGGGATTATGAAAACACCGCGGAAATTCCTGGCCCAACTGACGTCGCGGCGACCGTCGGCGAACGCGCAACAGAGTTCGATCGGGAATAGCGCCGATTCCAAGGCTTTGGAGAGCGAAGCGGAGCATACGCCCGCACTGCGGCTGAGTTTGAGGGTCGCTGCCGGCCCACCTGCTCCTGATGAGGAGGTCTCGATTGATCACGCGTCGATGGCATCGGAGGATAAGGCGAAAGGCGATGACGATGTCGCGCAGGCGCCAAAACAGGCGATTGTTGCTGAAGCGGCTCACACAACTGCGCGTCATCAGGTCGACCATTCAGGTGCCGAAGTGAATTCATTGGTTCCCAGAAGCGCGGCAAGCACAAAGTCGCATGGCAAACCGCGGGTCAAGCGTCGAGAACGTGGTAAGAGCGCCAACGGAGAGTCGACTGCGCAGAGCGCTGTCGCCCCAAAGCCCCATCAAAGCTTGCTGGCCTCGTCTTCACGTGACTTGTTCTTCCATGGGATTGTGAATGACCTCACTGAGAAGTCGATCCGAAACGCTTCGATCCGCAGCCTTTGGAACGAGGTGCCTCAGCGATCAAGAGTGAGATACTTGAGCGCCTCTCTCGCACAGACGGCCTTCGCCTCGGGATGGAACCCTTGCTTGATGACAAGCAGATCGGAGAGATGACTGTCGATCTGAGGCTCGGATACGATTTTCTCGTCTCGATTGTCACCCGGCGGCTCTATATTGTGTGGCCCGCGACGATGAGCGCTTCAGACCGATATCCACCTATTTTCAGCCCACGCGGCGAGAACTCGGTGAACGCTTCATTCTGTATCCGGACCAAGTCGTGCTGACGACGACGTTGGAATACATCGCGTTGCCTAGCGATTTCTATGCGGATGTCCTGACCCGGAGCAGCTACACCCGTCTCGGTATCTCGGTGAGCACAATGGTCCAGCCCGGATTCCGGGGGTGCTTTTCGATCAAGCTATTCAATCACGGCAACAATCCGATCGAGCTCGTCGTCGGTGCGAAGATGTTTCAAATGCGCCTCACGAAGCTATCGGATGGCCTGAGCTACGGCGGATTAGACAAAAAATACTTCGGAAATGTGAGGCCGACTCCGTCGCGCGCGGCAGACGATGACGACGTCCAAAAGCTCAAAGCGATCTCCGAGAGGCAACGACATGTCCCGAGCGAACCGGAAACGCTGATGTCAGCTGAAAAAAAGATGCAACTTCAGACTCGATAGTATGTGGTCGCCGACGGCAACCTCGGCTAGCTTGGCCGCATTTCGCTTGCATGCCCGTGCAAACTGGGTTGAAGGCAGGCCCGGGGCAGCAGATTTGGAAGAGTAGATGAGCGCGCCTAATGACCTTCAAACCGGCGGCGTTGATTCAGGCTATGCTTGGCTACGGCTGGTGCTCACGCTTGTTCTCGGTACTGTTGCCTGCGTCGGCAACTGGTCTGTCGTGGTGGTGCTGCCGACCCTCCAACTCGAATTCGACACACTGCGCGGCGGCGCATCCTTACCCTATACCTCCACGATGCTGGGCTTCGCCTTGGGCGGCGTGGCAATGGGGCGGCTGGCCGACCGGGCAGGCATCGTGGCGCCTGTGCTGATCGGCGCGGCTCTGCTGGGTGTCGGCTATGTGGCTGCGGCCTTCGCCAGCAACATCTTGCAGTTCGCCGCGATTTCCGCCGTGATCGGCCTCGGCTCCGCCGCCGGCTTCTCGCCGTTGATCTCCGATCTTTCCCACTGGTTCCGCAAGCGGCGAGCGCTCGCCGTCACCTTTGCCGCCTCGGGCAGCTATCTTTCCGGTGCGGTGTGGCCACTTGTCATCGAGCATTTCCAGACGACGCAGGGCTGGCGCGCCACCCATATCGGCATCGGGCTGTTCGTCCCCCTGGTGATGGTGCCGATCGGCCTTTTGCTAAGGCGGCGCCTGGAGACCGCCGCCTTCGCGGAGGCGGAGGCTGCGACCGAAGCGGCGCGCAACGAACTCGGCCTCAAACCGAACGTGCTGCAGAGCATTCTTGTCGTCGCGGGTTTTGCCTGCTGCATGGCGATGTCGATGCCGCAGGTCCATCTCGTCGCCTATTGCGGCGATCTCGGTTATGGTGTCGCCGTCGGCACGCAGATCGTTTCGCTGATGCTTGGCCTCGGTGTCGTCAGCCGTCTCGCCTCCGGCGTGGTCGCGGACCGGATCGGGGCTGGCCCAATGCTCATCCTCGGCTCCTCCATGCAAGCCGTGGCGCTGCTTCTCTATATGTTCTTCGACAGCCAATCCTCGTTGTATGTGATTTCCGGTCTGTTCGGGCTGTTCCAAGGTGGCATCGTGCCGATGTATGCGGTGATCATTCGCCAATTCCTCCCGCCACGCGAGGCAGGAATCCGCATCAGCCTGGTGCTGATGGCGACGGTGCTCGGCATGGCCTGCGGAGGTCTTGCCGCTGGCTACATCTTCGACGCGACCGGATCCTACCGCTTGGCCTTCCTGCATGGCTTCCTGTGGAATGTCGTGAACCTCGCACTAGTGAGCGGGCTGATCCTTTGGCCGAAGTTGCGGCAGCGAAGGCGGTTAGCGACAGCGTCGTAAACGTTAGCAACGTCGAAAGGGGTCCAAATCGCCCTTGCGTCTCATGACGGAGATTTTCAATCACTTAGGTGATCCGCTTGACATGCCGTTGGTTCGAATCCCTTCAAGGCGACGGATGCACAGTCGGCTCCCGAAAGGGGCATCGCATCGATCGTCTCGGAAGGGTCGTGAGCGGAAGTCCGACCCTAAGGCCCCAAATGGCCGCTTTACTGAAAAGGCTGACTTCGGCGAAATCTGAACTGAACTATTGTACATCTGAAAGCCAAGCCACAAGTCGGTAAACCGATCGTCTCGATATCGAGAGCACCCCGACATAGGCCCGAAAGCCGCGCTTACACGTAATTTCCTCCCTGTACTCATCGTCCGTCCCATTTCCGCTCGATCTTGCCTCGGCCGCGACCGCACCCATCTTTGTGGGTTTTCGCTCGTGCGCCGTTCCCCACGCTCCGTGACCGTCCCTTGATGATGTCTGGAGAGAGGGTGCCGTGATCGGAACCCAATCCGTTCTCGCGAGTTGAGAGGCAGCCTGCAATACACCTTTTGGGAGGATGCACAATGATATCTATCCGCAAGAATTATCTCCTCAGCGCCCTCGCGGTAATCGCCATCATGGCCGGGAGCCCCGTTTTTGCTGAGACATTGAAATTCACGGCTAATCTGCAAGGATCGAGTGAGGTGCCGTCTAACGACAGCGCCGCCAAGGGTACGGGCGACATTACCCTGGACACAGCCACCAAAAAGCTCACCTGGACTGTGACCTCCAGCGGCCTGACCGGGCAACCCACGGCCGCGCATTTTCATGGTCCGGCCGGTGTGGGCGAGAATGCCGGCCCGGTGGTCGACATCTCCAAAGCCATTGCCTCCGGATCTGCCGAAATCACGGACGCGCACGTAGCGGATCTGCAGGCCGGAAAGTGGTATCTCAACATCCATACCGAAAAATTCCCGGATGGAGAGATCCGCGGGCAAGTGGAAAAAGCACAATAGCAGCGACCTCTGCATTACTCGATGGTTGTCCGCCTCCAAATCGGCGTGCACGGTCCTGGAGTCCGCGTCAGCCAGTTCGCCATCAACGGTGATTCTTTGAGTCGTAGGAGCCAAAGAGTTCGCATGTTGATGCTTCCACCCGGTTAGAACAGGCTCTACCGCAGACGCGGTGTCGCGCAGCGCAAAAGACGGCGAGCAGAAACGCCTGCGCCAGCACCAGGGCATAGGGTGTCGAAGGGGCTGCATCGGACAAATGGCTCCTGTGAACGTGAAGCGGCTGGCATGTCGACGGCACTGGAAGGCCGGCAGAAGCAAACACCTTCGCACGCGCGGACTGTGTCAGCACAAAAGTATGGCGGAGTGTCGCTGATCGCGCACGGATGTGCCCAGGGATAGGTAGATGACATCGCGCGGACGGGCGGCGGCAGGTAGCGCGACTACGGTTCTACGTATTGCCCGCAACGAACGACCCCTCTCCGCGCCTTTCGCGTCGTTGCCGACGTGCAGCGGTGACCGATTCGGGTCGCTTGTTCGTGTTCACTAACGTCGCGGTAGGATGTGGGAAGCGGAATTTAACACTTCCAGCTATTGAATGGCCCAAAATTGTCTGGAACCGCAGGATCAGGGCATGACGCTCAAGATGGAAGGTCAACCATTCCTCTTGCAATTAATAGTGTGGGCTTGTGTCTTTGCATTTCTCGTAAGCTTCGCCGTCGCTCGTTATGCAAACATCATGGCGATCAGGCGACCGGCGGCCTGATCAATCGAGCAGCAGATCAGGACCTTAGTTGGGAGGAACGGCAGGGACGCAAGTCCAGTCGCTTCGGCAGCTTCTTCGTTGCAGAGGAGTTTCGGTCGCTGCGCAGGTTGAGTTACGGCGCTTGGACAGGTGCAGCTTTGTCTTCGGTTCTCTTCTGTTGCTGATCTTTCTGTTTGGTGATCGACGTTCCTCTAGGGTCGAAGGAGCCCTTCTTCACGCGCCCTGTGCGTGCGCGGCTTGTTGCGAGGATGCTCACGTTCTGGGCTAAAAAGATCGCATAATGTATCGAGTGGAACGGCATCGTGAGCGAGTCGCATGCGGTAATACCAAGCCTCACAATAGTCGCGGCAACCGCCAGCCCCTCGGTCCTTTGGCCACCACGCGGAACGAAGTCCTGATCCTCTTCAATCCGATGATGGGCCGGTTGGATTTAGGCTTCCCGAACCCGCAGGCGCAAGTTGGATCGTGGAGCTGACCCCTTCGGATTCCAGGTGAAGGGCGTGGATATCGGTAAAACCCAAGCTTACGGCTGGAGGAGCCTGGTGCTGATGCGTGCCGCCTGATCCAGATCAAATGGGAACAAAGCGCCGAGCCGCTCGTTCGAGCGCCTGTGGGGGCGCAAGTCGCGTCCTCCAAATCGGGAGACCCCGCATGGGCAGTGCAAAGGACAAAGTGGCCGGCAAGGCCAATGAGCTCGCTGGTAAGGCCAAGAAGGCCGCGGGCAAAGCAACCGACAACGGCTCGCTCCGCGCCAAGGGGGCGGCGCAAGAGGCAAAGGGCGGTGCCCAGCAAGCCAAGGGAAAGCTAAAGGACGCAGTTAAAAACGCTGTCGACAAGACCTAAAGCATCCAAGCGCTGTTGATGCGAACCTGTTCCGGTGCCTGACGGAACAGGTTTCTAATATCGTCGTCCCCGCATCAGCGGCGGCTTTGCGTCACCGGAAGAGGCGGAAACCTGCAACTGACGCTCGGAACGCCGGTGTTTCGAATAAACGCGCTCAACAGCGACGGCGCCAACAATACGGCCGCGAGCGCAGACCGTAAAACCACAAACTGAGAGAATCAGCTATAGCACTCGGACGTTCTCAGCTCGCGATTTGCCGCTTGAAGTACAGGTGGTGGAACCGCTGTCGTCGGGTTCTAAAGGGTTCCTTCCGACGGCATGTTGAGAGCAACTACTATGCATCTTTGAGCCCCATTTCTGCTCCGGATCGACTTCCAGCACAACGATTTAGCGTGAACCTCCGTCCAAATTCGCGCGCCGCTCAGCGATGAACGTTTCTGTGTCCTCCTCGGCCAGCAGACGCTCGTCTGCAGCCATATCGCTTTCCCGAAGGGCTGAGATGAGCTTCTCATGGAAGCTCAATCTCCGCCATCCACCGCGTGGTTGAGGCCGGGCCCTCCGCCGTCAGCGACATTCCGATCTTCCGCTTCTTGCCGTCGTTCTGCCATTCTTGCTAAATTAGCCGTTTCTCCAGCTTAGTGGAGGGATTGCTATGTTTACCAAGTTCACACTAGTCGCCGTGATCCTAAGCTATCCTGGCTCCGCTATTGCAGCGTGCGATTCCGACGAGAATTGCTCTAGATGCCTCATTTCCGCGTTTGGAAGCTGCCAACTGACCTATGAGGCTGTGCGGCCCATCGTTGATGCCTATCGCTCTTCTCTCGCGCACCAGGCAACTGGTCGGTGGCAATCTCTTCCTTCCGAGTTTTCTGATCAGATCCGTGGCAAATTTCCCAGCATAGACCTCGATCATGTACGCTACGCTACAAATATCTTTACGGTTCATGGCCAAGCTATAACTATTGGATACCAGATCTATTTCCCCCACGAAATTGATCTGAGAGAACCGGATGGAAAGAGGCTTATGTATCATGAGTTGCAACACGTGGTACAGTACGAGGATCGAGGCGGTGTAGAGCCATTTCTCGTAGAGTACATCGCGAAGGCGATAGGCAAGATAGTGCAGAAACGCAGTTTTAATGTTCACGACGACATCGATCTGGAAGCGGAGGCAAACAAAAAGGCGGACAGTGTGCACTCTGGTGGCTCAGCCTCAAACCTCTGAGGGTATCGATGGTGACAACGACCATGCCGACGCCAATTTGGTTTCAAGCCGAAAGGTCCTTGCCCGAAGATAGCGACGGTATCTTCGCCAGGAAGTGAGACAGGGTTCAATGCGGCCTATGAGGCCCCCGACGCCGCAGGAAATTGCTGCTTACTTCTGAAAGGAAAACTCACGCCGCTTGATCTCACTGTGACGGATTTGTAACCGTCGAGTGCAGCTTGGCGCGATGTAGAGCCAGCATCTCGGGCTCGGCGTCATCCATGATGGGGCACCTTCAGCCGTATCTGATCGGCGACGGCGCGTCATTGTGGCTGGCGTTATTGCGATCGAGCGCTGGTCGTCTTCGCAAATTGATGCTTGCCAACTAACGCGATTCGGGGAAATCTCCGCCGGCCCGGGAGACGACCATGGCCGAGACTATTCACACGCCCGAACAGGCAAGCCGCCGCGAGTGGGTTGGCCTGGGCGTTTTGTCGATCGCATGCCTGATTTACTCGATGGACCTGTCGGTTCTGTTCCTCGCCGTGCCGGCGATCGTCGCGGACCTCGATCCGTCCGCATCGCAACTGCTCTGGATAAACGACATCTATGGCTTCATGGTCGCTGGCTTTCTCGTGACAATGGGAACCCTGGGAGATCGGATCGGCCGTCGGCGGGTCTTGCTGATGGGCGCCTTTGGGTTCGGCGTCGCATCTGCCTTCGCCGCGTTCGCAAACACCGCGGGGCAACTCATTCTGGCAAGGGCTCTGCTTGGTATCGCCGGTGCGACGATCGCGCCGTCCACGCTGTCGCTCATCGTCAATCTCTTCAAAAACGAGGCGGAGCGAAACAGGGCGATCAGCATCTGGGGCACGGCCTTTGCTCTGGGTGGCCTTGTCGGCCCCCTCATCGGCGGAATTCTGCTACAGTACTTCCACTGGGGATCCGTGTTTCTGATCAACGTACCGGTCATGCTCTTGCTTCTGGCCGTCGCCCCGTTTCTGTTGCCGGAATACAGGAATAACGATGCTGGCCGATTGGACCTGCTGAGTGTGGTGCTTTCGCTCGCGACAGTTCTGCCGATCATCTACGGCGTCAAGCATATGGCTGCCGACGGCTTTCAGTTTGCCCAACTCGTACATGTCGGACTGGGGCTTCTGGTGGGCCTTCTGTTTGTTCGGCGCCAGCGGCGCCTCAGCGACCCGTTGGTCGACCTCGCCCTCTTCCGGGTGCCAGCCTTCACGGCATCGCTGATGGTAAACCTCGCCGGTGTTTTCTTCGTCTTTGGCGTCTTTCTGTTTCAGAACCTCTTCCTCCAGCTTGTGCTCAGTCTGTCACCATTAGAGGCTGCACTTTGGTCTGCGCCATCGGCCTTCGTCTTCGCAGTCATGTCCTTTCAAGCCTACCGTTTCACCAACCGCTTCGGACCCGTCAGAACCGTGCTCGGCGGGCTGTTGATCAATGCAGCGGGAGCCGCCGCTATGGCTGTCGCCGCTTACGCCGAGAGCTTGATAGGCATCCTTGGCTCCAGCATGATCATCGGCTTCGGCTTCGTCCCCGTCATTCTCACCACGACCGGCTTGATCGTGGGGACTGCACCGCCCGAACGGGCAGGCTCGGCTTCGGCTATATCGGAGACGAGCGCAGAATTTGGAGGCGCATTGGGAATCGCGGTGCTGGGCAGTTTGGCAACCTTGATCTATCGTATGGCGATGAACGGCGCCGACCTGAGCAGCCTCAATCCCGTGCAAGCCGAGGTCGTTTCTGCGACGCTTGCCGGCGCGGTCGAAACAGCTCAGTCAATGCCAAGTTCAGCTTCAGCTGTCTGGCTGGAGACAGCGAAGAGCGGCTTCTCACTTGGTTTTGCCACATGCTGCGTTGTTGCAACGGTGACGCTCCTTCTTCTCGCAATCATCGCACGGCGGGTATATGCCACAGCCCACATCGATGAGAGCACTTTGTCCCCTCATTGAGGCTCGCGCGTCCCCAACCGATCTATGCGAATGCTCTGACACGGCTGCTCTGATCACTTGCGGCACTCATTCATGTCACGCAGGTTCGGGTCGCCGAAGTTCGTCGTTGACGAACGATGTTCTCGTTCGGTGCTTAAAAGATCGCATAATGCATCGTCTGGAACGCTCTAGGCTGCAGGGCACATGCCGCTGGCCCGCAACCTGAATACGGCCCCTTTGCGATGGAGATAGCCGCTACGCTGAAAGGGCGAGCAGCATCTTGGACATTCTCATTTCCGCACTATCTGCATAGCAGGTGCGCACGTGATCCTGTGCTTTGCGTCATCAGCAAGGAAGTCTCATGTCCATCTGGAAGCGGAACAACGTGATCGTTCGTGGCGGCGGTGAGCGGGCTATGGTGTTTGCTCACGGCTTTGGCTGTGACCAGAACATGTGGCGTTTCGTCACGCCTGCCTTCGAGCAGGATTTTAAAGTGGTCCTATTCGACCATGTTGGCTGCGGTCAGTCCGATCTTAAGGCCTACGATCCAGCGAAGTACTCGGATCTTTCGGGCTATGCCGACGATGTTGTCGAAATTGGCCGCGAGCTGAACGTCGTCCGGGGCATTTTCGTTGGTCACTCAGTTAGCGCGATGATCGGCGCTCTCGCATGGCTGAAGGCTCCGGAACTCTTCGAATCTTTGGTCATGATTGGGCCATCACCGCGCTATATCGATGATGGTGATTACGTCGGAGGCTTTTCCAAGGAACAGATTGAAGAACTGCTTGAGTTCCTGGATGACAATCACATGGGCTGGTCGGCGGCGATGGGTCCGCTGATCATGGGCAATCCCGACCGTCCGGAACTATCAGATGAATTAGTCAATAGCTTTTGCAGCACCGATCCCGAGATAGCAAAGGCATTTGCTCGCGTTACGTTCACCTCTGACAACAGGGCCGACCTTCCCAATGTCATGGCGAGAACGTTAGTAATCCAATGTAAGGAGGACGTCATTGCTCAACAGCGCGTTGGCGAGTACGTTAGGGATATTCTGCCAAAGGCGGAGATTGTCGTCATAGACGCGACAGGTCATTGCCCCAATCTCAGTGCACCGGACAAGGTCATCAGGGCAATTACGGATTTTGTGTGATCGGGAAGACAGAGGCGAGAAAGACGCGCTCATGGAGGACTTAGAAGACCTCTATGAGAATGCTCCGTGCGGCTATCTTTCCTTAGGGGCTGACGGCATCATCATCAAGGTAAACCAGACTCTGTGCCGCTGGTTGGACGCCAACAGCCACGATCTACTCGGCGAGCGCTTTTATGACCTGCTCAGCGTCCCCGGCAAGATCTTTTACGAGACCCATTTCGCTCCACTTTTGCGTATGCAGGGTTTTTTCAACGAAGTGGCTCTTGATCTGGTCAGCCCTGGCGGGAAGCAAATCCCGGTCCTCGTGAATGCCCTCGAACGCCAGGCACCGGACGGAAGCCTTCTGTTTACCCGCGTGACACTGTTCCAAGCTTCGGAGCGGCGTCGGTACGAGCGAGAGCTGCTGGACGCTCGCAATGCGGCTGATAGAGCGAAGCGAGAGTTAGAGCGTCTTAACAGCGGTTTGGAAACGCAACTCGCTGAAGGCGTTACGCAGCTCTTGCAGTTGCAGCGGGGTCTCATTGCCGAGCAGGAGATTGCTCGGCTCCGGGAGCAGTTCGTAGCGATACTCGGCCACGACCTCAGAAATCCCCTGTCATCAATTGTCGCCGGTCTTAACATCCTTTCTAAGGAGCCGCAGAGCGAAAGGGCGCGCCGGGTGCTTGCGCTGATGAGCAACAGCACTGCCCGTATGTTCAGGTTGATCCACGACATGCTGGACTTTGCTCGGTTGAAGAGTGGTGCAGGTATCGCTGTGCAAATCCAGCGTTGCGATCTTTGTCCAGCCCTGGAGCAGGTCATTGAGGAACTTCGGAATGCCTACCCGGGCCGAATGATTGAGAGCTGCCTCTCGTTGCCGGAGCATGTCTATTGCGATAGCGAAAGAATTGCTCAAGTCGTTTCTAACCTTCTTGCAAATGCCCTGAGCCACGGTGCCAAGGACGCGCCCATTCGAGTCGATGCAGTGGTATCGGGAGAAGATCTTACGATTTCTGTCGTCAATAAGGGCCAACCGGTCCGTCAGGACATAAAGGAGCGGCTTTTCCAACCGTTTTTCCGAGGGCAGACCGGAACTCAAGGACTTGGGTTGGGGCTTTATATCTCCCGCGAGATTATCAGTAGCCATAGAGGCAGCTTGGATGTCACGTCCAATCCGAATGAGACGCGATTCTTTTTCAATATTCCCATAAAGCCTGGGGCCTTGTGATCGGCCTCCAGGCGTCCTCATCAGCAATGCTTGCGGTTTGAGGGCAAGAGCGAGCTAATCGCCTCAGCCGCAGTCCCCCGCTCTTCCGCGCGGTCGAGGCTCATGGCTCTCTCTTTTGGGATGGGCTCTTCAGCTGCAATCCGCCTGTGCGCGAATTCACCGAGTTGCCGGAGCGGCCGGACGAAATCTGGGTTGTGCAGATCAACCCGCAGCAGCGTGAATTCGAGCCGCGGTCAAGGCCGGAGATTTCGACCGCCGGAACGACTGTCTGGCAATCCGGCGCTCGGTCAGGAATTGTACTTTATTACGAAAATTAATGAGCTTCTCGCTTCTCGTCGAATCCCTCGGCGAACTTTACAAACCTATCAAGATCCGAGTCGTCGAACTCGAGGGTGACCTGGACTATGCCTCAAAGCTGGACCGCTTCAGCGCGACGATCCAGCGCCTGCTTCGAGACGGCCAGGAACGCGCAGAATGGTCTTTCGACAGTCGATCTTTGTGGCCACGCTAGGAAGCAACGAGGGGCGGAATAGCACCGTCGAGAGACACGGCTCATCACCGGCAGACATGTGAGGTGGCGTCGTCTTCATGAGTGGGCTTGGCGTCGTCTGGAACAGGGACGGTCGCTGCTCGGGGTCATGGCCGGCACCTGTTTCCTGGCCCGCGGCGGTTATACTAGGTCTGCTGAAATGTTATAACTGCCGGTGATTTGCGATATTTCAATGAGATGGAGGCTGCCCCGCTTGGGCCTTGAACGGGTTCCGGATCGCGCAGCCCCGGCCGTCGAGCGGCAGCATCTCTGCCGCACGGGGCCACGTTAGTCCGGGCAATCCGGTTCGCCGGGTTCGCAGACACGTCGCTGCGGTCTGCGGCGGTCATTGTCACCACCCCTGCGGTCACGATTGTCGTCGCCGCGGCGGATGACGCGATCGCCATCATTGCCCCCACGCTCGAAGTTCCGACGGTTGCGATCGCCGCCGCGCAGATCACGGTCAAAGTCCGGCTGCCTGTCGACATCAGGCCTGCGGTTGGGGGCGCGATCGAAATCCGGAAGGCGCTCCGGGCGATCGTCGAGGTCCCGGCGTCTTTCGGGGGGACGACTCAAATCGGGCCTCCGCTGCAATCTCTCGTCGAATTCCGCGGGCGGAGCTGGCCTTGGCTCGAATTCAGGTCTGCGGCTGGGCGATGGTTGCGCACGGCGATCCGGGCCGCGATAGAAGTCCGGTCCGCGGCGCCAGCGATCGCGGTCGCGGTAAAAGTCGCGGTCGCGGTAGTGACGATCCCAATAGCTGCCGAAGCTGAAGACAACGACGGGAATACCGAGCCGGCGATAATATTGAGGCCCGACATAAACGCGGCGCTGTTCATAAAGCGCCTGAATATATCGGCCGTGCACCCAGCCACGGCCGTCGTAGAACTCCACGTCGCACCATGGCACGTCGGCAAGACAACCGTAGATTTCGATGGATTCGCCGGCCGGAATCACAGTGATCGCCGGGTATGCGGTGCTTGGGCCGGCGCGCATGTTGACGTTGGTCGTCGCGAAGCCTTCTGCCGCCTGAGCGATCGCCGGAGTCAACAAGAGCATACCGGTCGCAGCAATCTTCAAAAGGGCGCGTTTCACTTTTTCAACTCCCAGGGAGGCAGGCATCATCCTCGCAACCGGTATCTGGTTTTTTGTCCGGCTGGCATAGTTGGAGTGCCTGCAAGCTTTTGTTAGAACCTCCATCGTCTTGTCTTTCAATGGTTTATAGCGCGTTTTGCATGAACGCAGCTTGAACGGAAGAGGCTGCGCTATAGACCCTGAGAAGTGCCGGAGCGGTTTATCCGGCTGGCGTTGGGGGCGGCCCCGGGCAGACTGTACGCACAGGCTCTCCGAAATATTTCAGCAGTAGCGAAAAGGACCTCTCGCCAGATGCGATGATAGGCGCCCACGAACCGGTCGCCTGCCCTGAAGAGCGCCTCACGTGGAAAGTGACGGTCTCCGCCGCCCATAAGGGCGACGGAACTGCCGGCATCGGCGGCCCCATTTCCTTTGAAGCTGGTGCTCATACGGTCTGGTACACGCATCTGCTTGGCCACAGTTCCTGGGGCTTTTTTGCCTTCTGTTTGTCGCGCCGCTCCATGGGTTGGCCCCGATGTGAAATCCATGCCCAGCCAGTGCCTCCTCGTTCCTCGACGGCGGCATTCCGGCAATGCCTCGCAATGTCGCAAGGTTGAATGACAGTCCAGGAAGCCCGTCGTCGTTTCCTAGGCTATGCTTGATCAAATACGTCCACACGGAGAACAAAAGCCTTGCCTCCGTCAATCTCGATTAACGGGCCACATTCCGTCCCGGCGGTGACTGAAAATCGTTTACATTCTCGCGCGTTGGGGTCAGTCAAACTGCAGAGCCCTATCCGTGGCATAAACCAACGAAGCCCTTCTAGGGAGGCTATTGTCCGAGGTCCTGACCCAGCATTCAGGCGACGCGCGGGGTCGTCGAGCACGCGGACGAAAATTTTTTTCATATCCACTTGCGAAGCGCAGAAATGGGCATACTATCTTTGTCATCCATTATAACGATACAGCGTCCAATATAATGGACATCGGTCGTGCACGACTGCAATCTCAACAAGGGGAACGACGCCATGAAATTCCAAGCTTTGCGCATTCTGTCCTGCCGTCGTACGCTGCTCGTAGGCGCAGCGACTGTCGCTCTCGTCCTTGCCGCCGGTGCCAGCCCGGCCGCCGCGGCGGCAAACTGCATCAAGGGTGACCGCAAGGCGCCATACACGGTCGGGTGGGCAAACATCTATTCCGTGCCGACCTGGATGAAGCAGACCGAGGGCACCATCACAGCCGAGGTCGAAGAGCTGAAGAAATCCGGTCTCGTGAAAGACCTGATGATCACCGACGCGCAGGGCAATGCCCAGACGCAGATCCAGCAGATCCAGTCGATGATCGACGCCAATGTCGATGCCATCATCGTTATCGCCGGTTCGTCGACCGCCCTTGACCGCGTCATTTCCGACGCCTGCGACAAGGGCATCGCCGTCGTGAACTTCGACAGTCTTGTCGATACCGATAAGGTCACCGCCAAGATCAACACCGACTCGAACGAATGGGGTGCCACCGCTGCGAAGTGGATGGTCGATCAGCTGGGCGGCAAGGGCAAGATAATCATCATGAACGGCCCGGCCGGGATTTCCGTCAGCGACGACCGCCGCAAGGGAGCACAGCCGGTGCTCGATGCCAATCCCGGTCTCGAAATCATCACCGAAACCAACACCGAATATAACGCCGCTCCGGCGCAGGAGGCGATGACCAGCCTGCTCTTCGCAAATGCCGAGATCGATGGCGTCCTCTCGCTCGGCGGCGCTCTTTCGGCAGGCGCCGTGATGGCCTTCGATCGCCAGGGGCGCGGACAGGTGCCAACGACCGGTGAGAACGCGCGGCAGTTCCTGGAACTCTGGAAGGAAAAAGGCCTGAAGGGCTGGGCGACGATGCAGCCGAACTGGCTGGGGGCGCTTGCGGTCTATACGGCTGTTCAGGCCTTGGAAGGCAAGGACGTTCCAGCCTTCGTGAAGGTGCCGCTGCCGGTTATTGACGACAGCACTATCGACACCTACCTCGCCCGCGCGGGACAGTTCCCGGCCGATGGCTATATCTATTCCGATTACGACAAAGCCCTCTTCGACAAGCTGCTGGCGCAGTAATCTCACGAAGCTTGGCTGACCGTCATGATGAAGACGCTGCCCCTGCTGGAAGCCCGGCACGTGTTCAAGGGGTTTTTCGGCAATCCGGTTCTCAAGGGGGTCGATATCGCCCTTGAGCCCGGCCGGGTGCATGCGCTGCTCGGCGAGAACGGTGCTGGAAAATCGACGCTGATCAACTTGCTGTCCGGCGCCTTGCAGCCGGACAGCGGGGAGATCCGCGTCAATGGCGTGCCCGTGTCGCGTTTCCATCCAGCTGCGGCGCGCGCCGTGGGGATCGCTGTCGTGCAACAGGAGCTGAGCCTTACGTCGGAGCTCTCGATCGCCGAGAACATCGGGCTCGGAGCCTTTCCCCGGAGGCTTGGCCTCATCGATTATGTGGCGCTTTCCGCTCGCGCCAGCGAGGTGTGTGAACTCGTGGGGCTGACGGAATCGCTCGATACACCCGTCGGCGATCTGTCGCTGGGGCGGCGCCAGATGGTGGAGATCGCCAAGGCGCTCTTCCGCAAGCCGCGCGTGCTGATCCTCGATGAGCCCACTTCATCTCTGTCCGCCCACGAGGCCGGCATCCTGTCGCGGCTGATCGAAAGGCTTCGCGATGCTGGCATCGCGCTGCTCTACATTTCGCATCGCCTGAACGAGGTGCAGGCGCTGTGCTCCCACGTCACTATTCTGAAGGATGGCGTGGTGACGGCGGATCAGCCCCTGGCCGGGATCGACGCCCAAGGCTTGGTTCGGCTGATGGTCGGCCGCGATGCGGGCGATCTTTTCCCGCAGTGGGAGCTGCCTCGACAGGGCGAGGAACTGATCCGTCTGCGCGGCTTCTCGTCCGGCCTGGCGCGTGACGTCGACTTCTCCGCCTCGGCCGGCGAAATCGTCGGCATCGGCGGCCTTGTCGGCCAGGGGCAGGAGGACTTTCTCCTCGGCCTCTACGGCGCCATGGGCAGTTCCGCACGGGAAGCGGTTATCGTCGGGCGAAGCGGCCCATTGAAAAGCGTCGAGGAAGCGAATGCGGCAGGACTGGCCTATGTCCCGGCGGACCGGAAAAGGGAAGGGCTCGTCCCGCCGCATTCGATCGCCTCGAACCTGCTGCTGCCATCCCTCGGGCGAATTGCGAAACACGGGCTCCGCGATCGCCGCGCAGAACGCAATCTCGTGGCTGGTCTCGTCAAACGCCTGAGGATCAAGGGGGAAACATCTCGACCGGTGCAGGCGCTTTCGGGCGGAAACCAGCAGAAGGTGGCACTCGCCAAATGGCTGCCGCTCGCCCCGTCCGTCCTGCTGCTGAACGATCCGACGCGCGGCGTCGATATCGAAACCAAGCGTGAGATCTACCACATGCTGAAATCCTTCGCGCGCGAAGGAAGGCTCATCATCCTTCTAAGTTCAGATACGCCCGAACTCGTTCACCTCTGCGATCGTGTCACCGTCTTTCGCGAGGGGCGTGCCGTCGCGACCTTGCCGCGCGGGCTGATTGCCGAAGAGGCGATCGTCGGCGCCGCCATGGGCGTCAACCCGAAGGGATCGGCGGCATGAACATTGCCTTCTCATCGCGGCAAAACCTCTTTTTCTCCGTGCAACGCCGGCGCAATCGCGGCTTGAACGGCCTCTACATTGTTGTAGGGCTCTTCCTTCTAGCCTATGCCATGCTCTTCCCCGGGCTTCTCGGGATCAGCGGTTTCTCCAAATTTACCCAGAATTGGTTTCCGCTAGCGCTCGTGACGATGGCGCAGGTCCTGCTCTTGCTGAATGGCGGCATCTCGCTCGCCATCGGGCCGCTCGTCAGTCTCGGCGCGGTGATCGCGGCTACGACCATGGGAGGTCCGCTCGGAACGATCGGAGGACTGCTCGCAGTCGCCGCGAGCGGCCTCCTCTCCGGTGCGCTGATCGGCGTAATTGTCACCCGTCTCCGGCTTCCGGCAATCATCGTCACGCTTGCGGGTTCGTTCATCATCGCCGGCGTCGCCTTGATCATCCTGCCACGCCCCGGCGGCTTCATCCCGGATTGGCTTTCAAATCTGCTCGCAGGCAACGTTCCCGTCGCGTTCGGTCTATTGGTGCTTCTGCTCGTCTGTTGGAAACTGTTCCTGGCGACGCCGCTCGGTCTCGGCATCTATGCCGTCGGCGACAATCCGGTCGGCGCCTTTCGCTCCGGTGTGCCGGTCGACAGGGTCAAGATCACGGCCTTTGCTCTCTCCGGCCTGCTGACGGCATTGGCCGGGCTCTTCGTGGCGGCGCAAACCGGCTCCGGCGATCCTGTCATCGGCACCCCTTTCACATTGAATTCGATAGCCGGAGCCGTGCTCGGCGGCGTCGGGTTTCTCGGAGGGAAGGGGACGATGCGCGGCGCGATCTGCGGCAGCCTGCTCCTGTCGGTGATGATCAACGTCATGTTCTTCCTCGGGTTTTCACCGGTCACGCAATATGTCGCCCAGGGGCTCATCATCCTTGCGGCCGTTGCCATTCCGGAACTGACCAGCCAATGGAGCAGAAAGCCGTGAGCATCCTCAAAACCGCGCTGCGCAACCCGCCGCTCCTGACCTTGTTGCTCGTCGCGCTTGTCTGGCTTGCGGCAAGTCTGACGCTGCGCGGTTTTGGCGCCTACGGCCACCTTCGCTACCTGCTGGAGCTTTCGGCGGTGATCGGAATCGTTGCGGCCGGTCAGACCCTAGTCATCCTCATGGGAGGCATAGATCTGTCGGTCGGCGCCATCATCACGGTTACTGCCATCCTTCTGCCGCTGCTCTCGCCGGCTGCCGACCCGACCGGCCTCTCGGGCCTGGCGATCGCGCTGGCGATCGCCACCGGCATCGGCTTCCTCAATGGCGCCGGCGCCGTCTACCTCCGGGTGCCGCCCATCATCATGACGATGGCCATGGCCACATTTCTGCAAGGCCTGCTGGTCATCGTCGCCGGGGGAAGCGCCGTTTCGGTGACGAACGCCGCCGTCCTGTGGCTTGGCCAGGCGCGTCCGCTCGGCGTGCCCTCGGGCATGATGCTCTGGATCGCTGTTTCCGCGGTGGTGCTGATGATCATTCACCGAATGCCGCTCGGCGCGCGCCTGCTGGCGCTCGGCGCCAATCCGCTGGCAAGCCGTCTTTCCGGCATCAACGTTACCCGAAGCATGCTGGTTCTCTACGCCATGTCGGGATTCTTCGCTGGGCTCGCAGGCATTCTGATCCTCGGCATGAACAGACAGGGCTATGTCGGTATCGGCGAACCCTATCTGCTGACCTCGATCGCCGCCGTCGTCCTCGGCGGCACGTCGATCCTCGGGGGGCGCGGCACCTACGCGGGGACGATTCCCGGTGCGATACTGCTCGTAACCACCACGGCACTGATCACCGTTGTCAACGCTTCGCCGGCCTGGCGGTCAATCATGTTCGGGTCGCTGATCCTCGCCCTTCTGCTCATCTCCGGTCGCGAGGGGCGGCGATGAAGGGTGCCTATCGAGGGCCGGTCATCGACCCGCACCATCACCTGTGGGATCTGACGCTGCGGCGTCATTCCTGGCTGATGCGAGAGCTGCCAAGCGGAGAAGAACCCGGCAACCTTGCTTCGCTTCAGCACAACTACGGCGTGGCGGAATACCTTGCCGACACCGCGCGGCAAAACATCGTCGCGACGGTGCACGTGGAGGCCGGATGGTCGGACGACTTCCCGCTGGAGGAAACGCGCTGGCTAGACGGGATCGACAAGCGCTCGGGGGTGGCTCGGCGCTATGTCGCCCGAGTAGCACTCGACCGGCCGGATGCCGAGCAGCTACTCGAAATCGAAGCCGCCAATTCGAACGTCGTTGGCGTTCGCGACATTGTGAGCTGGCATCCGGATCCTGCGAAGAGCTTTGCCGCGCGGGACCGCCGCATGAGCGATCGCCGTTGGCGGGCGGGACTTGCCGAGGCGAGCCGCCTAGGTCTCAGCTTCGATCTGATGTTGTTTCCGTGGCAGATGGCCGAGGCGGTGCGTCTTGTCGCCGACTTTCCGCAAACCCGCTTCGTGCTCAACCATTGCGGCAGCCCCATCGATCGCAGCGAGGAGGGGATGGCGCTTTGGCGAAACGGTCTCCATGAGCTCGCGAGGGCGGAGAACGTCTCCATCAAGATCTCCAATCTCGTGGCCTATGACCACGATTGGACGCTCGAGAGCCTACGACCGGTGGTCGAGTTCTGCATCGAGTGCTTCGGACCGTCGCGGTCGATGTTTGCGAGCGACTTCCCCGTGGCGGGAGCGCACGCGACGTTTGACGAGGTCTACGGCGTATTCCGCATGGTTGCCGCCTCGCACTCCCCAGAGGAGCAGCGCGCCCTTTTCTTCAGCACGGCGAACGACGCCTATCGCCTCGCCATTGACGACACCACGATGGCGGAGGACCGCGGAAATGTCTGAGGACAGCCTCTCGAGACGCGGCCCCATGATCGATGACCGGATTCGCGGGTTTCCGGCTGGACATCCGGCCATGCCGCTGAACGACATCTGCATGACGGGTTGGAAACCTTACGACGGCAGAATGTCCCTTCCGCTGATCTCGCTGGATCGTGACGCCTTCCGCGACAATGTTGAACTGATGATGAGCTATGTGCGGGGCCATGGCATCGAAATCGCGCCCCATGCCAAGACGCCGATGTCGACGGCACTCGCCGCCGAACTGCTGGCTGCCGGTGCGTGGGGAACGACGGTCGCCGACATTCGCCAGGCATCGGTGATGCTGAAGGCCGGTTTTCGGCGGCTTATCCTGGCAAACGAGATCGGCGGCAGCGCCGCGGCGCGAAGGCTTGCGGCACTGCTTGCCGGATACCCGGAGGCGGAACTGCATGTCTTCGTCGATTCGGTGGAGTTGGTGACTGCACTTCACTCGACCTGGTCGGCACGACAGGATCTGCCCGCCTTGGGGCTTCTCGTGGAATTGGGCAGCGGCCGCGCCGGCGCACGGACGCTGGCGGCAGCCCTACAAATCGCCGAAGCCGTGATCGCTGCGGAAACACCTCGTTTTCGCCTTTCGGGTCTCGCCTGCTACGAAGGTGCTGCCGCGAGCGGCGACAGCATCGAAACTGCGAAGAAAATCGATGACCTGGTCGGGTCAATGGGCGCTCTCCTGGGCAAAGTCCGCGGACGCATCGGGCCGCAGCGTCCGCTGATCGTCACCGCCGGCGGCTCTCTCTACTTCGACATGGTAGTGAAACGGCTGAAGCCCGCCACCGTCGCGGACGGCAATTCGCTGCTCGTATTGCGCAGCGGGGCAATCTTCTTTCACGATCACGGGATCTACGAACGCGGGCTGAAGGCGCTCGACGACCGATCGGGGCTGGTGATCAACGGGCAGGTCAACTCCGCATCCTCTGGCTTTCGACCGGCGCTTCGCGTATGGGCCGAGGTCCTGTCCTGCCCCGAAGCGGCGATCGCCATCTGCGGCATGGGACTGCGCGATGTTGCTATGGACCAGGGTTTGCCGCGGCCGCTTTCGGTCTATCGGGGCGGGCGGAAGCTGCGCGACGCTGACGGCGCCGAAGTCGTCAAGCTCAACGATCAGCATGCCTTCCTCCGCCTGCCCGGCACTTGGCAGGCGGCGATCGGCGACGTCATAGAGTTCGGCATCTCCCACCCCTGCACGTGCCTGGACAGGCACATCATCGTCTACGGTCTCGATAGGGACCGCTCGGTGACGGCCGCCTATCTCACCAGCTTCGGCTGATCCCTTCGGACAAACAAAGAGGAAACACGAACCATGATCATGCGCTATCACAAAGGGGCCCGAATGAGCCAGGCGGTCAGCTATGCCGGTCTCGTCTACATCGCAGGACAGGTCGCCGATAATCGCAAGGCAGGAATCGAGGAACAGACGCGTGACGTTCTTCGCAAGATCGACGGACTGTTGAAGGAGGCCGGTACCAACCGGTCAAAGCTGCTGACCGTGAACGTGTTTCTGCCAGCTATCGTCGATTTCGATGCGATGAACGCCGTCTACGATGACTGGGTCGACCTCGAAAACCCGCCGGCGCGGGCCTGCGTCGAGGCGCGCCTCGCCGACGCGGATCTGCGCGTCGAAATGACGGCCCTCGCCGCGCTTTGAGGCCGAGATGCACACGGGCCTTGTCCACGCAATCGACTTTGAGGCGGAAGGCCGGCAGGAGGGGTTTCTCAGCATTCCTCATTCTGTCGATCGCTCGCCTTACTATCAGATCAAGATTCCCTATGTCCGCGTCAGAAACGGCGATGGCGCAAAATTGCTGCTGGTCGCCGGAAATCACGGCGACGAATATGAGGGCGAACTGCAACTCGGCAGGCTGATGCGACGCATCCAGCCGGGGAAGATTCGAGGCACGGTGACGATCCTGCCAACCCTCAACGTTCCGGCCGTGATGGCCGCCAGGCGATGCTCGCCTCTCGACGGCGGGAACCTCAATCGTGCATTTCCGGGAAGCCCGTCGGGAACGCCCACGGCGCGTCTTTCCCATTTCCTCGAGCATGATTTGTTTCCGCGCCACGACGTCGTGCTCGACCTCCATTCCGGCGGGACCTCGATGGCGCACCTGCCTTCCACGCTCATCGAGCGTCGGGATGATCAGGAGTGCTTGGAGCGCTCCATCCAACTGCTGAGCGCTATGGGGTCGAGCCATGCCTTCATCGCGGACAACGGCATGCAGGCCCCGACTTCCATGGGGGCGGCCGGCCGGGCAGGGGTCATCGGCCTTTCCGGTGAGTTCGGTGGGGGCGGCGCGGTGACGCCGCGGACGATGGCCTTCACCGCCAATGCGATCGACCGGCTGATGCTAAAGCTCGGCATCATCGATGAACCGATGCTGTCCCGCCATCTCGAGGCGACGCTGCCATCTTTGCAATTGCTCTTCCTCTCCCGGCACAGCCAGGCCATCTACGCGACGCGACGCGGCTGGTTCGAGCCTGCGGTCTCCCTGGGCGAGAGCGTCGATGCAGGTGACCTGGCCGGTTGGTATCACGATCTCGAAAGAATCGATCTGCCGGAGGAGGAGCTGCGCTTCACCGAAGGCGGAGTCGTGATCTCGCATCGCCTGCACTGCGACAGCCAGTCCGGCGATTGCCTGATCCAGGTGGCCGATCCAATCGACCGGAGTCAAATTTGCTGATCAAGCCGAGGGCGGAGCCGTGCACCTTTCCATGTGGACCTATCCCTGGGACGTTCAGGATCAGGGGCTTGCGGGAACAATATCGGACCTGAGGGAGAGGGCGGGTCTCAACACCGTCAGCCTGGCGACCTCCTACCATGCCGGGCGCTTTCTCCAGCCGCGCAGCCCGTCGCAAAAGGCTTACTTCCCGGAAGACGGCACGGTCTATTTTCGACCGGACCGAACCCTGTGGAACGACAAGGAAATCCGGCCTCTGATGGCGCGCAACGTCGAGGAGCGCGGTGACATGCTGGCTGAGTTGATCGCCGACCGGGACCGAGGCGGGATGAAGGTCTCCTGCTGGACCGTCTGTCTGCACAACACCCGCCTCGGCATGCTTCATCGCGGGCATGTGACGCGCAACGCCTATGGCAACCCGAATTACTACAATCTCTGTCCCTCGAGCCCGGCGGCGCGCGACTATGTCGTAACCCTGGTCCGGGATATCAGCGTCAACTATCAACCGGACATGCTGGAAATCGAGAGCCCGAACTTCATGGGCTTCGCGCATGAATTTCATCACGAGAAAGACGGTGTGGGGTTGAACGAGGAGGACGATTTTCTCCTGTCGGTCTGCTTCTGCGAGCACTGCATCGCGCGAGCGGCACATGCGGGTGTCGATGCAGACGGCGCCCGGCAAACAGTCAGACGTTTCATCGCCGAGATGTGCGAGCGCGAGATTCCGGAGAAGCAGTTCATCGATTTCCCCGCCGCGGGCATCGACGCCTTCAGGCATCACAGGGCCCTTCACGACTTTCTGATGTGTCGCACCGAGCCGGTCACGTCTCTCATTCGCGAGATCAAAAATGCCGCACATCCCGGGACTAAGATCGTCCTGATCGATCTCAAGGACGGCTGGTTGGGCGGTGTGGATCTCGGCGCAGTCGGAAAAGTGTGTGATGGTGCGATCTTGTGTTGTTATTCCATGACGTCCGCCGCCATCGCGAGCGTGATCAGCAGCGGTCGCGCGTCACTGGGCGCAGAGAAATTCCTCGGCGTCGGACTTCGTGTGTTTTATCCGGAGGTGGCGTGGGCCGATGATCTTGCCGACCGGGCGAAAGCGGCGGTCGGTGCCGGCGCGGACGGGGTGAACTTCTACAACTACGGTCTGATTCCGGCCCGGCGGCTTGATTGGGTGCGCATTGCGAGCGCTGGTTTGTCGAAAGCTCCACATCGCTGAGTCCTCGGAAAATAATCGAACGATCACGTCCGGGCTGCTCGGCGATGACGGTGGCGCTCATGCCGCCGCTCGCCACCGAGTCTGGATGCGGAGCACTACGCCGTCGCTACCGCAAAACTGCCGTTGGACAGACGCCGGGGTGCGTCCGACCGGGATGCTCACGTTCTGTGCTCCGAAAGTCGCATAATGTATCAACGGGAACGTGCTACCCCTTCCCGTCTTCCCTGCGGCGGCGATGTAGGAGTTAAAGGGAACACCATCCATTCTTGCCAATTTTTGCCATTGCTGTTATGGTCTCTGGTATGGGCACGATGAACATTTCTCTACCGGACTATTTGAAGAGCTTCGTCGATGAGCAGGTTGCGGGGCGGGGCTACGGGACGAGCAGCGAGTATATCCGCGAACTGATCCGTCGAGATCAGGACCGTCTTTTTCTCCGCAGGCTTTTGCTTGACGGAGCGTCGTCCGCACAGACCGAACCGGTCGATAGGCATTATTTCAGCCGCCTTCGCGATCGAGCGCGTGGTCGGCACAGCAAGTGAATAGCAAAGCGATTGTTCCCCGAGAGCTTGCTCGCAGTGATGTCGAGACAGTCGTCGATTACTATGCTAGCGAAGCTGGATCCGAGGTCGCTCTCGGCTTCATCGACGCACTTCAAGCTGCTTATGAACTGATCGCAAGCCATCCGGAGGCCGGATCATTGCGGTATGCATACGAGTTGGGATTGCCTGATCTGCGGAGCGTTTCGCTGGAGCGATATCCCTATCTAATCTTTTATCGTGACCAGCCAGATTATGTCGACGTCTGGCGTGTGCTTCATGCCAAACGAGACATTCCGCAGTGGATGCAGGAGCCGGATAATTATTGAATGCAACTTTTCCGCAGACGTGGGGCTTTGAAAGATTGTCGGCCTGCGGCTCGAATCCACTCAAGGCGGGAGTACTTTCGCGTTTTCATTGCTTTTCGGCGTCGTCGCGCCGTTTGGAGGGCGATTTGCCTATGGATGTGGATATTGCGCCGCAAAATCATCGAAAGTATGCTTAGCTAAGTAAACCAAAAGGTTGAGAAGCGGCTCGAGATAAAGGGGATTTAATGTTTGCTTGTCACAGCAAGCTGAAAGTCTTTTGTGCCGTAGTGGAAACCGGGAGTTTCGCCAAAGCTGCCGACCGCCTGGGCTATGTGTCGATCATGGCCCTTGAGCTGATTGGCCAAGGCTTGCAGGCGATCAGCGTTTCTTGCGGCGAGAATTAGCGAGTGTCCGGCTTCCGCAAGTCTTATGCACAACGGGACGCCAACGCCGGTTGTTCCCGCCACGTAAATTGGCGTATCGAAATCGCTGAGGCTCTAATCGCCGCTGGATGAAAGTTCAGTGGCACGTCACGCAGTCTCCCGCGACCGCATTGCTTTAGCAACTGCTGATTAGCTAATTTGATCTCAGCTCGGGCTTTTAGGCCCTCCGACCGCGCTGAGATCCGCCGTGCGACTCTAGGGAGGAGAGCCCCTTGGTGGCGTGATTTCTCACGCATTCCCCTCCGTCTCGCTACCGTCGTCCAGCTCGTGGAAGGGCAGAAAACCGTACTGCTCCATCCACTCGCGAATGATGAGGCGGATCAGCTCGTCCCGCGTCATCGCAAGTTCTTCGCAGGCGATAGCGATCGCCTCCTCGACGTCGTCATCGAAGATCATCAGAGTAAACTTTCAGCGTGCTAATGCCGTGGGCCACCACTCGAGATGACGCCCTTGCTTACGAGCCAGGCCTCGAACGTGCCCGGGCACCCCTCCTGAGCCCACATCCCGCGATACGAGAAGCCAAGGCCATGGGAGCCGCGCCCAGTGGCGCTGAAACCTTCCTCGGTGAGGCGTTCGGTTCCACCTGCTTTGATTTCGGGATGGTTCTTCTTCGCCCTTCTGATTTTCACTGCCTGTCCTCCTACGCAGTACAACCGAGAGGACTCAGGGTGTCACAACACAGGTCGCAGTCAAGGATTAGCGGCGCCGCCCAATTGGGGTAAGGGGCGCTCTGGATGGACCCGTTTGCCGGCTGCCGGTATAGTAAGAACGAAGGCTGGAGGTGAGCCGGATTAGGTGAATTCCCCGCATGAGCCGTGTGTCGTGGTATGATGGAGTGCTTTTCCTGACTGGCACGGGCGCGGAGGTTGTTATGACCAAGAACAGTGCCGGCCGCCCCCTGCAGCCGGGCGACCTAGCTCCAAATGTTGTGCTCGATGCGATCTCGCGCGAAGGCAAGATCGCGCTCGATGACTTTCGTGGGCGTAGCCCCGTGTTGATCGGCTTGTTTCGCGGTCTGCATTGTCCGTTCTGCCGTCGCCATGTTGCCGTGATGGCGCAACTTAAACCGGCGTTGCGTGAGAAAGGCGTCAAATGCCTCGCGGTCGTCAATACGCCCGTGGAGCGCGCACGAGTGTATTTTCATTACCACCCTGTGCCCGATCTTCTTGCTGCGTCCGACCCGGTAAGGGCCTCGCACCGAGCTTTCGGCTTGCAGGAAGTCGGGGTGGACGAGCTCACGGCAATAAGGTTCCATTTGCCCGGCGAGTTGCCGGAGCAGATGGACGTCATGGCCATGAATGCGTTTCTGAACAAGAAGGAAGGATATGAGATCACCGAGGCTGATCAGCAAATGATGGCCGGTCGGGCCCAGCTCGTGGGTCAGTTCCTGATCGATCGTGAGGGCATCGTACGCTGGAACTACATTGAAGTTCTGGAGCCCGGGCTCCACACCTTTGAGCCACCAAATCGCGAGGAATTGGTGTTGGCAGCCTCCGAAGTCGCACATCAATAAGCCCTGCCGATGCTATCCGCTGGTGCGGTCGGCACTGATCGTCTGAATGGAACCGTTTGCCGGCTCGGCGCATAAGTACAGGCGCAGGCCTTAGGTCGAAATGGCTGAGTCAAGATCGAGGTCGGCGACGAGGTCCGCTCGTGGCAAGGTGATCTGGATCGACCAAGACGGGGTGCCGCGCGTCCGCAGGGCAGCAAGGGGTCGAGAATTCGCCTCCATCATCGTCGTGGATGGAGAGCGGGCTGAATGACAGTAATGCGCGCGAGAAGCCGTATTCGCCATAGCTCCTAGATTTCGACGCTGTTCTGACCGACCACAGCTCTCGTCATCTTCGCAGCATTGCGAAGCAGGTTAGTCCCCGACCCTTCGAGCTCTTGCCTTCCCAGGATGAGGGCATCGAGGTGCGATTAAGATTAGCCGAGGGCATCGGCATCCAGCACTTCAATTCCGGCTCCGCGTATCCGATGATGCGGCCGGGCGAGAAATCAGAGGCGCGCCAGCCTTCTGCACCGAACTGGTCGCCATTTGACCAAGAGGTAAGGTCAACTCCTGCCGTGGCCGGGGTATTTGATCGCCAAATGGCTCCTACCACTGCCATAATAAGACTGCTCGGAACTAAGATCGATATCGGATGTTTCTGCTTTATCTAACGGGAGCAGCGCCATGCCAAAGGTGCAGTATGAGATAGTAGAGCATGACGGGGCTTGGGCGTACAAAGTTGACGATGTCTTCTCTGAGACCTTTCCCACCCACGCCGATGCACTTGCCGCCGCCGAAATTGCTGCGCGACACCATGAGCTTCCCGGTTCGACGGAGAACATTGAATTCCAAGACTCCGCCGGTCGCTGGCATGAACAAGTCGCGTCCGGTTTCGATCGCCCGCTTACCGAAGCCGTCGATACACCGGACGTTCGGCACGCGGCAGAACGCCGGATTCGAGAGCATCGGAGCATATTTGGCACTGCTTTGCTGCTCGCTGGTACTGCCTTCGCGATAGGCTATCTCCTTCGCCTTACCCAACGCGGTCGACTCTAGAGCCGCTCGCCTCGCCGCCTATCCCCGTCGCTGCTGTGGGCGGAATGACGGAAGTTGAACCGAGCAAGCTCTTCGCGGGCACGATCGAGAGGAAAGGCAGGCCGAAGGCGAAGGTCCGTGCGGCCGAAATCTTCTGCCTGTTCCGCGACTGGCTCGCCGGACAGATCCGCGAGCTTGGTGCCGTTGAGCGGGCGGAGATGCTGGCGCTGCATCTTCTGGCCTGGTCGCAGGGGGTTGGCGGTGATGACGACAGCCTTCAAGGACGAGGCATTCATCCGCAACGAGGTGGCCGGGATCGAACGCTGGCTGGCCTCCCTGCCGGACCTCGCGCAACCTAAATGATCAAGGAGCACCGATGTTCGTCACTTTCCTGAGATTTGCAGATAACCGCAGCGCCGCACCGGAATTCATGGCGGTGCATAACGACTGGATCGCGCGAGGCTTCACCGATGGCGTGTTCCTCTGCGTCGGCTCGTTCCAGCCCGCCGTCGGCGGCGCGATTATCGCTCATGCGGAAAGTCGCGACGATGCGCGCTTATCACGTTCTCGACGCTCTGGATTCGTGATCGGCGAGGCGTTGATGAGCTTTGCGGCGAGCGCTTCAGCTTCGTCAGACTTGCGTGACAAAGCGCGCCTTTGCAGCTCGTCCTTGAAGGCCCTTCCGATCTTCTCGAATTCGTCAGGCCCAATTGGATCGAAGCTCAAGGTTTGCGCTGAATTCATCGTTTCCCCCTTTCCTCCGCCGTGCGACGGAAGAGCCTTGTGCGTTTCCTGTTTCGACAGGCTGTGCTGAAAATTTATCGAATGAGAGCCGTCGTTACGGCCGGGCCATTCGTATCGGTCCACTCCAGTGCCGCAATGGCGGAGCCGAATAGCACGGCCGGGATAGCTAGAGCTCCCATGAGCCTGAGCATTTGGAGCCGACGTGTGCGCTTTCCATCCCAGTCGTAAGCCATTGCTACGCCCCTGCTACTCGGAAACAGTACCGCCAAGATAGAACCAGAGAACCACTTTCTGATCGAGTCAATTTTCAAGTATTACTTTTGAACAAATTTGATGCTCAGTGTTTATACTACGTGTCCAAAGTGCGTCGGTGGGAAAAGCCGAAAGTAGAGGAGCCAGCAACTGACGCTGACGATCGCGCTTGCTTGGCGTGATCCCTAAGGACGAGGTGGCCTGGCGCATTATAAGGCGATACCGCTCGCTCTCGCGCCAAACCTGCGCCAAACAAGGATGGGTCGCCACGATCGTCAAAGTGGGGATGGTGGTAAGCAGGGCGTCGTATATTCAGGTGAGAGCCGGGAGCCATTCACCGTCGATCGCTCACATGCCCGCTCGGCCTGGCGCTGGTGACGGCCGAGGCGATCCGCAGCGCCTCTTGGATGCCGGCACAGGTGCCGCTCTTGGTTGCGATCCGCTTTCTGGAGGATGGCACGGCCAACTCGATCCTGAAGGCGCAACTCACGGAGCTTCGCGCTTGCAATGCGCTCGCGGCGGCCCTGCTTAGCGGCCACAGTTTCGCCTCCGATCCGCGCTGCATGTTCATCTGGCTGCGGCTGCCGGCACCCTGGGGGCTCGGATGATTTCACCGCGACCTTGAACGCCCAAGGCGCCGCCGTCATGCCGGCGAGCGCCTTCGCCTGCGACCGGCAGCCGGTCGAGCACGCGGTCCGCATCAACTTCGCCTGCGCCTCGTCGCGTGACGAACTGGCGAGGGCGCCTCGCATCGTCGTCTCGACGCTCGCCGACCGGCCGCGGGCGCTGATCGGGCACGCGGGAGGTGGAGGAAGCGTCACCCGCGTGGACCGGGTGACGGCAGATGGGGTCCGGGAACTCGAGCCGAAGCTGCCGCCGAACTATCAGGGCGGCCTCTGGTTCCTGACGCCTATGTAATTTCGAGCCCGAGCGGTTTGTCCGGCTGCTGGCGCGCGCTATTCTTGCCCGCGACGGCCGCTTCGTGCAAGGCGACGCGCGGGATCTGCAGGTCTCTCCGATCAACCTCACGATCGTTCAGGGCGGGCTCGGGACGCCTTCGCTGTGAACATCGTCGGTCACCTACTCTCGAGAACCGAGCGTCGCTCGAGGCGCATACGCTGGGCGCCGACCAATGCGCTCGCCTTCGGAGGACGTGCTTAATACAGCCTGAGCAACAGGCTCGTCGTTGAAGGTCGCATAGTGGATCAACGGGAACGTCATACCAAGCGGCGTCTGAGCAAGAAATTCAGCTTTGGACGGTTTTTCATCCCGCTTCTGGCATATATCTTGACAACTATAGTCATGTTAATTAGCACCCCCTCGAACCAACGGCATCCAGCTCCTTCCGGGGCGACCCAAATGTTTTTGGTCAATGTGTTACAGGGGGCTTTGAATGGAATTGCGTGTTGGACTGCTGACCGTTTTGCTGGCGACAGTGAGTCGCGCCGCCTTGGCGCAAGATGCGACGGCGCTGGAGCGCCTCGAAGTGAAGGCGGGGGCCACGACCTCAACGATCGGCACTTTGCCAGAAGACTATGCTGGGGAGCAGGTCGCACGCGGCGGCCGCGTCGGATTGCTTGGCAACCGGGATTTCATGGATACGCCGTTCAACATCACCAGCTACACGGCGGGGACGATTGAAAACCAGGGCGCGAAGACCGTGGCCGATGTCCTGGCCAACGACTCCTCGGTAAGAAGCACGCACGCATCGGGCGGCATGTTGGATTCCTTCTATATCAGGGGCTTCCCACTAAACGAGGGGAACTTCGGCGAAGTCGCCTTCGATGGCGTGTACGGCGTTGCCCCGACCTACCGCCTGTTTACGGATTATATCGAACGGGTCGAGGTCCTGAAGGGACCGACGGCACTCCTCTATGGAGTCTCGCCGAACAGCAGCGTCGGCGGCACCATCAACATCGTGCCAAAGCGCGCGTCCGATGTCGACCTGACCCGAGTGACGACCGACTATGCTTCCGATGTGTACGGCGGCCGCCATTTGGACGTCAGCCGCCGGTTCGGCGACCAGCGGGAGTTCGGCGTTCGCTTCAACGGCAGCTATCATGGCGGCGACACAGCGATCGACAACCAGTCTCTTGACGTCGCGGTCGGCGCCCTCGCAGTCGATTACGAAGGCGAAAACCTCAGGGCGACGCTGGACATCATGGGGCAGCGGCAGGATGTCGACGCTCCGCTGCGCCCGTTCTTTCCCGTTGGTACCTTTGAAATTCCCGACGCGCCAGATGGCCGCTCCAATGTCCAGGAAACATGGGAATGGGCGAAGACGGACGATCTGTCCTGGCTTGGCCGCGTCGAATATGACCTGAGCGACGCGGCCACCGTTTTCGCAGCCGTCGGCGGTGGCAATTCGCGCGTCGAGCGGCTCTTTGGCACGCCACTGCTTCTTAACTCCGCGGGCGACGCCAGCATCACACCACAGAATTTCATTTTCGATGTCGACCGACTGACAGCCGAGACGGGTGTTCGCGCCGAGTTCGAAACGGCCGCTGTTGATCACTCCGTCACATTCCAGGTCAGCGGCCTTCAGCAGCGCCTCGCCCGCGGCTCGAATTCGGGGACTCCGCAGCTAACCAATATCTTTGATCCGCTTCCCCGCCCCGAGCAGGATGTGCCGCAGCCGACACATGTGCCGAGGGTCTCGGAAAACATCTTCTACGGCTTCGCGCTCTCGGATACGATGTCGATGTTTGACGAGCGCGTACAGCTGACGCTGGGTGGGCGCTGGCAGCACATCGATACCGAAAATTACGACCCGACCACCGGTGGCGTCAGCAGCTTTTCGGATGAGAGCGCGGTCACGCCACTGGCAGGGATCGTCGTCAAGCCTTGGGATAATGTTGCGCTTTATGCAAACTATGTCGAAGGCCTGAGCGTCGGCGACACCGCGCCGACGACGGCCGTCAATGCCGGGGAAACGCTCGCCCCCTACAGGTCCAAGCAGTACGAAATCGGTACCAAGGTCGACCTTGGACGCGTAGCCGTAACCGTTAGCGCCTTCCAGATCGAAAGGCCTTTTGGTCAGCTAGAGAACCGCGGCACCGACCTCGTCTTTGTCGAAGGCGGCGAACAGCGCAATCGAGGCGTGGAGCTCAACATCTTCGGCGAAGTGACCCCGGAGGTCAGGGTCCTCGGAGGCGTGACCTTCATCCGCGGCGAACTGACGAAGACGAACAACGCCGCCACCCGCGGCAACACGCCGATCGGTGTGCCGTCGCTGCAAGTGAATTTGGGGGCCGAGTGGGACACGCCCTTTATGCCGGGGCTGACGCTCACCGGCAATGTCATTCACACGGACGAGCAATTTGTTAATACGGCAAACACGCAAGAAATCCCCTCCTGGACGCGGCTTGACTTCGGGGCTAGGTATTTGACCGAGATCAACGAAAAGCCGGTCACCTTCCGGGCGGAAGTCGAGAACGTCTTCGACCTCGACTACTGGTCCGGCGTTGCAAGCTTCGGGACGATATCGCAAGGTACGCCGCTGACCGTGAAGGTGTCGATGACGACCGATTTCTGCGGCGACGAGCCTCCGTAGATGGAGTGTCGAGCCTGCACACATTTTGGATGCGTAAAGCAAATGCTCCGGTGGGAACACCGGAGCATTTTGATCTTGGAGGAAACTCGGTCTGGTGGGCGGCCGTGGGTATCGCGTATCCGCGCGGTGCTCGCGGCCCCCTGTCCGCCCTGCCTGGCATCTCCCCACAAGCGAGTAGACCGCCAAACCGGAATGCACCGCTACCGGCTTCCGGCTGGACTAAACCGATAGTGATTTCAGCACTTAAGTCCTTACAGTTGCAGTCGGGCAATGCCCTGTCTCTAGATTAAGACTAGCCGATCTCCCCTCCTGGGCCCACAAGGGGGAGATGCCCGGCAGCGCCGAGAGGGTATCACGCCCTTTCCGGAAGAGCGTCGCCCTCCGATCAAATCCGCAATTGTAACAACCGAACGGAAATGGCCCCGAGTTGGTCGGGGCGTCGCCATCAGGACAACCGCTCCACCGGATCGTTCAATCCGCGCTGCCCACCAGGCTTACGGTATAGCCCGGCTTGTAAGAGATGGGCAGGAAGCGGCGGTGATATTCCGCAAATGTCGCGTCCGGATCGAGATCGGTAAAGAGGTCGGGATGGAACCACTTCGCGAACTGCTGGACAGCAATGAACTCATAGGGGCTGTTATAGAACTGGTGCCAGATGCCGTGGAAGTTGCGCGTTTTCTGCGCGGCGATCCCGGTATAGGCATCGCGGGTCGTGAACCACTCAAGCTTCCTGTGCGTCTCCTGTGGATCGGCGCCGGGGCCAAGTGGGATCCAGTGGCCGCCGGGCACATAGGCCTGCCAGTCGGCGCTGGTGACGACTACATGCTCGGGGTTGGCGACGATCACCTGCTCCGGGTTGAGCTGACCAAAGGTGGTGGGGAGAATGTCGCTGCCGATATTGTGGCCGCCGGCAAGCTCGACATACTTGCCGAAGTTTTCCGCGCCGAAGGAAAGGCAGCAATCGTCGGCATAACCGCCGATCCGCTCGATAAAGACCTTCGGACGTCGCGGTTTCACCCGGTCGATGACGTCGGTGACGCGCGCCATGGCCTGGTGGCGAAATTCGATAATCTCCTCCGCACGAGCCTCGCGCCCCATGATTTTTCCGAGGAGCCGGATGGTCGGTTCCGTGTTCTTGAGCGGAAAGTGGCGGAAGTCGATATAAAGGACCGGGATATTCAGCTCTGCCAGCTTCTCGATATATTTCGCGTCCTCGTTGGCGCGCATGGCTTCGAGATTGAGAAGGACGACGTCAGGCTTTTGGACAATGGTCGACTCGATGTCGAGCAGCCCATTCTCCTGCCCGCGGAAGGCCGGCAGCTTGGCGAGCTTGGGAAAGGCCTCTAGATATTGTGCGTAGGTCGCCGGATCGGCCTCGATCAGGTCGTTGCGCCAGGCGACGATGCGGGCGAGCGGATCTTGTGGCTCGAGCGAGGCGATCAGATAGAGCTGTCGCCCCTCGCCAAGGAGGATGCGCTTGACCGGTTCATTTACCGTCACCTCGCGGCCGGTAATGTCGGTGACGGTGATCGGCGTTTGCCTGTCCGCCGCGGCCGGCTTCTGGGCAAGGGCCGCGGCCGGAACCCACAGGGCCAGAACGGCGATCACGGCTTGGAGCGCCGAATAAATTCTCCTCACGATATTTCTCCTTTACTGAAGAGCCGGCGCGATTTGAGCCACAGGGCGAGCGCCATCAAGAAAGACAGGCCGTAAAGGCTTGCAACGAGCGGGAATGCCACTTCAAGCCCAAAGCGCTGGGTTGCGACGACGCCGGTGATGATCCCAACAACTGAAGCACCCTGCTGGCAGGTTTGCGCGAGTCCGAGGACCGATCCCTGCCGCTCACTGCGCGTCGCAGTCGAAACGAGTGACAGAAGAACTGGCGTCGTTCCCCCCAGAAGCGCGCCCCAGGCAAGATAGAGCGCAGCGAAAAGGCCCATATCGCGGGTCGATCCGGCAAGGCCGGTGACCACGAGGCAGCCGGCGGCGATCAGCACGCTCCACCCGAGTACTAAGGTCGGCGCTCGTCCTTCGAACATCCGCGCCCACACCGGGGCGCCGACCACAAAGCCAAATGCAAGTAGCCCGTAGCTCAACCCCGTGATCCAATGCTGGGCGCCATAGACCTCCGACATGTAGAGAGCGAACGGCACCTGCAGGACCATCCGGCTCGCGAGCAGCAGTCCCATGAGCACGAGAAGCCCGGTGACCGGTATGCCGGTCGCTGGTGCGGGAAAAACCTTCGTCGCCCTGGCCGGGCCCGTGCCGCCTGCTCCTTGTGGCGGAACCGGCAGGCTTGCCCAGGCGACAGCGGCGCAGAGCGCGCAGATCACGCCGGCGGTGAGATTGACGGCGGCGAAAGGCAAGGCATCGAGGATGAGGCCGCCGAGGAAGGCGCCGCCGAGGGAGCCGACATTTGTTGCCACCTGGAGCCAGGCGAAGAGGCCAGCGCGATCGCGTCCGCCGGTCACCTGCACGCCATAGGCCTGAGCCGGGGCGATATACCCGGCGCAGACCCCTTGCAGAAAGCGCAGCGCCAGAATGGTCCAGACGTCCTGGGCAAAGGCGACAAGCAGTTGCGTGATCGCCAGGCCCGCAAGGGCCCGCACCATCATCAACCGATTGCCGTAGCGATCGCCCATACGTCCCCAAAAGGCGCTCGTCAGCGAGACGTCTATGTCTGCCCCATGCTCGGCGCCGATTCCGGCAAGCGCGAACGCGCTCTCGGACGGGCTCAACGCCCTGATCTGGATCGGCCAGAAGGGACCGCTCATTTCCATGGCGCCCATGGAAATGAACTGCAGGCCAAAGAGAAGCGCGAAGACCGGTCCGAAGCCGCGCAGGACGGCGACTGTCCCGGTCATTTCGCGCTCACCAGCGGATTGGGCAAGTGATGTTCGACCCGGTAATCGCGATAGCGCTCCAGATGCATCCGCAGCACCGAGCGCGTCGGCCAGGGCCGTTCGAGGAAAGCGTCGCGCTCCTCGATACAGAACACATCCGACAGCATGCGGGGCTTCAGCGCCTCGAACGCCGCTTCCGTCTCTTCCCGTAGGATGCGCCACAGGGTGTCGCCGACAAGCGAATACTGCTCAGTGAGGCAAAGGGCGATCTCGTGAAGATGGCAGACGAAGCACGCGTCGATGACGAGGGATCTGACGAGACTGATGTCGTCGTCGAACGTGGTCGGCAAAATGCCCTTGCGGCTGAACGGCTTCAGATCGTAACCGCGCTCCCTGAAGAGCGGCGCGAAACTGCGGCCGTCGCCGAAGTCGCGGATCAACAGCTTCCGCGGCATGCCGCGATCGTCGAAAATGATCGTGCTGTTCTGCTGATGTGCCTCGAAGGCAATGCCGTAGAGAAGATACATCGCGAGTGTCGGGCGGACGACCGTGCGCGCATAGGCGCGGAAGAACGCCGCGACGGCCGCCTCGCTCGCGCTGCCGTTCCTGGCAATGAGCTCGCAAATGAGCGGCCGGCCGTCGAGCGGACTTGCCGTCAGCAGGGCTGTGTCGCCGGTCTCGGGATGGTGCAGGATCGCGCCCAGCTCCTCGGTGAAGATCTCCAACTCGCGCCTCAGATCATCCTCTTTCGACAGGATGTCGGAAATCAACGTGCTGAGGCGCGGCCCCATATGGATCGATTTCCCCTGCAGCGTGCGCTGTTCGCTCGTCATCCAAATCGCCACCGGCAGTTTGACAAAGGGTCTCGGCGCCGCGGTCTCCGGCAGCATCGTGCGGAACGACATCGACGGCAGCGTGACGACCTCGGGGCCCTCCGGGTCGAGCACGCCGTGCTCGATCTCGGCCGCGAATTCGCGGCGCACGAAATTCTCGAGATGCCAGCCATGGACGGGGAGGGGAATCCAGTCCTCGGGCGATTTGCCGCGCGCCCTCAGGTCCTCCGCCCAATCGCGCCAGAGGTCCGGGAAGTTCCCTGCAAACCATTCCGAATAGCTGCCGACATGCGGCATCTTCTCGACATAGGCCCAGTCGTTTCGGAGCGCCGCGATTACGAGGGGCACCCGCGCGCCGAATTCGGGCGATAACGCCGCAACGTCCTCCGGCGCCAGGCCCGGCTTTGCCTTCCAGGTCGGGTAGAAGGGATGGCCCTCAAGCGCGCCCCATTGGTCAAGGGTCATCGCCGCCAGATGCGTCGGCAGGCTTTCCTGGAGATAGGCGAGGAAGCCGGGCGCGCCGGCTTCGGCGATCTGCCGGCGTAACGTCGCACTCCAGCTTTCGCGGGTGCGGCGGGCGAGAATGTCGTTCTGCATGCTGTTGTCGACGTCGCACATCAGATGCTCGAGTCCATCGGGAGCAGGCGTAATTGCGAGGGAGGGTTCGACCTCCCTCATCAGGGCCGATGGATCGTCAATTTTCCGGCGACCACCGATACCGTCCAGCACCTCGACCTTTCCGCGGTTCTGCAGCGTTCCGGCCGGTGCCAGGTGCAGGTCGGTGAAATGCAGCACGCGCCGTGAGGCCCAGAGGGGAAACCAGGCCTGGCGGCCGTCGCGCGCCCACATCAGCGCGTCGGGATCGAGCAGGCGTTCGGCGAAGAGGCAGCGCACCAGCCGATTGATCGCGTTTCGCGATGCCTTCGACAAAAGCGCGCGTCCGTCACTCGCAACGCCATCTGCCGCGAAAAAAGTTCTCTCGTCCATCATTGAGCCTCCGGCCAATCTGTCGGAACATAGTCCGGCGCGCCCGCGGCCAATTGGCCGTGGTAATCGCGCGCCCAGTTGTAGGTCTTGGCGATCGTCGGCGCGGCAACGCCGAGCCGTGCCGCCATCGACACGAGCAGCGCCTGCCCGAAGGCAATGTCCTCGTGAAAGGCGCGGCTTTCGCGATCGATGACGAGACCAGGGCCATCAGGATTGGGGACGAGCGGTGCGTGGATTCCCGCATAGGCGCGGTTGGTGCGCAGGAGCGAGTACATGGTGCTGTCGTCCTCGATCTGCTCGCCATAGGCCTCGATCAGCTCCTGTCGAAGCGGCTTCACCGAGCTGAGGTCGATGCCGAGGCGTGCCTCGCTCGCCCGCCGGATCGCCTGGTTTTCCGCGTCCAGTGCCTCGAGCAGCTCGGCACCCGCGAGGGGGCAGTCGCTCCACCAGCAGATCGGCTCGTCGAAGGGCCTGTCCTCGAACGGAGCCCCGGGCCCGATAAGGGCGTAGAGCACCGCCGGATGCATCAAGGGGTTGCCGGGGGTCAGGGTGATCTCGAGATAATCCTCGAGCATGGTGACGGGCGCGTCATAGAGGCGATTGAGCATCGCCCCGAGCGCCGCGGCGCTTTCCGCGCTTTCGCGGCGATGCAGTGCGGCAAAGAGCTCGGCCTTGCCGCCGCCCATGCGTATCCGTTGCCCGGGGAGGAGATCGAAGGCCGTGTGCGGCACGTCCTTCATGCCCCAGATGACGACATTGTCGCGTCCCTCAAATGCCCGTGCCGCAAGCCAGTCGAAGCCGCAGAAACCGGGGATCGCCCCGGCATAGACGTTTCTGTCGCGCGGCAGGTGCGGCGCAATCTGCGATAGGAGTGCCGGCCGCGCCTGCGCCGGCTGGGTTATCATCACCATGTCGGCACCTTCGAGCGCCGTGCGGGGATCGGTGCCGACATGGTCCGGCCGGCCGGTCAGGATCTGATCGTCCGGCGTTTGCGCATGCCACGGCCCGTCACCGCCTGCCCAGGTTTCCGCGACTTCCGACGAATTCGTCAGCACGGAAACCTCGATGCCCGGGCGCTGCTTGAAGAGGACGGCATTCAAATGTCCAGTGCGGCCCGCACCGCAAATCGTCACCTTCATGCGGCACGCGCCCTTCCAGCGAGCCAGCCGTCCAACTGGTCTGCGATGGCAGGGTCGAGCAGGCGGCGCTTGGCCATCCACTCGTCGTCGAAAATCGTGCCGAGATATTTCTCGCCGCCATCCGCCACCGTGGTCACGACCGTGCCGGTCAGCTTGCCTGCCACAATGAATTCAAGCGCCTTGTAGATGGCGCCGCCGGTCGAGCCGCCGACGAGCAGCCCCTTGCGCCGGGCGATGTAACGCGCCGTCTCGAAGGCTTGCGTGTCGGTCACCTGGACGCCCTCGTCGATGCACGAATAGTCGAGCACCTTGCCGACCTCGTCGCCTGCGGGGGTGCCGGTGCCCGATTGGAAGTAGGGATGTCCCGGCTTGCCGAAGACGATCGACCCGGCCGGCTCGACCGCGACCGTGCGCACGGCCGGATTGTGGCGCTTGAGGCGCTGCGAAATGCCGGTCATAGAGCCGCCGGTTCCGACGCAGCCGACAAAGGCGTCGATCCCGTCCGGGAGCTGCTCCAGCAACTCATCGACGAGGCCGGCATAGCCATCAGGATTTGCCGGGTTGTCGGACTGGTTCATGAACAACGCGCCGGGAAGCTGCGCGCCGAGTTGCGCGGCCAGCCGCTGGCGCTCGACGACGGCGACCTCGTCCTCGCGGAAGTCGCCTTCGACATAGCGGATCTCGGCCCCGAGCGCCCGCATCATGCGGATCTTGTCGGGCGCCGCATGGTGGTCCACCACGGCGATGAAACGCAGCCCGAATTCCAGCGCCGCCAGTGCCAGACCGGTACCAGTGTTTCCGGAAGAGGATTCGACGATCGTGCCCCCGGGGGCGAGGCGTCCGTCCTGAAGCGCCGCAACCACCATGCTGCGCGCCATGCGGTCCTTCATTGAACCGCCTGGATTGTTCTTCTCGATCTTCAGCACCAAAGTGGCGTTGCGCTCCGGTACGTCGATCGACATCAGCGGCGTCTGGCCGATCAATTGCGTTACGGTCGTGTGCAGCATCTAAACCTCTCCAATTGTGTCGGGTACGAGATTGGGCCGCCCTTCCGCGTCTTCGGTGACGCAGAAGCGGGCGGGCATGGGATGGCGATGGAACTCGTTTTCGAGGAGATCCATCTGATAGCCGGCGGTGTTGGCGTAGACGAGCAGGTCGCCTGCCTTTGGCGCGGTCGGGAAGGTCAGCCACCTGTTGCTGATGACGTCCTCGTCAAGGCAGCTATGGCCGGCCAGATAGGCGCGGACCGGCGCCGATTGAACGGCCGCCCTGGTGGCAGTCACGAGAATGGGGTCGATCAGGAACTCGGAGGCGAACCAGGTTTCGCAGGCGCTGAAGCTGCTGCCCTCGAGGAAGATGACATGCGTATCCGGACCCAGCGCCTTCACCCGCAAGATCCGGAAGACGCTGATGGCCGCCTGATCCGCCAGGGCGCGCCCGGGCTCCATCGCCAAGGTCAGCCCCTCGTGCTTGAGATAGCCGGCGACGCTCGGACTCTTGCTCATTTTTGCCTGCAACAGCTCGCGCAACCAGTCGGCCGCCGAAAGAGCGCCGCCATAGGGATAGAAGGAGCTAGGCACGGTCCCGGTGCGGTAGTCCTCGGGAGTCTGGGCCGCGAGATGCGCCTGGTATTTGGCCTCATCGACATATTGGATGGGCAGGCCGCCGCCGATATCGATCATGCGCGGGGAGAATCCGATTTGCCTCGCTTTGGCGATGAGCCCGGTCGCTTCTTCCAACGCCGTGAGACGGGTCTCCCAGCGATAGCCGCTGAGATGGAAATGCAGCCCGTCGAAGCGCAACCTGCTCTCGCCCGTAAGTCGAGTGAGGCAATGAATGACGGCCTCGGCCGGCATGCCGAAGCGGCTCTTTTTCTGATCCCGCGGCTGCAGGCGCAACAGGATCGGCTGCGGTCCGGCATCTGCCGGCAGCAATGCGATCAGGTCCTCCAGTTCTTCCGGAGAATCGACCGAGATCAATGCCCTGCAATCGAGCAGGTCCTGATGAAACGCTTGCGTCTTCGCCGGCCCGGTCGCGACCACCCTTGCACCATCGGCCCCCAGCCGGCGCGCATCGCGCAGTTCGTAAAGGCTGGAGACGTCGAGCCCCGCGCGGGCTCTAAGCGCTGCCCGCATGAGCCCGGGCGATTTGTTGACCTTCGCACCGTAATAGATCGCATGCTCAACACGGCGCGCCGTCAGCACGCCATCGAGGGCGGCAAGATTCTCCTGCAACGCGTCCGGCCAGATCAGGTTCAGCGGCGAGCCGTAACGGTGAACCCACTCGAGAAGAAGAGCGCCGTGACGAGTGAGAAGGTCCGCAGCTGCCGATCGCAAAATCGGTGGAAGGCCAAATGCGGTTTCGTGGCATTGCAGCGTCATGACAGTGCCCCCGCGGCACGGGCCGGCACCATTTCGGACGAAGTGGGCCTGAACAAAAGCTGCAGCGGCACATCGCACCTGGGCAATCCCTCGGCGAAAATGTGCCGGGTCGTTTTATAGGGAAACTTGCGGCCGCTGCGGGCCATCGCGAAGATTTCCGCGGGAGTGATCGTTTCACCGGCGCGCCAACTCTCCACCCGAACTGAATCGTAGTCGAGAAGGACCACAGGAACAGTGGTGAGCCTGAGGCGATGCGCAACCGTCAACCGATGATGGCCGTCCATCACGAACAAGGCATTTTTCTCGGCTGTTATCGGCGCGGTCCATGAGCCCGCCTGCAGGATTTTGGCCTGCAGTATATCGACCCTGTCGAGACTCACCTCCTCTATTGGAATCAATCGTGCTGGGGAGAGAAGGCAATATTTCATTCGTCCGGCCTCGCGCTCGCTCTTTTGCATCGCATAATCTTGACTCAATTACTCAAGATATAGGTCGTCGCTATAGCCAGCCACGATTGTGTCGTCAATAGCGCCTTCAATGACCGATTGCTTGAAGTGGCCTGTAGGGACGCAACAACGTTACTGTTTCTTCGAGTCGCGACTGCATTTCTGCCAAATTGGAAACAAGCCTTGGGAAGGGTGTGATGCGAAAAGTTTTGCCGGTGTCGCAAAACATTTGTTGAACTCAGGTGGCGTCTGTGAGGCAGCACGTGATAGGACGAGCGCGATTTCACCGGCCGACTGTTCCGATCGAGTGAGTTTACGGCTCTGCGGTTCGATTCCCCTCAAGGCGAGGGATAGAAATTCCCACCGAAGCGGCGGCCGCATCTGCCAGCAGCCGATCGCTCGTGATGGGTGGACTGCCGCTGTTCGTCGCATCCGTGGGAACGAGCAAGGAGTGGGCAGCACGGGTCATAGCCCAGCGTTGAACGAATGGCTGCAGAAGGTGCAGGACCGGAAATTCGCCTGGCATGCAATTACACCTAATCACACCAGGCCGGCCTTGCGAAGCCCGTCCACGACTAACTCGAAGTCGGCGGGATTTTTGTAGGGCAATACTTTGCGGCGATGTTCCAGAGAATAGTCAGGGTTAACGCGGAACACTTCCTGCCACTCGTGGCGGGCTTCTTCGAAGCGGCCGAGATGGCCGCAGCTCGCCGCCAGGAGCACGCGCGAGACGTCGGTGCCAGGGTTACGGACAAGTCGCCGCTTCAGGATGTCAATTGCCTCTTTGTACCTGTGCAACTGGAACATCGCTTGTGCCTGGAAATGGAGGTATACGTCGGGATAGTATGGGTTCAAGGCTATTGCCTGCTCGAAACACCCGAGTGCCTCCGCAGATCTGCCGGAATAATGCAGTGCGTAGCCGAGATTTTCGTACCCCTCGGCAAGATTTGGAGCGAGGGCGATCAAGCGTTTGGCCGCGCCGATGGCGACGTCGTGCCGTCGCGAATACAATTCGACGATGCCCAGCGCCCAATGCGCGTAAGGATATCGATCGTCGAGCGCCACTGCCCGTGTTGCAAACACTTCCGCTTGTTGCATTGATGTCGATGACGACGGGCCCCACTGGTTTCCGTAATCCAGCATGTTTGCGAAGGCGAGGAATGCGTAGGCGGGAGCGAATTTCGGGTCCAGTTCGATGGCGCGCTGCAACAGTTCCCGACTCTGGGTGTTTTGCTCTCTCGTGAACCGCCACAGCTGCTCTCGGCCACGCAGGAAACAGTCGTACGCTTCCAGGTTGTCGGTGTGCTCGGTCACGAGCCGCTGCTGGTCGCCCTCCGTCAGGTTGAGCGCGAGCGCGCCGACAATTTGCTGCGTCACGTCGTCCTGAACGGCGAAGATGTCTGTCAGGTCGCGATCAAAACGATCCGCCCACAGATGTCCGCCCGTGGTTGCGTCGATAAGCTGTGCGGTGATCCGTACCTTATTGCCGGATTTCCGGACGCTGCCTTCCAGCACGTAGCGCACGTTGAGATTCCGGCCCACCTCCTGAACGTTCACGTTTCTTCCCTTGAAGGTGAAGGACGAATTGCGAGCGATCACGAACAGTTGCGACAGCTTTGAGAGAGCCGTGATGATATCTTCGGAGATACCGTCGGCGAAATACTCCTGCTCGGCATCACCACTCATGTTGGCGAAGGGCAACACGGCGATCGAGAACTTCGGCGGGGGCGCTGTCGGAGGTAAAGCCGCCATGAGTTCGGGAGCCACTGTCTTCGCGTGAGCCGCGGTTCCGACTCGGAGCGAATAGACCCGGATCGGCTCTACGATGTTCTTGAGCTGGGTGTTGCCGAGATCGCTGACCGAAAGGTCGAGTCTGGTCTTGACCTGGCGATAGGCATCCTCGGACAGGCAGATGCCCCCTGGAGCAGCGACGCCCTCAAGGCGCGAAGCGATGTTGACGCCGTCGCCCATCAGGTCGCCGTCGCTTTCCTCCACTACGTCGCCCAGATGAATACCGATCCGAAACTCGATGCGGCGGTCCTGTGGCACGCCGGCATTACGCTCGAACATGCCGTTCTGCACCTCGATGGCGCAGCGCACGGCGTCCACTACACTGCGGAACTCGACCAGCGCCCCATCTCCTGTGCGCTTGATCACGCGCCCGTTGTGAACGGCGACGGTCGGATCAATTAAATCGCTGCGCAGCGCCCGCAACCTAGCCAAAGTACGGTCTTCATCCGCGCCAGCGAGGCGGCTGTAGCCGACCACGTCCGCGGCCAGGATCGCGGCTAGCTTGCGGTTCTCGCTCACAGGGGACCATCTCCTCGTCTCCATAATAACAGGAAGGCACCGGGAAGAGGAGATTTTCGGCGTTCGGTTCAGAGCGACTTTGGGTGAGATCAATGCTCGGCATATGTACGCAGAAATCGTGAATGCTCACAATGTCGAGAACCGATCGGGAGGAGCGGTTGTCCCGTGCCCGTGGCATTGAACACGGCCGAAGTCGTTCCTGGGCAATGGCTGCCCTGGCAACCTTCGGACATTCCTCCCTGTGACGCCGAAAGGCAGCTCGTGGCCATGGGCGTGATTTCGGCCGAGAGCGAACGAAGTTCCGCAAGGGGTCGATTCTGCTCGTTCGTGTAGGTTTCACTAGGGTGGAAGACTTGTCGGTCGTCTTGCTCGTCGGAACGAGCACGTTGCAGGATTCGATAAGCCGTTCTGCATCGGCTTTTCCCGGCACGATGTAGTGCCACTCTATCTTGTGGTCCTTCGACCAGGCGAGGATCGCGTCCGAGGTGAACTCCGTGCCATGGTCAGAGACGATCATGCCAGGCTTGCCGCGCGCCGTGCACCATCAGTTCCCGCGCGACGCTACGCCCCGAGATCGAAGTGTCGGGGATTGCTGCCAGACATTCGCGCGTCATGTCATCGAGGATGTTGAGCACGCGAAAGCGTCTGCCGCAGGCGAACGAGGACGAAATCCAGGACCAGCGAGCATTGGCCTTCGCCTCGACGAGGATCGGTGCACGCCTGCCCACGGCCCGCCATCTAGTTTTCCGCTTGCGAACAGAAGGCCCTTCCTCACGATACAGCCGATAGATGCGGTTGATCCCGGACGGCTCTCCCTCCCGCTTGAGCAGGAAAAACAGCCGCCGATAACCGAAGCGCCGGTCCGCAGATCGGATCCCAAACAGGTCAACGCGCTTCTAAGCGACACCCACTGAGCGGGTTTGTCCGATCCCGGCTCGACCGTTCGTCACCATCAGCATCTCACCGACTTCTGTATCCATCGCGGATGCTCATTTGGGCCACGCTGGCCTCAAATCGCCTGCCCGTCGTCATCAACTCCCAGCCGATCCGGCTTATCTTGTTCGCCAAGGCAACAGCGACAACGTTCACACCGCGCTCACTGCGTTTACGCCATGCACCTGAAAGACATGCTTGGCGATATCCAAACCGATTGTGCTAACCTGCTCCATAGGACGGCCCTTCCTCATGTGACTTTCGACAGCCACACTTTGGCACATTGCGATGCCGGGAGCGGAGGCCGTCCACCACATCAGGTCAAATGCGGGCTGCGAGCTACATAAGGGACGGTCATTTCCCTGCGTTCTCCACATAATGCAACCGCTTGAGGAGAACTCTTATATTCTTTGGAAGTTCGGGTCTGACTCTGAACACGGGAAGTCATCGGAGAAAAGCGACGTTGTAATCGGTTGCTAACACCTGCCGGATATGCGTCGCCACGTCCCTATGGGGCTTCTTCATGTCGCCGTTCCTAAAGAGGAAAAACACCACGACTGAGAGAATGTTCCTTAAATAAGTTCGTGTCGGACAGGAGACGCAAGAACGCCGGCGAACCGACCTTCCTGCAGTCATTGACAATACATCCGTGGTGCGCGTTAGGCGCCGATCGTGACGAGAACGTGACGCGCAGAACCCTCATGGACGTCCTTGTGGTCTTCCGCCGTTTTTCACCCGACCCTGATCATCTCATGAAGAACATCAGCCCGTCTGACTCCCGATTGGAAGAGCACTATGAGCCTTCTGGCAAGGTCATTCGCCTCTTCGCTGTCATTGTCGATGTGTCTGGCATCAAGTTCCTCAATTAGGATGCCTTGAAGCAAGTTAAGGTCAGCGGAGGAAAGCGGAGGAGAGTGAAAGTCACTAAGGGGATACACGACGCAGCCTCCATTCAAATTAGGCTAACGCCAGCGGCGTCGTCTCACCAGCCGCTGATTAGGCAAGGATACATGAAAAATTGTAGCAGTCCCAGAGGCGTCCCGCATCGAAAAAAGCTTTCGCTGATCCGAGATCCGGTTATAAAGCAAAGCCCGCCAAAACGCGGGCTTTGTCACCAATGTAATTGGACGAAGATTGAATTCTCGATCTCGTAATCAGGGGCACCTGAAACAAGCATTTTCCACCACTTATCGGATCCGGTCCAGAAAAATTTCAGGGGTATGGGAAACATCCGGTAACGGCCAGCGTTGGTCTGGAGAATAGCCATCCGACTTTAACGACTTTCAACGCGGAAACCGAGTCTTCCTCGTGCAATCCTCTTCTTCGCCTTCGACTCCGCTACCTTGACGGGCACGACCTGTGTCGTAGCCGGCCTGAGAGGGTCGTACACTGTTGAAATCATTTTGCCGCCGCGAAGGTGCGATTAGGCTGTTGCAACTCGACTTGCAGGGCACGCTAAATCGGGCAGGTTGTTGAGGCAAGTACGCGGGGACCAGATCGCCCTGGCCCAATCGCTATTGCTTTGCGTCCATGCTGACGAAGTCAATCCGGTTCATGCCCTAAGGCGCGGGCCATGCTACCACTCAGACCGCTGTCGCCGGCACTACGGGTGCCGGCAGGCCCGCCCGTTTCGCAATTAAGGACCGACTAGCTACCGCTTAACGCCGTGTTCCGATCACATTAGCCCGCCGCTTTCCGGTTTGCCTTTCGCCCGTCTGCGTTCGTCCAGCAGATTCAGGAAGTCCGTTAGATCGTCCGCATCGAAATAGTCCAGACCGGTCTGCGGTACGCCTTGCCATCGAGCAGGCCCGCCGGTGAAGCGATCGATAACGCTCCACAAGCCGTTGCTGTGATCATGCAATTCGTATCACTGGGTCATGCTGGCATTTTAGCGCGCCCTTAGACGCCGCGCTATCGCGCCACTAGACTATCTCTGTGGCGGTTCGTTTACGCGAATGCGACAACGCGAGGATATCGGCACCGTGATATACGGGCATGCCTCGGCCCGCCTCGCGGACCGGCTTGATCGTCTGATAACAGGTGAGCTGTGGCAACACTTGTTCCGACGTACCGCCATGTCGACGCTAAGTATGTCGGTGCGGCGAAAAGACGTGTCATACTTCACCCGCGCGGTGTGCCCTGGGAGGGCAGCCGTGCTGGTGTTGTTCCACAGGTGTATGATCACGGCTAGGTTGAGTTATTGAGAATATGCAGCTGCAGCTCTCCTCCCCGCAGACGCCTGCGCGACAGCTGGAGGCTGATCAGTTATTGGACGTCAGCCGTCAAGCGGCTCCAAGTTATCTTCGTTGCGCAACTGAGGCGAATTGTCACTCACAGGGAATTTGGCGGTGATCTGATAGGTTCCGGCCGCGAGGGGAAATATTTACGCGATCTTCAAGTCGCGCCGACAGCCCGATCCGGAATAGATGATGGCGCATCGGGTGTTGCCTTATGGTGAAAGTGACGGGAAGGTCGCGGCTTCCTTGCGATCGACTGCCGTCAGGCGTTCAAGCTCCTCAGGATCGATCGCTATCAGCCGCATTCGGTATTTGTTCTCGGCCGGGATGCGTCGTCCGGGCAAACATGCTGCCCTCCTGTTCTGTCGCTTCGTCGCGTGAGATTAAACCGGCCCGTTTGGCGCCACTTGCTACAACCGCCGCATTGCAGCAAAACGCAATCGGCGGCCTGCGCTTTGAATATGCGGAGCGGTGAGCTTGGTTTATGCCTCTGATGAAGCAAAAGCATGAAAGCAGGTTTTATGGAAAATAGAATTCGCGTCCTTTAAATATAGATGTGCCAGAATTACCATTGGCTCCTGGTCCGAGCACGGGCCTGCAACGATCCCGATAATCAACCTCAACGCGACGACCTCGTAGCAACCATTATGAGCGATGTCCAAGTTCCAGCGGACCTCTTTGGCAGGGTCAGCACGAGTTGCAGTCGCTCATTGTCTTGAAGTGCAGCGGACGCGGCGCTTTGGTATTCCGACAAACGAAACTTAGGAAATGGCAATGAAAAATCTCATTCCCGCCCGCTTCTATACCTACGATTTCACGCGCCTGTTCGTATCGCTTGCCTTTACTCTGGCGATTGCAGTGATTGTTTATTCCGCCCTGTTCGGACGCATCCTGTAATCGTCTGATCATACGCGCATCCGCACTACGAAGCTCCAAAAGTCTGGACGGACTTTGGGGTGCCGCGCCGTTGAGTGAACCTGGTAAGTTATCCCGACATTACTTCTTCTGGCGAGTAAAATGGGAGACCTGGCATTGGTGCTGGGTCCGGGCGGTTATCGCTTCGGCGACTGTTTGAGGTTGGGGCTGCCGCTCTCGTTCATTGTGCTCGTGCTGGGCGTGCCTTTGATCCTATGGTTTTGGCCGCCAGTTTAGGGCCAAGCACTGCTGCACCGCGTCTGTTGCGCGATGGAGCTTCGAGTTGGCGGTGCCGCCGTCATCGGGCAACAGTCCGGCGGCTTGCAAGGCTTCAGCGATCCGCTGGACAGTCACGGGTTCCTGGCCGGTCGAAGCAGTGTCTGATACATTCTGCCTTTACTGGAAAAATCGGGAATGTTGCCATGGCCTATGTTGATTGGGCGATTAAGGGTCCCAAGATCGCATCGTGCAGTTGCGATTACGGCTGCCCGTGCGAATTCAACGGCAAGCCGACTGAGGGCCTGTGCGAAGGCCTGGAATGCATGCTTATCGAAGAGGGATGGTTCGGCGATCTGCGGCTGGATGGGCTGAAGGTTGCTGCCGTCTATCGCTGGCCTGGTCCCGTGCATGAGGGCGGCGGCGTCGTACGCGGGTTTTTCGATGCTAATGCGAACCAGGCGCAGATCGATGCCCTGTTCACCATACTCGGCGGCAAGGAACAGGAGCCGACAACCGTCTTCAATATTTATGGCTCCACCATCTCCCAAGAGCTCGAGCCGATTTTCGCCCCGATCGAGTTTCACAGCGACATAGAGAAACGCACCGGCGGTTTTCGCATAGACGGCCATCTCGAACTCGAACTCGAGCCGATCAGGAATCCTGTGACCGGCGCCCCCCATCGCGCGCGCATTATCCTGCCGGAAGGCTTCGAGTTCCGCGAGGCGGAGATCGCAAGCGGTACGTTTAATGCCAACGGCGAAATCGCAATGGGGCGGCAGAAGCGCTACGGCGCACTTTGGCGCGCCGCCTACGGGCCATACGGCATCATTGAAGAGTGAGCAAGCGCACGCTGCAACACACCGAAATCGGATCGCCCTTCTCGCCGAGCTTGAATGCGCCATGGCTAGAACGACCTTGAAAAAAGCGCCGGCTCGGCCCCCGGCGCGAATCGAGCCGGCGTGGCAATGCTCGTCGACCACCCCATCCAAAGCACCGCAATGTGGCCTTCGAGGTGGAATGATACGGATACCGACTAGCTGTTCACGTCGGCCGGGGAGGGACGGATCATCACGGGGAGCGGTGATGACTGGATTATCCGCCTCGCCGCGATCTCGGCCGAGGGGCGCCAGCTCGGCCATGAGGCCGTGATCTCCGAAGCGCAAACGTCCCGAACTCTCGATACTGTAGACCGGTCATCCGAGGATAGCCGCGCGCAACAGGACCGTTGCGTGGCGTTTTCGAGACTTGGGGCGGATAAACACTCTCGCGGTCCGCTTTTCACGGGTTCGCAGCGGATCTTGTCCATTCGGCCGAGCAGGACTGTCCGAAATGGTATCTCCCGTCTTGCAGCAGAACGGCAGCAACAAAAAAGGCCGGGCAAACCCGACCTTCCTCACATCGCTTCGATTCCAGTGCCAGTACATCCGTGGTCAAAAGTCTCTAGCGACTTGCGGCCACGCGAACATCCTCAGACGCTCACCAGCAAGGCCGATGGGCAGACATATAGAGGTAGATTGTGTTCGCAACAAGTTCATCATGCTCCTTGTGGTGATAATCGCCTAGCTACCGCATCAGACCCGCCGCTCGAGCGCGTCGTTTATGACCTTGGCGATCTTGCCGTCCGAAGCGGTGTCAGCGGCATTCGATCGCGACCGAGCGAAGCGCAATGCCCTTTCTATCGGGGATGACGCCACATCGGTTTCTTGCCCGCGGACATGATTGCCGGCTGACTCAGCCTCCTCGACGTCTGCCGCGGTGGCAAGACCCCATGAACGTGCGATACGCACGGTTGAGGAAATCCCAGCCTCAAGCATATGCGGACCGGCTCTCCCGATCGGAACATCGCTGTTGGTCGCCAGAGGTACGCCGTGGCCCATGCCTTTGACAAAGTAGGTCTCGACGACCTGCCTGCCTTCCGCGTCTAGCCAAACTTTGCGGGTATGGCCGTGCACCAACTCGCTCCGAGTCGCCTCGGTAGCGAGGGCGTGAACACCACTCCATTGCTTCGCGATCTGGTCGGCATTCCTGGGTCGGACCGTCTGGTCATGCGTGCCGTGCCAGATCGAAACCGAAGGCCAGGGCCCGCGGTGGCTTGATGCGCTCTCGAGAATGGATTGGAGCCTGGAGACAGTTGGCGGATTGCGGCCTTGCATACGCTCGAACGCCTCCGCGACCGTGCCGGCCACCCCATAGGGTAGCCCGCTGATGATTGCGCCGCCCGCAAATATCTCAGGATAGGTCGACAGCATAACATTCGCCATCGCACCGCCTGCTGAAAGGCCTGTGACAAAGGTGCGCCTGGGATCGATGCCCTGCGACTGGACGAGATGGCCGATCATCTGCCGGATGGACAATGCCTCTCCCGCATCCCGCCTGATGTCGCCGCGCCCGAACCAGTTGAAGCAGAGATTGCCATTGTTCGATCGCTGTTGCTCGGGATAGAGCACCGCAAATCCGCGCCGCTCCGCGAGCTGTGACCAGCCGGAACCCGCTGCGTAGCCCGCTGCCGTCTGTGTGCAGCCATGCAGCGCAACGACAAGCGGGGTGCCGGGGGCCATGATGGAAGGCAGATACAGCCACGCCTTCAATGATCCGGGATTGGAGCCAAACCCGGCGATTTCGACCAGCCGGTGATTTTGGGGAGGTTTCTCGAGCAATACCGTTTCCTTGGCCGCCGATCGGGCCTGAACTGTTGATGTGGGGACGATTGCTGCGCCGCACAATGGGATTCTCAGATTAATTCGCACGTGCATATTTTTCTTTGGCATTCCAGGCGCTGCAAATTGGAGCGGCGGAGCCGCCAATAAACCCAGGGGCAGGAATGCCCACGTGTTCTACGGATTGTTGCGACGCGTGCATAGCTGCACTGCAACATAGACGCTGGCGGACGGCGCTTGTCGCAGTATGATCATTTTCATCGAAGCGATGCTCCTCCTCCCGCAACGCTTCGAATTTCAGACGGCCCACTCCTCCTCCTAGTAGGACGTCTGTTGGAACAGCGGCACTCCTCCTCCCAAGTCGCTGTTCGGTTCTTTTGGGAAGGCCTGCCGCACCTCCTCCCGCGGCAGGCTTTTTTATTTCGGGGCGATGGCCCGTCAGAGTCGGAGATTAAGTTGGAACCGTACTTGTGCATCGCCGATTTCGGAGGCCGTCAGTGTTGAAAGCGTGACGCCGAGCAGCCGCACCGGCCGCTTGAATGGATAGACGGTCGCCAAGAAGCTCCAACCCTTATAATTGCGTCAGCCGCCTAGCTCGCCAGCCTATGGTCTGAACGAATGGGCAGCCAAGGGCTATCGGCTCGATCAGGTGGTCCGGAGATGACCTACATTGGTTTGATGATCTTCGTCTTGCTTAATTGGTCGGCTTCACACGCGAGATTACCCGCGGCTTTGACGGCGCGTCCAGCCATTCGATCCAAGTGTCTCGTTCCTCGATCGTGTCGAAGAACCGCCAGAGCTTGTACTCTTCTTCGGTAGTATCCAGCATCTCGCCAACGGTCACGAGCTCCTGGGGTAACGTCACCTCGTTGCCGTCGAACCGAACGAAATAGAGTCCTTCTTGATCCGATACTGCATTTCGCTGAGCGAGAGGCTGCTTTTCCCGAGCGCGGCGGCCATCGAGTCGCGAGCAATGTAGGAGAAGCCGGCGATCTCTCATCGCGATCCAGGATGTCGGGACATCAGTTCGATTTTCTGACGAGCCGCAGGTGCTCGCTCTCGCTCTGGTGCCGAAGTTGCCTGCGTACACGCGTGCAAGCTCGGAGCATTGTCGAGCATAGATTGGAGCAATCATGGGGTAGTCGGCCGGGAGCCCCCACTTCTCACGATATTGCTCCGGAGTGAGGCCGTACCTTGCCATCAGGTGGCGTGTCAGAGATTTGTACTTTTCGCCATCCTCAAGGCAGATGATGAAATCGGCTGTCACCGACTTCTTGATCGCCACGGCAGGGCGCTGCTCAACGGCCGGCTCTGTCTGACGTCGCGGAGACGTGCCGCTCAGCGAGGAATACGTCTGCTGGATAAGATAGGTAAGATCGCCGGCAGGAACGACATTGCGACTGAGATAGGCCGCGACGATCCGGCTTGTCAGCTCCAGCTTCCGCTCCTCGTTGCTCGGACGTGATTCGCTCAACATCGCCTCCTTTGTTTTCCTGCCGCTCAGACCGGTTCGATCAACGTGCAGGTATTTCGGCCGGAACGAAGGGGGTGCCGGAGGGTGGGGGTGCTTTTCGGCAGATTTCGGGGCATTTTGGCTTGCGTGTCCCGTTCAGTGACCTCCTTAGCATTGCCAGACTCCAACTCGGTTTCTATCCTGACGCATGATCTGCACTTTACTGGTGCGCCTAAGCCCGAGGACACTGGAGCCGATGGCATCTCAGCTAGATATGTTTCCCTCGCCGCTTGAGCCAGGCGACGATGTCGTTGTGAAGCTGCGGCCGCGCTTGAAGCTGCGCGAGCCGAGGCACCTCGATGCCGAGAGCATGGCCCGGCACCTTGAGAAGAGCGGCAGCTATCGCGTGCTGCGTAAACTTGTTGCCCGCCAGATCGCCGATAAGCCGCGACCGGGATTTCCTCGCCATGGAGTAATCATTGACACCGAGACAACGGGTCTTGACCACAGCAAGGACGAGATCATCGAAATAGGCGCAGTTGCCTTCACCTTTAACGACGAGGGCCATATCGGCGACGTCACCGGTGTCTACGGCGGCCTGCGGCAGCCGAGTGTCCCGATCCCCCCTGAAATCACCCGCCTCACAGGGATTTCCGACAAGATGGTTGCAGGGCAGATGATCGATGTCGGGCTGCTTGGAGCCCTGGTCGACCCGGCCGATCTCGTGATCGCCCACAATGCCGGATTCGATCGGCCGTTCTGCGAGGCATTCTCCAGCATGTTCGCCGGCAAGGCATGGGCCTGTTCCGTCAAGGAAGTCGATTGGGCGACGCGCGGTTTTGAGGGTACCAAGCTCGGCTATCTGATTGGGCAGAGCGGATACTTCCACGACGGTCATCGGGCCGTCGACGATTGTTTTGCTCTGTTCGAGGTGCTCGCCGGCGCCGGCGGGGTAACGGAGCCAAGCGCTTTTGCGGAACTGCTCGAGACAAGCCAACGCTCGCGCGTGCGCATCTTCGCCGAGCACAGCCCCTTCGACATGAAAAATCATCTGAAGGCTCGGGGATACCGCTGGTCGGATGGCAGTGACGGCCGTCCGAAATCCTGGTGGACCGAAATCAATGAGGAGGAGCTCGCCGCGGAGCTCGCTTTCCTGAGGTCGGAGATCTACCGGTGGGAAGAGGCCGACCCACCGATCAAAAGACTGACGGCGTTTGATCGATATAAGGCTTGATGGGGATGGCTTTGCCGCGCAGGCTCGGACGCCGGTTGTTGTTGAAGCCGAACTTCATCATGACGCCAGCGGCGTACCCCAGTCCGGCTTGCTCGAGGTTGGAACACTATGAAAGCACCGTGGAAATTTTTTGCCCAATTGACGTCGCGGCGACCCTCGGCGAAAGCGCAACAGAGTCCGATTGGGAATGACACCGATCCCAAAGCGATTGAGAGCGAAGTGGATCATACGTCTGCAATTCCGCTCAATTCGACGGTTTCTGCCAGCCCACCTGCTCACGGTGAGGAGGTCTCTATTGATCAAGGGCCGGTCGCATCGGATCAGGCGAAAGGCGATGACGATGTCGCGCCGGCACTAACCTCGCCGATCGATGCTGAAGAGGCTCAAACACCTGCGCGCCTTGAAGCTCACAATTCGGGTGCAGAAGCGAGATCGTTGCTGCCGAAAAGCAGGAATACAAAGTCGCTAAGAAAACCGCGAAACAAGCGTGGAGAGCGCGGGAAGAGAGCCAAAGCTCACGTGGCTGTGCAGAGCGCTGCCGCCGAAACGGACCGTCGAAGGGTGCAACCACCGTCTTCACGGGATTTGTTCTTCCGTGACGTGGCAATACTCGACGAAGAAATCAAAACGCTGAGAATCCAACTCGCCCGAAGGCTTCATCTGCAAAACGCTCAGCTTAAAAAGATGCTCGAGCGATTTGAAAGTTCGTGAGCTTGGCGACGCTGCCGACAGGTACGCACTTGCGGCATCCTTGCTCGACGGCAAAACGCTCCCCGCCATCCGATTGAATGAGTTCGAGAGCCTGCTAAGCACGCGACCTCGTCGCAAAGCTGATCATGGCTTATCAAGCAAGGCTTCGCGACGATCTGGGCTGAAGTATTGTCGCTGGGCTGTCCTGAGGCGCAGCGACAATACTCTTGGCGCCTTCGCTTTCACGCGCCAGCCATCTTCACGCTTCAGGCAAGCTCGACATCAACTATCCGTAAAGCAGGATGCTAATGGTCGTGTTGACTCTGTCGTGCACTCAGCAGAAAACAGGCAATGACTAAAGGAGGAATTGTTGATGGCTGACGAGAGCAACACAGGACAAGTTGCTGCGACTATAGCGACGGACGGAGAAGGGAAAGCACCAACGGCTAAGAAGCAGAGGACGGCACGAGGCCCGAGAGCGGCTGCCGAACCGGTGCAAGCTACATCAAAGGCGTCGGCTGCTAAACGCAGGAGGTATAGCGAAGAAGAGCGAAACGACAAGCTCAAGCTGATCGAGACCCAAGTCGTCGGGGGCAGCACGCTTAAGGACGCTATCAAGAGCGCCGGCATATCGGAGCAGACCTACTATCAGTGGAAAGGTGCTGCCAAGCCCGCGGAGCAAAAGCTCACGAAGAGCACCAAGCCCGGTCCGGCCGGCGATGAGTTGGCAGATCTTGTCCAGCTCGAAGAGGAAAACCAGAGGCTCCGCAAACGACTGGCGGAAAAGTTGCGAGCGGAAAATGCCGAGCTGCGCAAGAGGCTCGGTCTGAAGTAACCGGGACCGGGAAGCAGGGCGACGTGCGCCGCCGTGTTACGCCGGATGCTTGAGTTTGCCCACAGTTGAGATTGAGGCGGCAACTAAAGTCCCTGCTGTCCGCCCGCTCGTTCCAGGTGAATGCACGCCAGCTTCGCGTTGGCGATGAGTTGAAGCGCGCGGGGAAGGGCTGTATTGGTGCGCCAGCAAAAATGCAATGGCGCCGATCGGCGTTGCTCTCACAATTTGCTTGGATTGAAAGTAGATGAAGACGCCGCCACGAAGCTTCGTTGTTGAATTTAAATCGGGGCGACGACAGCCAGCGGCGCGGACGAACTCGATCTGGGGAGATACAGATTTAAAGGCTTTGGCCCGCGAAGTTCAACAGAAAGCCCCACATTTGTTCACTGCCCATGAAGCACCCGGAACATCTGACTCGGGTGAAGCACTGCGCTCTGATCCGATCAATGGGTCTGCGGGAGAAACCGCAGACCCTGTCGAAATTGCTCGAGCAGCGACACCATCGACCGGCAGTGCAGGGCTTGAAACGCCGAAGCGGTCTGAGGCCGACCGTCTGGCCGCCAAGGCTGTCGCGTATGTTCAGAAAAGTGATACCGTCTTGAAGACTCGGCCGGCGCCACCGAGCACCGCGCGTGAACACGTCAAGCGTGCCCCCGCTCAGACGATCGCACGCAATTCGACGGGTGAGCACCAGGATCTGAAGGCGCGGACCGAGGCTGCTGACAATCCGATCTCTCTCGACGAGCTTGCCGCCCTTGACGCAGACAACAAACGGCTCAAGAGGTTGCTGGCTGATCAGCTTCGTGCACAGAACCTTCGGCTCATGAAGATGCTTGAGCGATTCGATGCCGAATAGCGCGGTCGAACCATAGCGTCTTTGCGAGGAAATCCGCTGAGGCGCGACTTTCGCCGATAACGGTTCCGAGCGATCGTCCGAGATCACGCGCTCCTCGATCTTGAGATAGGGAAAGTCGGAACGGAGCTGCGGAAACCCATTTCACGCTCTTGTTGGCAGCGGAAGGGCACGCTCATGACGATCAACATATTGTTTCGCTCCTTCGGCAAGGCGTTGCCGATCAGCAGCGCTGCGACGCTGCCGGCGGCATATTGATCGTTGCCGATATAGACACTGCGGCGGGAACTGGGCAGATCCGTCGTCAGGCAAACGACAGGGATATCGATCGACCGAAGCTTTCGTATCGCTCGATTGATCGCCGGGTGCTCGCGCGCGATGATCACTGCGCCGTCTGCGCTGCCGTCCTGCTCAATCTGGCGGGCGAGAGCGATGGGATCGACCTCGCTGGTGGTCACGTAGTGCCCTCGACCTCAACCCCAGCGACGCTTCGATTGACCCCCGGGGCAGCAGCAGCCATCGCGGCATTGAACGTTTCTCCAGAAACGCAAAACAGCCGGATACATCGCCATCGAATGGTGGCGGCGCCGCTTGGGAGGCGACGAGGCGCCGCCACATTCTTGGCGAAGAAGTCGCTGCGTGTAAGCGACCGCGGATAACGGCTTGTCTCTCGCATGGTTCCAAAAACAGAAGTAAGCCTTGATCGCGCTTCCGCACAATATTATTTTAGAAGGCGTAGCGACGTTCGAAGCGGTTCCCTTGGATGGAACGGGCGAGAGCCAGGTAAAGTTGGAAGCGTCGCGATTGGAGCTGCAGGTGGTCGCCCCTCTGCAGCTCTGTCTCTGTTAGGACTTGTCCCCGAGCGCTCTTGACCATTTGCAGCCAATGAGCCTAGCCAGCGATTGATCAGGTTCGGCGCTATAACGGCAGACGATCTAGAGAAGAGGGGGCGAGACAGCGAGTTTGTCTCAACGCAAGAGCACGAAATTGCCTATCTCATGAAGGCCACGAACAAGGCCCGGGAAGAAGTGCTCACGGCCATCCGTGAAGTGGGACCCTTCCGCCAGATGGTGATGGGCTATCTCTCTAAAGGCCCATTTGTGACTCGCTCAAGCGGCAAATGAGAGATAAGCTGGCCATGCTTTCCTTCATGAATAGTCGGTGCTCAGTCGCCCGCCGAACAAGCGGGCGCTTTTCTTTGGTCACCGCGTGGCGTTTGCGCCAGCGTTGCAAGCGCGTTTCGTCCGATGATGAATCGGCGTTCTGGGACCAGCGCTCGGACGACGTCACCTTTGCGGATCTGATCGAGCCGTCCCAACCCCCTTGCAGGTGATAGGGGCGGCTCCTCGAAACTACCGGGCTAATACTTTTGGGCTATCGACCGAGCTAGAAATGGTCCTAGATCGTGCGTTTGCGTTCGAACACCTAATCGTTTCAGAATCGATTTAGAGCGAGGCTCTTGCGAAAAGCTTGGGCCTCGCTTGTTCTGCCACCGCCTCCGGAAGGCAGATAAGTGCCGGCGTCACGTCGATCAGCTGAGCGGCTGATGCTCTGCCGCGCACCGTCCACGCGGGCTCTTTTTTCTCGACGCGACAAAGGGCGCGGGAGGCGATCCGCGCCGTCGGGCCTAGGCGGGAAAAGGTGATGGAATACCTCGGCAAAAAATAGACCCGCAACAAGCGAGTGCCCGCACCGGGGGACAGGACGGGCACTCTTAACAGGTTGGGGACCTGTGCCGCTGAGGGGTGCGGCACCATTATAAATCATCAGGCTGCCTCTTTGTTCCGCCACGTTGTGGTTGCGCCGGAGAGAGCAGGTCATGACGGATCTTTGGGCTGGGTGCCTTTGCTCGGAGCGGAAGAAGAAGAGGCGAGCTGGTCTACCGCGGTCTGCAACTCCTCGGCCTGGTGGATAATTCCGATGAGCTTCCACACGCCTATGACGATGCTCGTCAGCCACATCGAGTGAACTTAGAGCGTGAATGACCGCCTCGTTTGCTTTCTCGATCGGCGTGAGGACCGCAATCCCGGAGAGCAAACCTCCGATGGCTGAGAGCAGCAACACCTGCAGCCCATTGCCGGTTCATCCGTGGTCAACGGCGAGATCGGTATCTCTTAGCGGCCGATCATGACGGAAACTGACGCGAATCGATCAGTTTCCGATAATTCAAAGTGGCTAATATATACAGCAACTCCGTTATGGTATTCAGTTTACTTCAGCAGCGAGCCTCAGGGGAGGTAAGCATGTTTCAGTTAAGCATTGGATTCGCATTTTTCGCCACCTGTGCTTTGGGGCTACAGCCGTTCACGGCAGTTGCTGCCGACGGCACCGAGATTGCGCGGGGGGAATATCTCGTGACAATTGGCGGCTGCAACGACTGCCACACACCGGGCTATTTCTTCGGAAAACCGGACAGCTCACGTTTTCTCGGCGGTTCCGACGTAGGTTTTGAAATCCCCGGCGAGGGCGTCTTCATCGGTCGCAACATCACGCCTGATAAGGAGACCGGCATCGGCAGTTGGACTAGGGAGCAGATAGTGACTGCGATCCAAACCGGTCAACGGCCCGATGGCCGCGTTCTAGCGCCAATTATGCCGTGGCACGCATTTGCGCATTTAACCGAAGAGGATGCCACTGCAATTGCAGCGTTCCTTCAAAGCTTAAAGCCGGTGAGCCATCAGGTGCCAGGACCGTTTAAGCCAGGGGAAAAGGTGTCTACCTTTATGTTCAGGATCTTGCCACCTGGCGAAACTGCAGCCGCAGCGCCAAAATAGCTTCGCTCTTGATCCATTCGCGAGGCGGTATGCCTCTTTTTGTCAGGCATCGGCAGGTAAACGCCTTTAGTCCTTCCCATCAAGCGCAACCCTCAACGTTCTGATGACGTCGGCCGCGTCGATAGGGCCCATATTTCCTCCGGTGGAAGGTCGCCGGCGCGACCCGCCGCCACCTGCAGATCGATCACAACATCGTTCGCGCGGTTACCATTCAGAATTTCAACTGCTGTCGTTGGACGCAACCTCGCCTACTTTAAGAAACTGCGGTATATGGTGGCCGAACTGTCGGCCCCGGCTCTAGCAAGCGAAGAAGTGACCGAATACTCGGATCTCAAACTCGAAGACTTCGTCCCGCTGCCTGTTTCCATGTCGGGAGAGACACTGACTTTACGACTTTACGAGCGCTGTCACAAATTGAACTTGGATGCAGCCATGGCTGCCCGACGGGAAATGGTCGAGTTCATTTAGTCCGCAAAGGCGATCGGGAACGCGGCGTCAAAAGACCGACATGGGCGTTGTGGTTACGAGCTCTATGCCTGGCATGAGGGCAAAGCGGCCAACCACGACTCCGCCTTTTGAGGCTTTGCGTTGTCGAGAGCGGCGCTACCGCCCCAAGGCTTGCGGCGGCAGTAACGTAAACGTTCCCGTTCTGTGCTCGAATCATCGCGAAAGCATAAAGAATCGATCGGAACTGCGCTGCTGCTTTGGCCAGGGGCATTTCTGTCGGGTTAAGCGGTTAAGCGGTGCTCAGTTGTTTTTGATCTGCTCGACTGCAGCCGCTAGCAGCTCATCCATGATGCTGCGAATTTGAGTATCTGAGAGGATTACGCCGGCCGCATCGAAATCGGTTCTCACCTTTCGGAACACATCATCGTCCCCGGCCTCTTCGAAGTCTGCCTGAACCACGTCCTGCGCATAGGCGCCAGCATCCGTACCGGTCTTGCCAAGCTTTTCGGCGGCCCAGAGGCCGAGCAGCTTATTGCGACGGGCCATGGCCTTGAACTTGGTTTCCTCGTCCATCGCGAACTTCTTTTCGAAACCTTCCTGACGATCTCTTATGCTCACGGCTTAGCCTCCAGTTCCTGTATGGTTTCCAACGTGCCCGATATCCGCCAGATCACGGGTTCCTCCAAACCGAGCATGGCGCGGTTGGACGATGCTCGCAAGTCCTGATTATGTCAGCCGGTGGACGCAAGCTCACGGCAATCCGGGTGGGGCGACAGCGAAGTCCTAGCGCCAGTCGTCGAGCACGAAGGCGCCGGCGCGACTGTAACCCGGCTCATTGGGCCTGTGCATTGTGACCCCTTGGATTTCAGTTCGAAAGCCACTCCCGACCAAGTGCCGGTACGCCTCATGGCGGGCCATGTTCACCCCGGCCAGCAGCTTGGGCATCCCCTCTGCTACGGAAAGCGCCTCGCAGGCATGCAGCAAGCTGTCGAAGGTCTCCCCAGCCGCCGATCCTGGGCGCACAGCGCCGAACTCGATGAAGCAAACACCGTCGCCTGCTTCGCTGCGTGGCCCATGGTGGCACACGACAAAACCGTCCAAGCCCGTACCCGCCATATCGCCGACCAGGACCGTCTCCCCAAGCTCCTGCGCCTCTACGGCCTGGATCTCCGCGCCCAGGTCGAGCCCGTCGTAAAGGGCGCCGGTCAGGTCACGGCAAGACTTCAGGCATTCCAGTCTCTGCTCCTCTGTCAGATCGGAATACCGCGACCAGAGCACCGGCTCGGTCTGGTTGTGACGGACCGGCGCCGACATGATGGCCGTGAGGAAACGCGCCCAGTAGCCGTACTTTTGGTACAGTCCCACGTGCTTGGCGCTCTCGGCGAAGGTGAACAGGCCTGCATGCCGGCGTGCCCGATGCATCGAAGCTCGCCGTGACGGCCTCGATGAGCCGCGGGCCGATGCCTCGGTCCCAAAGGTTGGGGCAGATCGTCAACGGTCCGAAGAAGCCGACGTTGCCCCAGCAGGTTGCGAAGTTGGAGCCCACCAGTTCACCTCCACCTCAGCGGCGAAGGCAGTGACATGGGGCGCCTGCCAGCGGCCACGTACGTAGTCGCGGTCGGACCAGAACGACGCAGGTTCAGGTGCTCCCAAGAAGGTGCCAAACGCCAGCAGGAAAATTCTTTCGGCTTCCGGCAGATCGGTTTCGGCCAGCGCGCGATGGCTATGCTCGGTGCAGTCGTTCCCATATCGCGCCTCCTTGGTTCGTTAGGTATGCAGCGCCGATGCGCTGCCCAAGGGCGATGCGGTCGGGCTGTATTCTACTCTTCCCAGAGGAATAGTCACTTCGTGTCAACGCCGCCGCAGATTTCCCCAAAAAGTGCGGAAGTAAAATTCGCCATTTATACCGACGGGGTCGTCATGGAGAGATGGCCATTTTTCGGCGGATGCCCTTGGTTTCGGCGGCGGATTGAAGGCTGGCGGCGTGACCAGCGCCTTCGAGCGGAAATGCTCCGGCATGAGCTCGGCGTGCTGACGCAATCGATAGCTTGAACCCTCGATTTGCACGACGACGGCATGGTGCAGAAGCCTGTCGAGCAGCGCAGTGGTGACGACGGGGTCACCGAAGACATCGCCGCATTCGGCAAAGCCGTGATATGAGGTGAGGATCATTGCGCCGCGGCGATGACTGGCAGATAGCCGATTTCGTCGACGATCAGCAGGCTTGGCCTGCAGGGGAAGCGGATGCGCTCCTGCAGTCTATCTTTTCGTTCGGCTAGTGAGACGTGGCGACCAGATCGGCAAGCGTCGTGAAGTAGACGCTCTTTCTGGCCTTGACCGCCTCGCCGTCGAGAGCGGTAGCCAAGTGGCTTTTGCCCGTTCCCGGTGGGCCGAGGAAATGGACAGCCTCACACCGCTCGATGAAGCCGAGCTGTGCGAGGGTGAAGATCCGATCCTTGTCGAGCGAGGGCTAGAAGGAGAAGTCGAAGCCGGCCAGCGTCTTAATCGTCGCAAGCCGTCCCATCCGCAGCGCGGTCTTGATAACGGCTATTCTCGCGCAAGGTTAGCTCCTCGGAGAGCAGGATGTCGATCGCTTCAGATGCGGAGAGTTCGAGGCGGTGAACAACATGATCGAGAGCCTCGAGCGCGCGGGGCATCTTGAGGCCGACGAGATCGTGGAGAATGCGATCGATCATTGAGGATGCGGTATCGAGGGCGGCACTCATGAGCGATTCTCCCGTGCCATGGCTTTGCCGACGGCGTCATAGAAGGCCAGCGATCGATGAGAGACTCTGTCGCCAGCGCCCTGAAGAACGACGCTGCTGTCAGTGGACGGCGGCCGTGAACGCTGGGAGGCTATGCTTCGACGGTGATCACCGCATCGGGCATTCGAAAGCCGCACTCCTCCGATGGCACCGGGAAAACTGCTTCAAACATTAAGGCTGCAGTGATTTCAGAGCGAGCATCATGGGGTCCGCGGTTCGATTCTCCTCAAGGCGAGGGATAGGAGTCGACCTCCCGGACTGGACGGCTTGTTGCCGCCTCCCAATCGTCTCAGTTGGGTAACCGGCGCGAGGTTCGGAAGGGCGGCTGCGGCGAGGGCCTCCACTCATGGCCCAGCGGGCCAAGGTCGGCCTTGGGGTTGACAGCGGCGGTACTTTTATGAGCTTTTGTATTGGGAATTCTCATTCTGTGCTCAGAAGATCGCATAATGTATCCACTGGAGCGACTTCGCCAGTAGGCTGGCAGGCTACCCCCGCTCTTACGACCTCGACGCAGGCCGGCCACATTCTTTGAATGCCAGAAATGCGTTCATGGCAAAGCAGCCGAAGCATCTTTTCCCTGCCTCGCGCGTTTCGCTGCACCAACGGGGGTTTGCATGCGTCTTTATCAATGCGATGTGAGCGGATTGCCGCTTTATTTCGACAACCATTTCAGCGTCGGCGCGAACAACGCACCGGTTGGATTCGTAGCGGACACCCTGACGCTGCATACCCTCACCAACGCTGGCGAAGGTCTTTGGCGGATCCCGTCGCGCCCAGACCGGCTTTGGAAGTTTTGCGCCAACGCGCCGATTGACGGTAGCAACTGGCTTGTAAATGCTGATGATCCAAACCCGCTGGCTATCCCCGCCCGCTACAACCGCATCATCCCCAGCACGGGCACGGCGCAAGGCCGCGAGCGATTCCACAAGATCGGAGCCGCCCAACGTCATCTCTTTTACTCCATCCTGCGTTTTGACATTCCCTGTCCCGATCGGGGCAGCGACCCCCACGGGGGTCTTGTCTTCGACTTCCTGGAAGACGCGATCGACGATCTTGGTCATTCGGTCCCGGCCATGACCGGACACGAGGATGGCCTCATCAGCATTCGCGCCGCTGAGGCGGACGATGCGGTGCGGGAGACGGTTCGCGTGTCGATGGGAGAGCCTTACCGCACACTGCTCGGCCACTTCAGGCATGAGATCGGTCACTTCTTCTTTCAGCAGCTTGTCGCAGGCACCGACATGCTTGCCGAAGCGCGGCAGCTGTTTGGCGACGAACGGGAAGACTACGACTCCGCCCTTCAGAAGCACCACGGCGAAGGAAGCTTTGTCGATTGGCGGCAGCGCTTCATCTCGGCTTACGCGAGCTGCCATCCGGCCGAGGATTTTGCGGAATGCTGGGCGCACTTCTTCCATATCGTCGATACGCTGGAATCGGCACGCGCTTTCGGTCTTTCGGTCGAGCCCTTCCGGCATCGCGATCTCGACGCCGAGGTAAAGTTCGACCCATACCGCGCCGAGAGCGCCCAGCAGTTGGTCGAAGCCTGGGTTCCGATCAGCTTGGCGTTGAACACGTTTCAGCGCTCGATGGGACAACGCGACATCTATCCCTTTGTCCTGGCGCCGCCCGTGATTGAGAAGCTGGATTTCATAAACAGGCTGATCAAAGCGGCACGGCAAGGCAGTCTTCGTCGGACGCCGCTAGCTGGATGAAAATGGGGCCGACGCCTCCAGCCTGTTCATGAAATATCTGCGTCGCGGCTACCGGGCCTGCGATATCGTAGTCGACGGTGGGCATCAAACTGAAATCCGGATCCGATGTCAGCCACCTCACCGAAGATGCGGTCGTGCTGAAGGACGGCATGGTGCTTCCAGCCGATCTCGTCGCTTATGCGACCGACTATGGATCGATGAACGGCTGGGCCGCCGACCTCATCTCCAAGGACGTCGCCGCCTCGGTCGGCAAGGTCTGGGGTCTCGGTTCCGACAGGCCGAAGGACCCCGGCGCCTGGGACGGCGAGCAACGAAACATGTAGAAACCGACGCAGCAGGAGGCGCTCTGGTTCCATGGCGGCAACCTGCACCAGTTGCGTCACTATTCGCAGTATCTCTCGCTGCAACTAAGGCCCGCGCCGAGGGCGGTTTGCAGGAGCGTCACCGTGATCACCGGCAGGCCTGGCAGGAATGCAAGCAGCGCGCCCCCGGAGAGCAGCGCCACCGAAGGCGGCAGTCCAAGCCTGTGGGCGGCATAATGCAGCGCGATGACGAACATCACGATCACCAGCTGAACAAGTGTGTTGGGTCCATCGGCCTCTGTCCTCATGGCTCGCACTACGGCGAAACCGGACCCCATCGTCACTACGATGAAAGCTTGGCCCCCTCCAGCGTCGGCGAACACCACCTCGACGATCGCCTTCCTCTGGAGCTTGGGCAAATCAGTTGCAATCTTCTCTGCGATTTCATGGTCGCTGCATTTGAAGATAAGGAACACGAGCTCAGCGGCACTGATCGCAGGCGGGCCTTCCTCATAAAATCCCGCGGTAGACGGCGAGTCATGTTTGCCGTATCGGTTGTGCATGAAATCGTCCCTCGAACATCTGCCGGAGAAGAAGCAACGCGAGCTTGCCCGTGTCGTCGAGATCATCCGTGAGGAGTTCTCTGACGCGCTCGAGGGGAGTTCGGCTGCCTTCAAAAAGCGCGGAAGGATTCTGAAGATCATCCTGTTCGGCTCTTATGCCCGAGGCACCTTCGTCGATGAGCCGCACACGATGAAGGGCTACCGTTCCGACTACGACATTCTCGTCATCGTCAACTCAAAGAAGCTTGCCGAACCGGCGTACTGGGACAAGGCGACCGACCCGCTGATGTGGGACAAGGGGATCTCGACGCCGGTCAGCCCGATCGTCCATGGCGCCCGCGAGAATAACTTCCTCGCCGACGGGCACTATTTCTTCGTCGACATCCTTCGTGAGGGAATTATCCTCTACGAACTCGACGACCGGTCGCTGGCGGAGCCGAAGCGCCTGGCTTCCGCCGATGCTTGGAGATTGGCGAGTGAGCATTGCGAGAGGCATATTGCAATGCGAAGGATTTCATCGAAGGCAGCCGCTTTTACGTCGCTAGAGCCAATCTGCCTCTTGCCGCGTTTCTGCTCCATCAAGCGGTCGAGACTACCTATTCCTGCCTACTCTTGACGCTAACGAACTACAGCCCGCCGTCGCACAACCTCAAATTCCTCCGTGGCATTGCTGAAGATAGAGATCGTCGGCTTGTCGATGCATGGCCGCGCGACCAGCACCGCTTTACCGCCTGGTACAACATTCTTAACGAGGCTTACGTCAAGGCGCGCTACTCAAAGCACTTCGAGATCAGCGAGGAGGCGCTCGGCTGGCTTCTCGAGCGGACGGAATATCTCCATGGCCTCGTGGAGATCATCTGCCAAGAGCGGCTGACCGAGTTGGCTGAGGCAGCCCGCGCCGGCTGCGCCGTCGCGGTCCGAAACTCACGTGCCTCAGGGTAGCCAAAAGCAGAAGTCCGCTTCGAGGACGGCTGTTCGGCTGCACGAGGCGCACCTCATGTTTGAGCATCGCGATCTCGCGTGCCCAGCAGTGGGCGCCGCCGCTTGCCTCCATGCCAGATAGACATGGACGCCGCTGCTGGTCATTGTAGCGCAGCAACTTGCTACGCAATTTCCGATAGCACTTGTCTTTGTCAGAGCGGGCCGTTCCACCCCGGCACATCCAAATGTCAGACATAGGTGCATTTTCCATTTGCAAGACCTAGTCGCTGGCGAAGGGATCGAAATGCATGTCAGAGACTGTCTGGAAGCATTTGAGAGTTCAGTCGGTGAACTCGACGATGACCCCCGGCTTGACCATCTCCGCCAATTCCTCGGCGTCCCAGTTCGTCAGGCGGATGCATCCGTGCGACCCCGCCTTGTCGATCAGCGATGGTTCCGGCGTGCCGTGGATCCCGTAGGTCGGCTCCGTCAGGTCGATCCAGACGCTTCCGACGGGGCCATTCGGGCCTTTGGGCAGCGTCAGAGCCTTATTGTTGTTGCCCTGCTGGAAATTGATCTTGGGGTTGTATTCGTAGGGGGGCATGCGAGCGACCCCCTTGACCTTGTGGGTGCCGGAGGGCGAAGGCGATTCTTCGCTGCCGATGGTGGCGGGGTATACGGCCAGCAGCGAGCCGTCCTCGGCGAATGCCAGGACTTGCCCCGCTTGCCGGCGCGCCTCGATGCGTTTGACCTTGCCTTCCATCGCGGCACCGGGAATGGCCACCGACACCGTTTCGCCTGCGGCAAACGCTGTGCCCGGATTGAGCGCCTTCAGGAGGTCGATATCCATGTGAAAGCGTTCGGACAGCCTTTCCGCGACGCTCGTATAGCCGAGGTGCTCCATCCTGGCCTGCTCGGCATAGTCTTCGGGAATGCTCTCAACGAGGTCCTTGGCATCGTCATCGGAGATGACATAGGGCTCGATGACCGGCTTATCGGTCGGAAGCTTTTCGATGACCCTAGGGTCCAGCTTTCCGTCGACGGGAAGACCTTGCAGGGCCTCGAATCCGGCAATCGCTTTGGCGACGTTCTCGCCGTAATAGCCGTCGACCACTCCAGGCGACGAACCGGCGCGATCCAGAAGGACCTGGAGACGAATGATGGCCGGTTGCGGTCGAGGCGGGGCTTCGGGCGGTCGCTCCGGCGGAATGGAGTCGATCGACGCCTTGTTGATGGCGTCGGGCTGGAGTTCCTGGGCGCTGGCGGAGGCGCAGAGCGCCAACGTGAGGGATGCTGCGAACAAGGCGATTTTTTTCATGACCATCAAATGTACGACTACCGAACTTGTTCCGGCGGCTGCTTCCGCAGATTTGGTGAAAGAGGCAGAGCGAGGTGACCGCACCCCCACTCGAACTCCGCGCCATGCCCTTCGGCCCGGCTCCTCTTGCTTCCCGGCCTACGGCAGCGTGCCTCCAGGATGAGCCGCGGGTGCTTGAGCGGCGGGGCACATAGGATATGGAACGAGCGTTCCATTTCAAATTTGACGGAATAAATATTTGCTTTGACCGCGGTCGCGGATAACATCGCCTGAGAGGCTTTCTCGGACCGTTCTGCTGGCTTGCACAAGTCGGCGTCATAGCCACTCTTCCGGACTGCCATCATCGTCAACGGATACGACCAATGAGTGCATCCAAGACCTCTCCCTTCCCGCTGGCGGCCTGCGCGGAAATGCTCTGGCGCGACAAGCCGATCGAGTGGCGCGCCTCGCGCCTGAAAGAAATGGGTTTCGGCGTTGGCCTCTGGAACTGGCCGGAGCACGATCTCAAAAAGCTGGAAGCGACCGGCGCGACCTTCACGATCATGAACGGCTATCTGACGGGCCGTCTGACGGACGACGACGGTGCAGCAGAACTCCTCAGAACGGCGCGCGAGACCGCGCAGGTTGGAAAGCGGCTTGGCGTTCAGCGGCTCAACCTGCATGGTACAGGTTTGGGAGACGGAGGCCTGCCTGTCCAGCCGATCGAAGTCGTCACCGGCGCGATGTGGCTGAGGGCCCGTGACACGCTCTGCCATATCGTGGATATGGCGGAAGAAGAGGGGGCCATCTTCACGCTCGAGAACCTCAACCTGCCGGTCGACCATCCGGGCGTGCCCTTCGGGCGCGCCGAAGAGACGCTGGCGCTGGTCTCAAGCGTCAATCATCCGCGGCTCCGCCTCAATCTCGATCTCTACCATGCCCAGATTGGCGAAGGGAACCTAGTCGAACTCTGCCGCAAGTGTCTGCCTTGGATCGGCGAGATCCAGGTGGCTGATGTCCCCGGCCGCTGCGAACCCGGCACCGGTGAGGTCAACTGGAACGGTATCGCCAAGGCGCTGAATGCCATGGGCTATTCCGGCCCGATTGGCATGGAAGCCTGGGCCGCTGGCGATCCGGAAGCCGCGCTCGAAGCGTTCCGCGCCGCCTTTACCATCTGACTGTTTATTACCCTGTCGGCGCGTCGGTTCTTGCTGCCGTGAGAAACGAGCGCACGCCGCCGTCACGTCCGTCGAGGATGCACAGCAGCGGCCGTATCTGGTCTATTTTCGGCTACACGCTTTCCGGCGTGATAATCTCGAACGGAACGACGCGCTGTAGGATCGTCGTGCTGTTGCGATGTTCCAACGAGTCGACCATAGTTGCGATCAATTCGTCCGACGTCCGCTCAAGGGGATGGCAGAGAGCGGCGGTGATGAGACCCTCGGTCAATCCCTTGCGGGTTTCGGGGCCGATGTCGCGGCAGACGATCCTGACCTTGCTTCGCTTTTCATCCGGGGCTTCGCGCAGCGCGCGGAGAACCCCCGAGATGCCGCCTCCAGCAATATAGATGCCTCTGAGGTCATCGAGCCCCGAGAGCAATTCGGTCACGATCCGGTAGGCTTCCAGCGGCTCCTCGTGCGTGGGGCGGCTGTCGTCCACCCTCAGATGCGGCGCGTGCTCCCGCATATAGGACCGGAAGCTTGCATCTGAAATGTCCTGACACTGATAGCGGTGGTTGCCGATAAACACCGCGACGCGACCGGGGGTAAAGGTCGTCTGTGCAAGAAACCAGGCTGCAGTCCGGCCAAGCTTCCAATTGTCGGTTCCTACATAGCCTGCCCTGTCCGGCGCGGATTGGTCCGTGATATAGGCAATCACGGGTTTGCCTCGGGCTTTGAGCGACTGGATCGTCTGGCTGATCAGGGGGTGGTCGCCGGCGATGATCGCGACCGCATTGCAGCGCCTGCCGAGCACTTCCAGGCGATCGGCGATGTTCTGGGGCTCGAGAAGATCGACGAAATCGACCAGGGGCTCGATCTTCTCATGCTGTCGCCTCGCTGCCGCCTCGACGATCTTGGCGCCGAACAGCCGATAGAGTTCACGGCTCGATTGCTGCAGGAGGAAACCGAAGCGGTAGCTCGGAAGCGCCCGCCTCTTGCGGTCCTCGATGACGCCTATCCCGTAAAATCCGATCTCTTCCGCGGCGTTCTGCACTCTTTCGATCGTATCCGCGCGCACCGAGCCGGAGCCGCCAAGGATCCGGTTGATTGTCGACACGCTGACGCCGGATGCCCCGGCAAGATCGGCAATGGTGGGGCGCTTTTTCATGATATATTTCACACCAAATCGGAATGAGACTAAATGATACAAAAATCTCCACAAGTTGCAACGACTATTCCACAACGGTGAGCCGTTTGGTACAAACATTCCAGCGACAACGGGGGGCGTCTTGGGAGGCGTCGTCGCGATCGCAAGCTCTAGGGAGGAGAATCAGATGAGTAGATTTCGCCGTCTCGCGGCAACCGTGTCGGCTGCAGCGATCATTACTTGCACTGCAACGGCCGTTATGGCTGCCAACATCTTTGTCGTCGGCGGCAAGCCGGATGATCCGTTCTGGTCGATCGTGAAGAAGGGCGCCGAGGATGCAGGCAAGGTCGTGGAGGCGCAGGGCGGGTCGGTAACCTGGCTCGGGCCGCAGAACTATGACAACCTTGGTGTCGACGCGGCGGAACTTATTCGCCAGGCCATCGACCAGGGCGCCGATGCGATCGTCGGCCCGGACTGGGTGCCGGAGGCGATGGATCCCGCATTCAAGGCGGTCACCGATGCCGGCATTCCGCTGGTCATCTATAACGCCGGCGGCGTCGAGGCTGCCGACCGCCTCGGCGCGATGAACTATGTCGGTTCCAACGATTACCTGTCGGGCAAGGCTGCGGGCACCTATTTCGCCACGCATGACCTGAAGAACGCGGTCTGCCTCAACACGCTACCGGGTGCGGCGAACATCGAAGCCTTCTGCAAGGGCATGATCGATGGGGTTACCGAGGGTGGCGGCGTCGGCTCGGCACTGCCGCTACCCGCGACCTCCTTCGGTTCGGCGACGGCCGTGGCGCAGGCCCTCAAGGCGCATCTGCTGCAAAACCCGGACATCAATGCGGTGTTCGCCATCGGCAATGTCGACACCAACTCGGCGGTCAACGGCGTGGCGCAGGCCGGCAAGCAGGGCCAGGTGCAGGTCTGTGGCATGAACATGGACGAAACGATCCTGAACAACATCAAGAGCGGTACGCAGCTTTGCGCGATCGACCAGCAGGGTTACCTGCAGGGCTACCTGGCGGTCTCGATCCTGAACGGCAAGGTCAATTATGGCCTCACGGTTCCGACCCGGGAAATCCTGACCGGTCCCGGCGTCATCGACAAGGCGAATGTCGACGCCACCCTTGCGGGTGTGAAGGCCGGCGCCCGATAAGCCTCGGGCCGCACGTCGCGAAGCCGCCCGCTTGAGAGAGGCGGCTTCCAGTCTTCCAATAGCGTCGATCCTTACCGGTCTTCGGATTCATTGGTGGTGTCAAATGAACACGACAAATAGTCTCCCTGTCTCCTCCGTTCCTTCCGGTGGCGAAAACATCAGGGCGACCATCGGCCAGCTTTCCCGTCGGCCCGAAGCGGGGTCGCTCCTGGGCTTGATCGCGGTGTTCGTCTTCTTCGCCATGATCGGCGGCAGCGTCTTCCTGTCCTCTGCGGGCTATGCAAGCTGGCTCAACATCGCCGCCGAGATAGGTCTCGTCGCGCTGTCGGTAGGCCTGTTGATGATCGCGGGGGAAATGGACCTCTCGATCGGCGCGATTATTCCGGCGGCATCTCTGACGGTCGCCATCATTTCCGGCCACTACGGCCTTCCGGAGAGTGTCGGGATTTCTGCCGGTCTGGGCGTCGGGGTCATCGTCGGGTTTTTCAACGGCTTCATCGTCAATCGCACCGGGGTGCCATCCTTGATTGTCACCATCGGCTCCATGTTCGGCGTCATGGGCCTGACGCTGGGCTTCACCGTGCTCATCGCCGGCAGCACCGGCGTGTCGCTCGTGCCGAGCCCGACCGCCAAGGCGGTCCTCGGCGAGTTCATCGGCGGCATGTTTCAGGTGACGATCTTCTGGTGGATCCTGTTCGTGGCGGGGTTTTTCTACCTTCTGCACATCTCGCCCGTCGGCAACTGGATCTTCGCCTTGGGTGGCGACAAGGTCTCGGCCCGCAATGCCGGCATTCCGACGGCCAGACTGACGATCGCGCTCTACATGCTGTCGGGCTTCTGTGCCGCCTTCGTCGGCGTCAGCCAGGTGTTCGTCTATCAAAGTGCGCAGGTGCTCGCGGGGCAGTCGTTCATCTTCAATTCGATCATGTGCGTGGTCATTGGCGGCGTGCTTCTGACCGGAGGCGCCGGGTCGGTGGTGGGCATTGTCTTCGGTACGCTCACCTTCGCGATCGTGAACCAGGGCGTCTATTTCACCGGGATCGACCCGAACCTCGGCAGCGTCATCATCGGCGCGCTGCTGCTGCTCGCTGTGATGATGAACGACAGGTTCCGGCTGATGGCGATGTCCTACGCAGCGAAGAAGAAGAAATGAGGGCCGGGAGATGAACGCCTTTTCCATAGGACAATTCGTACGCCGCCCGGAGTTCGGGGCCGTGTTGAGCTTCGTCGCGGTGATCGCCTTCTATGTGGCTTTCGGTGGCGTCAGCCTGGGATCGCTCTTCGGCGCTGCAAGCTGGGTCAATTTCGCGGCCAATCTCGGCATCGTCGCCTTGCCGGTCGGCCTTCTGATGATCGCTGGGGAGCTTGACATCTCGATCGGCGCGATGATCCCGGCGGGGTCGATGTCGATCGCCATTCTGTCGGGCTATTACGACCTGCCGATCGTAATCGGCATGCTCGGTGCGCTCGCCTTCGGCGTGCTGGTCGGACTGGCGAACGGTTTCCTGGCGGTGCGCACGAGCGTGCCCTCGCTGATCATCACGCTGGGCACGCTGGTCGCGGTGCAGGGTCTCGTCCTGGCGGGATCGGTCATCCTGACCGGGGCCGCCTCGGTTCCGCTCGATGCGCCGGCCTGGGCCAAGATGGTCTTCGGCCAGCTCATCCTCGGCAAGTTCCAGGTCATCATCCTGTGGTGGCTTGTCGTCACGGTGATCTTCGGCTTCGTGGTGCACGCGACGCGCTACGGCAACTGGATCTTCGCGATGGGAGGAGACGAAGTCAGCGCCCGCAACGCCGGGATCCCGACCAAGCGGCTGAAGATTGCTCTCTTTGTTCTGTCGAGCACGGCGGCTTCCTTCGTCGGCATGTGCGGGGCGATCCTGTTCAACTCCGCGCAGGTCTCGGGCGGCATGAACTATATCTTCAACACGATTGTCTCGATCGTGGTGGGTGGCGTGCTGCTCACCGGCGGCTTCGGTTCGGTCGCCGGCATCTTCCTCGGCGCGCTGACCTTCGCTGTCGTCAACCAGGGCATCTATTTCACCGACATCGACCGCAACTGGTCAAACCTCATCATCGGCGTGATGCTGATGGCCGCGGTTCTGATGAACAACACGTTCCGGCGAATGGCACTCAGCTTCGTGCCGAAGAAAAAGAAGTGAGCGTCCAACCATGTCAGACAATACTCCGATCCTTGAACTTCAAAATGTCGACAAGAGCTTTGGTCCTATCGACGTGCTTCACAACATCTCGCTCAGGGTCCGTGCGGGCGAGGTGCTCTGCCTGCTCGGCGACAATGGCGCCGGCAAGTCGACGCTCATCAAGACGCTTGCGGGGGTGCACAAACCGACGCGCGGCACGATCCTGATGGACGGCAACCCGGTCGAGTTCAGCGGGCCGCGCGATGCGCAGGAAAAGGGCATCTCGACCGTACATCAATTCGGCGGCACCTTTCCGCTGATGTCGATCGGCCGTTCCTTCTTCGTCGGTGTCGAACCGACCAAGGGCTGGGGGCCGTTCAAGGTCTATGACCGCAAGACGGCGAACGAGATTGCCGTCAAGGCCGTGCAGGACTTCGGGATCACCCGCATCGACGATGGCGATCGTCTTGTCGGGGGGCTTTCAGGCGGCGAACGCCAGTCGCTTGCAATTGCCCGTGCCGTGCATTTCGGCGCCCGCGTGCTGATCCTCGACGAACCGACAGCCGCTCTCGGCGTGAAACAGGCGGCTCATGTGCTCAGGATCGTCAACGAGGCGAAGCGGCGGGGCCTGGCAGTGGTTTTTATCACCCACCAAGTCATGCATGCGATGGCGGTGGGCGATCATTTCGCCGTGCTCATCCGCGGGGCAATCGCCGCCGATTTCCGCAGGGGCGAGAAGACCCGTGAGGAGATTACCGACCTGATGGCAGGCGGGGAAACGATGGCGGACCTCGAGGCTCAAATCGAAACCTACATGGCAAGTCATGAGGGACATCAACCGCCGCCAGCCCAGTAATCGCTGACGGCACCACAAACAAACTTGCGCAATACCCGCAGCTTCGACAGCGCCTGAACGGACCGCAGTCGAAGGAGGGAGACTTGCGTCCGAAATCTGGAGGTCAAAATGAAGATAGCAATCGACCCCTTTATGCATCGCCATCTCTCGCTTGAGGAGTTGCCCAGCAAGGTCAAGGAACTCGGTTACGATTGGATCGAGCTTTCGCCTCGCGGCGATTTCCTCGAATGGTTCAAGACGCCGCGCGTCTTCCCTGACCGTTTGAAGTCGTTCAAGAAGGCGCTCTCCGACGCCGAGGTCGGCATTGCCTCGCTGCTGCCCATGTATCGCTGGGCCTCCAATGACGAGACCGAGCGTCAGGCGGCGGTGAAGCATTGGAAGCGGGCCATCGAGATCGCCGTCGAACTCGGCGTGGACACGATGAACTCGGAATTCGGCCGAGGCCCGCATCCCGACAAGGGCTCGTGCTACTGCTGCCACACCGGCTCGATGATCGAAGCCTGCGAAGACGCCTGGTGGCGATCGATGGAAGAGCTCGTCCCGGTCTTCGAGCGCGAGGGCATCATGCTTCACGTCGAGCCCCATCCGGAAGACTGGTGCGAGACGCTGCAGCCCGCTCTCGACATCATTCGCACGGTCAATTCGAAGAACGTCAAATTTCTCTACTGCGCACCGCACACCTTTTACTTCGGCGACGACACCAAGACGATGCTGCGCGAGGCTAGAGACGTGCTCGCGCACGTCCACGTCGGCGACACGTTCAACCACAAGGCCTCTTCGGGCCTGCGCTACATTCTCAACCCTCCGGGCACGCAGGCCCGCGTCCATCAGCACTTGAACATCGGCCAGGGCGAGGTTCCCTGGGACGATTTCTTCGCCACCCTCGCCGAAGTGGGCTTCGACGGCATCATGACCGCCTGCGTCTTTGCCTGGGAAGACAAGGCGGATCATTCCGGCACATTCATGCGCGCCGAAATGCAGCGCTACATCGATAAGTACTGGGGGGCGAAATGACCCTCAAAGTCGGTGTCATCGGCACGGGCATGATCGGTCAGGACCACATCCGCCGCCTGACCCGGGTCCTCTCGGCCGTCGAAGTCGTCGCGGTGAGCGATATCGACGGGGCTCGCGCTGCCGCTGTCGCGCCGGAGGGGGCGGCGGTCTTTGCCATGGCGGGCGACCTCATCCGCTCCGAGACGGTCGAGGCGGTGGTCATCTGCTCCTGGGGCCCCGCCCACGAGGAGCAGCTTCTCGACTGCATCGCCGCCGGCAAGCCCGTCTTCTGCGAAAAGCCGCTGGTCACGACCGTGGCCGCAGCGCTGAGGGTCATGGAGGCCGAGGTGGCGTTCGGCCGACGCCTGGTGCAGGTGGGATTCATGCGCCGCTTCGACGCCGACTATCGCCGCCTCAAGGCGACGCTGGATTCCGGCATTCTCGGCGCGCCGCTGATGTTCCATTCGACCCACCGCAATGCCGCGGTTCCCGAGGGGCTCTATACCTCGGACATGCCGCTTAACGACACGCTCGTCCATGACGCCGACATTTCGCGCTGGCTTCTGAACGACGAGGTGACGGGGGTCGAGGTTCGCGTGCCGCGCCGCTCGCGCCGTGGCAGGGACCTGCGCGATCCGGTGGTGGTGCTTCTGCACATGGGCTCCGGTGTGCTGGTCGATGTCGAGATCTCGGTCAACATCGCCTACGGCTATGACATCCGCGGCGAGGTTAGCTGCGAGGAGGGCACCGCAAGCCTGCCGCTCCGTCCGGCGACCGTCATCCGCGACATCCATGGCGTGCGCCAGTTGGTATCCGCCGATTGGCGCGAGCGGTTCATCGAAGCCTATGACCAGGAGTTCCGCGAGTGGGTTGCCGCTGCGGCGCGGGGGACGGCGACCGGGCCCTCCACCTGGGACGGCTATGCCGCGACGGTGGTCGCCGATGCGGCGCTGAAGGCAGTGGAGAGCGGCGCACTCGAGCCGGTCCGCATGCGCGACCGCCATTCCCTCTATCGCACGACATTGGAGGCGCCCCGGTAACCGACGTTCCGGTCACGCCCGACGGTCAAGAAGACAACATTCCTGAAAGGTTCGAAAATGCTGAATGGCGAAAGACTTATCGAACGGCCGCTCCGCTGGGGTATGGTCGGTGGCGGCCGCACCGGCCAGGTGGGCTACAAGCATCGCACCGGGGCGCTGCGTGACGGCACCTATCGGCTGGTCGCCGGCGCCTTCGATCTCGACGCCGAACGCGGCCGTGATTTCGGCGTGAGACTCGGCGTCGAGGCGGACCGCTGCTATGCCGACTACAAGGAATTGATCGTCAGGGAGACGGCACGCGAAGACGGCGTCGAGGTCGTCTCGATCGCCACGCCGAATTTCACCCATTACGAGATCACCAAGGCCTGCCTCGAGGCCGGCCTTCACGTCATCTGCGAAAAGCCGTTGTTCTTCACCGTGGCCGAATGCGAGGAGGTCGAAAGGCTTGCCGCGGAAAAGGGCCTGATCGTCGGTGTGACCTACGGCTTCACCGGCCACCCGCTGGTTCACCAGATGGCCGCCATGGTCAAGAAGGGCATGCTCGGCGATATCCGCATCGTCGATATGCAATATACCCACGGCTTCAACTCGGGCGACGACGTCGGCGCCGGCGAGGCCGTGAAGTGGCGCACGAACCCGAAGACCGCCGGCCCCACCTTCGTTCTCGGTGACATCGGCACGCATCTCTATTACCTCTCCGAGATCGTCCTGCCGCATCTGAAGATCGACAAGCTGCTCTGCGACCGCAAGGCGTTCATCCCGACCCGTGCGCCGCTCGAAGACCACGCGACCGTTCTCATGCACTATGACAATGGCGCTCGCGGCCATCTCTGGGTTTCGTCGGTCAACGCCGGCAACATGGGGTCGCAGCGCTACCGTTTCGTCGGCTCCAAGGCCTCCGTCGAATGGAGCGACAGCCACCCCGATCAGCTGATCTACGAAGTCCAGGGCGAGCCGAACCGCACGCTCCATCACGGCATGCCTTATCTCGAGGAAGAAAGCCTTGCGGTCGACCGCATGGGGGCGCTGCATACCGAAGGCCTCGGCGACAGCTGGTCGAACATCTACCTGTGGATCGCGCAAGCGATCGACGCGAAGAAGCGCGGCGACGAAGCCTTCCTGAAGACGCACCACTATCCGGGCATCAAGGCCGGCACCGAAGGTGTCCGCTGGCTGGAGAACTGCGTCCGTTCGGCGGATGCAGGTTCGGCCTGGATTGACTTTCACTGATCTCCACCACCTGGGGCGCTTTCCGGCGCCCCCCTTTTTTTGGATAGAGACAAAATGAAACTTTCGATCTGCACCGATGTGATGGGAGAGCTCTCCTTCACCGATATGCTCGACAAATGCGTCAAACTCGGTGTCGAAGGCATCGAGATGACCGGCGGCGGTTGGTCCCGCGCGCCGCATTTCCGGGCCGACGAACTCCTGGCCGACAAGGCGCTCTTGAGGACGAAGCTCAAGGAGATCGAGGCGCGCGGCCTCAAAATCGCGGCCCTCAACTGCTCGGCCAACCCGCTCGATCCGGGTGCCATGGGCAAGCGCCACCGCAAGGAGATGGAGCAGACGATCCGCCTCGCAGGCGAGATCGGCGTCGAGACCGTCGTGACCATGTCCGGCCTGCCGGAAGCGGCGCCCGGCGACGTGGTGCCGAACTGGCTCGTCTACACCAAGAGCTGGCCCGACGAGATGCCGGAGCGCGATCGCTACCAGTGGGAAGAGCGCGCTTTCCCGCTCTGGCACGATCTGGTGAAGCTCGCCAAGGAGACCGGCGTCGAGAAATACGCCCTCGAAAACTTCTCGGCCATGCTGGTCTGGAATCCCGAGACTCTCTTCCGCCTGCGCAACGAGGTCGGCCCGACGGTCGGCATGAACCTCGACCCGTCGCATCTGATGTGGATGGGCGCCGATCCGATCGCATCGGCCCGCGCACTCGGCAACGCCATTCACCATTGCCACGGCAAGGACACCCGTATCGAGCGGGGGCTTGCCGATGTGAACGGCCTTCTGGAATTGAAGGAGGTCACCGACGTCGCCAACCGCAGCTGGAACTACGTCGCCGTCGGCGCCGGCCGTGATCTGCAATGGTGGAAGGAGTTCTTCTCGGTCGTCCGCATGTGCGGCTACAACGGCTGGGTAAGCCTCGAGATGGAGGATTTCACCATGTCCACGGAGGCAGGCATCCGGTCCTCCATCGACGCGCTCCAGGCAACGATCAGCCGCTGAGAGCCTCTACGGCGCGGCGCGTCCGGCGCGCGAAGCACTTCGGGCCCGGGCGTCCCGATGCGCGGGAAGCGTTACGATGAAGCAGGCGCCGCCGCCCGCCGGGGAATCATAGCGGACGGCGCCGCCGTGGCGCTCGGCGATCTGGCGCACAAGCGCCAGCCCCAGGCCCCAGCCGCCCGCGGCCTCACTGCGTCCCGAGGGGCGGTAGAACGGCTCGAAAACGCGGGCGCCCTCGCTATCCGGTATGCCCGGGCCGTGGTCGCGGACCCTGAGCTCCACCTTTCTGTCGGCTTGCGCGACGGTGGCCGAGACTGGCGGGCCGCCGTGGCGGAGCGCGTTCTGCATGAGATTGCGCACCAACCTGCCGAGCAGGCGCGCATCGCCTGTGACGGTCGCGGGCGTGCCGGAGACATCGACGCCGTTGCGCGCCCCTTCTTCCGAGACCAGGGCCAGGAGGTCGACGGGCTCGGGCGCATCGAGTCGCTCGACATGGTCGAGCCTGCTCGCCAGCAGGATCTCCTCGACCAGCGTGTCCAGCTCGGCAAGGTTGCGGACGATCTCCTCCTTGCGGTTGTCGTCCGGTGCCTGCTCGTAGAGGTCGATCGCCACGCGCAGCCGGGCAAGCGGCGACCGCAATTCGTGGCTGGCATTGGCGAGAAGAGCGCGGTGCGACTTGATCAGCCGTTCGACGTGATCGGCGGCTTTATTGAAGCTCTTCGCCACCGCCGCCACTTCGTCGCGGCCATTCGCCGGCACGCGGGCGACAAAATCGCCCCGCCCCCAGGCATCGACGCCTTCGCGCAGCCGCTCAAGCCGTCGCGTCAGGTGACGCACCACCGGATAGGCGGCAAGGCCGATGACGCCAGCGATCAGCGCCAGATAGGCGAGCGGATTGCGGCCGGCCGGCCGGAAAGGCCGTGCCATGCGCGCGGCCACGGTGCGACCGTCGGGCAACTCGGTCACCATGGTGTGAACGTCGCCTCTGTCGTGGCGCCAGCGCCGCTCGAGAATGTCGCGCGGGAGCGGCCGGCCGGCGCCGGCGATCAGCCTGCCGTTTCGATCATAGACCGCAAGGTCGGCGTCGAAAGCCCGGGAAAACCGCTTCAACGTCGCCTCAACCGACTGCCGGTCCATGTCCGACGGGATGAGTGCTGCAACGAAGCGCGCGCGCTGGCTCTGCCAGCTCACATCCTCTTCGCCCTGTCCGAGCCACACGAAGGCGGCGCTGGCGACGGCGACCGCCGCAAGGCTCGCCAGCAACGTCAGGTAAATTTTCAGGAACAGCCGGCTGCGCATCGCTCTAGGTCTCTGTCTGGACGCATGTCGTTATCCCGAACCGCGGCACATTTTTGGGCGACATGCTTTATCTCTCGTCGTCCTGGAAGCGGGCGAAGACATAGCCGGCGCCGCGCACGGTGACGATGCGTCGCGGATGCTTGGGATCGCTCTCGATGGCCGCCCTGATGCGTGAGACATGGACGTCGATGGAACGGTCGAAGGCTTCCAGCTCCTCGCCTTTCACGGCGTCCATCAGTTGCTCGCGCGACAGCGTGCGGCCGGCATTTTCGGCAAGCGCCACAAGCAGGTCGAACTGGTAGCTGGTGAGGCCGCATTCGCGGCCGTCGATCCGGACCGAGCGGGAGCCCGGATCGATCTCCAGCCGCCCGAAGCGCAAGGTCCGCGAAACCGGCGCGCTGCCGTTGCGGCGGCGCAGGATGGCCTTCAACCGGGCGAGCAGCTCGCGGGGGTTGAAGGGCTTGGGCAGATAGTCGTCGGCTCCGAGCTCCAGGCCGACGATACGATCCGTCTCTTCGCCCTTGGCCGTCAGCATGAGGATGGGGACGTCGGAAACCGCGCGCATGCGCCGGCAGGTTTCGAAGCCGTCAAAGTCCGGCAGCATGACGTCGAGGATTACTGCGTCCGGCGCACGGCGGCCAAGGTCGGTCAGTCCCACCGTGGCCGTCGCAGCGGTGTGGACGGTGTAGCCGTTTCCGGAGAGATAGTCGGCAAGCATGGCGGAGAGGCGCGTGTCGTCGTCAACAATCAAGACCCGTTCCGCCATCGCTTCCGTTCCGTTCAATCGCTCGTTGGTCTTACCACGGGCCGCGGCCCCTGCGCTCCTTCAAATGCGCAGCAAGCTTGGCGCGCTGCTCCGGCGTCAGCACTTCGGCGGCTTCGAGGAGCGCAGTCGTCATTTTGCGCGAAGCCGCGTCGATCGCGGCAATGCGCTCGCTGCGCAGTTTCTCGGCGGCGGCGCGGTCGACGGTCGCCGCACCGATGAGTTCGATAACCTGCTCGCGCGTCTCCCGGAAGTCCCGGAAAGTCGGCCTGATCTCGGTCCGGGCATTGTCGATGATGTCCCAGAGCTTGTCTTCCTGCTGGGGTGTCGTGTCGAGTTCGTCGAGCGTGGAGCCGATCCGCTGTTCCATAAAGCCGCCTCCCATATGCGCGTGCATGATGTGGCCGCCCATTCCGAACCGGCCCATGCCGAAACCGAAATCATCGCTGCGTGCGGCAGCAAATCCGACCGCGCCGACAACGCCGAAGGCGGCGAGGCCGCCGATCGCGGCGCGGCGACCCCAGCCTTTCGAAGCGGACGCTCCGGCGGTCGGGCTCGACAGGTTCTTGTCCTCGTTTTCCATAGTCAGTCTCCCTTCACTCCGCAGCACCTGCTGCAATGGAGGAAAGCTAACAGGGCAACGTTTCGAGCCTTCCGGGCGAATGTAAAGAAATGTAAAGCAGAAGCATCGACCGCGGCCTGGCGTCGCGGATCAGGCGGGGACCGACTGACTCGCTATCGTCTTATCCGGCGCAGCACCGCTTCAAGGGCCTCGGTCAAGGCGCGGCTTCCGCCGCCGCGTTCGAAATCGTCGAACACCTGCTCGTTCAAGCCGCCGGGCGTCGAGAACTCGCGCCTCAGCGTGTCGAGGGGCGTCGCCTCGGCCCTGACCGCCGTCTGCGCCAGGCTGGCGAAGAGCGGGGTCAGATAGGCGCGGGCCTTCTCGCGCTCCATGCCTTTCTCGGCAAGCCAGCCGGTCGTTCGATCGAGAATGCCGAAATAGGTGCCCATCAGGGCGCTGGCGGCGGCGAGGAGGTCGTAATCCTCCTTCGTCTCGCATTCGACTGCAGTGCCAAGGGCGGCGAATAGAGCGGCAACGCCCGGGTTCGGCGGATAGATCGCGGTGACGCCGTCGCGTTCGGCGACAAAGGGCAGTGGAACCGCCTGGGTGAGGTCCACCTCTCCGGTGATCCAGCTCAGGAGCCTCGGGCGGTCCGTCGCCGCGATGACGCTGACGACCGCCTGGCCCTTCCGGAAGGTGAGTTCGGCAATCACTTCCTCTGCGATCTGCGGCCGGATTGCCAGGAACAGGATGTCGGCCACATCGACCACCGCCTGGTTATCCTTGGCGATCCGCACGCTGGGAAACCGGCCCGCGAGCCGGGCGGCGATCTCCCGGTTGCGTGGCGAAACGATGATCTCCGCCACGTCGAGTGGGGAGGCGACGATCCCCGTCACCATCGCCTCGGTAATGATGCCTGTGCCGACGAAGCCGATCCGCATCTATTCCGCAGCCTTGCGCCGTCCAAGCGACACGTCCGTCGTGTAGTTCTCGCGCATGAAATTGATGAAGTTCTGCTGGAACTGGCGCGTATGGGCGTGCGCCAGCTCGTCGGCGAGATCGACATTCTTCTCCCGGATCGCCTCGAGCATCTGGTTGTGCTCGTCGGTCAGCAGATAGCCTTCGTGCGTGCGCTCCAGATACTCGAAGTGGAGGTGCAGCATGCGCTGGCCCTGGTTGAGCAGCCGCTCGTAGAAGGAGGCCAGATAGGGATTCCGCCCGGCGTAGGCAATCGACATGTGGAACTGCTTGTTGGCCTCGGACATCTCGAGGTGATTGCCGGTCTTGACCGCCGCTTCGAATTCCTTCTGCCGCCTGGCGATCGTCTTGAGGTCCATCTCCGTCCGCAGTTCCGCGGCAAGCCGCGTGTTCATGCGCTGGGCGATATCCAGCGCCTCGACATATTTCGGGAAGGTCGCGACCTCGATCGGCGCCACAATGGTGCTGCGGTTCGCAAGCGTGACGACCAGATCCTCGCCGGCGAGGCGGATCAGCGCCTCGCGGACCGGCGAGCGGGACATGTCGAACCGTTCGGCAAGCGTGCTCTCGTCGAGAAGTTGGCCGGGAGCGAGCGTCAGCGCCAGGATCTCGTTTCGGAGCGTCTCGTAGACATTTTTCCAGCCGGTGCCCCTGGCGCGCTTGGTTTCAGTTTCGTCAGTCACTGACGTCCCTTTCCGTCGTTCGGACGCATAAGGCCAGAAGAGCCCCGCCGAGACAATGTAAATTCTCCGCTTGACAGTGTCGACACGTTGCCGACATAAATATCGTGTCGACACGTAGACGACAGACGAAGAACAAGATCGGCAATAGCCGACGGGTGGAACCGCGCACCGCGCACATCAAACAGAGGAAATTGAAGATGCTTTCGAAGATGCTTGCGTTCGCAATGCGGGCGATGCCTGCGCTTGCCCTGATCGCTGGACTTTCAACCACCGCCGCATCCGCTGAGACCGCCGAAGGCTATTGGCAGGACGTGCAGAAGGCGGGCGTCCTTCGTTGCGGCGCGGCCGTTGCTCCGCCCTATGTCATGCGCGATCCGGCGAGCGGAGAATATTCCGGCTTCTTCGCCGATCTCTGCCGCGAATTCGCCGAGACGCTGAAGGTCAAGCCGGAATTCGTCGACACCACCTGGGACAATATCGTCGCTGGCCTGCAGGCGGGGAAATGGGACCTTTCGCTGGCGCTGAACAGGACGCCGGCGCGTGCCATGGCCGTGCAGTTCTCCGTTCCCGCGATGGAGTACCAGATCTCGCTCGCCTACAACAAGGAGAACCCGAAGATCCCCGCCGGCGCGGCCTCGGTTGCCGATATCGACAATAAGGACGTGACGCTCGCGGTCATGTCGGGCACCGCCCAGGACAAGGCGATCACCGCCGCGGTCAAGAACGCGACGATCCTGCGCCTGCCGGGTAACGATGAAACGCGCCTCGCCGTCGTCTCGCGCCGCGCCGACATCCTCGTCGATGCCTCGGACACCAACCAGCTCTTCACCCAGTCGAACCCCGGTTGGGCGGTCGCGCTGAATCCGACGCCGGCGCTGGCGAAACAGGGCGTCGCCTTCGGCCTGCCGCATCAGCTGTCGGCTGCCGACGTCGAGGTGGTGAACATCTTCCTCGAGGAAAAAGTCGCGACCGGTCACGTGGACGAACTGATCCGCAAGGCCGTCGATGAGGTGCTGAAGAGCGCGCAGTAACGAAACTGTAGGGGGCGGGGCGCGGCCATGCGCCAGCCCGGCCACTCTCATCCCTTCTTTTGACCATCGAGGTCGGCGATGACCATGTCCTTCAGTGCTCCCCTTGTCAAAATCCAGTCCCTCCACAAGAGTTATGGCCCGCATATCCAGGTGCTCAAGGGCCTCGACATCGAGATGAAGCCCGGCGAACGGGTCGTCGTCATCGGCCCGAGCGGCGGCGGCAAGAGCACGCTGCTGCGCGTCATGATGGGGCTCGAGAAGATCGACAGCGGCTCGATCAGCTTCGGCGGCAAGCCTTATATCTCCTCCGAGAGCGCCGAGAAGAAAACTGAGATCGACACCGAGGTGCGGCGCTCGATAGGCATGGTGTTCCAGCACTACACGCTGTTCCCGCATCTCTCCGTCATCCAGAATCTGACCCTCGCGCCCTGCAAGGTCCGGGGTGAAGCCAAGGCGAGCGCCATCAAGCGGGCCCAGGCGCTGCTCGAGCGCTTCGGCCTCGGCGCCAAGGCCAATGCCTATCCGGCGCAGCTTTCCGGCGGACAGAAGCAGCGCGTCGCAATCGCCCGCGCCCTGATGCTCGATCCGAAGCTGATGCTGTTCGACGAGGTGACCTCGGCGCTCGATCCCGAGCTCGTCGCCGAAGTCGAGCAGGTCATCCTGCAGCTTGCCGCCCAGGACATGCCGATGATGATCGTCACTCACGACATGTGGTTTGCGAAGAACATCGCCTCGCGCGTCATCTTCTGCGCCGGCGGCGTGGTCGTCGAGGACGGCCCGCCGGAGCAGGTGCTCGGCGCGCCCAAGGAAGAGCGCACACGCGACTTCATCGATCGCGTCTTCCATATCCGGCACTAGGAGGGCGAGATGGGTTACTCCTTCGACTTCCAGTCCGTCTCCTTCGGGCCGCTCTGGGAAGGGCTGATCGTCACGCTTGAGCTGACGGTCGCCGCCAATATCATCGGCGTCGTGCTGGGCTTTCCGCTGGCGCTCCTCATCATGAGCCGTTTCGCGCCGGTGCGGCTGCCGGCGATGCTCTTCGTCGAATTCTTCCGCTGCACCCCGGCGATCGTCCAGACCGTCTGGTTCTTCTACTGCGTGCCGATGCTGTTCAACGTCTTCCTCGGTTCGATGACGATGGGCATCCTGGCGCTCGGGCTCAATCTGATGGCCTTCAATGCCGAGGCCTATCGCGCCGCGATCCAGGCGGTTCCGCGCGAGCAGCTCGACGCCGGCATCGCGCTTGGCCTCAACCCGCTGCAGCGCACGATTTACATCTTGCTGCCGACCGCGGTCCGTGCGTCGATCCCGGTCCTGCTCACCAACGGCATCGGTATCTTTCAGCAGACGGCGCTGGTTGCCATCGTCGCCGTGCAGGACCTCATGTACCAGGCGAAGACGCTGGCGACGGAGACGTACAGGCCGATCGAGACCTTCACCATCGTCGCTCTGGTATACTTCGCCGTCTCGTTCCCCGTCTCGCAGATCGTCGGCTATCTCGAACGCCGCCGCCAACTGATGATGAGCTGAGGAGAAGACCCATGGCTCTCGATTTCTCCATCATCCTTCGTTTCCAGGAAGCGCTGCTTCTCGGTCTCTGGATGACCATCAAGCTGACGCTGATCTGCATCGTGCTCGGCTGTAGCCTTGGCTTCTTCATCGGCCTAGCCCGCACATCGCGCAGCGCTCTGCTGCGGGCTGTCTCCAGCGTCTATGTCGAGTTCTTCCGCGGCACGCCGGTGCTCGTCCAGCTCTTCTGGATCTTCTTTTGCCTGCCGCTGATCCTCGGCGTCGAGCTCTCCAACCTCACTTCGGGCGTGATCGCGCTCACGCTCTACATGGGCGCGATCACCAGCGAGACCTTCCGCGCATCGTTGAAATCCATCGGTCCGGAACAGCTCGACGCCTGCGTCGCACTCGGCCTGCCGCGCCGGGTCCAGGTGACGAACGTCATCCTGCCGCAGGCGGTGCTGCGCGCCCTCCCGACACTGCTTTCGAACTGCGTCAGCCTGTTCAAGGAAAGCGCGCTCGTTTCGGCCGTCGGCATGGCCGACCTGATGTTCGTCGGCCAGAACATTTCCAACAATACGGCGCGGCCGATCGAGGTGCTGACGGTGGTCGCGCTCATCTACTTCCTCATCGCCTTCCCGCTTACCCGGGCCGTCACGCTGGTCGAGCGGCGCGTGCTCACCAAGCTCGCGATTTGAACCGAATTCTTTCGAAAGGAGAACCTCCATGAAACTCTCTGGCGTCATGCCCGCCCTCGTCACCCCGTTCGACGCGAACAACAGGGTCGACTTCAAGGCCTTTGAAAAGCTGCTGGCCCATCTGCGCGAGGCCGGCGTCACCGGCTGGGTTCCGAACGGCTCGACCGGTGAGTATTTCAGCCAGTCCACGGAAGAGCGCCGCGACGTGCTGCAATTCGTCAAGGACTTCGCCAAGCCGGGCGAAATTCTGATCGCCGGCACCAATGCCCCCGCCACCCGCGAAGTCATCGAGCAGACGGCGATCGCCAAGGAAATCGGCTATGACACTGTGCTGCTCGCACCGCCCTTCTACACCCGTCCGACGCAAGCCGAACTGATCCGGCACTATGAGACCGTGCTTAATGCCGTGGACGTGAACCTCGTCCTCTATTCCTATCCGGCCAAGGATGGTTCGGACATCAGCTTCGAGCTGATGGACCATTTCGCCGACAATCCGCGCGTCATCGGGATCAAGGAAAGCTCGGGCGTTCTGCAGCGCGCGGTCGACATCGCCAGCCGCTACGAAGGCCGCATCCAGCTGGTGTCCGGCTCGGATGACATCGCGCTCGACTTCATGTTCTGGGGCGCCGATTCCTGGATCTGCGGGCCGTCGAACTGCATGGCCAAGGCCTGCTGCGACCTGGACCGCACCTTCCGTTCCGGCGATCTCGACAAGGCTCGGGCGCAGATGAAGACGCTCTACCGGGCGATGAACATCCTCGAAAGCGGCAAGTTCGTGCAGAAGATCAAGTATGGCTGCGAGCTTCAGGGCTTGCCCGTCGGTGAGTGCCGCGCGCCGCTCGGACCGCTGACCGACGATGAGAAGGCCGAGTTCCGCGCCGCCATGGAGCCGATCCTGAACTGGTAATCGCCAGTCGAAGCGCCGCTTCCCGGCCGTTCGACAATCAGGGAAGCGGCTCCTCGACAACTTTTTTGGAGCTAGAGAGATGCGCTTCAGCAAGGTCCTTTCGGTCGTCGATTGCCATGCCGAAGGCGAAAGCGGCAAGGTGATCGTCGGCGGCGTTGGCCAGGTTCCCGGCGAGACCATGTTCGACAAGCGGGTTCATCTCGAAACCCACATGGACGGCATCCGCAAGATGGTGCTGTTCGAGCCGCGCGGGGCGGTCTGGCACAATGCCAATATCGTGCTCCCCTCCAATCACCCCGAAGCCGACATGGGCTATGTGATCCTGGAGACGACCGAGTATCCGGCGATGTCCGGTTCGAACACGATGTGCGTGGCGACGGTGCTGCTCGAGACCGGAATCCTGCCGATGCAGGAGCCGGTCACTCAATTGACGCTCGAGTCTCCAGCAGGCCTGATCAGGGTGCGCTGCGAATGCAGGGACGGCAAGGTGACGAGCGTCCGGCTCGTGAACCAGCCAGCCTTCTGCTACCATGTCGACGCCAAGATCGAAGTCGCAGGCCTCGGGACCGTTCGGGTCGACATCGTCTATGGCGGCATGACCTACACCATGGTCGACGCCGCCGACCTCGGCATCTCGATCGATCCCTCGGAAGCCCGCGAGCTCTGCGAAATCGGCCAGAAGCTCAAATTCGCGGCCGCCGAGCAGCTCACCGTCGAGCATCCCGAGAACCCGGGCATACCGGGGATCACCAACACCGAGTTCATGGGACCGCTTCGCCGGGAGAATGGCCGGCTTATCGCGAGGAACTGCGTCGTCGTCTCGCCGGGGCGCTGCGACCGCTCGCCCTGCGGCACCGGCTCGTCGGCGCGGCTGGCGCTGTTGCATAAGAAAGGGCTTATCCAACCCGGCGAAACGCTCATTCACGAGTCGATCACCGGCAGCCGCTTCACCTGCACAATCGACGGACTGACGAAAGTCGGGACGTACGACGCGGTGATACCGGCGATTGCCGGTCAGGCCTGGATCACCGGTCTCTACCAGATGGGCATGGACCCGACCGATCCCTATCCGGAGGGCTTCACGGTGGCCGACACCTGGATGACCGCGGTTTGAATGCAGCACCACAATCGAGAAAAGATAAAAGATGAGCAATAACGAAGGTCCTGTCGTTGTCGTCGGCGCCGGCATTATCGGCACCACCATCGCCTACGAGCTGCAACGCCGCGGGAAGGGCGCCGTGCTCGTCGAGCGGGATCCGGACGGCAAGGGCGCCTCCTACGGCAACATGGCATCGATCGCCGTCACCGAATTCATGCCGGCCTCGCGGCCTTCGGTCTGGGCGCAAACGCCGAAATGGCTGGTCGATCCTGAAGGGCCGGTCCGTATCCGCCCCTCCTATCTGCCGAAGCTCACGCCGTGGTTCCTCCGGTTTCTCGAAGCAAGCCGCCCGTCGCGGGTGAAAGAGCTGGAGGCGGCAGGCGCCGTGCTTTGCCGTCGTGTCTACGAAGATCTGATGCCGCTGCTGCAGGCGGCGGAACTGACGGACATGCTGACCGAGGAGGGCTGCCTGAGCCTCTATGCGGACGAGGCCGAGTTCAGGGCTGACCGCGAGCATATCGCGGTTCTCGAGCGCTTCGGCTTCCGCCACGAAGTCCTGGGCGGTAATGCCATCCGTGACCTCGAACCAGCATTAACGACGAAGATTGGGAAGGCGGTGCTGTTTCCCGACAACCGCTCGATCCGCGACCCCTACAAGCTGCTCCTGAAACTGCGCGAAAAGTTTCTCGCTCTCGGAGGCAGGATCGAGCAGGGCGAGGTCGCGGGTTTTGATAGTGGCGATCGCGTCAAAGCCGTCCGCCTGAAGGATGGCCGTTCGGTTGCTGCCTCTCGAGTCGTGCTCGCAGCCGGCGCCTATACTGGCAAGCTGGCGCGGCTTCTCGGCGAGCCGGTCCCGCTCGAGACCGAGCGTGGCTACCACACCCAGATCATGGCGCCGGGAATCTCGATGCGCCACTCGATCATCTGGCCGGCGCGCGCCTTCATGGTGACGCCGACGGCCGGCGGCATTCGCGTCGGCGGCACGGTTGAGATGGCCGGTCTCGAGGCGGCGCCTGACTACCGGCGGGCGAAAGTGCTGGTCAAGCGGGCGCGCGAGAAGGCGACGGAGTGGATGGGCCACCGGCCGGCGCTTCCCGATACGGTGCCGATCATCGGCCCTTCCGCGAAACACCGCGGCATCTTCTACGCCACCGGCCATGGGCATCTGGGCCTTACCTATGCGGCGACGACCGGACGGCTGATCGCCGATCTCGTGACGGGCGCTGAGCCGCCGGTCGATCTCAAACCATACCGCGTCGACCGGTTCTGACGGCGAGCGCGGGAAACAATGGAGCGAACAATGCGCAGCGAACTCTATATCGATGGAAAATGGACGCCGGCCGCCAACGGCAGGACGTTCGACGTCGTCAATCCGGCGACGGAAGAAGTGATTCACCAGATCGCGGCTGCAACGGCGGAAGACGTCGATCTCGCCGTGAAGGCGGCACGCCGCGCCTTCGACAAGGACGGCTGGCCGAAGCTTTCGGGCGCACAGAGAGCAAAATACCTGCGCGCCATCGCCGAGGGCATCCGCGCCCGGCAGGCGGAGATCGCCCGTCTCGAGGTGATCGACAACGGCAAGCCGTTTCCCGAAGCCGATTGGGATGTCGCCGACGCGGCCGGCTGCTTCGACTTCTATGCGGGCCTTGCCGAGCAGCTCGACAACAATCCCGGGGAGCCGATCGCGCTTCCCGACGCCCGGTTCACCTCCAAGGCGGTCAAGGAGCCGATCGGCGTCACCGGCGCGATCATTCCCTGGAATTATCCGCTGCTGATGGCCGCCTGGAAGGTCGCGCCAGCGCTTGCCGCCGGCTGCACGGTGGTGCTGAAGCCGGCGGAGGTCACCTCACTGACGGCGCTCGAACTGGCCGCGCTCGCCGATGACGCGGGCCTGCCGCCGGGCGTCCTCAACATCGTCACCGGCTCCGGATCGGTCGCCGGCCAGGCGATCATCGACCACAGGCAAGTCGACAAGCTTGCCTTTACCGGCTCCGGGCCGGTCGGTTCGAAAATCATGGCGGCGGCGGCCCGCGACATCAAGCGCGTCAGCCTCGAACTCGGCGGCAAGTCGCCCTTCGTCGTCTTCGACGATGCCGATATCGACGAGGCGGTCGAATGGATCATGTTCGGCATCTTCTGGAACCAGGGCCAGGTCTGCTCGGCGACGTCGCGAGTCCTCGTGCAGGAGGGCATCTACGACAAGCTGCTGGCGCGGCTTGTCGAGGAAACGAAGAAGATCAGGATCGGTGACGGTCTCGAAGACGGAGTCCTGCTCGGACCGCTGGTCTCCAAGCGCCAGCACGAACAGGTCGTTGCGGCGATCGAGGCGGCGAAAGCCGCCGGTGCGACCGTCGCCTGCGGTGGCAAGCGGCCGGAAGGCTTCGACACGGGCTACTATCTCGAACCGACGGTGCTGACCGACGTGCCGTTGGAGAGCGATGCCTGGCGCGAGGAGATTTTTGGGCCGGTCGTCTGCATCAAACCGTTCTCGACCGAAGAGGAAGCGATCGAGCTTGCCAATGATTCCCGCTTCGGTCTCGCCGCAGCGGTGATGTCGAAGGACGATGTCCGCGCCGAGCGGGTCGCGAGCGCCTTCCGCGCCGGCATCGTCTGGATCAACTGCTCGCAGCCGACCTTCACCGAGGCGCCCTGGGGCGGCTACAAGGAGTCGGGCATCGGCCGCGAACTCGGTCGCTGGGGCCTCGAAAACTACCTCGAGACGAAGCAGATCACCCGCTTTGCCGCCGGCGAGAAGTGGGGCTGGTACATCAAATGATGAACTGGGATCGTTCGCTTGATCTCCTCGAGGTCCATTGCCAGGGCGAGATCGGCAAGGTGATCGTCGGGGGTGCGCCGGAAATCCCCGGCGCCACCATGCTCGACAAGATGAACCACATCAACCAGGTCGATGACAGCCTCCGCCGCTTCGTCACCTTCGAGCCGCGCGCCAGCGTCGCCATGTCGGTCAACCTGCTCGTCTCACCGACGCGGCCCGATGCGGATGCGGGCTTCATCGTGCTGCAGGCGGACCGCGCCCATCCGATGTCCGGCAGCAATTGCATCTGCGTCGTCACCGCCCTGCTTGAAAGCGGCCGCGTCGCAATGCAGGAGCCGGAGACGATCGTCCGCCTCGACACACCCGCCGGGCTGATCGTCGCCCGCGCCACCTGCCGGGAAGGCCGCTGCCTGTCGGTCAGCCTCGACAATGTGCCGAGTTTCGCCGAGGCGCTGGACCGGGAGATCGAGACGCCGCGTTGGGGCCGTATCAAGGTCGATATCGCTTTCGGCGGCGTCTATTACGCGATCGTCGATGTCGATCAGGTCGGAAGCGCGATTGCGCCGGCCAATGCGCGCTATCTCGCCGAAGCGGGGATCGAGCTGAAATCGCTGATCTCCGAGCAGGTGGCGGTGAAGCATCCGACGCTCACCGGCGTCGACGAGATCGCCTATGTGATGTTTCGCGGGCGCGAGCCGGACGGCGCGGTGCGCACGTGCACGACGCTGAAGCCCGGCCGCGTCGATCGCTCCCCCTGCGGCACCGGCAGTTCGGCGAACCTTGCGACGCTCTGCGCGCGCGGCCAGATCGCGGTGGGGGATCGGCGGACTTCACGGTCCATCATCGGCGGCGAGTTCGTGGCGGAGGCGATCGGTGTCACCGAGGTCGGCGGACGTCCCGCCGTGCTGCCGCGGATCACCGGACGCGGCTGGATCTACGGTCGCGAACAGCTCCGCATTTCGGACGAGGATCCGTTCAGGAGCGGCTTTGCGCTCTCCGACAGCTGGGGTCCGCAGGTCGATCAGCTCGGTTGAGGAGGCTACAATGTCCATCCAGTCCCTATCGGGCCAGGCCGTCCTCGTCACCGGCGCTTCCGGCGGCATCGGCGCGGCCATCGTCGAGCGCCTGGCGGAAAAGGGCGCCCGTCCGATCATCCACTACGGCCGCGACAGAGCGGGAGCGGAAGCGCTGCTGGCGCGTATTTCCGGCGAGGGGTGGATCGTTCAGGCGGACCTTTCGGCGGCCGAGGGGGCATTCGACCTCTGGCGCCGGGCAGAAGAAGCGGCGGGCCGTATCCATGCGCTCGTCAACAATGCCGGGATCCGCACCGAGATTACGATCGACGCCGAGCCCGACGCGTGGCGGCAAGCCTGGCAGAAGGAGTTTCAGGTGAACTTCTTCGCCGCCGCCGATCTCTGCAAGCAGGCGCTTACGCATTTCAAGGCGCAGGGCGGCGGCCGGATCGTCAACATGGCGAGCCGCGCCGGCCAGCGCGGCTATGCGGCCGATGCCATGCCCTAGGGCGCAACGAAGGCGGCGCTCGTCAATCTCACGAAATCGATCGCCCGCAGCTTCGGTGCCGACGGCGTCGTGGCGCTGGCGATCGCGCCCGGCTGGGTGCGGACGGAGATGGCCGAGGACTTCATCGCGAAGTTTGGCAAGCAGGCCGCCGTCGCCGACATACCGATCGGCGAGATGGCTGAGGCCGCCGAAATCGCCGAACTCGTCGCCTTCGCGCTCAGGCCGTCGCAGCGGTCGCTGAACGGCGCGACGCTCGACGTCAATGGCGGCAGTTACATTCGATAGGACTTGAGGAGCGAGAGATGCAAAGATTCGAAGGCCAGGTTGCGGTCGTTACCGGCGGAGGCGGCGGCATCGGTTCGGGCATAGCGCGGCGGCTCGCGGAGGAGGGGGCGCTGGTCGTCATCTCAGACGTGAACGGCGACGCGGCAGGCGCCGTTGCGGCCGAGATCGTGACAGCCGGGGGTTCTGCCATTGCGATCGCCGCCGACATTTCTCAGCGGGAACCGTGCTGCGCTCTGATTGCCGAAGCATTTGACCAGAAGAAGCGCATCGACATTCTCGTCAACAATGCAGGAATCAACCGGCGGGGCAACCTCCTGTCGCTGAGCGACGACGAATGGCACGCGAGCTTCGCGGTCAATCTCGATTCAATGTTCTATCTTTGCCGCGCTGCGATCCCGCACATGATCGAGGCGGGCGGCGGCGTCATCGTCAACACCGCCTCGCAATGGGGTCTCCATCCGGCGCCGAACCACATCGCCTATAACACCTCCAAGGCTGCGGTCGCCGCCTTCACCCAGAACCTCGCCCGCGACTACGCGCCGCACAAGATACGCGTCAACGCCGTCTGCCCCGGCGAAATCCATACGCCGATGCTGGAGGCGGGGGGTGAAGCGGTCGGGACGGACGATCGCCGATCTCGACAAGCTTGTTCCCTTCGGCCGGATCGGAAAGCCGAAGGAGGTCGCCGCCCTGGTCGCCTTCCTTGCCTCCGACGAAGCCGCCTTCATGTGCGGTTCGCTCGTCGAGATCACCGGTGCACAGGCGGTCGCTTAGCATTGTGCATTTAGGTGGAGTCACCCGACACAACATTCGGTAAAACGGACAGGTAGAGGGGTCGCCGAGCGAGATCACGCGGCGGCCGCTGATGCCAAATGGGCTTCTCCAAGCCAACCATCACGACATGATCAATCCGCCGTCGACGTTGATCGTCTGTCCGGTGATGTAAGCCGCATCCTCAGAAGCCAGGAAGGCAACGAGGGCGCCGACTTCGGCAGGCGTTCCCGCCCGGCCCATGGGAATGCCCTCGACCCATTCGGCCATGAGTTCGCCCGGGCCGTATTCGCCGAGCATCTGGCCCCAGACCCTGTCATTGTAGTCCCACATCTCCGTGTGGATGATGCCGGGGCAGATGGCGTTCACGGTAATGCCTTCGCGGGCGAGTTCCTTGGCAAGGCTCTGCGTCAGGCCGACGACGCCGAATTTCGAGGCGGCGTAATGAGGGGTGTAGATGAAGCCCTGCCGCGCCTGGCCGGAGGCTGTGTTGATCAGGCGACCCTTGGTGCCGCTGGCGCGGAAGCGGCGGATCGCCTCCTGGCAGCACAGGAAGACGCCCTTGGTGTTTACGTCGAGGTTCAGGTCCCATTCGCGTTCGGTCAGGTCCTCGACCTTGGCGATGGTGATGACGCCAGCATTCTGCACCGATACGGAAATGGCGCCGAGCTTCGCTTCGGCCGCCGCGTAGGCGTCCTGGACGGCGCGGGCGTCGGTCACGTCCAGTACGATGGCGATCACCTCTGCGCCGGTTTCCTCGGCGAGCGCCTCGGCGGCCACGGCCATGTCCTTCTCGATCGCGGCGATGGCGATCTTGGCCCCCTCATCGGCAAAGCGCTTGGCGATGCCGCGGCCGATCCCCTTGTTGCCTCCGGTGACGAAAACCGTCTGGCCCGCAAAACGTCTCATGGTCTTTCCTCCATAATGCGCGAGCTGCCAAAGGCTGATCTCGGATAGGATCAGGCCGTGAGCCGAGCCGCAGTGAACTTGTCGGTTACAAGCACATCGATGACGCCGAGTTTCAGGGCGCCGGCGATGGCCTGCGTTTTCGATTCTCCGCCTGCCAGCGCCATGACGCGGTCGGCTTTCCTGAGGTCTTCAAGCGAAATGCCGATGACGCGGTCATTGAGCGGCGTTTCGACCGGCTTTCCCTCCCTGTCGTAGAACCGGTAGGAGATCTCGCCGACGGCGCCGGCCTCGTGCAGCATCGCCATTTCCTGGCGGGAGAAGGTGTTACCGGAGCGGGCGAGGAGCTCGGACGGCTCCACCGCACCGATGCCGACGATCGCCAGGCTGAGGCGGCCGAAGAGGTCCATCGTCTCGCGCACGACCGGATCGGCGAGCATGACGAGCTTTGCCTCGCGCGACGAGGTGATGCCCTGGACGAGAAGCAGCCGCGGCTCGCCGCCGGTGAGCCGCGCGAGGCGCGCCGTCAGCTGCGTGGCGTGGGTTTGGACCGACGCGTCCCCCATGCCACCAAGGATCTGCACGATGTATTTGGCTTTGGCGGTCTTGAGCGGGTGGATGTTGTCCACCATGCGCAGGATCGTCTGGCTCCAGCTCGAGACGCCGATGATCTCGTCCTGCTGCAGGGTGACCTCGAAGAAATGGGCGGCCGCCTCGCCGATGCGCGCCATGATCGCGCCGTCCCTGTCCTCGGAACAGTCGATGACGATCGCCTCCGTCAGGCCGTAGCGGTCGCGCAGCGCGGTTTCGAGATCGGCGAAGGTGCCCGGCGGCGGAATAACCGTGGTCCGGACGATGTCTTCCTGCTCGGCCCGCTTCAGCATACGCGACACGGTCGCCTGCGACATGCGCATGACCTCGGCGATCTCTGCCTGCCGCTTGCCTTCGATATGATACATCTGAGCAACTCGGGCGATCAGTCGCAGCTCGTTGAGCCGTCCCATGGAATCCTCCAGGCGTGAATTTTTATTCACTCATAGTGGAAGGGCCCGGAACGGTCGAGCGGTAGATTGCGTCCTGCCAAACCCGGAGGCGATCTGTGGCGTCGGAAACACGCGGCGAGATGGGATCACCGCCACGTGGCAGGGCGGTAATGGCGGCAAGATCGGGCCAGACGCCCAGCGAAAGCCCCGCCAGATAGGCGGCGCCGAGGGCGGAGGCCTCCGGCGCGTCGCATTGGGTGACGGCGTGGTTCAGCGTGTCGGCGACGCACTGCATCAAAAAGGTGTTCTTGCTCGGCCCACCATCCGCATAGAGGCGGCCGAGCGGTGTCGGCGACTGCGCTGACATGGCCTTGAAGACGTCATGGACCTGAAAGGCCATCGAATCGGTCACTGCGCGGGCCATCTGGGCGCGTGTGGTGTTGAAGGTAATGCCGGAAAACAGCGCCCGCGCATCGGACTGCCAGTAGGGCGCGCCGAGGCCTACAAAGGCCGGCACGAAGCCGGGTCCGCGTGGCTCGGCGGTTGCGGCAAGGTCGGTCAGGGCCTGAACGTCGGGCAGGCCGAGCATCTCGACCATCCACGGCAGCGCTGCGGCTGAGACGAGAATATTGCCCTCGAAGGCATAGGTCGGCTGGCCGTCGATCGACCAGGCGATCGTCGTCGTGATGCCCTGCTCGGGCGCGATGAAGCGGGGCAGCGTCGTCATCACGGACGAGCCGGTTCCGAAGGTCACCTTGCCGTCGCCGGGATTGAAGGCGCCGTGTCCGAAGAGCGCCGCATGGCTGTCGCCGATCGCCGCGGCGATCGGGATGCCGTCCCTGAGGCCCGGCACGTTTCGGGTCACGCCGAAGCGCGACGCGCTGTCTCGCACTTCGGGCAAGGCGGATTTCGGCACGCCGAACAGTTCGCAGAGCTCGTCGCTCCAGGCCTGCCGGTTGAGGTCGTAAAGCTGACTGCGGGCGGCATTCGAAGCGTCGCAGGCATGGACCGCGCCATCGGTGAAGCAATGGATCAGCCAGGCGTCGATCGTCCCGAGCCGCACTTCGTGTCCTGCAGACACGCGGTCCAGCAGCCACTTCATCTTCGGGCCGGGGAACATCGGGTCGATGGGCAGGCCGGTGAGCGCCTGCACGCGGGGCGCGTGGCCGGCTGCGACCAATTCGGCGCAGGCCGGTGCGCTGCGGCGGCACTGCCAGCTCACCACCGGCCCGAGCGGCCTGCCCGTTGCTGCATCCCAGATGGTGACGGACTCGCGCTGGTTGGAAATCGCGATACCGAGGATGTCGACGTCAGGACCGGTCTGCAGGCAGGCGGCAATCGCCTCCTTGACCGATTCCCAGATGCGCATTGGGCTCTGCTCCACCCAGCCGGGCTGCGGATGTTCGATGCCGACCAGAGACGAGCCGCGAGACAGGATTTCGCCGGCCGTGGAGACAAGAACGGCCTTTGAATTCGTGGTGCCCTGGTCGATGGCGAGAATGGCGTTCGTCATGGCAACTCCGGCAGGCATGAATTGGGGGCGCGGCTATAGGGAGGGTTTGCCGCGCCCGGCACGGACTCTAGACGCGCAGTATCAAGCGCGGGGAGACTTCCGTGCAATCAAAGCGATGGCCGCCTCAGTGATGGCGACAGGCGACATGCCGAATTCGTCGAGCAGGAACTCGGCCGAGCCGGTCGGGGCGAAGATGCCCGGAACGCCAAGGATCTTCATCGGCACGGGAGCTTCTGCCACGACGACTTCGGCGATGGCCGAGCCGAGGCCGCCGAAGGTGGAATGCTCTTCCGCGGTCAGGATCGCCCCGGTTTGGCGGGCGGCGGCCACCACGGCCTCGACGTCGATCGGGCGGACCGTCGCCATGTTCAGTACGCGGGCCTCGATCCCTCGCTCGGCGAGGAGCTCGGCCGCCTTCAAGATGCGGTGGGTCAGCGTGCCGTTGGCAATCAGCGTTATGGCGTCGCCGTCACGCAGCAGGTTGGCCTTGCCGAGCTCGAACCTGTGTCCGGCCGGCAGCAGGTCCGGAACCCCGACGCGCGACAGGCGCAGGAACACCGGCCCCTGGTAATGGACCGCCCATTCCACCGCCGCGGCGGTCTCGATCGCATCGCAGGGGGCGATGACCGGCAGATTCGGCAGCACCCGCGTCCAGGCGAAGTCCTCGATCGAATGGTGCGTGGGCCCAAGCTCGCCATAGGCCATGCCGGAGGAAATGCCGATGAGCTTCACATTGGCGTTGGAATAGGCGATGTCGGCCTTGATTTGCTCCAGCGACCGGCCGGTCAGGAAGCAGGAGGCGCCGCAGACGAAGGGCAGCAGACCGCCATTGGCAAGACCGGCGCCCACGCCCACCATGTTCTGCTCGGCAATGCCGACATTGACCAGCCGTTCCGGCCATTTGGACTTGAACCCGTTGAGCTTCGACGAGCCGACGGAGTCGTTGCAGACCGCCACGAGCTTGGGGTTGTCCGCGCCGAGGCGCTCCAGCACCGCAACGAAGGCGTCACGGCAATCGTGCAGTTTGGGAGAGGTGATCACGTCTTTCATCACAGGGTCTCCGAAAGCTCGGCCAGGGCGACCCGATATTGCTCGGCATTCGGCACCTTATGGTGCCAGTCGACCTTGTCCTGCATGAAGGAAATGCCGTGGCCCTTGTTGGTATGGGCGACGATTGCGTGCGGCCGGTTGCCGCGGCGCTCCAGTGCCGGAACGATTTCGTCCATGGCGTTGCCGTTGATCTCGGTGACGTCCCAGCCGAAGGCTTCGAGCTTGGCGGGGAAGGGGGCGAGATTGTTGGTCTCCTTCAGCGTGGCGCCCTGCTGGAAGCGGTTGTGGTCGATGATCAGCGTCAGATTGTCGAGGCCGAACTGCGCCGCGGCGGCGATCGCCTCCCAGTTCGATCCCTCCTGCATCTCGCCATCGCCGGTCAGGACATAGGTGTGATACTCGGCGCCGGTCAGCTTGGCGGCCTTGGCCATGCCGACGGCGACCGGCAGGCCGTGGCCGAGCGGTCCGGTATTGGTCTCGACGCCCGGGACCTTGGTGCAGTTCGGGTGCCCGTTCAGCCGTGAATGCGACTTCAGGAAGGTGCCGATCTCTTCTTCGGGCAGGAAGCCGCGCTTGGCGAGCGTCACATAGAGGGCGAGCGCCACATGGCCTTTGGACAGCACGAAACGGTCGCGGCCCGGATGCTTCGGCTGGTCGGGCCAGACGCGCAGCACGCGGAAATAGAGCGCCGTCAGAATGTCGATAGCGGACATTTCCCCGCCGATATGGCCGGCGCCGGCTTCGAAAACCGCCTGCAGATCGCGAAGTCGGATCTGTCGAGCGATGCGGTCGAGATCGTTCGGCTGCATGTATTCCTCGCTCTGAATAAATATACAATCATATATATAATTGCACGCTACCCCCGCATGTCAAGAGCCAGACGCAGGAAAAGCTATGCAGAACGAGGTTGACAGGACGCAGACCGATAATGTACGAATTTGCACACAGCAATGAATAATTATGCCTAGTTACACGTGAGGAAGCCGGGTAGCGAGAGGAGGGCGCCATGCTTGCGACAGCGACGGAGCGGCAAGGGTTCGCGGGCGGGATGTTTGCGTCGATGCGAGGGGCCACAGGTCCGCTGATCGGCCTCATCGTCCTGTGCCTGTTTCTCACCTTCGCCAGCGACAAGTTCCTTTCGATCAGGAACTTCCTGAACGTGCTCGATCAGATCACGGTGCTCGGCATCATGGCCGTCGGCATGACGATGGTCATCCTGATCGGCGGCATCGACCTCGCCGTCGGTTCTGTCATGGCGCTGGCGATGATGGTGCTTGGCTATCTGAACGTCGTTGCCGGCGTGCCGATGTGGATCGCCATTCCGCTCGCCCTGCTGGTCGCCTCGCTGAACGGCCTGATCGCCGGGCTTCTCATAACGCGCTTCAACGTGCCGGCATTCATCGCGACGCTTGCCATGATGTCGATCGCCCGCGGCCTGGCCAACATGATCACCGACGGCCAGCAGATCATCGGTTTTCCGGCTTGGTTCAACATCATGGCCATCGTGCGCTTCGGCGGCTTCCTGACATTGACGGTCGCGGTCATGCTGGTGGTCTTCGTCGTCGGCCTCCTTTACCAGCGCTATCGCCATGGCGGGCGCGTCCTCTACGCCATCGGCGGCAACGCAGAGGTGGCGCGGCTTGCCGGCATCAACGTCCAGCGGGCGACCGTGCTTGTCTATGTGGTCTGCAGCTTCCTGGCGGGATTGTCGGGCATGGTGCTGGCGGCGCGGCTCGACTCGGTCCAGCCCTCGTCCGGTGTCTCCTACGAGCTCGACGCCATTGCGGCAGTCGTCATCGGCGGCACGTCGCTCTCCGGCGGAACGGGCGGCATCGGCGGCACCATAATCGGCGTGCTGATCATCGGAATCCTGCGCAACGGCCTCAACCTGCTGAGCGTATCGCCGTTCATGCAGCAGGTGATCATCGGCGGCGTCATCGTGCTGGCCGTCACCGCCGAGACTTATCGCAAGCGGAAATAGCCACTGTTCACCCCGCTTGCGGAAACGCCTGCGGGGAAGCGAAAACGGTCAGCAATGGTGCGGGCCGGCAAAAGGGAGGTGGAATCCTGTGAAGTCAGGAAATCCACAGAGCAACTCGGAGGAGAACCCCATGAAACTGTCCAACCTGCTGCTGGCGGCAACCACCGCTGCGGTCCTGATGTCCCCGCTCGGTGCATCGGCCGCGGAAGTCAAGAAGATCGGCCTCGCCGTGCCGAACCTTCAGGCGGACTTCTTCAACCAGATCAAGCTCGGCGTCGAAAAATACGCGAAGGAAAAGGGTATCGACGTCGTGGTGGTCGACGCGAAGAACGATACGGCCACCCAGGTCAACCAGGTCCAGGACCTTATGACGCAGGACATCAACGCGTTCATCTATATTCCGGCCGGTGCAGCCGCGGCCGCCGTGCCGACCCGCCTTGCCCGTGAAGCCGGCATTCCGGTGATCAACGTCGACCGTGTTCCGGATGGCGCGCCGGGCGATACCTTCATCGCCGGCGAAAGCGTCGAATCCGCCTATGCCGTCTGCAAGCACATCATCGAAAAGGCCGGCGGCTCGGGCAAGATGGCGATCATCCATGGCCAGAAGGGCACGACGCCGGAAGTCGATCGCTTCACGGGCTGCAAGCGCGCCATCGACGAGGCTCCGGGCGTGGAACTCGTCGCCCAGCAATGGAGCAACATGTGGTCCGCGGACGAAGGCTTCTCGATCGCCCAGAACATGCTGCAGGCAAACCCTGACCTCAAGATCATCTTCGGCCAGGCGGACGGTCTGGCGATGGGTGCGGCGAAAGCCGTGGACGTTGCCAACCTCTCTGACAAGGTGATCATCGGCGGCTATGACGGCGACGTTTCGGCGCTCGAATATCTCGCCAAGTGCAAGGGGCCGTTCGTCGCCACGGCGACGCAGAGCACCCAGAAGATGGGCGTCCTCGCGGTTGAATCGGCACTTGCCGTGGCCGCCGGCCAGAAGGTCGAAGAGCGCCAGACGCCGAATGCCGTGCTGACGACCTGCGAGAATGCTCCGGAGTTCGTGAAGAGCCATCCATAAATTGTCTCGATGCCCGAAAGGCAGCGCCATGACCACCCAGTCTCCCATCCTCTCGCTCCGTGGGATCCAGAAGTCCTTCGGACCGATCAGGGTCCTGCACGGTGTCGACCTCGACATCTATCCGGGTGAGGTCGTGGCGCTGCTTGGCGAAAACGGTGCCGGGAAATCGACCCTGTCGAACATCATTTCCGGCACCGTGCAGCCGTCCGCCGGGGAAATGACCTGGCTTGGGGCAGTCTATGCGCCCGCCAATCCCCGTGCCGCGATGGACGAGGGGGTCGGCATGATCCATCAGGAGCTGAAACTGCTCCCGAAGCTCTCGATCGCCGAGAATGTTTTCGTCGGCCGCTATCCGATGAAGGCGGGTCGCGTCGACCGCTGGGCGATGGAGGAACGGGCGCGCAGCGGCCTCAAGCGGCTGGGTCTCGACATTTCGCCCGACCGCCTCGTCGAAGGGCTCTCGACCGGCAAGCAGCAGCTCATCGAAATTGCCAAGGCGCTGACGCTCAATGCCCGCCTGCTGATCCTGGACGAGCCGACCGCGGCGCTCGGCGGCGAGGAAACCCAACGCCTCTTCCAGCAGATCGAACGGCTGAAGGCGGACGGGGTGGGCATCATCTACATCTCGCACCGTCTCGAGGAAATCCGCCAGATCGCCGACCGCGTCGTCGTCATGCGCGATGGCGCCAAGGTCAAGGAATTCGACAGCGGCGACGTGCCGATCCGCACCATCGTCGAGGCCATGGTCGGGCGCTCGCTCGAGCGCATGTTCCCGGCCCTGCCAGCGCCTCGGGAAGAGGTGACGCTTGAGGTCCGCGATCTCACCTCGCCGACGAATGCATTCCGCAATATCAGCTTTTCAGTCCGAAAGGGCGAGGTGTTCGGCATCGCCGGCCTGATGGGCGCCGGCCGAACCGAACTCGTGCGCGCCATCACCGGCGCCGATCCGATTTCGGGTGGCGAGATTCTCTTGAATGGCAAAGCCGTCACGCCCCGCTCGCCAATCGAGGCGATTCGCAGCGGGATGGTTCTCGTGCCGGAGGACCGCAAGCTCCAGGGCGTCGTGCTCGATCATTCGATCGCGGAGAACATCGGCTATGCCAATCTCGGCGCAATTGCCCGCAACGGCTGGGTTTCCTCCCGCCGTCTGCAACAGTTTACCGACGAGTGCATCAGGAAATTCGGCGTGAAGGGCCGCGGGCACCAGAACGCCGGCGAGCTTTCCGGCGGCAACCAGCAGAAGGTGGTGCTCGCCAAATGGCTGGCGCGCAAGCCGCAGGTCGTCGTGCTCGACGAACCGACGCGCGGCATCGATGTCGGCGCCCGCTCGTCGATCTACGACCTCATCATGGATCTCGCCCACCAGGGGGTCGCGGTCATCGTGGTCAGTTCCGATCTCGAAGAAGTGCTTGGCGTCTCCAACCGGATCATGGTCATGGCCCAGGGCAGACAGACCGGCATTCTTGACCGCGAGGACGCAAACGACGTGTCGGTCATGGAACTCGCGACGATTTGAACAAGGAAGAAATTCATGTCTGAAATCACGCTCAATGCGCCGAGATTGTTCGATCTCTCCGGCAACGTCGCCTTCGTCACGGGGGCGGGCAGCGGCATCGGGCAACGCATCGCCATGGGGCTGGCGCAGTGCGGCGCCGACGTTGCGCTGCTCGATCGCCGCACGGACGACGGACTGGCGAAGACCGCGGAATTCATCGCCGGCACGGGGCGCCGCAGCATCCGGATCGCCGCCGACGTGACCAATGGCGGGGCGCTCAACGAGGCGGTCGCCCGCACCGAAGCGGAACTCGGCCCGCTTGCCCTTGCCGTGAACGCGGCCGGCATCGCCAATGCCAATCCGGCCGAGGAGATGGAGGAAAGCCAATTCCAGACGATGATGGACATCAACCTGAAGGGCGTTTTCCTGTCCTGCCAGGCGGAAGCCCGCGCCATGCTGAAGAACGGCCGCGGCTCGATCGTCAACATCGCCTCGATGTCCGGCGTGATCGTCAACCGCGGCCTCAGCCAGTGCCACTACAATGCCTCGAAGGCCGGCGTCATTCATATGACGAAGTCGATGGCGATGGAATGGGTGGGCCGCGGCGTCCGCGTCAACACGATCAGTCCCGGCTACACGGCCACACCGATGAACACCCGGCCGGAAATGGTGCATCAGACCAAGCTGTTCGAGGAGCAGACCCCGATGCAGCGCATGGCGACGGTGGACGAGATGGTCGGGCCTGCCGTCTTCCTTCTTTCGAATGCGGCAAGCTTCGTGACCGGCGTCGACCTCCTGGTCGATGGCGGCTTCTGCTGCTGGTAAATATCACGGGGCCAGCCTGAGCTGGCCTCTTGCTTTTTGCCGGTGAAATTCCTTATCTACGCTTGTTCTCAGGGCGGGGTGAAAATCCCCACCGGCGGTATTCGGAGCGATCCGGGAGCCCGCGAGCGCTTCCGCCGATGCGGAAGGTCAGCAGACCCGGTGAGAGGCCGGGGCCGACGGTTACAGTCCGGATGGAAGAGGACAATGTCAGCAAACCGCTCGTTGTCGGGCGGCGCGGACTTGTTCGCCCAAGGGATGAATAGCGGCCGAAACGCCGCGGTTTGACGCCAATGCTGGCTACCCTTGAAAGGCAATGGAATGGCAATCTCGAAAATTGAAGACGCAATCGCGGCCCTGGCGCTGGGCGGCATGGTCGTGGTCGTCGACGACGAGGACCGGGAGAATGAAGGCGACATCATCGTCGCCTCGGACGCGGTGACGCCCGAAACGATCGCGTTCATGATGAAGCACGCCCGCGGGCTGATCTGCGTCGCGATGGAAGGAGAGCGTCTCGATGCCCTCGACATCCCGCTCATGGTCCCGCAGAACACCGAGCTCCACAAAACCGCATTCACGGTCTCCGTCGATTACCTACCCGCAACCACCACCGGCATTTCCGCAGCCGACCGGGCCGCGACCATCCAGGCGCTGATGGATCCCGGCGTGCGTCCGGCGGACTTCGCCCGGCCGGGGCATATCTTTCCGCTGCGGGCGCATCCGAACGGCGTACGCGGCCGGCCGGGGCACACCGAGGCGGCGGTTGAGCTGGCACGCCTCGCCGGCAAGTCCCCATCGGGCGTCATCTGCGAAGTTGCCAACGACGACGGAACGATGGCCCGGCTTCCGGAGCTCGTGGTGTTCGCAGAAACGCACCGGCTTCCGCTGATCACCATCAGAGATCTGATCGCATTCGTCGAGCAGCCGGCCGACGCGACACAGGCTGCCTAACTGCCGAGTGAGGCACGCCGCCACGCGCTGCCTCTCGTCGGGCTCACTCGGGCAAGCCCGCCAGCCGCAATCCATCGGCGAACCGCGCCAGGTCTTCCGGGCGGTGGATCGGCAGCCAGGCCTTAAGATTGGAGACGCGTAAGGACGGATCAAGCGCACGCAGGCGCTGCATTGCGTGGCCCGCCTCGTCAAGGCGCCCGGCAAGCGCATGGCTTGCCGCCAGCAAAGCGACCGCGACCAGCAGGCTGGGCAGGTTCCCCAATGCCTTTTCCGCCCAGGCCGAGGCGGGATCAAAGCGCCCGGCGAAGAAATTTGCCAGCGCCATCCCGACCTGCATGCGGAACATTTCCGGATCCAGCGGGCTCAGCCGAACGGCATGGGCGAGGTGCTCCATTGCGGCGTCTGTCTCACCGCGAAGCGCGCGGAGCGCACCGCCGAGGAACCAGGCGGTGGCGAGATTGGGGTTGAGCAGCACGGCCCTGTCGAGCAAGGCGATGCCGCCGTCGAGGTCGCCGGCGAGATGGGCGAACGCATGCCCGCCTCTCGTCAGGGCGACCGCGTCGTCCCGGCCGTGTTCCACTGCCAGCCGCGCCAACCGCACGCCTTCGGCGATCTCGCGGTCCCGCTCGGTCATCCAGCCGTTTAACTTGCGCCAGAAATGGCACCAGGCCGCCGCGGCATAGGCCGAGGCAAATTCGGGGTCGAGCTCGATCGCCCTGTAAAACAAGCGCAGCGCCGCCTCGATTGCTTCGCGGGTTCCGTTGTGCAGCTTCGCCATACCGCGAAGATAGTAGTCGTAGGCGTCCAGGCTCTCCGTCGGCTTGCGCTTGGCGCGCTCGATCTCGGCGCGTTCGAGCTGAGGTGAGATCGCGCCGACGACGGTTTCGGCCATCTGGTCTTGCAGCTCGAAGATGTCGTCGAGCGTGCCTTCGAAGCGCTCCGCCCAGAGATGCGTCCCGCTCGTGGCATCGATGAGCTGCCCGGTGATGCGCACCTTGTTTGCCGCCTTGCGCACGCTGCCCTCCAGCACGTAGCGCACGCCGAGCTCTTGGCCGACGTCCTTCACATCCACCGTCCGGCCCTTGTAGGCAAAACTCGAATTGCGGGCGATGACGAACAGCCATCGGATGCGCGACAGTGCGGCTATGATGTCCTCCACCACGCCGTCGGCGAAATAGTCCTGCTCCGGGTCGCCGCTGAGATTCTGGAAGGGCAGGACGGTGATCGAGGGCTTGTCCGGAAGGACGAGCTTGGAAGGAGGCTCCCGCGCTTCGCCGGCGGAGTGACCGACGATGCTTTGCCCGTCGGGCTCGCTCGGCTTCGCGGCCTCGCCGGTCTCGATCGCGCCTATGAAGCGGAAGCCCTTGCGGGCGACCGTCCGGACCAGGCGCTGCTCCTCGCCGTTGTCGCCGATCGCCTTGCGAACCGCGTTGATGTGGCTGGTGATCGTCGATTCCGAGACGATCCGGCCGCTCCATACCGCCTGCAACAAATCGTCCTTGCTGACGACGCGGTCGCGGTTCGTGACGAGATGCAGCAGCAGGTCGAAGACCTGCGGTCCGACGGTCACCACTTCCGAGCGCAGGGTCAGCTCTCGACGCTCGGGGTCGAGCACATAGTCTCCAAACACGAATTGCACGTCGGCATCCCTCGACCGAGCGGCTCGGCTTGCCAGCCGGAGCAGCGGCGACACTTCTGTCCATTGATAGCACGGCTCGCCGTAACGCGCGCGCACCTCGGCCGCAAGGATGATCGGCAGCCGCCTTGGACGAATAACCAAGCTTCCCTCAAGGTCAATTCAAGCCCGCGGCAAGGACTTCCGGCAAGCTTGCAGGCACTCTCCACCCGGGTCGACGGCAATGGTGCGGTCGGCAGAAACGGAGAGAGCCATGAAGATCGTCGTCATTGGAGGCACCGGCCTCATCGGATCGAAAGTCGTGAAGAACCTCAGGGAGCGCGGCCATGAGGCCCTCGCCGCTGCCCCGAACACCGGCGTCAACACCATCACCCGCGAGGGCCTGGCCGAAGCGCTGGACGGGGCGGAGATCGTCGTCGACGTCGCCAACGCGCCGGTTTGGGAAGACAAGGCAGTCCTCGAATTTTTCGAAACGTCGGGCCGCAACCTGTTGGCCGCGGAAGCTGCCGCCGGCGTCCGCCACCACGTGGCCCTCTCGATCGTCGGCAGCGAACGGCTTCCCGACAACGGCTACTTCCGGGCGAAGGTCGCGCAGGAAAACCTTATCAAGGCGTCCGGCATTCCCTATACCATCCTGCGCGCCACGCAGTTCTTCGAGTTCGTCGGCGGCATTGCCCAGGCGGGGACGGTCGGCGAGGAAATTCGCCTGTCGCCGGCGCTTTTCCAGCCCATGGCCTCCGACGACGTTGCGGCGGCGCTCACCGATGTCGCGCTCGCGCCGCCTGCAAACGGCACGGTCGAAGTCGCCGGTCCGGAGGCGATGCCGCTCGACGAGTTGGTCAGGCGCTTCCTCAAGGCAACCAAGGACACGCGCAAGGTCGTACCGGACGTTCACGCCCGCTACTTCGGCTCCGTCCTCGACGATCAATCGCTGACCCCAGGCAGCAATGCACGCATCGGTGCAATCCGGTTCGAGGATTGGCTCGCCCGGCAAGTCGCCCACTGAGTCTCCGGCGAGCCGCCAAGATGAACGCGGCCCCGCACATCTTTACGACAGCTACCCTCGAAGGAGAAATGCCATGCTTGCACGATTTCTCTCGGCTGCTGCCCTGGCAGCGCTTTCGATCACTGCAGCTTCCGCCGATGACAGGCCGGCGGGCAAGGTGACCGTCGTCTTCGACCACGCGCTTCCCAACGTCCCTGGCAAGAGCATGAAGGGAGTGCTCGTCGAGTACGGGCCGGGCGGCGGGTCGCCGGCCCACACTCATCCGAAGTCCGCCTTTATCTATGCGACGGTGCTCGAGGGCGCGATCCGCAGCAGCGTCAACGGTTCGCCGGAAAAGATCTACAGGGCCGGCGAGAACTTCTACGAGGAGCCGGGCTCCCATCATCAGGTGAGCGCGAATGCCAGCGACACGGAACCTGCCCGACTGCTGGCGGTGTTTGTCGTCGACACCGACGAAACGGAACTGACCACGCCCATCGGACAATAACCACGTCGTTCGAGTGCCCGCAGCCCTGGGAGGCAACCGCCGCAAGGGCTGCTTACCGGGCCATCGGCATTTCAACAGGAACTGAGAAAATGGATACGCTCGAGGACAAGATCGCCATCGTCACCGGCAGGAGCCCCGCGAAAGGTGTCGTCGCGGCGAAGTCCAAAAAGAAAAAGATCGCCGGCTTGGCTCTGTGCGTCGGCGCCGTCGCCGTCATGGCCGGCGGCTGGGCCTGGGCCCGTTCGGGCGGCGGGGCGTCGACCGACAATGCCTATGTCCGCGGCGACGTGACTTCGCTCGCGCCGAAGGTTGCGGGCTATGTCACGGCCGTTGCGGTTCAGGACAACCAGACGGTCCGAGCGGGTGACGTCCTGTTCCGCATCGACGATCGCGACTACCGTGCACGGCTTCAACAGGCCGCCGCCAACGTCGAAGCCGCCCAGGCTCGGCTCATCAACGTCGATGCGGAGACCGAGCTTCAGCATGCCCTCATCCGCCAGGCCGAAGCCCAGAGCCGGTCGGCCGTGGCGGAGCTCAATTTTGCGACCAAGGCCTATGATCGCCGCCGCGAACTGATCCGCAGCAACACGATCAGCCAGGCCCATGTCGACGAAAGCGATGCGGCACGCACGAGAGCCGAGGCGAACGTGTCAGCCGCCGCCGCAGCGGTAGAGGCGCAGCAGCACCGCATCGCCGTCCTTGCCGCTCAGCGCGAAGCGGCCGTTGCTGCCGTGGCGCAGGCGGAGGCGGCGCGCGACCTCGCCCAAATCGATCTCGACAGCACCATCGTACGCGCGCCGGTCGCGGGCGTCATCGGCAACCGCCAGGTCCGCGTCGGTCGGCTTGTCGCGCCCGGCGCCTCCTTGCTCGACATCGTTCCGGTCAATTACGTGTGGGTTGTGGCCAATTTCAAGGAAACCCAGCTCGAACATATCCGGCCCGGCCAGCGCGCCCGCATCACCATCGACGGCTACCCGAACGGGGTGCTTGACGGCGTGGTTGACAGCTTTGCGCCCGGCAGCGGGTCCGCCTTCAGCCTGCTCCCCGCTGACAATGCGACAGGCAACTTCGTTCGCGTCGTCCAACGCGTTCCGGTGAAGATCCGGCTTGCCAAAAATCCGTCCCCCGGCCGCATCGTGCCCGGCCTCTCCGCGCGCGTCGAAATCGCGCAGGGAGGCGGCTCATGACCACAGTTTTCACGGCCACAGAGAGCCGCGACAGATCCGCGGCCGGAACCCTTCTAATTGCCGGCATCGTGCTTGCCACCCTCACCGAGGCGGTCGCCAGCACCGTGCTGTCGCTCGGACGCGGCGACATCATCGGCGACACCTACGCGACGCCGGACGAGTTCGCCTGGCTGGACATCGGATATACGACGTTCAAGCTCATCGGGTTCCTGGCTGCCCCCTGGCTCATGAACCGTGTTCGGCCGCTGAACCTCGTCATCGGCGCCACCCTCGTCATGGGCATCGCCTGCGGCACTGCCGCCATAACCGATCGCCTCGACCTGCTGGTCGCGCTCCGCATCGTTCAGGGCCTTTCCGGCGGCATCCTGCTTGTCGGCGGCCAGGCCATCATCTTCTTCACCTATCCGCGATCCCGCCAGCCTATCCTTCAGGCGCTGTTCGCGATGGGAGCCGTCGTCGCCCCCGCGACGATCGCGCCTGCCCTCCAGGGGTGGTTGCTCGACAGTCAATCCTGGACATGGATTTTCTTTAGCGTCGTTCCGGTCGCGCTCGCCGCTGTCGGGCTGCTGTTGATCGCCGACCCGCCGGAAACCCCCGAGACCGTGCGCCGTCCGTTCGATTGGATCGGCTTCGCGCTGATCTCGCTCTCGCATTTCTGCTTCACCTATGTCTTCAGCCAGGGCAGCCGATGGGATTGGTTCGAGGAACCGCGCATCCTGTGGCTGACTGTGATCGGTCTCGCCGCTCTGCTGGCATTTCTCGGCCAGCAGGTGCTGGCCAAGGGACGGGGCCTCCTCGACTTCACCCTGTTCGGATCGGAAGATTTCACCTTCGCCTTCATCGTCAGCTTCGTCGCCGGCGCCGCCTTGTTCGGAAGCGCGTTCCTGATCCCGTCCTTTGCCGTCTCCATCCTCGCCTTCAGGCCGACGGACGCCGGCCTGCTTCTGTTGCCAAGCGGCGGGCTTTTCATCGCCGCTCTGCTCGTCGCCGCCGTTCTCTTCCAGGTGCGCCGCGTTCCGCCCTTCGCCACGGTGCCATTCGGCATCCTGCTGATCATGATCGCGATGTGGATGCTGTCCGGGTCGACCATCGAGAGCGGCGCCGACGACATGATGGCAGCGATCCTGTTGCGCGGCCTCGGCCTTGGCTTCCTGTTCCTGTCGATCACCCTGATCGCTTTCAGCAACCTCGGCAGCCGAAACCTCGCCTCCGGAATCGGGCTCTTCAATACGGGCCGCCAGCTTGGCGGGCTCGCGGGAGTCGCCGCGCTCCAGACGCTGATCGACCATAACGTCGTCGCCAATCTCGCCGTCCTCGGCGCAAATGTCACCGCCGGCAAGCCCGCGGTCATCGAACGACTGACGGCGACGGCGGCCATGCTGACAGCGAAGGGGATGGACGCGCCCGAAGCCGGCCTGGCGGCGACCAGCCTTCTCGGCCGGGCCGTGACAGGTCAGTCCAGCGTGATCGCCTTCGACACGGCATTCAATGCGGTGGCGCTGCTTTTCGTCGTCGCCGCCCCGCTGTTGGTCGGCATGAAGATCGGGCTGGGCCGATACGCGAAAGCGCGCTCTGCCCGGTTGCTGAAGGCGAAGGCGTCGTAGCGCGGGCAACTGTTGCGCATCGATGTTGCCCCCCCTATGCTTTCGGGCAATTTCGCGCCACGGCTTTCGACGGCATGGGGAAGCATGCGACGCTAGGCGGGAACCTTGCTTTACGCAGAGGGACCGCCTGGTCTGTCGTGCGGGCGTTGCAGATGCAATCGGGGTCGCATGTCGGATAACAACGCTGCACAGGCATCGTTTCAATTTCGCGGTTCGTCATTCGACAGCATGATCGAAACGCTCGGCGGCGCTTTCGGCACATTCGCTGCCGAGCCGATCAGCGAGGCGCAGAATTTCCGTTGGGGGATCGACCTTTCGGCCTGCGACAGTGCCGTGTTGATCACGGGCTATCATCAAAGCGATTTCGAGTTCCACATCGAGCCGACCGCCGATACTGCGGAGTATCTGTCGATCGTCGTGCCTCGAAACGGCGGCATGGGCGTGACCTACGGGCCGCGGATGGCCGAAGCGGGGCCAGGGGGATTGCTCCTCTACAACAATTTCGAACCCAATAGCGTCATCATGCACGGGGAAGACAACCTCGTGGACGAGCTCCTGATCAATTGGTCTGTCGTCCTTCAGACATTGGGTCAGACCTTCGAGGCGCCCTTCGACGGATCCCTGAACCTGCTGCCGCAGGTGAGCTTGTCCACGCCGGCCGGCCAGTTGATCGGCAATCTTGCAGAAACGATCATGGGCGGCATACGCAACGGCGGTCCCTTGCTGCAGTCGCCAATCGCTATGGCGCACTTGACGCAGGCGCTTGCCGACGTGGTGGTGCGCCTGGTCCCCCACCGGCTATCGCACTTGCTGGACAAGAAGCCGTGCCTGATCGCCCCGCGCCATGTCCGCCGGGCGATCGAGTTCATGCAAGCCAATATCAATCAGCCGATCACCATGCCTATGGTTGCCGAAGCTGCCGGCGTTTCCGTCCGAGCTCTGGAAACCGGCTTCCGCGCCTTCCGGGATACGACGCCCGCCGCCTATCTCCTCAGGCTTCGCCTGCGCTCGGCACGCCAGGACCTCCTCGATCCCGAGAACAATCAGACCCTGAGAGCGATCTGCCTGAAATGGGGCTTCTTTCATTTCGGGCGGTTTTCCGCGGTCTACAGGGCGACCTATGGCGAAAACCCCTCCGATACAAGGCGGCGCGTCGGCGGTTCTGTTTTCACGGGCGCGGACGTCCTGCGGTGAATGCGGCGTTCGGCGTGAAAGTATCTGCCGCGGGACACCTGCAACTCGGTGCATCGAATGCAGCCTGTTGCATTACAAGGTCCATTGTATGATGCTGTGCCGCCGCTGCGATGTATTATGGCATACCTTTCAGCGTGACGGCGCCACCCGCGGAATTCTGCTCATAGAATGTAAGCAAGGAGAAGAGTATCGATGGCATTGGGGGATTCGGCGACGCGTCCGGACTGGGTGTCGTTCGAAGGGCGCGACCCGGACCGCCTTGCAGCAACGCTGACGAGTTGGGTCTCCAGTGTCGTTGTCCGGCCACTTGGCAGGGAGAGCATCTATTACAAATGCGCCTGGGCGAACGCCGGCATCGTATCGATCGGCTGCACGCACATTGAGGGACGAGTCCTCTTCGAGAGCGAGGCCGACGGCCAGCTGGTGCTGCTCGTGCCGCTTCGTGGGGGTGTAGACCTTCGCATGGGACGGGAGGCATTTCGCACGTCGCCCGGCCGCGGCGCAGTCATAGAAGGCGATCGCCGCATTGTCGCCCAGTCCTCGAGCGCTCGCGAGCACATGTTCGTCGCTATCGATCGAGCGGCACTTTTGCGCCAGCTCTGCGACATTGTCGAGATGCCGGTCTCCGGTGCCTTAGAGTTCTCGCCGGAACTCGATCTGTTGTCGGGACCCGGAACGGCGATTGCCAGCATGGCCGAGACGCTGAGAGCGGGCCTTACTGGCGATGCACCGTTGCGCAGGTCGCCCCTCGCGCTGACAAACTTAAGTGAGGCCTTGATCCAGCTGCTCCTCGACACGGTGCCTCACCGCTTCTCGGAAAAAATGCGCCGCGCGGTTTCGCCGGTCCCGCGGCATGTGAAGAAGGCGGTCGATTTCATGAGGGCCAACCTGTCGAGGCCGATTACCCTGGTAGAGGTCGCCGCCGCCTGCGGGGTCAGTTCGCGTACCCTCCAGCAGGGGTTTCGCCAATTCAAAATGACCACCCCGATGAGCTACCTCCAGGATCTGCGGTTGAAGGCGCTTCGCGAAGAGCTGACCCAGGCCTGGCCGGGGCAAAGCGTCGCCGACATAGCGCTCAAATGGGGCTTTACGCATATGGGGCGTCTGGCGACCGATTACCGCAACCGTTTCGGAGAGCTTCCATCCCAGACACTCCGCTCCTGTTGAGCGGCCGGCCGGGACGGCTGCACCCCTCGCGCCCAATTGCCGGCGATCGCTCGAATTCGTCGAATCAGGTCCTATAAATAATGGGAACGACATCTAATGGGCGGAGCCGGAGATGCGCGAACCCGAATGCATGAAATTCCAGCCGAGCGAATGGGTGCCGAACCACCCCAGGCTGCCGGTGCTTCTTTATCGTCAGGCTCTGTCCGCCGCGGAGAGCGATGCGGCGGCGTTCGAGCGGCGCTTTGCCGCGGCCGGTTGGCAGGGGCTGTGGCGCAACGGCGTCTTTTCCTATCAGCATTATCATATCGGCGCACATGAAGTCCTCGGCATCGCCGGAGGCAATGCGAAGCTGTTGATCGGCGGTCCGGACGGCGTGGTGCTGAAGGTGGGTGCAGGCGACTGTCTCGTCCTACCGGCGGGGACGGGTCACAGGAACCTCGGGTCGAGCGACGCTTTCCTCGTCGTCGGCGGCTATCCGCCCGGGCAGACGGCCGATATCCAGACGCAGGCCGCCAGCACGAGCGCCCTGCAAACGATCGCCAACCTGCCGCTCCCCGCAACCGACCCGCTCCATGGCGCCGACGGGCCCCTGACGCGTCTTTGGAAAGAGGCCTAGGCTGCGGATTGGGGCGACGTCTTCGCTACGAACTGCGCGTTCGACGCTCGCGCTGCCGTGCCTCGGTGCGCCATCGGTGGCGGGGAGGGCGACGGACGACGTCCCTGATCACCCCTCCGCCAGCGTAAACACGGCGCAGGGCGCGGCGATGCCGCGGAGCTCGTGGTCGCCGAGTGGCAGCAGCGGGCTTGAGGTTTCCTCGGCGACGGCGCCGGAGATCAGGACCGAGCGGCCGAGCGGGCGGCAGAGGCCCTCGAGGCGGCTGACGAGGTTGACGGCGGGGCCGATAGCGGTGAAATCCAGCCGGTCGACGGCGCCGATATTGCCCCAGAGGACGTCGCCGAAATGCAGTGCCGTACCGAAGAGGAGCGGCGGCAGCCCCTGGGCCTGGCGCGCGGCGTCAAGATGCGCCATGCCGGCGCGGGCGGCGACGACGGCGCGAAGGGCCGCCTCGCAGGCCTCGGCTGCCGAACCGGTCACAGGGAAGATCGCCAGCAGGCCATCGCCGATGAACTTCAACACCTCGCCACCGAAGGCGTGGATCGCCCCGGCGACGCGGTCGAACCAGGCGTCGAGCGACGCGATCATCTCGGCGGGCGGGGTTGCCTCGGAGAGCGCGGTGAAATTGCGCAGATCCGCATAGAGCAGTACGGCGCGGATGGTCTCGCCGGTGCCGCGGGTCAGTGCGCCGGCCCGGACCCGTGCGGCACTGCGGCGGCCGAGATAGGCCTCGAGCAGCGCCGACAGCGCAGCCCGCTCGGCAAGCGCCGCCAGTGGCGCCGCGGCAAAGCGGGCCGCCTGCCGCAGCCGGCTCGCTTCGGCCGGGTCGAAGCCGCGTATCCCGGCCCAGGCGAGCACCGGTTTGTCGGGCGCCGCTCCGACCGTGTCCTCCAGAACCGGACCGAGTCCGGCCAGCCAGTCGCGCTCGGCATGGCTCGGCGGGCCGCCGGCGAAGCCTAAAGATTCGATCACCGCCCCCGTCTCCGCGCGCCACAGCCAGGTGCGGCGGGCGATGATCGGATGCGGCACCGCGAGCGTCAGGGCGCCGCCGGCCAAGGGAAGACGTTCGGCCAGGAGCCGGCTGCCGAGCTCTGCGAGGAAACGGTCGGGGCCGGGCGAGGCGCCGGCCTCGTCCAGCAGCCAGCCGAGGGGTGCGGGCAGGTCCATGCGGGAAGCATAGCGCCAGGAGAGGCGGCCTGTCATCCGCGTCTGCGCGTGACCTCTCGAAGCGAAATTGGTGGAAAGAAATCACTTGCAGATCGATACTTACACTCGTCTCGGGCGGGTCTGCTCGCGCGGGGCGTATTGGTGGTTTCGCATCCGGCGCCGAGGGGCTATCATTGGAACGGTCCCGATCCCGCCTGCCGATCCGTCGCCGCAAGGGGGCAACCATGGGGGAGACCGATGCAAGAGTCCCTCGTCGTCCGCCGTGAGACGCATATTGCCGCGCCGCCCGCGGCGGTCTTCGCGCTGCTGACCGACCCCGAGAAGATCCTGCGCTGGATGGGCACCGAGGCGGAGATCGAGCCGCAGCCGGAGGGGCTTTATCTGGTCAACGTCACCGGGGCCCGCTTCGCCCGCGGATCCTTCCGCGAGGTCGTGCCGGTGCACCGGCTCGCCTACAGCTTCGGCTGGGAGGGCAGCGAGGTCGTGCCGCCGGGATCGAGCCTGGTGGAAATCGACCTGATCGAACAGCCGGACGGAACGCTGCTGCGCCTGACCCATTCGGGCCTGCCCAGTGCCGAGCAATGCGCCGGCCATGCGGAAGGCTGGGCCCACTATCTCGACCGGCTGGCCGCGGCCGCAGCCGGGCGCAATCCAGGCCCTGATCCTTGGCACGGCCGCACGGGCAGCGACTGATTTTAGAGTTTTGCCGCCGCGTGCGGTGGATGCCGGCTATCGCTTCAAGCCGGCCGCGCGAAGCGCATAATCGATGACTTTCCGGATCTTGTCGTCCGGTGACGACGAGCGATCCTCAGGCACGAGGCGGTCGGGAGGCGCCTTGGCCACCGATTTGCGCCGCCGGACCGTCGCGGGTTTTCGCGTCAGCCGCCAGGATTGGGCGATGTGTGCGGTGGAAGAGATGCCGACGTCGAGCATATAGGGACCGCTCTTCCCGTAGCCGCTCGCCACGTCGAGCGGCAGCCCATGTCCCATGTCGCGGATGGTGTAGAGCGCGATGCGGTCGCGTCCGTCGGCGTCCCTCCAGACCTTCCGCGTCTGGCCGTCTACGGCTTCGGTGACAGCCAGCGCCGAAGCGACGTCGTGAACGCCGCGCCATTGTTCGACGATCGCCCGCGCATTCGCTTCGGCAACGGTGCTGTCCCCGGTTCCGTGCCACACGGAAAGCGTCGGCCAGGGTCCGCTGTGGGGGGAGGCGGCGCGAAGGCCGGCGCGCAGTTCCCGGATCATCGGGATGCCGTGGCCGTGCATCCGCTCGAATGCCTCCGATACGGTCGACGCGGTTGCATAGGGAAGCCCGGCAATGATCGCGCCGCCGGCAAAGACGTCCGGATAGGTCGCGAGCAGAACATTCGCCATTGCGCCGCCGGCGGAAAGGCCGGTGACGTATATTCGCTCGCTGGCAAGCTTGTGCCTTGAGACCATCGTTTCGATCATTTGCCGGATGGAGAGAGCCTCGCCCTTGTCGCGGCCGATGTCGTCGGGCAGGAACCAGTTGAAGCAGAGATTGCCGTTATTGTCGCGCACCTGCTGCGGGTAGAGAAGCGCGAAACCCTGCTCGTCGGCCATTTGCGACCAGCCGGAGCCTGCATCATAATCGGCCGGAATCTGCGTGCAGCCGTGCAGGACGACGACGAGCGCCGGCTTCCTGGCGAGGCTTTTCGGCAGGTAGTATTTTGCTTTCAGCGCACCGGGGTTCGAACCGAAATTCGTGAGTGTCAAAAGCCTGTTGCGGGAATGAACAGGCTCGGCTTTGTCTGACCTGAGCCGCGTAATCCTTGCAAGCCTATCGGATACTGTTCTCATGAATGGGTATCTCCTTGCCGGGCGCCACCAAGCCATAACGTAGCTGAGCGGAATTTGTTGCTGCACTGCACAATGAATTATCCGTGATAGGTCCTTCAGTACCCGCCCGGAGCGACAAGGGTGACGATCAGACCTTGGTCGGATGCGCTCCCGTCTTTCGAACCAGTCTCGAAACCGCAAAGGTCTGATGACCGCGTCTCGGTGGAACGAAAGGCCGTGGAACCGCATAGCTGCCGATGAGACACCGGCGGACTGACACGTAGTGCGCGGCGTCGGGCAGGTCTGACGCGGGCAGGGTTTACCCCGCGACCAAATGGATGGAGATGCGCGATGCGATACAGAATATCGGCCTATCCGGAACGCGAAGCCCGCAGCGGAATACCCGTCGCATTGATGCTTGTGCTGATCGCCCTCTTAAGCGCCTATCTGTTTGTAGGGGATTTGCTCACGGAGCCCCGACAGCAAACCCGTGTCTATGCACCCGATACCGTTACAATGGTCGAAAGCGCGCACGACGCGCCGTAACGAGCGGGTGCCTGTGGCGATTCGGGACCCCTGGCGCAGCGTGCATCGGCCTTTGGTCTGATCCGCACGCGCAGAGGTCTGAGTGCTGAGGAGAAAAGGAACTTATAGGCGAAAGTGCTGTTCTTGCAGCAATCTTCGCGCAGCGCCGTCCCTTCCTGCGCGGGGGTCGAGCTCGCCGGTCCCATCCGGCGGGCTCTCTTTGTCGCTGCGGCCCGATGGCTAAACCGATCTCTTCAGACCTTGGTCCGAAGTGGGCTGGGCGAATGTCCAGACGCGACGTGAGAAAGGTCCAAGAACACTCGATATGGCAAGCCGCGGGTTGACGATTGATTTGCGCCGTGGGCAAGGTATTCCGAGAAAGGCGAGCACGAAGATCGCCGGATCGGCTCGACTCCAATAAGCCGGCCTTTGCTCGTCATGCTGATAGCCACTGCCAGGCGAATGGTGCGCCAATGATTTTTCTTAGCAGCAATGCCAAGACCAGCGGACGAAAGTTCGTGGCGGTCCTGTGCACCGTGACGATCGGCTTTGTCTTCGCAGGCCTGCCTTATAAGGCAACCCTGTCCGACTCTGCGCTCGAACTCTCGCTTCAATCCGCCCTCGCCAAGAATGGTGGCAATGGCGGTGGTAATGGCGGCGGCAATGGCAATGGTGGCGGCAATGGTGGCGGCAATGGTGGCGGCAATGGCAATGGCGGCGGCAACGGCAATGGAAAGGACTCGAACAGCAGCAGTTCCAGCGGAGCGAGGGCAAAAGGTGCGGCCGTCGGAACCTTCGGCTCGATCTTGAAAATTCGCCACGTCGAAGGAATAAGCGAAGAAATCAAAAACGGCCGCTACATCATGAAAGACGGCCGCGGGCGCACCATCGTGAACCGGCGCGCGACGTCGGCTGACCAGAAGCGGCTGCTATCCCTTATTGACTGAGCGGGCGATCTAAGGCGTCGCGCAGCACCATTGCCGCCTCGGTCCGGTTGGCGACGTCGAGCTTTGCCATGATCTGCGTCATGTGGTGCTTGATCGTCTTCTCGTGCAGATTGAGCTTGCGAGCGACCTGCTTGTTGCTCATTCCTGATGCGACGAGATTGAGAACCTCTCGCTCTCGAGTGGTCAGGTCGTGGATCAGGTCGAACTTGCTTGCCGAGGGGGGTGCGCTGTTGGACAGGAGTTTGGCCGACAGTGTCGGAGCCACGTAGCTTTCGCCGGAGGCGACGGCGCGGATGACATCCGCCAGCGCTCTCGATCCGATCCCCTTGAGGATATAGCCCTTGGCGCCGCCCTGCAGGGCGGCCTTGACGTCGTCGCCTGCCTCCGAAACGGTGAGCATGACGATCTTCTGCGCCGGAGCGATCTGAAGAATAAGCGGCACCGCCTCGAGTCCGCTCCCGGGCATCGAGATATCGAGCAGCATCACGTCGGGCGCCAGGTTCTCGGCAATTCTCAGCGCATCGTCGCGCGAGCCGCCTTCGGCTACAATTTCGAAGCCTTCGAGCTCCGATAGACTCCTCGTCACCCCCTCTCTGAACAGAGGGTGATCGTCGATCACCGCAACGCGAATCGCAGTCGTCATAGCTGCCCCACCTCCTCGATGCCGAGCGACATCCGGACAACCGTGCCCGGAGCGGCGCCGTTCAGTTCAAATGTTCCGCCGAGACTTTCTATCCGCTCTCTCAGACCGGCAAGCCCGAGGCTCGTCGACCTCACTTTGTCGGGATCGAAACCGGGCCCGCCATCGGCTACCTCGATCCGCACCCTGTTGCCGTCCATGCTCTGCACGACACGCTGCCCAACGCCTCCGCCGTGTCGGTAGGCATTGTTCAACGCCTCCTGCACAAAACGGTATATGCATATCTTCGCCGAGGGGGAAAGGTGATCCGGCGGACGGGACAGCGACAAATCCACAGCCGAGCCGGTTCGCTGCCGGTGGGCGTGGACACAGCGCTCGAGTATCTCTCGCAGGCTCGCCGTTTCGATCTGCGGCAGGACCAGCCCGTTGCATATGGTTCGGATCTCACGCATCGCCTCGTCGAGACTTGCCTTGATGGCGGCGACCTCGCGTTCGCGCTTGTCTGTCGGGGTCGCCGTGCTCATCAACGCCTCGCTATCTACCCTCAGCGAGGCATAGGCCAGCAGTTGAGCGGGGCCATCATGCAGGTCCGCACCGATCCGGCGCAGCATCTGTTCGTTGAGAGCCGTGGCCCGCTGCGACGCCTGCTGCAAGCGCCCGCGCAGCATCTCATTCTGCTCAAGCAGCGCGGAAAGTTCCTCGACGCGCTGCTTGAGGGCGAGGCGCTGCTTGTCGATCGTCCTGCTGCCGCGCATCACGATTGCCGAAAGCATGATGAAGAATGCAAGCGTAAAGCCCGCAACGGCCAGCCACGTCTGGATTCTGGCCCGGCCCAGGCTGAGCTCGAAATCATTGGCAATCTCATGAAACTCGGAGACGGCGACCACCTGTCCCGACCAGGGCTGCAGCACGGGATTGTAGATTTCGAGAAGCGGCTTGTTTGCTGCGCGCTCGGTCTCGCCATCGAGATCGTCTACCGGCGTGAACTGAGCCACGACGTCGCCGTCGAATGCCGCCTTCAGTTCAGGACTTAGCTCGAACCGTTTTCCGACCATGCTCTCTTCATTCGCGTAGAGGATGGTGCCGTCCGCCCGCCAAAGTCGAAACGCCAGCAAACGGCCACCGAGCGCGCCCTGGCCAAGTGTCTCGTCGAGCGCACGCGAAACGGTATCGTCGAGAACTTCTGTCGTCTGCATGTCCGGCAGCAGAGGCGCAATCACGCTGTCGACGTAGAGCGCTGTCGTCGCCGCCGAGTTTCGGGTGACGGCGTCCTCGATAAGGCTCGTGACGAACGCGCCCACCACGATCATTGCCGTGGCGGCGACGATCCCGCCGGCCATCAGGAACTGCTTCGCCAGGGGCTGGGCGTTCCATCTTGTGATCAGGTCTTTGGCGCGCACGACAAATCTCGGGCCTGTCCGCTCGATTCGTTGGCGGCACATCGTTCGATTGATGCCGATATAACTACCGTCTCCTATAGGCGGGTCAATGGCACGCCACGTTTGCGCTGGTGGCTCGGACCTTTTGTGGCCCGTTCTGTCAGACCTAGGTCCGAGAAGCCAGCGCAATAGTCCGACAGCCATGGTGGCGCGACCCCGCTCAAGCTACCGTCGCCTTGGTAAGAAATCCGACGCCTCCAAGCATGAGGCAAGTGAAACCAAGGAGGCCGGCTATGGCTATTTCCAAGACAATCGGAAGGAGCGTCCTTGCCCTGGCGATCGCGGTCGCTCCTCTTGCAACCGTGACCTTCGGCGCCTCGGGTGTTGCTTTTGCCAAGGGCGGCAATGGCGGCGGAAACGGCGGTGGCAATGGCGGCGGCAACGGAGGCGGCAACGGAGGCGGTCATGGCGGCGGCCAGAGCAAGTCGCATTCCGGCAGTGGCAAGCAGGACAAGGCGCGGTCTGGCAAGAGCCATGGCGACAAGACCCTGAAGTCGCTCTTTTCGCGCGGGACCAAGTCGAAGAAGACGATCAAGGCAGCCAAGCCAGTGAAGTCTGGACACGTCGCGGCGGGCAAGCCGAAGACGGTTGAACCTGAAAAGGTAAAGCTGGGCTCGGGGTTCAGTTCTCTGAACCGGAACTATCACGCCTATCTCAGCTCCAACGATCCACGCATGGCAGCGATCTCGGCTTATGCGATTGCCTATGCCGAGTTCGAAGCTGAGAACGGCATCGACGCCATCCCCACCGATCCTGCCCTGAGCGACGAGGCGCTCCGCGAAGCACTCGAAAGCTTCGATAAGGACGGCGTCGTGACCGACGACGACCTTCTCGAGGTCAAGGAGATACTCGGCGTCGGGCCAGCAACCGGCAAGATCGACCAGATACGCGAAACGCTGCCTGACACGTCGGATACATTGGACACGTCGGACGCCTCGGATAGTTCAGACCGTTCGGACACGGATCCGTTGGACCCGGATGAGGAACTTGAGAGCGCCGTGCGCGGTTCGGGGTTCAGTTCGCTGAACCGGAATTATCACGCCTATCTCAACTCCAACGACCCGCGGATGGCCGCGATCTCCGACTATGCGATTGCCTATGCGGAGTTCGAGGCTGAGAACGGTTCCGACGCCATCGCGACCGATCCGGCCTTGAGCGACGAAGCGCTTCGCGAGGCACTCGAGAGCTTCAGCAAGGATGGCGTCGTAACCGGCGACGATCTCGCCGAGGCTAAAGAGATACTCGGCGTCGGACCGGAGTTCGGCAAGATCGACGAGATACGTGAAACGCTGCCGGAAACCGCTGACGACCTGGGTGTTGCGGAGTAAACCTGAGTTCGGACGGTGCCGGCAGCAGCCGGCATCCGTCCGCAATCCGTTTGGGGCGGCTTGATCCATGAATTTGCAGACACGCGACGACGCAACTTGCGGTGCTGTGCGGGCGATGCAGCACGGACGGATCGGGTTCTCCCTGCAACAGATAAACGCCGTCGCTGATCCAGGCGAGGTCCTCTATTCGAAATGCCTCGCGAGATTCGTGGAGCCGGACGGTACGGTCAGAACCCGCGGAGAGTTCTCCGCTTTCCCCGGAGCGTCGCAGATCGCTCTGGCTTTCGGGCTCGATCTCCTCGACCTGGCGTTTGAATGGCTCGCTTGCCATCCGTCGGACGTGCTCGGCTGCGACCTCTCGGCCGAGATCATAGCCGATGAGCGAAGCTGCATGGTGTTGCACGACCTCCTCTCGCGGCACAGCGCCTTGGCGACCCGCATGGTTCTTGAGGTAACGCAGCCTCTGAAAACGCCCTTCGCCGCGAACTTGCTCGGCAGCGCCCGCGCGATGGACTATAGAATTGCGATAGACAGGTTCGGGACCGGCAATGCGCTGTCGACCATCCCGGTCGATCTCGTGAAAATCGACGCATGTTTCGCGCAGCACCGCCTGGGTGATGCCGCGCCGATCCTGCGTGACCTGGTCGCTCTGGCCTCCTTTGCGGCATCGATTGTGGTTGTCGAAGGCATCGAAACATACGATCAGCTTGAGGCCGCCAGGTGCGCCGGAGCGACACATGTGCAGGGGTTTCTCCTTTCGGAGCCGACTCTGCCGCCCGTCTATTCGCGCAGCGCACGAGCATTCAAGCGAAGATTTCGCCCAGCCTCGCTCCAGCCGCATCTGCCGCAGTGCTCGTAGCACCGTAGCGATCGAGAGCACATTCGATCAGCAGGCGGTACCTGCGACATTTGCGATCTTCTTTTCCGACCGCGAGTCCGTCGGCCGCTTCGCGCAAATTGCCCGGACGCACGCCCGCAACCAACGATGCCCCGGGTCTGCCTCGAGGCGTGGATGCCAAAGCATCGACACGGTGATCTCCGGAATGGGGATCGGAATGGGAAAACTGAACAGATCGTCACGAAGGTTGCCGGTGTGGCGCTCGGGGACGGTGGCAATCATGTCGGAGTTTTTCGCCAGCGCCAGCGCGGGAGAAAAACCGCCAACGGTTGCGGTAATCTCCCGTTCGAGACCGAGCGCCTCCAGAGCGGCATCGATCGGCCCGTTATCTCTACGGTGGCGGGCGACGAGCACGTGCTGCCCGGCGGCATAGCGGGCGGGCGTGATCTCGCCCTGGCAGAGCGCGTGTCCGACACGCACAATGCCGACGAAGCGATCCTGGAACAAGGCCTGCGTTGCGGATCTCCGGGCTCTGGCTCCCGCCTACGACGCCGGTCTCCAGGTCGACGCTGCCATCCCGTAGCGGCGTGCTGTCCTTGTCGAGCTTCGGGACGAAGCGCAGCGGCACGCCCGGTGCCTCGGCGCCGGCCTTGGCGATCAGGGCCGGCCCGAAATTCTCGACGAAGCCGTCGCTCGTGCGAAGCGTGAAGGTCCGCACGAGCCGGCCGAGATCCAAACGGTCGGCAGGCCTCAGCGCCGCCTCCGCCTCCTCGACCAGGTGGCCGACGCGCTCACGCAATTCGAGCGCGCGGGGTGTCAGGACGAGGCCGCGGCCGGCCCGCACTAACAGGATCGCCGGTCGCAGCGCGCAAGCGCGCAAGCTGCCGGCTCATGGCGGAGGGGCTCAGCCGCAACCTTCGGGCAGCGCCGGCGACGCTTCCTTCGGCAAGCAGCACATCGAGGGTGACGAGAAGATTGAGGTCCGGATGCGACATGCGGGTGACGTTACCTCTCGAGCGACGCCGATGAGAGGAACGACGATGACAAAATACCCGTATGACACGGTTGCTGCTGGCATGGAGCAGCCGATCTCGGCCCGCTGGACACTGACCAGCCTTTCCCTTTCCATGCTGCTGGCCTCCTTGGGCGTGAGCATCGCCAATGTTGGCTTGCCCACCCTGATCCAGGCCTTCTCCGCCTCGTTTCAAGAGGTGCAGTGGGTCGTCCTCGCCTATCTGTTGGTCATCACCACGCTGATCATCAGCGTCGGTCGGTTCGGCGACATCGTCGGCCGCCGCAAACTGCTGCTCGCCGGTATCGCCCTGTTCACGATCGCATCCGGCCTGAGCGGCGCCGCGCCGCGTCTTTCCTGGCTCGTCGCGGCGAGAGCCCTGCAGGGGTTGGGCGCCGCAGCCATGATGGCGCTTGCCCTGGCCCTGGTCGGCGAGGTCGTCCCGAAGGAAAGGACCGGCAGCGCCATGGGGCTGCTCGGCACGATGTCGGCGATCGGGACGGCGCTCGGCCCCTCCCTGGGCGGCGCGTTGATCGCCGGCTTCGGCTGGCGGGCGATCTTCCTGGTCACGGTGCCGATCGGCCTGTTGGCTTTGCTTCTTGCCTGCCACGCACTGCCGACGGATCGTCCGGCATCAAGGGCGTGCCGGCCCGGCTTCGACCTCGTCGGTACGCTGATCCTCGTCTTCACCCTCGGCGCCTACGCGCTCGCCATGACCATCGGGCGCGGCAGCTTCGGGGCGACCAACCTGGCTCTGCTGCTGGCGGCCGTCTTCGGCATGTGTGTCTTTCTATTGGTGGAATTTCGGACGGGGTCACCCTTGGTCGATTTCGCGATGCTGCATCAGCCGTCGTTTCGCTCGGGGCTTGCCACGAGCATGTTGGTCGCTACGGTGATGATGGCGACGCTGGTGGTGGGGCCGTTTTTACCTGTCGCGCGGTCTGGGGCTTGATGCGGCGCTCGTCGGCCTGGTGATGTCGGTCGGACCGGTCGTCTCGGCGCTGACGGGCATTCCGGCGGGGCGGCTCGTCGATCGCTTCGGCGTGTGGCGCATGGCCGCCGCCGGTCTTGGCGCCATGACGGCCGGTTGCCTCGCACTCTCGCTCGTTCCGGAAGCGCTCGGCGTCGCCGGCTATGTCATGCCGCTCGTCATTCTCACCGGCGGCTACGCGCTGTTCCAGGCGGCAAACAATACCGCTGTGATGAAGGACGCGCGGCCCGAGCAGCGGGGCACCGTCTCGGGGCTCTTGAACCTCTCGCGCAATTTCGGGCTGATCACCGGCGCATCGATGATGGGAGCGGTCTTCTCCTTCGCCGCGGCGAGGGAGACTGCGGCCGCCACCGCCACCGGCATGCGCGCCACTTTCGCCGTCGCCACGGTGCTGGTCATTATTGCGATGGCCGTCGCGGCGGCAAGCCGCGCCGGGATGAGGTCAACACCTCAAGAGGCCCGGTCAGCCGGGGCCGGGTAACCCTCTGGTTCAATTGTTGCCGCAATCGGCGGCACCCCCCTTGTGGGGCCTTGTGGGGGAGTTGCCCGGCAGGGCAGAGGGGTATCACCCGCTCTCCCGATTTTCGCCGTTCAATCCCCTTAGCCCTTCAGGCTGCGTGCCAGGTTGTGAATGTGGCGTGCGCCGATGCCGCAGCAGCCGCCGACGATGGAGGCGCCCGCTTCGACCCAGTCGCAGGCAAAGCACGAATAACGGTCGGCGGTGAGGTCGGCGCGGGTGTGATGGAGCGTCTCGTTGGCGGCGCCTTCCGCCTCTTCCGCCTCAAAGGCATTGGCATAGACGCCGATGCCGATATCCGCCTGCCTTTCCCTAAACGTCCGAGCCGCAACGGCGATGGCGCGCGCCATGACTTCCGGACGGCTGCAGTTGAAGAGGAGCGCCTCGGCACCGGAGCTGGCGGCCCAGGCGGCGGCCGCGGCCACGGCCTCTCCCGATCGAAGCTTTGGCTCGTCGCCTGCCAGGGCCTCTGCGTCGTCGGCCAAGGTGAAGGAGACCCAGAACGGCTTGCCGCTCGCGGCAACGGCGGTGCGGACCGCATCCGCTTCGGCAATCAGGCTCAGCGTTTCGCCGAGCCAGACATCGACATGGGGCGCCAATCCTTCGACGAGGACCTTGAGATAGTTCTGCACGCGCGAGGGGTCGAAGCGCTCGGGCTCGTAGGAGCCGAAGATCGGCGGCAATGAGCCGGCAACTGTGACTTTCCGATCGGTCGTGTCATCGGCGGCTTCTCTCGCGAGCTTTCCGGCGAGTGCGATCAGCGAGCGTCCTTCGGAGCGGAAGCGCTCCTCGCCGATGTGGAACGGCACCAGCGCGTAGCTGTTGGTGGTGATCACGTCGGCACCGGCATCGATAAATTCCCTATGGACTCTCCCGACGATCTCCGGCGTCTCCATCAGGGCCAGCGCGGACCATTCCGGCTGCCTGAGTTCGGCGCCGAGACGGATCAGCTCCCGGCTCATGCCGCCGTCGAGAATGCGTATTTGGCTCATTGATGATCGACTCCCATTTGCTGGTTCAGCGCCGGATGACCGCCGACGACCCAATTGCCGTCAGCCGCTCCCGGGTGTTCGGACAAGATCTTGTTGCGCGTCTTCATCGGAGCGCCCGGTCGAGGTCGTCGATGATGTCCTCGACGAACTCCAGGCCGACCGAAAGGCGGAAGACGCCGTCGCCGGCGAAGGCGCGGTAATCGTCGAGCTGCGCCCCTTGCAGGCCGTAGGTCGACTTCATCATTTCATTCGTGTCGAGAAGGACGGCGATGCTGCGCTGGTGGCCGAGCGAGAAGGCGTAGTGCACGACGCGCAGCCGCTCGGCGAACTGGACGGCGATTTTCTGCGGGTCGTCCGTCTGGAATGTGAGGATGCCGCCAAAAACATTCATCTGGCGCTTCGCCAGCGCGTGCTGCGGATGGGCCGCCAACCCGGGATAGATGACCGCTTTGATGGCCGGATGACCGTCAAGGAAACGGGCAAGCCGCAGCGCCGAATCCGAGACCGCCCGCACCCTCGGAAAGAGCGTGTCGATGCCGCGCATGATCAGCCAGGCGCTCTGGGCCGAAAGCGAGGCGCCGAGATAGACGCCGGCGCGCGAGCGGATTTTCTCGACGAGCGCCTTGCGGCCGCAGACGATTCCGCCGAGCGCGTCGCCATGGCCATTGATGAACTTCGTCAGGGAGTGGATGACGAGATCGACGCCCAAGGCGAGCGGCCTTGTCGCGACCGGCGTGGCAAGGGTGGAATCGACCGAAACGAGTGCATCGCGCTGGTGCGCGAGTGCCGCCACGGCGGAAAGATCGGTCAATCGCAGGATCGGATTGCAGGGGCTTTCGCAGTGGACGAGCCGGGTGTTGGGCCGGAAGGCCGCCGCGACTGCGTCGAGGCGCGACATGTTCACGGGGGTCACCTCGATCCCATAGTCGGGCAAAATCCGGCGCGCCAGCTCGCTGGCGCCAGCGTAGCAGACATCGCTGATGATCAGGTGGTCGCCCGCCTTGAGACAGGTCAGGAAGGTGGCGGCAATCGCCGCGAGACCGGTCGCGGTGGCGAGCGCGCCGTCAGCGCCTTCGAGTGCCGCCATGCGCTGCTCGAGCTGCCGCACCGTCGGATTGGTCCAGCGCGCGTAGAGATATGGCAGCGCCGTCAGATCCTCGACGCCGTCGGCCGAAAAGGCGCCGTCGCCCGGGGCAAGCAGATTGTTGACCGACATCGAGATATTGGGGGCGATCGCCTTCGTCGTCGGATCGATGACCAAGCCGCCGTCGAGCGCCAGGGTTTCCCAATGCAGCGGGCGATTGTCGGAATGCGGCCGGGCTCTCGCTTGGCTTCGGCGATCCGTTACGGCCTTGGTGCTCGATCGATTCAGGGACATGGAGGACCTTTCGAGATGCGTTCGACGGCGACTCTAGTGTTCTCCGAGTGTTTTTGGCCGCTCAGCGGCTGCCGATCCGCCGAGAAAAGGCGCGATGAGGACCTCGGGCGCCGCCAAATCGATCAAGCAGCTCATCATGCTAGCGCCGTACCGGCACTTGCGCTTCGACGACCTTGAAGGCGCGGGTGATGATAAGCGTCAGGCAGACATAGAAGACGGTCACGACCATCAGCGGCTCGTAGACCAGCAGCGTGTCCTGCCTCACCTTGTAGGCCACCGCATAGAGGTCCATTACCGTCACGGTGAAAGCGAGAGGCGTTGCCTTCAATTGCAGCACGACTTCGCCGGCGATTGTCGGCAAGGCGATGCGGATGGCGCGCGGCAGCCAGATCCGCCTGAGCAGGGTCGAGAACGACATGCCGAAGGATCGGCCGGCCTCGAGTTCACCCTTGGGAACGGCAAGCAGCGCGCCGCGCAGCACCTCGGCCTCATAGGCCGCATAATTGAGGGTGAAGCTCACCGCCGCAAAGAAGAAACCTTCGCGCAGGATCGGCCAGAGAAGGCTGGCACGCAGGCCGGGGATCATCGGCAGCAGCGAGCCGACGCCGTAATAGAGCAGCCACAGCTGAATCAGCAGCGGCGTGCCGCGCAGGCAGGTGCAGTAGCCGCGAGCGAAGAGCTTGAGCCAGCGCGGGCCGATCACCTGCGCGAGCGCGAGACCGATCGCCAGAATGAAGCCGAAGCCGACCGAAATCACGAGCAGGAGGACGGTCTGGACCGCGCCTGCGGCAAGCAGCGGCCAATAGGAAAAGATCCACGAGAAATCCACGTGCCCCTCCTATGCGGTCGTCGGCTGGCCGCGCCGGAGGCGGCTCTCGAGCGCCGCGAACGCGACGTTAGAGATGAGCGTTATCGCGAGGTAGAGGGCGGCGGAGGCGAGGAAGAACAGGAAGTAGTGCTTGGTGTTGCCGGCGGCGATACGGGTCGCGAGCGCCAGTTCCTGATAGCCGACGACGGCAATCAACGCGCTGTCCTTGGTGACCGACATCCAGAGATTGGCTAGACCCGGCAGCGCATTCGGCATCAGGGCCGGCAGCACGATGCGGCGGAAGCGCAGCCGCGGCCGCATGCCGAAGGCGGCCGCCGCTTCGATCTGCCCGACCGGAATGGCGAGGATCGCCCCGCGAAACACTTCGGTCATATAGGCGCCCTGGACAATGCCCAGCACCGCGACGGCGGCAACGAAGCCGTTGATCTCCACCGCCGGAAGCCCGAGTGCGGAGAGGATGCGGTTCAGCCCGTCGGTTCCCACATAATAGAGGCCGATGATCAGGATCAGTTCCGGGATGGCGCGGACGGCCGTCGTATAGAGATCGAGGACGAAGCGAACCGGGCGATTGCCCTTCAGCTTGCCGATGGCACCGACGAGGCCGATGGCGATGCCGACGAGATAGGCGCCAAGCGAAATCAGCACGGTGGAGAGCGCGCCGGCAAGCAGCACGCCTCCCCAGCCGGGCGGATAAGGGGAGAGCAATTCCAGGAGCGATTGGCTGGACGACATCCGGGGCCTATCTGATCGAGTTCATAGGCAAAGGGCGATTGGCGCCTTCAGGCGCCGATCGCCCTTCCGGTCATTCGCCATAGGGATCGAAGTCGAAGTACTTCTTGGAGATTTCGGCATATTTGCCGCTCGCCCTGACGGCGGCGATCGCCGCGTTAAGCTTGTCGCGCAGTGCCGTGTCGTCCTTGCGCAGCCCGCCGCCGATACCCGTTCCGAGGATAGCCGGGTCGTCCTTGACGTTGCCCTTGTCCTCGCAGCAGTCCTTGCCGAAGTCCGACTTCAGGAACTCTGCCAGCGGAATGGCATCGCCGAAGACATAGTCGATCCGCCCGGCAGCCAGGTCCTGGAAGGCTTCGTCGAGCGTCGCATAGGTCTGTTCCGCTGCCTTGTCGGCGAAATACTTCTTGTAATATTCGGACTGGATCGTCGAGACCTGGATGCCGATCGTCTTGTCGGCGACGTCGTCAGGCGCTGCTCCTAACTTGCCGTCCTTGGCGCCGATCAGCTTGCTCGGGGTGTTGTAATATTTGTCGGTGAAGTCGATCGTCTTCTTGCGCTCGTTGGTGATCGACATCGACGACCAGATGACGTCGAACTTCTTCGCCTCGAGACCCGGGATCAGGCCGTCCCAGGACATGTCGACGATGGAGCAGGTCTCCTTCATCTCGGCGCAGACCGCGTCCATCAGCTCGATTTCCCAACCGATCCATTTGCCGGACGGGTCCTTCGTGAAGAAGGGTGGGTAGGCTTCGTTCATGATGCCGAAGCGCACTTCCGCATTGGCCGCACCTGCAAGTGCGAAGGCCACGCCGGCCATCAGGATGGACATCAACTTCATTCGACTACCCCTTCTGTTTTCGTCGGAATGGAAACGGATCAATGGCCGAGACTGCCGGTGAATTCGCGGCAGCGGGCGCTGAGCGGCGCACCGAAGACCTGGGCGGGCGGCCCCTGTTCCTCGACGCGCCCCCCATCGAGGAACATCACGTGGCTGGAGACGTCGCGGGCGAATTTCATCTCGTGCGTGACGAGAAGCATGGTCCGCCCTTCTTCCGCCAAGTCGCGGATGACCTTCAGCACCTCGCCGACAAGCTCGGGATCGAGTGCCGAGGTGGGCTCGTCGAACAGCATCACCGCCGGGTCGACGCAGAGCGCGCGGGCGATCGCGGCGCGCTGCTGCTGGCCGCCCGACAGGAACGCCGGATAGGCGTGCCGTTTGTCGTAAAGCCCCACCTTGGACAGAAGAGCCTCGGCCCGTTCGGTCGATTCCCTGCGGTTCTGCCGCAGCACATGAATTGGGGCCTCGATGACATTTTCGAGCACGGTCCTATGGGCCCAAAGGTTGAAGCTCTGGAACACCATGCCGAGGCCGGTGCGGATCCTTTCGATCTGCCGCCAATTGGCGGGATGGGCGCGCCCTTCGCGGCCCGGCTTCATCAGGACCTCTTCTCCGCCGAAGACGAAACGGCCGCGGTCGGGGATCTCGAGAAAGTTGATGCAGCGCAGGAAGGTGCTCTTTCCGGAGCCCGAGGATCCGATCAGCGATATGACGTCGCCTTTTTTTGCCGATACCGACACGCCCTTCAGCACCTGGTGCTGCCCATAGCTCTTATGGACGTCTTCCACCAGCAAGGCGGCGGCGCTTCGCATCATTCCTGTTGTTCCCGGCGACTTTGTGATTATTTGGTCCGCGATAATATTGCCTCGCTCGGCGGCTTTGCCGCACACTTGCCGGAGGAATGCGGATTTGCGGCATAAAACACAGAAAAATGCGGACTTGCCGCAGCCGCTGTGTTTGATTTTTGCTTTGGGACAGTGCGTCCGTTTGTACATGAGAGTTTTGGAAGCGGAAAGCCTGCTCACTACAAAGCGACGCGACGCCCCTGCGAATGAGATATAAAGCTGCGGCAAATCACCAACTCGGGGAAGCCATGACGGAGCCAGTGGATCAATTCGATCGGAAGATCCTCGAGATCGTGCAGCGCGACTGTCAGCTCAAGGCGGAGGCGATCGGCGACATCATCGGCCTGTCGGCGTCTGCCGTTCAACGCCGCCTCAAAAGGATGCGCGAGGACGGCATCATTTCCGCCGAGATCGCCCTCGTCGACCGCAAGGTCGCCGGAAATCCGATGACCTTCATCGCCGGCATGGAGATCGAGCGTGAGAACTACGATGCGCTCGCGAAATTCCGCACCTGGGTCGACAAGCAGGATCACATCCAGCAGGTCTATTACGTGACCGGGTCGGTGGATCTCGTGGCGATCATCACCGCCCAGGACGTCACCCAATATGACGAGATCACCGCGCAGATCATGTCGCAGAATCCTCAGATTAAGCGAATTCACACGAATGTCGTGCTGAAGGATGTGAAGCTCGGGATGTTCGTTCCCGTGACTTCCGACTAGGGCCGATCAGAGTGGAGCGCCGAAAATCGGGAGAACGGGTGTGTACCCCCTCTGCCCTGCCAGGCATCTCCCCCACACGGGGGGAGATCGGCAAGAGGCAATGTCCCGCCCATCGAATATCGATGCATGGACTTTGCAGGTGCGTTGACTTCGGCATACGCACGCTGGGGTTGGGGCAGATCGGCGTTTCCAGCCAACCTCCCTCCTTGTGGGGGAGATGCCCGGCAGGGCAGAGGGGGGTGCCTCCGATCGCAGCAACGCTTTAACCGGAAAGCTGCCTAGATGATCTATTTCACGAGTGACACGCATTTCGGCGAGCCGCGGGTGCTCAACATCGATCGCCGGCCCTTCTCCAGCCTGGCGGACCACGACGCTGCGCTGATTGCCAACTGGAACGACACCGTCTCGCCGGAGGACGAGATCTGGCACCTCGGCGACTTCGCATCGAAGAAAAAGGGCTTTGCTGAAGATTTGCTTACGCGGCTGAACGGCAGGAAGCACCTGATCGTCGGCAACAACGATTCGCTGGCGACGGTCGAAGCCAGCGGCTGGCAGAGCATCCAGCATTATGCGGAACTCACCGTCGAGGGGCACTTGCTCATTCTCTGCCACTATCCGTTTCGGACCTGGAATCAGATGGGAAAGCGATCGGTCAACCTGCACGGCCATTCCCACGGCCGTTTGAAACCGCTGCTGCCGCGGCAGTTCGATGTGGGCGTCGATGCCAGAGACCTGCGCCCGGTCAGCCTGCCCGATCTTCTCCCGCGGCTGCGCGTGAAGGCATAGCGCTTGTGAATGTCAGGCGAGCGCGCCGTGGGCGACGTCGCCCTGCGAGGGCGATAGGCGCGCATCGTTACTCGTAGACACCTTCGACGAGCGTGACGCCGCGCTCGACGCGCAGCATCCGGAAATAGGCGGAGATCCGCCCCGCCACTTATCCGGCTAGGTTTTGCCAAAGCTTGCCCGAGGCAATTTCCTCCCTGACTCGTTTTTCCACTATTTCATTTTATAATTATTTAATGCATGTTGTCTCGCAACGGCCAGTAGGCTCGCCGTTCGTTTTTCCATCCAGGAGGAGCAATCGCATGCGTCATCTTCTGAAAACTGTCCTTTGCCTGGCTGCCTTGGCGGCACTGCCTTCTATCCGGCCATTTCGGCTGCCAGCGACCTCGAACTGACCATCACGGCGCCGGCCGGCGCGGGCGGCGGCTGGGATTCGGCGGCGCGCTCGCTGCAAGAGGCGATGATGGCGACGGGTGAGGCCAAGAGCGTCCAGGTCGTCAACGTACCCGGTGCCGACGGCACAGTGGGTCTCGCCCAGTTCGTCGGCAGCGCCAAGGGTGCGGCCGATCAATTGCTCGTCGCCGGCATCACCCTCGTCGGAGCGAGCATCTCCAACAATGCGCCGGTCGACCTTACCCAGGTGACGCCTCTGGCGCGCCTGACGGGTGATCCGCTCGTCTTCGTGGTGCCGAAGGACTCGCCGAACAAGACCATCGACGATCTGCTTGCGACGATCAAGAAGGACGTGGCGACCACTATTTGGGTGGGCGGATCGGCCGGCGGGGCCGACCATATCCTGGCGGCGCTGATCACCAAGTCGGCGGGGGTGCCGATCCGAGCAAGGTCATGTCGCCTATTCCGGCGGCGGGCCGTCGGCGTGCTGCCGGGCATCGGTCCGGCGCTCACCGTCGCGCTCCTGCTGCCGGTGACCTTCAAACTCGATCCGGGCGGCTCGATCATAATGTTCGCCGGCATCTGTATGTATGGCGGCTCGACCACCGCCATCCTGTTGAACATGCCGGGCGAAAGTGCTGCCGTCGTCACAGCGCTTGAAGGCAACAAGATGGCCCGTTCGGGCCGTGTCGCCGTGGTCGGATTGATCCTCGGGCCCCTGGCGTACAACGCGCTGAGGCGCTCGCTGCAGATGAGCCTCGGCGACCCGATGGTCTTCCTTGAGCATCCGAGCTCGGCCATCATGATCGCGGTTGCCACTATCGCGCTGATCGCCCCTTCGTGTTCAAAGGATTGTCGCGGTTCCAGCAGGACGACGATTGAGGCCTGGACAGAAAAACGCCTTTTGCAAACGCGTTGGCGAGTGCATAAATCGACGTTGAACGCGCTAGCGACCGAACCCTACGACGACCCATGGCAAGACAAAGCGTATCCCCGCAGATCACGGCAAGCATCCTCGAATTCGTGAAGACGAACGAGATGCGCGCCGGCGAGCATCTGCCCTGTCAAATGCTCGCCGATGCGTTTCGCGTCTCCCGCGCGCCGGTCAATGCCGCCTTGAAGAAGCTCGAGACGATGGGAATCGTGCGGGCGGAACCGAACCGCGGCTATTTCCTGACGATCGACGCGGCCAAGGTCGAGACAGGGAAACCCGTGGGCGAGCCTCGGCGCGAGGAGGAGGATCCGCTCTATTTCCGCATCGCCGAGGACCGCCTTGCCGGCAAGCTCGAGGAGCGCGTCAGCGAGAAAGAGCTGATGCGCCTCTACGACGTCGCCCGCAGCCGGCTGTTGAAGTCGCTCCACCGGATCGCCGAAGAGGGCTGGATCGAACGCCTGCCGGGCAACGGCTGGGCCTTCCGCGAGACCCTGACATCGCGCAAGAGCTACGAGGAGGGCTACGTCTTCCGCGCGGTCATCGAGCAGCAGGCGATGCTCTTGCCCACGTTCCGCTCGAACGAGGAAGAATTCAGGAAGGCGCGCTCCGTGCAGACCGCCTTGGGAGAAGGCGGCTACGAGACCTGGTCGCGCGCCGAGATCGTCAAGGCGAACAACGAGTTTCACGAAATGCTCGTCGCCTGCTCACAGAACGATTTCTTCCTCGACGCAATCAAGCGCGTCAACCGGCTGCGCCGCCTAATCGAGTACCAGATTAACATCGACCGGAGCCGGCTGCCCCGGCAGACGAGCGAGCACCTGCACATTCTCGACCTCGTCGAGACCGGTCGCCGGACAGAGGCGGCGGCCTTTCTCTACACGCACATCATGGGTGCGATCCGGATCAAGACGCCGCAGGTCTAAGAACGTGTGGCGGAACTGTTCTACAGCGGTGCGCGAGTGAAGACGCGCAAAGCCGTAGCGCACTTCAAAAGCGGCTGCATGCTTCCTTAAATCGGCCATGAATTGAGGAAGCAGGCAGAAGGCTTATGTTCCTCGAAGGCTATTCTGGCTTCCATGATCGGCGGACTGCGCCCGGTGCCGGCAATCGGTTGGCCGATCGGGTGTGAGCCTGCTTATTAGCCCAAGCCAAAGAACGCCAAGATGGCGAGTACGACCACAACCAGTCCGACTAGGTAGATTATCTGATTCATGATTCACTCCTTTCATGAGCAATGAACGGAATTCTTCGCGGGTATGTTCCGAACCGCCTGCCAACATGTCGGCGCCGCTGCAAGAGGTGGACGTTCGTGCTTCTTTCGATGCGCGTGCATATTGCATTTTATAATCGCAATATGTAATTCCGGGCCAAGACCTTAAGAGGCCCCACGTTCTCGAAGCGGTAGACAATCAATGTCCGAGACAAAGCTGGCACATCTCGGCGTTGACCGGGTTGACTATGCGATCGTGGACCTCCCTGCGGAGGCAGGCGAGGCGTTGCAGCGCCTGCCCTATACACATCGAATTCTTCTGGAGAACGTGCTGCGCACCGGAGGTGACAACGCCGCGAGGGCGAAGGAGGCGATCCTGGCCTAGCTCCATACCGGAACGAGCGAGCAGGAAATCCCGCTTCTCCCCAATCGAGTCCTCATGCACGACACCACCTGTGGTCCGGCGCTGGTCGACATTGCCGGCATGCGCTCGGCGCTGGCGGAAGCCGGCGGCGATCCCGCTCTTCTCAATCCCGTCGTACCGGTGGACGTCTCGACGGATCATTCGGTGGGCGTCGATTTCTTCGCACAGGCAGGCTCGCTCGAAAGGAACATGGCGCGCGAGTTCGAGCGCAACGCCGAGCGCTATCGCTTCATGATATGGGCGACAAACACGCTGAGCGGCTTTAGCGTGCACCCGCCCGGTACCGGGATCATGCACACGCTCAATCTCGAGAGGCTCGCCAGCGCCGCGACCGGCAAGCGCATCGAAGGCGCGCTCTTGGCGATGCCCGACACGCTGATCGGCACCGACAGCCATAGCCGATGATCAACGACATCGGCGTGCTTGCCTGGGGCGTCTGCGGGCTCGAGGCGGAGAGCGTGTTCTTCGGCATACCGGTGACGCTCCGCGTCCCGGAGGTCGTCGGGGTGAAACTCACCGGAGCATTCAGAGCGGCGTGATGGCGACCGATCTGGCGCTCACCGTCACCGAAATGCTGCGCAAGCTCGACCTGCAGGACCGCTATGTCGAATTCTTCGGTCCCGGTGTGTCGACGCTGACCGTCGGAGACCGTGCCGTCGTTGCCAATATGACGCCGGAGTTCGGCGGCAACAGCGGTTACTTCCCGATCGACGCCGAGACGCTCAAATACCTCGAAATGACGGGACGCTCGCGCGACCACGTCGCCTTCGTCCAGGCCCACGCGAAGCGCACCGGCCTGTGGTTCGATCCGCATATCGACCCGCGCTACACCGCCACCGTCGAACTCGAACTCTCCACGGTCGAGGTCAGCCTTGCCGGACCGGCGCGGCCGCAGGGCCGTATCCCCGCCGGCGCGACGCTCCGGGCGATGAAGTTGATTTCTCTGCCGTGCGAAGGCCGCAGAATGCCCACGAGGTCCGATTCGCGATGAAGGCAGGGGTGCGCCAGGTCTACATTTCTTCCCTCGATGAGCTGCGCCGGCGATTGGATCTCCATGAAAGGCGAGTTGCTGGCGTGAGCGAGGATGATTTGCAGCAGATCGCGCGTGTTGCGCCTTCTCCAATCGATGAGGATGAACAGCTGTTTGCCGGCCGTGAAGACGCAGGCGCCGCTGTCGACGATGACGATCTGGAAGTCGACCAAGAGAAGCTGGATAGGAACAAATATGCCGGCATTCTCAAGCGCTAAGATCCTGTGCGCGAGAGAATGATTGCGCGCGAGGACGCCCCTCACACGCAAGTCATTCGATCACCGATACTTCGGAGGCAGGAGGTCCGCGAGACGTTTGGCAGTGACATTTCCGCGTTGAATAAGGTGATTTTCGACAGTGTGAATGCGGAGAATGAGATCAACGCGCCCGATCTAAACCAAGATATTGAATTCATGGTTCGAGCGACTTCAGGGAAGATGGCCGACGAGATTTCACGCGTTTGCCTAAGAGAATGGGTGGATCCCTTATCCGAAGACGGGCGGCGGCTGAATGGTAGATGGGAAATGCCTGGGGAAGGGCTGCCAGTGGCAATCAAAAGAAGGACGCCGACCCACTTCTCAGTGCAAATCAACACCCACGACGGTCCGATTCGGCATGAAGGCCGGCGTTCGCCAGATCTACATTACTTCGCTGGATAAGCTAGCGGCATCGAGAGCACGGCCATAGTCTATAACCACCAGCCGATCGTCGACCATTTTCCGGCGGATCAATGCGGAAAGAATCATTGGAGCGATGACCATCAGGAATGTCGACCGGATCTACTTCTTCGAATTCCAGCGCGTCGACGGACCTCGAAATGCGGGCAGCCGGTCATCATTTATCGCTCACCACCCGTATCGATGATCGCCTTGCCGAGCAGCTTGCGCACCGAGCAGTGCTGCTAGACCACCACGCGAGATGCCTCCGATCTCGGCTGGGATGTCGATTTTGTCTCTGAAGCGACGCTGACATTCCCGATGACGCATGCCTCGGGTGAGACCTTCGATGCCGCGGCAATTCGTAAACGCACGGAACTGGTGCTCGCCGGCCGCTTCGCCCGTATCGCGACCGTTGAGGAAGCGCTGGGAAGCAGGGCGCTAGCTGCATGAGCAGGTCTGGCCCGGCAGAGGAACCGCAGGTCATTCCGGTATTCACGCTGGTGCCGCTGGAGGCGCTGCTGATCGATAACGCCGGGCCGCTCGAAGTGCTGCGCTACACCAATCTCGAACAGCAAAGCTCCGGTTCGACCGTCACTACATCGCCTCGACAGCCAGGCAGACGACCTCGATCGGGCTCAGATCAAAATAGGTTGTTGGTCACGTCGCCGGCAGCATCCGAATTGCTGGCGAGGAACGGGAGGACTTGCGCGGCTTATCAACCCGCCATGGCCAGCCCCTCTGTGCCGGCGTCGTTGCCGCCGTTCTGGTTGAAATCATCCGCTACCATGAACTTCCCCTTCTCACGGTACCTGCGCGCCCGTCGCGGTCACATAGATTGCGTAGAGCGACGTCGTCGCAGCGATGAAGAGGCGGTTCCGGCGGGGACCGCCGAAGGTGAGGTTGGCAACAGTTTGCGGCACGAGAATCTTGCCGATGCGCACGCCGTCCGGTGCGAAGCAATGCACACCGTCGCCGGCGCTCGACCAGAGATTTCCTCCCGTGTCCGTGCGGATGCCGTCGGGGATGCCCTTGTCGATCGTTGCGAAGACTCGGCCGTTGGCGAGCTGTCCGTCCAAAACATCGAAGGCGCGAATATGCCGCGGCAGGGCGTCGTCATGGCTTGCGCCGGAGTCGGCGACATAGAGGATGCTCTCGTCGGGCGAGAAGGCGAGGCCGTTCGGCTGGTTGAAGTCGGTGGCGACCGCGGCGAGCTCGCCGTTTTCCGGGTCCAGCCGGTAGACATTGCGGCTCTCCTGTTCCGGCTCCGCCCGATAGCCCTCATAGTCGGAAAGGATGCCGTAGGTCGGGTCGGTGAACCAGATTGTGCCGTCCGATCGCACCACCACGTCGTTCGGCGAATTGAGCCGCCGACCGCCAAAGCTTTCGGCGAGCGTCGTGATCGAGCCGTCGATCTCGGTCCGGGTGACGCGGCGCGTTCCGTGCTCGCAGGAAATCAGGCGTCCCTGCCGGTCTCGGGTGTGGCCATTTGCGAAATTCGACGGCTGCCGGAAGACAGAGACTCCGCCTTCCGGCGTCCAGCGCAGCATCCGCTGGTTCGGGATGTCGCTCCAGACGAGCTGGTTGGCATCGCTGAACCAGACCGGCCCCTCCGACCAGCGGCAGCCGGAATAAAGGTCATCGAGACGGGCGCTGCCGACGATCAGATGGGCGAAGCGCGGATCGTCGATCTCGTAGATTTGTTCCCTTCCCATGTGGTCCGTCCCCGAACTAACGCATGCCCGGCTGTCGGCCGCCTGCGAGCATGATGACGCTGATGATGATAAGCCCGGTCATGATCAGGCGGATGCCGGCGCCGAGGCCGTAGGTGTTGAGCATGGAGACCACCAGAAACATGAAGAGCGAGGCACCCCAGATTCCCGGCACGTTGGAATCGCCGCCGGCGACCGCGGTGCCGCCGAGAACGACGACGGCGATCGACATCAGAAGATATTCCGTGCCCATGTTGAGAGCCGCGCCGCCCGAGAAGCAGGCGAGGAGGTAGCCCGCGAGCGAGGCAAGAACGGCCGAGAGCACGTAGGTGACGAAGCGTGTGCCGTCGACCGGAACGCCCGCCATGCGTGCCGCCGGCATGCTCTGGCCGATCGCGGAGATCCAGCGCCCGTAAACGGTCTTTTCGAGCAGGAACCACGCGGCGAGGGAAATCACCAGCGCCACGAGGGAAACGTTGGGCACGCCGAGCGTGGCCGATGTCGTGAATTCGGCCAGGAAGCTCGGCGGTTTGATGCGCAGGCCGCGATTGGTCCAGATGGCCGCCGACTGGATGATGAAGCTCATCGACAGCGTCGCGATGATCGGCGGGATGCGCAACGCCTTGATGAGCGCGTAGTTCGCGAGGCCGACACCGATGCCGATCAGGGTTGCGGTTATCAGCCCCGGCAGGATCATGGCGTTGTCCACTTCCATAAGCTTCAGCGCCACGGTGCCCGCGAGCGTCATGGTGGCGGGAATCGACAGGTCGATGTTGCCGGGACCGAGCGTGATGACGAACATCTGGCCGATGCCGACGATGATCGAGAAGGCGGCGAAGGTCAGCGCCGCCTGGGAGAGGTCGAGCATGCTTGCGCCGCCCGTCACCATGATCGTCGCGAACCAGACCAGGAAGGCGGCGAACCACGACCAGATCCAAGGCGCGCGCGAAAGACGGTCGACGACCCTCATCGCCGCTTCTCCTGATATTCGAGACGGTTGAGCAGCAGGCGCAAGGCGAGAACGATGATCAGGATCGCGCCCTGCGCGCCGATCTGCCAGTCGGGCGAGATGCGCAGAAAAGACAGGAACGAACCGGCAAGCGTCAGCGTCAGAGCGCCGATCACCGCGCCGATGGGCGAGACGCGCCCGCCAATGAATTCGCCGCCGCCGAGGATCACGCCGGCGATCGAGAGCAGCGTGTATCTGAGCGCTATGTTTGCGTCGGCCGATGTGGTGAGCCCGACGAGCGCGATGCCGGCGAGCACCGCGAACATGCCGGCAAGCCCGTAGGCCGCAGCGCGGGCGGCCAGAACTGACCAGCCCGCCCGCTCCACCGAGCGCTGGTTGCCGCCGATGCCGCGGATGAGCACGCCGAGCGAGGAGCGCGTCACGATCAGATGCGCGACGACGGCAATGACGATGCTGGCGACGATCGCCATCGGAGCGATCGGCGGCTTCATCGTCATCAGGCTTCGGACCCATTCCGGCGCTTGTCCGCCGGGCGCCGGCAGGAGAAGCACGGCAAGCCCCGCCCAGACGAAGCTCATGCCGAGCGAAACCACGATCGACGGCAGGCCACGGAGGTGAATGACGACGCCGAGCATGGCATAGACGGCAACGCCGCCGGCAAGGATCAGAATCCCGACAAGCGGCTCGTCACGCAGGAAGGTCGCCGTCACGCAGCCGACAAAGCTGACGAAGGTGCCCATCGCGAGGTCGAGGTCGTTCACCGACATGATGATCATCTGGGCGATCGTCGCGAGCGCGATCGGAACCGCGAGATTGAAGAGCAGGTTGAGGCCGATATAGCTCATCGCCCGCGGCTGCAGCCAGAAGACGGCTGCAAGAAGCACGGTGAGCGAAAGGGCGGGAATGGCGAGCCGGATCGCATCGGTCGAAAGCCTCAGCCTCATGCTGCCTCCCGCTTGAAGGACGTGGCAAGGATGTTCTCCTCGCTCACGGCGTCGCCGGCGAGTTCCGCAACGATCTCTCCTTCGCGGAAGACATAGACACGATCGCAGAGGCAGACCTCCTCCATCTCGGTCGAATACCAGACGAAGGTGCGGCCGCGCTGAGCCTCCTGCCGGATGATCTCGTATACCTCCTGCTTCGTGCCGACGTCGACGCCGCGCATTGGATCATCCATCAGCACCACCGGCGCCCTGGTCGCGAGCGACCTGGCGAATAGCACCTTCTGCTGGTTACCGCCCGAAAGCGACAGCATGGGGTTGGCCAAGTCCGGCGTGCGGATATCGATGCGGCGCTTCCACTCTCCGGCACGCTCGGCCTCCGCCTCGGCGCTGACGACGCCGCGCAGGGCCAGATCGTGAAGCGTGGCGATGGAGAAGTTTTTCAGGATGCTCCAGAGTTCGAAGACGCCATTCAGGCGGCGATCCCCCGCGACGAAGGTCACCGCAGGCTCGCGGCGCGGCAGCCAGTCGGCGGTGCTCGCTGCATGAAGTTTCATCAGCATTCCCGTCTGGCCGTGTCCGGCGAGACCGGCGAGCCCGACGATCTCGCCGCGTCTGGCCTCAAGGCGCAGGCCGCGACCGGTCCGCGCGAGTACCACGGGCTCATGGGCAAGGTCTCGCAGCGTGCGGCGATGCGCTTCGCCCTTGACGACGCTTCCCATGGCCTCGACGAGGCCGTGCTCGGTCCAGGCATCGGCAGGCCGTTCGGCGACGATGCGCCCGTCCTTCATGACCGCGATCCGGTTCGCCGTGGCGAGGATCTCGTGGAGGATATGGGAAATCAGAATGACCGAACCGCCGCTCGCGACGAACCGCCGGACATGGGCGAGCATCTGCTCCGCGAGGCTCGCGTCGAGCGAGGACGTCGGCTCGTCCAGGATGATGAGCCGGGGCGCAATGCCGGTATCGGAGAAAGCCATGGCGATCTCGACCATCTGCCGTTCGGCGATGGAGAGATCCCCGACCATCCTGTCGCGTTCGATGCCGTGTCCGGGAAATATGGCATCGAGGCTTCGCTCAATCACGAGCCTTGCCCGCCTGCGCCAGCCGAGGCCTCCAAGATGGCGGTGCAGGACGCGGGTATTTTCGACGACGGTGAGGTTCGGGCAGAGCGAAAGCTCCTGGAAGACGCAGCGTATGCCGCGCGCTCTGGCCGCGTTGATGCCGTAGCGCTGAAGAAGCTCGCCGTCGCCTGAAATGTTGCCCTGCTGCGGCGTCAGACCGCCATTGATGACGCTGACGATCGTCGATTTGCCGGCGCCGTTATGGCCGACGAGACCCACGCATTCCCCCGGCCGGATGGCGAGCGTCACGCCGTCGAGCGCCCTGACCGCTCCGAAACTCACCTTGGCGTCGGCAACCTCGATTATCGCCTTCGACATTCTGCCCGTCATTTGCCGCTATCTGTTGTAGTGGGGATCGTTTGGCACGGGGTCTGCCGCGCGGTCCCGAGAGAACCGCGCGACATATGGAAGACCATCATTCCGCGGATTCGATCACCTTGATCGCATCAGCCTGCGAATATTCGACATTGGCAACACCGCCTGCCTGGGTATTGGCGAGGTTCTCTTCCAGATTGTCCTGGTCGATGCGCAGGAAGGGCACGACGAGGTCCTTCTTGACTTCCTTGCCGTCGAGGATCTGCTGGGCGACCCAGAATGCGAGCGTCGAGACGCCGGGCGCGATCGAGACAGACATGGTCTCATAGCCGCTGGCATCCTTCTGTTCCTTCCACCACTTCAGCTCGTCCTCGCGGTTTCCCATGATGATGATCGGCGTCGGCCGGTTGGCAGCCGCGAACGCCTGGGCAGCGCCGTAGCCGTCGCCGCCCTGGGTCACGACGCCGGCGATCTCGGGAAGGCTCGGCAGGATACCCGCGACGGCCTTCTGGGCGACATCCTGCGCCCAGTCGCCATGGACGGACCCGACGATCTTGAACTGCGGGAACTGCTTGACGCCCTCGTGAATGCCCGCCGAGATCTCATCGTCGACGAAGACGCCGGCAAGGCCGCGGATCTCCAGGAGGTTCCCGCCCTCGGGCAGCTTCTTCGACAGATATTCGACCTCACTGCGACCCATTTCCTTGAAATTGACGGCGATCCGCCAGGCGCAAGGCTCGCTCACCACGCCGTCGAACGAGACGACGATGATGCCTGCATCGCATGCTTCCTTGACCGCGCCGTTGAGCGCCGTCGGCGAGGCGGCGTTGAGGACGATCGCGTCATAGCCCTGCAGGATCATGTTCTGAATCTGCGCGGCCTGCTCAGTCGCCTGGTTTTCCGCCGTTGTGAAGGCATCGGCAGCAGCAACCACGCCGGCCTTGACGGCCTCTCCCGTCACCTTGTCCCAGCTCGTGAGCATCGCCTGCCGCCAGGAGTTGCCGGCATAATTGTTGGAAAGCGCAATCTTCTTGCCGGAAGTGTCGGCCAACGCGGAATTCGGCATTGCGGCGCACAGGACGACCGCTGATGCCAGAAGCATCTTGCGAAATGTCATGTTTTCCTCCCTCTGGACCCGGCTTCGACCGGATCGCCTAATCGGCCGCTCTCTACGCGGTCCTTTGCAAATAGGACTTGCACTGAGCTTCCTCCTCTCAGTAATGGCAGGATGAGGGAGAATTTGCCGCCTGTATAGATCGTATACGGCAATGCGTTTGCGGACTTTTGCATTACAGGCTGCGTGTTCGTGCAAGACGAGGACGGCCTGTCGAGCGCTTAATGGAACTGGCGGTCGCAGCGCCCGAAGGGACGGGCGCGATCGCGGGAGGAACTGCGGACATGCCGCTTCTGGCGCCGGCCGCATTGGTCGATCACTATCTTGGCATATCCCGGCTGCTTGCCGGCCAGCTCGACTTCCGCTCGGCGATCCGCGCCGTCGCGGCGGAAGTGGCGCATATCATCCCCCATGATCATCTCGACGTCTGCATCTTGATGGTCGACGGTAACTATCACACCGCCTACGAGACCGGCATGGACACCGCCTGGGGTGATGCCGCCTCGGCGCCGGTCGTCAACAGCCCGATCCGTTCCCTTCTCTGGGGCGAGGTCGACTACCTGCTGACGGATGATGCTATCAATGATGCTCGTTTCCACTTCGAGGGCGCCTTCAAGCGGCCGATCATCGAACAATCGCTGCGCAGCCGTCTGCACGTACCGATGAAGGTGCAGGGCAAGATCATAGCCGCGCTCAGCTGCTCCTCTCAGAACCCCGGCCTATACACGATGGAGGACGTCGGCCGGGCGAGGATCATCGCCGACCTGCTGGCACCCTATTTCTTCGCGCTGAGGGCCGCCGAACAGGCCCAGCAATCCGCCATCGTCGAGGCGGAGGCGCGTGCGCGCGAGGAGGGTTTGCGGCAGGGCGCGTTGAAGCTGACCGAGGCGCTCGAACAGGAGCGCCAGCGCATCGGCATGGACCTTCACGACCAGACGCTTGCCGACCTTACGCGGCTGTCGCGCCGCATCGACCGCCTGGCCCGCGGCTCGGAGCTGAGCAGCGAGGCACTGGAACCCGTTTCCCGCAGTCTCCATCATTGCATGCAGGATCTGCGGCAGATCATCGAGCAGGCAAAGCCGTCCGTTTTGCAGCTCTTCGGTCTTGCCCAGGCGATCGAAAACCACCTCGACCAGTCAGTACGCGACAGTGGGATGCCGATCGAGTGGGCTCTCGTCGACGAGAGCGGGGGCGCTCTAGACGGCCTCGAGCAGACGGTCAGCGTCGCGCTTTTCAGAATTGCGCAGGAGGCGATCAACAATGCCGTCCGCCACGCCCAGCCCACGGCAATCACCGTCGGGCTTCGGCTCGAGGCCGGCGAGCTCGCCATTGAGATTTCGGACGACGGGCGTGGTTTGGCCAGAGCCCGCGGACGCATCGGTGGCGGTATCGACAATATGAAGACGCGGGCACGGCTCATTTCCGCGAAATTCGCGATTGGACTGGGAGACAAGAACCGCGGCACGACGGTCACAGTCCTGCTGCCGCGCGGAGAGCGCCGTGCGGACCTCGAGCCCCAGCCGCAAATAGCCATCAAGGAGGATCAGCGATGAAGGTACTGATCGTGGAGGACGATCCGCTTCACCGTTCGTACCTGCATGAGGCGGTCTGTGCCGCCCTGCCCGAATGCGACACCGTCATCGAGGCGGAGAACGGCGTCGCCGGCGAGCAGCTCGCGCGCGATCACAAGTCGGCGCACATCGTCATGGACCTGCAGATGCAGACCCGCAACGGTATCGAGGCGGCACGCACCATCTGGAAAGAGCGCCCGGAGACGCGCATCCTCTTCTGGTCGAACTACTCCGACGAGGCCTATGTCCGTGGCGTGTCGCGTATCGTTCCGGACGGGGCGGCCTATGGCTATGTGCTGAAATCGGCCTCCGACGAGCGGCTGAAGCTGGCGCTTCGCTCAATTTTCGTGGAGAGCCAGTGCGTGATCGACCGCGAGGTGCGCGGTTTGCAGCAAAGAAGCATCGGCCACGCGAACAGCTTCAGCGATTCGGAATACGAGATCCTCGTCGACATCGCACTCGGTCTGACGGACCGGACGATTGCCAAGCGCCGCAACCTGTCTCTGCGCAGCGTCCAGAACCGTTTGCAGCAGCTCTACGACAAGCTCGACGTCTACCAGGCCGTTGCCGAGGAACATTCTGACAGCCAATTTAACCTGCGCGCCCGCGCCGTGACAGTCGCTTTCCTTCGGAAACTGCTGAACTACAGCGCCCTGGAAAAAGCCGAAGCCGAGCTTCAGGAATGGCTGCAGGAACAGAAGTGAACCGAAGACGAGAAGGGATCCAACTCACCGCCAATTCCGAATCTGGGCGAGACCATCGAAGCAAGACGTAGTGCAGTGCCGCTAGACGTTATGACCGTGGTGTGAGCGGCGGCCGTCTGAAAGCAAACGGGGATTGGCGTACCGAGCCGAGCCCCAAGCATCGCTGGCGAATGGACGCGATTGTGCGCGCACCGAGCATGTCGAGGAGCTGACCGAGATTCTCATCCAGCACTTTGGCGGCAGCGGCATCGCTTTCCTGTGGGAACAGCAACTGCTCAACACGCGCGTGCCGAGCAACGCAGGCTGATCTGAGAGGGGATGACGAGACCTTGACGAGGCGATGCGAACTGTGCATCGCCTCTCCATACTCGTCACCCCCATTCGCTGGTTGCGAGGCTCGATGTCTCGTTTGGGCCGAACCGAGCCATTCCTGTGCCGGATGTCGATGTCCGGATCGGGTGGAGAGCCGAAGTTCAATGCGATGGCGACGAACGATGAGCGCGGCGGATAGGAGGCAGACCCACACGATCCCTGGCAATTACCGACCTCGATCTAAACAGCACTAAGCTCACCCGGATGGATGCTGGTCCAACTACAATAGCAAACAGTTTAGTGGGGTGCGAGTTTGCCAACCGACATCGCATGCACGAGCGCTCCGCTCGATCACCTCAGCTGCTGACTCACAGTCCGAATGAAAGGCAGGTCATTTGTGGGCCTGAATTCGACGTGCAGACCGTTGGGCCGTTGGGAGTGGTGGGTTCCACCGCCTACGGCGTCTAGTCAGCAGAGTACTCCTCTCCTCCAGGCGGCTGCTGTCGGTCGATTTCCCGTTCCCCATAGTCGCAGGAGGGTCGAGGGGAGCCGTTCGTCATGAGCCCTGTGCACGGCTTGATTGCGAGGATGTACACTGTGGACGCAGCGCTACCTCCGTGAAAGTTCGACGCCGTTGTTGAATCACAATCGCCCCTGCGTGATGAGCAGGGGCTTTGCGAGGCGAGTGCCTGCTGAGGCAGGTGCCTATGGCATCATACTGCGATAGCGTTCGCGCTCGCGCCGAACCTGCTCCAAAGTATATGGGTCGGCACTGTCGTCAAACCGCGTCCATCCTTCCCCCGCGTAAACGCTCCTGCGGGCGGCAGGGTCGACGCGATTGCGTTGCTGCAGGATGGCCTCTGCTTTGAGGGCAAGACTGTCATCGACCCTTGCGGTCACCAAGGTGCCGCCGCGGCGAACGCCCTCGGCATAGACATGGGCGTCTTCCTCATCGACGCCGGAATCCGTCAATGCACCGATCAATCCTCCGGCGGCGCCTCCAGCAACAGCCCCGGCTGCCGCCCCGGCCGCGGTAGCCGCCAGCCATCCTGCCGCGACGACAGGGCCAACGCCGGGAATGGCCATCAAGCCAAGTCCCGTAAGCAGACCGACCACCCCGCCTCCTACGGCGCCGAGGCCGGCACCAGTTCCCGCGCCTTCGGCTGCGTCCGAGCCTTCGGTCGAGTAGCGGTCATCAGCATTGTTTGCAACGATGCTGATATCATCTGACGGCACGCCGGCGGCTTCGAGGTCGCTGACGGCGTCGCGGGCATCTTCGTAGTCGTCAAATAGCCCTGTTACGGTTCGCATTATCGTTCTCCTTTTGGTAAAGCCCGTTTCGGGCGATTACTGCGCTGTGACGTTGCCCTGATAATCGAGGGCGACGGCCACGGATTTGCCGTCCTTCATGGCAGTTGCCTGCCACACACCTTTGTCGTCGAGCTTCAAGCCATTGACGTCGGTGTACCCGGCTTCTTCGATCCGCTCCTTCGCCTGAGCTTCGGTAAAGCTGTTGGCGCCTTCAACCGGCGCCGCCGGGTTCTGCGTGTCGGGAGCCGCGATTGCCGGCGTATTGCCCTCCGAAGACGGAGTCGTTTGCGCAAACGCTGCCGTGGCCACAGCGCTCAGCAGCGCTGCCGCAGCAAAAGTCAGATTTTTCATGTGTTTACCTCTTCCGAAGACCTGAATTGATCCCCGCGCAAAGAACTCGTGGACCGGAAATTGGTTCCGGATTGCTCGTTCACAATCAGAGCACGGCCGTGAGCAGGTGCGGTTTTCAGGTGGGGTTGAGCGCCGTTCACGCGCCGTCGATCGTCAGTGTGAGGGTAGGCACGGGGGTGGTTTGGCAGTTGGGTAAAGGCGGGCGTCACGTCTCCCAGCGACCCGTAAGGATCAGCTCGCGAGCTGCTTCCCGGGTCTGGGAGCTTGAAGGGTCGCATAAATCAGATTGCAGGCAAAAATTAGTGACGCCGGCCCCTGGGGTGTGACCGCTACTGACGTCGCCAAAATAGAGCAGCATCTCTCCGAGGGGGCAGAGGATACCGCTCTCTTTTCCAAGTACTCTGCGGCACGGCTTAATAGTGGTAATAACCGTAGATCGGCCGCGCGCGGCCTTTGCACTTGATTTCTTCCTTGTACCCGTCGTCGTCCCACTTGCGCTCGATCTTGCAGCGGCCGCGACGATACTCTTCCTTGTAGGCTCTCCGCTCGTATCGGGGTTCGTCATAATAGCCGCGCCAACGCCAGCGGCCATGACCGCTCTCATCTTTCCAAGGATCGGCCAGTGCGGTCCCCGCACAGGCGGTCAATGCTATGCCGGCGGCGGCTAACATGGTCGCGATTTTCATGTTCAGTCTCCTTGCGCCAGGTGCCGGGTCAACGCTCATGTGTTGAGTTGGTTTCTAAATCAGTCTGCCAACTCACATCCATAGGACCTTAGTCCGACTCCCAGGGGCAAAGGTCCTGCGCCCATTGCGAGTGTTGCTGCTTGTTCCAGATACTGTCAGGAGCAAGGCCGCGAACGACGGCTGTCGATCAACTCGGGTCTATCGGGTCTTCCGCTATGGCATCAAACACCGGATGGAAACAACGCGTTTTAGAAACCGCTTGGCGCGCAATTTCGAGCCCCTTCACAATCGGCGTGTATATGGCGGTTGCGATCTGGATTGCTTTTCTTGCGAGCGCCAAAACGGGTATTCCGGCGTACATATTCATGGCCGCGGCGTTTTTGCTGGTAATATTCCTCGACCCGCCCGAGCGGCTAGCGAGATTTAGAGAACGTCGACGTCGATCAAGCCCGCTGTCTTCAGCAGCCCAGCGGCGGTCTGACGCTGTAACGGTTCGCGGGGGCGAGCACCGGTAGCCGTCGCTACCGCGATGACCCCTTTGAGAGTCCGAGAGCAGCGCCTTTAAGTCCCTTCTGGGGAACTCTGGGACCTCAAGTTCTTGTCCGACTCGCCTTGTAAAAGGATGTCGTGATGTCCGGCAGAGACGATTATCATTATCGGCGTCCAGAGCGAAGTCCCTCCACTGGCTTCCGATATGCACTACCCTCCTCTCTATGGCGTTCATTGCCGTTACTCGTCGCAGGCGCGTCCTTGGGCGACAAAGGCCGTGATCTCGCGGTTCACGATCCCGGCCAGCCGAAGCAATTCCAACTGGCGACTGACGAAAAACAGGCCGCCAATGCCAAAAGCCGAAGCTGCGCTATTCGGCGGGCAAGCAGTCGAGCCAGGTGCGCTCGCTGCGGCGTTTTATGTCGGAGAGGCTGCTCGACAGAATTCTGCGCACGTTCAATGGCCTGCCTGCATAAGCGTGGTCGAACTCTGGAAGTCCGGATAGTCGCGACAAACTCTTTTGCAAAGTCCGCTTCGCTCCCCAATTGCGGTCATTCTATACACCTGCACATTCTGCCGACTTGGCCGGTCTCCGGACAGGCGGCTTCGGCAGCGCCACGAGGATAGCTCTCGGCGGTAGTGATCTTGTCGACTGCCGACGTCGCAGGCCGGCTTTCATCTTGAAACTGAGGTTGCCCGCAAGCGTCCGTTCGTGATCCTCCTTTTCGTGCCAAACCGCAAGATCGGTCGAGCGCAGCATAGCGCGGTCGTCTAATTGGTATGGCCATGGAGGACAGGACGATGAAGATAGCGCTAGGCAACTACCATGCCCGGATGGAGCGGGTGCTAGACCATATAGACCAGCATCTGAACGACGAACTCGACCTGGAAACCATGAGTTATGTCGCGGCCTTCTCGAAATATCATTTCCACCGGCAGTTCATGGCGACCTTCGGACTGTCTGTGCATCGCTATGTCCAACTCGCTCGGATGAAGCGCGCTTCATCGCTGAAGTGCACAACGCAAGCCTGCCAAATGTTGGCCGCTAGTGATGCCTAGCTATGATGACCGCGAAGGCCGGTGATGAGGAAATGGTTAGCGTTGGACCATTACGATGATTGAGGCTGGTGCAGAGGTCATGGGATTCATAGCAATCAAGTCGAAGGCCCCGATCCTTGCTGAATTGTTTCTGCCCCCGAAGCATCTTGGCGTGGGCGTTAGCAAAGCGCTTTATCAAGAAAGGCCGCGATGCATAACGGCCTTACGTCAGTTAGGATGTCACAGAATACGCGCGCGAGACACTTCCACGAACGTTAAGGCTAGTTGCCTTGGGTGACGAACCGCATACCTGCTGCGGACATCCGGCTACCTGCTACGACTGGCATAGCCTAAAGGGCCAAAAAGTTACTGTCGCGAATTTGGGAGTTATGCAACCTAACAGTCATAGGTTCGCCGCGAGGGAAGCTGATAACCTCGTCTGGCAAAGGCCAGTCGGCGATAGTTTCCGGCTCGTCATCCCCATCAACAGCAGCGGTCCTGAGCCGTGAAGCGAGATGGTCTAATGTTGCTCTCGCCTGGGAAGACAACTCGGTTGAATTGGGGGAGAGGTCCTTCGAGAGACCCCAGTAGTCCCATGGTTTCAGCTCTAGCTTACGCAGGGCTGCCACTTCTCGCAGCAGGCTTCCCGCGACGAACCACTCCCCCGCAAGGTTGAGGCTCGATACGCCAAATCGCGAGGCCAACTCCGGATCGCCCATGATCCGAAACCATGCCTCGCTTGCTGTAATGAACCGCTCGCTCGGCACATCCAGGGTGTCGAAAGAAACTCCCCCGATAGCCTCAAACTCCACATCAAGCCGTTTCCAACGCCTGCCGTCGTGCCATTCGCAAAGCCAATGATCTTCCCAATGGTCAGGCACCAGATAGTCCGCAAACCCGACACGAAGGCGAGCCGGGGTGCCGCGCTCCCGAAAACTACTCACCACCATCATGGCAAAATCCCGGCATACGCCGCCCACCTTAGGCTGCGCGGCATCGCTTTCAAGCAGCTTGCGTTCCACGGCGACCGACAGAATTTCGGCCACGGAGCGAAGCTCCAGATCGGCTATTTGTTGAGGTTTGAAGCCTCGTATTTTGGATTCAAACCCGCGAGGATGCTGCATGAATGAGCTAATCCACCCGGCGATCAGGTTCGGTTCGCCACCACCGCCCATCAACGTTTCGCGATACGGGCCGGGTTCCGAATAGATGCTTTGAGAAGCATAAAAGGTTCTGCGCATTGTCGTCCCTTTCCAGTTGAGGATTGAGACACGACAAGAAGGGCAAATTTTCAAAAATTGTCAATCGGTGGGCTCAGGTCGCATTCGCGGGTCGGCGCGGCTGGCCATTGGCCGTCTCGATCGGCGTCAGCGATGTGAGGCTTGCCGGATTGCTGTGTATCGATCTCAAGGATGCATTACGCGCGCCGTAATGGCCCTCGGGGGCCAGAGTGAGTGACGTCTGCTTTCGGAAAGAAGCCACTGCGGCCCCGATGACCGATATAGGGCGCGAAGCGGTCATTCAATCTTGAAGACAGCAAGGTCTCCTCAGGGCCGATTGTGGCCGCTGATCGGGGTCTGGCCGTACGACTGCTGTTGGTCGACTCTTCGCGTTCAACACCGTCGAAGACGGGTGGATTGTCGCCATAGGAGCTTCGGTGCCAGAATGACCAGCATGCCGATGGAACGGACCTTCGCCCTGTCTCCAAATAACGACCGGGTGGCGACTTATGGGGGATCTGACCCTGAGGCGTCGGCTGGAATGAAGCGCGCGGCGGGGTGTCCCGGCAAAAGCTGGAGGTCGCTGACATCTTCCGAGCCTATGGTCCTGCGTGGCGGCGAGCCAATGCCGGGCATGTCAGCCTGACCCAGCTCAAGGTCATGGCGGCGATCGAAGCCTGCCGAACCGAGGCGCTCGGCGGGCATGTGGCTGCTTGCACCAAGTGCGGGCATAACCACATCGCCTATAATTCCTGCAAGAACCGGCACTGCCCGAAGTGCCAAGCACCCGCGGCGCGGGACTGGTTGGCCCGTGCCGAAGACCTGCTGCCGATCGAGTATTTCCACGTGGTTTTCGCCCTGCGGGCCGAGCGCCCAGATCGCTTACTGGAACAAGAAGGCTGTCTATGACCTGCTGCTTCGGGTATCGGCCGAGACGCTGAGCACCATCGCCGCCGATACCCGGCACCTTGGCGCGCGCATCGGCACAACCAGCGTGCTGCACACCTGGGGATCGGCGCTGACCCATCACCCGCATGTGCACATCATCGTGCCCGGCGGCGGGCTGTCGCCGGATGGCAGGCGCTGGATCTCATGCCGCCCCCGGGTTCTTCCTGCCCGTGCGGGTTCTGTCGGCTGCTGCGATCTGATGTTCTACGGTGATCTGGCCGGGCTTGCAGAGATTGACGCCTTCGCCGCCTGGCTGGCCCCCGTCCGCAAATCCGAATGGGTCGTCTACGGCAAGCCCCCTTTCGGCGGTCCCGAGGCCGTACTGGCCTATCTCAGCCGCTATACCCACCGGGTGGCGATCTCCAACAGCCGCTTGATCAGCGCCGATGCCGAGGCGGTCACTTTCCGCTGGAAGGACTACCGGGTCAAGACCGCCGACCGACAAAAGGTCATGCGGCTGGCCACCGACGAGTTCATCCGTCGCTTCCTGCTCCATGTGCTGCCCGACGGTTCCCGCCGCATCCGTCACTACGGCCTGCTGGCTAGTGGGGGGCGCAAGACCAATGTCGCAAAGATCCGCGCTCTGCTTGGAGCGGAAACGGGCAAACAAGATGATCCGCCAGGCGCTGAGGCGATCCCGCTCACTCTGAGAGAGCCATGCCCCGCCCTTTTGCTTCTGACGTCAGCGCCGAAGTCCACAACACACGCCGCGGCCCCTTGCTTTCCCCCTAGGTCCCACCCAGCCTCCGCGGCTTCTCCTTCCAAGGTTTGTCAACGTGGGCCGCCAACGCCAGCGGCAGACGTCAAACTCCGGCCCGCATCGAAAAACCTTCAGGGATGCGAAGCGACCGGACAGCGGCTTTGCTGTGGTAAGTGGCGGCTCAGCTGAATTCGCCCGAATGTCTCCTTTCGCCGTTCCTGATCTCATGCGGGGAGATGCCGCGCAGGGCCATTCCGACTAGAGCCTCTATGATCTCTTCCATCGGCAGGGCGCCCGTCATGCCGCTGCCCGCCATCCGTTGCGAATGTGACGATATCCATCGCGATAGACCGCTTCGGGCGTCTCGGAGAAATCGCGCCAGACCTTCGTTGCGGCCGCAAGGTCCTTTAATGCACGACCGAAAGCCTCGATCGTCAGCCAGCCGTCATAGCCGCTCGCGCGTATCGCCTCGAAAGTCTCGGACCACGGGATGTTCCCGCGGCCCGGCACGCCACGGTCGTTCTCCGAAATATGGACGTGTACGATATGGTCCTTGTTGCGGGTAAAGGCTCCGATGGGATCAGCTTCCTCGATATTGCTGTGAAAAGTGTCGTACATGGCACGAATGTTGGGGTGCCCAATTGCATCGATATGGTCGGCCAGGTCGTCCATCGTATTGACGAGATAGCATTCGAAGCGGTTCAGCGCCTCGAGCGCTACGGTGATGCCGCGTTTGGCAGCATGGTCCCCGACCGTGCGCTGCGAGGAAACCGACCGCTTTAGCTCCGCGGCGGTCGGCCCTGTGCCGGAGAACTGGCCGAGCGTGGAATGTAGCGGGCCGCTTAACGTGTCAGCGCCGAGGGCGGCCGCGCAGTCGATGACCCATTGCATGTAGGTGATGCCGCGCCTGCGCGTCGCCGGATCAGGCGAGATCAGGTTCATGGAAGGGTTGCTCATGGCGGAGACGGCCGTGCGCTCCAGCCCTATCCTATCCAGCAGGGCGCCGAGCCGACGGTAGTCGTCGGGCGTGCCGTCGAAGATTGGAATCTCGACGCCGTCGAATCCCGTCGCCTTGATGTCGCGGAGTAGCGCCTCATGTTTCCGCCCGACGCTCGTCGTCCAGAGAAACATGCACATGCCGACCTTCATCGTCCCCTCCAGATTTTCGCCAGTGTTCGTGCGTCTCCCGTAGCAGTCTGGTCATACCAAAAGTGCAGACTTGGTCAAGCCGACAGTTAATATCCAGGAGGCGCCCATCGACAAAGACACCCGGAATCCGAAGAAACAAGGAGAAACGGCGCGAGGCGGGGCTTTGTGGATCGCTTGCGGGTGACGTTAAATTGCGATAGAGCTTCTTACGGGGAGAAATTGGCCAAACCAGATAGGGCGTACCGCAAGGAAAAGGTCCCCCGTCGGTGCGGGGGCAACGACAATTTGGGAGGACGTTTATGCACCTTTCGACGCACAACTGGATGCGGGCGGAGCCTCTCGCCGTCACGCTGAAACGCATCAAGAAATACGGCTACGAGAGCATCGAGATTTCAGGCGAGCCGGCCCAGTACGACGTCAACGACACTCGCGCGCTGCTCAAGGAACACGGCATTCGCTGCTGGGGTGCGGTGACGCTGACGCTCGGCGAGCGCAACCTCGCAGCCAAGGACGAGGGCCAGCGCGCAAAGTCGGTGGACTACGTGAAGAGCGTCATAACGATGGTGAGCGAACTCGAGGGCCAAATTGTCACCCTCGTACCGGCGACCGTCGGCAAGGTCGTTCCAGATGGCACCCAGGAGGACGAATGGAAGTGGGTCGTGGATGCGACGAAGGAATGCTTCGCCCATGCCCAAAAGAAGGGCGTCCGCTTGGCAATCGAGCCGCTCAACCGGTTCGAGACTTATCTCTTCAACCGTGCAGCCCAAGCGCTTGCGCTGGCCGAGGCGGTCGATCCCGATTGCGGCGTTTGCCTCGATGCCTTTCACCTCAACATCGAAGAAGAGGACATGTATGAGGCGATCAGGCTCGCCGGGAACCGGCTTTTCGATTTCCATGTGGCTGATAACAACCGCTTTGCGGCAGGTCTTGGCCATCTCGACTGGCCGAAGATCGTCGCAACTCTGAAGGAGATCGGTTACGACGGCGCGCTCACCAATGAGTTCGTGGCGCCGGTCGACCGCACACCGGCGGCGAAATATCCCGACATGGTCGAACGCAATCCGGTCGATATCCCGCCGGAGCAGCTGAAGTTCATCCAGGACCACGGATCGAGCCTGCTGACAGAGAGGTTCTACGATGACCAGATGCGGATCACCGCCGAGACCATCCTGCCGCTGATCAAGTGAGGCCCGGTCCGAGCATGCCCTGCGGCCGGCGCGCCGCGAGGTTGGGGAGTTTGAAATGCGTATCAAGACGGTCCAAGCCTGGTGGGTTCGCATACCGATCGAAGCGAGCCGGCAGCACCGCAGCGATTTCGGACGCCTGACAACCTTCGACGCGGCGATCCTGCGCATAGAAACAGATGACGGAATCGTAGGGTGGGGTGAAGGCAAGAATGCTGCAGGCAGCGCCGGTACTTACGGCACGCTGGTGCACATGCTCAACCATGAGGTGGGCCCGCGGCTCGTCGGCCGCGACGCCGCCGACATCTCCGCTACCTGGGAGATGCTTTATAACGGGGTGCGTCACGAAACAGCGGCGATGTCGGGGCATGCGATGCCGGAACTCTCGCGCCGGGGCCTCTCCATTGCCGCGATCAGTGCCGTCGACATCGCATTGTGGGACATTCTCGGCAAGTCGCTGGGCGTGCCGGTGTGGAAGCTTCTCGGCGGGCGCAAGGCGAGCCGGTTGCGTGCCTATGCATCCGGCGGCTGGGAGAACGCCGAAAAGATCGGCGGCCAGCTGCAGTCCTACATCGCCAATGGCGGTTTCAAGGCGGTCAAGATGAGGGTCGGCGCAATGGACCGCGCGCCGCATGTCTCGGCCGCCCGTGTGCGTGCTGCCCGCAAGGCGCTGGGCCCCTCCGTGGATATCATGGTCGATGCGCATGGCACCTATACGGTTGCCGACGCGAAACGCTTCATCCAACTCGTCCAGGATTGCGACCTCGCTTGGTTCGAGGAGCCGGTGATCGCGGATGACAAGGCCGGAATGGCGGAAGTGCGCGCTGCTTCAAGGGTGCCGATCGCGGCGGGCGAGAGCGAGGCCACCCGTTTCGCCTTCCGCGATCTGGCGATGCTGCGCGCGGCTGATATCTTCCAGCCCGACCCGGCATTCTGCGGCGGCATCACGGAGGCAATGCGCATTGGTGTGATCGCCAGTGCCTTCAATCTCCGTTTTGCCCCCCATTTGTGGGCCGGTGCCCCTTGCTTCTTCTCGGGCCTGCACATCTGCGCTGCCTCTCCGGCAAGCTTTGTCATCGAATATTCCGTTGGCGCGAACCCGATGATCCACGATCTCGTCGAGGAGACTGTGGTTGTGAGGGACGGTATGATAGAGATTCCTGATAAACCCGGTTTGGGATTTACGATCAACGAGCGCGTCCTGGAGACTTACGCGCTAAGACTGTAACCATGAAAGAAAACAATCTGCTATCCGATCTAGCTGCCCATCTATTCACGAGTTCGAGCAGCAACGGGCGAACGCCATCGGAGCGAGAGCTCGCCGAGCACTTCGCCGTCAGCCGCGGGCAGCTTCGGGAGGCTTTGGCAATCCTGGAAGCCATGCGCATCGTGGAGCGCCGGGCGAAGTCGGGCATCTACCTGACGACAACGGAGGCGAGCGTCGAGGCGATCGCACTCTTTGCGCGTGCCGGCGTGCCACTGGACCCGATCGTGATCTACGAGACGGTGGAGCTCCGCAAGATCCACGAGATCAAGGCGGCGGAACTCGCCTGCGCGCGAGCGACGGAGGAGAACTACATACGCCTGCGCGAGATTCTCGCCGCCTCCGAGGCGAAGATCGCTGCAGGCGAGGGCCTCGCGCGCGAGGACCGGGATTTTCACCTGGAGATCGTTCGGGCGACGAAGAACAGCGTGTTTCACCGTGTCTGCAGCGTTTACTACACAATGGGCGAACAGCGACTTCCCATCTACTTCGCAGATATCGCCCGCAGCCGCCGCTCGCATCAAGAACATATCCGTATCTACGAGGCGCTGCTCGCACGCGACGGCAATCTCGCCCAGGCTTTGATGAATGCGCATCTACAGGGCGCGGAAAGCTACTGGAAGGGCCTCATCGGCGGACCAGCGACAGCCGCGGAATAGTCCCCGATCGGTAATGAGGAGGCCGATGAGTTTCATTTTCTCGACCCATCCCCTGCACCGCGACGCCGAGGCCATGCTGAAGGCGGCGGCCGATCTTCGCGTCGCGTCCGCTCCCGATCCCGAGACGCTGCTGCGTGAAGGCGAGGGTGCGGCGATCGTCATCGTGCGCGCGCCGATTCCGCCCGCCTTCTTCGAAGAAACAGCGGCCCTGCGCGCGGCAGTCCGGCACGGCGCGGGGCTTGACATGATACCCTATGACGCGGCCACGGCGGCCGGTGTGCTTATCGCCAACGTGCCGGCCGTCAATGCGCCGACTGTGGCGGAGCATGTCTTCATGGTGACGCTGGCGTTGCTGCGCCGGTTCCGTCCCCTGGACCGAGATCTCAGAAGCAGGGGGTGGGGTGCCGGGCGAGTCCACGCGGAGAGAGCACTCGACCTCGCCGGCCGTACCATGGGCATCATCGGCATGGGCAACGTGGGAAAGGCGGTCTTCCGGGTCGCGAAACACGGGTTTGGCCTGGAGATCGTCGCCAACAGCCGCTCGCCCGAAAGCCTGCCTGGCGGTGTGCGGTTTCTTTCGGTCGACGATCTGGTTTCGACGTCGGACATCGTCGTTCTCTGTTGCCCGCTCACGCCCGAGACGACGGGGCTTTTGAGCCGCGAGCGGATTGCGGGCATGAAGCCGGGTGCGATCCTCGTCAACGTGGCGCGCGGTCCGGTCGTGGATGACGCAGCATTGATTGAGGCGCTGGAGTTGGGCCGCATCGGCGGCGCTGCCCTTGACGTGTTCTCTGCTCAGCCCCTGCCGCTCGAGCATCCTTACTTCCGGCTGGACAATGTGATCGTGACGCCTCACCTCGCCGGCATCACTGACGAAAGCATGATGCGCATGGGAACAGGCGCTGCGGCCGAAGCGATCCGCATTTTGAAAGGCGAGTTGCCTGTCAGCCTCCGCAACCCTGAGGTCGTCGAACACTATAGGCGACGGTTTCCGGCGTAAGGCAATGGGATTACGCCCGTTCCAGATGGGACACGCATTCCATGGTCGCGTGAATGACGGGCAAATGGGCGGGAGCCACGAGCAGGATGGAGCCGATCCCGGTGTCGCCGATGACGGGTCAACGGGCGTGGCGCAGGCTCATCCCGCTTCCCCCGTCGAAGAGCACGACCTTTTCCGGATCCCAGGAGAAGCGAACAGGCTCCTCGATCTCGAGGTCGGTCTGAGCAGGCACCGTCGCATGCAAGAAGTGGTTGCCTGTGCGAAGAGTGACGATCTTCTCGACCCCATGATTTTCGACGTCATGCACGCGGGCCTCGCCGGGGGCGCCGCTTTCGAGGAAGAGATCCTCGGGGCGGATGCCGAAGGTGAGGGGCCGTCCGTCAACCGCCGTGTCGAGCGCCGCGTCAAAAGGCAATCGGTAGCCTTGGTCCGCGATGGCCTCATTGCCCGCAAGCCTGCCGGAGATCAGGTTCATCGGCGGCGAGCCAACGGCGCGTGCAACGAAAGTGTTGACCGGATTGCGATAGATCTCCTGCGGCGTGCCGGTCTGAACGAGATGGCCGTTGTTGAGTACGCCGATCTTGTCGCCCATCGACATGGCTTCGATCTGATCGTGGGTCACGAAGAGAAAGGTTGCCCCGAGATTCATCTGGAGGTTCTTGAGCTCGGTGCGGAGCGCCTCGCGAAGTTTGGCATCGAGGGCGGAGAGGGGCTCGTCCATCAGAAAGACGCGCGGCTTGCGCACGATCGCCCGCCCGATGGAAACGCGCTGCATCTCGCCACCCGACAGGCGATCCGTCTTGCGGTCGAGCAGATGCTCAATGCGGAGAGTCTTTGCGACGCGGGCGACACGCTCCTTGATTTCGGCCGGTTCGACACACCGGATGCGAGACTTGAGCGGGAATTCGAGGTTCTCGCGGACCGTGTAGCGGGGGTAAAGCGAATACTGCTGCAGCACAAGCGCCACGTCGCGTTCGGCGGCGCCCCAGTCGGCGACATCCTCGCCGTCGATGAAGATCTGTCCGCCCGTCGGCTTTTCAAGCCCGGCAATCAGCCTGAGGGTCGTCGTCTTGCCGGCGCCCGTCTCGCCGAGCAGCACGAAAAACTCTCCGTCGGCAATTTCGAAACTGAGATCCTTCAGGGCGGTATGGCCTCCGAACGTCTTGGTGATGCCTTTGAGTTCAATGTGCGCCATCAGAGCCTGATCCCAAAAGATGTGCCGGTCGTGCTGTCAAAGAAATGCGCCTGGGTGGGATTAATTCGGGCCCAGACGGCCTCGCCTGGCCTGGCTACGAAGCCGCTTTTCGTCCTTGCCCGCAGCATCTGGGGACCAACCTGCAGGTCTACGATGTCATGCGAGCCGAGCGGTTCGATGATATGGGCCTCCACGGGCACGAAGCCCTCGCGTGCTTCCCGTGAGACGAGAACCCCTTCAGGTCGCACGCCGAGGGTGATATTGCCGTTTTTGACCCCGGCGGCAGCGAGTTGGGCCGTGAGACTGGAGGGAAGATCGAAGGCGGTTGAAGCACCTCCGACCTGGACGCGTGCATGCCCCGCATCCGCGGAAATCGTCACCTCAGCCATGTTCATGACCGGACTCCCGACGAATTGCGCGACAAACATGTTGGCCGGACGAGCGTAAACCTCATGGGGGGTGCCGACTTGCTGCAGGACTCCTTCGTGCATGACAACAATACGATCGGCGAGTGACATGGCTTCGACCTGGTCATGCGTGACGTAGATCGTGGTCGAGCCCTGTTTGATATGGAGCCGCTTGATTTCGGCGCGCATCTCTTCGCGGAGCTTTGCGTCAAGCGCGCCGATCGGCTCATCCATGAGCATCGCCTTGGGACGCCGAACGAGTGCTCGGCCGATCGCCACGCGCTGCATGTCGCCGCCTGAAAGAGCGGAGGGCCTTTTTGCGAGCAGGTGGGTGATCTGCAGTGTTTTTGCAACCGCCCGGACCTCGCGCTCGATATCCGCAGGGTTGCCGCGCGTGGCGCGGAGCGGGAACGCGATATTCTCGAACACCGTCATGTGTGGGTAGAGCGAGAAGGACTGGAATACAAAGGCGATGTCCCGGTGCGATGCCTTCAAGTGCTGCACCGGCCGACCGTCGATGAGGATGTCGCCTTCATCGACCGTTTCGAGCCCGGCGATCGCGCGCAGTGTCGTCGTCTTGCCGCAGCCGGACTGGCCGAGTAGAACGATGAATTCGTTATCGGCTATGGCGAGATTGAGGTTCTTGATGACCTGAACGGCACCAAAGTGCTTTTCGATGCCGCGCAATTCAATCTGCGTCATGGATTCCTGCTCTCGTCAGTTTTCTGTTCCGGCGGGATCTTGGACGTGATCATGAAGGCAATCAGCCCGACTAACGTCATTGTCAGCCCGTAGCGATGGAGGAACAGGTTCCATGGCTGGCACAGCGCGATAATGCCTAATATCATCAGGAACTGTGAGCCTGGCTCAAGATACTTCCGGTTTATGGCACGAAAGGTCATTTGCGGATCGCTCCGAAACTCATGCCGCGCAGGAGATGGTTCCTGAGCAGGAAAGTGAAGATGGCGACCGGTAGCAGAAACAAGAAGGTACCTGCGGCAATGACGGTCCAATCCGGAAGGCCAGAGCCGACCTGGCTCGGGATGAAGGGCGGTGCCGTTTGCGCGCGCCGGTTCGTCATGATCAGCGCGAAAGCATACTCGTTCCACGCTGTGATGAAGCAAAAGACGGCGGTCGCGGCGATGCCTGTGGCAGCCTCAGGCAGCACGATCTTAAAAAACGCTTGCAGACGCGTGTAGCCGTCGACGAGCGCCGCTTCCTCATACTCCTTCGGAATCTCGTCGATGAAGCCTTTCATCAGCCAGACCGAGAAGGAGAGATTGAAAGCGGTGTAGAGGATGATGAGACCCCAATGGGTGTCGTTCAGCCCGACAGCCCGGTACATCAGGAACATTGGGATTGCCACGACCACGGGCGGCAGCATGCGTGTCGATAAGATGAAGAACAACAGGTCCGCTTCGCCCTTCATCTTGAACCGCGAGAAACCGTAAGCTGTGAAGGTACCCATGCTGACGGCGAGCACCGTTGAGGTGATCGCGACGATCAGCGAATTCATGAAGCGGTTGGGGTAACCGGATAGCTGCACCTCTCCGCGCCCCGAGCGCACCACCTTTTCACCCCCGTCGAAGACCAGCCGTTCCCACCATGGTGCGACGGCATAGTCTTCTGGCTCCGGTGCTGCACGCAGTTGAGAGCGCTTGGTGAAGAGCTTGACGAAGGGCGAGATCTCCGGCTCGAAAATGACCGTCGGCGGGATCGTCGTCGCGAGGTTGCGCGGTTTGAAGGCAGTAGACGTGATCCAGTAGATCGGGGCGAGGAAGAGCAGCGTGATGACAAGTACGGCGCCAATCGCCAGCCGATTTAGCGCGCGCTCGGAGCGAGTTTGGACGGCCGCCATCTCAGCGCTCCTTCACCCTATTGAGATACTTGACATAAATGTTGGTGATCGCGAGCACCATGATCAGCACTATGTAGGCGAGCGCGCAGGACCGGCCGGTCTGCCATTCCTGAAACGCCATCTTGTAGAGGCGAATCGAGATCACTTCCGTGGTCGGCTGGCTCGTGAGGATATAGGCGAGGTCGAAAGTCTTGAACGCCTCCATCGTGCGGAAGATGACCGCGATCATGAGGATCGGTGCCACGAGCGGCAGGGTAATGTGGAAGAAGGTGTAGAACGGTCCCGCCCGATCAATCGCCGCCGCCTCGTAAAGGTGCCTCGGCACGGCCGAGAGACCGGCGAGCGAGAGCAGCATCACGAAGGGGGACCACATCCAGATGTCGGTGATGGCGACGGCGTAGAGTGCCATGTCGGGATTCGCCAGCCATTCGAAAGAGCCGAGGCCGAGCGCGTAGTTGATGATGCCGAAGGATGGATCATAGAGCAGCTTCCAGAAGAGCCCGACCACCGCCATTGACAGCATCATCGGCAGCAGAAGCAGTGTTGTGATCAGACCCTTGCACGGAATCTCGCGGTTGAGCAGCATCGCCGTGCCGAAACCGACGACAACCTGACCGGTAACCGACACGATCACGTATTTCGCCGTAATGGCGAAATTCGCCCAGATGAATGGGTCGTTCAGCAGTTCCCGGTAGTTCTGCAGGCCGACGAAGGCGGCCGGAGCGTTCGTCGAAGCACGAAAGTCGGTGAAAGAGTAGCCGAGAGAGTAGATCAACGGGAAGATGTTGAAGACGATCAGGAACAGGATCGTCGGAATGATGAAGAGATTGCGAATCTTGATGTCGCTCAAGCCCCGCGAAGCCGCGCGCGACTTCGAATCCAGCGATGTCATAACCACGGTGGCCAATGTGCTCCTCCTCCGAGAGCCCAGCGCCGGGCGCACTTGCGCCATTCTGTTGCGCATTTCAGGAGCGCGACGCCGCGTCCGCGCGAGTATCGTTCGGTGCCGTTGAAGAAGGGGGAGGGAGCCAGGCCCCTCCCGCGATGTCTTACCCGTTAGTGGCGGCCGTACTTTTTGAAGGTCGCGTTCCAGTCCTTGGCGAGAGCGTCGAGCGCCTCCTTTGCCGTGCCCTGGCCCGCCGTCACATAAGGATAGATGCGTTGATTCATCTGGATCAGCAGCTCGGCATATTCGGGCGTTGCCCAGAAGTCCTTCACCTTGAACATGGTCTCATAGAAGGCCTTGTTATAGGGCGTCGCGTTTTGGAACTCTTCCGACTCCAGCACCTTGGCGCTTGCCGTGTAACCACCGAGTTCGGCCCAGCGCTTCTGCGTCTCGTCCTTGATGAACCACTCGAGGAATTTCATCGCCTCTTCCTTGTTTTCGGAATAGGAGACGATGGAAATGCCCTGGCCGCCGAGCGCGGCATACTGGTCGCCATTCGGGCCGGCCGGGTTGGCGAAGAAGCCGGTGACCTTCGCGTTCGGGTTCGATGCTTCATTGACCAGCGCCGGGAAGAAGGCGAAGTAGTTCATGCTCATCGCTGCCAGGTTTTCGGTGATCGCCTGGTTGTTCTCGACGAAGAAGGACTTGGCCCAGCCAGGAGGGGTGAAGCCGTAAAGCTCGCGGTAGGTTTCCAGAGCCTTGACGTTCTTTTCCGAGTTGATGATCCCGTCGACCTTGTAGGTGCTGTAGTCGCCGAGTTCTCCGCCGAAAGAGAAGATGGCGTTCTCTACGCCCATTACGAGACCGTCATAGGAGTTGTCGGTATAGATCGCGATGCCGTAGCGCTTCTGGTCCGGACGATGGAAGAACTCGGCGATGTCGCGCAACTGCTTCCAATCCTTCGGCGGGGCGAGGTCATAGCCATACTTCGCCTTGAAGGCTTCCATCTCCTTCGGGTCTTCGAACCAGTCCTTGCGATAGGACCAACCGACCGCGTCGCCCTCAGCCGGAATCGACCAGTACTTGCCGGAGTTCGCAGGATACTCCGAGTAGTACTTCACCGTGGCAGGAGCCATCACCTCGTTCAGCTTGTGCTTATTGAAGAACTCGGTGAGGTCGACGTAGTGGCCGGCCTCCGATGCGGCGCCGATCCACTGCGAGTCGCCGACGACCATGTCATAGGCCGAGCCCTTGGCGTTGAATTCGGTGAACGCCTTCGTCTGGAAATCCGCCCAAGGGGTCGTTTCGACCGTGACCTTCACGCCCGTCTCGGCCTCGTATTCGTTGACGAGCTCCTGGAGATAATTGGCCGGATCCCATTCGGCCCAGAAAATCGTCAGTTCTTGCGATTGCGCGGATGTCCCGCTGGCAAACATTAAACTGATACTGGCCAACAAGCCGGCCACTGTCTTGCGCATGATACTTCCTCCCCTTTTGTACACGCCGCCGCCTTCCCGCGGCGGTCCGTCTGTCAAATCCTCCTGATTGGCGCTTCTGCGGGCGGGGTCCTCCTCGACCCAACGTGCGTCGTGCCAGATTTCACGCCTAACGGGCCGCAGCACCAATCTGGTATTACCAAAGCTAGCGAGCGTCAAGGTCCCTGTCTCGTTGTCTAGATCTCAATTCGACGGTGCGCAGCCTGCCATGCCTGCCAAGCAGTTCAATTTACCCATCTTCTCCATCAGCAGCCATACATGTGTATAAGCTAAATTGGTTAAACCAGTTGCGAGGAGAGTGCGCGGTGTCATGCCGCGGTTTGCGCCTCCTGAATCGCCGCCTCGACCAAGGCCGCCGCCGCCCATTCGGCAACGGCTTGCGCGCGTTCGGCTGAGAGCCCCCAGATGTCCTTCAGCACGACCAGCACCTCGACACCGAACACCAGCGAGAGCGCCTGAGCGAGGTGCTCGCGGGCTTCGGAGGACACCTTGCCCTCGAGAGGGGCGGTGACCTGTCGCAGGAGTTCGACGCGGTGGCCGCGCGTCAGCTGCGGTTCGTTACCAAGCGTGCCGGCCTGGCGCTGCGCCCATTGGTCAAGCGTAAGCTTCAGTGCCGCCTTGAAGGTTGCCTCGAACTCGTCGATGCGCGGCATGGCGGTCGCGAGAAGATCGGCAATGCGAGTCCGCGCATCGGGCGCTTCGGAGCGCCAGTCGAGGATCGGGCCGAGCGCCTCGTCCACCACCGCATGAACCAGCGCCGCCTGGCTCGGAAAATAACGATACGCGGTGGCGCGCGAAACTTCGGCGGCTTCCGCGACCTCGCTCACCGAGGGCGTGATGCCGGACTGCATCAGCCGCGTCGCGGTCTCCAGCATGAGTTTGCGTGTGCGGGCCCGGGGACCGCGCTCGCTGCGCAAGGGGGATTCACTCTGTTGACGTGAGATATCCATGTCTTTATGATACGCGCATCTCATAAATTTGCAAGCGCCGGCGAACCGGCCGGCATGAGGCGGCAAGTGCTAGGGAGGGCCAGGGCCGCCGGGGAGGAGAGATGAAGCAAATCTACGTCGTCGGCACGGCCGATACGAAGGGGGAGGAGCTCGGTTATCTTGCTTCCTGCATCGAGGCGGCGGGCGGGCGGCCTGTTCTGGTCGATGTCGGCACGCGTCGTCCCACGATTGCGGTCGATATCTCCGCCGAAACCGTGGCGTCCGTGCATCCGGACGGTCCCGCTGCGGTGCTTTCGGGCGACGACCGCGGGACCGCGGTCGCCGCGATGAGCGAGGCGTTCGCGCGTTTTCTTCCCACGCGGGGCGACGTCGCCGGCGTGGTGGGGATCGGTGGCGGCGGCGGGACGTCGATCATTGCTGCCGGCATGCGCAGGTTGCCGCTCGGGCTGCCGAAGGTCATGGTTTCGACGCTCGCTTCCGGCAACGTGGCACCTTATGTCGACGTCTCTGACATCATCATGATGCCGTCGATTACCGATATGGCTGGGCTCAACCGTGTGAGCCGCACGATCCTGCACAACGCGGCCGAAGCGATTACCGCCATGGCTAACCGGCCAGCGAAGGAAACGGCCTCGAAGCCAGCTCTCGGCCTTACCATGTTCGGTGTGACGACGCCCTGTGTGACTGCCATGGTCGAACGACTGAAGGCCGACCATGACTGTGTTGTCTTTCACGCCACTGGCACCGGCGGACGCGCGATGGAGAAGCTTGCAGACAGCGGTCTTCTTTCGGGTGTGCTCGACATCACCACCACGGAGGTCTCCGATCTTCTCTTCGGTGGCGTGCTGCCGGCGACGGAGGATCGTTTCGGCGCAATTGCGCGCACCGAATTGCCCTATGTCGGTTCGGTCGGAGCATTGGATATGGTGAATTTCTGGGCACCCGACACGGTGCCGAAGCGTTATGCCGGCCGGATCTTCTACCGCCACAACCCCAACGTCACGCTCATGCGCACAACGGCGGAGGAGTGCGCCGCGATCGGAAGGTGGATTGGCGCAAAGCTGAACCTCTGCAAGGGCCCACTCCGGTTCCTGATCCCGGAGAGAGGCGTGTCGGCGCTCGATATTGAGGGCGGCGCCTTCTTCGATCCTGCGGCGGATGCGGCGCTTTTCGAGGCACTGGAAGCCACCGTCGAAACAACCGACGCGCGCCGCATCGAATGGCTTCCGCTCCACATCAACGATCCGCAGTTCGCCGAGGCCGCAGTCGCCGCCTACCGAGACATCGCCAACCCCTGAAAGAGACGCCGATGCCAGTAATCCCCCGCAAGACCATTCTTGAAAAGTTCCACGGCATGATCGCCGCCGGCAAGCCGATCATCGGCGGCGGGGCCGGCACAGGGATTTCGGCCAAGGCCGAGGAGGCGGGCGGCATCGACCTCATCATCATCTATAACTCCGGCCGTTACCGCATGGCGGGCCGCGGTTCGGCGGCCGGTCTGCTCGCCTATGGAAACGCCAATGAGATCGTCAAGGATATGGCCCTGGAGGTGCTGCCGGTCGTGAAGGCGACACCGGTACTCGCCGGCGTAAATGGCACCGACCCATTCGTGTTCATGCCGCAGTTTCTCGCGAACCTAAAAGCTATGGGCTTTTCCGGCGTACAGAATTTCCCGACCATTGGCCTCTTCGACGGGCGGATCCGGCAGAGCTTCGAGGAGACCGGCATGGGCTACGGTCTCGAGGTGGACATGATCGCCGAAGCCCACCGGCTCGACCTGCTGACGACGCCCTATGTCTTCAACGAGGAAGAAGCGATTGCGATGACCAAGGCCGGTGCAGACATCATCGTCGCTCATATGGGCGTTACTACGGGAGGCGCGATCGGCGCCACGTCCGCGGTGTCGCTCGACGACTGCGTGAGCGAAATCGACGCGATAGCGGCGGCCGCACGTTCGGTACGGAAGGACGTCATCGTGCTTTGCCACGGGGGACCGATTTCGATGCCGGAGGATGCACGCTACATCCTGGATCGTTGCCCAGCCTGCAATGGCTTTTATGGCGCAAGTTCCATGGAACGCCTGCCAGCCGAGGTGGCGATCCGCAAGCAGACGGAAGACTTCAAGGCGCTTGCCATCAGTACGGTGGTCTGAAGCGAGCAAGATGCGGGAGGAGGCCGCGGCATGGCGAAGGACAAATATTTTCTCTATCCGAAGGATGTCGACAGCTTCGGCTTCGACTGGGGCCGCCTCGCACTGACGGTCGCGCCGGAGGTGAACGGGGCCGAGCGCTTCTCGGGTGGTGTGGTGGACTTGCCGAGCGGTGAGGGGCATGCGCGTCACAATCATCCCGGCTCTGAGGAGATCATCTTCGTCATCTCGGGCGAGGGCGAACAAATGGTGGAGGACGAGAACGGCAATCCGGTGACGCAGAAGGTCGGGCCGGGTTGCACGGTCTATGTACCGGAAAGCCGGTTCCACTCGACGAAGAACACGGGACCCGGGCCGATGCAACTGTTTGTCGTCTATTCGCCGGCCGGCCCCGAGCGTGCGCTTCGCGGCCTGCCGGATTTCCGATTAATCCCGGCAGGTGCCTGAGGCGCGCGGCAACGGCTTTTAGGAGAAAACCGTGAACATCAGTCCAAGCGAAGCGCGGGCGGTGGAACCGCCTTTCGATGCGGCTAAACTCGACAGGCTTATGGAGGAGGCGGGCATCGACGTGCTGCTCGCCACCTCCAAGCACAATACGCAGTACCTGCTCGGTGGCTACAAGTTCATCTTCTTCGCCGCAATGGATGCGATCGGCCACAGCCGTTATCTGCCGATCGTCGTTTATGAGAAGGGCTCACCCGACCACTCAGCCTATGTTGGCAACCGCATGGAAGGGGGAGAACACCAGAACAAGCCCTTCTGGACACCCAACGTGCTTACGGCGACCTGGGGCACGCTCGATGCGGCAGAACTTGCCGTCGAGCACCTGGAGAAGATCGGCAAGGCGGGTGCTCGCATCGGCATCGAGCCGCCGTTCCTGCCTTCCGATGCGCGGGACCTGTTGGCTTCTCGCCTAGAAGAAGCGCGCTTCGTGGATGCGACGTATACGCTGGAGCGACTACGCGCAATCAAGACACCGCAGGAGCTTCAAAAACTCAAGCTTGCCTCCGAACTGATAACCGATTCCATGCTCGCTACCATCGCGGCGGCACGGGAGGGATCCACGAAGGGCGAGATCATCGAACGCCTCAGGCGGGAGGAGACCAATCGCGGGCTCCACTTCGAATATTGCCTGCTGACCCTCGGCGCCAGTCACAACCGCGCCGCCTCGCCGCAGGCGTGGGCGAAGGGCGAGGTGCTTTCAATCGATTCCGGTGGCAACTATCACGGCTATATCGGTGACCTTTGCCGCATGGGCGTTCTCGGCGAGCCCGATTTAGAGCTTGAGGACCTGCTGGCTGAAGTGGAGGCGATCCAGCAGGCGGCCTTCGCCAGGATCAGGGCCGGCGCTTTCGGCCGCGAGATGATCGCTGCGGCCGAAGCGGTTTTGAAAAGCTTGCCTTCGGCCTCTTTTACCGACTTCTTCTGCCACGGCATGGGTCTCATCAGCCACGAAGCACCCTTCCTGATGACCAACCACCCGGTCGCCTATGAAGGCGTGGACGCGGATCGGCCTCTGGAGGCAGGCATGGTCATTTCCGTCGAGACGACGATGCTTCACCCGAAGCGCGGTTTCATCAAGCTCGAGGATACGCTCGCCGTCACGAGTGACGGATACGAGATGTTCGGCAACAGAGGGCGCGCCTGGAATCGCGGGGCGGCATAGCGGGCGGGCAACCTCCCGCGCCAAGACGAAGCCCGGCACGATCGTGTGCCGGGCTCGCAGTCTTATTTATTGTGGTAGATTTCGGTGCCGAGAACCTTAAGGCACTCCCGCATGAAGGCAGCAAGGGCCGTCCAGCCGTTTGCCGATACCATCGTGCCGTCGACATAGGCTTCGGTGGGGGAGAGGTCGATATAGGTGCCGCCGGCCAGCGTAACTTCCGGCTCGCAGGCGCCGAGAGCGCCGACCTTCCTGCCGCGCACGACACCGTCGACGGCAATCAGAATTTGCACGCCGTGGCAGATCGTAAAGATCGGCTTCTGCTTTTCGTGGAAGTGCCGCACGATCGCCTGCACGCGTTTGTCTGTGCGGATGTATTCCGGACCACGGCCGCCGGCGCAGTAAACGGCGTGATACTCGTCGAGTTGAGTTTCTGCTTCCGCGAATGTTTTGTTAATGACGACATTATGGCCGAGTTTCTCGGTGTAGGTCTGGTCGCCTTCGAAGTCGTGCAGGGACGTGCGCAGGATGTCGCCGGCCTTCTTGTCCGGGCAGACGATATGGACGGTATGACCGACGGCCTCCATGGCCTGCTGGAAGACGAAGATTTCGTATTCTTCGGTGAAATCACCGGTAAGCATGAGAATTTTCTTGCCTGGCATGTTTTCTCCTCCTCTGCCGCGGACGAACTTCTCATTCGACTGGATGGGTTGGTCTCTTGTTTCAGAGCGGCGTTAACCGCTTCTCTCCAGCTATCGGGGACCCCTCCCTCTGGGCTTCTTTGCCCTCTGCGTATATCATGGAGACATCAGAAGAGTCCTATGCGTTTCCGATCTAGAGTGCTGGATTGGATTCGGCGCTGTCGAGCTGAACATGACTTGAGTGCGCGTGCGTGATACGTCCGTACCTTTCGGCGCTCAAGACTGCAGGATGACTGCACAAATCGATATGTTTTCCGACGATGTTGTCGCTCGACCCGAGAAGGCTGCGCGGGCGCTGCATCATAAGCGATCCACACCGCCGGCAGCGGTTGAAGAGGCAATGGCAGCCCATTTGATCTCTACAGGGCGGTATCGCATTCTGAGGAACTCGAACCCCGCCCGGTCATCACAAGCGTTCGGCCTGAATTTCCGCTGAAGGGCGTCATCCTCGACACCGAAACAACCCGGCTCAACCATCGCAAGGATGAGATCATCGAAATAGGGGCAATTGCCTTCACGTTTGACGAGCGTGGCAACATCGGCGACGTCACTGGCCTCTATGGTGGTTTGCGGCAGCCGAGCATTTCCATTCCTGGCGAAATCACCAAGCTGACAGGCATCACCGATGAGATGGTGGCCGGACAGCTCATCGACATGAGGGCATTGGGAACGCTAATCGACCCCGCCGACCTGGTCATCGCTCATAACGCGGGTTTGACCGCCCGTTTTGCGATGCTTTTTCGTTGACTTTTTCAGGCAAGGCATAGGCCTGTTCCAACTCCGAGATCGACTGGTCCTCACGTGGATTCGAGGGAACGAAACTCGGCTAACTGCTTGGCCAGGCTCGCTTCTTTCATGATGGCCATGGAGCGGTCGACGACTGCTTTGCTCCGCTGGAAGCACTCGCTCGGGAAACAGCTTCCCACTCCACGACAGCATTTGCGGAGCTCTACAGCACAAGTCAGCGCTCACGGGTGCGCATTTTTGCCGAGAACAGCCCCTTCGACATGAAGGATCACCTCAAGACCCGCGGTTACCGGTGGTCGGACGGGAGCGACGTGCGCCCGAAATCCTGGTGGATCGAGGTCAATGAACCGGAACTGGAAGGCGAACTGCGGTATCTCAGGTCCGAAATCTATCGATACCCTGAGGCAGACCCACCAACCAAGTACCTCACTGCTTTCGATCGGTTAGGGCCTGATGGCTGTAACGCATGTGTCCCAAAGACTGTTGCGGCTGATGCATACCTGCAGTGCAGCATAAACTCTGGCGGACGGCGCTTGTCGCACTATGATCATTTTCACCGAAGCGATGCTCCTCCTCCCGCAACGCTTCGAATTTCAGACGGCCCACTCCTCCTCCCAGTAGGACGTCTGTTGGAACAGCGGCACTCCTCCTCCCAAGTCGCTGTTCGGTTCTTTTAGGAAAGCCTGCCGCACCTCCTCCCGCGGCAGGCTTTTTTATTTCGGGGCGATGCCCGTCAGAGTCCGAGGTCAAGTTGGGACTGTGATTGCGCATCACTGATTTCGGAGGCCGTCAGCGTTGAAAGCGCGACACCGAGCAGCCTCACAGGTCGCTTGAATGGATAGACGGTTGCCAAGAGGTCCGACGCCGCAGCAAGGATTTCAGGAATGCCCGCAAACGCTGCTGACCCGGTCCGGCTCCGCGTCGCCAAGGTGAAGTCCGAGTATTTGATTTTCACGGTGACCGTCTTGCCGCTGATGCCTTGCGCCTCGCAATAGCGCCAGACCTTCTCTGCGAGCGGTTTCAGTTCCGCGGTCGCCAGATCGAGATCATTGATGTCCTCGACGAAGGTATCCTCCGCGCCCACGGACTTGCGGATCCGGTTGGGCTTCACCTGGCGCTCATCGATGCCGCGGGCGATGCCATAGAAATACGGACCCGACTTCCCGAAATGCTCCACCAGGAATTCAAGCGTCTTCTCCTTGAGATCGAGTCCGGTCTCGATGCCATATTTCCGCATGCGCTCCGCAGTCGCCGGCCCGACCCCATGGAATTTCTTGACGGGGAGGGCCTCGACGAAGGCCGGTCCGTTCTTCGGCGTGATCACTGCCTGGCCGTTGGGTTTGTTGAGGTCGCTTGCCATCTTGGCGAGGAACTTGTTGTAGGAGATGCCGGCCGACGCGTTGAGGCCGGTGACGGCCTTGATCTTGGCACGGATCTCCAGCGCGATCTCGGTGGCGATGTCCATGCCTTTCAGGTTCTCGGTAACATCAAGATAAGCCTCGTCAAGCGATAGCGGCTCGATCATCGGCGTGTATTCCGCAAAGATCTCCCGTATCTGCTGGGACACCGCCTTGTAGACGTCGAAGCGCGGCGGCACGAAAATCAGGTCCGGGCACTTTCGCTTGGCGGTGACCGACGGCATTGCCGAATGAACGCCATAGGCGCGCGCCTCGTAGCTCGCCGCAGCGACCACGCCACGCGCGGCGGAGCCTCCGACGGCTATAGGCTTTCCGCGTAAATCGGGGTTATCGCGCTGCTCGACCGACGCATAAAAAGCATCCATGTCCACATGGACGATTTTGCGAATGGGGGTGGGGCTTATGTCGTTCATGACGGCTTCAGCGATGGCGAGGGGATCGGCGCATTACCGGAGGATCTGCGCCGAAACAAATAGGGAACATACCAGCCTTTACCGCGATATCAACTGTTCGACCGACCTGACCCACGCGCGCCCCGCGAAACTACGGACCGCCGGCCGCGTTGTCATCTGTGAACATCGACGATCGGGAGGCAGACGCCGGCGCCGCTCCTCGTACGACTGGAAGGGTCCGCGAAACTAATGGCTGACAATCTTTCGAAATACCGCGCCAAACGCGATTTCAAGAAGACCAGCGAACCGAGCGGTAAGGCGCAGGTCAAGCCATCGAACCGCCGCCGCTTCGTGATCCAGAAGCACGACGCCACGCGGCTTCACTATGACCTCAGGCTCGAGCTCGACGGCGTGTTCAAATCCTGGGCAGTGACCAGGGGGCCATCGCTCGATCCTAGTGACAAGCGGCTCGCTGTCGAGGTCGAGGATCACCCGCTCGACTACGGCGACTTCGAAGGCACGATCCCCAAGGGTCAATATGGCGGCGGCACGGTCATGCTATGGGATCGCGGCTACTGGGAGCCGGAGGGTAGGAAGTCACCTGAAGAGGCCCTGAGGAAGGGCGACTTCAAGTTCACGCTTCTTGGCAAGCGGCTGCATGGCAGCTTCGTCCTAGTTCGGATGCGCAACGATCGCGATGGCGGCAAACGGACCAACTGGCTGCTGATCAAGCATCGTGACGAACATTCGGTTGAGGAGAACGGCGCGGCGATCCTCGAGGAGAACGCGACTTCCGTCGCCTCCGGCCGCGGCATGGAGCAGATCGCGGAAGGCAAGGGCCGCAAGCCACGACCGTTCATGATGGCGAATGCGGATGTAGAAGCGGATGCCGTCTGGGACAGCAAGCACGGTCTGGCGGCTGACGAGCGCAAGAAGAGATCGCGCAAGAATATCGCGACTTCCACGACAGTCGACCTGCCGGGCTTCGTCGCGCCGCAGCTCTGCGAGACGCTTGCGCGGCCGCCGGCCGGCGACGACTGGCTGCATGAGATCAAGTTCGACGGTTATCGGATCCAGATGCGCGTCGCCCAGGGCAAGGTGACGCTGAAGACGCGCAAGGGTCTCGACTGGACCGCGAAATATCCAGAGATCGCCGATGCTGCATCCGAATTGCCCGATTGCATCATCGATGGCGAAATCTGCGCCCTGGACGACAATGGTGCACCCGATTTCGCAGCACTCCAGGCCGCGCTCTCGGAAGGCAAGACCGCTAACCTTGTCTACTTCGCCTTCGACCTGCTCTTCGGTGGCGGCGAGGACTTGAGGTCGATGCGATTGATCGAGCGGAAGAAGCGGCTCGAAGACTTCCTCGCTGCCGGGAGCGATGATCCGCATATCCGCTACGTCGAACACTTCGAATCCGGCGGTGACGCGGTGCTGCGCTCCGCCTGCAAGCTGTCGCTCGAAGGTATCGTCTCCAAGCAGATGGATGCGCCCTATCAGTCGGGCCGCACCGATACCTGGGCAAAGTCGAAATGCCGGGCTGGTCATGAGGTGGTGATCGGTGGCTATGCCAGGACCAACGGCAAGTTTCGATCTCTTCTGGTCGGCGTTCACCGCGGCGATCACTTCGTCTACGTCGGCCGGGTCGGCACGGGCTTCGGCGCCGAGAAGGTCGAGCGGTTCGTCCCCAAGCTGAAGGCGTTGGAAACATCGAAGTCACCCTTCACCGGGATCGGTGCGCCGAAAAAGGAGAAGGAAGTCACCTGGCTGAAACCGGAGCTCGTTGCCGAGATCGAGTTCGCCGACTGGACGGCCGACGGCCTAGTTCGTCAGGCAGCCTTCAAGGGTCTGCGCGAAGACAAGCCAGCCGCGGAGGTCGAGACTGAACGGCCGGCAACACCCACCAAGACAGACACACCCGAGCCGGCGCCGAGCGCAAAGACGAGGGCTGTCCGCCGCAAAGGCGCGAAGGCAGAGGTGATGGGCGTCCTCATCTCCAGTCCCGACAAGGCGCTCTGGCCGGACGCCGGCGATGGCGAACCGGTCACAAAGGAGGACCTTGCCCGCTATCATGAAGCTGTCGGCACCTGGCTCATCGAGCATGTCAGGGGCAGGCCCTGCTCGATCATTCGGGCGCCGGACGGCATTGGCGGCGAGCAATTTTTTCAGCGACATGCGATGCCCGGCACGTCCAACCTGCTCGAGCTGGTGAAAGTCTTCGGCGACAAGAAGCCCTACCTTCAGATCGACCGGATCGAGGGGCTCGCGGCGATCGCCCAGATCGGCGGTATCGAATTGCATCCGTGGAACTGCGAGCCCGGCAAGCCGGAAGTGCCTGGTCGTCTGGTGTTCGATCTCGATCCTGGTCCTGACGTGCCGTTTGCTGCTGTGACCGCGGCCGCGCGCGAGATGCGGGATCGCCTCGACGCGCTCGGCCTCGTCAGCTTCTGCAAAACCACAGGCGGCAAGGGATTGCATGTCGTCACGCCATTCACTGTGAATAAGCGCAAGCCTCTGTCGTGGACGGAGGCCAAGGGTTTCGCGCATGACGTTTGCGAGCAAATGGCGCGCGATAATCCCGATCTTTATCTCATCAAGATGAGCAAGAGCCTCAGGAGTGGGAGGATCTTTCTCGACTATCTCCGCAACGATCGCATGGCGACCGCCGTGGCGCCGCTGTCGCCGCGCGCGCGGCCCGGCGCCACTGTCTCGATGCCGCTCAACTGGACACAGGTGAAGTCCGATCTCGACCCGAAGCGCTTTACCCTTCGCACCGTGCCTGCGCTGCTTGCGAAAACCACTGCCTGGCAGGACTATTGTGATGGCGAGCGGCCGCTCGAACAGGCGATCAAGCGCCTTGGAAAATCCGGACGGGCCGCGTGAGCACTAGGTGCCGCCCGGGTCATGACCGATGGATGAAGAAACGAAAGACCAGGCTTCCAGGCCCGCCCGTGTGGGTGCGACGACCGACCTGCCGCATGACCGAATAACGGTGGCACGGTTTCGGGAGGCGTTCCCGCGGGCGCGCTGGAGCGACAGGCTGAATGCCTGGTTCGTTCCGGGCCGCACCGCCGAAAAGCGCATCAGCCGCTGGCTGGCCGAGATGGAGGCGGAGGCCGATAGATTCGCTGATGAGAAGGGCAGGGACGCGTTCGCCTTCGATCCGATCGAAAGCCGCTATCTCGAGGCGACGACCGCCACGTTACAGATCCAGACGCCCTATTCACGGACGGTCGTCAACGAGATCCGGGAAATTCCGTATGCACGCTGGGACGCCGATCGCCGGCTATGGACCGTCCCTTACCGCTCGTTCAATGAACTCCGGAAGCGATGGCCCACGATCGAGGCGGCGGCGGAGCGCAGTGAGCCGGAAGCACGGCAGGCACGGCGCGAAGCGATCAAGGGAACGCAAGAAGACGAGGCATCCAAGGCGAGGATGAAGGAGCGCCGTCGGAAACGCTATCCCGTTCCTGCCGATTATGCTCCGCCCTTTGACCGCGCCGTCGGCACGCATGTCGGCGTCGTTTTCTTCATCGGCACTGACGGCGAGCTGGCCGACCCGGCGACGATCAGCACATTCTACTTCCCCGCCGAAGATGGCGAGGAATATGTGTGGACGTCGTGGCGATCGGGCTCGCTCGAAGAACTGGTGACGACCTGGCCCGCACGAACGCCGCCGAACGAGCGCGAGCTCGAACGGGGTTGGTGGATGCCTGATCTGGAGGAACTGCGCGTGGCGCGGCGCAACGCCAAATCAAGGCGACGGGCCAGAGAGCGCAACGACAAGAAGGAATGCTCCCGGTGAAAAATCAGCAAACCGCGCTTGAGGTCTTCCGGAGCCTGCCTCCCGTCGAGACGCGCGAACTGGCCGGGCTTTGGAAAGGACACGGCATCCCGACGGGGCATCCATTCGACGGTGTGCTCGAAAATCTCGGCTGGTTCGGCAAACGGTTCACGCCGGACATGCGCGCCGATGCCTTGCTGTTTCGATCGGGAGACCGGCGACTGGTCGCGATTGATCCGAAATGGATCCCGCTTCGGCTGGCGTTACGTTTTCACGAGGTCGGCAGAATGCGCGTGGCAAGCAGCCTGTTTTCCTATCTCCAGCGCCGGCTGCGGGCGAGGGCCCCGGTCGCCTCCTTGAAGACGATGGTGTTTGGCGGCGTCGAGAGCGCGGCAATGGTCTATGACCATCAACCCATTGTCGATCATTTCCGACGGATAGATGCGGACAGGATCATTGGCGCGATGACGATCAATGGTGACGATCGGATCTACTTCTTCGAACTCCAGCGCGTCAACGGACCTTGAAATGCGGGCAGCCGGTCGCTCACCACCCGAATCGATGACCGCTTTTGCGAGCAACTGTTCTACCGCGCGGTCGTCCGGGTCCGACAGGGCGCTCCCCGAAAGGGTCGAGCGCCCTGTTCTTTCATCGGTCCGCTTTTCAAATCTCGATGACGTCATACGTAGAACCATTTTCCTCCGTAAGGGTTCGCTTCGTCAGGAGGTCCAAGCTATGAAGCCTGAACAATTCCTTGAACGCTGGAAATCGGAGCATATCGACAGCGGCACGCAGCAGAGCGACGCGTCGAGGCTGGTCGAGGATCTTCTCGCTGATGCGGAGAAGGAGGGCATCAGTCGCGACATGCTGGTGGAAGCGGCCGGCGGCGGGCTCGTCAATTATATCGTCGGCGCTATCAAAGAGGCGGTCGAGGAGGAGCTCTGGTAGCGGTCATCCGCGGTCGGCTCGCCACCCTGCCTTTCAGACTCGCTCGCTCATGTCAAACACCGCGGCATTGTCCTGAACCTCGCGAAGGCCCTTGTAGGATGCGTGGCGCAGGCTCCCGCCATGGGTCCAGCCGCGAAACTCGATCTCCGCGATCAAGGTCGGCTGCGCGAAGATCAGGTTCTTGCCCTTGAGCGGCACCGCCGGCCGTTTGGTCTTGAGCCTGTCGAGAGTGGCGCGCAGGTATGCTGCGTTCTTCGTATTAAACCCGGTTGCGACCGAGCCGACATAAACCCAGTCATGACCTTTGCGGCCGGCGAGAAGAAGGCTGCCAAGCCCGCCGCGGGCAGTCAGCGACTGCTCGTAGCCGACGATCATGAAGCTTTCGCTCTGGACGCATTTGATCTTCAACCAGTCGCCGGTGCGACCGGAGCGATAGGGCCGATCCCGATGCTTGGCGATGATGCCCTCGAGGCCCATGGAGCAAGCCTTCTCGAGAAGTGCGGCGCCATCCCCGAACACTTCCTCGGACAACTGGATCGCGCCGGCGGAGCCGTCAAGAAAGTCTTCGAGCAGATGCCGGCGCACGGAGAGTTCTGTTCCTGTCAGGTCGTGGCCATCGAAATAGAGAAGGTCGAAAGCAAAACACACCGACACCGTCGATGAACGCTTGCCGCCGCGTCCGCCGAGCGAGCGCTGCAGCGCCCCGAAATCGGACCGTCCTTCCTCATCGAGCACGACGGCCTCGCCATCGAGGATGGCGGTCCCGACACCGAGCTTGCTGGCGGCCCCGGCGATTGCCGGGAAACGATGCGTCCAGTCGTGGCCGCCGCGAGTGATGATCCTGACACCTTTCGGCTCGATATGGATTGCCAGGCGATAGCCGTCCCACTTCACCTCGAACACCCAATCCGGGCCTTTCGGCGGCGCCGGCTTCAGGAGCGCCAGGCAGGGCTCGATGCGCTCGGGCATCGGGTCGAACGGAAGATCGGGCTGTGCCGGATTGCGCGGCCGGGCCGGTTTGGACTTAGCGACGGAATCGTCCTGCAGCAAAGGTTTGGCACCACGGCTCATTTGGTCACCCGTTTCTCAGTCGCGACTGACTTCCGCAAAGCGTCCATGATGTTGACGACATTGCTCGGCGACGACGAAGGTGCCACCTTGCTCTTGCCCTTCTGCGGCTTCGACGCCTTCTTCTCGGCCGCGATTATCTCCAGCAGGCGCGCATGCGGCCGTATAAAGCGCCACCGGACAGGTCACTTCTCCGAACTTGATATAGCCTTTCCAATTCGCTCTTGGACCAACCATGACCCTGATAATCCCGACGCAACTCAAGCGATTCAAGCGAATCAGCGGCGAATCGTTCCGAGTCGAAACGAACTTGGCTGCGATCGCGTGCTCGTTTTGCGAGTCCCACTAGAGTCCTGATTCGGTGCATCTTTTCGGGGCCACGCGCGTTTTCTTGGAGGAACAACCGCAAGGGAGTCTCGTCGTGAGCAAGCGCGAACTGATCGATACCGGAACCGACAAACGCTATGTCCGTCGCGACAAGGAGGGCAAGTTCAAGGAGAGCGACGACGTCTCGCGGTCGATGTCGGCCGACGCCCGGCACGATGCCAAACATGAAACCAAACCGGGCCAGGGTGACAAAGGCGATCGCAAGCATTGAGCCCAGGTGAAGCCTCTCGGCTGGCCATCGGCTACTTTGTCGTGCCGTGCTTGTTCGCGCGCTCCTGAATGAGCGCGCATCGCTCGATCAGTTGCTCAATCTATTCAGAATCTCCCAGCAGAAGGCCGTCATCGACCATTTTTGCGGAGTCCTCACTGAGCGCGCGGAGACCATCTTCGGACGGTGTCAGAACCAGATTGCCATTGACGGCGGCCGCATAGTCGATCGGTGACCGGTCGGCCGCCAGGGCCGATCGAAACCAGCATAATCGATGCAGCGATGGTGATGGCGTTCGTGCGAGCAGCGGATGTCGGGCTCAGCGGCACGAAACTCAAGCCGGAAATCGATGGCAATGCCGCCGTCCTTGCTCGACTGGAGGCGGTCCGCGGCGCGGTCGCGGTCAAACTCGGACTCTGTGTAGATCCGGCAGAGGCGGCTTCACGTACGCCGGCCTTACCGAAAATCGCTTTCGTCAGTACGCCTCGAAATCATCGTGTGGCGGATGGGCAAAAAATCGCTTCAACACAGATTGATCTGATCGCGCGAGGTGTGTCGATGGGTCGTCTCCACCATGCCTGCATAGTTGAAACGCTCCGAGGCCCTGCCCTGTTCTCCTCGCAGGTGACCTACATGCCCAAACCGAGGCCCTTCTTCAGCCCACGTGTGACTTCGAATTTGCAGCTGAGCTCTGCCCGCCCACAACAAGGCCATCGCCGCCACATTCTCGACCCAACGCTGGTGCGTCGGCCGTTTGGAAGGCTCGCATTGATCGTAATAGGCACCCCGTACCAGTGACGGCAACTGTGCCGAAAGACGGGCTGCAAGGTCGGCGGGCAGGCGATCGCGCACCCTGTGAAGAACGGCACTCAAGATATGCCATGCACGCTGACGGTCCGGCCCCTGATGTTCCATGATTTCATAGAGCCGGACATTGTTGATCTGAAGCGTCTTATCGAAGACGGCAACGCCGGAAGCGCTCATGGTCCCCTCCTGCTTTCATGTGATGATCGCCGAACCACAAGAATAGCATCGACGTTCCGGCCGCTATCTTCCGCCGCTTCAGGTGGACTGCCGCGGTATGCACGGGCGAGATCACATAGCCGGTCGCCGGATCCACCTGACACCATGGGGCGCATCGATGGTGTTTGGCAAAGGAGCCTCAACCGGACTGATCCAGGGTGGTCAGATCATTGAGAAAATCCCGGCACCAGCGCGAGACGTCGTGCTCCAGCAGGTGATCCATCATCGTCTTCCAGCGCTCCTTCCGCTCTTCTAGCGGCATGCTGAGCGCGCGCGCGATGGCGTTGGCGGTGCCCTCTATGTCGTATGGGTTGACGAGCAACGCTCCCCTTAGCTCGCGGGCAGCTCCGGCGAAACGCGAAAGTACAAGGACGCCAGGATCGTCGAGATCCTGCGCGGCCACATATTCCTTGGCAACGAGGTTCATCCCGTCCCGAAGGGGCGTCACCAGCCCGACTTTGCCAAGCCGGTAAAGTCCGGCCAGAATATGCCGGCCCACCGAGCGGTTGATATAGCGTATGGGCACCCAATCAACGGCGCCGAGAGCACCGTTCACCCTGCCGGCCTGTTCGGCAACAGTACGCTGCATGGCTTCATACTCGGGAACTTCGGAGCGGGACTTCGGCGTGATCTGTAGATAGGTGACACGACCCTGCTGTGCCGGATTGGCCAGGATGAACCGCTCAAACGCGTCGATGCGCTGCGTGATCCCCTTGGAATAATCGAGGCGATCGACACCGATGATCAGGCTGCGGTGTTCGATGCTTTCACGCGCTTTCCTGACGGTCTTGTTGGTCGATGCCTTTTCGGCCAACTCGGCAAAGGCCGCGGTCTCGATGCCGATTGCATAAGTGCCGCCCTTGAATAAGCGGCCATAGGCAGTGAAGCGGCCTCCGCCAAGTTCGTCGCCACTGCCTTCCCGCCTAAGACAGCCGGCGAAGTTCTCAAGGTCATGATCGGTCTGAAAGCCGACGACATCATAGTGCGACAGGCCACGCATGATCTCCTCGTGAACAGGCATGGTGAAGAGCACGTCCGCGGGCGGCCAAGGGATGTGAAGGAAGAAACCGATGCGGTTCTTCAGGCCCATCTGCCGCAGTTCCGCTGCCAGAGGGATCAAGTGATAGTCGTGCACCCAGATGACGTCATCGGGTTTGACAAGGGGCGCCAACCGCCGTGCGAAGAAGCGGTTGACGCGGAAATATCCGGCCATTTCCTTGCGGCCATATTCGGCAAGATCAAGCCGGTAGTGGCAGATCGGCCAAAGAACCCGGTTGGCGAAGCCGTGGTAGTATTCCTCGACATCGGTGTCGGTCAGATCCGTCAGAGCATAGTTGATATTGCCCTCCTGCAGTTGCGCAAGCGGCTCCGGCTCTTGCTCGCCGCCCGATTTTCCCGACCAGCCCATCCATATGCCGCCTTGCTCTTCGAGGGCGGCTTTCAGCGCGACCGCCAGCCCGCCCGCCGGGGCAATGCCGCCTTTGTCCGGAACGGGCACGCGATTGGACACAATGACGAGACGGCTCATGCCGGATTCCTTTCATGCATGAAAATATGTCAGGTGCTTAAATATTTTAGGAGGCCAATTCGGCGATGATGTCGCGCAGGGTATTGGCAGAGCGAATGGAGCCAAGGGCTTCGCTTGCGGGCAAATGCGATCCGATGCGGATCGAATAGCCGCCGAGCCGATTGGCCGTTCGAAACATCGCTTCGTCTGTCACATCATCCCCGATCGCCAGCGCGCGTCTGCCGGCGAAGGCTCGCTGCGCGAGAAACGCCGCGACCGCGCGGCCCTTATCGGCGCGGGCCGGGCGGATCTCCATCTTGCCATGCTGGATCGTCCAGTTTGGCCCTGCCCGGATCAACGCCCGCTCCATCAGCAGTTCAACTTCGAGTTTTCTGGCCGGCGCCAGCCGGTAATGGGCCGCGACTGCCGCTCCCTTGTCCTCGATTAGAACTCCCGCCCAGTTGGCAGTCCCGGCGACAAGATCGGCCTTCAGCCGCTCGAACTCCGCCGTCGCTGCGGCCTTATGTACGAAGCCGTCCGGATCGCGGCGCTCGGCACCGTGAAGCCCGGCGACGGGAAAATGGGACAGTGAGAAAAGCTGGTCGACATAATCAAGAGCGCGACCGGTCACGAGCGCCAAGGCACCGCCGAGTTTTCTTGACAAGGCATCCAGATTCGTTGGCAGCGAAGGCGGAACGATCACGGCATCCGGCGTTGCGGCGAGGTCCAGCAAAGTGCCATCGATATCGAGGAACAGAGCCCAGTTGTCCAGATCCGTCGAGAGAGCGGAGAGAAAGTCCTCCCCTAAGGCGGCCTCCGAGGCGCTGAGAAGCTGCGTCTGGCATGACATGACGCTATGTCTACCTCAGATCGCTATTGCCGGCCAACCCCAACTTTCATCAATGACCGGCGATACTTGCGACTGCCGGCGAGCTCGTTTTCCTTGTCTTTGGCGCAATCGCCCGATTTGACCGACGACTGACCTCGAAGGACGGCATTGTCGCTGCAAGCGCACAAGGGCTCTGCCGACAGCCTCTAGACCTGAAGAAGGTCGAGGCTGTTAGCAGTCATTGCGCTCCGGATATCGCCTGGCCGGCTGGATGACGGCCCGCATGGTGATAGGCGACATCATCTATCTGGCAGCGGCGCTCGCTGGCCTTGCTTGCATCGCTGAAACGTTTACGACCCTATTAATCGTTATCAAGTGGGCCGGGGTTGCCTACCTAAGCTGGCTTGCCGTGCAGTTCTGGCGCGCCAATCCCACGACAAAGCGGCCGGAGCGCGTTCATGTCCGGCATTCTCATCACGCTGGGCAATCCAAAGTCCGTCCTATTTATGTGTCCATTTTGCCCACGGTGATCGATGTTTCGACGGTGAACATGGCGGACGCCTTGCTGCTTTTAGCTGTCACCTGAATAATCTTGTCGGTGCGCAATACCCCTTCGCGATGGCCGGTGCGCGGGCCCGGCACGCGCTGAGCTCTCCGCGCGGTGAAGTTGATGAACCGCGTATTCGATATAGCCGCTCTTGCCTCTCCGCCGCTGGTCGTCGCCTTCGCGCGCGCCGGTACGGTGAAGCTCGATATTCTGACCGATCCGATCGGAACGACCGCCGACGGCCGGAAGATCACCCTCTCCATGCTTTGGCCGACCGGCGCCGAGATCGACGAGCCCTGGCGCAGGCTTCAAGTCCGCGCGACTCAACCTGATCGGCATGGGCATCCTGCCGTTGCGATTGCCCGCGGAGTTCTGTCCCGACCGGCTGAAGCTCCAGCTGGGAGACGTTGTCGAAGTTGCGGCGGATCCGGCGACGATTTCTCCGCGCTGCCCGGTGCCGGTGACGATCTTGAGGAAAGACGGCAGCAGTTTCTCGTTCGGGGCAGACGCGGCGGTAGAAACCAATGTCGAACTCCGGACGCTCAAGGCCGGCGGTCTCCTGCCTTTCATCCTCGATGAAGTGCTGAGATCGCCCGGTAACGCAAAGTCTGCGAAAACTTCGCTTCAGTGACGGTTGCCCACCCGAACGGAGTCGGGCGGGACACGCCGGCGGTGCATGTCGCCGGCTGCGGAGGACCCGTGGCTTCTACGCTGCAGCCCTTTCGATCAGCGTCCAGAGCAGTTCCTTTTCCTTCGGCTTCAGATCGGTCAGCGGCGGACGCACCGGGCCCGGTGTCCGGCCGATAAGTTCGACGCCCGCCTTGATGATCGATACCGGATAGCCCTGCTCGCGGTCGCGCAAGGCCGCGAAGGGGAAGAAGAAGCTGTGCAGGATCTCTTCCATCGTCGCGCGATCGCCGGCACGCATGGCCTTGTAGAAGCGCTGTGCCAGTTTGGGCACGAAGTTGAAAACGGCCGAGGAATAGGTCGTCACCCCGACGCCGTTGAAGCCTTCGGCAAAGAGCTCGTGCGTCGGCATGCCGCCGATATAGCAGAGCCTATTGCCGAGCTTGGCGGTAACGTGGCGGACGAGATCGACCTTGCCGGTGCCGTCCTTAAAGCCGATGAGATTGGGGCATGCCTCGGCGAGACGGGCGACGGTTTCGGCATTGGCCACCGAGTTCGCCCGGTTGTAGATGATCACCCCCAGCCCGGTCGATTCGCAGACCGCCTTCACATGCCGGTAGATACCCTCCTGCGGCGCTTCCATGAGATAGTGGGGCAGCAGCAGAAGGCCGTCGGCTCCCGCCGCTTCGGCACGGCGGGCCGTCTCCCTGGCAAGCGCCGTGCCGTAGCCGCAGCCGGTAATGATCGGCACGTTTCCCGAGGCCTCCTTCGCCGCGTGTGTGACATCGCCGACCTCTTCCGGCGAGAGGGAAAAGAACTCGCCGGTGCCGCCGGCGGCGAAGAGGGCCGCCGCGCCGAAGCCAGCAAGCCACTCGACGTGGCCGCGATAGCTTTCGAGATTGAGGCTGAAGTCTTCTCGGAAGTGGGTGACTGGAAACGACAATAGCCCCGAAGCGATGCGAGACTTGATCTCATCTGGCGACAAAGGACCTTCTCCATGAATTGATATTATGTCATTGGCAGTCATATGATGACAGCGAGAGGGAGTCAACCGCCCAACCCTAACCGTCGATCGGCGCCAGCCCCGCCCGTACCCGACGGTGCAGGATAGCGTCGAATCCAGAGCGGCGGTCTTTCACATCGGTCGCTGAAGGGACTTTTTGCGAAGGTCATAATATGTATTTCCGGGGCGCGAAATGCTGCCGATAGAAGAAACTGGTGAATATAACTACCGTAAAACTTGCGAAGCCATCGCCGGCTGTCTACTCAGCGGAGTCGATCAGATTGCGTCGGGAAAGGACGAAGAACCGTGGAGCAGGCAGGGAAGGAAACCGGCCGCCGGAGGGCGCTTTGGGCGGCGGTTGCGATTGTCGCAGTCGTTGCGGCGGGTGCAATCGGCGGCAAGATCGCGCTTGAGAGGAAGGTCAACGAACTGGTCGCAGCGCGCGGCGGCACGGCGGCCTCCGTCGATGTGGATCTCCTGGGACGCATTCATCTGCGCGACGTGACGCTGCCGCTCACCAACGGCGTGAATGTCCGTGTCACGGCGATCGACGGACGACCCAAGATCCTCTTCCTGAACGGGATGCTCGAGGTAAGCGACCTCAGCGTCCAGTCGTCAACGGGCAAGATCTCCGTGCCGCATGCAAGCCTCGAGGACGCCAATCTCGATCCTGGATTGCTGGCCGAACTCGTCAGCGGGAAAAGCACTGCCCCGCTGTCGAGGCGCATCGAAGGCCTTGCGGTGAGACGCGTTTCGGCGCCCGAGGTCACCGTCAGCCAGGCGATTGCCGGCAGCGAGCAGAAGACGGTCTACAGGAACGTGGCCCTCGCCGACATCGCAAATGGCCGGGTCGCGCGCTACTTAGCCGACGGCGCCAGCTTTGAATTTGCCATGGAGATCCCCGACGGGCTTGGAGGTACGAAGCAGGAGCGCATGACCGGTTCGATCGGTGCAATGGCGGGACAGGACTTCGACGCGGCCTATATGGCGCGCCTCTATACGGAAAAGGCGGGGCCAGAGGACAAGGAGGCAAAGCCGCTCTACGGTCCCCTTTCGGTCAAGGCCATCGCCTTCTCGAACAGCCAGACGCGTTTCGCCTATGACGAAATGCGCAGCAACGGATTCAGCATGCGCATGCCGGCCGAGCCGCTTCTTGAATTGCTGGAGAAGTTGTCATCGGTCTCAAAGCCCGATGAGGTTGCTCCGGAGGAGCGGCGAGCCTTCTTTGCCCGGCTCCTGTCGCTGGCCGACGTGGTCGGCAAGGGCGACATGGAGATGCTTGGACTCAAGATCGACGCGCCGGAAGAGAACGCCGAAACCAAGGGCGAGAGAATCAAGCTTGCAATCGATCGCCTGGCAGTCCGGCTCGACGGCCGGACGTTCGATGCGGCGCTTAACGGCCTGTCGATGGGCGAGGGCGGCGACTACGTCAAGTTCTCCGAAGCGAGCATTACCGGCTTTTCGTGGGATTCGACGCTCAAAGCGCTGCAGAAGATGGCTGCGCTGGACGAGCAACAGCTCGATACCTTCCCCTTCACCACGCTCTTGCCGGAGTTCGGCACGTTCCGCGTCGCAGGAATTGACGTCGACCTGCCCAACCCCGAGACGAGCACGGACAACGCCGATGCGGAAGGCCACGCCGAAACCGATGACCCGGACGCGCTTGCCGAAGAGGGGCTCGTGCCTGATACGGAGCAGGCCGACGGGGCGGATCAGCAGACGAATAAGCCTGCCGCCGCCGTTCTCGAACGCATCCGCTTCACGCTGAAGAATTATGAGCTAGCGCTCACCAAGCCCTATAACGGCATTCCGACCAATGTCCGCGTCAGCTACGAGGATCTGAGCGTGCCGCTCTCGGAGGACGCGAAGGACGAGACCTTAGCGGAACTCCGCAAATTGGGTTTCGAAGAACTGGTCCTCTCCTCGAACATACAAGCGGCCTGGGATGAGCCCAATCAGGCGCTGGTGATCGAAGACATTTCGGTCAGCGGCAAGGATGTGGGCAGCCTCTCCCTTTCCGGCCTGATGGGGGGCTTCACCAAGGACTTCTTCTCTGGCAATCCGGCCATGGCCCAGGTGGCGCTCTTCGGCCTCACGGCGCGGGAAGTGAAGCTCAAGCTCGAGGACAAGGGCGGCATGGCCAAAGGCATCAAATTTTATGCCGGGCAAAACGGCATGACAGAGGACCAGGCGCGCGGCATGTTCACGATGATGGCAGCGGCGGTGTTGCAGCAGTTCGCTGCCGACCAGCCGAAGCTCAAGGGCACCGTCGACGCGCTGTCGCGCTTCATCGCCAAGCCCGGGATCTTCAGCCTGACGGTCAGGTCCAAGGCCGAAAACGGCGTTGGCGCGTTCGATCTCGTCGCGGCTTCCGAGAACCCGCTGCTTCTTCTCGACAAGGTCGAGCTCGAGGCGGCCGCGCAATAGGCCGCCTCTCCGGGCCCCGCCGCCGCGCAGGGCCCGCAGGTCAAGGCGCATAGTTCCCGATAAGAAGCGCCGCTCCTCGGGCTGCAGTGCCCTGGAGCCCCACTTGGAGAGCGTGCTCGGAAATGCATGGCTGCCTAAAGGCTGAAAGAGTGGTAAATTAGGCATTGCTTATGGAATTCCTGCCCATGCTCGCCGCTGTAGGCCGAGCAGCTTCGTGGAAGGGGCGGCGTCGATGCCTTTCACGTCAGTATCAGTGCCGGTCATCGCCATTGCTCTTTTATCGGTGGTTCTTGTCTTGCCGAGCGACGCCCATCAGGCGGGCGGCGGCTGGGCCTATCCTCCGGCCTGTTGCAAGGCCAACGATCTCGGAGGAGACTGCGCCGCCATACCGGCTTCCGATGTAAGCAAGGGCAGACGCGGATTCTCCGTCACGCTCCGTCCTGGAGACCACCCCCTCGCCACCAGAAGCCACTGGTTCTTCATCCCCTATGGAGATGAAATCCCGTCAGGAGACGGCGACTATCACATCTGTCTTCATCCGACCGAAGACGACTTAAACTGCTTCTTCGCGCCACCGGACACCGTTTGACGAGGTACTGCATCAGCTGCACCAGAGCCAAGAACTGGACTGGCTGAAATTAAATCAGCGTTCAACTTTCGGAGTTATTCGTGCGGGTATTGTCGATTTCTACCCGAGTTGATTTTGATGAGCGAATTTCAAAACAAAGCTGTTCGGCTGATGGCTGCCTTTGGAGAAGACTCGCTGAGTGATCTCGAAGAGCGCCAGAGAATACTCCTGCTTACGTCCCTGGAACTCTACCGCGCCCTCGGCGGGTCCTTTGATCAGCTCGAGGCGCTCATCATGGGCGATGAGCAGGAAACGCCTCGGCGCGTCGATTTGGTCATAGGCGATCTGATGGGCGAACTCGCGGCCATCGGTCACCTGTATGACCTGGACATCATGCAAGCCGCCCATAACACGCTCGACAGGAGACTCCGAGAGGGCCTGTCTTTCACGGATTCTTAATCGGCTAATATTACTCTGAGTTGTCCGACCGGGTGCACTGGCGCCAAATACAACCGCATGCATGCGAGGTCGGACACGACAATTCTGCCGCCGAAATTTCTAAGGTCCTGACCTCACGCCTCACTATTCGACGTCGTCACGGGCGCATCGCCTGCGACGTTTCTTTGAAAGGCGCTGCATGATGGCAATTGTGAGTTCGTCCAAACAGCTTGCACTACAAAATCGCAAGGAACTTTTCTACAATGTATTTGCGACCCTGAACCGCCTGGAGATCGACGCATCTCCGGTGAACTACGAGCTCATGTACGAGATCGTCAGCGGCAACAACCCGGAACTTCGCGAAAAATTTGCGCGGCTTGCAAAGCCGATCTCAGAAGAGGAGCTCGATGCGCTGGCACGGACCTACCTGCCGCATCACTTCGGCACGTCGATCCATGACCAGTCCGCAAATCGCCTGCAGGGCGAATTGACGACGCTGAAGGAGTCGCTGCTGTCTGGTCAGAACTCGCTGTCCAACTACACCAGCATGCTTGGCCAGGCGACCGGCAAGATATCCTCGGCCGATCCGCGCGACATGAACACGATCCGGTCGCAGCAGCTTCGGGCGATCCGCCAGATGACGGAAGTGCAGCACTCGGCGAGCACGCAGATTCTCGAGCGCGTATCGGACCAGTTATCGTCCGTCGCGGCGATTACCGGCGACGTGGAGGCGTTCGAGCGGACAAAGTTCACGCACCTCGTCACCAATCTCGCCAACCGGCGCGGCTTCAACAAGAGGCTGGCTGAACTCTATGGCGGCGAAACCTGTCCTGATGGCGTGTCGCTTCTTCTCTGTAACCTGCTGGTCCTCGACCCGTTCGAAGCCAAGGAACTCATCAAGATCAAGGAAGCCATTCTGGAGCGCCTCGGCCTTGCCGTAACGCGGGCCGTCCAGGCGACCGACTTTGCCGCCTGGCTGGAGCGGCCGCAGATCGGCATGCTCGTTTGGACGACGGCGGAGGCGGAGATCCAGAAGATGGCTGACCAGCTTCGAAAGAGCTGCCTTGCGGCCTTCGACAGCCGCCAGGCGAAGATGCCTGCCGTCGTCGCCCGGTTCGGCTGCAGCACCACCTATGATGCAAGCACGGCCGCGGAACTTGTGGGGCAGGCGGAAAAAGCGCTGCAGGCTGCCACAGACACGACAGGCGAGAAGGTCGTTTTCTTTTCAACGGGCGGCACCAGCGCCCGCAAGGATTGGATGCTCTATCGCCGCTGACCAGCAGGCTATGTTGCCGCTATATTGCAAAAGCGCCGAGGGCGAGAGGATTGGCGAGGGTAGAGGGACGTCTCCGAGCCAGGAGTGGACGTAGACGGAAGTATATACTGACAAATTCCTGGTGTTGTATAGGATGATGCTATCCAACGTATACAGTACCTTGCTGTAATTATAAGTTGATTCATGTTTTTCAGGTACAGATAAACAGTCAAGACAACGTCGCGAGGAAGCTATGCCGTACAAGGACAGTGTTCAGCGTGTTTCTGCGAGAACGCAGACCCAGATAACTGGAAACGTCAGCTGCAAGACAGGATCGAGCAACGGGGTCGTCAAGGATCTTTCCGAAGAGGGGATATGCTTTCAGCTCTTTTTCGACATCGGCGCGCGCACCGGACAGGAGGTTACGATCCGCAGCCAAGAGCTTGGTCTCCTGACCGGCATTGTCCGGTGGAGCCGGGGAGACCGCATCGGCATCAAGCTCAAGCTCTCATCCAACACGGCCGCCCAGATCGCCTCATACTACAAGTTCTTCCAGGGCTGAGCGCCTGCCAGTGCCGCATCTTAGCAGACGCGCAGAGGTCGCGTGGCACTGCCGCCGGTCCGCTCACGGCCTGGTCACCCGTAGCCCCTCGAGCAGCGCCCGGAAGCCGTCCACAGCTCTTTGAGATGTTTCCTCGGGCGCATCGGAATTCGCGATCCACAGGGCCGCATGGCTGCTGGCGCCATTGATCAGGCGTGCCGCCACCTCCTCGTCGATGTTGATGATGGCGCCCTCTGCCTTGAGTTGGCGCAGGCTTTCGCTGAGAGCGGCGATGCAGCCGTTGTTGCTTGGCCATTGCGAGATGTCTCCGAGGACCGCCGGTCCGTCGCGGAACATGATGCGTTGGATTTCCGGCTCGAGCGCCATCTGGATATACGCGACACACTCGTCCATGAACCCCTGCCAGCGGCTCGCCGCGGCAGCCGAGATGCTATTCAGCCGGGCGGTCATCTCGGCGTCGATTTCCTCGATGACGGCTTGCAGCAGCCCCTTCTTGTCGCCGAAATGGTGATAGAGGGCGCCTCGCGTCAGCCCCGCCCCGGCGGTGAAATCGTCCATGGAGGCCTCGGCATATCCGACCGTCCCAAAGGCCTGTCGGGCGGCCGCAATCAGCTTCGCCCGGGTTTCGGCAATCATGTCGTGGCGCGGTCTGCGCATGCGCTCTCCTATTTACATACGTCTCGTATTTTATTTGACATACGATGCGTATGCAACTAATTAAGGACGTACGCCACGTATGTAAGTGGTGAACCGGGTCCTTACAAGGAACGTCTCATGTCCAATCCTTATGCAGAGATATTCAGAGCGCCGGGAGCCAAAGGCTTTTCAGCCGCCGGCTTCCTCGCCCGCCTGCCGATCGCCATGGCGCCGATCGGCATCGTCGCGATGCTGTCGCAGACGCACGGAGAATACTGGTTGGCGGGCGCGGTGTCGGCCACTTTCGCGCTGACCAACGCGCTGATCTCTCCCCATATTTCCCGGATGGTGGATCGCTACGGCCAGACAGCCGTCGTCATCCCGACCGCGACGATTTCGGTCTTTGCCTTCCTCGCCCTCATTGCGGCGTCCAATCAGAATTGGCCCGATTGGGCGCTCTTCGTCTCGGCCTTCCTGGCTGCCGCCATGCCCAGCATGCCGGCATTGCTGCGCGCACGTTGGACCGAGATCTTCCGTAACCGGCCCGAGCTGAACACTGCTTTTGCCTTTGAATCATCGGCGGACGAACTCGTCTATATCGCCGGAGCGTCGCTCTCGGTTGGCTTGGGCGTGGCTCTCTTCCCGGAGGCGGGAATGCTGGCGAGCACGATTTTCCTTGCTCTCGGAACGCTGGCATTCATCATGCAGCGCTCGACCGAACCGAGGCTGCGCCGTACGGATGTCGAAGCATCGCAAGGTTCGGCGATCCGCCTGCGTGCCGTTCAGATCATCACGCTCGCCCTCGTATTCGTGGGCTCCACCTTCGCGACGGCGGAAGTGAGCGCCGTTGCAATCACCGAGGAACTCGGCCAGCCGAATGCGGCAACGGTCGTCATCGGCGTCTATGCAATCGGGTCCTTCGTGCTCGGCCTGATCCTCGGCGCCCTCAACCCGACGATGCCGTTGCACCGACAGCTCCTGATCGCCGTTAGCGCGCTGGCCGTCACCTCCTGGCCTCTGCTGATGGCCGGCACTGTCCCCCTCCTGGCGCTCGCCGTCTTTGTCAGCGGCATCGCTATCTCGCCGACCTTCATCACGGCCTTCGGCCTGATCGAGCGCCGCGTGCCCGCCTCGATGCTGACGGAAGGGGTGACGTGGGTGACGACCGGCATCGGTATCGGCATGGCGCTCGGTGCCTTCGTCGCAGGCTGGGTGGTCGACAGTTTCGGGGCTGAGAACGGCTTCTGGGTGTCCGTTGTCGCAAGCGCGGCGACCGTGGCGATCATCGGTCTGGGCCAGCGGAGCCTCGCCGGACCCGCGGCGGAATGCCCCCTGGGCCCGCTTGCCCAACCGGCCGAATAGCCAAGTCGGAGCTTGCACGCACGCCCTTTTCGAATCGAATTGGCGAATTTAGTGGGAACATGCCGCGCTCATCTCGGGGCGGCATGTTCTTGTGCGATCATTCACGTTATCAACATCGTAGGAAGAGCGACATATTGCGACAGGAGGCGATCATGAAGGCGCGCATCAAATGGGTCGAAGGGCGGACCTTCGTCGGGCAGTCCGGCAGCGGCCACAGTGTCGTGCTCGGTACGGCTTTGGGGCCGGAGGGGAGCACGCCCGGGCCGAGCCCGATGGAACTGGTGCTGATCGGCACCGGCGGATGCTCGGCCTTCGACGTCGTCCATATTCTCGAAAAGGGCCGCCAGCCGGTCGAGGATTGTATCGTCGAGCTCAGCGCCGAGCGGGCGGACCAGGATCCGCGCGTGTTTACCCGCATCCACATGCATTTCGTGGTCAAGGGGCGCGGGCTTGCGGAAAACAAGGTCGAACGCGCCATTGCGCTGTCGATCGAGAAATACTGCTCCGCATCGGCAATGCTTGCCAAGACGGCCACGATCACCCACGACTTCGAGATCGTCGATACTGCTGCCGCCTCGCCGGAGTGATGTGCAGGGCCTGGCCGGTCGGATCCGAGCGCTGCAGCCCGGACCGGAGTCCCCAGGACCATTTCCTAAAATCTCCAGAGATATTCTTCGGGAACAACTGTTTATCTCAGCTACGACTTGGCATTTGCCATTCGCGTGCAGATGAACATAATTTCATGAATGAAATTTAATCTGAAGAATGAGGCGAATATCACATTTTGACTGTTGTCGTGGCGTTATCTGGTGGCGACGGCGCGGTGGATCGGCCGGAAGACCAGTATTTGTTCTGGGAAAGCTGATGTAAATCCACCGTCGCCGCGTATCAAACCTCCGGATTTTAGAAGGAGACACGCCATGGCCAACTCTTCAGAACAAAAGGGCTCGCGCGCGGGCCGCTTGACCGCCGTGCTGGCGGCTCTGTCCTCCGTTTCCGCGCTCAGCCTCGCCGCTCTCGTCGCGGAACCTGTTGCCATGCACGCAACGCACAACCAGAGCTCGACCGTGCGGGCGGCTCCGAATGCCGTGCAGCGGCCATCGGCGGCGGAGCCCGGCGACTTTGCCGACATCGTCGCCCAGGTGAAGCCGGCGGTCATCTCGGTGCGCGTCGAGATCGACGCGGCGCAGCAACAGGCCGCAGCGCAGGATGACGATGGCACTGCCGATCCCGATGACGGGCAGGGTCCCCTCATGGGCGAGGGCTCGGGCTTCTTCATCTCCGCCGACGGCTATGCAGTGACCAACAATCACGTCGTCGACCATGCCCATTCCCTCGAGGTGATGACCAGCGACGGCCGCAGCTACGAGGCGAAAGTCGTCGGCACCGATCCGAAGACCGACCTTGCCTTGATCAAGGTCGACGGCCGCGATCTCCCGCATGTGCGCTTTGCCGATCAGCGGCCGCGTGTCGGCAACTGGGTGATCGCGATCGGCAATCCCTATGGCCTCGGCGGCACGGTTACCGCCGGGATCGTTTCGGCCGAAGGCCGCGACATCGGCGCCGGTCCCTATGACGACTTCATCCAGATCGATGCGCCGATCAATCGGGGCAATTCCGGCGGGCCGGCCTTCGACGTCAACGGCGATGTGATCGGCGTCAACACGGCGATCTTCTCGCCCTCCGGCGGCTCAGTCGGCATCGGCTTCGACATCCCGGCCGACACGGCAAAAGCCGTCATCGCCGAGTTGAAGGACAAGGGCCATGTGACGCGCGGCTGGCTCGGCATCAAGGAGCAGCAGGTCACTCCCGATATCGCCGAAGGCCTCGGCCTGAAGGAGGCTAAGGGCGCGCTCGTCGACGAGGCGGATCCGGCCGGTCCGGCCGGCAGGGCTGGTATCCGGTCCGGCGATCTCATCATGGCGGTCGGCGGGGCGACGATCAATGACCCGCGTGAACTGGCTCAGAAAGTGGGCGCGATGGCTCCGGGCACCTCCGTCACGGTGAGCATCCTTCGCGATGGCGCGGCAAAGGACGTCACCTTGACACTCGCCACAATGCCGGAGGACCGGCCGGCGCCGGTGGAGGCGGCAAGCGGCGGCGGTGCTGCCCCTAGCAGCGAGCAGGACTTCGGGCTGCTGCTTGCGCCGGCAAGCAAGGTGGTCAGTGCCTCGGAAACAGGCATGGTCGTCGTCGCCATCGATCCGAAGGGAGCGGCGGCGCAACATGGGCTTGAGGCGGGCGACGTCATTCTCGACGTCGGCGGCAAGGCGGTTTCGAACGCAAGCGACTTCCGCCGCGATCTCGTGTCGCTCCGCAAGGAAGGCAAAGTTGCCGCGCTGCTCCGCATCCAGTCGGGCGGCGTGACGCGCTTCGTCGCCTTGCCGCTCGGCCACGCATGACGAAGCAGGTGGCGAAGGCTTTGCCGGATAGGATCGGGAGTGGGGAGACGAGCATACTCGTCTCTCACGTCAACGGGTCAGGTTAGCTTATCAATGTGCCCCAGCTGGGATCCCATTGAACGTCCTCGACAAGCTCCACATAGATCGGCGCCTCACCCTCGCTATGGGTCCTTGCAAGCCGGAAGGCGGCTTCCGGCTCCATTTCCTCGCCTGGGAAGATGACGTCGTCCTCCGACGGGTCGACGGCCTGACGTACATAACCCCTGATCTCGTCGCGGTAGCGGTAGAGCTTGACGATGATTGCGCCCGGCACCGGCTTTTCAGGCAACCGTCGGATCAGCATGCGGATCTCTCCTCTCAAGGAGGCATCTATATCTCCCGCAACCGGATCGGCGGCATCAGCTAGGCCATTCCGGCCGGGTCGCCGATCGGCAGAAGCGCCGGGTCGGTCGGGTCTTTGGTGTCCTCCGGCTTCTTGACCGGCGGATCGGGGGACTTCTCAAGGCCGCGATCCGGCCGGCCGGGGATTCCTTGCGGCTCTCTCGGCGTTTCGGCGGGTGCGGGTATAGGATCTTGCTTCGGCATGGCGGTCTCCTTTCGAAGAGACAACGACCATGGGAGACGATGGTTCCTGACCTTGCTTTCCTCGAATGACACGGGAAACACTGGTCGGCGACCAAGCGAATTACTTAGGGTCGCGCGGAATTTCAGCCCGCGCTAGCGCCGCCGAGAAAAGCTCGTCCTGTGTGAGCAATTTCCTGCGCCGCTTTTCAGCCCGTCATCGACTAAGCGCTGCATGGCGGCCATCTTGTCATTCCGCTCTTGATCCCTACGGATGAGATCGCGCACATCGTCACTGGCGTTCGCATAGCGGCCAGTCCGCGTTTGTACTTCCACCCAGTCCTCCATGGCGTCGGGCAAAGATACGTTCATCGTGGCCATGTCAGTCTCCATACTACGGCCAGGATGACGCTCTTTGGCAAAACTTTGTCAAATCCGTATTCCCTCGGGAAAAGGCAGGTTATCCTGCCCCGTCCTTCTTCCTGGCGGTGGCGAGCGGCTGCGATGTCAGCTTGAACTTGGCCATTTCCGCGGATGTCAGATAGTAGAGCCGGTCCGGCGGGGTTTCGAGCGCGGTGATCCAAAGGCCGGCGCCGATCCCCATCGTGTCGAGATGGCGGCTCACCCGGGCCGTGGTGGATTGTGCCGCAGACATCGCTTCATCCGCCGTTTGCCGGCCGCTGCCGCCATTGAAGACCTGGTGCACGCCGACGATGGCATCCTTGTCGGCGATGCGGCTGACGCCGCCAGCAAAGATGATGGGACAGGAGGAGGCGCAGAGCGCTCTCGACGCCACCCTGGTCCCAAGCTTCCTTTCGCGGATCAGGCTCGAAATCGCCAAGGCGTCGTCCACCGAACCGCCGGGAGAATTGAGCGCTACCGTCTTTACATATTCGCAGCGCACCGCAATCTCCTCGGCGAAACGTCCGCTTGCGCCGGGATCAATCGTGCCCTCGGCGAGCAGGACGCCGCCGGATGCGAGTTCGAATGTCATCGGTCGTCGCAGCACGTCCTCCGGGCTTGCGGGCTGTACGTGCGGAGTCGGCCCGCCTTCGGTCAGCGCCGGCGGCAGGATGGGCCGGTTCTCATGGAACGGATCGAAGGCCGGCAGCTCGGCATTCATCGCCGTAAGGTCACGCACGTCGATCAGCAGAAAGATTGCCGCAGCCGAGAGCAGTGCGTAGAAAGCGCCGCGCATCAGCACGCCGTCGTCGAGCTGCATCAGCGCCTTGAAAGTGTCATCGATCCTCATGCGAGCGATCCTTTGGACGCGTTCTCGGGTCGAGATTGGTGATGTTGTGCGCTTCCTCCGCTTTGCTTTCGGCGTCCGCGTGCCTGACTATTTCCCCGAGATTGGTGCCGTTCGTCGTTGCCGCTCGCTGCACGTCCAGCGCCTGCAGAAGCTCGGCCGCCGTGATGCGCTCGGCAAAGGGCAGCTTCTCCTCCTGTTTGCGGATCGCCCCGTGCACGGCAGCGAGAATGAACACCAGCACGCCCGGCAGCAGGTCGATGGAAATCGCTCCGGCCCAGGCCGGAATGAAATCGGCCGCATAGCGCAACACGGCTTCGGCGGAGGAGAGCGGGACGAAGCGCCGCTCCGCCACCGGCGCCCGGGCGAGGATTTCGTCGGCCGCCTCGGAGAGCACCTTGGACTGCGCCGCCACCGAAGCCCGCACCGTCTCCATCACCTGGTCCTGACGGTTGACGAGATCGGCGTCGCCGCCATCGGCCACCGGGGCGATGAAGCCGAGCGACAGGTCGTCAGCCGCGCGGCGGATCGACGGCGCGATCGAGGTCTGGCCCAGCGAGGCTATGACGCCTGTGAGTGCCACCACTTCCGAGGAGAACTGGTCGGCACGCGGTTCGATCGCGCCCGGCGCGGAGACTAGCATGCGCATCGTCTCGAGCCGCTTCTGCCCCTCGTTGAACAGCGTCGTCACCTGTTCGCGCGAGGCGTTGATGCCGTTTTCGAGTTCCTTCATCTGCGCCGACATTTGCGACAGAAGCTGCACGACGCTTCCCGAGCCCGTCGTGCCGGTGAGCGCGCCCGTCTGCCGCTCCGAGGCGGCAAGCTGGGCGAAGCGTTCGGAGGCACGCTGGATGTCGGGCAGCAGGCTCTGGGCGGCAAGGGCGTTCTGGTGCGCCTGGTCGAGGTCGGCCGTATAGTCCTCCACCGTTTGCGCCAGATGCTGTTCGAGCGCGGCCGATCCGGCCAGTGCCGCCGCATTGAGCCAGCTCGACATGGCGATGATCATGGCCGCGCCCAAAGCCATGACGCCAAGCATCGCGGCCCGGCCCGTATGGGTGATCACATGCGGATAGAAGCGGGCCATATAGGTCCAGAAGGCGTAGATTCCGACGGACACCGAAGCCGAATAGATCATCGCCGCGAAGAAGACAGCGGTCGCCGAGCCGTCGAGAATGCTGCGCACGCCGAGATAGGTATAGACGCCGGAGGCGAGCGCCAGCACCGCAAGCGCAAAGCGCGTCATGGTTTCGACAGCCACGACGCCGTCGTGCAAACGTTGGGATGCGCCGACTGCCATGGGCAAGATCTCCGCGAAGGAATGTATTCCTTAACAGAGAATTAAGAAGCGGGCGGAATAAAGGCCGCCGCCTACCACCAATGGCGTAACGGGAGCGGGACCTTACGCTCCGTTGGCGCCACCTCGCCGGGCGGGTATGCTCGCGTCCTCCACCTCCGGCATGTCTCGGATGGCCGACAAGCAGTCGGTCGCTTCGGAATGTCTTCTCAAACGAGCGAAATGAATCCGCCGCAAGGCCTCGCTGCGGCTGTCTCGTTTGACGGGGGCCGCGAGCTCGACACCCGGAATGGCTTGGATCCTGATCAACAGGCGTTCGCGCTCTTCGACGCTAACGCCGGCGCGGATCGTGAACATGATGTCAGTCATTGCCCGAAATCCCTGGTGCCTATGCTGCCAATGAGCTGCTCCAAGTTCAGACGACCATAGCCGAAATCGGGCGTGAAGTCTTGGCCGCTCATGGCCGGCACCTTGTCGGCGCTCGAAGCCAATGCGCCGCGGATCGCCGCGGGATCCCTTGCGCCACCATTTGCAATATAAAGCGCCGCGGCGGCAGCGACATGCGGAGATGCCATCGACGTTCCGGGCCATGCATCATAATCCGTCTCGCGTATATCCGGCTTTCCCTGCGTCCAGCGCCCGTCGGGCCCTCGTTCCGCTTTCCAACGCATCTGACCGGGATAGGTCGGCAGCGTCGACCAGATCGCGTCGCCGGGGGCCGTGATCGTTATGTGGTTGCCGCGATTGGAAAAGCTGGTGATCCGGTCCTGAAGATTTGTTGCGCCCACGGCGATGACGCCCGGTATCGCCGCAGGATAGGAGATCGGACTACCGTCGCGCCGTTCGTTCCCCATCGCAGCAACGACGGTCGTTCCATTGGCAAGCAGCGCCTCGAAGGCTGCACTCTCCGTCGGGTCGGGCGCGCCGCCGCCGCCGATCGAGAGGTTGACGACGTCAATGCCGGCATCGGCGCAGTCGAGCAGCGCCCGCAGATACATCACCGGGTCGACGAAATAGGCGAACTCCGCCGTGCCGTCAGGATAGGTCAGCAGGTCGGGGCGATCGTCGAAAATCTTCCAGGCGTGGATCTGGGCTCGCGATATTCCGTTGATCCCGAGATCGTTGTTGATGGTTGCCGCGATCGTCCCTGCCACATGCGTGCCGTGGCCGACCAGATCCTGGGCCGAGCTCGCCGCCGGAAGATCGGGGTGCTCGTATACATATCCACCAATCTGGTCTTTAAGGTCCGGGTGATCCGCGTCGATACCGGTATCGAGCACTGCGACCTTGATCCTGCTTGCGTCGTCGAAGCCGCTTAGATTGCGGGCCTCGTCCCATCGGACTTTGCGGAGATTCCACATCGTATGGGCAGGCGGCGGTTCCGTCGCAATGCGCCCGCGAGCCCCGGGTTGAGCTGCCTTGGAGGCGCGCCGAGCGGGTTTTCGCGGCGATTTTGCCACCAGATAGCGCAGCGGCACCCGCGCCACGGATGCAACGGTCGGATCTCCCGCGAGCGCCAACTGAAGTTGCCGCAAGTCGACGTCACTCACCAACTCGACCAGGCTGGCGGCCCCGCCCGGTGTTCGCAAATCGATGGCGGCGTTCAGGTTCAGGGCAGGTGCCGACCACCCGTCCCCCTCGTTTTCGGGTACCCCGAGCAGTTCCGGCTTGGCGCTGCCGTCACGGCTTGGCCGCACCAGCATCCGGCTGGCGTAATGGGGAGACTCCCGTGATACGGGCGTAACGCGTTTCACCAGTCCCGCTCGCTCGTAAAAGGACAAGGCCTGAAGCCCGCTGCCGAATGATGCGCGTGCCGCCTCGAAGGTCGCTTCGAAGCTTGGCTGGCGCGGCTGAGGCTTCATGCGGACGAACAGCATTGCTTCATGGTAGGCCGGGAGCCCGGCGTTCCTGAACAATGGTCCGATCATTGCCTCGCACTTACTTAGGATGGCGCCGCCTATTTTTGACGCAATGCAGGGTGGATTTCAACGGCACCGGAAGTGTGGCGCGGGACCTGACAGGCAATATCTGGGCGTGGGTCGACCGGCAGGTGTCCGTCAATCCGGAACGACCACCAGCTTGCCGACGAATTTCTTCGCCATGAAGTCCCTCTGCGCCCGATGAAATTCCGACAGCGGATAGACGCCGCCGACAAGAGGGCGGATCTTCTTCTCTTCTATGTAGCCGACCAGCCTCCGGAAATCGGCGCGGCTGCCCTGGCTCGAACCGTGCAGCTCCAGTTGCTTCAGATACATGGTTCTCAGATCAAGCTGGACGACCGGACCGGCGATCGCGCCCGCCGTCGTGTAGCGGCCCTCCGGACGCAGGATTTTCAACAGATCGTTGAAGAGGGGACCGCCGACGAGATCCGCGACGACGTCGATCGGCGCGCCGTGCACGGCTTCGTTGACGGCTTCGAAGAGATCGCCCCTGCCGCGGGTGACGACCGCCTCGGCGCCGATGTCGAGCATGGCGGCTTCCTTGCCCGGACCGGCAACCGCGATCGGAACGGCGCCGCGGGCGCGGGCGAGCTGGATGATCGCCGAGCCGACGCCGCCGGAGGCGCCGGTGACCAGGACGCGTTCGCCGGCCGCAAGCCGCGCCCGTTCCAGCATGCGTTCGCCGGTCAGATAGGCGCAGCAGAAGGTGGCGAGTTCGACATCCGTCAGGTCGGTTGCCAGCACATGAGCGTTCTCGGCCGGCAGCGCCATGTACTCGGCATAGCCGCCGTCACGGCCGTGGCCCATATAGTCGATGTCGGCCAGACTATCGTCGTCGCGGTTGTAGATCGAGAAATCGACCATGACGCGTTGGCCAATGCGGGCCTTGTCGACGCCCTCACCGACGGCGACGATATGCCCGACCGTGTCGGTGCCCTGGATGCGCGGGAAGGTGAGCGTGTTGCCGTGCCGCCTCCAGGTGGAGACGGCGCCGGGATCCTCCTCGGTGCCATAGGCGCCCTCGCGCACCCAGACGTCGGTGTTGTTCATGCCGCAGGCCCTGACCTTGATCAGCACCTCTCCAGGAGCTGGAGCCGGGACTGGGACGTCCCGGCTATAAACGAGCTTGTCCAACCCGCCGTGGCCGGTGAGCAGCACTGCCGCCATGGTCTTCGGAACGGAATGCATCATGGGCCTTCTCCTTCAGCGGCCGAGCACGGATTGGATCGCGTCGGCCGCCGCCTTGACGACGATGTCGGCCTCCTCGCGCGTCAGGCAGAGCGGCGGGGCAATGCCGAGAATGTCGCCCTGCGGCATGGCGCGGCCAATGACGCCGCGTTCGAGGAGCGCTGCCGCCACCTGCGGCCCGATCTTGCGGCCCGGATCGAAGAACTTGCGGTCGTCCCGGTCCTCGACGAATTCGATCGCCGCCATCAGCCCGTCGCCGCGCACCTCGCCGACATGGCGATGATCGCCGACCGCCTTCTGCAGCTCGACTCGGAAATAGGCGCCCGTCGAACCGGCATTCTCGACGATGCCGAGCTCGTCGATCAGCTCGAGATTGGCGATGCCGGCGGCAGCACAAATCGGGTGAGCCGAATAGGTCCAGCCGTGACCGATGGCGCCGAGCTCGTCCGAACCCTTCACCAGCACCTGCCAGACCTTGTCGGAGACGATCGTGCCGGAAAGCGGCGCATAGGCCGAGGTCAGGCCTTTGGCGATGGTGATCAGGTCCGGCTTGATGCCGTAGTGATCGGAACCGAACATGGTGCCGAGACGGCCGAAACCGGTCACGACCTCGTCGGCAACGAGCAGGATGTCGTATTTCTCAAGCACCGCCTGAATCTTCTGCCAATAGCCCTTCGGCGGCGGCACGATGCCGCCGGTGCCGAGAATCGGTTCGCCGATGAAGGCAGCAACGGTGTCGGGCCCTTCGGCGAGGATCATCTCCTCCAGCTTCTCTGCGCAATAGTCCGAGAACTGTTCCTCGCTCATGGAGCGGTCGGGGCGGCGGAAGTAGTAGGGCGCCTCGGTGTGCAGGATCGGCGCACGCGGCAGGTCGAAGGCATTGTGGAAGAGATGCAGACCGGTCAGAGAGCCGGTCATCACACCCGAGCCGTGATAGCCGCGCCAGCGCGAGATGATCTTCTTCTTCTCCGTCCGGCCGAGAATGTTGTTGTAGTACCAGATTAGTTTGATGTTGGTTTCGTTGGCATCCGAACCCGAGAGGCCAAAATAGACGCGGCTCATGCCTTCCGGCGCGCGATCGATGATCATCTTCGAAAGCCTTATCGACGCTTCCGTGCCGTGGCCGACATAGGCGTGGTAATAGGCGAGGTTCTTTGCTTGGCTCGCGATCGCCTCGGCGATCTTCTGGCGGCCGTAGCCGACATTGACGCAATAAAGTCCGGCGAAGGCATCGAGGCTGCGCTTGCCGCCGATATCGGTGATGTAAACTCCTTCGCCGCCGCCGATGACGCGCGTCGGGCTCTCGCCGCGCGCATGCGTTCCCATGTGGGTCGAGGGATGGAAGAAGTGGTCGCGGTCCCAGGCGCTGAGTTCGTTGCTTCTTTCGAGCATGGTCGTTCCTTTCGTCAATCCGATCAGGCGGCGGTGTCGATGCAGAAATATTTGAGCTCGGTGAAGGCCTCCATCCCGTGGCGAGAGCCCTCGCGGCCAAGACCGGACTGTTTCCAGCCGCCGAAGGGGATCGGCCCGCCGGTGATCTTCACTCGGTTGATCGCCACCATGCCGTATTCGAGCGCGCGGGCGAGCCGCATCTGGCGGGCGCCGTTTTCGGTGACGACATAGGCGACGAGGCCGTATTCCGTGTCGTTCGCCCGGGCGATTACCTCGTCCTCGCTATCGAAGGCGGTGACGGCGGCGACCGGGCCGAAGGTTTCCTCGCGCATGATCAGCGCCTCGTCCGGCACATTGGTGAGCAGCGTCGGTTCGAAGAACAGCGGCCCCGCCGGGTGGCGCTTGCCGCCGGCGGCAAGCCCGGCGCCGCGTCTTAGCGCGTCGGCGACCTGCTCCTCGACCTTGGCGACGGCGCGCTCATGCATCAGCGGGCCGATCTCGGCGCCCGGCTCGAGCCCGGCTCCAACCTTCAGGCGCGCCATGCGGGCGGCGAAAGCCTCCTGGAAGGCTTTGAGGATCGGCCGCTCGACATAGAGGCGGTTGGCGGCAAGGCAGTCCTGTCCTGAGGTCGCGAACTTCGCGGCGATGGCGATATCCGCCGCCTTCTCCACATTCGCATCGGCAAAGACGATCAGCGGCGCATGACCGCCGAGCTCCATCACCAGTCGCTTCATCGTCGGCGCGCATTGGCCCGCGATCAGCCGGCCGATCTCGGTCGAGCCGGTGAAGCTCACGGCACGGACGCGTGCGTCTTCGCACAGGCGCCCGACAACCGTCGCCGCATTGCCGGTGACGACGTTGAAGACACCGGCGGGCAGGCCGGCGCGTTCGCCGAGTTCGGCGAGGGCAAGAGCGGAAAGCGGGGTCTCGGAAGAGGGATGCGCCACGACGGTGCAGCCGGCCGCGAGCGCTGCAGCCGCCTTGCGGGTGATCATGGCGGAAGGAAAGTTCCAGGGCGTGACGATGCCGACGACACCGAGTGCCTCACGGCGGACGATCATCTCGGCGCCGGCGAGATGGCTCGTCACGCTTTCGGCATTGAGACGCTTGCCCTCCTCGGCATACCACTCGAGGAAGGAAGCGGCGTAGTCGATCTCGCCGCGCGACTCGGCAAGCGGCTTGCCCTGCTCGAGCGTCATCAACAGGGCCAGGTCTTCGCGGGCCGCGAGCATCAGTTCGTGCCACCTGCGCAGGATCGTGGCGCGTTGCTGCGGGAGCATGTCGCGCCACGACTTGGACGCCTTCTCCGCCGCAGCGACCGCTTCGGAGGCCTGCGTCGCATCCAAGGAAGCGACGAAGGCGAGAGCGGCACCACTCGCGGGATCGCTCACTTCGAGGCACTTGCCGTTGCGCGCGGCCACCCAGCGCCCGCCGACATAGGCGAGCTCCCGCAGCAACTGCCGGTCGCTCAGGTGTTTCAAGGCTTCGTGGAAGGCGGTGCGCGCAAAAATAGCGGTCATGTGCAAATCTCCTCGTCGTTACGAAGAGATTGACACCGTTAGCGCGAGAGATTGTCCATTCCCCCGCTCTCCGGTAGAGACTTTGGCCAAAGGAGCGTCCCCCGCGAGAGAGACTGTCTAACCCCAGCGACCGAGGCACCCCCTCTGCCCTGCCGAACATCTTCCTCATAAGGGGGAGATTGGGCTCCGCATCAACTGCTAAACTTGTGGCTTCGGCGTTCGCAAGTTGCCTTTTGGGGCAGGTCCATCCTCCAGCCGAAATCTCCCTAGGGTTTGCTTGCGGGGAGACGACTCGCGGTAGCCGCTCCTTTCATGAAGCTGACCCAGTCGGAACTCCCATAGGCACCGAACGCGCCGCTAGCTTTCGCGGCACTATCGAGAACACCAAAGCTTTGATGAAAAAATGAGCACGTGGCGATTTTGATCGCCATTGAGACCAGCGGCAGCTACGCAAGCCATTGATAAAGAACACGTGACGCTCTTGGCACAAGGCTTGCAAGCCTGTCTTGTATGCAAGATTTGTCGCCACAACAGAACGATCAAAACGAGATAGGCGAAGCCATCGTCTCCGGTATTCTTTCGGCCCGCATTCGCCCCGGAACGCGGCTCGGTGAGAGCGAGGTCGCGAGCCTTTTCAGTGTTTCCCGCACCAGGGTGCGCGAAGCGATGATGCGGCTCGAGCAGCGCGGCATCGTCAAGGTCAGCCCGCGGCGCGGCTGGTTCGTCGTCGAACCCTCGGCCGAGGAGGCGATGATGGTCTATGCGGCGCGGCGGGTCATCGAGGCGGGGCTGCTGCGCAGCATGGAGGCGCTGACGCAAAGCGGCCGCGACAAGCTTCGTGCGCATCTGGCCGAGGAAAAGCTGGCAATTGCCGCCGGCGACCGGCAGCGTCTCACCTGCCTGATGGGCGACTTCCACATCCGCATCGCCGAACTTGCCGGCAATACTATCCTTGTCGAGATCCTGCGGGACCTGACGGCGCGCACCATCCTGATCTCCTTGCTCTATCAATCCGATTTCCACGCCATGCAGTCGCATCTCGGCCATTGCCGCATCGTCGCGGCGATGGAGGAGGGGAATTTTTCCAAGGCGGCGGAGCTCTCCGTCGAGCATCTGGACGAGGTGGAAACGGGGCTCGACCTCACTCGTCGCCCCGATCCGCTCGCCGATCTTCGGCACTCCCTTTCGCTGCCGCCGCAGAATGCGGCCGCGTCGTCAAATGCACACCCCGAAAAGCCAAACCATGACATCAACAGAGGAGAATGACCCAATGCTTTCAAGAAGAGTTTTCGTCGCCATGGCGGCAATGGTCGCCGCGATCGGCTTCGGCTCCATGGCGCAGGCCGATGCACTCGGCGACATCACCGCCCGCGGCACGATCCGCGTCGCCGTGCCGCAGGATTTTCCGCCCTTCGGCAGCGTCGGCCCGGAAATGGCGCCGGTCGGCTACGATATCGACATGGCCAATCTGATTGCCGAGAAACTCGGCGTGGAGGTCGAGCTGGTGCCGGTGACCAGCGCCAACCGCATCCCCTATCTGCAGACCAACAAGGTCGATCTCGTCATTTCGAGCCTCGGCAAGAACCCGGACCGCGAAAAGGTCATCGACTTCACGGCGGCGTACGCGCCTTTCTATAACGGCGTCTTCGCCCCGGCCGATTTTGCCGCCACGAAGCCAGAAGAGCTTGCCGGCAAGACCATCGGCGTCACCCGCGGCGCCGTCGAGGATCTGGAACTGACCAAGGTCGCGCCGTCCGATACCGTCATCAAGCGTTACGAGGACAATAACGGCACGATTTCGGCCTTCCTTTCGGGCCAGGTCGAGGCTGTCGCGACCGGCAACGTCGTCGCCGCGGCGATCCTTGCCAAGAACCCGCCGAAGCGCCCGGAACTCAAATTTCTGATCAAGAACTCGCCCTGCTATATCGGACTTTCCAAGGAACAGCCGGCGCTGCTCGAAAAGGTCAACGGCATCATCGCCGCCGCCAAGACCGACGGCAGCCTGAACGCCATTGCGCAGAAGTGGCTCGGCGCCGACCTGCCGGCCGAACTCTGACTACCCCCAAGCCACTCCGCGCGAGCGGGGTGGCGTCACCGCCGTTTGCAAACAGGGGTGCGCCTTGAACTATCACTTCGAATTCGGCTGGCTCTTCGAATACTACCCGCAGATCGTAAAGGGGATCGCAATCACGATCCAACTGATCGCCGTCGGCGCCGTCGCGGGCATTTCGCTCGGCATCGTCTGCGCCTGGGTGCGGGCGCTCGGACCCCTGTGGCTGAAGCCGGTGGTCGCCGCCTATGTGGAGCTGATCCGCAACACGCCGTTCCTGATCCAGCTCTTCTTCATCTTCTTCGGCCTGCCGTCACTGGGGCTGCAGCTCAGCGAACTGCTGGCGGCAAATATCGCCATGGTCGTCAATCTCGGCGCCTATAGCTCAGAAATCATTCGGGCCGGCATCCAGGCGACGCCGAAGGGCCAGTTCGAGGCGGGCGCCAGCCTTGCCATGACCCCCTTCGAGACCTTCCGGCATGTGGTGCTCATCCCGTCGCTTCAGCGCATCTGGCCGGCGCTGTCGTCGCAGGTCGTGATCGTCATGCTCGGCTCCGCCGTCGTCTCGCAAATCGCCGCCGAGGACCTGACCTTCGCCGCCAACTTCATCCAGTCGCGCACCTTCCGCGCTTTCGAGGCCTATTTCGTCTCGACCGCCGTCTACCTGCTGCTAGCCATCCTGCTCCGCCAGGTCCTCGGCATGGTCGGCCGGCTCATCTTCCCGAGGAGGGCGGCCAGATGATCGAGTTCACCATCTGGGACATCCTGCGCAACCTGTTGCTTGCCACCCGCTGGACGCTCCTGCTCTCGCTCGTCTCCTTCGTCGGCGGCGGCATGGTCGGGCTGTTGCTGCTCTTCCTGCGGATCAGCCGGCGCAAGTGGGCGCGGGCGGTGGCGAAATACTATATCGAGCTGTTCCAGGGGACGCCGCTCCTGATGCAGCTCTTCATCGCCTTCTTCGGGCTCGGCCTGTTCGGTATCGACGTGCCGGCCTGGCTGGCGGCGGGCGTCGCGCTGATCCTCTGGAGCGCCGCTTTCCTCGGCGAGATCTGGCGCGGCTGCGTCGAGGCGATCGCCAAGGGACAATGGGAGGCCTCGGCCAGCCTCGGCATGGGCCGGCTGCAGCAGATGCGCTACGTCATCCTGCCGCAGGCGATGCGGATCGCCGTGCCGCCGACCGTCGGATTCTCGGTGCAGGTGATCAAGGGAACGGCCCTGACCTCAATCATCGGCTTCGTCGAACTGTCGAAGGCCGGCACCGTCGTCACCAATGCCACCTTCCAGCCCTTCACCGTCTACGGTCTCGTGGCGCTCATTTATTTCGCGCTCTGCTGGCCCCTGTCCAAGAGCAGCCAGATCCTCGAAAGGAAGCTCAATGTCGCTCATCGAAATCACTGACGTCCGCAAGAGCTTCGGTGACAACGAGGTGCTGAGGGGCATTGATCTCGATGTCGCGCCGGGCGAGGTGATCGCCATCATTGGCAAGAGCGGCTCGGGCAAGTCGACGCTGTTGCGCTGCATCAACGGGCTCGAGACGATCAGCGACGGATCGATCTCGGTCGGCGGCACCCAGCTTCTCGACGACGAGGCGCATCTGAAGGCGCTGCGGCTGAAGGTCGGGATGATTTTCCAGCAGTTTAACCTCTTTCCGCATCTGACGGTCGGCGGCAATGTCATGCTGTCGCAGATGGTCGTGAAAAAGACGCCGAAGCCGGAGGCGGAGGCGATGGCTCGCAAGATGTTGGACCGGGTCGGCCTCAGCCAGAAATTCGACGCCTATCCGGACGAGCTCTCCGGCGGCCAGCAGCAGCGTGTTGCGATCGCTCGCGCGCTTGCGATGCAGCCGATCGCATTGCTCTGCGACGAGATCACCTCGGCGCTCGATCCGGAATTGGTGGCGGAGGTGCTGGCGGTGGTGCGCGAGCTTGCCGCCGAAGGCATGACGCTGCTGATGGTCACCCACGAGATGAAGTTCGCCCGCGACGTCTGTTCGCGGGTCGTCTTCATGCATCAGGGCCGCGTCCACGAGATCGGTCGGCCGGAGGAGGTTTTTGCCAATCCGCGGACGCCGGAGTTAAAGCAGTTCCTCGGGGCCCACTGAGGAGCCGCCGCGGATCAGGGCCGCACGGTGATGCGGCCCTTCATGTTCGGGTGGTAGCGGCAGATATAGTCGAAACTGCCTGACTCCTTTAGCAGGAGCCGGCCCGATCGCTTTGCCGGAATGAGCACGTCGGCGCCGCCCTTCACCGTGGCGGTGTGGACGAGCGCATCCTTGTTGATCCACTCGATCTCGTCGCCAGGCTTCGCCTCGATTTCCGTCGGCACGTAGACGAGACGGTCGATCATCACCTTTATGGTTTCTGCCTGCGAAGGAGCGGCGGTCGCTCCCAGCAACAGAGTTAAAAGGGCCGCTCGCACTCGCACCGCACTCATTTCAGCTCCGTCGCGACATGTTCGGCGTGCTGCTGATGACCCTGGAAGAGCTTCAGCCCGGTTTCGAGCAGGCTCTTGAGCTCGCCGTTCTGGGCCGCCGGAATCAGCATTGTTTCGAGCGCGCCATTGACCTGCTTGTGGTAGGCGACCTCGTGCTCGACATAGGCCTTGTCGAACTCGGCGCCCGTCAGCTTTGCCAGTTCCTGGCGCTTCGCTTCGGCCGCCTGCGACAGTGCCTTGCTGGTGTCGTTGTCTTCCGGCGTGACGTTCAATTTCTTGACGAGGTCGAGGGCTTGGCTGTTCACCGCCTCGTGGTCGCGCACCATCGTCTCGGCGAATTTGACGACGGCCTTGTTCTTGGAGGTGGCGATCGCCTGTTTCGCCGCTTCGATGTCGAGCACGCCGGCCGTATAGGCGATATGGGCGATCTGCGGATCGGTCGGCTTGTCGGCGCCGAGCGCGCCGTTGGCGGCGAAGATGAGCGCGATTGCCGCTGCCGCGGTCGTCAGTCGGATGGTCATGGGATGTTCCTTTCCTCGAAGATCAAAAGGCGTTTTCGTTGACGCGTTTTGGATGCTTCGGCGGGCGAAACGTTCCCGCTTATTCGTCGGCTTCTATCGTTTGGCCGGAGATGCGGGCGAGGACGGCCTCGGTCAGGCGCTCGCAGCGTTTCCCGGCGAAGGGGAAGGCATCGAGCAGGACTGGGCCAATCTGCTTTTCTAGTTGCTGCTTCAGCAGCTGGCGCGCCCGATGCAGCCGCGTGCGGACGGTCTCGGGGCGGAGCCCGAGCAGGGCGGCAGTTTCCTCGTTGTTGAGGCCTTCGATGACGCGCAGCACGAAAACGGTCCGGTAGGCGTCCGGAAGGTGATCCGTCAGCCGTTCAACAAGGTCGAGAATCTCTCGCTGGGCCATGGTCTTTTCCGGGTCGCTCGTGTTTGTGTTCAGCGGGAAGGCGATGATCTCCGCCTGATGCAATTGCCGCATGCTCTCGACGAGCGCCATCTGGCGCCGGCTCTTGCGCAGGCGGCCGAGCGCCTCGTTGATGACGATGCGGGCAAGCCAGGTCGTGATTGCGGCGTCGCCGCGGAATTCGGCAAAATGCGTGAAGGCGCGTACATAGGCCTCCTGCAGCACGTCTTCCGCGTCATTGTTGTTGCGAACGATGCTCCGCGCGATCCGATAGAGCTTGCGGTTATGCGCCTGCATGACGGCGCGAAAGCTTTCGATATCCTCCGCACTGGGCGGGCTTTTCAGGCGATGGCGGATCTCAACGCTGGGCATGATCGGCTCCCCATGGTCATGTTGTTGCGCATTGGATGCCGCATCGCGCGAAACGTTCCCAAATCCGATGGCGGCATCACCGAATATAGCGCGGCGATGCCCCAATTCGAGCATCGCCGCGCGGGCCGTCTTCGAACATGCTGTGTGGAAAGGGCGATCAAAAAGAGAAAGCCCGGCGCGGGAGGAGGTGCGCCGGGCTTTCGATCCTGATCGGCAACTGGGAGGAGGAGGGTCGCCGATCCCTCAATAGAGCTGGGAGGAGGAATGCTCTATCGATAAGTCATACAATAATGTTGCATCGCAGCAATTGCAAGCCCAAAATGCAAATTATTTTGTCTGACCGGTAAAAAATGATCTGTAACTGCGACGCCGATAGGGCAAGCGGCAGGCGATCCGTTTCAGCAGCTTGCCTTCGGGGCAAGCTGCGCCAGATTCGGACAGAACGAACGAGGAGGCGGCCATGGCGGACGAACGCAAGGCGGCTTTGGTGCGGATCACCGGCAGGGTGCAAGGGGTGTGCTTCCGTGTCTGGACGCGCGACGAGGCCGAACGCCTCGGACTTGCCGGCTGGGTGCGCAACGAAAGCGACGGTTCGGTGACCGCCCTGATCGCTGGTACTGGTCCGGCGGTCGACACGATGCTCGGTCGGTTCTGGAAGGGACCCCCGGGTGCCGCCGTCGCCAGCGTTGCGAGCGAGGATGCATCTTCCACTGAAGCGCCGGCGGGGTTTCGCATTACCCGCTAGCTGCGATAACCTTGGGTTGGGGCAGAGGGAGGCCGTGGGCAAGTCCCCTCCCCACAGGTGGGAGGGGCTTACCGCGGCGCGCCCGCTCCGCCTATCTCGACCTTTGCCCCAGAAGCTGTCAGTTCAGTCTATCGAGCCTTGCACTGACTGGGAAAAGTGGCGCGACATTGCGGCCAGAAAAGCCCCCCCTTTGTGGGGAGGGGTCGGGGAGGGTGAAAGCGGAGGGCGCTAAAGTGCTAAACCCGTTCCAGCGCTACCGCGATGCCCTGGCCGACGCCGATGCACATGGTGGAGAGCGAATAGCGTCCGCCCGTTTCGGCGAGCTCCAGCGCCGCGGTGCCGGTGATGCGGGCGCCCGACATGCCGAGGGGGTGGCCGAGCGCGATCGCGCCGCCGTTGCGGTTGACGCGCGGGTCGTCGTCGGCGATTCCGAGTTCACGCAGCACGGCAAGCCCCTGGCTGGCGAAGGCCTCGTTGAGTTCGATAACGTCGAACTGGTCCTGCGTCATGCCGAGCCGCGCCATCAGCTTCTGCGAGGCGGGCAAAGGACCGATGCCCATGATGCGTGGCGGCACGCCGGCCGTGGCGCCGCCGAGAATGCGGGCGATGGGCTTCAGGCCGTGTTTTCTTGCCGCCGCCTCTGAGGCGATGATCAGTGCCGCCGCGCCGTCATTGACGCCGGAGGCATTGCCGGCGGTGACGGAGCCGCCGGCGCGGAACGGCGCCTTCAGCTTGGCAAGCGTTTCGATCGTCGTGGCGCGCGGATGCTCGTCCCTGTCGACGACGAGCGGCTCGCCCTTCTTCTGAGGTATGGTGACGGCGACGATCTCCCGGGTGAGCCGGCCGTTCGCCTGGGCGGCCGCAGCCTTTGCCTGGCTGCGCACGGCAAAGGCGTCCTGGTCCTCGCGCGAGATTTTAAAATCTTCGGCAACGTTCTCGCCGGTCTCCGGCATCGAATCGACGCCGTATTGCGCCTTCATCAGCGGGTTGACGAAGCGCCAGCCGATGGTCGTGTCGTGGATTTCGGCGTGACGCGAAAATGCGCTGTCGGCCTTTGGCAGGACGAAGGGCGCCCGCGACATGGATTCGACGCCGCCGGCGATCATCAGTTCGGCCTCGCCGGCCTTGATGGCGCGGGCGGCTGCGATCACCGCATCCATGCCGGAGCCGCAGAGCCGGTTGATCGTCGTGCCGGGGACGGCGACCGGCAGTCCGGCGAGAAGCGACGACATGCGCGCGACATTGCGGTTGTCTTCGCCCGCCTGGTTGGCGCAGCCGAAGATCACGTCATCGACCGCCTCCCAGTCGACCGAAGCATTGCGCTCGGCAAGCGCCTTCAGCGGGATGGCGCCGAGGTCGTCGGGGCGCACAGAGGAGAGCGAACCGCCGAAGCGGCCGATCGGGGTGCGAATGTAATCGCAGATATAAGTGTCGCGCATCAGGCGGCCTCCTTGCCCGGCCCGGTGCCCTCATGGGCCTTCTTGGTGCGGGCGTTGATGTCGCGCAGCACCGAGAGCTCCGTCTCGGTCGGCGCAGGGGTTTCGATAACGGTCTCGGCGAATTTAATCGGCCAGGTGCAATTCTCGACGATCCGCTCGCGGCTGACGCCCGGATGGATCGAGACGACGGTCAGTTCCTTCGTCTCCGAATCCGGCTCGAGGATGCACAGATCAGTGATGACGCGCGTTGGCCCCTTGGTCTTCAGGCCGAGTTTTTCGCGGGTGTTGCCGCCCTCGCCATGGCCCATCGAGGTGACGAAGGGGAGCTTCTCGACGAAGCCGCGCTTCGAAAGCGCCATGGTGATGAAGATGCGGCCGCAATTGGAGGCGATCTCCGGCGCGCCGCCGCCGCCCGGCAGGCGGACCTTTGGGTGGTCGTAGGGGCCGACGACGGTGGTGTTGAGATTGGCGAAGCGGTCGATCTGCGCACCGCCGAGGAAGCCGGTCGTGATGCGGCCACCCTGTAGCCAATAGCGGAACATTTCCGGAACCGAGACGGTGAAGAGCGCGGTATCGCAGAGCTCGCCGTCGCCGATCGACAGCGGCAGCACGTCCGGCTTTGTGCCGACGGTGCCGCTCTCGTAGATCAGCGTGATGCCCGGCGCATGCGTCAGCCGGGCGACGTTGCAGGCGGCCGAAGGCGCGCCGATGCCGACGAAGCAGACGTCGTCGTTGGAAAGTTCGCGCGCCGCGGCGATGGTCATCATTTCAGTGGGGGTGAAATCCGTCATCCTTGCCTCCTCAAGCGACCTTGGCCGCAGTCTTCGCGGCATGGCGGGCGTAGTCTTCGGGCCGAGCGTCGAGCACGTTTTCCTTAATCCAGGCCGTGAACGTCTCCCGGTCTCGTGCGATCTCGTCCCAGCGTATGTAAAAGGCGTTCGACCGCGGATAGTAGCCATGCGCGTAGGAGGGGAAGGCGCCGCCCGGCACATGGGTGACGGCCGTCACCGCCCAGGTCGGCAGTACGACGGAATTGGGAGAGGGCGGCGAGAGTTCGTCGACGATCTCCTCGACGGTGACGATCGAGCGCCTGGCGGCAAGCACCGCCTCCTTCTGAACGCCGACGATGCCTTCGAGCAGTACGTTGCCCTTGCGGTCGGCGCGCTGCGCGTGAATGATCGTGACGTCCGGCCGGATCGCCGGCACTGCAGCCAAGACTTCGCCGGTGAAGGGGCAGGTGACGCTTTTGATGTTCGGATTCACCTTCGGGAGGTCGGCGCCGATATAGCCGCGCAGCATGGCGAAGGGCAGGTTTGCGGCGCCCGCCTCATAGGCGTTCGCCATCGCCGCATGCGAGTGCTCCTCGATCTCGAGTGGCCGCGGCCATTGGTTCTCGACCGCATCGCGGAATCGGTGCAGCGAGCCGACGCCCGGATTGCCGCCCCAGGAGAACTTCATGCCCCGCGCGGCACCGACACCGATGAGCTGGTCATAAAGAATGTCCGGGGTCATGCGGACGAGGAACAGATCCTTTCTACCCTGGCGGATCACCTCGTGCCCGGCGGCATAGGGGATCAAGTGTGTGAATCCCTCCATGGCGACGGTATCACCGTCGCGGACATTCTCCGCCACCGCCTCGGCGAGCGACATTATGCGAGCCATGCAACTCCTCCTCTCTTAGCTGCCGGCGATACCTCTTGCGAGTGGCAAGCTCCGTTGCCCGGCAGCGGCGACTGCCGGGGAATAAGCGCCTCTTTCCGCCAACCGTCAAATATTTTGTGCGATATTTGACATTTGTTCGCATATCGCACAAACTACGGCTGATCTGAATGAGGGAAGAATTATGCGGGAAACGGATTTCGTCAGCGGTTTTGCGCGCGGCTTGAAGGTGATCGAGGCCTTCGGCGAGACGCAGCCGCGACTGTCGATCGCCGAGGCATCGAAGCTCACCGGCCTCGACCGCGCCACGGTCCGGCGCTCGCTGCTGACGCTATCGGAACTCGGCTATGCGGATTACGACGGCAAATTCTTTAGTCTCACGCCGAGGGTCCTAAGGCTCGGCCACGCCTATCTCTCGGCGACGCCGCTGCCGGCGATCGTCCAGCCTCATCTCGACCAGCTTTCGGAAAAGGCGGGGCAGAGCGCCTCGGCCTCCGTCCTCGACGGCACCGAGGTGGTCTACATCGCCCGCGCCTCGCAGCGCCGGGTAATGTCGATCAACCTGATGCCCGGCTCACGGCTGCCCGCCTATTGCGCCTCGATGGGAAGGGTGCTGCTTGCTGCCCTCCCTGAGAGCGAGGCACGCGAAATCCTGGCGCGCACGGAACTCAAAGCCAACACGCCGCGCACGAAAACTGATCCGGAGGAATTGATGGCGGAGCTCCGCAGGGTTCGCGAGCAGGGCTATGCGATCATCGATCAGGAACTGGAGCTCGGGCTGTGTTCGATCGCGGTTCCGCTGATGAACGCGCGTGGGCAGGTGGTTGCCGCGCTCAATATCGGCGCGCCTGCCGCCCATGTGGCGGTGGCTGAACTCGCGGAACGGTATTTGCCTCTGCTCAAGGAGACGCAGTCGGCACTCCGGCCGCTGGTGCAATAGATCGCATCGCGTCGCGTCCATTTAGTGGGACCGGAGGCGAGCGGCCATCATGGATGCGGGTCTGGAAACCTTTGTTCGCGAGGCGTCGGCTGAGATTATCGACGGCGTTGCTTTCTAAGTCTTTCCATTCTTTCCGGCGGGTCGACGAATAACACCAGCACAACCGCCGCTGCTACCAGGATGTAGGGCGGAACACCGGTCGTTGCGCTGACAAAGGCAGCAATCAGCATGGCGGCCGCAATATAGATCCCGATCGAGAGAGGACTGGATAGCACGTTCCAAGTGGAATCGGACATACGATCGTTCCAACTGCCGTCGAACGCTGCCATGACTGAAGATCCCCATCGAATGGACTGCCGCTATACGTGTGGAACGAACCACACGGCAAACGACGTCGCAGCGGATCAGACCTTGGCGGCGGAAGCGCCTCCCGGAGCCGGACCAAAGTCCCTGTATTGCCGGCGAAATGTGCGCTCCGATGCCGCCTCATCGTCAATCATTTGCGTCGATGCTGCAGTGCGGCAAAAATCCCCCGCGCGGCCATGAATTCACCAAAACTTCGCTACAGAACGCTATTGCGGGTTGTCCGTGGGATGCGGACGACACCTCTTGCAAGCGGCAAGTCGGCGACATTTCTCCCATGTCTGCCGGCTTTACACACGGGGATGACGGACCATGAAAGTTGTAGTCGAGAATACCGTCTGCTTGAACACCGGCGACGCGGCCATTCTTCTGGCGATCAGGCACATCCTGAAATCGGTGACGGACGAGGACCTGGAATTCCTGGTGTTCGACAGCCAGCCGGAAGTCGCGGCGCGGCTTTATCCGAAGGAGCAATATCCAGACATCGAGCTCAGGAAGCTGCCGTCGGAATCGATCTTCAAGTACAAATACGACGACAACACCGTCAAGAATGCCTTGAAGCAGGTCTATAACCAGGCGGTGTTTCAGGCGCTGCGCCATCTCGGCAGCGGCAACTATCTCGACCGGCGTTTCTTCAGCGATGCGGACCGCAAGAGCCTGGCGCTCTACAAGGATGCCGATATGGTGATCACCACCGGCGGCACCTATCTCGTCGAAAACTATTCGCTCGAACGGCGCATCAACCAGTTCAAGCTTGCCGAGATGCTCGGCAAGAAGACGATCTTCTTCACCCAGTCGCTCGGCCCCTTTTCCAAGCCCTATAACCGCCGCAACCTGCCGCCGGTTTTCAACCGCAGCCCGCTGATCCTGTTGCGCGACGTCCGTTCGCGCGATCACATCCTCGATCTCGTCGACGATCCGTCGAAGTGCCATGTGGTGGCCGATTCCGTCTTTGCGCTCGCCGACGTGGAGCGGATCAAGGCGCTCTTGACGATCGGCCGACCGGCACCGACCGGCCGCGTCGGCATATCCGTGCGGCACTGGCACTACGTGCAGGGCGGTGGCGGCGGCATGGACCGCTATATCCAGTCGATCCGCGAGATCGCGACGAGGCTCGTGCGCGACCACGGCAAGCAAGTCACTTTCATTTCCACCTGCCAGGGCGTGCCGGAATATGCCCATGACGATTCGAAGACGGCGAAGCTGATCGTCTCCGGCCTCGCGCCCGAGATTGCCGAGCACGTCACGGTCGACGCGGCGTTCCACACGCCGGAACAGCTGATGGCGACCGCCAGGGAGTTCGATTTCGTCGTGGCGACGCGCATGCACATGATGATCATGTCGCTTTGCGTCGGCACCCCGGTGCTGCCGATCGCCTACGAGTTCAAGACCAAGGAAGTCGCCAAGCGGATTGGCGTCGAGGATGTCCTGCTCGATATCGACACGGTGACCCCGGAGGAGGCACTCGGCAAGCTCGACCGCTTCGCCGGCGACCTCGACCGCTATCGCGCGGTCAGCCTCAAGGCAGTACTCGAGGAGAACGCCTCGGCGATGTCGGCGGCGGACCTCATCCGTCCGCTGGTGGCAGGTTCATCGGCGAACGGCGTTCAGGCCCTTCGCCAGGATCTCGAAGAGGACTTGGCGCGGCGCGCGTAGGGCAAGCGCGAAGAGCAGCGCCAGCCCGTAGTTGAGGCAGATCGCCAGAGCCAGCGCGACGACGTTCGAGGAACCGGTCAGGGCTGTCGGCAGCAGCCGGTAGCCGAACCAGGCGATAAGCGCCGAAAGAACGAAGAGGCCCTGGACGTAAAGGAAATCCCGCGCCGAGACAGGCCCGACCCGCTGCAAGAGCCAGGCAAGCACCGGGACCCGCAGAAGGTAGCCGCTGATCGCATAGGCGGCTGCCACCCCGATCGCACCCCATTGCAGACCGACGACGAAAGAAAGAACGGTCGTCAGCGACGAATAGATCCCCCAGCGGAACATCGTCTTCGTCTCGCCCTGGCAGATGAAGATCCAGCCGGTGGTGCTCGAAACCGGCTGCATCAGGCTGGCGACCCCGAGCCAGGCGAAGATCGGCGCGACCGGCAGCCATTGCGCACCGAAGAGGAGGCTGACGGTCGGCCCGGCGGCGCAGGTCAGCGCCGCAATGCCCGGCATGGTCACTGCAGCCAGCAGCCAGTTTGTCCGCATATAGATGTCGCGGAACTGCGGCTTGTCCTCCTGTATACGGCTCATCAGCGGGATCATCACCCGCGACAGGGGCTGGGTGATGTTTTGCAGCGGAAAGAGCAGAAGCTTGTAGGCGCGGTCGTAATAGCCGAGCTCGACCGGTCCGGAGAACTTGCCGATCAGGATGTTGTCGAGATTGCGCGAGAAGAAATTGACGAGGTTGAAGCCGGTGAGATTGGCGCCGAAGGAGATGATCTCACGGTCGATCCGGAAGGCCGGCCGGGCGGGCATCCATCGCGTCGCCCCCCACGCGGCGAGAAGTGCCACGGCGGCCGAGGCCGCCGGGCCGATCACCAGCGACCAGTAGCCCATGCCGAAATAGGCCGCAGCGGCGGTGACGAGGAGGCCGACGACCGCCGCGTAGACATCGTTGAGCGCCAGTTGCCCGAACTTCAAATGCCGGTTCATCAAGGCGAGCGGCAGGGCCGCGAGGCTGCCGAGCAGCAGCGGCAGCGCCGCGGCAATCGCGATCGCCGTCATCCGCTGGTCGCCATAAAAGGCGGCAATGGCGGGGGAAAGGGCAACGACCACAAGGGTGCAGAGAAGGCCGACGAGGGTGCTGATCCAGAAGACCTGGTTGAGCTCTTTCTCGCCGATCTCCTTGCGCTGGATGACGGCCTGCTGCAGGCCGAGATTCTGGAACAGCCCGACGAAGGCGACAATCGGGCTCACGGAAGCGACGAGACCGAAATCCTCCGGCGCCAGCAGCCGGGCGAGCACCACGACTGAGACGAACTGGATGACCATGCGCAGAATTTGAGCGCCGCCCGTCACCAACCCGCCGCGAAGGGCGACGCGGCCGACCTGAAGGTTTTCCTTGTTCAAGCGACAAGCCTCGTTTGGGGGAACCGGCTGACAATCCGCGCAAAATCATCGTCGAGCGCCTGCATGTCGAACTCGGCTTCGACCTTCCTGCGGGCGTCCCGGGCAATGATCTCGCATTCGTCCGGGTGCTCGGCGATGAAGCGCAGCCGGTCCGCCAGCGTCTCGACATCCCTTTCGGCGGCGAGAAAGCCGGTCTTCCCGTCCTCGATCAGTTCGGGGATACCCGAATGGGTGGAGCTGACCACCGTCAGCCCGGCCGCCATCGCCTCCATCAGTGCCACCGGTATCCCCTCGACATCGCCGTTTTCGGCGGTGACGCTCGGCAGCACGAAGGCATGCGATCGCCGCAGCCATTGCTTGACGTCCTGATGGGGGAGACTGCCGAGGAAGGAAACCCGGCTGGCAATTCCGAGTTCGGCGGCGAGCGCCTCGAGTTCCGGCCGCAGCGGACCATCGCCGATGATCGTATAGCGCCAGTCGAGTGCGGGGGCGGTGCTGCGCAGCCTGCCGAGCGCCCGGAGCGCGAATTCGATGCCCTTCTTCTCGGCCAGCCGGCAGACCGAAATCAATTGCACCGTCGCGCCGCACCAGGATTTCCATTCATAGGGGATCTTCTTGAGGTCGATGCCCATATGGTGGACGGCGACCTTGGCCTCCGGCGCCCCCGCCTCGATCAGCACGCGGCGAAAATAGTCGTTTACCGTCAGGTTGAGCGCGCCGTGCTGAAACAGGTCGTCATAGCGGCCGAGGCCCCGCTCCTTGAGAGGAACGCCGACGTCATAACCGTGGAAAATCGTCACGATCGGCGGCGTTAGCCGCTTCCATTTCTTAAGCCGCGCGGCGCGGGCGCCGTTGTGGCCGAAATGGGCGACGATCACGTCGCATGCGTTCAATCGGGCGACCGAGGACATGTCGAGCGCGGTGGAGGCCTTGTCGCGGAGCTTCGGCGGCAGTCGCCCGATGGCCGGACGGAGGCGCGACGCCGCACCCCACCAGTCGCGCGTGCGAGCCAAGAGCGTCGCAAGCGGCTCCTGCCGGCGATCCGCAAAATTGTAATCCGAAATACCGTTGCAGACGACCTCGACCTGAAAGCCGCGCCGCAACAGGCCGGCCATTTGGCCGATGACAAACGTTTCCGAAAGCATCGGAAACTGACCGACGACGAATCCGACGCGCATGCCGGGCGGTCTCAGGAGGCCTTGAGCTGGGCAGGGCGGCTCGCGGCGGCGCGTTCGAGCAGTTCCAGGAAGGCCGCGAATTGCCTGTCTGGCTGCATCAGCGGCCGCTTGGCGAAGGCGGATGCGGCCTGCGACAGGCGCTGATATTCTTTGTCGTCGCTCCAGAGCCTGCGGATGGCGCCGGTCCAATCCTCGAGCGGCGCGTCATAGTCGAGCACGATGCCGCCTTCGCCGATCGCCTCCGGCAAGCCGCCGCGCCGCGATCCGACCACCGGAATGCCGCTGCAATGGGCCTCGGACGCAACCCGTCCCCAGGCCTCTTCCCACTTGCTCGGCGCAAGCAGGATTTTCGTCCGGCCATAGACGGTCTTCATGTCGCTGGTGCGGCTTTCTAGCCGGACATTCTTCAGGGGCGCGATGATCTTCTCGATTTCCGCCCGATGATCATCGGAAAGCTTCCAGCTTTCGACGAACAGGAAGGGAATGTCCGGGCAGTGCTCGGCGATTCGGACCGCCAGCTCGAAGCCCTTCTCCTTATAGGGATTGATGAAGGTCACATATTCGCCGGTCGTGCGGGTCGTGTAGGTTTCGGGATTGATCGTCGGCGGAATAACCACCGAATCGATGCCGAATTTCTGCTTATAGGCCCGGGCGGTGAATTCCGAATTGGCGATGTAATAGGCGGAGGTCAGTTCGCGCAGATCGCCGGCGAGCTCGTGGAACTCGACGTTTCTAAGATAGATCACCAGCGGCACGTTGTGCGCCTGCAGCGCCTTGCCGATGGGCACGGATTTGTGGCACTGCACAACGGCGACGTCGGGCTGCAGCTTCTTCACCGCAAAGGCCGCCGCTTCCCAGGGGTGCCAGGCACGCACGACCGGATAGCCGGGAAAGCTGTCCATGACGCCGCGTTCGCCGGACAACTTAAGCTTGACGCGCTGTTTGAAGCCAAACATGCCGTCGCCGAACAAGGCGGCGAGCACGCCGGCCTCATGGCCGCGCTCGCGCAATTGCTGAACCAGGTGGTGGGTGCTCGACTGAACGCCGCCGCTGAATTCGGGATAGTAACCGTTTCCGCCGGCAAACAGAACCTTCATACGCTGTTCTCCTTCATAGAGACGTTTCGTCGTGACCGATTGGCGCGTCACCCGATCGGGTGAGGGTGAACGCATCAACTCCAGAATGACGGCAATTGTTGGGTCGGCCGTCCATGGGCCGGCGCAACCTGCGATTTAGAGCGCATGAGGCTGGCCCAAGCGGCTGGGCAGACCGGAAGAGGCAGCCCGAATCCGTGTTCATCCAGCCGCAAGAGCGTGATCCTCCGCCGAGCAGGGTGACCGTGTGAAAGCGCGCAGCATTGCTGCACTGCAACAAAGACTGTCATGGCGCGATCTGATAGTCAACTGAGCCTCATACTTCTGGGCTAGTCCGAAAGACGTACGCCCTGTTTTGGTCGGATCCGCTCGCTTGACGCGCCGGCTGTCCGGGCCTCAAATCAGTTTCCAAGACCAAAACGAGACGGGTGAATCATGGTGGACGACGAACCGGTACCGGAGACGAAGTTGACATCCACCAAGCGGCGCTGGGCGGCGGACGGCAAGTTCCTGACTGGCCGGATTGCTCGACCCGGGGCCGATCGCCTCCCGCCCGGTCAGCATCTCGTCAAGGAATGGCCCGTCCTGGACCTTGGGCAGCAGCCGCATATCGCGCTGGAAAACTGGCGACTCGACGTGACGGGTGCGGTGGAAAATCCGGTTTCGCTCGACTGGGCGGACTTCCAGTCGATGCCTCAAAGCGAGAGTCTCTCCGACATCCATTGTGTGACGACGTGGTCGCGCTACGACAATCGCTGGCAGGGTGTCGCGACGCGCGACCTGCTCGACCGGGTGATGCCCAAGCCGGAGGCGGAGTATGTAATGCTGACGAGCTTCGACGGCTATTCAACCAACCTGCCGCTCGCCGATTTCGCCGCCGAAGATGCTATTCTTGCGACGACCTGGCAAGGCGCGCCGATCACGCGCCCGCATGGCGGGCCGATGCGTCTCGTCGTTCCCCATCTCTATCTCTGGAAAAGCGCCAAATGGCTGTCGCGCATCGATTTTCGCAGCCGCGACACAGCCGGCTTCTGGGAGAAGAACGGCTATCACATGCGCGGCGACCCATGGCGCGAGGAGCGCTATTCCGGCGATTGAGGCGAGAATCCCCGACTATCCGTCTTTATCCTTGATGCTACAGTCCACGGTTCGAGAAGCGAATTCCGCCCAGGAGGAAAGCATGCGCAATTCCGCCTTGACGAGCCTGTCCTTCGCCTTGTTCATCGCATGCAGTACGGCCTTGCCGCAGATGGCTGGCGCCGCCTCGCCCGAGCCCGTCAAGGCCGAGCACGGCATGGTAGTGACCGCCCAGCATCTTGCCTCCGACATCGGCGTCGAGGTCCTGAAGAAGGGCGGCAATGCCGTCGATGCGGCGGTCGCTGTCGGCTATGCGCTCGCCGTCGTCTATCCGACCGCCGGCAATATCGGCGGCGGCGGCTTTATGACGATCCGCTTCAAGGACGGCAGGACGACGTTTCTGGATTTCCGCGAGCGCGCGCCGCTCGCCGCCACCAAGACCATGTACCAGGATGACAAGGGCGAGCTTGTCAAAGGCCTGAGCACCGACGGCTATCTCGCCGTCGGCGTGCCGGGTCCGGTGGCCGGCTTCGAATTCGCCCGCAGCCGCTACGGCACGCGGCCGCTGAAGGAGCTGATCGAGCCGGCGATTACGCTGGCGCGCGAAGGTTTTCAGCTCGAGCAGGGCGATGTCGATACTTTCGACGGCAGGACCGAAAGGCTGGCCAAGGATCCGGCAGCCGCGGCGATCTTTCTGAAAGCGGGAAAACCGTTCGAGGTGGGCGACAAGCTCATCCAGACTGATCTTGCTACTTCGCTTACAAGCATTGCCGAGAAAGGGCCGGACGCCTTCTACAAGGGTGCGATCGCCGACGCGATCGTCAAGGCGAGCGCGGAAAGGGGCGGCATCCTCGCCAAGAAGGATTTCGAGCAATATCAGGTGCGCGAGCTCGAGCCGGTGAAGTGCAATTACCGCGGTTACGACATCGTCTCCTCGCCGCCGCCTTCCTCCGGCGGTCTTATCATCTGCGAGATCCTCAACATCCTCGAAGGCTACCCACTCTCCTATCTCGGCTATGGCTCGGCCGAGACGGTGCATGCGATGATCGAGGCGATGCGCCATGCCTATGTCGACCGCAACACCGCGCTCGGCGATCCGGACTTCGTCGAAAACCCGGTCGCCAAGCTGACCGACAAGGCCTATGCGAAGGAGATCCGAGAAAAGATCGATCCGTTCAAGGCCGGTACCTCAGAGGCGTTGATGCCCGAGGGCTTCGGCGAGAGCAAGGAGACGACCCACTATTCGATCATCGACGTCGAGGGCAATGCGGTTGCCGTCACCTACACGCTGAACGGCTCGTTCGGCGCAGGCGTCGTCGCGCCCGGAACCGGCATCCTGCTCAACAACGAGATGGACGACTTCACCGCCAAGCCCGGCGCGCCGAATCTCTACGGTCTCGTGCAGGGCGAGGCGAACGCCATCGCTCCCGGCAAGACGCCGCTCTCCTCGATGAGTCCGACGATCATCTCCAAGGATGGCAAGCCCTTCATGGTGATCGGCAGCCCCGGCGGCGCACGCATCATCACCATCACGCTCGAGGCGATCCTCAATGTCATCGACCACGGCATGAACATCCAGGAGGCAGTCGACGCGCCGCGTCTCCACCACCAATGGCTGCCTGACAAGGTGTTCATGGAGCCCTACGCGCTTTCGCCCGACACGCTGAAGCTGCTCTCGGCGATGGGCCATGACGTCGAGATCGACAAGAATTGGACCATCTGGGGCCAGGCGACCGGCATCCTCGTCGGCGGCGAGAGTCTCGCCGAGATCGCCGCTGGCGGCGGCGCGCGCTACAACGGCGCCGCCGACAGCCGCATCGGCGCCGGCGCGGCGAAGGGGTATTAGGGCCTGCTCTCATTGAGGCTGGACCCCTCTGGCCGCCATGCTCGCCACAACGGGAAGACGACCCGCGGCTCCCTCCGTGTTTCGCGGGAGCGCTCCGCCACGAGAGAAATCATGAGTGACCAAAAGATTCGAGGAACAAGGGCGCCACCTCGCGATAACGGCTTGTTCCTAAGCGCGATTGACAAGATGGATCCTGGCGAGAACAACAAGTTCAAATGCAAGGCATTCTGCTTTTCCAAGCGCAATCGAACCGCCGCGGCAGGCGCGGTGCAAAAGTCGCGGTTTATCGTATGACGGAAGACGAGGATCCCGCGATTGAGGCCCGACTAAGTGCAGTAGACGAGAAGGCCAAACGTCCGACGCACCAAATCACCAGACATTTCTCTGAGTGAGGGACTGGAGATTGCGAGAAGCACCGTTGATTGTGGTGCCCCATAGTGCGTTACATCCTCGGGGCCACCGCCTCGGCGGCCTCGCGGATCGTCTGCATCAGGATCGACAGCGGCAGCGACGGGATCGCGTCGGTGCGCATGGTGAGGCCCACCGGTCCCTTCGTCTCGCTGGTGTCGATCGGCAGCGCCGTCAGCAGCCCGTCGTCGATGTCGGTGGCGACGACGCCGTTCGAAATGATCCAGATCGCGTCGCTCGAACGCACGAAGGCACGGCCGAAGGAATCGGAGACGGTTTCGATCTGGTTCGGCAGGCCGGCAATGCCATTGGCGATCAGGAAGCGCTCGACGAACGGCCGGATGATCGAGGCGCGGGTCGGCATTAGCACTGGATAGTCGCCGAGATGCGCGAAGAGGGACTGCTTGCCAGACAGCAGCGGATGGCCGGCGCGCACGGCGAAGACCACCTGCTCGGAATAAAGATGCTCGAAGGAGAAGCCGGTCATTCGGTCGGGTGCGGCGAGCCGGCCGACGACGAGGTCGAGATCGCCGACGCGGAGCTGCTCCAGGAGCACGGCATTCTCGCCGGTGACGATCTTGAGCCGGGCGTTGGTCTTCTCTTCGAGGAAGAGCGCGATCGCTCGCGGCATGATGCGCGTCGACACCGTCGGCAGCGCCCCGACGCGGATCGGCGGTCCGTCGCCGGAGCGCTCCTGCGAAACGGAATCGAGGCCCTGCCGAAGCGCTGTCAGAGCCGCGCCGGCGTGGCGCAGGAATACCTCGCCGTAACGGGTGATCTTGATGCCGCGTCCGTCGCGCTCGAAGACCGAGACGCCGAGCACCTCCTCCAGCTCGCGGATCGTCTTGGTGACCGCCGGCTGCGTGACGTTCAAGAGATCGGCGGCCTTCACGACGCTCTTCTGGCGCGCGACCTCGACAAAAGTCTGCAGATGACGAAACTTGATGCGCGCGTCGATCATCGAAACATAACTCAGGAGTTAATGGTTCGGCGCAAAATATCATTTTACCTAACCAGATGAAATCGCCAATTTGGTGGGGAGGAGACTTATCGTGCAATTCACCCGGATTAACGACATTGCCATCCATTATCGGTTGATTGGCGCGGTTGCCGAGAAGCCGGTGCTTGTCTTCGTCAATTCGCTCGGCACGGATTTTCGCATCTGGGACGACCTCGTGCCGCGCCTCTCCGATGCGTTTGCCATCGTCCTCTACGACAAGCGCGGCCATGGCCTCTCGGATATCGGCCAGGTGCCCTATGCGATCGAGGATCATGCGACCGACCTTGCGGGTCTGCTCGACCGCCTCCAAGTCAAGCGCGCCATCATCTGCGGTCTCTCGGTCGGCGGCCTGATCGCGCAATCGCTCTACCAGCGCCGGCCGGATCTGGTGCGGGCGCTCGTGCTTGCCGATACGGCGCACAAGATCGGCACGACCGAGATGTGGGACGCCCGCATCGCGGCGATCGAGGCGCATGGCATCGAGGCGGTCGCCGACGCGGTGCTCGAGCGCTGGTTCACGCCGGCCTTCCGCCGGCCTGAAAACGTCTCCTTTGCCTGTTACCGCAACATGCTGATCCGCCAGCCGGCGCCGGGATACGTCGGCACCTGCGCGGCAATCCGCGATGCCGACTACACCGAAGCGGCCGGAAAGATTTCCGTGCCCGTGCTCTGCGTCGTCGGCGATCAGGACGGTTCGACGCCGCCCGATCTGGTGCGCTCGACGGCCGGGCTCATCCCCGGGGCGCGTTTCGAGGTGATCGGCGATGCCGGGCATATACCATGCATCGAGCAGCCCGAGGCGCTGGCCGCGATCCTCCGTGAATTTTTCATCTCCCTGCCAGGAGACAAACCGATGAGTAAAGCCCGATGATCGACGGCTCCGCCTCCGACCGTTATCGCCAGGGCATGGCGACGCGCCGCGCCGTTCTCGGCGACAGCCATGTCGACCGCGCCCAATCGGCGACGACGGAATTCGACCAGCCGTTCCAGGACCTGATCACCGAGGCGGCCTGGGGCCATGTCTGGTCGCGCCCGGCCCTGACCAAGCGCGAGCGGTCGATCGTCACCATCGCGCTGCTCGCCGCGCTCGGCCAGGACGAGGAGGTGGCGATGCATGTCCGCGCCACGGCCAATACCGGGGCGACCCGCGAGGACATCCGCGAGGCGCTGCTGCATGTGGCGATCTATGCGGGCGTCCCGGCCGCCAACCACGCCATCAAGATCGCCAAGCGGGTGTTCGCCGAGATGGATGCCGCAAGGGCGAGGGGGGAGTGACGATGTCCGAGACAGAAAACCGCAGGCCGGAAACCGGCGCTTTCTTCCAGCGCGACCGGGATTGGCACCCGCCGGCCTTCGCCCCCGGCTACAAAACCTCGGTGCTGCGGTCGCCGCGCAAGGCGCTGCTTTCAATGGACAACACGATCTCCGAGATCACCGGTCCGGTCTTCGGCCATTCGACGCTCGGTGAACTCGACAACGACTTGATCCACAATTTCGCCAAGCCCGGCGAAAGCGCCATCGGCGAACGGATCATCGTGCACGGAAGGGTGCTGGACGAGCGCGGCCGGGCGGTTCCCGGCGCGCTGCTCGAATTCTGGCAGGCCAATGCCGGCGGGCGCTACCGGCACAAGAAGGAAAGCTATCTTGCGCCCCTCGACCCGAATTTCGGCGGCTGCGGCCGGGCGATCACCGACGAGAACGGCTATTATTGCTTCCGCACAATCAGGCCGGGAGCCTATCCCTGGCCGAACGGCGTCAACGACTGGCGTCCGGCCCATATCCATTTTTCGGTCTTCGGCCACGGCTTTGCCCAGCGGCTGATCACCCAGATGTACTTTGAAGGTGATCCGATGATCTGGAAATGTCCGATCGTCGGCACGATCCCCGACCGGCGGGCGATCGAGCAATTGATCGCGCCGCTCGATTGGGCGAATACCATCCCGATGGATGCACGGGCCTATAAATTCGACATCGTGCTGCGCGGTCGCCGCTCGACGTTCTTCGAGAACCGGCCGGAAGGCAATTGAGGGAGGGAACGATGGTTCAGAATCTGGGCTACCTGAAGGAAACCGCCTCGCAAACGGCCGGGCCTTACGTCCACATCGGCCTCACGCCCAATTTCGGCGGCATTTCCGGTGTGTTCGAAAGCGACCTTGGATCGGTAATGGTCAATGACAAGACGCTTGGGCAACGCATCGCCGTGACCGGGCGGGTAATCGACGGCGCCGGCGCGCCGCTCAAGGACGCGCTGATCGAAATCTGGCAGGCGGATGCTGCGGGGCTCTACAATTCGCCTTCGGAAACGCGCGGCGCCGCCGACCCGAATTTCACCGGCTGGGGCCGCTCTCCGACGAGCGCCGAGGACGGCACCTTCCTTTTCGAGACCGTCAAGCCCGGCCGCGTCCCGTTCAGGGACGGCCGCCTGATGGCGCCGCACATGAGCGTCTGGATCGTGGCGCGCGGCATCAATATCGGGCTGCACACGCGGATGTATTTCCCGGACGAGGCGGCGGCGAACGCCGAGGATCCGCTGCTTCAGCGGATCGAGCATCGCCATCGCGCTGAAACGCTTGTCGCCGGCGGCCAGGCGCCTAATTATGTTTTCGACATTCATCTCCAGGGGGAGAAGGAGACGGTCTTCCTGGATATCTGATCATTGGCGACTCATCCCGCGTTGCCGCGCGCTTGTCGGCTCCCCTGGTTCAGGGGAAGCCAGATCCAGGAGACGTGGAATGACCTACTCGGCCTTTGATCACCCCTATCTGTCCGGCCTGCTTGGTGACGAAGCGGTAGCGGCTGAGTTTTCCGCGGCCGCGGATATCCGCGCCATGCTCGCCTTCGAGGCGGCTCTGGCGCGGGCCGAAGCGCAGCACGGAGTGATCCCGCATGCGGCCGCCGACCGGATAACCGAGGCATGCCGCGCCTTCTCCCCGGATGTTGCGGCCTTGCGGCGCGGAATGGCTACCGACGGCGTCGCCGTGCCGGAGCTGGTCCGTCAATTGCGGCGCGCCGTCGGCGAAGAGACAGCGGAATATGTGCACTATGGCGCCACCAGCCAGGATGTCGTCGACACCAGCCTGATGCTACGCCTGAAGGCGATCGGCGAGCTCTTCTCCGGCCGCCTCGGCGAGATTGTCACGATACTGGAGGAGGGCGTCCAGCAATGGGGCGAGCGTCCGCTGATGGGCCGCACCCGCATGCAGGCGGCCATTCCAATCACCGTAACGGACCGGATGCGGAGCTGGATCGAGCCGCTGCTCGACCACCAGGACCGGCTCGACGCGATGGATATCGACCTGTTCGCCGTGCAATTCGGCGGTGCCGCCGGCACGCTCGACAAACTCAAGGACAAGGCGGATGCGGTCCGCGCGACGCTGGCGGAGGAACTGGCGCTGATCGACTGTCCGCAATGGCACAGCCAGCGCGCTGCGATCGCCGATTTCGCCCACCTTCTTTCGCTGATCACCGGCAGTCTCGGCAAGTTCGGCCAGGACATCGCCCTGATGGCGCAAACGGGCGACGAGATCGTGCTGGCCGGCGGCGGCTCGTCCTCTGCCATGTCGCACAAGCAGAACCCGGTCGCCGCCGAAGTGCTGGTCACGCTGGCGCGCTTCAATGCCACGCAAATCTCGGGCATCCACCAGGCGATGGTGCATGAGCAGGAGCGTTCCGGTTCCGCCTGGACGCTCGAATGGCTGCTCCTGCCGCAGATCGTCGGGGCGACCGCGGCGGCACTGAGGCTTGCTGCGGAACTTGCCGGCAATATCAAGCGCCTCGGTGCCGCTTGACTGACGAAAGGTCCGGGCCGCTTCCTGCGAAGCGGCCCGGCAATCAGTGGCGAGACTTGAGCGGTGTCGGACAGTCACGCCGACCGGGCAATTTGCCAGTCGAGCCGGCGTACGTCCCTCTGCAATTGGGCATAGGACGGGCCCGGAATCCTGCCGTTATGCATCGCCGCTACGTGCGTTGCGTCGGCGCGGATGTTTCCCTCCTCGCGACGCAACCTGTGGAAGGCGACGGAACTCAGCTTGCCGGAGGCGCGCTCCGCATCCATGCGATGATTGGCGGCGCGAAGTTCGTGGAGGATCGCGGCAAGCCGCGGCTGCTGAACGACGATGGCGGAGGTCATCGGGCGGGCGTCCGAGGCGGGCGGGGCTACGTCGTCGTTGCCGAATATGCCCCGGTAATAGTCGCCGTTCTCGGGAACGGTTGAGTTTGGACCTTCCTGCCGCCCGGCAGCGAAGGCGCCGCCTATGGCGAGCGAGAGAGTGAGGGCAGCGATTGCGGATGTCTTGATGAGCGAGCGCATCTTTGCGTCTCCTTGAACTTGAGGAAGCGGAGCGCTTCCGACCGGGGCTGTCTCATACCGTCGTGTCGCGACCCTTTCGATCGCCGGCAGTATTCAGCCTCGAGTAAAGGAATAGGCCAGGAGACGGCGTAAGTCACATTAACAATAAATAAAGTTCTGCTAGCATTCTTTGACATAGTTTTGTCCAATTTCGGACGGGTGCAGCGTAAAATGGGGAGAAACTATTAAGGGAATAAATGTTTTTTGGGTCGATATCCCCCCCCAGTAACTATGGTGCCGACAGGCGTTCATGAACTATCTGTAATATTTCAGGCGTGCCGTCCGTTCAAGGCGTTGCCCGCCGGCCAAAATTCTTAGAGCAAACGCCGATCCGGTTGAATCGTTGCTGCGGTCGCAGACACCCCCTCTGCCCTCCCCGGCATCTCCCCACAAGGGGGAGATTGGCTGGAAACGGCGTTCTGCCCCACGCCATCCTACGTTTGCCGAAATCAAGGCACCTGCAAATTTCCATGCATGGATATTCGATGGGCGGGACATTCGTTTTGGCCGATCTCCCCCCTTGTGGGGGGCCCGGCAGGGCAGAGCGGGGTATCACGCCGTTCCAATCGGATTGAATTCCGCCTCTAGAGCGCCGCGCGTTCATTCGAACGCGCAAAGGACGCTCTAGCACTTTGAATCTAGAGCATCTTTTCTGCTTTCGGTGGTTCCACTTGAAAGCAGGATGCTCTAGGCGGAGCGGAGCCGCTCGCGTTCGCGTTCGTAATAGCGCTCGAGCGAGGGCAGCGCCGATTTGAGCTCGTCGAACTCAGCCGCGTCGATGCCGCCGGGGTCGCGGTACTTCGCTTCGATATAGGCTAGATGTCGGCCGAGTGCTGCCTCGGAGGCACCCTCGGCCAGCGTGAAGACCGGCGAGACCGTGTTCCGTCCCTTAACGGTGATGCGGTCGATCTCGACCACCGGGAAGCTGGCGGCGGCGAGTGCAGCCGTCCGTTCGCCAAGCAGAAGCGGGATGCCGTAGTCCTTCGAGGCACCTTCGAGGCGCGAGGCGAGGTTGACCGCATCCCCCAGCGCCGAATAGTCGAAGCGGCGGGCGGAGCCCATGTTGCCGACGACGCATTCGCCGGTATTGATGCCGATGCCGATGCGCAGCATCTTCGGCTGCCGCCCGGCCGCGACCGCCTCGGCATCGAGCTCGGCATTGATGCGGGTGAGCGCGGCGAGCATGTCGCGGGCCGCAGCGACGGCGTGAAGGGCGTGGTCGGGATCGTCGAGCGGCGCATTCCAGAAGGCCATCAGGCAGTCGCCGATGTATTTGTCGATCGTGCCGCCCTGATTCAGCACCGCTTCCGAGAGCGGCGTCAGCAGCCGATTGACGAGCGTCGTCAGCCCCTCCGGGTCGTCCTTCATGTCTTCCGCGATCGTCGTGAAGCCGCGAACGTCGCAGAAGAGGATCGTCAGCGTCCGTCTTTCGCCACCGAGCTTCAGTTGCGACGGGTCCTGCGCCAGCCGTTCGACGAGCGCCGGCGAGAGATACTGCGAGAAGGCGCGGGTGATCTCGCGGCGGCGGCGGCGCTCCTCGGCATAGTCGATGCCCGCCTGGCCGACGGCAACGCCGAGGAAGGCAAGGCCAGGTCCGAGCGGCGAGACGAAGACATGGCCGAAACGCATCAGGCCGTAGCTTGCGAGAAGGATCAGCGCGAGTGCGAAGGCGCCGTAGCCGAAGGTCCTCCAACTCGTCGATTTTAGCACGACAAGCGCTGCGGCTAGCGCGGCCAGCAGGATTGCCGGCGTGGAAGCAGGCGCACCCGCTAACTTGATGGCGAGCCGGTGAACGAGATTGTCATAAATGGTCGCCTGGATCTCCGCGCCGGCGACGAGGCCGCGCGAAAAGACGGTGTCGGAGGTGGCGAAGGCATCGGCGCCGCCGTCGGCGATCGACGGGGCGTTCTGCAAGCTCAGGCCGACGATGACGACGCGGTCGCGGAACGTACCTTCCGGCAGGAAATTTTCCGGATCGAGCGCCTGGTAATAGGAAACGGTCGGATAGGTGCGCGCCGGGCCGAAGGTCTGGATCAAGGTCCGCCGCTCAGGCGGCTGTGGATCTGTGCCGGCCACCGTCGCGAGCGCCACGGCGAAGCCGTCCGGATAAGGGGGGATCTGCCTCAGCGTGCCGTCGCCGCTGAGATTGACCGAGGCGATGCCCACTTTTGCGCCTCTCGCGGTGAAGAGCGGCAGCGGTTCAGTGCGGACGAACTGTTCCGCCTGCGGCGTCTGGATCAAAGTCTGGTCGCCGGCAAGCACCACGTCCGGCCTGAGCGCCTCGGCCAGTGCACTGTCGTTTTCCGGATCGGCGGCCGGTTCGGCGAAGATGACGTCGAGGGCAATCGCCCGCGCGCCGGCCCTTCTCAGCGCCTCGATCAGCCGGGCGTGCAGCGCGCGAGGCCACGGCCATTGGCTGCCGATCTCAGCCATCGACGGCTCGTCGATCGCGACGATGATAGGCCCACCCTCGGGAAGCGCAGGGCGGCCGATGACCGAGAGGTAGTCGTAGGCGCGCAGGTCGGCGAGCGACCAACTGCCGGTCAGCGAGACAAGCGAGACGAGGGCGGCGACAAACACGGTCAGAGCGGCAAGCTTCGCTCGGCGTGGCGAATGACGAATTCGATCGATTGCTGCGGAGACGCTTTGACGGGCGGGCGCGAAGCGAGGGACGTGCATTAAAACCGCACTTTGACGGTGCCCTTGACGGTGGGCCCCCAGCCGGGCACGCCGTTGCGCAGCTCAAATTCCTGGTCGAGAAGGTTGAAACCGGCGAGTTCGACTTCGAAGCGCTTGTCAAACGGCTCCCATTGGAGAGATGCGTCGAGTGTCCAGAAGTCGTCGTGCGTTATAGAACCTTCCGAGCGCTCGCCAATATAGTTTCCCGCTACCGTCGTCTTGACGTTTGCAGTGTTGACCCAGGTCAGCGCGACCTGACCGGAATTTTCCGGCAGAAATGGAAGATCGCCGCTGCCGCCTGATGAGAGGTCCTCGCTTTCGGTGCGGGCCACAGTCGCGGAAAGGCCGAGGCCATGGCCGAGCGCCAGGTTGGCGGTCAATGCGACGCGGTCAATCCTGGCTTTGTCGAAATCAAAGTCCGCCGTCGAGAATGGCAGATCGATCGAGCCGTCGCGGATTTCCTGGTGCTGATAGTCAACCGCTGTAAACAGCCGGTCGTTCCATTCGGCATCCCATCGGAGAGCAAGCGTGTCGGCATAGCCCTCAGTCCCGATGAGGAACTGGTTGGGCTGCAGCCCTACGATGCCGACCGGGGCAAGCGTGGCCGCGCCGAAGCTATAGCCTTCGCGCTGGACGGCGGCGCGCAGCCAATGGCCCTCGGAGGGTGCCCAAGCGATACCGAGCTTCGGTTCTAGACGAATATGGTTGTCGTTCACGTCCTCGATGTAGCGGGCAACCAATGCGCCTTCGGCCTTCAGATCAGGCGTAATCTCATAGAGTCCGTCGACGTAAGCCTTCATGACTCCTACAGTGGCGGATGAGCTAGCGGAGGTGAATGGTACTGAATCGATGAGATCGTAACGTTCGGCCTTCTCTTTCGATGTTACGGCGCCGCCTTCGATGCCGTAGCGCCAAGTGAAGTTCCCGTCTCCGTAAAGGTGGTTCAGAGCTCCGATATAGCTCGTCTCATGTTGCTCACTTCGGAAGTATCTGAGATCGATGAAGGGGATGTCCGAGAAAACGGTTCGCGAGGTCTCATCGATCTTCCTGTCGTTGAAGAAGAAGGCGGCGTTCGCAACGTTTTGATATCCGAATGTGTGGCTCCAGGCGACGCCGGAGGTGAGACTCGAGGCGGAGTACTCATTCAGAATGTCGCCAAAAAACGGAAAAAGATCCGGGTCCGGAATGTCGAAGATATTTCGGCTGTCGTCGACCTCTGCCATGTTCATGAACGCAACGACTCGGTCGTCTGGAGATGGCGTCGCGGTGAGATAGCCGTTACCGCCGATCAAGCGCCACTCACGGTCCAGCTGCAGCCCGTTGCCCAAGTCGACCGTATCGCGCGGCTCTTCCCATTGGAAGGTGCCGGAGAAGCTGATCGGAAACGGAGAAACGGTAAATCCCCCAACGGCCGCTTCGCCGATCCAGCCCACTTGGCCCTGACTTGCCGTAAACCCGCCGCCAAGCTCCGCTTCAAAGAACGGCGAGTGCAGCAAATTGACCGTGCGTTCGCGGCTGGCGAGCATGTGCGGTTCGATCAGCAGCCCTTGGATCAGAGCGGAGAAGCTCGTGGTATTGACAGTGTTGGTGATCGCGTTGGCGGCGAAATCGTAGGTGTTGAAAAAGGGATTGACGCTGCCGCGCACAGCCTGGTCCACATAGCTCGCCCCAGTAAAGGGGTCGAACACAGCATCGCCGTAATATTGCCCCCAGGCGTCTAGCCCCTGCAGCCGGAACGCATCGTTGAGCGTCGAGCCGGCCTCCTGGTTGGCGCCAAGCGCCGCCGTATCGCCGCCGCGCGCCCGCGTGCGGCGCATTGCTTCCTGGGCGTTGCGGATGGCGGCGTCCGCGTCATAGGCGTCGATGGCGATGGCAGTTCTAACCGTTGCCACGACAGCATCGTTCGGGTCCAGCCTGTCGGCATTGTCGAGTGCCTGGGCGCCGGGAATGCGGTCGCCCTTTTCATAATGCGCGGCCGCGAGCAGGAGCTGTGCGTTGGAATAGGCGGGATTGGCCGTTGAGCCGGCGAGCAGATCTTCAACTGCCTTGTCGACCTCCCCGTTCTGCAGGTGATAACGGCCGCGCGCCACCAGGGCGATGTCGAAGGAAGGATCGACGGAAAGGGCCGTGTCGATTTCGCGCTTCGCCTCGGCCATCCGCATCTCGTCCATGTACTGGATGGCAAGATTCCCATGGGCGACGGGGTCCAGCGGGTCCAGCGCAATTGCCTCTTTGAACGCTGCCTCAGCGGCACGGTTGTCGCCGCGGTCACCCTGAACGAGCCCCAAGAAATTCCATATGGAGGACGAACCAGGGGCCGTCTTCAAGGCCTTGTTGAGATCGGCAAGCGCGCCCTCGAGATCATTTTCGAGATGGTAGCGATAGTGCGCGCGGGCCTCCAACGCGGTCGGATCTTCAGGATCGATCGAAAGCGCCCGCTCGGCAGCATCTCGAAGCTCGTCACGATCGTCGAGCAAGAGCGCGAGTTGGGCACGCGCCGCGGGTAGGGTCGGGTCGTCGGGATACTTCTGTTCGGCCCTCCTGATCGCTGCGATGGCAGCGGGAATATCTTCTCGGAAACCGGCGGTCCAAGCCTGTGCGATACCGGCATAGCGGCCGGTAGCCGCTCGCGGCGGCTCCTCGACCCGGTTGGGATCGGCAAGGCCGCGGGCAAAATAGCCGCCATAGGACGCAATCGTACGGCGGCTGGCGTCGAGCCCGCGCTCGGCCTTCGAGAAAAGCCGGGCCGCTTCTTCAAACTGGTTCGAAGAGCCGGCGATCAATGCACGAATGAGGTCGGCGCGCGGGCGTAGTGAGCCGGAAAGCCCGCGCCGGCTCGCCTCCGCTAGTGCCGCCTGAGCTTTGACGCGGCCATTGAGGGAGAGATAGATTTCGGCAAGTGTCAGCCAGTCCTCGGCCGAGCGGGAGGCTTCCGGCCGGGCCTCGATCCCCGCGCGTTGACGGCGCATCTCCGGGGCGCTGAGGTGTGTTGCCGGCATCCAGGCGAAGGCGTCTCGCAGCGACAGATGGAACAGCATCTGTTCGCGGTCTTTCGGCGTGACGATGACGATCTTGGTCGGCGCGCTGCCGATTGCGGCCACCGCACCCTCGCCCTGCTTCACTGTAACGCTGCCATAGGCGTTCTTGAGCTCGACGACACCTTCGAGGACGGTGAGCGACGTCTTGCCGTCGCCGCCGACGGTCATCGTCCAGTCGGTGCCGCGGATTGCGGCGGCAGCCGCCGGCGTGTCGATCACCAGCCCTTCGCCGCCGCGTTCGGCGCGGGCCCAGATCGAGCCCGATTCGAGTTCGAGGTTCGTGTCGCCCCCGCCGATCTGCTTTACGCGCAAGGCGGTGTTACGCCCGAGCCGAATTTGCGTGTGGTCCCGGAAGAGTACGGCCAGTGAACCGGTGGCGTTGGTGCGCAGCACGTCGCCGGCAATCAGGTCCTGGGCGAGGTCGACGAACCGCCAATTAGATACATCGACGAAGCGCACCTCCTCGCCGGACTTGCGGGCAATAACCGATCCTGCCGCGGGCTGATGCCGCGGCACCGGCTCGGCAAACGCGAGCCATGGCGCAAAGAGCGCCATTGCGATCAGCAATGCAACCGTTCTTCTTCGCCGCATTCCTGCAACTGCCCCTCGTTACACGGAATCCAGTGGATTTTCGGGCTGGAAAAGTCAAGCGCCCAGTTTTGGGCATATATTGTTACCGGCCCGGTGTAATAAAGAGGAGACACGGAGCAAGGGGACACACATGGATCTCGGGGGAAATCTGTACAAGCTCGAAGCCTCAAGTGAAGGAGAGGGCCGGGAGATCGCGCCGGCCGCCTATTACGATCACATCCAGAAGATCAATGATATCTTCTCCGATCAGATCAAGATGTCCGATCAGAAGGCGGCTTATATCTTTACCTTCATGTTTGCCTTCTTGGTCTCGTCCGAAGAAGGGCGGAGCGTGTTTACTTGGCAGCGATATACGGAAGGGGAGATGCTGCCGATGATACTCTCGGCTGCCATGGCGCTGGCCTCGATATTCTCGTTGCTTGCCGCCATTCTCGTTGTCCTGCCGAGAAAGGGCGCCACGTCCACGACGCTCTTCTGGGGTGCGTGGCGCGCCCACCGCGACGAGTTCATCGATGCGGCAGGCCGTGGTGATTCGACCTATCTGTTTCGGCAGTATGTGGACAACGCCGACGTGCTTTCGGCGATTGCCTGCAGCAAATATCGCTTCGTCATCGCCGCTTTCCGCGGCCTGCTGATCACGGTACTCGCCTATGTCTGCCTGCTGGCAATCCCCTGAACCTGGCTGAGCCGTCACTGACTTCCGCCACGGAGAAAGCGGCAGGCGCTACCTCGCCGCGCCTACACCGAGTCGCGCACCCGCTCCCAGGCCTTCGTTAGGTGCCGCCCCAGCACCTCCGACAGCTTGCCCTTGTCGCGGGCCTCGAGCGCCGCGATCATCTCCTCGTGCTCGGCGACGGCGGCAGCCCATTTTTCCGGGCCTTCGTGGCCGATGAAGCGGATGCGCTTCAGCCGCGTCTGCAGCATGGCGTGCATGTCGGCGAGCGCCGCGTTGCCGGAAAGCTGGGCGATCGCCGTGTGGATCTGCTGGTTGAGCTTGTAATATTGCAGCCGGTCGCCTGCCTTGTAGCGCGCGACCATTTCGTCGTGCATCGCCCTGATTTCCGCAATCCCCGCGTCGCTTGCGGCTTCGCAGGCAAGCCGGCCGGCAAGCTCCTCGAGCGACTGCAAGACGGTCAGCATGTCCTTGACGTCCTTGGCGCTGAAGCGCTTGACGACGGCGCCGCGGCTCGGCACGAGCTCGACCAGGCCCTCACTCGCCAGATATTTGATCGCCTCGCGCAGCGGCGTACGCGACACGCCGAGTTGTTCGCCGAGCTGACCTTCGTGCAGCCGGGTCCCAGGCGCAAGATCGCCCTCGATGATCATGTCGCGCAGATGGCTGACCAGCGTGTCGTGCAGTGCGGTGCGCCGGATCGGCCCCGGCCCCCCCTCGGGGCGCCGCTCCAATGATGTGATCTCGTTCATTTTTCCGTTCTGCGCTGCGACCGTAACGGTCTCTGTTCCCTGACCGCCCGATTGAATCAGCGGTGCCTCATTCAAGCATGGAGACAGGCCCCGCCAGCGTCAATAGAAAATGCTGCATACAGAATACAAAAGACTTGATGCAGAATATTGGATGACGTATGACGGGGGCCAAGGCATGAAAACGGAGGAGCATCGAATGACGAGCAACGGAGCGGCCGAAGCGGTGGACAGTCGGCCTGTCATCGCCCTTGCCATGGGCGACCCGGCAGGGATCAGTCCGGAACTGACGGCGCGGCTGCTGGCGCTCGGGGATGTCCGCGAAGCGGCGCATGTCATTGCCATCGGTGATCGCCGCATTCTTGACGAAGGCGTCAAGGTGGCCGGCGTAACGCTCGATCTCGAAGCGGCCTCGCTCGAGACGCTCGACCGGGCCGGCACCGCGCGTCACGTCTTCGTCGATCTCAGGCATCTCGATCCGGCCGATGTGGTGCGCGGCGAGGCGACGCTTGCCGGCGGCACCTTCGCCACCCGGAATTTTCGCGCGGCGCTGGAGCTGGCGCATGCCGGCAAGGCCGACGCGGTCTGCTTCACGCCCTTCAACAAGAAGGCAATGCGCTTTGCCTATCCGGGCTATGACGACGAGATACGCTTCGTCGCCGACGTGCTTTCCTTCACAGGCAAGGTCCGCGAGTTCAATGTGCTTGAAAACGTATGGAACGCCCGCGTCACCTCGCACATTCCGCTCAAGGACGTGGCGCGAAGCCTTTCGGTGGAAGGAATTGTTGCCGAACTCGAGCTCACCCGGGCCTGCCTCACGAACGCCGGCCATGACGAGGCGCGGATCGCGGTCGCGGGGCTGAACCCGCATGCCGGCGACGGCGGCAGCTTCGGCATGGAGGAGATCGACATCATCGAGCCGGCCGTCGCGAAGGCGAAGGCGCTCGGCTTCAACGTCGAGGGGCCGTTTCCGGCCGACACGGTGTTCGTGCGGGCGCTGAAGGAAGGCTTCCACGCGGTGCTGACCATGTATCACGACCAGGGCCAGATCGCCATGAAGCTGATGGGCTTCGACAAGGGCGTGACGATGATGGGCGGCCTGCCTTTCCCGCTCTGCACGCCGGCGCATGGCACGGCCTACGACATTGCCGGCAAGGGCATCGCCGATGTCGGCGCCAGCCGCGAAGCGATCCTGCTTGCGGCGCGCATGGCGAAGAAAAACCGGGGGCTCTCCGCCGCCGCCTGAATTCGCACGCTTTCAAACATACCGGCGCGAGGGGAGGTCTTGCGCCGGATCCAACTCAACGGGAGGACCAGACATGAAGAAATCCGTTTCTATCGCATGCATGATCGCCGCCGCGCTCGGCGTGGCCGCGCCGGCCGCGGCCTTCGAGCCGAACCGCCCGGTGGAATTCGTCGTCACCGCCGGTCCCGGCGGCGGCACAGACATTTTCGCGCGCACGATCCAGGCGATCATCGCCAAATACGAACTGATGAAGTCGCCGGTGGTCGTCACCAACAAGGGCAGCGCCGGCGGAGCGGAGGGCTTCGTCTACACGGCCGGCTACAAGGGCGACGCCCACAAGCTCGCCTTCGGCACCAACAACGCCTATCTGCTGCCCGTTCGCGCCAAGGTGCCCTACAAGGCCGAGGACCTGACGCCGGTCGCAGCTCTTGCATCCGATGAATTCGTCCTCTGGGTCAACGGCAAGGCGGATTATGCCACTGCCGCAGATTTCGTCGCGAAGGCGAAGGAGGGCGGCTTAAAGATCGGTGGCAGCCAGTCGAAGGACGTCGACCAGATCCTGACCTCGATGATCAACGACGCGACCGGCGCCAAGATCAACTACATCCCGTTCAAGAGCGGCGGCGAGGCGGCGGTGCAGCTTGCCGGCGAGCATATCGACGCCAATGTCAACAATCCGAGCGAGAATCTCGGCCAGTGGCAGGCCGGCATGGTGAAGCCGCTCTGCGTCTTCAAGAGCGTGAAGCTTTCGAGCGACACGAAGGTCGCCGGCGACAAGGGCTGGGGCGATATCCCGACCTGCAAGGAGGCCGGCATTCCGATCGACAACTATTCCATGCCGCGCACCGTCTGGCTGCCGGGCGGCGTCGAGCCGGATGTCGTCCAGTTCTATGCGGATGTGATGCGCAAGGTTTCCGAGACGCCGGAATGGGCGAAGTATCTCGCCGATACGTCGCAGTCGCCCGTCTATCTGAGCGGTGACGAACTCAAGTCCGCGGTCGAGGTGGACGGCGCCGCCGTCAGCGAAGTGCTGAAGCGCGAAGGCTGGCTTGCCAACTAAGACTCAGGCGGGCGCCGGGAGCGGACATGCTCTCCGGCGCTTTCGGCGCCTGCCACCGCTTTCGAAAGGTTACGGTCATGAGTGAGAACAGTGCGAATGGGGTCTCCCGCTTCGCGGTCGAGCTTGGCGTCGCGGCGCTGACCGCCGCCTTTGGCGCCGCCGTCTGCTACGGTTCGCTCGATATCGGCGCCGGCTGGACCGAGATGGGGCCGGATGCGGGCTATTTCCCCTTCTATATCGGCCTTCTCATCGTCTTCGGCAGCCTCGTCAATATCGCCCACGCGTTCCTCAAGCACCGCGGCACCGGAGAGATCTTCCTCGATGCCGGGCGCGCCAAGGTTGTTGCTTCCTTCCTGCTGCCGCTCGTTGCCTTCGGCGCAGTCTCTGCCTGGCTCGGGCTCTATGTCGGGACCGCGCTCTACATCGCCGCGACGATGCTTTTCCAGGGGCGCTACAGATGGTGGATCGCCCTGCCGGCAGGGCTCGGCGTCTCGCTCGTCTTCTTCGTCGTCTTCGAAATCGGCTTCCAGGTTCCGCTGCTGAAGGGACCGGTCGAGGCCTGGTTCGGGATCTATTGACCCGGGCGAATGCATTGCCTGCGGGAGGAATGACATGGAAAATATCGGTCTTCTGATCGACGGCTTCGGCCACATCCTGAGCTGGAACCACATTCTGTTGATGATGGTGGGCGTGACGCTCGGCATTCTTGTCGGCGTGCTGCCGGGGCTCGGGGCACCGAACGGCGTGTCGCTGCTCTTGCCGCTCACCTTCTCGATGGAACCGATCTCGGCGATCATCCTGCTCTCCTGCATGTATTGGGGCGCGCTCTTCGGCGGCTCGACGACGTCGATCCTCTTCAACATCCCGGGCGAACCCTCCTCCGTCGCCACCACCTTCGACGGCTATCCGATGGCCAAGGCCGGACAGGCAAGCCGGGCGCTGACGCTCGCCTTCGTCTCGGCCGGCCTCGGGGCGCTGGCCGGCGTCGTGATGATCACGCTGCTTTCCGGCTGGGTCGCGAATTTCGCCCTCCGGTTTTCGTCGCCCGAATATTTCGCAGTTTATTTCCTCGCCTTTGCGAGCTTCATCTCGATGGGCGCGCAGTCGCCCTTCAATACCCTCGTTTCGATGATGCTCGGCTTCGCGCTCGCCTCGATCGGCATGGACACGATCTCCGGCAATCTGCGGCTGACCTTCGACATTCCCGAACTCATAAAAGGCGTGAGCTTCCTGATCGCCGTCATGGGCCTCTTCGGCATCGGCGAACTGCTGCTGACGACCGAGGAAGGCCTGCGCTTCGAAGGCATCAAGGCGCGCGTCAAGCTCGCCGAGATCGGCCGCACGCTGATCGAGATCCCGCGCTACTGGCTGACCATCGCCCGCTCGACGATCATTGGCATCTGGATGGGCATCACGCCGGCCGGCCCGACCGCCGCGTCCTTCATGAGCTATGGCATCGCCCGCCGCTCGGCACGCGACAAGTCCCTGTTCGGCAAGGGCGATCCGCGCGGCGTCGTGGCGCCGGAAACCGCCGACCATTCGGCCGGCACCTCGGCGCTGCTGCCGATGCTGGCGCTTGGCGTGCCCGGTTCGGCGACCGCCGCGGTGATGATGGGCGGCCTGATGATATGGGGCCTGACGCCCGGCCCGATGCTCTTCACCGACCGGCCGGATTTCGTCTGGGGCCTGATCGCCTCGATGTATCTCGGCAATGTCGTCGCCGTGTTCCTGGTGATCGCGACCGTGCCGCTCTACGCTTCGATCCTGCGCGTGCCCTTCTCGATCATCGGTCCGATCATCGTCGCGGTGATCTTCTCGGGGGCCTATCAGGTCGCAAATTCCGTCTCCGACATTTTCCTGGTTATTGGTTTCGGCCTGCTCGGCTACGTTTTCAAGAAGCTCGATTATCCGCTGGCGCCGCTGGTTCTCGCCATGGTGCTTGGCGACAAGGCCGAGGATGCATTCCGCCAATCGATGCTGATGTCCGGCGGCAGCCTCAACATTTTCTGGTCGAACGGGCTCGTTTCCGCGCTGATGGCGCTCGGCCTGGTGCTCCTTCTTTCCCCGCTTGCCTTCTGGCTGATAGGCAGCCTGCGCAAGCGCCGGCACGACGTCGCTCCGCATGGCGACGGCAACGCGGCAGCCTGAATGGGCCGCCGCAGAAACACCTGATCAAATCTCTCCAATCTCGAGGAGTTCGCCATGGCGCCACGCAAATGGAACCGTGACAACTGGCCGATCGCGGCCGCGATGATCCAGTACCCGAACATTTTGCCGGACGGCCGATCCGTGCAGGAGCAGTCGGTGGAGGAATGGGCCGCAACGCTTCACGATGTGGTCGACGCCGGCTTTACCGAGCTCGACCCGACCGACAGCTGGATCCGGCTCGCGGATCTGTCGCGTGATCGGCTGGAAGAATTCGTCGGTTTGACTCAATCCCTCGGCCTCGCGATCCCGGCGATCTCGACCTCGCGGCGCAGCCTGATCGATCCCGAGCATGGCGAGGAATATCTCGCCTATGGACACCGGGTCATCGAGACTGCGGCGGCAGTCGGCGCGGGCTCTGTTTCCTTCGGCTTCTTCGGTCCGCTGACGGAGGCGCAGAGACAAGTGCTGTGGTTCTGGACCGTCGATGGACTGAAGAACCCGGACGACGCGGCGACGTGGAAGACGGCGGTTTCGCGGGTCCGCGAGCTCGGCCGGCATGCGGAAGAGCTCGGCGTCGAGGTGTCCTTGGAAATGTACGAGGACACCTATCTCGGCACGGCCGGCAGTTCGGTGCGCTTCGTCGAGGAGGTCGGGCTCCAAAATGTCGGCATCAACGCCGATCTCGGCAACCTCATCCGCCTGCATCGGCCGGTCGAGCATTGGCAGGAGATGATGGCAAAGGTTGCGCCCTTTGCTAAATATTGGCACGTCAAGAACTACAACCGCACGGAGGATGCGGCTTCGGGGCTCATCGTCACCCATCCGGCCCCGCTCGAATTCGGCGTCATCAATTACCGCTCGGCGATCCGCATGGCCCTGGCGCACGGCTTCGAAAGCCCCTTCCTCTGCGAGCATTATGGCGGCGACGGGCTTTCCGTCAGCGCCGCCAACCGCGATTATCTGAGGCGCATCCTGCCTCGCGAACAGGGACATTAAAGCGATGACGACGATCTTTGACGCTCCGGAAGATTTTGCCACGACTGCGCTTGCCGGTTTCGCAGCGATCTATGCCCGTAATGTCCGCCTGGTGAAGGGCGGCGTGGTGCGCTCCACCAAAGTGCCTAAGGGCAAGGTGGCCGTGGTGATCGGCGGCGGCTCCGGCCACTATCCGGCCTTTGCCGGCTATGTCGGTCCGGGCCTCGCGGATGCGGCGGTTGCCGGCGACGTTTTCGCCTCCCCGTCGACGGCCGCCGTCGCCCGGGTCTGCCGCCATGCGAACCAGGGCGGCGGGGTGCTGCTCGGCTTCGGCAACTATGCCGGCGACGTGTTGAACTTCGGGGTTGCGGCCGAGCGCCTGCGCGCTGAAGGCATCGACGTGCGCTTCGTGCCGGTGACCGACGACGTGGCGAGCGCTTCGGTGGAAACGCCGGCCAAGCGCCGCGGCATTGCTGGCGACCTCGTCGTCTTCAAGATCGCCGGCGCCGCCGCCGAGGCGGGAAAATCGCTCGACGAGGTGGAACGGCTGGCGCGCCTTGCCAATGAACGGACCGTGTCGTTCGGCGTCGCCTTCGGCGGCTGCACCCTGCCGGGCGCCGCCGGACCGCTCTTCACCGTCCCTAAGGGACAGATGGCGCTTGGCCTCGGCATTCACGGCGAGCCCGGCATCAGCGAGGAGACGATCTCCTCCGCCAGCGACCTCGCGAAATTGCTGATCGGGAAGCTGCTGGCCGAGCGGCCGGCCGGCACCCGCAAGGTCGCCGCGGTGCTGAACGGCCTCGGTTCGACCAAGTACGAGGAGCTCTTCGTGTTGTGGACGGCGATTGCCAAGGAACTGGCCGGGGCGGGGCTGGAAATCGTCGACCCGGAATGCGGCGAATTCGTCACCAGCCTCGACATGCAGGGCTGCTCGCTGACGCTTCTCTGGCTCGACGAGGAGCTGGAAGTGCTGTGGCGCGCGCCCGCAGATGCGCCAGTGCTGCGCAAGGGCACGATCATCGCTGCCGAACCTGCGACGGACGACATCGTCGATGCGGAAGGGCCGCAGTCGTTCGGCGCCGCCTCGGAAGCTTCGAAGGAGAGCGGCAGGTGTATCGCCCGGCTGATCGGCAGTGTCGCTGAAGCGCTGAAGGCGGCGGAAGACGAACTCGGCCGGATCGACGCCATTGCCGGCGACGGCGACCATGGCCAGGGCATGCGGCGCGGCTCGGCCGCCGCGCTAGATGCTGCCAATGCAGCGGTTGCGGCGGGCGCCGGCGCGGCGAGCGTGCTGGCTGCCGCGGGCGACGCCTGGGCGGACCGCGCCGGCGGCACGTCCGGCGCGATCTGGGGGCTGGCGCTCAGGTCCTGGAGCAATGCCTTCTGCGATGACGAGAAGATCGGCGAAGCGGCGGTCGTCAAGGGTGCGCGTCTCGCTCTCGACGGCGTCACCCGGCTCGGTCGCGCCCGCGTCGGCGACAAGACGCTTGTCGATGCGCTTGTGCCTTTCGTCGACAGGCTAGAAAGGGAAGCTGCAGCCGGCAAGCCTCTCGTCGAGGCCTGGAAGGCGGCGGCAAAGGCCGCGCAGGACGCGGCCGAGGGAACATCCAGCCTGACGCCAAAGCTCGGGCGGGCGCGGCCGCTGGCGGAGAAGAGCATAGGTCATCCGGATGCCGGCGCGACCTCGCTGGCGCTGGTGGCGAGGGTTACGGGTGAGTTCTTGGGAGGCGTTGGCGACGTATGATTTCGATCGCCTCGCGCACCGGACGGCGGATTTGCCCCTCACCCTAACCCTCTCCTCGCAGGCGGGGCGAGGGGACTTAGCAGAGCGGTACCGCGAGTCCCCTTTGCCCCGATTGCGGGGAGAAGGTGGCGGCAGGCCGGATGAGGGGGGTCTGCATCATCCGTACCGCACCAGAAACTCATCCGCCGTCAGTTCGCGAAAATCATCCAACGCCCGGCGCAGCTTGGCGTGGTCCCAATCCCACCAGGCGAGGCGGTCCATGGCCTCGCCGATCTCGGCGGTGAAGCGCTGGCGGATCAGCTTGGCGGGGACGCCGCCGACGATCGTGTAGGGCGCAACGTCTTTCGAGACGACGGCGCCGGCGCCGATGACGGCGCCGTTGCCGACCTTGACGCCTGGCAGGATCGTGGCGCCATGGCCGATCCAGACGTCGTGGCCGATCGTCACCCGGTTCTGCCGGCGCCAGGCGAAGAGGTCGTGATCCGGCTCGGCGTCGTCCCAGTACATCGGCGCGCGATAGGTGAAATGATGCAGCGTCGCCCGCCAGGTCGGGTGGTTGGTGGCATTGATGCGCACGGCGGCGGCGATGTTGACGAACTTGCCGACCGTCGCGCACCAGATAGAGCCGTCCTGCATGACGTAGGAATAGTCGCCGAACTCGACCTCGTCGAGACGCGAACGCTCCTGGATCTCCGTGTAGCACCCAAGCTTCGAATTTGTGACGCTGGCGGTCGTATGGATGAAGGGTTCGAGACCAAGCTTATGGCTCATGCGGCGTGCTTCCTCGGCGAGAATTCGGAGACGTCGATGATGCGGTCGGCGACCGCGTCGCGGACTTCGGCGTCGTGGAAGATGCCGACCAGCGCCGTGCCTTGCGCCTTCTTCTCGGCGATCATCTCGACCACAACGGCGCGGTTCTTCGCATCGAGCGAGGCCGTTGGCTCGTCGAGCAGCAGGATTTTGTGATCGGTGATGAAGCCGCGGGCGATGTTGACGCGCTGCTGCTCGCCGCCGGAGAAAGTGGCGGGTGGTAGAGCCCACAGCTCCTGAGGCAGGTTGAGCTTCGAAAGCAGTTCTGCAGCGCGCTCCCTCGCCTCGGCGGCCGCACCCCCGCGCGCCTGCAAAGGTTCGGCGACGATGTCGAGGGCGGAGACGCGCGGCACGACGCGCAGGAACTGGCTGACATAGCCGAGCGTGGTGCGGCGCACTTCGAGCACGGTGCGCGGTTCGGCATTCGCGAGGTTCACGAGCCGGCCGTCATGCTCCATCAGGATCTGGCCACCGTCGACGCCGTAATTGCCGTAGAGCATCTTGAGGATCGAGCTCTTGCCGACGCCGGAAGGGCCGCCGAGCACGACGCATTCGCCGGTCTTCACCGAGAAGGAGACGTTGGCGACGACCGGCAGGCGTACGCCGTCGCGCAGGTGCATGGTGAAGCTCTTGGCGACTTCTGAAACGACTAGGGGAGTAGCCATGGATCACACCTGCAGGATCGAAGAGACGAGAAGCTGCGTATAGGGCTCGCGCGGGTCGTCGAGCACGCGGTCGGTCAGCCCCTGTTCGATGACCGTGCCGTCCTTCATCACCATCATCCGGTGCGAGAGGAGGCGGGCCACCGCGAGGTCGTGGGTGACGATGATCGCGGCCAGCCCGAGGTCGTGGACGAGGCCGCGCACCAGATCGAGGAGGCGCGCCTGAACCGAGACGTCGAGGCCGCCGGTTGGCTCGTCCATGAAGACGAGGCGGGGCGAGGTGACTAGATTGCGGGCGATCTGCAGGCGCTGGCGCATGCCGCCGGAAAAGGCGCGCGGCTGGTCGTCGATCCGGTCCTCGCCGATCTCGACGCGCCGTAGCCAGTCGCTGGCGCTGGCGCGGATATTGCCGTAGTGCCGGTCGCCGACCGCCATCAGCCGCTCGCCGACATTGGCGCCGGCCGAAACCGTCATCCTCAGCCCATCGGCAGGGTTCTGGTGCACGAAACCCCAATCGGTGCGCATCAGGAAGCGCCGCTCGGCCTCGCCCATATGGGCCAGATCGCGGTACTGGCCGTCGCGCATGTGGTATTCGATGATGCCGGAGCTCGGCATTAGCCGAGTCGAGAGGCAGGAAAGCAGCGTCGTCTTGCCAGAACCGGACTCGCCGACGACGGCGAGCACCTCGCCGGGATAGAGCTCGAAGGAGACATTGCGGCAGCCGATACGGCTTCCGTAGAACTTCGAGACGTCCTTGACCTTGAGAAGCGGCAGGGCGCTCATTCTGCGGGCTCCTTGCGTTCGTTCTGGGGGCGACCGAGCATGGCGCCGGCATGCCCATTCGCTTGCCGCTCCTCGCAATGGTCGGTGTCGGAGCAGACGAACATGCGCCCACCCTTGTCGTCGAGCACCACCTCGTCAAGATAGACGTTCTCCGCACCGCAGAGCGCGCAGGGCTTGTCGAATTTCTGGATCTCGAAAGGGTGGTCCTCGAAATCGAGGCTGACGACCTCGGTGAAGGGCGGCACCGCATAGATGCGTTTCTCGCGGCCGGCGCCGAAGAGCTGCAGCGCCTCCGACATGTGCATCTTCGGATTGTCGAATTTCGGCGTCGGCGAGGGGTCCATGACGTAGCGGCCCTCGACCTTGACCGGATAGGCATAGGTCGTGGCGATGTGGCCGTTGCGGGCGATGTCCTCGTAGAGCTTCACATGCATGAGGCCGTATTCTTCGAGCGCATGCATCTTGCGCGTCTCGGTCTCGCGTGGCTCCAGGAAGCGCAACGGTTCCGGGATCGGCACCTGGTAGACGAGCGTCTGGCCTTCTCGAAGCGGCTCCTCGGGAATGCGGTGGCGCGTTTGGATGATCGTCGCATCCGTCGTCTTGGTGGTGACGGCGATGTTAGCGACCTTCTGGAAGAAGCCGCGGATCGAGACGGCATTGGTGGTGTCGTCGGCGCCCTGGTCGATGACCTTCAAAACGTCATCGGGGCCAAGGATTGAGGCGGTGACCTGCACGCCGCCGGTGCCCCAGCCATAGGGCATCGGCATTTCGCGGGAGGCGAAGGGCACCTGGTAGCCGGGAATGGCGAGCGCCTTGAGAATCGCCCGCCGGATCATCCGCTTCGTCTGTTCGTCGAGATAGGCGAAATTGTAGGTGGCAAGGTCGTTCATTCGGCGGCCTCCTTCATGCCGTCCGCTTGGCCGGCGTGGGCGGCCTTGTAGTCGCGGCGCATGCGCCGCACCAGGTCGAGCTCGGCCTGGAAATCGACGTAGTGCGGCAGCTTCAGATGCTCGACGAAGCCGGTCGCCTGGACGTTGTCGGCATGCGAGATGACGAATTCCTGGTCCTGGGCCGGGGCGACGATGTCCTCACTGAACTCGTCGGTCCGGAGCGCCCGGTCGACGAGCGACATCGACATGGCCTTCCGCTCGCTCTGGCCGAAAACGAGACCGTAGCCACGGGTGAATTGCGGCGGCTGCTTGGCCGAGCCCTTGAACTGGTTGACCATTTGGCATTCGGTTACGCGGATGGTGCCGAGCGAGACGGCGAAGCCGAGCTCCGGCAGATCAAGCTCGACCTCCACCTCGCCGATCCGGACCTCGCCGACGAAGGGATGGGTGCGGCCGTAGCCGCGCTGGGTGGAATAGGCGAGCGCCAAGAGAAAGCCTTCGTCGCCGCGGGCAAGGGCCTGCAGGCGCAGGTCGCGGGCCATCGGGAATTCCATCGGCTCTCGCGTCAGGTCGCCCGCCACATGACCATCGGGCATCTGGCCGTCGACTTCGATCAGGCCCTCGCCGTCGAGAATGTCCGAGACGCGCATGACCTGTTCGCCCGATGACTTCATCGCCGGCGCCGCGACCGGTTCGTCGCCGATGAGCGACGGGTCGAGCAGGCGGTGGGTGTAGTCGAAAGTGGGGCCGAGAAGCTGACCGCCGGGCAGGTCCTTGTAGGTGGCGGACACGCGCCGTTCGACCAGCATTCCGGCAGTGTCGATCGGCTCGGAATAGCCGAAGCGGGGGAGCGTGGTGCGATAGGCGCGCAGGATGAAGATCGCCTCTATCATGTCGCCGCGCGCTTGGCGCACGGCAAGTGCGGCGAGCGAGCGGTCGTAAAGCGAGGCCTCGGCCATGACGCGATCGACGGCCAGACCGAGCTGCTCGACCACCTGCTCGATGGTGATCGAGGGCAGCGAGCGGTCGCCGCGCCGGCGGTCGGCAAGCAGGCGATGCGCATTGGCGATGGCGGCTTCCCCGCCCTTCACGGCAACATACATGGATCAGAACTCCTTCGCCGAGAGCTTCGTCGTGCGCGGCAGGCAGAGCACCGCGTCGCCCGACGTCAGCACCAGATCGATGCCGCGCGGGAAGACCGCCCAGTTGGCCGCCCAGAAGTCGAGAAAGACGTCCGGCAGGCCCTTCGGTGCGACGCCGATCTCAGTTTTGATGCCCGGCCCGCGAGCGACGAGCGCCTCACCGCCGGTCAGTGCCTCGATCTCGACCACCAGCGTCGTCGAGCGGTCGGGATATTCCTGGGTGCCGAGGGCGAACTGATCGAAGCCCGGCACCGCGGCCCCCTTCTCGACGAAGGCGAAACGCGCCTCGTCCTTGGCTTCGGTCAGGGCGGCGCCGGTATGGAAGGCGATCCATTGCGGCACCGAAGATTTGGCGAGCGCCGGTGAGAGCCAGACGGGGGTGTCGTGATCGCAGAGCGTCAGTGCCACGGCGCCGCTGGCGTTACCAAGAGGCGAGGGTGGTGACGATTGAGCCGAGAGGCGGCCGATGGTGCCCGGGCGGGCAAAACTGTCCATCAGGGTGCGGAACACGGATTGCGCCGCGAAGACGGGATCGGCGAAGGCGCCGGCATAGATCTGCGACTGCGTGCCCATCAATCCTCTCCCCGGACCATGGTGAAGAAATCGACGCGGGTCGCCGCCGTCTCCTCGGCTTTCCGCTGGTCTTGCCTATCGAGGCGGGCGGCGATCAGCCGGTGCAGCGCTTCGACCGCCGGACGGTGCGCATCGTGCTGGGTAAGGGCGTCGAAGATCGCCGCGTAGCGGGCGCGCTCCTTGTCGGTGCCGAGCATCTGCCCGTGGCCGACCTCGCCGGTCGAGAGCCGGACGGTGGCACGTGACACTGTCGCCTCGCCCAGGTTGAAAGGATCGCCGCCGCCGCCGATGCGGCCGCGCACCATGACGAGTCCGGTCTCCGGACCGCGGACCGGCGCCACGTCCGGCTTGTCGGCTATGGCTTCCCAGGCGGCCGTCAGTTCCGCAAGGGTGGCGCGGGCCAGAAGCCGCATGCCTTCCTTGCGATCCCACGCCTCTGGGGCTTCAAATCTCTGCTTCGCGTCCATTTGCTTCATCCCAAATGTCTATTGATCTAGACAACTATACATCTTATACCATTCTCTAACGTTCGGAAATGACAGGCTTGTGACGGTGGCAAAAACGGCAGTGAGAAAAACGGTCGAGCGGCAGACCGGTGTGGCGCTCTGGCGGCAGATTGCCGACCGCATACGGCTGGCGATCAGCAATGGCGACTACGACACGACCGGAATGGTGCCGCCCGAGACGGCGCTGGCGCACGACTTCGGCGTCAACCGCCATACGGTCCGCAGCGCGCTGGCGGCCCTTGCCGACGAAGGACTGGTGCGCGCCGTGCAGGGGCGCGGCACGCTGATCGAGCGCAAGGAGCGGGTCACCTATCCGATCTCGCGGCGTACCCGCTTCTCGCAGGGGCTCGGCCGACAGGTGAGGGAAATCGGCACCCGGCTGCTGGCGCACGGCCAAGTGCCGGCGAGCGGCGAGATTGCCACGGCACTAGGTCTTGCTCCGAGTGCGCTGCTCGTCGAGCTCCACACCGTCAGCAGTGGCGACGGCCGGCCGCTCTCCACGTCGCTCAGCTATTTTCCCGCCGACCGCTTTCCGCGGATGGCGGAGGAATATGCCCGTCTCGGCTCCGTGACCAAGGCCTTCGCCGCCCAGGGCGTCTACGATTATGTCCGCGCTTCCACCGAGATCGTCGCGCGACATGCGGAAGCGGAGGAGCTGACGCTGCTCCAGCTTTCACCCGGGGCGATCGTGCTAGAGGCCCAATCGGTCAATGCCGACCTCGAAGGCCGGCCGGTCGAATACTCGCGGACGCGTTTTGCAGCCGACCGGATGAAGCTCAGGGTCGAGACTTAGCGCCGTCCAACGACAGCTTGATGCGCATCGTTTGACCGGCAGCCAGTTTTTCTCGCTGCCGAACCTCCGCCTTCACCGGCAGCAGGAACGAACCCGAGGCCTTGTCGGGGAAGATCGACGTGGTCCAATCCGTCTTGCCCGTGCGTGCGATCACAGCCTCGCTACCCCAGCCGCGTTTTCCCGGTTCGGCCAGGAACTTGATCTGCCGTGCAATCTCCGCTGGCAGGGTGACGAAGTGCCAGCCGCCCTTGCCGGGATAGAGCCAGAGCTCGCCGTCGAATTCGAATTCGCCCATCTGTCTCAGTTACTCTCGCTTGCCGCCATTCCGTTAAATAAGGCCAAAACGCCGCATTTCCGACGCGTTTTTGCCGCATCACCTAAGCTTGCATCAGGATCCACGCATTGTCTTCTCTGCGGGAGAAACGAAATGGCGACGTGGCGACCCGATCCTTCCTTCTATCCATCCCCACGCATGGCCGCCAAGGCGCCGAAAGAGACGCTTGCCTATGTGGCGGCCTTCGACCCGGACCGGCAGCGGCCGGACGCAATCGCCGTCGTCGACCTCGACCCGGCATCCGCAAGCTATTCTCAGATCGTCGGGCAGGTCGACATGCCGAATGTCGGCGACGAGCTTCACCATTTCGGCTGGAACGCCTGCTCATCCTGCCTGTGCCCCAATGCGCCGCATCCGCATGTCGAGCGCCGCTACCTCGTCGTGCCCGGCTTGAGATCATCGCGGCTGCATATCATCGACACGAAGCCCGATCTACGCAAGCCTGAGATCGTCCGCGTCATCGAGCCCGAGGAAGTCGCCGAACGGGCCAACTATTCGCGGCTGCACACGATCCATTGCGGACCGGAGGGCATCTACGTCAACGCGCTCGCCGACCGTGACGGCAAGGCGCCAGGCGGCATCTTCCTGCTCGACCACGACAGTTTCGACGTGCTCGGCCAATGGGAAATGGACCGCGGCCCGCAGAAGCTCGCCTATGACTTCTGGTGGCATCTCGGCCACGACACGATGATCACCAGCGAATGGGGAACGCCCGATACGTTCGAAAACGGCCTCGTTCCGGAAGTGCTGCTCGGCTCCCAGTATGGCCGCCGGCTGCATTTCTGGGATCTGCATACGCGCAAGCACCTGCAGGAGATCGACTTCGGCGAGGAACATCAGCTCGTCTTCGAATTGCGCCCGGCCCATGATCCGACCAAGGCCCATGGTTTCGTCGGCTGCGTCATCAGCCTTAAGGACCTCTCCGCATCGATCTGGACCTGGTATCGCGAAGGCAACCAGTGGGCGGTGAAGAAGGTGATCGAGATACCCGCAGAGCCGGCCGATCCGGACCTCTTGCCGCCCTTGCTCAAGGGCTTCCAGGCCGTGCCGCCGCTCGTCACCGATATCGACCTCTCGATGGATGATCGCTTCCTCTACGTCTCCTGCTGGGGCACCGGAGACATGATCCAATACGACGTTTCTGATCCGCTTGCGCCGAAGGAGGCCGGACGGGTGCGGATCGGCGGAATCGTCGCGCGCGCGACGCATCCGAAGGCATCGAATGGCCGCTTGAACGGCGGGCCGCAGATGGTGGAGATCAGCCGCGACGGCAAGCGGGTCTACTTCACCAATTCGCTTTATGGCGCCATCGACCCGCAACTCTATCCGGAGGGTCTCGACGGCTGGATGGTGAAGCTCGATGTCGGCGACAATGGCGGGATTTCCTTCGACGGAAAATTCTTCGTCGACTGGCCGAAGGGCCACCGGCCGCATCAGGTTCGGCTCGAGGGTGGCGACTGTTCGTCGGATTCCTATTGCTATTCTTGAAGTGAGCAGAACGATGCTCGCCGGAGCGGATAATGGATTTCTGGCCCTGGCTCTCGCTTGCCGGTCTCGGCGCCTTTCACGGCGCCAATCCGGCGATGGGCTGGCTTTTCGCCGTGGCGCTCGGGCTGCATCGGCAAAGCGCCCGCACCGTCTGGCTCTCGCTTGTCCCGATCGCCCTCGGGCATGCCGTTTCCATTGGGACCGTGCTCGCCGCGATGGTCGCCTTCGGGGCGGTCATGGACCTGCGCGGCCTGCAGCTCGTTACCGCCGTCTTCATCCTGGGCTTTACCGGCTATCTTGCCATCTACGGACACCGTCATCGCGTCAGGGTCGGCATGCAAGCCGGCATGGCGGGGCTTGCGGCCTGGTCCTTCCTGATGGCCACGAGCCATGGCGCCGGACTGATGCTCGTGCCCGCGGTGCTTAGCCTCTGCCTTTCCGATCAGGCGGGGGTGGCCGGCACCACCGACTCGCTCTCGGTTTCCCTTGCTGCAATTGCCGTCCATACCGGCGCGATGCTCGCGGTGATCGCCGCGATTGCCCTGATGGTCTTTACCTGGCTTGGCCTTGCCGGATTGCGATCCGCATGGATCAATTTCGATCGGCTCTGGATCGCCGCACTCGGCGCAACCGGCATCATCCTCCTCGTCTGGTAAAGCGCATTCTGCCTACAACGACTTCACATAATCGATGTAGCCGCGGACATCGGCGGCCGGCTCGTTATAGGCGTCGCCAAGCGACGTCTCCATGGCCGCGACATAGGTCTTGGCCCAGTCCGGCAGGGAATAGTCGATCGCCGCTAGGAATTCGAGTGTCGCGGCAAGCCTGATATCCGCGATCGACGGGCTGTCGCCGCCGATGAACGGCTTGTCGCCTATGTAGAAAAGGCGGAAGACCTCGAGCGGTTCGGCAAGCGCCTCAGCGGCGGCCTGGCGGGCCCGCTCCTTGGTTTCCGCATCCGCCTCGCTGAAGCCGACTTCGCCCGGATATTGCGGGAAATTGAGAGCCGGGTAGGTGGCGCGGGCCAGATAAGGATAGAAGGTGCCGATCAGGTAGAACATGGCGCTATCGATCATTGCGCGCGCTTCCGGGTCCTTCGGATAGAACCGATCGAGTCCATGCTTGTTGCAGAGATACTGCATGATCGCGCAGCTTTCCCAGAGCGCGCCCCTGGGCAGGTCCGCCGTTTCGATCATCGGCGTCAGATGCGACGGGGCGCGAGCCAGATATTCGGCGGAGCGGGTTTGTCCGTAGACGTCATGCTCGGCAAAATCGAGATTTGCCGCCCTTAGAAACACGCGCACCGTCATGTTGTTGACGCTGGGCTTGATCACGTTGAGCTTTATCGTTGCCATCTGCCTTCCTCCCTCTGCTTCCCTAAATTGATCCATATGGGTCCTTCGGCGCGCGGTCAGCCGAGAGCGTCGGCCGTACACTTTCGATCAGTGCCTCGATCGCATCGGCGAGATGCACCTCGGCGATGGCGTAGTCGCCGCGCGCCAGCCGGATGTTGTGCGCCTCCATCAGCACGTCGGCATGGGTGTGGCCGGCCGGCGGCTCGAAGCGGTAGGAGGCGAGCTCGACCAGGAGGCCGAGCGGGTCTTCGAAATAGATCGAGTCCATGAAGCCGCGATCCTTGACGCCGCTGTGGCGGATGTTGCGCTCATCGAGGCGCTCGACCGCCTGCTGGAATGTCGCCCGCGAGACGGCGAAGGCGATGTGATGCACGCAGCCGATATCCGTCGACGTCCGTTTCGGATCGGGCTTGCGGGTCTCGTCGGTGAAGACGGTGATCAGCCGCCCGTCGCCGGGATCGAAATAGAGATGGCTTTCCGAGGCCCGGTCGAGATTCGGCTGCTCGAAGATGAAGGGCATGCCGAGAATGCCCTCCCAGAAGTCGATCGACGTCTGCCGGTCGGCTCCGACCAGCGTTATGTGATGGACCCCCTGCGATTGAAGCTTCCGCATTGCCGTCCTCCCTAATCTTCTTCCGCGGGTGAGCGCGGAAAGCCGCTTTCCTCATGCCGTTTGATGCACCAGTTTCGACTTGTATTCGCTGCGCTGGAGAGTGCCCCAGGGCACCATTTTTATTCTTGTTGAAACGACGAGCACCTCACGAATACGCTTCTGGATCCTCTCGGCCAGATTCGCGATGCCTTCGCTGTCCCTGGCGAGTTCCACCGAAACCGGCAAGGGCGGCTGCTGCCGGGCACCCGCGGCCACCGGTGTTATCAGGATGGCGCCGCTGACGGCCGGGGCAAATTCGTTCACGACGTCGCGGATAGCCGAGGGAAACACGTTGACGCCGCGGACGATCAAAAGGTCGTCTGTCCGGCCGATGCAGCGCAGCCGCGGCGCCGTCCGTCCGCAGCGGCAGGGAGACGTCCACATCTCCACATGGTCACGCGTGCGGAACCTCAGCATCGGTGCCGCCTGATGGCGAAGATGGGTGAGCACCAGCTCGCCTTTCGCGCCGTCGGCAAGGGCTATCGGCGCTGCCGAATCGGGATCGATCAGCTCGGCGTGGACGAAGCCGCGGGCACCGAGATGCATACCGCATTGTTCCTCGCATTCGCCCCACAGCGACACGCCGATGTCACCGATGCCCATGGCCTCGGTGACCTTTGCGCCCCAGGCCTCCTCAAGGCGCGCCCTAAATTTAGGTTCGCCGCCCCCCGGTTCGCCGGCGACGAGCAACCGGCGGACGCTGGAGCCTTTGAGATCGAAGCCGCGGTCGGCGGCCCATTCGCTAAGGTGGGCCGCGTAGGACGGCGTCATCACCGCCGCCGAGGGCCTTAAAAGGCGAATGGCGGCCATCAGGCGTTCGGTGTTGCCGGTGCCGACCGGGATGTGGCACATGCCTAGCCGGTCGAAGGCGCCGAGTGCGGCGCCAGCAGCGAAGGGTCCGGCGTTGTAGGTCGAAACGATCGCCTCGCCTTGCCTGATCCCCGAGGCGGAATAGCTGCGCGCCGACGCCGTCACCCAATTGTCAAGATCCTGCGCCGTCAGCGGAATATAGCTCGGCGTCCCGGTCGTCCCACTGGTGGAATAGATGCGGACAATCTGGTCCATAGGTGCGGCGACATGCGCACCCATCGGCTCTGCATCACTGCAACTCGCCCGGATATCGCTCTTCTCGGTCAGCGGCAGATCGGCGATCGCATCGAGCCCGCCGATCATTTCGGCTGTGTCGAAACCCGCCTCGCCGAGCTTGCGCTGATAAAAACGCGAACGCGCCAGCAGGTATGCGATCTGCTTTCGGTAGAGCGCGTCATCCAACCGGATCTGGTCGCGCCAGGGCAGCGTCTCGACATCGGGCTCGAACATGATCAGCCGTCGCCCTTGTCGTTCTGGTAGGTGACAGCCGCTTCCGCATGCGCTGCTAAGGTGAAACCGATCGGGCGTTGCTGCTCCTCGGCGAGATGGGCAAGCAGGCCGCCGGCGCGGGCCAGCAGCGGCACCGCCTTGATCATCGCAACCGGAAAATCGAGATCGAGAAGCACGGCGGCGATCGGCATGGAAACGTTCATCACCAGGGGCTTGCCCCAGGCCTCGGCCGCAGCGGCGCGGAAGTTTCGCGCCATGCGGACATGCGGTCCGCTGACGCCGCGCGCGTCCGCGAGTTCGAGGATCCGTTCGGCGCGGGGATCGGTCGGGCGATGCACCGGGTGGCCGAATCCCGGCAGCTTTCCGCCGGCCCTACGGACGTCCTGCAGCATTGCGACGGCGACCAGCTTCGCCTCCTCGCCGGCTGCGACGCGGGCCTGCGCCTCGGCCAGAAGCTTGCCGCATCGCTCCGCTGTTCCGACCAGCACAGGGCCGCAGCCGAGAAGACCCGCCGCCAAGGCGCCCTGTAGGGAATCCGGGTCGGCGGCGAGCGTCATGCGCGCCGCCTGTACCGTCGGCATCATGCCGTGCTCGGCGATGCCAATGAGCAGCAGGTCGAGAAAGTAGCGCTGGTTATCCGTCGGCTCCCGCCCGGTCAGCAGCAGGTAGAAATACTCGGTAAAGCTCAGCCGTCCCATGAGGTCGCGGCAGAGATCGCGGCCGCGCACCTCAACGCTGTCCGCACTTGCCTGGCAAATGCGGGTGATCGCCTCGTGAGGTTTGCCGATCTGCATGCGGTTCCCTCTGGCGGTGTCTGCGGACGCTGTTGTCCGCGGGGCGCGCTACAGCGATGATAGTAGTTCAAAAAAAGCCGAGGTAAAGCGGCGCACGTTGCGCGCTCGGCGCGTGCAAAGGACGGCTCGCCTCGCGAGCCATCCTCGGAATGGCATCCTTGCCGATGGTCTTCAGACGTTGCGCCGCTTGCCTTCGATCAGGTCGAGCACCGCGCGCGCCGCATCGAGCACATGCGTGCCTGGCCCGAAGACGGCGGAGACGCCGTTCTCAATCAGATACTGATAGTCCTGTCGCGGGATGACGCCGCCGCAGACGACGATGATGTCCTTTCCGCCGCGCTTCTTCAGCGCTTCGGCGAGTTGCGGCATCAGCGTCCTGTGGCCGGCGGCGAGCGAGGAAACGCCGACGACGGTGACCTCCTCGGCAAGCGCCAGTTCGGCCGCCTCGTCCGGCGTCTGGAACAAGGGGCCGGCGACGACATCGAAGCCGATGTCGCCGAAGGCCGAGGCGATCACCTTGGCGCCGCGGTCGTGGCCGTCCTGGCCGAGCTTGGCGACCATGATCTTCGGCTTATGGCCAAGCCGTTTTGTGACCTCCCCGAGCCGTCCGGACAGCACGCCGAGCTCCGGGTCGCCCTCATAGGCCTTGCCGTAGATGTCGGTGACGACCTCGGGAATGGCTGCATGGTCGCCGAAGGCCTGCCGCATCGCGTCGGAGATTTCGCCGACGGTGGCGCGCGCCCGTGCCGCCTCGACCGCAGCGCCAAGCAGATTGCCCTTGCCGCTTCTTGCCACTTCGGCCAGCGTTTCCAGCATCTGCTTCACCTTCTGCGAGTCGCGGCGCCGCCTGGTTTCCTCGATCCGTTTGATCTGGGCCGTCCGGACGGCGGCGTTGTCGATCTGGAGAATGTCGATCGGTTCTTCGTTCTCGAGTCGATATTTGTTGACGCCGACGATGACCTCGTCGCCCCGGTCGACCGCCGCCTGGCGGCGGGTTGCCGCCTCTTCGATCAGCCGCTTCGGCAGGCCCGCATTGACCGCCTTGGTCATGCCGCCGAGCGCTTCCACTTCCTCGATCAGCGCCCAGGCCTTTTCGGCAAGCTCGTTCGTGAGACTCTCGACGTAGTAGGAGCCGGCGAGCGGGTCGACGACTTTCGTCACGCCCGTCTCGTGCTGCAGGATCAGTTGCGTGTTGCGGGCGATACGGGCGGAAAACTCGGTCGGCAGCGCAATCGCCTCGTCGAAGGAATTGGTATGCAGCGACTGCGTGCCGCCAAGCACGGCCGACATCGCCTCGAAGGCCGTGCGGATGATGTTGTTATAGGGATCCTGCTCGGCGAGCGAGACGCCGGAGGTCTGGCAATGGGTCCGGAGCATCAGCGAAGATGCCTTCGTCGGCTCGAACTCCTTCATGATCCGCGTCCAGAGAAGGCGCGCGGCGCGCAGCTTCGCGGCCTCCATGAAGAAGTTCATACCGATCGCGAAGAAGAAGGAGAGCCGGCCGGCGAAGTCGTCGACGTTCAGCCCCTTCGCGAGAGCCGCGCGCACATATTCGCGCCCGTCGGCCAGCGTGAAGGCAAGCTCCTGCACCAGCGTCGCGCCGGCCTCCTGCATATGATAGCCGGAGATCGAGATCGAGTTGAATTTCGGCATCTCCTTCGCCGTATATTCGATGATGTCGGCGACGATCCGCATCGAGGGTTCCGGCGGGTAGATGTAAGTGTTGCGAACCATGAACTCCTTGAGAATGTCGTTCTGGATGGTCCCGGAGAGGTTCTCACGCAACACGCCCTGTTCCTCGCCGGCAACGATGAAGGAGGCGAGGATCGGGATCACCGCGCCGTTCATGGTCATCGAGACTGAGATTTTCTCGAGCGGGATGCCGTCGAACAGGATCTTCATGTCCTCGACCGAGTCGATTGCCACCCCCGCCTTGCCGACGTCGCCGACGACGCGGGGGTGGTCGCTGTCATAGCCACGATGGGTGGCGAGGTCGAAGGCGACCGAGACGCCCTGCTGGCCGGCGGCAAGCGCCTTGCGATAGAAGGCGTTCGAGGCTTCCGCCGTGGAGAAGCCGGCATATTGCCGGATCGTCCAGGGGCGGCCGGCATACATGGTGGCACGCGGGCCGCGCAGGAAGGGCTCGAAGCCTGGGAGCGAGTCGAGCACGCCGATGTCCGCGAGGTCGTCGCGCGTGTAGAGCGGTTTGACCTCGATGCCCTCCGGCGTATGCCAAGTGAGGCTTTCGGGGGAGGCCTTCAGCTCCTTCTCGGCGAGGGCTTCCCAGTCTTTGAGGTTTTTGTCAGGCATCGACGCCACTCCGTGCATATGCGTATTTCGCCGCATTTGAGGACACCCCCCTCTGCCCTGCCGGGCATCTCCCCCTCAAGGGGGAAGATAGAGGAGGGACCGTTGCGCGCCACTCCAACTGGTGATGCGCAGTTAAGGCCATCGAAGAGGTGAGTGGCGAGCTCGCGTCTTGCCGATCTCCCCCCCTTGAGGGGGAGATGCCCGGCAGGGCAGAGGGGGTACCTGTACCCACGTCGCGACGATCCCCATCACTCGAACTCCATGATCAGCTCATCCACCGCCAGGCTAGCGCCGGCGGCGATCGCAACGCGCTTCACCGTCGCGCGCTTTTCGGCCCGCAGGATGTTTTCCATCTTCATCGCCTCGACGACGGCGAGCGATTGGCCGGCCTCGACCGCATCGCCGGCCTTCACTGCAATCGAGGTGACGACGCCGGGCATCGGGCAGAGCAGCATCTTCGAGGTGTCCGGCGGCGGCTTCTTCGGCATCAGCCGGGCGAGTTCGGCGACGCGCGGGCTTCTGACCCGGGCGACGACATCGATGCCGCGCCAGCGCAGTCTTAAGCCGGTGCCGGCGAGGTCGACCTTCACATTGATCGGCCGATTGTCGAGCTCGAAGGTGGCGAGCGTGCGGCCGGGAAGCCAGTCGCTGGCGACCGAAATGGCCGGTCCATCGGCGAAACGGATGCAGCCGCCGTCGGCCGAAAGATCCGCAGTCGCCTGGAATTCGCGCTCGGCAAGGTTCACCATCCACTCATGGCCGACGACCCGGCGGGGGTTGCCGATCGTCCCGGAAACCCGGCTGGCGCGCTCCTGCAGCGCCTGATTGATGGTGACGGCGATGGCGGCGAGTTTCATCGCCGATGCCTCGTCCGGCACGACGCCGTGGAAGCCATCGGCAAATTCCTCGGCGATATAGGCGGTCGTCAGCCGTCCCTCGCGGAAGCGGTCCTGCTGCATCACGGCGGAAAGGAACGGCAGGTTGTGGCCGATGCCTTCGACCTCGAAGGCGTCGAGCGCCTCCGCCATCGCCGCGACTGACGCTGCACGATCCGGCCCCCAGGTGCAGAGCTTGGCGATCATAGGGTCGTAGTACATCGAGATCTCGCCGCCCTCGAAGACGCCGGTGTCGTTGCGGATGACCGTGCCATCGTCCTGCCGGCCCTCTGCCGGCGGCCGGTAGCGCGTCAGCCGGCCGATCGAGGGCAGGAAGTTGCGATAGGGGTCCTCGGCATAGAGCCGGCTCTCGATCGCCCAGCCTTCGAGCTTCACGTCGCCTTGGCCGAAGGCGAGCTTCTCGCCGGCGGCGACGCGGATCATCTGCTCGACGAGATCGAGGCCGGTGACGAGCTCCGTCACCGGATGCTCGACCTGCAGGCGGGTGTTCATCTCGAGGAAATAGAAGTTGCGCTCGCCGTCGACGATGAATTCGACCGTGCCGGCCGAGTGATAGCCGACGGCCCTGGCGAGCGCCACCGCCTGCTCGCCCATGGCACGGCGGGTCGTTTCGTCAAGGAATGGCGAGGGGGCCTCCTCGATGACCTTCTGGTTCCGCCGCTGGATCGAGCATTCCCGCTCGCCGAGATAGAGCGTGTTGCCGTGCTTGTCGCCGAGCACCTGGATCTCGATGTGGCGCGGTTCGGTCACGAATTTCTCGATGAAGATGCGGTCGTCGCCAAACGAGCTTTTCGCCTCGTTCTTCGACGACTGGAAGCCTTCGCGCGCCTCGCGCTCGTTCCAGGCAATGCGCATCCCCTTGCCGCCGCCGCCGGCCGAGGCCTTGATCATCACCGGAAAGCCGATCGACGAAGCAATCCGCGCCGCCTCGTCGGCGTCCTCGATCAGGCCCATATGGCCGGGAACGGTGGAAACGCCGGCCTTGGCCGCGATCTTCTTCGAGGTGATCTTGTCGCCCATCGCCTCGATCGCCTTGACCGGCGGGCCGATGAAGGCGACGCCCTCCTTTTCCAACGCCTCGGCGAAGGCGGCGTTTTCGGACAGGAAGCCGTAGCCTGGATGGACGGCGTCGGCACCGGTCTTGCGGATCGCCTCAAGGATCTTGTCGATGACGATGTAGGACTGGCTCGACGGGGACGGGCCGATATGGACGGCCTCGTCCGCCAGGCGCACATGCATGGCGTCGCGGTCGGCGTCGGAATAGACGGCGACGGTCGCAATCCCGAGCTTCCTGGCGGTCTTGATGACGCGGCAGGCGATTTCGCCGCGATTGGCGATGAGGATTTTCTTGAACATCCGTTTCCCTTTGAACTCTTTCGGTCGCGTCATCGCCTGAATTTTCTGAAATAGGGCAGCAAGCCGATCGCGGCACCCGCGGCGGCGCCGACAAGGGCGAAGGGCGCAAGCACCGTCGCTGCGGCAAGCAACGGGTCGGTGGAGCGCGCCACCAGCGTGCCGATCGAGCCGATGTCGAGCATCATCAGCGTGCCGACAGCGACCGCCCCGGCGACGAGCCCGGAGAGGGTGCTCATCGCCAGATGCCGCAGCAAGCGGCGGTGACCGCGGCCGGCGGCGTTGGGCGTCATCCGAACCTGCAGTTTCTGCCCCATGGTGTCCATCAAAGCGGAATCGTATCGTGCTTGCGCCAGCGGGTCTCCACCTGCTTGTTGCGAAGCGAGGCGAAGGCGCGGGCGATGCGGCGGCGCGAGGAGTGCGGCATGATCACCTCGTCGATAAAGCCGCGCTCTGCGGCGACAAAGGGATTGGCGAAGCGCTCCTCGTACTCCTTCGTGCGCGCCGCGATCTTCTCCGAATCGCCGAGTTCGGAGCGATAGAGGATCTCGGTCGCGCCCTTGGCGCCCATCACGGCGATCTCGGCCGTCGGCCAGGCATAGTTGACGTCGGCGCCGATATGCTTCGAGGCCATGACGTCATAGGCGCCGCCATAGGCCTTGCGAGTGATCAGCGTCACCATCGGCACCGTCGCCTGGCTGTAGGCGAACAGGAGCTTGGCGCCGTGCTTGATGACGCCGCCATATTCCTGGGCGGTGCCGGGCAGGAAGCCGGGCACGTCGACGAGCGTCAGGATCGGGATGGAGAAGGCGTCGCAGAAGCGCACGAAGCGCGCGGCTTTCCGCGAGGAATCGATGTCGAGGCAGCCGGCGAGCACCATCGGCTGGTTGGCGACGACACCGACTGTCTGGCCTTCCAGGCGGATGAAGCCGGTGATGATGTTGCGGGCGAAATCCGCCTGCAGCTCGAAGAAGTCACCCTCGTCGGCAACGGCGAGGATCAGCTCCTTCATGTCGTAGGGCTTGGCGGCGCTTTCCGGAATGAGGCTGTCGAGCCGCATCTCGAGGCGTGCAGGGTCGTCATGGAAGGGCCGCACCGGCGGCTTCTCGCGGTTGTTCAATGGCAGGAAATCGAACAGCAGCCGTACCTGTTCGAGCGCCTCGATGTCGTTCTCATAGGCGCCGTCGGCGACCGAGGATTTGGTCGTGTGGGTACGGGCACCGCCGAGTTCCTCCGCCGTGACGATCTCGTTCGTCACCGTCTTCACCACATCCGGCCCGGTCACGAACATGTAGGATGAGTCGCGCACCATGAAGATGAAGTCGGTCATCGCCGGCGAATAGACGGCGCCGCCGGCGCAGGGCCCCATGATCACCGAGATCTGCGGGACGACGCCGGAGACCTCGGCATTTCGGCGGAACACCTCGGCATAGCCGGCGAGCGAGGAGACGCCTTCCTGGATGCGGGCGCCGCCGCTGTCGTTGAGACCGATCACCGGGGCGCCGTTGCGGGCTGCCATGTCCATGATCTTGCAGATCTTCTGCGCATGCGTCTCGGAGAGCGAGCCGCCGAGCACGGTGAAGTCCTGAGAAAACACATAGACCTGGCGACCGTTGATCGTGCCCCAGCCGGTGACGACGCCGTCGCCGGCGACCTTCTGGTTGGCCATTCCGAAATCGACGCAGCGATGCGTCACATACATGTCGTATTCTTCGAAGGAGTCTTCGTCGAGCAGCACGTCGATGCGCTCGCGCGCCGTCAGCTTGCCCTTGCCGTGCTGAGCGGCAATGCGCTTCTCGCCGCCGCCGGCGCGTGCCTCGGCCCGCCGGGCCTCGACCTGTTCAAGTATGGCGCGCATCGCTCTCCTCCTGTTTTTTGCTGATTGTGCAGAGGCTTCGCTCCTGCATATCAACTCAAATCCTAGCGGATTTAAAGAAACATGCAGCAATTCAAAAGTGCTACGGCGACCCTTGCGTCTGATAGGACGCGCGGCGCTGCAGGGATGGCAATAGCGCCGAAGGTCGGATGGCAACACGGTCGATGATGTGCAAAGGTGGAATATAGAACATAGTGAAATGCAAATTGCAAAGTTGCGAACATGGCGATCGGCAAGCTCTTTATCGGCCGCAAGGTCAGGGAACTCAGGGAAGCAAACCGCACCACGCAGGGCCAGTTCGCCGAGCGGATCGGCATCTCGACGAGCTACCTCAACCAGATCGAGAACAATCAGCGCCCGGTCTCGGCGGCGGTGCTCTTGGCGCTGGCGGAGAAATTCCAGATCGATATCGCCGAACTCTCCACCGGCGAGGGTGACCGGCTGCTATCGGCGCTTACGGAAGCGCTCAGCGACCCGCTGTTCGAGACCTATGCGCCGAGCCTCCAGGAACTCAAGCTGATCAGCCAGAACGCGCCGGGACTAGCGCATGCGCTGATCAAGTGCCACCAGGCCTATCGCCGCAACAGCGAACAGCTCGCCAGCATCGACGACACGATCGGCCGCAACGCTTCCTTCGTCGAGACCACCCCCTACGAGGAAGTGCGCGACTTCTTCCATTTCGTCGACAACTACATCCACGAGATCGACACTCTGGCCGAGCGCCTAGCGGGCGAACTCCGCCTGGGAGAGGGCGACAATCACGCCGCGCTCACAAGCTATCTCGAACAGCGGCACGGCGTGCGCGTCGTGCGGGGCGCCGCCGGCGACGAGGCGATCCGCCGCTTCGATCCGCGCGCCCGTATTCTGACCTTGAATCCCTACGCCCCGCCGCCGACGCGCGACTTCCAGCTGGCGCTGCAGATCGCCCAGCTTCACGCCCGCGAGGAGATCGATCGGGTGGCGGGAAGCGCCGGCTTCCGCACCGAGGAGGCCCATGAAATCTGTCGCATCGGCCTGCATAATTATTTCGCAGGCGCGCTGATCCTGCCCTACCAGACATTCCTCAAGGCGGCGCGCGAGCTGCGCCATGATATCGAACTCATCGCCGCCCGGTTCGGCGCCTCGCTGGAACAGGTCTGCCACCGGCTGTCGACCTTGCAGCGGCCGGGCCAGAAGGGCATTCCGATCTTCTTCGCCCGCATCGACCGGGCCGGCAACATCACCAAGCGCCACAGCGCCGCCAAGCTGCAATTCGCCCGTTTCGGTGCGGCCTGCCCGCTCTGGAACGTCCATCAGGCCTTCGAGGCGCCCGGCCGGATCATCCGCCAGCTCGCCGAGACGCCCGACGGCGTGCGCTACCTGTGTCTCGCCACCCAGATCACCAAGGGCGGCGGCGGCTACCGCGCCGCCCATCCGCGCTATGCGCTGGCGCTCGGCTGCGAGATCTCCTATGCCGACGCCTTCGTCTATGCGGACGACCTCGATCTCGGCAACCGTGCCGCCTTCGATCCGATCGGCATCTCCTGCCGCATCTGCGACCGCACCAAATGCGCGAGCCGCGCCGTCCCTCCGCTGAAGCGCAAGTTGATCGTTGACCATGACATGCGCGGCTCTCTGCCGTATCGTTTGAGTGAGAGCTGATCTGCCTCGTCTCGCAGGTCTGTTCGATTTTGAACAGATGCTGTGAGAATTTGCGTCTGTGCCTGTGCGAGATTTGATGTAACTACAGCGCCATATCGTCAATATGCCGGTCAGGGAGGACATGCATATGGATTTTCGCCTGTCGGAGGAGCAGGAAGCCATCCGCGCGATGGCGCTCGATTTCGCCTGCGACGAGCTCGCGCCCCACGCGATCGACTGGGACCAGCAGAAGCATTTTCCGGTGGAGACGCTGCGCGCCGCCGCCGCCCTCGGCATGGCGAGCATCTATGTCCGCGACGACGTCGGCGGCACGGGGCTCACGCGCCTCGACGCCGCGATGATCATTGAGGCGCTGGCGACCGGCTGCCCGGCGATCGCCTCCTTCGTATCGATCCACAATATGTGCGCCGGCATGATTGATCGCTACGGGACCGAGGAGCAGCGTCAGCGGCTGCTGCCGCGGCTGCTCACCATGGAAATCCTGGCGAGCTATTGCCTGACCGAGCCCGGTTCCGGCTCGGACGCGGCGGCGCTGAAGACCAAGGCCGTGCGTGACGGCGACGCCTACCTGCTCACCGGGCAGAAGCAGTTCATTTCCGGGGCCGGCGATTCCGGCCTCTACATCGTCATGGCGCGCACCGGCGAAGAGGGGCCGAAGGGCATTTCCGCCTTCGTCGTCGACAAGGAGACGCCCGGTCTGACCTTTGGCGCCAACGAGAAGAAGATGGGCTGGCACGCCCAGCCGACGCGGGCGGTGATGCTCGACAACGTCCGCGTTCCGGCCGAGAACCGCCTGGGCGCCGAGGGCCAGGGCTTCAGGATCGCCATGGCAGGGCTCGATGGCGGTCGCCTCAACATCGCCGCCGCCTCGCTCGGAGGTGCACAGGCCGCCTTCGACAAGGCGCTCGCCTATGTCCAGGAGCGCCGCGCCTTCGGAAGAGCGATCGGCGAATTCCAGGCGCTGCAGTTTCGCCTCGCCGACATGGCGACCGATCTGGAAATCGCCCGCACCTTCCTCTGGCGTGCGGCCTCGGCCCTCGATTCGGGTGACCCGGAGGCGACCAAGCTCTGCGCCATGGCCAAACGTTTCGTCACGGATCGCTGCTTTGCTGTCGCCAACGAAGCGCTGCAGCTGCACGGCGGCTACGGCTATCTCGCCGATTACGGCGTCGAGAAGATTGTCAGGGACCTAAGGGTGCACCAGATACTCGAAGGAACGAACGAGATCATGCGGCTGATCGTGTCGCGCGCCGTCATGGGACGGAAATAGGAAGGACACTTCATGGAGATGCAGACCGCTCAACCGGAGGTCATCGTCGAACGTCAAGGCGCGATCGGCAGGCTCCGGCTCAACCGGCCGCGCGCGCTGAACAGCCTCAACCTGGCGATGATCCGGGCGATCGACGCGGCGCTCACCGAATTCGAGGATGATCCGGCCATCGCCGCCGTTCTCGTCACCGGCGAGGGCGAGCGCGGGCTTTGTGCTGGCGGCGATATCCGCATGATCTACGAGAGCGGCCGCGAACGCCCGCAGGAGGGAGCGCAATTCTGGCGCGAGGAGTTCATCGTCAACAGCCGCATTGCCGCCTATGGCAAGCCCTATGTCGCCATCATGGACGGCATCGTCATGGGCGGCGGGGTCGGCATCTCCTCCCATGGCAGCCACCGCATCGTCACCGAGAAAACGCGCTTCGCCATGCCCGAGACCGGCATCGGCTATTTCACCGATGTCGGGGCGACATGGCTCCTGCCGCGGGCGCCGGGCGAATTCGGCACCTATCTCGGTCTCACCGGCCGCGACGTTGGGGCTGCGGCGGCGATCTACGCGCGGCTTGCCGACAGTTTCGTTTCGTCGGAGAAGCTCGATCAGCTGATTGGCTCTCTCGTCGGGCTTTCGCCGTCCGCCACTGCCGAGGATGTTTCGGCCGCGATCCGCGCCGTGTCAAACGAGGCGCCAGCCTCGGCGCTGCTCGCGCACATTGCCCTCATCGACCGCTGCTTCGCCTTTGACACGGTCGAGGAAATCTTGGCGGCACTGGAAAAGGACGGTTCGGACTTCGCCCGCGAGACGCTTGCCCTCCTGAAGACGCGCTCGGCGATCAGCCTGAAACTCACCCTTTCGCTGCTGCGGGCCGGCCGCGAGAGCGTGACGCTGAACGACTGCCTCGAGCGGGAATATGCGGGCTGTGTCGCCATGCTGTCGAACCCGGATTTCTACGAAGGCGTGCGCGCCGCGGTGATCGACAAGGACCGCAATCCGAAGTGGTCGGTCGGGCTCAAGGAGGCCACGCCGCAGATGCTTGCGCGCTTCGGGAACTATAACGGCGCGCCGCTTTTTGCCGGTGGCTGACCGGCCGCGCCAATCGCTGGGCCATGGGACGTGAGTTGAGGAGGAGGAGAGACAAGATGACCAAGATCGCCTTTATCGGGCTTGGCAATATGGGCGGCCCGATGGCCGCCAACCTGGTGAAGGCGGGACACGCCGTCACCGGCTTCGACCTGTCGGAGGCCTCGCGCAACGCGGCCGCCAAGTCGGGCGTTTCCGTGGGCGGATCGATCTCCCAGGCGGTGCGCGAAACCGAATGCGTCATCACCATGCTGCCGGCCGGATCGCATGTCATCTATGTCTGGGACGAGCTGCTCGGCTTCGTCGATCCGGGCACGCTGATCATCGACAGTTCGACGATCGACGTCGAAAGCGCCCGCAAGGTCCACGGTTTTGCCGACAAGGCCGGTTGCCCATCGCTCGATGCGCCGGTTTCCGGCGGCACCGCCGGTGCGGCCGCCGGAACGCTGACGTTCATGGTCGGCGGCAGCGACGGCGCCTTTTCCCGCGGCAAGCACCTTCTCGAAGCGATGGGCAAGAAGATCGTCCATTGCGGCGATGCCGGTGCCGGCCAGGCCGCCAAGATCTGCAACAACATGATCCTCGGCGTCTCGATGGCGGCGGTCTGCGAAGCCTTCGTGCTCGCCGAGCGGCTCGGCCTGTCGCACCAGGCGCTCTTCGACGTCGCCTCCACCTCCTCCGGCCAGTGCTGGTCCCTGACCAGCTATTGCCCGGTGCCCGGACCCGTGCCGGCCTCGCCGGCCAACAACGACTATAAGCCCGGCTTCATGGCGAGCCTGATGCTGAAAGACCTGATGCTGGCCCAGCAGGCGGCGAGCGCGAGCGGCGCGACGACGCCGTTGGGCGCCCAGGCGGCGCAGCTCTACAGCCTGTTCGAGAAGCTCGGCCATGGGGCCGAGGATTTCTCCGGGCTGATCCGCATGTTGCGTGGGACGGAGGAGGCGAAGAGCGGGTAGTAATGCTCACGCATTTAGGAGCACACAGGTGGCTGTTGCCCCCTCTGCACTGCCGGGCATTAGCGTGGAGAGAGGCGGCACTTTAAGCCCTTGCCCAATCTGCGGAGTGGCCGACGGGCGAAAGCGCAGATCCTTGCCGATCTCCACCCTTTTGGGGGAGATGCCCGGCAGGGCAGAGGGGTATCGCCCTCGACTCAGAGCTTTACTTCGCGGGGAGAATCCCCAGTGGATCCAGTCAAGGTCGCTGTCGCTTCGCCGGCTTTACATCTGCACCGTCATGCCGCCGTCGACCGTCAGCGTGATGCCGTTGACGAAGCTTGCTGCGGGCGAGGCGAGGAAGACGGCGGCGGGCGCAATTTCTTCCGGCCGGCCCCAGCGTTTCAACGGAATGCGCACTTCGACAAAGGCCTGAAGCGCCGGATCGGCGGCGAGATGGGCATTGGTCTCGGTCGAGAACCAGCCCGGCGCGATCGCATTGACGGTGAGATTGTCGGGACCGTGCTCGACCGCAAGTGATCGGGTGAGCGCCGAAAGCCCGCCCTTTGCCGCCGTATAGGCCGGGTCGCCGGCGCGGGCGGCAAAGGCGGCGATCGAGGTGACGAAGATCAGCCGGCCGGCCGTGGAACGCTTGAGGAGCGGAAGGGCTGCTCTTGCGACGGCATAGGCCGCAGTGAGGTCGGTGTTCAGGAGCTGCGCAAAGTCCTCCGGCTCCATTGCCTCGGTGCCGCGCCTGTCGCGCTCGCCGACCGCATGAATGAGGATATCAAGCTGGCCGGTCTTGGCGATCGCCTGGGCGAGGATGGGTCCGACATCGCGCGTGATATCGCCTGGCGCGATACCGATCGCAATGCCTTCGCCGGCAAGCCGCTCGCACACCTCTTCGAGGTTTTGCCGGCTGCGGCCGTTGATCACCGTCCAGGCGCCCGCCCTTGCCAGCGCTTTCGCCATTTCCAGCCCGAGCCCGCGGCCGCCGCCTGTGACAAGCGCTGTCTTGCCGGTGAGATCGAACATCGCTTGCCCTCGTCGCTCGTGGAGCCATCGATCCATGGGGTGGCTCCTTCGTCCCGAGGGACATTTGCAGCGAAGGGTTCTTTACGCAAGTGTTGCCGTGAACGCGTCGCGACACACATCCGGCAAGGCGATGCCTTGCCGGATGTGTCAGCCCTCAGGAGAAGCAAACGCTGCCGAAAGCACCAATCAGCTGGAGCCCAGAACATAGCGGCGGTTGCCGGCAACCGCCGGCCGCGCATTCATCGAGTAGAGCGCCGTGAACTTCTTGATGTCGGCCGAATCGACCTCGATCGGTTCCATCGCCACCATCCAGTCGACGATCTCGCTGCAGGGCGGGGTGGTGAGCGATCCCTCATAGGCCCAGTATTTGAGCGAGGTGGGCAGTAAGCCCTTCGGGTCGACGGCGTCGAGCGCTACCTCTTCGCCGGCCTTCTGCGGGAATTTGGCGGCGACGCTGGCGAAGGTCTCGTTGCGGGCGCCGGGAACCATGAACACGCCTAGGACACCGAGTTCGCCGGTCTCGGCGTGCTTGTGGACGAAATGCACTTCCATCGGGAAGCCCTTGCCGTCGACGAGATGCTCGCTCGGCGCGTGGAAGTGGTACTGCACCAGATCGTAGGTCTTGTCGCCGCGCTTGAGCGTGCCGCCGGCCGCCTTCACCTGGATCGTATGGCCGTTGTTGAGGATCGTGCCGCCGCTCTTCCAGTCGGTCGCGAGGTCCGGGATATCGGCCTTGATCGCGCCCGTGATGTCGATCGGCGATTGCTGCGAGCCGGCCGAGCAGGCACTGTTCTCCTTGCCCAGGGAGCCCCAATGCTCCGGGCCCTCTTCGCCTTCATAGCCCCAATGTACGCCTTCGGCGGCGTAGGCCGTCTTGACGCAGAGCGGGCAAGCGGCAAGCAAGGCCAGGCCCCGGAGGAATTCACGCCTTTCCATTCTTATTCCCTTTCGAATATTCGCGAGCGGATGCGCCCGCGGGGACGGGATGTTGTGCTTGCAAACCTGTCCAACAACTGTCCGAAACGCCGCAGCTCAAAATGGCTGCGCGAAACGGATATCGCCTGCGGGATTCGCCTGTTCGGGGAGGAGGATCTGGCATTCCGCCGGCGGCCGCCCAGGCCGACACTCTTCGAAAAGTTCGCCATTTACTTGTGCTCCAACTGCGCAGAAAATAGGCGGATGGGAGGGAGCCTTCGACGCGCCTCTCGCAAACCGCGCCCGAACCGCTTTCGCCCGCTGACACATGGAGGGGGAGGGGGCAAAATGTACGCGGTTTTCCACCTGTATCCCGCTCTAGCCACTGGGAAATGATCACGCAGGCTTCGGTTGCGAAGACCGGCCCGAGGCGTGATCCAAGGGAGGAAAGCCATGAGGCGAGTTTTGCTCTGCGCGGTCTCGGCCGCGGCGTTATCAGTTGGCGTCACGTCTGCATTCGCGCAATCGGGCAGCGTGGAAAAGGCCGTCGGCGGCTACAATTTCGATGACGCCGCCAAGGAAGCACCGGAAACTAAGAACTTCCATTCCGCGGACGGTCGTCTGACCTTTGCGATCGTCACGCACACGGCCGGCAACGGCTTTTTCGATCCGGTCTATGTCGGTGCAAAGGTGGCCGGCAACATGATCGGCGCCGATATCCTGCTGCTCGGCTCCGAATCGCCGGTGGACGACCCGGCCCGCGAAATCGAGATTCTTAATCAGATCGTCCGTGATCCGAAAATCGACGGCATTATTATGACGACGCCGCAGGTCGGCGCCTATAACGACATCGTCAAGGCGGCCGAGGCGGCCGGCATTCCGGTCGCCACCACCAATTCGTTCGATGGAACGCTCCTCAACCGCAGCGGCATCAGCCACACCGGCCAGGATGCCTCGGCGGCGGCGATCGGCGGCGAGGCGCTTGCCAAATGCGTGCTCGACAGCGGCAAGACCAGCGGCTCGATCCTGCTGCCGTCATCGACCGCCATGGGCAATATCGAGGTGAACAACCGCGTCACCGCCGCCTTCAACGCGATCGTCAAGACGCTGAAGGACGCCGGCAAGCTCGAGGCCTTCAAGGTCGATGCCGGGCCGGAGAACGTCGGCATCGACACGAACCCGAACGATCCGGTCAATGCACTGGTGACGCTCTTCGAATCCCGCGGCGACGTCGTCGGCGCCTTCACAGCCAACAACGTCTTCACGCCGCCGCTCGTCAAGGCGGTGGAGCAGATGGGCTGGACGAGCAAGTTTTGCGCCTTCGGCTTCGACCTCGGCCCGGCACAGCAGGAAGGCATCGCCGCCGGCAACCTGACCGGCTCGCTCGGCCAGCAGCCCTTCCTCCAGGGCTTCTGGCCGGTCATGCAGCTCTATCTGCAGATCGACCGCGGCATCTCGGCCGCCAATCTCGACACGCGCGCCCAGCTCGTGACGAAGGAGAATGTCGCCAAGGTCGGCAAGCGATTCGAGAACTGAGCGCGAAGTCCGGCGCGATGAAGAGCGGATGATGGCGGCGCTGCACCCCCCTCTCACCTGCCGGCCATCTCCCCCACAAGGGGTGAGAACGCCTGAGGCACGCCCGGTGCCGCCATCAGAGGGCCGTCCATGCCGCACCGTGCCGTTTGTGCGGCTGACTCGCCGCGAGTCGATCTCCCCCCTTGGGGACCGTCGGTTGCGGCGGCCTGACCCGCATGCGAGGAGCACGCGGAAGAAGCCGCCATGATACCGACCGCAACGACATCGCTCGGCCGCGCACCCTCCCAACTCGCGGGTAGCTGGGAGGGTGGGCTGCTGATCTTCATCGCACTGCTCTATCTTGCCGGAGCGGCCGTCAACCCCGCATTTTTCGGTTCGACCGAGGGCCTCCATGCGCTTCTTCGCGACACCTCCCGCGTCGGGATCATCGCCGTCGGGATGACCTTCGTCATCGTCAACAAGGATCTCGACCTCTCCGTCGGCTCGATCTACGGGCTGATCGCCGTCGTCTTCGCGAGGCTCTTCGCGTCGAGCTTTCTCGATCTCGGCATCGTCGCGGCCATCGTCCTCTGCCTGCTCCTTGGCGCCGCGATCGGCCTTCTCAACGGCGTGCTCGTCACACTCCTCAAAGTCCCGGCCTTCATCGCCACGCTGACGATGCTGTTCATCGGCCGCGGCTTCGTGCTGGCGCTGACGCATGGCCAGGCGATTTACTATTCGGGCAAGGCGAGGGAATATCCGACTTTCTTTCATCTGGGCGAGACGAATGGTTTTGGCTTCAACAACCAGATCGCCATCTTCGCCATCGCCGCAACGGTGGGGGCGATCGTGCTTGGCAAAACGCGGTGGGGATACGAGACCTTCGCCACCGGCGGCAACGAACAGGCTGCCGTCTATGCCGGTATCCCGGCGAATTGGGTGCGGATTCGCGCCTATCTGATCTCGTCGCTCTCGGCGACCGTCGCCGCTCTGTTGGCGGCCGCGCAGGACAAGGGCGTCACGCCGCTCTATGGCGTCAGCTGGGAACTGACCGTGATCGCCTCGGTGATCATCGGCGGCGCCTCGATCCTCGGCGGCCGCGGCCGGGTCGTCGGCTCCTGCCTCGGCGCTGCCCTCGTCGTGCTCATCGACAAGGTGCTACGCGAAGGCTGGCCGATCACCCGTACCGTTGTCATCGACGGCGAAAGCATTGCGGTCAGCGCCCGCTATACGCTGCCAGCGGGCGCGGTGCTGGTCTTTCTCGGCCTGCTACTCGTCGCCGCCGTGCTCATCGAACCCTATCTCATTCGCCGCCAGGTGCTTGCCCGCTTCTGGGCCTGGCTGCGCCGACGGCCGCCGCCCGCGGCCATGGAGATTGGCGGCGTCGCGCTCGAAGGCGTACAGACCAAGGGAGCGATGGCGGCGGACATGGCGCTGTCGGCGATCGGGTTCGGCAAGTTCCTGGCGCGTCGCGATGCGCTCGCCATCATACTTGCAGCTGTCTTGTGGCTGACGGGGCTGGCGCTCCGGCCCGACTATTGGTGGAATCTCTCCAACACATTCGCCATCCTGCTCAATTATACGGAGCTGGCGCTGATCACCATCGGGCTCACCTATGTGATCGCCGCCGGGGACATCGACCTCTCGGTCGGCGCGGTCCTCGCCCTTGCCGGCAGTACGGCCGCCTATTTCCTGAAGGTGCTCGGCGCCGATCCAATGACGGCGATCGCCATGGGGCTCGTCGCCGGCATGGCCGCCGGGCTCGTCAACGCCACCTTGACCGTCGGTCTCAAACTGCCCTCCTTCATCGCCACGCTTGGCATGTTCTACATCGCCCGTGGTCTCGCCGCCTGGTTCGTCGCTGGGCAGCAATTGACCGGCTGGACGGAGGCCTACAATCTGATCGGCCGCAAGGTTAGCGACGTGCTCCTCTACTTCGGCGTCTCGCTGCAACCGGGCATCATCCGGACCGTCGCGGAGGTCGTCAGCGTCCAGACCGTCTGGATGTTCCTCGTCGCTATCGTCGCCGGCATCGTGCTCGCCTATACACCGTTTGGCCTGAAGGTCTGCGCGACCGGCGGCAATCAGCGGGCCGCCGCCTACGCCGGCATCAACACCAACCGCATACGCTTCCTCTCGTTGATGCTGGCTGCGCTCTGCGCGACCATGGCCGGGCAGATCAACGTCGCCTATTTCCGCAGTTTCAATCCGGTCGCCGGGCAGTTCCGCGAGCTCGACGCCATCGCTTCGGTGATCATCGGCGGCGGGTCGATCTTCGGCGGCCACGGGACGATGATCGGCGCGCTCGCCGGGGCGGCCGTCATCACGCTGATTCGGGCGCTGCTGCAGCTGAACGTCCAGGGCTTTACGATGCCGCAGCACTGGATCAACGTCTTCATCGGCGTCATCCTGATCGTCGCGGTGCTGATCGACATATGGGTGCGTCAGGCCAACATTCTCGGAACGCTGCGGGCGCGCTTCGCGAGGCGAGCGCCAACAGGAGCGGGCAGTCATGGTTGATACGCAATCGCCCCGGCCGATCGTCGAGATGCGCGGCATCGAAAAGGCCTTCGGCGCCGTACAGGCGCTTCGCAAGGTCGATCTCGTCCTCTATCCCGGAGAAATTCTCGGCCTCGTCGGCGACAACTCGGCCGGCAAGTCGACGTTGATGAAAATCCTCACCGGGGCCTATCAGCGCGATGCCGGCGAAATCCTCGTTGCCGGTCAGCCGGTGCAGTTCAGGAGCCCGCACGAGAGCCGCGACGCCGGCATCGAGATGATCTACCAGGACTTCGCGCTCTGCGGAAACATGGATGTCGGCCAGAACATCTTTCTCGGCCGGTGGCCGCTGAAAGGTCCCTTCGTCGACCGGCGGGCGATGTATGCGGAAGCCGATCGCGTTCTGAAGCGGCTCAAGGTCGACGTCAACTCGGTCTACCAGAAGGTCGAAAGCCTCTCGGGCGGTCGTCAGCAATCGGTGGCGATCGCCCGCGCCATCTCCTTCGAGCCGCGGGTAGTGATCCTCGACGAACCGACCGCCAATCTGTCGGTGATGGCGACTGAGCGGCTGCTCGAGACCATGCTCGAACTGAAGAGGCAAGGCGTTGCCCAGATCATCATCTCGCACCGGCTCATCGACATCTTCGCCGTCGGCGATCGCGTCATGGTGCTGAAGCGCGGCGAATATGTCGGCGACCGCTTTATCAGGAACACTGACGAGCACGAGGTGCTGGAGATCATCGTGTCCGGCACCCAGGACACGGCGCTGACGGCAGACCAGGCAAGAGACCGCCGGTCATAGCATGGACCACAACGGAAACCGCTCCAGGCTTCAGATCAATTGTGCGGTCACGCAGTGGATCGAGTTGTTGCCGTAGCCCAGGCGGTTCCACTCGGCGTGCTCAGGCTGGGTCCGGCCCGCCATGTCGGTGGCGCGCGCCCGCACGATGAGCGGCCCCGTCTCGTCGAGGCGGGTGATCAGTTCCCACCATTGCCACGCAGAGCGCCGCCGTTCGCCGACGAGCCGCGCCTCGCGCCACGGCCCACCGTCCAGGCTGACGTCGACCCTCGCTATGCTGCCGGCGCCCGACCATGCGACACCGCGGATCGCCGTCTCGCCACGCGGCAGGCTCTCGCCTTGAGCGGGCGTTGCGATCAGCGCCCTCACATTCATCAGCGTCACCGGCGCGCGCTCGTCGTGGCCGTTGCATTTCCACTCGTACCAGTACTTTTCCACCTGATAGTGTGCCTCGCAGGGCTTGTCGGTGACGATGATCTCGGTCAGCCATTTCACGGACGCCACAGCGTACCAGCCGGGCACGAGCAGCCGCAACGGGTAGCCGTGCGGCGGCGGCAGCGGCTCGCCGTTCATCTCGTAGGCGAGCAGCGCGCCCGCTTCGCGGATCTGGTCGACGGTAAGGCCCCGCTCGAAACTGATCGGCGCATCGTGACCCTCGACGAGCCCGCCGTCGGCGCCGCGGAAGGTGAGTTGCGTTGCGCCGGGTTGCAGCCCGGCCCGTTCGACCACCTCGACCAGGGGCACGCCGGTCCATTCGGCGGTGCTGACGGCGCCCATGCCCCAGGCCTCGCCGGGCACCGCCGGATCGAACAGGCTGCGGCCGTTACCGGCACATTCGAGGGTGACCACAAGGCTCTCGGCATGAAGATTGCGAAGGTCCCGCATGCTCAGGCTCAGGGGTTTTTCGACCAACCCGCCGACCGAGAGGCGGTAGCGCTCGCCATCGAGGTGCGGGATATCGAAATGGTTGCGCAGGTAGAACCGACCGTTGGGCATGACGGCCCCGCCGGCGAGGTCCGGCACCGACGTCTCGCCGTTCAACGGGTAGGCCCGGTGGACGAGAAGTCCCGCCTCGATGGCTTCCTGGCAAGCGTCGGCCGGAGCGAGCAGCGCCGCCGAAATGTCTGCCGGGGGCGCATCGCAGCCGCCACTCGCGACTACCTCCGCGCAGGTCGACGCGGCCATCACTTCCACCTCGCCGACTTGCCGGAACGGCGTCAAGAACGCCTGGAGGGCGGCCTCATCCGCCGCTTCGGCGATGAAGAACAGCGTGTGAGCACCGCGAACGACGGCCTCGCCCTTGATAACGACCCCGTGGCGCGCGGCGCTTGGCCTGCTCAGATGGTTCAGCAACATCCCGCCCATGGCCGGATCGCGCGCGGGGCAGGCTTCGGGCGAGTGCTGATGTCGCACAATGAACAGAGGCATCGGGACCCCCACGCCTTTCGGCAAGACCGGACGAGCATTCGCGGCAATATATCATGCGGCATCTTCGCTTTCGCCGGGTATCGCTGAAAAGCTCCTTTTGGAGGAAGCCTGTCCGCAGCCGGGGCACGCAGTTCCACGCCGGTCACGGGCTATATCGACAATTCCATTCAGTCGCGCACCGGATGTCGAGCTGTTGAACGCCTACTCTCGGACGGTGGCCGATGCGGCCGACCTCATCGGCCCGGCGGGCAGGGATCCGTCTTCGCGATCTCTCCCGACGGGCCGAGTCGTCTGCTGTCTTGACTGGACGCAGGACGGACCTATCCGCAAGTCATCCTGGATCAAAGGGAGTCGCGCTCGGTGCGCAAGTTGGAGACGACGCGCCGGTTCTGCACCTTGCAGGAGCGGTCCGTGCAGTCACGGACCTCGCGCTCGTTGCCGTAACCCTTGGCCCACATGCGGTTGGCATCTACGCCCTTCGAGACGAGATAGGCCATCGCCGCGTCGGCGCGTCTCTGCGACAGCGTTGCCATATTTGCCCCGGACCCGGAATCGTCTGCAAATCCCTGCAGCTTGACCAGCCAACGCGGATTGCTGTTGAGCCAGATCGCCTGCTTGTCCAACGTTGCCATGGCGACGGAGTCGAGCGTGGCCGAGTCCTCCGTGAAGTAGGTCCGTCGGCCGACATTCAGGATGAAGTCCTCTTCGCTGCCGGTCACGACATTCTCGAAGCCGGGCGCCGGATCATTGGTCTGTCCGATCATCGGTGACGCAGTCGGCTCTTCCAACGCCGCGATTTCAATCGTGTTGCAGGCGGCGAGCGTCAGCAGCATGGCCACGCCAACAAGCAGCCTCGTATATCCGGTCAAAGCAGACATCAGGGTGATATTCCTCATTCGACCGGGCTTGCTTGGCTGACCTGAGCGGCGGCACTTTCAGCCTGGTCGGCAATATGCGGCAGGACTTGCACCGCGGTGCCGATGGGGCAACGCTGATAAAGATCGATTGCGTCTTCGTTGAACATGCGGATGCAGCCGCTGGAGGCATCCTTGCCGATGCTGCCCGGCTCCAGCGTACCGTGCAAACGATAGCCGGTATCGACCCCATCGCGAAGCAGGTACATGGCGCGCGGGCCGAGCGGGTTCTTTGGCGAACCTCCCTCGACCGATTCAGGCAGTTCGGGGTGGCGCTCACGCATTTCCGGCGGCGGCGTCCAGCGTGGCCAGTGCGATTTCCGGTCGATCGTGGCGCGACCATACCATTTGAAGCCCTCTCGGCCGACACCGACGCCATAGCGAATGGCAGTCTTGTTCTCCATGATCAGGTAGAGAAAATGGTGCCTTGTATCGACAACGACGGTGCCAATCGGCTCGCTGCTGAAATATCTGACAACCTGGCGGCGCCACTTCTTGTCGATCTTGGCAAAGTTGGTGCTTCGGAATGTCACACCATCGTCGACGGCGGTGCCGGAAAAATAGGAAGTCGCCGCTGCCAATGTGGGTTTCTGTACCGCCACGGTGCCAAATGACGCTAAACCGCCAAGCACAATATCCCTGCGCGTCCACCCCATCGGCAATATCCCCCGTAAAGCCAAGTAGCGAAGTGGCAGTAAATCAGATTTTTCACCTGCCACAACATAAAACTTCGCCGGATTTCCAAGTAGAACGGCGTTTTGGTCTCTCGTGGGTTCCGATGCGCTCCCGCCCAACCCTCGCGCGCCTCCATGTTCGCGAACCTATGGCGCGGATTTCCTCATTTGCGCCGCGCCGAGCGCCTCTTGCCGTGTCGGGCGAGTGCGATCTTCACGACGACTCGGCGAGAGATGAAGGTCGACGACTACACTTCGCAACCATGTATCAGGTTCCCTCTGTCACCATATATAGGCTGGACGGAGAGTGCGGTATCATCCGTTCCCTCTGTCTGTCAGGGAGAAGGTGCAGCAGCCGATGAGGGGCGTATCGACTCACGCATGGGCGCGCAGCGTTGCCGCCGAGCCCTCTACGAAGAGCCTCGTCAAAGCCTTGACAAGGGCAAGGCGGAACGGAACACTCCCGGCGAGATACGCATCGAACACATCCCGCATCGTCAGATAGGCGTCGACGATCTGCTCAGGCTCGACTATGTCGCGGACGAGTGCGGCAATCCGGGCGGCATGCGGGTCGCGGACGTCGATCTCCCGGCCATGTTCGTCGAGCCCACGCGCGTAGCGCATCCAGGCAGCGACGCCGAGCGCCAGGCGCTCGTAGCCGGCTCCGGCTTGCAGGCGGTCGCGGATGGTGCCGAGCAGCCGTTGCGGCAGTTTCTGCGAGCCGTCCATGGCGATCTGCCAGGTCCGGTGCCGGAGCCGTGGATTACGGAACCGCCGGAGGAGGTCGGCGCGATAGGCGGAGAGGTCGAATCCGGGGAGCGGCGGCAAGGTCGGCGTCGCTTCTTCGCGCATTAAGCCCTCGATGAGCACCTCCATCCCGGGAAGGGCCATGGCCTCGGCCACCGTTTCGGCGCCCGCCAGATAGCCGAGATAGGCAAGGGTCGAATGGCTGCCGTTGAGCAGCCGGAGCTTCATCATCTCGAACACGGCGACATCGTCGACGAAGACGGCGCCCGCATCCTCCCAGGCCGGACGGCCGAGCGGAAAGTCGTCCTCGATCACCCATTGCTGGAAGGGTTCGGTCATGATCGGCCAGGCGTCCTCGAGCCCCAGCGCCGTCGCGATGGCCTCCCGATCGCTGTCCGTGGTGGCCGGCACGATCCGGTCGACCATGGTGGAAGGGCAGGAGAGACGGCGCGCGAGAGCCGCAAGGACCGGATCGCGGAGTTCCGCAAAGCGTGTGACCACGCGTTTCAGCACATGGCCGTTGGACGGAAGGTTGTCGCAGCAAAGCAGGGTGAACGGAGCAATGCCGGCCGCCTCCCGTCTGGCAAGCGCCTCGACGATGAAGCCGATTGCGGAGCGTGGCCGCTGCGAATTTGCAAGATCGTGGACGACATCGGGGTGGGCTTCGTCCAGCGTCCCGGTCGCGGGGTTGTGGCAATAGCCCTTCTCGGTAATCGTCAGCGAAACGATCCGGGTGTCGGGACCGGCCATCCGGCGGAGAACGGCTTCCGGATCCTCCGGTGCGCAGAGTAGCTCGACGACGCTGCCGACGACCTGCAGCCGCTCGCCTTCGCCGTCCTGTATCCTGAGCGTGTAAAGCCCGTCCTGAGGCTCAAGGGCGTCCCGCGTATCGGGGCTGCGGAGCGAGACGCCAGAGATGCCCCAGGAAGGATCCTCCGCCAGGATTGCGTCGGTAAAGGCCGCCTGGTGGGCGCGGTGAAAGGCGCCGATGCCGAGATGGACGATGCCTACGGAAATATTTGCCGGATCGTAGCCCGGCTTCTTCACGGCTTCCGGCAGACGGTCGAGCGTCATTCTTGAAAGCCGCATGGCCTTCCTCCCGCGTTGATTGGCAGTGCACGGAAATTGATATACTAGTATTACAAACACTGTCAAACATGGCGGCACGGGTCTTGCGGCATCAACCTTCAGATCGGACGAGCGGCATAAGGCTGCGCCGGGTGACGACGGCGGCTGCTATTTACCAGCAGCTCCATGCTGCAATCCTGTCGCTTGACTTGCCGCCGGGAATGCCGCTGCAGGAAAAGGTCCTTGCCGAGGAATTCGGCGTCAGCCGGACGCCGGTGCGCGAGGCGCTCCTGCGGCTTGCCGAAGCAGGCCTCGTCGAGATTTTCCCGCAATCAGGCACCTTCGTCTCGCGCATTCCGCTGTCGGCCATCCCCGAGGCGGTGATCATACGCAAATCCTTGGAGCGCACGACCGTCGAGCGTGCGGTGCAGGTCGCCGCGGCCGACGATATCGCACGCCTCGATGCGATTATTGCCCGCCAGCAGGCTCATGCAATGCTCAACGACGCTTCACTCTTCTACGCAGAGGACGAGGCTTTCCACGAGGCGATTTCCGCAATCGCCGGCTATCCCGGCATCTGGACTCTCATCAAAACGGTCAAGCTGCAGATCGATCGCGCCCGCCGGCTGACATTGCCCGTGCCCGGTCGCATGAAGACGGCCATTGAGGAACATGCGGCCATCCGCGACGCGATCGCGGCGCATGACGTTGAATGCGCCTGCGAGGCGATGATGCGCCACCTCGGCGCCGTCATTCCCGACGTCACGGCCCTTCGGCAGCACCATCCGGACTATTTCGCATAAGATTTCCTAGTGTGCGGAGGAACCGGCAGAGACGTGCGGCGCAGTTGGGGTCATGCAAATGCCACAAAACTGGGGACCCTCGGAACCGGATCGAGAACGATCTTAGCCGCCCGTTGGCAAAATACGCCGATCGCTCCGTCGCGCCGATATTGGTTGCACCTTCGGAACGGGCATTCTCCAAGGACCTGAATGAGAAGGTTCGCCGCGACCAAAGCAGATCTGCGAGGTTTATGCGATGCATTCCATCCAAGACTGTCTTCCAGTCTCCATCATCATCGCCAATTACAACTATGCCCGTTTCCTGCGGCACGCGATCGACAGCGCGCTCGGCCAAGACTACGGCGAGGTGGAGGTGATTGTCGTCGATGACGCGTCGAGCGACAATTCCGCCGAGGTCATCGCTTCTTACGGCCCCCGCATCAAGGCATGCTTGAGAGAGGCGAACGGCGGTCACGCCGCAGCGTTCAACACGGGCTTTGCGGCAAGTCGCGGAGCGATCGTTCTGTTCCTCGACGCGGACGACTATCTCTACCCGAACGCCGTTTCGGAAATCATCGGTCAATTTGATGGCGACGTGGTGCAAATGCAGTTCCGCCTGCACATCGTAGACGAGCGGCAGCGTGTCCAGGACGTTTTCCCGCCGCCGGAAGTGCCCTTCGATTCCGGCGACGTCATCCCGCAACTCTTGCGCCGGGCCCGCTACCAGACGACGGTGACTAGCGGACTGGCCTTCACCCGGTCGGCGCTCGAGAGCATCATGCCGGTACCGGAACAGGAATTCCGCCAGGGTGCGGACGGTTACCTGGTCACGCTGGCACCACTTCACGGGAACGTCGGGTCGATCGATACCTGCCTTGGTGCCTACCGCATGCATGGAAGCAACCATTCGGTCTTCGCCGAGAAGCTTGGCCAGAGGGCCCGGTGGCGCGTCGAGCACGACTTTCACCGCTTGCACGCTCTTTCGCACCAGGCCGAGGAGGTTGGCCTCGAAGTCCCGCCGGACGCCAATCTGCGCGATCCGACGCACATCGAGGAACGTCTGGCGTCGCTCTGCGTGGACCATCGGCGCCACCCGGTGGCGGAGGATTCGCGGCTTTCGCTTGCCGCAGCCGGTGCTGCCGCCAGCATGGAAATGAATGTCTCGCTCCGCCGCCGCGCCATGCTGGCGGCCTGGTTCCTGTCGGTCGGGCTCCTGCCGCGGCGCATGGCGCAGGCGGTGCTCTCCTGGAAACTGGTCGCCTCATCGAGGCCCGCTTTTCTCACCCGGTTGTCGAAAACCATTCGCTATGTGATGGGATAGTTCGGTCCCCAGCGCGGAGCGCAGGCTGGATCTGCAACAAAAGCAGTAGCTAATACAACCCTCTCTTAATCGAGCGCAATGTGGTAGATTGCGCTGGGAGCAACGTCGGCTTGTGGAGAAGCCCGATGACGCCGGGCCTGCCCGAGCTCATGCACGTTGCATCAGCCTCTCCGCCAGCCGATCGGGCGGGACCTCCATGAGGAGGACTCGTCAAGAGCTCGGATTGGGAGGTGTTCAATGGTGCGCAAATTCTGTCTGGCCTTCGCCGTCACGGCATCGGCACTCGCGATCAGCGCGTCAGCCTGGGCCGACATCACGATCCTCGTGCCTTCCGGCAGTGAGGGTGACGGCCTCAGGGCCGCAGCCGCCGACTATGCGAAGCTGAAGAATACGAAAGTTGAGACGGTGCAGGCGCCCTATGCCAATGTCTTCGAACAGGGCGCCAATGCCGGAGCGACCAAGTCCGGCGTTTTCGATATCGTCCTGATGGACGATCCGTGGATTCCGTTCTTTGCGGAGAACGGCCATCTCGAAGACCTGACGTCCTATTTCAAGGGCGCCGGGGTGGAGGGGCCGGACAGTGATTTCCTCTCGAAGTCGCTGGCGATCTGCCGCAACCCCTATAATTCGGGGCCTTACGTGTGCCTGCCCTATGTGGGCAACGCCCAGATGTTCTTCTATGACGCCGCCAAGTTCAAGGAAGCGGGCGTCGAAGCCCCGAAGACCTGGGACGACGTGCTGAAGGCCGCGAAAGCGCTCACCGAGCAGGGCGGCGGCCGCTATTTCGGCTATGTCTTCCGCGGCGGCCAGGGCAATCCGGTCGTTGCCGACTTCATGCCGATCTTCTGGTCCTACGGTGCCGACATGTTCAATGCGGACCGGACCAAGGTGACGATCGACACGCCGGAAGGCGCTGCCGCCATGAAGGTCTTCATGGCGCTCCGCGACGTCTCTCCCAAGGGCGTCGAGAGCTATAACGCCAACGAGGTCGGCACGGCCCTTGCGGCCGGCACTGCCGCCTCGTCGATCAACTGGCCCAACTGGGTAGCGACGTTCGAGGATCCGAGCCAGTCGAAGATGGTCGGCAAGATCTCCTACAGCCCGATCCCGGCCGGCACAAAACCGGGCAGCTCGGAGATCGGCCACTGGACGATGGGTATCATGGCGGCGTCCAAGAACAAGCAGGAAGCCTTCGACTTCATGATGTGGGCGACCACGGCCGAGCAGATCAAGATCTCCGCCGAACGGGGGAATCCGCCGGTCCGCACCTCGGTCTTCACCGATCCGGAACTCACCAAGCAGGAGAAGTTCCGCCACTATCCGGTGCTGATGGAGGCGATCCAGGCTTCGACGCCGCGACCGCGTCACCCGAAATGGCCGGAAATCGAGAATGCCTTCGGCATCGAGCTTTCGAAGGCGGTCGCCGGCACGATCACGCCGGAGGAGGCGCTGAATAACTCGCAGGCCGCGGTCGAGCAGATCACCGGCCTCAAATAGGCGGTTTGCCCGCTCGAGCGGCCGCAAAAAAATCACTGCGGCAGCCGGTGTCGAGGTATGCAGGGAGAAGGTCTGCGGAGGGACCGATGGTGCAAACCGGCAAAAGCGCGTCGGTTCGACGGAGAGGGCCGCTGGAGCAATGGACGGAGCGCCATCTGCGCTACCTGATGCTCGCGCCGACGGTGCTCATCCTGCTGGCCCTGACGATCTTTCCGAGCGTCTACATGTTCTATGCGGCGGTCCACCGGATCAGCCCCAATCCCGACCTCCCCTGGGAATTCGTCGGCATCGGCAATTTCGCGCGGCTCATTTCCGATCCGCAGTTTCACGTGGCGCTCCGCAACACCGCAGTGTTCACCATTGTTGCCGTGACGCTCGAATTCCTTCTCGGCCTCGGGCTCGCTCTCCTTCTCGATAGATTCATCCGCCGACTCAGCTTCTTGAAAACGGTGCTGATGATCCCGATGATGCTGCCGCCGATCGCGGTCGCGATCACCTGGAAGCTCATCTACGAGCCGCAATTCGGCGTTCTGAACGAGATCATGTTTCGTCTCGGTCTTCCATTGCAGGCCTGGGCCGGCGACGTAAACCTCGCCATGTTCTCGATCATCGTCGCCGATGTCTGGCAATGGACGCCGTTCATCTTTCTTCTGATGCTGGCGGGGCTCGCAAGCCTGCCGGTCGAGCCGTACGAGGCGGCCGCCCTCGACGGCGCCTCGTCCTGGCGGCAGTTCTGGGATCTGACGCTACCGTTCCTCAAGCCGGTCATCGCCATTGCGCTGCTCCTGCGCGTCATGGATGCGCTGCGCCTTTTCGACCTCGTCTTCATCCTGACGGGGGGCGGCCCAGCAGACAGGACTAAGGTTCTGAGCCTCTACATCTACCAAGTCGCCTACCGCTTCGCCGATCCCGGCTACGCGGCGGCGATGTCGCTCTTCGTGCTGTTCGTCACCATCATGCTCAGCACCTGGTTCATGAAGCGCATGCGGCTGGCGGAGTGAGAGGATGGCGACGATCAGAACACGCAGCCGCACCCGGGAGATGCTTCTTCGCCTGTCGGCCTATCTGGCGATTCTCGTCGCGCTAATCCTGACGCTGTTTCCGGTCTACTGGATCGCAGCGAACTCCTTCAAGTTCGACATCGACATCTTCGCCGTGCCGCCGGAATGGGTGCCGCGCAACCCGACCCTGAAGCACTATGACGAAGCTTTCGTCCAACGCCCCTTCCTGCGCTATGCCCTGAACAGCTTCCTCGTCGCGATAGGCACGACCGTGATTTCGGTGACCTTTGGCACCATGGCCGGCTATGCGCTGGCGCGGTTCAGCTATCCCTGGCAGTGGCGCAAGCAGATTTCCTTCTGGATACTTTCGACGCGCATGATGCCGCCGATCGTCAGCATCATTCCGCTCTACCTGTTCTTCAACTATTTCGACATGCTCAACACCAAGTCGGCACTCGTCATCGCCTATACCGCCTTCAACCTGCCGTTCGCGACCTGGATGATGAAGAGCTATTTCCAGGATCTTCCGGTCGAGCTGGAGGAAGCGGCGATCGTCGACGGCGACACGCGCTGGGGCGCCTTCCTGCATGTCGCCCTGCCGCTCGCCCGGCCCGGACTTGCGGCGACTGCTATCTTCTGCCTGATCATCTCGTGGAACGAGTTCCTGCTGTCACCCGTCATCACGCTGACAGAGCAATCACAGACGCTGCCGATCGGCATTGCCGGCCGGGTGACGCAGTACAGCACCTATTGGGGCGAGATCAGCGCCGCGGGCTTCATGGCCTGCGTACCGATCGTCATCTTCGCCTTCCTCGTCCAAAAGCACCTCGTCCGGGGACTTTCCCTCGGCGCCGTCAAGGGTTGAGACCTGTGGCCTCCGTCCGGTTCGACAATGTCACAAAGAAGTTCGGCGAGTTCGTCGCCGTCCACGATTTCAACCTCGAGATCCGCGACAAGGAATTTCTCGTGCTGCTCGGACCCTCGGGCTGCGGCAAGACGACGACGATGCGGATGGTCGCGGGCCTCGAGGAGGCGACAACCGGGGATATCTACATCAACTCGGACCGGATCAACGACGTGCTGCCGAAGTATCGCGACGTCGCGATGGTCTTCCAGTCCTATGCGCTCTATCCTCATCTCTCCGTCGAGGACAATATCGGCTATCCGTTGAAGATCCGCAAAGTGCCGCCGGAGGAATATAAGCGCCGCATCGGCGAGGTGGCGCGGCGGGTCGAGCTCGATACGATGCTCAAGCGACTGCCCAAGGAGCTATCGGGCGGCCAGCGCCAGCGCGTGGCGCTCGCCCGCGCCATCGTGCGCACGCCGCGCGTCTTCCTCATGGACGAGCCGCTGTCGAACCTCGATGCGAAGCTCCGCACCCAGATGCGCGCCGAGCTGAAACACCTGCAGCACGAGCTGCAGGTCACGACGATCTACGTGACCCACGACCAGATCGAGGCGATGACGCTCGCCCATCGCGTCGCCGTGATGAACCGGGGCGTCATCGAGCAGCTTGGCACGCCCAGGGAAATTTATAACGATCCGCGCACCCTCTTCGTCGCCGGCTTCATCGGCTCGCCGGCAATGAATCTTATCCCAGGCGAGGTGAAGGATGGTGTGTTCGCCAGCGCCGGCCTGAGGGTCGGCGGGGCGGGCCGCATCAGCATCGCGCGCGCCGTGCTCGGCGTGCGCCCGGAGGACGTTCATGCGGCGAGCGCCGAAGATCCGGACGTCAATCTTGTCGCGCGGATTTATTCGGTGGAGCTGACCGGCGAGAACACGCTTGTCAGCCTGCAACTCGGCGGCCGGCTCATGACGCTGCGCGCCGATAAGAACTTCGCCGGCCAGATCGATCAGCGCCTCGGCGTCAGGATCGAGACAGACCGCATGTTCCTGTTCGATGCGGAGACAGAGCGACGTGTCGATTTCTAGACTCATAGGACATTGTAAGGGAGGTGCCGCGATACGTCGCCTTCGCCTTGCGGGAACCGCGGCAATCGCTCTCCTCACGGCATCCGCAGCGCTCGCGACCGGGGCCGGGCCTATCGCCGGCAATCCGCTCATCGCGGTTTCGGCTGGTCCCTTCGTCTTCGGCCGCGACGACGGCCCTGACAACGAACGCCCGCGGCGCGTGGTGCAGGGACGGCCATTCGCGATCAACCGCACCGAGATCACCAACCGGCAATATGAAGCCTTCGTGGCGGCGAGCGGCCACCGTCGCGCCTTTTATGCCGATCACCCGCTCCTGGGACTTCCCGATCGGCCGGTCGTCGGCGTCAGCTGGGGCGATGCGATTGCCTTCTGCCGCCACTACGGCCTCGCTCTGCCGTCGGAGCAACAATATGAGAGAGCGGCGCGGGGCGTGGAAGGTGATGCCTTTCCCTGGCAGGAGGGGCCTCGCGACGAGGCGCGGGCCAATGTCGGTGCCGATGTCTGCTGCTCCGGTGATGAAAGGGATGGCTATCCGATGACGGCGCCGGCAGAGTCCTTCGCCGCGGGCGCCAGCCGGGAAGGCGTGCTCAACCTCGTCGGCAATGTCTGGGAATGGACGAGCGACGTTTATGCGCCTTACGTAGGCGTATCGACTACCGCTGCGGGACGCCACCGCGTGCTCCGTGGCGGATCCTGGAACAGCGACGCACGCCACCTGACAACCACTTACCGGCTCGCCTATGATCCCGACTTCCGTTTCGCAGCCAATGGCGGCTTCCGATGCGTCCGCTCCTCGCCCTGATCATCGCTGCCGGGGGCCTGCTTCTGGCACATAGCGCGGTTGCCGAGCCTGTGGCGGCAGCGGGCTACCGCTTCGAGACGGTTCATGTCCCCGGCGCCGCCTTTGCCGGTCTTGCGCGCGACGGCGATACGTTGCTCGTCACCAATCTTGCGAAGGGCCGCCTTTATCGCCGCGACGCAAACGGGTACCTTGTCGCCTTCGGTCCCGTCTTTCCCCATGGCCCCGACGTGGTGGGCGACCCGACGGGGCCCTATCGTGCCGTTCGTGTCGGTGGCGAGTTCATCGTGGCCCAGGGATGGACGCCGACCAACGCCGATCAGAACCCGCTCGATCACAGCCTGGTCGCGATCGATGACGCAGGCAAGACACGGGTCATCAGCAATGATTTCTGGAACCCGTTCGATTTCGTCGCCGTCGACCAAGGCTTCTACGTCGTCGACGCGGCGCGCAACAGCGTCGAGCATGTAAGACGCGATGGTCGAAGGAGGACGCTTATCAGTTTCCGCCGATTGCCTCAGGCGGCAGGAACCTTGCAGAGCCTTTCGCCGACGGAATTCGCGGCGGGCAGCGGCTACGAGGTCGATGCCGTACCGACCGGCATAGCTCTTCACAGAGGGCGCCTCTATGTCGCGCTCTTCGGCGGCTTTCCCTTCCTTGCCGGGGCAGGGAAGGTCGTTTCGATCCCCACCGTGGGCGCCTCCGAACCGCGCCTCGAGGCTGACGGACTGAACGCGCCGGTGGCGATTGCCATTGCGGGTGACGGAGGCATGCTCGTGCTCGAACACGGGACCTACGATCAGAAGCAAGGCTTCGCAAAAGGCAGCGGCCGACTGCTGAGGATCGATGCTGAAACGAAGAGCAGAAGCACCATCTTCGACGGCTTGACACGGCCGGTCTCGGTGCTCGTGTTGGACGAGCGGCAAGTTATCGTTTCCGATCTTGCCGGCAACCTGCACCTTTTGGCGCGTCAGTAGCGCGCCGACAGCCCTGTTCTTCCCCCGATGCTGCTCCATATCTCCAGCGGCACCACAGGAAAGCAGGAGAGAAGACATGCGCATTGAACCGGCCTTCCTGTTCGATCTCGACGGCACGCTCGTCGACAGCGTCTACCAACATGTGCTTGCCTGGAAGGAAGCGCTCGAGGGCGAGGACATCGACCTCTCGGTCTGGCGCATCCACCGCAAGATCGGCATGAGCGGCGGCCTCTTCACCAACCAACTGCTGCGCGAGACGGGCGTGGAGATCAGCCCGGAACGGGTGGCGCGTCTGCGACAACGCCATGCCGAGGCTTACAAGCGGCAGGCGGATCGCATCCGGCCGCTGCCGGGCGCGCTCTCTCTTTTGCAATGGCTCACTGACACAAAGATTCCCTGGGCGATCGCCACCAGCGGCCGGATGGAGACGGCTGCCGTCAATCTCGCTGCTCTCGGCGTCGACCCGGCCGTCGTGCCGGTTGTGACCCGGGACCTGGTCAAATACGCCAAGCCCGATCCGGATCTCTTCGTTGCGGCCGCCGAGCGGCTCAGCGCCCCGATCGAGACGGCGGTCGTCGTCGGCGACAGCATCTGGGACATGCTGGCGGCGGTTCGCTGCCGCGCCTTGGGCGTCGGGCTATTGAGCGGCGGCTATGGGCTTGAAGAGTTGCGGCACGCCGGCGCGTTCCGCATCTATGAGGATCCCGCCGACATGCTCATGCATATCGACGAGGTCGGCGGGCGTCGGTGATCGACGCCTGGAGCTCAGTGTTTGGTGGTCGTTTCCTCGCGGACCGCTTCCTCGTGGTACCAGCAGCCGTCAATGGCAGCCGCGCACACGTCCGACGAAGCGAGATCCGCTTGGCGCTGTGCTTCGGAACGACGATCTTCGGCCTTGCGCGAGATGCGTGTCGGGAACTGATAGATCGTCGCACTCTTGCCGTGGAAACTCGTGGCCATGCTCTGGTCTCCGGTGAGTCCTGTCGAGAAAAGATAGTACGCCGCGGCAGAAATTGCACATCATTTACGCGAATTGCCGAAAAATCGTTCAATTGAATGCCGGAATCGCAAGCACAGCACCCTCATTGCGCTTGAGGGAGCGTATTCAGTGCGATTTTTTAGGCAGCTGCGCGCAACTGACGCATTTTGGAGCAGGTGGTCCTTCGCCGCTCATGGCGGACCCTTGAACGTCAAGCGCAGGAGAGGCGCGGGATATCCAGCAAAATCAAGGCGGTGGAACGAAGTCAGCGCCTCGGGGGTCGATTTGTCGTTCGCCGCGACCCTGACCGGCAGCCACTTGGAATCCAGTTTGAGTCCCCTGCGGGTCAAAAAAAGATTCGCACCCACCACCGAGTTGGCACGCTTGATGCTTGAAGGGAGTCGATCCCTGGTGGTCTGGCACGTTTTCCGTGCAAGGCCGCGCCAGGAATTGCTCAAACCTCGCAGCACCACGTTAGAGAGATTCGCTAATGACCAAGTATAAGCTCGAGTACATCTGGCTCGATGGCTACACGCCCGTACCAAATCTCCGCGGCAAGACGCAGATCAAGGAATTCGACGCGTTCCCGACGCTCGAGCAACTGCCGCTCTGGGGCTTCGACGGCAGCTCGACGAAACAGGCCGAAGGCCGCAGCTCCGATTGCGTGCTGAAGCCGGTCGCCGTCTACCCGGATCCGGTCCGCACCAATGGCGTGCTGGTCATGTGCGAGGTCATGATGCCGGACGGCAAGACGCCGCATCCGTCGAACAACCGCGCCACCATCCTCGACGACGAAGGCGCCTGGTTCGGTTTCGAGCAGGAATACTTCTTCTACAAGGACGGCCGTCCGCTCGGCTTCCCGGAGCAGGGCTACCCGGCACCGCAGGGCCCGTACTACACCGGCGTCGGCTACAAGAACGTCGGCAACATCGCGCGCCAGATCGTCGAAGAACACCTCGACATCTGCCTGGCCGCCGGCATCAACCATGAAGGCATCAACGCCGAAGTGGCCAAGGGCCAGTGGGAATTCCAGGTCTTCGGCAAGGGCTCCAAGAAGGCTGCCGACGAAGTCTGGATGGCTCGTTACCTGCTGCAGCGCCTGACGGAAAAGTACGGCATCGACGTCGAGTACCACTGCAAGCCGCTTGGCGACACCGATTGGAACGGCTCGGGCATGCACTGCAACTTCTCGACCGCCTACATGCGCGAAGTTGGCGGCAAGGACTATTTCGAGGCGCTGATGGCCGCCTTCGAGAAGAACCTGATGGAACACATCGAGGTCTACGGCCCGGACAACCACTTGCGCCTCACCGGCAAGCATGAGACGGCGCCGTGGAACAAGTTCAGCTACGGCGTTGCCGACCGCGGCGCGTCGATCCGGGTTCCGCACAGCTTCGTTAACAACGGCTACAAGGGCTATCTCGAAGATCGCCGCCCGAACTCCCAAGGCGACCCCTACCAGATCGCTTCGCGCGTGCTGAAGACGATAGCGTCCGTTCCGGCGCAAGTCTCGAAAGTAGCTTAAGCGTAAGACTCCCAAGACCTTGGGCGCCGACCTCGGTCGGCGCCTTTTTTCGTTCGGCTATGATAGATTCATTCGGTTCCGCCGCGCCTCGCAAGGATCCAGTCCACCGCCGCCGCAACGTCGGGCACCGTGGCGCTCGGCGCCGGCGCGAAGCGCGTCTCGTCGCGCTCGCGATATTTTCCCGTACGCACGAGCAGCGCGTGAGCGAGACCGGCGCTCAATGCACCGGCGACGTCTGTTTCCGCATCGTCCCCGACCATCACCGCTTGCGTCGACGCGCAGGGTATGGTGGCAAGGGCTGCGTGGAAAAAGCCGGGTGCTGGCTTGCCGAGGACGATGGCATGCTTCTGGCTGGCGAATTCCAGCGCGGTAACGAATGGGCCAGCATCGAGGCTCAACCTGCCGTCGGCGTCCCGGAAAGAGCGGTTCGGCGCCAGCGCCACCAATTCGGCGCCATCGACCAATTGCCGGAAGGCTGCATTCAGCGCCGCATAGTCAAAGGCGTCGCCGGCATCGCCGACAACGACCGCCATGCGGCCGCCGGCCGGCAGATGCTGGAACTCGCAAACGAGATCGGGATGGACGAGAAGATGAGCGTCGCGCTCGTGCCTGCGAAGCCAGTCGCAAGCAGCCGCGGCCGGGGTGAAGAGCTCGTCGTCTGTTACTGGAAGGCCCAGTTTCGCGAGCCGGGCAAGGATCGCCGGCTTGCTTGAACGGGTCGTGTTGCTGACGAAGCGTATCGGGAGCCCGGCCTCGCGCAGACGGGCCACGGCCCCTGCCGCGCCAGGCACGGCCTTCTCGCCATCGTAGATGACGCCGGCAAGATCCAGGAGCACAGCGCTGATCATCCGATGAGGATGACATGGGTGCGCTGCGGGTCAAGCTCTGGTGGCTTTGCCGCCAGCGACGGTCCCGGTGCTCCAGAAAGTTGCCGTGACAGCCGGACGACTGCTTCCGCCTGAAATTGGTTGTGTTTCTCCGAGCCTCAACTCACCGAGACATTGACATTCGTCCCAATCTCCCAGCATTTTAGCCGCGGGGATTCATCAGACACTTCATCAATGCACAAACTGAGACTAGCGGTTGCAGCACTTGTGTTGCTGGCAAGCGGGCTGCCAACTGCGGCCGAGCTATTGCCGCGCGCGGCGTCTGCCGAGGGTTCCGTCATTTCCCGCAAGTCCGGTGAGGAAATTAGCTTCATCGACATCGAAGGCTGGCGCAGCGTGGAGGTCAGTCAGGACCTTCTTGCGGGCGACATACTGCGCACGAACGCCGCCGGTAGCCTTGCTCTGTTGTTCTCCGATGACACGCAGATGCGTATGGGGCGCAATACGACGCTTCTCGTCAAGAAAATCGGTCAGGGCTCCGACAGCGAACTTGAACTCAAGTCCGGGACCGTGTGGGCGCGAGCCAAGCGTGGGGGCAGCGGCCTCACAGTCGACACACCCTCAGCTGCCGCCGCGATCCGCGGGACGGATTGGACGCTTAGCATAGGTGAGAACGGCGCTACCACTCTCTCGGTGCTTGAGGGAAGCGTCGAACTCAAGAACGCGCAAGGATCGGTCGTCGTAAATCAGGGGGAGGGCGCGTTTGCGGCAATCGGACAAGCGCCCCGCAAATATGTCCTCGTCAATCTCAAGGAGCGCGAACAGGTACTTCTCTATTCGGAGCTGCGTGGCGTCTTCGCAGGTTTGCCGACAAGCGGGATGAGCGGCCGCCAGACTCGTGCCGAGCGGGCGCGCGTTCTGGCCATTCCTCCTGCTCGACGGAGCAGCGAGGATTGGGTCTCACTTGCCGAGGCCTCGCTATCGCATGACGGCCGGGCAGCTGCCAGAGAGGCTCTAGTTGGACTGAGGCGGCCCTTGCCGGCCCAGTTGGAGGCGCGTGCCAAGCTGGTCGAGGCGATGATCGCCGGACTGGAGCAACGCTATGGTGATGCGAACCGGCTGTTCGCCGCCGCCTTGCCAGCGCTGCCGCGCAATCGCAGAGCATCTGCGATTTACGGTCGCTGGTTCGCGGAATCCTTGGCTGAACCGGACCGCGATCGACCACCGCCGGCGGACAACGTCTATAGCGACGATCCGACGACGGCGCTGATGCGGGCTGCAACTGTGTCCCATGCGCTCGGCGCGGCCGAAGCGATCGAGATATTGAAGGCGGCCGAGCGCCGTTTTCCGAACGACGCGCGCCTGCCGGCAATGCGCGCGGATCTCGCCTTCCAACTCGACCGCCGCGACGAAGTGAAAGACGCGCTCGCCCGCGCGAGCGCCATCGATCCCAACGAGCCGGCCTATCTGCTCGCCAATGCGCGCTTCCGCGCAAGCATTTCCAGCGACCTCGATGGCGCACTTCGGGACCTGAAACACGCCGCGAAGATCGCTCCTGGCAACGATGCCATCTGGAACGAACTCGGCATCGTCCTAAGCGATCGCAATGCTATAGTGGAGGCCGATGCCGCCCATCGGCGCGCGGTCGAACTGAACCCGGAAAATGCCGCCTTGCACGCAAACTATGCGCGCTTCCTGATGGACAACGATCAGATCGCAGCGGCAAAGGCGGAGGTCGAAAGGGCGGAGGCGCTTGACCCGCAATCCTATGCGGTTTTGGCGGCCAAAGGCCGATATCTCTTGCGAATAGGAAAAACCGAGGAGGGCGAGAAAACGCTACTCGAAGCCTCCGCCGTCAACCCGACCTACGGGGACAGCCTCATCGGTCTGGCGATCGGCAGCTATCAACTGGGGGCGGAGGAGGAGGCCGCCCAGGCGCTCGACAATGCCGACCGGTTTGATCCGGAAAACCCGTCAATTCCCTTGATCCGCTCCGGCATCGCCCTCGACCAGTATCGCGCCGACGATGCGATCGTCGAGGCGCGCGAGGCACTGCGGCGCCGCCAGGCTCGCGGCGGGTACTACGGCGGTTACGATGCCAATCGCCAGGTCTCGTCCTTCCTCGGCATCGCCCTCGACAATGTCAGTCTTAACGAATGGAGCCAGTATTACGCGGACCGCTCCTATGATCCTTTCAGATCGACCACCTATCTCGACGAGGCAGCGTCCGGCCGGATCAGTCCTTTTGAGGGATTTTCCCCTCTGCTTTCTCCGAGCCAGCGGACCGAGGCAGGCAGTTCAAGCGCTTCGTCGAACTTGCAGGCGCTATTGCTCGATCCTCTTGCGGTGGCGTCCGCCACCACCCGCAACTCACTCGAACGAACCAGCTTTTTTGAAACGGCCATTGGGGGCGGCCTGATCTTGCAGGATGGCGAGCTTGGCTGGAAGAGCGACATGCTCGTCCAAGGTACGACCTTTGCACCGCTGCCGATAAGCTATTATCTGCAGGCGGAGGCACTGCGGCCGGATAGCCCGCGCGCGAACGATCGCGATGATATCACCGGCGCAAATTTCTCTGTCGGCATACATCCGACCTTGGAGGACAATGTTTACCTGTTCGGCGGTTTCGTCGATCTCGAAACGGGGTTTCCCGGGCAGACTTGGTTTCCGACGCCCTTCGACATCAGAGAAACTCGATTTTCCGACCTTGGGATCGCGTGGAGTCATACCTTCGGCGATCGCAATCTGCTGCAGGCGTTCGCCGTCCTCGGCGACACGCATGTGGACCAGAGTATCGATCTGGTCGACGATATCGGACCATACCGCGTTGAGCAAGAAACGGAAAAGGAGACCGCAACGATCGGCGTCAGCCATCTGTACGGGATCGGACCCGTCACGCTGCGATACGGCGTCGAAACCGGCCGGTTCTATACGCGCGACTCCGCAATCTATACGGATCTGCTCACGGGAGGCGTGTTCTTCGTCGATCGACTTTCCGAGAAGGGCAATGCAACGCGCGGCTATGGCGACGCCATGTGGGAAATTTCCGAGGATCTCACATTCCAGGGCGGTGTTTACCTCAATTGGTTGGACGACGTAACCGATGATTGTCCCTGCGTCGATCCGCGTGTCGGCGTCGCCTGGTCGCCGGTAGAAAATCACTGGCTGCGCGCATTTTATCGCGAAGATACGCAGTCTTCATCGAATTACACCCTCGCCCCGGTGTCGACCGTCGGATTGACGCCACTGGAACTGCCGTTGTTCATCGGCGGCAGCGCAAGGACAGCGGCGCTGCGTTGGGAGGCGGAGTGGTCGGAGCGGCTCTTCACGTCGGTCGAGTACCAGCACCAGCGTTTCGACGGGCTTTCGTTGGATGTCCCCGAGTTGCTCGGCAGCTTCGACACGACGACCGGCGAGATCGACCGCATCAATATCAGCGGCAACTACTGGATCGGCGAAGGTCTCGGTGCCTTCGGATCGTTCACCTGGAACCACAGCGTCGACTTGACGCCCGGTAGCGGCGGGGAGTTCGGCGTGCCACTTGTGCCGGATTATCGGGCGCAGGTCGGGCTGACGATCGTTCACCCTTCGCGCGTCAAGGCCACTATAGCTCAGACCTTCGTCGGGGAACGGGTTGGCGCGCCCTTTGGCATCGAGCTGTCATCATACACGACAAGCGATGCTGCGATTAGTTGGGAGTCGCCGGGCGGACACCTGGAACTCGGTCTGCAATTGCTAAATGTGTTCGATGACGACTTCGATCTGGCTTTTGGCATTCCCGGCCCAGGCCGCACTGTCCTGGGCACCGTCAGGGCGAAGTTTTAGCGACTCGATCACCCGGAGTCACGCACGGCGTGTCGATCAAGCGTAGTTCGGCGTCATCAGCCGCGGCGGGTGTCCGGGAAGTTGGCCGGGTTGATGCCGAGGGTGTGGAGGTCGCGGGCGTTCGGGCGGCGGTGACCTTCGACTGCCGCGGCTGCGGCGGTCGCTGCGCCGAGGACGGCGAAGGCGCGACCGATGAAGCCCATGCGGTTCTTGCTAGTCATTGTCTTTGCTCACTTTCTTTCTCAATTCGATGAGCAAAAGATGGGGCCCGTCGGGCTTTTTTGCAATGCACAAATCCTCACCCCAGCCATGCAACGAAAGCAGGCCCGGCTGGCGGTCTGCCAACCGGGCCCGCGCCAAAGCGCCTTGGGAGGCGAAAGCGATCAATCTTCGCTGGCAGCAAGCTGGGCGAGTACCTCGCCGCGGCCGCGGGCTCTGAGGATCAGCGGCACGATGAAGGCCAGCGCCGCAATCACCAGCAGGACAGCGGCGATCGGCGAGGTGAAGAGCACGGTCGCGTCACCTTGGCTGATCGACAGCGCCCGGCGCAGCTGCTGTTCGGCGAGCGGCCCGAGGATCAGGCCGACGACGACAGGCGCGATCGGATAGCCGAAGACGCGCATGACGTAGCCGAGCAGGCCAAAGGCGAGGAGCATGCCGAGTTCGAACACCGAGGGGTTGGCGCCGATGGTGCCGAGCGTCGCGAACAGCAGGATGCCGGCATAGAGCCAGGGTTTCGGGATCGTCAGCAGCTTCACCCAGAGGCCGACCAGGGGCAGGTTCAGGACGAGCAGCATGAAGTTGGCGATCAGCAGGCTGGCGATCAGGCCCCAGACGAGCTGCGGGTTGGTGGCGAACAGCAACGGCCCCGGCTGCAGGCCATATTGCTGGAAGCCGGCCAACATGATCGCCGCCGTTGCCGACGTCGGCAGGCCGAGCGTCAGCAGCGGCACGAGCGTACCGGCTGCCGAGGCGTTGTTGGCGGCCTCCGGGCCGGCGACGCCCTCGATCGCGCCATTGCCGAATTCTTCCGGATGCTTGCTCAGCCGCTTTTCGGTCGCATAGGAGAGGAAGGTGCCGATTTCGGCGCCGCCGGCCGGCATCGCGCCGATCGGGAAGCCGATAAAGGTGCCGCGCAGCCACGCCTTCCAGGAGCGCGCCCAATCCGAGGCGCTCATCCAGACCGAACCGCGCACCGCCTCGACCCTGTCGGGACCCTTGTCGCCCTGGGCGGCGATGTAGAGCGTTTCGCCGATCGCGAACATGGCGACCGCGAGCGTCGTCACCTCGATGCCGTCGAGCAGGTCCGGAACGCCAAAGGAGAGACGCGCCTGGCCGGTCAGCTGGTCGATGCCGATGCAGGCGAGCGTCAGGCCGACGAAAAGCGAGGTCAGGCCACGCAGCGTCGAGTCGCCGAAGGCGGAAGAAACGGTGACGAAGGCGAGCACCATCAGCGCGAAATATTCGCGCGGGCCGAAGACGAGGGCCAGCTTGACGATGTAGGGGGCGACAAAGGCGAGGCCGAGTGTCGCGATGAGGCCGGCGACGAAGGAGCCGATCGCTGCCGTTGCCAGAGCGGGGCCGCCGCGGCCGGCGCGTGCCATCTTGTTACCTTCGAGCGCGGTGACGATCGAGGAGCTCTCGCCGGGCGTGTTCAGCAGGATGGACGTCGTCGAGCCACCATACATGCCGCCGTAATAGATGCCGGCGAACATGATCAGCGAGCCGCCGGGGTCGAGCTGATAGGTCACCGGCAGAAGGAGCGCGACGGTGAGCGCCGGGCCGATGCCCGGCAGCACGCCGACGGCCGTGCCGAGGGTGACGCCGATCAGCGCGTAGAGCAGGTTCATCGGTTGCGCAGCAACCAGCAGCCCCTGCAAAAGGAAGTCAAGAGTACCCATAATTGTCGGCCTTTCTAGAAGAGCAGGCGTTCAAGCGGTCCTGCCGGCAGCGACAATTGCAGGACTTTGGCGAAAATCGTCCAGACGAGGAAACTGGCGACGATGCCGAAGGGAATTGTCAGCCAAAGTTGCCGTTTCCCGAAGCCGCGCGCCGTCATGGCGAAGAGGATGCCGGTGGCAATCGAAAAGCCGAGCGTGTTGAGCAGCAGCATCTGCGCCGCAAGCCCGCCGACTACCCAGGCGACCGGTCCGAACTGCTGCGGTTCACGCTCGGCAAAGTCGCCCCTGAAACCCTCGACGGCCGTCCAGATGGCAAGCACGATCAAACAGCAGGCGATCGCATAAGGCACCGTGGTCGGGCCGACCTGCGAGTAGCCGGCAAGGCCGGTGAGCCGGGAAACGTCCCAGAAGATCACGCCGGCAATCGCAGCCAGCACAACGGCGATGATGAGCGCCGCCCGATCGGGGCGGCGCGTTTCGACGGAAGGGCTATCTCCCCTGCTCATTTGACCAGTCCGATGTCCTTGAGGACGGCTTCCGTGGCCGCGACGTCCTTGGCGAGCTGCTCGTTGAAGGCGTCGCCAGCGAGATAGGTGTCCTGCCAGCCCTTGGTCTTCAGCACTTCCTGCCAGCCAGCGGACTTGGCGAGCTTCTCGATATCGGCGGAGACGGCAGCCTTCTGCTCGTCAGTGAGGCCCGGAGCGGCGGCGACCATGCGCCAGTTCTCGACGACGACGTCGAGGCCGGATTCCTTCAGCGTCGGGGCATCGATGCCGGGGATGCGCTCGGCGCTCGTCACAGCGAGGAGGCGGAGCGTGCCGGCCTTGACCTGCGACTCGAATTCACCATAGCCGGAGATGCCGGCCGTCACCTGGCTGCCGAGGATCGCGGCAAGCGCCTCGCCACCGCCGGAATAGGCGATGTAGTTGATCTTGGTCGGATCGACGCCGGCCGCCTTGGCGATGAGGCCTACGGCGATGTGGTCGGTACCGCCGGCCGAGCCGCCGCCCCAGGATACGGCGCCCGGATCCTTCTTCAGGGCTTCGACGAGATCGGCCATCGTCTTGATCTCGGAAGCGGCCGGAACGACGATCGCCTCGTATTCGCCCGTCAGGCGAGCGATCGGCGTGACGTCCTTGAGGGTGACCGGCGAGTTGTTGGTGAGGATGGCGCCGACCATGACATAACCGCCGACGAGCAGCGCATTCGGGTTGCCCTTCTGCTGGCTGGCGAACTGGGCGAGGCCGATCGTGCCGCCGGCGCCGGGTACGTTCTGCACCTGGACATTGCCGGAGATGCCTTCCTGCTGCATGACGGTCTGCAGCGAACGGGCGGTCTGATCCCAGCCGCCGCCGGGATTGGCCGGCGCGATGATCGTGTAGTCGGCGGCATAGGCCGGAAGCGCCAGCGCGCCGGCGAGAATGGATGCGAGGAAGAAGTGTTTCAAGGTCGGTCCTCCGTAGGCGCGGTTCGTCCGCGCGTTGATCGTTGTCGCGAACGGAAGAAACGGGCGGCTGACCTTGAAAGCGGCAGCCTCCGACCGGATTGGCAATTTCCTCCCGATGCGCTGCTGGCATTCCGCCTCCACGGGTCGCCAGCGGCCCTAAACCAACATAGAAAGCTGACATTAACCTGACATCAACCGGCTGGCTCGTAAACGGTTTGTTTCGGCTCCACAAATATCACTGGAGGAAGAATATTCACTGGAGTCTGAGCACCTCGTTCCAGCGGGCGATCAGCCGGGCGCGTTTGACTTGGTCGAGATAGACCATGAGTCCCGGACTGACCGGCACCGGCTTCAACTGGCCGCCGAGCATTTCGTGCATGGTGTTGGCGGTGTTCTCGCCGGCGACCTCGGGACTCACGGCCGGGATCTCAAGCTCGCGCGCCATGATCGTCTGACCTTCCTTCGACATGAAGAATTCGAGATAGCGGCGGCCGAGATCTGGAGAGGCGGCGGCCTGCGGAACCAGGCCGATTCGCGACATCACCACGGTATAGTCCTTCGGCAGCACGATGCCGACATCCGGATGCCTGGAGGCCCAGTCGGCGGCATAGGAGCCGAGGATATTGTAGCCGAGCACGAAGCGCCCGTCCGCCACCCGCTCGAGGATCGCCTGGCTGGTCGAATAGAGCTTGACGCCCGCAGCACCCATTGCCTGGATGACGCTCCAGATGTCGCCGAACTGTTCCTGGTCGCGCGCCATGAACAGGAAGCCGACGCCGGATCGCTCGATATCATAGGTGCCGATCCGGCCGAAGATCTCGCTTCCCTGACGCTTCAGATAGTCGACGAATTCGGCGCGCGTCGCCGGCGGCTTTTCTTTTGAAAAACTCGGTTTGTGATAGACGAACACGGCCGGCTCGAAGGTTAGCGCATAGGCCGTGTTGCGCCAGTTCGCCCAGGCCGGCCAGCGGCCGCTCATCGGCAGGTCGCTGCGCTGGGCATAACCGTCATTGCTGAGCTTCACCTGCAGGTCCATCGCGGAGGAGAAGGCGAAATCGGCTGTCCTCTGGCCGGCATCGGTCTCCTTGACGATCCGGTCGTAGATCTCGCCGGTCAGCATGTCCTCGTAGCGGACAGCGACATCCGGATTGGCCTTCTGGAAGCCGACGATCATCGGGCGCGCCAGCGGCTCGTCGAGCGAGGAATAGACGACGAGAACGGGCGCCGCCGCATCGCCGGAAACGGCCGGGAAGAGCACCGGCGCGGCGCAGGCGAACCCGACGAAAAACAACCAAAAAGCGAAGGAAATCAAGAACTGCATAATTTCACAATGCCTCACCCGCACGCCGTTCACAAGCAAGGTCGCGGCCGATAAGGTGAAGCGGGGGAGAGTGACGATTTGCGTATCTTGCTTGTTGAAGACAATCAGGCCCTGGCAGAGGGTCTCTCGGCGCTTTTGCGCGGCAGCGGCTATGCCGTCGACGTGGTGAACGACGGCGCCTCGGCGCATGCCGTCACCGCCGCCGAGAGCTTCGATCTGGTGATCCTGGACCTGAACCTGCCGGAGATGGACGGGCTCGACGTGCTGCGCGCCATGCGGGCCCGGCAGAACCGGGCGGCCGTCCTGATCCTGACGGCCCGCGGCTCGCCCGAAGAAAGGATCAAGGGCCTCGATCTTGGCGCTGACGACTACCTGATCAAGCCTTTCGACATCGGCGAGTTCGAGGCGCGCGTGCGAGTCCTGCTCCGCCGTCAGGCCGGCCTGCGCAGCTCGATCGTCAGCTACGGCAATGTCTCGCTGGATCTGAACGCCCGCAGTTTTTCCGCCGGCGGCGTGCCGATCGAGATTCCGGCGCGCGAGCTCGGGCTGCTCGAGCTTCTCTTCATGCGCGCCGGCAAGGTGGTCGCCAAGGACGCGATCGTTCAGTCGCTGACCGGCCTCGATGACGATCTCAGCCCCAATGCGATCGAGCAATATGTCAGCCGGCTGCGCAAGCGCCTGGCGCCCTACGGGCTGACGGTGCGCACGGCCCGCGGCATCGGTTACTACCTCGACAAGGCGGCGGGCCCCGAATGAGGACGGCCGTCTATTCGCTGAGAAGAAGGCTGCTCGGCTGGCTGCTGATCTCGACCGCGGTGATCGGGGTCATCGCCTTGATGGATACCTATCGGGAAGCGGTCAAGACGGCGAATGTCGTTTCGGACCGCGTGCTCGCAGGCTCGGCGCTGGCGATCGCCGAGCGTGTGGTCGTCGCCGAGGACGGCACGCTTCAGGTCGACATACCCTATGTGGCGCTGGAAATGCTGACCTCGGCCGCGCAGGACCGCGTCTTTTACCGGGTGGATGGCCCTCCGGGGGAGTTCATCACCGGCTACCAGACGCTGCCGTCGCTTCCCGAGGCCGCCGGCCAGTCGACGAGCTTTGCCGATGCGGTCTTCCGCGGCGAGCCCATCCGGCTGGCGGTGCTTCGCCGCTCCGCCTCCACCGGCGTCAATTCCGTTCCCTTCGTCGTCACCGTCGCCGAGACGACGATTGCGAGACGCCAGCTGACGCAGACGATCCTGCTGCACTCGGCGCTCCGCCTCGGCTTGATGATCGCCGGTGCCGCCCTGATCGTCTGGGTGGCGGTGACCTTTTCCTTACGGCCGCTCTACCGGCTCGGCGACGCGATCGCCGAGCGCAGCCCCGACGATCTCCATCCGATCGGCGAGCGTGTGCCGAGCGAGGTGCAGGGGCTGGTCGACACGGTCAATTCCTTCATGGTGCGGCTGCAGTCGGCGCTCGATGCGCTGCGCCATTTCACCGGCAATGCCAGCCACCAGCTGCGCACGCCGCTGGCCATAATCCGGACGCAGCTGGCGCTCGCCCGCCGGGCGGCGACGTTGGAAGAAGCGCTCTCGGCCGCCGCGAAGGCCGATGAGGCGGTCGCCAATGCCGAGCGCATCCTGGCGCAGTTGCTGCTGATGGCGAAGATCGATGCGGCGGCCAAGGAGGAGGCGCGCGGATCGGAGCGGATCGAACTTGCTCGGCTGGCACGCAGCGTCACCGCCGAGCACGTGCCGGCGGCCGGCGAGGTGGGCATCGATCTCGGTTTTGCCGGCGAGGGGGAGCATTGGATCCGCGCCGAACCGCTGCTTGTCGGAGAGCTCCTGAAGAACCTCATCGGCAATGCGCTGCTCTATGCCGGGCGCGGGGCGGAGGTGACGGTGCGCGTCTCAAGGTCGGATGACGAGATTGCGCTTGAGGTGGTAGACAACGGGCCGGGTATCAGGCCGGAGCTGCGCGAGGCGGTGCTGAAGCGCTTCCGGCGCGGCGGCAATGCGGCGCCCGGCACCGGGCTCGGCCTGCCGATCGTCGAGGAAATCGCCACGCTTTATGCCGGAACGATGCGCCTCGAGGACGGCGAGGGCGGTCGCGGTCTGAAGGTGGTCGTGACTTTTCCGGCAGGGTGAAGAGCCGCAGCCGCGAAGCCGTTACGAGCGCTCTTCGCTTTCCTCGCGGTCGCGGGCTTCGAGAAGAGATGCGGCGTCGCGGGTTTGAACCCGCAGCAGCTCGTTCCAGAGCTGGCGAGCGAAACGCGATTGAACCTGGTTCGCAGGCTTGCGCTGCGATGACATGACAAATCTCCGATAGGTTTGGAATGCCGTTCATATAGTCTATCGACGAGCCGATGGCCACGGCAGAGTCTACCGAGCTGCTTTGCAAGGGAAGCATATGTCGAGTAGCAAGAATATCGATAGATCCGCGTAGCAGACAACAAAAATGCCGGGATGAATTTCTTCATCCCGGCGAGCGGCTGCACTGGGAGGCAGTTTCTTTACGTCTTTTTCCGGCCTTTCTGGCGATAGACGTCGACGACGACGGCGGCAACGATGATCACGCCCTTGACGATCTCCTGGTAGTACGCGTCGACCCGCAGAAAGGTGAAGCCGGAGGTCATGACGCCGAGGATGATTGTGCCGATAACGGTGCCGGTGATGCGGCCGACGCCGCCGGTCAGCGACGTGCCGCCGATGACCGTCGCGGCGATCGCGTCGAGTTCGTACATGACGCCCATGCCGGCCTGGGCGGTCTGTGCCCGGGCTGCGGTGACGACGCCCGCAAGGCCGGCCAGCATGCCGGCGATGGCGTAGACCTTGATCAGATGCGCTTCGACATTAATGCCGGAGACGCGTGCGGCCTGGACGTTGGCGCCGATCGCATAGGTGAACTTGCCGTAGCGGGTGTAGCGGAGCGCAATATGGAAGATCAGCGCGACCACGAGGAAGACGATGACCGGCCAGATGCCCGTGCCGATGAAATTGAACTGCTCGGTAAGTCCGGAGACCGGCTGGCCCTTCGTGTACCACTTGGAGATGCCTCGCGCTGACACCATCATCCCGAGGGTGGCGATAAAGGGCGGGATCTTGGTCTTGGCGATCAATTGCCCGTTGATATAGCCGGCGACGAGGCCGATGCCGACACCAAGCCCGATCGGCACGATGGCCGGCAGGTCGGTCAGCGAGGGATAGAGCGCTCGCGGCCAGGTGGAGGCTTGCGCGACGCTCGCCGAAATCATTGCCGTCATGCCGACCACGGAACCTGAAGAAAGGTCGATGCCGCCGGTGATGATGACCTGCGTCACGCCGACGGCGATGATGCCGATTACCGATACCTGGAGGATCATGATCGTCAGGCGCTGCGGGTTCATCAGGAAGCTCTGGCCGACGAGAAGCCAGCCGAGAACTTCATAGACGAGCGCGATGCCGATCAGCACCAGGAAGATGTTGAACTCGGGCGGCAGGCGCCGTCTCGACCCGGCAATCGGCGAACCCGCGCCCTGTGCAGCGATATTGGTTTCCATTGTCTTTCCTCCCTGCGGTCGGCATCCGCGCTAGCGCGCGGCAAGTTCCATGACCTTGATTTGGGTGGCTTCTGCCCTGTCGAGGAAGCCGGTGACTCGGCCCTCATGCATGACCATGATCCGGTCGCTCATGCCGAGCACCTCGGGCATTTCCGACGAGATCATGATGACGGCGACACCGTTGCGGGCGAGTTCGGTCACCAGGCGGTGAATCTCGGCCTTGGCGCCGACGTCGATGCCGCGGGTCGGCTCGTCCAGGATCAGAATATGCGGATTGGTCAGCAACCAGCGGCCGATCAGCACCTTCTGCTGGTTGCCGCCCGAGAGGTTCTCGATGCGCTCCTGCAGGTTCGGCGTCTTGACGCGCAGCTTGCGGCTCATCTCCTCGCAGGCGGCGGTGACGTCCTTCTCGGAGACGAAGCCGCGCTTGACGAACTTGTCCTGCAGCACGGCGATCTGCATGTTTTCAAGGATGTCGAGGATCAGTAGGCAGCCGGTGTCCTTGCGGTCCTCGGTCAGGAACGCCATGCGGTTCTTGATCGCCGTATTTGGGTTGTCAATCACCACGTCCTTGCCGTCGATCGAAATCGTGCCCGAGCTTGCCGGGGTGACGCCGAACAACGTCTCGGCGACATTCGATCGGCCCGAGCCGACAAGGCCGGCAACGCCGAGGATTTCGCCGGCGCGCACGTCGAAGGAGACGTCGTGGAAGACGCCGTTTAGCGTCAGGTTCTTGACCGACAGCACGACGTCGCCGATCGGCACCTCTTCCTTCGGGAACATCTGGGTGATCTCGCGGCCGACCATCATGCGGATGATGTCGTCACGGGTGACCTGGCTGGAGGCGTGCGTGCCGATATATTTGCCGTCGCGGAAAACCGAGAATTCATCGGCGATCTCGAACAGCTCGTTCATCTTGTGGGTGATGTAGACGATGCCGATGCCTTGCGAGCGGAGATCCCGGATGATTTCGAAAAGATGCGCCACCTCGCGTTCGGTGAGTGCGGAGGTCGGCTCGTCCATGATCAAGACGTCGGATTCGTAGGAGACCGCCTTGGCGATCTCGACCATCTGCCGGTTGGCGACCGACAAGTGGCGGACTTCGATTTCCGGATCGATGTCGATCTTCAGCCGCTCGAAGAGCTTGGCAGTCATGCGGCGCATCTCGCCGTGGTCGACGAAGCCGAAGCGGTTCTTCGGCTCGCGGCGGATCCAGATGTTCTCGGCGACCGTCATGAACGGCATCAGGTTCAGTTCCTGATGGATCATGGCGATGCCGTTTTCGAGCGCGTCGAGCGGCGATTTCAGCTGGACGTCGGCGCCGCGGAGCTTCACCTCGCCGCGGTCTGGGTGATAGATGCCGGCGAGGATCTTCATCAGCGTCGACTTGCCGGCACCGTTCTCGCCCATCAGCGCGTGCACGGTGCCGCGCTTCAGCTTGAACTGAACGTCGTCGAGCGCGACGACGCCCGGGAATTCTTTGCGCACGCCTTCGGCGGCCAGGAGATATTCGGCATTGGGTACGGCACCGCTGGCGCGCACGGCTGCCATCGTTGTGGGACTGAGCGTCATGGTCATTGCCTCCCCATCTTCCGGCCTCGACCGGAACGTCCACGCAGCGGGCGGAACAGCCCTCTCATAGGCCCAAGCGGGCTTCAGGCGGGACTCGCCTCGAATGGGAGCGCGGCCGAAGCCGCGCTCCCACGACGAACGATCAGTTCTTGGCCTGGTACTTGGCTAGGTTTTCCTTGGTGACGAGCTCGAAGGGGATGTAGACCTTCTTCTCGACCGGTTCGCCCTTGGCGAGCTTGAGCGCGGCATCGACCGAGCCCTGGCCCTGGCCGGCGGCGTTCTGGAATACGGTCACGTCGAGGTCGCCGGCAGCCATGGCGGCGAGCGCGTCCTGGGTGGCATCGACGCCGGCGATGACCACCGAATCCATCGACCGGCCGGCAGCCTTCAGCGCCTGAATGGCGCCGATCGCCATTTCGTCATTGTTGGAAATGACAGCGTCGAACTCGAGGCCTGCGGAAAGCCAGTTGGTCATCAGGTCGGCACCCTGGGTGCGCGACCAGTTGGCGGTCTGCTCTTCGACGATCTCGATGCCCTTGCAGGCGTCGGTGGCGAGAACGTCGTGAACGTCCTTGGTGCGCATGCGGGCGGCCTGGTTGGAAAGTTCGCCCATCATGACGACCGCCTTGCCTTTGCCGCCGAGCATCTTGCAGACTTCCTGCGTCTCCAGCGTGCCGGACTCGACTTCGTTCGAGGCGACGAAGGCTTGCTTGTCCGGGAGCGAATCGACGTTCACCGGCTCGCGGTTGACGTAGACGAGCGGAATGCCGGCGTCTGCGGCGATCTTCGACATGGCGGCGGTCGCATCCGTGTCGACCGGGTTGACGATGATCGCATCGACGCCGGCAGCGATGAAGTTCTGGATCTGGCTCTGCTGCTTGGCGACGTCGTTCTGCGCGTCTTCGATCTGCAGCTCGACGCCGTTCAGCGTCTTGGCATAGTCCTGCATGCCGTTGCGCAGGACCGTCAGGAAGTTGTCGTCGAACAGCGCCATCGAAACGCCGATCGTCTCCGCATGCGCAGCCGTCGACATCATGACAGCGATCGCAGTGCCCAGAATGAATTTCTTCATGTCTACTTTCTCCTCCACTCCGGTGCCGGCCACACCCTTTCTTGCCGGAAACTCGATTTTCGTTGATCGAGCTCATCTCTTGTCGGAAGTAGCACTCCCGCTGCGCTTCCGATGAAAACGGAACAAACCAACCAGTAGTTTGCCAAGACGGAATATGTATTCCATTTTATCCGGACGCCGTCAAGTGCATCTTGCGGCGCCCGGGCCAATTTCCGCGCCCTCTCTCCCGTCAAGCGATCAGGCGCGAGATTGCAGGTAATCCATGCTCTTACGAACGGCCGTGGCCGGCTCGCTCAAGGCATGGACGGAAGGCGCGAAGGGCTCGAACGAGAAGGGACCTTCGTAGCCTTCGGCGCGAAGCCGACGGATCTGTCCCGCATTGTCCAGCCGGTCTGCAGCGTCGACTAGAATCCTGTGCGGGTCGCGCATTTCGGAGACCGCAACAGCCTCGTCGCTGACACCGGAAATGTGGACGAGGCCGGTCAGTTCCGGGAAGAAAGCGTCCTCGCCGGCGAGGTGATGGTGGAAGGTATCGTGGACGAGCCGGAAGGTCTCGCCGCCGATTTCCCGAATCGCCTCGGCGGCCTCGGTCTTGGATCGCAGCGAGCAGATTTCGAAGCCGAGCGGCTCGACAAGGCCGATGACGCCGGCCGCATCGAGCAACGGCTTCAGGGCTCGTAAAGTCCTGCGAAGGTTGGCCTGGCGCTCGCCGTCCGTCTGACCACTGCCGTCATTGACAGGCACCAGCACCAGAGCCTCGGCGCCGCAATCGCGCGCATAGGAAATGAGCTCGCGCGCCTCCGCCTCCCGTGCCTCGTTCCATTCGTTGAAGCGCTGCAGGGCGTTGATCGAAATGATCGTCAGTCCGTCTCTTTCCGCAAGCGCCTTCACCTTAGAGGGCGTCGTGCCGTCGAGAATGGCATTGCCGAAAAGGTCGTTGCGAATTTCCACCGCCGAGACTCCGAGCGATCTCGCCAGCGCGAAAAAGGCATCGAGCGGCAGCGCCGGAGCGGCCATATGGTTGAGGGCGAAGGGAAGGGCGGTCAATGGATGTCCTCCAGGAATGTTTGGAATGGCTGTCGCCGTTGTTCGGAACGTTTGTTCCATTTCGGCGACAACATTCCCCGTGAAGACGCGTCCAGTCAAAGTCCTAGTCGTGCAGCGGCATTGCATTCCTGCAAGATTGCGCCGCGGCGATGAGAGGAATCTGTCAAAGCGCCGGAGCGATGCGCCGGCGATCGGTTTCAGGCTTCGACAGTCAAGCCTAGATCGAACCAGGCAAATTCCGCCCGCGTGGGTTCACTTGACCCCGTTGGCCTCGGCAACGAAATCCGAGAGCATCGGCACATAGTCCTCGCCCCGCCCGGCCCCGACTGCCTGGGCGAAGGCGTTCCTGACGGCCGCGCCGATCGGATTGGCGACGCCGGCGGCATTGGCGAAGGCGGCGAGATAGCTCATGTCCTTGAAGCCGTTGCGGATGGCGAACTTGTGGGCATTCGGGTCGCGCTCCAGCACCCAGCGGAAGAAGGTCTGGTAGAAGGGGCAATCCATGCGGCCGCCGCGGATCACGCTGTCGAAGATCTCCGGCTCGAGGCCGGCCTTTCGCCCGAGCATCAGCGCTTCGGAATAGAGCGCCGCATAGCCCATCGACAGGAAGTTGTTGAGCAGCTTCATCGTGTGGCCGGTCCCCGTCGGGCCGGTGTGAATGATGCGGCCCGCAAAGCACTCAAGCACCGGCCAGACGCGACGCACGTCTTCGTCCGCCCCGCCGACCATGATATCGAGCGTGCCGGCGGCGGCGTCCGCCGGGGTGCGGCTCAGCGGCGCATCGACGAGCGTAATGCGCCTCGGGGCCAGGTCCGCAGCGAGCTTCGTCGTCACCGAAGGATCGGAGGTCGAGCAATCGACGATCGTCAGCGGCCTCCCCGCGGCGGCAATGCCGTCCGCGCCTTCGACGACGGCCAGCACTTCAGGCGAGCCGGTCACACAGAGCACGATGACTTCGCAGTGCTCCGCCATCTCGCGCGGCGTCCTCACCTCCTTCGCGCCTTCTGCAACGAGCGTCTCGACCGGCGCGCGGTTGCGGTACGCCATGACCGAGAGCGGCCAGCCCTTTTTCAGGATGTTGGCGGCCATGCCCTGGCCCATCAGCCCGAGCCCGATGAAACCCACATTCGCCTTTGTCATGTTCGCCTCCATGGTGCTGACGCCATGGTGCACGATTGGCGCGGGATCGCCAGACCGAAATTCTGGCCGCTCCGCCTGCTAATCTCTCAAGGTGACCCACACCGGCGCGTGGTCGCTGGCATTTTCCCACGCGCGCACGTCCCGGTCGATGCCGGCGCCGGTCAGCCGGCGCCTGAGTTTTCGACTGAGCAGGATGTGATCGAGCCGCAGGCCGGCGTTTCGCTGCCAACGATTGCGGCGATAGTCCCAGAAGGTGAAAAGCTGCTCGTCCGGGTAGATCTTGCGCAGCGCATCGAGCCACCCCTGCTCGCGCAATTGCCGAAAGGCGGCGCGGCTTTGCGGCTGGACGAGGGCGTTGTCGTCGTAGGAGCGGGTCGGATAGATGTCGCGCGGTTCCGGGACGACATTGTAGTCGCCGGCAAGCACGACCGGCAGGCCGGTCTCGAACAGCTCGGCGGCGTGGCTGGCGAGGCGCTGGTGCCAGGCGAGCTTGTAGTCGAATTTCGGCCCCGGCTGCGGATTGCCGTTCGGGGCGTAGAGCGAGGCGATCAGGATGCCGTTCACGGCCGCCTCGATATAGCGGCTCTGCGTGTCGGATCGATCCCCGGGCAGGTCCGTGCGTGTCAGGACCGGTTCGCCGTCGCGGGCAAGGATTGCCACGCCGTTCCAAGCCGATTGGCCTCGCCACACGGCGCCATAGCCGGCGGCCTCGATCGCCTGCTTCGGAAACTGCCCGTCCGTTGCCTTGAGCTCCTGCAGGCAGACGACATCCGGCTCGGCCGCTGCGAGCCAAGCCAGCAGGTTGGCCAGCCGCTTGTTGACGCCGTTGATGTTGAAGGTGGCAATCTTCATGCGGGCTCAGCGGACCAAGTCGCCGGCCCAGCGCGTGACAGCGTCAGCGAGCGTTTTCAGATGATCGGCCGCGGAGAAGCCGGAGATGCTCTTGCGCGGTTTCAGGTCATGGTCGCCGTCCTCCAGCCAGAGAACTTCGATCTGGTCGGACAGCGTATAGCCCCGAACCTCTTCGCGCGTGCCGAACTCGTCGCGGGTTCCCTGGCAGATCAGCGTCGGCGTCTGGAGCCCGGCGAGATGCCTGGTGCGGAGCTGCTCGGGTTTGGCCGGCGGGTGGAAAGGATAGCCGAGGCAGATGAGCCCGGCGACTTTACCCCCGGCATGAAGCTCGTCGGCGACCATGCTGGCGACGCGTCCGCCCATCGACTTGCCGCCGATGATTAGCGGGCCCTTCGCGCCGAGTTCGGCGACCGCGGCGCGATATTCCGGATTGAGCGTTTCGGCGCGGGGCGGGGGCTTGCGCTCGCCGGTGCGCCGCGCCGCCATATAGCCGAATTCGAACCGGACGACGCGGAAGCCTGCCTCCGCGAGCGCCCTGGCCGTGGCGCTCATCGAGGCCGAATCCATCGGCGCGCCGGCGCCATGGGCAAGAAGAATGGTGACCGGCGCGTCCTCCGGTCCGTCGAACAGGAACTTTCCGACCATTCAGGCAGCCGTCCTCTGGATGATTCCGTTTATCAGGCGATCTCAGGATAAGATCATGCGGCGATCCAAAGCGCCACAGGCCGCACCTGTTCAGGCGCTGGGCGCCGTCGGGAGAAGGTGAAGGTTCACGAACTGCACGCCGCGCTCGGCGGTTCGCGCCCATTCGGAATCCCTGTCGAGTTCGAGATAACGCTTCCACCAACGGCGTGCCTCGCCGAGATCGCCGGCATCGAATTCGAGCTTTGCCAGGTTGAAGATCGCATCAGCGTAATCGCCGCCGACGTCGATCGCCTTTTGAAGGTATCTGCGGGCGGTGTCGATGCGGCCGCGCTCGCCCATGAGCCCGGCGAGGTTGAACCAGGCCTCGGCAAATGAGGGGTCGAGCTTAAGCGCCCGGGCGTAGTCATGCGCGGCATCCAGTTCGTGGCCGGCAGCGCGAAGGCAGTTGGCACGGTTGAAGGCGGCGACGGAGTCGGTGCGGTCGATGGCGAGGTAACGCTGATAGATGGAGGCTGCTTCGTCATATTCGCCTTCTTGCTCGGCCTCCTCGGCTTGCGCGAAGAGCTCCTCGAGTTCCGCCTCCTCGACGGCGCCGAGGTCGAGCAGCAACTGCCCATCGAGTTCGCTCAGGCCCTCGGCCCGCCGGGCATAGATCGTCCTCGAGCCTTCGTGATGGAGCGACAGCGCCGTCAGCGAAGCGACATGGCTGGATCGCTGGACGGAGCGCGCGATCGTCCCCCAGCCAGCGCCGCTTGAGATCAGTCCGGCATACTTGCGGGCGAGGATCACGTCGCGGAAGGAGTAGGGTTCGCTGTCGTGTTCGAAGGCGTCGAACAGCGACAGCAGGTCGAAGAGGCGAGGCGCGATCTTCGCGTGGTCGATCAGCGATTGCCGCGGCAGCGCCGACGTTTCCGGCGCGGTCGCCAGGCCCAGGAGCCGAAGGAAGCCGTTTTCGCTGAGCAGGCGCCGTCCGAAGACGGCCTCCCGTTCGAAACGCGCCTCGATGTCCGCATCGGTTGCCTTCAGGAGTAAGCCGCGGCCGAAGACCACATGGGTAGTTTGCCGGGTGACGCCGCGTCGCAGATGTCCGCCCTGGCGTTCGACCTCCCGTGCGATTAGCCGCCGCGGATAAGCGGCGAGCGGCCCGACGATGCCGAATGTCTTGCCGGCGACCGCCATCAGGCCTTCTTCTGTGCTGTCGTCTTCTTTCCTGTGGCGGGCTTGGCGGCAGCGCTCTTCGCTGCGGGCTTGGCAGTCGGCTCGGTTTTGCTCTTGCTTTTGGCCGGCGGCTTCGCCTGTGACAGGCTTGCCTTCAATGCATCCATCAGGTTGATGACGTTGCCGCGGTCAGGCGGCGCCGCGATGATCGGCTTGTGACCCTTCAATTTTTCGCGGATCATCTGCATCAGCGCGATCTCGTAGCGATCCTCGTAATTCTTCGGATCGAAGGTCGTGGTCTTTTGCTGGATGAGCGCCTCGGCGAGTTGCAGCATTTCCGGGTCGGGACTGCCGACCGGAATGTTGCCGAAATATTCGGCCGTGCCGCGCACCTCGTTCGGGTTCCTGAGCGTGCAGACGAACATGCCGGTCTCGCGTGGGCCGATAGTGATCACTCGTTCACGGCTCGAGAGTACCAGGCGGGCGATGGCGAGCTTGCCGCTCCGCCGCAGGGCCTCCCGCAGGACGATGAAGGTCTCCTCGGCCATCGCCCCGTCCGGCGCCAGATAATAGGGCGCATCCTGGTAGATCACGTCGACGGAGCCTTCCTCGACGAAGGCCTCGATGTTCATCGTGTGGTTCGATTCGATCCTGACGCTGTCGAGGTCGGCCTCGTCGATGACGATGTATTTCTTGTCCTCGTATTCGTAGCCCTTCACCAGGTCGGATCGTTCGACAAGGCCAAGCTCCGGATCGACCGGCTTCATGTTGATCCGGTTGTGGGTATCCTTGTGCAACTGATTGAATGTAATGCGTTCGCTGCTGCTGGTGGCCGGATAAAGCCTAACCGGGCAGCTCACGAGACTGAGTCTGAGATATCCCTTCCAACTTGCCCTGGGTGCCATGGTGGTCTCCTACGCGGCACTACGATTACTTTTCCGTCCCGGACTGAGGCGGCAGTTCCCTGGCGAAGTCGCCGATGTCGGCCCAGGGATCGCCGGATGTGGCCAGAAGGCCTGGCAGCGAAGAATAGTTCAAATCCCCCGGAGCGTCGATAGCTTCGAGATCGGACCAACTGAGCGGCGTCGAGGCCGGCAAGTTGGTACGGGCGCGCAGCGAATAGGGTGCGGCCCAGGTGTGGCTGCGCGCATTGCGGTGGAAGTCGATGAAGATGCGCCTTACGCGATTGCCCTTGCCCATGGTGGTGGTGAAGGTCTCCGGCGCGGTCGCCGCCAGGCGGGCGGCGATCGCGCTTGCCGCCTGGTGGAACTTCTTCCAGTTAAACTTCGGTCTGACCGGCAGGACGACATGGAGGCCGTTGCCGCCCGAGGTCTTGACGAAGGGGACGAGGCCGACCGCCTCGAGTTCGGCCTTGATGTGAATGGCCGCTTCGACCACTACCCGCCAGGCGACACCTTCGCCGGGGTCGAGGTCGAAGACCATGCGATCGGGCTTGTCGAGCAGCATGCGCGTCGTACCCCAATTGTGGAATTCGACGACGCCGAACTGCGCCAGCGCCAAATAGGATTTCGTATCCTCGACGGAAAGATAAGTTTTGGTTTCGCCGTCCGAGTTGGCGGTTTGGAAGGTCGCGACCGAAGGCGGCATGCCGGTGAAGGGGTGGCGCTGAAAGAAGCAGTCCGCCGTTTTTCCCGTCGGGCAGCGCACCAGAGAGACGGGTCGGCCGAGGATGTGCGGCAGCATGAAATCGCCGATCATGGCGTAGTAGACGGCGAGGTCGAGCTTGGTCGGGCCGGACTTGCCGAACAGGCGCCGGGTCGGATTGGTGATCGAGATGCTGGCCAGGTCCGCGTCGGAAATCAGCCGTTTTTGCCGCGGTGAAACTGGCGTCGAGAGGTCGACGTCACGGAGGCCCCGGAACACCGCATGGCGCAGAATATTGTCGGCTGTTCGATTCCCGTAGTGAATGCGCGCCCTCAATACCGGTCGGACCCAGATGATCTCCTTCGGAGCACCCTCGAGCTTCGCCGCACCTGCCCTCAGCGGCTCCAGCCGCGCCAGCAATGGTTTCAGCGTTTCGGCGTCAAAGCCGGTTCCGACCTTGCCGCGATATTGCAGTTCGCCGTCGACCCATTCGCCGAGCGCGAGCGCGGCAAGGCCTTCGGCGGCTTCCGACATGGTATAGCCGGCGATGACGAAATCTTCCGCCTTCAGCGCCTTGGTCTTGGTCCAGGTCTTGGAGCGGCCGCTCTGGTAGGGCGCCGAGGCGCGTTTGGAAATGACACCCTCGAGCCCCAGTTCCGAGGCCTGCTGGTAAAAGGCGCGCCCGTCGCCGATGACGTGATCGCTCAACTGGATGGCGGAGCGGCTCGACAGTTGCGCCGCGAGCACCTGCTTGAGCAGAGCCTTGCGCTTCTCGAGCGGGACAGCGGCGAGGTTCCAGCCGTCGAGATGCAGAAGATCGAAGGCATAGAACACCAGCCGGTTGCCTGCGCCGGCGGAAAGCGCCTCCTGAAGGAGCGCAAAACGGCTGATGCCCTCCTCGTCGAGCACGACGATTTCGCCATCGATGACGGCTTCGGGGCATGGCAGCCGGCGAAACGCCTCGGGCAGATCGCCGTAGCGTCGCGTCCAGTCGAGGCCGCCGCGGGTGATGAGGCGGACCTCGCCGCTGGATAAGTGCGCCATCGTACGGTAGCCGTCGAACTTGATCTCATGCAGCCATACCTCGCGCCCGGGGGCACTGTCCGGCGGTGCGGCGGTTGGTATTGCGAGTTGCGGTTCGATGCGTGTCGGCATCGGCGCCTTCGTCGCGCCGGGAAGAGCGCCCGGCTTGAGCTTCACCGTCTTGGCGGCTGGCGTCGGCTTTTCAACGAGCTCCTCGATCCGCCGCCCCGATTTGGCGCTTTCCGGCCGGGCGGCAAGAATATCGATGGAGGGATCGGCGGCCGGATCGCGTTCCTTAAAGAGAAGCCAGTTGCGATCGTCCTCTTCGCCGGGCCTCGCCTTCAGCCGCGTCAGCATCCAGCCGCCGTTGAGCTTTTCGCCGGCCAGGCGAAACTTGAAAGCGCCCTTGCGCAGGCTCTCCTCGACATCGTCCATCGGCGCCCACACACCGGTGTCCCAGACGATCATCGGCCCGGCGCCATATTGGCCCTCCGGAATGACGCCTTCGAAGTCGATATAGTCAATCGGATGGTCCTCGGTCTCGACCGCCAGGCGCTTGTCGGCCGGGTTGAGCGAGGGGCCCTTGGGGACCGCCCAGCTCTTCAGCACGCCGCCGACTTCGAGCCTCAGATCGTAATGGTCTGCAGTCGCATGATGCTTGTGCACGACGAAACGGTTGCCGCCGCCGGCCGGGCGCCCGGCCGGCTCCGGCGTCTTCGAAAAATCGCGCTTCTTGCGGTAGGCCTCAAGCTTCGACGTCGCCATGCGACCAAGCTATGGCTTATCCATCGAACCCGCAATATCGGCTGACGCGAGCCGGAACGAAGTGCCCCGGCTCGCGTGGCTCAGCTCAAGCGCACCGACCCGGCGTGCCGAGCGCCATATGGCGGTTGACGTCCTTGTAGAGCAGATAACGGAACTTGCCCGGACCGCCGGCATAGCAGGCCTGCGGGCAGAAGGCCCTGAGCCACATATAGTCGCCGGCTTCGACCTCGACCCAATCGGCGTTGAGGCGGTAGACCGCCTTGCCCTCGAGAACGTAGAGGCCGTGTTCCATCACATGGGTCTCCATGAAGGGAATGATGCCGCCCGGCTCGAAAGTGACGATCGTCACATGCATGTCGTGGCGCATGTCGGACGGATCGACGAAGCGGGTCGTCGCCCAGCGGCCGTCCGTATCGGGCATCGGCGTCGGGGTGATTTCACGTTCGTTGGTGACGATCGGTTCGGGGAGAGGGATTCCATCGACCTTTTCGTAGGCTTTGCGGAACCAGTGGAATCGGGCCGGCGTGGAACCGTCATTGTGGAGGCTCCAGTCGGCGCCGGGCGGGATGAAGGCGTAGCCGCCGGGCTGCATCCGGTGGGTCTCACCGCCGATCGTCAGCCGGAACTCGCCGTCGACCACGAACAACACGGCTTCTGCGCGCGGATCGCTTTCAGGTTGGTCGCTTCCCCCAGAAGGCCCGACCTCCATGATGTATTGCGAGAATGTTTCGGCGAAGCCTGACAGAGGACGCGAGAGGACCCACAGACGGGTATTCGTCCAATGCGGCAGGTAGCTGGTGACGATGTCGCGCATCACCCCCTTCGGAATGATCGCATAGGCTTCGGTGAACACCGCCCGATCCGTCAGCAGGTTCGTTTGCGGCGGATGCCCGCCTTCGGGGAAATAGTAGTTGCTCTTCATCTTTCTCGCCTATCGGGGTGGCTGGTGAGCCGGGCTCTGCCGATCCCGGCGGTGGTAAATCGCTGTGGCGCCGTTTGTCGGCAGGCCAGGGGGTTTTACTAGCGCTCCTCCGGTCTGTGCCCGCCGATGGCGTGCGTCAACGCGTCGGCTGTCCGGCGGACGACAGGCCCGATGATCGTGAGCTTGGCGTCGTCGATGCGGACCGTCGGGCCGGAGATCGAGATGCCGCCGATCGCCTCGCCATATTCGTTGAAGACGGGCGCCGCGATGCAGCGCATGCCAAGCGTATGCTCCTCGTCGTCGATCGACCAGCCGCGAAAGCGGATCTCCGTGATATCGGCGAGGAGCGCCGGGAGCGTATCGAGTGTGCGCTCGGTGAAGTGCGCAAGCGTTCTGCCGTTAAGTGCCTTGGCGATCTCGGTGTCCGACCATGTGGCGAGGATCGCCTTGCCGATACCGGATGCATGGATCGGCCCGCGGCGGCCGGGGCGGAAGAAGGCGCGCATCGGCGCGTGGCTCTCGACCTGGGATATGAAAACCACGTCGCCGTCGTCCTCGATGCCGATATTGGCCGTCTCGCCGCTCTTCTCCATCAGTTGCTTCAGGAAGGGCCGGCTGATCGTGCCGAGCTTGCGGAAGCGCAGGAAAGCATTGCCGATCTCGAAGGCCTTGACGCCGACGGTCCAGGTGCCGGTGTCGCCGTCGTTCGTCACCATGCCGTGACTGGCAAGCGAACTGAGCAGCCGGTGCACCGTCGAGGGCGCCATGCCGGTCCGCTCCGAGAGAGAAGTCAGGGTCGAGCCGTCACCCTCGGCGACGATGGCAAGCAGCGACAGGCTCCGGTCCAGAACCTGGACGGAGGAGGGGGCGGCATTCTCTGCCGCCTTGCGCCCGCGCTTGCCTTTGGCTGTCGACTCCATCAGTCCGACTCCAAATCGCTTCTCATCATCAATGCTCTATCGCGATTGCGTCTGATTTTCTCATATTTGTTGAAGATGTTTATTTCCACATGATGGGAATGATTTCCATAAATTTGTTGATCGCCGCGGCATATGGGTTAGCATCCCACTCAACAGGAGGAGTTCCCATGGCCAAGATGCGTGCTGTCGATGCAGCGGTTCATGTTCTGGAAAAGGAGGGGATCGATTGTGCCTTCGGCGTCCCGGGGGCGGCGATCAATCCGCTCTATTCGGCGCTCAAAGCGCGCGGATCGATCCGCCATATTCTCGCCCGTCACGTCGAAGGCGCCTCCCACATGGCCGAGGGCTACACGCGGGCAAAGCACGGCAATATCGGCGTCTGCATTGGCACGTCCGGCCCGGCCGGCACCGACATGATTACCGGCCTCTACTCGGCCTCGGCCGATTCGATCCCGATCCTCTGCATCACGGGACAGGCGCCGCGGGCGCGTCTCGACAAGGAGGATTTCCAGGCAGTCGACATCGCCAAGATCGCGGCGCCCGTCGCCAAGTGGGCGGTCACGGTCATGGAGCCGGCGCTCGTTCCCTTCGTCTTCCAGAAGGCGTTCCATCTGATGCGCTCCGGCCGTCCCGGTCCGGTTCTGATCGACCTGCCGGTCGACGTCCAGCTTGCCGAGATCGAGTTCGATCCGGAGACCTATGAGCCGCTCGCGCCCTACAAGCCGGCCGCGACGCGCGTCCAGGCCGAAAAAGCGCTTGCCATGCTGAACGCGGCGGAACGGCCGCTGATCGTCGCCGGCGGCGGCATCATCAATGCGGATGCGTCGGACCTCCTCACCGAATTTGCCGAGATCACCGGCGTTCCGGTCATCCCGACGCTGATGGGCTGGGGCGCGATCCCCGACGACCACCCGTTGATGGCCGGCATGTGCGGTCTGCAGACCTCGCATCGCTACGGCAACGCGACGCTGCTTGCCTCGGATTTCGTCTTCGGCATTGGCAACCGCTGGGCCAACCGCCACACCGGTAACGTCCCGATCTATACGGAAGGACGCAAGTTTATCCATGTCGATATCGAGCCGACGCAGATCGGCCGCGTCTTCGCGCCGGATTTCGGCATCGTCTCGGATGCAGGCGCCGCCCTCAAACTCTTCCTCGACGTTGCGACCGAATGGAAGACTGCCGGCAAGTTGCGAGACTGGTCTGCCTGGGCGGCGGAATGCCGCGAACGCAAGCGCACCATGCTGCGCAAGACCCATTACGACCAGACGCCACTGAAGCCCCAGCGCGTCTACGAGGAGATGAACAAGGCCTTCGGCCGTAACACCTGCTACGTCTCGACCATCGGCTTGAGCCAGATCGCCGGGGCGCAGTTCCTGCATGTCTACAGACCGCGCAATTGGATCAACTGCGGTCAGGCGGGTCCGCTCGGCTGGACGCTGCCGGCAGCGCTCGGCGTCCGCGCCGCGGACCCAAACCGCCCGATCGTCGCGCTTTCGGGCGACTACGATTTCCAGTTTCTGATCGAGGAACTCGCGGTCGGGGCGCAGCACAAGCTCCCCTACCTGCATGTCGTCGTCAACAACTCCTATCTCGGCCTGATCCGTCAGGCCCAGCGCGGCTTCGACATGGACTTCGAGGTAAGCCTCGCCTTCGACAACATCAATGCCAACGGCGACGCCGAGAAGGGTTACGGCGTCGATCACGTCGCCGTCGCCGAAGGCCTCGGCTGCAAGGCGATCCGCGTCAGGAACCCCAATGAGTTCGCCGATGCCTTCGAACGGGCGCAGGCGCTGATGGAGGAACACCAGGTGCCGGTCGTCATCGAATTCATCCTCGAGCGCGTCACCAACATCGCCATGGGCGCCGACATCAATGCGGTCGTCGAGTTCGAGGAGCTTGCCGAACGCGGCGAGGACGCGCCGACCGCAATCGCCGCCCTGCTCGATTGAAACCATCAACAGCAGGATGAGGGAGGTCTTCCGGCCGCATCCTGCTTCCCCTTCCAGAGGAGTAACCGCATGCCGAGATTTGCGGCAAACCTGACCATGCTGTTCAATGAGGCGCCGTTCCTCGACCGCTTTGCGCTCGCTGCGAAGGCAGGCTTCGAAGGCGTTGAATTTCTGTTTCCCTACGAATTCGAGAAGATGGCCTTGCGTGCCGAGCTTCAGCGTTACGGGTTGACGCAGGTTCTTCACAACCTTCCTGCCGGCGACTGGGCGCGCGGCGAACGCGGCATCGCCATCCTGCCGGACCGGATCGACGAATTCCGCCGGAGTTTGGCCAGCGCCATCGACTATGCGACGGCGCTTGATTGCAAGCAGGTCAATTGCCTCGTCGGCATCGCGCCGGACGGCGTGCCGGACCGCGTGCTGCGCACGACCCTTGTTGCCAATCTGAGGCTCGCGGCGAGCGAACTCGGCAAGCATGGCATCCGCCTGCTGATCGAACCGATCAACCGCTTCGACATTCCCGGCTTTTATCTCAATACGGTCGGGCAGGCGGCCGCGATCATCGAGGAGGTCGGCAGCGATAACCTGTTCATACAGTGCGACCTTTACCACCAGCAGCGGACCGAGGGCGAACTGATCGGCACCTATAAGCGCTATTCGGACCGGATTGCGCATGTCCAGCTCGCCGATAATCCGGGCCGCAACGAGCCGGGCACCGGCGAGATCAACTACCCCTTCGTTTTCGATGCGCTGGAAGCCGCCGGCTACGAGGGCTGGATCGGTTGCGAATACAAGCCGCGCACGACCACGACGGAGGGGCTCGGCTGGCTCGGGGCCGAGCGCAAGCGCAACCGATCCGCAGACATCATCAAGATCAGGAGCTAAGCAAAAATGGCATCTATCGGCTTTATCGGACTGGGCATCATGGGCACGCCGATGGCGCGCCACCTGCAGGATGCAGGCCACACCATCATCACGTCGAAATTCGCGATCCCGCCGCGTCAGGAACTGCTTGATCATGGCCTACAGTTCGCCGAAACGCCGAAGGCGCTCGCCGAGACCGTCGACACGATCATCCTGATGCTGCCGGACACGCCGGAAGTGAAGGATGTTCTCTTCGGCGAGAACGGCGTTTCCTATGGCCTCGGCAAGGGCAAGCTGGTCATCGACATGAGCTCGATTTCGCCGATCGAGACGAAGGAGTTCGCCAGGCGGATCCGCGAAACCGGGGCGGAATATATAGACGCGCCGGTTTCGGGCGGTGAGGTCGGTGCCAAGAATGCTACGCTCAGCATCATGGCCGGCGGCACGCCGGACTCCTTCGAGCGCGCCTTGCCGCTGTTCAAGCTGATGGGCAAGAACATCACCCTCGTCGGCGATTGCGGGGACGGCCAGGTCACCAAGGTTGCCAACCAGATCATCGTCGCGCTGACAATCGAGGCGGTTTCCGAGGCGCTGGTCTTCGCCTCCAAGGCGGGCGCCGACCCGGCCCGCGTCCGCGAGGCGTTGATGGGCGGCTTTGCCTCTTCGCGGATTCTCGAGGTTCACGGCGATCGGATGATTAAGCGGACCTTCGAGCCGGGCTTCCGCATCTCGCTGCACCAAAAGGATCTGAACCTGGCGCTGCAGGGGGCGAAGAGCCTTGGCATCTCGCTGCCGAACACGGCGGCGACGCAGGAGCTCTTCAACAACTGCGCCGCCAATGGCGACAGCGGCCTCGACCATTCGGGTCTGGTTCGGGCGCTTGAGCGCATGGCGAACCACGAGGTCGCCTGAGATCCAAAGAAAAGCGCATGATCGGCCGGGCGGGCGTCCCCATCCACTGCGGCAATCATGCATCCGGGCGGCGGAAGGAGGAGCCGCCGCCCGGGCCTTTGCCAACGGGAGGAAAAATGGCCCCCATCGCCGATCCGCGTCGATTTCTGGAAGCGCTGTTCACATCGGCCGTCGCCGCCGCCGATCCGGCGCGCGTCCTTGCCGCCAACCTGCCGGAACGGCCAAGAGGCCGCACCGTCGTCATCGGCGCCGGCAAGGGTGCTGCACAGATGGCGCAGGCCTTAGAGGCGCTGTGGCAAGGACCGCTCAGCGGCGCCGTCGTGACGCGTTACGGTTTCGGGGTTCCTTGCAGACACATCGACGTGCTCGAAGCCTCGCATCCCTTGCCGGACGCAAGCGGGTTGCAGGCCTCGAAACGACTGCTTTCCGAGGTCAGCGGCCTCACCATGGACGACCTCGTGATTGCGCTGATCTGCGGTGGCGGTTCGGCGCTGCTGCCTGCGCCGCCGCCCGGGCTCTCGCTCGAGGACGAGATCGCCGTCAACCGCGCCTTGCTTGCTTCGGGCGCGCCGATCCGGGCGATGAATGCCATGCGCAAGCACGTCTCGTTGATCAAGGGCGGGCGGCTGGCCGCCGCGGCCCATCCGGCACGCGTCGTGTCGCTCGTCGTTTCCGACATTCCCGGTGACGATCCGGCATTGGTGGCCTCCGGCCCGACGATTGCCGACGGAAGTACGCGCGCGGATGCCCTGAAGGTCGTCGATCGCTATCGCCTGGCTCTGCCGGAAAAGGCAATCGAGTGGCTGGCGAGCGAAGCGGCGGATGCGCCAAGACCCGCCGATCCGCGCTTCGCCCGAAACGAAGTCCGGCTGATCGCATCGGCGGGCGTCTCGCTGGAGGCCGCTGCGGCAGAGGCGCGCGCAGTCGGCGTCGAGGCGATCATTCTTTCGGATTCGATCGAGGGCGAAGCGCGCGATGTCGGGCTCGTCCATGCCGCGATCGCCCGAGAGGTGGCGACCCGCAGCCGACCATTCAGCAAGCCGGTCGTCGTGCTTTCCGGCGGCGAAACCACCGTCACGGTGAGAGGCGAGGGCCGAGGCGGCCGCAACGGCGAGTTCCTGCTGTCGCTCGCACTCGGCATCGACGGCATCGGCGGTGTTTCGGCGCTCGCTGCCGATACGGACGGCATCGACGGTTCGGAAGACAATGCCGGCGCCTTTGCCGACGACACGACGATCTTCCGGCTGCTGATGCGGCGGATCGATGCGGCGGCGTTGCTTCAGCGCAACGACAGCTGGTCGGCCTTCGATGCGCTCGGCGACCTCTTCAAGCCCGGGCCGACCGGCACCAACGTCAACGACTTTCGGGCGATGCTGATCCAATGAGCGCGGCCGGGAGCAAACGACAACAAACGGGAGGAAATGCGATGAAATCCCTGCCGATCCGGCCCCTGTCGCGGGCCGAATTCGCCCCCTTCGGCGACGTGATCGAAGTCGACGAGGCAAAAAGCTTCCCCATCAACGCGGGCAAATGCATGCGCTACCACGATCTCGCAACGGTCGAGACGACCGGCCCGGGGGCGCGCGCTTTGATCAGCCTGCTGCGCGGCGAGCCTTACGAGATTCCGCTGCCGCTCAAGATGGTGGAGCGCCACCCGCTTGGCAGCCAGGCCTTTGTGCCGCTGACGGAGAACGCCTTTCTTGTCGTGGTCGCTCCGGATGAGGGCGGCAGGCCGGGCGAACCGATCGCCTTCGAAACGGCGCCCGGCCAGGGCGTCAACATCGCCCGCAACGTCTGGCACGGCATTCTGACGCCGCTCTACGGCGTCTCCGATTTCGTCGTCGTCGACCGCGGCGGCGAAGGCTGCAACCTCGAGGAACATTTCTTCGCCACGCCCTACCGGCTCGAATACGCGTAGCGGCCATTGTCGCCTGCGCCCTTGTTGCGGGGCCATCAAGCTCTTAGGTTCGGGCGATCGAGTCCGTGATCCATTGAGCAATGCTGCAGACGGCCAGAACAATGTGGGGAGAAACCGGGTGGGGCATTCCGACCTCGGTCGCCCTGCATCTGGCGCTGGCCTTCCTGCTTCTCGTTCGGCTGCCGGAGCATGCGCCGCCTGCAAAAGAGCAAAGCATCAATGTCGAGCTTGTTCCGCCGCCGAAGCCTGAGGAAAAGCCACAGGAAAAATCGAACCAGCCAAGGCCTCAGTCATCCCGGGCGCAGCCACAGGTGTTCGAATCCGCTTCGTCTGAGGTTGACAAGGAAAAGCCGCCGCAGCCGCAATTGCCGCCCACCGCGCCAAGCAGGATCGAGAGGCCTAAGACACCGGCTGGGCAGGCAAGTGCTCCCTCTGCCAGGAAGGACAACGCCGACAAGCCATCCGAAACTAGAACGGCATTGGCTGAGTTGCGCGTCGAAGCCAAGGACGCGGTAAACAAGTCGGACGAGGCTGCTCCAGCGCGTCAAGGAGCGCCTGTTCCCAGGGAGAAGCCGCTGCCGGAAGAAGCGAAGGCGGATGCGGCGCAAAAGCCGGCAGAGACCGCCTCCGAGCGCCAGTCGAGCAATCTGGTCGAGGCGAAGGAAATCTATTCCAAGGATGCCCTGTCGGACCCCCGCGTTAAACAGGCGATGGGACGGCTGCCGCCGAAGAGGCGGATCGTGCAGCTTTGCACCATCGAGGCGCTCGAACAGGTGCGCCGAGAGAGACCTGATGCCTTTCCGGACATGCTTGTCCCGTTTGGACCGATCGGCGGTATGGTTTCGGCTTCGGGTCTCAATGCCAGCGGCGGCGCCTTCCGCAGCCGGGGAAAATGGTACACGATCGACTTCAAATGCGAGGTCAACTCGGAGACGACGTCGGTCGCCTCCTTCAGCTTTGCGATCGGTAAGGCGATTCCCAGGGGCGAGTGGAGCACGCGCCAACTGCCGAAGGAGTGAGAGCGCGGTGCGTCTTTCAGATAATGGCGAAATGAGCTTGACGGATTCCTTCCACCCGCACCCATCTACCACAGATCATACACACAGCATTCCTGTGACGAGCACAGGAATGAGGATCGAGGAAGGCCTGCCGGGTGGTTGCGGGCCTCAGCGCATCATCGCCAGCGCCGTGGCGAAGAAGTCGTCGCCGCCGAAATTGCCGGACTTCAGCGCCAGCAGCATGTCGCCCTGGGCATTGCCGACGGTGCGAAGAACCGGCACGCCGGGAGCGATCTCGGGGCCGATCAGGAAGGCGGGGATGGCCAGCCGGTCGACCGTTGCGCCGGAGGTCTCGCCGCCGGCGACGACGAGGCGCTTGACGCCGCGCGCCACCAGTTCGCTGGCGACGGTTGCGGTCGCCGCTTCGATGGCGTGACCGGATGCCTCGCGGCCGTATTGCGCCTGCAGACGTGAAACCACATAGGGCGAGGCGCTTGCGGCGATGACCACGGGCCCATCAGAAATCCGCCCGCCGGCCCAGGCGATCGCCGCGGCAATTTCGTCGGACCCTCGCAGCAGTTTCTCGGTGTCGAGCCGCAGCACCGGCAGGGAGCGTTCGGCAATATCGAGCTGCCGCAGCGTTGCTGCCGAGCAGCTGCCGGCGACAATGGCGGCCAGTCCCCCGACGGGGCGCACGGCATCCGTCATGGCTGTGCCTGCCGAAGAAGCGCGACCGGAGCGCACGATGGCGCGGGCGAGGCCGAGCCCAAGGCCGGAGGCGCCGGTCGATACGGGCGTCCGCAGCGCCACCTCGCCGAGCGTTTCGAGGTCGCGCTCCGAGATCGCGTCGGCAAGGGCGGCGGAAGTTCCTTCCGCTCCCAGGGCATCGAGCCGGGCCGTTACGGCGGCGGGGCCGGCCATGATCGTCGCCAGGTCGACGAGGCCGATCTTGCCCTGAGACTGCCGGCCCATGACGCGAACCAGATTGGCGTCATGCATCGGATTGAGCGGATGGTCCTTGAGGGGGCTTTCGTCGAGCGGCTGTCCGTTGACGAAAAGATGGCCGAGATAGACGGTCCGGCCGGTTTCCGGAAAGGCCGGGGTGACGAGCGCGATGCCGCCGCCCGCGGCTTTCGCCAGCGCCTCGGTCACCGGGCCGATATTGCCCTCATCGGTGGAATCGAAGGTCGAGCAGATCTTGTAGAGAACATGGGCGGCGCCGCGGTCGCGCAGCCACCGTTCCGCCCTGCTTGCCGCAACAACAGCCTCGTCGGCGGCAACAGAGCGGATTTTTAGCGAGACGACGACCGCATCGACATCCGGCAATGCGAGCGCCGGATCGGGAATGCCGACCGTCTGCACCGTGCGCAGGCCGTTCTTCGTCAACGTATTGGCGAGGTCGGAGGCGCCCGTGTAGTCGTCGGCGATCGACCCCAAAAGGATAGTCATTGGTCAGCTCCGTGCAAAGGGTTTGAGCCAGGCAAGGCCGTCGAGCGTTCCGCCGCGCGGGGTGTATTCGCAGCCGACGAAGCCGGTGTAGCCGAGCCGGTCGATCTCGGCGAAGAGATAGGGGTAGTTCAGCTCTTCGCCGTCCGGCTCCTGCCGCGACGGCACGCTGGCGATCTGGATGTGGCCGGTGATCGGTATGAGACGTCGGAGCGCCATCGCGACATCGCCATGGATGATCTGGCGATGGTAGATGTCGAACTGGAGCTTCAGGTTGGCGAGGTTCAGCTCGGTGATCAACCGTTCGGCGGCGCCGAAGTCGTTGAGGAAATAGCCGGGCATGTTGCGGCCGTTGATCGGTTCGAGCAGCAGGTCGAGATCTTTCTCAGCGAGGCGCTCGGCGGCGTAGATCACGGAACGCTGATAGCAGGCTACGGCCTCCTCGTCGGAGGGATCTGCGAGACCCGCCATCAGATGCAGCCGCTTGACGCCCGTCGCTGCCGCATAGTCGAGTGCGCGCTCGACATCGACTTTCAGCGCCTCGAAGCGGCCGAGAAGGGCGGCGATGCCGCGCTCGCCCGCCGCCCAGTCGCCGGGCGGCAGGTTGAAGAGTGCCTGCTCAAGCTTGTTGCGAGTCAACCGTTCGGCGATCGCCTCCGGCGGTGCCTCGTAGGGGAAGAGATATTCGACGGCCGTAAAACCCGCTTCCGCGGCGGCGTCGAAGCGGTCTAGGAACGACCACTCGTTGAACATCATCGTCAGATTGGCGGCGAAAACGGGCATGTCGAACGTCCTTTATCCCTTGTCCATGCCGGGCAGCTTGGCGCCGGAAAGCTGGGCGTAGAGCCGCGCAAGCGAGGAATCGTCGTCGCGCCCCATGCCGGCGCCGGAAGCGGCGAGATACATTTGCAGGGCGGCCGCCACCAGCGGCACCGGGTAGCGCTCGGCGCGCGCCATGTCCTGGACGATGCCGAGGTCCTTGACGAAGATCTCGATGGCGCTGAGCGGCGTGTAGTCGCCGGCGAGCACATGCGGGACGCGGTTCTCGAACATCCAGGAATTGCCGGCCGAGGCGGTGATCACCTCGTAGACCTTGGAGAGATCGAGGCCCTGCTTGGCGGCAAAGGTGATCGCTTCGCAGGCGGCGGCGATATGCACGCCGGCCAGAAGCTGGTTGATTATCTTGAAGGCCGCGCCGGTACCCGCAGCGTCTCCCAGCTCGTAGACCTTGGCGGCCATTGCGTCGAGCGCAGGGCGGGCTGCAGCGAAGGCGTGCGGCGAGCCCGACGCCATGATCGTCAGCTCGCCCTTCGCGGCGCGGGCGGCGCCGCCGGAGATCGGCGCATCGAGATAGTGCAAGCCGAGCGCTTCGAGCTGCTCCGCCAGGCGGCGTGCAATTGCCGGATCCATGGTCGCCGACGAGACGAAGACCGCGCCGGGCTTCATGGCCGCTGCGATGCCGTCTGCGCCGAACAGGACGGCCTCGGTCTGGGCGGCATTCACGACCACCGAAACGGCAATATCGGCATCGGCCACGGCTCCGTGCAGCGTATTCGCACCGCGGCCGCCTTCGGCGGCGAAGCGTTCGACCGCTGCTGCAGCAATGTCGTAGCCGACGACATCGAGGCCGGCGCGCTTCATGGACTGGGCCATTCCGAAGCCCATCGATCCGAGACCGATCACCGCCGCGGTGACGCGTTCGGGACTTTCAGCATGCGATGACATGAATAGACTCTCCATCCCTGATGTGGCAGGCGGGCACCGCCGGACCGAATCCGGCGGCGCGGTTGGAGCTTACCGGTTCACGGTCTTTGCGGGAACCGCCAGCACAGCCAGCGAACCGATGACCAGCGCCGCGGCAAGGAGATACATGCCGGCGCTGTTGCTGCCGGTGAAGTCCTTGAGATAGCCGACCAGGAATGGCCCGAGGAAACCGGCGAGATTGCCGACCGAGTTGATCCAGGCGATGCCGGCCGCTGCTCCGGTGCCGGCGAGAAATGCCGTCGGCAGGGACCAGAAAAGCGGTGCGCAGCTGATGGCTCCGGCAGCCGCGAGCGACAAGCAGACGATCGCGAGCGTGGTGCTCGTCGCCGTCGTCGCCGCGACGAATCCGCCGGCGGCGATGAGGGCCGGGACGACGAGGTGCCAGCGCCGTTCGCGCAAGCGGTCAGATGAGCGCCCGAGCGCAAGCATGGCGATGAAGGTGCAGATATAGGGGATGGCGGAAATCAGGCCGATATTCAGGTTGCCGGTGACCCCGGTCGCCTTGACGAGGGTCGGCATCCAGAAATTTAGGCCGTATTGTCCGAGCACGAAGCAAAAATAGATGAGGCACATCAGCCAGACGCGGCGGTCGGTCAGCGTGCCGGCGATGCTGTGTGGGCTCGACAATTTGGTCCGGTTCTCGGCGTCGATATTGGCGCTCAGCACCTTCTTCTCTTCCTTCGTCAGCCACTTGGCGTGGCCGATGGCGTCATCGAGATAGAAGAACGTGGCGACACCGAAAACGACCGCAGGAATGGCCTCGATCAGGAACATCCACTGCCAGCCGGAAAGGCCGTGCGTTCCGTGGAAACTGTCCATCAGCAGGCCGGAAAGGGGATTACCGAAGATGGAGGATATCGGGATCGCCGACATGAAGGTGGTGATGATCTTGGCGCGACGATGCGCCGGATACCAGGCCGTCAGGTAGAGAATGATCCCAGGGAAAAACCCTGCTTCGGCGACACCCAGCAGGAAGCGCAGGATGTAGAACACGGTTTCCGAGGTGGTGAACATGAAGGCAGCGGAGATGACGCCCCAGGTGATCATGATGCGGGCGATCCAGACCCGGGCGCCGACCCTGTTGAGGATGACGTTGCTCGGCACCTCGAACAGGAAATAGCCGATGAAGAAGATACCGGCACCGATGCCGTAGGCCGCTTCCGAAAGGCCGAGCTCGCTCGACATCTGCAGTTTCGCGAAGCCGACATTGACGCGATCGAGATAGGCGACCACGTAGCAGAGCATGAGGAAAGGGATGATGCGCCAAAAGACCTTGCTATAGGCGCGGTCCTCCACCGATCGAGCTGCATAGGCGCCGTCGATCGGCGCCTGGGTTTCCAGGGTCATGATTTTCCTCCTCCAGGAGTTTCGCCGGCGCCTCCCCTAGGCAATCCGACGATACGGCGCCAAGGATTGGCAGCGCTGCCACGTTTCCCTAGCGCAATTTGGCAGCGCTGCCAAGTTAAAAATGGTAGCGCTGCCAAAACAAATGGCATATCTGAAAAAGCCAAGGCGGTCCGTCAGCGATGAGGAGCGATGGGGCGGCCGCAGCGGGAGAGTGGAGTCGGACGTGGATTTCGATTTCAAGCACAGCACGGTCACGCTTGCCGAGGTCGCCGCGGCCGCCGGCGTAGGCGAAAGCACGGTTTCGCGCGTCCTCAGAAACGAGGGTTCGTTTTCGCGCAAGGCGAGGGAGCGCGTGATGGAGGCCGTCGAGCGGCTCGGCTATGTGCCGAACCGGATTGCCGGAACGCTTGCTTCCGCCGGATCGCGGCTCGTCGCCTTCGTCATTCCCTCGCTCTCCAACATCGTCTTCCCCGACGTGCTGCGCGGGGCAAGCGGCGTCCTGGAGGCGAACCGGCATCAGGCCGTTTTTTCGGTGACCGACTACGATCCGCAGCGCGAGGAGGCGCTTGTCGCCGCCATGCTCGCCTGGCGGCCGACGGCGGTGATGCTCGCTGGCTTCGAACATTCCGAAGGCACTCTGAAGATGCTGCGCGCCAGCGGCTGCCGGGTGGCTGAAGTGCTCGATGTCGACGGCACGGCCGTCGATCTGGCAGTCGGCTTTTCCAATCGTACAGCTGGGCGTGCCAGTGCCGAATTCCTGCTGAAGCGGGGCTATCGCCGCATCGGCTATGTCGGCCATGACCTCGAACGCGATACCCGCGCCGGCAAGCGCTTTGCCGCCTTCCGCGAAACGCTCGGCTATTCTGGCTCGCCGCTGATCGGGCGGGAAATCTGCTCGGGTGCGTCGTCGGTGGAGAGCGGACGACTGGGGCTGGAGCGGCTGCTTGCCCGGCACGCCGATCTCGATGCCGTCTATTTTTCGAACGACGACATGGCGCTCGGCGGCTACTTCCATTGCCTGGCGCGCGGGATCGCGATTCCTTCGCAACTGGCGATCTTCGGCTATAACGGCCTCGATATCGGAAGGGTGACGCCGCAGCCGCTCTCGACCATTCGCACGCCCCGTGTCCAGACGGGGCAATTGGCGGCCGAGCTTGTCGTTGCCAACGCGCCCCCCCAGGTGGTCGATCTCGGCTTCGAACTGGTCGACGGCGCAACCGCATAGAATTGAGAGGATTTGCCCCATGTCCGAGAGCCGACTGCGTGAGGAAATCTGCCGCTACGGTCGATCATTGTTCGAACGCGGGCTGACGCCTGGCTCCTCCGGCAATATCTCGCTGAGGCTCGACGATGGTGGCTGGTTGGTGACGCCCACCAACGCCTCGCTCGGTTTCCTCGACCCGGGCCGCATCTCGCGGCTCGATGGCCGGGGCAATCTCGTATCCGGCGACAAGCCGACGAAGGAGATACCGCTCCATACGGCCCTCTACGAGTCGCGCGGCAGCGCCCGGGCGATCGTCCATCTCCATTCGACTCACGCGGTTGCGCTCACCATGCTGCCGGAGATCGATCCGCGCGCCGCGCTGCCGCCGATGACCCCTTACTACCTCATGCGCGCCGGCGAAACGGCGCTGGTGCCCTACTACCGTCCCGGCGATCCGGCGGTCGCCGACGCGATCCGCGGCCTTGCCGGCAAGTATTCCTCCGTGCTGCTCGCCAATCACGGCCCGGTCGTCGCCGGCGACAGCCTCGAAGCGGCGGTCTTCGCCACCGAGGAACTTGAGGAGACGGCGAAGCTCTATCTGCTGCTGCGCAACCTCAACCCGCGTTATCTTAGCCCGGACCAGGTGACCGACCTCGCCAAGACCTTCGGTCTCGATCTTCCGTCCCTCCATGATCACGAAGGGCATGACCACGGCTGAGCTTGCGCCTGCCAACGTCGGTGAATGTCGGTAGGAAACACGAAAACTGCCATTGCCGCCTACGAGCAAGGCGCCGATGCTCGTCTGAGCAGCCCCCGGGTTTATCGATGCGTCTCGTCCAGTTTGCGTGGCCGATGTACCAGCGTGACGAGCACGAAGGAAATGATCATCAACAGGTACCAGGCGCCGAGCTTGTTGATGGATACGGGCGCCCAGCCGTGCGATTGCGAGGATAGATCCACGCACGTGACCATGTGGCAATGTTCTCTGCGAACCAGATGAACAGCGCCACCAGCAGGAAGCCGAGCATCAAGGGCATGCGGTGGCGAAAGCGGAAGACGCGATAGTGCACCACAGTGCGCAGATAAATTATCGCAGTCGCCGCGAACAGCCCGTAGCGAACGTCTATGGTGAAGTGGTGGCTGAAGAAGTTGACATAGATCGCGACTGCCAGAAGCGCGGTCGACCAGACCGGCGGATAATGGGTGTAGCGCATGTCGAAGATGCGGCTGATGCGGGCGAGATAGGAGCCGACAGCCGCATACATGAAACCGGAGAAAAGCGGCACCGCGCCGATCCGGAAGATGCTTTCCTCAGGATACATCCATGAGCCTGCCGCGGTCTTGAAGACCTCCATGACCGTGCCGACGACGTGGAAGATCAGAATGACCTTCGCCTCGGACGAGGTTTCAAGCCTCGCTGCCAGCATTGCAAATTGGATGCCGAGCGCCGCCAGAAAGAGAAAGTCATAGCGGGCCAGGAGAGCATCTTCGGGCCAGAACTGATGAGAGGCGATGATCAGGGCGAGCAGCAGTCCGCCGAACAGGCACGCCCATGCCTGCTTCAACCCGAAGACGGTGAATTCAACCAAGGCACCTGCGAAGCCGTGCGCGGGCAGGGCGTCGAGGATTCGGTGAGCGGCCGCATCTATCTGCGCCTCAAGCGAAGTGAAGCGGCGTGCGGGCGCTACGTCCAAGGACGGTGTCGGACCATGGCCGAGATCGTCGAAGCGTTCGAATTTGGGCTGATCTGTCATGCGTGCTAGTTGCTGGAACTACGCTACAACCGATGAGGAGAGTTTTGCGCTTTTTTGTGTCCAAGAGGCTAGCGGACGCCTATTTCTAAAGACCCCATCTCGGGGCCCTCTGGCGCCTGTTCAATTTCGCATTGCACAACAGCAACCTATTCTTTTGATGCGTCGCCGCAACGAACTGGCCTTGACCGCCGCTCTCTTCCCGCCTCTATTCATATGACTGATCCGGTGGACCAACCAGTGGATCAGTCGAGGAGTGGCGCCGATGACTGGCAGTCCGATACTCACGCAGATGCCGAAAGTGGGGCGCAGCCTCGACCGCCGCACGGCGCGCGAGATGATTGCCGACAAGCTGATGGTGCTGGTGGCGACGAACATGCTCCGCCCGGGTGACGAACTGCCGGGCGAGCGGGAACTTGCCAACGTCCTACATGTCAGCCGTGAGACGGTGCGCGGTGCCATTCAGACGCTCGCGGCCCGCGGCATCATCGAGGTCTCCCAGGGAAGCCGCAGCCGCGTCGCCGATGTCGATCTCAGCGACGTCACCGTGACGATCGCTTCCCCCAACGCCATCGACAGCTATGATCTCGAGGACGTCCATGCCGCCCGCCAGCATATCGAGCTGAAGGTGGTGGGCGACGCCGCGGAAAACATCGACGAAGAGGCGCTGAAGAAGCTCGAAACCCTGCTCGAGGCGCAAAAACTCTGCGGCGACGATGCGATGCGCTTCCTAATCTGCGACCGCGAGTTCCACGTGGCGATCTACAGGGCCTGCGGCAATCCGCTGCTCTCGGATTTTGTGACGGACCTTTATACTTACATGATGGACTACCGGCGCAGCGCCATGTCGCGCCCGGGCGCGATCGAGGCCAGCTACAAGGATCACAGCGAAATCGTCGAGGCGCTGCGGCGGCACGACCGCGAAGCGGTCGTCGCGGCCTTTCACCAGCACCTCATGCGCATTTATCGGACGACGAAGGAACTGCTCGTCGACGGAAACGGCAGGAAACAGAAACAGAAGGGTACGCGCAATCCGGAGTGACCGGATGTGGCCGAACGAGGAGGTGCACCGCGAATGCATGTCATGATCATCGGTGCGGCCGGCATGATCGGCCGGAAACTTGTCGAGAAACTCGCGGCGGAGCCGGACGCCCTCGGCTATGAGATTGGCCGGCTGACCCTGGTCGACGTGATCGAGCCGCCGGTCCCCGCGGCCTATTCCGCGATCTCGACGGCGCTGGCGCTCGATCTCTCGACGGAAGGCTGCGCCGGGCAGCTCGTCGCGACCCGGCCGGACGTTATCTTTCATCTCGCGGCGATCGTTTCGGGCGAGGCGGAGGCGGATTTTGACAAGGGCTACCGCGTCAATCTCGACGGGACGCGGGGGCTCTTCGAGGCGATCCGCAGCGAAGGTCAGCGCGAGCGCTATGTCCCGCGCGTTATCTTTGCTTCCTCGATCGCCGTCTTCGGCCGGCCCTTCCCGGAGAGGATCGGCGACGAGTTCTTCACGACACCGCTGACGAGCTACGGCACGCAGAAGGCGATCTGCGAATTGCTGCTTGCCGATTATTCGCGCCGCGGCCTCTTCGACGGCATCGGCATCCGCCTGCCGACCATCTGCGTCCGGCCGGGCAAGCCGAACAAGGCGGCCTCCGGCTTCTTCTCCAACATCCTGCGCGAGCCGCTCGCCGGGCAGGAGGCCGTTCTGCCGGTCGACGAAAGCGTCCGGCACTGGTTCGCAAGCCCGCGCTCGGCGGTCGGTTTCTTCGTCCATGCCGGTCGAATCGATACGAGCCGGATCGGGCCGCGGCGCAACCTGACCATGCCGGGATTGTCGGCGCTGGTCGGCGAGGAGATCGAGGCGCTGAAGCGCATTGCCGGCCCGAAGGCCGCGGGGCTCATCCGCCGCGAACCGGATCCGGTCACCGCCGCGATCGTCGCCGGCTGGCCGACGAATTTCGACGCGCGACGCGCGCGCGAGCTGGGCTTCACGGCCGAAAGCAGCTTCGACGAGATCATCAGGATCCATGTCGAGGATGAACTCGGAGGGAAGATCTGACATGGCACAAGGCAACAGATCGGGCGAGGGAAAGATTGCGCTGGTGACGGGCGGAGGGTCCGGCATCGGCCTCGGTATTGCCCGGCGGCTGAGTGGCGAAGGCTATCGCCTCGTTATCACCGGACGCCGTCCGGACGTATTGGAGAAAGCGGCTGCCGAAATCGCCGCGGAAAGCGGCGGCGTTGTCCGGGCAATCGCCTGCGATGTCGGCGACCCCGGTCAGGTTGCGGCACTGTTCGACGCGATCCGGGCCGAGTTCGGCCGGCTCGACCTGCTCGTCAACAATGCCGGTTCGAGCGTGCCGCCGCTGCCGCTCGAAGAGGTCACGTTCGCGCAATGGAGCGGAATTCTTGCCGCGAACCTCACCGGCGCCTTCCTCTGCACCCAGCAGGCTTTCCGGCTGATGAAGGCGCAGGAGCCGCGCGGCGGCCGGATCATCAACAACGGCTCGATTTCGGCGACGACCCCCCGGCCTAATTCTTCGCCCTATACAGCGACCAAGCACGCCATCACCGGGCTTACCAAGTCGACGGCGCTCGATGGCCGGCCCTTCGACATCGCCTGCGGCCAGATCGACATCGGCAATGCCGCAACCGACATGACGCAGAAGATGTGCAGCGGCGTGTTGCAGGCCAATGGTGAGATCGCGGCGGAGCCGACGATTCCCGTCGAGCATGTAGCCGATGCGGTCGTCTACATGGCGAGCCTACCGCTTTCGGCAAACGTCCTGACGATGACGGTGATGGCGACGAAGATGCCGCTGGTCGGCCGCGGATAGATCAAAGCTTTCGCCCGTCCACGAGGAGGGATGGTGGCGAAGCCAGGAATGAGTTCTGGGAGGAACGTGAATGGCAGGCGTGGATTTTGTCGACGTCCGGAAATCCTTCGGGCAGTTTCCGGTCATCAAGGGCGTCAACATCGAGATCGAGGACGGCGAATTCGTCATTCTCGTCGGCCCGTCCGGCTGCGGAAAATCGACCTTGCTCCGGATGTTGGCGGGCCTCGAGAACATCACCGCCGGCGAGATCCGCATCGGCGACCGGGTCGTCAACCGGCTGCCTCCGAAGGATCGCGACATCGCCATGGTGTTCCAGAACTACGCGCTCTATCCGCATATGACGGTCGCCGACAACATGGCTTTCTCTCTGATGCTGGCGAACAAGCCCAAGGCGGACATCGACAAGCGTGTTGGCGTTGCGGCGGAAATCCTCGGCCTCTCGAAACTGCTCGACCGTTACCCGCGCCAGCTTTCCGGCGGCCAGCGCCAGCGCGTCGCCATGGGCCGTGCGATCGTCCGCGACCCGCAGGTGTTCCTGTTCGACGAACCGCTCTCGAACCTCGATGCGAAGCTGCGGGTTGCCATGCGCGCCGAGATCAAGGAATTGCACCAGCGGCTGAAGACGACGACGGTCTATGTCACCCATGACCAGATCGAGGCGATGACCATGGCCGACAAGATCGTCGTCATGCATGACGGCATCGTCGAGCAGATCGGCGCACCGCTCGAGCTCTACGACCATCCGGCCAATCTCTTCGTCGCCGGCTTCATCGGTTCGCCGGCAATGAACATGATTCGCGGCCGGCTTCACTCCGAAGACCCGACGGCCTTCATGACCGCCGACAGCACGGCGCTTCCCGTCGCCCGGCCTGCTGCGGCCGCCCGCGGCCGCGATCTCGTTTATGGCCTTAGGCCCGAATACATGTCGCTCGACCCGAACGGTCTTCCGGCCGAGGTCGTGGTGATCGAGCCGACCGGTTACGAAACTCAGATGATCGCCAGGCTCGGCGGCCACGAGGTGACCTGTGTGTTTCGTGAGCGGGTGACTGCCAAGCCCGGCGAAACGATCCGCCTGGCGATCGATGGCGCCCATGTTCACCTGTTCGACGCCGAAACCGGACGGCGACTATTCGACTGATGCCCGAGCGGACGGGGAAGGGGAGGAGCCTTCCTCGATGCCGCGCGGGTGATGCCAGGCAATGCCAGGCATCGGGGTCGCCGCATTCGCCAAGCGGGACGGCGAATGGCGGAAGAAATGCTCCCGCTGTTTTAAGGAGGAGTACCAAATGCCGATAAAGAGACGTGACTTTCTCGCAGGTTCCGCGGCGATTGCCGGTATAACGGGGCTTTCGCCGCTCGGGATCCGCCCATCCTTCGCGCAAGCCGCCGAGCCGAGCTACAAGCCGGAAGAAGGCGCAAGCCTCAGGCTTCTGAGGTGGACGCCCTTCGTCAAGGGCGACGAGGACGCCTGGCTTGCCAACACCAAGAAGTTCACCGAGGCAACCGGCGTCGAGGTCCGCATTGACAAGGAAAGCTGGGAAGACATTCGCCCGAAGGCGGCCGTCGCCGCGAATGTCGGCTCCGGCCCGGACATGGTGATGTGCTGGTTCGACGATGCGCATCAATATCCGGACAAGCTCGTCGACGTCACCGAACTCGCCAATTACCTCGGCAACAAATATGGCGGCTGGTACGACGGCGTGAAGGGCTATGCGACTCGTGACGACAAGTTCATCGCCATGCCGCTGACGGCGATCGGCAACGCCGTCTGCTACCGCGACAGTCATATGAAAGCGGCGGGCTTCAGTGAATTCCCCAAGGACACGGCAGGCTTCCTCGAGCTCTGCAAGGCGATGAAGGCCAAGGGCACGCCGGCCGGCTTCCCGCACGGTAAGGCGGTCGGCGACGGCAACAACTACGCCCACTGGCTGCTCTGGAGCCACGGCGGCAAGATGGTCGACGAAGGCGGCAAGGTCACCATCAACAGCCCCGAGACGCTGGCGGCGATCAACTACGCCAAGCAGCTCTACGAGACCTTCATTCCGGGCACGGAAAGCTGGCTCGACATCAACAACAACCGCGCCTTCCTCGCCGGCCAGGTATCGCTGACGGCGAACGGCGTCTCGCTCTACTATGCTGCCAAGAAGGACGCGGCGCTCGCCGACCTGGCGGCGGATATCCGCACCACCAACTTCCCGATCGGCCCGGTCGGCCAGAGCGTCGAGCTTCACCAGACGAGCTCGATCCTGCTCTTCAGCCACAGCCAATATCCGGAAGCGGCCAAGGCCTATATCAAGTTCATGATGGAGTCCGACCAGATGAATGCCTGGATACAGGGCTCGAGTGCCTATTGCTGCCAGCCGCTGAAGGCCTTCGCCAACAACCCGGTCTGGACCTCCGACCCGATCCATGCGCCCTATGCCAAGGCCTCCGAGACCCTTCGGCCGAACGGCTATGCCGGTCCGCTCGGCTATGCCTCGGCAGGCGTTATGGCGGATTACGTCCTGGTCGACATGTTCGCAGCCGCAGTGACCGGCCAAATGACGCCCGAGGACGCCGTTGTCGAGGCCGAACGACGGGCGAACCGCTACTATCGCGTCTGATCCCTCGTGGCGGCTGTCGGCCGCCGCGACCACCGATGACGCCGGCGGCGAGGCCGCCGGCTCTGCTTCTGAACCCATTTCCTGGTCGGAGAAATTCGATGTCCATCACGTCGTCCGGAAAGGCGCCATCTGCCATGGCTTCGCTGATGCAGAACAACAATGTGCTCGGCCTGCTGTTCATGTTGCCGGCCGCCGTCTTTCTCATCTGCTTCCTCACCTATCCGCTGGGGCTCGGCGTCTGGCTCGGCTTCACCGACACCCGCATCGGCCGCGATGGCATCTTCATCGGCCTAGAGAACTACGCGTTCCTGGCACGGGATTCGGTCTTCTGGCTCTCGGTCTTCAATACGCTGCTCTATACTTTCGTGGCGTCGATCCTCAAGTTCGCGCTCGGCCTGTGGCTGGCGCTGCTGCTCAACGAAAACCTGCCGTTCAAATCCTTCTTCCGCGCCATCGTCCTTCTTCCCTGGGTGGTGCCGACGGTGCTTTCGGCGCTCGCCTTCTGGTGGATCTACGATTCGCAGTTCTCGATTATTTCCTGGTCGCTGATGCAGCTCGGGTTGATCGACGGGCCGATCAACTTCCTCGGCGATCCGACCAATGCGCGCGCCTCGGTGATCGCCGCCAATGTCTGGCGCGGCATTCCCTTCGTGGCGATCTCGCTGCTTGCCGGGCTGCAGACAATCCCCGCCTCGCTGCAGGAGGCCGCCTCGCTCGATGGCGCCACCAGCTGGCAGCGCTTCCGCTACGTCACGCTGCCGATGCTGACCCCGATCATCGCCGTGGTGATGACCTTCTCGGTGCTCTTCACCTTTACGGATTTCCAGCTCATCTACGTGCTGACCAAGGGCGGGCCGGTGAACGCCACCCATCTTATGGCGACGCTCTCCTTCCAGCGTGGCATTCCGGGCGGCCAGCTCGGCGAGGGCGCGGCGATCGCCGTCGCCATGGTGCCATTCCTGCTCGCCGCCATCATGTTCAGCTTCTTCGGCCTGCAGCGTCGCAAGTGGCAGCAGGGCGGACAGGACTGAGGAGGAAAAGATGAACACGACCACGAGAATACCGGACGAGGTCCTCACCGATACCGCCGAAGGGATGAGCTATCTCAACCGTCTGCCGCGCCGGATCGTTACTCTCTACCTGCCGATGGCGGTCTTCGTCTTCGTGCTGCTGTTCCCGTTCTACTGGATGGCGATCACGGCGGTGAAACCGAATTCACAGCTCACCGACTACAACAATTACAGTCCCTTCTGGGTCGTTGGCCCGACGCTCGACCACATCAAATACCTGCTGTTCGAGACCTCCTATCCCGGCTGGCTATGGAACACGATGCTGGTCGCCGTCGGCTCGACGATCCTTTCGCTGGCGGCGTCGATCTTCGCGGCCTATGCGATCGAGCGGGTGCGCTTCACCGGCTCGCGGCCGGTCGGGCTGATGATCTTCCTCGCCTATCTGGTGCCGCCGTCGATCCTGTTTATTCCGCTCGCCTTCATCGTCTTCAAGTTCGGCATCTATGATTCCAAGCTGGCGCTGATCTTCACCTATCCGACCTTCCTCATCCCGTTCTGCACCTGGCTGCTGATGGGCTATTTCCGCTCGATCCCCTTCGAGCTCGAGGAAAGCGCGCTGGTGGACGGGGCGACGCGCTGGCAGATCCTCGTCAGGATCATCCTGCCGCTTGCCGTGCCGGGCCTGATATCGGCCGGCATCTTCGCCTTCACGCTGTCCTGGAACGAGTTCATCTATGCGCTGACATTCATCCAATCGTCGGAGAACAAGACCGTGCCGGTCGGCGTGCTGACGGAACTGGTGCGCGGCGACGTGTTCGAATGGGGCGCGCTGATGGCCGGCGCGCTGTTCGGCTCGCTGCCGGTGGTCATCCTCTATTCGTTCTTCGTCGACTATTACGTCTCGTCGATGACCGGCGCGGTCAAGGAGTGACGGTCTCACCTATCATCGCTTGCCCGCAACGAGGAAGACAAGGATGGCGAGGACCACGGCAAACGGCGCCAGGGCGCCCAGGTCCTCCATGGCCCAAAGGGTGAGCCCGCTATAGAGACACCACAGGATCGGGATGGGCAGAAGCAGCCACAGCCTCTTTTGCCCGACCATCAGCATGGCGCCGAAGGTCGTTGCAACCGTCGGATCCGGCATCATCCCGAAGGTTTCCGCCGTGGCGGGCGGACGGCCTGCGACAAGGGCGATGAAGGGATAGGCGAGCAGGCCGCAAACGGCGAGGGCGATGCCGCCGTGATGACGCAGGCCGCCTGAGTTGGTGGGCGAGCGCGGCAGGAGGGCGGCCAGAACCAGCAATCCTGACTGGAGAAAAAAGGCAGCGGCAGCATAGGACATCGCCCAGTTGATGCTGGCATAGCGCGTCCACAGGAACTGCCAGGCGCAGAAGGCCCATGCCAGGGCGAAGAGCGGGAGAACCGCAATCCGGGCGCGGGACGCCTGCAGGGCTGCCGGAACGAGCAGGGCGAGCGCGCCTGCGATGAAGACAAGCTGAAGCGGCCAGAATTCCTGATTGTAGCGTTCGATGAGGCGGAAATAGACGCGCGGCGAGAACATCAGGAAGTCGGCGAGCGTGTAGGTCCCCCAGTCGGACATCAGCTACGCTTCCCGTCAGGAGCCGAGCGGCCGCTCACAGCGCTTCCACATAGTCGATCATGCGCCGGCGCAGCTTCTCGTCCGGCAGGACGCCGCCTGCGGCCTCGAGGTTTTCCCGCACGTGATCGACCCGGGTGGTCGCCGGGATGACGCAGGTGACCGCCGGATGGGAGATGATGAATTTCAAGAGGAACTGCGCCCAGTTGCGTGCGCCCGTCTCTGCGAGCCATTCCGGCAGCGGCTCGTCCTCGATCTGGCGGATCAAATTACCCTCCCGGAACGGCCGGTTGGCAATGACGGCGAGGCCTTTTTCCCGGGCAAGAGGCAGGATGCGCTGCTCGAGCTCGCGATCGAGGATATTGTAGGTCGCCTGGACGAAGTCGATTGGCTGGCTCGCCATGACCTTCTCGATCTCGCGGTGTCTGCGCCCTTCCGATGTCGTGATGCCGACATAGCGCAACTGCCCTGCCGCCTTCATTTCAAGGAGAGCCGGCAGGTGGTCTTCCCAGGAGACGAGATTGTGCACCTGCATGAGGTCAAACTTGTCGACGCCCCAATAGGCGCGCGACACCGCGATCTGCGCGTTTCCCTGTCCCGCATCCGATATCCAGACCTTCTCGGCGGAAAACAGGCGCTCCGGATGGCCGAGCTTACGGAGACCGTAACCGATCGTCGGCTGCGAGGAACTGTACATCGGCGAGGAATCGATCATGCGGCCGCCGCCCTCGAAGAAGGCGGCCATCACCGCGGCGCATTCCTCCATGAGCACCGGGTCGTCGCCGACATTGAAGGTGATCCAGGTGCCGAGACCGACCACCGGGATCGGTTCTCCGCTTGACGGAATCGGCCTCGTGAGAATGCCGGCCGGCTGGCCAACCGCCAGTCGCGGCGCGAACGGCAGCAATGCGCCGATGCCAAGCCCCTGAATGGTCGCGCGCCGAGTAATCTTCATCGGTCGCCCCTTCGCAAAGCCTACTCCTGCATGCTTCCCTAGATCGTAGCCGATTTGAGGACAAAAGCATGCAGCCATTCAAGGTGCGCTGATAAGACGCGGCGCTGTAGCATCGGGCGCATAATGAACCCGCTTGCCACGGCGCTGAAGCCACGAAGTCGTGATCGGTGCAGAGAGCCGACGCTCAGGCGCTTCCGCTGAAGGCGCGTTCGAGCGCGGCGATGTCGAGCTTCACCATGCCGAGCATGGCCTCGGTTGCGCGTTTGGCCCGGTCGCGGTCGGGACTGGACATCATCTCTCCCAGGACGCGCGGTGCGATCTGCCAGGAAAGGCCCCATCGGTCCTTCAGCCAGCCGCATTGTTCGGCTTCGCCGCCATTGGCGAGAAAAGCGTCCCAGATGCGGTCGATTTCATCCTGGCTGTCGCACTCGAGCAGGATCGAGAAGGCGTGGTTGAAGGGATCGAGCGGCCCGGCTTCGAGTGCGATGAAATTCTGGTCCTCCAGCGTGAACTCGATCACCTTGACGCTGCCGGGAGGGCCGCTCGGGGTCTCCGCCGGCACGGCCGTCTCGCCCGAAATGGTGGAGTTCGGGATTGTCGAAACGTAAAAGTCGACGGCGTCGCGGGCTTCCTTGGCAAACCAGAGATGTGAGACGATCTTGGCCATCGAATAAGCTCCTCGAGATGTTCGATTGCCGAAGGACGTTCCGGTTTGCCGGAAGCCGACAGACTGAGCGCAAGAATCTTCGTCTGATCGCCCGTTGCCTCCGCCGGCAAGCTCCGGTTCCGCGGTCAATGGGCGTGGAGAGCCCTGCTACCAGGGCCGCCAGCCGCTCGACCAATAGCGCTCCTTCAATTCGCTCAGGCGATCCTCGATGTCGGAAATGACGTCCTCTACGCGTGAAGTGCGCCGCATGGACCAGGATGGGCGGCTGGTACTTGCCAGGATCAGGCCGACGAGGCCGACGAGCGCAATGGCGGTCCAGGCCGGATGCTCCCTCGCCATCTCTCCGGCCCTGCGGCCGGTGTCCCTGACGGTATTGGCCACGGCCCGACCCGAGGGAATGCCGAGATCGGTGAGGGTGTCTTTCAATGCGTTGACCTGCTCACGAAGCCAGCGGACTTCCTCCTCCATGCTCTTTTGGTTCGGAACGCCAACCGTGCCGGACTTAGTATCGACGACGCCGCGCGGGACAGCCGAACCGATTGGTTTTTCTTGTGCCATTTTGCTGATCCTCCATATCCGGACCGTCAAGTGGTCCCCAGAGGAAACGGCGGCGGGCCGTTGGAGTTCCTTGGATCGGCAGGCGACAGGCATGCAGCGGAGGCCGGCTATTGCCGGCTTGACGTGCAAACGGTCAATCGCGGCTGCCCGGCCTGGGCGCAGCGCCGGGTAATTCGAACAGCAGTTGACATCGGAAAGGCGTTGCGTATTCTACGCGAATTGGTATGACCACTTGGCCACCAGCCGCGAGCGCTCGCGTGGCCTGCAGCGCGAGGATATGATGTTCTCTGCCGTGGAATCGCGCCGCCTGTACAGGCAGGTGGCGGACCAGATGCGAGGACTGATCGAGCGGGGCGAATTGGCCCCGGGCTCGCGGCTTCCGGCCGAGCGGGAGCTCGCGCAGAAGCTGGGCGTCTCGCGCCCGACGGTGCGCGAAGCCCTGATCGTGCTCGAGGTCGAAGGATTCATCGATATCCGCATGGGGTCCGGCATCTACGTCACGGCGCGCAAGGCGCCGGCGGCCGATGTGCCGCCTGAAGATTTCGAAGGACCATTCGAATTGCTGAGGGCCCGGGCGGTCGTCGAATGCGCGATCGCCGAGGAGGCGGCGCGGCTGGCCCGGCCCGAACATATAGAAATCCTCGACGACAATCTGGCGCGCATGGCCGCCGCGCTCGAGGACCGGCGTGAGGCGCTGGCGATCGATCGCGAGTTCCATGTGATCGTCTCGAGCATCATCGCCAACCAGACGCTCAACCGCTTTGTCGGCAGTATCCACGACATGCGCATGACGCCCTATTTCGAGAAGCTCGCCAGCTATTTCGAAAACACCGACACCTGGCGGGCGGCGATGGAGGAGCATCGGGTCATTCGCGATGCGATCGCCGCTGGCGATCCGGCCGCCGCACGGGCCGCGATGCGCGCCCATCTCGATCAATCTCAGCTTCGCCTGTCGGCAAGCTTCGTCGAGGAGCAGTCCGACAGCACGTTACCGGCCGCCTGGAGGCGTGCCGAAGGACAGTAAAGCAGGCAGTGACTTCACTTTGGGAGGAGTAAGAAGATGAAAGTCAGACTGTTAACGCTACTCGGCGCAACCGCGGCCATCCTGGGTTCGGCCTTGGGAGCGCAGGCCCAGACGGCGCTCAAATGGGCGCATGTCTACGAGACCTCGGAGCCGTTCCACACGGAATCAGTTTGGGCCGCCGAGGAGATCGGCAAGCGCAGCGAGGGACGCTACAAGATCGACGTCTTCCCGGCCTCGCAACTCGGCAAGGAAGCGGATATCAACCAGGGTCTGAAACTCGGCACGGTCGATATCATAATTTCCGGCTCGAGCTTCGCGGCGCGCGAATATGCGCCGATCGGCGTCACCTATTTCCCCTACACGTTCCGCGACGCCGCCCATCTGATCGCCTATACCAAAAGCGACGTCTTCAAGCGCCTGGCGGCGGGCTATGAGGAAGCCTCCGGCAACCACATCACCGCCGTCACCTATTACGGTACGCGCCACACCACGTCGAACAAGCCGATCGCCAAATGCGCCGACATGCAGGGGTTGAAGATGCGCGTCCCCGACGTCCCGGCTTATCTCGCCATGCCGCGCGCCTGCGGCGCCAACACGACACCGATCGCCTTCGCCGAGGTCTATCTCGCTCTGCAGAATGGCACGGTCGAGGCCCAGGAGAACCCGCTGACGACCATCGAAGCGAAGAAGTTCTTCGAAGTGCAGAAGCATATCGTGCTGACCGGCCATATCGTCGATCATCTGAACACAGTTGTTTCGAAGAACCTGTGGTCGCAGCTCTCCGATGCCGACAAGCAGATTTTCACCGAGGTGATGCAGGAGGCTGCGGAGCGCGCCACCAAGATCATCGAGGAGCGTGAGAAGGCGCTCGTCTCGACCTTCAAGGAGCGTGGTCTCGACGTGGCCGAAGTCGACAAGGCCGATTTCGAGTCGACCGTCATGGAAAAGGTCGCGCTTGAGGACTTCGGCTACAAGAAGGAGGACTGGGAGGCCATCCGCGCCGTCAAGTGAACCGCCTTTGTCGGCTCGCTGCATGGCGGGCCGACATTCCGTTTCTTAAACGTCGGATGATCGCCATGTCACAGGAAGTCCATCTGCAAGTGACCCCGGAGGAAATCGCCCATTCCTTCGACGAGGCTCCGCCCGCCGCGGATATTTCCAGCTATGCCTTCGAGGACTGGGTGACGCTCGCCGTCTTCTGGGTAATGACGGGATGCGTGTTCCTGCAGTTTTTCACGCGCTACGTCCTCAACGATTCCTATGCCTGGACGGAGGAGATCGCCACAAACTGCCTGATCGCCGTGGTGTTTCTCGGCTCCGTCATGTGCGTGCGCGTCTCCCGCCACATCCAGGTCGACGTGCTCTACCATTATTTCCCGCGGCCGCTGGCGCGGGCGATGGCGATCTTCGTCGATCTGGTGCGCATCGGTTTCTTTGCCTATGCCTGCTGGCTGATGTGGCGCTATGTGGCGATCGTCGCCCATGAGCGCATGGTGACCGTCGATCTGCCGCGCAACATCGTCTTCTACAGCGTCATGGCCGGCTTCGTGATGATGTTCGTCCGCTCGGTTCAGGTGTTCATCGCCAATCAACGCCGCGGCTATTCGGTTCTCGAGAAGCCCGAGGAATTCCAGAAGGTCGAGGACTGATCCATGCTCCTGCTCGTCGGTTCGTTTCTGGTCTTGATGGTGGTCGGCGTCCCGGTTGCCATCTCGATGGCCGTGGCGTCGGTCCTCTATCTTGTCTTCTACAACGTCGCGCCCGACATCATCGCAGCGCAGCGCATGATCGCCGGCGTCGAGAGCTTTCCCCTCTTGGCGGTGCCGTTCTTCATCCTTGCCGGCAACCTGATGAATTCCGCCGGCGTCACCGGCCGCATCTATTCCTTCGCCGTCGCGCTCGTGGGCTGGATGAAGGGCGGGCTGGCGCAGGTCAACATCATCGGCTCGGTGATCTTTTCGGGCATGTCCGGCACGGCGCTCGCCGATGCCGCCGGCATCGGCACGATCGAGATCAAGGCGATGAAGGATCACGGCTATCCGGTGGAAACCGCCGTCGGTGTTACCGCCGCATCGGCGACGCTCGGGCCCATTTTCCCGCCGTCGCTCCCCTTCGTCATCTACGGCATGATGGCCAATGTCTCGATCGGCGCTCTGTTCATGGCCGGCATCGTGCCGGGCGTGGTGATGACGGTGCTGATGATGCTGACGGTCGCGGTTTTCGCCTATCGGCGCGGCTGGGGATCGGACACGCCCTTCGAGATCAGACGGCTGCTTTCTGCTTCGGTCGAAGTGCTCGTCGTGCTTTCGGTGCCGATCGTCATCTATCTCCTGATGTCGGCGGGCTTGTCGATGAACGTCGCCGTCGGCCTGGCGCTTCTCGTGCTTCTGGCGCTCGACTGGTATTTCGATTTCTCGGCAGTCATGGCGCTGATGACGCCGGTGATCCTGATCGGCGGCATGACGATGGGCTGGTTCACCCCCACGGAAGCGGCGGTCGCCGCTGTCCTCTGGTCGCTGTTCCTGGGCCTGGTCCGCTACCGGACGATGACGATGTCGACGCTGGCGCGGGCGACATTCGATACTATCGAGACGACCGCTTCGGTGCTGTTCATCGTCACGGCGGCTTCGATCTTCGCCTGGCTCCTGACGGTCAGCCAGGCGGCCCAACTGCTCTCGGGCGCGATCCTGACGATCACCGACAACAAGTGGGTGTTCCTGATCCTCGTGAACCTCCTGATGCTGTTCGTCGGCTGCTTCCTGGATACGATCGCGGCGATCACCATCCTGGTGCCGATCCTCTTGCCGTTGACGGCGCAATTTGGCATTGATCCGGTGCATTTCGGCCTCATCATGACCCTCAACCTGATGATCGGCCTTCTTCACCCGCCGCTCGGCATGGTGCTCTTCGTGCTCTCTCGGGTGGCCAAGCTCTCGGTCGAGCGGACGACAATGGCGATCTTGCCCTGGCTCCTGCCGCTCTTCATCGCGCTCATCCTGATCACCTTCGTCCCGGCGGTTACGCTATGGCTGCCGGGCGCGGTCGGACTGAGCCGATGATGGCGGGAGGAGTGCGCCATGCGCGAGCCGCCCGGCTTTATGGCCGGCGCGATATTCGGGTGGAGACGGCGGAGGTTGCCGAGCCCGGCGAAGGCGAGGTCCTCCTGAAGATGGCGGCCGGCGGTATTTGCGGTTCTGACCTTCACTACTATCAGGACGGCGGCTTCGGCCCCGTCCGGGTGCAGGAGCCGATCATTCCCGGGCACGAGGCGTCGGGCCATGTCGCGGCGCGCGGTGCAGGGATCTCAGGACTTGCAGTCGGCGAACTGGTGGCGGTGAACCCGAGTAAGCCATGCGGCACCTGCCGCTTCTGCCGCGAAGGACTCGCGATCCATTGCCTGAATATGCATTTCATGGGCAGCGCCATGCGCTTGCCTCACGCGCAGGGCATGTTTCGCGACTGGCTCATTGTCCCTGCCGGCCAGTGTTTTCCGGCCGGCAGGCTAGTCAGCCCCGGCGAAGCCGCCTGTGCCGAGCCGCTGGCGGTCTCCCTGCACGCGGTGGGGCAGGCCGGAGATCTCACCGGCAAGCAGGTGCTCGTCACCGGGGCCGGGCCGATCGGTGCGCTTGTCGCCGCGGCCGCCCGTCATTCGGGGGCGGAAACGATCGTGGTCACCGACCTCGCCGATCCGGCACTCGCGCGGGCCGAAGCTATGGGCGCGACGCGGGTTGTCAACATTCGTCGCGATCGGGCGGGTCTGGCCGAGTACGAGACCGACAAGGGCCAGTTCGACGTCGTCTTCGAGTGCTCGGCCGCCGAGCCGGCGCTGCGCGGCGCGATCGCTGCGGTCAGGCCGCGTGGGCTGATCGTGCAGGTCGGGGTGACCGGCGACATCACCCTGCCGCTCAACGCGCTGGTCGGCAAGGAGCTGCGGTGGTTCGGGTCGCAGCGGTTCGACGATGAATTCGCCCGGGCCGTCGCGCTCATCGCCGAGCGCAGGATCGATGTTCGGCCAATCATCTCGCATGCCTTTCCGGTCGATCAGGCGGTGCAGGCCTTCGAACAGGCCGGCGACCGATCGTCCGCCTGCAAGGTGCAGCTGACATTCATGGTCTGAATTGAATACGGGAAGCGGGCGGAAGACCGCTCGGAAGGAGTTGGAAATGCGACATACATGGCGTTGGTTCGGGCCGGTGGACCGGGTGAGCGTCCAGGACGCGGCGCAGGCCGGCGCGCAAGGGATTGTCACCGCGCTGCATCACATCCCGACCGGGGATGTCTGGCCGGTGGGCGAGATCGAGAAGCGCCAGCAGGAGGTTCGCAACGGCGGCCTCGAATGGGAGGTGGTGGAGAGCGTTCCGGTATCCGAAAGCATCAAGACGCAGACGGGGCCCTGGCGCGATCATCTCGCCAACTGGCAGGAGACACTGCGCCGCCTTTCGGCGGCAGGCATCCGGACCGTCTGCTACAATTTCATGCCGGTGCTCGATTGGACGCGCACCGATCTGCGCTGGACCGCCCGTCACGGCGCCAAGGCCATGCGCTTTGACCGGATCGACTTCGTTGCCTTCGACCTCTATCTGCTACAGCGGCCGGGGGCTGCCGAAGACTACGACGCGGAGACGCGCGAGGCGGCGGAACGGCGCTTTCGCGCGATGACCGAGGAGCGCCGGCTTGGCCTCTCCCGCAACATCGGCGCGGGGCTTCCGGGCTCAGCCGACGGCTACAGCCTGCCTCAGCTTCGCGAGCACTTGCAGACCTATGCCGGTATCGGCCGCGACAAACTGCAGCGCCACCTCGTCGAATTCCTTGCCGAAGTGACGCCGGTCGCCGAGCGGGTCGGCATCAATATCTGCGCCCATCCGGACGATCCGCCGTGGCCGCTGCTCGGCCTGCCGCGCATTCTCTCGACCGCCGAGGACTATGCCTTCATGCTCAAGGAGGTTGACAGCCCGGCGAACGGTGTCACCTTCTGCACCGGCTCGCTCGGGGCTCGCGCCGCCAACGACTTGCCGGCGATGGTGAGCCAGTTCGCTCCGCGCATCCATTTCATTCATCTCCGCAATGTTCGCCGGGAGGAGGAGCGGACGCCGTGCTCCTTCTACGAGGACGAGCATCTGGAAGGCCACACCGACATGGTGGCGGTGATCGCCGAACTGCTCACCGAGGAGAAACGCCGTCGCGCCGCCGGACGGGCGGATCACCAGATCCCGATGCGGCCGGATCACGGCCAGGAGATTCTCGACGACATCACCCGCGGCGCCCAGCCGGGCTACCCGGCGATCGGCCGGCTGAAGGGGCTCGCGGAACTGCGCGGCATCGAACGGGCCCTGTCGCACGCCACCTATGGGCTGTCATGATCAGGGAATGGCAGTCTGGGTCGGCGGCTGCCTGGCGAACAGCCGTTTGATACCTGCGGCAAGAGCCTCCATGTAGAGGTAGATCACCGGCGTCACGAACAGCGTCAGCGGCTGCGAGACGAGCAGGCCGCCGACGACGGCAACGCCGAGCGGCTGGCGCAATTCGGCGCTGGCGCCGCTGCCGAGCGCGATCGGCAGCGTGCCCATGAGCGCGGCCAACGACGTCATCAGGATCGGGCGGAACCGCATCAGGCACGCCCGGTGGATCGCCTCTTCGGCCGGCAGTCCGTCGCGCTGCAGCGAGAGCGCCACGTCGATCATCATGATCGCATTCTTCTTGACGATGCCAATCAGCATCAGCAGCCCGATGACCGCGATGATCGACAGGTCGAAGCCGCCGAGGCTGATCGCGACAAGCGCGCCGGAGGCCGCCGATGGCAGGCCGGAGAGGATCGTCAGCGGGTGGATGACGCTCTCATAGAGAATTCCGAGCACGATATAGATCGTCAGGATCGCGCCGAGGATCAGCCAGGCTTGGTTGGACACGGCATCCTGGAATAGTTGGGCGGTGCCGTAGAAACGGGTCGTGACGTCGGCCGGCATGCCGATCTCGGCCTTCAGGCGGCCGATCTCTTCGACGCTGTTGCCGAGAGCCACGCCGGTCGGCAGGTTGTAGGAGATCGTCACGGCCGGCAACTGCCCGAGCTGGTTGACCGTCAGCGGCCCAGGAACCGTGTCGACCCGGGCAAAGGCACCGAGCGGCACCAGCCTGTTGTTTGCGGCCGGCACCTGCAGTTCGGCAAGCGAGGCGGCGGACCAGCTTTTTGCCGGATCGACTTCCATGATCACCTCGTAGCTGTCGCCGGAGGTGTAGATGGTCGAGATCTGTTCCGAGCCGAAGCCGCCATAGAGCGTCGAGCGCAGCACGTCCGTCGAAATGCCGAGTGCCGCGGCCTTGTCGCGGTCGACGACGAGGCGTGCCTCCGGGGCATTGTTCTCGAGGTCGGTGCTGACATCAGTGAAGAAGGCCCGGTCGTCCCGCATCGCCCCCGTCAGCTTGTCCGCCCACTGGTTCATAGCCGCCTGGTCGAGACCCTGGACGACGAGCTGGTACTGGCTGGCGGAGCTGCGCGCACCGACGGAGAGGTTCTGCACCGGCGAGATGTAGGCCCTGATGCCAGCGAGGTTGGCGAGTGCCGGACGCAATTTTGCAAGCACCTCGGGCAGCGCCGGTCGTTCGGTCTTCGGCTTCAATTCGACGAAGAGCCTGCCGGAGTTCAAGGCCAAGGAGCCTGCCCCGCCCGAGCCGATCGAGCTTGCCACATGCGCGACATAGGGCGAGCGCGCGAAGATGTCTTCGACCTTGGCCTGCAGCGCCGACATGGCGGCGAAGGAAATATCCGTCCGTGCCTGCGTCGTCACCTGAAGCTCGCCGATGTCCTCCTGCGGGAAGAAGCCCTTCGGTGTGGCACTGACCTGATAGACCGTCACGCCGATGCTCGCCAAGAACAGGAGGAGGACGGCGAACTTCGCACGGAGGCACAGGGTGAGCAGCCGCTCATAGCCGCGAAGCAGCGCATCGAATCCGCGCTCGAGCAGCGCGCCGACCCCGTGCCTGTCGTCCGGATCGGCGGACTTTTCGGGGAGGCGCGCCGCCAGCATCGGCGTCAGCGTCAAGGAGACGAATGCGGAGGCGAGGATCGAAATGGTGACGACGATGGCGAACTCGTTGAAGATCTTGCCGATCACGCCGCCCATCAAGAGGACCGGAATGAAGACCGCTACCAGAGAGAGCGAGATCGCGATAATGGTGAAACCGATCTCCGTTGAGGCGGCGATCGCCGCCTCAACGGCGTTCTGTCCCGTCTCCTCCATATGCCGGACGATGTTCTCCAGCATGACGATGGCATCGTCGACGACGAGGCCAACCGAGAGCGTCAGCGCCATCAGGGAAATGTTGTCGATCGAGAATCCCAGCGCATACATTACCGCGAATGTGGCGATGATCGAGATCGGCACGGCCAGCGCCGGAATGAGCGTCGCCCACAGGCGGCGCACGAAGATGAAGATCACCAGGATCACCAGCCCGATCGTCAGGCCCAGTGTGAATTCGACGTCGTAGACGGCACCCCGGACAGAGACGGAGCGGTCGTTGAGCGTCTCCAGAGACGCTCCCGCCGGCAGGGACTGGCGGAACGTCGGCAGCATCGCCTTGACCTTGTCGACGACGGCCACCGTATTGGCATCGGGCTGGCGCTGAACGGCGAGGATGATCGCTCGCGAGCCGTCATGCCAGCTTGCGGTCTGGGTGTTGGCGACGGAGTCGATGACCTTGGTAACGTCCCCGAGCCGAACCGCCTTGCCGTCGGCCGTCTTGACGATCAGCTTGGAAAATCCGGCTGCATTCTGCAATTGCGTGTCGGCAACGATCGTCATCTGCCGCCCGGTCGATTGCACCGTCCCGAGCGGCGAATTGTCGTTCGCCGCGGCGATGGCGGCCTGCAGCTCGGCGAGCGAAATGCCGCGCGCGGCAAGCGCGTTTGGGTCGATTTCGATGCGTACCGCGAACTGCTGGCTGCCGAAGATCGAGACTTCCGCCACGCCCCCGAGAGTCGAAAGCGACGGCGAGATCACCTGCTGGGCAAAGGCATCGAGCTTTGTGAGCGGCACCGTATCGCTCTTCAGGGCAAGGAGCAGCACCGGCGCGTCGGCCGGATTGACCTTGCGGAAGCTCGGCGGCGAGGGCATGTCCTGCGGCAGCGTCCGCAGCGTACGGGTAATCGCCGCCTGGACGTCGGCCGCCGCTGCATCGATATCGCGGTCGAGCGCGAACTGGATGGAGATCGAGGTCGCACCGAGGGAATTGTTCGTCGATACGCTGTCGATCCCCGCGATGGTGTTGAATTGCTTGATGAGCGGGGTTGCGACCGAGGTCGCCATCGTCTCGGGCGAGGCGCCCGGCAGCGACGCGGAGACGTTGATGACCGGAAAGTCGGTCCGCGGCAGGGCCGCAACGGGCAGCGCCGCATAGGCGAAGAGACCGGCAAAGACGAGCGCCAGCGACATCAGCAGCGTTGCGACGGGACGGCGGATGCAGAATTCGCAAATCGACATGACCCTTTTCCATGACTTGCCGGCTGGAGCATTTGCAGACAGCTGGGATCACCTGAAGCCGCACAGATGCGGCAAAAACAAACGAATAGAGCGGCGCGAACGTTGGGCGTCCCGCTCTACTGGACGACGCGTGCCTTGTCGCCTGCCTTGAGATGCAACTGACCTTCGGTCACGACCCGGTCGCCGGCGGAGAGCCCCGAGCGGATCGCGGCGTCCTGTCCGTTGTTGGCGGCGACGACGACCGGGCGGAGTTCGACAGTGTCGTCGGCGTTCAGCCGGTAGACGAAATCCCCTTTCTGGCCGGCCTGGACGGCGACGGCGGGAATGACGGGCGTCTTCGAAAGCGTCGTCTCTTCGATATCGACGTCGACATACTGGCCCGGCCAGAGCTTCTCTTCGGCATTGTCGAACTTGGCGCGCATCAGCACCGTCCCCGTCGCCGTATCGACGGCGGAATCGATGAAATCCAGGACGCCCGTGCCGATGACCTCGCGGGTGCCGCTGAGCCGCGCCGTGACCCGAGGCGGGGCGCCTGACAGAAGCCGGTTCTTGAAGGCCTGCAGATGGTTCTCGGGCAAATGAAAGGCGACTTCGATCGGATCGATGGCGGTAATGGTGACGAGGCTCGTTCCCGAGGTGCTGTTGCCGACGAGATCGCCGATCGTGACCTCAACCGCACCGAGGCGGCCGCCGATCGGGGCGCGAATGCGCGTCAGGTCGATCGACACCTTGTCCGCTTCCACCGCCGCCTGGTCGGCCGCGACCGTGGCCTTGGCCGATTGCTGTGCCGAGAGCGCGCTGTCATAGGCCTGCTGCGTGCCGGTGTTGTCGTCGCGCAAGGTCCTCGCCCGGTCGAGCTCGATCGCGGCGTCGGCAAGCAGCGCCGTGTCCTTCGCCAAGATCGCTTCATCACGGCTGAGGTCGGCCTGCAGGGCGCGGTCGTCGAGCGAAAACAGGAGGTCGCCCGCCCTGACCGTCTGCCCGTCCTTGACGTGAATGCCGACGATCTGGCTCGATATGCGCGCCTTGACTTCGACGGTCTCCGGCGCCTGCACATTGGCGAAGGTGCTGATGACGACGGGAAAGTCTTGCTGCTCGACTTGCGTAACCTGGACTGCGGTGGCCTGAGAAGAGGCGCCGTGGGCAGCCTTGTCGGTTCTTCCGGCCACACCGTCCGCGTGGGCATCGGCCGCGTCGAACAACGCCAAACCGGGGACCTTCGTAACAAGGGGCGCAATGGCAATTCCGGCAAGCATTGAGCCCAAAGCAATCGCAGCAATGACGACCCGGCTGGACATAGGACGCGCTCCTCGCAAGAGCATCGGGGCCGCCCGGGGCCGCCGATCTTGCCACCAGCATCTAGAAGAAGCGGGGGGCGCGTCCAGTGTTATTTCAATAGGTTACGAAGATTTAATCCGGCCTGCGCAGGGGTCGGCGAGTTCGGAGCCAGCCATGGCTTGGATATTTTGCTCATCGGGCCGATTGGCCTCGATCTCCAGCTTTTGAGCGGCGCGACGCAGGTGCTGCCATTCCTTTTCAAAACGCAGGAACACTTCGGTCGACATAAACCTCGGCTGCATATGATCTCCTCACGCTGCGACTTGAACACGCAGGCCGCGATTTTGGTTCCCCAGCCATCTTCGGATGCGGCCGATCATTGCTGACGACGCCGGAGGCGCACCTTAGCCGCAGGTCCCGATCAAATAGGTGAACCGCGCAGCTGCTGATCGGTTATACTGCGGGGTCCACCTATCGCCCCTCGAACTGGAGAGGCCGCCGCGCAGCTGGCTGCGAAACGGCGGCCTCAGGCAGTACGCCACAGAACCAATTCCACTCCTGCAGCAGGCACCCGTCAAGGTTTAGCGATTAGTTAATTCGAGCTACAGGTTACATCGGCCAGGGAGGTAAAGATGTCCGTAGGGACCCTGAAATCTCGCCGATGAGGCGGGACGTGCCGTCGTTAGATGGACTGCAAGGTCCAGGACGTGGCCGCGAGAATGAGGCCGATTGTCAGCACAATGCCGATGCCGTATTTCATCATCTTCATGCGGCGCGTGCGTTCGCCGGTCCAGTCGTAGCTCATCATGCGCTCCGAGCGATATTGCGCTTCGACCCGGAAAATTGAACCGAATTTGTTAATAAAACGGAAACCGAGGGTTTTCCACAGTCGTCTGCCCTTACGATGAAAGCCAAACGTCGAATGCTTACAGTCCGTCTGAGCGCAGATAAGTATAAGTTTAATAAAAAGTTCTGAAAGCTGCTGATTGAACAGATCAATAGTCTGCTTACGGCAGCTTCTCGCTACCTCTACCTTCGGAACGGCTCCTTTTGAATAATTTACCATCATTGGAAAAACCTTACGCGGGTTAACGCTTGCTCTCGGCATTCCGTCTATACACTCAGCTCAGATTGCGGGCTTCAGAGTGAATCTCAGATGTGTGGTTTTAGCGGCTATTTTGGCTCGATACGGGATGGAAGGGCGCTTCTCGAAACGATGACGGCCGCGATCGCGCATCGGGGACCGGACGAGCAGGGCATTTTCACCGCTCCCGAAGTCGGTCTCGGCCATGTGCGGCTCTCCATCGTCGGGCTCGGCGACGGCCAGCAGCCGATGTCGGATGCGAGCGGCGAACTGACGATCGCCTTCAACGGTGAAATCTTCAACTATGTGGAATTGAGGGACGAGCTTCGCGCCAGGGGGCGCCGTTTCCGCACCTCGAGCGACACCGAGGTCATCCTGCACCTCTATGAGGAGATGGGCGAGGCGTGCGTCTCGCTGCTCAATGGCGATTTCGCCTTCGCGATCTGGGATGCCCGCCGCCGCCGGATGATGCTGGCGCGCGACCGCATGGGGGTGCGCCCGCTCTTCTACACCGCGCATGCCGGCACATTTTATTTCGCCTCCGAGGTCAAGGCGCTCCTGAAGGTGCCGGGCATCTCGGCGGAGATCGATCCGATCGCGCTCGACCAGATATTCACCCTCTGGGCGCCGATCGCGCCCCGCACGCCTTTTCGCAATATCCTAGAGCTCGAACCGGCCCACCTGATGGTCGTTGAAGAGCGCGGCGTCACGACCAGACCCTATTGGCAGCTTCAATACCCGGACCGGGATCAGCCAGCTGGCTACGTTGACGCAAGGAGTGCCGCCGAGGAACTGCGGTCTATCTTGACCGACGCGACCCGCATCCGCATGCGGGCCGACGTACCCGTCGGCGCCTATCTCTCCGGCGGCCTCGATTCCTCGGTCGTCTCGGCTCTCGCGGCCGGCATGGCACCACAGGGGCTTCGGACCTTCTCCGTTACCTTCGACAGTGCCGAGCATGACGAGAGTGCCTTCCAGCTGGAAATGGCTGCGGCGCTCGGGACCGAGCACCATGCGATCGCCTGCCGCGAGGGCGACATCGCCAGGGTCTTTCCGGAGGTCATCCGCTTCACCGAAAGACCGATCATCCGCACGGCACCGGCGCCGCTCTATCAATTGTCCGGACTGGTGCGGGAGGCGGGCCTCAAGGTCGTGCTCACCGGCGAAGGAGCCGACGAGGTATTTGCCGGCTACGATATCTTCAAGGAAGCCCGGGTGCGTCGTTTCTGCGGCCGCCAGCCAGGCTCGCGCATCCGGCCACATCTCTTCCGCAAACTCTATCCCTATCTGCCGGGCCTCAAGCAGCAGTCGCCGGAATATCTCGCCGCCTTTTTCGGCGCCAGCGACGAGCGGCTCGACGATCCGCTCTTTTCGCATCGACCGCGCTTTAAGGGAACTGCCGCGACGAAACTGTTCTTCTCCGCCGACCTGCGCAGCCAATTGGGGGACTACGACGCCGCTGCCGAGCTTGTCGGCCGGCTGCCGCAGGATTTCGGTCGATGGCACCCGCTGCACCAGGCGCAATATCTCGAAAGCCGCTTCCTGCTGCCCGGCTACATCCTCTCCAGCCAGGGCGACCGCATGGCAATGGCCCGCGGGGTGGAGGGCCGCTTCCCCTTCCTGGACCATCGGCTCGTCGAATTCGCCGCGACGCTGCCGCCGGAGATGAAACTTAAAGGCCTGACGGAAAAGCACATCCTGCGCGAGGCGACGAAGGATCTGCTGCCGCCTGCGATCGGCAGGCGGGTGAAGCAGCCCTACCGCGCGCCCGACAGCCACTCCTTCACCGGCGCCGGCGCACGCGACTATGTTCGCGGCGCCCTCAGCGCGGAAGCGATTAGCGAAGGCGGCCTGTTCAATGCCGCGGCGGTGGCGAAGCTCTACGAAAAGTGCCGCTCGCGCCCGGCCTCGGGCTTCCGCGACAACGCCGCCTTCGTCGGCATCCTGTCGACGCAGCTGTGGCTGCGGACATTCACGGGGACCGGCTTCCGCAAGGCGGAAGCGGCCTGAAACGAAAGCAGTGAAAGGAAACCACATGACGCAGACGATCAAGGAGAAGGTCAGGACCTTCATCATCGATAATTTTCTCTTCGGCGACACCTCCTACGAACTCGGCGATACCGCGTCGCTGATCGAGAACGACGTCGTCGATTCGACCGGCATCCTGGAGCTCGTCGCCTTCATCGAGGACCAGTTCGGGATCGCGATGACGGACGCCGATATCGTCCCGGCGAACCTCGATTCGCTGGCGCGAATTGCGGCCTTCATCGAGGTGAAAGCAGTGCCGGTCACGGCGTAAGCGGCGGCGGGGCGGGGGCACTACGAAGATGAGGTTCGAGCAATTCCTCACCAGGAACGCCGCGGCGCACGGGGCAAAGACGGCCCTGGTCACCGACCGTAAGCGGTTGAGCTACAGGGAACTGGACGATCTTTCGTCGCGGCTTGCCGCCGCGCTCGCAGCGAGCGGCGTTAATGCCAACGACCGTGTTCTGGTCTTCATGGACAATTGCTGGGAAGCGGCCGTGGCGATCTTCGCGATCCTCAAGGCCGGCGCGACCTTCAGCCCGATCAACGCCTCCACCAAGGCCGACAAGCTCGCCTATATCATCGCCGATTGCGAGGCGGCGGCGATCCTGACGCAGGCGAAGCTGATGCCGGTCGTCACTGAGGCGCGCGCGTTTTCTGCCGCCAGGCCGCTTTTCGTCGCCTCGACCGCCGCGCCCGGCGGCAGCACGCCCGAGGGCGCGGCCTCCTTCGAAGAGTCCCTGACGGCCGAGCCCTTGCGCGTGCTTCACGGTGGCATCGACGTCGATCTTGCCATGCTGATCTACACGTCCGGTTCGACCGGCCGTCCCAAGGGCGTGATGATGACGCATCGCAATATCGATGCGGCGTCGGAATCGATCACCACCTATTTGCGCAACACGCCGGACGACATCATCCTGAACGTCCTGCCGCTTGCCTTCGACTATGGCCTCTATCAGCTGCTGATGACGATCCGGCTCGGCGCCACGCTCGTCCTCGAAAAGTCCTTCGCCTTCCCGCAGGCGATCTTCGAGCGAATTCGCGCCGAAGGCGTCACTGGTTTCCCGCTGGTTCCGACGATGGCCGCGATGATCCTGCAGATGCGCGACCTCGAGCCCGGCTTCCTGCCGAGCTTACGCTATATCTCCAATACCGCCGCAGCTTTGCCGCCGGCGCACATCGCCCGCCTGCGCGAGCTTTTCCCGTCGGCGCGGCTCTATTCAATGTACGGCCTGACGGAGTGCAAGCGCTGCACCTATCTGCCGCCGGACGAACTCGATCGCCGGCCGGGTTCGGTCGGAATCGCGATTCCGAACACCGAAGCCTTCGTGGTCGACGACGACGGCAAGCGCGCGCCGCCGGGCGTTCCGGGTGAACTGGTGATCCGCGGGCCCCACGTCATGCAAGGCTACTGGCGTAACGAGGCAGCCACCGAACGCATGCTGCGCCCGGGTCCGAACCCGTGGGAAAGGGTGCTCTATACGGGCGACCTCTTCCGCACCGACGATGAGGGCTTCCTTTATTTCGTCGGCCGCAAGGACGACATCATCAAGACGCGCGGCGAGAAGGTGGCGCCGAAGGAGGTCGAGACCGTTTTGCACGCCCATCCGGGGGTCGCCGAGGCGGTCGTCATCGCCGTGCCCGACCCGGTGCTCGGGGCTGCGATCGGCGCTCTCGTCGTCCGCTCCGACGCGGCGCTCACCGAGAAGGACATCATCCGCCACTGCGCCCGTCACCTCGAGGATTTCATGGTGCCGAAGATCGTCGAATTCCGCACCGAGCTGCCGAAGACGGACACGGGCAAGGTGAGCCGCAGGCTGGCGGCCGAGACATTGGAGGCAGCAGAATGAACATCCGCCCCGATCAGGAGACGTTCGTCTTCTCCGCCGACAGCTTGAAGATCGACGACGCCACGGAGACCGAACGCATCGTCTCGGGCTTGCGCGCGCAATTGCGCGGCATGCGCAAGCGCGGGCTGGTGCTCGGGCTTTCGGGAGGCATCGATTCGAGTGTTTCGGTCGCGCTGGCCGTACGCGCCGTCGGCGCCAAGAATGTCTTCTGCCTGTTCATGCCGGAAAACGATTCCGATCCTGAAAGCCTCCGGCTCGGCCGGCTGGTGGCCGAGACCTTCGGCGTCGAAGCGGTCGTCGAAGATATCGGGCCGACGCTTGCTGCCATGGGTTGCTACGCGCGCCGCGACGCCTTCATCCGGGAACTCGTGCCGGATTACGGGCCGGGCTGGGCGTCGAAAATAGTCATCGCCAATGCGCTCGAAGGCGAAGGCTACAACATTTCCTCGCTGGTGGTTCAGGACCCCGAGGGCAAGCGGACAAAGCTACGCATGCCGCCCTCCGTCTATCTCGGCATCGTCGCCGCCACCAACATGAAGCAGCGCACCCGCAAGCAGCTAGAATATTACCACGCCGACCGGCTGAACTTCGCCGTGCTCGGCACGCCGAACCGGCTCGAATACGACCAGGGCTTCTTTGTCAAGAACGGCGACGGCGCGGCCGACGTCAAGCCGATCGCCCATCTCTACAAGTCGCAGGTCTATGCGCTTGCCGCTCATCTCGGCGTTCCGGAGGAAATCCGCCGCCGGCCGCCCACCACCGACACCTATTCGCTCGAACAGACGCAGGAAGAATTCTATTTCTCGCTGCCCTACGACCGGATGGATCTCTGCCTCTACGGCCTCAACACCGGCCTCACCGCCGAAGAGGTCGGCCGCGCCGCAAATCTCTCCGCAGCGCAGGTCGAGCGCGTCTGGGCGGACATTGTCGCAAAGCGCAAGGCGACTCGCTTTTTGCATCTCGGACCGCAGCTCGTGCAGCCCGTTGCGGAAATCGGCGAGTGAAGCGGCGCGCGGGGCGCCCTATTCGCCCCGGCAGCCTCTCTGAACGGGCCCTCTGACATTCCCCCGGCGGTTCGCTGCCGATGCGTATTTTTTCAAGTTAGCGCTGCTATTTCAAAGTTTACGTTCTGCAAGGCGATCGACGCGCGATCGCCCGCTCAGCGGCATGTCTGGGATATTTTTCGTCCGGTCTCAACTAATCTCCAGCCCCGGGCAGGCTAGGGGAATTAACCATTTGTTAACCGTGACTCGCCTACATCTGAGGCAACGAAAAATTAACGTAGATGACCAAAGTGCTAACAGACACCCGCTCGATCCGCATCAAGGGCCGCTCGTTCCTGGCACTGGTGCTTTCACCGGAGCCGCCGCTCGATGCCTGGCTCACCCGCCTCGACGATTTGGCCTCGCGCTCCGCCGGGTTCTTCCTGGGGCGGCCGGTCGTTCTCGACGTCGCCGACCTCGAAATCGACCGGGCCGAGCTCAAGAAACTGATCGACGAGCTCGGCAAGCGCAATGTCCGGATCATGGGCATCGAAGGCGGCCGCCCGTCGCTCTTCGAGCCCGGCATGCCGCCGGCGATGAAGGGCGGTCGCCCGGCTCCGGATATCGAGATTCCGGCCGAGTCGAGTACCGAATCGGCTGGTGCGGCGCCGGCCACGGCCGTGGCGCCGAGCGTCCAGGTGGAGCCGCAGGCGGCGCGGGCGATCTCGTCGATCGTCATCCGCGAGCCGGTGCGCTCCGGCCAGTCGGTGATCTTCCCGGAAGGCGACGTGACCGTGGTCGGATCGGTCGCCTCGGGTGCGGAAATCATCGCCGGGGGCTCGGTGCATGTCTACGGGACGCTGAGGGGTCGGGCGCTCGCCGGTTCGGTGGGCAACGCCTCGGCGCGAATCTTCTGCCGCCGGCTCGAAGCCGAGCTGCTGGCAATCGATGGCGTCTACAAGACGGCGGAAGACATGGCACCCAATCTTCGCGGACAGGCGGTTCAGCTCTGGCTGGAAGGCCATTCGATCATGGCAGAGAGACTTAACTGAGCCGATGACCGGCCAGCATACAGGAGCGGGAAGATGGCGAAAGTAATCGTTGTTACATCGGGTAAGGGTGGCGTCGGCAAGACGACATCGACCGCCGCGCTTGGCGCGGCGCTGGCGCAGAGGAACGAAAAGACGGTTGTCGTCGACTTCGACGTCGGCCTGCGCAATCTCGACCTCGTCATGGGCGCCGAGCGGAGGGTCGTCTACGACCTCGTCAACGTCATCCAGGGCGACGCCAAGCTGCCGCAGGCGCTGATCCGCGACAAGCGCCTCGACACGCTCTTCCTGTTGCCAGCCTCGCAGACCCGCGACAAGGACAGCCTGACGCCGGAGGGCGTCGAGAAGGTGATGGCCGAGCTCAAGAAGCATTTCGACTGGATCATCTGCGACAGCCCGGCCGGGATCGAGCGCGGCGCGACGCTTGCCATGCGGCACGCCGACATCGCCGTCATCGTCACCAATCCGGAAGTCTCGTCGGTGCGCGACTCCGATCGCATCATCGGCCTTCTCGATGCCAAGACCGAACGGGCCGAGCGCGGTGAGCGGGTGGAAAAGCACCTGCTGCTGACGCGCTATGACCAGGCCCGCGCCGAGCGCGGCGACATGCTGAAGGTCGACGATGTCCTCGAGATCCTGTCGATCCCGCTGGTCGGCATCGTGCCCGAAAGCACCGACGTCCTTAAGGCATCCAACCTCGGCGCGCCGGTTACGCTGGCTGACAGCCGAAGCGCTCCGGCGCTCGCCTATCTCGACGCCGCTCGCCGGATTGCCGGCGAAACGGTGCCGATGATCATTCCGGGCGAGAAGCGCGGGTTTCTTGGTAAATTGTTCGGACGGAGGGCAGCATGAGCATATTCCGTTTCTTCAGCAAACAGACCTCGGCGCCGACGGCGCGCGAGCGTCTGCAGGTCCTGCTCGCGCATGAACGCGCCTCGGTCGGGCACTCGGATCTCGTGGCGAAACTTCGCGAAGAGATCCTCGCCGTCATCGCCAAGCATGTGCAGCTGGACGGCGACAAGGTCACCGTCAAGATGGACCGCGGCGAAAACGTCTCGACGCTGGAAGTCGACATCGAAATCCCGCTGAACGCGGTGCGCGCGGCCTGAAGCGGAGGCGCGATCTTTACGAACCGTCGAAGGAGCCGCCGATCAGGCGGCTCCAATGCTCTCCGGCAAGGCCATTGACGAAGCCCTGCGCGTGGCGGAAGGCGTCGACGAGTTCCTCGTCGCGGGAATGGACGACGGTCGAGGCCGCGTGGACGAAGCCGATGCGGCGACCCATCATCGCTTCGAGAAGCGCCGGTTGGGTGCGACCGCGCAGCGCCGCGGCGCCCCGGGCGGCGGCATGATCGATCAGGCAGTCGAGGACGGGACCTGCCTGGCCGGGCATGGCGAGCAGCTGCAGGACACGGGCGGTCCCGCCTGGCTTCATATGGTAGAAGAACGCCCCGACCGGAGCGCCGGTGCGCGTCTTGACGGCAGCGAAGTGCGGCGCGCCGAAGTCGGGCTTCTCCGTTGCGTTCCGCAGGATGTGGTTGAACTGGCCTTCGGTCCAGGCGGGCTGCACGGCAAAGTGCCCAGTCAACGGTGCGAAAAGTTCGGCAAAGGACCCGGCATCGATGTCGGCGACCTGAAACATCGCCGGAACACTGGCCTCCTTCGGAACCGCCGACCAACGCAGATCGCCGCGAGGCATTTTTCCGCGAAAGCGCTCGTCGAAGGCCCGTGCCAGGGGGCGAAGCGCGCGAACCGGCCCGATCCGGCCGGAGAGAAGCTCGACCGCAAAGCTCGCCGGGCGAAGGACGCGGACCCAGTCGAGGCTGTATTGCGGCAGCACGATGCCGCGCAGCCGCGTCCACATCTGCGTCGAGGTTTCGCTTGCCGTCTCGCTGAAGGAGAGGTCCTGCGGCCCGGCCAGAAAGGCCTTCAAGAGCCGGGCGCCGGCCATCGGGTCGCTCTCGCGGCCCTCGACCATCAGCGCGCCGCAGATGGCGGCGCGCAGCTGCCGGTCCTTGTAGCTCATCGGCAGCGCGTTAACGCCGACGAAGCCGGAAATCCGGCCGCCGTCATTGACGTGGACGAGCGGCGCGACCTCTGGATCATACCCGGGCGCTTCCAGGTAAAGGTGGCGAAGATAGTCGACGAGCGCCGGCGGCGCAGCCTGGTCGCTGTGGCGGAAGATCCTTTGGAAGAGCCCGGCAACGGCCGGAATGTCGGCGGTCGTGAGCGGACGAATGTCGCTCATCGCGCCGGTCCCTCCTTCAACCTGCGCACGATGGCGACCCGCGCCTTGCCGTGCGCATCGTGGGCGAAGCTCACGGCTTCATAGGCCTTGGCCCGGGCGATGAGGGCTGCGGCCTGCCGGTCCTGCCCCTCGCCGAACTCGAAGAGGAGCCAGCCGCCCGGTTTCAGGAAGGCGGCGGCCTCGCGGATCAGCCGCTGGTGGATGGAAATGCCGTAGGGCCCGCCGTCGAAGGCCTCGCGCGGCTCGCTCTCGAGGAGGTGGGCGCTATCGCCGGTGAGACGCGACGTCGATATATAGGGCGGATTGCAGACGATCATGTCGACCCGGCCTTCTAGGCCGGCTCCGTCGAGCGCGGCAAAAAGGTCACCCTGGCGGATCAGCACGCGCTCTTGAAGCGACAGGCGCTCGGCATTGCGGCGCGCGAGTGCGACGGTGCTGTCGGTCAGGTCCGCCCCCCAGACCCGCGCAAGCGGAACGGCAGCGGCGATCCCGAGGGCGAGATTGCCGGAGCCGCAGCACATGTCGATGACCGTCACCGGTTCCGTCGGGCCGGCAAGCCGCGCAACGGCGTTCCGCCCGAGCAACTCCGTCTCCTCCCGAGGCACGAGCACGTCGGGGGCGAGTTCGAGTTCGATGTCCATGAAGCGGACGAGTCGAGGCGAATGGCGGTCCGCCAGCTCGGCGCCGGGAAGATAGTCGCGCTTCAGCACGAACGCTCCTTCGGGATGTTTTTCGGGTCCGCGGAGACTAGCACATTCGGGTAAACGGAAGCTGAAAATACAATTGACGGGCGTATGTTAACCCCCCAATCATCTCTGTTCTCTAGTCTGCGGCTGGGAACCGGCGGATGGATTGCGGCAAGGGACGGCCTTTGCGACGCTGAATCCAGTGCGCAAGATCGACAGGGCAGGTCGGATGTCTTCGGAAGGCTTAACGGAATCGCGTGGCTACAAGCCCTTCCTGCCGATGATCCTGTCCTATGTGGCGTCCGGCGGCAGCCTCGTCCTCGGATCCGCGGCGCAACTTGTCACCTTCGCGATCCTCGCCCGCTTTCTTGGCGTCGACGAGTTCAGCGTCTTCGTCGCCATCACCGCCGTCGCCAGCATCGCTGTCCATCTCTGCGGACTGGGCGCGATGGAATCCCTCGTGCGGCGCGTCGCGCGGGATCGCGCGATCTATCCCGAGATGCTCGGCCACAACATTCTGCTCACGGCCGCAAGCGGGCTAGTCCTCGTTCTTGCCGGCGCCGTAACGCTGCCGTTCTTCTTTGCGCTGTCGGCCGATGCGGTCACCAATTTCCTGGTGATTGCGCTGATGCTCGTTACCAACATCGTGCTCGTCCGGATCATCGTTCTCGCAGAACAGATCTTCATTGCCCATTCTGATTTCGCCTCCGCCAACAAGGTGGTGGTCGGCTTTGCCGCGGCGCGCACCGTGGCGGCGGCGCTCGCCTGCCTGGCCTTCGGCGTTTCGACGGTGGCATCCTGGGCCGTCTGGCAATTTGTCTGCCATGTTCTGGTCGCCGTCACCTGTCTCCGGGCGATCAAGGGGCTCGGTAAACCGCGCTACCGTATCGTGCGGGAGGAACTGCCGCAGGGTCTTTATTTCAGCATTCCATTCATCCTGCGTGCCCTGCGGCAGAATGCCGACCTCCTCGTCCTGAGCCTCGTCACCACCGCCGAGATCGTCTCGAGTTATAGCGTCGCACGGCGGATGCTCGAGAGCAGCTTCCTGTCAGTTGAGGCGCTGAACCGTCTCATCTATCCAGGGTCGGCGCGGATGACGACATCGGGACTGCATCACGCCTTGCAGCGGGTGCTGCGCGTCCTTGCCGCCGCATCGGTCATCGGCCTGGCAGCGGCGCTGACGGTCTTCGTGCTGGCTCCGGTCCTGCCTTACCTTTTCGGACACGACTATGTGTCGCTCGTCGGCTTCGTGCGCGGCCTCGCATGGGTCGTCATACCGCTCGCCGTCTGGTCGGTGGCCGTGGAGGCGCTCGGGGCCTCCGGCTACCACGCCGCCCGCGCCGCTGTCATGGGACTTGGAAGCATCGTTGGGGCCGGGATCGCCGCGGCGGCGAGCTGGTACTCCCCGCCTACCGGCACCTTCGTCTCCTTCTATGTCATCGAGATCGCCATGGTCGTTGCTGCATGGAGCGTTTTCCTGCGCCTCGTACGCCGCGACCGGGAGCGGGCAACTCGCGAATTTCAGGCGGGACCAGCGCATGGGAGTTGAGTTGCGGAAGATTGTGCCGCATCCGGCGAGCATCGCCGAACCGCCGTGCCCCGGCACGCGGGCGATGACGCGCACCGATATCCCCACGATCGCGCGATTGTTCAACAGGGTCTTCCGCAACCGTGAGGGCGCGGCGGGCGAGGACCTGTGCCGCTACATCGAGACCGTTTTCTTTGGAAGCCCGTTCTATGCCTCCGAACAGGGCAGCATCGTGCACGACAATGGCAGCGGCGACGTCGACAGCGCCATTCTTTCCCTGCCTATGGAATTCGATGCCAATGGTCGCCGGCTGGTGGCACGCCTTCTCTGCGCCTTCATGGTCGATGGCAAAGCCGGCGCGGCCGGCGCGGCGCGGCTTGCCCGCAGCGTGCGCGCGGCTCGCCAGGATCTGTGCTTTTCCGACAGTTCTTCTCCCGTCAGCGCCGATCACTGCGTTGCCGGCGGGGGCGTCATCCTGCCGATCCAGAGCCTCGAATGGCAGCGCTTCTTCCGGCCGCTCGCTGCGGCTGCCGTTCTGGCCGGCCGGCGCATTCCGATTCTCAGGACGCCTCTGGTCGTTGGCGCACTGCGGTTGATCGATGGCGCGATTCGCCGTCGGGGGCCGTCGTCGGTACCTCCGGCGGCGCCGGGATGCCGGGTGCAGACGGCAAATCCCGATGAATTTCTCTGTTGCGCCGCACCGATGCTCGAGCGGTTTTCGGTTCGCCCCGCCTGGTCGAAATCCGAGTTCGATTGGCTCGTCGACGTCGCCTCGATGAACAGGAATCTCGGCGCGTTTCAGTGCCGGAAAGTGCTGCGCGAAGATGGCCGCACGATCGGGGCTTTCCTGTTCTTCGGAAGGTCTAAAGGCATGGCCAGTGTGCTGAACGTGATCTGCGACGAAGGCTGCGAAGCCGATGTCACCGCGGCAATGTTCGGCAGCCTCGACGCGGAAGGCTATGCGGTTGCGACCGGCATGGCGCAGCCGTTCCTAATGAATGCGATTTCGCGCCAGCGGTGGTTGTGCTTCCGCCACCGGGGCTATTTCTGCATGGTCACCCGGCACGCCGACATCAAGGAAGCGGCGCTCAGCGGCGACATCTATATCGGCGGCCTCGCGTCGGAAAGCTGGAGCCGTTTGCTGACCGATTTCTGAGGCCGCGAAAGTTACCGGCCGCATGCAAGTCTTAACCGAATATTCACTCTGCACTCCTAATTCTTAGCAGCAGATCTTACAACGCAGGGCAGTGCTCTTCGGTGGCTTCAAGGGCATGCGTGGGGAAAAACGGATGTATCGGCGGAGCGAGCCCTTAGAGCAAGGATTGCGCCTGGAGGCGCGCAGTCCCCGGCGCGGGACCGGCGGCTCGCTGCTGGACCTTGTTCCGGCCGTTGACAGGGAAGCGCCGGTCGAGCCCGAGGAGCACGAGATTTCCGCCCCGGCGGCAACGCGGGATGTTTCCCCGCCGATACCGGCGGCAAGGCCCAGTCCGCCGACTGTCGGCGCTTACTTCCCGCAGCTTCCCACGCTCGGCAGCGTCGGCATAGACGACATCATCCTCTGGCTGCGCGACGGGATGAGATGGATCGTCCTTGCGCTTGTTCTTTGCGTCGCCGCTGCCTTCATCTATGCGGTTACCGCCACACCGCGCTACACCGTCTATACCGACCTTGTGGTGGACCCCTCCAACCTCAACGTCGTCAGCGATGACGTCTTTACCAGCAACCCGCAGCGCGACGCGCAGCTGCTGGAGGTCGAGAGCAAGCTCAGGATTCTCACGTCGCGAAATGTTCTGAAGCGGGTCATCGACAAGCTGCAACTGACGAACGATCCGGAGTTCGTCAAATCGTCGCCACTTGCGGTGCTGACGGCTTTGTTCTCACGGGGAGACAGCAAGGCCGACAAGGAGCTGACGGCCATTCGCGCCCTGTCGGAAAGGGTCGAGGCACGCCGCGAGGAACGCTCCTTCGTCGTCGTTCTCGAGGTTTGGAGCGAGGAACCGGAAAAGGCCGTCACCCTTTCCGACGCGATAGTTGACGCCTTCGAAGCGGAACTCTTCCAATCGGCGGCCGAAAGCGCCGGCCGGGTGGCGCAGAACCTCAATGCCCGGCTCGATGAGTTGCGCCGCAACGTGACCGAGGCAGAAAAGAAGGTCGAGGATTTCCGGCGCGAGAACGGCCTGCTGTCGGCCAATGGCGAACTCGTCAGCAACCAGCTCTCGAGCGAACTCAATACTCAGGTTCTCGAGGCCCAGCAGCGCTTTATCCAGGCGGAGACGCGCTACAAGCAGATGAGTGCCGCGATCGCGCAGGGAGAGACGACCAGAGCCTCGGTCTTTGAGTCCGCTGACATGACGAACCTGCGCCAGCAATATAGTGCCGTGCAGCAGCAGATCGGTTCGATGCAGCTCACCTACGGCGAAAGGCACCCCCGTCTTGCCGCGGCACGTTCCGAGCGCGCGACGCTCGAGGCTGGCATAAACCAGGAAGCGCGCCGCATAGCCGAGCGCGCCAAAGCGGATTTCGACCGGGAACGCTCGGCGCTCGGTGCCCTGAGGACAAAGGCCGACGACGAGCAATCGAATGTCTTCACCGACAACGATGCGCAGGTCCACCTCCGCGACCTCGAGCGCGATGCGCGCACCAAGGCGGCGATCTATGAAACCCATCTGGCGCGCGCCCAGCAGATCACCGAGCGCCAGCAGATCGACACGACCAATATCCGCGTCATTTCACGCGCCATGCCGCCGAATTCGCGTAGCTGGCCGCCGCGAACCTCGATCCTGCTCATCGGCGGCGCCCTGGCCGGTCTCGCCGCAGGTGTTGCACTCGCGCTGGCGCTCGGCCTCTGGGGTTATCTACGCGGTCAGCGCCCGGCGGTCGGATAGGAAGCCGGCCAATGACAACCGCCGCCTTTGCGGAGACCAGCGCGCCGGACATTGCGAGGGCGCGCGTCGGCGCCTTCCTCTTCATGGCGATGTTTCTGTTTCTTTGGGTATCGATCACGCCCTATGTCGACCTGACGGGCGAGGCGATCCTCGACCCTTCCGCCGGCAACTCCAACCGCCTGAACCAGATCCTGGCGCTGCTGCTCTCCGCCGGTATGCTCGGCTACGGGCTGCTGCATCCGATGCGCGACATCATCCTGAAGCCGCGCCTGCTTCTCGCCATCCTCTCCTTTTGGTTCCTCCTCGTCTCGCTGATCTCCGCGCATCCGATGCTCGGCATCAAGGGCATCGTTCTCTCGACGATCATGACGGTGAATGCCAGCATCTATTTGCTGCTGCCGGCCTCGGAGCGCCACTTCGCCAAGATGCTGGGGATCGGCAGCCTGATCATGCTGGGATTCGCCTATTACGGCATTCTCTTCAAGCCGACGCTCGCCATCCACCAGGCGTCCGAACTGCGCGAGCCGATGAATGCCGGGCTCTGGCGCGGTCACTTCCCGCACAAGAACAGCGCCGCCTCCGGGATGGTGCTCGCCGCCTTCTTCGGGCTGTTCGTCGCGAGCAGCTGGTCGCGCATAACGGGCCTAGCGATCTTCGCGCTGTCGTTCCTGTTTCTCGTCAACACCGGCGGGAAAACCTCGACGGCGATGCTGCCGGCAATCCTCATGCTCGGATGGCTGTTCGAAAAGATGCGGCCGCTGCGTGCGCCGATCGTCATCGGCGGCGTAGGCCTGTTCAATCTATTCGCCGTGGGTTCGGCGGTTTTCAGGCCGCTCGGAGAGTTCATCACTGGCCTTGGCATCGACGCGACATTCACCAATCGCTCCGACATCTGGCGCTTCGCTTTCTCGGCACTCGCCGAGCGGCCGCTGACGGGTTACGGCTTCAGGGCGTTCTGGCAGACGGAGGAGCTGGTTTACAGTGGCGGCTCGGTCGAGACCTGGGCGGTGGCCGCTGCAAACGGCCACAATTCCTATCTCGACATTGCCCTGACGACCGGCTTCCCAGGGCTGCTGCTGACGCTCGTCTGGCTAATCCTGCTGCCGCTTCGCGACATTTCTCGCATTGCGCCCGAGCGCGAGAAGGCGCCGCTGACGCGGCTTTACATCCGCATCTGGCTCTACACGATCTTCCACGCCGGTCTGGAAACTCTCTTCTTCGAGGGCGGGAGCTTTGTCTGGTTCACTTTCGTCTTCGCCATCTACGGACTGCACCTGCAATCGAGCGCCGTGCTGGCGAAAGGTGCCGTCCCGGAAAAAGGAAAGCGCGTTGCTCATGCGTGATGTTCAGGAAAAGATTGGCGGCCTCGTCGACCGGCTAGCCAACCGGGCGATCTGGCGGCTCGCCGGGGCGCGGCGGGATATCAAAACGGACATACCGCTCGTCTCCTTCACCTTCGACGACGTGCCCGACAGCGCCCTTTACGAGGGAGCCCGGATTCTCGAGCGGTACGATGCGCGCGGCACCTTCTATATCGCCGGCGGGCTGGGGGGGCGGGTGGAAAAGCATCGGACGCTTATCACCCCGGAGGGATGCGCGGAGCTGCTCGCGCGCGGGCATGAGATCGGCTGCCACACCTTTGCGCATCTCAGGGTTCGCAGCGCCGGCGGCCTCGCCGCCGACCTCGACCGCAATGCGGACTATCTGAAGAGCGTCGGGGTCGCCTCGCCGGCGCGGAACTTCGCCTTTCCCTATAACGCCGCCTGGCCGCTGGCGCGCTCCGAGCTGCGCCGCCGCTATCGCTCCTGCCGCGCCGGCGGCGAGGCCATCAACCGGGAATCCGTGGATCCACTGATGCTCAAGGCCGTCGAAATCCGCCAGCCGGAGCAGCATGCCGAGACCCTGACCCGATGGATCGACGCGCTCGTCAGTGAGCCCGGATGGCTCATCTTCTTCACGCATGACATCGCGCCGCGGCCGACGCCCCATGGCTGCACGCCCGAGACCTTCGATCGTCTCGTCCGCTATTCCGTCGAAAAGGGTTGTCGCGTGCTGCCGGTCGATGAGGTGCTCGACCGGTTCAATTGGTAGGGGGCTGCGGTGCCTGAGCATGGCATAGCCGGGAAGCGCCTGCTGGCGATCAACAACTACTTTTACCGCCGCGGTGGAGCCGAGGCGGTGTTCTTCGATCATATGGCGATGTTCGACGAGCTCGGCTGGGACGTCGTACCGTTCGCCATGCGCCACGATCTCAACGAGCAAACGCCCTGGTCGGACTATTTCGTCTCCGAAATTGAATACGGCCGGAAGACGGGGCTGCTGCGCAAGGCGGTTCAAGCGGCGAGCGTCATCTATTCGCTCGAAGCCCAACGCAACATCCGCCGGCTGATCGGCCAGAGCCGCCCCGCGATCGCCCATGCCCACAATGTCTATCACCATCTGTCGCCGGCGATCTTCTCTACCTTGAAATCCGCCGGCATCCCGGTGGTCATGACGGTTCACGATCTGAAGCTCGCCTGCCCCTCCTACAAGATGCTGCGGCATGGCAAAGTCTGCGAAGATTGTCGCGGCGGGAAAATCTATAACGTGCTTCGCCATCGCTGCGTCAAGGACTCAGTCCCGTTGAGCGCCGTGGTACTGGCGGAAACGATGCTGCACCGGCTGCTCGGCCTTTATCGCGACAAGGTGGATCGGCTCGTCGTACCGAGCCGCTTTTACCTGGACAAGCTCGCCGAATGGGGCTGGCCGCGCGAAAAGATGGTCCACATAGCCAATTTCGTCGATGTGTCCACCTTTCGGACCGATTGGCAGGAGGCCGACTATTTTGTCTTCGCCGGTCGCCTGGCGCCGGAAAAGGGACTGGCGACCCTGATCAGGGCGATAGCTCTTTCGGGAGAGCGGCTGATCGTTGCCGGAACCGGGCCGGAAGAGGCGAGCCTTCGCCAGCTGGCGGCCGACCTCGGCGCAGACGTGACATTCGCCGGCTATCTTTCAGGCGAGAAGCTGCACCGGCTCATCGGCCAATCTTGCGCCCTCGTGCTTCCTTCCGAATGGTACGAGAATGCGCCGATCAGCCTTCTCGAGACCTATGCGCTGCAGCGGCCGGTCATCGGCGCGGCGATCGGTGGGATTCCGGAGATGGTCAGGGAAGGCGAGACGGGGCTGCTTGCCGCCTCCGGAAAGCCAGAGGACCTTGCACGGGCGCTCAGCGAAATGGCGGCGCTTTCGCCTCACGCACGCGCACGCATGGGCGCGGAGGGCCGATCCTGGATCTCCAGAGAATACTCGGCCGCGGCCTATCGGACGAGGACCCTCGACCTCTACGCGTCGCTCGGTGCTGCATAGGCTGAGCAAGGTCCGGCGACCGATTTCCGGCCAGTCTCGTAAAACTTTAGCGATCTTCTTACGCCCGGCGAAAGTGTTCTGCACGTAAAAGCTGCCGAAAGGGAACTTCCGGGGCAAGACAACCATGAGCAGTCAGACGGCAGTCTCGCGGGATCATGCTCCGCAGCAGACGAGGGGTTCGGCGACCCCGGTCAACACCGCTCGCGGCGGCGAGGGGCCTCTTCCCGAAAAGCTGCTCGCCGTCGACGCGCCGGCACTTGCGACGGCCGCGTTGCTCGAGGGGCCATTCTCCGGCTCAGGCACCGCACTGTCCCGGGACGAACTTGACGGTTTTCACCGGTCCATTGAGACGACGGCCGCGCATCCGCGCGTGATGATGCTTGGCCTGCGTGGGATACCCGACGTGCAGGGCGGCGTGGAAAAGCATGTCGAGATGCTCTCCACCAGGCTGGTGGCCCTTGGCTGGGGCGTCGATGTCATCGGGCGGCGGCGATATCTCCCCAAGACCGCTTCCTATTCCTGGAGCGGAATTCGCGTCTTCCCGCTCTGGGCACCGCGATCGATGGCGCTGGAGGCGATCGTCCACACCTTTTTCGGCGTCTGTTTCGCGGCGCTGCGCCGGCCGGACGTACTGCATATTCATGCGATTGGCCCGGCATTGCTGGTTCCCCTCGCGCGGCTCCTGGGCCTGAAGGTGGTGGTCACCCATCACGGGTATGATTACGACCGGCAGAAATGGAGCAGCTTCGCCAAGCGCATGCTCAAGCTCGGGGAACGCATGGGCATGCGGCTTGCGCATGGGCGTATCGCCATTTCCAAGGAAATCGTGGAGACGATGGGCGAGCGTTACGGGGTTCCGGTGGCCCTTGTCCCGAACGGCGTCGCTATATCGCCGTGGCGCGGCGGAACGGGCATTCTCGACGAGTTCGGCCTGACGCGCCGCCGTTACATTCTGCTTGCGGCGCGGCTCGTTCCGGAAAAACGCCAGACCGACCTCATCCGGGCCTTCGCGAGTCTCGGCGATACCGGCGTCAAACTCGTCCTGGCGGGGAGCGCCGAATTCGAAACGCCCTATGCGGCTAAGGTGAGGGCGATGGCTGAAGGCGTGCCCGGCGTTGTCCTGACGGGCTTCCAGTCTGGCCACAGGCTGGCCGAACTCTTCGCCAATGCGGCTCTTTTCGTCCTCCCCTCGAGCCACGAAGGCATGCCGATCGCCCTCCTGGAGGCGTTGGCCCATGGCTTGCCGGTGCTCGCCAGCGACATCGTCGCCAACCGCGAACTTGCCCTCGCTCCCGACGATTATTTTCCGCTGGGCGATACCGACGCCCTTGCCGCCGCCCTCGCCAAAAAAATAGCAAATCCGCCGACCGACGATGCGGTCCGAACTCAGATCGCCCATGTGGAAGCGACCCATAGCTGGGCGAGCGTCGCGCAGAAAACCCTTTCGGTTTATCGGGCGCTGGCAAGATGACCTCCGCCATGCGCCGGGACGATCGCAAGAAAGCGATCATGAACTTCAGGCGCGCGGCCGCGATCCTCGCGTGGTTCCTTTTGGCGCTGATCGCCTTTTCGACGCTGTCGCCGATCGCCATGCGTCCGCATATCGGCACGTGGGTCCACCTCGAGCGGTTCGGTGCCTATGGGCTGATCGGCTTCCTCTTCGCCGCCGCCTATCCGCAGCGCATTGCCCTTGTCCTCGGCCTGGTGCTTGGAGCGGCTGTCGGCTTTGAATTGCTGCAGATGCTATCGGCCGATCGCCACGCGCGCGTGACGGATCTTGCGGTCAAGCTGGCGGGCGGAGGATGCGGCGCCGGTGCGGCCCGGTACGCCGCTCGCTGCGGACGGCAATTGCGGGATTGGCGAAGTAAACCAAAACTCAAACCATCGCAGGTAGAAAGTTCCGCTTAGTGCATTTAGACCGCATGGGTGTGGCGAGCAAAAGCACGGCGCACCCTGCCTGGGGGCCATCTTGGCAATATCCGTCATTATCAAGACCTTGAATGAAGAAAAGCGCGTCGCCGCGACGATCGAGAGCGCCTTGACAGCGCTTGAGCGCCGGGGCGGCGAAGTCATTGTCGCGGACAGCGGATCGTCTGACTCCACGATCGAGATCGCCGCCCGATATCCGACAGTCATTGCGCAGATCACACCGCCGGCGCGTCCAAGTTGCGGCATAGGCCCACAGCTCGGCTTTCAGCATTCGCGTCACGACTATATCTGCCTCATCGACGGCGACATGCTGCTGGATGCGGACTTTCTCGACGAGGCCGTCGGCTTCCTCGAAGACCACCCGGCGATCGCGGGCGTGACCGGACACGTCGAGGAGATGCACGTCTCGAACCTGGAATTTGCGCGGCGCGTCAAACGCAACGCTCCAGAAAACCGGACGGGGCCGATCGACCGGATGAATGGCGGCGGGCTCTACCGGCGTAGCGCCATCGAGGATGTCGGCTACTTGTCGGACCGAAACCTGCACGGCTATGAGGAGTTCGATCTCGGCATCCGGCTGAGAAGCGCCGGCTGGGGCCTTTACCGGCTTGATCGGCGCTTCGTCCAGCACTTCGGTCACACGGTCAACTCCTACCGGCTGCTCGTGCGCCGCTGGAAAAGCAAATATCTCTACGGTATCGGCGAGCTCCTGCGCGCTTCGCTCGGCAAACCCTATTTCCTCCAGCTTCTGCGCGAACTGCCGGAACTCAGGCTTTGGGGGCTCGTGCATCTTTGGTGGCTGTTCTGCCTTGCATTGATCGTCTTCTTGCCGGACAAGCTCGTCGCAATCGCTGCGGTGCTCGCCACGGTTGCCAGTGTCGTTGCCATGGCAAGCGTCAAGAAACGCAGCCTAAGCATGGGACTCTACACGGTCGTCGCCTGGTTCTTCCACGCGGCGGCGCTGCCCGTCGGAATGCTCAGAAGCCGCCGACAGCCGGGCGACCCGATCGAGAGCAGAATCCTCGGGAAACCGGCTTGACGATGCGTTTACTGCTCACTGCTGCGGCGATCTTCCTCGGCTGCTTCACGCCGCCGGCGAAGGCCTCCGACCAATGGGTGCCAGTGCGTGACGTTTCGCTGGAAGTCCAACAGGGCAGTCCGCTCGACTTTTCCACCTTTCTGCCCAACGGCGTGATCGACGCGGATCACCGGCTCGTCGCCGGGGAGGGCGGGCGGCTGGCGCATGCGGCATCTCCGGAAAAGCCGCTGCGGATGCTCTGCGCCTCGCTCGCCTGGAGCCCAGCCTCCGGCGGCTTTCCCGATCACGAGGGTGCGGAACGCTACGCACGGCAGCTGGCGCTTCACGGCTACAACATCGCCCGGCTGCATTTTACCGACGCGAGCCTGATGTTCGGCCGGCAGAAGGATTTCGCCTTCGATCCGGAGACCCTCGACCGCATCCACTACCTGCTCGCGGCGCTGAAGCGAAACGGCATCCACTGGATCATCGACGGGCTTTCTTCGCCGCGCGGAGCCTATGGCGGTCATGACGACCGTTGGGAGGCAAATGGCGATCTCAAGCTGCGTCTGCACTTGGATGAGGAGGCCTTCGCCCATTGGAAGACGCTGCAGGAGACGTTCCTGGCGCGGGTCAATCCCTATACCGGCGTCGCGCCCATTCGCGACGATGCCCTGGCGCTGGTGATCCTCGCCAACGAGAACGGCATCGAGTTCGACAGCGTCGTGCATGAGCGCCCGGGCGCACCCGCTTATGACGAGGCCCTTGTCGCACCCTTCAACCGGTGGCTCGTGAAGCGCTACGCCTCGACCGACGAACTCACGCAGGCCTGGGGAGAGCTTGGCGACGACGAACGGCTGGAGACGGGCACCGTAAGGCTGCCGCCCGATCGCTACGCCGACAGCCCCCGCATGCGTGATCTGCAGGCATTCTTCACCGAACTGGAGCGGGCATCGGCCACCCGGATGAGCCAGATGCTGCGCGATCTCGGCTATAGGGGCCTGATCAGCACCTACAACAATTGGCCCACAGTCCAGACTGCGCTGAGCCGGCGCGATCTCGAAGCGGTGACCATGAACACCTATCACGACTGGGTCGGAGGCTATGCACCGGGCAGCGCCCTCCTGCAGGTGAGTTCCATTGCCGACGGCGCCAACTACTTCAGGATGATCGCAGCGGCGCGCTGGATCGGAAAGCCCTTCATCGTCAGCGAGTACGACCACCTGTTCTGGAACCGCTATCGCTACGAGGCGGGCCTCGTCATGCCGGCCTATGCGTCGCTGCAGGGCTGGGACGTGCTTTGCCGGCACGGCCATGGGCCGATCGTGCTTGCCTATGGCGAGCCCTATCCGCACAAGCGGGCGATGCTCCCCTATGCGATCGCGCTCGATCCGGTGGCGCGGGCCGGCGAAACGCTGGCGGCCCTTCTTTACCGGCGCGGCGATGTGGCGACCTCCGGCCTCACCATTCCGTTTGCGGTGCGCGGCGAGGAGGATCTTGGCGAGGATATGCAGGCGCGCGAGCCGGAGCGCCTCACCGAGCTCGCCTTGACCGCCGGCATCGGCCTCGTTCCTGCCGACAGCATCGACGACCGTGTCGGTGTCGCGCAGCCGCGCACGGAGGGAGCAGAGGAAATACTGACGGCGCTTCGCGACAGCGGCTCGCTGGCTCGCGACAATCAGACCGATACGGAAGCGGGCCTCCATGGGAGCGACACCGGCCAGATACGGCTTGATCGCCGAGCCGGGCAGTTGCGGGTCTCAACGCCGGCAACCGAGGCGGCGGCATTCTCCTCGCTGCGCGAGCCGATCGATCTCGGCGTTCTCCGCATCGAGCAGGCGGATGGAGACGGGCTCGTCGCCCTTGCGGCGATCGATCGCCAGCCTTCGCTCGCGCAAAGCCGCCGCATGCTGCTGATCTTTGCGACGGACGCCCAGAACAGCGGCATGATCTTCAGAGACAGCGAGGAGAAAGTCATCGAGGATTTCGGCAGCCTGCCTGTGCTGATCCGCAAGGGCAATGTCGATCTGGCGCTGGAGAGAAAGGCCAAATGGAGGATATCTCCGGTCGGCCTGGACGGCACCGTTTATCCGCCGGTGCGCAGCGGTGCGGGTCCGGTCGCCTTCCGCCTGTCGAACGATACGCCCCATGGGCCGACGACTTATTTTCTTCTGGAGCTCGACGACGGCTGAGTTCGTCGCGCACCGAGTTAGCGATTGCATTTCCCGGCTCAACCTGATTTTGGTCCGTGATCGGAAGGCGGTCGAACGATGCGCATCGGCCGTGGATGCATGGAGTGTTCGAAGCGATGGATAGCTTGCCCGAGATCGGCGGCAAGACCTGGTGGCCGGAGCCACGCAGCCGTTTGGGTGCGACGTTCTTCGTACGTCAGGCCTTTCCCTGGCTCGGACGTTATTTCAGTGGCCAGCCGCTCGCCTCGACGCTGTCGCCTGGGATCGAGGGCGTCGTCTCCTGGGGGGGGCGTATCCCCGCAAGGACAGCGATGGCGGTCGCCCGCGCGCGGCGGCTGCCGCACTGGCACCTCGAGGACGGCTTCCTGCGTTCGGTCGGTTTGGGCAAGGACGGAGACGCACCGGTCTCGATCATTGCCGACGACCTGGCGCTGCCCGTCGACGGCGGCCGGGCTTCGCGGCTCGAGCTGCTGATTGCCGAGGCGGCGGGCGGCCGGCATGACGGGTTCGGCCGGCGCATCCGCGAGCGGATGGTTGAATACAGGCTCTCCAAATACAACAATCTGCCGCATCGCCCACCGTCGATCGAGCCGTGCAGCCGGCGGCGCATTCTCCTCGTCGACCAGGTCTTCGGCGATGTCTCGGTGGGGCGCGCACTCGGCAGCCGCCGCTCGTTCGACCGCATGCTGGACGACGCGCTGACGAGCGGCGCGCAATGCGTCGTCAGGACCCATCCGGACGTGATGGCGGGCTATCGCAAGGGCTACATCACGGAACGCGCATCCAGGACTCCCGGCGTCATCCTGCTCGGCGACAAGGTGTCGGTCGCCTCGATCCTCGATGTCGTCGACGAGGTTTGGACCGTTTCCAGCCAGGTCGGCTTTGATGCGCTGTTGAGGGGGTTGCCGGTGCGCTGCTACGCAGTGCCCTTTTACGGCGGATGGGGGTTGACGGAGGATCGGGTGAGCCCCGCGGCCGAATTCGCCTTGGCCCGCCGTGCACTGGCGAGGCCAACGGTCGACCAAATCACCGCTGCCGCCCTCGGGCTCTATCCAAGCTATCGCAACCCGGCAGATTGGCGGCCCATGGATGTTTTTGCCGCAATGGACCTCCTACAGCGCCGCGTGTCATTAGACGTGCAAAGGTCGCTGTAACACTCGGTCGGTGCCCCCAACCCGGGTGCCTCCGACAGGCGCAAATGGTCGGGCAGTATCCGCTTTGCGCAACTTTGTATCGATTTAATCCACCCCTGTTGCGTTCTTAACCATTCCGCAATCATGGAATGCAACTAATTATTGTGGCGCTGGCATATTGTACCTGCGACAGAAGAGTTTTGCACCGAGAGCACTCGCGCGCTGCGAGACACTTTTCACGCGTGCCGCATAAATTTTACGGCAACAGGATCGTTGATTTATGCATTTTTTGCGAGGGGTTCCCCTGAGGGGCAGGCATATAGGGGCAGACATATGAAACTCAACATTGCACGCGGGATGATTGTGTTCGGCGGAATCATTGCGGCCGGACTGTTGGTCTCGATCGGCATCAAGACATACGCCTTCGACAAGCTCAGGGTGAACGGGCCGGTCTATGACCAGATCGTCTACGGCAAGGATCTGGTTGCCGACATCCTTCCGCCGCCGCTCTACACGGTGGAATCCTACATGCTCGCAATGGAGGCGATCTCCAGCCCGGAGCTTGCCGCCAAAAACCAGGAAAAGCTTGCCGCGCTGAAGCGCGCCTATGACGAGCGGCGGGTCTATTGGAAGTCTTCATCGGCGCCGGAGGCGCTGGTGAAGAAGCTGGAAGACGAGGTACTCGCCAGGGCCGACCTCTTCTGGCAGGTGATGGGCAAGCGGTTCCTGCCGGCGCTGCAGGCAAACGACCTTGCCGGCGCGGGTCAGGCACTGAGCGCCTTGAAGGACAGCTTCCACCACCACGAAGTTGCCGTGAACGAACTGGTGCAGATGGCTGTCGCCTTCCAGGCGGGCGAGGAAGCAGTTGCAGCCGTGGATACGCACCGCCTGTCCTTGGCGGCAACGGCTAGTTCGGCGATCTCGGTCCTGCTGCTTGCCGCCGGCCTCTGGTATCTCCGTCGCCGTGCGGTCCAGCCGCTGGCGGCGATGTCGTCCTATATGGAGACGCTCGCCGGCGGCGATTACAGCCTGGCGGTGCCGTTTTCGGATCGCGCGGACGAGATCGGCGCGGTAGCGAAATCGGTCGCCGTGTTCCGCGTGGCGGCGATCGAGCGCCGCAGCATAAGAGAGCGTGCCGAAGAGGAACGCCGCCGCCGGGACGAGCAAGAGACGGCGCTCCGCGAGCAACGGGCGGCGGAGGAAAAGGACAGGCTCACCGTCATCGATCAGCTCAGCGGGGGACTGGGTCGCCTGTCGTCCGGCGATCTCACGGCGCAGATCGACGCCGGCTTCGCCCCGGAGTTCGACCGGCTCCGCAGCGAATTCAACGGCAGCGTCGCGCAGCTTGCCGAAGCGATTTCCGGCGTGCTCCAGGCGACCGGGCGGCTGCGCTCCGGTTCGTCGGAGATCGCCAGCGCCACCGACGATCTGGCAAAGCGCACCGAGCATCAGGCTGCGTCGCTGGAGCAGACCGCCGCCGCCTGTGACGAGATCACCGCCACGGTGCGGACCTCGCTGGAACGCGCAAGGGAAGCAAGCCAGGTGATGCGAACGGCAAAGGACGGCGCGGAACGCTCTGCGGCCGTCGTCCGCGATGCGGTCGCCGCCATGGAACGGATCGCCGGCTCCTCGTCGCGCATCCGGCAGATCCTCAATGTCATCGACGAGATCGCCTTCCAGACCAACCTGCTGGCCTTGAATGCTGGCGTCGAGGCGGCCCGCGCCGGCGAAGCCGGCAAGGGATTTGCGGTCGTCGCGCAGGAGGTGCGGGAACTTGCCAGCCGCTCGGCCGCCGCCGCCAGGGAAATCAAGCAGCTGATCGAAACTTCGGCCCGCGAGGTTGCCGACGGTGTCGAACTCGTCAACCAGACCGGTTCGGCACTGACGGGCATCGAAGGACATATGCAGCAGGTAAGCGGCCTGATCGGCGCGATCGTCACCGCGGCCGACGAGCAGTCCTCCGCCCTCGACGGCATCAATGCCGCTCTGCAGCAGATGGACCAGGTCACGCAGCAAAACGCAGCCATGGTCCAAGAGACGAATGCCGCCTGCCGCACCCTCAGCGAGGAGGTGCTTGATCTCGACCGGATTGCCGGACGGTTTCAGGTGAAGGCCAATGCCGGGCCGCTCCGCCGCGTTGCCTGATCGCGTTGGGGCTGCGGGCCGGGAAGATCGTTATCGTTGAGTCGGCGCGAACGTTCGAAGCTTAAAAGGAAGAGAGGCTCCGCAAACGTGCGGCCGGAGGCGGCACGTGCCAGCGGCAAGCCAAGCCGCTGGCACGATACCCAGGGCATCATGCCCAAGGCTGCCCTGCACCCACGAGAAGGAGTGTAAGCGGACCGGCCGGCGCTAGGCTACCGTTTCCAGGTGATATCCATATCCGCATTGCGAAGAGGGTATACGCTTCACGCAAAATAGCGCGGCGCGGCTGCCGACTGCACGAGGCGCATAGTCGGCAATCAACAACAGGATGTAATCTTTCGTTATATATGTTATTTCGTGCGAATAACTGCACCGAGACAAACGCTTGGCGCAAACATGTCTAGACTGTGTCAGTATTGTGGCCTCAAAAACTGTAGCGATTACTAGCATCTTTTCCGCCGGCGCTCGGAACAGTTGCACTTTTCAAGGAACTCGAGGCGTTACGACGAGAGCCAAGGCCTGCATGGCCGTTAACTGTGGGTGATCGTGTTGCCGTTTCGCGGCCGGATGAAGAAATGCTGGTCGTATTCGTAAGAGCCGCCGCCCGTGAAACTCTCGAAAAGGCCGGAGAAGATCGTATCCAGCTTGTATTGGACCCGAGTCACCACCAGTTGCACGCCCTCGATTCGCAAATCCTCCGGCACCTCGACGGGCGAGTCCTGCCCTGAAGAGAGGGCTGTCGTGCCGTAGGCGGCAGACCAGTTCACGGTCGCCTTGCCGTCGCTGTCGATGTCGAGAACGCAAAGGAGGACCGTAAGTTCGTCGGTTTCATAGGGTTGCACGATGGTGCTGACGCCGTCGAGGATCGATTCGACGCTCGCCTCCGTCCAACTGCTTTGCATGGCGATGATCTCGCTGCTCGTCGAAGCGATCTGATTGATCTTCCTTCGAACCGTTAGGCCTTGGCCGAGATCGACCAGTCCGGCGAGCAGCAGCAGCAGGATCGGAAAGAGGAAGGCGAATTCGATCGCGGAAGCTCCGTCGCGGTTCCGCAGGCAATGCCGCAGAAGGGCGACTGTTCTCTTGGCGATCGGTCTCATGCGGGCATCCTCAGAACGGTTCGTTGCGCAGCAGGACGGCGGCGCCCATCAGATAGCTGCCGTCCGCGAGCGTGGAGCTCGAAAGCGAATAGAGACTGACGATCGGCTTCCACGGAAGGAAAGCCTGGACCATCACGTAGTCGCTGCCCTTGCCGATTTCGAAGCCTTCGGTGATCGCGACGGCGCCGCTGCTGTTGATCGCCTTCATCGCGCCGGAAGAGGAGGTGTCGGTGAGCGTGTCGACGGCCACCAGCAGCTTGTCTTCGCAGTCGAGCACATAGAGCAGGTTGCCGCAGACCTCCGTCTTGAAGCCGGTGAGGCTCATGTTCTCTGCAGTCGCCTGACCCGTTCTGATCAAGCGAGCGGCCTTGTGAACCGCCGCATCGAGGGCCGTGTCGATGAAGAACATCGCCGCACATTCGAGAATCCCGAAAATGATGGTGAACAGCGGCAGCGCGAGCAGCGCGAATTCAATGGCGGCGACACCCGACCTGTCGCGCAGCAGCCGGCGCAGAAGCGTTATCTTCGAACGGCTTGTCATTGGGTCAGCCGTACCGAGGTCAGATATTGGTTGAAAAGGGTGGAAAGGCCGGCGGTGATCTCGTCTTCCGAGGCGGCGGAGATGAAGAGGTCGGACGAGGAGGCGCAGTCCTGCAGCGCGATCGGGATATAGTCGTGCCGAGTGGTGCTGCTGCTCACACCGCTATGCAGCGTGCCGCCCCATGTTGATGTCCAATCACTATTGCCCATCGATTTGGCGAGAGTTGCGTTGTAGCCCCAGTCTGCCGGGATCGCGAGATATTCCGTGTAGAGAACGGCCATGGTTGCGTCGTTGTCTTTGAGGTAGTCGCACCAGTCCGGGTTCACCGGCGTAACTCGGCCCCAATATTTCCCGCTCCATTTGATAACCCAATCGCGATTCGACTGAACGCCATCGGTAAGCAAAAGAACGAGCTTTAGTGGCGAAGCCGCCGACGTGCCATCTCCGGCTGTACCGACCTTTTTCTGAAGAGCCTTCAGTGACGTCTTGAAATCGGTCGTCGAGGTGGACGTGGCGCTCGTCAGCCCGCTGCTATCGTCGGACAGCTTCTTCCGCGCCGTGCTGGTCGAATAGGTCGGCTCGAGAACCTCGGCAATTGTTTCGCCGAGACTGTAGAGCCCGACCTTAATCCTCGCATGGTCCTCGTCCGCCGCGTCGACCATGTCGAGCACCTCTTCGACGGCGTCGAGCGCCACGTCTGTTCGGAGCTTTACACCAAGGCTCTTAATGTAGTTGTAGTAGGTCGATGCGATGACGGAGCCGTTCTTCTTTACCGGATCCTTCGTGTCGTGGCAGGCGAACTCGCAGCTGATATTCTTGTCGGCCCGCAGCATTGCCTGGTCTTCGCTCGTCGCCGCAAGCAGCATCGACGGCGACTTGTCGATGACAATGTAGACTTCGAGGTGAGATGTGGCCGGCCCCTCGATGGCGCTGACGACGCCGACCGGAACGGTCTTGATGTCCGCCAGCGTCATCACCGTCGTCGGCACCGTCCCACTCGCCGAAGCGGTTATCGTGTGACCGGTCTTGTCGACCTTGATGTCCGTCAGGTCATAGGTGGCATTCTGCTTCTCGGACTGGGCGTCGAACCATTCCTTGATCTTGTCGACGATCGCGTCCTCGTCGTAGTCGTCGATCTCCTTGATGGCGGCCACCAGCGCCGCGTCGAGGTCGGATTGCATTCTGCTCTGAATGTTGTAGGCGCGCGTATAGTCGAGCCCGGCGCCGACGGCGAGAAGCATGGGAACCATGCAGATTGCGACCGTCAGCGCGACATTGCCGCCCTTGTCGCGGATAATGTTTGCCATTCGGCCGGTGATCAGCTGACGGAATAAGCCGAAATCGAAACGCATGTTAAATGACCAGCTCCGTTACCACGCGGGCCGATCGTGCTTTCGAAATATTATTCGTGAGTAAATTAGCGCCGTCTGCGGCTGGCCGATTGGCGCGCGCCTATCCGGATTGCGCAGGAAAACAATGCGGGCGGTCAGAACGGCCCCGGCCGATGACTGAGATGGGCGGGCTCGCCGGGAGCCGCTCGGCGGTCAGCGGTTGCTGTCGGTCGATCGTGACGACGCCACGCCGGCGCCGCGCCGGCTATGGAGCTTGGCCGTTTCGGACGGTGTCTGGCCGAAGGCGTCATGGTAGACCGCGGAAAACCGCCCCATATGGGTGAAGCCCCAGGCGCGCGCCACCTGCGCGATCGAGAGCGCATTGGTACTGTCGGAAAGGGTCTTGCGAACACCTTCAAGCCGCATCTGGCGCAGAAAATTCAAGGGCGTCGTACTCTTGAATTGCTGGAAGGCCGTTTGCAGGGCACGCACGCTCGTGCCGGCCTCCCGGGCGATTTCGGCGACGCTCATGGGCTCGGCGATATTGGCAACCATGTATTCGATCGCCCGTTTCAGATTTCGCGGCATGGCGGGTGACATTGGTTTGTGCAATCGCGCGCTGTAGTTGTGAGGAACCGATTCGAGGATCATGACCATTGCTGCCTGGAAAAGATGTGTGGCCGCCGTCGTTGACACCCGGTCTTCGCCGTCGAAACAATCCCAGAGCAGGCGTCCGAGAGCTGCGAGCCTGGAGCCGACCGCCGAGTCGGTTTCCAGAGTCGCGCAAAGGTCGATATCTCCGAGAACCGGGGCATCGAGGAGCTGGCTCAGCTGGCCGACCATCGCTGATTTTTCGAACGCGATGCCGATATGGCCGCGGTTCTCGTGAATCGTCAGCTTTTCGAACTGCGCCATATTGCCGACCATGGCCGTGCCGGGTGTCGATAGAAGGCGTTTGCGGCCGACATCGATCTCCATGGCGCTCGAATGCGGCAGGTAGAGCACAAAGGCATCGGACGGTCGCGAGAATGTGACTTTCATGCCCGAATGGCACATGCCCGCCCAGATGCTGAACGGCCCGGCAGAATAGTGGCGATCCTCGACCGAGATACGCCCGCCGACTTGCAAGGGTTCAACCTTCGCGGGCGACAATGTCCTTGCATAATGCTCTGACATTTCGTCGGCATCTGCTTTGACGATGCGGAAGGCGGGTCGATGAGGAACGTACCTCATCTAGGCTCCGAGAAAGCGGGGGCGCCGTGCCGCTTGGCGCCTCGAATGACATTTTTTGGTCTCAGCTTCACGCCACCTCCCTTTGATGGGTACTCGCCGTGTCCGCATTTATCGTACAAATAGACCGTATATTAGCTATGGCGTAAACGATTATGTGTATGCGTCTATCCAAAAAGCGAAAAACGCAGCCGGATTTCGCAGAAATTGACCGCGGGCGCCGGATGAGCATCGCGATTCACAGGTGGCGGGCACAATCGAAGCGCGGACGGCGCTCGCCCACTGATCGCGGGCGCGGGCGACGGAATGAAGCGACCGGCAGCGCGTGGGTATTGATCCAATCGCGGCACGCGACGCCCATCGCAGTTGACCGCCGCGGGGCCGGTTCATCCTCACTCCAAATCGGCAATCAAGGAACATTCAGCTCCGCGTGATGAGCGTCACGTTCACCCCCCGAAGGATCGTTGCAGACGGAAAGCGTCGCCATCGGGATAAGCCCTGCGCTATGCGGATACTGGAGCAGTTGTTTCCGTATGTCTTTTGTAAGCCGTCCGACATATTCAAGGAAGTGGTGATTTTAAGTTGAAAACTACTCCCGCCGGCCCTGGCTTCTACTGAGCGTGGTGTCCTGCGGGGCAATCTATAGCGCTTGGGTCATTGAACGCAGGACGCTCAACAAGGTGGGAACGAGAACGAATGCAGGCCAGACCGAACAAGAAAGAACCCCGCGCAATCGACATCCATGTGGGCAACCGCATCCGATTGCGCCGATTGGCTTTGGATTGGAGCCAAACGAAGCTCGGCGAGGCGCTCGACGTCAGTTTCCAGCAGGTGCAGAAATACGAAAAGGGCCTGAACCGCGTCGGGGCGAGCCGCCTTCAGCGGGCTGCCGAGGTCCTGAGCGTGCCGGTGTCCTATTTCTTCGAAGGCGGCCCGGAGAGCACGAACGGGCTGGAGCACAATGGCGCCGCGGTGACCTCCAGCGATGAAATGCTGCAGTTTCTCGCGACCGAGGAGGGCGTGGCTCTTAACCGCGCCTTTGCCCGGCTCCGCGATCCGCAGGTTCGACGGAAGATCGTGGCACTCGTCAAAGCCTTGGCGCCGACGGTGGAAGAGGCACCGATAGCAGCGGAATAGCGCTACCGGCACCGCGGCCGGTCACGACATTGTCGAGCACGGCGCGCGACCGAAGATGTGTGACGCCAGTCAGGCGTTTCGGCTCACCTTGATGAGGGCGTCGCCGCGACAGTGAACGCGGCGGCGTGGATGAGCCCGCAGGTCATTCGGCGGCGATCGGCGCAGGATAGGCGGAGTTGTCCTCGATCGCCGCCGTGGTCGCCTCGACGGTTTCGCCTTCGGGCTCGGCTGCCTTGGGCTCCCTGCCGAAAAACAACGCGTAGCCGGCCGGCAGCACCAGGATCGTCAGCACCGTCGCCACCAGGATGCCGCCCATCATCGCATAGGCAAGCGGTCCCCAGAAGACGCCGCGCGAGATCGGGATCAGAGCGAGCACGGCGGTCAGCGCCGTCAGCACGATCGGCCGGAAACGCCGTACGGCTGCGCCGATGATCGCCTCCAAGCGTTCCATACCCGCCGCAATGTCCTGGTCGATCTGGTCGATCAGGATGATCGAATTGCGGATGATGATGCCGAGCAGCGCAATGACGCCGAGGATGGCGACGAAGCCGAAGGGTGCGCCGCTGATGAGCAGCGCCGCTGCCGCACCGATGATGCCGAGCGGCCCGGTTGCGAGCACCAGCATGGACTTGCCGAAGTGCCGGAGCTGCGCCATCAGCAGGACGACGATGACGAGCAGCATGATCGGCGCCTTGGCGGCGATCGATGCCTGGCTCTCGGCACTGTCTTCCGCACCGCCCTGGATCTCGACCTTGTAGTTCGGGGCAAGGCCGTCGCGCAGGCCCTGAAGTTCGTTATAGAGCTTGAGGGTCACGTCGTTCGGCTGGATGCCGTCCGGCAGCGTTGCACGCACGGTGATGGTCGGCAGTCGGTCGCGCCGCCATTCGATACCCTGCTCCATGACCGGAACCACCTTGGCCACCTGGGAGACGGGCACGAAGCTGCCGAAATCCGTCGGCACATAGACCGATTTGACGGCCGAAAGCAGCTGGCGGTTTCCGTCCGGCTCGCGCGCCACGATCGAGACGGTCTCTTCGCCGTCGCGGAAATCGTCGAGCGGCACGCCGGACATCGCCGCCTGCAGCATCTGGCGGATGCGCTGCGAGGTGACGCCCAGCGCGCGGGCGCGATCCTGATCGATCACCAGCTTCATCGCCGGCACGGGCTCCAGCCAGTCGTCATGGATCGCACCGAGCAGCGGGTTTTCGTTAAACTTCGCCTTCACCTGATCGGCGATGCGCCGCACCTCCTGGCGATCCGGCCCCATGACCCGGATCTGCACCGGCCAGCCGGTCGGCGGACCGAGGAAAAGACGGTCGACCTTGGCGCGGATCGATGGGAAGTCGTCGGCGAGGATCGACCGCAATTTGACGATCAGCCGTTCGCGGGCAGGCTCGTCCTTTGCCATAACCAGGAGCTGCGCGAAGTTGGGATTGCGCAGCTGTTGGTCGAGCGGCAGGAAGAAGCGCGGTATGCCTTCGCCGATATAGGTGGCGATGAAGCGCTTGTCCTCGTCGTCCATCATGCGCGCCTCGAGCGCCTTGGCCTGTCTTTCGACTTCCTGGATGCTCGTGCCCTCCGGCAGCCAGAGGTCGACTAGGATTTCCGGCCGCGACGACTGCGGGAAGAAGTTCTTCGGAATGAACTGGAACGCCCAGAGGCTTCCCATGAAGGTAGCGAGCGTCAGGACGAGCACGAGGACGCGATGGCGCACGGCCCAGCCGACGGTTGCACGGAGACGCCGATAGAAACGGGTGTCGAAGGCGTCGTGGTGGGTTCCCGCATGGTGGCGCTGCTTCAGAATCATGTAGCCGAGCCAGGGCGTGAAATAGACCGCTACGAACCAGGAGACGACGAGCGCGATGCCGACGACGTAGAAGAGTGAGCGAACATATTCGCCCGCGGTCGATTCCGCGAAGCCGACGGGAATGAAGCCGGCCGTGGTGATCAGCGTACCCGTCAGCATCGGAAAGGCAGTGGAGGAATAGGCAAAGCTCGCCGCTTCGATCTTCACCAGCCCTTCCTCGAGCTTCCGTTCCATCAGTTCGACGACGATCATCGCGTCGTCGACGAGGAGGCCGAGCGCAATGATCAGCGCCCCGAGCGAAATACGCTGCAGGTCGATGCCGAGCTCGTACATGATTGCGAAAGTGGCGGCCAGCACCAGCGGGATGGCGATGGCGATCACCAGGCCCGAGCGCCAGCCGATCGATAGGAACGAGACGATGAGCACGATGATCAACGCCTCGACGAGCGCATGGCTGAATTCGCTGATTGCCTCGGTTACGACCTCCGGCTGGTTGGAGATCTGTTCGACCGACACGCCGTAGGGAAGGGAGGTTTCGAACCGCTCATAAGTCGCCTCCACGGCCTTGCCCACATCGGTGACCTTATGCCCCTTAGCCATCACCACGCCGATCTGGACGCTATCGTGGCCATTGAAGCGGAACTTGCGCGAATAGGGATCTTCGAGCCCCGAGCTGACGGTGGCGATGTCGCCAAGCCGGATCGTCTCGTTGCCGGCGCGCAGCCTCAGTTCGCGGATATCCTCGGCGCGTTTCACGTCCCCGTCGACGGAAATGCGCACCGAGCGGATGCCCGTCTCTATGCTGCCGGCGGGGTCGACATTATTCTGTCCGGCGACGGCGTTGCGCAGGTCGTTGAGCGTCAGCCCGCGTGCGGCAAGCAGTTTGGAAGAAACATCGATGTAGATCTTCTGCGGCTGGTCGCCGAGGATCACCACCTTCTCGACGCCCGGTGTCGTCAAGAGCATGTCGCGCCCCTCGATCGCGAAGCGCTTCAGTTCGGGATAGCTGTAGCCGTCGCCGCTGATCGCATGGAGCGTGATGAAAGTATCGCCGAACTCGTCGTTGAAATAAGGACCGAGGACGCCGTCCGGCAGTTCATTGGCGATATCGCCCACCTTCTTGCGCACCTGGTAGAAGGCATCGGCGACGTCGTCGGCGGTGGTGTCACCCTCGATCTGCACGGTGATGACGGCGCTGCCGGCGCGGGTGTAGGAGCGGACGAAGTCGAGATGCGGCGTCTCCTGCAGCTTGCGCTCGATCTTGTTGACGACCTGGTCCTGCATCTCCTCTATCGAGGCGCCGGGCCAGACGGCCTGAACCACCATGGTACGGAAGGTGAATTCCGGATCTTCGCGCTGCCCCATGCGAACGAGGCCGAGTGCGCCGGTGATGATGATCAGTCCCAACAGAAACCGCGCGATGCTCGGATGGCCGATTGCCCAGCGCGACAGGTTGAACGGTTTCTTGTCCCCGTTGGTGGCGTGCATCGGCGTATTTCCGTTCTGTTGATTGGTCTTATCGGACGACTTCGCCCGTTTCGGCGCGGGCGGACTGCTGCTCGGCAAGAGGCAGCTTGACCTTCAGGTCTTCGGCCATGAACTGCGTACCGGCGGCGACGACGAGATCGCCCGGCCGCAACCCTTCGGCGACGCGCACCTGTTCGCCGGCGTAATCGGCGAGCGTGACGCGGCGGGCATGTACCGTCGTGGCGCTGCGATCGACTACCCAGACGATGTCCTTGCCGTCCTTCTGCGCGAGCGCGCTCAAGGGAATGGAGACGAGGGACTCGGCGTTGGCGGCCGCGGCCTCGACGGTCGCGGTCATCCCGAGCAGGACGCGCGGATCGCTGGGCAGGCTGATGCGCATCGAGAATGTCCGGGACTGCCGCTCCGCGCTGCCGGAGACCTCGCGCACATGACCGTCCAGCGTGAGCATGTCGTTCGACCAGAAGCGCGCCTTGACCGCCTTTCCAGGCGTGAACTCGGCGATGTCCAGTTCCGGAACGGCAACCTCGATCTCCTTTTCGCCATCAACCGCGACAGTAACGACCGGCGTGCCGGTCCCGACCACCTGGCCGACATCGGCATTGATCGCCGTCACGATGCCGCTCTGGTCCGACTTGAGACCAGCATAGGCGACCTGGTTCTTCGCCTGGCTCAGGCTGGAGGCGGCCGCGTCGCGCGTGGAGACCGCCTGGTCGTAAAGGAGGTCCGCCTGGTCCAGCTCGGCCTTGGAGGAGAACGACTTGGTGAAGAGCTGCTCGGCCCGCCTCTTCGTCAGGGATGTCGTCTGCACCTGCTTTTCGGCGGCGAAGAGCGTTGCTTCGGCGCTCCTGACGGCGAGCTCATAGTCGGTCGAATCGATGCGCGCGAGAAGGTCGCCCGGCTTCACCCGGTCGCCGACATTGACGAGCCGTCCGGTGATTTTGCCGCCGACCCGGAAGCCGAGATTCATCTCGGTGCGCGCCTTCACGGTACCGGCATAGTCGAGCCGGCGAGTCTCGCCCGTGGCGGCGATCTCGACCACCTTGACCGGCCGTATGATCTCCTTCGTTTCCGCCTTCTCCTCCGCGCAGCCGGAGAGCACGGCGGCAAGCGCGGCAAGGGCGAGCACATGGGCGAAGAGCGGCCGATTGTAAGCTCTCGGTGAAAACATCGTTCGGGCTCCTGATCCGGTATCTGGCAGCGCGGCTGCCTTATTTCTTCAGCGCCTTGATGGCGAACTCGATCAGTTCGTCGGGTGTCGGGCGGTTCTCCTTCGCAAGACATTGCGCGACGATCTGCGGATGACAGAGGGTGACGATGCTCGCGCCGAAGCATCGGGCGGCGACCTCAGCGTCCTGCTCGGCGAATTCGCCGGCCTCGATGCCACCGCGGATGATGCCGGCGAGAAGCTTATCAATGCGGTCGAGATGTTTCTCGATGACGTGCCATTCCTGTTCGATCGCCACGACCACCATCTCGTGGACCTTTTGCTCGTCGAGCATGGTCTCCACGGTCGTCTTGTGCTGTGCCAGCACGTAATGTCGCAGGCGCTCGGTAGCACTCACGGGGAGGCGGGAAATTTCGTAGGCCTGCTGATAGCTCGCCTCCAGCATGCGCGCGCAAAGCGCCTGATGGATCTCCGTCTTGGAGCTGAAAAAACGATAGATGTTGGCCGGCGACATGCCGAGGTCGCGCGCAATGTCGGCCACATTCGTCTTCGTGTAGCCGTAATGCCGGAAAAGCCGCTCCGCGGCATCGAGAATGCGCGCGATGTTTTCCTGCCTGGTCGTGTCGATGCTGCTTTCTGCCGGGTCGGTCATGGGCTCGCACTCGTGATGAGTGACGATTTTCGAATTTCGTCAGTCATAATCCGGCAGGCGACACTTGTCAATCGTGCGCGCCGCGTGATTTGCTGTGCAGGGACGGCTGGGGAGAAGCACGATTGCGGTGATCTGGCCTGAGCGAGCGGAGACAAAATCGTACGATGGATAAAACGGGAGGCGCTGCGGATGGTCGCTCTTAACGGAGGACTGGCAATACCGATTGCCGCCGAGGAGCGTCAGCTCCTCCGGCAAGGTCGCTTGCGAGGAGTGCGCCGCCGTCGCGAGACAAAAGAAGGGCTCGGCCGCGCAAGCGGGTTTCGCTGGCGAGCGGGGCTTACCTTCTCCCTAGAGGACGAAGTAGCCCTTCTGCAGCGTCACGGCATCGTCGAGATGGATGGCTAAGTCGGCCTTCTTGTCGCCGTTGACGTCGCCGTAGATATAGGTGTCGGAGGCAGCGCGGTCGTAGCGCAACTCGCCCTTCTTGCCGCTGAAAGCGGCGGTTCCAACGAAGCTGAAGGCCTGGTTTCCAGTGGTGGTTGTGTTGGCGTCGATTGCGGAAAGATCGATCCGATCGGATGCCGAGGCCAGGAAGTCGTATATCGTATCGCGGCCCGACGTGGCAACGGTGCTGTCCGCCACTGACTTGAACTGGAATGTGTCGGCGCCGCTCACGCCGGTTAGCTTGTCGGCGCCGCCACCGCCATAGAGCACATCATTGTTCGATTCGCCGTACAAAGTATCATTGCCGTTGCCACCATAGAGCTTGTCGGCGCCCGAGCCGCCGTAAAGTGTATCGTTGCCGGAGTCGCCACTCAGTGTGTCATTGCCACTGTTGCCCCACAGCCGGTTGGCCGCCTGATTGCCGGTGATGGTGTCGCCGGCCGAACCTCCTTTGACGTTCTCGATCAGCGAGCGCGTATCGCCGTGATAGAGCAGCGCGTTGAAGATGTTGCCGGCGGCAAAGCCGCTGTTGGAACCGCCACCGAGCCAGGCGAGCTGGTCGATGCTGAAGGTCGAGGCCTTGCCTGGACGCAGGTCGATCTTGAGGCCCGTTGCATATGCCGAGAGATCGTAGGTGTCGTTGCCGCCGCCATCCCATATGGTCGCGAAAATCCGATTGGCACCGGGAGCAATGCCGACTGCGCCATTCACGAGCGTCGCGCCGCTATTGGGCGTCCACTTGTAGACCGTATTGCCGCTGTTGGTGCTGAAATCCGCGCCGTACATTTCCTGCAGCGCCGCAATGTCAGCCATCATGAACGTTTGCGGCGCGCCGTATTGTTCGTAGTAGTAACCCTCGCCTGCTCCAACATAGCCGCTATAGGTCATGATCGAATATTCGATCGAATCGTACTGGGCAGGCAGAGGCTGGAAGGCTCCCTCTTGTTCATGCCCGTGCTTCAGGCCAAGCGCATGGCCGAGTTCGTGCATGAGCGTGTGCCAGGCATAATTTCCGGCAACCGGCTTGCTGTAGTCGTAGATGGTGCCGGCATAGGTCTTCCCAAACCAGATGTCGCCGGCTTCGGCATAGGCGCCCGGCAGATACGCCCAGGCGGTCGAGGGCAGGGTCGACTGCGCAAACCGGATTGTCGCGCTGGATGCGCTTCCGGAGGTGAAGTCGGCATTGGTGAAGCCCTCGACGGAGAAGCCGTCATTGGCGGTTGAGCCGAAGGTTTGCTCCATCGCGAACAGCGCGGCGTCTATCTGCGCCTGCGAGACCGCGGCAAAGCCATTGTCCTTCTCGCCGCTATAGCTGTAGCTGCTCTTCGATGCCGGGAAGGCATAGGTGATCGGCCCGGTCCAGGCGTAGCCCGACAGCACGCCGTCGATCAAACTGTTGCCGGTCTTGTTCAAGGTCTTGCCGGTTTTGCCGGTACCGCTCATGCTGAATTCCCACCAGAAAAGCGCGGGGCCGTTGTCTCGCGCTCATAAAATGCAGATCGTGCCGGCGACGTTAGGCTCCGAATGCCTACGATTGTTGTAACGAACTCGATAAGATTGGAGAGAAACGTGCCGATCATCAGGTTGCTGTCGTGTCTTGCCGCCGTGATTGTAGCGGCGCTGTGTGTTGCACCTATAGCGTCAGGTACGGCCAAAGCAAGCGGGGTGGACATGCAGAAGCCTCCGGATCACGAGGCGGCCGTCCGGGCGGAGTTCGAGACGGTGAGGGCGGAGGATACCGTGGAAGCCTATGAGCGCTTCATCCGGCGCCATCCGAATCATTCATTGGTCAAGGACGCGGCAGAAGCGCTGGCGCGGCTCAAGAAGCAGTAGCGCAGTAGGCGGCGAGGCCAGCTGTCGTTGCGTTTGTCCGCTTATTTCGCGCGTAGCAGCATGCCGAACAGGTCGCGGGGATCGTCCGGATCGGCGATCATGTCGAGATTTTGATAGAAGCCCGTGCCGGACAGCCGGTCGCGCACGTAGCGGAGCGCCGAAAAATCCTCGATGGCGAAGCCGACGCTGTCGAACAGCGTGATCTGCCTTGCATCGCGGCGGCCGGGTGCGGCGCCCGTCACGACCTTCCAGAGCTCGGTCACCGGGAAGTCCGCTGCCATCTGCTGGATCTCGCCCTCGATGCGGGTCTGCGGCGGATATTCGACGAAGACGTCCGAGCGAAGCAGGATGTCGCGGTGCAGTTCCGTCTTGCCGGGGCAGTCGCCGCCGATCGCATTGATATGGACGCCGGCGCCCACCATGTTGTCGGTGAGGATCGTTGCGAACTGCTTGTCGGCCGTACAGGTGGTTATGATCTCGGCCCCCTCGATCGCAGTCTGGGCGGTCGTGCAGGAGACGATCTCGAGGCCCGAGCCCGCCAGGTTGCGCGCCGTCTTCTCGGTTGCGCGAGGATCGACGTCGTAAAGGCGGACGGTGTCGATGCTGCAGACGGCCTTCATCGCCAGTGCCTGGAACTCGGCCTGGGCGCCGTTGCCGATCATCGCCATGGTGCGCGCGCCCTTTGGTGCCAGGTGGCGCGCAGCCATCGCCGAGGTCGCGGCGGTTCTCAGCGCTGTCAGCATCGTCATTTCCGTGAGCAGCACCGGATAGCCGGTCGAAACTTCGGCAAGGAGCCCGAAGGCGGTCACGGTCTGCAGCCCGTCGGCGATGTTCTTGGGATGGCCGTTGACATATTTGAAGCTGTAGACGGCGCCGTCGGAGGTCGGCATCAGCTCGATCACGCCGTCGCGCGAATGGCTGGCGACGCGCGGCGTCTTGTCGAAGCTCTCCCACCGGCGGAAATCGGCCTCGATTGCGTCCGTGAGCTCCGCCAGAACGGTCTCGATGCCCAGATGGTGGACGAGATGCATCATGTTCTCGACGCTGACGAAGGGCACCATCGCCTTGGCTGACGGGAGCGGTGAAAGCATCGCGGTTCCTCCTGCATGTGCGGGCTATCCCGAGAGAGTAATGGCAGGCGCTGCTGGTCGAAAGCGCAAAGCTGTGCTATTTTCGTCATCCCACTGAGCAATTTTGCCGGCCCGATTGCGCAATTTATCCAATGACAGCGACAGACAGAGCAACCGCAAGATACGCGCCGGATGATCTCGACCGGCGGATCATCGCCCACCTGCGCGTCGATGGCCGGGCTTCGCTCTCCAAGCTCTCCGATGCGCTCGGCGTCGCGCGCGGAACGGTGCAGAACCGACTGGATCGGCTGCTGGAAACGGGAACTCTGATGGGGTTTACTGTGCGTGTCCGCGAGGACTACGACCTGAACACCGTCCAGGCGGTGATGATGATCGAGGTCGTCGGGAAATCGACGACCCAGGTCCTCCGCAAGCTGCGCGGCATTCCCGAAATCCATAAGCTGCACACGACGAACGGCAATTGGGACCTGGTCGCCAATATTCGCGCTGCGAACCTTTCCGAATTCGACCGCATCTTGCGCGAGGTGCGGATGATCGACGGCGTCGCCAACAGCGAAACCAGTCTTCTCCTGAGCAGTGTTTGAGCGGGTCCTTACGATATCGGCAGTTGAAAGCCGAGCGCCCGCCAATTAGGTTCCGGCCGCAATCAACGGAAGTCCGGGGTGGGGAATAATCGCGTGAATACAGGCAATCGGCCCTTTCTCCTGCTGGCCTGTCTGGGATCATTGTCCTCGCCAGCCAACGCGGACTGGCAGGCGGTCGAGACGGTGAAGAGCTACGCGATAACCGGGCAATCCGGCCCGGAGCTCTATGCATCGATCGGCGAGCACGGTCCGAAGCTCGGGCCAACGCGCGCCATCGCGCATACGAGCTTCAAGCTGACCTGGTCGCGAAAATACGAGGCTCACGGCGATGCCTGCGTTCTCGTGTCGGCGCTGCCGAAGCTTGCGATCACCTATACCCTGCCGAAACCCTCCAAGCCCCTGCCGGCAGGCACGCGGGAGCACTGGGAAACCTTCATCGACGGCGTCCATGAGCACGAATTGGTGCATGGCGATTTCATCAAGGACATGGTGAAGAAGATCGAGGCCGCAACTGTCGGGCTCACCGTTCCCGCCGACCCGCAATGCCGCAAGATCAAGTCGGAAATGACCAAGCGGCTCGGGGCGCTCTCCAACGCCCAGCGCCAGCAGAGCCGAGATTTCGACCGCGCGGAACTCAGCGACGGCGGCAAGGTTCACCAGCTGATCCTCAATCTGGTGAACGGCGGATAGAGGCTCGTCCGCCACGGGGCAGCGCGCCGTAAGCCGCAACAGATGCACGCAAAAAGCTGGTGACGGCCACAAACACGCCCCCGAATTGTCTCAATGGAGTTGAACTGTGCCGCGGCGTTACACGCGTGCGTCGTCCACCTTTCGTGGCGATGCGGGCTGTCCAATGCTGAATTTGTGTCGGAAGGGCGAGCCTCTCCGCCGGTCCGAGAAGGGAGTCATGCATGCACAGAAATCTTTTCGCCGCCCTTTCCGCAGCTTCTCTGTCTTTCGTCGGCTTCGCCGCCCATGCAGCCGACCTCGCTCCCTATCGAGAGCCCGCGCCACCCCCGGCGCTGGACGAGCAGGACGGCGTCAAGATCGGTTATCTGGAATGCGATATCGGCGGTGGCGCCGGCTATGTTCTCGGATCGTCGAAAGAGATAGAGTGCGTCTTCCGCTCCCTTGGCGGCGATGAGATCGAGGATCGCTATACCGGCGAAATCCGCAAGCTCGGCGTCGATATCGGCTTTACCATGCGCAGCCGGCTTCTCTGGGCCGTTTTCGCGCCGACGGCCGGCTATCACCACGGCTCGCTGAGCGGCCTCTACAAGGGCGCGACCGCCGAGGCAACCGTCGGTGCCGGCGTGGGTGCCAATGTGCTCGTCGGCGGCACGTCCGGCTCGATTCACCTCCAGACCGTCAGCGTCACCGGGCAGCTCGGGCTGAACGTCGCCGCCGCCGGAACGTCGATGACCCTCAACTCCGTCAATTGAGCGGCCTCAAGCTTTCGTCCCGGTCGCCTTGCGGCGACCATTCGATCATCATGGTTTACGGTCGTATCCACTGAAACCATGGTGATCGAACATGGCGCGGGGTGAAGCATGGCTGCTCTCGATCCGCTTGAACTCCTTTTCGGCGGGATGGCAAAGCTCGGGCCCGGCAGCGACGCCGACACGCTGCGGGCCCTGCATAGCCTGCCGAAAGGCCATTTCGGCCTCGTCGTCGACGCAGGCTGCGGCGCAGGTCGGCAGACCCTGGTGCTGGCCAAGGCGCTCGGGGTCACCATCCATGCGGTCGACTCGCATCGACCGTTCCTCGATGAATTGCAGCGACGCGCCGAAGACGCCGGCGTTGCACCGCTGATCCAGCCGCATTGCATGGACATGGGTGACATACCGGCCGTCTTCTCTTCGATCGACCTGCTCTGGTCGGAGGGCGCCGCCTACAATATCGGCTTTGCCAAGGCGCTTGCGCGGTGGGCTGCGGCGCTGCGTCCTGGCGGCTTCGTCGTCATCAGCGAACTCGCCTGGTTGAGCGAGGTGCCGCCGGCCGCGGCGCGCGACTTCTTCCGTACCGGCTATCCCGACATGAAGCTGGCCACCGAGAACGTCGGCCTCGCCGAAGAGGCGGGGCTACCGCGTGTTGGGGACCCGCACCCTGCCGCAGGCGGCCTGGATCGACGACTACTACGAAGTGCTCGAGCCGCGTGCAACGGCGCTTGCCGGTCATGAAGATGCCGCGGTCAGGGCCTTCGCGCAGGAGACATTGAAGGAGATCGAGGTCTTCAAAGCGGCCGGCGACAGCTACGGCTATGTTCTTTACCTGCTTCAGCGATTGTGAGGAGCGCGCCTTTGCTCACGACGCGTCACGGCTGGCTCTTGCAGCCGAGCGCCAGAAGAGGATCAGCATCGCGGCGCTCATTAGAGCCAGGCAGAACCAGGTGATGGCGTAGACGAGGTGATTGTTGGGGAAGGCGACACGTGTCAGACCGCCGACGGGGAGGCCGCCGGGGTTGGGTGAGACATCGGCGTCGATGAAATAGGGCGCAACACCGGAAAGGCGGCGGGCCGCGGCGATCGCGCCGACGTCCCGGGAGTACCAGCGCTCCTCCTCAGGCCTGTTCGAGCGCAGCAGCGAGCCCTTCGGTTCATCCATGCGCATCAGGCCCGTCACCTCCGCATCGACCTCGACTTGGCTCTGCATCCGCGACGAAGCCTCGCGCTTGTCGGTCGGCACGAAGCCGCGATTGACGAGCACCGTCGTGCCGTCGTCGAGCGCGAGCGGGGTCATCGCCCAATAGCCGGCCCCGAGCTCGGTTGCGGCATAGACCAGCGTCTCCTTGTCGTAGAGGAACTGCCCACGGACCCGTACGCGCCGGTACTCGTCGCGGGCCCGGCTGACGTTCGGCCAATCGCTTCGGGAAGGCGGGGGTACGGGCGCCGCGTGGATACGTTGTTCGACACGGGCAATGAGATCGCTCTTCCAGGAGAGCCGTCCGACCTGCCATGTGCCGAGCGCCAGCAGGCCGGCGATCAGCAGGAGGCCGAGCGAGCTCACCGCAATGAGCGATGTCCGGGAGCGACGGCTGGGTGCGGTGTCGTCCTTGGGATTGATCATGGAGTGCCGCCGTGTCGGCTCGGGATACGAACTAACCTAAGGGGTTCATCGCTCATCCGGCCTGCCGGCCTCCTTCTCCCCGCAAGCGGGCGAAGGAGACTCGCAGCGCCGTCTCAGCCCTCTCCCCGCGCGCGGGGAGAGGGCTAGTCCTCGGGCTAAACCCGAGGAGAAAAAAGGACAACCAAGGCAGAAGATGGACGTCCGCTGCCTTACGGCATGTTCCTCATCATCTCGGGGCTCATCGGCATCATGTTCACGTCGAGATGATGCATGACCCAAAGCGAACCGGAGAGCGTGATGGCGACCAGCACGATGGTGAAGATCAGCGCCATCATAGTCCAGCCGCCTTCCGAGCGCGTGTTCATGTGCAGGAAGAAGATCATGTGCACGACGATCTGGACGGCGCCGAGTGCCATGATGATGACTGCCGTCAACACCGGGCTGACGAGGACATCGGCCATCACCAGCCAGAAGGGAATGGCGGTCAGGATGACGGAGAGGACAAAGCCGGTGATGTAGCTTTTCAGGGTGCCGTGGCCGGCGTCGTGGCCGTAGCTGTGGCCATGATGGGCTTCAAATGCATCCTCGTGCGACGGTGCGTGCATGCTCATCCGAGAACTCCCATCAGATAGACGAAGGAGAAGACGCCGATCCACACGACGTCGAGGAAGTGCCAGAACATCGACAGGCACATTAGGCGACGTTTGTTTTCGGCGATCAGGCCGTGTTTCGCCACCTGGGCCATCAGCACGAACATCCAGACGATGCCGGAGGTCACGTGCAGGCCGTGCGTGCCGACGAGCGTAAAGAAAGAAGACAGGAACGCACTGCGCTGCGGTCCGGCGCCCTCGTGAATCATGTGCGCGAACTCGTAGAGTTCGAGCCCGACGAAGGCGATGCCGAAGAGGGCGGTGACGGCCATCCAAGCAAGCGTCGAGTTCCTGTTGGCCTTCTCCATCTCCAGCATGGCGAAGCCATAGGTAATGGAGGAGAAGAGCAGCATCGACGTGTTCACGGCGACGAGCGGCAGGTCGAAAAGATCGGCAGGCGAGGGGCCGGCCGCATAGTTGCGGCCGAGCACGCCATGGGTGGCGAAAAGGACCGCGAAGATGAGGCAGTCGCTCATCAGGTAGAGCCAGAAGCCGAGCATCGTGCTCCCTTCGGGATGATGCTCCTCCTTCAGATAGAAGGTGGGCGCCTGGCCCTCGCGTACGGAGTGGTCGGTAAACTCGGTCATGGTCCTACACCTCGCTGGCAAGCATTTCGGTGCGCTTGCCCTCGGTTTCGGTGACGACATCGGCCGGGATGTAGAAATCGCGGTCGTAGTTGAAGGTGTGGCCGATCGCGATCGCGACCATGGCGAGGAAGGAGAGGCCGGCGAGCCACCAGATGTACCAGATCATGCCGAAGGCGAAGGCGACGCTGAGCGCGCCAAGAATGACGCCAGTGCCGGTGTTCTTCGGCATATGGATCGGCTTGAAGCCGGCAAGCGGCCGGCTGTGGCCGCGCTTCTTCATATCCCACCAGGAATCCTGGTCGTGGACGATGGGGGTGAAGGCGAAGTTGTAGTCCGGCGGCGGCGAGGCTGTAGACCATTCGAGGGTGCGGGCATCCCAGGGGTCGCCGGTCGTGTCGCGCAGTTCTTCGCGCCGGATGAAGCTGACGACGAACTGGACGAGGAGCGACAGGATGCCGAGCGCGATCAGGAAGGCGCCGAAGGCAGCGATCACGAACCAGATCTGCAGCGACGGGTCCTCGAACTGGCTGACGCGGCGGGTGACCCCCATCAGGCCGAGCACGTAGAGCGGCATGAAGGCGAAGTAGAAGCCACTCAGCCAGAACCAGAAGGACATCTTGCCCCAGAACGGATCGAGCCTGAAGCCGAAGGCCTTCGGGAACCAGTAGTAGACGCCGGCCATCAGCCCGAAGACGACGCCGCCGATGATGACGTTATGGAAGTGGGCGATGAGGAACAGCGAGTTGTGCAGCACGAAGTCGGCCGGCGGGACGGCGAGCAGGACGCCGGTCATGCCGCCGATGACGAAGGTCACCATGAAGCCGACGGTCCACAGCATCGGCACCTCGTAGCGGATGCGGCCGCGATACATGGTGAAGAGCCAGTTGAACATCTTCGCCCCGGTCGGGATCGAGATGATCATCGTGGTGATGCCGAAGAAGGCGTTGACGCTGGCGCCGGAGCCCATGGTGAAGAAGTGATGCAGCCAGACGATATAGGAGAGGATGGTGATGACCACCGTCGCATAGACCATCGAGGCGTAGCCGAAGAGCCGCTTGCCGCAAAAGGTGGCGACGACCTCAGAGAAGATGCCGAAGGCCGGCAGAACGAGGATGTAGACCTCCGGGTGACCCCAGATCCAGATGAGGTTCACATACATCATCGGATCGCCTCCGAGATCGTTGGTGAAGAAGTTCGTGCCGACGTAGCGGTCGAGGGTCAGCAAGGCGAGCGTCGCGGTCAGCACCGGGAAAGTCGCGACGATCAGCACGTTGGTGCAGAGCGACGTCCAGGTGAAGACCGGCATCTTCATCATCGTCATGCCGGGGGCGCGCATCTTGACGATGGTGGCGATCAGGTTGATGCCGGAGAGCGTCGTACCGATGCCGGCCACCTGCAGGCCCCATATGTAATAGTCGACGCCGACACCGGGACTGTAGTCGGCGCCCGAGAGCGGCGGATAGGCGAGCCAGCCGGTGCGCGCGAACTCGCCGACGAAGAGCGACAGCATGATGATGATCGCGCCGGCGGTCGTCATCCAGAAGCTGAAATTGTTGAGGAACGGGAAAGACACGTCGCGCGCGCCGATCTGCAGCGGCACGACGAAGTTCATGAGCCCGGTGACGAAGGGCATCGCCATGAAGAAGATCATGATGACGCCATGGGCCGTGAAGATCTGATCATAGTGATGCGGCGGCAGGTAACCCTCCGAACCGCCGAAGGCGATCGCCTGCTGCAGGCGCATCATGATTGCGTCGGCGAAGCCGCGCAGCAGCATGACCAGCGCCAGGATGACATACATGATGCCGATCTTCTTGTGGTCGACGCTGGTCAGCCAATCGCGCCAGAGCGTTCCCCAGAACCGGTAATAGGTGATCAGACCGAGGAGTGCGATGCCGCCGATGACGACGGCGGCGAATGTCGCGACGAGGATCGGCTCGTGATAGGGGATCGCCTCGAGGGTCAGCCGGCCAAAGACGAACTTCAGGAGATCTGGATCGGAGAACATGGGAAACCCGTTCATTGTTAGCGCAAGCGGCCAGAGTCAGTGGTTGAGTTGCGGCGGTGCGGGATCGCCGCCGCCGTCGGGCATCGAGTGCCCCTCGTGCCCTCCCATTCCCGGCATGTCGTGTTGCATCGGTTCGTTGGCGCCGTCGGTACCCTGCGGCTCCTCCTGGCTGCGCGCCGGTGTTCCGGTGGCCGGAAAGGTCGCAGCCGCGGCGCCCTCTTCGAGGGCGTGCCTGTTGTCGTATTCAAGACGCTCCCGGTTCTCGACACTTTCCTTGCCCGCGCCGCCCATCGCGTCGATGTGCATCATCTCGTGCATGCACATCTTGCCGGCCGTCACGCACATGTTGAGGATCGCGTCGTAGAGGCCCGCCTCGACCGTGGCGAAGTAACGGACCGGCTCCCGCTCGCTTGGCTTTTCAAGCTTCAGATAGGCATCGCGGTTGAGCGCCGTGCCCTGCGATTTTACGCGGGCGACCCAGGCATCGAAGCCCGGCCGGTCGACGCCGTGGAACTTGAAGCGCATGTGCGAGAAGCCGTCGCCGCTGAAATTGGCCGAGAAGCCCTCGTATTCGCCAGGCTTGTTGATGACTGCATGCAGCTTCGTCTGCATGCCCGGCATGGTATAGATCTGGCCGGCCAGGGCGGGGATGTAGAATGAGTTCATCACTGAGGATGCGGTGATCTTGAAATTGATCGGCACGTCCACCGGTGCGGCGAGCTCGTTGACGGTCGCTATGCCCTGGTCCGGGTAGAAGAACAGCCATTTCCAATCGAGCGCGACGACCTCCACCGTGAGCGGCTTCGCGTCTGCCGGGATCGGCCGCGCGGCGTCGAGCCGGTCGAGCGGCCGGTATGGATCGAGCTTGTGGGTGCTGATCCAGGTGACGGCGCCGAGCGCGATGATGATGGCGAGCGGTGCCGACCAGATCACCACTTCGAGCGCGGTCGAATGATGCCATTCCGGATCATAGGTGGCATTGGTGTTCGACCGGCGGTATCGCCAGGCGAAGAGAAGCGTCAGGAAGATGACCGGCACGATGATCAGCAGCATCAGGACCGTGGAAATCACGATCAGATCGCGCTGTTGCGTCGCGATATCGCCGGAGGGCGCCATGACCACGAGATCACAGCCCGCAAGCAGCAGCAGCGGCGGCACGAGGGCGAAGCGGCGGGTAAACTTCAGAAATGCTGGCACTTCCCTGGGCCCTTTCTGATGGTGACCGCCCTGCGACTAAAGTAGGAGTGGTTCAAACGGTATGAGGTTTTTGGTCGCACCGCAGCATTCTTGTGCATTGCGGCGTGGAGTCGAGGCATGTCGGCTGCCGGTGATCCTGTCCCGGAGGACCGGGATTTTTACTACGGCAAGCCGCAATTTCGCAATTCAAGACTTGATATGATCCGGTCTTTGATCAACATCGCCTTGAGAGGCGCGCGTCAGACCGGCGCCGAGCAGCGGGAGGCTTTGTTTATGAGAAGTGTGACGCAGCAGTCCCTCGGCCCGTCGTCTTCCTCGATGGAGCGAGACGCGCGGCGCATGCACGACGACCGGCCCGTATCGGCAGGCAATATCGCCATCGGCGTCGTCATCGGCCGGGCCGCCGAATTCTTCGACTTCTTCGTTTACGGCATTGCCTCCGTTGTCGTCTTCCCGCAGCTTTTCTTTCCGTTCGCGCCCGACCGGCTGACCGCAACGCTCTATTCCTTCGCCATTTTCGCGCTGGCCTTTGTCGCACGTCCCGTTGGTTCCCTTGTCTTCATGGCGGTCGATCGGACCTATGGCCGCGGCGTCAAGCTGACGATCGCTCTCTTCATTCTCGGCGGCTCGACCGCTTCGATTGCCTTCCTGCCGGGTTATGCAACGCTCGGGGGCTGGGCGATAATCATGCTGGCGATCTGCAGGCTGGGGCAGGGATTTGCGCTCGGCGGCGCCTGGGACGGGCTCGCCTCGCTGCTGGCGCTCAATGCGCCGCAGCATCACCGCGGCTGGTATGCAATGATCCCGCAGCTCGGCGCGCCGATCGGCTTCATGCTGGCGAGTGCGCTCTTTGCCTATTTCTTGATGTCCCTGTCCGAGGCCGATTTCCTCAGCTGGGGATGGCGCTATCCGTTCTTCGTCGCCTTCGCGATCAATGTCGTGGCCCTCTTCACGCGGCTGCGCCTGGTGATGACGAAGGAATTCGGCACCCTGCTGGAGGAGCACGAGCTGCAGGCAAGGCGGGTCACCGAAGTGCTGCGCTTGCATGGGCGCAACGTGCTTATCGGCGCCTTCGTGCCGCTTGCGAGCTTCGCACTCTTCCATCTCGTCACCGTCTTTCCGCTCGGCTGGGTGGAGATCTACACGGATCACGGCGCGAGCTCGTTCCTGATGGTGCAGTTCGTCGGAGCCATCTGCGGCATCCTTGCCATCGTCGCCTCGGGTCTCGTCGCCGACCGTATCGGCCGGCGCTATCACCTCGGCGTCTGCGCCGTGCTGATCGCGATCTTCAGCTTTGTCGCGCCGATGCTGCTCGAGGCGGGCGTCGCCGGCAGGAATGCTTTCGTGATCATCGGCTTCAGCCTTCTGGGCCTGTCTTTCGGCCAGGCTGCCGGTGCCGTCGCATCGCGCTTCGGCCGGGCCTATCGCTACACGGGTGCCGCGCTCACCTCCGACCTGTCCTGGCTGATCGGCGCGGGCTTCGCGCCGCTGGTGGCGCTGGGTCTGACCAGCCGTTTCGGTCTGGCTTTCGCTGGCTACTACCTGCTTTCGGGCGCCCTTTGCACCATCGCCGCGCTGGTCTTCAGCAAGACGCTCGAGATCCACAACGAATAGCAGATAGCACCCGGTCCGATCCAGGCTTACGAGATTCTGGTAGAGCTGCCGTGCCGGCTGGAAACGGCGTGCTACACTCCCCGTTCGGTGAAACGGCTGGGCCCGCTAGGGCCTGAAAGGAGAACATGCCCACCCCTGACAGTAGCCTGTTCGATTTTCTCGGAATCATGGCGGTGTTCCTGCTTGTGGCTGCCAACGGCTTTTTCGTTGCGGCCGAATTCTCGCTGGTCTCGGTTCGGCGTAGCCGCGTTGCGGAACTGGTGACGCAAAACCGGATGAATGCGAGCGCGTTGCGCCGCGCCGTCGACAATCTGGACGCCAATCTCGCCGCGACGCAACTCGGCATCACCATCTCGTCGCTCGCTCTCGGATGGATCGGCGAGCCGGCTCTCGCCCATCTTATCGAACCCTTGCTGTCGATCCTGCCGCAGTTCTGGGCCATCGCCGGTTCGCACGCCGTCGCCGCCGTGATCTCCTTCGTGATTATCACCGCGCTCCATATCGTGCTCGGAGAATTGGCGCCGAAGAGCCTGGCGCTGCAGCGCAGCGAGGGTACGGCGCTTGCAGTCGTCCGGCCGCTTGGTCTTTTCCTGTTTCTGCTCAGGCCGGCCATCCTGGTGCTGAACGGGCTCGGCAATATGGTCCTGCGTCTCGCCGGCTTGAGGACGGGAGCAGGCGAGGCCTCGCTGCACTCGCCGGCGGAGCTGAAGCTCATCGTTGCGGAGAGCCACGAGGCCGGGCTTCTGGATGTCGCCCAGCAGGAGCTGGTGCAGCGCATCTTCAGCATCGGCGATCGGCGGATTTCCGATTTCATGACGCCACGGGTCGACGTCGACTGGATCGATGCCGACGATACGCCGGCCGATGTGCTCAGGACGATCCGCGACTGCCGGCATGAGCAATTGCTGATTGGCAGGGGCAATATCGACGAGCCGATCGGCATGGTGCTGAAGAAGGATCTGCTCGATCAATTGCTCGACGGCAAGCCGGTCAACCCGTTCGGCGTCATGCGCGAACCGTTGATCCTCCACGAGGCAACCCCGGTTTTCCGCGTTCTCGAGCGCTTCAAGTCGGCGCCCGTCCGTCTCGCGACGATCGTCGATGAATATGGAAGCCTCGAAGGCATCGTCACCCAGACGGATCTCTTGGAGGCGATCGCCGGCGAACTGCCGGATCTTGAGGCGGAGGAACGCTCGGTGATTGAACGCGAGGACGGGTCCCTACTCATCGACGGAATGATGCCTGCCCATGACGCCTTCGACCGGCTGAAGCTGCGCGACCGGCCGCAGGACGGCGGTTATCATACGATCGCAGGCTTTGCGCTGCACATCCTCGGGCATCTCCCCGAGGCCGGGGAATGTTTCGAGTTCGATGGCTGGCGCTTCGAGATCGTCGACATGGACGGCAGACGGATCGACAAGATCCTGGCGACGAGCCTCGCCGAGCCGCAATAAAAGCCTCTCCAATCCGGCGCAGTTCGCGGAACATAATCCGATCTCGCCGGTTCCGAGGGCCTCGACATGGCCGATGGCCCGGAGCCGAATGATGCGTGATCGCCAGGCTGCGGCCTCTCGGTTCGCGTGAGCGGAGGAAGAGAAATGCCAGCAAAATCGAAGGCTCAGCAGAAGGCGGCCGGTGCCGCGCTCGCCGCCAAGCGCGGCGACATGAAAAAGAGCGAGCTCAAGGGGGCGTCCAAGGGCATGGCCGACTCCATGAGCGAAAAGGAGCTAGAGGAAATGGCGTCGACCAAGCGCAAGGGCAAGAAGGAACACGTGTCGAAGTCCTGAGAGCGCACCCTGGAGGCCGATCTGCCGCCACACTTCTGGCGCCGTCAACCTTCGGCCGGTGACGATCCGGCTGCGCCGCTTGCGGCAAAGTTGTTCCAATTCAAGGGGATAAGGTTTTCGTGTCGGCTTCGTTTTGGTGATTTACACCAGGAACCGGGGACCATATTTTAGGTTCGGCACCCCGGTAAGAAGGACGGACGAATGAGCGAACCAAAGGCCCGTACGGACGCGGACGCAGACATGGCCGTCGAGGAGCGGATCGCATTTCTGTTGGGCAAGATCGAAAAGGAACCGGTGCCGCAACGTCTGCTTGAACTGGCACAGCAGTTGCAGGAGGCGCTCAACGCCCGCAAGAAGTGACGGGCCGGGGGTGCATTATCTAGTTCAGGGGGTTTCCGTGCATCTGCACGGTCAACTCATCGCGCGCGCGGCTTAGTCGGCTCTTGATCGTTCCGATCGCACAGTCGCAGATATCGGCTGCCTCTTTATAGCTCATGCCAAAACCCGCAACGAGCACCAGCACTTCGCGATGCTCGGGAGAAAGACACCCCAAGGCGGTCCGCAGCTCGCCATTGAGCACCGACCACTCCTGGGAAGGAGCTATTGGGATCGGCAACTCCGCGCAGTTCGTGCTTCCCGGGCCTTCACGCGTGCGAATCTTGTACTGCGTGCGGAACGCATTGCGCATGATCGTGAACAGCCAAGATTTGAGGCTCGTGCCCGGTGCGAACTGATCGATGCTGCGCAGGGCGCGAAGCAGCGTTTCCTGGACGAGATCGTCGGCCTCGAAGGACGCCGACGTAAAAGTCCGCGCAAAGGCCCGCAACGCCGGGATCAGGTCCACGACCTGCTCTTCAATGTGCGGTGAGGGCTGCGACGCGTGACCGGCGGTGGCAGGCATATCAAATATCGCCCTTCTGGACCTGAGTACTTTTTTGGTGACGCGAAGGAAAATGCCTGTCTGCGGTTTTGGTTCCTGGAGAGCCGGACAATTCGCGGCGTTTGGTACGGGAGCAGCGTCGAAATCGCTCATTCGCCGGTGCCAGAATCCGAGTATTTCTGCTTGGCACGATAAAGATGTTCGCCAGGAGGGGCCAAACGGTTTGCGGGAACCAAATGCTGTCGCACTCGGTTAGGTGGGTCCTAGAAAGGAGAAAATCATGAAGAAGTTTGCCTTGATTTGTGCCGCCCTGATCCTCCCGGCATCAGCGATTGCCCAAACGACTGTCGTGCTGCCAGGTGAGGTCAGGACCTATGTCATGGAGCAAAAGACGCCATCCGTGGCCTTTGAGGGGGAGATCGTCGTGGGACAGCCCCTGCCGGAGACGGTGGAGATCCATACCATTCCTGATCAGCCGGACTTTGCCTATGCGATCGTGAACGAAAAGCGGGTGATCATAAATCCCAAGACCCGCGCGGTCGTGGAGGTCGTTCAGTAATAATTCAAATTGCGGCATGGCGGACTTCTTCCATGCCGCACTTCTGGTCTGTGAGGCGACCATGCAGGATATAGAATTTGAGCTGGCAGCCCACCGGGAAATCCTAATTGCCATCCTTTCGGCGCTGGCGCGCCACGAGGATGTTTGGCCGGAGATCAACCGTGTCCTCGACGAGGTCCGGGTTGTCCAGGATCATGAGGAAGATCCCGGAATCGTCCCCTCGGAGGCCTTCGCGAGGCAAAATGCAATGACGGAGGAGATCACCGCCATTCTTCGGGCCGCCAGGATGCGCGCCGCGCTCGATCCGGATTCACCGCGTCGCGGTTAAACAGCAAAGCCAAGAAAATTTGTAGGGAACCGCACTCTCTGTTGGCGCGTTAACCGAAAGTCCGCGCGTTTGCGCGGAGGTCCACGTCAACAGAAGGGATTGAATCGTGCGACAGCGAGTGAAGAAAATGCGTCCGAGGGTCGCCCGGCCGCCGGAAAATCCAAATCACAGCAAGAAGGCGCAACGGAACGCATGGCAACCGCAAGTGGCCGTGCCGCATCAGGTCGACCTGCCGCTCAAGAAATCGCCGGATGAGGAAATCGCGGTGCCGGCCTCCGTCAATGGCAGGAGCCTTGTAGATGGCCGGCCCTGAGGAAAAGGCCCTTATGGATAAGGCGTCGCGCGTCCGCGATGTGATGTCACGCCAGGTCTACACCGTTTCACCGACCGATACGGCGCAGTCCGTCGCCCGGCTGATGAAGGAGACCGGAGTGGGCGCATTGCCGGTCGAAGTTCCGGGGGTGGGTACGATCCTCGGAATCGTCACCGATCGCGACATCCTGATCTCGGTCGTCGCCCAGGGATTGTCGACATCGACGGCCGTGTTCGAGTTCATGACGGTGGCGGCCGAATCCTGCGAGGAAGGAGACAGCATCCTGCTCGCGGCCCAGAAGATGCACGATCTGAGGATTCGGCAGCTCGTCGTCATCGACGAAAAGCGTCACGCCGCCGGCATCATCGCGCTCGCAGACATCATTCGCGTTAACCCGGAACTCGGCGGCCTCGTGCTGGACGGCATGTCCCGCCACGAACCGGAAAGACAGCAGCTTGAAGGAATGACGCCATGCCCGGCCTGACGCAGGACCGCCTGTGGAGCGAAGCGGTGATACTCGAAGGAGAGAACCGCGTGCTTCGGGTTCAGAGCACGCGTGACGCATTGCTTTGCCTAAAGAATCATTGGCCATTGGCGGACGGAGAGGGGACTGCGAGGAGCGAGGCGCTCGCCGCCTGCGATCGGGTGATCGACGGACAGGACGAGCCGGATATTGCTCGCGGCGCCTTCATCAAAGCGGCCGAGGAAGCCCGGTTCACCGTCCATAGCTGGACAGAGTGAGAGCGCCGGATCGGCGACTGCTCATGTCCTGCTGTCGGATCGGTTCTTTCCGGCGGCAGGCGGCTCGTAGCGGCGCGCTATGGCGGCCTGAACTTCGGCCTGGAAGGCGAGCACTTGGCCGCGGATTTCGTCCTCCCTGAGGCCAAGCTGGGAAAGCTCATCCGCAAGCTTGCGGCATTCCATTTTCCAATATTGCAGAGCGGCGATTCCGTGTACCCGGTCAAGTTCCCGGGCGCAACGATCGACGTCCCCGCTACGCGCCTCGAGAGGAAATGCGACAATCCCGCCGGCCTTCAACATGCTCGTCCGCTCGTTCACTTCGGCTTCCATCGAATCACCCTGCACTCGCCTTAGGGGAAGCTCTATCGGCAAGATAGTTAATGATTTCCTCGTCCGGTCCCCGAAGGCAGCCCCTCAGCCGAGGAGGACAGATTATTTCCGCTCGCCGGGAACAAATCGGAGCGGTTCCGGTTTTTCCAATCGGAATGCGCGGAACGGTTCCCTCTCCGCAAGCCCCTTACGGATCCGCGCTTTTCCATAGTGCTGATGCGAATAATGGGCCCCGCCACCCGGCGGGGCTTTTCCGTCACCGAAGCGGGGATCAGTCAGCGCAGCAGCCCCTGTCCGCCGTCGACCCAGACGGGACTGCCGGTGATGTGCCGTGCCTCATCGGAGACGAGGAAGCGGATGAGTTCGGCGACGTCTTCGCTGCGCCCGGGCCTGCCGCCGGTGATCGGAACCTGTCCCTCCGGCCACTCGACCGCGATCGCCGTTTCCTGCTCGTGGCGCAAGCTCGTATTCTCGGCAATGCTGGTGTCGATCTCGCCCGGGCAGACGGCGTTGACCCGGATCTGGTGCCTCGCCAGTTCGAGTGCAAGTTGCTGGACCATGGCGACCTGGGCAGCCTTGGTGGCCGTATAGGCCGTTGCGCCCGGTGTGGTAAAGGTTCGCGTACCGTTGATCGACGAGACGACGACGATGGCGCCACCACCGCTTCGTTTCAGATGGGGGACTGTCGTGTGCAGAGTGAGAAAGGTGCCCCGCAGGTTGACGGCGATCGTTTCGTCCCATTCGAAGGGCTTGAGATCGTCGATTGGCGCCCAGACGCCGTTGATGCCGGCATTCGCGACGACGATGTCGAGCCCGCCGAAGTCGGACACGAGCTTGTCCACCGCCTCGCGCATCGGTGCTTCCTCGGAGACGTCTGCCTCGAGGACCAGCGCCTGTCCGCCCTCGGTGCCGATTTCTCCGGCGACATCCTCAAGCTCGGGCCGTGTGCGCCCGAGCACGCCGACCCTGGTGCCTCTCCTGGCGAGCGCACGTGCCGTGGCCCTGCCGATGCCAGATCCCGCGCCGGTGACGAGCGCGACAGAGGAGACGCCGCCCATGGCTAGTGCTTTTTCGCGCGGTCTGTCGGAATCGTTGAAACCGTCACGGAAACGGGGTCGCTCGCCGGGAAGCTGTCCTCGAGCCCCTCGTCGAGTTGCCGTTCCATCTCGTCGGTATCCTTGTTGTGACGCGCACTGCGGCGCATGTTCGTCTGGTCCGCTTGGCCTTCGCCATTCTCGAGGACATCGGTCGCGGTGTTGGCGAGTTCCATCATCACCTCTTTGGCGCGCTCCACTGCATTCATGCGGTTGAGGCTGCGGGCGGCGTCGTTGCGCAGGGAGACGGAGACGATCTCGCCGCCCTCTCCGACGAACTCAACGGTGAAACCGGCCCTTCCCCCCTGTTCCGGGATAACCTGTGTGCCGACAACGTGCATATGCTCATCCTCCTTGTCGCGGTTCCGAGCCGGGTTGGGATGAAGACCTCATCAACCGGGCAAATTCTGACTCGCGCTTCCTCTGTGCCTGCAGGCAAACGGCCCTGCGTTGTTTTTAGTTCCACCCGGCGAGGGCGCGGACTATCGGATCCCGGCGCGCTTCGGCTTTCGGTCGGCGGCCTTGGTGATCTTCCGATGCAGCGCCTGATCGCCCTCGCTCGCCGCATGCTCCTTCAAGAGTTCGCTAAGACGCTTCAGTTCCCCGTCATCGAGTTTTTCAATTCCGATGAAACGGTTCTCGGCCTCGCTCGTCAGGATGAGCTCATCCAGTTTCGCTTGGAGCGCCGTGCCATCGCGATTCTGCGAATTCTGGAGAACGAAGACCATCAAAAAGGTCACGATCGTCGTCCCGGTGTTGATAATCAGTTGCCATGTCTCGGAGAAATCGAAAAGCGGTCCGGTGAGACCCCAAAGCGCGACCGTTGCAACCGCGACCACAAAGGTGACCGGCCTGCCGGAATATTCCGCGACGGCTGTTGAAAATCTGCTGAAGTTGTTCGCCATCCGAGAGACCGTTCCTTTCATTGCGATAATCACGGAATTGTCCCGGCCGCAGCCGGCCAATCCGGAAGCGGAAATCCGCTTCTCGTCGGCTCGCGGTAAATGCCCGAAACCAAAAAAGAGTTCCCGGAGGTCGATGTCGCCGTCGGAAGCTGGCAACGCCTTGAGGTGCGGATGAAGACGGGTCAGGTCACTCCAGCCGCCGATGTGGATCGCCGGCGAGGTCCACGCCGGCGCGCGCGGCGATCGTCAGGAAGGCTTCGCGGGAAGCGGCGAGGAAAGCGGCGCGAGCTTCCTCCGGTCTTTTGCGATGCTTCAGCGCCGCATTGCAGGTGCGCACCGCGCAGCCGTAATAGGCGCCGTGGCGGACCGGCCACTCGCTTTGCAGACACTTTATTGCGTCGAGCGGCCCAACGACGGTGCGGCACTTGCCGTCCAGCATGTTCAGGCTGACGGGTTTTTCCCAGGGGATCTCGATCATGGCCGCTCCTTTCGCCCCTCCTGCGTGTCGGCGCTCTCGCGAAGGCGGGCTTCGACTACATCAGAATATGCGCCGCTATTGACTGCGAATCGATATGTGCGCTTCCTCCGCCGCCTTGATGAAGGCCTTGCGGGCTTTCTCGGTCGCGATCTTGCCGTCCAGTGCTTGGAGGCAGGTCCGCTTGGCGGCCGCCAGCGCCCGGCCGTGGTTTTGCGGCCAACGCGACGACAGGCATTCGACAGCCTCCCGCGTACTCTTCACGGCCCGATAACCACCCGTTCCGCCGAGCTCCAATTCGACGGTCTTGTCCCACCAGAAACAGTGCATGACGCTTTGCCTCGCCCGCTGGTTTGCCGATGGAAATCAAACTGGTGGAGCCGGTCTTTGGTTCCCTGGCGGCGGCGATGTCGCCGCAACAGCGGCGCGTGTGAAAGCCGCAGGGAACCCGATGGTTGCTGCCTCTTGCGTCTTGACGCCAAGCTCGATGTCGCTAAGTAAAGAAACGCTCCCGCTCTCAGACATCGGATCGCGGGAGGAACATTGGTGCCGGGCCCCTCTGGCGAGAGTTATTACGGCGCTCTCGTGATGTCGGTACCGCCAGCAAATCAGCCGGCGGATAACGCTACCATGAAAACTCCACTCATGCTCCACGCATGTGGCCGTTCGGCCGTGCGTTCTTTTCTATCCAACAACCTTCCGGTTGCAAACGCGACGAAGTCGCGGGCAGGGGAGGGTCGCCAATGACACAGTCTCACTCGCAGTCGGCCGCACTTAACTATTTCAAGTGGGCCTTTCTCACCACGGCCGCCGGTCTGGTTCTCGGCGCCTGGGTCGGTTGGCAATCGACCGGTACGCTCAGCGGCATGCTGACGGTCTTCTTCGTCTGTGCCGTCCTCGCTGTTCTCGAAATCTCTCTCTCTTTCGACAATGCCATCGTCAACGCCAACAAGCTCAAGGACATGACACCCGTCTGGCAGCAGCGGTTCCTCACCTGGGGCATCCTCATCGCTGTCTTCGGCATGCGCATCGTCTTTCCGCTGTTGATCGTGGTGATCGCGGCGAATATCGGGCCGATCGACGCGATCATCCTCGCAGCGGCCCGGCCGGAGGAATATGCCCGCATCATGCATGAGGCGCATCTGCCGATCGCCGCTTTCGGCGGAACGTTCCTGATGATGGTCGGCCTCAACTACTTCTTCGACCATGAGAAGGACGTCCACTGGATCGCCTGGATCGAGCGCAAGATGGCCCGCTTCGCGACCATCAGGGGCATCGAGATCGCCTTCGTGCTCGCCCTCATTCTCGGTTTCTCAACCTTGCTCGAGGGGGAAGAGGCGATCGCCTTCGTGCATGCGGCGGTCTACGGCCTGCTGACATTCCTCGTCGTCGAGATCGTCGGTGGCCTTCTGGATGCCACGGAGCAGACGATGAGCGCCGCCGCCCGCGGCGGCTTCGGTGCCTTCCTCTATCTGGAAGTGCTCGATGCGAGCTTCTCTTTTGACGGCGTCATCGGCGCCTTCGCCCTGACGCAGAACCTGTTCATCATCGCCATCGGCCTCGGCATCGGTGCCATGTATGTCCGCTCGATGACGGTGATGCTGGTCGAAAAGGGAACGCTCAGCGAATATCGCTATCTGGAACACGGCGCTTTCTACGCGATCCTGATCCTCTCCGTGGTGATGTACTTCCAGACCCTCATCCATATCCCCGAGGTCATCACCGGCCTTGGCGGCGCTGGCCTGATCGGCCTTTCGCTCTGGTCGTCGATTCGCCACAACAGACGCCAGGCGCAAGGCGAGGCTTTGGCGGGCGAGCCGGACGGGCGGCTTCGAGCCTAGTTCCGAACGCCACTTTTGAGATGGACGGCCCGGCAATCCCATGCCGGGCCGTTCCGTTTTGGTTGATTGCCTGCAGCGCCGCAGCCATTTTGCGGCAGCAGCGCGCCCCTTCTACAGCACAGGCCGAAAGGTGGAGCAAGCCGGCGCTGCCTCCTCATTTCGGGTCAGCCGGAGCGACGCGGATGTCCTCCGCCATCCATCGAAGTGCCGTGCGCGAAATTTCGCTTCATGCCTTTCTTTGCCGGAAAAGGGTCACAGTTTCGGGCGAAGGCCGAGCACGCCGGGCGCGCTTCCCGGAGGCTTGGTTATCAGGAAACGACGCGGAGGAACGCTGTTGAACGCCAGCCCGAACGATCTTGCGCTGATTGCCGTCATGCGCCGCTATTTCCAATTGAAGGACGAGGCGAGCGCGTTGAAGCAGCGGTTGGAGGCCGCCCGCAGGGATGCCGGCGAAGAAATCACCCGCTTCTACGATCCGCGGCTGAATGCCGCCCATGCCGACGATATTCTCGCCTGGCATCGGCTCCGGAAGGAGCAGGAAGAACTGATGAGTCTTGCCGCGCGATGGGGACGGGGCGGCAGCATCGAAGACTACCCTGTCGAAAGAGAGGCGCCCACGAAAGCCGGGGCGGCGGTGGAAACCGTCCACATGCTCGGCATCCACGCCTTGACGGACTGATGGACTGCTGAGCGACAGTCTCAGACACTCGCGCCCGGTAGGGGGCGCGAGGTCTTCCCTACGCGATAGCCCGAAGCGCTATTGCGGCGTAGCGGGCGCGGGCGTGGTGGGCGCCGGGGTCGTCGGTTCTGGTGTCGCCGGTGCCGGCGTCGTCGGTGCGGGTTCGGGTGCCGGCGCGGGAGCGGGTTCGGGTGCCGCGGGTGCGGGAGCCGGTTCTGTCGGGGCCGGTGCCGGGGGCGTCTCGGCGGTCTGTTCGGTGCCACCCGGCATCAGAAAGATTACCGCGAGGATGACGATCGCGACCACTATGATACCGATGATCACGTTTCTGTTCATTGAAGAATTCCTCCGATACTGGAGACCCATCCTGGGTTGATGGTCTCGACTCGATTATTGGAGCGGCCAGTCTGCTATGCAATCAGAGATCAGTGAACACGGCCCATAATCACCCTTGAACGGGGTGATTCGCAACCCGACTGCCTGTTTTCCCCGACGCGAGAGCCGTTGACGAACGGCTGCATCGGCATTGCTGCCAATTGGCGCGGCTGCATTAGAAAACCGCGAGATACCGCAGCAGCGACAGGACGCCGATGATGATCACGATCACCTGGACGATTTGCTTGGTTCGTCCGTCCAGCGGCAACCGGTTAACGAGGTAGAGCACCAGGATGACGACGAGGAAGGTCACAAGCACACTGATCAGTAAGGACATGTATTTCCGCTCCCGTTGCGTTGCTTACAAATCTTTACCTATGGGAGCCGAAGCGGAAGGAAAGACCTGAGCCGCCAGATTGCAGATGCCGCTTTGCGTGCAAGGGAGTATCGGCGCTCAATTCGCGCGTCTCGATCGGCCGTGGCGCGAAAATTTTCGAGCACGTCGGCGGCAACGGACCAAGCGGCACGGCTGGTGTTGCGTTCCACCTTCGAAGATGTCCAGAAACGCCGGCGAGTTGAGAAAACGTTTTCTCATATTGACATCTGCCGTGCGAAAAGGTTTTCTCACCTTTATATCTAAGGCGGAGGCTGATTTGACGACGCAGCGGGCCAGAGGCGGACGCGTGACCATTCACGATCTGGCGCGGGTGGCCGGGGTCAGTGTCTCGACGGTGTCGAAGGCGCTGAACGACAATGGCCGCATGGCCGCCGAGACGCGGGCGCGGATCAAGCGGATGGCCGCTGAAATAGGCTTCCGGCCGAACGCATTGGCGCGGGGGCTGCTCTCGAGCCGGTCGTTCACCATCGGGCTTCTGACCAACGACACCTATGGCCGCTTCACCCTGCCGGTCATGGCCGGCGTTTCGGAGGCGTTGGTCGATCACGGCGTCTCGGTCTTCCTCTGCGCCATCGAGGACGATCCGGTCCTCGGCAAGGTCCATGTCGACGCCATGCTGGACAAGCAGGTGGACGGCATCATCGCGACAGGCAAGCGGATCGACAGGTCTCTCCCGGTCGATCTCGCTGGCCTGCCGGTGCCCGTTATCTATGCCTTCACCGCCGGAGCGCCGGAAAGTGTCACATTCACGGCCGACGACGCGCAGGGGGCGACGCTCGCCACGGCCTGGCTCAAGAAGCTCGGTCGCCGCAGGCTGGTGCATATCACCGGCCCCGAGGATTTCGTTTCCGTACGCGAGCGCGCCTCCGCCTTCATAAACGAGGCGGGCGAGGCTGGCTCGGTGCGCTATGGCGTCTGGTCGGAGAGTTGGGGGCACCAGGCGATTGCCGATCTGTGGGGTGCCGGCGGCGTGCTGCCGGACGGCATCTTCTGCGGCAACGACCAGATCGCCCGCGGCGTCATCGATGCGCTTCGGGAGCGTGGCGTCCGGGTGCCGGAGGAGGTTTCCGTCATCGGCTTCGACAATTGGGAAATCCTGGCCGAACAGACCCGACCGCCGCTGACGACAATCGACATGAACTTGAAGGAACTCGGCAGGGAGGCCGGGTTGATGGTGCTTGCACTTGCCGAAGGACGCCCGGCCGAGCCGGGCTTGCGCAAGCTGCCCTGCAAGCTGGTCGTCCGGCAATCCTGTGGTGGCGCCCAGACCAACTGAATGAGCGCGCCTGGTTAGGCCTCGCCGGCCGAGTGCGACTGAGCGAGGAGGAGGGGGCCTGCATTGAGGCGACTCCGGTCAAGAGGAGGAATGGAAAGTGTTGAAGAGATTACTTGCCGCAACGACGCTTGCCTACGGGCTGGGGCTCTCCGTTGCTTCCGCCGAAACGATCAGCATGTGGGTGCGCTCTGGCATCGGCGACTCCTTCAAGGAAGTCGTCAAGGCCTATAATGCTGCCGGTGAGGACAAGGTGGAACTCACCGAAGTTCCCTTTTCCGAACTTGTGCAGAAATATGCCACCGCCATCGCCGGCGGCGAGGCGCCGGATGCGCTGTCGCTCGACCTCATCTATACGCCGGCTTTTGCGGCCGCCGGGCAGCTCGAGGACCTCAGCGAATGGGCGAAATCGCTTCCTTATTTCAATTCGCTGTCGCCGTCGCATGTCAAGCTCGGCACCTATGAGAACAAGATCTACGGCCTTCCGCTTTCGGTCGAGACCTCGATCTTCGCCTGGAACAAGGAACTCTACCGCAAAGCAGGCCTCGATCCGGAAAAGGCGCCGAAAACCTGGGAGGAGATCACCGCCAATGCCGAGAAGATCCGGGCGCTGGGCGGCGAGACCTATGGCTTCTACTTCTCCGGAGGCGGCTGCGGCGGCTGCATGATCTTCACCTTTACGCCGCTCGTCTGGGGGGCGGGCGCCGACATCCTCTCGACCGACAGCAAAAAGGCGACACTCGACACGCCTGAAATGCGCAAGGCCGTCGACATTTATCGCAACCTCGTCGCCAAGGACACGGTCCCCGCCGGTTCCGCCAGCGACAACGGCGTCAATTTCCTGACCTTTACGAACGGCAAGATCGGCCAGCAGAGCATCGGTGCCTTCGCCATCGGCACGCTGGTCACCCAGCATCCGGAGATCGACTTCGGCGTCACGCTGATCCCGGGCGTCGACGGCAAGCCGTCTTCCTTTGCCGGCGGCGACAACTTCGTCGTCACCAAGGGCACGCCGAAGCTGGAAGCGGTCAAGAAATTCCTCGAATATACCTATTCGATGGAGGGCCAGAAGATCATGGCGAAATACGGCAGCCTGCCGACCCGCGGCGATATTGCCGGTGAGGTTCTCGAAGGGCTCGATCCGCGCCTCAAGGTCGGCATCGAGGCGATCGCCGTCGCAAAGACGCCCTATACGCTGCAGTTCAACGATCTGATCAACTCATCGAACGGCCCGTGGGCAACCTTCATCAATGCGGCAATCTACGGTGACGACGTCGACGGCGCCTTCTCCAACGCGCAGTCCGAGATGCAGTCGATCATCGACGCGGGCCAGTAACCCGTAGCGCTGGGAGGGCAATTTGCCCTTCCAGCACACGCAAGGGGATCGAAGAAATCACTCATGACGATGTCGGACATCGCATCTTCGTCGCCGCGCCACTGCAGGAGGAAGCGGTCCGGCTGGCGCGGCCTGCTCTACATCGCGCCGGCGATGGCGCTGGTCACCGTGTTCTTTGTCCTGCCGGTGCTCTTCACCGTCTGGATGAGCCTGCACAAATGGCCGCTGCTCGGCACGCCCGCCTGGATCGGTTTCGGCAACTATGTCCGCATGGTGAGCGACGCGCGCTTCATGGCGGCGCTCAGCTTTACGGCGCACTATACGATCATCGTCACCATCGCGATCTTCGCCGTCGCCTTTCCGCTGGCGATGTTCGTCGAGAAGCCGCGGCCGCTGGTTTCCGCCTATCGAACGATCATCTTCCTGCCGGTCGTCGTCGGGCTCGCCTCGGCCTCGCTGCTGTGGGTGTGGCTTGCCAATGTCGACAGCGGCCTCTTCGCCCCGCTCATTCAGCGGCTCGGGTTAACCGGTGGCCGCATCAATCTGCTGGCCGATTTCGATACGGCATTCCTGACCATCATCGTCATGGTCGTCTGGAAGATCGCCGGCTTCACTATGATCATCCTGCTCACCGGGCTGCAGGCGATTCCGGCGGAGCTGACGGAGGCGGCCCGTATCGACGGCGCGAGGCGGTGGCAGCGCTTCCGTTACCTGACGCTGCCGCTGATGCGTCGGACCATGGCGCTGGCGCTGATCCTGTCGGTCACCGGCTCCATCCTCGCCTTCGACCAGTTCTATATCATGACCAGCGGCGGCCCGCAGAACCGCATGATCTCGGTCGTCTACTACATCTTCAACCAGTCCTTCGTGTCCTTCAATCTCGGCTATGGCGCGGCGCTGTCGATCGCGCTCCTCGCCATTCTCGTCACCATCAGCATTTTCCAGCTCTGGCTGCTCAAGGTGGGGGATGAGAGGCCATGAGGACGCGCCGGGAAATCCGCGCCCGCAAGGCGCTGCGCGACCGGGTCGCCTATCACGGGATCGGCATCGGCACGGCGTTCTTCTTCCTGGCTCCTTTCGGCATCGGCTTCCTGGCATCGTTCCGGCCGAACAGCGAATCCGGTCTGCCGCCGCTGCCGCCATGGCCGCTGTCGGGTATCAGCTTCGATGCTTATCGCATCCTCGACGGCTTCGGCTCTGGTGTCTGGCAGCACACGATGAACTCGCTGGTGGTGTCGCTTGGAACGGTGGTCTTGACCGTCGCGATCAGCGTGCTTGCCGGCTATGGCTTCTCCCGCTACCGCTTTCCTTTGAAGAATGCGCTTTTCGTCCTGATCATCGCGACGCTGATGATCCCGTTCCAGTCGATCCTGACGCCGCTTTTCATCATCCTGGCGCGGCTCGGACTCAACAATTCGCTGTTCGGCCTGATGCTCGTCTATGTGACGCTGCAACTGCCGTTCTCGGTCTTCATGATGCGCAACGCCTTCGATGCGGTGCCGAAAGAGATCGAGGAGGCGGCCCGCATCGACGGCGCGCGCGACCTGAAGCTGCTGGTGCGGGTGCTGTTGCCGCTTGTCATGCCCGGCGTCGCGACGGTGTCGATCTTTGCCTTTCTCAATGCCTGGAACGAGTTCTTCGCGGCCCTCGTGCTGCTCTCCAGCAATGACAATTATACGCTACCGGTGCTGATGACGGCCGTCCGCGCCGGTCGCCTCGGAGCGATCAACTGGGGTGCAGTCCAGGCCGGCGTTGCCGTCATGGTGGTGCCGTGTCTCATCGTCTTCCTGCTGTTGCAACGCTACTACATGCGCGGGCTGATGGCCGGCGCGGTCAAATGACGAGAGAAAGGGATATCATGAGCAAGAAGGACCGTCAGTTCAGGCCCGTGGCCGTTCCGGATGTGCAAGTCGGGGGATTTTGGGGCAAGTGGCAGGACGCTGTCTGCAACGCCACGGCCGAGATCCTGCTCGACCGTTGCGTCGAGGCGGGGATGTTGCAGGCGCTCGACGTGAGGCGCCCGGGACCGGGGATCATCATCCCCATCCAGCCGTGGGGCGGAACGACCCAGATGTTCTGGGACAGCGATCTGGCGAAGTCGATCGAAACCATTGCCTATTCGCTCTACCGCAAGCCCAATCCGCACCTGGAGGCCAGAGCCGATGAGATCATCGACATGTATGAGCGGCTGCAGGACAAGGACGGCTATCTGAATTCCTGGTTCCAGCGCGTGCAGCCGGAGCGGCGCTGGACGAACCTGCGCGACCATCACGAGCTCTATTGTGCCGGTCATCTCATCGAAGCGGCGGTCGCCTATTTCCAGGCGACCGGCAAGCGCAAGCTGCTCGACATCATGTGCCGCTTTGCCGACTACATGATCGGCAAATTCGGCCATGGCGAGGGGCAGATCGCCGGCTATTGCGGCCATCAGGAAATCGAGCTTGCGCTTGTTAAGCTGGCGCGCGTCACCGGCGAGAAGAAGTATCTCGAGCTTTCGAAGTTCTTCATCGATGAGCGTGGCCAGGAGCCGCACTTCTTCACGGAGGAGGCGATCCGCGACGGCCGTTCGCCCAAGGACTATATCCAAAAGACCTACGAATACAGCCAGTCCCACGAGCCCGTGCGCCGGCAGAAGAAGGTCGTCGGCCATGCGGTTCGCGCCATGTATATGTATTCAGGCATGGCCGATCTCGCCACGGAGTACAAGGACGACACGCTCACAACAGCACTCGAGACATTGTGGGACGATCTGACGACCAAGCAGATGTATGTCACGGGCGGGATCGGCCCGTCGGCGAAGAACGAAGGCTTCACGGACTATTACGACCTGCCGAACGACACGGCCTATGCCGAGACCTGCGCCTCGGTCGCGCTGGTCTTCTGGGCAAGCCGCATGCTAGGGCGCGGCCCGAACCGGCGCTTCGCCGACATCATGGAACAGGCGCTCTACAACGGCGCGCTGACCGGTCTTTCACTGGACGGCAAGACCTTCTTCTATGACAATCCGCTGGAAAGCACCGGCAAGCATCATCGTTGGAAGTGGCACAATTGCCCCTGCTGCCCGCCCAATATCGCCCGGCTCGTCGCCTCGGTGGGTGCCTATATGTATGGCGTCGCGGCCGACGAGATCGCCGTTCATCTCTATGGGGAAAGTACCGCGCGGCTGGAACTGGGCGGCTCTGGCGTCACGTTGCGGCAAGTCACCAATTATCCCTGGGACGGTAAGGTCTCGACCCGGCTCGAACTCAAGCAGCCGCGGCAATTCGCCTTGTCTTTGCGCATTCCGGAATGGGCGGATGGCGCCAGCCTTTCGGTCAATGGCGGCCGCATCGATCTCGATGCCCTGATGCTGGACGGCTATGCCCGCATCGAGCGAACGTGGACCGATGGCGACGAGGTTTCGCTCGACCTGCCGCTGACCCTTCGGCCGCAATACGCCAATCCGAAAGTTCGGCAGGATGCCGGCCGTGTCGCGCTGATGCGCGGGCCACTGGTCTATTGCGCCGAGGAGATCGACAATGGCGGCAATCTCAGTGCCATCGTCGTGCCGAAGGACCTTCCTGAAACGAAGACGTCGATCATGAAAGACCTCGAAGATGCGATCGCCGTGGAGTTGCCGGTCGAGCGCGAGGACCCGACGGACTGGGGCAAGGCGCTGTATCGCGCCACACCGCCGACCAGGCACGAGGCAAATCTGCGCCTGGTGCCTTACCACCTCTGGGACAACCGCGCGCCCGGCGAAATGCTCGTCTGGCTGCAAGCCGAGAAGCGTGGCGCCTAGATGACCGAACGAGATAGGATCGGTGTGGCACTCAGCGACGTGCGCAAGAGCTTCGGTGCGCTGCAGGTCGTCCATGGCATTGATCTGACGATCAGGGACGGAGACTTCGTCGTCTTCGTCGGCCCGTCGGGTTGCGGGAAATCGACGCTGTTGCGGATGATCGCCGGGCTCGAGGAGGTGACCGACGGGGAAATCGCCATCAAGGGTCGCGACGTGACGGATCTCGATCCGTCCGAGCGCGGCATTGCCATGGTCTTTCAGTCCTATGCGCTTTATCCGCATATGAGTGTGCGAGACAATCTCGCATTCGGACTGAAGATGGCCCGTACCGAGCGTACCGAAATAGAGCGGCGCGTCGGGCAAGCGGCCGGGATCCTCAAGATCGACCATCTGCTCGACCGGCGGCCGGGACAATTGTCGGGCGGCCAGCGCCAGCGCGTGGCGATCGGCCGGGCGATCGTGCGTAAGCCGGACGTCTTCCTGTTCGACGAGCCGCTCTCTAATCTCGATGCCGAGCTGCGCGTCTCGATGCGTGTGGAGATCGCGCGGCTGCACCGCGAACTCGGCAACACGATGATCTATGTGACGCATGATCAGACCGAGGCGATGACGCTTGCCGATCAGATCGTCATCCTGCGGGACGGCAGGATCGAGCAGACGGGGGCGCCGCGCGATGTCTACGAGAATCCCCTCAACACCTTCGTCGCCGGCTTCATCGGCTCGCCGCGCATGAACCTGCTCGACGCGGAATGGCGAGGCCCGGGAAAGATGCGGCTCGCCGGCTGCGAGATGGACGCGCGCCTGGATGGACTTCGACCCGGCGATAGGATCGTCTTCGGCATGCGGCCCGAACATATTAGGATCGTCGCCAGCGGACCGGATGCCGTGCAGGCGACCGTGGAATTCACCGAATATCTTGGTGGCACGCGCTATGTCTATTGCAGGCTCGGCGACGGACAGAATGTCGTTGTGGAGTTGCGGGAGAGCGACGACATTCCGTCGGGATCGACAGTATGGCTGACAGCGCCGCGCGAGCGCAGGCGGTATTTCGATGCGAGCGGCGCGCGGATTGCCTGAACCTGGCGCGCCGGACGGAAGCCGCAGACCTCCCGTCAAAACTGCGCAAGGTCGCGATAGCGGATTGGAATGCCCGCCGCCTCATGGCATTTCGCAAGGCTTTCCAGCCAGCAGGCCAGGTCTTCCGGGATTTCGGCCTGTCCGCTTTCCATCGCCTCGATCCAGGCGAGCTGGCATTGGAGTGCGGATGTCAGGTCGATCGTCGTCCATCGCAAACTGGCGAGACATTCGGCAAAACGTTTAGGCGTCATCGGTAGGTTCTTCGTTCGGATGCTGGCGCGTCCAGTTGCGCCGCTCCTTTTATCGACAGCTCTGCCGTAATTCGGCGTTCCCATGGTAACAGGCTGTTGTCGGGCGGCTCTTCTGCGGCTCGACAGGCTGGTAGCCGCGTTGCGTCAGAGCCGGCCCTGCCTTTGCCGCCTGCCCTCAGCGCTTTCCGCCTCGCATCGTTTGCGAAGGCAGGACGCCGAAGCGCTTCTTGTAGTCGGCTGCGAAGCGGCCAAGATGGGTGAAGCCCCATTTCAAGGCGATATCGGCGACGCTATGGGTCTCATGGGTGTTGATGAGATCCTGGTGGGCGGCGGTCAGCCGCATTTCGTGCAGATAGGCCATGGGGGTGGTCATGCGGAACTGCCGGAATCCCTGCTGCAGCGTGCGGACGCTGACCTTCGCCGCCGCGGCGATATCCGCCATGGTAATCGGCTCCGCGATATGGGCATGCATGAAATCGATCGCCCATTTCACATGCCTCGGCGCCGGCAGCGGCGCCGTACTGGCAAGCTGGTCCGAGTAGCGATGCGGAACGGCTTCCAGTATGAGATGGGTCACCGCATCGCCGAGCGACGCGAGAGCCAGCGGCGATTGCCGCAAAGGGGCATCGCCCCGCAGCCCCTCGCAGGTGGTTTCGACAAGTTGTGCCAAAGCCAGCCCCGGCCCGGCGCTGAGATCCATATGCGGGTAGAACTCGATATTGCCGCTGATGGTCCGCTCCAGAATGCTGATCAGGTGATTGGCAATCTTGCCCTGGTCGATGAACAAGGTGAGGTGCCGGCGCGGGCCATATAGCCGAACGCCTTCACTGCGCGCTCCATCGACGATCGTTCCCTGTCCCGGCCGCGACCAGATTTCCCTGCCGCCGGGCTCGAACAGGGCAGCTCCTCGTGTCGGCAGGAAGATCAGCAGCTTGTCGCTCGGCGCCTGCCGCCTGCATTCCATTTCGCCTTCATAGGCGCAGCTGCCGAAGGATATAACCCCGGTGGAATAGAACTCGCAGTCAAACGAAAGTGCTTCACCACTCAGCCTGTTGACTTTGATTAGAGAAGCAGGCGTGGACAGAACGGCTGCAAGTTCATCCGGATCGACGCCGCGAAATGACGTGGCTGCAATAGAGATCCTGTCCACTTCGCTGTTACCTTCCCCAAGCGGAGGCGGGTCTGGCCACAGGGCAAAGCGGAAATAGAGGCCGCCGGCTGCAGCTGCCGGCGCCACCTGTTTTCCGCTTCCCGGGGTGTGCGAAGCTATCCCGCCATCCCATTCTCGCGAATGAAGAATCGCACGGCGCTATTCGTCCTTCCGGACGGACTAAAGCTCCACAAAAATATCGCGCGGCCAAGACATCTCGGCGTCATACGGACAGAAGTTGCGCGCTATGGATATTGCGTTTCATGAGGTCGGCAAGGCGATCTACCTGCGATCGAACTTGCTCTGCGCCACGTGCTTGCCGCGTCGATTCGGCGCCGAAGGTCGGGTGATTTCTGCCTGACTGCAACAACACTCTACCCTTGGCCTTATCGCAGGACGGCAGAAGCGATGTCGCCTCATTCGCGCTTGTCGGAGCCGCGATCGTCCGCGCTCGTCACACGTGGTTCCTGTGAGGGGTGATCCGGAAACAGGTCGTTGATCTTGTAGGCGACCTCGGTCCTGTTGGCCGCCTTGATCTTCTTCATGATGTTGCGGACGTGGACCTTGACCGTGCTTTCCCGCAGGTTGAGCTCGTAGGCGATGACCTTGTTTGCCTTCCCACGCCGCAGGGCCTCCACCACCTCCGCCTGGCGGTCGGTGAACAGACCGGCCAACGGTCGCTCGGCGGCGCCCTCCGTTTCGAACAGGTGGCGCATCGCGAACACGCTGCTTGCGGGAACGAAGATGCCGCCAGCCAGGGAAAGCGAGATAGCCTCGATGCAGACATCGACGCTTACCGAGGAAGGAATATAGCCTTTTGCGCCACATCTCAGCGCTTTTACGATCTGGGTCAGGTCGTCCCTGTCGGACAGGACGATCACCGGAACCGGGGCGACCTCTGATGCGAGTGCCGTGATGTCCTGTTCGATAGCCGGATCATCAATCTTCTTGTCGGCGATGTTCAAGAGGATGGCCGACGGCGGCGCAGTTTCCTCGCGTTGCCGTCTCCATTCGGCGGAGGACTCGAATGTGAGGATGGGCTTGCCGGGATGGTCGGCGGCGATGTTTCGTGCAAGGCTGTCGCGCCAGAGCACCCGCCCGTCGATGACCACAAGGTGCCGCTCTTGCGGCAGCCGCGCTTCCGTTTCCGTCTCGTGCGGTGTTTCACCGGCGTCGTCGGGAGCAGCGTTGGCCTGGGCCTCCCCGCGGTCGATCGGGCCGGAAGAGCTTACGGCCGGTTCCCCTCCGCCGCTCGTCAAACTTTCGTTGGGGTCGAGGGAGCTGTTTTCTGGGCTATTGCGAAACGCGCTTACTTCGTTAACCACATTTTCCTCGAAACAATACTAATTACTATAAGAATCTGAGGATTCTGAAAAAGTGCGAGATAATATCAAAAATATATCGGCAATATCGTTATCGTAGTCTCTGTCATTTGTTCGCGTCTGAACAGTGCAGAAAAATGTGTACACTTGAAGCATATGGCGAGGAAAGAACATACGCCTTTTGGCGCAGCTTTCTCTATCCTCAAACCCTTCTTTTAATTGACCTAGTTCGCGTTCCAAATGCCGTGGCGATCGGTGCATGAGCAACCGCAGCTGCTAGAGAAAGGCACTTCCGGACTTATTCCGTTGCGAGATCGATTTGAGGTCAATCCTTGGGGTCCGTCGAGCGATACATCACTGGTCTTGGACGACATCCCAGGACTTCGCGAGTGTTGCCAATTCCTCAGCAAATATATCGGTGCAGGACGGAACGGAACAATGGGGATCAACGTCTGCGATCTCACTTAGCTTCGACGCTTGCTGGCGCCCTCGTCATGCGGCTGCGCCCTAGCGCGCGCAGAGGGCTCTCAAGGCTTCACTAGATGGATGCTGTCGCGGTACTGCTCTCGTTCATTTGGATGAAGCAGGGCAGGCAAAGCTTCGCCGACCAGTAAACTTTCAATGGATAGGTCACACTTTTTGCTTCGTCGCTACTGGGTGCGCCCTCAGCTAGAGTTCGCGTAAGCGACGTGAATTGCGCAGGTTCGATCGACCAGCAGTTGCCGATCGATGGAGCGGGTGAGGGGTATGGCGTTACGGAACGTGGCTGATCAGGGTAGAGTTGGAGCCTCAGGCTTTGCGGAGGGTAAACGGCGGGCAGAGCCCCGCCGCGTCATTCTGATCGTATCGAGCGTCGGAAGCGTTTCGGAGCGGCTAATCGAGGCGATGGAACGCGAATTTCCATGGGTGCTCGTCGACCAGGTCGACGACGTCGATGCCGCATGCCGGTCCTTCCTGTATCCAGTCGCCTTGATTCTTGTCGACATCGGCCTGATGAGGGCACTCGAGGGAGCCGCTACCCGGCTCTTGCACCTGCACCCTCAAGCCCTCACGGCGGTCATTGAACCGCATAGACAGGGCCAGAATACGTCCTTCGCCGATCTTCTGAGGTCGCCCCTCGTCCGGGGCATGCTGCCCATGAACGTCAGACTTGACGTATGGCTGTCGGTGATCCGGCTGATGCTCTGCGGCGGCGCCTATTTTCCGCCGGAACTGATCTTCCAGGCCAGCAAAGGCGCTCACCACTTGCCGTCCGACAATGGGATCGCCACGAACGCGCACAGCGAGGTCGAGGGAGTTGCCGACCTGACCGCCCGCGAACTGCAGATTCTCGAGATGGTTTCCCGCGGGCTGCAGAACAAGCTCATCGCGGCTGAAATCCGCCTGTCGGAACATACTGTGAAAATCCACCTGCACAATATCATCACCAAGCTGGGCGCTCACAACCGGACCGAGGCGGCGGCTCGTTATCGCAGCTTTCAGGACCGGAAGTCATCGGCGCTGAAGGAGTTCCGCTCCACGACCTGAGCGCCTCCGGCAGGGCTGGGTGCCGGAAAGCCGGTCCGCTGCGGTCGCATCATCGGCCGCTTGCCGCTTCCAATTGCGCCGTGAATACTGCGAAAGGCGGATGGGGGAGACCGGTGAGCCGTCTAAGGCGGTAGCCATCCCCTCTTTTTCTGCAATTGTCAAATGCGATCAGGCGTCACCTAATCCGATGCTTCGCCTTACTGCATGTCTCCTTAAAGACATGCAGCGTCTGATAAGACGGCGCTGTAGGGGGCGGAGCCTGGGCTTGTGGCGCTGCTCATTCGGGAAAGGAGAAAGCTTGTCATCCGCTCGGAAAGTACCCGACCCCGTCAGCCGCCACCGGGCGGAAGGAGACGGGCAACAGAGCCGCAGGTCATTATCGCCCATATGTGGGCGACGGCGCGGCCTTCTAGCGGGCTCTCTTCCTTTTTCGGTGATGCTCTACTAGACTATTGTGTATTACGTGTTTATTTTTGATGATGCAGTGTCGAGTTTAAGTTTTTCTCCTGAAGAGCGACGCCGATAGTATTAGTTCGAAAGTGGTATTTTGAGTATTTCCAGAAACTTTTACGGGTCAGGACCTTCGGGGTTGTGGCGTTTGTATCTATAGAGATCTTTTTTAAGGGGATTTTGCAATGGCTACCTTGATTTCGAGATTTGAGAAAATGCCGGCGTTTGCGCAGGAGACTCTCGGTGCAAACAGCCTCGCCCAGCTTGCGAGAGATGGGGAAATGCAGCAGGCGGAGGGGGTCGACAAACGCTGCCTGCTTCTGCTCGACAGCCGCGCTTTGGATCGTGAATGCTTGGCGAGGACCTTAACCACCCATGGGCTCGGCATGGAAGTCGGTGCCTTCGGTTCCATCGATGAATGGAGGGCGAAGCAGAGCAAATGCCCGCCGATCGGGGCCGTTCTCCTCAATATCGGCGCGCGCAAGGTTGCCGACGTCGCCGCCGAAATCGCCAAACTCGCCTCCGAGTTCCGGCCGGTGCCGATCGTCGTCCTCTCCGATATCGACGACCTCTCCCAGATCCTGCGGGTGCTCGAATGCGGCGCACGGGGATATATCCCTACCTCCGTTGGCGTGGAGGTCTGCATCGAAGCGATCGGATTGGCGATAGCGGGCGGAATCTTCCTGCCGGCGAGCAGCGTCCTCGCGGTCCGGCATTTGATCGAAAACCAAAGGCCGGAGGCGCCGCCGCTGGCCGGCATGTTCACGCTTCGGCAAGCGGAGGTCGTCCAGGCGCTTCGCAAGGGCAAGGCGAACAAGATTATCGCCTATGAGCTCAACCTTCGCGAAAGTACCGTGAAGGTCCATATCCGCAACATCATGAAGAAGCTGAAGGCGACGAACCGGACCGAGGTGGCATACAAGCTGAATGATCTCTTTACCGGCGAGGCGGGCTATCATTGATCGTCCCGACCTGTACAGGGGGATCGGCTCGCACGAGCCGGTCCATGCCTGTTGCGTTATGCCCGTGGAGCGGTGACGTTGCCGCATGTTTCCCTGAGCCGTCGCGGATTCGACGGTAGAAAAATGCAGTAACTGGAAGCGCCGCTCGCCTAAACACAGTACGTGACGGTGGCGTATTGGGCGGCGTCTGGCGGCTGCGTTTTTCTGTCTCATCAGCAGTCGGTCGTGGCGCCCGTGCGGCGCCGCCGCGCATTTTTCAATCGCCCGAATCCAAGTGAAGGGGCCGACCCCTTAGCGATTCCGAAGGCGGGCACCCGTAGCATTTGCGATATTCGGTCGCGAAGCGACCCATATGCCTGAAGCCCCATTTGCGGGCGATTTCCGCCACTGAAACCCTTTGGCCGGCTTTCAAGAGATCCCGATGGACCGCTTGCAGGCGAAGCTGGGCGAGGTAGCTGATCGGCGTCGTGCCCTTGAAGCGCTTGAAGCCCTCCTGCAGGGACCGAACGCCGATGCCGGCCGCCTCCGCGATCTCGGTCATCGACATCGGCCTGTCGTGATTGGCGTGCATGAAATCGACTGCACGCTTGACGTGCCTCGGTGACGGCAGCCACTCGCCCTGATTCAAGGCGGTGGAGAACCGATGCGGCACCGTATCGACAAGCAGGTTGACGATGCTTCCTGAGAGATGGGAAAGCGTTTCGGGCATATCACGCATCCCGCCGTCCGCGCCGAGGCAGGTGGCCATGATCTGCGACAGCCTGAAGATGATCTGGCCCGCCCCGGCTGCGAGGTCGAGTTGGGGGGTGAAGTCGAGCGAGCCGTAGACCGGCCGTTCGAGGGAGCCACGGAGGCGCTGGAAAATATCTTCCTGGTCTATGACGAAGGAAAGGTGGCTGCGGCTTCCCTCGATCTGCAGTTCCGACAGTCTGTTGCCGTCGAGGATCGCAGCTTCGCCCGGCTTGGAAATCAGATTCTCGCTCCGTCCTATCTTCACGCAGGCGGAGCCGTGCAGGGGAAGCAATATCAGCAGCTTAGGCACCTCGTCCTTCTGTCCGATGCTAAGAGTGCCCCGCGAAATCACGCGGCTGAAGGCGACCCGTCCGGCGGCGGCGAACTCATAGCTGTAGGAGAGGTCCGTTTTCAGCGGCCTTTGCACCCGGACAGGCCCGATGCAGCGCGTCAGAACTTCGGCTCTTCGGCGTTGCTGCCCAGATATGAGAGTTTCATTCCCTGCCTTTGCCCTTGCATCGTCAGTTTCCCGATGAGAAATCAAGACATCTCGACCCGGCGCATCCTCCCGTTGCGCCCGGCCGCGTTTCTAATGCATGTCGCCCAAAACTGTGCAGCGGTTTTGGGATGACGACATGCACAAAAACAAAGACCTAAAGCGCGCCGCGTGAATACGTTTGAACGCGACGGGCTTTAGCACCTTATGGGTCCATTGCTCTGACACCCGCCGCAGTCCCGCGAGCGACTTGATCGAATAGACGGGCCAAGGCGTGCGAGCCACGCAAAGTCGCTGACGTCTCCTCCCGGTTTTGTTAGCGCGCGCTTATGCGACAAGACGGCGGCTTACAAGTAGGAAGATTGAAATTTCCGATTCCTTCCCTTCGAGTGACGCCGCCGCCTCCTCCTACTGCTGCTCAAATGTTGTGCGGAGTGCCGCGCAAAGTGGCAGAGTCCCCTGAAGTTCGATGCTGCTCCTAAGACTGGAATCCTACCGTCCTCGCTTCCGCAGGGAACAGTTAATTCGCGGTAATCTTCAGCCGCCCTTGAGATCGGAAGTTCTAGATCGGACGGGGGAGTTCTCCCTTCCCAGGATGTTAAGAGATGCTCGAAGAGCGGGGTTATCCGCCGCGCTGGATCAAGGCGTCGGGATACTGGATAATGGGTCAGGCCACGAGAAGTTCGACGAGGCTTAGGCCGCATCGAAATTTCCACGTGCCGTAGCTCATCCGCCGGTTTGTCATGGATCGTCCTTAATACTGCCACGACCGGTGCGGGAGACGGAGCACGGATTCACTTCGTCGTGAGTTTTAGGTGAAGGTAATGACTTCGGCGCCCGTTCGCCCTAGGTCGAGGCGATGATCAGATCTCTGGCCGTCGTTCTATTGCTCTTGCTGCCGCTTGCCTCCAGCGCAGCCGCGGAGTCTCCTGCCGTTCCCGATCTGGTGAAGGGGCTTGCCGATCGGGAAGAGCTGAAGCCGCTGAAGACCGTCATAGTCGCGCGTGACGGTGAGACGATCGCCGAGCAGGGCTATCGCGGCCACTCTCCGGGCGAATCGACCAATATCAAGTCCGCGTCGAAGTCGATCATATCGGCCCTGGTCGGGATCGCGATCGACAAGGGCCTCCTGGACGGTCCTGAACAGAAGATCGCACCGCTGCTGAAGGAGGATCTGCCCTCGCCGGCGGATCCGCGGATCAATGATATCACCATCGGCAACCTGCTTTCCATGCAGGCCGGACTTGGCCGGGTGTCGGGGCCGAATTACGGCCGTTGGGTATCGAGCCGCAATTGGGTTCGCTTCGCGCTCTCGCAGCCTTTCGCCGACGAGCCTGGCGGCCGGATGCTCTATTCGACAGCCTCGACGCACCTGCTTTCGGCGATCCTCACCAAGGTCGGCGGCAAGTCGACGCTCGCGCTCGCGCGCGATTGGCTCGGTCCGCTTCAGGGTTTCAGGATCGGTGCCTGGGAACGCGATCCCCAGGGCATTTATCTCGGCGGTAATCAGATGGCGATGAGCGCAAGATCGTTGCTTGCCTTCGGAGAACTATACCGCAAGGGCGGCCGGGCGTCCGACGGACGGCAGATCGTTCCGGCGGACTGGATCGATCTTTCGTGGCAGCCCCACACGAACTCCTATTTCTCCGGCGACGCCTATGGCTATGGCTGGTTCACCCGCCGGATCGGCGGCGAGACGGTCCATTTCGCCTGGGGCTATGGCGGCCAGATGCTCTACATCGTCCCGGCGCTGAAGCTCACCGTGGTCATGACCTCCGAGGAGAGCGGCCCGTCGGCGCGCAACGGCTACCGCGACGCGTTGCATCGCGTCCTGGCGGAAATCGTCAGCGCAGTGAAAGCGGATTGAGTTGGGGAGGACTATCGAAGCCGCGAAAGGCTAAACGAGCCCTTCGCGGCTGTTGGTCGTTACGCGCTGCCCAGTGGCCTCATGCCGTCGGCTGCTTCGTCTTCCTGAGATAGGGAAGAACGGTGTCGAAGGAGCCGAAGCGCTGGATGGCGTCCTCGTTCGATACTGCGGCCGTGATGATGACATCTTCGCCCTGCTTCCAGTTTGCCGGCGTTGCGACCTGATGCTTGGCGGTGAGCTGGATGGAATCGATGGCGCGCAGGATCTCGTTGAAGTTGCGGCCGGTGGTCATCGGATAGGTGAGGATCAGCTTGATCTTCTTGTCGGGTCCGATGACATAGACCGAGCGCACGGTGGCGTTGTCGGCGGGCGTGCGGCCCTCGGACGTGTCGCCGACGCCGGCGGGCAGCATGTCGTAGAGCTTGGCCACCTTCAGATCCCGGTCGCCGATCAGCGGATATTCGACGTCGAAGCCGGTCGCGACCTTGATGTCGTTCTTCCACTTGGCGTGGCTGTCGACGGGATCGACCGAAATGCCGATGATCTTGACGCCGCGCTTGCGAAACTCGCCTTCGATCCCGGCCATGGCGCCGAGTTCGGTGGTGCAGACGGGCGTGAAATTCTTCGGATGCGAGAAGAGCACCGCCCAGCCATCGCCGATCCATTCATGGAAATTGACGGTGCCTTGTGTCGTCTCGGCGGTGAAATCGGGGGCGGTGTCGTTGATGCGGAGGCTCATGGCTTGCTCCTTTCGGGTCGACGGGAATGGGCCCAAGAATAGCGCAATCAACGGAGTTTTCGAGGACGAAACGCGCCGTCGCGACGCGCAAGAGAAACGTCTGCAGCGTGTTTCTGCCGCTTCAGAGAAAAATCTTCCATCGGCAGATGGCGGGTCCGCAAGCAGTCGCTCGCAGGTGGCAGCGTTGACACTGCCGCATGCTTGCCGCATAGAATGTCGGCATTCCGAGGGGAGCGCCGAGCGGCGCTGAGACGGCGGTGAGCCGGACCCTTGAACCTGATCCGGGTCATGCCGGCGTAGGAACGGAAAGAGGCTACCCTCCGCCACGTCTTCGCCTTCACCTGGGTCTCCGTGATTTTTTTCACCAGGAGATCGACCAATGCAGCCTCATGCGCCCGTGCCGCCGATCGCGCTCACCATTGCCGGATCGGATTCGGGCGGCGGGGCCGGTATCCAGGCGGATATCAAGACTTTTTCGGCCCTCGGCGTCTACGGCGCCAGCGTCGTGACGGCGATTACCGCGCAGAATACGAAGGGCGTCACCGCCGTCGAGGACGTCTCGCCGGAGATTGTCGCAGCGCAGATAGACGCGCTTTTTTCCGATCTCGACGTGAAGTCGATCAAGATCGGTATGGTCTCGCGCCGGGAAACGATCATCGCCATCGCCGAAGGCTTGCGCCGCTTGGAGAGGCGCGCGGTTGTCGACCCGGTCATGGTCGCAACCTCCGGCGATCCGTTGTTGCAGCCGGATGCGATGGCCGTGCTCACGCATGAGCTTCTACCCTTGGCCATCGTCGTCACACCCAATCTGCCGGAGGCGGCACTTCTCACCGGCCGCCCGGTTGCAGAGGACGACGCCGAGATGACCCGCCAGGCCGAGGCCCTCATGACGTCGGGCGCCCGCTCGGTGTTGATCAAGGGAGGGCATCGGAGAGGCAGCGACGCGACCGACCTCTTCTTCGACGGCGATCGGCTCGTCCGCTTCCCGGCGCGGCGCATCGAAACACGCAACGATCACGGGACCGGCTGCACGCTTTCGGCCGCCATCGCCGCCGGTCTTGCCAAGGGACAGCCGCTCGCCGAGGCGGTGGGCGCCGCGAAGGCCTATCTGCACGCGGCGATTTCCGCCGCCGACCGGCTGAAGGTCGGAGGGGGCCGGGGACCGGTCCACCATTTCCACGAATGGTGGGGGCGCTGAGGCGGATTCATATTAGGCGGGATTGCCGCCACGCCCACCGGCAATTGCAGCAGCTATAGGCGAACCCATTCAGGGCCGCCTATAGCACCGCGCAGGAGTTCGCGGTCAGGCGGCCGTGTGCCGGCTCGTGACGCCTTCCTCGATATAGTACTTGCCGTAGCGGTGCCGATATTTCTCCGCACCGCCGAAGTCGCTGTATTTCTCGAGTTCGTCCATGTCGGTCTTGTTGAGGATCACGCCCAGGACCTTTGCATCGATCTGCGGCTCGGAATTCAAGAGGTCCCGAACGAGCCTCGAGGGCGTGCGGCCCCATTCTACCACGAAGAGGACGCCGTCTGCGAGCGGCGTGAAGGCCTTCGCGTCGACCACGGGAGCAAGCGCGGCGAGATCGACGACGACGTAGTCGAAGGAATTGCGGGCATTCTCGATGAGCCCCGCCATCGCCTGGGAGGCGAGCAGTTCGTTGCTCTGATGCCTGCGATCCGACGCTCCGCCGCCGGCCGGCAGGATCGCGAGCTTTGTACGCTGATCCACCTTGATGCCGGCGGGCCAGGTCGCTTCTCCCGTCAGCGTCTCGACCAGCCCCGTGCGCGGAGCCGGCGTGATCATCTGGGTGAGACCGGGCTTGCGGATGTCGGCGTCGATCAACAGTGTCCGCTTGCCGCTCGAGGCCAGCAGCGCCGCGAAATTGGCCGCGACGATCGACTTGCCCTCGTCCGGAAGGGCCGAGACGATCGCGATGACGCGGCTCTCGTTTCCGGGCAGCATATGGTCGCAGGCGAGCTTGGCATTCCGGAATGTCTCCGCGAAGGCGGAGCGCGGCGCATCGAGCACGATCCGCGAAAGGCGTTGGAATGGCGTGGCGCCCTCCGAAGGGTCGTGCGGTTGTCGGTCCGATCCGAAACGGGCACGCACGAGCTGCGTCGTTTTCTTCGTCCGCGAGCCGATCAGCGGAACGTAGCCGAGCGATCGGTGGCCGAGCATGGAGCGCACCTCGCCTTCAAGCCGGAAGGTTCTTTCGCGGAATTCGAGGAATGCGGCATAGGCGCCGCCGAACATCAGGCCGAGCACGGCCGAAAGCGCCAAGGTCATGGTCTTCTTCGGGCTCGACGGCGCCGTCGGGACGCCGGCTTCGGAAATGACGCGCGCCTTGGCGATCGGGAAGGACTGTTGCTGCGTTGCCTGTTCGTAGCGGCCGAGATAGGATTCGTAGAGCGTCTTCAGCGCCGCGGCCTTCTGCTCGAGGACGCGCAACTGCACCAGCGACTTGCTGGCGTCGGAATTCTTGCCGGCGATCCCCTCGATGCTCTTGCGCAGCGAGGCCTCGCGCGAGCGGGCGACTTCGAACTCGTTCTTGTAGCTTGCCGTCAGCTGCTGCAGTTCCTGATAGATCTGCCGGCCGATGTCCTCCTTCTCGGCCCGAAGCGAAACCGCCTGCGGATGGTCCTCGCCGAAATTCTGCGCCACCTCCTGCTCCCGCTTGCCGATGCCGAGATAGCGGGTGCGCAGGTCCCGGATCACCGAATTGTCACCCTCCTTGGGGGAGATGGTGGCATTGTTGACGGCGGCCTCCGGCCCCTGGTCGATGATCGACTTGAACTGTTCGTAGCGCGCCGAGGCACTGGCCGTATCCGCCTGCGCGACGATCAGCTGACTGTTGAGATCGGCGAGCTGCTGTTCGGACATCAGTTCGCCGCGCGCCGCGGTCAGGCCGTTCTCGCTGCGGAACTGCTCGACCTCGAGGGCGGCCGCCTGCGAGCGCTGCCGCAGATCGTCAAGCCGCTCCTGCAGCCAGACCGAAGCCCGTTCCGTCGCTTCGAAATTGGCGTTCAGCTGGTCGGTCAGATAAGCTTCAGCATAGGTCCTGACGACACCGGCGGCAAGCTGCTGATCGCTCGATCGGAAGGAAAGCGAAATCACCGAACTGCGGCCGACGCGTTCGACATAGAGCGACTGCTGCAAGATTGCCGAGGCTTTCAGCCGGCGGCCATTGCGCGCCGCTTCCTCCGAAACGCCCGGCCCGCCCGAGAACAGGCCGGTCGCCGTCTTCAGCCAGTCCTTGACGACGGCGGCAGGCGAACGGGGCGGATTGACGATGGTATCGTTCTCCGAAAGGTTGAGCTTGTCGACCACCCGCAGCGCCAGCTCCCCGGACTTCAGGATCTCGACCGCGCTGGCGATCTGCGTGTCGAGCATCTGGCTGTTGGTCGGCACTGGTTCTTCCTCGGCATATTTCGACAGGTTGTCGTCGAGGAGGATCTGCGTCAGCGAGGTGTAATAGGGGGTCGCGAACAGCAGATAGGCGGCCCCGAGCAGGATGAAGAGCACCACGAACGCTGCAACGAGCCTTGCCCGGCGGACGACGACGGCCAGCAGACGGTCGAGATCGATAAAGCCGTCCGATTGTTCCTCGCGGGGCACGATGCTCAAGGGCACACTTCTCTGTTTCATGGGGGCCGTTCTGTTCATCTTTTTCTCCGGTCCTCCTGCCTGCTTCCTTAAAAACATGCAGTATTTCAAAGCGCGATTTCTCCGCGTCCTGCAGGACACGCGACGCTCTGCTCCCGGCGGCCTCGCGCGGCCGCCGGGAGCTTGGGCTTATGCCGCGCGGATGCGGCTTTCGTGAGACAGGACGATCTCGCGGACGGATTCGAACACGACGTCGCCGATGTCGGCGCGGGCAAGCGCGAAGGCGACATTGGCTTCGATGAAGCCCTGCTTCGAACCGCAGTCGAAGGTCCGGCCCTCATAGGGATGGGCATGGAAGGACTGGTCTGCCGAAAGCTTCAGCATGCCGTCGGTCAGCTGGATCTCGTTGCCGGCCCCGCGTGACTGGTGCGCGAGAATGGAGAAGATCTCCGGCTGCAGGATATAGCGGCCGTTCAGATAGTAGTTGGACGGCGCCCGCCCCGCCGGCGGCTTTTCGATCATCTCGGTGACCGAGAAACCGTGGCGCACCGTATCGCCCTTGCCGACGATGCCGTATTTCGAGGCCTCTTCGGGGGCGCATTGCTCGACGGCGACGACATTGCCGCCGACCTCGCGATAGAGATCCACGAGGCCTGCCATGCAGCCGCGTGCGCCGAAGGAGACCATGTCCGGCAACAGCAGTGCGAACGGCTCGTCACCGATCAGGTCGCGTGCGCACCAGACGGCGTGGCCGAGGCCGAGCGGCGCCTGCTGGCGCGTGAAGCTGACGGAGCCGGCCTTCGGCAGCATAGCTTCGAGCTCGGAGATCTGCGCATTCTTGCCGGAGCGCGTCAGCGACGAGATGAGTTCCGGCGTGTCGTCGAAATGATCCTCGATCACCTGCTTGTTGCGGCTGGTGACGAAGACGATGTGCTCGATGCCGGCCTGGCGCGCCTCGTCGACGGCGTACTGGACGACCGGGCGGTCGACGATCGTCAACATTTCCTTCGGCACGGCCTTTGTCGCGGGAAGGAACCTCGTTCCGTTCCCGGCAACGGGGATCACTGCTTTCCTGACGGTCCTGATGCGGTCCATTTTGTTATCCTTTGCTTGTGTGAGGATCATTGCCCAGCGGGGATCGTTCAGCCGCCACCGTGATCGGGGCGGGTTGCGGCGCCCGCGCCGCCAGGCGGCGCCATCGCGCGGCGATCGGCATCCGGAGATGCCGAAGCGCTATCGGGTCGGCGAGCGCGGTCTTCAGCGCGCCAGCCAACGATCTCTTTTTCAGGTACTCGACGAGCAGAAGAAACGAGCGCGCCTGGCGGAAGCCGCGCGCACGCTTGCGCTGCATCCTTCGCGATAGCGGGTCAAGCGCATATCGCTGCAGGAATGCCTCGTCTGCCGCGATCATCGCATCGATGTGCTCGAGTTTCAAAACGCGCGAGATCGAGCCTTCGCGGATGTGATAGGTATAACCGGCCGAGGGCTCCACCGCGCAACGCCCGCCGCATGCAAGCGCGGATGCGAGCAGGATGTAATCCTCGCCGATCTTCAGCGACTCGTCGAAGGCCAGGCCATGATCGGCGAGGAAGCGGCGCTCGAACACCGGCTTCATGTAGCCGAAGTTGTGCTCGGAGCGGAAAATCACGTTCGATTCGATGAAGGCCGGCAGCGTCAGTACCGGCAATGCATCGAGGTCGGCATCGTCGAACATCCGGACATTGCTTCCGTCGAGCGACAGCACGTCGAGATTGTCGACGACCAACTGCGCGCCTGTCGCTTCGGCGCGCGCAATCATCCGCGCCAGTCTTGCCGGGCGTACCGTGTCGTCCGAATCGAGAACGGCGATCCAGCGGCCGCGCGCCGCCGCGAAGCCGGCATTGCGGGCCCCGCCCGGGCCGCGATTTTGCTCAAGCGAAACGAGCCGGACCCTCGGGTCGTCGATCGCGGTGACAAGAGCAACTGTGTCATCCGAGGAGCAATCGTCGACGACGATCGCTTCGACCGCGACGCCTTCCTGAGCGAGGGCGCTACCAACCGCACGGGTGATCGTGTCGGCGGCATTATAGGCGGCGATGACAAAGGTGACGTCCGGCGTGGATTCGTTCACGGTTGTGTGCATGGGAGGGTTGACGGGCGCGGTCATCGGGAGGTCACCTCGGCGGCTCCATACTGCTCGAGCTCCTTGTGACCGAGGAGGCCGCTGATCACGCCGGCATGCAGCACGGCGCGCAGCGCATAGCGATTTCGCCGGACGGCTAACGGCAGAAAGAGAACCGCGGCGCATCCGCAAAAGGCGGCCTTGGAGGCGGCGAGCGCAAGGTTCAGCGGCTGGCCCGCACCGCGCGCCTTTTCCGTCAGCAGCCGTCCGTGGGTTTGGCCGGAGCGGAAGCGCCGTTTGGCGAGCCAAGCAAACGAGGCCCGGCCTTCCGGCACCGGCTCATGCACCCAGGCCTCCTGAGCAAAGGCGATCGTTCCTCCTGCCTGGTGCATGCCAGTGAAGAAATCCGTGTCCTCGCCTCCGCTGCGGCCGAGCGCGAGCTTGAAGCGGCGGCCATGGAGCGACGGGGCCCTGATCCGGAGCAGCGCATTGCAGGTATAGCCCGTGCGGATTTCGCCCTTCACCCACACCGGCAAAGTGGAGTGGAAGTCGCCCTTGCGCATCCAGGCGGGCGCCGACGGGGCGTAGTGGGCCCGGACCGGGCCGAGGACAGCGTCCGCGCCGCTCGCCTGCGCCTCTTCCAGCAGGCTGACCAGCCAGTCGCTCGAGGCGGTCTCGTCATCGTCGATGAAGGCGAGCAGGTCGCCGGTGCTGTTGTCGAGGCAGGCGTTGCGGGCGATCGAGATGTTCGATGCCGGGCAATGGAGATAGGTGACCTCGAACGGCATTTCCGGCCGCAGTCTCTCAACGAGCGCCCGGGCGCTCGGCGTGGAATCATTGTCGGCGACGATGACGCGAAGCGTCGCCCTCGCGGGCAGCGTCACCGCCGCAAGCGACCGAAGCGTCGCGGCGAGTTCGGGCCGACGGAACGTGCAGACGCCGATGTCGATATGAAGGGCCGCGCTCATTGCTCCACCCGACGCCGGAAATCGAGGAGTTCGCGCCAGAAGCCGGCGGACCAGGCGAGATGCATGACCATGGCCGAGAGCGCCGCCAGCGGCCCGTAGGGGTTGCGCTGGCCGACCGCCATCCAGACGCCATAGCCGAGGCACGCCGCTGCCCAGACGCCGAAGGGGATGATCGCCGCCCAGCTGATGATGGCAAGAAGTGCGCCGAAGGCGACGGGCGCGACGCCAAGTGGCAGCATCTGCCGGAGCCCGGGCATCGCGCGGTGCTTGAGGATGTTCTTGGCGCGGCCGCGGCCATAGCCGAAATACTGCTTGAACAGCGGCACGATCCGATTGCGCGGATAGTAGACCATGCTGGTCCTGTCGGTCATCCAGATGCGATAGCCGGCTTTGCCCAAGCGAAAATCCAGTTCGGCATCTTCATTGTGGCTGAAGGTCTCGTCATAGCCACCGACATCGGTGAAGGCGGCAATGCGCATCAGGGCGTGATGGCCGTGCTCGGCCCAATGGCCGGCCGCACCGGTCCGGTGCTTGGAGCCGCCATTGCCGAGCTTGGAGTTCTGGGCATAGGCCGTCGCCTTCTGGAAGGTGCCGAAACCCTCGGTCTGCATGGCGACGACGACAGAGTCGGCTTCGGTTGCGAGCGCTTCCTCGACGAGTCGCTCGCAATAATCGTCCGGGTAACTCGCATGCGCGTCGATGCGGATCAGGTAGTCGAAGCCCGAACCGAGTTCGGCGACGGCGCGGTTGACGGCAGCGCTTTGGATTCGCTTCGGATTGTCGAGGAAGAGGACGCGCGGGTCCTCTTCGGAGAGGCGGCGAGCGATCTCGCGCGTGCCGTCGTCACTGCCGCCGTCGGCAATGACGATCTTCGCGTTGAGGACGCCAAGCGACGGACGCAGCTTCGCGACAAGCGCTTCGATATGCAGCGCCTCATTGAGGCAGGGGATGACGATGAGGGTAGACGTCGACGCCGGGCTCTCCGCGGTCATAGCAATCCACTTTCGTTGTGACGGGCTTCCGCAAGGGCAGCGGCCGGAATGATCGTTTGCGTTGCGTCGTGGGTGAGCGTTGCCAGCCGCCGCACGAGCGTCTCGCAATCCGCGCGGTCGAACACCCAGGTGGCGGGATGACACCGGCCGATCCGGTCGGCGGCTTCGGAAAACTTGTCCGCCGTCATCGAGCCCAGGAGCGCGGCGAGGGCGTCGGCATCGGCTTCTTCAATGACGAGACCGATCCCGCGCACGGCGAGAAAGCGGGCCGTCTCCGTACCCTTCATCGCAATCGGAACGCGGGTGTGGCGGCATCCTTCATAGAGCCGGTTGGGCAGTAGCCAGTTGGAGTTCTGGCCCTCCTCGAAGAAATCGATCGCCCAGGTGAAGTGGACGGCGCCGTAGATCTCGGCGAGGTCCTCGGGGTTTCGATAGGGGCCGTCGAACCGCATGAACGGCTCGTTCTGCACGAAGCCGTCAAAATCCCTGAATTCCGAATAGGCGGGCCTGCCGCGCAGAACGACTTCGAAGCGGCCTTCCATCCTGCGGGAAAAATCGGCGAGGAGGTGGAGCGACTTGCGGCAGCGAAGCGCTCCGAACCAGCCGATCCTCCAGGGCGCACCGGGTTGGGGATATTGGGCTGGGACGCCCGCCGGCAGCGTGCTCCCATCGATTTCAAGCACCTTGTTCTCGAGCAGCATCGGCGGCGCCTCGAGGCCCGAAAGGGGGCGGAAGTAGTGCTCGATGAAGGCCGGCGAACTGGTGATCAGCGAGCGGGCGTCTCGGCCGAGCCGGGCCTCGGCGGCGCGGAGCGCCCGCCCCACCATGTCCCTGCGCAGCATCAGCCGGTGAATGTCGAGGCACTCATAGACAATCGGAACGTCGCCGCCGAAGAGCGTCACGGCGCGTTTGGCGACGGCGAGCATTTCGAGATTGCGGGCGATGATGAGGTCGGGCTTGCGAAGATGGCCGAGCCTGCCCTTCAGCGACAGGCAGGCGGCGGCGACGGCGCCGAGCCGCTGGGCGAAGCGCCCGTCCGCCGTCGTTCCGAGTTCGATCGGCTCGACGCCGCTCACGGTTGCAAGCGGGTTGCCGCCGCGGCGGAAGCCCGCCAGCGTGACATCGGCACCGCCGGCGACCAGTGTCAGCGTTCTTCGCCGCACCGCGGGGTCGGCAAGATCCTGTGCCAAATATAGTATCTGCAGCATGAAAACATCCGTTTCCCTGCTCAGCCCGGGCCGAGCTTAGTTCAGTTTTTTGTGCACCGCAACAAGTTGTTGCAATTGCTCATAAAATGGTCAGTTGCTCAGATTGCGGTCAGTCCAGTCGGCAGGCGACCGACTCGGGGAATTGGCACTTGTCGCCGGGGGCCGTGAAGGCGACCCGATCGACCTGGAGCTTTGTCGGCTCCTTGTAGGAGAAGGTGCCCATCCAATCGCTGAGCGTGTCCGTTCCCCACAGGCTGAAGAAAATCTTCTGGGCGTTCGCCGGGATTTTGGCGGGATCGGTGACTTCATGAACGAGCTCGCCGTTGATGTAGTAGCGCAGCCGGTCCTTCTCCCAGACGAAGGCATAGTCGTTGAAGCCCTGGTTAGCGCCGCCCGGCACATCGGCCAGAAATTCGTTGCCACCTTTGGCCGCCACATATTGGTTGATCTGCACCTTCGCGGTGTTCTTGCCGAGCACCTCGAAATCGATCTCGTCATGCGGCTTCTTATCGGTCGGGCCGATATAGGTGAAGAAGGCCGAGTTCAGCCCGGAACCGTCCGCAGCCTTGATCCTTGCCTCGTAGGTGCCGTAGCCGAAGCGCTTGCGCGTCTGGATCTCGCCGCAGGCGAAATTACGCTTGCCTTCCTTGCGTTCTTCGAAACCCAGTTCGAGAACTCCATTGACGATCTTCACCTGCTTCTTGGACCAGGTGCAGTTCTGGTGCGCGCCGTTGTCCCAGCCATCCGAGACGTACCAGACCTTTTTGTCCAGCTTGTCGAAGTCATCGATGAACGACGTGCCTTTGGCACCGTCCTGCGCTGTGGCACTGCTCACATTGCAGGCGAGCGGAAGTGCGGTGATAAGGGCGAGGCACAACAGGCGCCCGTAGCGATCGGATTTCATTGTCTTGCTGCCTTTGCTGCGGAGTCGCGTGGGGGCATGGGAGCCCGGGCGGGGCTCGACTGAGGGTTGTGGGAAGGGCGCGCAAGCGCAGCACCCCGGAGCAGCGCAACGCGCGCGAGGTCAATCTGCGTCGAGACATAAGCGCCCATACTCACGATATCGGTCACTCCTATCGGGCGGCGCCTCGTGGCGCCGTTTTAACGAAGCAGACTTAAGCTCACGGCGAACAAACTAGGGCATTTGCAAAGAGAAAATATGGCAGTGCAGCAGAAAATCGAACGAGGCTATGCTGCAGCGCATCCAAGCGGCGAAGTTTTCGCGAGCGGGTCGACATCGGCTCAAGAGGGCCATCCGGGTTAAATCCCTGTTTCCCCGCATGTTGAGAAAACTGTGCCCTGCAAAATTTGGGGGCAATCGCGAGTTGTGCGGTGCGGCTGTGAATTTTGCACGAGAGACGTAATTTTTTTGGCTCCATCCCGCGCTTGGGGAAATTGCCGAGTGGAAATGCGGCAAGGATGAGGCGGGATTTACCCCCGGGGGTTGCTGCGGCGCCGGGCTAACCGATTCGCATCTCGATCGGTTGAGCCGGAGGCCGGCGCCGTTCCGCCGGCGGCCTGCAATGTCAGACGACCCCTAAAATGTTACTGGAAAATTGCGGCCCCCCAGACAATAGTGTGTCCATACTTTAGTGCTTTCAGTACCAAAGCAAGCCCGCCGCGCAATCGGCTTCGCGATGAGGGGAGCCGCTCTCGATTACATGCAGCAATTGAGGCGAACGGACTAATCGTCCCTGGGCTTGGCCGAGATGGTATCGCGCTCGTTCCCCCGGAGCGGCCCCTTCATTTCGTCAAGTTCGGCCTGACGCTCGGCCGCGACGATCGGCTCATTCGATTTCAGCGAAGGCTTCAGGATCGCCACCACCGGGCCGACGGGGCCCAGTACGCAGCCGATTATCAACCAAAGAAGACTATGTCCGCCCCTAACCGCAGCGACGACCGCGGTCGCGATGGCGCAGAATATCCAAAACTCGACGATCATCGACTCTCACTTGACACCTGCCGAGGAAACCCCTCGGCTTACTCTTCCGCCACGTGGCTGGAGGCTTCTGCCCTGGCTTGCCCGCGCCACATGCCGGCTCCAAGTGATCGTGCCATTTCCTGTGCGGCGGCGTACAGTCCTTTGTCGTGATTTTCTTCACGGCTGACGGCGTGGCCGGATTCACCCAGCCACCGGTTGACGTCATTGCCGTCCGCTCGGAAGCATGCGCCGATATAGCGGCCGTAGCGGTCACGGCCGGCGAATGTGCAGCGGGTGGGGCGGGATGCCGACAAAAACGCCTTGAGGGCCAGCGCCGCTTCCTTGCCGCAGTGATAGTCTGCCCCCGTCTCGTCGAGGCAGAACTGCCAATCCTCGGGTGCATCCACTCCGTAAAGCTGGATGCGCTCGCCCGCAATTTCGATCGTATCGCCATCAACCACGGAGGCGTCGCCGCCGACCGGGCCAGCCGCCGCGGCCGCGCCCGGCGCGGCCAGCAGGACAAGCACGATGGGAATCATCCGCATTGGAGGGGACGGCGACGCCGAACGGGCGCGCGGCTCGGCGAGGGTTATTGCGGCGATCCGACTGCCGATCATGCGTCCATCCAGCCCCTGTTCTGGTGCTGAATCTAGCGCAAGCGGCTCGCGGTTCGCATCCCTGAAAAACTAGGGGAACCAGTTCGAGATCGGTGGATACTGCGCGTTCGACATTGAAGGGGCGCAAGCCCCTTCAGCAGTCGTCACAGCCTCGCAAGGCTTGCGATCAAAAAACGAACATATAGAGCAGGACGATGACGATCAGGGGAACACCCATCAGCCAGAGAACGATGCCTTTCATTTCGCTATCCCGGTAGTTGTTGACCATGTCGGGGTAACGCTGCGCGGGGAAAAGCGTTCCTGCTGGCTTCCATGATACAACAGAGCCCCTCTGGGTCGGCGGGCCGCCTGGCAGAGGGCTTTGGTTTATTCCGCTCGCTCCAGCGCAAAGGCCTCGAGCAGGTAGCGGACATCGCCGGATCCGCCGAGCGCCACCGGTGCGGGCGTCCGGGAGCGCCGCAGGTGTTCGGTCTTGTCGGCAGCGATTCCCCGGACGATCGCCGGGAGGGCGCCGGGGTGCGTCAGCGCATAGGCAAATGCGGCCGCGGTTCCTTCGTTGCGCTTGAGGTCGAGGAAATGCCGCAACTCGTAGCGGCCGCGAATATGGTGCTCGTGCCGCCGCAGCGCCGCGGCAGCTTCGGTGCTCAGACGGGCCTCGGCGAGGATGGCGCGATCGGCCTCATAGAGACGTCGCAAGTCGATCGTCCGGTGGCTGCCGCTCAAGGAGTCGCCGCGAACCACCGCCGCATAGCCGCAGCTATGGATGATCTTGTAGCGCGCCCCGAGCGCTAGCGCCCTGGCATAGAGGTCGAAATCCTCGCCGAGGCGCAGGGTCTCGTTGTAGCGAAGGTCGAATTGATCCAGGAACGAGCGCCGCATCAATGGCTTCAGGAAACCGATTTCGCCCCGCCGGACACCCCGGCGCGAAATATTGCCTTCGACGAAGCCGACGAAATCGATCAGGCGAGGGCTGGGCGCGAAGCGGTCGATCCTGCGCGCAGCACCCATCGCTCGCGCGGCGTCGATGAAGGCGATATTGTCGGCGATGAAATCCCAGCCGTCCTGAGCGAGCAATTGGCGCATCCGCCCCGGGAAGAAGAAGTCGTCCGCGTCCAATATACCCACGAACGGGGATTCCGAAACGGCAATCGCATGGTTGCGAGCCGCGGCAGGCCCGCGGTTCTCTTCGAAGCGGACCACGTTCAAACGTCCGGAGCCGTCGTCGGCGGCGCACGCCACGGCTGCGGTCTCATCGGTCGAGCCGTCGTCGACGACGACGACTTCTGCGACTTCCGGCTCTGCGAGCGCCGAGTCGATAGCCCGGGCAATCGTTTCGGCGGCGTTCTTGGCGGCAATGATAATGCAGACATTCGTCGGCGCGGCTGCGGTCATAAGGGCCTCCAGCGGTCATCGGATGGGTCTAGTTTCGCGGCTCCTGCTCGTTGCCTTCGAGTCACCGATTCGAGGGCGTACGACGCGCTACAGGTCCCTCTGCACCGGGAGGGCAGGTGGGGCCCTGGAGCGGGTACGCAGGACCATGCATGGCGATCGTGTCGCAAGCGCGTCAAAGAGCAAGATTTTTTCGCTGGTGCGAAGGGCCGAGAAAGCGGTCAGGAATTAAAGTGACCGGGACGGTTCAGTCGGCGCAGCGGAACCTTGTTCGCCTGCTTTTCGTCATTCGTCGCATCGGCCGGCAGCTTTCCGGGCGATAACTTTCGGCGCTCGCGCGCTTCCTTCCACACCAGGAAAAGCACGGCGAGAAAGTATCCTATCTGTATCAGAACGGCACAGAGCAGCGTCTGTATGGCCGTCGAGGCGAGCGAACCGGTCAGAAAGTAGGTGGCGATGGCAAACGCCGCCAGCGCGCCGAACATGCTCATGACGAAGCGTGGTGCGAACATTGCCTACCCCGCTTTCCGATTTGCTCGTGGAACCGTCATTGCACTCCCGCCCTCGCTCCTGTTTACCACTATATTAGCGGTCGCTTTTCTCTTCAACCTGCAAAACGCAACTTTGTCGCTACAGTCCCTAGCGGGAAAAGCTTTCCGTCATCTTTAGGTAGACTCAGCAATTCGAATGGGTCCGCCGGTTAAACGGTACAATCACCGATAGGTTCGACGGATTTGGAGGATTATTTTTCCGCGAAGTGCGGGGGTCAAGCTGACTCGCTGGAACGGCCCCTAAATTCACAGGGGGAAAGGCGAACTCGTTCTGTTTGCTGCGACTTTTGCCGCTGAAGCAGCCGTTTTTTCCGATCAACTTTTGTTACAGGCAACAGGGCCTCGGCTTGAGAATATGTGCAGCGCAACAAAATGATGCGATGCAAAATTACACTCAAAAGTCCGACTTTTAAAATCTTCCCGCCGGAGAGCCGTGGTAGCCGCTAGTGAAAAATTGCTGCGTCAAATACAATACTTTAGCCATCGCAAATAATGAACGTGCGCCGATGTTTGAAGGGCGAGATGACGAACGCAACTATTTTAGCGGTGAACTCCAAACCGTATACTTAAAATTTCGTAATAGTCTCTGACCGGCACGCCCGCTAAACACCCTCGCGTCGGCGTCCGCTGACGCTGCCATCATTCCGCCTTCAAAAATCAAATTCTCACCATACACTCGCGCTAGATGACGCTCCGTCCCTCGGGACCGACAATCGCCAACGTAAATGGAGTCACCTCTATGAAGTCCGCGACTCGCTCGGCCAGTACGGCTTTTTTTATTCCCCAGGAGACCGGTGCGATCCGGCCGATCGGCGGGATATCAAAGCGAAGCTTCGACATTCTCATCGCCATTCTGGCACTGATCGCCCTCAGCCCGCTTTTCCTGCTCGTCATGGCGTTGGTAAAGTTTTCGGACGGCGGCAGCATTTTCTACGGTCATCGCCGCATCGGCCATAACGGCCAGACCTTCAAGTGCCTCAAGTTCCGAACGATGATGGAAAACGGCGACCGGGTCCTGCAGGAATACCTGAAGGCGAATCCTGCCGCCTACGAAGAATGGCGCACCACCCGCAAGCTGCAGGACGATCCGCGCGTTACCGTGGTCGGAAGCGTCCTTCGCAAGCTCAGCCTCGACGAACTGCCGCAGCTCATCAACATCATTCGTGGTGAAATGAGCATCGTCGGTCCGCGTCCGGTCGTCGAAGACGAACTGGAGCTCTACGACGCGGCTGCCGAGTTTTATCTGCGCTCGCGTCCCGGCCTGACCGGGCTCTGGCAGATCAGCGGCCGCAACGATGTGTCCTATGCCACTCGGGTGGCCTTCGATACGCATTATGTCCAGAACTGGTCGCTCATTGCCGACCTCGTCATCGTCTTCAAGACCATCCCCGCCGTCTGCCTCTCCCGCGGCAGCTACTGAAACCTTGGCGTCGGCTCGCGGCTGAGCGCAACGTCAAGCAACGGGAAATCCCAGATGCAATCGATCAGAGTTCCAGGGGTGCCAGCCGGCTCCCGCAAGTTTTTCCATTTCGCCCGCCTCGCACTCTGCGCGGCGCTTGTCTTGTCGGGTGCTGGCATTGCTCGGGCGGACGATTATCGCCTCGGCGTCATGGACAAGTTGCGGATTCGCGTTGCCGAATGGCAGACCGCCGAAGGCGCGGTCCGGGATTGGTCGGCTGTCGGCGGTGAATATACGGTCGGCGCCTCCGGCAAGGTGTCGCTGCCTTTCGTCGGCGATCTGCCTGCATCCGGCCGCACGACAACGGAACTCGCCGAAGAGATCGGCATCAAGATGCAAAAGCTCTTCGGGCTTCGCGACCGGCCGTCAGCCTCGGTTGAGATGGCGCAATACCGTCCGGTCTATCTCTACGGCGAGGTCGAGACGCCAGGCGAATATCCCTATGCCCCCAATCTCACCGTGCTCAAGGCAATCAGCCTTGGCGGCGGACTGCGTCGGGGCCCGACCGGCCAGCGCTTTGCACGCGACTATATCGCTGCGAACGGCGATTCGTCGGTCCAGGTGGCGGAGCGCAACCGCCTGCTCATTCGCCGAGCCCGCCTTCAGGCGGAAATTGCCAAGCACGACAAGATCACGTTGCCGGAGGAGCTCAAGAACGTCCCCGGTGTCGACAAGCTGCTCGAAAGCGAGACGGCTCTGATGGTGTCGCGCGACAAGCGGCAGGAACGCCAGCTCGACGCCCTGGCTGATCTCAAATCGCTGCTGCAGAGCGAGATCGACTCGCTGGCGAAGAAATCCGAAACGCAGCAGCGTCAGCTGGAGCTCGCCACCGAGGACCTGGACAAGGTCGACAGCCTTGCCGAAAAGGGCCTGGCGCTCAGCCAGCGCAAGCTCTCGCTCGAGCAGCGGGTGGCGGACGTCCAGTCGCAGCTTCTCGACATCGATACGACCTCGCTGAAGGCCAAGCAGGACGTCAGCAAGGCAACGCAGGACGAATCCAACCTGCGCAACGACTGGGATGCGCAACTCGCCCAGGAACTGCAAAATACCGAAGCCGAACTCGACACGCTGACGCTGAAGCTCGGCACCAGCCGCGATCTGATGACCGAGGCGCTCATGCAATCGGCCGAGGCGGCACAACTGGACGAGCAGGCTGCAAACATCACCTATTCGATCATTCGCGAACAGGACGGAAAGTCGAAGGAGATCGCGGCGACCGAAACGACGCCGGTGCTTCCCGGCGACGTGATCAAGGTCAATGCCGCAGTGGCGATGCGGTGAATGCATGCGGATCCGCAAGGCGAGCCTCATCGATCCTGACGCGAATGGGCTCTACGGCACCGCGGCCGTGGCCCTTTCGCTGTTCGTCTTCGCCTATTCGACCCGTTTCGGACCGATTTCCGTCCTCGCCTATTACGGCCTGTGGCTGCCGCTTGTTCTCGTCGACTACCGCAAGGTCCTCGGCAATTACGGCAGGTTCGTCTGGATCTTCGCCTTCGTGATCCTTGCCTGTCTTTCGATGTTCTGGTCGGCCGCGCCCGGCGTGACGGCACGTGCCGGGATCCAATATCTGAGCCACATCGTCTGCGCGCTCATCGCCATGCGGGTGATCGACATCGGCACGCTCACCCGCGGCGCCATCGCGGGTGTCGCCATCGTGCTCGTCTATTCGCTGCTCTTCGGCGTCTACCATTACGATCCGCTCGACGGCACCTACAGCTTCGTCGGCGCATTCGCTTCCAAGAACCAGCTGGGCTTCTATGCCTCGCTCGGCATCTACTTCGCCTTCATGGCCGTCGTCGTTCTTGGCGAACGGGGCGTCTGGCGGGCCGCTGCCGGGGTAGCGGGCGCGATCGCCGCCTATTCGCTGTTCGCCTCCCAATCGGCGACCTCGGTGCTGACGACTGTCGCGATCCTCGGGCTTTGTGTCGGCATGCGCGCGATCACGGCGCTCAGGCCCGCGAGCCGGAAAGGGCTCTTTATCGGCGTGGCGGTTTTCGGCGGTGTCGCCGCGGTTGCACTCATCTATGCCGGTGTCATCGATCTCGTGCTGGGCGCATTCGGCAAGGATTCGACGCTCACCGGACGTACCTATCTGTGGCAGCAAGGGATCGAAGCGGCTCAGGCCTCGCCGATCTTCGGCATCGGCTATCAGGCCTATTGGGTGCAGGGATTTTCCGAGGCGGAGCGCCTGTGGGAAGAGTTCTACATTACCGCCCGCTCCGGATTCCACTTTCACAACACCTATATCGAGGCCGCCGTCGAAACCGGACTGGTAGGCCTGATGCTGTTGACGATGCTGCTTCTCACGGCGGTGTTCGGGCAATTGAAGCGTCTGCTGTCCGAGGACCGTGACGCGGAGGCCATGGTGCTGTTCGGCATCGCCATGCTCCTTCTCATCCGCTCCTTCGTCGAGATCGACATCATGAACCCGTACCATGTCGGATCCTTCCTGCTTTACTTCACCGCAGGGAAATTGACGGTCGCCCGCCGCCGGCAGGCGGTGACCTGGCTTTGGCCGGGCGACGGGCCCACTCCGGCGTATCGGCCGCGGCCCAGCATGTGACATCACGGTCAGAGGGGACGATGGGGACGATCCGGGCGATTCAGTATCTTCGGGCGGCGGCGGCGCTCGCAGTCGTGATCTTTCACGCCGCCGAAAAGACCGGCCACGATTTTACGATCGGAGCGGCCGGTGTGGACGTCTTCTTTGTCATCAGCGGCTTCATCATGTGGGTCATCAGCGACCGGCGGCCGGTGACCCCCGCGAAATTCATCTCCGATCGCCTCCGCCGCGTCGTCCCGATCTACTGGTTTGCGACGGCCGTCATGATCACCGGGGCGCTCGCCGGCTTGTTTCCCACTTTGGTGCTGACCCTCGACCACGTTCTGGCCTCGCTGGTTTTCTTTCCGGCCCGCTCGCCGAGCAGTGGCGAGATTTGGCCGGTGCTCGTGCAGGGCTGGACCCTGAATTTCGAGATGCTCTTCTACGCCGTGTTCGCGGCCTCCCTGCTGCTGCCGCGGCATTGGCGCCTCCCGGCGATTACCGGCCTCTTCGTGGCGCTGGTCACCGTCGGGTTGGTTGCTCCCAGCGAAAATGCTCTCTGGCTGACCTATACGCGGCCGATCATCCTCGAATTCGTCGCCGGCATTATCCTCGGCGAGTTCTGGCTCCGCGGGAAGGTTCCCGGGGCGGCAATCGGTTCTTCATTGATCGCCTGCTCGCTCGGCGGTTTTGCCCTGATCGGGGGCCTTCATCTTTCCTTCGACGAGCGCACGACCGGGCCGCTCGCCGTCCTCCTGGTTCTTGGCGCGCTGTCGCTCGAGGCAAGCGGACGGATGCCGATGCTGAACCTGCCGGACCTGCTCGGCAATGCTTCCTACTCGATCTATCTATGGCATACCTTCGCGATCTCGGTCGTCGCCAAGGCCGGCGGCCTATTGGGCATGCCCGCGGCGATTTCGATGGGCCTGGCGATCCTGGCGGGGACGGTCGCCGGTATCGCAGCCTACGGCCTTGTCGAGCGCCCGCTGCTGCAGCGTGCACGGACGCCGGCGCCGGCCGTCGGCCTTACCGGGCCTACCGCCCAATAGGCCGGCGAGCCTGCAGGCCTGCTCAGCCGTTTCGGCGCGAATGCCAGTTCCAGGCCGATTCGGTGATTGCCGCCAGGTCGTATTGCGGCTCCCAGCCGAGCACTTGCCGTGCCTTGTCGTTGTTGGCGACGAGCGTCGTCGAGTCGCCCTCGCGGCGGCCGACATAGCTAACATCGAACGGCCGCCTGGAGACCTTCTCGATTGCCCCGAGCAACTCTTTCACGGTTGTCCCCGTGCCGGTGCCCAGATTGAGCTCGACGCTGTCGCCGCCCTCGAGCAGGTAATCGACGGCGCGCACATGCGCATCGGCAAGATCGAGAACATGGATATAGTCGCGCACGCAGGTGCCGTCGCGCGTCTCATAATCCGTTCCGAAGACCTTGAAGCCTTCGCGCCGACCCAGCGCCGCGTCGATCGCCAGCGGAATCGCATGCGTCTCCGGTTCGTGCCATTCGCCGATGCGGCCCTCGAAATCGGCGCCAGCGGCGTTGAAATAACGCAGGATGACGGAGCGCAGGCCCTTGTAGAGGCCGTAGTCCTTGAGCGCCTGCTCGCAGACCCACTTGGTCCGGCCATAGGGGTTGATTGGAGCCTGCTTGTGGGTTTCGTCCATCGGCACGCTGTCGGGCAGGCCGTAGGTGGCGCAGGTGGACGAGAAGACGAAAGCCTCGATGCCGGCGGCAAGCGTCGCCGACAAGAGGGTCAGCGTTCCGATGACATTATTGTCGTAGAAGGCGACCGGATCCCTGACCGATTCGCCGACCTCGATCATCGCCGCGAAATGCAGCACCGCCCGCGGCTGATGGCGGGCCAGCACTTCGTCGAGGCGCCGCCGATCGCGGATGTCGCCCTTCTCCAGAACGCCCCAGCGGACGAATTCCTCGTGGCCGTTGGAAAGATTGTCGTAGACGACCGGGTGATAGCCCTTTTCGGCCAGTCGAAGGCAGGTGTGAGAGCCGATATAGCCGGCACCGCCGACGACGAGGATATTGTTGTTCTGCACGGGCAACCTCAGGAATGACTTTCAGAAACCGGAATGGAGCGCCGTTCGCTTTCGCAACCAATAGCGGCGATTTTTCAACACAATATGTAAGTTCTGCAAAAGATGGCACTCCACACAACGTCGAATGCCGCTTTGCTTCGCAGGCGTCGGCGAAGGGAGTAGGTGACTGTGGCAGACATGCAGCACTTTGCTGTCTCCTGGCCGGAGCACAATATTTGCGCTTGGCTCGATCGGTGTCTTCAACTATAAGCAGTCTTCCGGCAATCAGAACAGGGAGGTTACGATGACAGCCTATTGCTTCTCCCTTAGGGACGGTCCACGATCCTGACCTCGTGACCGGGAGCGCCCGCGCTTCCTGATTGCCGACGGATCCCGCACCGTCCGGCCCCTCCTTTTTCGGAGACGGCGCCGTTTCATCAATGCCGCACGCGCAATCGTTCCGGGCGGCATTCCCTTGCTGATCAGATCTCGGGGCCGGTGCGTTGCCACCGGGCAAATCCTATGGCGTTCACTCGTTTTGCGGCGCGCGATCGTGCCTTCCGCAATGTTTTTCGCTTTTCCTGGGCGCACTGGAAGAAGCAGCCGGTGCGGCTTGCCGGCATCCTTTGCACAGTGCTGCTTGCCACGCTTGCCGATGTCCTGACGCCGCTCTATGCCGGCCGTCTGGTGGATGCGATCGTCTCGGGTGCGGCGAGCGATGCGATCGCATGGAATGCCGCGCTCTCGGCCTTCTTGGTCATGATGGCCCTTTCCCTCGGCGCCATCGTCTTCAAGCACGCCGCGATCACGATCATCGTCAGCCTGACGCTGAGGATGATGTCCGACATCGCGGCCGCTGCGTTCCACCACATTCAGCGCTTCTCCAGCGAATGGCACGCCAACAGCTTCGCCGGCTCGACTGTGCGCAAGGTGACGCGTGGCATGTGGGCGATGGACCTCTTCAACGACACGCTGCTCATCGCGCTGTTTCCCTCGGTCGTGATGCTCATCGGCTCGACGGCGCTGATGGCCTGGCACTGGCCGATCATGGGCGCGATCGTCGGGCTTGGGTCCGTCCTCTTCATAGCCGTCACTGTCTTGCTGTCGCTCGGCTACGTGGCGCCGATGGCGAGCCTTGCCAACAGCTGGGACACGCGTCTTGGCGGTGCGCTCGCCGATGCGGTGAGCTGCAACGCCGTCGTCAAGAGTTTCGGCGCGGAGAAGCGCGAGGAGGCCCGCCTGGCGAAGGTGCTCCGGAAGTGGGAGAACCGCACCCGGCGTACCTGGTCGCGTGCGACGCTGAACGGCACGGCGCAAGGCGCGATGCTGCTGGTGGTCCGCGCAGCCATCATCGGTTCTGCCTTGCTGCTCTGGGCAAAGGGCGAGGCGAGCGCCGGCGACATCACCTTCGTGCTCACCTCCTTCTTCATCCTGCAGGGCTATCTGCGGGAGATCGGCATGGATATCCGTCACCTGCAGCGCTCGGTCAACGACATGGAGGAACTCGTCGCCATCCATGCCCAGCCGCTCGGCGTCGAAGATCGTCCGGGAGCACGGCCGATTCAGATCACCGACGGCAAGATCGAGTTCCGCAACGTGACGTTTCATTACGGAGCCCACCGGGCGCCGCTTTATGACGGATTCTCGGTCACGATCGGCGCCGGTGAGCGCGTCGGCCTCGTCGGACATTCCGGCTCGGGCAAGACGACCTTCGTCAAACTCATCCAGCGGCTGCATGACGTGAAATCGGGCCAGGTTCTGATCGACGGGCAGGACATCGCCGGCAGCATGCAGGCGTCGCTCCGCCAGCAGATTGCCATCGTCCAGCAGGAACCGGTTCTGTTCCACCGCTCGCTCGCCGAGAACATCGCCTACGGGCGGCCCGGTGCGACGCAGCACGAGATCGAGGGAGCAGCGCGTCTGGCGAGCGCGCACGACTTCATCTCCGGGCTGCCGAAGGGCTACGCGACGATGGTCGGCGAGCGGGGCGTCAAGCTGTCCGGCGGCGAGCGCCAGCGCGTTGCCATCGCCCGGGCCTTCCTGGCGGATGCGCCGATCCTGATCCTCGACGAAGCGACGTCGAGCCTCGATTCCGAATCCGAGGTGCTGATCCAGAAGGCGATGGAACGGCTGATGACCGGCCGCACGACGCTGGTGATCGCCCACCGGCTGTCGACCGTCAGAGCGCTCGACCGCCTGCTGGTGTTCGATCGCGGCCGCATCGTGGAGGAGGGCGATCACGACACGCTCATCCGCCTCAAGGGCGGCATCTACCGGAGCCTCTTCGAAAGGCAGGCGCTGGAACTGACGAAGGGCCTCGTCCTCAGCGATGGCTGAGCGGGGGCGTCGCAAGCGTGCCGCCGGCCGGGCAAGGGAAATTTTCTTGCCCGGCCAACGTCGCGAACTCGCGGCTGCCGTTCGGCTCGAAACCAGAGCATATCAATTTGACGCGGCGTCGACCCGGGGCGCCAGGCGGTAGATCAGGATCGTATCGTCGTCGACTACGCGTTCGGCGGTCCTGTCGAGGTGGGCTATCAGCGCTTTGTTGTATTCGATGAGCTTGCGCCGCTGCATGTCGCGCGCGTTCTTGGTGATCCCGAACCACGTGGCGTTTTGGGCGCGCAGCGCCTCCAGCGTCGGGATCGCGTCCTCATCCGCAAGCAGCATCGACCAGTCGTTTTCGCCGCCGCCCGGCGGGAAAACCCAGCCGCGGCGACGGCTGTAATAGATCGCCACCGGATCGCCGATCGTGGGGGTGGCGGTGACGACGAGATCGCCGGGTTGGCTGAGTTCGCTGAGCCGCTCGCCGAGCTTATGGCCGGAATCCGCATAGGGCGTCTTCATCAGCGTGAGCCCGGGTATGCTGCCGCCGACAATGACGACGGCTGTGATCGCCGCCAAACGCAGCGCGCGCGATCGAATACCCCCTGCCCGATCGCCGCCTATACTGCTCAACAGGATCAGCCCGCGCCCGGCAAGTGCGGCCATCGGCACGTTGAAGATGTGAAAGTTCCAGGGATTGGTCTTGATCTCGCGCGCGGCGAAGAAATAGACGAGCGCCGCGCCGGCGAGCCAGACATGGAAGAACCAGGCCGCGCGGCCGGGTGCCGTTTCAGGTGTCGTCGGCGGTGCGGCCAAGAGTGCGACGCCCGCAAGCATCATCACGGGCAGGGTGAAGAGCCAGTTGCTGGCGATCTTCCAAGTGGCGGGAATGTAGAACCCTTCGCTGACGAACTTGGCAACCCCATCGCTCCAGAGATAACCGCTGCCGGCGATGTGATAGGGCGGATAGTTGGTGCCGAGATAGTGGGCCCAGCGGTAGTAGACGAGAATGAGCGCTCCGGCGATGAGCGAGACAGGTAGGATTTGCAGGATACGGCGAAGACTGAGCTTGCCTCGCCGCTGCAGGATGAGAAATGTCGCATAGGTCATCGGCACGACGGCTGCGATACCCGGCAGCTTGGCAAGTACGCCGATGGTGGTGATCAGCCCGGCCGCGAGGAGCAGCGGTATTCGGTCGTTCTGCAGATAGGCCACATAGAGCCAGGCGCCGGTTGTCACCAGCGACAACATCGCCGGATCGGGCAGGAAAGAGCGGTCGATCATCACGGCGCCTGGCATGATCGACAGCAGAAAGGCGCCGGCATGGGCATGGGCAGCGCCCCAGATGCGTTCGATCAGCCGGTGCAGGGCGAAGACGCCCCAGACCCCGAAGGCGATGGCGACGAGCCGCCCGAACATTTCGTCCCAACCGAACACGGCATAAAGCATGGCGGTGATATAGGAGATCACCTGGAGCTCGCGACCCTGGTAGGCGGGTCCCGGCCCCGTCCAGCTCACCTCCGGAAAGAAGATGTTCCAGCTCCGCAGGAAGAAATTGTCAGCCATCATCGCCGTGCTGGCTTCGCGCCAACTGAAGGCGTCGACAAGTGGCTGCTGCACGTCGTGCAAACGGAACAGGGCCGCTAGCACCAGAATCGCGCCAAGAACCACGCCATTGCTGGGCCTGAGACCGAAACCCGACATATACCTTCACCGGCCGAACGATGCAAAACTCTGTATGCGACAGCTGACATTTGCGTGCCTCGCCGATTTGGAGCGGCAGCTTCGGTGTCCACAGTCGCGGACACTATAGTCAAGCAATCTCTGATTGTCGCCAGGGTAGCAGCAGAACGAATTGCCCTGGGGCCGGATCCTGGACCTTGTGTCACTGCGCTCATGGTGGAAGTGAATTTCGCTGAGGCGGTATCGAGCTTCACACACACAGAGAGACCTTTCATTTGGACATAAAAGGCTCTAAAAAACCGGCAGGTAACTCCCCGGTCGCAGCCTACCCGGTCAAAACAAGGACACCTGTCATGAAAACCATCGTAATCTGCTCCGGCGGATTGGATTCCGTTTCGCTTGCGCACGGGATCGCGGCGGAGCACGAACTGCTCGGCCTCCTGTCGTTCGACTACGGCCAGCGGCACCGCAAGGAACTGGACTTCGCCGCCGCCTGCGCCAGGCGCCTCGGCGTGCCGCACCAGATCATCGACATTCGCGAGATCGGCCGCCATCTCACCGGCTCGGCGCTGACCGACGACGTCGACGTGCCGGACGGCCATTATGCGGAAGAGACGATGAAGACGACGATCGTGCCGAACCGCAACGCCATCATGCTGGCGATCGCCTTCGGCGTTGCGGCTGCCCGCAAGGCCGACGCGGTCGCGGCCGCGGTGCACGGCGGCGACCACTTCATCTATCCCGATTGTCGGCCAGGCTTCATCGCTGCCTTCCAGACGATGCAGAACCATGCGCTGGAGGGATATGCCGACATCACGCTCCATACCCCGTATGTCAATGTCTCGAAGGCAGACATCGTCGCCGACGGCGCGAAACATGGAACGCCCTTTGCCGAGACCTGGTCCTGCTACAAGGGCGGCGCGCGCCATTGCGGCCGCTGCGGCACCTGCGTCGAGCGGCGAGAAGCCTTCCATCTCGCCGGCGCCGCCGATCCGACCGAATACGAGGATCCGGATTTCTGGATCGCGGCCACCCGCGCCTTCGCGGCCGAGGAGGTGCGATGATGTTCCGCATCACCAAGGAGTTCCACTTCTCCGCCTCGCACCAGCTGACAAGCCTGCCGCCCGAGCATCAATGCGCAAGGCTGCACGGTCACAACTATGTCGTCGAAGTGGAGCTTTCGGCCGAAACGCTGAACGAGCACGGCTTCGTGCGCGACTATCACGAGCTGGCGCCGCTTAAGCACTATATCGACGAGGCCTTCGACCACCGCCATCTGAACGACGTGCTCGGCCACGACCGGGTGACGGCGGAGTGTCTGGCACAGCATTTCTATGAATGGTGCAAGGCGCGGTTGCCGGAAACGACGGCCGTGCGCGTCAGCGAGACGGAGAAGACCTGGGCGGAATACCGGCCATGACCGTCACGCGACCGGCCGAGATCCGCGTCAGCGAGATCTTCGGCCCGACCATTCAGGGCGAAGGCGCGCTGATTGGCCTCCCGACGGTGTTCGTCCGGACCGGCGGATGTGACTACCGCTGCTCCTGGTGCGATAGCCTGCATGCCGTCGACAGCGCCTATCGCGACGAGTGGCGGGCAATGACGGTCGAGGAGGTCTGGAGCGAGGTCACCCGGCTCTCCGGAGGCGTGCCGGTGATGGTCTCGCTGTCCGGTGGCAATCCGGCGATCCAGCCGCTCGGGCCGCTGATCGACCGGGGGCATCGGGAAGGCTATCGTTTCGCCCTTGAGACGCAGGGTTCGGTTGCCCGCGACTGGTTCGCCAATCTTGACATGCTGGTCTTGAGCCCGAAGCCGCCCTCGAGCGGCATGGAGACGGACTGGGAGGCCTTCGATGCCTGTCTCCGCTCGTCCAGGGGCAAGCCCCAGACGGCCCTTAAGATCGTCGTCTTCGACGAGGTCGACTATGCCTATGCGCGGTCGGCGGCGGCGCGCCATCCGCAGTTGCCGGTCTATCTGCAGCCGGGCAACCACACGCCGCCACCTCCGGATGACGAGGTTGCGCCGATCGACATCGAGGGCGTGATGGAGAGGGTGCGCTGGCTGGTCGACAGGGTGTCCGCCGACAAATGGTTCGAGGTGCGCGTGCTGCCGCAGCTGCATGTGCTCATCTGGGGCAACCGGCGCGGCGTTTAAAGCGCGTCGCCGTCAAGGCGCGCCCTGTGTTGCCAATTCCTTCTCGGGCACGCCCTCAGCGAAGCGCACCGGCTTCAATGCCGGGCCTTCGGCATCCTTGACGAGATGGATGACGCGGGAAAACAGCGCGCCATTGCGCGGCGTGCGGCCGATCTTGATGACCGCCGTTTCCCTGAGGTCGGTTTCGAAGATCGATAGCGCGCGCTTCAGCGCGTCGCTGTCCATCGTCTCCAGTGCTTCATCAATGATCACCCAGCGCGGCCGTTGCAGGAGTATCCGGGCAAAAGCCAGGAGGCGCTGGTCGTCGTCGCTGAGCTCGCGCTCCCACCGGGCTTCCTGGTCGAGGGATGTCGCCAGGTGGTCGAGGCCGACTTTCGTCAGCGCGGCGACGATCTCCGAATCGGCAAAGCCGTTGGAGTGAGGATAGGCAAGCGCATTGCGCAACCGACCCCGCGGGAAATAGGGCGCGCGTGGAATGAAGGCGACGGAATCGTCGACGGGCAAACCGACGCGTCCGCCGCCCCAGGGCCAGAGACCGGCGAGGGCACGGAAGAGCAATGTCTTGCCGGCGCGTGGATCGCCGCTGATGATGACGCGCTGGCCGGCGCCGATCTCGATATGGGGCTCGGCGAGCCTCGTCCGGCCCGACGGGGAAACCACTTCGAGATTGTCGAAGGTCAGGCTGGCTCTGTCGTTCTCGACGAATTCTATCCGCTTTTCCCGGTCGTGCAGCGTGTCCGCCACAATGAGCGCGCGCCGGAATGCGGCAACCCGCAACAGTGTCGCGCGCCAGTCGGCGATCGCACCGATATTGGCCACGAACCATTTGAGCGAAGAGTGCACCTGGTTGAAGGCGCCGACGGCCATCATTAGACCGCCGAAGCTGATATTTCCCGCGAAATAGACGGGTGCGGCGATCAGGATCGGTGCGACGACCGTCACCCAGCCATAGCCGTCCTGCACCCAGGCAAGATTGATCTGGGCGCGATAAATGTTGCGCACGGACCCGAGCACGGAGGAAAGATCGAGTTCCAGACGTCTGCGTTCTCCGTCTTCACCGCCCGCCAGCGATATGGCGTCGATATGCTCGTTGACATGCATCATCGAGAATCGCAGATCCGCCTCTCGGGCATAGCGCTCGCCGTTCAGGCCGACGAGCGGCCGCGCGACCAGCCAGCTCACGCAGGAGGCGGAGCCGGCGTAGAGGATCGCCGCCCAAACCATATAGCCGGGGATCTCCAGTGATCTGTCGCCGATCTGGAAGGCGAATCCGGCTGAGAGCGACCAGAGTACGCCCACGAAGGAGGCGAGCAGGATCGACGATTGCACGAGGCCGAAGCCGAGATCGGTGGTAAGGTCGGCCAGGTGGCCGGCATCCTCCTGCATCCTCTGGTCCGGATTGACGCCAATCGCGCCGCCATTCGCGAGTCGAAAGGCACGGCGCGGCCGCATCCACTGACCGATCAGATCCAATGTCAGTCCTTCACGCAGTTTCAGCCGCACCATCTGGTTGAGCCACTGTTGGGTGACATTGAATATCAAGAGAACGCCGGCGATGACGACGAACAGCAGCAGCTGATAAAAAAAGGCGTTGAGATCGCGCCGCTCGATCGAGTCGAAGAACGGTCGGTACCAGCGGTTGAGAATGATCTGACCGATCGCGGTGACTATGATGACAGCGAGGCTGCCAGTGGTCAGCCACAGGATCGGCTTCAGAAGCGGCGAGGCGACGAAGGCACGCCGCATCATGTCGAACTGCTGCCAGATACTGCTGCCCTCGGGTGGTGCGGCCGGCGATCGGGGCGCGGTCTTCTTGCCGGTCGGTTTCTTCATCGTCAGTTCCTCCCTTCGAAGGGCACAGCCTGTCGGGCCTATCCCGACGGTCGGTACACCGCGCTCATCGGCAAGCACGACGCATCAACAGACGGTTCAGGGTTTTTGCGATCTCGGTCGGTCCTGCAGGAGATGCAGGCTCGCGGCGATACCGAATCAACGAGGTCGATGCCCCGCTCCAGGATCGGCGGCAATTGCTCGTCCTGTAAAAGTCGGAACGGTCGGAGACTGCCGTTGCTAGGACCGCATTCGGGGGCGGGCGGCAGCCCGGGAAAGGCAAGTATACGACTGAATATCCGTAAATGCTGAAATGCAGCCAAATCAGTAACAACCATGTCGCCAGTGTACGGGCAACCGGCCCTCATGGAAACAGATTTTGATATCAATTGGGGACGCGCAAGGCCGCTGCCGTGATCGCCTTACGAGCGCAATCGTCGCGGTGCGGCGTATTTCGGCTTGTTCATGTTACAACATTGACATAAAACGTTACCGCTTGTCCCAAGGCGCGTGTCACCCGCACTCAACCGCGAATTCGCATAGAATTTAATGCCTAGAGAAGGAGACATTTATGTCCATTTCACCCTCCAGCATTGGCCACAAGCACGCCTCTGCCATAGTCGGCGGCGATATCGCCGCTCGCGTCAGGGCCGCTCGTGAGGCCGTCGGCTACAGTATCGAAGATCTTGCCGTCACCTGTGGTCTCGCCAATGCTGAAATCAGCGAAATTGAAAGCGGCATGGATAATAGTCCGGCAAAACTGAAGCGAATCGCCATAGCCCTTCAGGTGCCGATTTCGGACTTCCTGCCCGGCGAAATCTGATTGAACGACCGGCCGGCGAGATGCGTCGGCCGGGTCGCCCTCCGTTCCCCAATTCTTCTGAGATCGCTCATCGCCTCCGGCTAATGCAGGTGCCGGAGCTTGTCGGGGTTGCGCACGACATAGATCGCGGCGACTCTTCCGTTTTCGATTTCGAGTGCGGTCGTCTGGAGTTCGCCGTCGGCTTCGAGCGTGACGAAGCCCGGCAGACCATTGACGAAGCCGGCGCGAACGAGTTTCGAGCCGTTCTTGCGGAACAATCCCGCCAGATATTCGTGCACCTTCATCACCGCATCATACCCGATGATCGGCCGTATGGCCGCCGACCGCTTGCCGCCGCCGTCGGAATGGAGGCTGACATCGGCCGCCAGCATGGTGCCGAGCGCCTTCATGTCGCCGCTGCGCGATGCGTCGAAGAATGCCTTCGCCAGCTCGAGGCCGCGCTCCTTCTCGACCCGAAAGCGCGGCCGCGCCTCGCGGACATGGGTGCGCGCGCGGGCGGCGAGTTGCCGGCAGGCGGCCGGATCGCGCTTTATGGTCGTCGCGACCTCCTCGAAAGCCAGTCCGAACACGTCATGCAGCAAAAAGGCGGCGCGCTCGAGCGGCGAGAGGCGCTCCAGCGCCAGCATCAGCGGCAAGGTGACGTCCTCCTCTTCCTCCTCTTCCACGACAGGATCGGGGAGCCAGGGCCCCACATAGGTCTCGCGCTGGCGCCGGGCCGATTTCAGCTGATCGAGGCACAGCCGCGTCACGGTGCGACGCAGGAACGCCTCGGGCTCCCTGACCGCGGCGCGGTTGGCCCCCATCCAGCGGATGAAGGCCTCCTGCAGCACGTCCTCGGCATCGGCAACGGAGCCCAGCATACGATAGGCAACGCGCATCAGCTTCGGACGCAGCGGGTCGAAACCCGCCGCTGCATCTTCGTGCCCGGTGACGGCCATCAGGCGACCGCCTTGGCAGCGGCCGCTGCCGCGGCCGGATCGACCCATAGGCCGAAGCCGACCGCGAGGCGGTTCCAGCCGTTGATGACATTGACCATCAGCGTGAGCTTCACCTGCTCCTCCTCCGTGAAGTGAGCCTGCAGGGCCTGGTAGGCGCTTTCATGCACATGTCCTTCCGACAGCCGCGTCAGCGCCTCGGTCCAGCCGAGCGCGGCCCGTTCGCGATCCGTATAGCACGGCGCCTCGCGCCAGGCCGACAGCAGATAGATCCGCTGCTCGGTCTCGCCCTTCGCGCGCGCTTCCGCCGTATGCATGTTGATGCAGTTGGCGCAAACATTGATCTGCGATGCGCGGATCTTGACGAGTTCGATCAGGCTGGCCTCGAGGCTCGAAGCGACGGCGAGCGAGGTGCTCATCCAGTTCTTCATGAGGGCGGGGGCGGCGGCGAAAGGATCAAGTTTGGCAGTCATGATGGCTTCCTCTTGTTGGTTACCACATCATGACGAGACGGGACCCTGCAAGTGTGACATGGACGCCGACTTTTTTATCTCCCATTGACGGCCTTAGACGTCGAAAAGCGTTAAGGCCATGGGATCGCTCGGATCCCATGGCCTTTGGCACTGGTTCGACAGGGGCGTCTATTCCGGCATATGGCCGTCGGCCAGCCGTCAAAACTCCTCCCAGTCCTCCGCCGCGGCTGCGGCCGTCGCCTTGCCGCCAAAGGCGCCGGCGATCTTCCGGCCGAGGGCGCGGGCAGGAGACGCGACCGGCTTGCTGTCCGGTGTTGCTGCACGGGCTGTCTGCGCGGGAGCCGAGAGCTGGGCGGCGGCGTCGAGCCGGAACTGACCGACGAGGTCGCGCAGTTTCGACGCTTCCTGCGCCAGCGAGACGGCAGCGGCGCTGGACTGCTCCACCATCGCCGCATTCTGCTGCGTCGTCTGGTCCATCTGGTTGACGGCGGTGTTGATTTCGGCAAGCCCGGTCGACTGTTCCCTGGCCGAGATTGCGATTGCTTCCATATGGGCATTGATCTCTACGATGAAGCCGCCGATCGTTTTCAATGCCTCGCCCGTGTCGCGCACCAGCTTGACGCCGCTCCCGACATCGGCGGAGGAGTTCTGGATCAGGCCCTTGATCTCCTTGGCGGCTTGGGCCGAGCGTTGGGCGAGCTCCCGCACTTCCTGGGCGACGACCGCGAAGCCCTTGCCGGCCTCGCCGGCGCGGGCGGCTTCGACGCCGGCATTCAGCGCCAGGAGGTTGGTCTGGAAGGCGATCTCGTCGATCACCCCGATTATGTTGGAGATCTGCTGCGAGCTCTCCTCGATTTTCTTCATCGCCCCTTCTGCCTGGGAAACGACCTCGGCCGAATGAACCGCCGAGTGATTGGCCCGGCTGGCGACGGTGCGGGCTTCCTCGGTACGCTTGGTCGAGTTGCCGACGTTCGCTGTGATCTGGTCCAGGGCCGCGGCGGTTTCTTCCAGCGAGGCGGCCTGCTGCTCGGTGCGCTTGGAAAGATCGTTCGCACCCGACGAAATCTCCCTCGTGCCATTGTCCATGCTGTGCACCGAGACGGCGACGGCACTGATGGTGCGGCTCAGTTGATCGACCGTCGCGTTGAAATCGGCGCGAAGGGGCTCGTATTCGGCCGCGAAGGCTGCATTGATCCGGCAGGCGAGGTCGCCATGGGCGAGCCGCTTCAATGCGTCGCCAAGCGTCGACGTCGCGAGACGCAATTGCTCCGCCTCGCGAGCGGTCCGCTCCTGCTCCGCCTGACGGTTGCGCTCGGCCGTGGCCCGCATCTCCTCGGACTGGCCCTCCAGTTCGCGAGCCTTGAGGCCATTGTCCTTGAAGACCTGAACGGCCGCGGCCATCTTGCCGATCTCGTCGCGGCGCTCGGTTCCCTCGACGTCAACGTCGAGATTGCCGCCGGCGAGAACCGCCATCAGGTCGCGAAGGGCGTTGATCGGTTTCACGATCCACGAATTTACAGCAAAATAGGAGGCTGTCAGAACAAGGGCGAGCCCACCGAACAGGATCAGGAGCGTATTGTTGCTGGTTGATGTCGAAACGATCGTGAGGTCGTCGCTGGCCTTGAGTGCGGCCTGCTCCAAAGTCCGTGTCTCGGTGACGATTTGCTCGGCCAGTTGTGGAAAGCCGGGTTGGCATTCGGTCGCGAATGTCTTGACCGCCGACATCGTTTCCATGGCATTCGTCGTTTTCGATCCTTGATCGAGGGCTCGTGCGCACTGCTTTTCGAGGACGTCCAGACCAGCCTGCTTGAATTCCGGGATATGTTTGTTCTCGGGACTTGCCTGCGCGGCGACGTCCATCAGTTCCGAGAAAGTCTGCTTGGCCCCGGCCAGTTCGGAGTTGGCTTGCTCGACCGCCTTGGGATCGGTCAGCATGATGCTGTCGGCAATCGCTGCTCGGGCTCGCTGCAAGGCCCGGCCCGCCGAGGCCATGTTTTGCGCTGCGCGAACCTGCTCGACGAGCAAATTCGAATAGCCGCCGTCAATCTTCATGATCTGTATTGAGGCGTAGAAGCCGGTGCCTAACGAAAACAAACCGAAGGCGCCGAGGATGACCAGCATCTTGAGAATAGTCGACCAATTTTTCATTGCCTTGTCCTGAGCACGAATGAGAGAGGTTGGAGAGGCCCCTCAAATCATTCGAGCGGCAGGAGTCGCGAGAGGCTGCCTGAGGCAGCATTGGCGCCACGTTTCTGCATCAAGAGGTTGCGAAGATTAATGAAGCTTCACAGCTTTACCGAGAAGGCAGCGAAACCCTCGCGAATTGGATAGGAATGCGGAAATCGGATAGCTCCCTGTCTTGCCCCGCCGCCTGCAGTGGCGGGGCAGTGTCTCCGAGCGCTCGGGCGGCTCACTGCGATTTTTGCGGGTCGTCAGCCGGATTGACATACTTGATGCCCCACGGACCGTTGGTGGTAATCTGCACCACGGTCTCTTCATCGAAATAGGCAAAATGGGCCATGTTGGGCGGCAAGGCGAAGAAACTGCCTGCCGGCAATGCCTTGGCGGCACTCCGATCGGCCGTTTCGCCCATTCCCAGATTAATGGTCCCTGATATGACCGTGACCACTTCGTCCGCCGGATGCGTGTGCGGTGCGACCACATAGCCGGACGGGGCCTTCAGCCGAAGGGCGAACAAGCCTTCCTTGCTGGGATCGCCGAACAGGACTGCAATTTCTGCTCCGGCGGGCAATATCTTTGGCGCCGGCGCCCACTTGACATCACCGGGAGCGATCATTGTGTGCGCATCCTCTGCCGAGGCAAAGGTGACGATCCCGAAGAATACGGGCAATCCGACTGCACATATCGATGCGATTTTCATGATGGACCTCCCTCTGGCGCAGCCGCCCTGGCTGGGCGCCGGGGCGGGCTCGCGAAACGTTTGAGGGTAAGCCCGCAGGCACCCTCCGGGCAAGCGTTCCCGATCATCGAGGAACCTTGCGCATACGCCAGTCCGTCGCCTAACCTGTAGTAAGCGGCAGGCGTTGTGTTTACAGACACGACAAATAGGGATATCTATTATCCGTAATAGCTGTCGATCAGCATCGACCCGGTAATTTTCGATGTTCCTGAAAAGTCAAGTGGAATGGGCACTGCATTGTTGCGCCATTCTCGCCGGCCTGCCCAAGGGCCGCTATCTGTCGACCAAGGCACTTGCCGAATTCCATGGGGTCCCGAAGGAATACCTATCCAAGGCGCTGCAAAGCCTGTCGCAGGCCGGGCTTGTGCATACGACGCTCGGACCTTCGGGCGGCTACCGTCTGGCCAGGACACCGGACGAGCTGACGTTCCTTGATATCGTCGAGGCGGTGGAGGGCAAGGCACGCACCTTCGTCTGCAACAATATCCGCGCCAACAACCCGTGCCGCCCGCAAGGCTATTGCGAAAGCGCCCCTTGCGCGGTGGCGCGTGTGATGTGGGAGGCAGACGAAGCATGGCGCGAAAAGCTCCGAAGTGTGCAACTGTCGGATCTCATCGACACCTTGGCTAAGGAGGTTCCGGCGGAGCTTTGGAAAAAAAGCTTCGAGTGGGTTCTAGAGCGTGCCGGTTGAGCGCGAACCCATGACGGCCTGCGGTTCTTTGTCCGGCGAAGTGAGCGCGTAGAGATAACTCTGGGGCGGCAGTGCGAAGGAGAGGCCACTTTCCTTGCAGTGACGGTCGACCTGATCGATGACTTCGTTTCTCGCCGCCGTTCGGTTGGCCGGACCAGCTACGCGAAACAGCAGCTCCGCTTCGATCGCCACAGCGTCGATTGCCTTGAGACCGACGCTGGGCGGCGGGTCCTGGACGATCCGCTGGCAGTCTTCGAGCGCGGTTCGCAGCACCTCCTCGACAAAGTGCGGCACATGCGTTGCCGCGATACGGACGGTCACGAAGATCTGATGCGTCTCGTCCGGGCGGCTGAGGTTGGTCAATCCAACCTTCGCCAGTGCGCTGTTCGGCAGGACGATGACATTGTTGGCGAGCGTGAGCAGATGGGTGGAACGCCAATTGTTTTCGACGACACGCCCTTCGGTTCCGTCGTCGAGCTGTATCCAGTCGCCGATGGCGAAGGGACGGCCAAGCGTCAGTGCGACGCCGGAGAACAGGTCGCCAAGCGTATTCTGCAGGGCAAGGCCGAGGATAATGGCGACTACGCCGGAGGTTGCCGTCAGCGTGCCGATCGGCGCACCGAAGACGAAGCCCATGATGGACAGTGCCACACCCAGATAGACGATGCCGATGATCAGGTCCTGAAACAGGCGCGCTTCCCGCGGCCTGCGGTCGAGCACGATGTAGATGCGCACGAATCCGATGGTCGCCCAGGCGAGATGCGTCCACCAGAGAACTCTTGCAGACGTCGCCAGGAATGCAGCGAGCCCGTTCAGATGTGCCTCGTCCACCCGGTGCGGCTGGATCCCGCTGAAGCCGAGTGTGGCGGTCATGGCGGTGAAAAACAGAATCTGGACGATCAACCGCGCGGTCGGACGCCCGCGCCCCTGCAGATGCCACACGACAATGCCGGCAATCCCAAGCAGATTGATCAGCAGGAACGGCAGAGAAAGAGGATCGGCGAACATGGCGGGCTCACTTGCAAGGATGTCCGGATCAAAAGCGGGGCCGGATGCGCCGCATGCGGCCCCACTTCAAGTCATTTCTCGATCGGGAAGGTCAACTCCTTCTGAGCGGTATCGACGACGAAGACCGCCAGCAGTTTGGCCGGCTTCGTCTCGCTGCCGTTTGCGCTCACGTCGTGACGGTCGCCGGGCATCTCAGAAAAACTCTCACCTGCCTGGTAGACCTTGGCCGGTCCGCCATTCACGTGGCTGCGGATGGATCCTTCGAGAACCGTTGCGTAGATGAAGGCGGAGCTCGGATGGGTGTGGGCTTCGGAAAACCCGCCGGGACCATATTCGACCAGAACGCCCCTGATGCTCTTGCCCGGAACGTTCGGCAATTGATGCTCATAGACGAGCGTAGCCTTGTTGGCCTTGCCGGCGGGAGTGTCATGGGCCGCGGCAGACCCGGAAATCACTGCCGTGGCTGCCACGGCGGCGACGATCGACTTCATCATCTCAAAGCTCCTGCATGGGTTGGACAGTGCGCCCGGGGGGGGCACGGCGCACCGGCATCCGGTCATTTCCGTGCCGAGGTTGCGAACCAATGCTCGAAATTGATCCGGCCAAGACGCGGATTGTTGTCGGAAACGAGCGAGCCGTCCTCCAGTCGGGCTCCGAAGTAGCGTGCCTCGGGATCCGGCGTGACCTTACGGGCGTCGCCACTTGCCTTGAGATAGCGACCGACGAGGTCGCTCAGCCGCGACCGCTCGGGGCCGGCAATCTCAATCGTGCCGTTGACCGGCCGAGCAAGGGCAACGTCCGCCATGGCATCGGCGACGTCGTCGGAGGCGATCGGTTGCACATAGGCTGGCGACAGATGCACCGTGTCGCCGACGGTGCCGGACTGGGCGATACCGCCGAGGAACTCCATGAACTGAGTCGAGTGAACGATCGTGTAGGGAACGCCTGAACCCTTGATCAGCCGTTCCTGAGCAAGCTTGGCGCGGAAATAGCCGCTCTCCTGCAGGCGTTCCGTACCGACAACCGAAAGCGCGATGTGGTGCTTGACCCCGGCCGCTTTTTCCGCCGCAAGCAGATTGCGGCTAGACGTCTCGAAGAACTCCATCACCGCCTCGTCTTCGAAAGACGGCGAGTTTGCGAGGTCGATCACCACGTCGGTGCCCGCAAGCGCTTCGGCAAGTCCTTCGCCGGTGATGGTGTTGACGCCCGTGTTTGGAGAGGCGGCGATCACCTCATGACCCTGCTTGCGCAGGCGCTCGACTGTCTTCGAACCGATGAGGCCGGTTCCCCCTATGATGACGATTTTCATAAAAACACCTCCGTTGCGGCAGCATTCGCGCCGCGTTGCTAGACGGGTCAGCGAAGGGCACAGAGTTAGTTCAGGCCGGCCTTGTCGAGACCGTAGAGCTTGTCGGCGGAACCGGGCACGTTCTTGAAGGAGATGCTGGCGCGATTCCATGCATTGATGACCATGATCGAGAACGTCAGGTCCGAGATTTCCTTCTCTGAAAGCTGGCCGCGCACCCGCTCATAGAGTTCGTCGGGGATGCCGCCTTCGGGCAGCCTCGTTACGGCTTCGGTCCAGGCAAGTGCGGCGCGCTCGCGGGGAATGAAAAGGTTCGACTCGCGCCAGATTGCAATGTGGTAAAGACGCAACTCGCTTTCGCCGTGAATTTTAGCTTCCTTCACATGCATGTCGAGGCAAAATCCGCAGCCGTTGATCTGCGATGCGCGGATATTGACGAGACATCGGATCGTCTGATCGATGACGCTGTCTTTCAGGGTTATGCTGAGTTCCGAAAGCTTCTTGAAAAGCTCCGGCGATTGCTGGGCGTAGTTCAGGCGCTGGGTCATTGTTCTCTCCTAAATCAAGGATACCTGATATCCTTATGGATAGAAAATATCCGTAATATCTGGACAGTAAAGCCCTCGCCCCCTAAGCTGCCGACATAAGGCTTATGCGGGAAAGTATGGGGACGAGGATGGACATCGTATCCGCACTGCGAACCTTCCTCCGGGTCGCCGAGACTGGCTCGTTTTCCGCAGCCGCGGTCGACCTTAATCTGACGCAGCCGGCCGTCTCCCGGCAGGTATCGGCACTGGAAGCGCATTTGAACACCCGCCTTCTGCACCGCACGACAAGCGCAGTCGCCCTGACGGCCGAAGGCGAGCAGATCATTCCGATGGCGCTCAAGGTGGTCGAGGCGGTGGACGCGCTCGGCGACACCACCGGTGCCGATGGAACGATGGCTTCTGGCAAGGTACGGCTCACACTACCCGCGCCGCTCGGGCTTTATGTGAGCGACCGCCTCGCGAGCCTTATTGCCGGCCATCCCGGGCTCGCCGTCGAAATGATCTTCCGAGAGGAGCCGTCGGATCTGGTCGGGGAAGGGATTGATCTCGAGGTGCGCCTGGGGCCGGTCACGGACAGCAGCCTGGTGTGCCGCCGGATCGGCTGGACGACTGCCTTCCTCGTCGCAGCGCCCACCTACCTGGAAGGCCGAACGGGACCGCAATCGCCAGGCGATCTCACCGCCCATGAATGCATCTGCTACCGCCGGGCCGGCGACGGTCGTACCTGGTCGTTTTCCAACGGGGCGGACGAGATTGCCGTACGGATTGCACCTCGGTTGATCGCCAACAATGCAGTGGCCGTCCATCGCGCGACGCTGGCCGGCAGCGGCCTTGCGGTGCTTTCCCATATCCTCGCTTGCCCGGACATCGAGGCGGGCAGGTTGGTGAATGTGATGCCGGAGTTCCCACCGACTCGCCTGCCGATCAATGTCGTCTATCCATCGCGCCGCAACATGCCGCTGCGCGTCAGGACCGTCCTCGACTTCCTGATCGAGGCCGTCCGCCAAGATCCGTTGATGGTGTCCTGATTCGCCGCGTGAGTGCGGGCCTCCATCGCCCTGCGTCCAGGCCGAAGACGCGGCAGGGGGCAGGCCAAATGAACGGTGGGAGTGGCGCGCCACACCCACGTTTTCGTGGTCTTCGAGACAGGCTTCGACGGCGCTCTATTGCGCCGCGATGTCGTTCGCTGTCGGCAGGCCATCGTTCGCGCCCGCTTTGACAAGCCCTTCGCGAATGTGCTGCGTGTCGGCTTCCTGAGCGTAGTGCAAGGTGGCGAGGAAGGATTCGAGGCCAAAGTCGGGGGCGAGCGCCTGGACCTTTTTCATATGCGCAGACGCGGCAATGTCGTCGCCGAGCCAGCCGTAGCAGGCGGCAACGAAAGCGTGCTGCACGTGGTCCATTGCCGAAAGGTGCATGAATGCCTCGATTGCTTCGCCATATTGCCGGGCCGCGAAAAACGCCTTTCCGAGGTGGCTCCAGAACCGTTCCGGATGATGGGGATTGAGCCGCATTGCCTTGCGGATCCACTCGACCCCTTCTTCCGGTCGGCCGAGCCAGGTCAAGAGTTCGCCCTGCTGGACCACCACCAGATCGTAGTTGGGGTTGAGCGAAAGGGCGCGCTCCTGGTGATAGCGGGCCGCCGTCAACGCGTTGTTGTTGACGTTCACCGCCGCGAGGATGCGGTGCACGTCGGCGTCGTTGTCGTCAAGCGCCAGCGCGCGTTCGAGTTCGGCCACGATTTCGGTCCAGGTCGCGTCCTTGTCCTCGCACCAGCCGTAAACCCAGGCCTGTCCGAGAATGCAGGCCCGCCAGGCATGGGCATGCGCATAGCCGGGGTCGAGCTCGAGTGCCCTGTCTATCAGGGCTCGGGCCTGCTCATTATCCGCAATCGTGCCGCGGTGATGCAGCACCTTGGCCGTAAGCGCGCATTCATAGGCAGCCATGTTCGCCGGCTTCGTGCGGGCGAGTTGATCTCGCTGGGCCGCCTCGACACGCCCGGGCAGCGTCGCGGCTATTGCCGCCGTCACCTCATCCTGGATGGCGAATATGTCGTCCAGTCTTCGGTCGTATTTGTCGGCCCAGACATGGGCATCGTTGATCGCGTCGATGAGCTGGACCGTAACGCGCACCCTGTCGCCGATCTTGCGGACGCTGCCTTCCACCAGATATTGCGCTCCAAGCTTCTCGGCCACCTCCCGCGCGTTCACAGGCTGGTTCTTGTAGACGAAGCTCGAGTTGCGGGAGATGACGAAAAGCTCGTGGCGGCGCGACAGCTCGGTGATGATGTCCTCCGTCAGACCGTCCGCGAAAAACTCCTGTTCGGGGTCGCCGCTCATATTGTCGAAGGGCAGCACGACGATCGCGGGCTTTGAGACCGCTCGCTTCGTATCCTTCTCTTCCGGCGGGGCCGGCAGGACGGAGCCCTCGATGCCGACCCGAAAGAGATGCACGGGACGAGTGATGTTCTTCAGCGTCTTCTCGCCCAGGTCATCGAGAGAGACTTCGAGGCGGTCGGCAATCTGCGTTGCCACCGCAGCGGTGACGCAGATGCCACCCACATCGGCGAGCTGTTCGATACGGGCGGCGATGTTCACGCCATCGCCGAAGATGTCGTCGTCGTCGAAGATGATATCACCGAGATTGATGCCGATCCTGAATTCGATCCGGCGATCCTGGGGCACGTCCGAATTGCGCCGCTTCATCCGCTGCTGGATTTCCACGGCGCATTTCACCGCGTCGGTCACGCTCTGGAATTCGACCAGCATGCCATCTCCCGTCGTTTTGATGATCCGGCCTTCGTTCTTGGCGATGGCGGGGTCGATCAATTCTATACGGTGCGTCCTGAGGCGGGCGATCGTTCCTGCTTCATCGGCTTCCATCAGCCGACTATAGCCTGCCATATCGGCCGCCAGGATTGCGGCTAGTCTCTGTTTCATCGAGTTGCCACCGATGATCTGCTCGGGGGGCGATTCTAGCGCAGCCCGGTGCGATCGGCTACCTTGAATTAGCGCCTTCTTAAGGTGCCCAGCGAAGAGCCGATCGCGAGTTGCCTGGTTGTCGCCTACATCGCCCTGCCGTCCAGGCCGAAGACGTGACAGCGGGCGGGATCGAAATAGACCGAAAGATTGGCGCCGCGCTCCACCTTTTGCTGACCTTCGAGCGCGATGGTCAGCTGCTGGCTGTCGGGAGTGATGCCGTAGAGCATGGTCTCGCCGCCGAGATTCTCGACAAGCTCGACATTGACGGCCGCAAGCGCGATGCCGCTGTCGCGGGCCGAGAGATGCTCGGGGCGGATGCCGAAAGTGACTTCCTGCCCTTCTGTTGCGCCGTTGAGGCGGCGCGGCAGGCGGATCGTGCCGCCGCAGACTTCGATTGCCGTTTCGTTTTCGCTGACGCCGCCGATCCGCGCCTTGAGGAAATTCATTTTCGGGCTGCCGATGAAGCCGGCAACGAAGCGGTTGACCGGGTTGTTGTAGAGATCGAGCGGCGCGCCGACCTGCTCGATGCGGCCGGAATTCAGGACGACGATCTTGTCGGCCATGGTCATCGCTTCCACCTGGTCGTGGGTCACGTAGATCATCGTGTTGCCGAGATCGCGGTGGAGCCGGGAGATCTCGACGCGCATCTGGACGCGCAGTTCCGCATCGAGGTTGGAAAGCGGCTCGTCGAACAGGAAGATGCGCGGTTCCCGCACGATCGCCCGGCCGATGGCGACGCGCTGGCGCTGGCCGCCCGATAGCGCCTTCGGCTTGCGGTCGAGGAGCTTCTCGATCTGCAGGATCTCGGCGGCCCGGCGCACCTTCGGCTCGATGTCGGCCTTCCTGTAGCCCGCCGTTTCGAGGCCGAAGGCAAGATTCTTGTAGACCGACATATGCGGGTAGAGCGCATAGGACTGGAACACCATGGCGATGCCGCGCTTGGCCGGCGCCACCTCGTTCATCCGGTCGTTGTCGAGCATCAGCGTGCCGCCGGAAATCTCCTCGAGCCCGGCGATCATCCGAAGCAAGGTGGACTTGCCACAGCCGGACGGACCGACGAAAACGGCGAATTCGCTGGGATCGATGGTGAGGTCGATGCCGTGGATCACGTCGAGCGCGCCATAGCGTTTCTCGACCTTCTGAAGAACGACGCTGGTTGCCATTTCCAATTCCTCCCCTGCGCCTATCGCGTATTGGCGCGCCAATCGGCGTATTTCGGGCTGTCCGGGCCGATCGGCAGTGAAATCTCACGCCCGGTATCCGCCGACTGGTAGATCGCCGTCACCAGTTCCAGCGCCCGCCGAGCATCCTTCGTCGTCACCGGCAGCGGGGCCGCTCCGTTCAAATGGGCGTGGAAATGCGCCATCTGGGTGGTGAAGCGCGGCGACACCGGCTGCCAATTGCCGATCACCTCGTCTATCTGAGATTGGACCGCCTCATTGGCCGCGATGATCTTCCAGGGATCCTTGCCCGGCGTATAGGGTTCATGGCTGCTCTCGAAGGTGACATTCTCGAAATGCAGCCTGAGCCGGCTGATCTGCTCCTGCGACCCGAGCGTGCAGGACAGCGACACGAAGGCGCCGTTCTGCATCAGCAGGCTCGCCGAGGCGCAATCCTCGACCTCGATGTCGTTGACGCGGGTCGCGACTCGGCCGAACACCTTGGAGACCGGACCGAGGAGATGCAGCAGCATGTCATGCAAATGCAGCGCATGGGTGACCAGCACGCCGCCGAGCTCGGTCGCCCATTTGCCGCGCCAGGGGACGGAATAATATTCAGGCTTGCGCAGCCAGTACGTCTCGACCGAACCTACATAGGGCTTGCCGGCAATCCCGGCCTCGATGATACGCTTTGCCTTCTCGATGCCGTCGCCATAGCGATACTGGAAGATTGGCATCAGCACGCCCCGGGCGCGTTTTTCCGCTTCGATGATCTTGTCGACGCCGGCGAGCGAGCCGGTCAGCGGTTTCTCGCAGATGACGTGCTTGCCGGCGGCAAGCGCCGCGATCACCTGCTCGAGATGGATGCCGGGCGGCGTGCAGATGTCGACGATGTCGATCGTCTCATCGGCAAGCACGTCCTCGAAGGAGGTGGTGCGGCTCTCGATGCCGAATTCGTTGCCGAATTCGTTGAGGCGCTCTTCGTTGAGATCGCAGATCGCCTGGACGCGGAACTTGTCCGGATGCGGCAGGTAACCCTCGATCATGTGCAACCGGCCGATGCCGCAGCCGATGATGGCGACTGTCTTTACGCTCATGTCAGTTCTTTTCCCGGTTCTGTTCGGCGATCGCCTGGGCGCGAAGCGCAAGTTCCATGGCCTTGAAGCAGCGTTGCTGCGGCATGGCGGTTTCGGTTCGGTCGCGGATGTCGTCGAGCAGCTGGCGGCCGAAGGGAAGCTCGACTGCCGAGCAGTCGATGTGCTCCACACCATAGCGACCTGCGAGGAAGAGGTGGTTGCCGCCTTCGCGACCGGCGATGTCGACAGTCTTGCGCACCTCGATCGTTCCGGTCGTGCCGACGATGAAGAGCCGGCCGTCGCCCCAGGTCGGCATGCCGTCCGGGGTCAGCCAGTTCACATGGATCATGCCGGTGGCCTCGGCGGTCGAAAGATGAATGTTGCCGGTATCCTGCAGCTCGGGCTCGTCGGGGAGGCTTCGGTTGTCGACGCTCGCCGAAAGGATGGCCGCGTCGTCGGCGCCGGTGAAGAACAGGAACTGCTCGCACTGATGCGAGGCGATGTCGGTGAGGATGCCGCCATATTCTGAGCGGCGGAAGAACCAGTCCGGGCGCGTATCGCGCCGCAGCCGGTGCGGTCCGAGGCCGACGAGGTGCACGACATCGCCGATGGCGCCGGCGGCGACCAGCTCGCCGGCCTTGACCGTCGCCGGGCTTTCGAAATGCTCCGAATAGAGGATCGAGTAGATCCGTCCGGTCTCCGCCTGGACCCGGCGCACCTTGGCGAGCTGCTCGAGGCTCGTCATCCCCGGCTTGTCGGTCAGCACGTCCTTGCCGTGCTGCATGGCGCGGATCGCCAGTTCCGCCCGCTCGGCGGAGACCGCCGCCGTGGTGATGAGGCCGATGCTCTCATCCTCGAGGATTTGGGGGAGCGTCGCGATGCGCGGCGCATCCTTGTAGACGCCGGCAAATTCCGCCGCCAGCGCATCGTCCGGCTCGTGGAAGCCGACGAGGCGGGCGCCGGCGCGCAGCAGGCAATTCACCTGGCCGTAGATATGATTGTGATTGAGGCCGACGGCGGCGAAACGCAATTCGATCATGATGGTCTTTGAACTCCGTCGGTCAGCGTTTCATGCCGGTGGTGGCGATGCCTTCGATCAGCAGGCGCTGGAAGAACAGGAAGAAGAAGAACACAGGCACCAGCGACAGCGTCGACATGGCGAAGAGGCCGCCCCAGTCGGAGGTGCTGCTCGAATCGACGAAGGTTCTTAAGCCCAGCTGGATGGTGTAGGTGTTCATGTCGTTCAGATAGATCAGCGGCCCGAAGAAATCGTCCCAGGTCCAGATGAAGGAGAAGATCGCGGCCGTCGCCAGTACGGGAAGCGACAGCGGCAGCATGATCTTCCAGTAGATGCGCCACGGCCCGCAGCCGTCCATCATCGCCGCCTCGTCGAGCTCGCGCGGAATGCCGCGGAAGAACTGCACCATCAGGAAGATGAAGAAGGCGTCGCTCGCCAGGAACTTCGGCACGACCAGCGGCAGGATGGTGTTGACCCAGCCGAGGTCTAGGAACAGCACATATTGCGGGATGAGGGTGACGTGATAGGGGATCATCATCGTCCCGAGCATCATCGCGAACCAGAAATTGCGGCCGGCAAAGCGCAGCCGCGCGAAGGCGTAGGCCGCAAGCGAGCAGGCGATGACATTGCCCATCACCGTCAGAACTGCGATCACCACGGAGTTCCAGGTGAACCGTCCGAAGCTGACGTCGAGCCCGAACCAGCCGCGGACATAGGAGGCAAAATCCACCGACGAGGGCCAGAGCGTCGTCGAGGAGAAGATCTCGTCCTCCGGCCGGACCGATGCCGAGACCATCCACAAGAGCGGATAGAGCATGGCGAAGGAGGCGGCGATCAGTCCGGCATGGATGAGAACAGAACCGAGGGGGCTGCGGCGATTGGCCGTCGGCGGGGGGGGTGCGGTGATCGAGCTCATGGTCGCGTCAGTCATCGTAGTGCACCCAGTAACGAGAGGTCAGGAACGAGAAGGCCGTGAACAGTCCGATGATCAGCACGAGGATCCAGGCGAGCGCCGAGGCATAGCCCATGCGGAAGTTCCCGAAGGCCTCCTGATAGAGATAGAGCGTGTAGAACAGCGTCGAGTTGATCGGCCCGCCGGTGCCGCCGGAGATGATGAAGGCGGGGGTGAAGGCCTTGAAGGCCTCGATCGTCTGCACGACCGCGTTGAAGAAGATGACCGGGGTGAGCAGCGGCAGGGTGATCTTGTAGAACTGCCGGAACTTTGACGCTCCGTCGAGGCTTGCCGCCTCGTACATGTCGGTCGGGATCTGCCGCAGCCCGGCGAGGAAGATGATCATCGGCGAGCCGAACTGCCAGACGCTCAAGACGACGAGCGTCCAGATCGAATAGTCCGGATGCGAGATCCAGCTCGGGCCCTCGATGCCGAACTGGGCGAGCAGACTATTGATCAGGCCGTCGCCGGCAAAGAGCTGCCGCCAGAGCACGGCGATCGCCACGCTGCCGCCGAGCAGCGACGGCAGGTAGAAGATGGCGCGATAGACCGTGAGGCCCTTGACGCCGCGATCGAGAAGGATGGCGACCAAAAGCGCGAAGGCCAGCTTGAAGGGGACCGACAAGACCACATAGAGGAACGTCACCTTCAGCGAGGCCGCAAACTTCGGATCGGCCGTGGCGATGCGGACGTAATTGGCCGTCCCGACCCACTCCGGAGAGCGGATCAGGTCGAAACTGGTGAAGGAGAGATAGAGCGAGGCGACGGCAGGCCCGAGCGTCAGCCCGAAGAAGCCGACGAGCCACGGCAACAGGAACATGTAGCCGGCACCATGTCTTGTCCAGATGGCGGCGAAGCGGCCCTGTCCGGCGGGGCGCCCCCTGGCGCCCGCACCGACGGCTACGGCGGAATCCTGCACGGCAGCCATAGCCCTTACCCTCGCGACAGGATCTGCGTGACCTCGTTCACCAGCGTCTCGCCGCCCTGCTTCACATCGAGCTGGCCGAAGCCCACCTGTTCGGCGACGGTTCGCAAGGCGAACTCGGCCTCGCCGGCGCCGCTGGGCGGAGGCGGTGGCAGGTCGCCGGCAAGTGCGCCGAGGCCGGAGACGTAGTCGAGCATGGCGCGTCCCAACTCGTCGAGTGTCGGCGCGAGCTTCTCACGCACGGCCGCCGACTCCGGTACGCCACGCTCGACGCCGAGGATTTCGGCGGCCTTGGGGTCGGTGACGAAGAAATTGACATACTTCGCGCCGAGCTCCGGGTCCTTCGTCTGGGCCGAGACCGAGAAGAACATCGACGGCTTGCGGTAGTGGCCGCCTTTGGCATCGTTGCCGATCAAGGGAAAGTTGCTGAGCGCCAGCTTGTCCTTGTTGATGCCCTGATAGGTGACGAACTGGTTGGAATGGGCATAGGAGGCGGCAGCCTTGCCGAGCGACAGCGGACTCGTCTCAGGGGTATACTGATCGAGCGCCTGGATATCCGGCGGCACGCAGGCCTTGGCTTCGCGCATGGCCGCCCACATGGCGAACCAGTCGGCGGCGTCGTTCGCGTCATAGGCGATCTTGCCGTCGGCCGTGAAGAGCGCCTTCCCACGCTGGCGCAGCCAGTTTTCCAGGAGCGGTTCAACGCCGCTGCCGTCGGCGATACCGTAGAAGCCCTTGCGCTTGCCGGCCTTGGTGATCTCGGCGCCGATCCTTGCCAGATCGTCCCAGGTGGTCGCCGGCGTCGGTAGATCGATGCCGGCTTCCTCGAAGGCGACGGTGTTGACCATCATCGCCGCCGAATTGGCGCCGAGGCTGATGCCGTAGAGCTTGCCGTCGACGCTGCCGCCCTCGATCTGCACCTTGTCGAAATCCTCGACTTTCAGCACCGAGCCGAGATAATCGTTGAGGGGCGCCAGCGCGCCGCGCCGGGCATACTCGACGATGTAGCGATAGTCCATCTGGATGATATCCGGCGCGTTGCGGCCGGCGACCTGGGTCGCAAGCCGGGGCCAGTAGTCGCTCCAGCCGAGGAACTCGCCGTTAATGGCGACGCCCGAGTTCTGTTCCTGAAAGAGCTGGTTGACCTTGTTGGTGCGGTCGGCGCGGGCCTGCGAGCCCCACCACAGCATTCTCAGCCGCGCTTCCTGAGAAAGCGCACTCGATGCCAGCATGGAATATGAAAGAAGTGCCGCCCCTCCGGCGAGCACGCTGCGTCTGGTCATGCGCATTGTCATTGGTTCCTCCTCCCTCAGGAACGCCTCCACAACGTTCCGTTCCCTGGTTTCGTTACGCCGTCCTCTTGCAACAAATAACTAATTGGTTACAAACTATGGACAAGCGATGAGCCTGTCAAGCAGTTGTGTGCGAAGGTATCATTATCTTGTAATATTTTTTTACAATGTCGCACCGATCGCCACGGCTGGCAAGAGGTGCCGGAGGTGGCGGAATGAACAAGGTGCAGGCGGAAGGGAAAGCGAAAAAGGCAGGCGTTGGCGGCCGGGCGGAGCGGGCCGGAAGCCGCGACCCGGAGCGCACGCGCGCCTCGATCCTCGCCGCCGCGACAGTCGAGTTCGCCGAGAACGGCATCGGCGGCGCCCGGGTCGATGCGATTGCCGAGCGGGCCGGCACCAACAAGCGCATGCTCTATCACTATTTCGGCGACAAGGAGCAGCTCTACCTTGCCGTTCTGGAAGAGGCCTATATCGGCATCCGTACGGCCGAAAGATCGTTGAACTTGAGCGACTTGGCACCGGAGCAGGGGGTGGCGGAGCTTGCCATGTTCACCTGGAAATACTTCCGGGAGCACCCGGAGTTTTTGAGCCTTCTCGGCACCGAGAACCTGCACGGTGCCCGCTGGCTGCGCCAGTCGACGCGACTCAAGGAACTGCATTCGCATTTCATCGACAAGCTCGCCGACCTGCTCGATCGCGGCAAGGCGAAGGGTCTGTTCCGCGTCGATGCCGATCCGTTGAACGTCTATCTGACGATTGCCGCGCTCGGCTATTTCTATCTCTCCAACCGGCACACGCTGACGACGATTTTTGGCCGGGACCTCATGGAGGAGGCCAATCTCGAGGACTGGAGACGTCACATCGTCCAGGTGACTCTGGCCTCCATTCGCCGCTGAATTGCAGTCCTGTCGTTTTTAATGTTGACAAGTGGGATTTTTCTCTGCCACAAAGTAACTGTTTAGTTACTGGCTTTGGGAGGGCTGGTCCACTCCCACGAGGCCTGTCAGGGAGGGAAGCCGCATGCCACGTTTGGGGATAATTCTGCACGGTGTCACGGGCCGGATGGGCTACAACCAGCACCTCGTGCGCTCGATACTGGCCATTCGCGATAAGGGCGGCATCGCGCTCACATCCGGCGAGCGGCTGGAGATCGATCCGATCATCGTCGGGCGCAACCGCGACAAGATGGAGCAACTGGCAAAGCGCCACAACATCGCCCGCTGGACGACCGACCTCGACGCCGCCCTGGCCGATCCGAACGACCAGATCTTCTTCGATGCTGGCACGACGCTGATGCGCGCCGAACTGATCAGCAGGGCGCTCGATGCAGGCAAGCATGTCTATTGCGAGAAGCCAATCTCCGATGACCTGAAGGTGGCGGTAAAACTGGCCCGCAAGGCGCGGGCCTCTGGTCTGAAGCATGGCGTGGTGCAGGACAAACTGTTCCTGCCCGGCCTGCGCAAGCTGGCGCTGCTCAAGGAGTCGGGCTTCTTCGGCAAGATTCTCTCGGTGCGCGGTGAGTTCGGCTATTGGGTTTTCGAGGGAGACTGGGGCGTGCCGGCCCAGCGGCCCTCCTGGAATTACCGGAAGAACGATGGCGGCGGCATCATTCTCGATATGCTCTGCCATTGGCGTTATGTGCTCGACAATCTCTTCGGCGAGGTCAAGGCCGTCTCCTGCCTCGGGGCGACCCATATTCCGCGCCGCGTCGACGAGCAGGGCCGGACCTATGATTGCGATACCGACGACGCGGCCTATGCCACCTTCGAGCTCGAGGGCGGCGTGATCGCGCAGATCAATTCCTCCTGGGCCGTGCGCGTCCGCCGTGATGATCTCGTTACCTTCCAGGTCGACGGGACGCATGGCTCGGCCGTCGCCGGGCTGACGAAGTGCTGGACCCAGCACCGCGTCAACACGCCGAAGCCGGTTTGGAACCCGGACCAGCCGCAGACCATCGATTTTTACAAGACCTGGGACGAGGTGCCGGACACGCAGATCTTCGACAATGGCTTCAAGGCGCAATGGGAAATGTTCCTGCGTCACGTCGCCGAGGATGCGCCCTGGCCCTACGGCCTCGAGGCCGGCGCCAAGGGCGTGCAGCTTGCCGAGCTCGGGCTGAAGTCCTGGGAAGAGCGCCGCTGGCTCGATGTTCCGGAACTGGAGTTCTGAGCCATGGCGAGCATCGATCTTCCCCTCGAAGGCAGGCTCGTCCGCTACGAGCTCAGCGGCCGGCCGGTTCCGCTCAGGAAGCGGGATGCGGCGGCCTTCCCGCGCGTAGCCTTCGCGGCGGCACATGTCGTCGCCGATCCGCTCGCCGACAACGATCCGTGGCTCAATCCGGCAATCGATTGGGAGCGGACGCTCGCCTTCCGCCACCGGCTTTGGGACCTCGGCCTCGGGGTCGCCGAAGCGATGGACACCGCCCAGCGCGGCATGGGGCTTGGCTGGCCGGAGGCCCGCGAGCTCATCCGCCGGGCGCTTGCCGAAGCCCGCGGTCGGCCGGGTGCGCTTATTGCCTGCGGTGCCGGCACAGACCATCTGACGCCCGGCCCGGAGGTGACGATCGACGACATCCTCGAGGCCTATGAGAGCCAAATCGAGACGATCGAAGCCGAAGGCGGGCGGATCATCCTGATGGCTAGCCGTGCGCTCGCCGCGGCCGCCAGGAGCCCGGACGACTATGTCCGTGTCTATGACCGGGTCCTCTCGCAGGTGAAGCAGCCGGTGATCATCCATTGGCTCGGCGAGATGTTCGACCCGGCGCTTCAAGGCTATTGGGGCAATGCGGACCACATGGAGGCGATGAAGACCTGTCTCAAGGTCATCGAGGCGCATGCGGAAAAGGTCGACGGCGTCAAGATCTCGCTGCTTTCCAGGGAGAAGGAGATCGCCATGCGCCGGCAACTGCCGAAGGGCGCGCGCATGTATACCGGCGACGACTTCAACTATGCCGAACTGATCGCCGGCGACGACCAGGGCCATTCCGACGCGCTGCTCGGCATCTTCGACGCGATCGCGCCGGTGGCATCGGCCGCGCTGGAGGCTCTCGGCCACGGCCGGAACGGCGACTTCTTCGAACTGCTCGAGCCGACCGTGCCGCTGTCTCGGCATATCTTCAAGGCGCCGACGCGCTTCTACAAGACCGGGGTCGTGTTCCTCGCCTATCTGAACGGCTTGCAGGATCACTTCGCGATGATCGGCGGTCAGCAGAGTGCCCGCTCGCTTGCTCATCTTGCCGAACTCTTCCGGCTGGCGGACAGGGCAGGCGCTCTCGCCGATCCGGAACTGGCGCTCGCGCGCATGAAGCGCGTACTCGCCGTTCACGGCATTGACTGAGGCGGGCATGAGCGAAGTTCATCGCATCAGGCTCGTCGAAGCGGAAGTCTTCGAGCGGCCGGTCGACTTCCGTTTTCCCTTCCGCTTCGGCGCGGCGCGTGTCGAGAACACGCCGCAGGTTTTCGTTCGGGTGCGGATCGAGGATGAACGCGGCCGCTCGGGCGCCGGCTGGTCGGCCGAGATGATGATGCCGAAATGGTTCGACAAGAACCCGGAATTGTCGCCCGGAGAGAATGTCGAGCAGCTCCGCATGTCGCTTCGCCTGGCGATTGGGGGGTTGCGGTCGCTGAAGGCTGATACGGCATTCGGCTTGCATGCCGCCGCGGAGGCGGACCATCACCGAAATGCGGCGCGGCACGGCCTGCCCGCGTTGGTCGCCTCCTATGGGCTGGCGCTTGTAGACCGCGCCATCATCGATGCAATGTGCCGCATGAACGGCGTCAGCGCCGCAGAGGCAGTCACGCGCAATCTGCTCGGGATATCCGACGCCACCGCGCCCGATCTCGCCGGTTTCGATTTGCCTCGCTTCCTGTCGCGCCTGGCGCCTTCGCCGACGCTGGCCGTCCGCCACACGATCGGCCTTGCGGACGCCTTGGGTACGGCCGACCTGGAACCCGGCCAGCGGCTCGAAGACGGGCTGCCGCAGACGCTCGACGAGGTGATCGCCGCCTACGGCCACCGCTGGTTCAAGATCAAGGTTTCCGGCCGTCCCGCCGAAGATTGCGAGCGGCTCGTCGCGATCGCCGCGGTGCTCGATCACAATGGTGAAGATTATCGCGTGACGCTCGACGGCAACGAGCAGTTCGAACGCGGCGAAATGGTCGCCGACCTTCTCGACCGGATCGAGAAGGAACCCCGCCTGAAAAGGCTGCGGGCATCCGTGCTGTTCTTCGAGCAGCCGATCGCGCGCGCCGAGGCGCTGTCGAAATCGGTGGCGGCGATCGCCGAGCGCCTGCCGCTCGAGATCGACGAGTCCGATGGCGATGTCGGATCCTTTCTGCGGGCCCGCGAGCTTGGCTATGCCGGCATCTCGTCAAAATCCTGCAAAGGCTTTTATCGCTCGCTGATCAATCGCGCCCGCGTCGAGAAATGGAATGGCCATGCCGGCAACAGCCGCTACTTCATGTCCGCCGAGGATCTGACGACGCAGGCCGGTCTTGGCCTTCAACAGGATCTCGTGCTGGCAGCGCTGATAGGCGCCGGGCATATCGAGCGCAACGGCCATCACTATGTCGACGGCATGGGGCGAGCGCCGGCAGCGGAGCAGGGCGCCTATCTTGCCGCTCATGGCGAGCTTTACGAAAGCGCCGCCCGACGGGCGCGTCTCGCCATCCGAAACGGCGAAATCACCTTCGCATCCGTCTTGAGGGCGGCCGGCCTCGGCTCCTCGGTCGAGCCGGACTGGGCGTCGATGACGGGCTGAGAAACCGGGAGGAGAACAGCATGCAGGTCGAGGGTCTTTCCATCAATCTGGCGACGATCCGTCAGCAATGCGGCTTCGCCGAGGCTGTGGATGTCTGCCTGAAGCACGGCATCACGGCAATCGCGCCCTGGCGCGACCAGGTAGCGGCGATCGGTCTTAACGAGGCCGCCCGCATCGTCCGTTCCAACGGGCTGAAGCTGACCGGCCTGTGCCGCGGCGGCTTCTTTCCGGCGGCGGATGCCGCCGGCCGCGAGAAGGCGCTTGACGACAACAGGCGCGCCATCGACGAGGCGGCGGCGCTCGGTGCGGACTGCCTGGTCCTCGTCGTCGGCGGCCTTCCCGACGGATCGAAGGACATCGATCGAGCGCGACGGATGGTCGAGGAGGGCATCGCCGCCGTGCTGCCGCATGCGCGCGCCGCGGGCGTGCCGCTGGCGATCGAGCCGCTCCACCCGATGTATGCGGCCGACCGGGCCTGCGTGAACACGCTCGACCAGGCGCTCGACATCTGCGAGACGCTGGGCGCGGGCGTCGGCATCGCGATCGACGTCTACCATGTCTGGTGGGATCCCAATCTCGCCAACCAGATCGCCCGGGCCGGCCGAATGAGGGCGATCCTCGCGCATCACATCTGCGATTGGCTGGTGCCGACGAAGGACATGCTCACCGATCGCGGCATGATGGGCGACGGCGTCATCGACCTCAAGGAAATCCGCGGCATGATCGAGGCGGCGGATTTCCTTGGAGCCCAGGAGGTCGAGATCTTCTCCGCCGACAACTGGTGGAAACGCCCGGCCGAGGAGGTGATCGCCACCTGCGTCGAACGCTTCCGAAGCTGCTGCTGAGATGGTGAACTCGGATATGCATCTTACAAGTAGAAGGCGGACGTCCGGGTTTATCGGTTGACTTTCGCCGATATCGGCCGCTAACATGTATTCTAAATTTACATGTTGTTCTTTCTGCCGCCGGTCGTGCGGTGCCACTCCAGACAGGATTGCGTGAGAGATGATGGATGACAAACGCCGTTTTGCGCTGGTCGGCACCGGCAACCGCGGCACCACCATGTGGGGCAAGGACCTTCTCGCCGGTTGGCGCGGGTTCGTCGATCTGGTCGCCATAGCCGATACCAATGCGCTGCGGGCGGAGCGTGCCCGCACGATGATCGCCAGCAATGCGCCGATCTATGGCGACGTCGACGCGATGCTGACTGAGACGCGGCCGGACCTGGTGATCGTCTGCACCCCGGACGACACCCATGACGACATCGTCGTCAAGGCGCTCGAATCCGGCGCCGACGTCATCACCGAGAAGCCGATGGCGACGACGGTCGAAAAAATCCGCCGCATTCTCGATGTGGAGGAGCGCACCGGCCAGCGTGTGGATGTCTCCTTCAACTACCGCTTCGCGCCGACGGCGGCGCGCATCAAGGAACTCATCAACGCCGGAGAGATCGGCCGCGTCACCTCGGTCGACTTCCACTGGTATCTCGATACCCGCCACGGGGCCGACTATTTCCGCCGCTGGCATGCCTACACGGACCGCTCCGGCAGCCTCTTCGTGCACAAGGCGACGCACCATTTCGACCTTTTAAACTGGTATCTCGACAGCGACCCGGAAACGGTCAGCGCCTTTGCCGAACTGCAGATGTATGGCCGCAAGGGGCCGTTCCGAGGCCCGCGCTGCAAGCTCTGTCCCCACAAGGCAAGCTGCGACTTCTATCTGGATATCAGTGCCGATCCGTTCCTCGACGCGCTTTACGAGCAGCCTTCGGAGATCGACGGCTATTTCCGCGACGGTTGCGTCTTCCGCGAAGACATCGACATTCCCGACACGATGGTCGCAAACATCCGCTACCGCAACGACGTCCATGTCTCCTATTCGCTGAACACCTTCCAGCCGATCGAGGGCCATCACATCGCCTTCAACGGAACGAAGGGCCGGATCGAGCTGCGCCAATACGAGGACCAGCCCTGGGAGACGCCGCCGGAGGACGTCATCCTGCTGGTTCGCAATTTCCCCAAGGGCCAGCCGCCCGTCGAGCGCATCAAGGTGGCGCATTCTTCCGGCGGGCACTATGGCGGCGACGATCGCATGCGCAACATGATCTTCAAGCCCGGCATCGCCGACCCACTTGGACAACGCGCCGGCGCCCGGGCAGGGGCGCTATCGGTTCTCTGCGGTATCGCCGCGCTGGAAAGCTCGCGCAGCGGAACACAGGTACGGCTGGCCGATCTTATGCCGGATCTCTTCAAGGAGCGGTCCGTGGCGCGGTTTGCGGCGCAGTCCTCGGCCTCCGGCGGACGCCGATAACGTCGGGCTGGAGAGCTTCCGCTTCGTTCCGAGACCGGATTACGCTATCGGTCGGCTCGCACCTCGACCTCGTAAACGGAGCGCTCCGATGCCGATGAAGCGAAGAACGATCATTCTCGGCGGCGGCGCCCTTGTTGCGGGAGCCGGGATCGCCTTCATGGCCCGCAGCCGCAGCGGCGAGCCGATCTCCCTCCAGGGCTTTGATTGGAAGGCGTCGGACTTCCGCGGGGGCGGCACGGCGGGGATCACCGGTGCACTGCCGGAGCCGATCTTCCGCGCCGAGCCGCAATGCATCGCGACGCTTGCCCAGACGCTCGGCCCCTGCCACACGAACGATGTGCCGGTCCGCAGCGATGTCACCGAGGGCGTAACGGGATTGCCGACCCGCATCAGCCTTCGCCTTGTCGAGGCGTCGACCTGCAAGCCTGTCGAGGGAGCGGATGTCGAGATATGGCATGCGGATGCGCGCGGCGTCTATTCGGGCGAGGCGGCGACGATGTGCAATGCCGACGATGCCGAGGCCAGAGCCACCAGCTTCCTGCGCGGCCGGCAGGTCAGCGATGCCAATGGCGTCGTCAGCTTCCTCACCGTTTATCCCGGCTGGTATCCGAGCCGTGCCGTCCATATTCATCTGCGCATTCTGCTCGGCGACCGCGAATTGCTCGTCAGCCAGCTTCTCTTCGACGACGCCTTGAGCAATCTCGTCTATCAGGGGCATCCGGACTATGCGGCGCGGCCGGTGCGCGCCACCATGAACGGCGGTGATACGGTGTTCGCCTCGAGCGATGCCGCTCGGTTCATCTTCGATTTCGAGAAGCTCGATACCGGCGTGCTGCAGGCAAGCTATACGATCGGCGTTGCGGCCTGATCCCGCTGCTCCACCCGCTGAAAGAAGCCCGCGAGCCAAGCTCGGCGAGATCGGGGCGACTGGAACGCTTTTGATCCTTGCTTTGTGCCTGTCGTTGTCCCAAAACGGCTGCACAGTTTGGCGACAAGCATTCGAAAAGGACCTGACGTCGATGAACGATCCCGTCGATATTGTCATCTACCACAATCCAGCCTGCGGCACCTCGCGCAACACGCTGGCGATGATCCGCAATGCCGGCATCGAACCGCAGGTGATCGAATATCTGAAGACGCCGCCAAGCCGTGTCGAGCTTCAGCAGCTGATCGCACGCATGGGCATTTCGACGCGTGAGCTGTTGCGCGAGAAGGGGACACCCTATGTCGAGCTCGGCCTTTCGGATAGGAACCTGACCGACGACCAGCTTCTCGACGCGATGCTCGCGCATCCGATCCTGATCAATCGGCCGATTGTCGTTTCGCCGCTCGGGGTAAAACTGTGTCGCCCGTCGGAATCGGTGCTGGATATCCTGCCTAGCGGGCAGCAGGGCGCCTTCGCGAAGGAGGACGGCGAAGTCGTCGTCGATGCGAGCGGCCGCCGCGTCCAGCCATAAGAAGAGCGCTGCTCGCGCGGCGGGCTTTCTGGCCAGTTTTGCCGGGATCGCTCAAGTTGTAAGTATTTTCTGCACGGCGACTTAAAGCCTCGCCGGTACGGTGCTCCCATCTGATCGGAGGGGAGTGCGAGCCGTGAAAGTGCAAGGGAAGATTTCGTCCGGGTCATTCGGCAGCGGGAACTTGGTGCGTTGCGCGCTCGCCGTGCTTCTGGCCGCGACGCTCACTGGGTGCTCGACCACTGCGGACCAAAGCATCAAGACCGCCTCGCTGACGAAAGAGGTCGGCTATGCCGTGCCGGCCAAGAAGACTGCCAGGATCAAGCCTGTTATCGCAACCCAGCGGGCGGCCAAGGTTGTGCGCACCACCTATCTCGGCCGCGCCCCCTATATCTGCACGCCGAGCGGGTTCGGCAGAACGTCAAGCTGCTTCTTGAGATAGGGGCGGAGTTGCGCGCCGAGGCCGTGGGCTCATCTGCGGAGCCGGATTTTGCGCCGGCTCGGGAATGCGCAACTCCTACTGCATGTCTCCGGTGAGACGCGGACATGCAGATTCTAATCAATTGGATGTCTCTCGAACGACGCGCCAGTCCGGCCGGCCATAACCGTCCGGCCAGTCATAGATTTCACGATCGTTGAAGTAGACGACGGCGGTGAGCGCGGGGAATTCGGTGTGGCGCTTTGCCACGTTTTCGGCCCAGCCGTTGACATAGGAGGCATCGCCTTCATAGCCGAGTTCGGCAACGATGATCGGTTTGCCGTAGGTCTTGACGCGCTCGTAGCCCGGCGCCAGTCGCTCGACGAAGGTCTGATCGCGGCCGGTCTTGTCCTGATCGTATTTCTGATAGCCGAAGACCGAGAGGCCGATGACGTCGACGACGTCGTCACCGGGATAGAAGGCCTCGAGCCCCTCGTTGCCTTTGGGCGACCACATGAACTTCGCATCTTTCAGATGCTCGCGGCAGACCTTGACTATCCGGCGAAAGGCGGCGGCGAATTCCGTGCCCTGCCAGTGCGCCCAGGAGAACTGGTTGTCCGTCTCGTCCATTTCCTGGCCCCAGCGGATGATGAGCGGGCTTTTCAGCATGGCAGCCGTTGAGCAGACCGCAGCCATGTTCTGGTCTCGCTCCCCGCCGAGAATGCTTTTGAGCAGCCCCTGCGACGACAGGCGCCATTTGGGCGACCAGGACCAGGGCTCGATGGTGATCATCAACGTACGTCCGCGCGCGTGGGCGTATTCATCGGCTATGTTCAAGGTTGTGAGATCGACGTCTTCCCAGGGCAGGAAGAGGTGTTCAATCCTGGAAGCCGACTGCTCCTCGAAGTCTCCATGCGGATCATAGGCACCGAAGGTGATCGAGTCTTGGGTGAAGATCGGCCGCTTGTCTATTGTTTCGGCTGCATTTCCGGCACGACCGCCGGGGGAGCTCGCCGCCAGCACGGCCCCTGAGAGCATGAGGCTGGCAAGGGCGAAGCCGATTGTCCTTGATGTCCTGTTCATCCTGTCGCTCCATCTGCGGTCTGTTTCATGGTCCTGGTTCGACGAGCCTTGTGAGGTCGAGCCGAACCGGCGAAGTCGAATTCGTCCTGTCATTACCTGGCCTCCGCATGCGGCTGATCGTCCGGGAGAAAGATCCACCGAGGTCGGAACACGGTCTTGCGCGAGGTCGCTCCGCCCGCACCCGCCACCGAGTAGCGCTCCTCGAAAAGGCGAAGGTGATCCGATCCCCAGGAGAGCGCCTCGAGGCTGTCCTTGCCGTGCTCGGCGGTTGCGATGCCGGGCAGGATGACGAGCGACAAGAGGCCGGCCGCCATCGCCGGACGATAGAAGCGCCGTGCCGAGGCGATCCTGTTTTCCCGCCCATGGTGGAGGACGATGACGATCAGGAGCAGGCTGTAGATCGCCGCATTCATGATCGCCAGCAGGTAAAAACCCTTGGCCTCGCCGACATCCCCGATGCACAGCACCGGAAGGACCGCCGCGAGCGAGAGGACGCCATAGGGTGCGAGAACACGCAGCGGTAGCGGGTCGACTTCCGACGTTCCCTTCGGGGTGACGCGGAAATCGACGAAGGATCCCGTGAGCCAGTCGCGAACGGCAGCCAGCGTGCCGGCCAGCGCCCAGGGCCAGCGGGCAAAGAGGAAGAGCATGCATTCCCAGCTCAGGATCTTCGCGTCGAAGGGCCGGAAGGTTCCGATTGCCCGCCAGCGATGGGCCATCAGGATCAGGACGATCGAAAGCGGTGCGAAATGCGCCAGGAAATCGGGGTAGGTGACGGCGATGAGGCTTTCGCCGCGGGCAAGCGCGATGACCGGCATCGCGAACATAAGCGCCATGAAGAACGCAAAGAGCGGATACCAGAGCTGCGAGAACAGGAACTGGAACTTGAGCCGCAGCGGCAGCTTGCCAACGAGGCGCGGGGAATACTGCAGGAGCAGCATGACCAGGCTGCGCGACCACTGGAACTCCTGGGTGACCAGATCGGCGAAGGTGCGCGGCCCATCGCCGTGGGCGATCGCCTCGAGCGCATGCACGCCGCGCCAGCCGGCCGCATTCATCATCAGCGTCGTCGAATGGTCTTCGGCAAGCTCGGGGCCGAGGCCGCCGATCTGCTTGAGGGCGGCGGTGCGGACGGCGTAGTGCGAGCCGATGCAGAGCGGCGCCAAGCCGCCATTATAGCCGGCCTGCAGCGCCCCGTGCATGCTCGCCTCCGCATGGAGCCTGCCGCGCGCCGCCCAGCTTTCGGCGGCGTTCCTGTCGCAGATGCTCGGAGCCGAAACGTAGCCCACTTTCGGGTCGGCGAAGGGACGCAACATTTCGAAAAGGTAGCCGGGTTCCGGAACATGGTCGGCATCGAGCTGGGCGACGAAGTCGTAGCGGCCGTAGCCGTAATGATCGTAAAAAAATGTGAGATTGCCTTCCTTGCAGCGCGTGCGCCGCGGCCAGGCGGTGCGGTGGTAGTCGGCGCGGCCCTTGCGAGTCGAGACGAACACGCCTTGCCTTCGGCACCAGTCGAGTGTTTCTGGCGAAGGGTCCTCGTCGGCAAGCCAGGTGTCGTGCGGCACATCCTGGGCAAGCATTGCCCTGAGAGTCTCGGCCACAACGGCAAAGGGTTCGGAGGGCGCTTTGGTGACGACCATGGCGACGCGGCTTTCGACCGGCAGCCGCAGCCGGCCGTTCGGCTTCCTCGCGCGATAGAAAATCGCGATGAAGTAGCCCGGCAGAAGGGTGATCCAGGCGAGGGTCGCCGTCGCCATGAGGCTCCCGACGATGTCCCAGTGGTGGCGCGGCTCCAGCCACCAGGCCCACAGATAGGCGAGCGCGGCAAGCCACATCGCCGCCCCGAGAAGGTATTCGGCCCGGCGATATCCGGTCAGCACTGGCACGAGCAGTGGTTCGTCGACCGTGTCCTCAGCGGCCATGCCGCCAGTCTTGACGTGGCGGGTCATTGACGCGCCTCGAGTCCGAAGAACGGGGCGGCGGTCCGCACAATGGTCTTTAGGTCGGAATAGCGCGGCGAGAAGCCCAGCACTTCGCGGGCGAGCTTCGAATCGGCGTAGAGAACCGGCGGATCGCCGGCCCGACGGGGACGGATCGCCACCGGCACGTTTTTTCCGGTAACCTCGCCGATCGCGCTCAGCACTTCCCGGACCGAGAAGCCGCGGCCGGATCCGAGATTGACGGCGAGGCTCCTGCCGCCCCCGGCAAGATGCCGATAGGCGAGCACATGCGCCCGGGCGAGGTCGGCGACGTGGATGTAGTCGCGCACGCAGGTCCCGTCGGTCGTCTCGTAATCATCACCGAAGACCTCGAGCTGGCCGATTCGGCCGGCCGCCGCCATCAGCGCCCTCGGTATGAGATGCGTCTCCGGATCGTGCCACTCGCCGAGATCGCCTTCCGGATCGGCGCCGCAGGCGTTGAAATAGCGCAGCGCCACGTAGGAGAGGCCAAAGGCGCCAGCGTAGTCCGACAGCATGTGCTCGGCGATAAGCTTCGTCCGGCCATAGGGATTGATCGGTCGCTGCGGCGTCGCCTCGTCGATCGGCAGCACGGCCGGCACGCCATAGGTGGCGCAACTCGACGAGAAGATCAGGTTGCCAAGCCCCGTCCGCCGGCAGGCGTCGAGCAGCGACAAGGTTCCGCACACATTGTTGTGGTAGTATTTCGCCGGATCGGCGACAGATTCGCCGACATAGGCGGAAGCGGCGAAATGGATCACCGCATCGGGCGCATAGCGCTCGATGATCTCGATGAGATGGGCCGAGTCGAGGATATCTCCCTCGATGAACGGTCCCCAGCGCACCGACGAGCGGTTGCCGGTCGTCAGATTGTCATAGGTGACGGGCTCGAAACCCTCAAGCCGAAGCAGCTTCGCCGTATGGCTGCCAATATAGCCGGCGCCGCCGGTTACGAGGATGCGGGGGATATCCATCAGGCAACCTCCATGAGTTCGTTCGCCTGGGCGAGGAGTGCATCGAAATGGCTGGTCGTGTGAACGAGGCCCGCTGCAAGTTCCACCTTGGGGCGCCAGCCGAGTTCCCGTTCGGCAAGCGAAATATCCGGCCGTCGTTGGCGGGGGTCGTCGACCGGCAAGGGTCGGTGGATGATCTTCGACCGCGAGCCGGTGAGTTCGATCACCTGTTCGGCGAGCGCGGCGATCGTGAATTCGCTGGGATTGCCGAAATTGATCGGACCGGTGAGCGATGCCGGCGAGGCCATCATGCGAATGAAGCCGTCGATTAGATCGTCTACGAAACAGAAGGAGCGGGTCTGCGAGCCATCGCCGAAGATCGTTATGTCTTCGCCCTTGAGTGCCTGGACGATGAAGTTCGACACGACGCGGCCGTCATCCGGGCGCATCCGCGGACCATAGGTGTTGAAGATGCGGACCACCTTGATCTCGACCTGACGGGTTTTGTGGAAGTCAAAGAATAGGGTTTCGGCGCAGCGCTTACCTTCGTCGTAACAGGAGCGCGGGCCGAAGGGATTGACGTTGCCCCAGTAGCCCTCCACCTGGGGGTGAACTTGCGGATCGCCATAGACTTCCGATGTCGAGGCCTGAAGGATGCGCGCGCCGTTGCGGGCCGCAAGCTCGAGCATGTTGAGGCTGCCGAGCACGCAGGTCTTCGTCGTATGGATGGGATCGGCCTGATAGTGCGGCGGCGAGGCCGGGCAGGCAAGATTGTAGATTTCGTCGACTTCAACATCGATCGGCTCGATGATGTCGTGGTCGACGAGACTGAAACCGTTGAAGCGCGTCAGAGATTCGATGTTCCGGCGCAAACCGGTCGAGAAATTGTCGGCGCAGATTACCTCGTGCCCTGCCTCGAGAAGCAGTTCGCAAAGATGTGACCCGAGGAAACCTGCGCCGCCAGTTACCAGAATCCGTCGCCGGATAGCCGGACTACGCAATACTTTATCCTGTTCGTCAAATTTATCTGAATTTCCACTGATTACATTTTCAAAATATTCCATACGTGTCCCCAAAAACCAATAAACCAACTTTATAATAATTTCACTCGGACAGTATGATTTGGTAATTTAAATTATATACAAGCAATATGGTTTCACCGCTTTTACTCAATACTTAGCGATGACTATGAATGTATGATTACAACCGCTCGGGGCGATTGTCATTATCCTGCAATCCCGATAGTTATCGGGCCGTGCATTTCTACTAAAAATGGCGTAGAACTGGGTTCTGCTAAGTGCTGGGTGGGCCCTGCACGACGCCATACGACGATGCGGCCGTGTAGGTAACTACCCTCAAGACGTGTAATCGCCTGCATTCGAGGGCGGGAGAGTCTGTATGCGTGATCGTCCCACGGGGCCGGGCTCGGAAGAGGATGAAGCTGTCGCGCCTGCAACGCAGCCGCAGCCGGAACGCCGCCGTTGGCCGCGCGACGCTCCCATTGAAGCGTCGCGCTCCGCAGCGTCGCCGGCATTGACGCCTCTGCATTTCTCGACTCGAAACCTGCGACCGGACGAGCAGTTTCAGGCCTGGCGAGCCCACATGGCGCCCTTGGTCGAGGTCAGATTGCCGGACAATATTCCGCCCGAGGACGGGTTTGTCGCGGAACAGACCGCATGGCATTGCGGCAATCTGCTCATCGTCCAACAGCGCGCGCCGGGGCACAGCTACCTCCGCCCGCAGGCGATGTTGCGCGCCAGCCCGATCGACCACTGGTATGTGGAACTGCTTCGCAGCGGCATGACCTGGACGGAGGTTGACCGCCGCGTTGCCGAGAACGGGCCCGGCAGGCTGGTGTTCCGCTCGCTCGGCTACCCGTTCCGCGGCCGGGCGACGGCGGCGGAATCCGTTCTTCTCTTCATGCCCTACGAGCTATTCGCCGACGATGCCGCCGTGTTCGGCGAAACCAACAATCTGGTCTTGTCGGGCAACCTCGCCGATCTGTTGATCAACTACATCAACGGCATCGAGCCGCGCCTCGATCGCTTGACGGCGGAGGAGATACCGCGGATCGTCCAAACGGTGCACGACATGGTCGTCGCCTGCGTCGCTTCGTCGGCGAGACCCGATGCCGGCGGGTTGCAGACCAACAAGGGAATGATGGAGCGGGCCCACCGCTATATTCATCTCAACCTGCACTCCGCCGAGCTTACGCCGGATGCAATTGCCCGGGCGATCGGCGTCTCGCGCACCCGGCTCTACCAGCTCTTCGAAGCGAGCGGTGGCGTTCTCAACTATATCCGCAGGCGCCGGCTGCAGCAGGCGCATGCAGCACTCAGCGATCCGGCCGACAGCCGGCCGATCGCCGAGATTGCCGAGGCCGCCGGATTCGACGTCGCCGCCAATTTCACCCGCGCCTTCAGCCACGAATTCGGGGTGAGCCCGCGGGAAATCAGAAAGGCCGCGGCGACCGAACGCCCAGTCGCGCCAGCTGTTCCGGCCGGGAGACACCGTGGATCGACGATCGGCGATTGGCTGAAGGCGCTCGGCACCTGATCGAATGTGAGTTCGGGCTGGTCCAATGGGCGTGATGCGATCGTGCTGCCCGGTTTCAGCCGAGCCGGAGGTCAATGCCGGGGTGCAATTTCTTGAGGTTCGGCAGGGATTTCGACTGCCAGGGAAACTCCGAACTCCCGCGCACGGTGAACTGGATGTTCGGCCGCTTGCGGGCCTCGATCGTCAGCTTGGCAAGCAGGTTGATGCCGGACGAATTGAGAAACTGCAAGCCGGTGACGTCGACCGTCAGGCGGTCCGGCTCGGTTTCGAGAATGCTCATCACCAAGGAATATATAGGGGCGTAGGCCTCCGTGCTCGGCAGCCGCATGGTGCCGTCGAAGTATATGTCCTTGCCCTCCGACCAAACGCGATACTCTTCTTCCTTGATTTCCATGTTTTTCGTTGCCCATCAATTCGAGGGTTCGGGGACTGTAATCGATGCATAGGTCTCCAGCGGGATACGGCTCCCCTTTTCGCCGGTTCCGAAGACCCAGGCGAAATGAGCGCCATAATCGCTCATGAGCGTCAGAAGGCCAAGTCCGGAGCCGCTCGGGCTATCCCCCGATGCATTCTCTTCAATCCGTTTGATCAGAAGCTCGCCCGGATCCCCCGTGGTGATCTCGGACAGCAGATGCTGAAACCGCTGCGCCGTGTCCTTGTCGACAAAATTGGAGACCTTGGCGCGAAAGGCATTGGACGCCACCGCAGCCTCGACGACGATTTCCCCCGAGGCCCGGAACTTCACCGCATTCTCGATGAGCTCGTTCGTCAGATAGCCGACATTGTGGCGCACCTCCTTGTAGAGGTTGCGGGATGTCCGATAGCGCAAGGCGACGAACTCGGCGACGAAATCCGAGGTCATAGCGCAGTGCTTCCAGCTCAAGTCGAGCGGGCCTTCGAACAGGCGAAGCGTTGTCACGTTTTCGCCCGTACCGATGGCGAGGTCTGCCATTCCATATAAGGTCGTCATCCGCTTACCTGTGTCTCATCACTACGACTGTTATATCGTCGTGGATCTTGTGTGCGCCGATATGCGTCATCAGATCCTCGATAATCCCTGCTTTGACGTCCTCGGCGCTCTGGCCGTGGCGGCGACGCGCACTTTCGCAAAGCCGCTCAATGCCGAAAAACTCTCCGTTCGGCCCCTCCGCCTCGGTCACGCCATCGGTGTGGAGGATGATCATGTCGCCTTTGGCAAAGGCGATCTCCTGCGTTGCCACAAAGGCGGAGATGTCGGGCTCCAGGCCGATCGGCAGACCAAGATCGATCGTGTCGATCCGCTCGACCTTTCCGGCGCCGCGGACGACGATGAGTTCCTCATGCTGGCCCGATAGCATCAGGCTCTTGCCGTCATAGTCCAGGAAGGCAAGCGAGAGGTGCTTGTTGGCGTTGGTCCTGACGATGTTCTTGTAGAGGGCGCGGTTGACCCGATTGAGGAATTGCGACGGATCCATGTCGCCGGCCTCCTGCAAGGCCCGCGCCACCGATTGAACCATCAGCATCAGCACGCCGCTTTCGAGCCCGTGCCCGGTCACGTCGCCGATGCCGATCTTCAGCCGCTCTCCGTCCCTCAGCACGTCATAATAGTCGCCGCCCACCTCGTCGGCGGGGCGCATATAGGCGGCAATTTCCAGGTCGGAAATCTCCTCAAGCTCGCTAGCCCTCGGCAGCACCATCAACTGGATGCGGCGCGCGACGTCAAGTTCGGCGCTCAGGCGCACGTTCTCGCTTCGCAATTGCTCGTTGAGCGCCGAGATCTGCAGGTTCGCCTCTTCGATTTCCTTCGTCCTATCCTCGACGAGCTGCTCCAGGTTCTCGGTGTGGTAGCTGATCTGCTCGGCCATGCGGTTGAAGGCGGCACCCGCTTCGCCGACCTCGTCGCGCGTCGAAATATCGACCCGGACGGAATAGTCCTTGGTCTGGATGCGCCGGGCCGCGTCGGCGAGCGCGCTGATGCCGCCGGTGATGCGCTTCGATATGGCGAACACCGCCGAGGTGACGAAGAGCAGCGACACGAGCAGCGCCAGGACCTGATAGATCAGGATCCGGTTGGTCGCTTCGGTGATGCCGGCCTGCGCGGCGAAGAGCGAGGCGTAGATCTCCCGCTCGGGCACGACAATGCCGAGCAGCATGGATTCGCGCCGGACGGGGCCGGAAAACCAGAGATTGGTCGGCTGCAGCTGTTTCAGAACGACGAGATAGGGCACCTTCTCGCCGTTCTCGTCGAGCAGGACGTGCTGCAGCAGGCCATCCTGGTTCAGCGGCAGCTTGGCGATCGCGGCTTGCGCGCTGTTTCGCAACGAGCGATCGAGACCGGTCACCCCCTGGCTGCTGGTGTCGCTCGACGACTGAAGGCCGATCACCTTTTCGCCGACCGGATTGATGGCGACGACATTGCCGTCCGACATGGTGAGGAAGCCGAAGCCGTTGTCGGCGACCCGAACGTTCTCGACGATCTCCGCCAGCTGGTCGAGGGTAATATCGGCGCCGGCGGCACCCGCGACTTGGTCGCGGTCGCGTGACCAGAGAGGCTGGAAGAAGCTGACGATCAGCTTGCCGGTGATCGCATCCGTATAGGGCGCCGTCTGGGTGATGTCGCTGTTCACCGGCCGGGATGCGGGGTTCTTTGCCCATTGCTCCCACGATTCGTAGAGGCCCGGGAAGAAAAACGGCCAGAACTCGGCCTGGTTATGGCCAGGATACAGCCGGTCGAAGGTCTGGGCCTGTTCCGTATAAGGGGCCGTGCGGAAGATCGGCCGCTCCTTCGGGCCGATATAATACATCTGCAGCTTCGATTGACCGTTGGCGAGGAGGCTCGGAGCGACCAGGTCGAGGACGGCGCTGTTTTCGATATCCGTCTGCACCTCCGGCAGGGGGACGTGGTTGGCGTCGAGCAGGTATCCCCAGACGCTGACGACCGACAGCGGCCCCGGCAGGTTCTGGGCCCATCCGCCTTTCGCATCATAGGTGACCGTCACGGCGCCGGGGGCGCCGCGGGACATCGCCTCGCCGATCTGCGACTTTCTGACCGGGCGGTCGATCTGCGCCTGGAGCACGCCGGCGAGCGTGCCGACGTCGGAATGAACCTGGTTAAGAAGCAGGTTGACGCGTGCGGCAGTCGTTTCCGCATAGGAACGAATATAGTCCTGATTGGCCTTCTCCAGACCCTGGCCGACCTCGGTCGTCGCATCGCGCGACAGGCGCTGCACGTTGAAGAGCGCAAGTCCCCCGGTGACGAGCAGGTCGAACAGCACAGCGCCGCCGACCACGAGGATGAATTTGGCGCGGAACGAACGCAAACCGAAGCGGCTGATTTTGAACTGGTTCATAGCGGCTTGCGCCCTGATGCTGCCCAGATCGGCCAGCCAGCGTAGCCCTTGGGATGCTGGGCCGCAAAGATATGGTCGCGGAAGCCCTGGCGGAAGCGCTCGATGAACTCCGGAGGATCGCCGCGCTTCACGGCCATCTCGCCGGCATAGACGTTCTCCCAAGCGGTGATGATGTCGGCGAAGTCCTGCGGGTCGCCGTCCTGGTTGGTGACCATGAAGGACTCGACGAGAATGTCGTCGAAGCCGGCATCGGCGAGATAGCGGCGGCTCTTCGGTCCGAGCTCCACGTCCATCTCGAAATGGGCGAACAGCTTGGCGACCTCGTTATAGGTCCACTGGATGCTCTGCGCCCGCGGTTCGCCGAGGCAGTGCGAATTCTTCTCATTGGTGATGTAGACGCGTCCGCCCGGCTTGCAGATTCGGTAGAGCTCCTTCAGCAGGAGGTCCGGTTGATTGAAGATCTGCAGCGAATGGCGACAGGTCACCAGGTCGAACTGGTTGTCCTCGAGCAGCATTTCGGACGCGTCGCCATAGGAATATTCGATATCCGAGATGCCGAAATTCGACGCCACGTCGCGGGCATAGGCGAGGCTTGCCTTCGAGTGGTCGAGTGCCACGATACGTGCCGGCTGGAACTCCTTGCGCACCAGCACCGCGAAGTCGCCGATGCCGCAGCAGATGTCGGCCATGGTGATCCCCGGGCGCATGCCGTGCCGCGGCAGGATCTTGCGCTCGTGGCGCCACGTCATCTTGGTTTGCGTGCGCAGGATCGGAATGAAGCTGGTGTCTTCGACGAAGGCCTGGCCCGGATAGAATTTCGAATCATAGACCTCGACGCTGATCTGCGGCTCGATCTTGCCGAGATGGCGGAACATCCGTTCGGTCCAGCCGACGACGCTCGAGGTGACGACGACGAAGCGGATGTCCGAGCGCGTGCGGCAGGCGTCCAGAACCACGCGCGAAAAGGCGTGGAAGGCCGTATTGTTCATCTGCGCGAGGCGCTTCACATTGATGTAAAGGACGCCGCGGGCCTCTTCGATGGCGTTCCTGAACATCGAAATGCTTTGAGCAATCTCGTCGACCGAGCGCGGCCGGACGACGCCGGCAAAGGAGAACTCCTGGCTGTTGGCATCGAATTCTGCCTGGAAGGGCGCTGCGAGCATTGCCGTACTCAACTGACAATTCCTTCAAGGGGGAGATCCACAACGATGGTAATCGACGGCGGGTCCTGTTCCTCGAGACGAATCTCGGCATCGAAATTGATCGCCAGGTCCAGGAGCACCACCTCCCGGCTTGGTGCGAGATCGGTTGAAAGAGCGTCCAGATAACGGGCGTATGCGTCGTTCCCGTTAGTTCTGGCGACCGCCTCGCGGAAGAACTGCCGCTGGCCCGGCGGGCACGGAAAGGAGAGTTTCACACGCTCCTTCGGGCCTTGCCGATAGACTGCGCAGCCGATGCGGCCCTCCGGCGAGCCGCCGCGAAACGACACTTCCAGGAGTTCGTTGAGCGCGGAGGAGAAGAAGTTCGAATGTCGCAGCGGGTCGGTACGGTTGTGGCTGATCATCCGTGCCATGTAGGTCGACAACTGATCGCAATGGTGCCAATCGGACAGGAAGGTCCCCATCTCCATCTCGAACTGAAGCAGGGGCTCGAACTTCGTTTCCGTTGGCTGCCTGTGGGCTGCGTTCATGCTGCTTTCTCCGACTGCATGAGCGAATCCTGATTCGCTCACTCTCCCATGACTATAACGGACGGGCGTCGATCGCCAGAATACTCCAGGTTGCGTCGAGCCCCGTCAGGTCCTGAGAGCGCCTGCCAGGGGGATCGCCCCCGACTTGCGCAGGAAATCGCCGATAGCCGCTGCAGGGAGCGGGAAGCCGAGGAAATAGCCCTGCAGCCGGTCGCAGCCCTCCTTCTGAAGCCAGGCGGCCTGGCCTTCCGTCTCCACGCCCTCGGCCGTCACATCCATGCCAAGGCCGTGGGCCAGCGCGATAATCGAGCGGACGATCGTCTGGCTCTTCTCGTCGTGCTCAAGATCCTTGATGAAATACTGGTCGATCTTGATCGTGTCGAAGGGGAAGTTTTTAAGATAGCTCAGCGAAGAGTAGTAGGTGCCGAAGTCATCGAGTGAAATCTGAACGCCGAGCAAGCTCAAGGTGTTGAGCGTATCGAGATTGTTGATGGTGCGTTCGAGCAGCACCGATTCGGTGATTTCCAGTTCGAGGCGGTCGGCGCGGATCCCCGTCAGATCGAGGATCTGGGCGACGCGATCGGTAAGGCCCTCGTGCAGGAATTCCGCCGGCGACAAGTTGACCGCAACCGTGAAATGCGACGGCCAGGTCATCGCGGCCCGGCAGGCCTGCTCCAGCATCCACTGGCCGATTTCGCTCATCAGCCCATCGGCTTCCGCCATCGGAATGAAGACGCTCGGCGGGATGATGCCGACCAGCGGATGACGCCACCGCAACAGCGCCTCGAAGCCGACGACAGAGGCGCGCGGCTTCACAAAGGGCTGGAATTCGATGAAGAACTGCCCCTCCTGGAGGGCGGTGCGCAGACTGCGGCGCAGCATTTCGCGCTGTTCGAGCACGATCAGCATCGATCGCGTGAATGTCCTTGCCCGGCCGCGGCCATCTTTCTTCGCCGCATAGAGCGCGATGTCGGCGGCCTTCATCAACTGTTCGATTTCGTTTCCGTCCGCCGGGGCGATCGCGATGCCGACGCTCGCTCCAACGAACAGGTTGATGCCGTCGACGGCGAACGGCTCCCTGAAAGCGTTGACGATCGCCTCGGCGAGCCGCTCGGCCTCCCTCGGCTGCTCCAGTTTCCACTGGATGACGGCGAACTCATCGCCGGCCAGCCGATAGGCACGCTCACGATCTCCGAGCACGCCCTTGATCCGTTCCGCCGCCATCTTCAGGACCGTGTCCCCGGCGCCGTGCCCGAGCGTGTCGTTGATCGGTTTGAAGTCGTCGAGGTCGATCTGCATGAGCGCCAGTTTCGCGCCGCTTGGCACCGGCAGGGCATCCCGCAATTGGTCACTGAACTGCCGGCGGTTGGGCAGTCCGGTCAGAACATCGTGGGTCGCCTGGTGGAGCAGCAGCGCGCGATCGCTTTCGCTCGGGCTGGAGGTCTCGCGGCAGGTGGAGTCGCTTTTCGCTTCCACGACACCAATGCCGCGATCGGTACGAAAGACGACCAGGGTGCGGTGGACGCGGCCCTTGGCATCGGTAATCTCGACGCTGCGCGGAATACCGTTCGTGACGACGAAATCGACCGCGGCCTTAGGCCTCGGCGCCAGGAGCTCGGGATAGACATGCCACAGGGTCGCCTCAACCAGGGAGTCGACCGAGGAGGCGTTCCGTTGCGGCATCGAGCAATCGAGGAGCTGGAAGCTATCGTCGTAAAAGGAGATGAGCTCGTCGGTGTGGGCTAGGAAGTCGCTCTCGACGGAAGATGAGGCAGACTTCGTCGCATCCGCGTCAGGCATGCTGGCCTCCGTTCCCTTTCCACTGCACTCGCGTGAATTGTGCCGCTCTGGTGGCCGACGACGATATTGCCCTTGACCGAACGCAATCCTGTCACTCGATGCAACCCTTCGTTCAGAAATTATCGCGGTCATTTTCCTGGTCAATGCCGCGTGCTCGACGAGCCACCGTTTTCTGAAGGTGCTTGCGCCGGCGGCATCGGTCGGAAACGTCGAGCTTGCGCGGCCAAACATTGGTTTTTTTATGTTCTCACTACCAAAACCTGCAATTTTTGAGGGTTGTTCAACGCTGAATGACGCTAAATGCTGACGAGTGACAGCAGCCGAAATCGTGCCGGCGACGTGCGCCTAAGTCGACCGATGGAGCGTACCGGCTGCGTGGGAACTGGTCTGGGCATTGAGTAAGGGCGGCCAAGGTGATCCTGAACCATCGTGTTACGCGTGTTTCGGTCGGCATTCTGCTCCTGGCGGTCGCCATTGCCGTGCTGCTCCCCGACTTGACCGGCTATACCAGCCTGGACGGCACGGTCAACGCCCGCTTCGCGATCATCAATGCGCCCATCGATGGCGAGATTTCCAAGCCTCCGCCGAGGATCGGCACGCCTGTCACGGAAGGCGAATCCCTCGCCGTCATCCGCAACGATCGCGTCAACCGCGCCATTCTTGCGTCGCTTCGCGCCGAGCATGGCACGGCGGTCGAGCGTGTCACGGCACTGCGTCGCGAGCGCGACGCGCTCGCCCTGCTGCGAGACGAACTCGGCCAGCGGATGGGTGTCTTTCAGAGCGCGACCATCGCCAGCCTGGAGCGGGAGCTCGAAATTCTGCAGAAGCGCGTCGAGGTATCGCGTGCCCAGGACGTGGTGGCGAAAGTCGACCTCGATCGTCGCCAGGAGCTGGAGTCGAAGGGGATATTCACGCGCAAGATGGTGGAGGCGGCCGAGGCCGCCGGCGCAGCAACGGGAGGCGAGGTCGAGATCAGCAACCTGACTGTCGATTTGCTGCAGCAACGCCTCGAGGCAGTCCGACAGGGCATTTTTGTCCTGGGAGACGGTCAGAACGACGTGCCCTATTCACGGCAGCGCCAGGACGAGGTGATCGTTCGCATCAACGATCTCGACACCCGCATTGCCGAGAATGAGACGCGGGCAAGTCAGGCGGCGCAGCAGATGACTGAGGAGGAGAAGCGCGTCCGCAGCCTTGAGTCGGCAACCGTCCCTTCTCCGTTCAGCGGTGTCGTCTGGAGCAGGAACGTTGTCAGCGGTTCCAACGTCGTTCTGAACAACGAGATGATGCGCATTCTCGACTGCCGCGAATTGTTCGTCGATATTCTCGTACCGGAGGTTGACTACGACGAGATCTATCCCGGCCGCGAAGCGGAGGTCCGGTTGTTCGGCCGCGGAGATGTCTTCAAGGGCAAGGTACAGGCCGTCAAGGGCAGTTCCGCGGTCGTGGAAAAAGACTCGCTTGCCGCCAACGAGCCGGAAACCGAAGAGCGCAGTGCACGGATCCGCGTCGCGCTGACGCCGTCGGCGCTCAACACCGATTTTGCCAATTTTTGCCAGGTGGGACGCACGGCGCAGGTGCGGTTCTCCAAACGCAACATCCGTCTGACGCGTTGGTTTGAAAGCCTGTGGTTCAATCTCTTCTAGCGCTCGCGCCGACCTTGTTGGTCATCGCCTTCTTCCTGCTCGGGCCATCCAATTGGTCGCGTCATCAAAGCCGGGCGAGGGCGATTACCTGTGCGTTCGTCGCGGCCGTGGCATTGCGCTACATGATCTGGCGTTTCACCGAAACGGTTCTCCCCTATCCGAATGACGGCGCGAATTTCTATTGGGTCTGGTTCGTGTTCATCGTCGAGCTGCTCGCCTTTTCCGAGGTCGTGCTGTTCCTCATCCTGATGAGCCGCTATATCGACCGCAGCGTCGAGGCGGACGAGCTTGCGCGGCCGTTCTTCGCGCGGCCGGAGAGCGAGCTGCCAAGCGCCGACATCTTCATTCCCACCTACAACGAACCGCTCGACGTGCTGGAACGAACGATCGTCGGTGCGCTGGCGCTTGACTATCCGAAAGACAAGCTCGCGGTCTATGTGCTCGACGACGGGCGGCGCGATTGGCTCAGGACCTTTTGCGAAGGGCGGGGCGCCATTCACGTGACGCGCAACGACAACGCCCATGCCAAGGCCGGCAACATGAACAATGGCTTGCGGGTCAGCTCCGGCGACTTCATTGCCGTCTTTGATGCGGACTTCGTCCCCTATCGCCGCTTTCTGCGGAGGACATTGCCATTCTTTTTGGACGAGACCATCGGCATCGTGCAGACGCCGCAGCATTTCTTCAACGTCGATCCGGTGCAATCGAACCTCGGTCTCGAAAATATATGGCCGGATGAACAGCGACTGTTTTTCGACGAGATCGCGCCGAGCCGGGACGGCTGGGACGTGAGTTTCTGCTGTGGTTCCTGTTCGATCGCGCGCCGCACGGCGGTCGATATGATCGGCGGCTTCCCGACCGAGTCGATCACCGAAGATCTGCTGACGACGCTTTCGATGCTCAACAAGGGCTACAAGACCCGCTATCTCAACGAACGGCTGTCGATGGGCCTCGCGGCTGAGAACCTCACCGGCTACTTCGTCCAGCGCGAACGCTGGTGCCAGGGCGGAATCCAGACGCTCTACCTGCATAACGGTCCCCTGCGTGGGCCGGGCCTCTCGCTCTTCCAGCGCATCATGTTCCTGCCGATGTCCTGGCTGGTGCAATATCTGGTCCGTTTCGCCGTGCTTCTCGTACCGATCGTCTATCTCTGGTTCGGCGCCCTGCCGCTCTATTTCACCGATGTTGCCGACTACGTTTCGAACCAGATACCGCTGCTGACCGCCTATTTCCTGCTGATGCTCTGGCTGGCGCCGACCCGCTACCTGCCGCTGGTCTCCACCGCCGTCGGCACGTTCGCCACCTTTCGCATGCTGCCGACGGTGCTTTCGAGTCTGGTGCGGCCGTTCGGCAAGCCTTTCAAGGTGACCCCGAAGGGCAGCGGCAACGAGGAAAACCAGTTCGATGCCTATACCTTTACCTGGATCGCAGCCTTCATCGTCGTCACGGCGGCAGGGCTACTGATCAACATCGTTCCGGAGACGGCACATATCGAGGGGTCCTTCTCGACGATTGCGGCGCTCTGGTCGGGCCTCAACGTCGTCGTCCTCGTGATCGCCTCGCTGATCTGCTTCGAGAAGCCGCGCCGGCTTCTCCAGGCCTTCAAGCTCGACGAAGCCGCGGATGTCGACGGCAGCGCCGGGCGCCTGGTGAGCCTTTCGCTCGATAAGGCAGTTGTAGCGGTTCCCACCGAAACAAGGTTCAAGTCGACCCGCGTTACGTTGAACCTCGAAGGTTTCGCGCCGCTTCAGGCGGAGCTCAAACAGGTGACCCAGCGGCGCGGCGACATCAGCCGTTCCGGTGACCAGCGGCGCTATTACCTGCATCTCCACTTCGATCTGCGTGGCTTCGAGCGCGACAAGATGATCATCAAGCTCTATACCGGCAACTATTCCCAGGAGGTTCCGGATATCGACAAGGTGGCAGTTTCCGTAAATCTGATGCTGCGCGCCTTCGGCCGAACGCGCACCGCTTAATCACAGGACCTAGCTCGCCGCCGTGCCACGGCGCTGCCGCCCTTCGTCGAGTTCCAGTGAAAGCTGCATGCCGTGCTTGAGCGTGGGCAGCGGAAGTCCGAGCTGGATACGTCCGAATGCCTGTCTTCGCCGCTCCTGATCACGCTCCCGCTGCCTGCGGACCGCGGCGACTGCCGCCATTGCGCGCTCGATGACTTCTTCCGCATGGGTCATGGAAGCCTCCGGTTTGTTCATGATATGTTCTCATTTGCGGGTGGGCGTGTCAACCCTTCGGAAGTTTCGCGCTGGTCCGGCTTCATCGCGTGAAGGGGCGTCGCAGCATATCGGCGTCGTTGGGGATCGGGCTGCGCATCGCATTGGCGCCGAGGCCTTAAGGCTTGCGGATTGCCGCGCTGGTATGGTTTGAGTGGATGCACAGGCGGCTCGCCCGCCTGCCTTGGACCGGGGCATTGCGCTGCAGCAGCGGAACGGGATCGGATCGTGGAACGGAAAACCAATCTCAAGGACGTGGCGCGCGAGGCGGGGGTCTCGCTCAGCACGGCCTCGCACGCGCTGAACGGCACGGCGCCGCTGACCGTCGAGGTGCGCGAGCGGGTGCTCGAATCCGCGCGCAAGCTCGGCTATCTCGAGAGCCGGCGAAAAAAGGCGACGATCGCCACAGTGCGTGTCGTTCTGCTCGCCCTGACGAGTGACGCGGCGCCGCAGAGCGACCTCAACATGGTGAGCTGGACGATCCTCAACGGTGTGCGGCGCGAATGCGAGCGGCGCGGAATCCGCATCGTCCCCTTCGTCAGCGCCAACACCCGCCTCGATCCCGCCGAGGTGCGCACCGCGGCGGAGGAGGAGAATGTCGACGGCATCTTGGTGCTCAATGATGACAGGCCGGAGCTCATCCGGGCGTTTTCGACGCTTGCCAAGCCGATGGTCATCCTCAACGGCGAGGATCCGTCGATGCTGGTCGATACCGTCACGGTCGAAAACCGGTTCGGAGCGCGGCTCGGCACCGAGCATCTGCTCTCGCTCGGCCACCGCCGCATCCTGCACCTGACTTGGCAGGGCCGCACGACGATCCGCCGGCGCTATGACGGCTATGTCGATGCGCATCTGGTTGCCGGCCTGCCGGCCCCGGAGAACATGGTCGTGGTCGCCGAGAGCTATGTGCCGCGCCACGGCGAGCAGGTGATCCGCGCTCTCCTGCAAGCGGATGGCAAACTCAGGGGCGCCACGGCGGTCTTCTGCGCTGCCGACAACCTGGCGCTCGGCTGCCTGGACGCGCTCGCCGGGGCCGGTATCCGGGTGCCGGAGGATATGTCGGTGCTCGGCTTCGACGACATCGTGCCGGGCGAGTTCAGCGCGCCGCCGCTCAGCACCATCCAGATGCCGGCCGATCGCCTGGGCGCCGCGGCGCTTTCGCTGCTCGAGCAAAGATTGATCGCCAACGATCCGTTGCGCCCGGCGCATCGGCTCGAACTCGGTTGCCGCCTGATCCTGAGGGGCAGCATCGCGCCGCCCCCGAGATCGGCGAAATAGTCCCTACTTCATGCCGGTTCCGGCGATGCCGGTGGTGATGTAGCGCTGCAGGAAGAGGAACACCAGCGTCACAGGTATGAGGCTCAGGAAGGTCATGGCGAGGATATAGTGCCATTGCACCGAGAACTCGCCCTGGAAGGCGTTGAGCCCGACCTGGAGGGTGAAGTTCTCGCGGCTGCTCAAGACGATCAGGGGCCAGAGGAAGTCGTTCCACCGCCAGAGCACCGAGAAGATCGCCAGAACCGCGAGCGCTGGGGCCGTCAGCGGCAGGACGATGCGCCAGAAGATTCGGAACTCGCTTGCCGCATCGACCCGCGCCGCCTCGATCAGCTCGTCCGGAATAGTCAGCATATATTGCCGGAGCAGGAAAACCCCGGTCGGCGAGGCGACCGTCGGGATGATGACGCCCCAAAGATTGTCGACGAGGCCGACGCCGACGATGACGAGATAGGCCGGCACCATCACCACGGTGAGCGGGATCATCAGCGTCGAGATGATCAGCACGAAGATCGCCTTGTCGCCGCGGAAGCGATATTTCGAGAGCGCGAAGGCGGCGAGTGCATTGACGATCAGCGTCAGGAGCGTCGCGACGAAGGTGACGAAGACCGAATTCTTGAGGAAGGTCAGGAAGTTGAAGCGGGTCAGCGGATCCGTATAGTTCTCCGTCGCGACCGTCAGCCGCTGCACCGGTGAAATGCTCCTCGTATCGACGCTGACGGGATCACCCGGATTGTCAGGATCGACCATCTGCGCCTTGAGGCCGATGCGGCGGACCATCGCCATTTCCCGGACCTCGCCGTCGACCGTGACGTTCCAGAGGCTCAAGGGCTTGTCGAACCCCTGAACCTCCACCTGCACGGCGGCGCGCGGCAGCAGTGTCGGCGGAAAGCGAGTGATTTCCGCCTCGGGTTTGAGCGACGACATGCCCGCCCAGAGCACCGGCACGAGCACGGCGAGCGTCCCGCCGATCAGCCACAGCCAGGAGAGAATGTCGGTAATGTCGATTCGGCCGGCGCGCCGGGTGCGGGTGAAAAAGCCGATGGCACTGACATTGGCGGACATGATCAGGACTCCACCTTCTTGCCGAGGCGCAACTGCACCAGGGTGAGCACCAGAAGCACCAGCCCCATGAGGACGGAGGCAGCCGAGGCAAGGCCGTAGAGCCTCAGGTCGCCGGCAAACGCCATCTGGTAGATGTACTGGACGATGAACGTGTTCGCCGTGCCCGGGCCGCCGCCATTGGTCAGCACCCAGGCCTCGTCGAAGATCTGCACCGAACGGATCATCAGCAGGATCAGCACGACGAGCAGGTTCGGGCCGAGGAGCGGCAGCGTGATGCGGAAAAGGGTGCGCGACGGCGTGGCGGCGTCGATTGCCGCTGCCTCATAGAGATCCTTGGGGATCGCCTGGAGGCCGGCGAGCAGGATCAGCGTATAGAAGCCCATGTGGAACCAGACCGAGACGACGACAACGAAGAAGCGCGACCAGCCGACGTCGAGGAGAAAGATTTCCGGCGGCACGCCGAGCATCTGCAGGAAGGCGTTGAGCAGCCCGTTGCGGTCGAGGAACCATTTCCAGATCAGCCCGATGACCACGGGCGACAGGAGAACCGGATAGAAGAACATCGCCCGGAAGAAACCACGCGCCGCAATTGCCCGGTTGAGGATCAGCGCCGTGACGAGGGCGACCAGAAGCGTTGCGGCGACATTGAAGCCGACGAACCAGAGCGTGTTCCAGATCGCCGTCCAGAAGAGCGATTCCTCGCAGCTTCCCGGCACCAGATAGCTGTCGCAGGTCAGCAGCTTGCGGAAATTGTCGAGGCCGACGAAGGGCCGGTTGGAGATCAGCAGATCGGCACCGCCGGTGAAGGCGTAGCCGATGGCGATGGCGATCGGCAGAAAGGTGAAGATTCCGAAGAGCACCAGGTTCGGCGCAAGGAAGAGATAGGGCATCCGCGCCTTGCCGATCACGCGCTCGACGGCGTTGATCGGTGCCTCGAAGAGCGCCATGACGAGGTCGAGCCCGCGGTCGGCGAGTCCTGCTGCTCTCGCCATGGTCAGGCCCTCCCGCTGATGCGGCCGAGGGCGAGCTCGCTTGCCGGATCGAAGACATGCAGGCGGCCATCCTGCGGCATGATCTTCAGAACGGCACCTTGCGGCGGGGCGAAGTGGCCGGGCCGGTGGACGATGACCTGCTCCGACTGTCCCTGGAGGTTGCCGTAGACATAGGTCTCCGTCCCGAGGCTCTCGTGATATTGCACCTCGAAAGGCAGGCCTTCGCTGTCGCAAAGGGCGAAATGCGCCGGCCGGATACCGGCAAGGACGTCCTGCCCGGCGGTGACGGTGGCGGGCTCCACATCGCTCTTGAGCAGGGTCGGGTAGCCGACGTCGATGGCGACGCTGCGATCGTCGCCGATCACGATCCGGCCCTTCAAGATATTCATGCGCGGCGAGCCGAGGAAGCCGGCGACGAAGAGATTGCGCGGATGATCGAAGAGCTCGAGCGGTGATCCGACCTGCTCGATGCGTCCGGCCCGAAGCACGACGATCTTGTCGGCCATGGTCATCGCCTCGACCTGGTCGTGGGTGACATAGATCATTGTCGTCTGCATGTCGCGATGCAGCTTGGTGATTTCGGCGCGCGTCTGGACGCGCAGCGCCGCATCGAGATTGGAGAGCGGCTCGTCGAAGAGAAAGATGTCCGGTTCGCGGACGATCGCCCGGCCGATCGCGACGCGCTGGCGCTGCCCGCCCGAAAGCTGCTTCGGCCGGCGCTCGAGATAGGGTTCGATCGCCAGCATGCGGGCCGCCTCGGCGATCCGCGCGTCGATCTCGGTCCGTTTGAACTTCAGGTTCTCGAGGCCGAAGGCGAGATTCTTACGCACGCTCATATGCGGATAGAGTGCGTAGGACTGGAAGACCATGGCGATCTTTCGTTCGGCCGGCGAGAGCGCCCCGACATCGCGGCCGCCGATCGCGATCGCGCCGGAGGTGACGTCCTCAAGACCGGCGATGATGCGCAGCAGGGTCGACTTGCCGCAGCCCGACGGGCCGACGAAGACGACGAATTCGCCATCGTCGATCTGAAGGTTCACGTCGTGCAGGACGTGAACGGTGCCGAACGCCTTGTTGAGGTTCGTAAGGTTGAGATCTCCCATCGCCTGCTCCCGGTATATCGCCATGCTTCGGGTCGCTTCGCCCCGAAATCATGGATGTGATCGAGTCTGATAAATTCGAGCGGGATGCGGACATCCCGCTCGGTCATCTCGTCTCTTCGACGATATCCTGTGCATTCCAGCCTTCCGGCAGACGCACAGGACGCTTCACCGCCACGTCCTCCGCGAACAGCCCGTCGACGCCTTTTAGAAAGATCGCGGGCATGCCGCCCGGGTAGTCGAGGAGCCCGATGATCCGGCCGTCGGCGCCGCGTGTCCAGGCATTGGCCCGCCCCGCCGCCTCGGCACTTGGAGCGATGTCCGCAAAGGTTGGCCGCAGGTCGTAGCGCAGGCCGCTGCCGAGCCGTCCGGGCTGCTGCGCAAGCGTGATCCGGTTGAGCTCGACATTGCGGATGCCGGCGTCGGAGGTGGAAACGAGGTTGATCGCTCCCTCCATCCGGCCGCTGATCTCTTCGACAAGAAGGTTTTCGACGGTACCGGCCCGGCGCTCCGGGCGCCGGTCGACCACCGTCACCGTCAGGGCTTCGCCCGAGCCCCAGAAACCGTCGAGGGTTTCGTGGCAATCGACCTCGATCCGCGAAAAACGGATGTTTCGCATGTGGCCACCGTCGCGCGAGAACAGGCCGAGGCCGCGATTGGACTCGCTGACAGTGCAGTCCTCGAAGGCGATATTGCAGAAATCGCCGAAGGACTCTGTCCCGAGCTTGAGCGCGCAGCTCAGGCTCGAGACGGTGCAGCGGCGGACCGTCACGTCCTCGCAGGTCCCGATCGCCTTGCCGTCCGGCCCGGCACTCGTCTTCAGGCAGATGCCGTCGTCGGCGGTGGAAATGATGCAACCCTCGATCAGCACGCGACGGCAGGCGTCGAGAACGATGCCGTCGGTGTTCGGTAGCCGCCGGTCGTTGGTGATCGTGACGGCGCGGATGACGACGTCGTCGCAATCGGCGAGGTGCAGGGTCCACATCGGCGAGCCGGTGACCTGGAACCCGTCGAGGCAGACGGCCCGGCATCCCTCGAAGACCACCACGCGGGGCCGGAACTCAGCCGGAATGAAGGTGCCGACATCCGGGTCGTCGCCGGTGATGAAATGCTCGCCGCCCGCCTCGATCCTTCCCGGACCGGTGATCCGCACATTCTCGGCGTTGCGTGCGACGATCATGCCCCTGTCGGATTTTTCGGCGATGACGCGAACGGCCGTATCGCGATAGGCGTGGTAGTCAGGAATGGGCCGCAGCAGGACGCCTTCCGCCAGATGCAGTTCGACGCCGCTCTTCAGGAGCAGCCCGCCCGCCACGTGCTCGCCGGCGAGCAGCGACACGCGGCCGCCGCCGCAAGCGGCGACCTGATCGATTGCCGTCTGGATCTCGGCGGTCGCATCCCGGCCGGTCGCGTCGATGCTGAGCAGCTGCGGCGTCACGATTTGGTATCCTCCTCGAGAAGCACGTCGATCAAGAGCAGCATGGTCAACGCCTGGCCGTAGGGGGTCGGCAGGTTGGGGATGCGCCGGTAGAAGTCGAGGTCGTGGCCCATCGGCGTTCCATCGGAGACGCCCTGGACGACGCCCTCCGCGTCGATCTGGCCGAGCACCGCCATCAGGGCGCGATCGGCGTGGACGCGGTCTTCCTGCCGCAGGATGCCGGCTTCGATGCCGCGCAGGAGGCCATAGGCTATGCCGGCGGTGGCGGAGGTCTCGACAGGCGAGGTCGGGTCGTTCACAAGCGTATGGAACATGCCGTCGTCACGTTGATGACGCTTCAGCGCACGGACCTGGCTGGCGAGCACGTTTGAGAGGAAGCGCTTGTCGCTGGGGTTCAGCGAGGGCACGAGCTCGAAAAGCTCGGGGATCGCCACGGTGATCCAGGCATTCCCGCGCGCCCAGAAGGCTTTGGCGAAGTTGTGCCGGCCGTTGAAGGTCCAGCCGTGATACCAGAGGCCGGTGATCGGGTCGGAGAGATAGCGGGTGTGAACCATGAACTGGTAGACCGCCTCGTCGATCCAGTCGCCGCGGTCGCAGATCACCCCGGCGCGGGCGAGGAACAGGCAGGCCATGAACAGCGTGTCGTCCCAGAGTTCGCCGTCGTTCAGCCGCTCCTTGACGACGTGCTGGAAGCCGCCATCCTCGGTCTTGGGCAGCTTGTGCACCAGCCAGTCGGCCCAGTCCTCGACGAGGGCGCGGAAATCTGGCCGGTCGACATGCTCGGTCAGGATGACCAGCGGCAGCATAGGCGCCGAACTGTTGATCTGGCGCGGCGGCAGGCCGCGTTCGATCTGCCAGGCATACCAGCCGACGAGATCGTCGATCGCCTTGCGATCACCGGTGGCGATTGCGCGGCGCAGGAAGCCGTAGAGACCGACGCCGACCTCCCAGTCCCACTCGTCGAACTGGATACCGCCGGCATGATCCGCGCCGACGAGGCCTTCCTTGATGCCCTTGAGGCGGCTGAAGGCGGAGGCGACCTTGTCGATCTTCGTCTTGAGCATCGATCGCTCGATGTTGATCTTATTCATCTGCATGGTCCACTCATGAATAGAAGAGACGGTCCGCCCGACCGGCGGGACCCGCACTGTCGAAGGTGATCTCGGGCTGCGGCTGCGCGTGGCCGAAGGTCAGGGGCTTCCCGCCGAGCGAGAAGGCGCCGTCATGGGAAAGCCGCAACGCCGGCCGATTCGGAGGCGCGACCGAAAGCAGGCGCCGATCGGCGTCGAAGCTCACCTCGGTCAAGTGAATGCGCTTGCGAAATCGCTCGAGATCAGTGCCGCTGCCGCAGCCGATGGCGCCGATCCAGCCGCAGAGGCGTCCCTCGGAGCGGAGCTCGCGCCCGGCCGTGGCGCCCTTGGTAAGCATGGTGAGGCCGTTGGTGGCGTAAAGAGCGGCGAAGCCGGCGCCCGAGCGGACGATCAGCCAGTTGTCCTCGATGAGGATCTCATCGAAACCGTCCCGTCCGAGATAGGCGTGCGTCCAGCCGTTGCGATGATCCTCCGTGTCGAAGATCATCAGCGCCAGGTCGCGGTGCTGGGCGACGCGCGGAAGAATGCCGCTGCCTGCCCAGTAGGAGGGCCGCTGCGTGCCCCAGGGATCGTCCTCGCCCGGGTGGTTCACCCAGAGCCGCGCCATCGGGTGGCCCGCCAGGCGGATGTCCATCACGTGCTGCTGGTGTCCCTTTTGGCCGGTCTTGTGGTCGACGACCGTCGATAGCTGCGCCGCCTCGTTCTTGAAGAGAACGAGCTTGCCGGCATCGAGCCCCTGCGCGTAGCGGGCCTCGATGGCTCGGCCGGGCTCCAGCCGCGCCAGCCGGTCGAGACGGGTCGGCGGGACATAGGCGGATGAGCAGAACATCGGCAGCGACGCGACGCCGCCGTTCAGCCATCCCTCGCCGAAGGCGACCGCGGCGAAAGGCGCGAGCTCGGTCAGCGGTCCGGCCCGCAGTTCCTTGTCGTAGGCGCGGCCCTGCGAGCCCGCCGGCACGCCGGCAAGAGTATGCAGCGCGATCATCTCGAAGATCAGGTCGAGCTGGCGCCGGGCGCGGCCGGCGAGTTCCGGCTCGGCCCAATGTTCGAGCGCCAAAAGGCCGATGAAGTCGATCGGGTAATAGGCCGCCGAGTTCCATTCCGCGAGCCCATGCGCCTCGACTCTGTCGAACCAGCGATGAAGGCGTGCCTTGGCGAGCGCCGCCTGCTCACGTCCGTTCCGCCCCGAGGCCGCGAAGACGGCGTCCGGCAGGAAGTCTCCGGCGAGCAACTGGCTCGTATGGAAGCACAGCACATGGTTCTCGCTCCAGAACCACATCACGTCATTGCCGGGCTCGTCCACCCAGTAGCGGTAGGCGAGGACCGATGCCCGGATTCTCTCGACGGTCTGAGGTCCAAGGTGCCCCCCGTAGGCGCGGACCAGCCAGAGCAGCGGCACCAGGACGAAGTCGGAACAATCCTCGCGTCGGTCGATCGACTGCAGCGTCACCGCGATGAGGCGGTCGATCGTTGTCCTGTCGTCGCTGCCGGAGGCGACCATGGCAAGCGCCCGGCCGATGCGTTCCGCCCCGTGGCGGGCACTGAAATCGAGTGCCGCCCGCTTTCGCTCGGTGATGCTGCCCGCCCGTGTGGCTGGCGAAAGCCGGCCGAGGAAGGCGGTATCGATGACCCGGGTGACGGTGCCGGCGCCGGATCCGATCGTCAGCCGCACGCTGTGATAGCCATCGGGAATGCCGAGGGTTTCGGGAATGGAGAGCCGCGTCTCGGCTGCGCCGAGCGTCGTGGCAGCGCGCGTCAGGATCGCTCGATCGTGGCCATGGCTCACGACTTCGACGAGGAGGGGAAGGTCGGTTCCGGACGGGGCGTCGAAGACGAGTTCGAGCGCCGACCCGACGAAGACGTCGCGGCTGGGCCGGACGTCGCGCACAAGGGCGGCGAGGCGGTTGACCTCATCGCTGTCGAGAGGAACCGGCAGGACGACCGTCAGCGGCGCCTCATCCAGAAGCTCGAGCTCGAAGAACCAGATCGTGTCCCGTTCGGCGAGATCCTCCGCGTGAAGCAGGATTTCGTTGTCGCCCGGTTGAAGGTCGAGCGTTACGTCGGTCGTGCTCTCGACATTGCGCCGGAACGGTTCGAAGCGCACCTGCTCCGCGCCGTTCACCCAGATGCGCAGGCCGCCGCAGGTGCGGAGCCTCAGATGGAGCCGGCGCGGGGCATCGGTCCGCAACGTGCCCTTCAGCCACCGGCGGATATGGGTCGGCACATGCCAGAAGCCGGTGAATTCGACGCGGCGGTTCGAGCCCGGCAGGTTCAGATGCTCTGCCGGCCAGTCGCGTTCCGGTTCGATCGTCCGGCCGACCATCTCGGCCCAGAAAGCCTTGCGGCAGGGCAGGTCGCCGACATCGACGAAACCGTTGATGAAGCGGTAATTGACGCGATCCTCCGCCGGCGCCGCGGTCCCGGGGAAGCCGTCGCTGATCAGCTCGGAGACGATCCAGGCGGTGATCGTCTCGCCCTTTCGGACCTCATAGGTCGGGTCGAGAGACGGCGCTTGCGTTGCGGAATTCTCCTTCATAGACCGCCTCCCGTCGATCGTATGAAAATTTTTTCACCAGTGGCGTTCTGACCAGTTAGGACGTCCCGCCTGCGATATGCCGGCAAAGAAACAGCTTGACCTTTGCGCTGTCAAGTCGCAAAAAGGTGAAAATCGAATTTGGCAGAGGAGTTCCGGTTCGATTTATGAAAATATTTTCATAGGGAGGATGAGCATGTCGAAACTCTTATCGGGCGTCAGCGCCTTTGTAATCGCCGGCTTCGTCGGCGTGGCTTCGGCTCAGGCCGAAACCAAGACGATCACATTCCTGTTTACCGATGACGATCAGGGCTACGTCCAGCGCATGGCCGAGCTCAGCAGGGAATTCGAGAGCACCCATCCGGATGTGAAGGTCAATTTCGTCTCGTCCGGCTACGACGCCGTGGCCAAGCAGTTGCCGGTGCAGCTTGCGGTCGGTGAGGGCCCCGATCTCGCCAAGATCACCGATTGGCAGCTCGCTCCCTATTACCTGGACATGCGCCCCTACATGAAGGATCCGGAAGCTTACGCCAAGCTTCACGGCGCAAGCCTCGAACAACTGCGCCTGCCGAACATCAACGAGCCGAATTCCATCAACGGCTACGTGGCGTCGCAGACGCTCAACCTGCCCTTCGTCAACAAGACGCTGTTCGAGCAGGCCGGCGAGCCCCTGCCGGGGCCGAAGGCGACGCTCAAGGAGATCGTCGAAGCCTCGGCGCGGGTCGCGAAGGCAACGGGCGTGCAGGTTCCCTTCACCATGGACCGCTCCGGCCACCGCTTCTCGGGTGCCGCCTTCTCCTACGGTTCGACCTACGTGAAGGACGGCAAGTTCAACTTCCCGGACGAAGCAGCCAAGAAATATATCGCCGACGTCTATTCCTGGACCGAGAACAGCAGCTTTCCCAAGGAAATGTGGGGCGCGGCCGGCGGATCGCAGTACAAGAACATGGGTGACGAGTTCGTCAACGGCAACGTGGTGACCTATCTCGCCGGCAACTGGATGGTCAATCCGTTCCAGACCAAGATCGGCGACGCCTTCGATTGGACGGCGATCAATGCGCCTTGCGGCGAGGCCGGATGCTACGCCATGCCCGGCGCCACCGCGATCGTCGGCTTCAAGCGCACCAAGCACCCGGAAGCGGTGGCCGAGTTCATCGAGTTCCTCGGCTCCGAGAAGATCCAGCGGGAAATCGCCGAAAATTACGTGATCCTCACCGGCGCCGACATCAAGGACCCGCAGTACAAGCTTTCGAGCGAGAACGCCAAATCCGCCATGGCGGTGTTCCTCGACAACAAGAAGAACGTACCGCAGGCGGCGCGCGACTTCGAGCGCCAGAAGGGCGGATCGGCGCTCTACCAGCAGATCGTGCAACGCATGAGCCAGCTGATCGTCGGCGAATTGTCGCTCGATGAGACCTACAAGGTGCTGGAGGACGACGTGCGCAAAATAAACGAAGCGCGCGCCACCCAGTAAGCGCCACTCCCATAAGCCTCCCAGGCTGGACGGCGTGCCCGCTCCGTGGGCGCGTCGTCTCTCGCGCTCGAAGCAAAACGAAGAGGAACCTCATGCAGTCGTCGATAACTGTTCGCCACGCGGTTCACTACTCGCAGTCGGGAAGCCATGACCGGGAGCGAGTTGCGGCAGAACTTCATGATCGAGGAACTGTTTACGCCCGGGCGCGCGACCGCGGTCTACACCCATTACGACCGGCTGCTCCTCATCGGCGTGATGCCGGACAGGCAAGCGATCGGCTTCGGCGAGGACTTGGCACGCGTCGTCGGCGGCGAATTCCTGCTTGAGCGGCGCGAGTTGGGGCTGATCAATATCGGCGGTCCGGGGATCGTCCGGGCGGACGGAGCGGTCTTCGAGATCGGCTTCCAGGACGCGCTCTATCTCGGCATGGGGACCCGAGACGTCTCTTTCGAAAGCGCCGATCCTTCGGCGCCCGCCAAGTTCTATATGAACAGCGCCCCCGCCATGCCGCCTTTCCGGCCCGGCCTATCCGCAAGTCGGAAGCGATTGAGCTCAATCTCGGCGACGGCAAGACCTCGAACAAGCGAACGCTCTTCCAATATATTCATCCGGATGTCGTGCCGAGCTGCCAATTGCTGATGGGCATGACGCGGCTCGAGCCGGGCAGCGTCTGGAACACCATGCCGGCGCATACGCATGACCGGCGCATGGAGGCCTATCTCTATTTCGAGGTGCCGCAGGACGCCTTCGCGATTCATCTCATGGGACGGCCGGAAGCGACCGGCCACCTGATCGTCAGAAACGAACAGGTGGTCGTCTCGCCGCCCTGGTCTGTCCACTGCGGCGCCGGCACCTCGGCCTACGCCTTCATCTGGAGCATGGCGGGCGACAACAAGTCGTTCAAGGACATGGATTTCGTGCCGATGGGGGAGATCCGATGACCGCCGCCGCCGGCCCTTTCGACCTCATCGGAAAGCGGGCACTGGTCACCGGCGCACACTGGCCTGGGGGCAGGGCCTCGCTGTGGCGCTCGCTTCCGCCGGCACCGACGTCATCGGGCTGGGATCGCAGGAGATGCCCGAGACCCGGAGTAAGGTGGAGGCGCTGGGTCGGCGGTTTGAGGAGGTCGTCTACGATCTGCGCAATCCGCGCGGTATATCGGTGATGTTTGCCAGTCTTGTCGAAGGCGGACGAACGGTCGATATCCTGAACAACAATGCCGGGCAGATTCGCGGTCCGACTTCACCGAATTCACCGAAGAGGACTGGGACGACGTTCTGAACATCAATCTGAAGAGTGGCTTCGTGCTCTCCTAGGCGGTCGTCCGGCATATGCTCGAACGCGGCGTCAAGGGGCGCATCGTCAACATCGCCTCCCTCTTGTCCTTCCAGTGCTTGCCGTCGACGGCGGCTGGCTCGCCCGCTAGCTCGGAAGGCACCAGTTGCCGCTCTTCGGCGACCGCCTGCCCCATCTTCCTTTCGATCGCGTCCCATGCGAGGCTTCGGCTGGGATCGCCGCGGGCGGTGCAATTTCCGTTGCGGCCGGTTCCACCCGTTCCCCGACCGCCCCTCGGGCGTTATTTGCGGGAGTGCAGCATGCGGACACTCGAGCCTTTGCCGGTCGTCGCGATCATCGGAGGCGGTTTCAGCGGTGCCGCCGTTGCGCTGCATCTCACGCGCTCTCTGGGCGTGGAGCGAGCGGCGCGGATCGTCGTCTTCGAACGCCGCGCCAGGCTCGGCTCCGGCCTTGCCTATGACACGGCAGAGACCGCGCATCGCATCAATGTGCCGGCCTTCAAGATGAGCCTTTATCCGGACGAGCCGGAAAGCTTCGCTGACTACGTCGTCCGAGCCGATACGGTCGCGACCGATCCGGGCTCCAATAGTCCCGACGGCATAGCCTATCCGCGGCGGTCAGTGTTCGGCGACTATGTCGCGGCCGAACTCGCCCCTTGTCTCGCCAGCGGGGCGATCGAGCACAGGCGCAAGCGCGTACTTGAAATGAAGCGATCTGCAGGCCAGTGGACGATCCTTGCGGAGGATGGGGAGGCACTCGTCGCCGGCATTGCCGTTCTTGCCGTCACGCATCCGGCGCCGGCGCTGCCAAAGGCTCTGCTGCCGCTTTCGTCTTCCCCCAAGCTGATTGCGGATTCAACGCGCGCCGATGCGCTGGACGGCATCGCGCCGGCAGATCGCGTGCTGATCGTCGGCAATGGTCTGACAGCGGCGGATGTGGTCGCCGCGCTTGCCGAGAGAGGCCACGGCGGGTCGATCGTTTCCATTTCGCGGCGCGGCCTGCGGTCTCGCGGCCACCCGGCGATCGCGCAAGAACCGTTTGGCGACTTCGTCTCCGATCCGGCCAGCCGCGCATCGGAGCTTCTTCGCCGTATTCGCCGAACGCTGCGGGACGCCCGGCAACAGGGCCTGAGCTGGCATCCGGTCATCGACGCGGTGCGGGCGCAGGGCCAGCAGATCTGGCAGGCCTTGCCGCTCGTCGAGCGCCGCCGCATTGCGCGGCTGGCGCGATCCTATTGGGACGTGCATCGGTTTCGCATAGCGCCGCAGGTCGAAACCGTTCTGGACAAGGCGATCGAGGAAGGCCGACTGGAAATTGTTGCTGCCTCCATCGCATCGGCGGCGATCGAGGACGGGGAGATCCGGGTCGATCTCCGGCAGCGCGGCCGCGACGCGCCGCGGCGGATCGTCGTCGATGCGATCGTGGTAACCACCGGCCCCGCCCATGGCGAGATCCTGAAGTCTCAGCCCTTTCTGGCGGGACTTGAGAGGGACGGCGTGCTCGCTCCTTGCGAAACCGGTCTCGGGATTGCATGCGATCTTCGTTCTCGCGCCGTTGGCGCGGACGGCCGGGTGCAGCCGAACCTCTTCATCGCCGGACCGCTGGCGCGCGGCACCTTCGGCGAATTGATGGGTCTTCCCCAGGTGACGGAGCATGCGGTTTTCGTCGCCCGAGAAATCCAGGCGCTGCTCACGATGAACGAAGCGAACGGCTTCACCCCGTCTCCGGCCTGAGAATTCTCCCACCGACTCGGAGAAAATATTATTTTGATTAAAAACAGCGGCTTGATCGTAATTTCGGGCGTGCGCAGACGCCTTTCACGGTGAAATTTGGTTTTGCCATTGCATATCTCGAAGCAGCATCTATATATACCCCGTCGAACATTGCTTGTGACCTTTGTCTACGCGCTGATGCGCTTCGCCAGATTTCCTTTCAAATATCGATCAAATCGGGTGAATACTCGCCCGTAATCTCTACCATGAAAGGAAATCGTTATGAGTTCAGGCACCGTAAAGTGGTTTAACAGCACCAAGGGCTTTGGCTTCATCCAGCCCGACGACGGCTCCACGGACGTGTTCGTCCATATCTCCGCCGTCGAGCGGGCCGGGCTGCGCTCGCTGGCCGAGGGCCAGAAGGTGACCTACGACATCGTCCGCGACAACAGGTCCGGCAAGAGCTCGGCAGACAATCTGCGAGCTGCTTAAATTGTCATTCGCCTCCGCTGACCACGGATGTACTGGCAGGGAGCGTTTGAATGACAGGGCGCCGTTGCGCGTCTGAAAAGATGCGCGGCGTTCAAGAGGAGGTCGGGGTAATGCCCGGCCTTTTTTGCTTGTGCCACCTAAAGGGCACAGACGAAGGAGATGGCCATGAGCCGGAACACCTACAATGTTGGCGATACGGTCGTGCTGAAGTCCGACCTGATGCGGATGTTGGCGGCCGACAGGACCTGCCGTATCGTCGGCATCCTGCCTGCCGCCGAACACGGAGAAGCACAGTATCGCGTCCGGCTCGGGACCGAGACCTTTGAACGTCGAATTTTCGAACACGATATCGATCCTGCGGAAAGCGCCCTGCCGGTCAGTGAACGCGTTCCGGCGGCAACGGTCAGTGGCAGTCCTTGGCTTAAGCCGTTGAGCATCAGGACCGCCAAGTGAATAAGGGCTGGAGCGCGCACGCGCCTCTTATTCCCCCGCAAGGAAGCACTCGGAATTTCCCGCCCTCTGGTTCTGATCGAAGGAACCATGTAGCAACTCATCAAACGGAAAGGATGTATTTTGCAGGTACTTGTCAGAGACAATAACGTCGACCAGGCTCTCCGCGTTCTCAAGAAGAAGATGCAACGCGAAGGCGTCTTCCGCGAAATGAAGATGCGCAGCGCCTATGAAAAGCCCTCCGAAAAACGTGCTCGCGAAAAGGCCGAGGCCGTTCGCCGCACCCGCAAGCTTGCGCGCAAGAAACTGCAGCGCGAAGGCCTTCTGCCCTCGCCGAAAAGAGTGGCGCGCACGCGCTGAGCATGTCTGTGCGGGTCAGGGGCGAGAGCGTCGGCTCTATTTGCCCTCCCGCGCAGCCCTTCCTTCAGGCGACTGTCACGACGCGTACATGTCCGCGGCGCTCTAGCACGTCGATGACGACGCTGGTGCCGGAGTGGTTTGCCGCCACGTCGACGGAGCCGGAGCCGATTTGCAGGTTCCGGATCTCGAGCTCCTCGATGAAGCCGGGCAAATAGGGCGTATCGAAGGTGATCTGCATCTGCTTCGTAAAGAATTCTATTCCGAGGCACGACTGAAGCAGCGATAGCGGCGCTGCCGCCGCCCAGGCCTGGGGAATGCAGGCGACCGGGTAGAAGGTCGGGCCCTGGGCGCGCTGGCGCGGAAAACCGCAAAAGAGCTCCGGTAGACGCCGCAGATCGATATAGGTCGAGGCTGCAAACAGTCCCTCAAAGATCCGCGCCGCCTGCAGACGAAAGCCGTAGCGCGCCAGACCGAGCGCGATCAAGGCATTGTCGTGCGGCCATACCGAACCGTTGTGGTAACTCATCGGGTTGTAGCGGCTTTCGGTGACCGGGATGGTTCGTATCCCCCAGCCCGAAAACGAGGCGCCCGACATCAGCGTCTTTGCGACAACTTCGGCTCGCTCGGGAATCGCAAGTCCGGTGAGCAGGGCATGCCCTGCATTTGAGGAGCGGACCCGGCAGGGCTGCTTGTCGCCGTCAAGCGCCAACACATAGGTGCCGAGTTCCGCATCGAAGAAGATCGCGTCGAAGCGATGCCGCAAGTCATCGGCGCGGCGCGAGAACTCGACGGCCCGGTCCTCGTGGCCGAGAACCCTGAGCATCCTCGATGCCGCCTCCCAGGCGCCATAGACATAGGCCTGCACTTCCGCGATGGCGATCGGCCCCCTGGCGAGCGTACCGTCGGCGTGGAAGACGGAGTCGTGGCTGTCCTTCCAGCCCTGGTTGGCGAGCCCTTCCTCGGTCCGGCGACCGTATTCGACGAAGCCGTCGCCGTCGCGATCGCCGTGGACATCGATCCATTTCAACGCGGCCTCGATATTCGGCCAGATCGTCCGGATCGTCGAAACGTCGCCGGTGCGTTGCAAGTACTGCCCGGCCAGCATCACGAAAAGCGGCGTCGAGTCGACGCTGCCGTAATAGCGGCGGAATGGAACTTCCCGCAATTCGGCCATCTCGCCGAAGCGCACCTCGTGCAGGATCTTGCCTGGTTCGGCATCCGACAGGGGATCGAAATCGGTCGCCTGGTTGGCGGCGAGATGCGCAAGCACGCCGCGGGCGATCTCCGGATCGAGCCACAGGGTTTCGATCGCAGCAATGATCGCGTCGCGGCCGAAAACCGTGCTGAACCAGGGGATCCCCGCATAGGGGTAAGGTCCTTCATTGGTCTCGGTGATGAGCATGTAGAGGTCGGATATGCTGCGGCGCACGACCTCGTTGAAGACCTCGTTCGAACTGACGATCGCCGCCGCCCGCCCCGAAGAGGTGCGCAACGCACGACGCGCATCCCGGAGCGCAAAGAAGAACGACCTGTGACCGATGGTGATCGCCGGCTCCCGCTGGCAATTGACCTCAAGGAAAAGCGTTCGGCTTTGACCGGGTGCAAGACCGATCTCGAAAACGGCTTCGGTTGCAGAAAGGCGCGAGGGCGGCGGATCGAAGCCAAGCCGGGTCGTCCGCTTCTGAGCGTCCAGTCCGGTATAGGAAAGATGCACCTCGCTGGCCTTTGCCGTCGGCGGATGCATCTGGCCGCGCTTTTTGCGCTGCTTGCCGCGCACCTCGAACAAATCCGCGAAATCGGCTGCAAAGGCCAGCCTGATTTCTATCTGATGCGGCCTCTCATGAAAATTGCGCACCAGGATCCGTTCATAGCAGGTGCCGTTCCAGAGAAAACGGGACCGCCTGAGATGGATCGAATCATGGGGAAGCGCCAGTGCGCCGCTCTCGTCCAGGAAGTCAGGATTGGTCAGGTCGCAGGTCAGCGTCGCGTTGTCGTCTCTCAAGGTGGAGGAGAGGAGCAAGGGTCGAGCGCCGTTGATGGTCACGGCGAGATGGGAGAGATGCCGTGTGTCGCGATGGAACAACCCTTCGGGGCTGCCGGAACCCGAATAGGCGTCGCCGTTGTGGTCGAAGACGGCGAAGGTATCGCCGTGCTTCAAGGTGTTCGGACGTCGTTCCTGCAGGGAGGTGGCTGCAGCAACCGCATATTCGGGCGGCTCGGTGACCGGAGAGTCGACGTTCTCAGGGGACATGGCGCTTCCCTTGGCACGCACCGCGGGGCGCCCCGCGAAGATGTCCGTTAACAACACCCTGCTGATTTTGTTCCCAGTTTGAGGAAATAAGTGGGCAGCGGATGGACAATTGCGCAGGAGCCAACCGGAGTTGACGAGGCACGGCTTGGCAACCTCACCCGCCTCCATGGAACAAGGCTGCAAGTGGCTGGTTTGAATGACATAACCAGTCGCGTTCCACGACGGGAGGAGCCAAGATGAGCAATGACACGAGCGGACGCAACCTCGGGGACCAGCCCGGTTCCCCCGCAACGACGCCGGACCGTGCGGGCAACCAGCCGGAAGCCGGAACAAGGGAAGGCGAAGGCGGCATGGACCGTTCCCTGCAGCAAGCCGTCCGCGAGGACCTCGACGAACTTCGGCAATTTGCCGATGAGCGGACGGAAGAAGCCAAGGAAGCCGTCAGCCGCGCTGCGGAGGACGAGAAGAATGTGGCCGCACGCCAGCTTGGCGGCATCGCCACGGCGCTTGAGAAAGTCGGCGGCGAACTCGAACAGTCGGATCAACGCGCGCTCGGCCGCTATGCCAAGCAGATGGGCAGTTCGCTGCAAGACTTGGCACGCGACATCGAGGGCCGCGAGCTCGGCGAAATTGCCGCCATGGCGGAGGATTTCGGCCGGAAGCAGCCGCTGGCCTTCCTGGGCATGGCGGCCATTGCCGGGTTGGCCGCCAGCCGTTTCCTGACGGCCTCGGCTCATCGCCGCAGCAGGCGGAGCGTTTCCCAACCGTCCTCGCCAACGCCATCGGGAAGCAGTCGACCAAGTGAAGGCGGGTGGAATTTTACGGAGGATCGGCGCAATGCTTAACCATCGGGACGACCGCCCCCTATCGGAACTGATGACCGGGCTGGTGGCGGATATATCGGGACTTTTCCGCAAGGAAATCGATCTCGCCAAGGCGGAGGCGTCGGAGAATGTCAACCGGGCGATAGGCAGCCTGGAGACGCTTCTAATCGGCCTGATCTTCGCCATCGGTGCCATTGGCGTGCTGTTGAGCGCGGCCGTCCAGGGACTGGCCGCCTTTCTCATCGCGCGGGGCATGATCGAGCCGAACGCCGACGCCCTGTCGGCCGTCATCATAGGCGTCGTAGTCGCGCTTCTCGCCTGGGCGATGATCTCGCGCAGTCTCTCGAACTTGCGCGGCAACAGCCTCAAGTTCGATAAGACGGCCAGCTCCCTGCAGCGCGACCTGGACGTCGTGAAGGAGAGAGTGCAATGAACGACTATTCCCACACGCACTCGGCTGCCGAACTGCAGCGCGAGATCGAGGCCGATCGCCAGCGGATCGAGGAAAAGTTCCACGCCATCCAGGAACGGATGTCGCCGGGCCAACTGATGGACGAGATGCTTGAATATGCCAAATCGAGCGGCGGCGCCGAATATATGGGCAATCTCGGCGCCGCGCTCAAGGCGAATCCCATTCCGGTCGCATTGATGGGAGTAAGCCTCGCCTGGCTCCTCGCCAATCCGGGCTCACGCGCGCCGAAATACCCGGATAACACCGCGGACGAGTATCCGCTCGCCACCGTGACCGGCCCGGTGAAACGCACCGGCCCGATCGAGGAGAGCTTCGGCGAGCGCTACAGCCACTTCGCGGACGAAAGCGGCAATCGCTTCCGGGCGATGACGGATGCCGCCGGGCGCCGCGCCGGCCACTTCATCGACCAGAGCGGCAAGATCTATCGCGGTTTTGCCGACGCAGCCGGCCAGCAGATCGAGGATATAAGGGACGAGACCGGTGCCCTGTTCGACGAGGCCTCCGGTTGGGCGTCGAGAACCTGGCGGCAGGTGAGCGCCTCGGCGAGCCGCATGTCCGAGAGCCTTGCGGACACCGGCCGGTCGCTCGCGGGAAGCGTGCAGTCGGCGGGAAGGTCGCTGGAAGACCAGGGCGCGCGATTGAATGCCGCGATCCTCCAGCATTTCCGCGATCAGCCGCTGGTCGGCGGCGCGCTCGCCTTTGCGGTCGGTGCGGCAATCGGCGCGACGCTCCCGCACACGGAGGCCGAAGACGAGGCCATGGGCGAGGCGGCGGACGAAATGCGCAGCAACCTCGCCGCGAAGGCAAATGCCGCAGTTGGCGAGGCGATCGGCACGGCACAGGAGGTGTTGGATAAGACGAGCAATGCCGCCTTGGAAGCCCACGACGCCGCCAGGGACCGTGTCCGCGAAACGCTTCGGGAGTGACGGCTCGCCTGCGGTGGCCTGATCGACGAGTGCCGCGATAAGCCGCTCCAATCGACGGGCGACAGTTTCCGCTGTCGCCCCTTGACCATGCTCGCCTCGAAGTTCTCGCCACCCCACCCCTCATAGTCTGATCCTCCCAGCCACACGGGGGCCGGCGGCGGGCCGTATTTGCCCTTCGGCTGCGCTTCGGACGCCGGTCCACTTCCAGTCATCGTCATAACAGAGCCGCTGCAACCACCCCGTTGTTGACATTTTTTGCAGAACGTGAAATTTCTTTCAGTAGGCGATAAAAATATCATGCAATGCAAAAAGTCACGCGGCGCAGCATCGGACGGGAAGCGATGGCGATCATCGGGGGATTGGCGGTTCGGGATGATGAAGCCAGCATGGCGACGCGGGCGGCCTGGCTGCACTACGCCGGCGGCTTGACCCAGGCGGAAGTCGCCAAGCGCCTCGGCCTCACCTCGTTGAAGGCGCACCGGCTGATCATGAGGGCCAACCAGGAAGGCCTGGTGAAGGTCTATATCGACGGCGACGTCTCCGAATGCGTCGAGCTCGAACAGAAGCTTTCCGGCCGCTACGGCCTCGACTATTGCGAGGTCGTTCCGGATTTCGACAGCGACGACCTGCCGCTGAAGGCGCTCGGCATTTCGGGCGCGCAGTTCCTGAGGCGCGAGATCGAGCGGGGCGAGACGGCGCTGATCGGCGTCGGCCACGGGCGAACGCTTGCGGCGTGCGTCGAATACCTGCCGCGCACGCCCAGCAACAACACGCGCTTCGTCTCGCTGCTCGGCGGCCTGACGCGCAAGTTCTCAGCCAATCCGCACGACGTGATCCATCGGCTGGCGGAGCGTACCGGTGCCGAAGCCTTTGTGATGCCGGTGCCGTTCTTCGCCAACACGGTCGAGGACCGTGACGTGCTGTTCAGCCAGCGCGGCGTTCGCGAGGTCTTCGAGCTGGCGAAATCGGCCGATCTCCTGATGGTCGGCATCGGCACGGCCGAGCGCGAGGCATCCCTGGTTGCCACCGGCATGATCGAGATGAGCGAAATCGAGGCCATTCAGAAAAGCGGTGCCACGGGCGAGCTGCTCGGCCACTTCTTCGACGCAAAGGGCCGGCCGATCGAGACGACGCTTTCCAACCGCACCTTCACGCTCGGCCGCAAGGACCTGCGGGACCGCCGCACCGTGGCGGTCGCCGGCGGCAGGATCAAGACACGCGCGATCCGTGCGGTGCTCGAAAGCGGGCTCTTGAATGGGTTGATCACCGACGAGCGCACGGCGCAGGCGCTCGCTGCCTAGCGCATCGGCCCGAAAATCGGACCCGATTTTCGGAAAGCCGATGCGTAGGTTCAAAGACTTATAGCGTCCTCTGAGCGTCCCGAAGGACGCACGGCGCTGGAGAAACATTCGAGGCCGCGGCAGGGGGAGGAAACCACCGCGGCCGGGGAGGCAGTACCGGTCGGGTAGCCGGTCAGCTCATTGAAGCATTCTTACCCGCAACGGAGGAGAAAACAGATGTATGAGAAGGAGAAAGACCTCATAAGCGCATTCCTGCGCGGCGAGGTGGACCGCCGCGGGATGCTGAAGGGCCTCGGTGCGGCAGGTCTGACGGCAGGCACCGCCGGCACGTTGTTCAACATGATGTCGACCCGGGCGCTTGCCGCCGATTTCGACTGGAAGGCGCATTCCGGCAAGTCGGTGAAGCTGCTCTTGAACAAGCATCCCTATGCCGATGCGATGATCGCCAACCTGCAGACCTTCAAGGATCTGACGGGCATGGAAGTCACCTACGACGTCTTCCCGGAGGACGTCTATTTCGACAAGGTGACGGCGGCGCTGTCCTCGAGTTCGTCGGAATACGACGCCTTCATGACCGGCGCCTACATGACCTGGACCTACGGCCCGGCCGGCTGGATCACCGATCTCAACGAATGGATCAAGGATACGACGAAGACCAACCCCCAATATGGCTGGGATGATTTCCTGCCGGGCGTCAAGGCGTCCTGCGCCTGGAACGGCCAGCCGGGTGGCGCGCTCGGTTCGGAAGACGCCAAGCAATGGTGCATTCCCTGGGGCTACGAGCAGAACAACCTCTCCTACAACAAGGAGATGTTCGACAAGGTCGGGGTCGGCGTTCCGAAGAACCTCGATGAACTACTGACGACGGCCGCAAAGCTCACCAAGGACGTCGGCGGCGGGGTCTACGGCATCGGCGTACGCGGCTCGCGCTCCTGGGCGACGATCCATCCGGGCTTCCTTTCGGGCTATGCGAACTTCGGCCAAAAGGATTTGAACGTCTCGGCCGACGGCAAGCTTTCGGCCGCTATGAACACGCCGGAATCGAAGGCCTTCCACGCCAAGTGGGTGCAGATGATCCAGGAGAGCGGCCCGAAGGACTGGTCGACCTATACCTGGTACCAGGTCGGCACCGACCTCGGCGCCGGCGCCTCGGCGATGATCTACGACGCCGACATCCTCGGCTACTTCATGAACGGCGGCGATAACAAGATGGCTGGCAAGCTTGCCTATGCGCCGTTTGCCGCCAATCCGGCCGCCTCCGCACCGACGCCGAACATCTGGATCTGGTCGCTGTCGATGTCCAACTTCTCCAAGGACAAGGACGCGACCTGGTACTTCCTGCAATGGGCGACGGGACTTGAGCACGCGATCTTCGGCGCGACGAAGATGGATTTCGTCAACCCGGTGCGGGCGACCGTCTGGAAGGACGAAATCTTCCGCGAGCGGCTGAAGAAGAGCTATCCGGGCTATGTGGAGATGCACGACATTTCCGCGCCGGGCGCCAAGATCCACTTCACCGCCCAGCCCCTGTTCTTCGACCTCACCACCGAATGGGCGGCAACGCTCCAGAAGATGGTGGCGAAGGAAGTGCCGGTCGACGAGGGGCTCGACAAGCTCGCCGAGAGCATCAATCGCCAGCTCGCGGAAGCAGGACTCGGCTGATCGCCGGCGGCGCCGGCCCGCACGCCGGGCCCGGCACACCGCAACGAATGCGCATACGAGGAGGGGGTCTGGCTGCGCCGGCCGCGGCCGGCCCCTTCATCGCCTTTCGAAATGGCATTTGAACGGAGCTGGCCATGGCTTCAGTGACGCAATCCGGGGCAACGCCCCGCGGTTTCAGGATCAGCAAGAAGGTTCTGCCCTATGTGCTTTCCCTGCCGGCGCTTCTCGTCTGCATCGGCATCCTGATCCCGTTTTTCTCGGCGGTGGTCTATTCCTTTCAGCGCTACCGGCTGAGCCAGCCGTGGGCGCGCCAGTTCAACTGGGGCGAGAACTACCTGAATTTCTTCACCGATTCCGGCTTCTGGAATACGCTCAGGGTCTCGCTCGTCTATGCCGGCACCACGGTGGTCCTCGAACTGCTGCTTGGCCTCGGCATTGCCCTGCTTTTGCAGCGACGCTCGACCGTCAACAATTTCATCTCGATCATGCTGCTCTTGCCGCTGATGACGGCGCCGGCGCTGGCGGCTCTGATGTGGAAGCTGATGACCAATCCGGGCTTCGGCATCCTCAGCTACTTCGCCAGCCTGATCGGCCTCGAGAATTTCCGCTGGGCCTCCTCGCCAGACACGGCGCTCCTGACGGTCGTGCTCGTCGACATCTGGGTCTACACGCCCTTCATCATGATCTTGCTGCTTGCAGGCTTGCGTTCCCTGCCGACCCAGCCCTTCGAGGCGGCGGCCCTCGACGGCGTGCCGCGCAGCTTCGTGTTCTTCCGCATCACCCTGCCGATGCTGACGCCCTATATCCTGACGGCGACACTCTTCCGGCTGCTCGACTCGATCCAGCAATTCGACATCATCTATGCGATGACGCAGGGCGGCCCGGGCGATACGCTGACCGTCTTCCAGGTCGAGGCCTATCTCAATTTCTTCCAGTCGACCAATGTCGGCCGTTCCGCCGCGCTGCTGATCATCCTGTGGGCGATCACCTACATTCTGTCGAACGTCTTCATCAAGAACTGGCTCCGGCTGCGCGAGCGCGCCCGCGGCGAGGCGTAGAGAGGTCAAGATGGAAGCCATGTCTCCGCTCGAACGGCTGCTGCGCGGCGTTGCCCTGACGCTGGTCGTCGTCTTCTTCATGTTCCCGATCGTCTGGATTTTCCTGATGTCCTTCCAGACAAACGAGACGATCCTCAGGATACCGCCATCGGTGGTCTTCACGCCGACATTGGACAACTATGCGGCGCTGATCACCGGAAAGCTGCAGACCGCCGCCGGCACGCTCGACATCGCCTTCATGCGCAATCTTGGGAACTCGGTGTTCTTGTCGGTCGTATCCGTCGCCGTGGCGCTCGCCCTCGGCGTCCCCGCCGCCTACGCCTTCGCGCGGCACAAGTTCAGGGGTTCGGAGGATATCGCCTTCACGCTGCTCTCCTTCCGTTTCGCGCCGCCCCTGCTGGTGCTGCTGCCGCTGACGCAATATTTCCAGTGGCTTGGCCTCTCGAACACCTATTTCGGTCTGATCTGGGTCTATCAGCTCATCTGCCTGCCGCTCATCCTCTGGATCGTGCGCGGCTATTTCGAAGACATCTCGGCCGATGTCGAATATGCCTATCGCATTGCCGGCCATTCCTGGTTCTCGACCTTCCGCAAGATCGCCTTGCCGCTGGCGGGGCCCGGGATCGCCGCCGCTGGCCTGCTCGCCTTCATCTTCGCCTGGAACAATTTCGTCTTCGCGCTGGTGCTGGCCTCGGCCGACAAGCAGCCGGTGACGGTCGGCGCGCTTGCCTTCGTCACGGCCTCAGGCATCCAATACGGCCAGATCGCCGCGGCGATCGTGCTGTCAATCACGCCGACGCTCGCTCTCGCACTCTACGCCCAGCGCTACCTCGTCGAAGGCCTGTCGCTCGGCGCGGTGAAGGGATAATCGCTAATGACGACACTTGAATTGAAGAATATCGTCAAGCGCTACAAGAGCCAGACCGTCCTCGACGATCTGTCGCTCGAGGTTGCCGACGGCGAGCGGCTGGTGCTCTTCGGCCCGTCCGGCGCCGGCAAAACGGTCCTCCTGAGGCTGATTGCCGGCGTTATCGACCCGGACGAGGGCCGCGTGCTGATCGGCGGCGAGGATATGACGGACGTCGATGCGGAGCATCGCGGCGTCGGCATGGCCTTCCAGAATTTCGCCCTGTTCCCGCATATGAGCGCCTTCGACAATATCGCCAGCGCGCTCACCGCGCGAAGATTCCCGAAGGAGGCGATCGCCGCCGGGGTCGAGAAGGTGGCGAAGCTCCTGAAGATCGACCACGTGCTCAGCCATCATCCGAAGGCGCTTTCCAACGGGCAGAAGCAGCGCACGGCGCTTGCCCGGGCGCTTGTCGGCTCCCCGCCGCTGCTCCTCCTCGATGATCCGCTTCGCAACGTCGATGCCAAGCTTCGCTTCGAGATGCGCCTGGAACTGCCGCGTCTTCTCGCCGCCCAGGGTGCGACCGTCGTCTACGTTACCCAGGACTATAAGGAGGCGATGGCGCTCGGCGACCGGATCGCCGTAATGTTCGAGGGACAGCTTCGCCAGATCGGCACGCCGGCCGACATCTACGACACGCCAGCGGAACTCGAGATCGCCCGGCTGTTCGGCGACCCGACGATCAACCTGCTCGACGTCGTGCCGCAGCGCGGGCCGGACGGCGCCTTTGCCGAACTGTCCGGCGTTCGCCTTAGGCTGCCGGGGTTCGGGCCCGAAATCGTCGGGAAGGCCTGCGTTCTCGGCATCCGGCCGGAAAACATCACCTTCACCGCGGCGTCCGCGCCCGGGGCAATCCCCGTCACGGTCGAGGCCGAAACGCCGCTCAACGAGAAAACCGTCACCCTGACGCTAACGGCGCGCCGCCGGGAAATCCTCGTTTCTCGCCCGGCGGGCACACCAGGCCCGCAGGCCGGGCCGGCGCACCTTGCGGTCAACAGCCGGACGACCCTGCTGTTCGACAAAGGCAGCGGCCGGCTGATGCGGCCGTCGGAGCCTGCCTCCAAGCGGAATGGAGAAGCGGCATGACCGACATTGCGCTCCTGCTGAAGGATGTCGACAAGTTCTACGGGCCGATCGACTACGGCGTCCATGCCGTGAAGAAACTCAGCATGGATGTCAGGAAGGGCGAGATCATCGCGCTCCTTGGCTCGTCTGGTTGCGGCAAGACCTCGACGCTCAGGATGATCGCCGGCTTCGAGGCGGTGTCTCGCGGCAAGATCTCGCTTGGCGGCCGCGAAATCCAGACATTCCCGCCGGTTCGCCGCAACGTGGCCATGGCCTTCGAAGGCTATTCGCTTTATCCGCCGCTGACGGTGCGGGAGAACATTGCCTTCGCGCTCAAGGCCTCGAAGCTGTCGCAGAGCACCGTCGACGAGAAGGTGGCCAGCATCGCCAGGCTGCTCGAGATCGAGGACATACTCGGCCGCTATCCAAGCTCGATCTCCGGCGGCCAGCAGCAGCGCGCCTCGCTCGGCCGGGCGCTGATCCGCGACGCCAGCCTGCATCTGCTCGACGAGCCGATGGGGCAGCTCGAGCCGCAATTGCGCGCCGTGCTGCGCGGCCGCATCAAGCACTACATCAAGGAACGCGGGCTGACCGCCATTCTCGTCACCCACGACCAGACCGAAGCAAATGCACTTGCCGACCGCATCGCCGTCATGGAGGGCGGCGTGCTGCAGCAGTTCGACACGCCGCAGCGGATCAAGGAGCGGCCGGCCAATCTCTTTACCGGCACCTTCGTCGGCGAGCCGCCGATGAACGTCTTCGAGGCGAGCGTCACCGCCTCCGAAAGCCGCCTGGCCTTCGGCCTCAAGGACGGCATCCGGCTGGAATATGCCGCCTCCGATTTCTCGCATGCGGTGCGCGATGCGCTGAGAAAGCGCCAGCGGGTGATTCTCGGCGTCAGGCCCTATGCGGTGAAACGCAGCGCCGACGGCGTCACCGGCCGCGTCGCCGTCAACCAGTGGCTCGGCGACCAGACGCATATCGCCGCGGATTTGGCCGGCGGGACGCTGGTGCTGGTGGAGCACGATCGGGCAAGGCTCGAGGTGGGCCAGCCGATCGGCATTCGCCTCGAGCCGGCGAGCCTGCATGTCTTCGACGTCGAGAGCGGCGCGGCGATCTCGCATGGGGAGGAGCTCGCCTGATGCGCGACATCCTGATCGGCATCGATGCGGGGACGTCGGTCATCAAGTCGGTCGCCTTTGACCTCGGCGGCCGGCAGCTCGCCATGGCGGCCGTTCCGAACAGCTACGAGGCGGTGGAGCGAACCGGCAGCGTGCAGGACCTGCGCCGCACTTGGGCGGACACCGTGAAAACCCTGGTCGAGCTCTCGGCCAGGATCGAGAACCTCCCTGGCCGCGTTGCCGCGATCGCGGTGACCGGTCAGGGAGACGGCACGTGGTTGATCGACAGCGACGGCGAGCCGGTCGGCAAGGGCTGGCTCTGGCTCGATGCGCGGGCCAGCGAAACGGTCGAGCGGCTGCGCGGCGACAGCGGCGATGTCGAGCGTTTCGCGCATACCGGTTCGGGACTTGCCGCCTGCCAGCAGGGGCCGCAACTGCGCTGGATGCTGGAAAACGCGCCGGAGATGCTGGAGGGAGCCGCCACGGCCTTCCATTGCAAGGATTGGCTCTATTTCAACCTCACGGAAAGGCGCGCCACCGATCCATCGGAGGCGAACTTCACCTACGGGGACTTCCGTACCCGGCAATATTGCGACGCGGTGATTTCCTTCCTCGGTCTCGAGAGGCTTACGCATCTGCTGCCGGAAATCGTTGACGGGGCGGCGTCGCATCATCCGCTCTCTAAGGCTGCCGCCTCGGCCACCGGCCTTCCGGTCGGGACGCCCGTGGTGCTCGGCTATGTCGACGTGGTCTGCACGGCGCTCGGGGCAGGGCTTTATGATCCGGGAACCGATGCAGGGTGTTCGATCATCGGCTCGACCGGCATGCACATGCGGCTGGCGAAGAGCGCCGACGACGTTCGGCTCAACCGCGACCTGACCGGCTACACCATGTGCATGCCGATCCCGAACACCTATACGCAGATGCAGTCGAACATGGCGGCGACGCTCAACATCGACTGGATCCTTTCGATCGCCGGCGGCGTCCTAAAGGGGATGGGGGTCGAGAAATCGAAGGGCGAGTTGCTCGCCCATGTGGATGGCTGGCTTGAGGAGGCGAGGGGCACGCCGCTGCTCTTCGAGCCCTATATTTCCGAAGCCGGCGAGCGCGGTCCCTTCGTCGACGCTGCGGCGCGTGCCTCCTTCGTCGGCCTGTCGAGCACCCATGGTTTCGGCGACATGGTCCGGGCCGTCTTCGACGGCCTCGCCCTTGCCGCCCGCGACTGTTATGCCGAAATGGGGCCGCTGCCGGAGCGCATTCGGCTGACCGGCGGGGCGGCGCGCAGCGCCTCTTTGCGCCGCATCCTCGGCGGTGCGCTCGGCGCCAGCATCCAGACCAGCGAACGCGAGGAGGCGGGCGCCGCGGGCGCCGCGATGATCGCTGCCGTTTCGCTCGGCATCTACCCCTCGATGGCCGATTGCGCTGGCGATTGGGTGCGGCCGCAACTGCGCACTGCCGAGCCGGCCGACGAGGAACTGGTCCGGCGCTATGACGCGCTTTTCCCCGCCTACCAGCAATCGCGCCTCGCACTCAGGCCCGTCTGGCACGCGCTCTCCCACGCGGCCGGCTCGGGAGATCAACAGGACAAACCGAAATGAAGAAGATTGCCATCATCGGCGACCGGTTCATGCTGCCGGAGGTGTTCCGCGACAAGATCGTCGCGGCCTGCGGCGACGGACATGAGATCCGCATCCTTGAACAGCCCTGGCCGGATGTGCCGATGGAGCATGGCTATGCGGTCGAGGGGATGGACGGGCTCAAGGAATATCTCGGCAAGCCCGCCGAGATCATCCGCTGCGTCGGCGACGCCGAAATCCTGGTGACGCAGCTTGCGCCCTTGTCGCGGGCGATGTTGTCCGAACTGCCGAACCTGAAGCTCGTCGCCGTCTCCCGCGGCGGGCCGGTCAATATCGACATGAGTGCCGCCCGCGATGCCGGTGTGCGGGTCGTCAACACGCCGGGACGAAATGCGAGCGCCGTCGCGGAGTTCACGATCGGCGCCATTCTCGCCGAGACGCGGCTGATCCGGGTGGGCCACGAGGCGTTGCGCAAGGGCGAATGGCGCGGCGATCTCTACCGCGCCGACCGCACCGGCCGCGAGCTTTCGGAATTGACCGTCGGCGTCGTCGGCTACGGCAATATCGGTGCCAAGGTCGTCCGGCTGCTGCGCGCCTTCGGCACCAAGGTGATCGTCCACGACCCCTATGTGCAGCTCAGCGCCGAAGACCGCAACGCCGGTGTCGAGCACGTCTCGCTCGACGACCTGCTGGCGCAATCGGACGTGGTGACGCTGCATCCACGCGTCACTGCCGAAACGCGAAACATGATGAATGCGGAGGCCTTCGCGAAGATGAAGCCGGCGGCGATCTTCGTGAACACCGCGCGCGGTCCGCTCTGCGATTATGAGGCGCTTTACGAAAACCTCGTCAGCGGTCACCTGTCGAGCGCCATGCTGGAGACATTCGCGGTCGAGCCGGTGCCGGAAGACTGGCCGCTCTTGAAGTTGCCGAACGTGACTCTGACGCCCCATATCGCCGGCGCCTCGGTCCGGACCGTTACCTATGCAGCCGAAATGGCGGCGGAGGAGGTGCGCCGCTACATCGCCGGCCTGCCGCCGGTCAATCCGTGCTGAGGGGAGGGCGATGAGCGAGCCCGGGACATACGACCTATTCGTCATCGGCGGCGGCATCAACGGCGCGGGCATTGCCCGCGATGCAGCCGGCCGCGGCCTTTCCGTGCTGCTCTGCGAGAAGGACGATCTTGCCCAGGGCACGAGTTCGCGGTCCGGAAAGCTCATTCATGGGGGCTTGCGCTATCTCGAATATTACGAGTTCCGGCTGGTCCGCGAGGCACTGATCGAGCGCGAGGTGCTGCTCCGATCGGCGCCGCACATCATCTGGCCGATGCGCTTCGTGCTGCCGCACAACCCCGCCGACCGACCGGCTTGGCTTGTCCGCCTCGGCCTGTTTCTCTACGACCATCTCGGCGGCCGCGAGCGCCTGCCGGGCACGCGGACGCTCGACCTCAGGACGGCGCCGGAAGGCGCGCCGATCAAAACGTCCTATCGCAAGGCGTTCGAATATTCCGACTGTTGGGTGGACGACGCCCGGCTGGTCGTCCTGAGCGCCCTTGATGCGGAGCAGCGAGGCGCCCGAGTCCTCACCCGCACCGCCTGCACGAGCATCCGCCGCCGCGGCGAGCTCTGGCAGGTCGAGATGACTGATGCCGGGACCGGTGCGAGGACGGAGGCGCGGGCGCGCTGCGTCGTCAACACCGCCGGCCCCTGGGTCAACGACACGATCGGCCGGGTCGCCGGGCTCAGCTCCCGCCGCAGCGTCCGGCTCGTCAAGGGCAGCCATATCGTTGTGCCGAAGTTCTGGGAGGGGAGGCAGGCCTATCTCGTCCAGAATCCCGACAAACGGGTCATCTTCATCAATCCCTATCAGAACGATCTGGCGCTGATCGGTACCACCGACATTCCCTACGAGGGACGGCCGGAGGACGTTGCCGCCGATGCCGACGAGATCGCCTATCTGATGAAATCGGTGAACCGCTATTTCAAGCAACAGCTCAGCGAGGCAGACATCATCCAGAGCTTCTCCGGGGTCCGGCCGCTCTATGACGACAATGCCGAGAATCCTTCGGCGGTGACGCGCGACTATATTTTCGAGTTGGATGCGGCGAACGGCGAGGCGCCGCTGCTTTCCGTCTTCGGCGGCAAGATCACCACCTTCCGCAAGCTTTCCGAACATGCACTGGAGCGGTTGAAATCTTTCTTTCCGAAAATTGGTCCGGCCTGGACCGCGGGTGCCCACCTGCCGGGCGGCGATATGGCGAATGCGGATTTCGACCAATTCCTTGGAGAGCTGCGCGCCTGCTATCGCTGGCTGCCGGCCGATCTCTTGAAGCATTATGCCAGGCTTTACGGCACGCGGACCCACGCGCTGATCGACGGGGCAACGTCGCTCGACGAGCTCGGCACCGGCTTCAGCCGGCTCTTCCGCGAACGCGAAGCCCGCTTCCTGATCGAAACCGAATGGGCACGGACGGCGGAGGATCTGCTCGAGCGTCGCACCAAGCATGGCCTGCATATGAGCGAAGCCGAGAAGCGGGCCTTCGGCGGCTGGCTCAAGGGTCAGCAGGCGGCCGCATGAGAAAGGGGCAGGCGATGTTGCGAAGCTCCGAATTCGAAGCGCTTCTAGATCTGTCGGCGCGGATCGGCGCCGATCCGGAGCTCGTCCAGGGCGCCGGCGGCAATACCTCGATCAAGGAGGGCAATACCCTCTGGATCAAGGCTTCAGGACTTTGGCTCGCCGAGGCTCGGGCGCGCGATATCATGGTGCCGGTCGCGCTCGATCCGCTGATCGACGCATTGGAGCGCGACGATCCGGCGGCGGAGAGGGCCCAGGACTTCGTCATCGAGGAGCTCAACCCATCCGGCCTCCGGCCGTCGATCGAAACCACGGTGCACGCGCTGATGCCGCAGAAGGTGGTCATCCATGTGCATTGCGTGGCGACGATCGCAGCCGCCGTGCAGACCAATGCGGCGGCCATCGCGGCCGAAAGGCTTGCCGGCATTCCCCATGCCTTCGTTCCCTATGCCCGCCCCGGCCTGCCGCTCGCCAGAGCGATCGGCGAACGGATCGATGCCGATACGGCCGTGCTGGTGTTCGGCAATCACGGGCTGGCGGTCGCCGGCGATACGATCGAAGATGCGGCGCTTCTCCTCGTCGACGTCTCCGAGCGGTTTGCCGGCCTCGTGCGCCAGGCTCCGCCCGCGGACCTGTCGGCGCTGTCGCGCCTCGCCGTCAACAGCGCCTATCGTCTTCCGGAGGAAGAAAGACTGCATGACGCCGCAACTGATCTCGAAAGCTGCAGGATCGCCGCCGGCGGCAGCCTCTATCCCGACCATGTGATCTTTCTCGGCAAGGGTTCGGTGATCGCCGCGCCGGAGGATACGGCTCTTGCGATCGAGGCGCGCTTTCTTGAAGCGCGAGAGCCTTTGCCGCCGGTTCTCCTTTTTCCGGGCAAGGGGGTGCTGGTCCTCAAGGATATAACCGCCGGGGCGCTTGCGATGGCCCGCTGCCTTTCCGACGTGGCGGCGCGCATTCCGGCGAGCGCGCGGCTGCGCTACCTGACGGATGCCGAGAATGCCGAGCTTCTCGGCTGGGATGCGGAAAAATACCGTCAGCAGCTGAACCGCGCCGGGCAGGTGCTGCAATGAGCGGTGGAGACGGGCTCGTCCTCGGCATCGATATGGGCACGTCCGGTGCCCGCGCCGTGGCAATGGACGAAGCCGGGAACGTCGCCTCCTCGGGCGCCGCCAAGCTCGGCGCCTTTTCCGAGGACCATCGCGATCCGATCGGCTGGTGGAAGGCGGTACAGGCCGCACTTCTGGAGGCGCTTGCGGCAATCGATCCGGTGCGCGTGCGTGCAATCAGCATCGACGGCACGTCCGGGACGATGTTGCCGGTTGCGGCCGACGGAGAGCCGCTTGCGGCGCCGCTGATGTACAATGATCCGGTCGGCGACCCGGCCATTGTCGACCGCATCGCCGCACATGCGCCGCTGGAAAGCGCCGCGCACGGCGCGACCTCCGGTCTCGCCAGGCTGCTGGCGTTTCAATTGTATCCCGGTGTCTTCCGCGTGGTCCACCAGGCCGACTGGCTCGCAGGGCATTTGACCGGCCTCTACGACGTCACCGACGAGAACAACGCGCTGAAGACCGGCTACGATCCCGTCCAACGGTGCTGGCCGGACTGGTTGGCGCGGACCGGTGCGCGGGTCGAGCTGCTGCCGGACGTCCAGCCGGCCGGAGCGCCCATCGCGACGATTTCACCGGCGGCGGCGGACGCCTTCGGCCTGCCGCGCGATACGGTCGTCGTCGCCGGCACGACGGACGGCTGCGCCTCGTTCCTCGCCACCGGCGCCGACGGGCCGGGCGATGGGGTCAGCGCGCTGGGCACGACCCTGACGGTGAAGATGCTGTCGGATCGGCCGCTGTTCGCTCCGGAATTCGGGCTCTACAGCCACCGGATCGGCGACATGTGGCTTGCCGGCGGTGCCTCCAACACCGGCGGTGCAGTGCTTGCCGCGCATTTCAGCGCCGAGCGGATCGGCGAACTTTCGGCGGAGATCGATCCGGCAACCGCGACGGGTCTCGATTTCTATCCGTTGACGAGGCCCGGCGAACGCTTTCCGATCGCCGATCCCGCGCTGATGCCGCGCATGACGCCGCGTCCGGCAGATGACGCGGAGTTCCTGAAGGCGATCTTAGAGGGGATCGCGGCCGTCGAGAGCCTCGCCTATCAGCGGCTCGCCTCACTCGGCAGCCCACCGCTTCGGACGGTCCGCAGCGTCGGTGGCGGCGCCGGCAACAGGGCCTGGACGGCCATCCGCGCCCGCAAACTCCGCGTGCCGTTTCTGCCGCCGCGCTCCGAGGAAGCGGCGGCCGGCACGGCGCGGTTGGCACTGTCCGGTGCAAAACAAGCGGGGGTGCTATGAGTGCCGCCCGCACAATCCCCGGCCTCTCGGCGATCGCCGAGGCCTATGATGCCTTCCTCATCGACCAGTTCGGCGTCTTAAGAGACGGGCGCGGGCCATATCCGGGTGCCGCCGAGGCGCTTGTCCGCCTCAGGCAGGCCGGCAAACGCATCATCATCCTTTCGAATTCCGGCAAGCGCTCGGCGGAAAACGACCGCCGGTTGGCAGCGCTCGGCTTCGAGCCGGGCAGCTGGGACTGGTTCCTGACCTCCGGCGAAGTTGCCTGGCAGCTCCTGAAGCGGGAAGAGGCAGCCGCAGCGGGAGGGATGCGCAAATGCCTGCTGATCAGCCGCGACGGCGATCTGTCGCCGCTGAATGGCCTGGATCTCCTTCGGACGGAGAGCGGCGAGGAGGCCGACATCGTGCTGCTCGCGGCAAGCGAGGGCGACGCCCATCCGCTTGGCTTTTACGAGGATCTGCTTCGGCCCGCGGCGCAGCGCGGTGTCCCCTGCCTCTGCACCAATCCGGATAAGGTGATGCTGACGCGGACGGGGCATGCCTTCGGCGCCGGACGCATTGCCGAGCTCTATGAGGAACTCGGCGGCAGGGTGCGCTGGATCGGCAAGCCGTTCCGCGACATCTACGATTTCGCGCTCGATTTCCTCGGCAAGCCCGATCCGGCGCGGGTCTGCGCGGTCGGCGACAGCGTCGAGCATGACATTGCCGGCGCGGCAAACGCCGGGCTCGGCTCTGTGCTGGTCACGACCGGCATCCTCGAACGGCAGTCGGAGGAGGGGCGCCACGGGCTGTTCGCGGCACACGGCGCCATGCCCGATTTCCTCCTGCCGAAATTTCTCTGGTAGCCAGGAGCCCGGCCATGGCCTTCACCCTGTCGCTCAACACCAATCCCCTGGTCAACCGCTTTGCCGAGCCGGACGATCTGATCGACGCGATCGCCGAGAGGATCCGGATCGGCCACGTGCAACTCACCCACGAATTCGTCAATCCGAGCTGGCCGGCGGCGACCATCAGCAAGGTGACCCGGCAGTTCCGGGCGGCGCTTGCCCGCACCGGCGTGAAGATCACCTCCGGCATGACCGGACCCTATGGGCGGCTCAACCATTTCGGCCATCCCGACCCGGATGTGCGCCGCTATTATGTTGATTGGTTCAAGACCTTCGCCGATATCTCGGCGGAACTCGGCGCCTCCGCCATCGGCACGCAATTCGCGATCTTCACGCTGAAGGACTATGACGACCCGGTGCGGCGCGAGGAGCTGATGGCGATCGCCATCGACTGCTGGCGCGAAGTGGCGGAGCACGCCAAGGCGGCGGGGCTCTCCTATCTCTTCTGGGAGCCGATGTCGGTCGGCCGCGAATTTGGCCACACGATCGCGGCGTGCCGGGAACTGGACGGTCGCCTCGCCCGGGCCGAGTTGCCCATCCCGTTGAAGATGATGGTCGATATCGACCATGGCGACGTGGCGTCCGACAACCCGGCCGACATCGATCCCTACGCCTGGGCGGAAGCCTTTCCGCGGCGATCGCCGATCATTCACGTCAAGCAGTCGTCGATGAACAAGGGAGGCCATTGGCCCTTTACCGCCGCTTACAACAAGAATGGCCGCATTACGCCCGAGCGCCTGCTCGATGCGGTGAGGAGGGGTGGGGGAACGGACAACGAGATCTGCCTCGAACTGTCGTTCCGCGAGCGCGAGCCGGCCGATCACCAGGTGGTCCAAATGATCCGGGAGTCCGTGGAATACTGGGAGCCTCATATCGATACTGGGCTGAACGATGAGAAATATCACACATCAATATAACAAAATACCGCAAACCACGTTGCAAAATCACATAATCATGTTATCTCTCTGTTGAGATGCGTAGCGAAAGACCGCGCGCCGAGAGGATGATGGCAGTGAAACCGGAAGACAGGCGACAGGCGGTCATGGACGTCCTAATGGAGGCGGGCACGGCCACCGTCGAGGACCTTTCCATTCGCTTCGGCGTCAGCAAGATGACCGTGCATCGCGATCTCGACGACCTGGAGCAGGCCGGCCTCTTGCGCAAGGTCCATGGCGGCGCGTCGATCCAGTCGAGCTCGCAATTCGAGAGCGACTTCCGCTACCGCGAGAAGATCGCCACGGCGGAGAAGCGGCGGATTGCCGAACATGCCGCGACTTTGATCGAACCCGGCCAGAGCATCATCATCGACGACAGTTCCACTGCCGGTGCGATTGCCGCCTGCCTCAAGGACATCCGCCCGCTCACCGTCATCACCAACAATCTCGGCGTCATTGCCGAGCTATCGGGCGCACCGGGCATCAACCTGATCGCGCTCGGTGGCCAGTATAGCAAGAAATTCAACGGCTTCTTCGGCATCGTCACGGAGGAAGCGCTGCGATCGCTCAGAGCCGACGTCGCCTTCCTGTCAAGTTCGGCAATTGAGGGCGCCACGGCGTTCCACCAGGACCAGGAGGTCGTGCAGACAAAGCGGCAGATGGTGAAATCGGCGGCGCGCAAATACCTGCTCGTCGATCACGGCAAGTTCGGCCGCTCCGCCCTGCATTTCCTGACCGGGCTCTACGTTTTCGATGCGGTTTTGACCGGCAGCGAGGTTTCGAAGGATCATGCCGCCACGCTCGGCGAGGCCGGCGTCAAGCTCATCGCTGTCAGCGACCAGAAAATAGCGGAGCAGGCATGAGCAAGGCGCGGGTCTGGGTCGGCACCAGCTGGAAGATGAACAAGACGCTGTCGCAGGCGACGGCCTTCGCCGAAGGCCTGGCGGCTGCCGATGCGGAGCGCGACCAGCGCATCCAGCGCTTCGTCATGCCGCCGTTTACGGCGGCCCGCGAGGTGAAGGACAGGCTGAGGGAGACGAGCGTCCAGGTCGGCGCCCAGAACATGCATTGGGACGACGCCGGCGCCTGGACCGGGGAGATTTCTCCCTTGATGCTGAAGGATTGCGGGCTCGATCTCGTCGAGCTCGGCCACAGCGAACGCCGCCAACATTTCGGCGAGACCGATCGCACCGTCGGGCTGAAGACGGCAGCGGCCGTCAGGCATGGTCTTGTCCCGCTGATCTGCATCGGCGAAACGCTTACCGAACGGGAGGCGGGCGAGGCCGATGCCGTTTTGCAGCGCCAGGTGGAAGGGGCGTTCGCGCTTCTCGAAGGCGACGCCAGAAGGGAGCCGGTCCTGCTCGCCTACGAGCCCGTCTGGGCGATCGGCGTCAACGGCATACCGGCGACCGCCGACTATGCCGACGCCCGCCACCGGCGGATTGCCGAGGTGGCCGCGGCGGCGCTCGGCGTCGCGGTGCCGGTGCTCTACGGCGGCAGCGTCAATCCCCAAAACTGCGAGGAGCTGATCGCCCAACCCCATATCGACGGCCTCTTCATCGGCCGCTCCGCTTGGGAGGTCGGCGGCTATCTCGACATTCTGAAGCGCGTCGCCGGTGCGATCTGACCGGCCAAGGTTTGGAACAAGTGCGGAAAGGAAGCCCCATGAGAATCGCAATCGGTGCAGATAGTGCAGGCAAACCGTTGCTCGATGTCATTGCCGCGCATCTCGCCGGCCGGAGCGACGTCGAGGTCAAGGATCTGAGCCAGGCAGGCTTTTACGCCGAACTGTCGGAGCATCTGGCAAAGACGATCACGGCCGGCGAGAACGATCGCGGCATCTTGATCTGCGGCACCGGCATCGGCGTCTGCATCTCGGCCAACAAGGTGCCCGGCATCCGCGCGGCGCTCACCCACGACACCTATTCGGCCGAGCGAGCGGCGAAATCCAACAACGCCCAGATCATCACCATGGGCGCGCGGGTCATCGGTCCGGAATTGGCGAAATCGATCGTCGATACCTGGCTCGCATCCGAGTTCGATCCGCAAGGTCCGTCGGCCGGCAATGTCCAGGCGATCGATCGTCTGGATGCAGGCAAATAAAGCTCCGTTTCCGCATCGCCCCGTGATCCTCCCTCGGGAAGTGCGGCGTTGACGCCCGGCAGCAATGCCGGGTGTCTTCGTTGCGGACTTACTTTTCACTGCGAATACCCATCCCGGGCTCCTCGGCGCCCGGTAGTGGCTCGGCGGAGCGCCGATGACGCGCTTGAAGGCGCGGCTGAAAGCCGCCTCCGAATCATACCCTCACGGCTTATCTAAGAGAACTCGGATCGTTAAAGATTGCTTTGATGACAAAGCATGCATGCTCCCCTTGTGGCCACTGAGATCGAAGAACGCAGCGAGCCGGCCTGGGCCGGCGTCATCTCGCTAGCGCTCGGCGTGTTCGGCCTCGTCACCGCGGAGTTCCTTCCCGCAAGCGTGCTGACTCCGATGGCGGCCGATCTCGCTATCAGCGACGGTACCGCAGGGCAGGCGGTCACGGCGACCGCCGTGGTCGGCGCCATCGCTGCGCCGACGATCGCGATCGTCACCCGCGGATTTGACCGCCGGCTTGTGCTCTGGGGTTTTACCCTTGCTCTGATCCTCTCCAGCTTGCTCGCCGCCATGGCCACCAACCTCACCATGCTGCTTGCAGCCCGCGTCATCCTCGGGATCGGGCTCGGCGGCTTCTGGTCGATGATGGCGGCGATTGCGCTGCGCCTCGTTCCGACGCGTCTCGTGCCGCGCGCCATGTTGATCATCTTCACCGGCGTCTCGCTCGCGACCGTCTGGGCAGCGCCCGTCGGCGCCTATATTGGCGATCTTTGGGGCTGGCGCGTCACTTTCCTGGTGGCTGCCGTGCTCGGCGTCGTCACGCTCGCGGTGCAGATGACAAGCGTGCCGCGCCTGCCGCCGCAATCGGTGCCGAGCATCAGGCTGCTGTTCGATCTAGTACGCCGCCCGAGCATCAGCATCGGCATCATCACCGTGCTGCTCTTTGTCTCGGGTCATTTCGCCGGCTTCACCTATGTCCGGCCGTTCTTGGAAAAGATACCCGCCTTTGGCATCGAAGCGATCTCGCTGACCCTGCTCGCCTACGGCGTCGGCGGCTTCTTCGGCAATCTGGCCGGCGGCTTCGTCATCGAGCGCAGCATCACGGCCGCCGTCAGTCTCGGCACGCTTCTCATCGCCGCGACGGCGCTGGCGCTGGTGGCCTTCGGTGCGAACGATCTTGTTTCGGCGGGCGCCGTCACCCTCTGGGGCTTCGCCTTCGGAGCCCTGCCGGTTGCGGTCCAGACATGGATGGTCCGGGCGGCACCGGACCAAGCGGAAAGCACCGGCGGACTGATCGTCGCCACGTTCCAGTTGGCGATTGCCGGCGGCGCGGTTCTAGGCGGCCTCTTCGTCGACGGCTTTGGACCGCTCGGCGCCATCAGTTATTGCGCCGCCGCAACGCTCGCCAGCGCGCTCTTCGTTCTGGCCTCCCGGCGCAGCATAGGGGTGTGAACATTGACTCCGCCGGAGCAATTCCTAGATGCCCCCTAAGTTTCAAAGGTCCTTGGGAGTATTGCGTGGCTGGTAGGTCCTTTCGCGCGGCAATGGCGCAGGTAATGAACGATGCGGATGTCGACGCGATCGCAGCGTCGGCAGCCGCAGAAGGCGCCGACATCATCGTCTTCCCGGAGATGTTTTCGAACGGTTACAGCCGCTTCGATCCTGAAGATCCGGTCGCCCGGCAGGCCTGGATCGATGCGGCGGTGCCGATCGACGGCGCCTTTGTGAAAGGCTTTCGGGAGGCGGCGCGCAGGCACGGACTGGCGATGGTGGCGACCTTTCTCGAGGGCGGCAGCCCCAAGCCTTTCAATGCCGCAGTCCTGATCGACAGTCGAGGCGAGGTTGTCCTCCACCAGCGCAAGCGGCACGTCTGCTTCTTCGACGCTCCGGAAGAAGCCTGCGCCGCCGGCGAGACTTCCAGCGTGGCGCGGCTCAGGACTGAGGCGGGCGAGGTCACGATCGGCATCATGATCTGCATGGACCGAGAATTTCCCGACGTCACGTCAGACCTCGTGCGGGACGGCGCCGAAGTCATTCTCGTTCCGAACAGCTGTCCCTTGGTTGATGATCCCGCGGTCGGGGACGTCCGGATCGCAGGCGTGCGGGCACTGGCGTTTCAATCTGTCCTCGGCGTGGCGGTAGCGAACTATCCGGCGCCGAAGGACGACGGGCGGTCCTTTGCGGTCGATGCTCTGGGGAGGATCCTCTCCATGGGCGGACCGCAGCCGGAACTCGTGTTCGCGGATTTTGATCTGGACCGGATCAGAGTTTTGCAAACAGAGGACTGGTTCCGGCGGGTCCGTTGAGGAGCAGCACCCGGGTCATTCCGGAACAAGGAACGCGACCGGGAAGCCGTGGAAAACCTCCGAGATCACAATGCGTCGCTGCGAGTCGACGGTCGCGCCCGTTGCGAGGTTTCGCAATCGCCTCGGTTCGCACTCCTCCGGCCACAACAGGTAGGTGTCACGCCAAAGGTCGGAACGAACGGACAGCCCCTCTCCAAGATGCCTGAAGACGAGCCGTGGGACGAGGGTGACCGAAAGCTGATCCTCCCTGCGGCGCATGAATGCGGCGGCGTGTCGGGAGGCAGGGCCTTGGATATCCAAGGGGAGGTATTCGCCGCTCGCCAGCAGCGCCGCGCCTCGGCCTTGGCGATGGTTCAGGCAGAGCCTGATCAGCCACTGTTTGCAGTCTTCGAAGTCGCCGGCTGTCGGCTGACGCCGCAGGTCGCGCAGCGAGGGCCGCGGTGAGAAGCCGCGGCGGTTGTCCGGATCCACCAGCGAGAGGTCGAGGCGCTCGCTGCCCTGATAGATGTCCGGAATGCCCGGCGCGGTGAGTTTCACCAGCGTTTGCGAGAGGCTGTTGATCAGGCCGGCGCGGATGAAGGGCGCGGTCGTATTCTCGAAGTCGTCGAGAAAGGCTCGATTCTGCCAGTCGAGGATGCCGCGAAGAAATCCGGTGACCGCCGCTTCATAGGGCTCGTCCGGGGCATCCCAGCTTGTCCGGAGCTTCGCCTCGCGCAGCGCCTTCACGGCGAAGTCTTCCATACGCTCGCGCAGGGAAAGCAGATCCTTCTCGTCAGCGTGGGGTTTGATCGGCCAGGCGCCGAGCAGGCTGTGATAGAGAAACTGCTCGACGGAGGTTTCCGGGGCAAAGGCGCCAGGCTGGAGGCCAGCCCGGTTCATGTCGCGCCAGCGGTGGACTGCCGCCGCCCAGAGCTCCAGTGCCTCGCTGATCACGTAGAGGCGGGCGCGGGCGTCCTCGCCCCGTTTCGTGTCGTGGGTCGCGGTTGTCGACAGGCCGGCCGGGCTTCTGCTTCCCCGTTCCCGCATCCCCTCGTGGAACCGGGGGACGCCACACGGCGCCCAGGAGGGCGCAGCACCCACCTCATTGGCGGCGAGATAGTCGCCGCGGCGGTAGAAAAACGTATCTTCGACCGCCTTGGCCATGACCGCGCCGCTCAATTGCTGAAAGCGCGCCCGCAATTCGGTCGCCGCCTGTCGATCCGTTTCGGCATCGTTCGACCTCAGGCAAGCCGTGATCGTCGCGATCTCGGCGCCGACCTCCGGTGCGGCAGCGCGTGACCGGGACTCGATCCCGTCGAGCATCCGCCGATCGTGCTCGCTTGCGCCACGGTCGCTGAGATAGGTGCGGTAAACCGGCATTGCTGCGATCAGATGGCGAATGGCCTCGGCGATTTGCTCGCTTCCGTCCGGTGCGTTGTCATAGCCCCGCGCGCGCCCCGCCAATGCGGCGAGCCGTCGGACTTCAGCGTTGAAATTGTGGCTCAGCACCTGCAGCTTGCTTTCGGTAACGGCCCTCTCCGTCGCGGATCGGTGATCTTCTCTCCAAAGCCCGGAAGATTCGTCGGAGAGCAGATCGGCAAGTGTCGAGATGAACTCGTAGCCCGTGGTGCCATCGACCGGCCATTCCTCCGGCAGCACCTCGTTCGCCTCGAGTATTTTCTCGACGATGATATAGGTGTGCTCGCCGGCGCGTTCCCGCAGCCTGTGAAGATAAACCTCCGGATCGGCAAGGCCGTCAATGTGATCGACGCGCAGTCCGTCGACCAATCCTTCCTCGACAAGGCCGAGGACAAGCCTGTGGGTGGCCTCGAAGACCGCTGGATCTTCGACGCGAAGGCCGACGAGGCCGGCGATCTCGAAGAACCTCCGATAGCTGAGGTGGTCCCGCGCCGCTTTCCAGCTCATCAGCCGCCAGCTTTGCATGTCGTGAAGTCGCTGCAGCAACGGCTTGTCGGCGGAGACCCGCTGAAGATGCGCGTCGAGAGCGGCGGCAACAGGGGGCGTCTTTAGGAGAGAAGCCACTTCGGAGTGAAAGCCTAGGGCATTGTTCGCTTCCGCTTTCTTGGCGACGCCGATCAGCCTGTCGAGAGCGAGGTTGCAACCTTCAAGGGCCGCCGGGTAGGAGGCGGGGTTGAGAGGGTAGAGGGCGTCGTAATAGGCAAAGGCCAGGCAGTTTCGGTCATGATCGAATGTCAGCCGTATGCTGCCGTCCGCCAGTTCCTCTTCGAACTGCCGGCCAAGAAACGGAAGTGTGAGCGGCGCACGCCAGTCGATGTCGAAATGGCCGGCGAACGCACTCGCCTGTCCCCATTCGACGACGCTGTGCCACCAACGGTTCTCGAGATGCGCGGCCATGTGGTTCGGCACGATATCGAGGATGATCCCGAGTCCATGCGCTCTCAGTTCTCCGACGAGCCGGCGTAACCCGTCGATACCGCCCAAGGCTGGGTCGATCTCGTTGAAGTCGACTATGTCATAGCCATGCGTCGAGCCGCCGACCGCGGAAAAAATTGGCGAGGCATAAAGGTGTGAAATGCCGAGATCGACGAGATGCGGGATCAACTCCGCGGCTTTTTCGAAGTCCATCCCGTTTCGAAATTGCAGTCGGTAAGTCGCTTTGGGCAGGGGCATGGCAGGTCGGTTTGACATCTATGCGGGCACAACACGCTGCGGCCGAGCTTTGTTCCGCCGGCGTAGCGGGAACAATCTCGGTTGAAATGGATTTTTTTGCAGTCGCCACCCACGGGAAAAGAAGCTTGGCCTGGAAGACCGTTTTCACTGGCACCCCGCCCAGCCGATTGCGCCGGGCACGCCGACCGATCATCAAGGAAGCCGAGAATATCTGGCGCAGCGCGCCGGCCGAGCGGGTGTCCTTCCTCGTGGACGGGGCGGCCTATTATGCCTGCCTCGATCGGGTGCTCGAGCAGGCCGAAGAGCAGGTCTGGATCACCGGATGGGATTTCGATCCGCGCATCAAGCTGCGGCCGGACGATCCGGACGCAAAGGCGCTCGGCACCAAGCTCGAGGCGCTGGTCGCGCAAAAGCCGAATCTCAGGATCCGCATTTTGATCTGGGCGATGGGGCCGATCTATTCGGGAAAGTCGTTGCGACTGTTTCGCGGCCAGCAATGGGCTTCCCATCCGCAGGTCGAGCTCCGTTTCGCCAGCCACCACGCGTTGCGCGGTTCTCATCACCAGAAACTCGTCTCCATCGACGACCGGATCGCTTTCGTCGGCGGCATCGATCTGACCGCCCGGCGCTGGGACACGCCGGACCACCTGGCCGAGAATGACCTGCGCCGCGATCCGGACGGAAATCCTTATGATCCGGTCCATGACATCCAGGTGGTGCTGGAGGGCGAGGCGAGCCGGGCGATCGGCGATCTCTGCCGCTCCCGCTGGAAGTCTTCGGTCGGCGAAGGTATCGGCGCTCCAGGCTCGTCGGCGGTCGCCTGGCCGCCCGGCATCGAACCTCTCCTGACCAATTGCCGGATCGGGATCGCCCGCACCGAGCCGGGCTTCGGCAAGAGGCGTGGGCGGCAGGAAGCGCTGCGGCTCACCCTCGACGCTTTGCGCAGCGCCCGGCGCCACATCTATATCGAGAACCAGTATTTCGCCTCGCATCGGATCGGCAAGGTTCTGTGCGAGCGGCTGCAGGAGCCCGACGGACCCGAGATCGTGGTCATCACGACGCGCAGTTCGCACGGGTTTCTCGAAAGGGTGGTGATGGGGGGCAATCGCGACCGCCTTATCCGGCGGCTGAAGCGGACGAATCGCTACGGCAGGCTGCGGGTCGCCTATCCCGTCGTCCCTGCGGCGGACGGCTCCGAACAGGAGGTGATCATCCATTCCAAGGTGGTCGCTATCGACGAGCGGTTTCTTCGGGTCGGGTCGTCGAATTTCAACCACCGTTCGGAAGGGTTCGATACCGAGTGCGACGTTGCGGTGGAGGCGGCGAACGAGGAGCAAAGTGCCGCGATCGCAGGCTTTCGCAACGCGCTTCTGGCGGAGCATCTGGACGTCGAGCCGGCGAAGATCGAGAGCATGCTGCAGGAAACGGGCTCCCTCGTCGCCGTCGTCGATCGGTTGAACACGCGCCGGCGTAGTCTGCGGACCTTCGACGGGATCGAAGGCCACGGCGCGACCGCGCTGGTCTGGGCAACCGACATCGTCGATCCGCGCCGGCCGTTCAGGCCCTTCCGCCGCACAGGCGCTCTGCTGCGGCGATGGATCGGTCAGCTTTTCGCCTTGCTATCCAGGCTTCTCGCATTATCCCAGCGGCGGACTTCCGCGATCGACAGCGAAATCAAGCCGAGCGGCAGCGGCAGGAAGAAATAGATCGCCCTGAAGGCGATGAGGGCGCCGATGCTCGCCGACTGCCCGAGCAGGAAGGCGATCGTTGCCTCGAGCACACCGATGCCGCCCGGAACGTGGCTGACGAGAGCGGTCAGGTTGGCGCCGACATAGGCCGTCGCGGTTTCGAAGAAGCCAGGAGTTCCGAACGCCAACACCAATTGATGCAGGCAGGCGCTGACGCAGAGGAAGTTGGCCGTGCCGACCAGGACCTGGCCGGCGGCGATCCGCAGCGGCGGCATTTCGAACGACCATCGGAATAGGCGAAGCGAACCGCGCAAGAACCCGGCGAGCACGATATAGCCAGCCGAGGCGGCAAGGCAGGTGATGCCGAGAAGACGGGCGCCGCCTTCCGACAGGCCGATGATCGGCGCGGCGCTCTCCGGCATGATCAGACAACAAAGGCCGGCAAGGGTCAGGAGGCCGACGCCGACGGTGACGCCGCAGAAGAGGATGATTTTGGCGATCTGCTCGACACTCAATCCCCAGCGCGAATAGAACCGATACCGGACCGCGCCGCTGCTCAAGGCCGCCACGCCGACATTGTGGCCGATCGACAGGCTGGTGAAGGAGGCAAGCGCCACCTGACGATAGGGAAGCTTGTGGCCGACATAGCGCACCGCGAGCGTGTCGAACAGCGTTAGGCAGAGATAGGAGAGGACGACGAAGCCGATCCCCGCCAGCAGATGTGCAAATGGGATCTGCAGGATGGAGCCGACGATCTCCTCGAACGTGTATTGACGAAGCGTTCGGTAGATCAGCCAGGCGGCGACGCCGATAGCGGCGAATATGAATAGTCTGGCAATGATTTTCTTCGGCATCGGCCTCGTTCCTTTGCGCGTCCACCGGAACGAAATGCAGGTCCCGTGTGTTCCCGAACGCAGGACCTGCAGCGACGCGCCGCCCTATCGAACGCGCAAAGGTCGCTGCAGCACTTTGATCTCTGCCCGAAAAAGCACCATGCCTCGACCGCTTCGCTTCCTCACCTACAATGTCCATGCCTGCTTCGGGACCGACCGAAGGCTCGACCCGGCGCGCATAGCCGCGGTGATCGGCGAATGCCGGCCCGACATCATCGCCCTGCAGGAGGTGGACGTCGGACGTGCCCGCAGCGGCGGCACAGACCAGGCGCATATGATCGCCACCCACCTCAACATGGCCGCGCATTTTCATCCGGCTCTGCACCTGAAGGACGAGCGGTACGGCGACGCGGTGCTGACGGCGCTGCCGATGCGGCTCGTGAAGGCGGATGTGCTGCCGTCGACCGGGGAGCCGCGCGGAGCGCTCTGGGTGGAGATCGATCTCGCTCATGCCAAGCTTCAAGTCATCGTCACCCATCTCGGGCTGCGCGGTTCGGAGCGGGTCCGCCAGGCGACGGCTTTGCTCGGTCCCGGCTGGCTCGGCGGCATAGGGCAGGGAGACGCGCGTGTGATCCTTGCGGGCGACCTCAACGCCATCGCCCGCTCGGCCGCTTACAGGCTGCTGGCGACACATCTCAAGGACGTACAGGTCCAATCGAATGCCAAGCCGCGCCCGACCTTTCCCTCCCGCTTGCCGCTGCTGCGGATCGACCATGTCTTCGTCGGCGACGGGATAAGTGTCCGCGATTGCAAGGTGCATAGCAGCGTCCTTGCGCGGGTTGCTTCCGATCATCTGCCGATCCTGGTCGAATTAGACATCGAGCCGACTGCTAAAGGGTGCCTGACCGAGGCGGACGATCGCCTGGAAGGGACGCAACGCCGGTGACGGATCTAGAGTGGGGGAGGCGGCGATGAACTGTCGCTTTCCCGGTTGTGGGCACGCCATGTATCGAGCAGCAGCAAAGTCACCGTGAAAGTCACCGGTCCGATCACCAGCCCTGCCGGTCCGAAGACGATGACGCCGCCGATCATGCTCATGAATGCCACGACGGTGTGCAGCTTCAGCCGTTCCCCGACGAACATCGGATAGAGCAGGTTGTCGACGGTTGCCACCACGCCGGCGCCCCAGACAGTCAGGATCAGCGCCTTGCCCCATTCGCCGGTCAGCGCAAGCGACAGAGCGGCCGGAATCCAGATGATGAAGGCGCCGAGAACCGGCACCATCGCCAGCAGGCCCATTGCAAGACCCCAGAGGAGCGGCGACGGCAGACCAAGCAGCCAGAACATCAGGCCGCCCAAGGTGCCCTGCACCAGCGCGACAGCGAAGGTCCCGAAGACGATCGCGTGCACCGTTTCGCTGACGCGCAGGAACAGCCTGTTCATCTCTGGGGATGTCAGCGGAGAGAAGTTCTTGAGCATGGCCAGGGCTTCGCGGCCGTCGCGCAGGAAATAGAACAGGAAATAGAAGGTTAGCACGAGGTCGATAATCTGCACCACCGATCGGCGGACCAGGATTGCGCTGAAATTGGTGAGCAAGGTCGCGGCGTTGCCTGCAAGCCCAGCGAGGTCGAGCTGGGTCTCGATCCACAGCAGAACCAGCCCGATACGCGGATAGCTGGCAATGGCGTCGCGCCAGCTTCCCGTCCTCAGCCCTTCCGCGATGATCTGGGCGCCCTTGGCTGCCTCGTTGACCAGCCGCTCGGCAATCAGCATGAGCGGCACGGCGACGATGAAGGCGGCAATCGCCACCGTCGCCGCAGCGGCGATTTCCGGGTAGCGGAGGTCCTTTGAGATCCGGCGGTGGAGCGGGTGGAACATGATCGCGAGGACCAGCGCCCAGGTCAGCGCCGGCAGAAAAGGCACGGCCAGCAGGTAGCAAACGACGATTCCAGCTGCGATTGCGATCAGGATCACCAATGACCGCGAACGTCGCGCGGTCAGCAATCGATCTGGAGCTTCCTGTTCTGCCTCGGCCGAAACGTTCCTCGCCACGTGAAAATCGCTCCTTTGCGAACAATCTGGCGCCACCCGAACAGACTTGTCAAAAGATAGGTTCCACCTCCGATACGCCCGGCCACGTCAAGGAACCTTCGGACGAGCCGAGGGTTCGATCCTTGGAGCTGGAAAAGGATCGTGACGATGAGCAATCCCAAGGACGAAGCCCTCAAGAATCAACCCATGCCGTCTCCTACCTGGAAGCCCGATCCGAAGGAGATGAATATGGATCCGAAGCCCTTGCCGGATCAGGCTCGCCCAGCCGGCGAGGAGGCCGACGAACCGCCGGCAAGGAGCGGAACGTCGGAGCGGCGCGAGAAGCCGACCGAAGCAGCCGGAAAGGACAATCCGGTCCATCATACGGGCCGCGTTCCGCCGAAGGTGACGGACGACGAGCTCTGATGTGCTGAGGAGGGATTGATATTCGCGGCATTCCTTCGTCGGACACTGCACATGACCGTGCGCACCTTTGGTCTCGGGGATGCTTCTCCCTCCTCATCTCTTGTGCTCGTCACAGGAATGAGGGGAGAAGAGTACACGCTGGTGACACACCGTCACCGCATCATCTTGATTTTCGCTTCCTTGACCGCAGCGACAAAAGCTTGGCGCGCTTGATCCTCTGGGGCCGTTCCGAGCATGGCGTCGGTGCAGGCATTGAGGGCGGCGTTGTAGGCGTTGCCATGGGAGACTGGCCAATGTTCGCTAAGCAACCTTGCCGCTTCGGCCGGGCTCCAGACGATCTGGACACCGTCGAGATCGGGCAAGTCCACGATGACGCATTCGTTCCATGACTTGAACATGTCGGCGTCCCTTGGCTTCTGGCCCACCTAACTGCCTCTGAACTCTTTCGTTCCCGTGCTTTCCATCTTGGCTTGCATCATTGATGCGGGAACGCGGCAATGATGGATCACTTGTTGCTGTGGGTCGGCTCGGCCCCGGTCGCACGAGGAGGCTCTTCCGTTTCGCGTCCGGGAGTGCCGGGTTCTTCCTCTGGGAGCTTTTTGGGTTGCGGTTCTTTGGTTGGCGGGTCGGGGATGCCGAGCGGAGGGACGGGATTTGGCGGGATGATGCCCGGTCCGGGACCGGGGCCGGTGGGGTCGGGTTTCATGGCGGAACTCCCTTGATGCGTCCGGACAGTCCACTGGTGTCACGATTGTTCCTGCTGACGAGGCTGAGGCAACATTAAGACTGCGGACCGCTCGCCTCCTCACAAGTCGCGAATGCGGGCGTCAGCCGGCGCGTTCGGCCGATCAGCGCTGCCCCGCCGAGTCGGCGACCTGCGGCGTATAGACGACCGTGTCTGCTCCGCCCTCCAAAAAGCCGCCGCCGATCGTCAGGTAGACGAAAATGGCGCATACCGCGAGCAGCAGGACCGCGACCGGGAAGGTGGCTGAGGCCTGCTTCTCGGGCGCCAGGCGCTCATTTCTTCGGGTGAACATATCCATTACTCCGTTGATCATAGGAGAACGAAATCGCGTCGCCGGGGTTCCCTGACACGCCTGGATGCGGCGCTAGCGGCCGGCTATCATTCGAGGTTTGAAAGTCACTCTCGGAAAAACTGACTATTCACTCAAGGAAATATTGACGGTCCTGCGCCCCACGCTCGTCCATTTCCTTGCGCATGACCACCGAGACCGACCTCGGCGCGTCCGAACCGGAGAAGCACACGCCGGTGATAGGGCCATGCAACTCAGTTTGATTGAACAATATATCAATCTTGCTGCATTGCGGCAGGGGGCGCAACGGCGCGCTTTACGATCATGGCACCGACCTTAGGCGTTTCGGCGCCACGGCGCTGCAGCCGCTGACGATCTCGGCGGCAGGGGACAGAAGAGAAAAAGGACGGCGAGACGGTCACGGCGAAGAGCAGTTCCGGTGCCAGTAAGATCAAAACGCCGCTGATCGTAACGCCACGATCAATCGCGAGATCTCTCCCTAAACCGGCGCCAAGCTGTCGCCGTTCGAGGCGTGGCTGGTGCTGCGCAACCTCGAAACGCGGCCTTTGCGCATGCGGCATTACCACGATGCAGAGCTGAATGTTGCGACAAGTCGAGGCCGCTTGCGATCAGAACTCCTGCCAATCGGCCGTCGCAGCGGCGGTTTGTCCACCGAAGGCGCCGGCGAGCTTGCGGCCGAGCGCCCGGGCGGGAGAAGCCGCCGGCATGCTGTCGGCTGCGGCGAGGCGCGGTGCCGCGCCCGCCTCGAGCCGGAAGCGGGCGATCAGCCGGGCGAGGTTCGCCGCCTCGTCGGCGAGCCGGTTCGTCGCCGCCGTCGATTCCTCGACCATCGCCGCGTTCTGCTGCGTCACCTGGTCCATCTGGTTGACCGCGGTCGAGACCTCCGACAGGCCGGTCGACTGCTCGCGGGCGGCGGTCGCGATCGAATGGACGTGCTCGTTGACCTTGATCACATGCCCCTCGATCAGGGTGAGTGCCGCGCCGGTCGCGGTCACCAGCTTCACCCCGGCCTCGACCTCGGTGCCCGAGCGCGAGATCAGCGCCTTGATGTCCTTGGCCGCATTGGCGGAGCGCTGCGCCAGTTCGCGCACCTCTTGCGCTACGACGGCGAAGCCTTTGCCGGCCTCGCCGGCCCGTGCCGCCTCGACGCCGGCATTGAGTGCGAGCAGGTTTGTCTGGAAGGCGATCTCGTCGATGACGTTGATGATCTGGCCGATCTCGCCGGAGGCCGCTTCGATCCGGCCCATGGCCGAGACCGCATCCTTGACGACAGCGCTCGACTGCTCGGTGCTCTTGCGGGCCTCGTCGACCATGTGGCTGGCCTCCGTCGCCCGCTCCGTCGAGCTCTTCACCGCGGCGGTGATTTCCTCCAGCGCCGAGGAGGTCTCTTCGAGCGAGGCGGCCTGCTGCTCGGTGCGCTTCGAGAGGTCGCCCGAGGCAATCCGCATCTCGCCGGCGCCGCCGTTGATCGTGTCGATCGCCCCGCGGACCTCGCCGAGCACGGTGCGCAGGTTCGCCATCGTCTGATTGACATTGGACTGGAGCTCGCCGAAGGCGCCCTGGAACTCGCCGCGCATGTTTTCCGTGAGGTTACCCACCGCCAATGCCGAGATTACCCGGCGGGTCTCGGCAACGCCGCGGTCGACGAAGGTAACCAGTTCGTTCACCTGGTTGGCGAAGCGGTCGAGATCGGCATTGTCATAAGTCTTGGTGATGCGCCGCGTGAAATCGCCGGCAACCGCCGCGGTCACCACCTCGCCGATGCTCGACTGAAGGTCCGCGCTTTTCGCCTGCAGCGCCGCTTCCTGTGCGTTCAATTCGCGCACCTTGAGGCCGTTCTGCTTGAACACCTCGACGGCGCGCGCCATCGCGCCGATTTCGTTCGCCCTGTCGGTAAAGGGGATTTCGAGCGACAGATCGCCATCCGCAAGGGTGCGCATGACCGCGGTGGTCCGATTGATCGGGCGCGAGATACCGACAATCGCTAAGGCCATGGCGGCGAGAGCGCCGAGACAGGCGATCGCCAGCAGCATGAAAGTCGTGATGCGGGCGCTGGTGAAGTCGGTCGAGCTGTCCGCGTAGCTCTGCTTCGCCCCCGCAAGGTTGATGTCGCGGAACCCGTCAGCCAGCTTGTCCAGTTCGTTGTAGCTTTGACGCATGGCGCTTGTCAGGAAATCCCCCGCCTCGTCCTTCTTACCGGCGCGCGACATCGCGATCAGCTCGTCATGTTGCTTCAGATAGGTGGCGAGTACATCCTTGAACTCGGTGTAAAGCTCGCGCTCCTTCTGGTCGTACACCAGCCCGTCATAGGTTCTCATCCGCTCTTCCAGTTTCTTGAGATCGGCGGCGATTGCGTCGTCGGCACGCTTCATGCCGGCTTCGGTGCGGTTGACGATATGCCGATTTTCCGAGCCGCGGAGGTTGGAAATCGCAGTGTTGATCTTGTTGGTGATGTCGACGCTCGGCACCCAGCGCGTCGCGAGGGTCTCCACGTCGCCGTAAATGCTGCGAGCTAGGGAAAGGGCAAACAGACCTTGCCCGATAAGTAGCAGCAGCAAGACGGCAAAAGCGCCGACGAGTGAGGTTTTGAGTGAAATCCGATTCATCGATCCTCCGGTCAAATGAGATCTAGGAAGTCGTCATGGTTCCTGTCGGTAGAGAAAAGTCGATAGAGTCATTCGCACGGCAGTGTTCTTCGACATACTCCGGGTGCTACAACCATGGCATGCAGAAGCGGAAGTGAACAATCTCTTATAAAGGTTACCATATTGCTGATTCAGTGGGCGAGCGGCCGCCATTGCTGCGCATTGTGGATATTCAACGCCCCGTTTGTGCTAGTTTCACGAGTAGCCCGTCAGCCGATTCCTATCGGAGATGCATCTGCCGCGCCACAAAGCAACTCTTTACATTTAGTCGTGAACGGAACGAGCGTCGCCGGCTGCATCCATCCGCTCAATATCTCCGGCGCGAGCCTCTCCGGCCTCTCCGTAGAAGTGGTCGTCTACCCGTGGAAGTATTCGTTGCAGATCTAGCCGTATCGGATATGCCCACTGTTTCATCAGGCCCGTCCCAGCAGGCTAATTTTTGGTCACCTGCCCAGCGAGACGGTAGAGCTTCTTCGAGCAAGCCACTGCTTTTGCAGCGCTTATATCAAATGTTTGCAGTTGGCATGTCTCTTGCTTTTCATCTGGTGAGCCCGAGCTGACCGCCGGCGGTGCCCAATGTCGCGCACCAGGAGCAAGGTTGCTTAAGCAGGATGGAAGCGGCGATCGCTGAGAAGCGACGCGCGTTGTTCGGGGCATTTCCAGGATCAACGATCGAATGGCGCCTTTGCGCCGGGAGAAGCTATGTCCGCTGTTCACCAGTCACAGAAGATCACTGCCGGGGAGCAGGGCCGCGCCCTGTGGATCTCGACGACCGCTTTCACCATCTGTTTTGCCGTGTGGACGATCTTTTCGATCATCGGCGTGCGCATCAAGCAGGAACTGGGACTAAGCGAAGCGCAGTTCGGCCTGCTGATCGGCATGCCGATCCTCACAGGCTCGCTGATCCGCATCGTGCTCGGCATCTGGACCAACCGCTACGGCGGCCGGCTCGTCTATACGGTCACCATGCTGGCGGCCGCGCTTTCGACCTTTCTCCTCGCCTACGCCACCACCTTCCCTGAAATGCTGCTCGCCGGCCTCGGCGTCGGCATTGCCGGCGGCTCCTTCGCCGTCGGTGTCGCCTATGTCTCCCCCTTCTTCCCGCCGGAAAAGCAGGGGACGGCGCTTGGCATCTTCGGTGCCGGCAATGTCGGCGCGGCGGTTACCAAGTTCCTGGCGCCGTTCGTTCTCGTCGCCTATGGCTGGCAGACGGTCGCGCAGGTCTGGGCGGCCGGGTTGTTGCTGACGGCCATCGTCTTCTGGTTCACGACTGACGACGATCCGAAGTTCCGTGCCCGCCGCGAGGTGAGCCAGCCGCGCAAGAGCTTCCTCGCCGAATTCGCGCCCCTCAGGAACGTTCAGGTCTGGCGCTTCTCGCTCTACTATTTCTTCGCCTTCGGCGGCTTCGTCGCGCTAGCGCTGTGGCTGCCGCGTTACCTCGTCGGCGTCTACGGTTTCAATCTCGAGACGGCGGGCATGATCGCCGCGGCCTACTCCATTCCCGGCAGCATTTTCCGTGCCTATGGCGGCGCTCTTTCCGACAGGATCGGCGCGCGCAAGATCATGTATGCGATGTTCGCCGTGTCGGCCGTCGCAACGCTCATCCTCTCCGTGCCCGAGGGCGGCGCGTTCCAGATTACCCCGGTCGTGTTCGTCGCCGTTACCTTCGTGCTCGGCTTCGTGATGAGCCTCGGCAAGGCGGCCGTCTACAAGCACATTCCCGCCTATTATCCTGAGCATGTCGGCGCTGTCGGCGGCGTCGTCGGCATGATGGGCGGCCTTGGCGGCTTCATCCTGCCCGTCGCCTTCGGTTTCCTCAAGGACCGGACCGGCCTCTGGTCAAGCTGTTTCATGCTGCTCTTCGTGATCGTCGCCGTCTCGATGGTCTGGATGAACGCCTCGATCCGCCAGTTCAAGCGGCGTGCCGACGAGGGCGCGCCGGCCGGTGCCTACGGGCAATAGAAGGACGGCACGGCTGCAGCATCGATACTGAATGCAGCCGCGCGGCACATCCGAACCCCCAACATACCACTTCCCCGCAGGGATTGCCAAAACCCTGCTTCCTGCCCGGCACTTTAAGTGCCGGGCTTTTTCGTTCCTCTTTCGAAGCCCTGAACTCAGAAGGAAAGATCGAGGACCTTGCCCTCGAAGAGCCGGTCGCGCGAACCTTCGAGGTGCTTGCGCATCAGGTCGCGGGCCTCTTCGGCGCGGCCCTCCTGAACGGCGCGGTAGATCTGCCGGTGTTCCTCGTAGACCTGTTCCAGGCCTGGCCGCGGGCCCATCAGCGAAAGGCCGTGAAGGTGCATGCCGACGGCGATATGGGCGCGCAGGGCCTCGAGCGAGGCGGTGTAGTAGTGGTTGTTGGCCGCTTCGGCGACCGCCTTGTGGAAGAGGAAATCGGCATCGGTGCGGTGCAACTGATGGCTTGTCGCTTCGCGCAGTTCGGCAAGCGCCGCGGCGATCCGAGCGATCGCCGCCTCGTCGCGTCGCTGGGCGGCGTAATAGGCGGCGGCGGGCTCGATCGTCAGGCGGAATTCATAGCAGCGCTGAATGTCGGCGATCGACTTGACCGGCGAATAGGCGAGCTGCGCGGCGGCCGAGACCTGGGCGCTGACGAAGGTGCCCGCACCCTGGCGCGAATAGATCAGGCCCTGCTCGCGCAGCCGCCCGAGCGCATCGCGCACGACGGGGCGGGAGACGCCCAGCATCGAGGCGAGCTCATGCTCGCCCGGAAGCCTCGAATCCGGTGCGTAGTTGCCGGTGCGGATCCGCTCGTGCAACTGGTTGAAGACCCGATCGACGAGCTTTACCGATTTGCCGCGTTCGCTTTTCGCTTCGGCTGCCGCCTCATGGCCAAGGCCGCCATTCTCCGCCATTCGCTTACCCATCCTGTTCATCGGCCGCATTCCGTAATTCTGGCGCGTCTCGCAGAACCTTTAGCAGAGATTGCGCATTGCCGAAGCCCCCCGACTTCATCGCTGACCGCATCCTCCCGCCGCCCCGGCGCTCCGTCTCGAACCAGGGGATTCCCGCCTCGATCTCGCCCCTTGGCAACAGCACGCGAGCCCCCAGCGTATGCAGGATAGCATAGGCCGTATCACCGCCGCCCATCATCAGCATGTCGGGCGCCATGGCGGCGACGAGACGGGCAACGCCTGCGGCGAAGCGTTCCGCCACAATCTCCGGTGCCTCGGCCAACGTCCCGGTGCATCTCAACAGTGCCGGCAGCCGCGCCGGTCCGCGCTCACCAGGCACTTCGCCGGCCGGTGCATCGACGTGACTGGCGATGTGACCGCTTTCGAGCAGCACCGCCATCTGCGTCTCGGTGATCGGATCACGCGAACCGAAAGCAAAGAGCGTGCACGGCGACGGCGCGAAAGGTGCCGGCGACGAAGGCCGGGCGAGCCGCCGGGCAAGCGCACGCCCGAGGCCGCGCGCTCCAACGCCGATGCTGGTCGACCAGTCGAGGCTTTCGACTAGCGCGTCGAGATCCTCGTCTGAGGCCGCGTCGGCGATCCGAACGTCGATGGCGCTGCCGGAAAAGAGCGGCTTGATCGGCAGCGGTTCGCCGACGCCGAAACCGGCGACACGGGCTTCGCGGGTGTAGCGTCCCTGGTCGGGCACGGCAGGAGCGACAGCCAAGCGCCGGCGGCCGACGGCAAAGGCCAGCGCTTCGCTCTCCGCCCCGACATTGCCCTTGAGGCGCGAGTCGATCTTCTTCAGCACGAATACGGGCGAGGTTCGGCACAGGGCGGCGGCGGCCCGCCTGACACGATCCGCAGCCCGGAGGGAATCGAGCGCGCGCGACACCGTATTGACCACGACGACCTCCGCGCCCGTCGCAATCGCGGCCTCGACTGCCTCGACGTCGAGCGCCACGGCGACGCTCAGGCCTGCATCGACGAAGGGCGTTCCGGTGTCGAGGGCGCCCGTCAGATCATCGGCGATGATGGCGACTTTGAGGGTCATGCTATTCGCCGTTTACGGCGTGGCAGGCGACGAGATGCCCCGGCCGCGCCTCCTTCCACTTCGGAACCACCCGGCGGCAGACCTCCATGGCGATCGGGCAGCGGGTGTGGAAGCGGCAGCCGGAGGGCGGGGCAAGCGGGCTCGGCACGTCGCCTTCGAGGATCTGCCGCTTGCGGCTGCGCTCATGTTCGGGATCGGTTTCAGGCACCGCCGAGAGCAGCGCCTTGGTATAGGGATGCAATGGCGTCTCGAAGAGCGCGTCGCGGCTGGCAAGCTCGGCGAGCCGACCGAGATACATGACGCCGACGCGGGTCGAGATGTGGCGTACGACCGCCAGGTCGTGGGCGATGAACAGGTAGGTGAGGCGGTACTTCTCCTGCAGATCGAGCAGCAGATTGATGATCTGCGCCTGGATCGAGACATCAAGAGCCGAGATCGCTTCGTCGCAGACGATGAACTTCGGCTGGCAGGCGAGCGCCCGGGCAATTGCCACACGCTGGCGTTGGCCGCCGGAAAGCTCGTGCGGATAGCGTGAGGCGAAGCGCGGCGGCAGGCCGACATCGGTGAGCAGTGCCGCAACCTTTGCTTCGAGTTCCGCCTTGCTGGCGAGCTTGTGGAACAGGATGGGTTCGCCGATCGCCTCGCCGACGGTCATGCGCGGGTTGAGCGTCGAATAGGGATCCTGGAAGACGATCTGCAGGTCGCGCCGGAAGGGCCGCATCCGCTTCTCGTCAAGCGCCGTCAGGTTCTGGCCCTTGTAGAGAACCTTGCCGGAGGTCGCCCGATGGAGGTTCAGGATGGTGAAGCCGGTCGTCGACTTGCCGCAACCGGACTCGCCGACGAGGCTGAGCGTCTCGCCTTCGACGATATCGAGGCTGACATCGTCGAGCGCGTGCACTGTCGCCGCCCGTTCGCCGAAGGCGCCGAGCCGCACATGGAAGTGCTTGACGAGGTTTTCGATCTTCAGCAGCGGTTCTGCACCCATCAGGCGGCCTCCAGCGCTTTTTCGACGGCGAAGCAGGCGGCGCGGTGGCTTCCTGCAGCGGAAACGGGCTCGAGCTTCGGCACATGCGAGCGACAGATGTCCATCGCCAGCGGACAGCGCGGCGCGAAGGGACAGCCCTCAGGCCTGCGGCCCGGTTCCGGCGGCGTGCCGCCGATCGAGTTCAGCCGCGAGGCCGGTGCATCGGAGAGTTTCGGAATCGAGGCGAGCAGCCCGCGCGTATAGGGGTGGCGCGGATTGGCGTAGAGCGCGTCGACCGGGGCATCCTCGACGACGGTGCCGGCGTAAAGCACCACGACGCGGTCGACGAGGCCGGCGATCAGCGCGAGGTCATGGGTGATCCAGACCACCGACATGCCGAGCTTTTCGCGCAAGCCCTTCACCAGGTCGACGATCTGCGCCTGGATCGTCACGTCGAGCGCCGTTGTCGGCTCGTCGGCGATCAACAGCTTCGGCTCGCAGGCAAGCCCGATGGCGATCATGACGCGCTGGCGCATGCCGCCGGAGAGTTCGTGCGGATAAGCCTGAATGCGGTCCTCGGGCCCCGGAATGCCGACGAGGCGGAGTAGCTCGATGGCACGTTCGCGGGCTTGTTTCCTGTTCATGCCGCGATGGTAGATCAACGGCTCGGCGAGCTGGTCGCCGATCCGCATTACCGGGTTGAGCGAGGTCATCGGATCCTGGAAGACGAAGCCGATGTCGCCGCCGCGCGCCTTTCTCAGCTCCCGATTCGACATCTTCTGCAGGTCGTGGCCGTCGAAATGCGCCTCGCCCTTGGCGACGCGGATCTTGTTGGGCAAAAGCCGCATCAGGCTCAGCATGGTGAGGCTCTTGCCGCAGCCGGATTCGCCGACGACGCCGAGCGTCTCGCCCTTGTCGACATGCAGGTCGATGCCGTCGACGATGACCGCGGGGCCGCTACGCGTTTCGATTTCGACCGTCAGTCCCTTGACGTCGAGCAGGCGATATTCCGTGTTCGCGCTCATCATTTGCTACCTCGCGGGTTCAGGGCATCGTTGAGGCCGTCGCCGAGGAAGGAGAAGGCGACGGATGCGAGGCCGAGGACGGCCGCCGGTGCGGCGAGCAGATGCGGGTAGTGTTGCCAGACGCGCAGTCCGTCCGAGATCATGTTGCCCCAGCTGGGCGTCGGCGGATTGACGCCGACGCCGAGGAAGGAGAAGGCGCTCTCGAGCACCATCGCGGTGCCGAGGCCGGCACTGACGGCAACGATCAGCGGCCCGAGCGCGTTCGGTATCACATAGCGCATTAGGATGATGCGGTTCGACAGGCCGAGCGCCTGGGCGGCGGTGATATAGGGCCGGCTGCGGATGGAGAGTACCTGGGCTCGCACCAGACGCGCATAGGGGGGCCAGGAAATCAGCGCCATGGAGCCGAAGACGAGCAGGAAATCGATCCAGACCGTCTCGCGGTAGAACGGATTCAGCGTTTCGAGATAGCGCGCCTCCATCCATTGCGCGATCGGCGTCTTCAGCGATGCGTTGATGACGACGACGAGAAGCAGGTTCGGCACCGACATGGTGATGTCGGTCAGCCACATGATCACCCGGTCGAAGGGGTTGCCGAAGAAGCCGGCGACCGCGCCGAGAACCGTACCGATGACAAGCGCGATTGCCGTCACCACGACGGCGACGACAAAGGCGGTCCGCGTACCGTAAACGACGCGGCTGAAGACGTCGCGGCCGAGATCGTCGGTACCGAAGAGGTGGGCGAGGGACGGCGCCTGGTTGCGGGCCTCGAGATCCTGGCTGAGGAAGTCGTAAGGCGTCAGATAGGGGCCGAACAGCGCGACGAAGGCGAGCAGGATGATGATGCCGAGGCCGAAGATCGCCAGGCGGTTTCGCTTCAGTCGGTACCAGGCATCGCGCCACAGGCTGACCGGCGCTTCATCCATAAGAGGGGCGGGCTGGGCTTGAACGCTAGACATGTCAGCGGCTCCTCTTGGCATCGACGGCGCGCGGATCGAGGAACGGATAGAGGATGTCGACCAGGAGGTTCGAGATCATCACCAGGAACGAGCCGATAAGGGTGATCGCCAGGATCACCGGATAGTCGGAATTGGTCAGCGCCTTGACGGTCAGCCGGCCGAGGCCCGGCAGGCCGAAGACGAGTTCCACGAAGATCGCGCCATTGACGATGGTGATCATGATGAGGCCGAGTTGGGTGACGACCGGGGTCAGCACCGGCCGCAGGATATGCTTGAGCGCCACGACGATCTCGGGCACGCCCTTCGCGCGGGCGGTCCGGACGAAGTCATCGGAAAGCACCTCGATCACCGCGGCGCGCGTCTGGCGAATGATGAGGGCGATCGGCTGGAAGGACAGCACGACCAGCGGCAGGAGGATGCGGATGTCGAAGACACCGCCCCAGCCGTAGGGCACGTTGACGCCCGGCAGAAGAACGATGAGGGCGACCATCAAGAGCGGCCCCGCGACATAGGCCGGGATCGCCCAGAGGAAGAGCGCCGAGCCGAGGATGATGTAGTCGAGGCGGCGGTTCTGGTTGAGCGCCGCGATCATCCCGAGCGGAATGGCAATGAGCGCGGTGAGAATGATCGAGCAGAGCGCCAGCTTGAAGGAGACGGGTGCGGCCGCCTTGACCATCGCCCAGACGGAGCGCCCGGAGTTCAGCGAGTTGCCGAAATCGCCCTGGAGCAGGTTCCAAACATAGTAGCCGAACTGCTCGATGAAGGGCTTGTTGAGCCCGGCGCCTTCGCGGATCGCCTCGATGCGTTCCGGATTATAGGCGACGTCTCCCGGCGCACGCAGGAAGATCAGCTTGATCGGGTCGCCGGCGCCGTAAAAGGCGAGGGCATAGACAGCCATCATCACCAAGAGAACCGATGGTATCCAGATGGCAAATCGTGTCGCGACGTAACGCAGCATGTCGCTCATTCCTCCCGCATGGTGCCGGCCAACCCGCCATGGCGATCTCCGGGCGTCATGCTTTGCCTGAGCCGGCCTGGGTCCGTAAAGGGCGCTGGCGTGCCGGCCGTTATGGGCGCCAGGACCGCCACGGAAGCCGAAGCTTGCGTTCCATGCGCCTATTTGAGCGCGAAGGCCCGGAAGCCTTCGCGCGACTCGTCCTGTTTAAGGTCGACAGCAGCCGGCCGTATCAGCCGACCGAAATCTCCCAGGGCTTGGCAACCTGCCAGTCGAGGTTCTTGTCGATGCCCTTGACCTCGGCGGTCGCCCAGCGCGACATCGCCTGAGCATACCAGGGGATGAAGGTCCAGTCGTCGCGGAAGGCCTTTTGCGCCTCCTGGGCGAGCGCCACGCGCTGCGGATCGTCGGCCGCCTTCGTTGAGGCTTCCTTCAGCAGGCTGTCGACCTTGTCGTTCTTATAGCCGCCGAGCTTGTTCTGGGCATTCGAGGAGGTCGAAGCGATGGAACCCTGCAGGTAGGAGACGGCATCCGGCACGCGGGTGCCGACGTCGTCGCGGAAGATCTGTACGGCATTCTGGTCGGGGCCGGCATAGGCGTCCTGCTGCGGCTTCATGTCGACGGCGGAAATACCGAGATTCTGGCGCCATTGTTCGGCGATGAACTGCGCAGCCGCCTCAATCGCCGGGCCGGATACACCGACGAAGAGAAGCTTCGGCAGCTTCTCCGGTCCGCCATAGCTCGACTCGGCAAGCAGCTTCTTGGCGCCTTCCGGATCGTAAGGGTAGGGCTCGAAGCCGGAATTGTCGGCGCCCGGCACGGAGTTCAGGATCTGGTCCGTCTTCTTGTGCGGACCGTCGGGGAAGGAGGCCTTCATCAGCCCTTCGCGATCGACGGCGCGGATCAACGCCTCGCGCACCTTCGGATCGTCCATCGGCTTGCGCGCCGTGTTGAACCAGAAATGCTGGCTGGTCGGGATGATTGGGCCGGAGGCGAAGTCCGCTCCGAGGTCCTGGATGATCGTCGAGGTGACAAGTTCCGTATGGGCGTTGAATTCGCCGGATTTCAACAGTGACGTCGCGGTGACGTTGTCCTCGATCGAGCCGATCTCGATTCGCGCCAGCTTCGGCTTCGGGCCGAAGAAATTCTCGTTGGGCTCGAAGGTGAGCGTGCCGGCATCGATGTCGATCGCCGTCAACTTGAACGGACCGGAATAGACGGCGCCGCTGTCCGGTGTGTACCAATCGGCGATCTCCTCGCCGTCTTCACCGCGCGACTGCTCGGCCTTGGTGATCGGCGCGATATGGTTGGCAAGGCGCATGAAGAAGATCGGGTCGGCCTCGCTCAGCGTCACGACGACGGTGCCTTCGTCCGGCGTGGCGATGCCGGAAATCTCTTTGGCGCTGCCGCCGCTCACCTCCGCAAAGCCGGCGACCTTGCTCAACACTTGGTCGGCGCGCTGGTTCTTGGTGTTCGGCATCGCCGAGACGTTCCACGATCCCTTGACGTCCTCGGCGGTGATCTTGCTGCCATCGGAGAAAGTGGCCTTCGGATCAATCTTGAAGGTCCAAACCTTATCGCCCTCGGAGGACTCCCAGCTCGTGAAGACATAAGGATTGATCTTGCCTTCGCTGTCGAAGAACATCGGCGAGGCCCACCAGATGGAGTTCCAGCGATAGGGGACGCCGCCGCCGCGCAGCGGCGACCAGTCCTGGTTGAAGGCCGGATTGGCCACCTTCAGCACCTGGCCTTCCTGGGCCATCACGATGCGCGCGTTCATGCCGGCGATCGTCAGCGCCACCGTGGCGCCGAGACCCAGCTTCAGCGCCTCCCGCCGCGAGATGCCCGCCGTTGCGGAGTCGAGGTCATTCCGTCTGGTCATTTCTTCCTCCCGTGCGTGAAATCGAGCGCCTCCGCTCTCCCCGGATCATGGTGCTCTGATTGGCCCTACACTGGACCATATTGTAAATATGTCAACTAAAATTGCGCGTCCGTTCAACAGCGAGGTCGGCGTTGTTAAAAAAACACGTATAATCAACTGGTTGTAGATGCGCGAAAATTGGAGCTCCGTTTTTCATATTGACAACAGGGGTCATGTTGAACCAAACAGGAGCGATGAAGCGCATGCGGGAAGCGGCGAAAAGCGGTCCGGAAGGCCGCATCTGACAAGTTCGTCAACCGTTTGCGGGACCGCGGAGGAGGCGCAGATGAACGGACGACATGTGGTGACCGGCGTTTATTGCGCCGCTGCGACGCCGCTTAAGGCCAGCGGCGATCCCGACCTCGCGCTCTTTTCCGATCATTGCGGCAGGCTGCTGGCGGAGGGGTGCCATGGGATCGCCCTCCTCGGCACGACCGGCGAGGCCAATTCGTTTTCGCAGGACGAGCGCAGGGCAGTCCTGGAGAGCGCCCTCGGAACCGGCATTGCCGCCGACCGGCTGATGCCCGGCACCGGGGTTGCCGCCATACCGGAAACGGTTGCGCTGACGAAGCATGCGCTCTCGCTCGGGGTGACGAAGGTCGTGATGCTTCCGCCCTTCTACTACAAAGGCGTCAGCGACGAGGGGCTCTACGCAGCCTATTCGCAAATCGTTGAAAAGATCGCCGACAACCGGCTGAAGGTGATCCTCTATCATATTCCGCAGGTCTCCGGGATTCCGCTCTCGATCCCGCTGGTCAAGCGGCTCGCGGCGGCCTTTCCCGAGACCATCGTCGGCATCAAGGATTCCGCCGGCGACTTTGCCAACATGCAGGCGCTGGTGGCGGAGCTGCCGGGCTTTTCCGTGCTGGCCGGCGCCGATCCCTTGCTTCTGCCGCTCCTGCAGGTCGGAGGCGCGGGCTGTATCACCGCGACGTCCAATCTCGTCGCCGATTCCCTGCGGCTGATTTTCGACCATGTTTCGGATCCGGCAAAGGCGGCCGAGGTCGAGGCGGCGCAGGCGCGCATCAACGCCTATCGGACTCTGTCGAATTCCTATGTGCAGATCCCGACGATCAAGGCGATGGTCGCCCTGAGGCGCGGGGAGGATGCCTGGCTCCAGACGCGCGCGCCGCTCGTGCCGCTGAACGACAGCGAGCGCGCCGATCTCGCCGAAAAATTCGCGGCTTTGGACTGAGGAGGATCGGATGACCTATTCCGCCCTGGAGCCGCACGAGGTTCCGTCCCAGATGACGGGCGAGCTCGTCCCGAGCCCGGCCGAGCCCGGCCGCTGCGACGCCTATCTTCCATCCCCTTGCGTGCAGAACCACGCGGCCAATCTTGCCTTTCTGCCGGATGGCACGCTGACTTGCGTCTGGTTCGGCGGAACGATGGAGGGCATGGGTGATATCTCGGTTTACATGTCGCGGCTGGAGCCCGGCCAGCGCCGCTGGTCCAGCCCGGAAAAGATGTCGGACGACCCGGCGAAGTCCGAGCAGAATCCATTGATCTTCACGGCGCCGGACGGCCGCGTCTGGCTGCTCTTTACCTCGCAGACCTCCGGCAACCAGGATGGAGCGGTGGTCAAACGGCGCATTTCCGATGACCGCGGCAAGTCTTTCGGTCCGACGGAAGTGCTTTGCGACATTCCCGGCACCTTCGTGCGCCAGCCGATCATCGTCAATGACGCCGGCGCCTGGCTTCTGCCGGTGTTTCGCTGCATCGGGAAAGCGGGCCGGCGCTGGACCGGCGACGTCGATCGCGCCGCCGTGCTGATTTCGCGCGACGAGGGCAGGAGCTGGACGATGTCCGACGTGCCCGACAGCATCGGCGCGGTTCACATGAACATCGTTCCGGCCGACGGTGCCACGATGATCGCCTTCTATCGCAACCGTTTTGCGACCCATGTGCTCAGAAGCCAGTCGGACGATGCGGGGCTCAACTGGACGGCGCCGGAAGCGGTCGACCTGCCGAACAACAATTCGTCGATCCAGGCCATTCGCACAAAAAACGGCGCCATTACAATGGTTTACAACCATAGCAATGCGTCCATGTCGGATGCGCGCCGGCACTCGCTTTATGACGAGATCGACGGCGGCGAGGAGGGCGCTTCCGCCAATGAGGTCGTCTCCGCCCGTCCGGCCGTCTGGGGCGTGCCGCGCGCGCCGTTAAGCCTGGCTTTTTCGACGGACGGCGGCCGAACCTTCCCGCGCCGCATCGATCTCGACACGGGCGATGGCTATTGCCTCAGCAACAACTCGAAGGATTCGCTCAATCGCGAATTCTCCTATCCGTCGATCGTTGAGGACGCCGAGGGCCGGCTGCACGTCGCCTACACCTACTTCCGTCGGGCGATCAAATACGTCCGGTTGGAGCCAGGCTTCCTCGAAAATGCCGGGTGAACTGGCGTCCGGCTGACCGGCTGCGGCCCAGAATTGACAAGTGTAGCTGCTGCCATCGCATCGCTGGCTTGCCAGGGTCAATCGCTGTGCGCTGGCGGACGCCGCAGCGCGCGAAAAGGAATTGCCTTTTATTTACAAAGCGATAGCGGTAACCGTCCGGCGTCGTCATCGGCCGCGGTGAAGCAGCAAAGAACATATCACGGACAAAAGCGCGGTCACGGCTCTTGCCATAGGGCGATATAAAGTATAACAACTTTACATCTTGTCGTACTTGCGGCGCCGGGTTCAGGGAGGATCGAGCGGATGAGCAATCTGGAAACGCCCATTTCCATGGTGAAACCAGGCCTGATCGAATTCGGCACCGGTGTGGCGGCAAGGCTCGGCACATGGGCCGCCAGCAAGGGATACCGCCGTGTCCTCGTGATTTCCGATGCCTTCAACGCAACGCGGACTGAAGTTCTCGGGCTCGCTGGCGAGGTGACCGTCTATGGCGAGGTCAAGGCCGAGCCGGATACGAGCGATCTCGAGCGTGTGCTCTCGGCAGCGGAGGATGCCAGGGCCGATCTGATCGTCGGCTTCGGCGGCGGCAGCGCCATGGACCTCGCCAAGCTTGCGGCGGTTCTTGCCGGCTCGCCGCAGCGGCTTGCCGAAGTCGTCGGAGCCGGCAAGGTCGCGGGCCCGCGCAAAGCCGCGCTTGCCCAGGTGCCGACCACATCCGGAACCGGCAGCGAGGCGGGAATTCGCGCCCTCGTCACCGACCCGGAGACGACAGCCAAGCTCGCCGTCGAAAGCATCCATATGCTCGCCGATATCGCCGTCATCGACCCGGTGCTCACCTTCACAGTGCCGCCGAAGGTGACCGCGGCAACAGGCGTGGATGCGCTCGCCCATTGCGTCGAGGCCTTCACCAACCGCAAGGCCCATGCCGCCATCGACATCTATGCGATCAAAGGCGTGCGGCTTGTCGGCCGCTATCTCGCCCGCGCCGTCCGCGACGGCAATGATGCGGAGGCCCGCGCCGGGCTGTCGCTCGCCTCGCTTTACGGCGGCTATTGCCTCGGCCCGGTGAATACGGCCGGCGGGCATGCGCTTGCCTATCCGCTCGGCACGCGCTGGCACGTCGCCCATGGCGCCGCCAATGCGCTGATCTTCCCGCATGTGCTCGCCTTCAACACGCCGGCCGTGCCGGACAAGACGAGGGCGGTGCTCGAGGCGCTCGGCCTGCCTGCCTCGGAGCGCGTCGACTCGGTCTTCGATGCCGCGCATGGGTTCTGCGCCGCGCTCGGCATCGAAATGAAGCTCAGGCAGCTCGGCGTGCTTGCCAACGACCTCGGCACGATGGCCGACGATGCCTTCGCCATCCGGCGGCTGCTCGACAACAATCCGCGCGACCTGTCGCGCGCCGACATTCTCACAATCTATGAAGCCGCCTTCTAGGCGGGGCACAGGGAGAAAACCATGGGCAAGGACACCCGCGTCGCAATCACGCTCGGCGATCCGGCCGGCGTGGGGCCGGAGGTGATCGTCAAGGCGCTCGCCTCGCTGCCGCGCAAGGAGCTCGCGAGCTTTATCGTCGTCGGCAATATCGAGGCGCTGGAACGGGCGAATCGCGCCACATCCGCGGCTGTCGACTTCGCGTCGCACCCGACGGACGGCGCCGTTTTGGTCGAGGAGGTGCCGATCGACGCGCCCTTGCCGGAGATCGGCAAGGTGAACGCCACGGCCGGCGAGGCCTCGGTGCGCTATATCCGCCGCGCCGTTGAAATGGCGACGGCGGGCGAGGCCGATTGCATCGTGACGGCGCCGATCAACAAGGAGGCGATGAATCTCGCGGGCCATCATTTCGACGGCCACACCGGTCTTCTGGCGCACTTCACCGGCTCGAAAAGCTCCTTCATGCTGCTTGCTTCCGAGCGGCTCAACACCATCCACGTGTCGACTCACGTGTCGCTGCGCGGCGCCATCGCGCGCGCGACGGTCGAGCGGGTGCTGGCGACGATCGAGGCCGGCCACAATCATTTCCTGCGACTTGGTATGAAGCCGCGCATCGCCGTCGCCGGCCTCAACCCGCACTGCGGCGAGAATGGTCTCTTCGGCGACGAGGACACCCGCTTCCTGGCGCCCGCCGTCGAACTGGCCAGGGCCAGGGGCATCGACGTTTCCGGCCCGATCTCGGCCGATACCGTCTTCGCGCGCGCCTATAACGGCGCCTTCGACCTCATCATCGCGCAATATCACGACCAGGGACACATCCCGATCAAGCTCGTCGCCTTCGATACGGCGGTGAACGTCTCGCTCGGGTTGCCGATCGACCGCGTCTCCGTCGATCACGGAACTGCTTTCGACATCGCCGGCACCGGCAAGGCGAACCACGTCAACATGCTTTCGGCGATCGCCTATGCGCGGCTGATGGCAAGTTCGCCGAGGCGAGCGGTCGCGCAGTAGCGGCACTCGCAGGAGACGTCAGTCCCCGGACCATGGCGCATAATTGGCGGCATCGACGGCCGAAGGTCGTCCCTCGATATGCAGCTCACTCAGCCGTGGCGGCGTGTGGGCGATGACCTTGCCGCGACGGATCACGGCGAGCCGGTTCGGCCTCAGCCGCAGGGCCTCCAGCGTATCGCGTGCCTGGAGAATGACGAGGTCGGCGTTGCAGCCCTTGTCGAGACCATAGCCTTCGAGGCCCATCGTCTTCGCCGAATTGACGGTCAGCGCGTCGAAGATCTTCCGCTTGTCGTCAATCCCGGCCATCTGGGCGACATGGATCGCCATGTGCCCGACCTCGAGCATGTCGCCTGAGCCCATCGGGTACCAGGGATCCATGACGCAGTCGTGGCCGAACGAGACGTTGAGGCCGGCCTCCATCAATTCGCGCACGCGTGTCAGCCCACGGCGCTTCGGATAGGTGTCGTGCCGGCCCTGCAGCATGATGTTGATCAGCGGATTGGCAATGACGTTGATCTCGGCCTCCGCCATCAGCGGGATGAGCTTCGAAACGTAGTAGTTGTCCATCGAATGCATCGAGGTGAGGTGCGATCCCGCCACCCGACCCTTGAGGCCGAAGCGGATCGTCTGCGCTGCCAGGGTTTCGATATGGCGCGACATCGGATCGTCGGTCTCGTCGCAATGCATGTCGACCGGCAATCCCCGCTCGGCGGCGATCCGGCAGAGCGCTTCCACCGACGCCGCGCCGTCGCTCATGGTGCGCTCGAAATGCGGAATGCCGCCGACGATGTCGACGCCCATGTCGAGCGCCCGGTACAAGGCGTCGACGGCGCCGGGCGAGCGGTAGTAGCCGTCCTGCGGGAAGGCGACGAGCTGCAGGTCGATATAGGGCGCGATCCTTTCGCGGACTTCGAGCAGCGCCTCGACGGTAACCAGCCGCGGATCGCTGATGTCCACGTGGCTGCGAATGGCGAGGAGCCCCTGCGAGACCGCCAGGTCGCAATAGCGCAGCGCCCGTTCGATCAGTGCCTCGCGCGTCAGAGTGGGGCGCAGTTCGCCCCAGAGCGCGATGCCCTCGAGCAGGGTGCCGGAGCGGTTCATGCGCGGCAGCCCGAGCGACAGCGTCGCGTCCATGTGAAAGTGCGGATCGACGAAGGGCGGCGTGGCGAGCCGGCTGGTCGCGTCGATCTCCTCCTTGCCCGACGCTTCGATCTTCGCCGCCACCTCGGCGATCCTTTCGCCTTGGATGCCGATATCGATGCCGCTGCGCCCGTCCGGCAGATTGGCGTTACGAATGATCAGGTCGAACATGGCGGCTCCAGCGGATAAGATGAGAAACACCAGCGCCAGCTGCGGCGAGTCGGCGGCAGCATCATAGCTTGCACTACACTATCATTGTAGGCGAGGGGGCCACGCGCGATGAGGTGCTGCGAAGTCGCGCTTAGCGAGGCTGGCCTGCATCGGACGGTCGATGTCTTGCGTGCGGGGACGGGGTCGCCAGACCTCCGCTTGAGGCACAGGTAGGTCAATTCTCCTCGACCGAAATACCCTGCTCGCCAATCTTGATCTCGATGCCTGGCTGGTTTTCTTCGCGGTAGACGTAGATGCCCAGTCCGACAGCGACCACGGCGAGAAGAGTGATGATGAGATAGAGGCCATTCCGGCTCATTCAGTGCGTTTCCTTCAAAGCGTTGACATGTCCGTAGCTAGGAAACCTGGCGGGAAAGGCAACCGCTGCGTGCTGTGGCGTCAGAGCTGGCGCGGCTCAGGACGGGTCGCAGTTATCAGCCTTGTTGCTGAAGTGGGCGTTGCCGAGGCCGGTGCCGATCGTCAGAATTCCCCAGTCGGAAACGTCCTGCATGAAGGGTATCTGCGAGAGACCCTGAACAACGGCGTCGTTGTGCATGATGACGAAGGTTTCCTCCTCGCCGATTTGCGGAATGGCTCGCTTGAGCGCGACGGGCAGGTTGAAATGCTCGCTCTCCCAGTTGCCGCCCGGCAAGTTCTGGCCGCCGCGCAGGATCGATCCATCGTCATTGATTACTCCGGGGCAAGCCACTCCGATCACCGGTGCCGGCGCGAGGCCCGCCTTGGCCCCCTTTGCGGCAAGCTTCTCGATCATGGCGATGAGCCGCTCGATCGTCGCGCTTCGATTGGGCTTGTCGTCCGCATGCCGCCAGATATCCGACTTCCAGACCGCGGCCTTCGAGAGGTCGGTCCCTTCCTTCAGGCGCAGCTCGACGATGCCCACGCGCACGTTGGTGCCGCCGATGTCGATGGCAAGAATGGCCCTGTGGCCCTTGAGCATCCAGCCGGGCATCAGATGAGCGGCGCCGATGAGCCCCGCATCGTCCGGATGGTGGACAATGGGCGCGAGCTCGATCCTCAGACCCTCGGCTTTCAACAGCACCATTGCCCGGGCAATGGCCAGTTCACCGACGGCGCTTCCACGGAAACCGCCGCCGATCACCACGCGCTCGGTATTCTTCCAGCTCTTCTGCTGCAGGAATTTCCCGAGCACGCCGGAGAGTTCGCCGGCAAATTCGTCGACCGCTCCCATGACGAGGGCGGCCGCCTCCTTGTCGTCTCCGAGCAGGAATGCGTCGATCTGCTTTTTCGACAGGCCGTCGGTCGGGGTGTTGCCGAGCGGGTCTTCGCCGCCCTTGCGCACACGCTTGCGCCAGGCATCGAGCTTTTCCTGAAAGGCAAATTTGTTGGCCCTGTCCCCTAAGAAACCGTCGCCGGAACGAAGCCCCAGATTGTAATCGTCGACCGTGACCGACGGCAGATCGCCGGCACCATGGATGAGCGGGGCCCCATTTCGTTTTTCGTTCACGGATCTGCCCACGCAACCTCCTCATGAAGCCTCGCCTGCAGTTGTGCGCTGGCGGCGTCACTTACAACGTAAGGGGCAGGGCGATGTTCCCGCGTTGCTTCACCTGTTTCCGATGCGCCCGCACGCAATTCGGCTCTCGGCGCAGAACTAGACCTAGCAGTCAGATATTCTCCGGCGTGTAGATGTCGAAGGGCAGGATGGTCTGCCCTGGAACGCCGGCGGTACCCCGGTCGATCGCACCGATCATCAGGTTGACCGTCTCTCGCGCCAGCGTCTGGACCGGTGTGGCGACCGCCATGATGACCGCCTCGTCGGCAAGGGCGCCGCGCGATTCCGGTGTCAGCTCGTTGACGACGACGAGCAGCTTGCCGACCAACTTCTCCTCGCGGATCGCCGAGATCGCCCCCTCCATGCCGCCGCCGCAGACGTAGAAACCGAGAAGGTCCGGGTGGCGTTTCAGGAGGTCGAGGGTCGCCTCATGGGTGATCTCGGCGGTATCGAGGTTGACCATCGTGTCCAGCACCTCGAACTCCGGCGCCTTTTCGCGAAAATAGGAGCGGAAGGCGATCTCGCGCAGTTCATGGCCGAGAAAGCGATGGCTGCCGATGAATGCGGCGACCTTGCCAGGTCGCTTGGCCGCCTTGGCGATCATCCAGGCGGCCGTTCGCCCGACCTTTTGGTTGTTCAGGCCGATATAGCCCTCGCGCACGCCGGACGCGAAATCGGAAAGCAGTGAGAAGGTCGGAATGCCGCGCTCTCTCAGTTCCTCGACCGCGGCAGTGACGGCCGGGTAGTCGGGGGCGACGAAGGCGATTGCCTGATTGCGTGCCGCCATTGTCTTAAGTTTCTCGGTAATCCCCGCCGGCGTCGAATTGGCGACGAAGTCGATCTGCGGGATGACCCGGACATTGGTCAGTGACAGCGCCGCATTCTCCATTTCCCGAGCGACCGCCTGATAGAAGGCTTGCTGCGGCTTCTGCAGGAGAAAACCCAGACGGTACTGCGGCAGGTCCTCGAAAACCCGCTGCCGCAGCAGCCCGACCGCATGGTAGCCGATTTCCTTTGCCGCGTCGTAGACGCGCCGCGCCGTCTCCTCGCGCACCGGGTGGCGTCCGTTCAGCACCCGGTCCACCGTCGCAACACTCACCCCCGCGGCCCGCGCCAGATCCGCTATGGTCGGCCTGCTGCTCATCTCCGCCTCCCTGACAGCATTACCTCATGAATGAGGCCACAGTTATGATGTGTTTTGATAGAATATATCATAGCTGCATTGAGAGCTGTCAAAAGTCAACTTATTCTCCTCGCATCAGATGAAGGCGCAATCCGGAGCGCTCTTCGGGAGGCAGGGATGACGACAGGTCCGACGAAACGAGATTACAGCCTGCTGGGCCGCGATGCCCAAGCCGCGGTGGCGAACGGCCTCGCCGCGGCCGAGTGGTACCATACGGAAATTCCGCGCAAGCAGATGAAGGAGTTAATGAAGCGCGAGGATGGTCCGGCGATTCGCGACACAGCGATCTGGCTCGGCAGCATGGCTGTCCTCGGTGGGCTCGGCACCTATTTCTGGGGCACCTGGTTCGCCGTGCCGTTCTTCCTTGCCTATGGCGTCCTTTACGGCTCGGCCTCCGACAGCCGCTGGCACGAATGCGGCCACGGCACCGCCTTCAAGACGATGTGGATGAACGACGCCGTCTACTTGATCGCCTGCTTCATGATCATGCGCAATCCGGTGACCTGGCGATGGAGCCACACGCGCCACCACACCGACACGGTCATCGTCGGCCGCGACCCGGAAATCGCCGTCATGCGGCCGCCGGATCTCTTTCGTCTCGTCCTCAATTTCTTCGGCATCATCGATGTCTGGTATGCGGTCATCGACATGCTGCGCAACGCTTTCGGCGTGATCAGCGCAGCGGAAAAGACCTTCATTCCGGAAATGGAACGGTCGAAGGCGATTCTCGTCGCCCGCATCTGGCTTGCCATCTATCTGGCGACCACCGGTCTCTCGGTCTATCTCGGCTCGATACTGCCCTTGATGCTGATCGGCCTGCCGCGGCTTTACGGCGCCTGGCACCACGTGCTGACCGGCCTGCTGCAGCATGGCGGCCTTGCCGACAATGTCATCGACCACCGGCTGAACAGCCGCACCGTCTACATGAATCCGGTGAGCCGCTTCATCTACTGGAACATGAACTACCATGTGGAGCATCACATGTTCCCCATGGTGCCCTATCACGCGCTGCCGAGGCTGCACGCGATGATCAAGCACGACCTGCCGGCGGCCAACCCATCGATCCTCGACGGCTATCGCGAAATGATCCCGGCCTTCCTCCGGCAGCTGCGTAACGAGGATTATTTCCTGAAGCGCGAACTGCCGCCGACGGCAAAGCCCTATCGCGAAGAATTCCACAACGACCGGGAAGCCCAGGCCGCCGAGTGAGCGGCAGGCGATCCCGCAAATCAGAACAAACGACTGAATGGAGGAAACCCATGAGCTCGAACTGGGTCGAGGTCTGTGCCGCCGACGAAATCGACGAGGAAGACGTCATTCGTTTCGACCATGAAGGGCGCACCTTTGCCGTCTACCGCAGCCCCGATGACGAATATTTTGCCACCGATGGGCTCTGCACGCATGAGCAGATCCACCTCGCCGACGGGCTGGTGATGGAGGACATCATCGAATGTCCGAAGCACAACGGCCGCTTCAACTACAAGACCGGCCAGGCCAAGGGCGCGCCCGTCTGCGTCAATCTCACGACCTATCCGGTCAAGGTCGAGGCCGGCAGCGTCTTTATCGCGATTTCCTGACGCTTCAGGGGCGAGGGGAGGAGAACATGAGCCATATCGTTATCGTCGGCGCCGGCGAATGCGGGGCAAGGGCGGCCTTTGCTCTCAGGGAAAAGGGTTTCGAAGGCGAAATCACGCTGATCGGCGCCGAGCCGCATCTCCCCTATGAGCGTCCGCCGCTTTCCAAGGACGGGCTCGACGGGGCCGAGCCGCCGAAATATGTGGCCGGCCTCGAGCGTTACGAAGAGGCGCGCATCACCGTGGTGACGGGCGTCGCGGTCGAGGCGATCGACCGACGGCGAAAGGCTGTGCGGCTCGAAGGCGGCCGTGCGATCGACTATGATCGGCTGCTGCTCGCGACCGGCGCCCGGCCACGCGCCCTTCCGGGCATGAGCGGAAACGCCGAGCGCATCCGGATGCTCCGGACGCACGCCGACGCTCTGGCGATCCGCAGGGCGCTGGTACCCGGCCGAAAGCTCGCCATCATCGGCGGCGGCTTCATAGGCCTCGAGCTTGCCGCGACGGCCCGCAAGCTCGGCGCCGACGTCGTGCTCATCGAGGGCCTGCCGCGCGTCCTATCGCGCGGCGTGCCGCAGGAAATCGCGGATGTCGTTGCCGAGCGACATCGGCAGGAAGGTGTCGAGATCGTATGCGGCGGGCGCATCGCCGCGCTCGAGGCGGATGACGGCGGCGCAAGGGTGCTCTTCGCCGACGGCACCAGCAGGCTCGCCGACCTGATCGTCGTCGGCATTGGCGCGGTCCCGAATACCGAGCTTGCGGAAGCCGCCGGCATTCTGATCGAAAACGGCATCGCGGTCGATGAGACGCTGCGGACATCGGACCCCGACATCTATGCGGCCGGCGATTGCTGTTCCTTTCCCCTGTCGCACTATGACGGGCGGCGGGTGCGCCTCGAAGCCTGGCGAAACGCGCAGGATCAGGGGACGCTCGCTGCGGCCAATCTCATGGGTTTGGCCGAGCCTGTCGCGAGCGTGCCGTGGTTCTGGTCGGATCAATACGAGCTGACCCTGCAGATCGCCGGCCTTGCCGACGGCGCCGCGACGACAGTACGGCGCGATCTGACGGACGGCGGCTTCGTTCTCTTTCATCTCGATGGCGAAGGCCGGCTGATTGCCGCAAGCGGCATCGGGCCAGGCAACGCGGTCGCCCGCGACATTCGCCTCGCCGAAATGCTGATCGCCGCCGGCAGCAGGCCCGACCCGGCGGCGCTTTCCTCGCCCGAGACCAAGCTGAAGACGCTGCTGGCGGCCTGACGGCCGCTGCAGTTCGCCCCCTTCCAAGCATTCACCGGAGATTTCCATGAAACACCGTCGCCCGACCGTTGCCGATCTCTTGTCGATCAAGGGCAAGCGACAACTCACCATGCTGCGCGTCGTGACGCTGGAGGAGGCCGAAGCCGCCGAGAAGGCCGGCATCGACCTCGTATCCGTTCCGCCGGCGCTGCTGGGACCGGAATTCCGCGAGGCGGCGCCGACGGTCTTTGCCTTTCCCGGCCTCGAATATGGCGACTTTGTCACCGCCGAAGACTATCTGCGCGGCGCGTTCCAGGCGATGCGGGCGGGCGGCGATGCCGTTTATTGTGCGGCCGGCCTTTCGACGGTCAAGCGGCTGCGCGAGGAAGGCATCCCGGTCTGCGGCCATGTCGGGCTGATCCCGTCAAAGGCCACCTGGACCGGCGGCTTCCGCGCTGTCGGCAAGACGGCGGCGAGCGCGCTCGAGATCTGGCGCCAGGTGAAGGCGCTCGAAGAGGCGGGCGCCTTTTCGGCCGAGATGGAGGTTGTGCCGGGAGAAGTGGCGGCCGCGATTTCTGAGCGCACCTCGCTGCTGATGCTTTCGATGGGAGCGGGCACCGGATGCGATGCCCAGTATCTCTTTGCCGAAGACGTGCTCGGGCAGAACCGCGGCCATTATCCCCGCCATGCCAAGGTCTATCGCAACTTTGCCGCCGAATTCGAGCGGCTGCAGCGGGAGCGTATCGCCGCCTTCCGAGAATATGCCGAGGATGTCCGCTCCGGCGCCTACCCGGAGAAGGCACATCTGGTCGGTATCGAGCCGGCGGAGTTGAAGGAATTCCTCGGCAAGATCGATAAGCAGGAGCACGCGGCGTTCCGCGTAAGATGATCGTGACAGCGCCGTTGCGTCGTTTCAGACGCAAAAGGTCGCTGCAGCACTTTCAATTGCTGCAGGAATTATCCTTTAATTGGCTCCGGTTTACAGCACCGCGCGTGTTATCAGACGCGCAAAGGTCGCTAGCACCTTGAGTTGCTGCATGTCTTTGTCCTTGAATCGAGATCGATTTAAGGAACATGCAGTAGGGAAGCAAATGGGCGCAACGCCCAATGATGCGACAGCTAAGGACAAATGATGAACAGCTATGTCTTGACGGTAACCTGCAAATCCACCCGCGGCATCGTCGCGGCGCTTTCCGCCTATCTCGCCGAGCAGGGCTGCAACATCATCGACAGCTCGCAATTCGACGATCTTGAAACCGGCCTGTTCTTCATGCGCATTTCCTTCATTTCGGAAGAGGGCGTCGGCCGTGCCGCACTCGAGGAGGGGTTGAAGCCAATCGCCGAAAAGTTCGCCATGGAAACGGCGCTCTATGACCAGGCGGAACGCACCAAGGTGCTGCTGATGGTGTCGCGTTTCGGCCATTGCCTGAACGACCTGCTCTACCGCTGGAAGATCGGCGCGCTGCCGATCGACATCGTCGGCGTCGTCTCCAACCACTTCGATTACCAGAAGGTCATCGTCAACCACGACATTCCCTTCCACTGCATCAAAGTGACGAAGGAGAACAAGCCAAAGGCCGAAGCCCAGCTTCTGGAGATCGTCGAGCAGACCGGCGCCGAGCTGATCGTTTTGGCCCGCTACATGCAGGTTCTGTCCGACGCGCTCTGCAAGAAGATGTCGGGGAAGATTATCAACATCCACCACTCCTTCCTGCCGTCCTTCAAGGGCGCCAATCCCTACAAGCAGGCCTATGAGCGCGGCGTCAAGCTGATCGGCGCGACGGCGCACTACGTCACCGCCGATCTCGACGAGGGCCCGATCATCGAGCAGGACATCGCCCGCATCACCCATGCGCAGTCGGCCGAGGACTATGTGTCGATCGGCCGTGACGTCGAGAGCCAGGTGCTGGCGCGCGCCGTGCACGCCCATATCCATCACCGCACCTTCATCAACGGCAACCGCGTCGTGGTGTTTCCGCCGAGCCCTGGGAGCTATGCGTCCGAGCGAATGGGCTGACGGCAAGGAAACGTATCGCCAACCGACTCAACCCCGCTCGGCAACGAGCGGGGATTTTCGTTCCAGGCTGCTGAATGGCTTCGGCTTTGCGCGTTTCCGAAAACGCCGCTTGACTCTGCGGTATTATGGCATACCATAGTATGTAATAGAGATATCAAGGAGGCGGCGATGCCCATCGAAATCCGCAAGACCCTGCTGCAGGTGGAGACGACGCTGATCGAAGGCGGCAAGGCTGCGCCGGCGCCGCTGAAGCTCTATTCGGCCATCGCCGTCGTGAAGAACCCCTGGGCGGGTGTGGGCTATGTCGAGAACCTGAAGCCGGAGATCCACGCCGCTGCCCCGGTTCTCGGCGAGCTGCTGACGAAGATGATCATCGACGCCGTCGGCTCGGGCGAGGCGGTCGAGGCCTATGGTAAGTCGGCCATCGTCGGTCTCGACGGCGAGGTCGAGCATGCCTCGGCACTGATCCACACGCTGCGCTTCGGCAATCACTACCGCCAGGCTGTCGGGGCCAAATCCTATCTGGCCTTCTGCAATACGCGCGGACCGGCAAACGCACCCTTGATGATCCCCCTCATGGACAAGAACGACGAAGGACGCCGCTCCCATTATCTCACCATCCAGACTTCTATCGCCGACGCCCCGGCGGCAAACGAGATCGTCGTTGCGCTCGGCGCCTCGGTCGGCGGACGTCCGCATCACCGGATCGGCGACCGCTATCAGGATCTGAAGGATCTCGGGCAGGACGTCGCCAACCCGGCCGGCGTTTGACGCCTCTCTATTGGACCGCGGCGATGCTTCAGTCAGAGCGAACGGAATTTGCTGGCCTGGGTGCCGGGCGAGAGCGAACCGCACATGGCGCCGCCTATGTGGAGACCGGCCATGGCGAACCGCTTGTCCTCGTCCACGGGGTAGGCATGCGGCTCGAGGCCTGGGCGCCGCAGGTTGCCGCCTTGTCTGGCCGGTGCCGGGTCATCGCCGTCGACATGCCGGGCCATGGCAAGAGCGACAGGCTGGCTCCGGGCGCCAAGCTCGAGGATTTCGTCGCCTGGCTGGGCGTCTTTCTTGATGACCTGAAACTCGCGTGTGTCAATCTCGCCGGCCATTCGATGGGCGCCCTGATCGCCGGTGGCGCGGCCGTAACCTTTGGCACGCGCATCCGCCGCGCGGCGCTTCTGAATGGCGTATACTTGCGTGATGCCGATGCGAAGGCGGCAGTCGTCGCCCGGGCCCAGATGATCGGCAAGGGCGCCGTCGACGTCTGCGGGCCGCTGAAACGCTGGTTCGGCGAGGATAGTGGAACCGCGTCGGTCTACGAACTGACGCGAGGCTGGCTGCAGGCCGTTGATCCTGAAGGCTATGCGACGGCCTATAGCGCCTTCGCGCATGGCGATGCCGTCTATGCCCCACGCTGGCCCGAGGTTCGTTGCCCGGCCCTGTTCCTGACCGGCTCGGAGGATCCGAACTCGACGCCGGAAATGGCGCACGCCATGGCCGCCGCGGCGCCGTGCGGCTGGGCGCGAATTATTGAAGGGCACCGCCACATGGTCAATCTGACGGCGCCCGACACGGTCAATGCAATCCTCGAAGACTGGCTTTCAAGGGAAGGGGAGAGGTCATGAACACAGCTTCTTTGGACCCCCGCGCGCTGCGCGACGCCTTCGGTTCGTTCATGACCGGCGTGACGGTGGTCACGGCGAAGGACGCCTCTGGAAATCCCATCGGCTTTACCGCCAACTCCTTCGCTTCCGTGTCGATCGATCCGCCGCTGCTGCTCGTCTGCATCGCCAAGACCTCCCGCAATTTCGCGACGATGACGGGCGCCAAGGGCTTTGCCGTCAACGTTCTGTCGGAAAAGCAGATGACCGTTTCCAACACCTTCGCCAAACCGGTGGAGGATCGTTTCGCGACGGTCGAATGGCGGCATGGGCCATACGGCGCTCCGATTCTCGCCGGCGTCAGTGCCTGGTTCGACTGCTCGACGAACGAGATCGTCGACGCCGGCGACCACGCCATACTGATCGGCCGCGTCGAGGCCTTCGAGAACGGTGTCATGGCCGGGCTCGGCTTCGCACGCGGCAGTTACATCACGCCGGGTCTGTCCGGCAAGGCGGTGTCGGCCGCCGCGGAGGGCGTGCCGCTGATTGCCGCCGTCGTCGAGCGCGCCGGCGCCGTCCTCTTGATCCCGGAGGCGGGTGGCCACTGGCGCCTGCCACAGATGGAGCTCAAGGGCGGTGAGCCGCTGGCGGCGCTGCAAGATCATCTGACGAACACGACGGAATTGGCGATCGAGGTCGGATTTCTCTATTCGGTCTACGACAACAAGACGACCGGCCACCAGCACATCGTCTATCGGGCCGCCGCCGAGCCCGGCGACACCGAGGCGGGGCGGTTCGTCCCGATTGCGGACCTGCCGCTCGACGCGATGGACAACTCCGCCACGGCCGATCTCCTGAGGCGCTTTGCCGCCGAGAGCGCGCTCGGCAACTTCGGCGTTTACGTCGGGGATGAGAAACAGGGCAAGGTTCACCCCTATGCCAGAAAGGCCTGATCCATGAAATTCTCGCTTTTCGTGCATCTCGAGCGGCTCAATCCCGGACAGTCGGACGAGAGCCTCTATCGCGAGTTCATCCAGCTTTGTGAAATCGCCGACAAGGGCGGCATGCATGCGATCTGGACCGGTGAGCACCATGGCATGAGCTTCACGATCGCGCCCAATCCCTTCCTCAGCCTCGCCGATCTCGCCCGCCGCACGAAAAATGTCCGGCTCGGCACCGGCACTGTGATCGCGCCGTTCTGGCACCCGATCAAGCTCGCCGGCGAAGCGGCGATGACCGACATCATCAGCGACGGTCGGCTCGACATCGGCATTGCCCGCGGCGCCTATAGTTTCGAATACGAGCGGCTCGCCCCCGGATTGGACGCCTGGGGCGCCGGCCAGCGGATGCGCGAGCTCATCCCCGCCATCAAGGGCCTGTGGGAAGGCGACTACGCGCATGAGAGCGAGTTCTGGACCTTTCCGTCGACGACCTCGGCGCCGAAGCCGATGCAGGCGCCGCATCCGCCGATCTGGGTGGCGGCGCGCGATCCCAACAGCCATGAATTCGCGGTCGCCAATGGCTGCAACGTACAGGTCACACCGCTTTGGAACGGCGACGGCGAGATCGCCAGCCTGATGGAGCGTTTCGAGGCGGCCTGCACCCAGAACCCGGAGATCAAGCGCCCGAAGATCATGCTGCTGCAGCACGCCTATGTCGGCAAGGACGAGGCTGATCTCGAACAGGCCGCCAGGGAGATGAGCGTCTACTACAACTATTTCTTCGCCTGGTTCAAAAACGAAAAGCCTATCCGGCAGGGGCTGATCAAGACGATTTCCGAAGAGGAAATGGCTGAGAATGCGCTGATCTCGCCCGAGGTGATGCGCAAGAACCTCGCGGTCGGCACGGCCGATCAAGTCATCGCCCGCCTGAAGACCTATCAGGCGATGGGTTACGACGAATATTCCTTCTGGATCGATACCGGCATGAGCTTCGAGCGCAAGAAGGGCTCGCTTGAGCGCTTCATCGCCGATGTCATGCCGGCATTTGCGGAGTAGGGCACATGCAGCGCTTCCAGTGCTATATCGATGGCGAATTTGCAGACGGCGAAGCCCGCTTCGAAAGCATCGACCCGGCGACGGGTGCGGCCTGGGCGGAGATGCCGGAAGCGCGCGAAGCCGATGTCAATCGCGCTGTCGAGGCGGCCCATAGGACCCTTTCCGCGGGACCGTGGTCCAAGCTGACCGCCACCCAGCGAGGCAAGCTTCTTTACAAGCTTGCCGACCTCGTCGCCGAGAATGCCCAGAAACTGGCCGAACTGGAGACGCGGGACACGGGCAAGATCATCCGCGAGACCTCGGCGCAGATTGCCTATGTCGCGGAATATTATCGCTATTACGCCGGGATTGCCGACAAGATCGAGGGTTCCTATCTGCCGATCGACAAGCCGGACATGGATGTCTGGCTGCGCCGCGAACCGATCGGCGTCGTCGCTATGGTCGTGCCGTGGAACAGCCAGCTGTTCCTGTCGGCGGTGAAGATCGGCCCGGCGCTGGCGGCCGGCTGCACCATGGTAGTGAAGGCCTCGGAAGACGGGCCGGCGCCGGTCCTTGAATTTGCCCGGCTCATCCACGAGGCGGGCTTCCCGGCCGGCGTCGTCAACATCATCACCGGCTTCGGCCCCGCCTGCGGTGCGGCGCTCAGCCGCCATCCGAAGGTCGATCATATCGCCTTTACCGGCGGGCCGGAGACGGCGCGTCATGTGGTACGCAATTCGGCGGAGAACCTCGCCTCGACCTCGCTTGAGCTCGGCGGCAAGTCGCCCTTCATCGTCTTTGCCGATGCTGATCTTGAGAGTGCGGCCAATGCCCAGGTCGCCGGCATCTTCGCGGCGACCGGCCAGAGCTGCGTCGCCGGATCGCGATTGATCGTCGAGACAAGCGTCAAGGACCGCTTCCTCGACATCCTCAAGGCAAAGGCCGAGGCGGTCCGGATCGGCAGCCCTCTCGACATGGCGACCGAGGTCGGGCCACTCGCGACCCGCCGTCAGCGCGATCATATCGAGGCGCTGGTCGAGCGCTCGCTTGCCGCCGGCGCCAAGCTGGTCACGGGCGGCACGGCCCCCGAAGGCGCCGGCTACTATTACCGGCCGACCATTCTCGATTGCGACGGCAGTGCTTCGCCGTCACTTGATGAGGAGTTTTTCGGTCCCGTCCTTTCCGTGCTTTCCTTCGAAACGGAAGCGGAGGCGCTCGAACTCGCCAACAATACCCGCTACGGCCTCGCGGCCGGCCTCTTCACCCGCGACCTCACCCGTGCACACCGCCTGATCAAGGGGATCCGCGCCGGGATCGTCTGGGTCAATACCTACAGGGCGGTTTCGCCGATCGCGCCCTTCGGCGGTTTCGGGCTTTCCGGCCACGGCCGCGAGGGCGGCATGGCGGCCGCGCTCGACTTTACGAGGACGAAGACGGTGTGGCTGAGGACCTCGGACGAGCCGATCCCCGATCCTTTCGTGATGCGGTGACGGCGATGTTGTACGAAATCCGCACCTATCGGCTGAAGAACGGCGCCATCCCCGCCTACCTGAAGGTGGTCGAGGAAGAGGGCATCGCGATCCAGAAGAAGCATCTCGGCGAGCTCGTCGCCTATTTCTTCTCCGAGATCGGGCCGATCAACGAGATCGTGCACATCTGGGCCTATCGGAGCCTCGACGATCGCGAGAGGCGCCGGGCCGCACTCATGGAAGACCCGGCCTGGCGGGCTTTCCTCCCCAAGATACGCGACCTCATAGAAGTCGCGGAGAACAAGATCATGAAGGCGGCGCGCTTTTCGCCGACGGGCGGCAGCGTGTCATAGAACAACCAAGCAAAACCGGATCACGGAGCAAGGGAACATGAAGAAGATACTCGCTTTGGCGGCTGCAGCCGCAACCATCGCAACGGCCATGCCGGCAACGGCCGCCGATCTCGTCTTTTCCAGCTGGGGCGGCACGACGCAAGACGCGCAGAAAAGCGCCTGGGCAGAGAAATTCACGGAAAAGACCGGCATCAACGTCCTGCAGGACGGGCCGACGGACTATGGCAAGCTGAAGGCGATGGTCGAGGCAGGCTCGGTGACCTGGGATGTCGTCGACGTCGAGGGCGACTATGCGGCGCAGGCCGGCAAGAACGGGCTGCTCGAGAAGCTCGACTTTTCGGTGATCGACAAGACGAAGCTCGACCCGCGCTTCGTCACCGACTATTCGGTCGGCAGCTTCTATTATTCCTTCGTCATCGGCTGCAACAAGGATGCGGTCGAGGCCTGCCCGAAGACCTGGGCCGATCTCTTCGACATCGAGAAGCTCCCCGGCAAGCGCGCCTTCTACAAGTGGTCGGCCCCGGGTGTCATCGAGGCTGCGCTGCTCGCCGACGGCGTCCCGGCCGACAAGCTCTATCCGCTCGATCTCGACCGCGCCTTCAAGAAGCTCGACACGATCAAGCCGGAAATCATCTGGTGGACCGGCGGTGCGCAGTCGCAGCAGCTCCTCGCCTCCGCCGAGGCCCCCTTCGGCAGTCTCTGGAACGGCCGGATGACGGCGCTCGCCCAGAGCGGCATCAATGTCGAGACCTCGTGGGAGCAGAACATTACCGCCGCCGACTCGCTCGTCGTGCCTAAGGGCGCAAAGAACAAGGAAGCCGCGATGCAGTTCATCGCGCTCGCTACCTCGCTTCAGGCGCAAGCCGATCTCGCCAAGGCCACCGGCTATGCGCCCATCAACTTGGATTCTCCCAAGGTGATGGACCCGGAATTGGCGAAGACATTGCCGGATGCGCAGACGGCAAGCCAGGTCAATGCCGACATGAGCTACTGGGCAGAGAACCGCGACGCAATCGGCGAGCGCTGGTACGCCTGGCAGGCAGAGTAAATGTAGGAGGCGGGGAGTGCGCAGCCCGTACTCCCCGCCGATCCGGCGCAGGGGCAGGAGGAGGTCCCTCGCGCAGCTGAAATGGGAGACACAGCCATGTTGTCGCGCACCGACGCGAGGGCGGAAGGATCGAAGATCCCTGCACACCGCCTGCGCTTCACCGACTTCGACCTGACCTTGCCGGCGCTCGGCCTGCTGGTCCTGTTCTTCGTCGTGCCGGTCGCCATCCTGTTGGCGCGCAGCGTCTCGGAGCCCGTGCCGGGCCTCGGTAACTATGCCGAACTCTTGGGCTCCTCCACCTATCTCAGGATATTCGCAAATACCTTCATCGTTTCCGGCCTGGTCACGCTCGTATCGCTGCTGATCGGCTTTCCCGTCGCCTGGGCGCTGGCCATCATGCCGAGCCGCCTCGCTTCTGTCGTCTTCGCCATCCTGCTCTTGTCGATGTGGACCAATCTCCTCGCACGCACCTATGCCTGGATGGTGCTGCTGCAGCGCACCGGCGTCGTCAACAAGCTGCTGATCGGCCTGGGCCTGATCGACAAGCCTCTGCCGCTCGTCAACAACCTGACGGGGGTGACGATCGGCATGACCTATATCATGCTGCCCTTCATCATCCTGCCGCTCTATGGCGTCATCCGGAAAATCGATCCGGCCGTTTTGCAGGCGGCGGCGCTTTGCGGCGCCAATCGCTGGCAGGCCCTCGTCCGGGTTCTCCTGCCGCTCGCCATTCCCGGCATGGCGGCCGGCGTTCTGATGGTCTTCGTGATGTCGCTCGGCTACTTCGTCACGCCGGCGCTGCTCGGCGGGACGGCGAACATGATGCTCGCCGAACTCATCGCGCAGTTCGTTCAGTCACTGGTCAATTGGGGCATGGGCGGTGCAGCGGCCCTGGTGCTGCTGGTCGTCACGCTCGCGCTCTATGCCGTTCAGCTACTCTTCTTCGGCACCGACCGGATGGGAGGGCGTTGACATGCTCCTGAATTTCGACCGACTCGGCCGGTGGAAGCTGGTTCTCCTCGGCATCACATTGCTGACGGCCGCCTTCCTGCTCCTGCCCATCCTGTTCATCGCGGCGCTCTCCTTCGGCTCGTCGCAATGGCTGATCTTTCCGCCGCCCGGCTGGACGCTGAAATGGTATCAGGAACTGTTTGCCGATCCCCGCTGGCTGGAGTCCGCCTGGACGAGCTTCCAGATCGCCATCATCGTCACGGTCCTTTCGGTCCTGCTCGGTCTCGTCACCTCCTTCGGTCTGACGCGCGGCCGCTTCATGTTTCGCGAAGCGCTGAAAGCCCTATTCCTGACGCCGATGATCCTGCCGGTCGTCGTTCTCGCCGTGGCGCTCTACGCGTTCTTCCTGCAGATCGGCCTCAACGGAACGCTGACCGGCTTCGTCATTTCCCATCTGGTGCTGGCGCTGCCCTTCTCGATTCTGTCGATCACCAGTGCACTCGAGGGTTTCGACAAGTCGATCGAAGACGCCGCCGTGCTGTGCGGCGCGTCCCCCTTCGAGGCGAAGATCCGCGTGACGCTACCGGCGATCAGGCACGGCATCTTCTCGGCGGCGATCTTCTCCTTCCTCACCTCCTGGGACGAAGTCGTGGTGGCGATCTTCATGGCGAGCCCCACGCTGCAGACGCTTCCCGTCAAGGTCTGGGCGACGTTGCGGCAGGATCTGACGCCGGTCGTCGCCGCCGCCTCCACCCTCCTCATCCTGCTCACCGTGCTTTTGATGGTGCTCGTCGCCATCGTTCGCAAAGGATTGAAGTCATGAGCAAACCCTTCGTGCAAATCCGCGGCATCCGCAAGGAATATGGACCCGTCACCGCCGTTCAGGACGTCAATCTCGACGTAGCGCAGGGGGAGTTCCTGACATTCCTCGGGCCCTCCGGCTCGGGAAAGAGCACGACGCTCTATATTCTTGCTGGCTTCGAGGATCCGACCCGCGGCGACATCGTGCTGAACGGGGAAACGCTGCTGTCGACGCCGTCGCACAAGCGCAATATCGGCATGGTGTTCCAGCGCTACACGCTGTTTCCGCATCTCACCGTCGGCGAGAACATCGCCTTCCCGCTGAAGGTCAGGCGGCTGCCGAAGGCCGAGATCGATGCCAAGGTGCGCGACATGCTGAAGCTCGTGCGGCTCGAAGGCTTCGAGGACCGCAAGCCGGCACAGATGTCCGGCGGCCAGCAGCAGCGCGTCGCGCTGGCGCGGGCGCTCGCCTATGACCCACCGCTGCTCTTGATGGACGAGCCGCTTTCGGCGCTCGATAAGAAACTGCGCGAGGAGATCCAGCACGAGATCCGCCGCATCCACCAGCAGACGGAAGTGACGATCCTCTATGTCACCCATGACCAGGAAGAGGCGCTCAGGCTCTCCGATCGGATCGCCGTGTTTTCAAAGGGGGTGATCGACCAGATCGGCACGGGACCGGAACTCTACGCCAATCCGGCAACCCGCTTCGTCGCCGAGTTCATCGGCGACAGCGATTTCCTACCCTGCGATCTGGTGACGGCGGCAAACGGCAAAGCGGAGATCGCGCTCGCCGGCACGACAGTTATCCCGAACGTACCGGTGCATGGCAAGCCGGTTGCCGGCGGCAAGGCGGCGCTTATGCTGCGGCCGGAACGCTTGCGCCTGATGCGATCGGCGCCGGGCGGCGCGACCGCAGTTCCCGTCACCGTCAGCGATATCACCTTTCTCGGCAACAACATCCATGTCGCGACCGAGACCGCCAGGGGCGACGCGCTGGCCGTTCGCCTTCCCTTCGGTCACGAGGCGATTTCCAGCCTCAGCCGCGGCGACAGCGTCTGGCTCGGCTTCGACCCGGCGACGGCGCACGTCTTCTGCTGAGGCGGCGTAAGGCTCGGAAAATCGGTGATAAATCCCAGATTGGCGCCTGCTTTGCTAATCTTCAGAGAGTTCTTCCGCTGTTGCTGCGACAGGTGCATTGCCCAAGGAATTATCCGCATATTTGAAAGCAAGTATGCTGATGACCGAGGCGATGATTACGAACAGGACGAGACGCATGAAGGTTTCCCGGGGATCGTTGCATTGGCTAGCAACTCACCCGGAGACCTCGTTGTTCCAGCGCGAAGGATGCCTCACCGGTAGTTGGTGGGAACCAGTGCCGCCCTGGCCGGCGGCGTCTCCAACTCCGCTCGGTCGACAGCAAGGATGCTCATCACGAGAGAGACGAGGACGAGTATCAGCGCCATGAATGCGATGCCTGCCTTATCCATCCCTCATCATGATCGCGGGAATGCGAGCAAAACGGGGCGCCGGCGGCCAAGAATTCCACCAGTGCGCATCATGGTTAATTTCGTCTGAAGAGAGGGGCTTTTTTTACTTTCGCGCCAGCTCCGGGCGGCACTGTTACCCCGCCCTCGCGCCTTGCTGTTCCGCGAGCAGCGCCTCGGCGATTGCCGCCGCATTCTTGACATGCACATTTGCCGCCTCATAGGCCGCCGCGCCGTCGCCGGCCTTGATCGCGTCGATGATCTTCTGCATCTGGGCCGGACCCTGCTTGTCGCGGTCGGGCGTCTTGATCGTCATGGAGCGCAGGTGATTGATCCTCGCGGTGATCGAATTGACGATTCCCCAGGCGACATGGCGGCCGGAATTCTCGAACAGGGTGCGGTAGAAATCCGTCGTGGCGCTGAGAACCGCCGCGAGCTCGTTGGCGGCATAGGCGGCCCGGATGCGGGCAAGGATGCGCTCGAGCTCGGCCACGACCGCGGGGTCCTTTTGTGTGGCGCAGGCCTTGGCGGCGATGCCTTCGAGCACGCCGCGGATCTCGTAGATCTGCCGGGCCTCCTCCGGGGTTGTCTCGGCGACGATCGGGCCGCGGTTCGGTTGGATGGCGACGAGGCCTTCGGATTCCAGGTGCCGCAGCACCTCGCGGACGATCGTCCGGCTGACGCCGAGCTGGTCGCAGAGATCGCGTTCGACAAGCCGTTCGCCGGCCCTGAAGTGCATGTTGACGATAGCGTCGCGCATCTTTTCCAGGGCAAGCTCGCGAAGGGTCTTCTCCGGACGGAGCACTCGCATCGGCTGTTCAGACGCGCTCATGGGGCCGTTCCCTTTCCGCCAGCACCTGTGGCAAATGCGCGATCTCGATCCGGTCCTGGCGGTTACGTATACCATAATATCACTGGAGAAGGCGTCTGTCAGCAGGATACGCGTCGACATGCGCTGCGTCTAAAGTTGTCTGCCGGCCGGAAGGGATAGTCACGAAAATGCCGCAGTTAACCCTGGGCGGCCCCGGTGGAAAGCGACTCGATGAGCGCGGTGATGTAGCCATAGCAGAAGGCGAAGGCAACGCCGGTCGGGTCGCGGCCGCTGATCGTCGGCACGTGGTCGGGCATCACCATGTATTGGTATCCCACCTCGTGATAGATCTTCAGCGAGCGCACCATGTCCATGTCGCCCTCGTCGGGGAAGGTTTCCGTGAAGGAAAGCTTGCCGCCGCGGATGTTGCGGAAGTGCAGATTGAAGATCTTGCCGCGCGTGCCGAACCAGCGGATGATCTCGTCGATCTCCTCGCGCGGATTGTCGAGCATCTCGCCGATCGAGCCCTGGCAGAAGTTCAGGCCGTGATAGGGGCTCTCATGCATCTGCACGAATTTCTTGAGCCCCTCGACCGTGCCCAACACGCGCGTGACGCCGCGATAGCCGGGCGGCGCATAGGGATCGTGCGGATGGCAGGCGATGCGTACCCGATTGCTGGTCGCAACCGGCACGACGCGTTCCAGGAAATAGTCGATGCGCTCCCAGTTCTCGTCCTCCGACAGAACGCCGGCCAAGCCCGGCGCGGCGTTCTGGTCGATCCGATCCCAGCGAAATGCCTCGTTCATCGAACCGCCGCGGCCGCGTTCCATTTCGCTGCGGGGAATGCCGATCAGGTTCAGATTGTACTTGGCCGCCGGAATGCCGGCGCGGGCGCAGTTCTCGATCATCCGGCAGACAGCATCGATCTGCCGATCGCGTTCCGGGCCGGCCAGCAGGATATCCGGAAAGGAAGCTTTCTCGATCGGCTTCGAGGGCAGGGGAAGCTGGATCATGTCGAGTACGAGGCCGAAACTCTCGACATGGTCGCGATGCCGTTCCAGATCCTCGAGCGTCCAGCCTGCCGGATCGCCCGGCGGATCGGCGGAGATGTTTTTGACGCCAAGCTGGGCGTAGACCCGATGATCCTCGTCGTCGCGCGCCGCGACCTGCGTTCCTACATACACGGAGAGGCTCCTTTCCGAACTTATCCAATGTCGTATGACATAATATGAATTCTTCGGAGATGTCGAGCGATTATTGCTCGGCGAGCCGGCGATAGCGGCGCTGGCTGGCGATGATGTGCTTGCGCATCGCCTGCCTGGCGCGTTCCGGATCCTGGTCGGCAATGGCTGCGAGGATGTCGGCATGTTCCGCCTGGACGCCGAGCAGATAGGCCTTGTCGGCCGCCTCGGGCAACGTCGTGAACTGGCTGCGGGGAATGGCACGCGGCCCGAACTGGCGCATCACATCGAGGTAAAAGCGGTTGTTGGTCGCCGCGGCGATGGCCATGTGGAACTCGAAATCGGCCTCGACCGTCGGCTTCCCCTCCTCGATCAGCTGCGCCATCTTTCTGTTGGCGACGCTAATCGCCGCTTCCTGCTCGGCGGTCCTGCGATATGCGGCAATCGCCGCGGCTTCGCTCTCGCAGGCCAGCCGGAACTCGAGGAGCTCGAGCGTTTCCGGGATGCTCCTGATTTCGACCGGAGTGAGCGCGAAGCGCCGGCTTGCTTTCGGGTCGCTGACAAAGACGCCCTTGCCCTGAATGGGGCGGACGTAGCCTGCGGCGCGCAGGTCGGCGATCGCCTCGCGGACCACCGTGCGGCTCACGCCGAAGCTCGCCTCCAATTGCGGCTCGGTCGGCAATTGGTCACCCTCCTTCAGCCTGCCGGCCTCGATCTGCCGGCGCAGTTCGTCGATTACCTGTTGCGCCAGTCTCTGTCGTCCGCCCGTCATTTATCCCTCATCAGAGTCCGTTGCTTTCACGGTCTCGCCCGGAAAGCTCTTGCCAACGCCGCCGAATGTCGCTAATTCATACTATGACATACGGACGACGTAATATGTCTCCTATAATAGGTCAGGGAGGAGTTTCAATGAAGCATTTTTCGAAGGGCCTCATCGCAGGGGCCGCGGCAATCGTTCTGAGCTTTTCTGCGCCCGGCGCACACGCCGCTACTCCCGACGACCAATTGGTCATTGGCACCTCTCTCGCCCAGGTTCTGTCGCTCGATCCGCAACAGGCGACCGAGGCGAAGGCGATCGAGATCATGTCCAATCTTTACGACCGGCTGGTGAAGACGGAAAACCGCAAGATCGCGCCGCAGCTCGCCGAAAGCTGGGAGATCGATGACAAGGGCATCACCTTCCATCTGCGCGAAGCGACCTTCGCCTCCGGCAATCCGGTCACCGCCGACGACGTCGTCTATTCGCTCGCTCGGCTGCTCAAGCTCGATCAGGCCTCGGCTGCCAATTTCAAGCGCATCGGTTATATGGCCGACAATGTCGACAAGCTTGTCAGGGCAGTGGATCCGAAAACGGTGCGCATCGACCTTTCCGGCGAAACCACGGCGGAGCTGCTGCTCTACCGGCTGGCAATGTGCGTCGCGAGCGTCGTCGACAGCGTCGAGGTCAAGAAGCACGTGCAGGACAATGACTACGGCAATGCCTGGCTGCGCACCAATTCGGCAGGCTCCGGCCCCTTCACGCTGAAGCGCTGGACGCCGAACGAGATGGTCATCATCGAGGCGAACGACGCGTATGCCGGCGGCGCTCCGCACATGCGTCGTGTCATCGTGCGGCACGTGCCGGAAAGCCAGGTGGCGCGCCTGATGCTCGAGCGCAACGACATCGATATCGCCAGCGCGCTGAGCGCGGCGGACCTGAAGACCTTCGGGGACCAGCAAGGTTTCGAGGTCCAGCGGGTGCCGACCGGCGGCTTCTATGTTCTGTCGATGAATGCAGGCAACCAATATCTCGCCAATCCCAAGGTGCGCGAGGCGATCGCCTACAGCATCGACTACAAGGGCATCGAGCAGACGATCATGGGCCCCTATGGCCGGGTCCGCAACGTGCCGGTGCCGGAGGATTACGAGTATGCCATTGCCAATCCGGACTGGCACTTCGACGCGGCGAAGGCCAAGGCGCTGCTGGCGGAAGCGGGGTATCCCAACGGCTTTTCGCTGACGCTGAAGACCATCGCGCAGACGCCGCGCATCGACCTGGCGACTGCCATCCAGGGTTCGCTCGGCCAGGTCGGGATCAAGGTCGACATCCAGCAGGGCAACGGCTCGGACATCATTGCCGATCACCGGGCGCGCAATTTCGACCTGCTCATCCCCCAGACCGGCGCCTACATGCCGAACGTCCTCGGCTCCATGGAACAGTTCTCCAGCAATCCTGACAATTCCAAGGAGGCGAACAATGCCGGCAACTTCGTCTGGCGCTCGGCCTGGGACATTCCGGAACTGACGGCGCTGACCGCCAAGGCTTCGCTCGAGCCGGACGCGAAGAAGCGGGGCGAGATCTATGTCGAGATGCAGGAAAAATTCGTCGAGCAGAAGCCCGCCGTGCTGCCGCTTTTCGAACGCTTCGAGCCGATCGTCGTCAATGCGCGCGTCAAGGACTATGTCGGTCATCCCAATCAGCTGACGCGGCTCGAAGGCGTCACCAAGGCGTCCGACTAGGGGCGGCGTCGGGACACGGCCATGAAGGAACTCACCGCAATCGAGCTGGCACGGCGCGTCCTCCATCTCGTCATCAGCCTGTTCATTCTGCTCTCGGTCACCTTCGTCATCGGCCGTGTCCTGCCGGCCGATCCGGTCGGCGCCATTGTCGGCGAGCTGGCGGATCCGGCCGCCTACGAGGCGATGCGGGCGCGGCTCGGCCTCGACCTGCCGATCTACCAGCAGTTCTTCATCTATCTGCAGGGCCTGTTCCGGGGCGATTTCGGCCAAGCCATCCTCACCGGCAACTCGGTCGCCAGCGACATGCTGCAGGCCTTCCCGGCAACCTTCGAGCTGGCGACGCTGGCGATCATCATTTCGGCCGTCATCGGCGTTCCGCTGGGCCTCGCGGCCGCACTGTTCCGCGACAGCTTCATCGACAAGTTCGCCCGCGTCGTGGCTCTGGTCGGCCACTCCATCCCAGTCTTCTGGTTTGGCATCGTCGGGCTGGTGATCTTCTATGCGGCGCTCGACTGGGTCGGCGGACCGGGGCGGATCGACGTCTTCTATGAGGGCATGGTCGAGCCGGTGACCGGCATGCTGCTCGTCGACAGCCTCCTTGCCGGAGAAACCGAGATTTTCTGGAACGCGCTGTCGCACATCATCCTGCCGGCCGCCATCCTCGCCTATATGGCCATGGCCTATATCACCCGCATGACGCGCAGCTTCACCCTGGAACAGTTGAGTCAGGACTACGTGATTGCGGCCCGTGCCAAGGGTGCGGGGCCGGCCCGCACGGTCACCCATCACGTCCTGCCGAACATCGCCGTGCAGTTGATCACGGTGCTTGCGATTTCCTACGGCAATCTGCTCGAAGGAGCGGTGGTGACCGAGATCGTCTTCTCCTGGCCGGGCATCGGCCAATACATGACGAACGCCCTGATGATCGGCGACATGAATGCGGTGCTCGCGGCAACCATCATCGTCGGCTTCGTGTTCATGCTGCTCAACTTCATTGCGGACATTGCCTATGCGATCCTCGATCCACGGACCCGGGAGGCGGTATGATGAGTGACGCGATCCGGACCCATTCAGAAATGCTGCAGTCGCCAGGTCTCACGGAGCGCATGCTTTCGGCGCTCCGCCGCGCGGCCGGCAAGCTTGCCGAGGAGCCGCTCGGTCTGGCTGGCTTCGCGATCATCGGCCTACTCCTGCTGGTGGCCGCCTTCGCGCCGCTGATCGCCCCATATGACCCCACCGCCCAATCGCTGTCGAACGCGCTGCAGCCGCCAAGCCTTGCGCATCTCGCCGGGACCGACGAGTTCGGGCGCGATATCTTCAGCCGGCTCCTCTATGGTTCGCGCATCACTATCCAGACGATCTTCTTCGTTTCGATCATCGTCGGCCCGATCGGGCTCGTTATCGGCGTCGTCTCCGGCTTCTTCGGCGGGCGTACCGACGCGATCCTGATGCGCGCCACCGACATCGTGCTTTCCTTCCCGTCGCTGATCCTGGCGCTCGCCTTCGCGGCGGCGCTCGGTGCCAGCCTGTCGACCGCGATCATCGCGATTTCACTGACTGCTTGGCCGCCGATCGCCCGGCTCGCCCGGGCTGAGGCGCTGGTGGTTCGCAATGCCGACTATGTGGCGGCCGCACGGCTCTACGGGGCGAGCCGGCTTCGCGTCCTCTTCCTCTACATCGCCCCGATGTGCATCCCCTCGGTCATCGTCCGCCTGACGCTCAACATGGCCGGCATCATCCTGACGGCCGCGTCGCTCGGCTTCCTCGGCCTCGGCGCCCAGCCGCCGGCGCCGGAATGGGGCGCGATGATCTCGAGCGGCCGCAAGTTCATGCTCGATTTCTGGTGGGTGGCGGTGATGCCGGGGATTGCCATCCTCCTGACCAGCCTCGCCTTCAACATCGTTGGAGATACGCTCCGCGACATCATGGACCCACGCCATGCCCGATCGTGACGCTTCGCCAATCCTCTCCATCCGCGACCTGAACGTCCGCTTCGGCCGAGACGCGGTCGCCGCCGTCACCGATATAAGCTTCGACATCGGCCGAGAGCGCGTCGGTATCGTCGGCGAATCGGGCTCCGGCAAGTCGACGACCGGCCGGGCGATCATGCGGCTGCTGCCGCCGAAGGCGGGTGTCACCGCGAAGACCATGACCTTCTGCGGCGAGGAGCTGCTTGGCAAGACGGAGCGGCAGATGGACCGCTTGCGGGGACAGGAGATGGCGCTGATCATGCAGGATCCGCGCTATTCGCTGAACCCCGTCCTGTCGATCGGCAAGCAGATCTCCGAATCCGCCCGGCTGCATCTCGGTCTCAAGGGCAAGGAGGCTCTCAAGGCTGCGCGCGACATGCTGGTCCGGGTGCGGATCAGCGATCCGGACCGCGTGATGGGGCAATATCCGCACCAGGTCTCGGGCGGCATGGGCCAGCGCGTGATGATCGCCATGATGCTGATCGCCCGGCCGAAACTCGTGATCGCCGACGAACCGACCTCGGCCCTCGATATGAGCGTGCGCAAGGACGTCCTGCTGCTGCTCGACGAACTGGTGCGCGAGAACAATTCCGGTCTCATCCTCATCAGCCACGACATCCGGATGGTGGCGAGCTTCTGCGACAGGATCATCATCATGTATCGCGGCCGGATCGTCGAGGAACTGACCAGCCTCGACGAGGCGCAGCATCCCTATACGCGGGCTCTCGTCGCCGCCATGCCGGACGCGCGTCACCCGGTGCGGCGACTCGCCGTCATGGACCGCCAGGCGCTCGAAAACATCGGGGGGAGGGTGGAGTGATCAGGGTCGAGAACCTCGATGTGGCTTTCGGGCACGGCCAGAGCCGCCACCACGTGGTGCGCGACGTCAGTTTTTCCGTGGCGCGGGGCGAGACGCTCGGCATCGTCGGCGAGTCCGGCTGCGGCAAGTCCACGCTGTTACGCTCGCTGGCGGGCCTCGAGGGCGGCTGGACGGGGCGCATCTGGTTCGACGGGCGCGAAGTCGGAAAGCTTCGAGGGCGCGAGGAGCGCAAGCTGGCGCAAATGGTGTTCCAGGACCCGTATGGTTCGCTCCACCCGCGCCACCGGATCGGCACGGCGCTGGCCGAACCCGTGAAAGCGATGGGCCATCGCGACGATCGGGAGCGGGTGCTGCGGGCCCTGCGGCAGGTGGGCCTCCCCGCCGATTTCGCCAACCGTTTCCCCCATGAGCTCTCGGGCGGCCAGCGGCAGCGCGTGGCGATCGCCCGCGCCCTGATCCTGTCTCCGCCGATCCTGCTGCTCGACGAGCCGACATCGGCGCTTGACGTGTCGATCCAGGCCGAGGTCCTCAACCTCTTGGCGGACCAGCGCGACGAGCGGAACCTGACATTCGTGCTGGTCAGCCATGATCTCGCCGTCGTTGCCCATATGTGCGATCGGGTTCTGGTGATGAAGAACGGAACGTTCGTCGACCAGTTGACGAAAAACGACCTGCAGCGCGGCGTCGCCCATGATGCCTATGCGCGCGAGCTGTTCGACGCGAGCTTCATGCAGCCGGAACAAGGCTCCTGATGCTGGTAACGAGCTCGGTCCCGTCGAATGGCTTGCTGAGGCGCGGCAGCGCACGGAACCGCTCCGGCAGATCCGATGGCGCATAGCCGGTCAGCAGCAGGACCGGCACCTGGCGTTCAAGCAGTTCGTCGACGAGCGGGTAGACGAGCTCGCCGCGCAAGTTCAGGTCCAGCGTCGCTACGTCGAAACTCTCGGCGCGCGAGGCCGCGATCGACGTGCTGAGGCTGGTGAAAGGCCCAACCACCAGATAGCCGGCCGCAATAAGATCGTCCTCGATTTGTAATGCCACCAGAAATTCATCTTCGACAACGAAGACCCGATATGGCTGCGTGGCGGTCATGGGGAGGGTTCGCGAGGGTAGGGAATGTCGATCATGCAGACCAGGCCTTGCGGCGCGAATTGGAGCTTGACTTCGCCGCCGAGGTCGGAGGCCAAGACGCGTTCCAGCAGCAAGCGGCCGAAACCGTTGCGCTTGGGGGCGAGGACGGCCGGGCCGCCCGATTCGCTCCAGCGAATATGGAGCCGATCGGTTTCCCGGTCTGCGGACCATTCGATGCCGACGCCGCCGGTTTTAACCGAAAGCGCCCCATGTTTCGCGGCGTTGGTGGCAAGTTCGTGGGCCGCCATGCCGAGCGTCAGGGCGTACTTAGGCGGCAGCATCATCGGCGGTCCGGAGAGCGTCACGTTGTTCCTGCCATCGTCGTGATAGGGGGCCAGTTCGTCCAACAGCACGGTTTCCAGCGAGACCCCCGACCAGCTTGCTTCGGCCAGACGCGTATGGGTTTGAGCGAGCGCCCTGATGCGGGCATCGAACGAGCGATGCGCCTCGTGCATCTCCGGGCTGACCGAAAAGGACTGGCGCGCGATCGAGCTTACGATTGCAAGCGTGTTCTTGACCCGGTGGCTGAGCTCGGCGACGAGAAGGTTGCGTTGGGCTTCGGCTTCCTTGCGCTCGGTGATGTCCATGCAAACGCCGGCGAGCTTGCCTGGCTTTGCGGCACCTTGAGGCGAGAACTGCGCGAACGCCTCCATCCAGCGGATCCTCCCGTCGGGGAGCCTGATCCGGTAGACGACGTGATAATCCTCGCGCGTCTCCATCGCCCTGGCGATTTCCAGCTCGACAAGGAGGAGATCGTCGGGATGGATGTCGCGCTTGAAATCCTCAAACGTGCCGCCGAATGTTCCCGGTTCGAGCTGATGTAGCGCCTCGAGGCCCGGCGACCATATGACCTTGCCGGTGGCGATATTCCATTCCCAGGCGCCCATCCGTCCGGCGCCGAGAGCGATCTGCAGCCGTCGTTCGCTCTCCTGCAGCGCTTCTTCGGCCTGCTTGCGCGCGGTGATGTCCACCGATGCGGCCACGGCGCCGACCACCTCCCCGGCGGTGTCGCGCAGCGGCGTGGCGTTGCCAAAGAGGTAACGGGACGTCCCGTCCTCGAAGCGGATTTCTTCCTCGAAGTTCGACACCAACTCGCCGCGCGCCGCACGCTGCACCGGGAGCTCCTCGGGCGACAGCATCTTTCCCAGCGAGAAGACGCGGAAGTTGTCAGGTCGCTCACCCGTCGGGGCCGAGAGCGACAGGTTGCTGTCGGGTGCTTGACGGAGAAGCTCATAGGCGGCTCGGTTGCCGCTGATGACACGGCAATCGGGCGCACGCGCGATCCAGATCGAAGCCGGCACCGCCTCCATGATGGCCATCAACTCGGCTGCGCGTGCCCTCTCACTTGCCTCGTTGCGTCGCAGCTGCTCCTCGGCGAGACGCCGCGCCTCGTCGGCGCGCATGCGCTGGATGCTGAAGCCGAGCTGGCGGGCGATCGTCAATGCGACGTCGACCTCATTGTCGGTGAAAGCATGCGGCTGGTCATAATAGGTCATGAACTTGCCGATGAGCCTGCCGTCGGCGACGAGCGGTATGAAGCCGAGCGCATAGATACCTTCCGCCTCGATGACCGGCCGAAGGGTCGCAACCGCCTCGGCTTGCGCAACATCCTCGAGGAAGATTGGCTGCGGATCCCGCTCATCGCCGGTCCAGGGAGAATGACCGTCCACCGCGGTCCGATATTCTGGCGACAGCCCGCGCCAGGCGACGAAGTGCATCTTTGCGGAACTGTCGGTTGCTGAACTGTCGAAAATCAGAATCGAGGCCCGATGGCAGCAGAGCGCGCCCTGGATGGCATCGAGCGCGGCCTCGTAGACCTCCGAGATGTCCTGGGCCCGGTGCAGCCGCTCGGTCAGGCGGTAAAGCGCGCTCTGTTCGCGCAGGCGAGCGGCCAGCGCCGCGGCGCTCCGCCTTTGTTCGGTGATGTCGCGGGCGATCTTGGACGCACCGATAATGCGGCCGTACGCGTCTCGGACCGGCGAGACGGTCAGCGATATATCGATCAGCCTGCCGTCCTTGCGGCGACGGATCGTCTGGTAGTGATCGATCCGCTCGCCACTACGGATGCGTCTGAGGATGTTGGGCTCCTCGTTTTCATAGCCGGGCGGCATGAGAATGGTGATCGACTTGCCCACCACCTCGTCGGCCAGGTACCCGAACAGCCGCTCGGCGCCCTTGTTCCAACTCGTGATGATGCCGTTCAAATCCTTGGCGACAATGGCGTCGTCTGAGGATTCGACGATCGCCGCCAGATAGCGCGAATCCTTCTCCGCGCTTTTGCGTTCGGTAATGTCGACGAGCAGATTGACGGCGCCGGCAAGTTCACCGGACTTGTCGAAGATCGGCGTGGGATGCGGGAGGAGCAATGCGGTCGAACCGTCCGGTCGAACCGCCACCAGTTCCTGCCCGCGGATCGGCTGGCGCCCTTTCAGCGCCATCGCCATTGGGCATTCGTCGTGCGGCAAGGGCGTGCCGTCTGGGTGACGAAGCTTCCAACTGATGCACCAGCGGTCCTGGCCGAGCACCGGCTGGCGCCCCGCGAGGCTCGCTGCGGCCGGGTTGCAATAGGTGATGAAGCCGTCTGCATCCGTGATGTAAACGGCAACGGCAAGCGCATCGAGTGCCGCTCGAAAATCTGGTGACCCCAACACACTCAGATCGCCCAAATCGAATTTGGGCAGAGTCTCCGCACTGCACATCTGTTCCCTCCGCACGCCGCATAACGCTGGACAACGCCGCTGATCGGAGCTTTGTTCCGAGGCGCCCCAAAAGAGGTAGGGGTGCTCGACCGCATCTCAGATGGTAGGTTCGTCGGAGAGGGTGTAGCCCCTCGGGCTTTCGCGGAGGAGGAGGTCACTCAAAACTGGAGATATACGATGAGCAGAACTGTGCTAAATGCCGTGGGCAAGCCGCTCTATTACAGCGGAAGCTCGACGGCCTGGTTTTCCGCCACCGGATCAGGGCCAACACTCTATGGCACCGCCGGCAATGATTCCATGTGGGGCGACAGTTCCGTCAACGTCACCATGATCGGCGGGAAGGGCGACGACATCTATTATCTCTATTCGGGGATCAACCGGGCCTATGAGGCCGCAGGCGAGGGTGTCGATACCATCAATACCTGGATGAGCTATACGCTGCCGGCAAATTTCGAGAACCTGACCGTTACCGGAAGCGGCCGGTTCGCCTTCGGCAACGATACGGACAACATCATCAAGGGCGGCTCGGGAAGTCAGACGCTCGACGGCGACGGTGGCAACGATGTCCTGATCGGCGCGGGCGGGGCCGACACCTTCGTGTTTGCGCGAGGCAACGGAAGCGACCTCATCACCGACTTCAATTATGACGACACTGTTCGCTTGGACGGCTACGGGTTTACTTCCTTCCAGCAGGTCCTCGCCAATGCGAGCCAGGAAGGGTTCAATCTGCGGATTGCTTTGGCAGATGGCGAGAGCCTGGTGTTCGCCAATACCACTGCCGACCAGTTGCAGGCGCATCAATTCAGGCTCAGCCTCGATCGCTCCGTGCTGACACAGACATTTTCGGACGAGTTCACCACGCTCCAGCTCCGAAGCGGCACGAGCGGCGTCTGGGATCCGAAATTCTGGTGGGCGCCTGAGAAAGGCAGCACGCTTACCGGAAACGGCGAACTGCAATGGTATATCAACCCAAGCTATCAGCCGACGGTTTCGGCCAATCCGTTTTCTGTCAACAACGGCATTCTGACGATTACTGCCAAGCCCGCGTCGGAGGCTCTCCAGGCCGAAATCAACGGCTATGATTACACGTCCGGAATCCTCACGACACACTCGTCCTTCGCCCAGACCTACGGCTATTTCGAAATCCGCGCCGATATGCCGGACGACCAGGGCGTCTGGCCGGCCTTCTGGCTGCTGCCCGCCGATGGCTCCTGGCCACCGGAACTCGACGTCGTCGAAATGCGTGGCCAGGATCCGAATACCGTTATCGCCACCGTTCATTCGAACGAGACCGGCTCGCAGACCAGCATAGCGAGTGCAGTGAAGGTCGCTGACGCCAGCGGCTTTCACAAATACGGGGTGCTTTGGACCGAGGACGAGATCGTCTGGTACTTCGATGATGCGGCGATCGCGCGCGCCGACACGCCGTCGGACATGCACGACCCGATGTATATGCTCGTCAACCTGGCGGTCGGGGGCATCGCCGGCGCGCCGAGCGATGGGCTCGTCGATGGGTCGCAGATGAAGATCGACTATATCAGGGCCTATCAGTTGGACGCCGACTGGCAGATCTAACGACGGAGGCTTGGGAGGCCGACAGCAAGCGGCCGGTCTCCCTTGTAGATGTTACTTCTGGATGCAGGTATCCGCCGTGTCCTTGGTGCATTCGTCGAGACCGGTAAAGACCGGATCCTCGACCGGCTTGCCGGCGATGAGATCGAGCATCACCGACGGCGCCTTGTAGCCCATCTCGAAGGGCCGCTGCCCGACGAGGGCGGTCACCAGACCTTCTTTCGCGATAGCCACTTCCTCGCCGATAGTGTCGGCAGCGCCGATAACGAACTCGTTCTTGGCGATCTTGTCGGCCATGGGCTTGAACAGGTCGCGGTAAGGCTGCGGCGCGCCGAACAGCGGCCACCCGCCCATGATGCCGAAGGCGTCGAGGTCGGGATTGGCGGCCAGGATATCCGTCATCGCCTGCACACCCTTTGCGCCGTCGTCATTGGTGAAGACCGGGCAGCCGGCAACTTCGGTCCAGCCGCCTTCGCCCTTAAGCTCCGCCAGCCCTTTTTGGCCGGTCAGCGCGTCGCGCATGCCCTGGGCGCGGCGCAGGATATTGTCTGCGCCGGGGTTGCCTTCGATGGTGCAAATCTTGCCGCCATTCGGCTTGCCCTTCTTGATGTACTCGCCGATACGGTAGCCCATCAGGTAATTGTCCGTGCCGAGATAGGTCTTGCGAAGGGCCGAATCCTCGGCCGCGAGATCCGCGTCGAGTGTCATGACCGGAACTGTCGGATTTGCGGTCTTGAGCGTCTGGGCAATGAGCTTGGCGTTCGAGGGCGAGATGGCGATTGCCGCGGTATCCGCCTTGCCCAGCATGTCCTGGACGATCTGGGCCTCACCGGCCTCGTCGGATGTCGAGGCAGGGCCGGTGTAGAAGCACTCATATTCCGAATCCGGATTTTCCTTGTTCCACTTCTGACAGCCCTGGTTGATCGCCTCGAAAAACGGGTTGTCGAGGCCTTTCACGACAATGACAAGCTGCTTCTTCTGGGCCAGAGCGGTTCCGGCGCTGAACGCCAGCACGGCTGCGGCAAGCAATAATGCCTTCCTCATGCTTTCCTCCCTTGAAACGCGCGGACACCTCGTGTCCGCGACACCAGTCAGCCGGGATACCAGACGACGCGCGGATCCTCCTCCGAGCGTTCGTACTGCCAGGCAGAGTCTATAAGCTTCTCGAGATCATAGGCGGGTTGCCAGCCCAGCAGGTATTTGGCCTTGCTGTTGTCCATCCAGTTGGAATGGAAGCGGCTGCGGATATTGACGAAGCCAAGAGCGCGCGTGCGGGCGAGATAAGTTGCAACTTCGCCGTAATCGACCGGTCGATCCATCGAGATGTTGAAGAGCTGCCGGACCGCGCAAGGATGATCGATCGCCGCCAGTATCGCCGAGACGAGATCATCGACATGAACGAAGTTGCGCTTTAGCGGTCGCCCGTCGGCGTCCAGCAGCAACGGCACCGTGCCGTCTTTTTCATAGCGCTTCGCATCGGCCTCGGGAACGAGGTCCTTCCACACCGGCCCGCCGAAAACATCGTCGCCGAAGGAGAGGGAGTATTTGAAGTCATCCTTCTCCATGATCCAGGGCGCGCGCAGGCAGCAGCCGTTCAAGCCATATTGGATGCCGTATTGCTCCAGCATCACCTCCTCGAGGACTTTCGACAGGGCGTAGCAGCCCGGATAGGCCCGATGCGGCGTCGCCTCGGTGATGGGGCCGTTGTGCCGGTAATGGAAATGGCCGACGCCTGCATCGCCGCCGATCAGGATGAACTGCCGGGCGGTGTCCCTGGCGCGGAATTCCTCGAGCAGCCAGAACAGTCCCTTGACCGTCACGTCCATGACGCTGTCGGGGGTCTCCTTGCAGGTGGCGAGATGGATGACATGCGTTATCCCGGCAAGGGCGCGGGCGACGAAATCGCGCTCGGCGATCGTTCCGCGAACCACTTCGACACGGTCAGTCTCGGCATGCAGGCGGTTGTGACAAAGCGCACGGATGCGCGCCTTGGAAAAACGCGGATCGTCAAGCAGCCTAGCAATGAGGTGCTGTCCGACCTTGCCCGTTGCCCCGGTGACAAGGATCAGCATGCTCTCCTCCTGCTGATAGCTAATATCGGCGCGCCTCGCGCGTCAACGAATATTTGTAATACAATATGAGTTCGCGCGCATATACGTCTTTATTTGTAGGATGATTGATTGACGCTGTTCCGCGCATTTGCGTAAATGGAGATCGCATCACCCAGGGGAGGAGACCCGGCAGCGGCGTCATACAGGCTTCGTCCCGACGAGGTATGCGTGAGCACGGCTTCTGCCAGCTATCGGGAGGCTAACGTGGCGGTTCTCGAACTCGCCAATGTTTCCAAGCATTTCGGCGCCATCCAGGCGGTCAACGACGTTTCCTTCGCGCTTCAGGCGGGCGAGGTCGTCGGCCTCATGGGCGATAACGGCGCCGGCAAATCGACGCTCGTCAAAATGATCGCCGGAAATTTCCGGCCAAGCCATGGCACTATGCGCATGAATGGGGCTGATCTCGTCATGCATCGCCCCGTCGAAGCGCGCAAGCATGGTATCGAGATTGTCCACCAGGACCTGGCGCTCTGCGATAACCTCACGGCGGCGGCGAACGTGTTCCTCGGTCGGGAGTTGCGGCGCGGTATCGGACCGTTGCGCATTCTCGATTACAAATCCATGTACCGGCGTGCCGGCGAGATCTTCAGGGAGCTCAAATCGGAAACCCGCCCGCGCGATCTCGTCAAGCAGATGTCCGGTGGCCAGCGGCAGGCAGTCGCGATCGCCCGCACCATGCTATCGGAGGCCAAGATCGTGCTGATGGACGAACCGACGGCGGCGATCTCCGTTCGCCAGGTCGCGGAAGTGCTGAATCTCATCCGCCATTTGCGCGACCGCGGCATCGCCGTGGTGCTGATCAGCCACCGCATGCCGGACGTCTTCGACGTTGCCGATCGCGTCATCGTCATGCGGCGCGGCCGGAAGGTTGCCGACAAGGCGATTGCGGCGAGCTCGCCCGAAGAGGTCACGGGCCTGATCACCGGGGCGATCGAACAGGTATAGTGGGGCTCAGGAAAAGCGAAGGTCGGTCATGGCAATTACCTTGGATCGAGCGATTGGGCAGAGGCAGCAGGGCTGGATCACCTCGGTTCTGTCCAGCCAGACATTCTGGGTGCTGATCGCCGTCATTCTGGCCTGCCTTTTCCTGTCGGTCGCGACGGATACCTTCGCGACCCCGAAGAACCTCTACAACATCACCCGCAATTTCACCTTCGTGGCGATCATTGCGCTGGGCATGACGCTAGTGATCATCACTGGCGGTATCGACCTGTCGGTCGGATCTGTCCTTTGTCTCTGCAGCATGGTGCTCGCGGTGGTCATGAATGCTGGCTATAGCATCGAAGTGGGGATTGCCGCCTCGGTCGGCACGGCCCTGTTGATCGGAGGTTTCAACGGCGTGATGATCGCCTATCTCGGCTTTCCGCCCTTCGTCATCACGCTCGGCATGTTGTCGATCGCGCGCAGCCTGGCGATGGTCGCCTCCAACAACACCGTCGTCTTCCAGTTCGGTCCGGATCACGACACTCTGCTGGCGCTTGGCGGCGGCGCCTGGTTCTTTGGCATCGCCAATCCGGTGATCTACATGATCGTACTGGCGCTGCTCACCGGCTTCGTGCTGCGCTGGACGAAGTTCGGCCGCTACGTCTTCGCGATCGGCGGCAACGAGCACGCCGCGACGCTGACGGGCGTCCCGGTCCGTCGCATCAAGGTTGCCGTCTACATGATTTCGGCACTCGCGGCGGGCGTCGCCGGCATCATCCAGACCGGCTGGCTCGGCGCCGTCACCACCAACATTGGCGCCGGCATGGAGCTCCAGGTGATCGCCGCGGCGGTCATCGGCGGTGCCAACCTGGCCGGCGGCGTCGGTACCGCTTCAGGCGCGCTGATCGGTGCGGCGCTGATCGAAGTGATCCGCAACAGTCTCGGCCTGCTTGGGATCAATGCCTTCTGGCAGGGAACCTTCATCGGCGGCGCGACGGTGCTCGCCGTTCTGTTCGATCGCATTCGCAGTTTCCGCCAGAGCGAGTAAGGGCGGTCGAGCCGCTCAGCCCTTGGTGAGGATGCGCTGCATTTCCATCATGGCTGCGTCGTGTTGCGGGTCGCGCCCGGCCGCGTAGGGCAGGCTGAAGGGCACGGCTATGTCCGGTTCGACGCCGCGGCCTTCCAAACGAAGAGTGTCGTCGATGACCGCATCGGAGACCGCCACTTCCAGAAGACTGTCATCGGGAAGAAGAAAGGCGCGTCCGGCGAGCAGGGCGCCGGCCGTCCGTGAGCCGACGAGCGGTATGCCATTCACCTTCAGGGCATGCGCGAAGAGCTCGAGGCCGCTTCTCGATCCCTGATCGATAATCGCCACTACCGGCCGCCGCCAGCGAACGGTTCCGAACATGTCCTTGCCGTCCCGCGAGATCAGCCGGAACGTCGGCACCCCGCCGACGAAAAGGTCCGCCGCGTCCGGCGGGCCGCCGCCCCATCGACCGCGCAGGTCGACAATAACCCCGTCGGCGTTTTTGAGGCGACCGCCGGCGAGTTCACGGGCGACGATGTCGAGGCCGTCGCGGGTCGACAGCGTCCAGAGCCGCAGATAGCCGATGCGCCGCCCATCCCGTTCGGTCACCGCTATGCTGTTCTCGATCGCCTTTTCGAACGTGCGCAGCGGCTGCAGCCGCTCGACGGCGACCGTGACGGTGATCGGCAGTGCGTCGCGGTGCCGGCGCAGCCGGACGTCGACGGTTCGGCCGATTTTGTCGCGGAAGGAAGCGATCTCGCGGTAGGGCAGACCGTCCACGGAGAGGATCTCGTCGCCGAGCCTGATGCCTGCCCGGGCGGCGGGGGCCCCGTCATAGACATCGCTGACGAAGCGCTGACGGCCTTCCACCCGCGTAACCATGCCAATTCCGGCATAACGAACTTCGCCGTCCGGCGGAAACAAGCGTTTGATGTCGTTGCGGATGGCGAAGCGGAATATGTCGGCCAGTTCGTAATAGTCGATCGTGTCGTCGGTGAAGCGGCCGGTATGCGACACGCCGAGGCTGGCAAGCACGGTGTCGACTGCCGCATCGACGCGATCCTCCGAGCTCTTCGCGGTCAGCCTGCCGCGCTCATCCGAGACCTGGCGGCGGACCGCGGCACTGAAGCGATCAAGCGCGGATGTGTCATAAAAATTGTCGACGACTAACTCGACGGCGCGATCGAAGACCGCATGGCCGGAACGGGGCAGATCCAGCGCGAACCCGTGGCAGGGCACGAGCAAGAGCAGGAGCGCGAATGGCAGGGAGCGACTGGTCTTCATCGTTGCGGAACCATGTTTCCCATGATGCCCAACACTATCCGCAAAGCCGCGGCCGGATCGAGACTCCCCTCAACAACATTCCGTGAAGCCAATGGCCGTAGCCGCCGCGAAATTCAGCTTCGGCTCTCGGGATTGCGATGCCGCAAATGCCCGAAACGAAAGCGTCCGGCGGCGGCCGCGCGTACCATCATCATCTCGCCGATGGTTTCGTGGGTCATCAGGCCGACGAGGCGGTCCATGCTGTCCACGACCGCGACGGCAGGGGAGCTCGCCTCCTGCATGAGGCGGAGGCTTTCGTCGAGGCGCTTGCGATGGTGGATTCTCGGCACGTCACGGCGCATCGCCAGGACGACGGGCGTTGTCGCGCCCTTTTCCTTCAATGTACGGATCATATCGTCCCGGGTGAGCAGGCCCTCGAAATGCCCGGAGGCGTCGACCACGGGGAACTCGCGCTGCGTCGTCGCAAGCAGCGCTTCGATGGCCTCGTCGATGCTCGCCGTGCGGTCAAGCTTCGCGAATTCGGTAATCATTACGTCGCTCACCAGAACGCTGCCGGAAACTTCGCGGATCTGGGCGTTCTGCGCTTCCGCGGTCGCTGCCAGATAGACGAAGATTGCGATGAAGATCAGCAGCGGATTGTAGAACAGGCCGACGAAACCGAAGACGAAGGCGAGGCCCTGGCCGATCATTGCGGCGATCTGGGTGGCGCGCGGCCAGCTCAAGCGCGAGGCAAGCGCGGCGCGCAGGACGCGGCCGCCATCCATCGGAAAGGCCGGGATCATGTTGAAAAGTACCAGAAACACATTCACCCCGGCGAGCCGCGCCAGAAAGCTCATATGCGGGTCCTCGATCCCGGCGATCTGCTCCAGGCCGATCGAGGTCCTGAGCACAAGAATGAGGACGCCGGCGATCGCCACGTTGACGAGCGGGCCGGCGATCGCGATCACGAATTCCGCCCCCGGCTCCTCCGGCATGCGCTCGAGCCGGGCGACACCGCCGATCGGAAGCAGGGTAATATCCGGCGTCTTGATGCCGAAATGGCGAGCCGCGGCAATGTGCCCGAATTCGTGCAGCACGACGCAGCCGAATACAGCCAGGACAAAGGCGATCCCTTCCAGCGCGGCCGGTGTACCGCCGATCCGGTAGTGCATCAGCCAGATCCAGACGAGCAGCAGCGCAAAGGTCACATGCACGCGGAGCGCGGTGCCGGCAATCGTCCCAATCCTGAATGACCAAGCCATGCGCGATGCGCTCCTGCCGTACGGGATAGACCGTGACCGAGTGTACGCTGCCGGCGGCGGCTTGGACATCGCCTCGATCGTCTACCGGGCGGCGGCGCAAACTCGAATGTACAATCAATGGCCGGCAGGTTCGTTCCCTGCGGCTGCCGAAGCGTCATCGGGATCGATCGCGATCGATCTGCGTCTGACATCGCCCGGACGCCTGAACGCCCCTAATAGGCTCTTGCCGGGACAAAAAGACAGATCGTCCTTCCGCGGTCTTCGCCCGCCGCCGAGCACCAGTGATATTCGCCGTCCGGCGATATGCGGACCCTTCTGTCGGAATAGGGCAGGACCTCGCCGGTAGCGTTGATGATGTAGCCTTGGGGTCGTTCGCTTACGGCCGTCTGGTTGACGTGACGGCAGTCGAAGTTCGAACAGCAGGAGTTCGGATATTTCCAGCCGCTTGGCGCGTCATGGGCGTAAGCAAAGGTGGTCGTAGACAATCCGACGAGCAAAAAGAAAATTCCGCGCATTGCGATCTCCTTCTCCAGCAGGATGTCGAGAGAACGCGTTACATTCGAAATCCGCTTTAACCATTGGAATCGAATAGCTTTTATGGGCTCGGGATCGAGCCCCCGCAAAAACACTGCGATCGGCAAGGACAGTCGCCAATTCCCCAACGAGAGCCACTGGTTCGGACCCGACGGCGTTCGCTGGTGCTTACAAACGGTGGGATCATCCAAATTGATCCACATCAGCGCCGTACATTTCAAATCCGGCGAATTCACGTCTTGGCGCTGCAATTGGTGCCAGCAGCCACCTCTTGATTGTGACGAGGCAGGTTGCGGCCCACTCAGGACTGCTGGATATGGAGGGCGTCGCTGGCGCCTTCGACAAGCTCCATCGGCCAGAGCTTGCTCGCCGTCCCATGCGGATAATGCTCGCGGAAGGCCGGCATGGTCGAGAGCAGCGTTTCGGCCAGGGCTACGCCGAGATCGCGCAGCGCTAGCCGAAAGCAGGTGAGCGAGGGTGAGAGGAACTGCGCATGCGGGCTGTAGCGTCCGATGACCGCGATATCGCGTCCGGGCTTCACGCCTGCCTCCGAAAGCGCCCGGTAAAAACCGATCGAGATCGTCTCGTTGATCAGCACGATGGCGGTCGGGCGCTCGTCGAGTGAGAGAAGTTCGCGGCCGATCTCATATCCGCCCGCTTCATTGGGCGTGGACCGGAAGATCAATTCCTCGTCAAGCGTTAGTCCGTGGGCGGCCAGCGCCTCGCGGCAGCGTTCGACGAAGACATAGCCGAGATTGACGTCGTCATGCGGGCGTGTGACGGCGATGCGGCGATGGCCGCGCGCCACCAGCCGGTCGATGGACGCCTGCGCCATGCCCTCGAAATCGAGATCGAGCCAGGGCTGGCCGGCATCCGTCAGGGTCCGGCCAAGGGTGACAAAGGGAATGTTGCGCTCGGACAGAAGCTCGACACGGGCATCGTGCCGTTGCGTCGCCGAGAGGATCATCCCGTCGGCAAAGCCGCGGGTCACCACGCGGCGCAGATAATCCGCCGGGTCCTCCTGCGACGAGCAGAGCAGCGCGACGAGATCGAGCTTGTGCCTGGCGAAGACCGCCTGCACCCCGTCGAAGACGCTCATGAAGAACGTGTCGCCTTGACCGGTGATCTCCGTACCGGTCTGCATCATGAAACCGATGATGTTGGTCGTGCCCTGGCGCAGGCTTCGCCCCGACTGGTTTGGCACATAGCCGAGTTCCTTGGCCGCCGCCAGCACCCGCCGGCGCGTCTCCTCGTTGACATCCGGGCGATCGTTCAGTGCTCGGGAAACCGTTCCAATCGAGATGTCGAGATGCTGCGCAAGCCGCCGAATGCCCTTCATTGTCGGAGTGTTTCCTCCTCTGCCGCTTGCCGTTCCCGATTCCCTATTGACATGTTTCGGAAACTCCGCATAGTTCCGTAAACGTTTACGGAGGCCGATACAAGGCGAAATCGTCATCGTTCAGGAGGAGAAGCGTGATCTTGCGCGCAGTTCTATGCGGGTGCGGAGCCATGGCCAGAGGCTGGGTGAGGGCAATCGCCGCCAACCCCGATCTCCGGTCGGAGATCCGGTTCGTCGGGCTTGTCGACGTCAAGCTGGAGGTCGCCACCGCGCTTGCCGCCGAGGTCGATCTTCAGGACGTCGTCATCGGACCCGATCTCGACGCGGTGCTGGCTGAAACGAAGCCGGACATCCTCTTCGATATCGTCGTACCGGCTGCGCGTCGCGACGTGGTCGCGGCCGGATTCCGGCATGGCTGCCACGTTCTGAGCGAGAAGCCGATGGCCGCTTCGCTGGCGGACGGCCGGGAGTTAATCCGTCTCGCCGATGAGGCGGGGAAGCTGCATGCGGTCGTGCAGAACCGCCGCTTCATCTCGGGTGTGCGCCGGATCCGCCGTTTCGTCGACGAGGGTGCACTCGGAGAACTCACCGGCATCCACTGCGACTTCTTCATCGGTGCCCATTTCGGCGGATTCCGGGAAGAAATGGAGCACGTGCTGCTTCTGGACATGGCAATCCACACGTTCGACGCCGCCCGCTTCATCGCAGACAAGAAGCCGCTTGCCGTTTATTGCTATGAGGAGAACCCGCGCGGCTCCTGGTATCGTCACGGCGCTGCCGCGATGGCGATCTTCGAACTTTCGGATGACGTGACCTTTACCTACCGCGGCTCCTGGTGCGCCGAAGGCGCCAATACGAGCTGGGAGAGCGCCTGGCGGATCACCGGGACGCGGGGCACCCTGCTTTGGGATGGCGCCGAGAGCTTCCATGCCCATACGGTCGCGGGCGGCGAAGGCCTGCAACGCGAACCGCTGCCGCTCGAAATCCCGGAACCCTCCGACCCGCGGCAGACGCACGGGCATGTCAGCGTGATTGCCGATTTCGTCGCATCTATCCGCAGTGGGCAGAAGCCGGAAACGGCGAGCGACGACAATATCAACAGCCTTGCCATGGTGTTCGCGGCGATCGAGAGCGCCCGCACCCGGCAGCGCGTGACAATCTGAGCGAGGCATTTGATGAGCAATCCAGCCAAGTCCATTCGCATCGGCACAATGGTCAGCGCCACCAAGGGCGAGGCGGCGAAGCGCATCGCCGAGATCGCTGACCTCGGCTTCGAGAGTTTCGAGCCGTTCTTCTGGCAGACGACCAACGGGCAGGATCTCGCCGAGTTGGGCAAACGTTGCCGCGAGGCGATCGGCGATCGCGACATCACCATCTCGACGCTTGGCATGTTCGGCAATCCTCTCGAGGAGACCGACATCGACCTGCAGACGCTTCAAGGCTGGAAGGCCTGCATCGACAATGCCCACCATTTCGGGGCGACCTGCGTCGCCGGATTCACCGGCCGCATTCGCAACCGGCCGCTCACCGACAGCCTGCCGCGTTACCGGAAGGTCTGGCGGGAGCTTGCAGCGCGTGCCGCCGACAGGGGCGTCAAGATTGCCTTCGAGAACTGCGCTATGGACGGCAACTGGGCGACGGGCGACTGGAACATCGCACACAATCCCGACGCCTGGGAACTGATCTTCAACGAGACGCCAGACGACCACATCGGGCTCGAATGGGAGCCCTGCCACCAGATGGTCTACTTGATCGAGCCATTGCCGCAGATCCGCAAATGGGCACACAAGATTTTTCACGTGCACGGCAAGGACGCGACGATCCGCTGGGACGTCATCCGCGAGCACGGGATATTCGGCAAGGAGAAGTTCGTCTTCATGCGCACGCCTGGCTTCGGTGACAGCAACTGGACCGACATCATTTCCGAGTTGAGGCTCGCCGGCTGGTCCGGCTCGATCGATATCGAAGGCTGGCACGATCCGGTCTATCGCGACGCGTTGGAAATGACCGGCCAGGTGCACGCGCTCAATTACCTGAAGACCTGCCGGGGAGGTGACTTCGTCGCCGATCCTGCCTGAGGCATGCCCGACGGCCGGCGTGGAGGATGCCGGCCGCGGGTCAACATTGAGAGGAGGAGACCATGGGTATCAGCAGATATGCAATGCTGGGCGCATTCGCCCTTGCCAGCCTTTCCTTGCCGGCCTTGTCCGCAAGTGCAGAAGATGTGACCATTAGCGTCTGGTCGCTCGACAGGGACATCCAGCCGGCGCCGAACTTGATAAAAGATTTCAACAAACTCAACACGGGAATTAAAGTCGAATATCGGCAGATCCAGTTTGATGACGTGGTCAGCGAGGCAATGCGCGCCTATTCAACCGGACAGGCGCCGGATATCATCGCGGTCGATAATCCCGAACACGCGCTCTTCTCCTCGCGCGGCGCCTTTCTCGATCTCACCGACAAGATCGCGAAATCCTCGGTGGTCAAGCCGGAGAACTATTTTCCAGGACCGCTCGCCTCGGTGACTTGGGACGGCAAGTATTACGGCATTCCGAAGGCGACCAACACGATCGCGCTTTACTACAACAAGGACATGTTCAAGGCGAAAGGCCTTGATCCGAACAAGCCGCCGCAGACCTGGGACGAACTGGTGGAGGCGGCGCGCAAGCTGACCGACCCGGCCGCGAACGTGTACGGCCTTGCCTTCTCCGCCAAGGCAAACGAGGAGGGAACCTTCCAGTTTCTGCCCTGGGCGCAGATGGCCGGCACCAGCTACGACAACATCAACTCCGAGGGTGCGGTGAAGGCGCTCGAGGTCTGGAAGACCATTCTCGACGAGAAGCTCGCTTCTCCCGATACCCTTACGCGCGGCCAATGGGATTCGACCGGCACATTCAACTCGGGCAATGCGGCGATGGCGATTTCCGGCCCATGGGAACTTGACCGCATGATCAAGGAGGCGAAGTTCGACTGGGGCGTCGCACTGCTGCCGGTGCCGCAAGTGGGCGCCGAGCGCTCCTCTGCCATGGGTGACTTCAACTGGGCGATCTTCTCGAGCACCAAGCATCCGGAAGAAGCTTTCAAGGTGTTGGAATACTTCGTTTCGCAGGATGATAGGATGTTCAAGGATTTTGGGCAGTTGCCGGCCCGTTCCGATATCGCTATTCCGCCGACCGGCGAACCGCTCAAGGACGCGGCGCTCAAGGTATTCCTCGAACAGTTGAAATACGCCAAGCCGCGCGGTCCGCATCCGGAGTGGCCGAAGATCTCCAAGGCTATCCAGGACGCTATCCAGGCGGCCTTGACCGGCCAGATGAGTTCCAAGGACGCGCTCGATCAGGCTGCCGAAAAGATTAAGTCGGTTCTGGGCTGACTAGCGTCCGCCGCTCCCGCGGGCGGCGCATTCGTCGGCGGGTCATTGCATCCGCCTCGAGTTTCCTCCCGAGAGAGGCGATCTGCGGCTTCGGCCGAGATCGCCTCCGGGGATGGGGGATAGCCAATGAAGAAAATACTAGCCAGCGTCACGGACGGAAAAGGCTTCGACATCGGCCTCGTTCTGCTACCGCTCGCCTTCCTGTTCGTCATGTCCGGGCTGCCGCTCGTCTACAACGTCGTTATGAGCTTCCAGGAAGTGGACATGTTTAGCCTGGGCACCTTCGCCCGGCCTTTCGTCGGCTTCAAGAATTACGTCGACCTGTTCTCGCAACCCGAAACCCGGCCCATCCTCGTCAATACCGCGCTTTTCGTCAGCGCTTCGATCGCCGGCCAGTTCCTCATCGGCTTCGCCCTCGCCCTGTTCTTCTGGATGAACTTTCCAGGAGCGTCCTGGATGCGCGGCCTCTTTCTCGTCTCCTGGGTGATGCCCGGTCTGGTCGTCGGCGCCATCTGGAACTGGATCCTTTCCGGCGATTTCGGCGTGCTCAACTTCTTCCTGCGGGAGATAGGCATCATCGAAGGCAATATCTTCTGGCGCTCCGATCCGCACTATTCGCTCTGGGCGGTGATCATCGCCAATATCTGGCTCGGCACCTCCTTCAACATGATCCTTCTTTCGGTCGGTTTGTCGGGCATACCGAAGGACCTTTTCGAGGCGGCCGAGCTCGATGGAGCGAACGCATTGCAGCGCTTCTTCACGATCACCCTGCCGATGATGCGTTCGACGATCGGCGCAATCATCGCGCTCGGCCTGATCTTCACTCTGCAGCAGTTCGACCTCTTCGCCGGCATTACCTCGGGCGGGCCGAACAACTCGTCCAACGTGACGCAGTATTGGGCTTGGGACCTTTCATTCCGGCAATACGACTTTGCCAAAGGGGCGACGATCTCGGTGATCATGATCGTCTTCGTGATGCTCGCTTCCATTGTTTATGTGCGCTCCACCCGCCACGAGGTCCGAGGATGACCGACGATTTCCGCAATCGGCTGATGTTTGCCGTCGCGCTCGTTCTGGCGGCCATCTACCTCTTCCCGCTCTATTGGATGTATATCACTGCGCTGAAAACCGGTTCGGCGATGTTCGCAACGCCGCCGAAATTCCTGCCGAGCGATCCCCAATGGAACATCTACGAGTTCGTCTGGCAAAGCCGCAACATGGGACGCTACCTGTGGAACTCGCTGGTCATCGCCTTCGGCGCCGTTTCGCTGATCGCGGTGCTCGGCGTCGGCTGCGCCTATGTCCTCGCCCGCTACCGCAATGCCTGGGTGGACATCGGCCTGTTCCTGATCCTGATGCTTCAGGTGCTGCCGGCCTCGCTGATGGTGACGCCGATCTTTGTCGGCTTCTCGCAATTCGGCCTGCTCGACACGCCGCGGTTTGCCGTCATCCTAGCGATCGCCGCAAAGAGCATGCCCTTCTTCGTCGTGCTCGTCCGGGCGACCTTCATGAGCGTTCCGATAGAACTGGAAGAGGCGGCGCTGGTCGACGGCAATTCGCGCATCGGCGCCTTCTTCAACATCGTCCTGCCGCTTGCGAGAAACGGCATCCTGGTCAGCGCCATCCTGATCTTCATGCAGGCCTTCGGCGAGTTTGTCTATTCGAAATCAATGATCCAGGCGGTCGAATTGCAGCCGGCGAGCGTCGGCCTCAACTCCTTCATGGGGCCGAACACCAATGAATGGAACAACATCATGGCGTACGCCACGATCTATGTGACGCCCATTCTCGCCGCCTTCGTCCTCTTGCAGCGCCGTATCGTTTCCGGCCTCACCTCGGGAGCCCTTAAATGACCCTCCAGATCGAGCTCAACGGCGTCAACAAATATTATGGTGCCTTCCATGCGCTGAAGGACATCAACCTCGCCATAGAGGAGGGGACCTTTGTCGCCCTTGTCGGCCCGTCCGGCTGCGGCAAGTCGACGCTGCTTCGCTCGCTCGCAGGCCTCGAGAAGATCTCGACCGGCGAGATGAAGATCGCCGGCCAGCGGATGAACGACGTTCCGCCGCGCAAGCGCGACGTGGCGATGGTCTTCCAATCCTATGCGCTCTACCCGCACATGACCGTCGAGGAGAACCTCACCTACAGCCTGCGCATTCGCGGCGTGAAGAGAGCGGAAGCCCGGAAGGCAGCCGAAGAGGTTGCCGCGACGACGGGCCTTTCGCACCTGATGAAGCGCTATCCGCGGGAGCTGTCGGGCGGGCAGCGGCAGCGCGTGGCGATGAGCCGCGCGATCATACGCCATCCAAAGGCTTTCCTGTTCGACGAGCCGCTCTCGAACCTCGACGCAGCCCTTCGCGTCCACATGCGTAAGGAAATCCGGGCACTGCACGACCGGCTGCACGCTACGTCAGTCTATGTGACGCACGACCAGATCGAGGCGATGACCATGGCTGACCACGTCGTCGTCATGCGCGACGGCGTGATCGAGCAGCAGGGACGGCCGCTCGACCTTTACGACAGGCCTGCCAACAGGTTCGTCGCCGGTTTCATCGGTTCACCGGCGATGAACTTCATCCCGGCCATCGTCGCGGAGGGCGGGGCGGACGCAATCCTCGATTTCGGCAGGACGCGGGCGAGGTTGACGCTTGCCGCGCGCCTGGCGCCCGGCCTCGCCGTCACCGTCGGCATCCGACCGGAGCATGTCAGGATCGTCACCGCCGGCGAAGGGGCCTTCGACGTCCCGGTCGGCATTGTCGAATCGACCGGCTCGGCCACCTATGTCACCGCCGCGACGCAGCCCGAATTGACCGTGGTCGAGACCGGACGCGGAGAGGTGAAAAGCGGCGACGTCATCGGCCTGGCGATCAATCCGCAGCAACTGCATCTGTTCGATGCGGAAACGGGAACGCGGATCGAAGGGGAAGGCGGTCGCGCGAACCTCCGATTTGTGCCGCGCGCTGCCCCTCATCCCGCTGCCGCGACCTTCTCCCCGTTTTGACGGGGAGAAGGTGGCCGGCAGGCCGGATGAGGGGCGGCCCGCCCAGGGCGCCTGCGAACTTACGCCAAGTTCTCCCGTGCCCTGAGGTCGAGGATCAGCCGTTCCTGCCCCACCCGGATGACGTGCTCCATGGCATGGCGGGCGCCTTCCTCGTTGCGGCGGCCGATTTCCTCGACGATGCGGATATGCGCCAAGGCGACCCGGTCGATTTCGCTGTCGTCCGCCGAGGGGCTGGTCAGCCGGAAGACACCCACGAGTGCGGCTTCGATCAGGCTTCCGACCGACCGCATGAAAGGGTTGAGCGAGGCTTCCAGCAGCCGTAGGTGAAAATCGAGATCGGCTTTCGCCAGCGTCTGGCCACTATGGCCCGCATCCCCCATGGCCACGGCAAGCCGCATCATCCAGGCGATGTCCGCATCAGTCGCGCGGCGGGCCGCGAGGCTTGCGGCATAGGGCTCGAGGGCGAGGCGCACTTCGCTGACATGGCGCAGAAACTCCTCGTCGACGCCGGCGCTGAAATGCCAGGTGAGCACGTCGCCGTCGAACAGGTTCCAGTTGGCCCGCGGCATGACGCGCGTGCCGATCCGCGCCCGGGCCACGACGAGGCCCTTGGCGGCCAGTGTCTTCATCGCTTCACGTAGGACCGTGCGGGAGACGTTGAAGCGTGCCGCGAGTTCAGTGTCGCCGGGTAGCGTTTCGCCGACGGGGAAGTGACCGGAGACGATCGCCTGGCCAAGCTCGTCAACGACGAGCCGATGGCTGGTCCGCTTGCCCGGTTGGTGGCCGAAACCCGACGACGGCATTTTAGGCGGCCCTCCACCTCGTCATGCGTGCTGCCGATCAGGGCGGGAGAGGCGGATGATCCCCTTCTGCAGGAGGATGAAGGCGAAGAGCAGCAGGCCGATCAGGATCTTGGTCCACCAGCTCGAAAGGGTGCCGTCGAAGGTGATGTAGGTCTGGATGAGGCCTTGGATGAAGATACCGACGAGCGTGCCGGCAACAAAGCCGGAGCCGCCGGTCAACAGCGTTCCGCCGATGACGACCGCAGTGATCGCATCGAGCTCGACGCCGACGGCGGCAAGGGAATAGCCGGCCGAGGTATAGAGCGAGAAGACGATGCCGGAAAGTCCGGCCAGGAGCCCCGACAGCGCGTAGATCCTGACGGTCGTGCTGGCGACCGGCACGCCCATGAGCTTGGCCGTCGCCGTGCCGCCGCCAAGGGCGTAGACATTCGTCCCGAAGCGGGTGCGGTGGGCGATAAGGATGCCGACGGCAAAGACGAGCAGCATCAGGCCGCCGATCAGTGTGATGCGCCCGCCGCCAGGCAGCTTGAAATAGAGGCTCTTCAGCGTCGCGTAGAAGGGGTGCTTGATCGGAATGGAATCGATCGACAGCACGAAGGCCATGCCGCGGGCGAGGAACATCCCGGCAAGGGTGACGATGAAGGCCGGCATTTCGAGATGATGGATGATTGCGCCCATCAGCGCCCCGAAGAGCGTCGTGATGGCGAGCACCAGCACGAAGGCGGCGAGCGGATGGATGCTGGTCTGTTCGAGCACGACCGCAAGGAAGACGCCGGTAAAGGCGATCACCGCGCCGACCGAGAGATCGATGCCGCCGGAAAGGATGACGAAGGTCATGCCGACGGCGGCGATGCCGAGAAATGCGTTGTCGGTCAGCAGATTGCCGATCACCCGCGTCGAAAGCATGTTCGGGTATTGCGCGGCACAGAGCACGTAGCTCAGAAGGAAGATGAGGATCGTCGCCGTAAGCGGAAGATATTTCTGCTTCATTTTGCTTCTCGCTCGGTCGGTTTGCCGGCTGCGCGTGGCATGCTGACGAAGGTGAAGGCGGTCCGGAAACGCGGCGACTGCAGCACCAGGATGAAGACGATGATCGCCGCCTTGATGATCAGGTTGAATTCCGGCGGGAAGCCCGACAGGAGAATGCCGGTGTTGATCGCCTGGATGATGACGGCGCCGAGGACCGATGCGGCGATGCTGAACCGGCCGCCGAGCAGCGACGTGCCGCCGACCACAACCGCAAGGATCGCGTCGAGCTCCAGCCAGAGCCCGGCATTATTGGCGTCGGCCCCCTTGATATCGGCGGCGGCGATGACGCCGGCGATCGCCGCGCACAGGCCGGAAAGGACATAGGCCGCAATCAGCAGCACCGGCGTGAAGACGCCCGAGAGCGTGCTCGCCTCCCTGTTGACGCCCACTGCCTCGACCAGCATACCGAGCGCCGTCTGCCGGACGACGAGCGCGACGAGAATGCCGAAGACCAGCCAGATGACGACCGGCATCGGCAGGCCCAGGAAGGAGCCGCTACCGATGAAAATGAGGCCGGCATCGTTGAAGGTGAGGATGGCGCCCTCGGTGATGAGCTGGGCGATGCCGCGCCCGGCGACCATCAGCACGAGGGTGGCGATGATCGGCTGGATATCGAGGACGGCGACGAGAATGCCGTTCCAAACCCCGCAGAGGATGCCGACGGCAAGGGTGACGAGTAGCGTTTCGGCCAGCGAATGGCCGGAGGTGATCAGCGAGGCGGAGACCGCGCCGCAGATCGCCATCACGGCGCCGACCGAGAGATCGATGCCCTTGGTGGCGATGACGACCGTCATACCGATCGCCAGTAGTACCACGGGCGCGCCGCGGTTGAGGATATCGATGAGGCTGCCGTAAAGCCGGCCGTTCTGAATCTGCAGGTGGAGGAAACCGGGAAAAATGATTGAAATCGCGGTGATGATGATTGCCAGAGCGATCAATTGCGGCAGCAGCCTGCCAAGATAGGTTCGCACGATCGATGTCACGATGCCTCCCGCTCGTTTGCCGCTGCGATCGCTTCGACGATCTGATGCGCTGTAATACGGTCTCCGCCGAGCTCGGCGACGTGGCTGCGGTCGCGCAGCACGACGACGCGGGAGCTATAGGCGACCAGTTCCTCGATTTCGGACGAGATGACAATCAGCGACAGGCCCTTCTCGCGCAGGCTCTCGATCAGCCTGACGATCTCGGCATGCGCGCCGACATCGATGCCGCGGGTCGGTTCGTCTAGGATCAGGAATTCTGGTTCGGTCGCAAGCCAGCGGGCGAGGATCGCTTTCTGCTGGTTGCCGCCGGATAAGAGCTTGATCGGCTTCTCGCGGTCGGCGGTTCGGATGTCGAGCGCTCGAATGTACTGGTCGGCCAGCCGGTTCTGTTCGGCGCGCGAGAGCGGCCGCGTCCAGCCGCGCCTTGCCTGCAGCGCCAGCACGATGTTTTCGCGCACCGACAAATCGCCAACGATACCGGCCGTCTTGCGGTCTTCCGGGCAGAAGCCGAATTTGTGGCGGATCGCCGCCCGCGGCGACGACAGATCGACCGTCTGGCCGTCGATTTCCGCGCTGCCGCTGTCGGCGCGATGGGCGCCGAAGAGCACCTCCGCCGTTTCCGTGCGTCCGGAGCCGAGCAGGCCGGCGATGCCGACCACCTCGCCGGCCCGGACGTCGAGATCGAAAGGATTGATGCGGCCGCGGCGGCCATAGTTCCTGAAGCGGTAGCGCATCCGGCCCTCGGCGGTCGCGGCGCGCACAGAATGAATCTCGGCTGCGAGCTCACGACCGATCATCATGGCGATCAGGTCGCGCCGGTTGAGATCGGACGTTTCGCGCGTGCCGACGAGTTGACCGTTGCGGAGCACGGTGATGCGGTCGGAGATTTCGTAGACCTGTTCGAGGAAGTGGGTGATGAAGATGATGCCGAGGCCGCGCGCCTTGAGGCGCCGGACGATGCGGAAGAGCATGGCGACCTCGTGCGCGTCGAGGCTCGCCGTCGGCTCGTCGAGGATCAGCACCTTGCCGGACAGATCGACGGCGCGGGCGATCGCCACGACCTGCTGGATCGCCACCGAATAGCTTGCGAGGTCGCGGGTGACATCAAGGTCGAGCTCGTATTCGGCAAGCAGCTCACGGGCCTTGCGGTTCATGGTGCGCGTATCGACCATGCCGAAGCGGCGCGGCTGGCGGCCGAGGAACAAATTTTCCGCGACGGTCAGGTTCGGCAGGAGATTGACCTCCTGGTAGACCGTACCGATGCCGAGCCGCTGGGCGTCGAAGGTATCGCGCGGGTCGACTTCGGCACCGTCAAGGAGGATGCTGCCGCCGTCCCTGCGATAGGCGCCGGTCAGGCATTTGATGAGCGTCGATTTGCCGGCGCCGTTTTCACCGAGCAGCGCATGGACCTCGCCGCGCCTGAGGTGAAAGTCGACCTTGTCGAGCGCCTTCGTTCCGGGAAAGCCCTTCTCGATGCGGACGGCCGAGAGAATTTTGTCGTTGCTGGTCTGCATGGAAACTGTCTCTGCACCGGAAGGCGGCGCGATGCCGTTTCGGGGAGTCGCGCGCCATTCCTCGCCAAGGATCAGGCGTTCTTTCCGAGGCGAACGGTGAGACGCCACGGAACATTGTCGGCCCACGCGAGCGGATCGCGTGGGCCGCAAGCGAGATCAGTAACCGAGGCCCTTCTTTTCCTCATAGACCTTCATCGGATCGTCGGCCTGGGTGTAGAGCTTCGATTCCGTCTGGATCCACTTTGCCGGCTCCTTGCCGTCCTTCAGATAGGCAGCAAGCGCATCGAAGGCCGGGCCGGCCATGTTCGGCGTCAGTTCGACCGTGGCGTTGGCTTCGCCGGCGGCCATGGCCTGGAAGATGTCCGGAACGGCGTCGATCGAGACGACGAGGATATCCTTGCCCGGCTTCAGGCCGGCTTCCTTGATCGCCTGGATCGCGCCGACGGCCATGTCGTCGTTATGGGCGTAGAGTGCGCAGATGTTCTTGCCGCCGTCCTCGGCCTTCAGGAAGCTTTCCATGACTTCCTTGCCCTTCGTACGGGTGAAGTCGCCGGTCTGGCTGCGGACGATCTTCAGGTTGTCCTTGCCGGCGAGCGCCGCTTCGAAGCCCTTCTTGCGGTCGATGGCGGGCGAGGAGCCGGTCGTGCCCTGAAGCTCGACGACGTTGCAGGGCTTGCCCGCCACGGTATCGACGAGCCACTTGCCGGCGACATTGCCTTCATGCACGAGGTCCGAAGTCACTGCCGTCAGATAAAGCTCCTTCGGTGCGTCGACGGTGCGGTCGAGCAGGATCACCGGGATTTCGGCATCCTTGGCTTCCTGCAGGACTTCGTCCCAGCCGGTGGCGACGACCGGCGCGAGAAGGATGGCGTTGACGCCCTGGGCGATGAAGGAGCGAATCGCCTTGATCTGGTTTTCTTGCTTCTGCTGCGCATCGGCAAATTTGAGGTCGATGCCGCGCTGTTCGGCCTGCTGCTTCGTCAGCGTCGTCTCCGCGGCGCGCCAGCCGGATTCCGATCCGATCTGGGAAAAGCCGACGACGAGCTCGTCGGCCGAAGCGCTGCCGAAAGTGCAGGCAGCAAGGATCGTTGCACTAGCAAGTGCCTTCACGAATTTCATGATTTCCTCCCAAAGAAAGCTGCTCTCGATGCAGCTGTGGAGAAAAAATCATATAATATTACTTTTGTAAACTCACATTTGAATGCAACTGTTTTTGTTCTTGTGGATTCATCCGCAAAATGTGGGCCTGGTACCTTCTCAAAGTGTCGCCAGCGTGCGGTTGGGGAGCGCGCCCTGATAGAGCTGCTGCAGCCGCACCTTCTCCTCCAGCGCCATGACGATGTCCTCGCCGAAATCGACCCCGTGCGCCGCTTCGATTTCGGGCAGGCCGCCAGGGGTGAAGACATTGGCTTCCAGGACACGGTCGCCGACGATATCGAGTCCGACCAGAAACATACCGTCCTCGATCAGTTTGGGCCGCAGCTTTTCGGCTATGGCGAGAATTTCCGGTGTGACGGTCGCCGGTTCGGCGGTGCCGCTGGCGTGCAGGTTCGAGCGGACATCGCCCTTTGCCGGTACGCGTCGGAAGGCGGCATAGACGCCTTCGCGCTCGAGCGGCCGTCCGTTCATCAGGAAAAGCCGAATGTCGCCGCCGACCGCCTCCGGAAGATAGTTCTGGGCGATCAGGTATCCGGTTCCGCTCGCCGCCTCGAAGATCTGGTTGAGGTTGGCTTCGTCCTTGGAGCGGATCTTGAATACGTTCTTGCCACCGGATCCCTGCAGCGGTTTCAGGATCACGCCGTCCGGATGGTCGTCGATGAAGGCGCGGATTTCCTCGATGCTCCTGGAGATCATCGTCGTCGGTCGCACGACCTCCGGGAAGCCCTGGAAATAGAGCTTGTTCTGCGCCAGCGCCAAGCCGTCGGGGTCGTTGACGACGATGACGCCCCGGGCCGCGGCCAAGCGTCCAAAATTGGTCCCGACATAGACGGCCCAGGGGCGCCGGTCAGCGTCCTCGGAGGGATCGTTTCTGAGGAAGAGCACCTGGATCTCGCTTATCTCCATGGTGGTCACCTTCTCCTGAGCGCTTCTGAGGCTCGCGAGCAGCGTTTCTGGCTTCTTCGGTTTGGAGCCGGTCAGGGTCGTTGCGCGGATGAGCAGGCTGTCGTCCGGGCGGAGCACGAAGTCTCCCGGCGTGACATAGCAGACCTCGTGGCCGCGGGAGAGCGCCGCCAACGCCAGCGACGTCGTCGTGTAATACGTTGCCTCGCCCTCGATGGAGTTGACGAAAAAGGCGATGCGCATGGGCGTCTCCTAACTGTCCAAGAGATCGAGCGGGGACATTCCCGATCGCGCCCTCTCAAGTCGCGCCGGGGTTTGCGGATGGTCGATGAACATGGGGCGCACCGCCGGCGCCCCGATCAGGCCGCGGGCACTGAGCTCCTGCATGACCCGGAAATGCGAGGCCGCGATCTTTCCCATCCAGAAGGGCTCGAGCGCTCCGCCCTCGGCCAGATGGTGAAGCAGTTGCAGGAGCCCCCGCAAATAGATTGCGTCCTTGACCAGCCCGCCGCCGCGATAGACGCGCAACACGACGTTGAAGGCATCCGCCTCCGGCAGGCCGCGCTCACGCGCGAGCAGCCGATAGGTGTCCGGCAGCGAGGCCCCGTCGAGCATGGCGGCGCAGGCAATCACGCGTGCGGCGATCAGGCGCAGCCGTTCGCTCGTCATCCCGCCGGACAGATATTCCGCAAAGACCGCCAGCCCCTCCTGCATGCCCTCGTATCCCGCAAGACCCGAGCGAAACAGGCGCAACCCCTGGGCCGAGCCGTTAAAATAGGTCAGCAGATGAACCCCGATCTCGTGGCTGAGGATCGCTTCGACGCGATCGATCGGCATCAGGGTGCTCCGCGAGATCAGCAATCGCCTGCCCGATACGAGCAAGCCGGAGGGCAGGTCATCCCGCACTTCGACGCGTGCTTCGAAGTCGCTGCAGCGGCGCTGATACTCGGCGATCATTTCGCGCGCGCGTCTTTCGACGAAGTGGCAATCCGCCGGCGGTCGGATCGCCGATGCCGAATGGCGGCTCTTCTTTGCGCCGCTGTCGCTGACGCCAAGGATGGTCTCGGCCACGCGCAGGAGCTCGGCCTCCACGGGACCGTAAAGCGCTCGGCCGAATTCGATGAACTTTGTCGTTTCCCGTGCGGAAAGGATCGAGAGTTGCAGATCGAGCTCCTGCTGCTTCTCCCGGTACAGTTGGTAGAGCACCGGATCCTCGAGATGCTCGAAGGAAATGGAAAAGAGCTTTCGCTTGGCCGCCTCCACCTGCAGCGTCAAGGGTCGATAGAGGAAGCGCGGCGTGCGATCGAAACCGCTGGAGGCAAACTCGCTCCAGGCGGCCTCGGCGTTGATCGGCGTGACGGCAAGCAGGAAATCGAAAGTCGAGGCCACTTCGTCGATGCAGCGGTCGGTGCGCACGACCGCGTCGACAAAGGCCTTCCGCCCCAGGGCGCGATGCGTGGGGGCGGTCAGGCTCCCCGTCGAAGTGGCAAAAGCCGAAAAGGCGTGCAGGCCGGCATCGAAGATCGCAGCGACGAGACGCTCGCGCAGCTCCGGGTAGATGTTGCCCGACTCCTGCTGGCGGTAGACCGGCGCAAAGCGCACGCGCATCGACGGGAAGGGGATGTCGAGCGCCCCGGCCGCGGTTCGCCCGTCTCCCGGCCAGTTGTGGACTTCGACTCGCGGCGTGCGGAACTTGACCTGGATCGCCTCGATGGCTGCGATGAAGGCACGTGCGGCTGCACGAATGGGTCCGGTTTTTTCCGCCGTCACTTCGATCGTGAAGGGCGGCAGAAACGGTTCCTTGTCGGTGAGCAACTCGTCAGAAGCGAGTTCCCCCATTTCGAGCACCATGAAGGCACCGAAGCGGCGTTCTAAGAGAGCCCCGACGGCAGAGACGATCAGTTCGGCGGTCGGGCTGTCCGGCGCGAGAAGATAGGAAGCGTTCGCCTGGGTGATTTCGCGCGCGACGGGAGCATGGCCGACGTCCGAGACATGGACGCAGAGAAAAGGCAGGGCTCGATCGATATGAAGCCGGCCTCCGTCCGGCAGTTCCTTCCGCACCGCCTTGCCCGCTTCGATTGCCGCGAGCGCTTCGGTCAGCCAATTCGGCTGCCCCGCTCTCACAGCGAGGGGTGCGCTTGCCGACTTCATCGCTCCGCCTCCAGGGCGTCGGCGAGGGCCGGCAGCGTCGAGGCGAGCAGTTGCCGGAGCGCGCGAAGCGTCTCGGCGAATGGTTCTCCGGTCCATTCCTCCATGAAGATCTTCTTGAACTCCACGGCGATGGCGCAGCCCGTCTGCGGGAACTGTTCGTGGATGAAGCGCGTCTGGTATCCGCGGCCCTGAAAGGCGATGTTTTCCCGGACATCGAGGCGGCCGCCGGGGAAGTCGAAGGACCGGATCGCTTCCACGAAGCGATCGACGAGCGGCGCCCATTTCTTGCGGTCCATGGAAAAGGTGCCGATATTGACGTCCGGCGCTTCAGCCGCGAACGTCGGCTCCGCCTCGCGGCCGGCGCGACGGTGGTTGTAGCTGTGCACGTCAAGGACGACGAAGCGCCCGTGGCAGCGCTCGATGCCGCTGAGATAGGATTTCAGCATCGCATAATATTCGTCGTGCATGGCGAGCGACGCCTCGGTGATCTCGCTCGGCAGTTCGCCAGTCCAGACGTTGAGACCCCAGGCCTGTTCCGGCCGCAGGTAGATTGCGCCATCGCGCGGCCGGTTGAGATCGACCTCGAAACGGGACCGGTGAACGACGATCCGGTTCGGCACGTCGCGGATGATGAACTCGGTAAAGGGGTCCTCCTCGCGGAGGCGCTCTTCCTCGGTAAGCCCGCAGAGGCGCTTGGCTGCGTCACGCATCGCGTGGCCGTTGTGGATGGCGGTTGCGACGACGGGCGACTGGCCGCGGTGCTGCGTCCACCATTCGCCGGCGGCTGCGAGCGTCAAGTCGGTGACTTCCTGAGCGATGTTCATGTCCATGGTTCCGCTGCCGCATCCGCCCGTCGATGGATGGCATTCGCCAGCTACAATCCCGAACAAAGTTTTTCGGTTCCAAATGTTGGAGGAAGACCAGTCTTCTTACGCGCGATTGATCGTGGGCAGGAAGAGCTCTACTTCCCGCTGCCGCTCGGGGCTGAGCGTTTCGACATTGGTCTTCCAGAACGCCTCGGCCTCGTCCGGCTCCGGCTCCCAATTCCGGATCGACGTCACGTTGTCGTCGATGACCACACGGCGGTGGCCGCCGAGGCGCAGATATTCGTCCGCCAGCTTGCGCGCATTCATCTGTTCCATGGCTTTACTCCACGTTCTTCCCGGTTCAGAACGCCAGCGCCCTCGGAACGTTCCCGGCTTCTGGACGCTCCCGGGACACAGCTATGAAGTTTATACGCTTTTTGCTCTGCGGATGCGAGTTTCTGCGCGGATCGTCCGGCGGGCCGGATTAGGCGCTTTGCGGACCGCTATGCTATCATTCGCGCTTTCCTTGAGCCGTGCAGGGAACAGCGAGATGTAGCGGAAACTGGCTGCCATTCTGGTCGGCGATTTTGTCGCCTCCACGTCGGCGATGGAGCACGACGAGGAGCAGACGATCGCGCGCCTGGTCGATTGCATGACCATCATTGGAGAGATCGTAACCCGCTTCGAGGGCCGGGTCTTCAATACGGCGGGCGACGCCGTCCTCGCGGAATTCTCCAGCCCGGTCAACGCGCTGCGTGCCGCCATGGAGATGCGCGGAGCGATCGCGGCCGTGCCCCGGACTTCGTCGCAGGACATGCGCTTCGGCCTGCATCTCGCCGACGTGGTCGTCGTCGGCGAGGATCTGCGCGGCGATGGCGTCCCGAGGCCCACCGCATCATGGGCGCGATCAAAATGAAGCGCGGCGATTTCGTCGCCTCGCGCTTCCACCATGAACGCGCGATCGAATTGGCGCCGAACGACGCCTACACAGTCGGCCGCTGCGCGGCTTTCTACCTGTTCGCCGGCGAGCCCTTGCGGGCGCTCGAACTCCTCGATCGCGCCGAAACACTGGATCCGTTTCTCCCCGTCTGGATCACCGAGGAGCGGGTAGCGGCTCTTTACGCGCTCGATCGTTTTGAGGACATGTTCGAAGTGGCCCACAAGCTGCCGTTCCAGACGCGCCGCACCTATCTCTATCGGATCGCGGCGCGCATGGCTCGCGGTGAGACACCGCGCGGGGCTGAACTCGTGGCCCAGGCGCTCGCCCTAGACCCCTCACTGTCGGCCGAGTATCTGATTGGCCAGGAGCTTTTCAAGGACAAGGGCATATTGGGGGCGCTGGTCGAACGAACCCGCGCCGCTGGTCTGCCGGCGTCGCGTGACGCGGCTTCTTGCGCTGCCTGAGCCGTGATCCGGAGGATGCGGTCTATACCGCGTCCTGGCCGGCGGGAGCCGTTTTCTCCGCAGTCGAACCACGCCGCCTGCGCGCCTGATGGCGGCGGGCAATCTTCGCGCGCACGGCCTTCAATGGCCGCGCCACCTCCTCGGAAAGCGCCTCACGGACGGCGTCGGAGATCACAGAGACAACGAAATCGGCTTGCAGCTCTTCGACCAGTTCGGCGATCGGCGTGCCGTCTTCCCGCCACAGCACGATGCCGATGCGGGCGATCGGCGTGAGGCGTTTCAGCCGGCGCACGATGAATTTCGCATGGCGAAGTGAATCCTGATCGAGGAAAGTCACGAGAATCGCGTTGCGCCCCGGGAAGGGCAGCGCCCGAATGGTCCCGGGCTTCAGGTCGTCATGGCTTGCGGCAGCGACATCCGCCCCTTGGACGCGGATGACCTGGGCGAGCATCGCCGCCGTCACATCGTCGAGTTCGCCGCGTCCGCCGATGCAGAGCACGGATTTTCCGTCTCCGAGTGGCAAGTCATAGTCGTCGCTCTGATCGTCTCCTTCGCCGTTATTTTCGCCGGCCTCATCCTCCTCGTCCTCTTCTTCCTCTTCGGCGGCGATTTCCTCGAGATTGGCGACAAGCGTGCGGGCGCTTTGAGCTATCTGAGCCACCTGCGGCTCGGACAAAGCGCCACGGGTGCGGTCGTGCTCGGCGAGCAGCAGGGCGGGAATTGCGACCGTGTCGTAGAATTCGACGAGATATTTCTCCTCGAGCATTTCTTCGGCGTTGTCGGTCGCCTCGTCCGGATCGCCGGCCAGCAGTCGTTGATAGAGCCGTTCCTTGGGGTCCAGCACCGGCTCGTTGCCCAAGAGGATTTCGAGGAATTCGAACTGCGGGACATGGCGGCCGAGCACGACAAGACAAACGGTGAGCGGCGTCGACAGCACCAGGCCGACCGGCCCCCAGAGCCAGGCCCAGAAAATCGCCGCGACGATGATCGCGAGCGGCGAAAGGCCGGTCCGCGAACCGTAGAGCCAGGGCTCGACGACATTGTTGCTTAGCAGTTCCAGGACAATGAAGAGAGCCGCCGTCCAGAACAGCAGGCTCCAACCCTGAGCGGCGGCGAAGGCGAGAAACAGCGGAAGGACAGCGGCGATGACGGGGCCGATATAGGGGACGAAACGCAGCACGATAGCGAGCATTCCCCAGAGAATCGCATTGGGTATGCCGAGCAACCAGAGGCCGACCGCCAGCGGTATCCCGTAGGTGATGTTCACCACCAGCTGCATGAGCAGATACTGGCCGACACGCGCGGCGGCATCCTGCAGTGCCTCGGTCGTGCGGTGCAGATCGCCATAACCGACAAGCCGGATGAAGCGGTCGCGCAGATCCTCTCTTTCGAAGAGCATAAAGATCACGACAACGATGACGAGACCGGTCGTGGCCAAAGGCCCGAGCAGGGGATTGATGATATTCCTGAGCGTTTCGATCGGGCGTTCAGGAGAGAATATCTCTACAAGAAGCGGTTTCTGCCCGGGTTCCGGTGCAGGGGATACGGGCGTTTCGGGCCTCGGCCGGCTGATCTCCGTGCTGATCCTTTCCACGACGCGGCTGATGCGGTCGAAGATCTGGCTTTCCGAGCCCGCCTCCTTCAGAACCCTGATCTTCTCGATGATGTTGTATTGGTAGGTGGGGAGATTCTGCGCCACTTCGCTGACCTGCACGGCCAGGATGACGCTGAATGCCGAGAGGAACAGGAAGGCTGTCGCGACGGTGACTATAACTGCGACCGAGCGCGGCAAGCCGGCTCTTCTGAGCCGCGAAACCACGGGTGCCAGCGCAAATGTCAGCAGGATCGCGATCGCAAGCGGCAGAAACACTTCGCTGGCGAAATAAAGAACGGCCACCGTCGCCGCCGTCGCGGCAAGCGTTGGAAGCCGGGAAGGCTGCGCGATTGCTGACGACCCTGGCGCGAAAGCGATCTGCAACGATCGGCTGCCGGCCTTGACCTGATCCTGATCGGCTCTCCGAGAAAACCTCAGCATCTTATCCCTATGCCCCCAAAACCATCAGACTGCTTTGTGCATCTCCGAAGGGCCTTGGGCAAGATGAGGCCTACACCACGGCGCTGCCGGCGAGCAGGGCAAGGATCAGGAAGAGCAGGAATATGGCGAGCGCCAGATAGAACAGGATCTTGGCGATCCCGGCCGTCGCCGCGGAGATGCCGGAAAAACCGAGGAAGCCCGTTATCAGCGATATGACCAGGAAAATGAGAGCCCACTTGAGCATGGCGCAACCCTTGTTCGTAGCGTCCTCCTAAGCAAGTAGAGCGGCCATGGACGAAGCCTAGCGTGGCGGCCCGAAAAATCGGAGTCGCTGTAGAGGAGCAATCGCCTGCTACTTGTTCGGCCAGATCTCCTGTTCCCTGCTGACATCGGCGAGGCCCCGCCGCGCGTCCCGGTTACCGGTTGCCGCGGCGGCTTCGAAGATGCGCTTCGCTTCCGCGAAGCGGTTGAGGTTGAGATAGGCATAGCCGCGCAGGACCATCAGGTCGGTACGCTCCGTGGAAATCCGCCGCAACTGATCGAGGAATATCAGGGTTTCTCGGTAGCGGCCGGCGTCGAAGGCGGCGATTGCCCGGTCTGCCAGGATGGCGGTCTGCAGTTCGGCCACGCGGGCACGGCTTTGCGGCGACTTCGTCGCGGCGACGGCCGCCTTGCTTGTCAGTCCGGCGCGAAGATAGGCCAGGCTCTGACCGTAGGCGGCATCCTCCCTCACGGCGGAAGCGGGGGCGCGAAGCGCAACCTCGAAGGCTTGGACGGCTTCAAGCGGACGGTTCATGTCCATCAGGCACCATCCCCGTGCCAACGCCGCCTGCGGCGACAGGCGGCTCGGGTCGAGGGTCTCGCGGCAGGCTATCGTCCTTCGCACGACCTGACGCGGCGCGGTGCCGACCCGCGCGGGCAAGCCGCCTTGTCGGCGGACAACGGCGCCGGCTGGCTGACCGCCTGCCGCTACGTTCGGCTTTGCACCTTGCAGCACCGGCGGAGCCGGCAGCTGAGCGGGTTCCGCCGGCTTCTCCGGCTCGCCCAGACGAGCGATCCGCTCCGAACGGCCCGCCCAAAGCCGCTGGATCTCGGCCGTGCCGGCGGTGTCGCCAAGTTGATGGCGGGTGATCGCCAGACCATAGGCCGACGGCTCGTCATCCGGTTTCCAACTGAGCGCCGTCGAAAACCATTGAAGGGCCGTCTGCGGCTGCCCCAGCGTGCGGGCATACCAGCCGAACTGCTGCGCAGTGGCCGGATCGCGCGCCTTGATGGTCTCCTGCGCTATGCGTTGAAGGACTTCGCCGGTGAGAATCACCGGCGGTTCCATCGCCAGCAGATTGGCGGTTGCGGCCATATAGGTGGCGCGAGCGTCGGCCGAAGCATCCCGCCAGGGATAGAGCACCTTCTCGGCTTCTTCCGGCGCCTTGCGGTCGATCAAGGTGAGCGCCAGGCCTTGCGAGGCGGAGGCGGAATCCTGCTTCTCGCGCGCACGCCTGAACCATTGCTCCGCCGCGCTCATGTTCTTGCGGCGCAGGTGATACCAGCCGAGCAGCAGCGCGTCCGATGCCGTTCCTTGCGTCTCGACCAGCCGTTCGACCCGCTGCAGGTATTTCGGGTCGACGGCGAGCGTCGCGTCATCTTCACCCTCGGCAACGAAGCGGCGGGCGAGGTCGTCGCGGATGCTTTCGAACTCCAGCGTGCCTGATGCGTTGGGTTTCTCGTAGGAAAGCAGTTCCTGGACCATGGCATAGGGCAGGAGAGCTGCTGCCTTCTGCAGCGTCGCGAGCCGCTCCGGTCCGCTGTCGCAATTCTTCAGGATGTAGAGATAGGCGTCGCGCGCCCGTCCTTGGCGCTTCGTTTCCGCAAAAGCTTCGGCGACGCGCCAAAGCACGTCAACCTCGCTGCAGGTGAGCAGGATGGGCGTGCTCGCCCCGACTTGAATGACAGTCTCGTATTGCTTGAGATCGGATGCATTGACGAGCCTTGCCCGGGCCTCGGCGACATCGAGGCGCTCAAGGAGGTCGGCGGGCGGCTGCCAACCGGCTTCTCTCGATCTCCGGTCGGCGATCGCCTTGCGCACCTCGGCGTAGCGGCCTTCCGCATAGAGCTGCCACATGGCTTCGAGCTGCACGTCCTCGTTGCGCGGAACTGCCAGGGGATCCTCGGGAGGGGTCCAATTGGGATAGAGCGCTCTCAGACGCGAAATCTCCGCCTGCAGGCGGGCCGTATCGCCCTGGCTGGCGAAATAGCGCAGCGCCGATTCGTCCACGGCTGCCGGTTCGTCAGGCGGAGGGGTTTCCGCTTCGGACGGCGTCTCAGCCTGGGCGACGTCGCGCGAACCCGGCTCTCTCGCGCCCTTCCGGCTGTCGCCGACGTTACCGAAGGGCACGGCCAGTTCCGGTGCGGCACTGGCGATGAGGTCTCCCAAGCCCTTGCGCAGATGGTTACCGTCGGCGAAGCCGGCGATTCCGATCACCGTTGCGGTGACACCTGCGAAGGCTATGACTGGAAACTTCATAAGCACTCCGGATGCTTTTCCTCCACGAAAGACAACCCCAGCAGGTGCAGGGTCGAAGGGTAGTATTGCGTCGGTTGGAACGCCTTGGCGTCCTCTGGCATCTTCGTGCCTTCGAGCACACAGGCCAGAATATGGTTAATAATTCGATAACCTGGATCCGTCAGCGTCGCGCGCACCGCTCCGCTTTCGAGATCGCGGGTCAGAAGCTCGCCTTGCGGCCCAGAGATCCCACGTTGCAGCCGCAAGAGAAACTCCCGATCTGATTGATCGGCGCGCACGAGGTAAAGGGGAATTCGCAGAGCGTTAAAACCGAACTCTCGCGGAAATCCGGCGGCCGGCTTGAGTGTGGTCTTGGCGCTTACCCAATCGGCCGGCATGTCCTGCGGTCCAAATTTCATGCCCTGGATCATCGTCTTGCCGTCTGCCCCGAGCTCTTGCCATTTCGGCGAAGGGACGAGTCGGTCGAGCACGGGCAGTGCTTCGAACACCCAATAGGAGGGATTGATGACCGGGCCATCGTCCCGGTCGGCGGCTGAAAATCCCGCGACGCCGGGCAATAGCAGCGTGCGCCCGCCATGTTTGACGACGGTCTTGTCGAGAATGGCCTTGGCGATCGTGGCTGCCGCCTGCGAATAATCCCTGCGGCCCCAGCGCTCGGCAGCGAGCGCCAGGCCATAGGCGATCAAAATGTCGCCGTCGGTCGCGTTGTTGATGTCGGTAACATGCGGATCGTTGTCCGGACTCCATTTCCAGGCCGCAAGCCCGTCGTCGCGTAACAGAAGCTCGCGACGGGTGAAGGACCAGATCTGCTCGAAATCGGCCGGTTTGTCTGCCAGGAACGAAAGCAGCAGGCCATATCCCTGTCCCTCGCTGTGGCTGACATTGCCATTGGCGTCGTCGAGGATGCGCCCGCTCGGATCGAGGAACTTCGACTTGTACTGCGCCCAGGCGTCGGCTTTCACGCTTGCCCGCCTTTCATCCGCTCCGACCGGCCCGACAAGCGCCGCCAGAAGGAGCGCGAATATCAACAGGTATCTCATGTTCGGCGCCCCAGTTTACCGAGCAGCACGGCAGTGGCCAGTCCGAGCACGACTGCAAGGCTGACGAGCAGTACCGCATAGAAGAGAATGTTCGTCGAAAGCCAGTTCGCGGCGATCAGCCGGTAGTTCCAGAAAGACGGCGGCTGCGTCTCGATGAGTCTGAAGCGGCGGGCCGGCGTGGCGCTCACCTTGTCGTCCACGGGGTCGTAGACCGCGATGTGCCCCGACACCTCGCTCCACCGCGACGTGTCCGCGATCGCCGCCACCCCCTCGCGCAGCAATGCCGGCGAAGGAGCTGCAACCACTGTCCAGGTGGCGTTCTCGGCCGGATTGGCCGATTGTGCCACCAGCAGAGTCGCCGCTTTCGGCGGCACGAAAGGCGCCTCGGCCTCCGGTATCAGTCGCAGCGAATTCAAGGAAATGTCGAAATTCTCCTTGAGCCAGCTTTCGAAATCGATAATGGCGCTCCGCCAGCCGCCCCCCTTCAGCCGCGTCTGCCACTCGTCCAGCGCCGTCTGTGTGTTGCGCCCCTGGGCAACGTCCTTCGCGCTCCCCCAGGAGGCCTGGCTGACCGGGTCGATCCCGGCCTGCGTCAGCACCATCTTCGGCAGCTGCGGCATGGCGCCGATGAACAGCGCTTGCCTGCCGTCGGCCACCAGCGGATCGGCGATCGTTTCGATCTGCATCGGCCGTCCGCCGGCGACGGCCAGCTTCGCGATAAAGGTGCCAGCCGCGGAAAGCGTGTCGGGGTCGGCTCTGTCGATGTAGAGTGCCACCGGATCGGCGCTGCCGCGATAGGGATAGGCGGAGCCGGACGTTGCCGCGAGGTCCGGGCGCCGTGCGATGCGGGCGAAATCGGGCATCGCGAATTCAGACGTGTCGAACAGGGCAAAGCGCGGTTCGGAAGAAGCCGGCGTCCCGGGCGCGCATGTCTTGTCGGCTTCGGTCAGCAGGACCGCTTCGAGCTCGATGAGATTGGCACCGGGCCGGAAATGCCGCAGCGTCACATTGATCGGAAGGTGACCAAGGATCCCGCCCGCCGACGCTTCCAGGGCGACCGTCGTGGCGATGTTGCCGTTGACATAGACGTCGATCCGGCTTCCGGGACGGACCGCCTCCGTATAGCCGGCATCGAGAAGGATGGTGGCCTCGCCATAGGCGTCGGCATAGAAATCGGATGGGATCGCCACCTGGAGGGCCGTCCGGAACCGCCGGCCGGAGAACTCGCTCGTCGCGACGCCCAGTTCGGAAAAGCGCAGCCGCTTGCCGGAAAACACCAGCGGCGTTTGCGGCAGCCGCCAGCGCTCCGTCTTGATGACGTCGCGCGGGATGTTCGAGGGTTGCTCCGTGGCGGCGGTGATCGTTTCGATCGCCGCCGCCACGGCCGTCCAATCGGGGCCGCTGAGGACAAGAACCGGCGCATGTGCCGTCCCGGTTTCCGCGAAGGCGGCAATCGTGCCGGTCGCCGCCTCGGCGGGCAGCGAGGGAAGCAGGGGCTGGAGTTCCGTTGCGGTTCCGGCAACGATCGTCAGCTCGCCGGGCTTGCCGAGCTCCGGCATGATGCGGCTGAAGACGATGGACTGGGACCGCATGCGCCCGAGTAGGCCGACGCCCTGCGCCAGCCGCATCAGCACCGGTACGCGGCTCGGCTGCTCCAGCGCGGGCGCCACGATATTGAACTGGGTTCGCCCGGTCTCGTTCGTGCCGACGGCCTGAATGTCTTCGATTGCGGTCAGTGCTCGGGGCTCCTCACCCTCGAATGTGATGAAGGCGCTCTCCGAGGCGATCTCTGTCCAGAGTTCGTAGGTCGACTGGATCGTGCAGTCCGTTCGATGGCGGTGGTGCGCGCGGAAGCGGATCTCGTTCTCGCCGGTACGCAACAGGCCGGCGGGAATGTCGTAGCTGCGCTCGTGCGGCCCGTCGGCTGCCTGCACCGCTCCTTCGCCGACAAGCTTGCCGTTCACCAGGACGGACAGGACGGATGCCTCGGGCGCAACGACGATCGCGTTCTGATAGGCAAAGGTCAGCCTGCGGCCGGCTTGCGCCTGCGCCGGCGTGAGATAGAGGGACCAGGCGCGCTCGTCCGCTTCGCCGGCGAGCGACAAGGTCGGAAACGGCAGGACGAAGCGCCGGAACGGCGCTGCCGCCGGGCGGGGCGAGACCGCCTTGGGGCTGCCGGAGCTTGGCGCCGCATCTCGTCTTTGCGGCGCCTCTTCCACCGGCGGTGCGGCACGCTGTTCGGCAGGGCGCTCCCCGGACATGTCGAAGGGGGAGGGCTGTGCAGCCGCCGGCGAGCCGGCCAAGAAAGCCATCAGGAGAGCGAGCACGCGTTTCATTTGCCCGCTCCCGCTTCGGTCTTGATGCTGCGGAAGAAGTAAATCAGGCCGCGGCTCATCTGATAAAGGGCGAGCCACAGGAACCAGAGAGAGCCGCGCACCAGGCCCGGATTACCGCGCCGCAGGCGCTGAAACTCGCTCCACTGCTGCGAGTTCGCAAAGATAAGATCGGCGACGAGACTGTGGTGGCGGGCGATTTCCGGCAGATAGCGGCAGCCGACGATTGTCAGATCGCCCTCGGTTTCGATGTTCCTGATCGAGACCGGCAGCGTTTCGAAGGTACCGTCGCCGCTATAGGGCTGGAAGCGGATCTGCCCCCTGACATCGATCAGCAGTTCGTCGGTGGGTAAGCCGTAGACCTGGACTCGCGCCCCATGCGCCGAAACATTCTCGATCGTTGCCGGATAGGTTTGCTCGCCGAAGGAAAATTCGCAGCGGCGGCTGACTTTCACACGCCGCGAGGCTGCCTTTTCACCCCGCTCGGAAACGACCCCGAGCGCGCAGCCCGCCATGATGAGATTGAGGAGATTCCAGCCGCCGACGACGAGGGTAATGTCCGCCTTGTAAGGCTCCGTATAGACCCGGTAGATGGCGAGCGCCGTGGCGATGAGGAGCACGGCGAAGATGATGAAGAAGGGCCGGCTGATCTCGGAAAGCCGGCTTTTGAGGACGGACTCGTCCTTTGCCGTCACCTTGAACGTCGGCTTGCGCGGGTTGAGCAGAACCGAAACCACCGCCGGCAGCAGATGAACCGTCTGCGCATATTCGTAGAGTTCGGATATCCAGGGCCAGCGGAACGATCCGTATAGGTAGTTCTGCATCGTCAGGTTCACGAGCATGTAGACGAGCGTATAGGCGAGGAATTCGCCGCCGGAGGCGGTGAAGATCTGGAGATCGAAGAACAGGTAGAACAGCGGTGCGAAGAGGAAAATCGTCCGCGAGAACGGAAACAGCCAGAAGAGCGTCGACGACATGTAGCAGAGGCGCTGCGGTATGGACAAACCGCCCTTGAGCAGAGGGAAGCGGAACATCAGGATCTGCATCATTCCCTGCGCCCAGCGACTGCGCTGGCCGATGAAGCTCGCGAATGTCGCCGGCTGCAATCCGGCGATCAAGGGGCGGTCGACATAGACGCTGTTCCAGCCGCGCCCATGCAGTGCCAGCGCCGTCTCGCAATCCTCGGTGATGCTCAAGCCGCTGAAGCCGCTCGTATCCTCCAGCGCCTTGCGCCGGAGCACGGCCGCCGAGCCGCAGAAGAAGGCGGCGTTCCACTTGTCAAGACCGCGCTGGATGATGCCGTAGAACATCTCGTTCTCGCTTGGCATCTTCTCGAAGGTCCTGAGGTTGCGCTCGAGCGGATCGGGGTTGAGGAAAAAGTGCGGCGTCTGCACCAGGAACAGGCGCGGATCGTCTTCGAAATAGCCGACCGTTTCGAGCAGGAAGTCGCGCGCCGGGGCGTGGTCGGCATCGAATACGGCGATCAGCTCACCGTTTGAATTGAGCATCCCGTTGTTGAGATTGCCGGCCTTGGCATGTTCGTTGCGGTCGCGGGTGAGGTAGCGCACGCCGAGATCCTCGCAGAGTCTCTGCAGTTCCCGGTGTCGTGCGGCAGCGCGATGCGCATCGACGAGATTGGTGGAATTGCGCTTCTGCAAAGTGCCGCCGTCGTCAAGCAGCCAGACCGTCAGTTTCTCGGCCGGGTAGTCCATGCCCTTGGCCGCGGCGAGCGTGTTGGCAAGCAGGTCCGCATCCTCGTTATAGGAGGGCACGAAAACGTCGACCCTCGGGTATTTCCCGGGCGTCGCCGAACGGGAGGGCCGCGGCGGAAGCGGCATGGCGACCACGAACAGGCTGAGGCCGAGCATCATGACGCTGTACATTTCCGCCAGGTAAAGCAGGAAGCCCGGAATGAAATTCTCCGGCTGGTTGACAGGCGGCAAGGTGCTCGTCGTGCGCCAGTAGACGTAGCGCAGCACCATGGCACTGCCGAAGGCAAGCGCGATGAGCCGCCATTTGCCGCCTGCGTCCAGGAGCTTGATGAGCCCCATGAACGTCACGACGAGGACGCTTGCGACCAGCTGCGTCTGCATGTTGACGGGCAGCGTGATGAGCGTGACCAGGCAAAGGGATACGACAACCCATGCGGCAAGAGTCGCGATCTTACTCATACATTTGCCTTCCAACAGCGGCGTTCATGTCGCTGGCAATGGTTTACAACACTAGCCGGATCGGACGATTCCATTGGCCCCTTAGCAGGCCCGAGTTAGCGCCCGTTTAAGGGCAGGCCGGCCCTCCCTGCGGTGTGCAAGTCGGCAGGGGGACGACGACGCTGCCTGCCGCGCCGGTGGGACCCGCCGGGCTCGGCAGGCTTCCGCCTGTCTGCGGTGCGGGTAGTGGCGCGACGACCGGCTGGCGCGTCACCTCCGGTATTTCGATCTCAGGCACCGTGCGCGCGGGAGTCGTCACCACTGCGAGTCTCGGGCGTTCGAGCGCGGGTGCCTGGTCCGAAGGCGGCGCCGTCCGGTAGATGGGACTGCCGGTACGTCCGAGCCGGGCGTCGACCGTCGGCGGCGGCCCGTAGGGGTTCCAGGACGGATCGCCGATGATGGTCCCGCTGATCGTATAGGCGTAGACGATATTCAGCAGTTCGTTTTCCGACGCATCGGTCGCACAATAGCGGAACCGCACCTGTATGGTGCCATAGCTGCGCAGAGGCGAGCGCTGGCTTTCCGGCGGACGTATCTGCTGCCAGGCATAGAGGCAGGCGTCGCCGTCGCGCCGCCCGAAGGCATAGCCGAACGGACCGTAGTTGTTCTGAAGGAAATAGGGCGACTGGGCCAGGGGGACGCCCGGAACTGCCCGTCTTGCCTCCCGCATCATTTCCGATGCACGGACGGCCGAATAGGTTGCCGTCTTCTGATCGAGCCCGGCACCTGTCGGTCCGAAGAATGTGGCGCGCAGGTAGTTCTGTCCGGGTGTTGAAGCGGAGGTATGCAAATTGACGTCCTGCTCGACGGCGTTGCCGAAGCGCCGCTCGACCACGTTTAGGATGTCGGGCCCGCCGGGCGGCGGCAGGACGAGCGCGTTTTCCGTCGCTACGATGGTTGCGCCGGTCGGCACGCGGGCACCTTCACGGGCCGTGCAGCCTGCAAGGGACAGAGACGCGAGAACGATCAAACCGACGGCCTTGCCGCTGCACCGCAAACTGGCAACCTCCAACCTTGCCTTACAGGGACGCGCGTCTTCTTGAAACGCGCAAAGGCCGCTGCGGCACATCGAATAGCTACATGTTTCAATAAATCGGCTCGACAAAATGAAACACGCAGCAGGCAGGTAAGGAATGCAGGGGCCGCGCCACCCGCATTCCATATCTCAATCTCATGCCACGACCACGAATCGCGATCGGCCGGCACGCTAGAGATTGCATAGTGCAAGTGGAGGCTTTTTCAAACCCGCGGAGAAGGAGGCACGCAAGGCGGGGCCGTCCAAACGGCGCCCGGGGCCGCCGCGACTGGTCTGCCAGAGGCAGGCCGGTGCCCTTTTTGTCCAAGGAACATTTCTGATTGAGCGCGGTTCGTCGGGAGGGAGATTGAAGCCATGAACGTGCAGTCCGAACGCAGCCAGTCCCTTTGGATGGCAACCGCCGCGGAGCACCGGCCGCAGCTGCTTGCCGCCAATGAGCGAGCCGATGTCGTCGTGGTGGGCGCCGGTATCGCCGGTCTCTCGGTCGCCTACGAATTGTGCCGTGAAGGACAGTCGGTGATCGTCGTGGATCGGGGCGCTCTTGCCCGAGGCATGACGGCTCGCACAAGCGCGCATCTTGCCTCCGTCCTCGACGACTTCTACCACGAACTCATCAGGCTGCGTGGCCTCGAGGAGGCGCGGCAATACTTTCGCAGCCAGGTGGCGGCCCTTGATCGGGTGGAACAGATTCAGGCGTCCGAAAATATCGAGTGCGACTTCCGTCGCCTGGACGGCTATTTGTTCGCGGCGTCGGACGAAGACGTTTCCATCCTGGAGCGGGAGATCGATGCCTGTCACAGCCTCGGCTTCTCCGGCGTCGCCTGGGATGCATTGCCGGGTACTGGGGACGGCGGCGACCGCCGTTGTCTCCGCTTCCCGGACCAGGGACGGTTCCATCCGCTCAAATATCTCGACGGCCTCATCCGCTGCATCGAACGCGATGGCGGACGCCTATACGCAGAGACGCCAGTCGTAAGTGTCGAAGAGAAGGACGGCGAAACCATTGTCCGCACACGGGAAGGCCGCGAAATCCGCGCGCGAGCGGCGGTGATCGCGACGAATTCGCCGATCAACGACTGGATCGCGGTTCACACGAAGCAGGCACCATATCGCACCTATGTAATTGCCGGCCGAGTACCAAGCGGCGCGGTGGTCGACGCGCTGTACTGGGATACGCTGGACCCGTACCACTATGTGCGCCTGCAGCCGTCAGGCGCAGACCATGACTGGCTGCTTGTCGGCGGCGAGGACCACAAGACCGGACAGGTCGACGACCAGCCGGAGCGGCTAGCGAGGCTCACCGAATGGGCAAAGTCGCGCTTCCCGCAGATCGGCGATCCGGAATTTGCGTGGTCCGGCCAGGTCATGGAGCCAGTCGACCACCTCGCCTATATCGGCCGAAATCCCGGAAACAACAACGTCTTCGTTGTGACCGGCGATTCCGGCGAGGGCCTGTCGAACGGTGTCGCCGGTTCCTTGATCCTGCGCGATCTTGTCATGGGCCGTGAGAATATCTGGGCCGGCATCTATCAGCCCAGCCGGATCTCGATCGGCGCAGCTGGCGAGTACATTTCTGAAAACCTCACCATGCCGGCCAATCTCGCCGAACATCTCACTGGCGGGGAATTGTCTTCGCTCGACGAATTGAAGCCCGGCGACGGCGCCCTCATTCGTCGCGGCACTTCAAAGCTTGCCGCCTACCGCGATGACGGCGGCGAACTCCATGTTCGATCCGCGACTTGTACCCATGCCGGCTGTGTCGTGCACTGGAACAGTTTTGAGAGGTGCTGGGACTGTCCATGCCACGGCTCCCACTTTTCGGTGGATGGCGAGCCCCTGAACGCGCCTGCCTTCACGCCGCTTGCGGCCGCTGACGAATAGGCGCCGCGGCGGGACCGCCATATCTTCCGGCCATGAGTGGCCCCCCGGAACAACCGGCCGCTTGAGCCGTTCGAAGCAGGCTGTTTGACAGGAAACCGGAACGGCGAGACGCCAAGTGCGCGATAAACTCGACTATGATTGCATTGTTGTCGGTGGTGGCCCTGCCGGCCTGGCGGCAAGCGTCTATCTGGCGCGCCTCAATCGGCATGTGGTCGTCGTCGACGAGGGGAATAGCCGCGCTTCTCTCATTCCGCGCTCTTACAATCATCCAGCCTTCCCGGATGGCGTCCCGGGTCAGGTGTTGCTCGACCGTATGCATGATCAAGCCGGCAAGTTCGGAGTCGAGCGTCTCGCCGCCCGTGCCGATCTGCTGGAGCGGGTAGCGGACGGCTTTCAATGCAGAGTGGCCGGCCGCCTTCTCGGGAGCCGCGCGGTCATCTGCGCGACGGGCCTCCTCGACGTTCTTCCGCCCTGGCCGAATGCGAAGGAACTCGTGCGGAATGGCAATCTCAGGCTATGCCCGATCTGCGACGGGTATGAGATCAACGGCGCACCGGTGGTCGTCATCGGCAACAACCGGCGGGCGCTGAAGGAAGCCGCATTTCTGCTGTCGTTCACCGACGACGTGACGGTGGCGACCTTGGGCGCCGAACCCGAGGGCCTGACGCCTGCGGACATCAGGCCGCCCATCCGGCTGCTCACCGCCCGATTGGCCCGGCACGCGCCCGTTCCCGAAGATCGCATGGCATTGGAATTCATGGGAGCGGCAACGATGGAGGCGGTGGCGGTCTATTCGGCGCTTGGCTGCAGGCCTCAGTCCCTCCTGGCGCAGGCAATCGGAGTGAAGCTTGACGAGGAAGGGCGGATACCGACCGATCGGCATCAGCGAACCGATGTCCGGTTCTTCTACGCGATCGGCGATGTGGTGACGGGCCTAAATCAGATGGGAGTCGCCATGGCGCAGGGAGAGATCGCCGCGGTCACCGCGCACAACGATCTGTCGGAGGCTTTCGGCAATCCTTGAGCGGGGTACTCGTCAGGGCCTCGCGCTCACGCGGGTGAAAGACGCCGCGCCAGGCCGATCTTCTCGAGTGTCGTTCGCAGCACCGCATCAAAGGCGACCTTCCTCCAAAGCTGCCGGTAACCGAGGCGTTGATAGAGTTCGAGCGCTCTCGCATTCGCAGCGGCCACTTCGATGTGCGCTTCGCAGTATCCGCGCTCCAGGATTTGTCTTTCGAGCGCTCTCACAAGCGCCGATCCGGCGCCTCGACCCTCGAATGCCGGAGCCACCCAGATGTCGCTGATCGTATTGTCCGCGTGCTCGCAGGCCCCGATGCCGGCAGCCTGGCCTTCGACCTCGGCTACCAGGACCTTTGACCGCATGTCCCGTAGAAATGGCAGGAACGGGTTATCCTGCTCGACCGCCAGCGCAACTTCCGGTGGGATGAGCGGCTTTATCCCCTTACACCAGGCCGAGAGCCCCAGCCGGGCAAGAGCCTCCACTTCGTCCGCTAAAGCCGGGCGCACGACAATCATGTGGTCTGTCCCTCCCGATAAGCGCCACGCCGCCGCTCACCACTCTATAGCGGGCCGGGCGATCATCAGCCAGAAAATCCCGAGGACCGCAGCAAAGGCCGGAAAACCGAAGGCGAACCACAGGTGAAAGAGCCGATAATAGCGTTTGGGCAATGGCTGCCCACCCTTGCTCGCGGCCTCGGCGAGCCTGCGCATCTCCATCTGCATCCAAACGACCGGCAGCCAGAATGCACCGGTGATCAGGTAGAGGAGGATCGACAGCAGGATCCAACCTTCCGTCAGGGAGTAACCGACATGCCAGGCGAGCGCCACCCCCGTTATCGGCTGCAGGACGACGGCGGTGGCGGTGAACAGGAAGTCGGCCAGGACAACGATGCGCGCAACCGAAGCGATCGTCTCGGCACGACCGGTGCGATGCGCCACCAGCATGAAAAACGCGATGCCCGCGCCCGTGCCCAACAGCACGGAGGCCCCGATGATGTGCAGGTACTTGAGAACGAAATAGAGCATCAGCGCTCCTCCAGGATCGCCAAGGCGGCGAGGTGCAGCACGATGATCGGCCAGATCTTCATCAGCGGGCCGAGCGGTTCATTCCACAACTCAGGGAGTAGTATCGTCCCGGCCAAGGCGTAGAAAAGGGAGAGGCCGATCGCACCGTAGAGCCCGGCGCGGCTCGTTCGACGAACCGCAATGGCAAGTCCGATGACGATGTCTGCGATCGCTCCGGCGACGACGCTGGGGCCAGCAAGCACCCCCGCGCCGGTGCGCTCCATCAGGTCGATGCCGATCTGGTAACCGGTCGTCAGCGATATGACGCCGGTAGCGATCCAGAACAACGACAACACGACGAAGATGACCGGCTTCAGGAGGTAGAGCCTGGCAAACCATCTTTCCTGAACCGTAACCGGCGTTCTCGCCAGCGCCACCGAGAGCGCGGTCGGTTCTATCCCGGTATTCTCCGACCACGCCCGGATGTCGCCCACGGCACCGCGGGTGATCTCCTTCTGCGCCGTGCTGCGCGTCGGCGGAAGCCAGCCGAGTGCCCCGGCGAGATCGCTGAGCTTATAGAGGAGGCCTGCGAGCGGAGCGGGTATGTTGAGGATGCGGGCAGGGCTCCAGCCAAGCCAGTGCCGGTAGGTTCTCACGACATCTTCGAAGGAGAGGGGCCCCGGCCCTGCTATCTCCAGGATCAGTCGCTTGGGGGCACTCGGATGGACGAGCATCTCGACGGTGCGTGCCACGTCTTCGAGGCGCACGACCTGGAGCAGCCCGGTATTCGGCATGATCGGCAGGACGGGCAAAGCCGCCAGCCCACGGATGAGCGCACTGACGCCAAAGGCGCCGGGGCCGAGCACAACGGAAGGGCGCAGAATGACCCAGTCGAGGTCCCTGGCCATCAGCGCCTCGTCGCCTTCGAGCTTGGTGCGCGAAAAGGGGGAAGGTTGCTGCTTTTCTACGCCCATGGCCGAGAAATGGATGACGCGGCGGACACCGGCCTGTTCGCAAGCTTGAAACAGGGCGGAGGGACCGCGGATATGGACGCCGGACGTATCGTGACCCGGCCCGTCCTGGAGTGTGCCTGCGCAATTTACAACGGCGGCTATGTTCAACAGATGCGGCAGCCAGTCTTCGGGCCGAACCGCTCGGGCAAGATCGAGTTCCACGGTTTCGCCGGTCTTTGACAGCGAAGAGCCCGGTCGAACCACGCGTACGACCGTCATGCCGCGCTCGAGAAGCTTCGCGCAGACGGCAGAGCCGATCAGCCCCGAAGCCCCTATTACAAGGACTCTCATCCTTCCCCCTTCTGTCGCCGGCGATTACCGTAATACCGCAGCCATTGCCGGCGCGTTGCACCTTACTGCTCCAACAGGCGCCGGGTGGAACATGTTCCGCGGATGGTGAACAGCGGATTATCGAGAGAGCCGGTTCAGTGCCTCGCGAAGCGTCGCGGCGGCCTCTTCCCGCTCGCCGGACGACATGAGGTCGGGCTCTGCATCAAGCTTCAGATGCGGGAGTTCCTTGTGAATCGCGTCGCAAGCGACGCTGAGATTGGCCCTGAAGTCGACGACTCGGAAGGTAGCGACCGGGTAGGCTAGGCCCTTGACCCGGACGCGTCCCACCTCCTCGCAATGGATCACATCCTGCACCTGCGCGAAGGTCTCGTAGGAAATCAGCACCGCGCCAGGCTCCGCTTCCTGCTCCAGTCGGGCGGTGAGATTCACGGCCCCGCCGATGATGGTATAGTCCATTCGATCTTCGCTGCCGAAATTGCCGACGGTGCAGTAGTCCGTGTGAATGCCGATTCGGCAGCGCAGGGGCGTCTCTATTCCGGCGCCGCGCCAGGCTTCGCCGAGTTCGGCCATCCGCTTCTGCATGGCAAGTGCCATCGAAACGCAGGCGATGGCGTCCTCCTTCACGCCGCTCGTCTCCGGATCGCCGAAGAACATCAGGATGGCGTCGCCGACATACTTGTCGATCGTGGCGCCGAAGGACAGGGCGATCTTCGACATTTCTGTCAGGTATTGATTGAGGAGCTGAGTGAGTTCCTCCGATTCCATCTTGTCGGTCGTCTCGGTGAAACCGGCGATGTCGGAGAAGCAGATCGTCAGTTTCTTGCGCTGGCTCGCGATGCTGACATCCTGCCGGCCGCTGAAGATCGAACTGTAGACCTGCGGGGCGAGGTATTTCGCCAGCTTGCTCGACAAGGCTTCGAGGGCGGCCGATTTTTCGGAAAGGTCCTGCTCGCGACGTTTCAGCTCCGTCACGTCGGAATAGACGGCGACCGTGCCGCCGCCCGAAATGCGGCGTTCGCTGATCTGCACCCAGCGATCCGGACCGCGCTGCTGCAGGATCGTTCCGACGGGATTGCGGTGCGCCGCGAGGCGCCGGGCGATCCACTCATCCTCCCGTCCGATGGCATCCTCGATCAGGCCGCGCTCCGCCGCGGCACGGATGATCGCCTCGAATTTCGTGCCGGAGACGACGGCGTCATCCATGCCCGGATAGAGTATCTCGCGATATCGGCTGTTGCAGAGGAGGAGCCGGTCCTCGCCATCATAGAGCGCGAAACCTTCGGAAATGCTCTCGATCGCGTCGATCAGGCGCTGGCGGGCTTCGGCGACGTCGCGCAGGTTCTTCTCTTCGACCTCGATCGCTGTGTCGCGGAAGACGCGCAACGCCTTGGCCATGCGGCCGATCTCGTCGCGCCCGGTATCCGGCAGCGTCACACGCAGGTTGCCGGCGGCAATGGCGAGCATGCTGTGGCTGAGCCCGGCAAGACGGGCAAGCAGGTTACGGTCGACATAGAGCCAAACGATCATTACCGAACTCAGCAGGCTGAGCAGGGCGGAGCCGAGCACGATCGCGGTGCCATAGCGCCGCACGGTCGCGGCTTCGGCGCCCGCTTCGGAAATATCCCGTTTCGCCGCCGCCACGAGGCGATCCACGGCAAGCGTCAGCTTGCGCGAAAGCTGATCGTTTTCCGCCACCAGCTTCTCGCCCTCTGCCAGGAGAGCAAGTTCTTCGCCGCGCGCGCCCGGAATGCTTGTTGGCCCGTCGATCAGCGCCTTGAACTCGTCGACGAGCTGACGGAAGCGCTTGCGCAATTGCTCGTCGAATTCGGGCGTGACGGCCTCCAGCGCGTTGACCGAGCGGTGCAGGGGAAACGAAAGCAGCGACAGGTCGCCCGGGGCCGGCACGACGGCAGCCTGCAAAAGCGTGTCGTTGATCGCCGCTATCTCGCGTTGCGCCGTTTGCTGCGGAATATAGGCGGCGATTGCCCGGGCGAGATCTCGCGTCGCCGCAGCTTCCGCTTCCGGCGACAGTGTCGGATCGACAGTCGCGGCCCGCCACCGCGGCACCTTGGAATTCATCACGAGAATGCCGGGCGCGACGAGCCGCTGGCTGGCATTGGTCGTCGCCGACAGGCGGCGCAGAAGCTCCTCCTTTCGGGCCACGGCGTCGAGACGCGCGGTCACGAGACCATTGAGGGCGTTCAGGTTGCGCCGCAGCCCCACTGCCGCCGCTTCGATTTCGGCAACGACCGCCGAGCTGAGCGCCGTTCCCCTCAAGGCGGCAAGCAATTCCTCCAGGCGCGTCATCTCGCTGCCGATCGCCGCCGATACCTCGGCGTGCCGGGCCTGGCTGCTCGATGCAAGCACGGCGGGAGCGGTGGCGGCGACGCGCTCGGCTTGGCGGGAGAGTTCGAGAGATAGAAGGGCGGACGGGGCCCGGCGCTCCGTTACCCGTTCGAGCACCTGGCCGAGCTGGAGAAAGGCGTATAGCGCGCCAGCGGTCGCAAGCACGGCGAAGGCACTGATGCCGAAGAAGGCGAGCAGCAGACGACCGCGAATGCCGAGACGATCAAACATCGCGGCCCCTCGCTCCGGCTGAGGCGGTCAACATCGTCCGCACGGATTTCTTCTCAGATGCGTGCTGCTGCGGTGAGCCGCCAGTTACTCCAGCGGCACGTACTCGCCACCCTTCCAAATATACCATACCCAGTTCTGAACGGTGAGGTCGCCCTTCTCGTCGAAATCGATCCGGCCGAGCACCGTATCGAACGCGTGGTTGCGCAGCGCCGCGATGACTTTCGGCGGTTTCAGCGACCCCGCTTTACGGACCGCCTGCGCCCAAACTTCGGCGGCGCCGTAGCTGTGCAACGTCCAGGAGTCGGGCTCGAAATTCTCCGCCCGGAAGCGCTCGACGACCTCAGCCGCCTCGGCATTGCGACGCGGGTCGGCGACGAAGGTAAAGAGTGTTCCTTCGGCAGCGGGGCCGGCGATCAGGCCGAAGGCCTCGGTTGCAGTGTCGTCACCGGAAATCACCTGCACCGGAAAGGCGCGCTCGCGCGCTGCACGAACCATGAGCGCCGCTTCCGTGTGATAACCGCCGAGATAGAGCACCGTGATACCTGCCCTTTGCAAATCCGCGATCTCGGCCGAGTAGTCGTCCTTCCCCGGTTCGTAGCTCTGATAGATCGCCTCGTTGACGCCGCGCTTATTCAACTGCTTCTTCGTCTCTTCGGCGAGACCCTTGCCGTAGGTCGTGTCGTCGTGAAGGATTGCGATCTTTTTGGTTCCCCACTGATCGGCCAGGTAGTTGCCGGCCTTCAAGCCCTGGGCATCGTCCCGACTGCAGACCCGGAAGACGTTGGCATGGCCTTGCTCGGTCAGGGCCGGATTGGTTGAGGACGGCGAAATCTGCAGCACGCCGGCCGCGGCGTAGATTTTGGAGGCGGGGATCGAAGCGCCCGAGCAGTAATGGCCGACGACGAAGACCGCACGGTCGGCGACGAGCTTCCGGGCGGCCGCAACGGCCTGCTGTGGATCGCAGAAATCATCCGCCACGATCAATCGAACCTGCTCGCCGAGGACGCCGCCGGCGGCATTGATCTCCGCGACTGCCATCTCCGCGCCGCGCTTCAACTGGGTGCCGGTCCAGGCGAGTTTGCCACTCATCGGGCCGGCAACACCGATCAGAACTTCCGCTTGAGCCGGAAAGCTGAGAGCAAGGGCAACGGCGGCAGCAAGGGCGAGAGGTCGGCGCATGAACACCTCCGCCTGCAATATACTCTTGATGCGCCGGTGCGGCTACGTGTGGTGGCGAAAGGTTGCGTGCCGCTTGAGCATGCCGGGACGTTCAGCAGTTGATCGGCGTCCCGTCCGCAACGTGAGCCCAATATTGCGGCAGCTCATCGTTGATCGTGTACCAGGGTGCCTTCGAGCCGACGAAAATGTGCTCGCTCGGCCGGATTGCCGGTTCGTCGGCGAGCGGACCGAGCGCGACATGCACATAGGCGCCATCGCGGACCACCGAATAGAGAAAGGAGCCGCACTTTCCGCAGCGGGCATTGTGCGCGTTCTCCTCACCGTAGCTCTCGACATGGTGTGCCCCTTCGGTGACCGTGAACTTCTCCCGCTCGATGCCGGCAAACGGCTTGAAGGCGGACCCGGTCGTCCGCCGGCAATCCGCGCAATGGCAGTTTGCGGCATAGCGGAACGCGTCGGCGACGACATAGTGGACGGCGCCGCAGAGGCACCGTCCGGCTAGCATACGAACGCTCTGGTCTGTCATGATGATCAAATGGCCTCCTGGCTCGACGCAAGTTCCTGAGCGATCTCCCAAATATGGCCCGACGGATCCGCAAAGGCGGCGGTGCGGCGTCCCCAAGGGCGATCGATCGGGCCGTTAAGCAGTCTCACGCCTCGACCCTCCAGGCTGGCGCAGGCGGCGTCTACATCAGCGACCTTGATCGTGAGCAGGATACGCGCGCCCGAATTCGCCGACGCCACCGGCAAAGGTTCGATCAGTTCCGGCGCCTGCGACACATGAAGCAGATTGATCATGGCGCCCCCGAACTTAAGGACGCAGGAGACGTCATCCTGGTACACGATTTCCGGCTCAAAAACCTTCCTGTAAAAGGCTTTTGCCTCGCCGAGATCATCCACAAACAGGGTTACGACTTCGAGCGCAACATGCAATGACAATTGTTCCTCCTTTCATGCACTTGGCAGCGCCGACCTGAATGTGATTGGTCGGCGGCTCCAAGACGCAGCCGCAGCATCCATTCCGACAAGGAGAGTGAAATCTTTCGCAAAGAAGGGCGGAGTTCAAGGCTGCAGATGTGAGGAAAACTTCGTCAGATCAGGACGCTTCGCGCGGGGCAGGGGTGCGCGGCCAGCCGAAGGGCCGGTGCGAGGCGGATGCGACCTTTCCAATCAGACCAGCGGCGTTCCAATGATATCGACGCCGTTTTCGCTGCAGCACCGTGTCAGGGCCTCGATGATTTCCGGTGTCGGCGCCGACTGCGGCGGCAATTCCGGCCGATCGGCCGGGCGGCCCATCTGGCGCAGCAGTGTTTCGAAGTCCGAACCGCGCGTGATCGTCAGGCACCGCGCCCCACCGCTCGATTCGACGCGGAAGGTGTGGGCGAGGCCCTTTGGCGCGACAACCGTTTCGCCGGTAACGGCAATCCGCTCGCGGCCATCGATATGGAAGCGCATCCTGCCTTCGAGGATGTGAAAGACTTCGTCTTCCCGGTGATGCACGTGCAGTGGCGGAGAATCCCAGTAGGGCATCTGGTGCTCGACCACGCAGATGCCGTCGCTCCCCTTGCTCGAGGAGACGTGGATCGCGACGAGCGTGTTGTTGAACCAGAAGAGTTCCTTGCTTTCTGTGATGTTGCTAGTGATGGTCATGGCGGGCGTGCTCCTTTGCCTTATGTGACGTGGCGTCGCGGGTGACTTACCGGCCGACCGGGTCGAGCGGAAATCGAATGATCGTATGGGGCGAATTGACGGGATGAATTTAAATGCTCTGGACCTCAATCTGGTGCGGGTGCTCGATGCCCTGCTGCGGGAAAGAAGCGTCACCCGCGCCGGCGATCGGATCGGCTTGAGCCAGCCTGCCGTCAGCGCGGCACTCAACCGCTTGCGTCACGCGCTCAATGATCAGTTGTTTGTCCGGCGCGGCAACGAGATGGTGCCGACGCCCCGGGCGGAGAGCCTGGCGGAGCCGGTGCGGGTGGCGCTGCGCGAAATCGAACGCGTTTTTCACGCAGCCAAGAGGTTCGAGCCTGCGGAGCTTGAGCGCACCTTCACGCTGATGGGGGCCGATTTCTTTTCGATGCTGCTGATGCCGTCCCTGGCAGCGCGCATCACGCACACGGCGCCTGCCGTGTCACTCCGTTTTCTCGACAGCGCGCGCGGCGATGTCGCACGGCTGCTTCAGGACGACGAGGTCGACGCGGCGCTCGAGCGGCCGCTGGAGGTGCCCGACTGGGTCTCGAGTGCCCTTCTCTTTCACTCACCCTTTGCGATCATCGCAGCCAAGGACAATATCGCGATCGGCCGGGCTGGGATCGGCGAGAATGGACTTCTGCCGATCGAAATCTTCTGCGAACTTCCGCATGCCATCCGCTCAATCGACGGTTCGATGTCGGGCTTTACTGACGACGCCCTCGCCAAGATCGGGCGGGCGCGCCGCGTGAGCCTGGCTTTGCCGCACTTCCAGGCCGTGGCGTTGGCCGTGGCAAGCGGGAATTACCTCGCCGCTGTTCCTCGCCAATTCGCAGTTTCGGCCGCGCGGAGCCTGCCGATTGCCATCTATGAGCCACCGCTTACGATCCCCGTTCCGGAGATCAGGATGTATTGGCACGCCCGTCACGACGACGAGCCGCCGCATCGCTGGCTGCGCGGTCAGATCCTCGGGACCGTCGACATCCTCGGATTCCCCGAAGCGGGAGTCGCGTGAGATCAATCGGATAGGGCTGCACTCCCGGACTTGGTCTTCGCACGCATTGCTTCGTCGGCCTTGCCGATATTTTTGCGCCGCCTGTCGAGCCAGTGCATCGCCGGGGTGACAGTGAGCCCGTGCGTAACGATGGAAATCAGCACGATCAAGGCGACGGCGGACCACATGACGCCGACCTCTTCGAAACGCGCCACCCCGGTGGCAAAGGCGAGATAGTAGATCGAGCCCAGGCCGCGGATCCCGAAGACGGCGATCGCCGCCCTTTCACCCTTGGGCAAGGTCGATGGCAGGCTCACCCATCCGGTGGCCGGCCGGGCAATGGCCAGGACGAAGAGGGCAAAGGCGACCACGCGCCAATCGAGGTCGACAATGAAGTGTCCGAGGCTGACGGCGGCGCCGAAGCAGACGAGAAGCACCATCATCAGGAGCCTTTCGATCTGCTCGGAGAAGTCGTGCAGTTCCTTGTGAAATTCGTGGTGTCGCTCGACGGTGCGGAAGGAGAGCGCGGCCACGAACACGGCGACGAATCCATAGCCGTGGACGAGTTCCGTCAGGCTGTAGGCGAGGCAGGTGATTCCCAAGGCGACGAAACCGTCGCCCGTGCGCACGAGCGCAGCGCCCTTCGGAAGGCGAAACGTGGCAAAGCCGAGCGCCTTGCCGACAATCCATCCCATCACGATGCCGGCGAAGAGCCGCCAGGTGACATCCAGCAGCAGCCACCCGGCGAACCAGCCCGGCTCATCGGAGGCGAGTGCGATCGCAATTGCCAAATACACGAACGGAAAGCTCAGGCCGTCGTTCAAGCCGGCTTCGGACGTCAGCGCGAACCGAACTTCGTCCTCGGTTCCCGTCTCCGGCGGTCCTACCTGGACATCGCTCGCCAGGACCGGGTCGGTCGGTGCCAGGCAGGCGGCGAGCAGAATGGCGGAAGCTGCTCCAAGACCGAGTATCAGCGAGGCGCCGGCGGCCATCACGGCGATCCCCAGCGGCATCGCAATGCCCAGGAGCCGCCAGGTGAGAGCCCAGTTGCGCAGGCCGATCGGCCGGTCGATCTTCAGTCCGGCACCCATCAGCGCGACGATGACGGTGAACTCCGTCATATGCTCGATGACGAGTCGACTGTCGAACGAGCCGAGATCGACGACCGGTCTGAGTATAGTGTGTCCGGCCAGGGCGCCGATGGCGATGCAGAAGATGGGCAGTGAAAGCGGCAGACGGCGAAACGCCATGGGAATCCAGGCGGTCAGCAGGATGACCAGCCCAAACAGCCCAAGCGTTATGTCGTAGTGCTCCATCCGCGGTACCTCTCAGTCGATCAACGCTGGGGCTGGATCGAGATCGAAGGTCACGAGGGGATTTGTGGACATGATAGCTCCGAAAGACGCGCAGCAAGATCGTAAAAAACGCGTCTGCCGCGTCTGACGTTCCCGTCGACCACGATCAACGGTCATTGATGGGCAACATCTGGAATCCGAAGCTTGGCGCACCAATATCATTGCATGAGCAACAAACCTGCTTTGATCGGAGGGTCAAAGGGAAATGCATATGCGCTTTTCGGATCTCGCCATTGACGACCTTGAAATCTCGATGCTCCGGCGCGTTCATGTCTATGCTTGCTCCTCCAGGGAGCTGGAGCCGGAAAGTGAAGAGGGTGCTAAAATAGGCAGGATGCTTTTTCACCTATACCAGCAAGGCGTAAGGAGCGAAATCGCCCTGATGCGGATGTTAACGACGGGCGACGCGACACCCGAAATGACCGCCGATTAGCCACTCGGCACCTGCTTGTGTGAAAGCCCATCCGAGGGCGGGGGCGTTTTGTTGTCTATATGCGGAAATCCGCCACGGCGGCTCGCCCGGCCTGCGTGAACAATTGTGGTGTTCGAGCGTTTTCCTTCGACCTCACAACGACGTGGAGGAACTGGCATGCGTCGCGACATGCAGCGTTACATGATGATCGAACTGATCGCCCTTATCGCTTCGCTCGCCGTAGTCGCAGCGGTTATGGTGGTTACCCTGCTTCCGGGCTGACACATGGCGGCCTCCGAGCGGAGTCAACCGATGGCTGAACCGTCCCTGATGATGCGGTTGGCATGATTATGTCGGATCACTTTGCCGGATCGCGCGTTTCCTCCAATAGCAGTGGACCTCGAATTGTCTGAGGTCAGGCTCGAGGAGAAAGAGTACGCCTAGGTACCGATGAACGAGCTTCAGAGAGAATTTTCCCCTGCGAACGAGTATGACGTGCAGCGGCTGCCGTTCGCAAAACGCCTCGAGGATCTGTCGCCCGGCGAGTGCATCTGGCCTATCAACGGCGGCGGACCCTATCTCTTCTGCGCCGCCAAGGCCGCCGGCAAATACTGTCCCCATCACAAGGTAAGGCTGATACAGAAGCGCGGCGTTCATCTCCAGGAATGAGCCGCCCCGCCGACTATCTAAGATGGATTGTTCTTGTCGCCGCTGGCGCTTGGCGGGTTCGGGTCGATCGTCTTCACGCCGTCGGCATTGACTTTCGTGTCTTCGATACGCGTCGCATTGCTTGTCGGAAAGCGGTCGACGTAGAAATAGAACAGTGCGCTGGAGAGGATGATGATGGCGGCGCCGATCAGCGCCAAACGCTCCCAATTTCTGTTCATGTCTGCATCTCCCGTCCAGTATCGAACAAAACTGCGGCAGGGGGCGATTGTTCCGGGACGGCGCGCGGCGACTGGTCAAATCCTCGGCGCGCTGGAACAAGGAAGTTCCCCGAAAGTTGGGCGCTAGCTTAGGATCGAGAGTAACACCGGACATGCCTCGATGAACGCTAAGGACGTCGATCTTACGAAGGCAATGGAGACCGCCGATCCGGGCAGGGGGCGCAGTGCAGCCACGCCGGGAGAGATACCGGCGAAAGGGTTGCGCGACGTGTTCTGGCGGGTGATGTCCGAGATCTCCGAGGAGCGCGTCTTCCTGATCGCGGCAGGGGTAAGCTTTTACCTGCTGCTGGCGCTGTTTCCGGCTCTGGGCGCGCTCGTCTCGCTTTACGGGTTTATCGCAAATCCCTCCGATATAGGCGCGCATATGGCCGTATTGGACGAGCTCCTGCCGCCCGGCTCGTACAGTATGATTACGGATCAGCTGACGTCTCTTGCCACGCAGAAGACGTCGACCCTCAGCCTTGGCTTCATCGGCGGACTGTTGGTCTCGCTCTGGAGTGCGGCCAACGGCATTGCTGCACTCTTCGACGCCATGAACGTCGCTTATGGGGAAAAGGAGAAGAGAGGGATCGTTTCTAGAACGCTCCTGTGCCTTGCCTTCACCTTTGCCGCATTGCTTTTTGCCGTCGTCCTCATCGTGGCGATCGGCGTCATTCCGGCCTTGCTCGCCTATCTATGGCTGGATCGCTGGATTGAGGTCCTGACGAGAGTGGCGCGGTGGCCGGCCATTCTGCTGCTCGGGACCCTCGGCACCGTGCTCATCTATCGTTATGGACCGAGCCGCGAGCGGGCCAAGCTGCGGTGGCTGAACTGGGGCGCCGTATTCAGCACATTGCTGTGGCTCGCCGCCTCATGGGTATATTCCTACTATCTGGAAAATTTCGCGAACTACAACGCGACCTATGGCGCACTCGGCGCGCTGATTGGCTTCATGATGTGGGTCTGGATTTCCATGGTCATCCTGATCACCGGCGCTCTCCTTAACGCCGAGCTCGAGCATCAGACGGCGGTCGATTCCACCACTGGAGAGCCGATGCCGATGGGCGAACGCGGGGCTTTTGTCGCCGATACGCTCGGAAAGGCTGCGGATTAGCCGTCGAGGGCGCCTGAGCGACGGCCGGCGCGCCCTCTACCTCACGAGATTGAGATTTTACGCTGGCCTTTGCACGCAATACGCTCATAGCCTGGACATCCAAGGGAGGCATGCCATGAAACGCATGGCACTTATCGCGACGGTATTGGCCTGTTCGGTCGGCCCGGCTGTTGCTCAGGACACGTCGATGAGCTTCTTCGTCACCAGCTCCAATCCGGGCAAGGGCGGTGATCTCGGCGGACTTGCGGGCGCCGATGCCCATTGCGGCGCGCTGGCGGCGGCCAGCGGCTCGACCGGCAAGACCTGGAGGGCGTATCTGTCTACCGACACGGAGAACGCCAGGGACCGTATCGGGACAGGGCCCTGGTACAACGCCAAGGGCGAAAAGATCGCCGACGATGTCGCTGCGCTTCATGGCGAGACCAACAACCTGACCAAACAGACCGCGCTCAACGAGAAGGGCGAAGTCATCAATGGTCGGGGCGACACGCCGAACCGCCACGACATTCTGACCGGCACGAAGCCGGACGGAACCGCCGCCGCGGAAACCTGCGGCAACTGGACGATGGGCGGCGCGGAGGGTGCTGCAATTGTCGGCCACAGCGACCGCACCGGTACCGACGACTCGGCCGCGGCCAAATCCTGGAACTCTTCCCATTCGACGCGGGGCGGCTGCACGATTGAGGCCTTCAAGGGCACCGGAGGAGACGGCCTCTTCTATTGCTTCGCGACCGATTGAGGATCGGCTGAAGCTGCAGAGGCGACGTTACACGTAGCGGGCCAGCATTGAGCGTATGAAAGTCCTGCAGGCAAGGGCAAGAGCCTGCAGGAGCGGGCGGCGTCCGTCGACCAGAGCGTTGAACAGGCGGCGCAGCAAGGAGCTCGCGTGCCGGAGTGCTCTCCTCGACCGCCGCTCATCCTTAGTTGAAAAAATCGGCCCGATGTGGGGTAAAGCTATCGACGAGACGGCCTGGCTCCAGCGCCTTGACGCCATGGACCACCCCGGACGGCACGATGAAACTGTCGCCGGCGGAAAGAACCTGGGTCTGCCCGCCGACCGTCACCTCGAAGCTCCCCGCCGCGACATAGCTGGCCTGAACGTGCGGGTGAGAATGGGGAGCGCCGATGGCTCCCTCATCGAAGGCGAATTCCACCAGCATCAATTCGTCCGTCGAGAGGATCACCCGGCGCCGATTGCCCTCTCCGAGATCTGTCCATTCGCCTTCGTTACCGCGGGCGAAAAGTTTCCTATCCATGATCGTCTCCTATCTCGCGAGCCAGCCGCCGTCGACCGGAATGACGGCGCCGTGCATGTAGTCGGAAGCCGGGGCAAGCAGGAACACCGTCGCATCGCCGATGTCGTCCGGCGTGCCCCAGCGGCCGGCTGGGATGCGCTCCAGAATGGCCGCGCTTCGCTTTTCGTCGGCGCGGAGCGCCTCGGTGTTGTTGGTAACGATATAGCCGGGCGCCACGGCATTCACGTTGATGCCCTTCGCCGCCCATTCGCAGGCGAGAACCCTGGTGATGCCCAGCGCGCCATGCTTCGACGCGGTATAGGAGGCGACGCGGATACCTCCCTGGAAGGAAAGCAGCGAGGCAATATTGACGATCTTGCCGCGCCGTCCCTCGGCAAGCAGCCGGCGGCCATAGGCCTGGCTCAGGAAGAACAACGAACTGAGATTGATATCGATGACGTCGTCCCAGTCGGCTTCGCTGAAATCCACCGCGTCGGCGCGGCGGATGATTCCGGCATTGTTGACCAGGCCGTCAAGCGAACCATGCTCGCTCCACAAATCGTCGATCAGCGAACGGCTCGCTTCGCGGTCCGCAAGATCGGCATGCGCGGAAATGAAGCTTCCGCCTGCCTCCGAGATCTTCGTCTCGGTTTCGTCCATGGCGGAGCGGCCGACGCCGATCACTGTTCCGCCGGCGCGGGCGACCGCCACGGCCACGCCCTGGCCGATGCCGGTATTGGCGCCGGTGACGACGATGCGGCGGCCGGCGAGGCTGAAGGCCGACGGAACGCTCACTTCAGCGCCTCCATCGGCACCATCTCCACATCGGTATAATCGACATTGTCGCCGGCCATGGCCCAGATGAAGGCATAGCTGGACGTGCCGCAGCCGGAATGGATGGACCAGGGCGGCGAAATCACCGCCTCCTCCTTCGCCATCACGATATGGCGTGTTTCGCTCGGTTCGCCCATCAGATGCAGAATGCGTGCCCCGTCCGCTAGGTCGAAATAGAGATAGGCTTCCATGCGCCGATCGTGAACGTGGCAGGGCATGGTGTTCCAGACGGAGCCGGGCGCAAGTTGCGTCATGCCGACAACGAGTTGGCAGGTCTTCACACCTTCCGGGTGAATGAATTGGAAGATCGAGCGCTCGTTCGAGGTGGCCGCGCTGCCGAGATCGAGCCGTTTGGCATCGCCGATGCGGATATGGCGCGCCGGCAATGCCTGGTGGGCGGGCGCGCTGAGCAGATAGAATTTGGCGGGGGCGGCTGGATCTTCGGACGAGAAGGAGACGTCATCGCCCATGCCCGCATAGATCATGTCGCGCGGCTCGAGCCGGAAGCTTTCGCCACCGACCTCGACGTGGCCGGCACCGCCGATACTGACGGCAATGAGCTCGCGCCGGTCGAGGAAGCGGGGCGTGCCTGTCGGGCGAATGGTCTCCAGCGGCAGGGGTGCGTCGACCGGCATCGCGCCGCCGACGATCATCCGGTCGTAATGGGTATAGGTCAGTGAAATGCGGCCCGGCCTGAACAGCCCCGAAATGTGGAAATTCGCGCGAAGCGCATCGGTATCCATGCGCGCGGCGGCTTCGGGGTCGATGGCGTGACGGATGGCATAGTCGATATGGGTTGCGGTCATCGGCGTGTTGTCCTCGGATTTGCAAGAAAGGAAGTCAGTCCCGGCGGGTTGTCGTGTCCAAAATCCATTTGGCCTGCTGACCGCTCAGCCGCACGCGATAGCGTTCCTGGCTGGCGGTAAGATGGGCGCGCATGGCGGCGCGGGCAGCGTCCGGATCGCTGGCGGAAATCGCCTTGAGGATCGCCAGATGCTCGCGCTGCAGGCCCTCCTGATATTCGCGCGACAGGATGCTGTCGGTGCCCCAGGGCGAGGCGATGTCGCAGGGGATCGCCCGCATGCCAAGCGCATCGAGAACTTCCACATAGTAGGGATTGTTGGTCGCAACGGCGATCGCCCGGTGGAAGGCGAAGTCTCTCTTGCCGGTCGCCTCGCCGCGCTCGAGCAGCCGTTCGAATTCAAAGAAGGCCTCCTGGATCTGCGCCTCCTGGGCGGCATTGCGCCGAAGCGCCGCAAGCCCGGCGCTCTCTATCTCAAGCCCCATCCGCACTTCGATGACGTTCAGGGCATGGGAGATCCGGTTGCCGACGTCGAGGCTGATCGAGCCGAAAGCAAGTGTCGGGTGATCCTTGACGAAGACACCGGCTCCCTGTCGCGCCTCCACGAGACCATCGGCGGCAAGGGTCGCGATCGCCTCGCGCACCACGGTCCGGCTGACGCCGTAAAACGCGCTCATCCGGCTCTCGGTCGGCAACTTGTCGCCGGGAGGAATTTCGCCTTTCAGAACCTGCTCCCGGATCGCGTTCGCGACGCGCTCGGAAAGCTTTGGCTTGCGCTCCGTCTTCGATTCGGCCGGGGAGTCCATGATGTTCTTACCCCTTGAAGACGCCCGGCAGCCAGAGCGAGAGGGCCGGAACATAGGTGACGAGCCCGAGGACGATCAAACCGGCCAGATAGAAGGGCCAGATGCTGCGCATCGCCTCCCACACTGTGATTTTCCCGACCGCGCAGGCGACGAACTGGACCGCGCCGACCGGCGGCGTATTGAGGCCGATGCCGAAGTTCAGGATCATGATCACCCCGAAATGGACCGGATCGACTCCATAGGCCATCGCCACAGGCAGAAAGATCGGCGTGCAGATGATGATTGTCGGCCCCATGTCCATGAAGGTGCCGAGGAACAGCATCAGGACGTTGATCAGGAGCAGCACGATGATCGGGTTCTCCGAGATCGTGTTCATCCAGTCGATCAGTGCCGCGGGCACCTTGAGAAATGCCATCAGCCAGGAGAATGCCGCTGCCATTCCGATAATTAAGAGGACCATCGCCGTCGTGCGCACCGCGCCGAAGGTGGCGTTGACGAAGTCCTGCCAGCTCATTTGACGGTAGACGAAGACGGTCACGGCCAGCGCGTAGAGAACGGCGATGCATGAGCTTTCCGTCGCCGTGAACACGCCCGAGCGGACGCCGCCGAAGATGATGGCGATGAGCAGCAGGCCGGGGGTCGAGATGAGTAGGAGGCGGCCGACCCTCGCGAACCCTGGAAAAACCTCAGTGGGGTAGCCGCGGCTGCGCGCCACGAAATAGGCGGTCACCATCAGCGCGGCCGCATAGAGGAGGCCGGGGAGAATGCCGGCGGTGAAGAGATCCGCAATCGAGATCTTTCCACCCGCCGAGATCGAATAGATGATCATGTTGTGCGACGGCGGCAGCATCAGCGCGATCAAAGCCGCCATGGAGGTGACGTTGACGGCATAGTCGGCGCCATAGCCGCGCGCCTTCATCTGCGGGATCATCAGACCGCCGACGGCTGCGGCCTCTGCGACGGCGGAGCCGGAAATGCCGCCGAACAGCGTCGCGGTGACGATGTTGACCTGTCCCAGTCCGCCGCGGATGTGCCCGACCAGCGAGGCGGCGAAGGCGACGATCTTCTGGGCGATGCCGCCACGTACCATCAGGTCGCCGGCATAGATGAAGAACGGGATGGCGAGCAGAGAAAACACGCTCATGCCGGAATTCAGCCGCTGGAAGATGACGAGCGGCGGCAGCCCGAGATAGAGCACGGTCGCGAAAGAGGCAACGCCGAGGCAGAAGGCGATCGGCGTGCCGATCAGCATCAGCAGCGTAAATACGCCGAAGAGGATCATCATATCCATCCGATCACGCCTTTACATTCGCGGTGTCGAGTTCGGCGGCAGCCTCCGCCGGCGGCAATTCGTCGAGAAGATCGTCGATCGGTTCTCCTGCAAGCCGAAGAACGATGCGTTCCAGGGCGAACAGGCTGATCAGCACGCCGCCTGCAACCAGCGGCACATAGTTCCAGCCGCCGGAGATGTGCAGGGACGGCAGAATGGTGTCCCAGGTGAGCCTGACAAGCTCGATCCCGTACCAGATCATGCCGCAGCCGAAGGCGAGCGCGACAAGGTCCGAGATCATCCGCAGCCACTTCTTCCCACCCTTGGGTACCACGTAGAGCAGGACGTCGAAGCCGAGATGGTAGTTTTCCCGCACGCCGACCGCGGCACCCAGGAAGATGAACCAGCTCATCAGCATGACGGCGCCGGGCTCGGTCCAGCTCGGCGAGTCGTTCAGCACATAGCGGCAGAACATCTGCCAAGCGACGATCGCCGTCATCACGACAAGGCCGATCCCCGCGAGCCAGAGCGAAAGCGTGCTCAACCCCGAGAGCGCGCGGCCCGTTTTCACCAGTCTGGTGGACATGGTCGTCATCCCTAGAAGGGATGGGCAGGGTCGGGCCTGCCCATCAAATGGCGTCATTGAACCGCCCGTACGTCCTCGACCATCTTCTTCAGGACCGGATCGGTGACGTGCTTCTCGTAAACCGGCTTCATCGCATCGATGAAACCCTGCTTGTCGGGCGTGGAAATCTTCGCGCCGGCCGCCTCGACCTTGGCGCGCGACTCGCTGACCTTGGCCGCCCAGAGCTCGCGCTGCTTGGCGACGCTGTCCTTGGCGGCCTGCTTGAAGATCTCCTGGTCTTCCGGCGTTAGCTTGTCGAAGGCGGCCTTGTTCATCACGAACACCTCCGGAAGAATGGTGTGCTCGTCGAGCGAGAAGTTCTTCGCCACCTCGAAATGCTTGGCGGTGTCGTAGCTCGGGAAATTGTTCTCCGCGCCGTCGATGACGCCCGTCTCGATCGCCGAATAGACCTCGCCATAGGGCATCGGCGTGGCGTTGGCGCCGAGCGCCGCCACCATGTCGACGAAGATGTCCGACTGGATGACGCGGAACTTGAGCCCCTTCATGTCGGCAACCGACGTGATCGGCTTCTGCTTGTTATAGAAGGAGCGCGAGCCCGCATCATAATAGGCAAGCACCACCAGTCCGGCGCCTTCGAATGCCTTTTTGATCTGGTCGCCGATCGCGCCGTCCATGACCTTGTGCATGTGCTCTTCCGAGCGGAAGAGGTAGGGCAGGGCCGGGATGATCGACTCCTTCACCGTGCCGTTGAAGGGTGCCATCGACACGCGGTTCAGTTCGATCACGCCGGAGCGCACCTGCTCGATGGTGTCCTTTTCCTCGCCGAGTTGCGCCGAGTGGTAAACCTCGACAGCGTAGCGGCCGGCAGTACGCTCCTTGACCAGCTCGCCGAAATATTCGACGGCCTCAACCGTCGGATAGCCGTCCGGATGCGTATCCGATGAGCGCAGCACTGTCTGGGCGCTGGCCGCACCGGTCATGAATGCAGCGGCAAGCAGCAGGCCCGCCGTCAGTTTTCCAAGAATTCTCATGCTCTCCTCCCGTTTCGCATGATCAGATCGATGATCTCACTTTCACTGTTTCAAAGTCGGTACGCCTTCTTTGCGAGTCCGCAGGCAAGATCTCGGGCAAGCTCGCAGGCCTCGTCCTCTCTCAGCCGATGTTCGGCCACCAGGCGTGCCAAAAATGCGCAGTCGACCCGGCGTGCGATATCGTGGCGCGCCGGGATCGACGGAAACGCCCTGGTGTCGTCGTTGAAGCCGACCGTGTTGTAGAACCCGGCCGTCTCGGTGGTCATCTCGCGGAAGCGGCGCATGCCTTCCGGGCTGTCGTGGAACCACCAGGCGGGCCCGAGTCTGAGCGCCGGGTAGACGCCGGCGAGCGGCGCAAGCTCGCGCGCATAGCTCGTCTCGTCCAAGGTAAAGAGAATGACGGTCAGGTCGGGCTCGAGTCCGACGGCGTCAAGCAGCGGCTTCAAGGCCGTCACGTAATCCGTGTGGGTCGGAATATCGAAACCCTTGTCGCGGCCGAACTTTGCCAGCATCGACGGGGAATGATTGCGGAAGGAGCCCGGATGGATCTGCAGCACCAGTCCGTCGTCAAGGCTCATCTTTGCCATTTCGGTCAGCATCTGAGCACGGAAGAGTCGGCTCTCGTCCGCATCCGCCTTGCCAGAGCGCACCTTGTCGAAGAGCGCCACTGCGGCCGCCTCGGAAAGGTTCGCCGTATCCGCCGTGGCATGGCCGTGATCCGTGGAAGTTGCGCCGAACTGCTTGAAATAGGCGCGCCGGGCCCGATGCGCGTCCAGATAGCCCTTCCATGTTCCGGTGTCGGCGCCGGTGATCTGACCCAGCCTGTCAAGATTGGCGGAAAAGCCGGCGAACTCCGGATCCACGACCGAGTCGGGTCTGTATGCGGGAACGACGCGGCCCTTCCAGCCGCTTTCGCGGATTTTCGCGTGCCAATGCAGATCGTCGAGCGCGCCGTCGGTCGTCGAGATTACCTCGATATTGAAGCGTTCATAGAGGGCGCGGGGGCGGTAGTCCGGCTTGTCGAGGCAAGCGGAGATGCGGTCGTACAGGCGATCGGCGTTTTCCGCCGAGGGCAACTCCTCAATGCCGAAGAGGTTGGAAAGCGTGTAGTCGAACCAGAGGCGCGTCGGCGTGCCGCGAAACAGATGATAGCGTTCGCAGAAAAGTCGCCAGATCGCGCGTCCGTTCGTCTCGACCGGCGCGCCGTCGAGGGTCGGCACGCCGAGCTCTTCCAGTTTCACACCCTGGCTGAACAGCATGCGGAATACATAGTGGTCCGGTACGATGAGAAGCTGTGCCGGATCGGGGAAGGGCTCGTCGAGCGCATACCACCGCGGTTCCGTGTGACCGTGCGGGCTGACGATCGGCAGTCCGCGCACCTCGGCATAGAGGTCCCGCGCGAGCCGCCGCGTGCCCTCGTCCGCCGGAAACAGAAGATCTGGGTCGATCAGCCCCTTCATGTAGCCCGCTCCTCCTATAGGCTCGCTATGGCTAGAGCCTGTAAAATAAAATGTCAACAGACAAATTTTTTTACTTGTATGATGAATTTGGTTGTGCACGTTCTTACGTTGAGCAAGTCGCGTTCGGCCCCGTCGCGGCAGCGGTGCGGGTTTGCCCAAGCGGTCGCCGATCACCGGGTGATGGAGAGAACGAGATGGCAAGGATACGCGTCGGTCTGATCGGCCTCGGCATGGCCGCAGCGCCACATGCCAAAAGTCTGCTCGATTTACAGGAGAGGGCCGAGGTTGCCGCTGCCTTCAGTCCTACGCCGGCGCGGCGCGAAGCATTTACGCAGATTTACGGATTTCCCACTTGCGACGATGCCGAGACGATCTTCGCCGATCCGTCGATAGCAGCCGTCATGGTGCTGACGCCGCCCAATACACATCTTGACCTCGTCCGGCGGGCGGCCGCAGCGAACAAGCATGTGCTTCTCGAAAAGCCGCTGGAGATATCGCCGGCGCGCGCCGAGGCATTGGTGGAACTTGCCGAAAAAGCAGGAATCGTACTCGGCATCGTGCTTCAGCACCGCTTTCGCCCGGTCAGCGAGGCACTTGCCGAACTGATCGAGGAGGGGCGTCTCGGCGAGATCGTCAGCGCTTCGGCGCGCCTCCACAACTGGCGCCCGCAGAGCTATTACGACCAGCCGGGACGCGGCACGCGGGCTCGCGACGGCGGCGGCGTGCTTCTCACCCAAGCGATCCACACGCTCGACCTCATCATTTCGCTCGCCGGCCTTCCGGAGGAGGTCAGAGCCCATGCGGCAACCAGCAAGGTGCACCGCATGGAAACGGAAGACCTCGCCATGGCGGCCATCCGCTTTGCAAACGGAGCGATCGGCACGGTGAGTGCTACCACCTGCGCCTATCCGGGCTTTCCCGACGAGATCGACGTCATCGGCACGCGCGGCATGGCGCGCCTCGGCGGAAGGAATTTGACCGTCTCCTTTCACGATGGAACGGAACTCACGATCGAGGACGAGGCGGCCGGAGGTGCCGGCGCCGATCCGATGGCCTTCCCGCACCACCATCACCGCGCGGTGCTCGCCGATTTCCTCGATGCCATCGAGACCGGACGAGAGCCGCGCGTCAACGGCCGCGAGGCGTTAAGGGTTCATCGCCTCATTGAGGCAATTCTCGTGGCCGCCGAGAGCGGCCGCCCGCAACGTTCTTAGGCCTCGTTGCGCCACCTACGACCAATCGGGGAGGCGGACATGGCTTTCTCAGTGAACATGACGGCTCACCTATAGCGACCGATCGCCAGATCCTTCGCGTCGATCTCTGGCTTGCGCCCGCCGACCAAATCGCTGATGAGACGGGCCGAACCGCAGCTCATCGTCCAGCCGAGCGTGCCGTGTCCGGTGTTGAGGTAGAGACCGGCAATCTTCGTCGGCCCAATCACCGGCGTCCCGTCCGGCGTCATCGGCCTGAGCCCGGACCAGAAGGATGCCTGTCGCAAATCGCCGCCTGGGAACAGATCTGTCACCGAATGGTCGAGGGTGCGCCGCCGGGCCGGGCCAAGATCATTGGTGTATCCAGAGATTTCCGCCATGCCACCGACACGGATCCGGTCGCCGAGGCGTGTGATGGCGATCTTGTAGGTCTCGTCCATCACGGTGGATTCCGGTGCGCGCGAAGCGTCGGTGATGGGAATCGTCAGTGAATATCCCTTGACGGGATAGACCGGCAGCTTGATGCCGAATGGTTTCAGCAGCAGCGGTGAATAGCTGCCGAGCGCGACGACGACCGCATCCGCGTTCAGCCGGTCGCGTTCGGTCAGGACGCCGCGCACCTGCCCGCCTTCAACATCCAGCCCCTTGATAAGCGTGCCATAGGCGAAGCGGACTCCGAGCGCCGCCGCCCTGGCGGCGAGCGCGTTGGTAAATTTGAAGCAGTCGCCGGTTTCGTCCTTCGGCGTCAGCAGACCGCCGACGATCTTTTCTCGGACATGCTTCAGAGCGGGCTCGACCCCAATGCAGCCGTCACGGTCGAGCACCTTGTAGGGCACGCCGTCGGCCGCCAGCGCCTTGACATCCTTGCCCGAAGCGTCCAGCTGCTGCTGCGTCCTGAAAAGCTGCAGCGTGCCCTGCATGCGTTCGTCATAGGCGATGCCGGTCTCCGCCCGGACCTCCGCCAGTGATGTCCGGCTGTAAGCCGCGAGGCGCAACATGCGGCTCTTGTTGATGGCGTAGCGCTCCGGGGTGCAGTTCCTCAGCATCTGGAACATCCAGGTGAGCATGGCGCGGTCGATCTTCGGCCGCAGGATGAGCGGCGCATGCTCCATGAAGAGCCATTTCAGCGCCTTCATCGGAATACCGGGTGCGGCCCAGGGCGAGCAGTAGCCGAAGGAGACTTCGCCGGCATTGGCGAAGCTGGTTTCCAGGGCCGGACCTTGCTGGCGGTCGATGACGGTGACCTCGTGTCCTGCCTTGGCGAGCTGGTAGGCACTGGTGACGCCGATCACACCGGCGCCGAGAACGATGACTTTCATGGTTTCCTCGATGATGGACGATCAGCGGTAGCGACGCTCGTAGCGGCGGCCGAGGCTAGTCAGAATTTCATAGGAGATGGTGCCGCCTGCTTCCGCCAGTTCTTCAAGCGTTTGGTGAGGGCCGAGAACCTCGACAAGGCTTCCCAGCGTAAGCGTGCCTTCGGGAAGGGCGGAAATATCGACGGTTATGCTGTCCATCGAGACGCGCCCGACGAACGGCAGGCGAACGCCGTCGTAGAAAACGGCGCCGCGATGGCTGAGACTGCGCGGCAGGCCGTCGGCATAGCCTGCGGCGATCGTGGCAAGCCTGGTTTCGGCGGAAGTCACATGCGCACCGCCATATCCGACCCGCGTGCCGGCCGGCACCGTTCTCGTCTGAATGACGGCAACGTCGAGCCGCACGACCGGCTCCATTGGATTGGGCTTGCCCGCTGTGGGTGCTCCCCCGTAGAGGGCGATGCCGGGACGAGACAGCACACCGTGATAGTCGTCGCCCATGAATATGCCGCCGGAATTGGCTAGGCAGACGCTCAAGCCTGGAAACTCGGCGGCGATCCGACCGATCTCGGCGAGCTGCTCTGCATTCTGGCCATTGTCCAGCTCGTCGGCGCAGGCGAGGTGGCTCATGATGAACAGAATTTCGATATTGCCGCAGCCCTCGAGATCAGCCGCAAGCGGGGTTCGTTCCTCCGGGGGAACCCCCAAGCGCGACATGCCCGTGTCGAACTGCAAGACGGCGGGAAGAACGCGCCCGAGCTTCCGCGCCGTCAGCGACCAGCGGCGGAATTGCTCGAGAGAGTTGAGAACCGGAACGATGCGGGCCTTGGCGCAGGTGATCTCCGTTCCGGGCTGCAGCCCGTTGAGCACGAATATCTGCGTGTCGTTCGGCAAAAGCGGTCCGAGCTTCACCGCCTCGGGGAGATGCGCAACAAAGAAATGCCGGCAGCCTTCCGCATGCAGGGCGTCGGAGACCTGCTCGGCGCCAAGGCCATAGGCGTCGGCCTTGACCACCGCGGCGGCGGTTGCCGGTGCGACCCTTGTCGAAAGCTTTCGATAATTCCGCCGCAAGGCGGCAAGATCGATCGTCAGGTAGCCCGAAGCGCCACCCACCGTTTGTCGATCTGGAACATGCAAGGCATGACGGTTCATGTGCAACCCTCTCGTTGCGCAGAACATATTGAAACGATCGTCGAATATCTTATCTGGTGTTGATTGATTGTATCAAAGTATGGGCAATACCTGCACATACTGCACAAAAACGGAGCTTTATGCATGACAGCGCTTGACGCGATCGATCGAAATATCCTGCGTCTGCTCCGCGTCAACGCGCGCATGAGCAATGCCCGCATGGCGAAGGAGGTTGGCCTGTCGCCGTCGGCTTGTCTGCGCCGGATAAGATTGCTCGAAGAGGCCGGCGTCATACGCGGCTACACCGCGCTGGTGGAAAGCGGCAGTTCCGAGGACACGATCGCGGTGATCATCAATATCACGCTGGAGCGACAGACGGAGGATCATCTCGACCGTTTCGAAGCGGCGGTGCGCAAGCATCCGGAAATACGCGAATGCTTCCTCATGACGGGCGGATCGGATTATCTGCTGCGGGTAGAAGTCGCGGGCGCCGGCGAGTTCGAGCGGATCCACAAGGACATTCTCTCGACGCTGCCCGGCGTCCTGCGCATCCATTCGAGCTTTTCAATCCGCAACGTTCTCGCCACCCGAACCAAGCCCCGGCGGTGACGGGTCTGTCGAAGGTTTCGGGGCAAATAATCCAGTGGGTGGCTTCATTGTCCGAAGTTCCATAAGATAGATTACGCGATTTTTGCGTGTAGCCGCAAAGTTAAAGTGTCCTGATCCTGCAAAGTAAGAATGTCACTCTCCCCGCGTTTTGATGACGTGGGAGATTGCGGATGGGATTGATTGCGATGAGCGAGCGCGACCTGCAGCGGATCGAGGTTTTGTCGAAGGTGGTCGACGGCCGGATGACGATGGTGTCGGCTGGACATGTGCTTGATCTGAGCACCCGCCAGGTTCGCCGGCTCCTGGAGCGGATCCGGACGGATGGTGCGGCATCGATCCGCCACAAGGCGATCGGTCGCCCATCGAACAACCGGATTTGCGACGGCGTGCGCGACTATGCGGTGGCGATCGTGCGCGAGCGTTATGCGGACTTCGGTCCGACGCTGGCGGCCGAGAAGCTTGCCGAGCTTGATGGTCTAACCGTGTCGCGCGAGACCTTGCGCAAATGGATGTCGGAGGCCGGCCTGTGGCTGTCACGCAAACAGCGCCGGACGTTCCATCAGCCGCGGCTGCGCCGTGAGGCCTTGGGCGAGCTGGTGCAGATCGACGGCTCCGAGCATCGCTGGTTCGAGGATCGCGGGCCGCCGTGCTCGCTTTTGGTGTTCGTCGATGATGCGACCGGCAAGTTGATGCAGTTGCGGTTCGTGCGCTCGGAAAGTGCGTTCAGCTATTTCGAGGCGCTGGAGCTCTATCTGCAGGCGCATGGTGCTCCAGTCGCCTTCTATTCCGACAAGCATTCGGTGTTCCGGGTGGCGAAGAAGGATGCCAAGGGCGGTCAGGGCATGACGCAGTTCGGCCGCGCGCTTTCAGAGCTAAACATCGAGATTCTTTGCGCAAATTCGAGCCAGGCGAAGGGCCGGGTCGAGCGGATGAACCGAACGCTGCAGGACCGGCTGGTCAAGGAACTGCGGCTCGCCGGGATCTCCGGCATGGACGCAGGCAACGACTTCCTGCCCGGCTTTATCGCGCGTCACAATGCACGCTTTGCCCGCACCCCTGCCCGGTCGGAGGATCTGCATCGGCCGCTGAACCTCATGCCGGACCGGCTAAAGGATATTCTCTGCAAGCGCGAGCAGCGTTATGTCGGCGCCCAGTTGACGTTCTCCTACGAGCGCAAGCGGATCATGCTCGAGGAGAACGAGGTGGCACGCGGACTGGTCGGGCGCTATGTCGAGACCTACGCTTTCGCCGACGGCCGGCTCGACGTGCGCTGGAAGGGACATTCCCTGCCTTATAAGACGTTCGACAAGGACCAGCGGGTGACGCATGCGGCGATCACCGAGAACAAGCGGCTTTCCGATGTGCTGGCCTACATCAAGGGGCGGCAGGAGCAGTTGCCGGCGCCGAAGGTCCGGACCAACAGCGACAAGAAAGGCTACACGCCACGCGGCCGTAAGCCGGGCAAACGGACGGATTTTATGAACGATCCCGCGGTCATGGGCCGGCGGCAGCAAGCGCTCTCTCGCCTTGATGCCGCAGAATAATCAGCGGTCTGGCTGTCAAAGCTAAAGCCGATCAGTGGATAATCCACCCGCCCCGATCTCACCTTGCAACCCGGACCAGCCGGTCAGATCGGGGCTGGTCCTCGTGCCGTGTGGCAGCGCTGCAAGTGACATTTCTACTTTGCGCCGGAGCGGACATTTCACCCTGGCCGCCACATGCGGCATTTTAGAGATGCGACATATGAGCCAGTTAGAGATGCGACAGTCGTCGCCTCTTGGGATGCTGGTCAAACGCTTCCGCCACCAACTTCGCCAAGGCCAAAGAGGCGGTGAGGCCCGGCGATTCTATGCCGAACAGGTTGATCAGCCCGGGCACGCCATGCACGGTGGGGCCCTGTACGACGAAATCCTGATGGGCGACCTCTGGAGGCACGATCTTCGGGCGAATGCCGGAATAGGCCGGCAGCAATGCGCCATCCTTAAGGTCTGGGAAATAGCGGCGTACGCCGGCATAAAAGAGCGCCGCCTTTGCCGGGTCGACATCGTATCGAAGCGTGTCGACCCATTCGATGTCGGGGCCGAACCGCGCCTGGCCGGTCAGGTCGAGGGTCAGGTGGATTCCGAGGCCTCCCTTGACGGGGACGGGATAGATCAGGCGCGAGAACGGCGCCTTTCCGACGAGCGAGAAATAGTCTCCCTTTGCGAAGTATTCCTTCGGCACCAGCGCCGGCGGCATGCCGTCGATCAGCCGTGCCAGCTTGGGTGCGGCAAGCCCGGCGGCATTGACGAACAGACGGCAGCCGAGACGTGTCGGTGCGGCGCCGCCGACATCGACCACAATGCCGCGCGCGGTTGCCCTACCCCGCTCGACCGGGCTGTTGCAGACGAGGACTGCGCCGGCATTTTCGGCATCGCCGAGCAGCGACAGCATATAGGCGTGACTGTCGACAATGCCGGTCGAAGGCGACAGGAGCGCGCCGGTCGCGGCAAGTGCCGGTTCGAGGGAGCGCGCCTGCCCGGCAGAGATTTGCCTGACATCCGTCACCCCGTTGTGCGCCGCCCCGGCGGCGATCGCCGGCAGCTGTTTCAGCTCCGCTTCTGAAGTTGCGACGATCAGCTTGCCGCACCGCTGGTGTGGAAGCCCGCGCTCGCGGCAATAGGCATAAAGCAGGTTTCGGCCGTCGACGCATAGACGCGCCATCAGGCTGCCTGCCGGATAGTAGATGCCGGCATGGACGACTTCGCTGTTGCGCGACGAGGTCTCGCTTCCGATGCGATCGGCCGCTTCGAGGATGAGCACCTCGCGGCCGGCCAGCGCAAGGGCGCGGGCAACGGCAAGCCCGATGACGCCGGCTCCCGCGACGATGCATTCCACTTGCTCCAGCGACATGGCAGGCCCTGACATCATTTCATTGCTTCACCGAATCTATGAAAGCAACGAAGTGCGCTAACTCTCTGAAATTATGACTTTTGGACGGAGGACCGCTACATGCCTGTTCTAGAAATTGCTCTAGCACAGGAGAGCGGGACGCGCCAACGACCCGTTAGATCGATGCTCCCTCGCCCATTCGGGTCATGGTCTAATTCTTGACTGCAGACCTCGTTGTGCGAGCCTTGAGACGGAGGTCGCCGAGCGGCAAAACGCTCTTATGTAAATCCAATGAATTCCATCCCCACCCAACCGTCACATTTCATACTTTCCCATTCAATGGGAGGTTCCCATGTTCAGCAGGAACGAATGGCACGCTCACGAAACCGAGACTTCACCGGCTTTTGCCGTTGGCGTCTTGCTCTTGTCGATCGGCCTCATCGTCGCTTACCTCGTGCTGGCGACCGGCGTCGCAGACGATAGGCGATCCGGAGCCAAGGTCTACGCACCGCTGACCCAAGAGAGGCTGAGCGCGCCCGGGAGGTTATGACAGTTTCTTGCGAACGGCTCCGCAAGGTCTCGGCGCTGAGTGCCTTTTCGCTAAATGATCACTTGTTCCCCCAACTCGACGACGCGGTTGGCGGGCAGATGGAAGTAGTCGGTCGGGTCAATTGCCGAGTCAGCCATCGCTATGAACAGCCTGTCCTGCCATCTCGGCATACCCGAAGCGGGGTCCGGAACGAGCTTGCGCCGGCCGAGATAGAAGGACGTCGACATGATCTCGAATTTGAAACCTTCCTTGCGGCAGCGCGCCAGCGCCCGTGAGACATTCTGGTCATCCATGAAGCCGAACCTCAGCTCGAGCTTGCTGAACCGGTCGGAGAGCTTCGTCAGCGTGTAGCGATCCTTCTCCGCGACATAGGGCACCCTTGCCGTTTTGATGGTCAGGATGACGTTGTGCTCGTGAAGCACATGATTGTGCTTGATGTTGTGCAGGAGGACGGACGGCGTGGTCTCGGGCGTGGCGGTCAGGAAGATCGCCGTTCCCGGCACTTCGACCGGAGCGTGCTCGGATTTTCGTTCGACGGCAGCGATGAACTGGTCGAGCGGCACTTCCAGACGCGCAGTCTTCTCGCGCAGAAGCTGCACGCCTCGCCGCCAGGTCCACATGATCGTGATCAACGTTCCGGCGAAAAGGATGGGTACGAAGCCGCCATGGTGAATCTTGAAGAGGTTGGCGCCGAGAAAGACCATTTCCAGCAGGAACAAGGGGAGTAGGACTGCAATGGCAGTCAGCACAGCCCAGCCCCACTGCCGGCGAACGAACTCGAACGCGAGAATCGTGTCGATCAGCATGGCACCGGTGATCGAGACGCCATAGGCGGGCGCGAGGGATTCGGAACTGCCGAACACAAACAAAAGGACGAGCACCCCGATGAGGAGCGCCGTGTTGACCAAGGGCAGGTAGATCTGGCCAGTATGGGTTTCCGAGGTGTAGCAGATCTCGAAGCGAGGCAGGAAGCCGAGATGGATGGCTTGCCGCACGAGCGAGAACGCGCCGGTGATTACCGACTGGCTGGCAATGATGGTCGCGAGCGTCGCAAGGAGCACCACCGGCAACAGGGCCCAGCTCGGAAACATCAGGAAAAACGGGTCGGAGATCGCCTCCGGATGCGACAGGATCAGCGCGCCTTGTCCGAGATAGTTCAAGGTCAGCGCCGGGAATACGACCGCAATCCAGGCCGCCTGGATCGGGGCGCGGCCGAAATGCCCCAGATCGGCGTAGAGAGCTTCCGCTCCCGTGACCGTCAGAAACACGGCCCCAAGAACGATGAAGCCAACGAGGCCGGCATTCCATAGGAAAACGACGGCGTGCACGGGATTGAAGGCTCCGAGGATCGCCAGATCGTCGCCGATATGGGCCACGCCCGCCGCGCCGAGGACGATAAACCAGATGAGCGTGATCGGCCCGAAGAAGATCGAGACGGCGCCGGTGCCACGCGACTGAACGGCAAACAACAACACCATGATCCCGACCGAGATCGGCAGCACATAGTCATGCAAAGCCGGCGTCACGAGCTTCAGCCCCTCCACGGCGGAGAGCACCGAGAGCGCCGGTGTGATCATTGCGTCGCCGATGAAGAGCGACGCACCGAAAATGCCGGTGAAGAACATCAGTACCGGATACCTGGTGCCCTTCTTCATCAGCAGGGCAAGCAGGGCCAAGGTGCCGCCCTCGCCATTGTTGTCGGCGCGAAGCAGCAGGATCACGTATTTAATTGTCACGATGATCGTCAGCGTCCAGATGACCAGCGAGATGAGGCCGATGATCTCTGCCCGCTCGACACCGCCCGCCGCAAAGGGCCGCAATGCCTCACGAAACGCATAGAGGGGGCTGGTGCCGATGTCGCCATAGACCACTCCCACGGATCCGAGCATCAGGGCGAGAAACTGGCGCAGGCCACGGCCCTGTGCCGGTGCATGGTCGACGGAGGCGGTCATGGGTTCTCCACGTCAGAAAATCCCCGAAGTGACGGACGCGCATGATGCTGGGCCAAAAATGGAGGCAGGGCGCCAACTTCTCTGCAACGCGCGGAAATCGGAGAAGTTTCTATCTTCGTACAGGACTGTACCGCCGACTTCCATGACCCAGAAAGGGAATCCAGCAGAAATCCGCTCTGGCAGAAGCTTGACCTCTGGCCGTCCGGGGGCTGGTCGCCTGAGCTATCCGGCAACCGCCGGTCGGTCGGAATCGGTTTCATCCACGTGAATGCGGTCCCGGCCGGCGAGCTTGGCCATGTAGAGGGCCCGGTCCGCACGGGCATAGAGGCTGATCGCAGTGTCGCCCGGCTGAGCACCCGCGATGCCGGCCGAAAACGTGTATCCGAAATCGGGCCGCTCCTGAAGCGGACGGGACTTGCGCACGGAGGCGAGCATTCTTTCGAGAATCAATTTAGCCTGCTCGACGGGCGTGGCCGGTAGGGTAAGCACGAATTCCTCGCCGCCGACCCTCCCGAAGCAGTCGGTGCGCCGCACCAGGCGGTGAATGCGCGTCGCGAAATCCCTCAGGATTGCATCACCGGTCTGATGGCCGAACTGGTCGTTGATGCTCTTGAAACGGTCGATGTCCAGCACGCAGAGGCAGCCTGGCGAGCTCTGCTGCAGCATGTCCTCGATTCTCGCCGTCACGAAACGGCGGTTGGCGACGCCGGTTAGTTCGTCGGTATAGGAGGCCTTGATGGCCAGATCACGATCCTGTCGCACCGTGCGCGCCTTCACCCTGAGACCGGTCACATCGGTGGCCACGCAAAGCATCCAGCCATCCTTCTCGACGGTTTCGGTCATCCAAAGCCAGCGCCCGTCGAACAGATCGGTTTCAAAAGACCTGAAGCCGACCTTGCCGCGGCGCGACTGGGTCGATCGCAGCCATTTTTCGAAATCTCCCGAGCGAATGACGGTTCCGCGTTGGGCATGAAAGTTCCGCCGCATCAAGTCCGGCCATAGCGGCGTCTCATCCGGTGCGACGAAATAGGCTGACCGGAATGCCTCGTTGGTTTAGCGCAGCCTGTCGAACTCGTCATAGGCGGCGACGAGAACCGGAGAGGTCTCGAAGAGTTCAAAGAGTCGACTGGTATCCTTCGCCATATGTCGACGTTAGACGGTCTTCGTTAAAGGAAGCAATAAGCCAGCGGTGCGAATGCAAGCGCTTGGCGAATGGCCGCCGCTCCGTCGTGGCCGATATTCCTCTCCGGCAACGGTCCCAAAGGGCAAACCAGCACTTGCACAGAGATTCGGGGCCGCTACCTGCAGTGACTCGTCATCGTCCCAATCAGGCATACACTGAACGTTTCCGGCACACGCTCGGGCGCCACGGATGTGCGAATCCGCCCCCGTCGAGAGGAGATGAACCATGGTGCCATCTCGCGACCGGTGCAGCACTTTCGGCCCCACAGAGGTGGATCTGCTGCACAGCATTTTCGAACAGATCCTGGAGGAAAAGGGTGTGGAGAGCAGCGGCGAGAGAGCGAATGAAATCGCCGCACGGTTGATTCGCATTTATCAGTCCGGCGTGCGCGACGTCGCAATGCTGAAAAAACTGTCCGTGCGTCCGCGGGAGTGATCCCACGACGCGAGGTCGGGCCGCCTGCCATCAGTGCAACGTCTTGTTTCCTGGGAAGGGAACGGGAGTGGCTTCGGCCATTTTCGCGGCCATTCGCATCGCGATCACATAGTCTTCGGTGAGCTCCATCAGCGCGAGCGCGATCTCCTGCCACGTCCAGCCGGCGCTTTCGGCCAGACTCGTGAAAATCTGAAAATCCTCTTCCAGCGCGCGCTCGCACTCGACCCGGCGGTCCGGGGGCTGGGGCTGGGTGATCGTGTCGGTGACCTTAGGCATCGTTCCTCCTAGTGAAGAGGGAAACTCGCAGACGAGGAGACCGGTTCCATCGCGCCGTTCCGAAAAGCATCTGGCTGCGGGAGGCTCGATCGAGACGAAGAAAGCGACCGCGCGCAGCGTTACTCCTGAAGGGCGTGGAGACGGTCATGGTTCCGCACAATCAGTGGAAGCGCGACGTTGAGGCTCGGCAAGGTGAGTTCGCGTCCTTTCCCTATGATCGAGCGACCGTCGAGCGATTTCGCCAAGCGTTCCCACGGTCCCGGTGGAACGACGAACGCAAGAGCTGGTTCGTGCCGGGAACGACGGCCGCCGGTCGTATCGAGCGGTGGCTGGCACGGGAAGCAGAGCGCGCCGACATCCATGGTGACGCCAAAGGCCGCGACGCCTATGATTTCGAGCCCATCGTCAGCCCATATCTAGAGGTCCGCGACGACCTGCGCATCCGAACGCCCTATTCCAGATCGGTGATCGAATTGCTGCGCGGAATTCCCTGGGCGCATTGGGACGAGGATGGGCGGGTCTGGCGCGTACCCTTCCGGTCCTACGAGGAACTGCAGCGACACTGGCCAGGGATCGAGGAGGCCGCTCGAAGAAGCGAACCGGAGGAAAGAAAGCGCCGCCGAGATGCGGAAAGAGGTTCCGAGGCAGATAGAGCGGCGAGAGCGCGGGTCGCGGAAAGGCGTCGCCGCCGCTATCCCCTCCCCGCTGACGATCCGCCGCCCTTGGACCGCCCGGTTACGACCGTTCAGTATGGGAGCGTCGTCTTTGTGGATCTCTCCGGCGAAGTCGCCGAGCCGGCGTCGCTGGCGCAATACTATCCGCAAGCGGATCACACCGTTGACCACGTTTGGGGGAGATGGCGCCCACCGACCCTTGCCGAACTCGTCGCGACATGGCCGGCCCGCCGAGAGCCCGGGCCCCAGGCGCTTTCCAGGGGATGATGGCAGCAAACACTCACCAAGTTGAGGATCGCCCGCAGAAACGCACGCTCCATGGCGCGACGCCAGCAGGCGCGGAAGCCGGCGGGCATCTCCGAACATCGAACGCGCGCCGAATAGCAAAGCGGCCGATCCGTTCGGGCCGAAATTGACCATCCAGACCGCTGGCGGCTTTGCGGTATGTCGAACTGCGGCTATGTTCCTTTTCCGTTCACGCGCGATTCGCGGCAATTTCCGCCGCCTTCACAGGACGCGCCTGTTCAATCGGAGGCGGGACGAGGTCGGATGAGCGTGGCATATCTGGAAAAACTGAACGAGCGCCAGCGCAGTGCCGTCTCACACGGTGTCGGACCGGATGCCCATATCGGTGGTCCGCTTCTCATCATCGCCGGCGCCGGCTCAGGCAAGACAAACACGCTAGCCAACCGGGTGGCGCATCTCATCGTCAACGGTGCGGACCCCCGACGTATCCTGCTGATGACCTTCTCGCGCCGGGCGGCCGCCGAGTTGGGCCGAAGAGTCGAACGCATCTGCGGCCAGGTTCTCGGCGGCAAGGCCGGCACGATCTCGGACGCGCTTGCCTGGGCGGGAACCTTTCACGGCATCGGCGCGCGGCTTCTGCGCGACCATGCCGGGGAAATCGGTATCGATCCGGATTTCACCATTCACGACCGGGAAGACAGCGCCGATCTCATGAACATCGTGCGGCACGAACTTGGTTTATCGAAAACCGAGAACCGTTTCCCCACCAAGGCGACATGTCTTGCCATCTATTCGCGCACCGTCAATGCGGAACAGCCGCTCGACGAGGTCCTGCACGACAATTTTCCCTGGTGTTCTGCCTGGGAAAAGCAACTGCGCGAACTTTTCGGCGCCTATGTCGAAGCCAAGCAGGCGCAGAACGTCCTCGATTACGACGACCTGCTGCTCTACTGGGCGCAGATGATGGGCGACGCCGCCCTCGCCGAGGACGTCGGCGGCCGGTTCGACCACGTGCTTGTCGACGAATATCAGGATACCAACCGGCTGCAGGCTTCGATCCTCCTTGCGTTGAAGCCGAATGGTCGGGGCCTCACCGTGGTGGGCGACGACGCCCAGTCGATCTACTCGTTCCGCGCCGCGACGGTGCGCAACATTCTGGATTTTCCGGCAAGCTTCACGCCGGCGGCGGAGATCATCACGCTCGATCGGAACTATCGCTCGACACAGCCGATCCTCGCTGCCGCAAACGGCGTCATCGAACTGGCCCGCGAACGCTTCACCAAGAACCTCTGGACCGAGCGGCAATCGGCCGAGCGGCCGCGGCTCGTGACCGTGCGCGACGAGGCGGATCAGGCCAACTACGTCGTCGAACAGGTCTTGGAGAACCGCGAAGGCGGAATGCTGCTGAAGCAGCAGGTCGTGCTCTTCCGCACCTCGCACCACAGCGGCGCCCTCGAGGTTGAACTGACCCGCCGCAACATTCCCTTCGTGAAGTTCGGCGGGCTCAAATTCCTGGACAGCGCGCATGTGAAGGACATGCTGGCGGCGTTGCGCTTTGCGCAGAATCCGCGCGACCGGGTCGCGGGTTTTCGGCTGATGCAATTGCTTCCCGGCGTCGGTCCGCAGACGGCCGGGCGCGTCCTCGAGGCGATCGCCGCCGATCCGGAACCGCTGGCGGCGCTTGCGGAGATCCCTGCCCCGCCGCGCTCCGGCGATGCCTGGTTGCTCTTCGCTGACATGCTGCAGACCCTGCGCTCCACCCGGACCGGCTGGCCAGGAGAAATCAGCACGGCCCGCGCCTGGTACGAACCGCATCTGGAGCGTATCCATGAAGACGCCGAGGTCCGCAGGGCCGACCTCCTGCAGCTCGAGCAGATCGCCAGCGGCTATCCGTCGCGCGAGCGCTTTCTGACCGAGCTCACCCTCGATCCGCCGGACGCCACCAGCGACCATGCGGGCGTGCCGCTGCTCGACGAGGACTATCTCATCCTCTCGACCATCCACTCGGCCAAGGGGCAGGAATGGAAATCGGTTTTCGTGCTGAATTGCGTCGACGGCTGCATTCCGTCCGATCTCGGTGTCGGCAGCACGGCGGAGGTCGAGGAGGAGCGCCGTCTGCTTTACGTCGCCATGACGCGCGCCAAGGACAGCCTGCATCTGATCACCCCGCAGCGCTTTTTTACGCACGGTCAGCATGCCCAGGGCGACCGGCATGTCTACGCCTCGCGCAGCCGCTTCCTACCTGCAACGCTTCTGCAATTCTTCGAGTGCTCGGCCTGGCCCGTTGCCAAGCCGGCTGCGGCTGGCCAGCGTGATGCGCAGCAATTGCGCATCGATGTCCGGGCCCGCATGCGCGGTATGTGGCGTTAATGCATGTCGCCCAAAGTGTGCAGCGTGAATACGTTTGAACGCGCCTTAGGAAAATGATCGTTGCCGGCTCGCTGGAGCCGAACGCGCCAATTGACGGACGAGCATTGTCGGCGCAGTGATCGAGCGGTCGTCTTTAGCCATGCCGTTCAGAACCTGGAGCAGATCGTAGCCGGCCGGCCAGCGGCCGAAGCCGCTCGCGATGTTGATGTGGCCGGCATGGCCGAGATCGACGAGGCGGCCGCCCCATTCTTCACACAAAATCCGTAAGCGGTCGAAGCGCATATAGGGATCGTTAAGACTGCCGACGACGAGACTTGGAAAGCTAAGCCGCTGTCGCGGCATGCCCCCGAAGGCGATCGCCCCCGGATGCAGTCGCTCCGTCTCCTCGAGATCACAGGGGCCGACCAGAAGCGCGCTTCGGATTCGCTCGACAATCGGGCGTCCGGCCAAGGCCGCGACCAACAGGCAGCCCAGACTGTGGGCGACGATGTCGACCGACGGATGCCTGTCGATTTCTGTCTCCAGAGCACTTCGCCAAGCCGCAAGCGCCGGTCGGTTCCAGTCGCCCTGCTCGACGAGCGTGGCCCCTGGTTGATCGATGAGCCAGTGGCGCTGCCAGTGCCCTCGCCCGATCCGAACAAACCCGGAACGATCAGCGTCTTCACCATACGTTCGCTCCCCGGAACACCGGTTGCTGCAAATGAATAGGTTCATGCGGAGATTGTGCCCGGCAGCAAGAGCGAAGGTAAGGAATGAAGGTCCATTCTCTACAAAATTACTGGAAAAAATGCCGGACACGCGAAGCGCGCCGACCGACCGGCATCGCCTCATCCTGCAGCGAGCAAATCAGCAATAGCGCCGGTGGAGCGAAAGCCAGCCGTCGCCGCCGATCCGGACCTCGATGTCGGCGTAGTGCTCCAAAGTCAGATGCGGCGTTCCCTCCGCTGCCGCGTGAGCACCGGTGATCACGGCCACCTCGGCGCCGGCGGAACTGCCCGCGAGTATCCCAGCCGGAGCATCTTCGAAGACCAAGCAGTCCTCGCCGCGAACACCGAGCCGGCTGGCGGCGAGAAGATAGCCCTGCGGATCGGGCTTGCCCGCCGTGACGTCCTCACCGGTGACCATGTGGCGCGGAACCGGAATGCAGGCCGCGGCAAGGCGGCGCCTGGCCAGCTCCAGCGGCGCCGACGTGACGATCGCCCAGCGCTCCGGCGGCAATGAATTAAGGAAGGCGACCGCCCCGGGTATCTCGACGATACCCTCCACATCGGCGATCTCCGCCAAGGCGAGCGCGTGCGCCTCGAGGTCGGGGTCGACGGCGAGCCCGAGCTTGCGGATCGTGTCCGACGCGCGCACGCCGTGCACCGATTTCATCAACTCATGGGGATCGAGCCCATTGCGGACCGCCCATGCCCCCCATACCCGTTCGACGACGGCCATGGAATTGAGCAAGGTGCCATCCATATCGAACAGCAGGGCAGCGAAGCTTTTTGGGAATATCGCGGTGGTCAGGGTATCCAAGCCGGCTCCTTGAAACGAGTGTCTCGCGCATCGCGCGATTGCACAACTATCCCTGGACGGGCCGGCGCACAACCTCCTTCTCGGCGCTCTCAGCGATGCCCGCCGGCAATAAGAAAATTGATCGGCCCGCCGGCGACGTCATCGTCGAAAACGGCGCAGGAAAGCACGCCGCCGAAGACGGCACCCGAATCGACATTGGTTCTGTTGCCGACAGTGCGGGGGTTGACGCGGCTCGGCGTGTGCCCGTGGCAGACATGCTTGCCCCAGTAATGGCCGGAGTAGTTCGGATCGGTCCGCATCCAGAGCAGAATGTCGTCGCCCTGCTCCTCGAGCGGGATCGAATCATCTACGCCGGCATGGACGAAGATGCGATAGGGGTCGACAAGGATCGACGGCAGTTCGGCCATCCAGACCAGATGGCTCAAGGGTATGGCGCCGCCGTAGGACTCCAGGGTCTCGCCGCCGCCGTTCATCAGCCAGGAGCTCATCTCGGCGAGACCCTTGCGGGCCGAGAGCAGCATGTCTTCGTGGTTGCCCTTGAGCGTGAGCCATTGCCAACCGGCCTTGGTCGGTCCCGCCATGATCCGCTCGACGACGCCCCGGCTCTCCGGGCCCCGGTCGACGAGGTCGCCGAGAAAAATCACCCTCCCCTCCGGCGCGGCGGACTCGATTGCGCTCAGTAGGGTTTCGAGCTCATCGAGACAGCCGTGAATGTCACCGACAGCAAATGTCAGACGTCGGCCATTCATGAAGCGGTGCTCCTGTCCCCGTCGCTGCAGCGGCGCGCGTGTTGCACCTTGAATTGCTGCTACGAACACATGGTTCAGCGAACAGCTCTATCGCATTACAAAATTTAAAGGAATCGCTTTCGGCTAAAAATTGCGGAAACGCAATATGTAGGTTAATCAGGCGGCAGAAGAGCCGGAAGAAGGATGTCCGGCGCTTCCGTGGCACAGCTCAACGGCGCGGCGTGGCCCTCGGAATGGCTGAACTGGTGATGGACACCGGGTCGCTGGCAGGAAACGTGTCCTCGAGCCCCTCCTCCAACTGCTCTTCCATCGCATCCGCGTCATGTGCCTGGCGGGCATTCGCGAGCGCGCCTTCCGGGATCGATGGGGATCGCCGCGCGCCTGTTATGCCGAGCAACTCGCCATCCGCCTCCATGGCGGCTCCAAGGATTTCCTTCGCGCGCGCCACGGCGTTGAGCCTGTTCAGGGTGCCGGCCGCGTTCTGCGGGCACAGGACGGAAACGACTTCACCCGTCGCACCGACGAACTCGACGGTGAACCCCGCCTTGCCGCCGCGCTCGGGGAAGACCTGGATGCCAACGAACTGCATCGCTTTCTCCTCCATGCTAGCGCGGCAGTCTACCAGATTTGTCGAACTGCCGACAGCCGCCGTGGCGCAGCATTGTCAGCCGCATGGAAGCCCGGCGCCCCTTTCTCCCGCCCCGCCGGCCTGGTACAGGCCGCGAAGGCGTCGAGGGCGCGATTATAGACTCGCGTCTGCACGTCCATCATGCCCAGCACAGTATGGAACAGGTTGTCGTGCGACCGCGGCTCGTTGGTATCTCTGGCAAGGCAGCCCGTGTCGACGCCCATCAACGCCTGGTAGGGCTTCGAGAACCAGGCGATGAAGGGGACCTGAGTTTGTTCCTTCGGTGCGATCGCATAGGGAGCGCCGTGCAGGTAAATGCCATTCTCGCCAAGCGATTCCCCATGGTCCGACATGTAGATCATCGCGCCGGCGATGCGGTCCTGATGCTTCTCGATGAGCCCGGCGACGCTCGCCAGAACATGGTCGGTATAGAGGATCGTGTTGTCATAGGCGTTGACGATTTCCTCTGTCGTACAGCTCATCAGCTCCGGCGTGCGACAGTCCGGCGTGAAGCGGCGGAACGCTTCGGGATAGCGCAGGTAATAGGCCGGGCCGTGACTGCCGAGCTGATGCAGTACGATGACGCTGTTTTTCGTCGTCGCGGCAAACTTCTTATCCAGGTCGCCGAGGAAGATTTCGTCGAGACATTCGCCATTGCTGCAAAGTGGGCTGTTCTTTTGGTGCGTCATGCTCGCAAAACTGACGAGGTCGGCGATGCCCTTGCTGCCGGTGTTGTTGTCCCACCAGGTGACCGAAACGCCCGCATGCGTCAGTACGTTGACGAGGTTTTCGGTCGAGCGAGCTTTCCAGTCGCTATACTCGATGCGCGGATAGATGGAAAACATGCAGGGCAGCGAGACGGCCGTCGCCGTGCCGCAACTCGTCGTGTCACGGTAGTTGACCACTCCGAGTGCCTCCAGTTCCGGATTTGTGTCGCGGTGATAGCCATTGAGAGAGAAGTTCATCGCCCGCGCAGTCTCGCCTGCGACCACCACCACGACGACAGGCTTGCCGGCTTTGGCGATGCGCGCGCCTTGTTTGGCGTCGACCCCGAGCGGCTGCACGACCAGATTGTGCTCGCGATAGCTGGAAAGCCCGTAGCGGATCGCCGACGTGATCGGTCCGGCCGGATTAAACCGGACCATCAGATCCCGATGCTCCCTGAGTGCATAGGCGATGCCGGCAAAGTTGGCGTAGATGAGCATGCCGCTCAGGAGAAGCGCTGGAGCAATGAAGAGGAAATTGATAGCCGCTTTTGAGAGCAGCGGCCGATGCTTGATCTCAACCCAGGCTATGAGAAGCGACGGCAAGAGCGCGTAGAGCGCAAGATGAAGCGCCAAACTGCCAGTCAACAGGTGGCTTGCCTCCGGCACGGTGGTGACGGCGGCGTTTCCTATCATTTCCTTGTCGATGACGATGCCGAACGTCTCGGTGAAGTGCGACGCAGCCGCCGATATGGCGATCAGCAGGATCAACAGCGGCTTCATCAGATATTTCATCGACAGCATGGTCAGGACTGAAAAGGTGGTCAGACCGAGTGCCACGCCGAACGATAGGACAGCGATCCACGCGTGACCGAAAGAGGTCACCGCATGGCTCCAGAAGGAATTGTTGGTGATGAGCAGCAGATAAAGCGTGGCCGCCGCACTCAAGGAGATGCTGCCGATCTCCGGCCGGCGAATTCTGAAGACAGCCAAAACATTGTTCTCCAGGATGGAAATTCTTTGCCCGTGGTTACGTCGCACCTTTTTCGAACCGGCGTCGTCCCTATTCTTGGACGCGACGAAGTTGCCGGCGTGTCACGACACCTCCGCCAGTACCGCGGGCAAACTGTCGAGGTCCTGTCGGGCACGATGCTCCCCGGGTTCTGCGACGTTGGCACGTGAGGGAAAACCCCCTATGGTCTGCGGCCGCCAATCCAAGAAGGCTTTAGATCAGGGAAACGCATGCGCCTGCTGCTTATCGAAGACAGTCCCCGCCTCATCGAACTCGTGGGCGAAACCATGCGCGATGCGGGCTGGCGGCTCGACGCCGTTTCGAGTGTCAGCGAAGCCGAGGCTGCCATTGTCGAACGGGAGCACGATCTTGTACTTCTCGACCTGGGCCTGCCGGATGGCGACGGCCTCGACCTTCTGAGATGGATAAGGCAGGAGCACGCCGGCTTGCCGGTGCTGGTCATCACCGCCCGCGGCTCCGTCGACGAGCGGGTCCAGGGTCTCGATGCCGGGGCGGACGACTATTTGGTGAAGCCCTTCCACCATCGCGAATTGCTTTCCCGCTGCCGGGCCATGCTGAGGCGCAATCCGCACGCGATACAGCCGGTGCTCGAAGCCGGGGCGCTGCGCTTCGATCCAGCCACCGCAGAGCTCAGCTGCGATGGGACGATCATCGCCCTTCCCCCGCGCGAGCGCTCCCTGATCGAGATATTGATGCGTGAGGTCGGGCGCGTCGTTCCAAAGCGACGGCTCGAGACAGCCCTCTCCGAATATGGCCAGGAGCTTAGTTCCAACGCGCTGGAGCTCGCCGTCTCCCGCGTTCGGAAGCGATTGCAGCCCCTCGCCACCGGTATCCGGATCGAAACGGTGCGCGGCATCGGCTATCTCCTGCGGACCGCTGCATGAGGAAAGGCAATCCGTCGCTGATCGGCATCGTTGCCGGGCGCATCATCGCCTTTTCGCTGCTCGCCATGGTGCTTGAGATCGGCGTGGTTTTCGCGGATTACTGGTTTGACGACGAAAAGCTCAGCGTCCTGATGCTGCAGCAGGAAACGGAGATCCTGTCGCAAGGGATCACGACGGAGGGCGGGCTGCCGACATTCAGAGCCGATCGTGCGTTCCGTGAACGCTACGTCGAACTGGATGGGCGCGCAGGCGCGATCTATGTCCGGATTCGGACCGCTTCCGGCTCTATCCTCTTTTCCGATTGCACGACGGAATGCGCCGAGCATTTCCTGCCGTTGAGCATTAATGCGCCGCGCTTCTGGAAGCGGACAATCGAGGAGGGAAAGCCATTCAGCGTGGCGGGCGGCCAATCCTTCGAGCGGGGTGGCGAATCCGTGTTCGTCGAGCTGGCGATCCTGAAAGACCCGAACGGTTTCATGTATGGGGCCCTCCTGCGCGAGATGTTCGATTCAATGATCGTTCCGATGACGCTGATGTTTTGCCTCGTCATCGGCGCGACGATCTGGTCGATCCGAAGTGCGCTGAGGCCGGTGGCGATGGCGGTCAAGGCTGCGGATGCGATCGACCCGCGCGACAGCGGCGCCCGACTGCCGATAACCCGCATGCCGGAAGAGATCGAACGGCTGGTAAGCGCCGTCAACCGGCTGCTTGCCCGTGTCGCCGATCTCGTTGAATCGCAGAAGGTCTTCTCTTCCTCGATCGCCCATGAGATACGCACGCCGGTTTCGATCGCCAAGATGGAGTTGAGCCGGATCGACGATCCGCGGGCGCGCAATGCCGAGCGGGATCTCGACGCGCTGACGCATATTCTCGAGCAGCTGACGTCGCTGGCGCGGGCGGACGCAGTGGACCCTTCCGCCTATGAACAGGGCAATCTGTCCGAAATCGGAGCCGAGGTGGCGCAAGCCACGGCGCCGTTCGTCTTCGATCACGACAGGTCGATCGAGTTCGTCGACCGCGGGACGACGCCGGTAAGGATGATCCCCGCGCTCGTCGAGAACATGCTCAGGAACCTGATCGAGAACGCGGTAAAGCACAATCCGCCGGGTACCCGGATCGTTCTGACCTGCGGGCCCGGCCCACAGGTCTCCGTCGAGGATGACGGCAAGGGCATGGTCGATCTACCGGAACTGAACGAGGACCTCGGCTACGTCAAGCGCTCCGGCCAGCTCGGTCTCGGCCTGAAAATCGTCCATCGGATCGCCGAGTTGCACAAGGCGAAAATCTCATACGACACCGCTCCGAACCGGGGCACCAAGATCACGATCGACTTTGCCTCTGCGGCCTGAATTCGGCGCCGCTCCTTGTGCCGGGTATTTGTTGAGCATAGTGCATATTTTTTAATCCGGTGCGTTTTCTTGGATGCAGATTTCGTGCCCAATCCGCAGTCACATGCTATTGCGCTGTGCACTTCGTTCTCGTTCCACCCTCCGTGTCGCTGACGAATATCCATGTCTAAGGCCGCAGCCCTTCTTCGACGTTTCATGCCCTCGCTGGTACCGGTCAGCGGCTGGGAGCGCCTGCGCGCCTCCTGCGGCGCGCTCATCGGGGTCCTGTCGACAGGGTTCGTCAGCACGGTTGCCGTCGGGGCCGACGCCAGCCTGCCGCTGCTCATCGCCCCGATGGGAGCCTCCGCGGTGCTGCTTTTCGCCGCGCCGTCGAGCCCGCTCGCCCAGCCCTGGTCGATCGTGGGCGGCAATGTCGTCTCCGCAACGGTCGGCGTCACCTGCGCCTTGCTCATCCCGAACCCGGTGGTGGCAGCAGCCATCGCCATTGCCTTGGCGATCGGCGCCATGCTGCTCCTCGGCTGCCTGCACCCGCCGAGCGGCGCCGTCGCCCTGACCGCGGTTCTCGGCGGCCCGGTGATCCGTGAGGCGGGCTACGCCTTCGTCTTTTCCCCGGTCGCCATCAACTCGCTGGTCATCCTGACGGCGGCGCTAATCTTCAACAATCTTACCGGCCGGCGCTATCCGCACCTTGCCCCTGCCCCGAACCCCCATCGGACCGAGGATCCGCTGCCAAGCCAGCGCCTCGGTGTCGTGCCGGACGACCTCCAGGCGGTGCTGGCGCAATATGGCGAGATCGTCTACATCAGTCCCGAGGAGCTCGACAGCTTCATTCACCAGGCGCAAATTCGTGCCTTCACCCGCCGGTCGGGCGAAATAACCTGTGGCGAGATCATGTCCCGCGACGTGCTGACCGTTGCGCCCGACACGCCGCTGCGCAAGGCATGGCGAATGCTCGTCGCACACCGAATTCAGGCCTTGCCGGTGGTGACCCAGAAAGACGGCATGGTCGGCATGATTACCCAAGCCGACTTCATGAAGCACACGACGCTGGCGGCGGACGGGCGGCTGCAGATCGGCCTTCGCGAGCGGATTGGCAATATCATTGGACTGCCGGCGAAATCGCCTCGGCTGGTTTCCGAAATCATGATGCCCCGAGTCCAATCGGCCCTGCCGGAAACAATGATCGCCAAGCTGGTGCCGCCCATGGCGGACATGGGTCTGCATCATATGCCGATCGTCGACGCTGACAACCGCGTCGTCGGTATCGTCACCCAGTCGGATCTTATCGCGGCGCTGTTCCAGGGGCGGCTTGACGCCGTGCAGCAGGTCGCCTGATTCGCGATAGTTCCTGATCCTCCTCATTTCCATTGCTGGCCGCGGCTGGCCGAGGCGCCAGCTGGGCCAAACGCTCCCCGGCACCCATTGGATTTAATTCGATCGAGTGACTTAGTCGTTTGAATGATATAATTTCAGCAAATGATGAAAAACAAGGACACCATGACACAGCTCAAGGCCGAGCGCGGCGACGCCACGCGAGAGAAGCTTCTCGCCACGGCGATCGACATCTTTGGCCGCTACGGCTTCGACGGCGCCACGACGCGGAAGCTCGCCGATGCGGCGGGCGTCAACCTCCAGGCCATCCCTTATTATTTCGGCGGCAAGGAGGGCCTCTATATCGCCGCGGCCGAGCACCTGGCAGCTCTGATCGGCAACCATGTCAGCGATTTACGCGCCATCATTCATGGACGCCTTGCCGAACTCGAGGAGCAGGGCCAGCCGATGACTGCAGCCGAGGCGCGCGGCTTCCTCACCCAGATGGTCCAGAGGATGATCGTTCTCTTCGTCAGCAAGCAATCGGAGAGCTGGGCGCGCTTCATCATCCGCGAGCAGATGGAGCCGACCGAGGCATTCACGCGCCTCTACGGCAACATCATGCGGCCGATGATCGAGATGGCCCGGCGGCTGATCGGCGCCATTCTCGAGGACGACCCGGCCTCCGAGCACATCCGGCTCAGAACCCTCTCCTTCGTTGGCAGCGTGCTCGTGTTCCGCATGGCGCATGCGGCCGTCTATGCGCAGCTCGAATGGGAAACAGCCGGGCCGAAGGAGATCGAGACATTGCACAGGCACGCGGCTGAACTTGTCGCGATACTCGGTGCGGAGAAGGATCGCCAGCCATGAAGAAGATTGCACTCATCGCCCTGGCCCTTGCGGCCGGCGCGGCCGGCGCCTGGTGGCTGGATCTGCCCGCCCGGATCGGCTGGGCCGAAGACCACAGGAACACGGTTCTCTACGGCAATGTCGATATCCGCCAGGTGTCGCTCGGCTTCCGCGTCAGCGGCCGTATCGCCGAACTGCGCGTCGACGAGGGTGATACCGTCAAGGCCGGAGACGTCATCGCCAGACTGGATGCCGAACCGTTCCAGCAGGCGCTGGACGCCGCCGAGGCGGATGCCGAGGCGCTCCGCTCAACGCTCGCAAAGCTCAAGGCCGGCGCTAGGCCAACCGAGATCGCCCAGGCTCGCGCCGCCCATGAGGAACGCCTTGCCGAACTCCAGAATTCCGAACTTGCCTATCAGCGGGCGCAACGACTGCGGCCGGCCGGCACGATCTCGCAAGCCGAGCTCGACCAGGCGATCGCAAGCCGTGCCGCGGCCACGGCCCGTGCGGCCTCCGCACGCGAGGCATTGGCCCTGCTCAAAGAGGGAAGCCGCGTCGAAGACATAGCCACGGCCGAAGCGCAAGCGAATGCGGCAACGGCCAAGGCCGCGAGCGCCCGCACTGCACTCGAGGACGTCTCGCTGGTCGCGCCGAGCGCCGGCGTCATCCTCTCTCGCGTCCGGGAAGTCGGGGCGGTCGTCTCGCCGTCGGACACCGTTTATGTGCTGTCTCTGACCGCGCCCGTCTGGGTCCGCGCCTATGTCTCCGAACCGGACCTCGGCCGCGTCCACCCTGGGATGAAGGTCAAGGTGACCTCAGACTCTAACCCCCGGCAAGGCTATGAGGGAACGATCGGATTCATTTCGCCGGTGGCGGAATTCACGCCGAAGTCGGTGGAAACGCCCGAGCTTAGAACCGATCTCGTCTATCGGCTGAGAATCGTCGTCGACAAGCCGGGCACTGACCTGCTCCAGGGCATGCCGGTGACCGTGCACCTGCCAGGCCAGGAGACCGGGTCATGACATCCGCTCCCGACAACTCGGCCGCGGCGGCGCCTTTCATACGGCTGTCGTCCGTCTCGAAGCGCTTCGGCGAGGCGCCACCTGCCCTGGACTCCATCGACGGCATAATTGCGGGCGGCAGGATCACCGGCCTAGTCGGTCCGGATGGCGCCGGCAAGACGACATTGATCCGGCTGATGACCGGGCTGATGCTGCCCGACCAGGGTACGGTCGAAGTGCTCGGCTATGACACGCGTAGGGATCCGGCGAGCATCCAGGCGGCGATCGGTTACATGCCCCAACGCTTCGGGCTCTACGAGGATCTCTCGGTCCAGGAAAACCTCGATCTCTATGCGGACCTGCGCGGCCTGCCGCTCGCCGAACGCGGCCGGACCTTTGCCGAGCTGCTTGAATTCACCGATCTTGCCCGTTTCACCGCGCGTCTGGCCGGCAAGCTCTCCGGCGGCATGAAGCAGAAGCTCGGCCTTGCCTGCGCGCTTCTGCGTAAGCCGCGGCTGCTGCTGCTTGATGAACCCGGCGTCGGCGTCGATCCGATCTCGCGGCGCGACCTCTGGAAAATGGTCGAGAACCTGACGGCGGAAGGCATAGGCGTGCTCTGGTCGACGGCCTATCTCGACGAAGCGGAAGCCTGCGATCATGTCCTGCTGCTCAACCAGGGCAAGCTACTGTTTTCCGGTTCGCCGCACGAGATGACCGGGCGCGTCGAAAATCGAGTCTTCCGTCTCTCCGGCACGGTCGGGCGACGGCGCGAAAGACTGGCACGCCTGCTGGACCAGGAGGGCGTCGTCGACGGCGTCATCCAGGGCGAAGCGATACGCCTGGTGATGAGGCCAGGGCTCGCCCCTCCGTCTCTCGACGAGGCATCTTCCGGCCGCGCCACGACGACACCGCCGCGCTTCGAGGACGCTTTCGTCGACATGCTCGGCGGCGGTCCCGGCGGGCAGTCACGGCTCGCTGGGACCCAGCGGCCATTTACCACCGACGGCGGCCGGCCGGTGATCGAAGCGCGCGGGCTGACGAAGCGCTTCGGCGACTTCACCGCCGCCGACAGCATCACCTTCGAAATCCCGCGCGGCGAGATTTTCGGCCTGCTCGGTCCCAACGGCGCCGGCAAGTCCACCACCTTTAAGATGCTGTGCGGGCTCTTGAAACCCACCGCCGGCGAGGGTCGGGTCGCGGGCTTCGATCTCCGGCGCGACGCAGCCGAGGCGCGCAACCGGCTCGGCTACATGGCCCAGAAGTTCTCGCTCTACGGCGACCTCAGCGTCCTGCAGAACCTGAATTTCTTTGCCGGCGTCTACGGTCTCTCCGGCTTGAGGAAGCGCGAGCGGATCGACCTGATGACCGAGATCTTCGATTTCCGCGCGATCCGAGACATGTCGGCGAAGGACCTGCCGCTAGGCCTCAAGCAGCGGCTGGCGCTCGCCTGTGCCGTCTTGCACGAGCCGGAGGTGCTCTTTCTCGACGAACCGACGTCCGGCGTCGATCCGATCACCCGGCGCGAGTTCTGGACCCATATCAACGGGCTCGTCGAAAAGGGCGTCACCGTTCTCGTCACCACCCATTTCATGGACGAGGCCGAATATTGCGACCGCATTTCGCTCATCTATCGCGGCCGGTCGATCGCCCTCGGCTCGCCGGACGAGATGAAAGCGCGGGTCACCGGCAAGGACCTGCCGGATCCGACCATGGAAGACGCCTTCATCGCTCTAGTGCAGGGCTCGGAGGCAAGGGAGGCAGCATGAGTGCCGACCAGAAAAGGCGGGAGGCCGAAAGCTCTGGCCGCGGAAGGCGCTTCGCAGCCCTTGTGCGCAAGGAAACCTACCAGGTGGTGCGCGACCCGAGTAGCATCCTGATCGCCTTCGTGCTGCCGCTGATCCTGCTCTTCCTGTTCGGCTATGGCGTGTCGCTCGACACGACGCAGACGCGGATCGGCCTCGTCGTCGAGGAGGCGACGCCGCTGACGCGCGATCTTGCCGCGAGCTTTCAGGCTTCGCGTTATTTCGCCGTCGTCAATGGCCGGGACCGCCGCGAGTTCGAGGACGACCTCGTCCTCGGACGAGTGCGGGGCATCGTCGTCATTCCGGCGCGCTTTGCGGCCGACCATGCGGCGGGACGAAATCCTGCGGTGCAGGTGATCGTCGACGGGTCCGATCCGAACACGGCGAATTTCGTGCAGAACTATGCGCAGGGAACGGTCGCCAATTGGGAGCGGCAGCTTGCGAGCGAAGGCCAAGGCCAGTTGCCGGCGATCGCCGCCGAACAGCGCTTCTGGTTCAATCCGGAACTGACCAGCCGCAACTTCTTGGTCCCTGGCTCGATCGCGATCGTCATGACGCTCGTCGGCACATTGCTTACCTCGCTCGTCGTCGCCCGCGAATGGGAACGCGGCACCATGGAAGCGATGATGGCAACCCCCGTCTCGGCTGCCGAACTGCTTGCCGGCAAGCTTCTGCCCTACTTCATTCTCGGCCTCACCTCGATGACGCTCTGCGTTCTTCTCGCCGTCTTTCTGTTCGGCGTCCCGTTCCGGGGGTCGGTGGTCGCGCTTTATGCGCTCTCCGCGGTCTTTTTGATGCCGGCACTCGGGCAGGGTCTGGTGATCTCTGCCGTCACCAAGAACCAGTTCCTGGCGTCGCAACTCGCACTGATCACCGCATTCCTGCCGGCCTTCCTGCTTTCGGGCTTCCTGTTCGAGATCAACTCGATGCCGACCGTCATCCAGTGGATCACCTACGTCGTGCCGGCGCGCTATCTCATCCCCAGCCTGCAAACAGTGTTTCTCGCCGGCGACATCTGGCCGATGTTCGCCCGGGCGATTGTGGTGATGTTCCTGATTGGCTGCGTTTTCTTCGCGCTCGCCGCACGCAGCACCAGAAAGAGGATCGGTTAGATGTGGTGGGGCAGACTGAAGGCGCTGATCGTCAAGGAACTGCTGGCCGTGCTGCGGGATCCGAAAGGCCGCACGATCCTGATTGGCCCGCCGATCATCCAATTGCTCGTCTTCTCCTACGCGGCGACGCTCGAGGTGAAGAATGTCGACCTCATGGTCTTGAGCCGCGACAACGGCCGCTGGAGCGAGGAGCTCGTGCAGCAGATCGGCGGCTCGCCGACCTTCCGTTCGATCCGGCTCGCCGACAGTCCCGCCGAGGTCCGCGCCGCGATCGATAACCAGCACGTGCTGGCCGCTCTGGAGATCGGCCCCACCTTTTCCCGCGACATCGAGGCGGGAAAGCCCGCCGAAGTGCAGATGATCCTGGACGGGCGGCGCTCCAACGCCTCGCAGATCGTGTCCGGCTATCTGAGCCGCATCGTCGGTGCGCTCGCAGCCGAGGCTCCGGCCGGCAAACGCGCCGCCTCCGAGGCGATCAGGGTCGAGGCGCGCAACTGGTTCAACCCCAATCTCACCTTTCAGTGGTTCATGGTGCCCAACCTCGTGGCGAGCATCGCTCTCCTGATCGGCCTGATCGTCACTGCGCTGTCGGTCGCTCGCGAGCGGGAACTCGGCACATTCGACCAGCTCATCGTCTCGCCGCTGCGGACGCACGAAATCCTGATCGGCAAGCTCATCCCGCCGATGATGATCGGGCTCTTCCACATCACCATCTATATTCTGGCCGCCGTCTTCGTCTTCGGCGTGCCGCTGCGCGGCTCGCTGCTGCTGCTTTACGGAAGTGCCATCTTCTACCTCGCCGCAGTCGTCGGACTCGGCCTCTTCATCTCGGCACTGTCGATGACCCAGCAGCAGGCCATCCTCGGAGCATTCCTGTTCATGGTTCCGGCCATGCTGCTATCAGGTTTTGCGACGCCGATCGAGAACATGCCGGCCTGGCTGCAGCCGGTGACGCTGATCAATCCGCTGCGCTATTTCCTGGTCATCGTGAAGGGCGTCTTTTTGAAGGATATTCCGCTCGCCGAGGTGGTGCACCAAACCTGGCCGCTGTGCCTGATCGCCGTCGTCACGCTTTCCTCCGCCGCCTGGCTTTTCCGCCGTCGACTGGAGTGAGGGTCAGAGGAGACGGACGGGACCGGGATAGCGGCCGACGATTTCGTCGGATGTCACGAGCACAAAACCTTCGACAATCGATTGGGCGACGAGGATGCGGTCAAATGGGTCCTTATGGATCGGAGGAAGCTGATCGACGGCCACCGCATGAGCGCCGTTTACCGGCAGTTCCGCATAGCCGTTGTCGAGCAGTCCGCGACGCAGTAGCCGAGGATCGGCCTGGAAGTCCGCCCGCCCGAGACCGCGCTTGATGGCGATTTCCCAAAGGCTCGCCGCGCTGAAATAGGGCGCGTTTGCACCGTCTTCGATGAGCGCACTCGCTCCTTTTGACAGGCGGCCGGGGCTGCCGGCCGCCCAAAGCAAGATTTGCGTATCCAGAAGAATGTTCATGCGCCGAAAAGGTCTTCGATTTCGTGACTGCCCATTCTGTCGAAGTCGTCTGGGACGATGATCTGGCCTATCATGAAGCCGAGCCTGCGCTGCTCTGCCTCTGCGGGTTGGTCGATCGGCACGACCTTCACCATAGGTTTTCCTGCCTTGGCGATAATGAAGGGCTCTCCCCGCGCGGCTTTTTCGATCAGGCGCGAGAGATGAGTCTTCGCCTTGTGAATGTTAATCGTTTCCACCGCTGCCTCTGACATTTGGACTTAGTTCACCAAACTTAGTCCATCGCATGCCCGTTTTCAAATCGACCAGGCAGCTAGGCTTTCAGGAACCGCTCGATCGCCGCAATCTCGTTCTGGCGGATGTCGTGTCCCCCGGAATGCCATTCGAGGTCTACTTCCGCGTTCTGCGCCTTGAAATAGACCACGAGCGCTTGCGTCAGCGGGGCCGGGCAGATCGGATCGCGCTCGCCGGCGGTGATCAGCACCTTCCGGCCCGCCAGCGCGGCATGGTCCTTCGGACGGAACGGGATCAGCGGATGCATGAGCACCGCCCTGTCGAAGACACCATCTTCGATCAGCACATTGGCGAGGATATTGGCGCCGTTCGAATAGCCAAGACCGATGATCTCCGAGGCATCATGCTCGGCGGCAAGCGCTTTCACGAAGCTAGCCATCTTGTCGGTGGCGCGGGCGAGGTCCGCCATGTCATAAACCCCCTCGCCCGTGCGCCTGAAGAATCGAGCGGCCCCGTGCTCGGAAACGTCGCCGCGCGGCGAGACGATGGTCGCCTCGGGCAAGAGCTCGGCGCCGAAGCCGAAGAACTGGTTTTCGTCGCCCCCCGTTCCGTGCAGGACGAAGAGGATCGCTTTGCCGGGCTTGCTTGCCCTCAGCTTGTGAACATAGCCATGGTCGGCCATTGAATTCTCCTTTTCCGCCAACAGGTCGGCGGTCGTTTGTAGCACGGAACTTCAAGAGCGCTTGCGCCTCCCGCGCATCGACGAAGGAGGAGCGGAGCGCCGAAGGACACGTTTAGCCTTCCAGCTTTTGCAAGTGGCTCTCGAGGATCGGTCGCAGATGCTTGTGCTGCTGCGGCAGTTTCAGCGCCTCGCCGAGATGGGCGATCTCCTCGTCGCGGTCGAAGCCGGGTTCGTTGGTGGCGATCTCGAACAGCACACCGCCCGGGGTGCGGAAGTAGATCGCCCAGAAATAGTCGCGGTCGATCACCGGCGTCACATGGTAGCCGGTATCCATCAGCGCCTTGCGCACCTCCAACTGCTTTTCGCGATTGTCGACGGCAAAGGCGACGTGGTGCACCGAGCCGGCCCCTTGCGCGGCGCGGTTGATATTCGGCAATGTCTCGAGGTCGACAAGGCTTGCGCCATTGCCGCCCGGCACGATCAGCCGCGTGACGCCATCCCTGCGGTCGAGCTCTTCATAGCCCATGAACTTCAGCAATTCCGCGGTCGCGCCCTCGTCGCGCAGCCGCATGGAAACCGAGTGGAAGCCGCGAATCGCGTGATCCTCGAAAATTCCGCCTTCGGTCCAGGGCGTGCGCGAGTCGTCCTCGACCTCGACCAGGGCAAAGCCGTCGCCGTCCGGCCCTGTGAAATTCAGGCGTTTTTCGCCGAAGGCCTCCTCAGCCTTGACGCCGGTGACGCCGAGTTGCGTCAGGCGCTCCTGCCAGAAACCGAGAGACCCCTTCGGCACGGAGAAGGCAGTCGTTCCGACCTCCCCCGTCCCTGCGCGCCCTCGCGGCATCTGCGGAAAGGGGAAATAGGTCATCACCGTGCCGGGCGTTCCGGTTCTGTCGCCGTAATAGAGATGGTAGACGTCCGGCGAATCGAAGTTCACGGTCTTCTTGACGCGGCGCAGGCCAAGCGTGTTCGTGAAGAAGTGATTGTTGGCACGGGCATCGTCCGCCATTGACGTTACGTGATGCAGGCCTCTGATCTGGTCGAGCATTTGTCGCTGCCTTTCTGCCCGTCTATCCTCGGGCTTGTCGATGCCGGATAGATGCGCTCTTCCGCTCGAGCGCGAAAGACCAGTGGCAACAAACGCATTGTCAACGTTGTGTTGACGTACATCGATGTTCGTCTATACCGCACGGTATTCACCGACCGCTTGCCACCGGTCGAGCACGCTCTTACGATCCGGAATACTGTCTGAAATCCGCGGGAGGAGGAGCCCGGGCATGCCGTGAAACATCGCTTCCTGCTCCTGCTCCTGCTCCTGCCGGTTGCCGTCGTGACGCTTGCCGTACAAGGCAATGTCGTTGCGACCCGGAGCTACATGCAGGAAGCCTCGGCGCAGGCGAATACGGCGCTGAGACTGGCGGTTGCCGCCCTCAGCGGCCATCTCAACCGCTATCAGGCTCTGCCCGCCTTGATCGCCGATCACGATGACATCAAGGAACTGGTGACGCGCCCGCGGGATCGCCGGCTGCGCGATTCCGTCAACGGTTATCTGAAAGAGATCAATGCGCTCCTGAAATCGTCCGACATCTACGTCATCACCCCCGACGGCGACACGATAGCCGCCAGCAATTACGACGGACCGGCAAGCTTCGTCGGCCAGAATTTCAGCTACCGCCCCTATTTCCAGGATGCGCTCAGGGGGGAGCAGTCCCGCTTCTATGCGCTCGGGACGACATCGCTGAAGCGCGGCTATTACTTCGGCTCGCCGATACGTATCGGCGAGGAGGTCCGCGGCGTTATCGTCTTCAAGGTCGATATCGAGACCATCGAGGCCTCCTGGCAGGGCGGCGAGTACAGAATTTTCGTTTCCGATCCAGAAGGCATCATCTTCATGAGCGGGGATCCGGAATGGCTTTACGCGAGTATCCTTCCCCTGACGCCGGATCGGCTTTCCCGGACGGAAGCTTCCAGGCGCTATGCCAATGCTATCCTTCACCCCCTGCCGGTCGCTCGTAGCGAGGTCGACGGTCATGCATTGATTAAAGTCTCGGGAGCAGACAGCGCCCGGGAGTATCTTGTCCTCTCGCACTACATGCCGGAAGCGGACTGGACGGTGAACGTACTGACCGACACGGCTTCGGTCAGGACCCAGGCGCTGACCACGGTCGCAGCCGCCATCCTGTTGCTCTGCCTTGCCGGGTTGGCGGTCGCGATCCTCATCCAACGGCGGGCGCGGCTGCGCGAGCGCATGCTGATGCAGGCGCAGGCGCAGGAGGAACTCGAGCGCCGGGTCGAGGAACGCACCGCCGATCTCGCTCGCGTCAACGAGCAGATCGAGGCCGAGATCGCCGAACGGCGGCTTACCGAGCAGCAATTGCGCCAGACGCAGGCGGACCTCGTCCAGGCGGGCAAGCTCGCCGGGCTCGGCCAGATGTCGGCCGCCCTTTCGCACGAGTTCAACCAGCCGCTTGCCGCCGCCAAGACCTATGCCGACAGCGCGGCGCTGCTGATCGAGAGGGGGAGGACGACGGAAGCGAGCGACAATGTCAGGCGCATCTCCGGGCTCATCGACCGCATGGCGGCAATCAGCCGGCATCTGCGCAATTTCGCCCGCAAGCCGAATGAGAAGCTCGGCCCCGTTCCGCTCGAAGACGTGATACACGACACGATGGAGATCGTCGCGACACGCCTGAAGACGGCGCAGGCTGCAATCGACATCGACCTCGGCCCCGAAGCGCTGGTCGTCCGCGCCGGATCGGTGCGGCTGCAGCAGGTGCTCGTCAACGTGATCTCCAATGCGGCCGATGCGGTCGAAGGGCTTGATGACCGCACGATATCGCTGCGCGCCTGGCGCGAAGGCGACATGGCGGTGCTGACCATCCGCGATCGCGGGCCTGGCGTCGCCCCCGCCATCGCCGAGCGCATCTTCGATCCTTTCTATACGACCAAGGGTGTCGGCAAGGGTCTCGGCCTTGGCCTCTCCATTTCCTACAATATCGTCAAGGATTTCGGCGGCAGCCTGACTGTGTCGAACCATGGCGAGGGAGGAGCCGTGTTCCGTATCGTGCTTGCCGTCGTTCCCGAAGCCGAGAGGGAGGCGGCAGAATGAGCGAAAGCCGCGTGCTGCTCGTCGACGACGAAGAGGAGTTGCGCCGCTCGAGCGCGCAGGCGCTGGAACTCGCGGGCTTCCGGGTCGATACCTTTGCGGGAGCCGAGCGAGCGCTCGAGTTCATCAGCTTCAGTTTTCCGGGCGTCGTCATCAGCGATATCCGCATGCCGGGAATGGACGGCATGACATTCCTGCAGCGCATCCGCGAGATCGATCCGGAAGTGCCGGTGATCCTGGTCACCGGCCATGGCGACGTGCAACTGGCGGTCCGGGCGATGCGGGAGGGAGCCTATGACTTCGTCGAGAAGCCATTCACGGCGCAGACACTTGCAGGCACGATCCGCCGGGCGCTTGATTGGCGCGGCCTGGTGCTCGAGAACCGGCGCTTGCGGGCCGTCGCTGGCAAGCGCGACGATATCGAACAGCGCCTGCCCGGGCGAAGCCAGGGCATGGTCGACCTGCGCTACCGGGTGCGCGCCATCGGCGCGTCGGACGCCGATACGTTGATCATCGGCGAGACCGGCGTCGGCAAGGAGGTGGTGGCCCGGGCGCTGCATGATCTGAGCAGCCGGGCCAACAGCCCCTTCATCGCCATCAATTGCGCCGCCCTGCCGCAAAACCTGATCGAAAGCGAGCTCTTCGGCCACGAGCCGGGGGCATTCCCCGGGGCGCTCAGGCCGCGTTACGGCAAGTTCGAGCACGGGCGCGGCGGCACGATCCTGCTCGACGAAATCGGCTCCATGCCGTTCGATCTGCAGGCGAAATTCCTGCGCGTACTGCAGGAAAGGGTGATAACCCGGCTGGGCTCCAACGAGACAGTGCCGCTCGACGTGCGCTTCATTGCCACCAGCAAGCTGGAGCTCGAGCCGGAGGTCGCCGCCGGGCGCTTCCGCGCCGACCTGCTCTATCGGCTGAACGTCGCGACCTTGCGCGTCCCGCCGCTTGCGGAACGCCGCTCCGATATTCCGCTGCTTTTCATGCAGCTCGTCCGGGAATCGGCCGCCCGCTACGGCCGCGACGACATCGAGATCTCGCCCTCGCTCGCCTCAGAAATGGCAGCGCGGGACTGGCCGGGAAATGTCCGCGAACTGCGTAATGCCGCCGAACGGCTGGTGCTGGGCCTCGAAACGGACCGCGACGAAGCAGCCTCGCCCGCCAACGGGTCTCGCCTTGCCGACCGGGTCGCCGCCTTCGAAAAGAGCGTCATCGCCAGCGCCCTCGCAGCACACGGCGGCGCGCTGAAGCCGGTCTATGAATCGCTCGGCATCTCGCGCAAGACGCTCTACGAGAAAATGCAGAAGCTCGGCCTCGACAAGCGGGCCCTGACGGACGAGCCGTAGACGCGAAGCCTTACAGCGCCGCGCGTCTTATCAGACGCGCAAAGGTCGCTGTAGCACTTTGAATTGCTGCATGTCTTTTGTCCTCAAATCGAGATCGATCCAAGGAGACATGCAGTAGGCGCGTGCTCCGCTCCATCTCGTCTCACGCTGTTGCCTTGCCAAGCGCGGTAGAGGGATCCACGGCGGCGCTGCTTTGCGGGGAGGCAGGCAATTGGTAGATGACTGCCGTCCCTTCCGTCTTGTCGAGATACTGCATGAGAGCGGTGACGAGGTGGTAGAAGATCGAGGCCGGAACTTCGTTAGCGACGACCCTTCCCTTCTCGTCGATGCGGTCGATCCACATTCCGAGGGGGGCGGGGTCGATATGCCAGCGGAACAGGTGGCCGACGCGCGCCTCGATCTCCGGCTTGAGGTCCGGTCCGCCGGTTCCTTCAAGCGCGATCGCGGCCTTTATAGCCTCGGCCTGCGGCCAACTGCGCGAGATGACGTCGAGCGGCAGGCCGGATCGCGAGACGGCGCCATAGGCCAGCCCGGTCGAGCGGTTGAGGCCGTTGGCGATTGCGGATGCATAGAGTTTCCGGGCAAAGGGGATCAAATCCGTCTGCCTGCTCTTGGAGACGAAATCGACCAGAAGAGATGCCCATTCGAAGTGATGGCCGGGCTCGGTCCACTGGCCCTGCTCGCCGGCGGCCGGCCGCCAGGAATCGTCGAAATATTCTCCGAGCGTCCAGCTTTCGACATCGAAGAAGTGACTGCGGAACAGATCGATGATGCGGGCAGCGCGCCGAAGGTAGCTGCGCTCGCCGGTCGCCGCGTGCCAGGCGAGAAGGGCTTCGAGCAGGTGCATGTGCGGGTTCGTGCGGCGCAGCTCGGTGCCGTCGGAGGTTTCCAGGAATCCAGTCAGCCGTTCGTCCTCCAGATGGGCGTCAAGGAAGGCGAAGGTCTCCTGGCCAAGGCGCAGCGCTTCCGGGTGTCCGGCCTGGTGGGCATGAGCAAGCGCCAGGAGCACGCAGGCATGATCATAGGTGTCTTCGCAGCCATCGGCGATGGCGCCGTCTTCCTGGAGCACCCTTGCCCAGCCGCCCCGCTTCGTGCGGCCTTTCTCCATGAATGCGATGCCGTGCGCGATCAGCCGGTCGGCATCGCCGTCCCAACCGCGCAGCTTTGCCACGGAAAAGGCGTAGACCTGACGGGCCATGGTGCGCATGCGCTTCGGCTTGATCAGCGGCGCGCCATCGAAGCTCAGCGCTTCGTGAAATCCGCCATTCCGCTCGTCGACGCCCGCCGTCGACCACAGCGGCAGGGTCTCTTCGAACAGCCAATGGGCGACCCGCTGCCGCCAGGCCCCTGGCAGCAACACGCGGTCGTGCGCCGGCGTGAACTTGGTCTCCAGCCGCCCGCTCTTCTCCAGCTGTTCGACGATGCGTTTGACCTCCTGGCTCTTAGCCACCGGCGCTACGAAGGTCGCGTCGGCCGTCGCCACGATCGCGATATCCTTCAGCCCGATGACCGAGAGCAGGCGGCCCTGGCTGCGCAGGTAGGAGTGCTCGCAGTCGATGGCGACGACGTCGCCGATCGCAACATTGCCGGTCGCATCGGTCGCGCTGACGTCAAGCAGCGACTGCCAGGAGCCGAGGTCGCTCCAGCGGAAGCTTGCCGGCACCATGGCGATGTCGCCGGCATGCTCCATGATCGCGTAGTCGATCGACACCGAAGGAATTGCCGAATAAAGCCCCTGCGGCAGATACGCGCCCGACACCTCGCTCACTGCCGCAGCATGGGCGCGCTCCGCCTTCTCCCAAATCTCCGGCTGAAGCATGCGGAATGCCGCGCGCATGGCGCTCGCGCGAAACAGGAAGATGCCTGCGTTCCAGAAAAAGGTGCCGGCCGCGACATAGGCCTTTGCCGTTTCCAGGTCGGGCTTTTCGACGAAGCGCGCGACATCGCGGACATCGCCCTCCCCCGTCGCCTCGATGTAGCCGTAGCCGGTCTCCGGCTGGCTTGGCGAGATCCCGAAGATGACAAGCCTGCCCGCATCGGCAGCCGGCATTCCCCTTTCCACCGTTTTCCAGAATTGCTCCTCAGTTGAAATTTCGTGGTCCGAAGGCACGACCAGCACCAGCCCGTCACCGTGGGCAGCGATCGTCTCGAGCGCGGCCACCGCCACCGCGGCCGCCGTGTTGCGGGCGACGGGCTCGAAGACGGCGCGACCGCCCGCAAGATCGATGCCGGCCATGTCGGCGCGCACTCGCTCGGCATGGCGTTCGGAGGCGATCAGATGGATCGGCGTATCGCCCGCTGGGCGAGCTTTGAGCCGCCGGATGGTGCCGAGCAGCATCGAGCCATGGCCGGAAAGGTCATGGAATTGCTTGGGATTGTCCTCGCGCGATAGGGGCCAAAGCCGCGAGCCGACGCCGCCGCTCATCACGAAGCAGGAGATCCGTTCCGCCATTCTCTCGTCCCCTTCCCTTTGCCCGCCAGCCGGGCGGAATGCCGCACACGTCTTGCCGCTCAGAACGTCTGGTTATAGGGGCCGACCTCCGCATGCTCCCTGAGAACACGGTCGACCGCCGCGAACATGGCCCGCTGCTGTGCTTCCGACACCGGGCTTTCCACCACGACGACAAGCTCCGGCTTGTTGGAGGAGGCCCTCACCAGACCCCAAGTGCCGTCCTTGATCACCACACGAACGCCGTTCACGGTGACCAGGTCTGCGATCCTCTGACCGGCAATCGGCAGACCGTCGCGCTGCATGGTCCTGAAGCGCTCCAGCACGCGCTCGACGACTGCGTATTTCACCTCGTCGCCGCAATGCGGCGACATCGTCGGCGATCCCCAGGTCACGGGAAGAGCGCGATAGAGCTCGGCCATGCTGCTGTCGGGATTGCGGTCGAGCATTTCGCAGACAACGATCGCGGTGATCAGCCCGTCATCATAGCCGCGCCCGAGAGGCGGGTTGAAGAAGAAGTGACCTGATTTTTCGAAACCCGCGATGGCGCCGAGTTCGGCGACCCTGCGCTTGATGTAGGAATGGCCGGTCTTCCAATAGTCGGCGCGAGCACCGTTCGCCTTCAACACCGGATCGGCCGCGAACAGCCCGGTAGACTTCACATCGACCACGAACACGGATTGGGGATGCAAGGCGGACAAATCCCGGGCCAGCATCACCCCGACCTTGTCGGCGAAGATCTCGCGGCCCTCATTGTCGATCACCCCGCAGCGGTCGCCGTCGCCGTCGAAGCCCAGCCCCACATCGGCGCCGCTTTCAAGCACCTTGTCCCGGATGGCATGGAGCATCGCCAGGTCCTCGGGATTGGGATTATAGCGCGGGAAGGAATGGTCGAGCTCGCAGTCGAGCGGGATTACCTCACAGCCGATCCGCTCCAGCACCTGCGGCGCGAAGGCGCCGGCGGTGCCATTTCCGCAAGCCACCACCACTTTCAGCTTCCGGGCGATCCGCTTTCCACGGGTCAGATCGTCGATGTAGCGCTGGCGGAAGTCCGGGACGAATTCATAGGAGCCGCCGCCGGCGAGGTCGAAGTCGGCCTCCAGCACTATCCTTTTCAACTCGGCCATCTCGTCCGGACCGAAAGTCAGCGGCCGGGCCGTGCCCATTTTGACGCCGGTCCAACCGTTCTCGTTGTGCGAGGCGGTCACCATCGCCACCGACGGCACGTCGAGCGCGAATTGCGCGAAATAGGCCATCGGCGACAGCGCCAGGCCGATGTCCCTGACCCGTGCGCCGGCGGCCATCAGCCCACTGACCAAGGCCAGCTTGATGGCAAGCGAATAGGAGCGGAAGTCATGCCCCGTCACAATGTCGGGGCCGGCGCCCGAGCGTCGGATGAAGGTGCCGAGCCCCATGCCCAGAGCCTGCACCCCCATCAGGTTCAGCTCCGGAGCCTTCCCGTCGTTCGGCCGCCCAAACCACCACCGCGCGTCGTACTCCCGAAAGCCTGTCGGCCTGATCAGCGCGCTCGTCTCGAGAGCAAACCGGTCGGATTCGGGCTCACGCGGGGCGCCTGGTTTGAAGGAAGCAAGATCCATCTGCATCATCTCGCATGCCGCTGGCTGTTGAAACGGGAAGAGCGTCGCCGCGGCAACCACGGCTAACCTGCGGCACGAGGATACTGTTCGCCAGAACGGAAGATCCCCGGCTGCAATGTCGGGATCGGCAACTTCTACGCGTATTACTGACATAAAATCCAATGAATTACTTTGGTCTAACTGTCCAATAGATACTAAGAGGAAGGTCTACTCTCTCTCCGATGCAGAAGTAGACTTTTGCTAAACATTTATACAGGTATACAGGCCTAAGCTACTCGAAATTAACAATAACAGATGCTGGACCGCGAATGAAGTATCACATTCTAATAATCTATGTAGCGATTTAGTATTAATGCGATAGCATTACAGGCCAGCATGTTCGCCCGCCGCGCTTTTGGCAGCGCAAGAGCACACTGTTCCCCGGCTGGCAGTCAATGAAAGGGCGTCAGGGCTTCGGCATCATGCGTCGAGAACCCGGCGAGCGCATACTTGCCATCGGCGAAGGGTAGCGAGCGGCGATGCCGCAGTTCCTCATCGACGACAGATTGGATGCCGGACCTGAACCGCCTCACACTGAATTGCGCTGCATGCGTCCTGATGACATCTGCCCGGAAGGAATCCTCCCTGGCCTCAAAGGAATAGATGGCCTTGATCAACCCTTCGACTGTCTGGTTCTCGAACAGAATGCCCGTCAGTCCTGGCACGACCGTTTCGACCGCGCCGCCGCCGCCGTAGGCGACGACGGGACGGCCGCTCGCCATCGCCTCGACTGGAACGATGCCGAAGTCTTCCTCACCGGGAAAGACAAAGGCACGGCATTTCGCGAGCTTCTCCTTGAGCACGGCGAACGGCGCACGCCCCAGAAAGGTAACGGTCGGACCGGCCATGCGCTTCAGCCTGGCAATGTCCTGCTCCTTGCCGCCGCCGATCACCACCAGGTTCTTGCCCATTTTGGTGAACGCCTCGACGGCGAGGTCGATCCGCTTGTAGGAGACGATCTGCCCGGCGCAGAGATAGAAATCCTCGACCTCGGCCGAAGGCGAGAAGTCCTCGATGCCGACAGGCGGATACACCACGGTGGCAGGTCGGCGGTAATACTTGCCGATGCGGGCCGCCACATGGTGTGAATTGGCGATGAACCGGTCAACGCGAAGGCTGGTGTTGACGTCCCATGTGCGCAACATCGGCGCCAGCACCGGCATCATCATGCGCGACAGGATACCCGCACTCGAGCGGTAGGCGTGATAATGATCCCAAAGATAGCGCATCGGAGAATGGCAATAGCAGATATGGGCGGCATGCGGCGGCGGGATGATACCCTTGGCCGGACCGGATTCGCTTGAGATGATCAGGTCGTAGCCGCTGAGGTCGAGGCTTTCGAGCGCAAACGGCATCAGTGGCAGCAAGGATTGATAGTGGCCGATGGCCCCGGGGACTCGCTGCAGAAAGGATGAAGTCACCTTGTGCTTCTTGATCGTATCGGAAACCTGTGCCTCGTCGTAGACTAAGGTGAAGATATCCGCTTCCGGATAGAGATCACACAACGCCTCGATCACCTTCTCGCCACCGCGCATCGAAACCAGCCAATAATGTACGATTGCGACGCGCATAGCTGTCCCTCGCTTTCAATACCCCAGCTCAGCATGCGTCAGACGGGCATGTCGTTGATAGCGCCAAGAACGGTTCGCGCCCGCATCCGAGCGAACGATGTCCCTGATCGAAAGGGTTAGGTCGGGCTGGGGTCCGGCGCAGCGCTAGGGCATTGGGCAGGTGTCGCCTATACGATAGTTTCCCTGGTTTAGGCAGCTTCCCCAAAAGGGATTAGCCGCGTTTAGGCCGCAGTCAATTTTATCTCGAACGTTTTGAGCCGACAATCAGGGCGGGTTTTGCGTTCGGCCGCTCGGCGGATCGCGACCTTCTGAGAAATTTGCGAGGTCCCATGCGAACTGCCGGTCAGAGCCTGCCGAAGCTGATGCGTACCCTCGGACGCGCATCGACGTTTTGCTCCGCAATCGGTCTGGTGGCCTTCGGCGCCCTTGCGTCGGCCCATGCCGATTCCGCCTTTCGCCTGCAGCCGCAAACGAGAGTTAAGGTGGCGATCGTCGAGTGGATGGCGTCTACCGGCGAATACAAGGAATGGTCCGCCCTCAACGGAGAATACAGCGTGTCGCCGTCCGGCACGATCTCCGTGCCCATGGTCGGGGAGATCACCGCCAAGGGCCGCACACCGGCCGAGCTGTCTTCAGCGATTGCCGATCTGCTGAAGCAGCGTACCGGGCTAATGACGGCACCGCAGACGACTGTAGAGGTCATCCGATATCCGATGATCTATGTCACCGGCCTGGTGGATCGCCCGAGCGAACTCGAATACAGGCCGGGCCTGATGGTCATGCAGGCCGTGACCATGGCAGGCGGGAGAGAGCGGCGGACAAACCCGGCCGGCGGATACTCCGACATGGAGCAGATCCGCTACACGGGCGAGCTCAATCGTGTGGAACTGGAGTTGCTTCAATTGGCGGCCCGCCGCGCGCGGCTGCGGGCCGAATTCGGCGAGAGCCCCAAGGTGGAGTTCCCCCCGGTGCTGACAGGCGCCAAGGGCGCCGCGATCCAACAGATGATCCGGGACGAAACCACGCTCTTCGATGCCCGGCGTGAGGCGCTGCGTCGACAGATCGAGTCTCTCAACGAACTCGCCACCCTGCTGAAGAACGAGATCGATGTCCTTGAGGAAAAGAGGGTTTTCAAGGAACGGCAGGTCGTGATCGCCCAGGATGAACTGAAGGGCGTGTCGAAGCTGCTTAGCGACCAGACAGTGACGAAGTCGAGGCAGACCTCGCTTGAACGGATACTTGCCGAACTCCAAAGCGACAACCTCGACCTGCAGATCGCCGCCATGCGTGCCAGGCAGAAGCTCAGCGAAACCGAACGTGACGTGGTCACGCTCCAGGGACAGCGCCGCACCGAGGCGGGACGCGACCTGCAGACGACGGAAGCTTCGATCGAGGATCTGAAGGTCAAACGTAATACCTATCTGCAACTCCTTCAGGTGAACGGCGCCTCGCTCTCGCGCATCGCCAGCCTCAAGACGTTCGATCAGCAGCCCCTGGAATACTGGATCACGCGCGCCGGCCAGGACGCACCATTCAGGGTTACGGACTCAACACTGCTCGTGCCCGGCGACGTTCTGGACGTGCGCTCGCCGCTGCCGGAGGCGGTCGACATGCAACTTCTGTCATCCGTCGGAATCGAACAGTCACAATAACCACAAGCGCATGAGCGCCGCACCTTCGATAGGGAAGCACAATGGTCGTGCATGACATCTCGAAAATCGTACTGGACGAGAACTTCGAGGCGCGCCGCGCCGATCGGCAGGAGAATATATCCTTTCGTGACGTGACCGATTTCCTACGCCGGCATACGGCACTCATCGGGTCATTCGGGGCGATCGGGCTTGCACTCGGCGTGTTCTACATCCTAAACACCTCGCCCTCGTACACAGCCACGGCGCGGCTTGTCATCGATCCGGAGCAAGGACGCATCGCCTCACAGGACGCATCAACCGGCACGATCATCATCGAGGCGGCCGAAATCGCCAGCCAGGTGGAGATTGTCAAGTCCGAGGCGATCGCGCGCGCCGTCATCGAGCAACTGAACCTCACGAAAGACCCGGAAATCGTCAGCACCTCGTCCTGGATGTCCTCCATCAAGGAAACGGTGAAATCCGTCTTCACGCTCGGCGCCAAAGATGAAGCCGACAACGTGCCGGACGAGGAGTATCTCATGCGACGCACCATGGCGACGTTCCTGTCGCGCATGACGGTGCGTCGGGTTGGCCAGTCCTACGTGCTCGAAATAGGGTACACTTCGCTTGACCCTCAGAAGGCGGCAAAAACCACCAACGCCATCGCCATGGCTTATATTAAGACAGGCTTGAACGAGCGGGCAGAAGCGGCCCGCAGCGGCGCCCGCTGGCTCGAAAGCCGGCTGATGGAAATTGGCGAACAGGCGCGTGCCGCGGCAATGACCGTCGAAGATTTTCGTGCCATGAACGACATCACGACGATCGGCACGACTTCGACGCTCGAGCAGCAGCAGCTCTCAGAGCTCAGCAGCCAAATGCTAGCAGCGCGGGCAGCGACCGCGGCCGAGTCCGCCAAGCTGATGACCTTCCAGGAGGTGATCGCGAGCGGTTCGATAATGGCGGATATCGACGAAGGCGCCGACAACCCGCAACTCCAGAAGCTGCGCGACGAGATGCGCGCCGCCACCAGCAAGCTCGAGAATCTCAAGGCCCGCTACCACGAAGGCAATCCGGCCATCGTCGCCGCCAAGGCCGAGATCGAACGGCTCGAAGCGGCCATGCGCGCCGAGTTCCAGCGGATCGAGCGGCTCTTGCGGTCGCATGTCGACATCGCCCAGACCCGCGAAAAGCTCCTGGAGACGGAGCTTGCCAAACTTACTGCGGCCGGCGCAGGCAAGAACGTTGCCCGCGTGGAACTCTCCGAAATGGAAAGCCGAGCCACGACCTACCGCAACATGTACGAGGGTGTCCTGCAACAACTCATCGGTGCGCTACAGACGCAATCCTTCCCGCTCGGCAAGGCTCGCATCGTGATGGCGGCTACCGCCCCCCTCGGCAAGACCTGGCCGAAACCCTCGACGGTCCTGCCGCTTTCGCTGGCTCTCGGTTTGGGAGCGGGACTGGTGATGGCCCTGATGCGCGATGGTCTCGACCGCCGCGTCAGTTCGAGCGAGCGCCTCCGCGCCGAACTCGGCATCGCATCGCTCGGACACGTTCCGGTCTACCGAGGCGGACCGCGGCCGCAGCAGCCGGCCATTGCGTCCACGATGCTGCCGCTGCGCTCGGTGCTTGACATGCCCTATTCGCGCTTCTCCGAGGCATTGCGCGGTGTCAAGAATTCCATTGATTCCGCCTTCCCGGCCAATGCCACAGCCGTGGTCGGCGTAACGTCTGTCGGCCCCGGGGAAGGCAAGACGACCATCGCTGCCAATCTTGCGCAGCTCTACATGAACGAAGGCACGTCCGTTCTACTGGTCGACGCGGATTTCATCGGCTCCCGTCTCAGCCGCGTCACGAGCGAGGACGGCGCGAACTTCGGCATGGAGAGCCTGCGGCTCATCGGCATATCGGGACAATATTCGAAACGGAGATCGAGCGGCGAGACACCGAACCCCGAGGACTTCGACGGCAAGGCGGTATGCTGCGTGCCGGTGCTGACGGTCGACCAGACCCGCAAGGCGGCGGTCGCGCATCAGCGCTACGGCCACTTGCCGGCGTTGAAGGCTGAGCTCGAACTCTTGCGGCAGCGCTACAAGGTGATCATCGTCGACATGTCCGGCTTCGAGGATTCTGCCGACACGCGGGTGATTTGCACCTATCTCGACGGTATCGTCGTCGTGCTCGGGCAATCCGACAAGATGACGGTCGAGCGTCTTGCCGAAGCACTTTCGACCTTTGGCAAGTCGCGCGTGGCGCTGCTCGGCGTCATCTCGAACCGCAGTGAAGGTCCGCGTCGTGCCAAGATGAAGGATCGGAAGCCATGGCGCCCGAGCAGCATGTGATTCCGTCCGCCGTTCGGCCCGAAAGCACCAAGGCGTCGCCTTCGACAGGCGCCTCCACGACCAGGATCGCCATCGGCATCGCCAGCGCCGGGCGACGGGAGGTTCTTTCGGCGGTTCTGCCGCTGATTGCCCGTCAGACGCGCAGGCCAGATGAGGTGATCGTCTGCCTGTGCTCGACGGCCGACATCGACCAGCACAGCATCGACATGCTCGACTGTCCCGGCAAGGTCATCCTGTCACAGCGGGGTCTCTGCCGTCAGCGTAACGCGATCCTGACGGCCGTGACAGCGGACGTCGTGCTCTTTCTCGACGACGATTTCCTGATGGCGCCGGACTACCTCGGGGAACTCGAGCGCCTCTTCGAGGAGAACCCCGGCATAGCGATGTCCACGGGAACCGTGGTCGCCGACGGCATCATCGGACCAGGCATTTCGATCGAGGTCGGGCTCGAGACTATCGACGCGACCAAAGGCAAGCCGCGCGCGGCGGAAAGGCTGGAGCCGGTCTACAACGCCTATGGCTGCAACATGGCCATCCGGATGGCGGCCGTCAGGCGCGGGCAGCTGCGATTTGACGAGAACCTGCCGCTATACGGCTGGCTCGAAGACGTCGACTTCAGTCGGCTGGTTGCGGCCCACGGCAGCATCGTGCGCTCCAACCGCCTGCTCGGTGTTCACCTCGGCACCAAAATATCGCGGACCCCCGGCGTCAAGTTCGGTTATTCGCAGATCGCCAACCCCATTTACCTCGTGCGCAAGAAGACGATGAGTTTGCCAATCGCGGCGGTCCAGGTGGCACGTAACCTGATCGCCAACATCGTCAAGGTCTGGAAGCCGGAGCCCTGGGTCGATCGCAAGGGCCGGCTGCGGGGCAATGCACGCGCCTGTCTCGACCTTTTCTTGGGTCGCCTCGGGCCGCGAAATGTTGAAGGACTGGAGTAGGGTCCATGACCGGCATCCCGCCCGCCCGCATCGTCATCATCAATGACCGCTCCACCAGGGTCGGCGGAGCGACCAATCTCGCGATCCTTTCGGCCGAACTGCTGCGGCGGCGCGGACTTTCGGTCACGTTTTTTGCCGGCGACAACGCGCCGGGGGAGCCGCCCGCGGACGACATGATAAACCTGGGACAGGCTCCGTTGCTCGACCGGACGCGAAGCGACGCTCTGCGCCTGGGCCTCTACAATCCGCGGGCCCACGAGGCGTTGAGCGGACTGATCTCGACCCGCGATACGCCGACGACGATCTATCACGTGCACGGCTGGTCGAAGATCCTGTCGCCAGCCATTTTCCGCGCACTCGCCAAGGTGCGCGAGCGGGTTGTCCTGCATGCCCACGACTATTTCCTCGCCTGCCCCAACGGAGGCTTCGTGAACTACAGGACGCAACGCGTCTGCGAGCTTGAACCGATGTCGCGCCGATGTTTGGCGACGCAGTGCGACAAGCGCGGCCTGCATGAGAAGCTCTGGCGGACGGCGCGTCACCTCTTGCGCGAACATCTCTTTCCCACTCGCAGCGCACCTGCGCACATCGTCATCGTCCATGAGAGAATGCGCGAATATATGCTGCGCGCCGGAATCGGCGACGGGCGCATCTCGACGATCCGCAACCCCGTCTCTCCGCTCGCCGGACCGGGCCTGGCGCCCTGGACGCGCGAGAATTTCGTCTTCATCGGACGGCTTGAGGAAGAGAAGGGGTACAAGGACGCGGCGCGCGCGGCGTACCTCGCCGGTGTGCCGCTGCATTTCATTGGCGACGGCGCAGGCCGCGCCTTCCTCGAGCGGGAATTTCCGCAAGCGAGGGTTCACGGCTGGAAATCCAAGGAGGCGATGCATGATATCGTGTGCGGGGCACGAGCCGTCGTCGTCCCCTCGCGGGTGCCCGAACCCTTTGGCCTGGCTGCGCTTGAGGCCGCCGGCAGTGGATTGCCCGTCATCATCACCAATGCGGCTCTGCTTTCTCAGGAAATCGCGGCGTCCGGCTGTGGCTTGTCCTTCACCCCCGCGAATGTGGACGACCTTGCCGCAGCCATGCGCCGCATCGCATCCGACGACGATCTCGTTCACCGGATGAGCATGACCGGCGTGGCTGTGGCCGGGCAATTGTCACACACGCCCGAAAGTTGGGCCGACGCACTCATCGATCTCTACGAAAGCATTCTGCTGCGCGGCCGATCAGATCCACGGGCACCGGCCACACTGCCGGCCCCTCGCGCGGCAGGCTGGGGGACCCTGCGCGATCAGATCTGGTGATGCTCGCCACCATTGACATCGTGACGGCTAGCACGCCGTCCGTCGACCGGCCGAGCGTCATCCTGATTTTTCCTGCCGTGTACGTCCATTGGACTAGGTGTTGGCCATCATGATCGGATTGTCAATCAAGGTGGCCGCTGGCAGCCTGAAGGACATCGGACGACTTCGAGGAGCGAGAGATATGCTGTCTATTTCCGATGGCGCGGCAAGAGGGGAACGCTCCATTCCGGCGACGGTTGCGGCGCCGCGCGGCGACCGCGGTAAACGCATTTTCGACGTGACGGTTTCCGCTGCCGCGCTCCTGTTCTTCGCGCCGCTGCTGGCAGTCATCGCCGTCGCGCTGCTCGCCGTGGACGGCCGGCCGCTGATCTTCCGTCACGCACGCGTCGGCGCCCAGGGCCGGCTGTTCGATTGCCTTAAGTTTCGATCGATGCGGCGCGATGCCTCGGAACGGCTGACGGAACTGCTCGCGACTGATCCCGAGCGTCGACGGGAGTGGGCCGAGAAACGGAAGCTCAGCAGCGACCCCCGGGTCCACTGGCTTGGGAAGATTCTTCGAATGACCTGCCTCGACGAGCTGCCGCAATTCTACAACGTGCTGCGTGGCGACATGAGCCTCGTCGGACCCCGCCCCATACCTCCGGACGAGACCGAGAAATACGGCAGCAACCTGCACTACTACACATCGTTGAAGCCCGGAATGACGGGAATGTGGCAGGTAAACCGGCGGGCCGACACCACTTACGAGGAACGCGTCCAGTACGACATTAAGTATTGCCAGTCCCGGTCGGCCTATCTCGACCTGGTGATCATCGTGAAAACGGTCGGCATCGTCCTGTTTGCAACGAACTATGCGTAATGGGGCGATTCACCAGATGAAGATGACGAGCGCAGCCCAAAAGATGAGGCAAAACGCGATTGCCAGCCAGCGAATGACCAATTGCGCGTTCCATGAAGTTCGGCTGGTCATGATGTCCATTCCGCCAAATGGTGCCTGCCTCGACATCTGCGGCGAGCCCTTCGTTCCTGCCGGGGGGCAAAATGTCCGCGGAGAGACGATCGCCTCCGCCTGCCCATCCATTCACAGGCGCAAGTCCCGGTTGCCCTACTCGTCATCCTGCGACCGACGGCAAATCGACCCACGCCTCTATGTCATAGGACACCCGTCATGTGGTGATATTTCGGCAACAGAGTGGTGTTTTCCAGTCCGTCGTGGCACACGTCCCGCGGCTCCCAACAGCGAGCGGGCGATGCCAGTCGGCAGGCCGGACGACCGGACGATCCGCGAGCGATGATGCGGCGCCATCTTTCCATCGCCGCCGTACACCTCGGAAACCTGTCCGCCGGTCTGCGGCGACTGGTCAGCCTTCCAGCCCTGGTCGGGGATGGCTTCATGGCCCTCTCCGCCAAAGTGGTCTCCCAGGCGGTTCAACTCGCTATTTTCATCGTCGCCGCGCATGTCCTGGAGGCTGCCGAGTTCGGATTCTTCGCTTTCAGTTCATCCTTCGCCATTTTCGTCCTCGTCATGGCCGAGGGCGGGTGGGGCGAATTTGTCATGAAGGCGGGAGCGGACAAGGTCGATCTAGACCAGCTCGCGACCATGTCGATCCTGTCGGGCGCGATCGCGACACTGCTCGGCCTGCTTGCAGCGCTGGCGGCCGTCTCGTGGTTCGCAGACGGCTGGTCGGCCGTCCTGATCCTCCTGTTCAGCGCCTGGTACTTGCCGGCGTCGCTCTCCACGGTCTACGACGGCATCCTCATCTCGCGCGGGCAATTGCGTGGCCAGTCCCTGATCCGCATCGCCGGCGAAGCGGTCGGACTTGTCGTTGCGATCGGCGGGCTGTGGATAGGCCAAGGCATCGCGGCCCTCATCTGCGGTCGGCTGGCGCAGCAGATAACCTTCCTTGGTGCATCGATGGTGCTCGTGCGCTGGCTTCCCTCCCTGCGCCTTTGCCGCGACTTCGCGCTCGAAGTGCTCGAGTTTTCGCGTCATATCGTCGCCAACCGCCTCGTCGTGTTCTTCCGCTCCTATGCGGGCACGCTGGTGGTCGGCAGCGTTTTGGGTCTTGCGGAGGCCGGTTACTATCGCGCCGCCGAGCGGATCGTCGCCGCGTTTTCCGAATTGATGGGCGAGCCGGCGCGCATGCTGGCCTGGATCGTCTTCGGCCGCGCCGGCGGTCAGGCCAAGGGTGAGCGCGACCGAGCCGCGATCGGTTCCACGGCAACCACGTTCATGACCGTGCTCATGGCAGTCTCCGCTCCGGTCTATCTCGGCCTTGCGCTGGTGTCGGGTGGACTGATCGACGTCCTGCTCGGCGAGAAGTGGGCGCCCGCCGCCATTCTCGTCGCCATTCTGGCAGCCAAGCAGACCCTGCTCATTCCCGGATACGTGACCGAGCCGCTGCTTTCGCTGAGCGGCACCATTCACAAGATGCCGCGGGCCATAATGCTGAACGGGGCGATCTCCGTCGGTCTCATCGTGCTGCTGACCCCGTTCGGCGCGATCGCCACCGCGCTCGGACAGTGCCTTGCGGCCGTCATCTCATTCAACATCTCGATGCGCCTTCAAACCCAACAGGGCGGCCTCGTCTGGAGCCGTGTGCTCGGCAATTGCGGCCTGGTGGCCATCGCTGTCGTGGCGATGGCGGCAACCGTGCTGCTCCTTGGCAGGATTGCCGAGGTGTCGGCACTGAGGCAGATCTCGACGGTCGCCCTCCAGGTCGTCTCCGGCGCCTGCATCTATGTAGCAACGCTGGCCCTCCTGCAGCGGTGGGGCGGCGCGCTGAAGCCTATTTTCGCTTTCGGGCGGCATTGACGACTGATCCAGTGACGCCTGCCACGGGGGAACCACAGATGCTGGGCAACGATATCAGGAACACGGCCTATCCGCTGTTGCGCCGCGCGGTTCGCAGCCTCAACCAGTCGCTCACGCCGCTGCGCGCTGCCGGCGGACGACTGCGTTATCTTTCTCCCTTCCCGCAGCGGTTCACCGGCGCTTATGCCACGTTCGAGGAGGCGCTTGCCACCGCGCGGTCGAACGGTCTCGCCGGCTACGATCACGAGGAAATCGCCGAAGTCGCGTTCGAGCAGATGTGCAAGGTGGCACCCTGGGACTATCCGGTGCTGTTCTGGATGCACCAGATCGCCGGCGAGGTTAACGGGCTCGTCGATGCCGGCGGCCACATGGGCACGAAGTACCGGGCGTTCCGCAATCTCATGCAATTCGACGACACGTTCCGATGGGTCGTCTACGATCTGCCGTCGATCGTCCAGGCGGGCCGGCGCAGGGCCGAGCGAGAAAATCTCCCCGCGTTGCACTTCGTGGAGTGCATCGCGGATGCCGGGCCGGTTGAGCTCTTCCTGGGCTCCGGTCTACTGCAATACCTAGACGTCCCGTTGTCTCGGCTCCTCAACGAACTCCCTGTCCCCCCACGACATCTGATTTTGAACAAGGTGGCGCTACGAAAGGGAGGAGCAGTGGTCACGCTTGAGCGCATTGGACGCGCGACCGTTCCCTACCAGATGCGCGATGAAGGCGCGCTGCGCCAGGACATCGAACACCTCGGCTACACGCTCGTCGATCGCTGGACAATCCCCTCGCTCGCCCACGTGATCGAGACGCATCCGGAACTGGGCGCAAGCGAGAGCGCCGGCTTCTACTACCGGCTCGGATAACAGCATTACCCCGGCGTGCCGTTTGCACCGCCGGGCGTCACCTCCCGGTTGCGGCGACCTGCCGCCGCAATTCCACGACGGAGCGGCGTTCGTTGCGGGCCTTCAGGTGATCGGCAAGCCGGATCGCCAGTGCAAGGGCCATCAAGGTCGGGTTGGCGTGGCCCGGCGTCGGAAAGACCGAACTGCCGGCGATGAACAGGCCCTCGACGCCATGGACCATGGCATCGGGGTCGACGACGCTGACTGATGGATCGGTGCCCATGCGCGTCGTGCAGGAGGGATGCGCCATGTCGGTGAAAACCGCCTTGCCGTCGTCGTTCTCGGCAATCCAGGCGGCCAAGCGGGGCGCCGGCAGGCCGTTGCGGACGAACTGCGAGGACAGGGCGTGCGCCAGCCGCTTTATGCTCTCGACCTCCGCCTCGCCGATTTTCCAGTTCACGCGCGGCAACGGCGTCCCGAACAGATCCCGCTGCTCCGAGAGAGTTACGCGGCTGTCCGCATCGAGCCTCTGCTCGGCCATCACGTCGAAGCGAAGCTCGTCGGAACGGTGCAGCATTCCGCGCTTTTGGACGAGGCGGCGGAAAGCGCCCTGGGCCAGCAGGCCAGGCGATCGGAGAGCTGTCGCGAGATCGCCGAAAAGCCGCGTGCTGCCGCCCTGCATCAACCGTTTCACCGCTGCCCAGGGATCGCCGGCGGCATGGACCTGCACCGGATAGGCCGCACAGTTCACCAGCCCGTCGCGCCGCTGCACATGAGGACTGAGACGCATGCCGTGGAGATAGAAATGCGGCCGCCCCTGATGTGACAGGCCGTAGAAATTGAAGTGCCCGGCCAGCTTGTTGATATCAGGACCGACGAAGCGCGCGATCGCTGCGCGAGGATGGTCGGCGAGATAGCGACCGACCACGTCTCTGGAATTGCCGACGCCCGATTTCATCACCGCGTTGGAGGCGAGCAGCAAGCGGGCGTTCTCGATGCCGCCTGTGCAAAGCACCACGGTCGCCGCCTGCACGGTCGCGTGGACGCCCTCGACAGCGCGTATATCGAGCGAGATCACCCGTCGGGCGTCTCGGTCGAGATTGATGGCCGTCACCGTGGCGCGCGACAGCACGTCGACATTCGGCGCATCGAGATCCCGCGCCATTCGGCTAAATCGCATCGGCTCACCGCGTCGGTCGCGTTCATGGCTGAACTGCCAGAAAAAGGGCCGAAGGAGATCGGCGTCGAAATCGAAGCCGCGCGGCGGCGTCCGCAGCAGGCGATACAGGCTCTCGTCATAGACATTCGGACCAAGGTTGAGCAGGTCGGCGGCCTTGGCCAACGCGGGCGACAGGTTCTCGCGCGTCATCGGCCAGCCGGACACCGGCAGCCACGGCCGGCGCTCGAAGTCGATCTCGTCGAAACTCGCGCACTTGCCGATCCAGGTATGCGAACTGCCCCCGAGCGTGCGATTGCGCAACTCGAAGGGAGCCACATCGTTCAACCAGGCGAGCCCGCCGTTATAGCCGCGGCCAAGTGGTTCGGCGCCGGCGCGGGCGATCGGCTCCCCCACATTTTCGACAGCGTTCAGAACTTGATGCTCCTGGCAGAAATCGGGGCCGCCGCTTTCGATCAGCAGGACACGACAGCGGCTCTTGGACAACTCGCGAGCAATCGTGATGCCCACCGGGCCGCCGCCGATGAGAGCGATGTCCGCCCGAAAGTTGGTTCCCGACGGGAAGGTGCGGAGATCGTGGATCGACATGCGCCTCTCCTGCGCGTTGGATTCCGGTGGTACCAGAAGCACTCTCGGGCCGAAATCCGCCAATATGGATAGGAGTTTAGGTGCACTACTGATTTCGGATAGGCGGGGCCTGCACACTTTGAGCAGGCCATGACCGTATGTCCATTTTGAAACGCGGCAAGCACGCGACTAACCTTACACTGCGCCGGTATGCGGCAGCGGTCCTCTTGCCTGGAACGCCGGTGGTCGGCGACGACGGGACCGGCGCGGATCGGAGAACAAGCGATGGCTCGCGTAGGATTGAGGGAATGGCTGGCACTTGCGCCTGTCTTCGCGTCGGGAAAGCTGGCGCGATTCAGCGGCGACGGCACGGGTCCGCTGACGCGGTTCGAAGCTAACTTTTCGGAGAAATTCGGCGTCAAGCACACGCTAACTGTCAGCAGTGGAACGGGCGCGCTCATCGCCGCGCTCGCGGCCTGCGGCGTGGGCCCCGGCGACGAGGTGCTCGTTCCGGCCTATACCTGGATTGCGACAGCCGCAGCGGCGATCGCCGTGGGCGCGGTTCCGGTCATTGTCGATATCGACGAAACCCTGACGATGGATCCGGCGGACATTCTTCGCAAGCTTACCCCGCAGACCAGGGCGATAGTTCCTGTGCATATGGCGAACATGGTTTGCAACATGAGCGCGATCCTGGCGATCGCGCGAAAGCACGATCTCATCGTAGTTGAGGATGCCTGCCAGGCGGTGGGGCTCACATACAGGGGCGTGCGTGTGGGAACGATCGGTCATGCAGGCGCCTACAGTTTCAATCAGTTCAAGAACATCAACATCGGCGAGGGAGGCGCGATCGTTACAAATGACGACCGTCTCTTCGCTCGCGCACGCATGTATCACGATATCGGAGCGCTGTTCCGCGGCCATCTCGACAATTACAACGAACCATCGATGGTCGGTGTAAATCTCAAGGCCAGTCAGATACAGGGCGCCATGCTCAACGTCCAACTGAAGAAGCTCGATCCGATGATCCGGCGGATGCGGGTGCGTTACGATGCGATGGCGGAGATTCTCGACAGCGCGGGGTTCACGCTGGGCCCGCACAATGACCAGGAAAGCGCGGCCGGGCTGCACCTCCTCTTCGACACTGCCAAGGAAGCAGAAAGCTTTGCCGCAGAGAACAAGCGGGGCGTCTACCGTCTCTTCGATTCCAGCCGGCACGTCTATACCAACTGGCTGCCGATCATCGAGCAACGCACCGCCAATCCCAGAATGAACCCCTATTCATGGGCTGCGCGGAGGATCGAATATGCGCCCGACAGCTGCTCGAGGTCGCTCGACATTCTCAAGCGGACCTGCCGAGTGAGTCTTGGCGAAAACTACCCCTTGGCGCTGATGACCTATCTCGCCAGACGCATGCGGCGCCAGCGCGAGGCATCGAAGGGGGGATTGGCCTATGCGACGTAGTCTCGAGCGCATCGGCCCGAACACCATCGACATATGGCAGTGGAGCATCGCGCCCGAGGCGGCGCAAGCCGAGGCACATCTTCCGCTGCTCAGCGCCGCCGATCGTGCCCGCGCGTCACGGTTCATCCACGCCCGGGACCGGCATCGCTTCATCGTCGGCCGTGCGGGGCTGCGTCTGGTGCTCAGCCGCTACCTTCATATTCCGCCAGCACGCATCGGGCTCGCCTACAATGTCTTCGGCAAGCCGCGCATCGCCGCGGCGATGATCCCGGAGTTGCACTTCAATCTAAGCCACAGTGCCGATGTCGCCATGCTCGCGGTGTCGGATCACTATCCCGTCGGCCTCGACATCGAAGAAATCAAACCGCTGAAGGAAGATGTCGCCACCCATTTCTTCTCGCCTCGCGAATGCGCCGAACTGGCCGCCTTGCCGGAGCAAGATTATCTCGCGGCCTTTTATCGCTGCTGGACACGCAAGGAGGCTTTCGTGAAGGCGCACGGCGCGGGCCTCTCCCTGCCGCTCGACACTTTCGACGTGACGATCAGCGCTACCGAGCCGCCACGACTCAAGCGGCTGGACGGCGACGTGGACGCACCATCGAACTGGAGCCTGCTGGAACTGATGGCGCCGGAGAACTTTCACGGCGCCGTGGCGGCCCTGACGATCGGCAATGCCGTGCGCCTGCGCTATCGCAGGGAGGACGTCTTCCGGATCAAGACATCAATCGCGCATCCAGGACGTAGCGATCTCCAGCAGCATCGAAATGGTGGCAGCCGACCAATCCAGGCTTGAAGTCGGGCTCGATCGTGCGCACGCATTTCTCCCTGTAGGTGTCGAGATCCAGTTGCTCGATTTCCATGATATTCAGCCCGTAGCCATAGATGCCGTGCGCATTGCGCTGCGAGGGGCGGAACACACGATCGTCGCGCGCGAAGATCCGCCCGGCGTTCCGGGCGAAGGTGCTGCCGATCACCACCGGATTGCGCCGGTGCGGAGTGATGCGCGATAGGGCCGGCCCGTCGACTTCGAATATGTGCAACTCGCTGCAGTGATCTTCGAAGGCGTGGTATTCCGACAAGTTGGTGAAGAGCCACCAGCGATCGGCGTGGCGGGTCAGCACGCTGTCGGCGGCCGACATGCCGTTGAGCGCGGTCGAATGAAGCTCCCATTTCAACGGAAACTCCACGCAGCGCCAGATCTCGATCCGCTTCGACTGATGCGTTTCCGGCATCATGAAGATATCTTCGCCATCGCGAAAGACGAAGGGATATGAAAGGTGATAGTGGCAATCGAGAGCAATGCCGATAGGCTGCAAACGGTCGCCGTCGAGCCGTCCCACGGCGATATGCGCCTTGCGGTCGCCATCGGCATAGGCTTCGTAGAAGAGGTAGCAGGCGCCCTCGTGTTCGAGCAGGAAAGGATCGGCCCTGATGTTGTCGCGGGTGGGGGGAATTTCGACCGAGCCGCACGGCTCGAAGTTGTCGATCCCGCCGCTTCCGGTGTAAAGCGTCCAGACCGCCGATCCCGATCCCGTCTTCTTCTTGAGCGCCTTGAACGCACGCCCGGCAAGTTGTTTGGTGAGGCCGGCCACGTATTTGGCGAGTTCCCCGGTCGTCGGCGGCGCCGCATCGGGTGGTGAGTGCGACGTCGACGGCAGCTCGGCCGAATCCGCCAGGCGCGACAGTTCGCGCATCAGCAGGGTGGCCGCGCGCTCCTTGACGAAATTGATGTTCCGGAGCGCACTGAACTTGATGTTGAAGGACGAGGCGGCGATGTCGCCCACGCTGGAGCCAGACCGGACATAGAGGGAGAGATCAACGCAAGGCGCATTGCGGGCAACCTCACGATAGCTGAACCATTCGCAGCCCCTCGCCTTCTGGTCCGAAAACGAAAACGCCCATTCGCCGTAGCGCAAGTGCCCGACGGCATCGTCGGGCATTCCGTTCGGAGACATGCGGATGACGAGGTCAAGCCCGAGTTCGGCGATTTGCGCCTGTACGGCACCCGGCGTCGACTGTGCAAGTGGCACGATGCGCTGCTTGCGCGCCTCGAAATTGCAGGGGCTGTACGGCGCCTGCCTTCCCAGCGTCTTCTCCTCGAAGCCATAGGCCAACTTCAGGAGTGCCGAGGGAGCGGTCCGGAATCCCCGGGGCCTGTCGATCAAGATCGCGGTCAGGGCATAGCGGCGGTCCGCTATGATGCGGTCGAAGACCATAAGTTGCCAGTTCTCGAAGTCTACGGCATCCGCGAGGATTCCAATGCGCAGCGGGCGGCTCAGATCGCGCATGGTCGTGCTCTCCACGTCGGTGATCAATTGGTGCTACGGCCGCCGAAGCGATGTGTGGCAATGGCGGCAAGTGCCTTGATACTGTTGCTGTTGAGACTGTCTTCATGCCACCCCTCGAGGTCGAAGACCTCCGTGTCGGGGGCAACGGCCTCGCCCCAGCCGAACAGGAGCTTGCGCGCCCGCGGATGGTTCGCCTCGCTGCGGAAAAGCAGAACCGGATTGCCGTCGGCGTGCGCAGGACGATAGCTGCGAGCCGCGTCGACGAGCAGGTCGGTCACCCTTGCATTGATCTCTTCCTCGTCCGAGTAGGCGCCTGCCTGCAAACCGATGCGTGTCATCAGGCCGAGGCTGAAATTGAACTCCCGGAGGAAGTCGACCAGGCGGATGCGCCCGGCCAATAGCTTGCGGGTGAAATAGCCGAGCCGCTTCAGGCGCCGCTCGCCATTCCAGCGCAGCCGGCGCAGCTTCGGCTGGGAGCGCACGAAGCCGGGGGCCCAGGCGTCTATGACCGCAGTGAAGCGCAAGTCCGCTCCGCGCTCGCGAAGCTGCCGGCCCACTTCCATGGCCAGCACGCCGTTGACGCAGAGCCCCATGATGGCGATCGGCCCCTTGAGAATGTCGGCGCCCATCCTCTCGACGACGCGCCGTGCAATGTCTTCGAACGACATTGACGCAAGTCTTCCGTCGAGATCCGCGCTGAACATGTTGGCGTTGTAGACGGACACAGTGCTGTCGAGCTCGTTGGCGAGCCGATAGTAGAGAAACGGGTGGTTCAGAGTGTAGAGCGAGCACGGGCCCGTGCCCTCTCGGCAGACGCTGACGGACCAGGGATTGTCGTCTTTCGCTGCCGTATCCCCGTCGGCAACGCCGAAGATCGCACCGGCGAAACCGCTAAAGGTCGGTTGCTTGAACAGCAGCTCCAGATCCGCTTTCCCGCCGAGCTTGGAGCGGACCGCGGACAACATTCGCAAGGCGAGCAGAGAGTGGCCGCCGAGCGAAAAGAAATTGTCGCCGGGCGCGATTTCTCGGACATCGAGCACATCGGACCAGATGGCTGCGAGCGCCTTCGTCCTTTCGTCAATCGGCATGCTGGTCTTGCCCGCGGCAGGTGTGACCTGCACCGCCGGCGCGGTTTTGACGGGGACAGTCAGCGCATCGCGATCAACCGTGCCATCGAATTTGCGCGGCAGGTTCAGGAGCACACTGACGCCTTGCGGCATCGCCGGGGTCGCCAGCTGCGACCGGAGATAGGTCATGAGCGTCTCGGGCAGTCGGTCGAGCGGCTCGATCATATTGGGGACAGGCGTCACGAAGCCGTAGCTGCCTATGCCGCCATCGGTAGGTACCACCGCCGCTGCAGCAACCGAGGGGTGGCTGGAAAGGACTTGCTCCGCGACCGGGACAGACCGAAGAATTTCCGGCTGCTGGAATATCTCCCGTTCGGGCACGATCAACGAGGACAGCAACGCGGACGGCCGTTCCAGCACGATCTCGTAGATCTGTTGCCAAAGATCGAGCAAGCCCTCGATGGTGCGCCGCTCGAACAAGTCGGCATTGTACTCGATCGACATGCGCCAGCCGCTCGGGCGGCCAATCATCATGAAGCTGAGGTCGTAGATTACACCCGGCGATTGCGACGGCGCACTGATAAGTTCGAGGCCGCCATATCGCTGGTCCTCGAGAAACGCCTTCTGGAGATTGAAGTTGACGGAGATCAGTGGATTGCGCGAAGGATCGCGCATCGGGTTGACCATCTCGACAAGCTTGTTGAACGGCATCCGGTGATGATTGAGCGCTGCCGTGACGATCTCGCTTGCCGAGCGCAGGTGGTCGGCAAAAGTCATGTCACTGGGGAAGTCGAACCGCAACACGATGTTGTTAATGAAAACGCCGATCAGATTCTCCAGATCGGTGTCGTCGCGCCCGGCCACCTGGGACCCGAAGAGGACCTTGTCGGCAGCGGCGTAGCGATGGAGCAGCGCGCTCACCACGGCAGCGCCGAAACTGTAGAGGGAAACGCGATGCTGCCGGGAGGCGGCATCGATGCGCTCGCCGAACTCGACGGGTTTGGCAACCGACAGGATGGAGCCGCGTGTCGTCTTGACAGGTCCCCTCGGATGGTCCGGGACGACCTCGAAATAGGGAGCGCCTTCGAGACGCTCACGCCAGAACGCCTTCTCCGCCTCGAACCCATAGCTTTCCAGATACTCACTCTGCCAGAGCGAGAAGTCGCCATACTGCAAAGGCAGTTCCGGGAGGGCAGGCGAACGCCCGGCCTCGATCGCCGCCGAAATTTCGCCGACCTCCCGCCCAAGCACGCGGATCGACCAGCCGTCGAAACAACTCTGGTGGGCGGTGATCAGCAGGAAGCCGCGGTCGTTCTCCACCATCAGCAGCGAGACGCGGAAAAGGCAGGGCTGGCTGAGGTCGAACGGCGCGCGCGCCGTCTCCTCGCCGATCGAAAGGATGCGGGCCTCGCGCTGGTCGGCCGGCACGTTCCTGAGATCGATCACCGACATGCGGAAGTCGACCTGGTCGACGACCTGTTGGCATGGACGGCCGCCAACTTCGACGAAACGGGTGCGCAGGATCTCGTGACGCTGGATGATGGTGCGGAACGCCGCCTCGATCGCCGACGAGCGGATCGCGCCGCGCACCTCCCAACGCACTGCGACGTTGAGCGCGGGATTTCCGGGTTTCATCTGGTCGAGAATCCAGCAGCGCAGTTGCGTCTGCGAGCAGGGAAATTCGGCGACGACCGTCGGTGCGGTTGTCGGAACTGCCTGGTTCGTTTCCTTCATGCCCGTGTCACCTGTTCGATGCGGCGGCGCGCGCCATTGCGGAAATCCCTCAGCGAGGGAACAGAGGGATGGGGAAGCGTCCCATCCGTCTCATTGCGAGCCTCGGCGAAGGCCGCGAGTTCGGCCACCGAGGGATGCATCATCAGATGCTTCGCCTCGAGTTCGAGGCCGCTGTCCAGCATACGTGCCGCGATGCGGAAGATGACGAGCGAGTCGGCGCCCAGCGCGTAGAGATTGTCCTCCACGCCGATATCGTCGGAATTCAGCACCTCGCGCCAGATGGTGCAGAGTCGCTCCTCCATCGGCGTGCGGGGCGGCACCCGGATCACGGTCGCCGCGCGCTGCGGCAAGCCCCGTTGTTCGAGGGCCTTCCGATCCAGCTTGCCGTTGGCCGTCTGCGGGAGCGTCTCCTCGAATGACCAGAAGGTCGGAACCATGTGGGCAGGAAGGTTAGCTTCCGCGTGGGCAGAGAGTTGCGCGTTGCTGGGGCGGCTGCCGCCTTCCTCGACCACCAGGTAGCAGACGAGGTGCTTTTCGCCCCGACCGTTATGCGCCGCGACGACGGCGCATTGGCGAATGCCGGGTGCGCGTGCCATGACGGCTTCGATGTCGCCGAGTTCGATGCGGAAGCCACGCAGTTTGATCTGTTGGTCGCGGCGGCCGAGCAATTGCAGGGAGCCATCGACAAGCCGTCTGCCGACATCACCCGTCCGATAGAAGCGCTGTGGCGTGCCGGTGCCGATGTCGATCTCGACGAAGGCTTTTTCGGTGAGGTCGGGACGATCGAAGTAGCCGTTCGCCAATCCCTCGCCGCCGATGTGGAGCTCACCGGTAACACCGATCGCCGCAATACTGCCGGTCCGGTCAAGAATATGAAGCTGCGTATTGGCAATCGGGTGACCGATCGTGATCGGCCCGTCGGCTGCATCAATCTTCCCGACGGAGGACCAGATCGTCGTTTCCGTCGGTCCGTACATGTTCCAGAGTTCGCCGCCGGTGGCGAGCAAGGTTTCGGCCAGCGCCTTCGGCAACGGTTCGCCGCCACAGAGCATCTTGAGCCCGGGGCGCTTGAGGCCCGCTTCCACGAGCATCTGCCACAGCGTCGGCGTCGCCTGCAGCACGGTGGCATTGCACTGCTCGACGAGGCGCACGAGCGCAAAGCCGTCCCGGACCGCCTGGCGGCCCGCCAGTACGACGCGTCCCCCCGTGATCAGCGGCAGATACAGCTCCAGGCCTGCGATATCGAAGGAGATCGTGGTGACGGCGACGATGGTGTCGCGATCGGTCAGACCCGGTTCCTTCGCCATCGACACCAGGAAGTTGACGAGCGCCCTGTGCGACACTTCCACGCCTTTGGGTGCCCCTGTAGAACCCGACGTGAAGATGACGTAGGCGGCCGATGTTGTGTCGGTGGGCAGCTTTGGTGCACTTCGGACGGCCGCGATGGCGTCGGCGTCCCTGTCCAGTCGAATGGCCTGGAGCTGCGATCCTGCAAGCCCCGCGGATTTTTCGCTATCGCAGATGACGGCCGCCACGCGTGCGATCTCTAGCGTCTGGGCGAGTCGGTTTTCCGGGTGCGCTGGATCGAGCGGCACGTAAGCATGCCCGGATTTCATGATGGCGATCAACGCAACGACCATGTCGAGCGAGCGCTCGACCAGCACCGCAATCCTCAGCCCAGGATCGGGCACCACCTCCTGGATATAGGTGGCGAGTTGGTCGGAACGGCGATCGAGTTCCGCGTAGGTTAGCACTTGCCCGTCGTGCTCGACGGCCGCTGCATCGGGCTGGGCCTTAACCTTTTCCGCAAAAAGCGAGAACACGAAGGCGTCGCGATCATAGTCCGCCGCGCTGTCGTTGAGCGTGTGGACCAGCCAGTTCTTCTCGCTTGCGCGCATCAGCGGAAGCTGGCCGATCGGCCTGGTTATGTCCTCGGCAAGCGCACCGGCGAGGGTTACAAGATGGCCGATCCAGCGTTCGACCGTGCCTCTATCGAAGACCTCGGCATTATAATCGACGTCGATGCGCACGCCCTGCGGGCCCTCGGTCAGGTTGAAGAACATGTCGAAGTTGGAGAAAGCCTTGCCGTTCGAGGCGATCCGCGTCTCGAGGCCTCCGAAGTCCAGATTTTCCGGCACTCTCTCCAGGTTGAATTGAATCTCGGTCAACGGCAGGCGGTGCATGTCGCGCTTGATGCCGAGCTTCCGCACCAGGGTGCCATAGGTGTAGTCCTGATGCTCGAAGGCATTGATCACGAGTTGCTGCGTGGCTTTCAGATGTGCGTCGAACCGCATGCTTGCATCCACCTGCTGGCGCAGTGGCAGCAGGTTGACGCAATGGCCGACGAGCGTCTGGCCGTCCAGCAGGCTCTGGCCGGCCGAGGGTACGGCGACGACGATGTCGTCCTGCCCGGAAAGACGGGAGATCACCACCTGAAGCGCTGCAAGCAGTGTGGAGAACAACGTCGCACCAGCCTTGGCACCGGCTTTCTTCAGAGCCTTGTAGTCATCGGCTTCAATCTGCCCGTGCACGGTCCCGCCGGCAAAATTCCGGCGCTCCGGGCGGGGGTGGTCGAGCGGCAGGTCCGGCAGGTCCGGGACCTCCGCGAATTGATCGAGCCAGAAGCGCTCGGTCGCGTTCGACATTTCCGCCTTTGGCGCAAGATCCGTGGCATAGGTCGCGAAGGACAGGGCCGCGGGCAGGTCTGGCGTCGCGCCATCGACCAGGGTGGAATAGGCCTTCGCCAGTTCCTCGACGAGAACATTGACGGACCAGCCGTCGCACACGATGTGGTGGGCGGTGAACACCAGCCGGTGGCTCTGGGGTTCCATGTGCAGGATGCATGCCCGGGCGAGCGGGCCTTCTGCCAGATCGAAGGGCGTGTGCGCATCGTCTTCAAGAAACCGGGCGAACAGCGCTTCACGATCGGCATCCCCGACGAGATCGACGTGACCGATATCGAGATCGAAGTCGGGAATGAACTCGAAATGATCTCCCGCTCTGCCGAACCGGATCTGCAGGGCGTCGTGCCGCGCGATGACGGTCTTGAGGGCCTGGTGAAGCTTCTCTTCGTCAAGCTGCCCGTCGATCGTCATCGTGAAGGATTCGTTGAACGCGCATGACGCACCGTCCCCGGCTTGCGCCGCCAGCCAGATCTCCTTCTGCGCCTCCGTCAAAGGAGCCGCCGAAGGACGGGCCGCCCGCGGGGTCGACGTCTGCGGTGGGGAGGCAAACTCCGCAGGCGGCGTACCGAGAATGCCGACCGCCTGAAATGCATCAAGGCTTTCACGGAACGCGGCAGCGATCGCCTGGAAATCCGCTTCGCTATGGGCCGTCGTGAGGAAGCAGGGGTAGCCGTCCTGGATGTGGATGCCGAGCATGCGCATCTTCGCATAGAGCAGCGTGCCCAACGGATCGTCCCTGCCGAAATCGGTGACGAACCAACTCTTGTAGCTTTGGACGACATTGGGAATGCCGCGCCGCGCGAGATCGGCGTTGACCTCAGCCACCAGCGCCTCAGTGCGTTCGGCCACCCGTCCATACAGAGCGGCGCCGTCGCCCTCAATATGCTGCAGCACGGCACGGGCCGCAGCGAGAACCACCGGATGGCGAACGAACGTGCCCGCGCAGAAGGTCGGCGCGGTCATCGGCACGGAATCGTCGCCATAGCTCCAGTGGCCGCCGTCGAGCGCATCCATGAACCGGCTGTCGCCGACCAGCAGGCCGATCGGCATGCCGCCGCCGACGACCTTGCCGTAGGTCGCCATGTCGCCCTTGATTCCCCAGATCGCCTGCATGCCGCCCGGATCGACCCGGAAACCGGTGACGACCTCGTCGAAGACGAGCGCGAATTCGGACGCCGTTGCGATCTCGCGCAAAGACCGCACGAACGCCTGCGGACGTAGCTCCGGATGCCGGCTCTGCACGGGTTCGATGATGACCGCGGCAATCTCTCCGGCATTGGCGCGGATCCAGTCGAGACTCTCGGCATCGCCGTAGCGAAGCACGGTCATGTTGGTGACGGAGGCCGCCGGAATCCCCGCCGCGACCGGCAGCGCGACCGGTGTGCCTCCACGGTTCCTTCCCTTCACCAGAACCTCGTCGAACTGGCCGTGATAATCGTTGCCGAAGACGACGATCCTGTCTCGGCCGGTCACTGTGCGGGCGACGCGCATCGCGGCCATCACCGCTTCCGATCCGGTGTTGCAGAAGGTCACGCGCTCATGTCCGGTCATCGCCGCAACCAGCTCGGCGACTTCGCCGGCAAGCGGCGTCTGCGGACCGATGGCGAAGCCCGCATCCACCTGGGACTTTATCGCCTCGGTCACGAAATCGGGCGCATGGCCGAAGGCGGTCTGCCCCATGCCGTTGACCAGGTCGATGTATTCGTTGCCGTCGATGTCCCAGATACGGGAGCCCTTCGACCGATCGGACACGACCGGGAAGACGATCTCTTTCCAGTCCTGCCGAAAGCCGGCGGCCGTGCGCGGATCGGCAAGCCACCGCCTGTTGCGGTCCGTGAAGCTCTTGGATTTCGGATTGCGCGCCTCGTAGGCAGTGATCAGCTCGGCTACGAAGGCGTGCTTCTCGGGTGTCATCTCGGAAGCCGCGTTCTTGGCGCCGGGGCTGTAGAGCTTGATCCGCTGCGCGCCGACATCGCCATCGCCCACGGCCCGTGCCGCTTCCGCCGTCACCGGCATAGGCATGGGCTGTACCGTCGTCGCAACGGGCGCTGCCGCGGACAGCGCGCGCTCCGCGGTACCCGCCTGCAAGACCTGGAGCTGCTGCGAGAGAATCGACTGCACCATCAGAAGTTGAGACTGCAAGATCCCTTCAAGACCGCTGGCGCTCGCGGGCGGCGCGCTCGCCGTCGGTGCGCTGAAGGCGGCGGTCGGAGCGGGCGCCGAGGGCGCCGGCGGCACGGCGACCCGAGCCGCACTGGCGGGTTCCGCGGCCACCGCTTCGGCCGAGTTTGCCGGTTCCGGCGGCAGTTGCTGGTCAAGGTGGCGCGCCAGATCCCGGACGGTCGGGATATTGCTCAGCAATTCGCGGAAGGAGAGCTTGATCTTGTAATCCTTTTCGATCCGCTGCGCGAACTGTCCGATGAACAGGGAATCGAAACCCAGCTCCAGGAAGGTCGCCGTCGAGTCCCCTGCCCCGAGTGCCTCGCCGGACATATCGGCCAAGACGTTCAACAACGAGGCCTCAAGCTTGGGAGCGCGGCTCGCCACGGGTATTGGTTTGACGACTTCCATGGTGGGACTTCCCTCGATCGATGGGGCTGACGCAATGGATGCAGGTCTCTCGGCAGTCAGTGCCGGTGCCGCCGAGGCGTGGTCGCCGGCGCGCCGGACCGATTGCGGCGCATCGATCCAGTGCCGCTGACGCTGGAATGGATAGGTCGGCAGGAGCAGCTTTGACGGCTGCGGCCCGGGTTTCTCCGGCCAGTCGAGATCGCAACCCGCCGTCCAGAGCTTGCCATGCGCCTCTGCAAGCGTCTCGCTCGCGGCATGGGCGCGATCGTGTTCCGGCAGCGACTGAACGATAGCATGGGTGGCATCACGGCTCAGTGTCTGAGCGGCAAAGACCGAGAGCGTGCGCCCTGGGCCGACCTCGAGCAGCACCGGCTTCTGCTCCCGGCTGAGAGTTTCGAGCCCCTGCGAAAATCGCACCGCCGCCCGGCAATGACGCGCCCAGTAGTCCGGCGACATGCCCTGCTCGACCGTTTGCCAGCTGCCGCTGACACAGGAGACATACGGCAGGTTCGCCGTTCCGTAGGTGACCCTGGCGGTTTCCTCGCGCAGCGCGTCGGTCACTCCGTCCATCATCGCGGAATGGAAGGCATGTGAGGTGTGCAAGCGGCTGAAGGCGATTCCGGATGCCTCGAGGGCCGCGCAGGTCGCGTCGACGCCGGCGAAAGTCCCCGAAATGACGCAGAGCTTGGGGGCGTTGATCGCCGCGATCTCCACATCCGCGCGCAGGTGCGGTGTCACGGTCTCGACATCCGCGCGCACGGAGACCATCGCGCCCTGCGGCTGCGCCTGCATGAGGCGGCCGCGGGCGGCCACCAGGCGCAGGCCATCCTCGAAGGAGATGACATTGGCGAGCGTCGCGGCAACAAACTCCCCGACGCTATGGCCGATCATCGCGCTCGGCTCGAGCCCCCTGCTCATCCACAACCGCGCCAGAGCGTATTCGACCAGATAGAGACAGGGCTGGGCAATCCGCGTCTCGCGCTGCTCGTCCGCCATCGCCTGCGAGACTGCGCCGGCATGACAGATGAAATCGCGAAGGTCGATCTTGAGGGACGCGCGCAGGATTTCGGTGCCGCGATCGATCCAGCGTGTGAATTCCGGCTCGCGGTTGTAAAGCACGGCGCCCATTCCGACATATTGCGAGCCCTGGCCCGGAAACATGAAGACGACGGGCGGGCGATCGGCGGCGACGGCGCTCGCCACGCGCTCGGACCCTAGGCGCTCTACCGCGTCGCTGACGCTGTTGGCAACGATCGCGGAGCGATGCGCGAAGGCCCGTCGGCCGGTCTGGAGCGTATGGGCGACGGCCGCCAATGTACCATCGGGCATCTTTGCAAGATGGTCTCGCAGGTTGAGGCGCATCGCCGCCAGCGCCGCTTCATTGCGCGCCGACAGGGGGAGAATGAATTGGCCGCGGGGGGGATCGCCCGCCGCCTCCCCGCGGACCGGTGCCTCCTCGACGACGACATGGACATTGGTCCCGCCGACCCCGAAGGAGCTCACGCCCGCCCGTCTCGGACCCTCCCCCTCTGGCCAGTCGGTCATTTCCGTGGGGATGTAGAACTGGCTCCCGTCGAGGTCGATGCGCGGATTGGGGCGCGTGAAGTTGGGTAAACCGGGGATCTTTGCGTGCTGGAGTGCCAACGCCGCCTTGATGAGGCTCGTGACGCCGGCCGCCGCATCAAGATGGCCGACCGTACCCTTCACCGACCCGAGTGCGCATGATCCCCGCCGCTCGTTCGTTTCGGCAAAGGCGGCGCGCAAGCCTCCGAATTCGATGGGATCGCCAAGTGGCGTCGCCGTGCCGTGGCATTCGACATAGCCGATGGTCGCAGGATCGACGTCGGCGCCCGCCAGCGCTGCAGCAATGGCCCCGGCCTGGCCAGCGACGCTCGGCGCTGTGAACCCGACCTTCTCCGACCCGTCGTTGTTGACGCCATAGCCGCGGATCACCGCGAAGATGTGGTCGCCGTCACGAAGCGCATCCTCCACCCGCTTCAGGAGGACGACGGCCGCGCCGCTGGCAAAGACCGTTCCGGCGGCTCGTTCGTCGAAGGGTCGGCAAACCCCATCGGGCGAAACCATGCCGCCCTCCTGGTAGAAATAACCGCGCCGCTGCGGCACGGTGATCGACACGCCACCGGCGAGCGCCATGTCGCAACTATAGGTCAGCAGGTTCTGGCAGGCCTGCGATACCGCCAGCAGCGACGTCGAGCAGGCCGACTGAATGGTGATGGCGGGTCCGCGCAGATCAAACTTGTAGGCAATCCGGGTCGCCAGTGCATCCGTCAAGGAGCCGACGATCTGCTGGAAGCAACCGATCTGGTAGTTGGACGTGAACTCCTCCGCCTTCGCCCGCTCTCCAAGTACGTTGTTGATGAGATAGGTCGGCATCGAAGCGCCGGCGAAAACGCCGACAAGTCCGGGATATTTCTGTGGGTCGTAGCCGGCGCGTTCCAGCGCTTCCCAGCAGATCTCCAGAAAGACCCGATGCTGCGGGTCGGTGACTGCGGCCTCCCGCGGAAACATGCCGAAAAACTCGGCGTCGAACAGTTCGATGTCGGGCAGGTGCGGCCGGGCGGGCACGTAGTTGGCGCTGCCGCGCTCCTCGTCGGTGAAAGCGTCTTCGAGCTCATCCGGTTTCAGCTTGGAAAAGGCATCCCGCCCTTCGCAGATCATCTGCCACAGGGCTTCCACCGAAGGAGCTCCGGGAAAGCGGCCGGACATGCCGATGATGGCGATGCCGGAAAGATTGCTGTCTGCTTCGCCAATCGCCGTCATGGAGCACTCCTGCGGAATTGAGACATGGTCTTGCGCTGCAGCGCGGCTCGCTCCGCCGCCGACATTGCCCGTGCGCCAGCAATGGCTCTGCCATCGAGAAAGCCCGCCAGTTCCCTGATCGTCGGATGCTCGAAGAGCGCCACGACGTCGACCGGCCGGCCGAGATTGCTTTCGAGTGCTGCATGGATGCGCATCAGTTGAAGCGACGTCCCTCCGAGGTCGAAGAAATTCCGATCGAGTTCCACCGCCTGGATACCGAGGACAGCCTGCCAGAGGCCGAGCAGGACCGCCTCGGTCTGGCTCGTGATCGGTGCCGTTGCCGTTGGCGCCGCATTGACAGGCAGGGGCAGCTTGGATCGGTCCACTTTCCCCGATTGATGCAGCGGAAGCTGGCGGAGCACAGTGACGACGCTCGGGATCATGTAGGCCGGCAAGGCGTTGCGCAGCCGCTCCATAACACCCCGTATCAACTCGGCGTCATCTGCGGTGGCGCTGGCCTGTGGGCAGATATAGCCGAGGATTCGCTTGTTCTGCGGACCGAGCGTCTGGCAGATGACGACGCCGTCTGAAAGGCGCGGGTCGCGCCGGAGCGCGGCCTCGATCTCGTCGAGCTCGATGCGCTTGCCGTTGAGCTTAATCTGTCGATCAACTCTGCCCTTGAACCGGGCCGACCCGTTTTCATCCAGGACGGCCAGGTCGCCGGTCAGATAACCTCGAAGGGGCGCCTCCGGCGTTTCGATCGTGACAAACCGCTCCGCCGTCAGTTCGGGCCGCTTGAAATAGCCGATGGCCACGCCGTCACCCGTCAGCACCAGTTCGCCCTCGACGCCAGCCGGAACCGGACGACGCTCTTCGTCAACGATCAGAATGCCGGTATGCTCCACCGCCTGACCGATCGGCACGTCGCTACCGTCGAAGCCTGCCGGTATGTCGTAGGCGGTGGCGAGAACGGTGATCTCGGTCGGCCCGTAAGCGTTGGTTACCCGGCAATCGGGAAAAGTCTTCTGAAAGCGCCGCACATGTTCGACAGAGGCGACTTCGCCGCCGAAAAACATGTGGCGCAACGACGGCAGGGCCGAACCGGGGTAGTCGGCGAGCAGGTTGAAGAGCCCCGTTGTCAGCAGCGCGACCGTGACGCCATTGCCGCCCACGACATCGCGCAGGCGGGCGACCGAAAAGTTGCCGTCCGGCAAGATCGCCAGCTTGCAACCGTTTGTCAGGGCGCACCAGACCTCGAAGGTGGAGGCGTCGAATGCGATCGTCGCGGCGTGCAGCATGACGTCGTTGCTTGTGAGCTTGAGGTAGTTCTGGTCCAGCGACAGCCGCGCAATGCCGCGATGGGCGATGGCAACGCCTTTCGGTCGGCCGGTAGAGCCAGAAGTGAACATCACATAGGCCAGATCGCCGCCACCGACTGCGATGTCAGGCCGGATCTCGTCTGCGCCGCCAGTGAGTTTCTGGAGCAGCGCGAACAGATCGACGTTCGATCCCTTTGCGTTCGGGACCGAACGGATCGTCCGCGCCGTCTCGGGGTCGACGAAGACGACCTTCGGCTCGCATTCGCCGATGACATAGTCGAGGTGCTCAATGGGAAAAGTCGTGTCCAGCGGCAGGTAAGCGGCCCCGGCCTTCAGGATCGCCAGCATGGCCACAATTGCTTCCGGCGACCGCGGCACGAACAAGCAGACGATGTCGCCTTTCTGGACCCCTTCCCGGATGAGATAGGCCGCTAGGCGGTCCGAAACTCGTTCAAGCTCGTCATAGGTGATCGTGCGCCCCTCACAAACTAGTGCTACCGACTTCGGACTGGCTGCAGCGTGCTGTGCAACGATCGAGGGAATGGAGCGATCCCGGTCATAATGTATGATGACATCCGAGCGCGGCTCCGCCGATCGGGCGACGCCGGATTTCTCCTCCGTCGCGGAAACACGGAAGTCCATCATTGCCGATCTCCTGTCCCTTTCCCGTCCCCACAGAGCGCCGAATGCGGTCGTCCGACGCGACTGGCAACGGCGACACAACTTTCAAGCCGTGCCGCCGGTCGTCAGAATTTCATGGTGAGGAAAAATAAACAGTTGATCATTGGGATAGCTTCAGCTTTGCCCGCTGCCAAAAGGGTTAGACTGCTTAGTCCTTCGGCGGAAGCTCTCACGGGACGGCCGCGGTCGCACCTAGAAACGAGGTCGAACAAGCTCCGAGCGCGTGAAATGCGCACGCGCTCCGTGGAGGTGAAATTATCTCGAGATATCAACGGAAACGGTAGGCGCGGACGTAGTCCACATACATGTGGGAAGGGTCGGGTGCATCGTCTGCGGTCGACTCGACGAGGGCGAGGTTGAGCAAGATGAACATCGGCTGGCGATGCTCGGGACGCGTGCTTGCCTTCCAGACCAGGCGACGGTCGAAGTACATTCGGATGAACTCGGCGTCGACCTTGACGCCATAAGTATGGAATTCTCCCGGATCGCCGGCAGCAAAAGCATCGATGCGCTTGAACTGGGAATCGTGACGCCCATCGCGATGCCACACATGCACGACGGAGGAGTAGCCGTCCGGCTTGTCCCCGTAGAACTCCAGCACGTCGATCTCGGCCGTCGCCTTGGACCGGTCCTTGCCGATCAGCCAGAAAGCTGGCCAGACTCCGGCGCCGGTCGGCAGCCGCGCCCGCATCTCGAAATATCCGTATTGCTGAGCAAAGCCTTTGCCCTTGGGGTCGACCGAGGCAAGCAGGCCGGAAGTCCATTTGCCCTCGTCGTCGCGACTGGCCTCGATGCGCAGGATGCCGTCCTCGGTGGTGAACGGATATCCGGCTTCAGGATTGGCAAAGCGCGCACCGCCGAAATCGCCCGACCAGGGCGTATGCGCGATCCAGCGCGTGTCGGGCCCCCAGGCGGATACGCTGAGGGTGTCGAAACTCTCGTCGAAAGACGTCTCCATCCTGTCGAGTGAGAGCTCGTCGCCGGTATCGCTGCCAGCAACGCCTTCTGCCGCCACCGGGCCGGGGAAGGTCGATGCCAGCGCGCATGCCAGAAGCCCCGAAGCGAGCCTCCTGATCAGGAACCGGCGGTTCAATCCAAACCCGAGATCGCGAGGGTGCGAGAACATCAGAACAAACTAGCGCAAGCCCGTCGCGGCCATCCACTACCAAATCGGGTCGAGCGGCTATACGAAAGGCGTAACCGCGGGCGTAAATACGCGCGTAACAGCCTTTGCTACGATCCTGGCACAACCGGATCTTGGCAATGAACTTTGAACTGATCGGCGTCATCACGGTGATTGTAGGACTGGGCGTCTTGTTCGCACCGGTCCATTGGGCCTTTACGTTCATGGTCATATCGACGGCACTCGGTTCCGCGGCTGCGTTCAACCTGCCTGCCCTTGGCGGCGCGTCCGTGCTTGTGCCCAACGTCTTTCTGCTCTTCTTTTGCGCCAGGATCTTCATGGCCTATGGCGAAGGGCCGGTGCTTGCGGCCTACGCCCCACCAAAGGCGGGGTTCTGGCTCTTGGTGCTGACGATGTTCGGGCTGATGACCGCGATCCTCCTGCCGCGCCTGTTCCAGGGTACGATCGATGTACTGACCGTCGAGCGTTCGGTCGGCGCGCGCAGCATCGTCGCCCACGTGCCCCTTCGCTTTTCGTCCAGCAACATAACGCAAGCAATCTACGCGCTCGGCGGTGCTGTCTGTTTTGGCCTTTGCTACGCGTATATCCGCCGGACCGCTGCGTCCGCGCATCTGGTCAACGTTCTCTTGATCGTTGCCGCCGTCAATCTCGGCTTTGCCGTCGCCGACGTCCTGACCTATTTCACCGGCACGGAGCAACTCCTGGAGTTCGTCCGGACGGCCAACTACGCGCTGTTGACGGCCTCCGAGAAGGGTGGCTTCAAGCGGATTTCCGGCGCCTTTCCCGAGGCGTCGGCCTTCGCCGACTACACACTGGTTCTCTTCGCGGCCATTGCCAGCCTCTGGCTCGACCGTATCCGCTCGCGCGTGACCGGACCGATGGCGGCGGCGTTGCTTGTCGCATTGGTGCTGTCCACGTCCGCGACGGCCCTCGTGGGCCTCGCCGTCGTCGTCCCGTTTCTCTGGTCGCGCTCGGTCGCATCCGCGCTCGGTTCCCGGCGAGCGGGGCGCACCGGCTTCCTCCTCGCCGTGGCCGCCTTGATGCCCCTCGCCCTTATGATGACCATAACCCTCTTCCCGGCCACCGCCGAGTCCATCAATCAGTTCCTCGACGAGATCCTGCTGTCCAAGGCAGACAGTCAGTCTGGTCGGGAGCGCATGGCCTGGAACGCCGCCGCCTACCAGACATTTCTGGACACTTCCGGGCTCGGCGCCGGGCTTGGAAGCGCTCGCGCATCGAGCTATCTGCTCGTGCTCCTCTCGAACGTCGGGGTCCCGGGGACGGCGGCATTCTGCCTCTTTGTCGCCGCCACTCTCCGGTCCAGAATGCCGAAGGCGCCGAGCGGCGACGGGGAAACGGCGTCGGTGGTGCGTGCGGCAAAGGCCGGGTTGGTCGCAGGGCTGACGACATCGCTCATTTCAGGCACGGTTTACGATCTCGGCCTGACATTCTACATCCTTGCCGGCAGCATCTCGGCCCTCACCTATCCTCGCGTCACGATGACGCAGCCCGCTCGGGCGCACCTAGCCGGCGCGTCGGGACGGCGACATTCGGGAAGCCTGTCATGAAGGTCCTCGTCTTCAACGTCAAATACAGTGCGAACCTCGGAGACGGCCTGTTGGCACAATGCCTCGAGGGCGAACTGATGCGCGGATCCGATGAACTCACCGTCGAGACGATAGACCTCGCAGGGCGGAGCGCTTTTGGAGAGAGCAACAATGCCAGGCGGCGTCTGTTCCTTCGGGCTCTCCAGACGCTTCCCTCCTTTCTCCGGCGCACCGCGGTTTCGCGCGGGCTTGCCGGAAAGCTCGGCAACTTGCGCGATCGTTGGCAGGCGTTGATAGACGACGCCGACGCCGTGGTGATCGGCGGCGGCAATCTCTTTCAGGACGATGACCTGAACTTTCCCCTGAAGGTCGCAACCGTTCTCGATTGCGTGCGGCGCAGCGCAAAGCCGCTCGCGATCTATGCGGTCGGGGTCGGACGCCAATGGTCGCCGCGCGCCGACGAGCTGTTTCGCAGGCTTGAACTGGCGCGTGTGGTTCATGTCTCCGTTCGCGACCGCATCGCGGCCAGGAACTGGGCGCAACATTTTCCCGCCGGCCCGCACGCCGAGATCGTCCCCGATCCCGGCCTCCTGGCCATCGATCTTCTGGCAAGACACTACGGACGTGAACCGGCGCGGACCATGACCATTGGCGTCTGTGTGACCGACCCGCTCATCCTCCACAGGCACGCGACACAGGGCCGGTCGACCATACCTTTCCGCGGTCCGGGTGAATATCAGGAACTCATCAAGCTGCTGCTCGATGACGGCTACAATGTCCGCCTCTTCAGCAATGGCGCCGAGGAAGACCAGGCGTTTGCAAGGCGACTCCTCGGCGCGCCGGACCTCGCCCGCTGTGTCGCCCAAGACAGGCTCAGCCTGGCGCCGCGTCCGACCCGACCCGAGGAGCTCGTCGATACGATTGCCGCGATGCAGGTGATTATGGCGCATCGACTTCACGCATGCATTGCCGCCTATTCGCTGGGCGTGCCGCAGATCGGGCTCGCATGGGACGAAAAGGTCGAGGGCTTCTTCAGCTTTACAGGGCAACCGGACCGCTTCGCTGCCGGTGACATGCCGGTCCGGCAGATGGCAGTCGCCTTGGCGGAAGCTGCACGCCAGGGGATCGATCCGACGGCGCGGGATGAGATCGTCTCGCGAGCGCGATCTGGCGTGCGCGGGCTCGAAACTGCCCTGCTAGGCGCGCAGCCGGTCAAGACTGCTGGTGGAAGCAGCATCCAGCGCCACGACCGACGCGCCGCACTCACCGCTTCCGCATCAGTGAGACCGTGAGCCTTTCATCCCGGATCTGAGTCCAATGCTTGAAATCCCGGCATTGGCATTGATTTTGTTCGCCTTTCACAGCACCTGAGCGGGAGAATCCCCCACGGGGGCTAGGCAACACTCCCCCGATTTATCACCAGCCTAACTATCTTGGGTAATATTCCCAACCATCGGTTGCCTGATATATTCTAAAGTACAATCGTGCAGACCGAAGAGAGAGTGTGCGCGATGGTGGGGCGACTTGAGGCATTATCAGGTGCATCCATCCGGCGCACCCCCTTGAGCACCCAGACATGAGCTGATCGCGAAGCAGCCGAAAAGACTGACGAATCGGTAGTAATAGTGAGCGACGATACCCGTTAATTGTTGAATTATTCTTATATTTAAGAACGAATTGGAGTACTATATATGTATATTCTCTCAGCGACTGTCGGAAGAACCGTAACGAACAGCCCTGCAACCTTTCAAGTGCCGCTCGACCGTCAATCGCCTCCAGGTTTGACTGACCCGGACGTGACTGACCATCCGGAGGATGCGGACTACATCCTGCTCATCGATCCACGCGCCCTGGACAGGGAGTGCCTAGCCAAGAGCTTGTTGGACTATGATCCGACGCTCAGCATCGTGACGGTCGGTTCGTTCGACGAGTGGCGCGCCCGCAAGTTGCACGCCGATCCGTCCGCCGTGCTGCTGATCGTTGGCGGCAGCAAGATCGGCGAACAGGAAGTCTGCGAGAAGATCGAGAACCTCGCCGAGAAGTTCAAGTTCAGCCCGGTGATCGTCGTTGCCGAAACCGACGAACTCGGCCAAATCCTCAAGGCGCTGGAGTGCGGTGCCCGCGGATACATTCCAAGCAATGTCGGTATCAATGTCGCGGCGGAGGCGATTGCGCTCGCACGCGCCGGCGGTGTCTTCGTTCCGGCGAGCAGCATCCTGACGATGCGCGAAACGATCAACTCCGCCGTCAACGGCGCGCGTTGTTCCGACACCTTCTTCACGCCCCGCGAGATCGAAGTCGCCGAGGCATTGCAACGTGGCAAGCCCAACAAGATCATCGCCTATGAAATGGACCTGTGCGAAAGCACGGTTAAGGTCCACATTCGCAACATCATGAAGAAACTGAACGCGACCAATCGTACCGAGGTCGCCTACAAAATCCGCGAATTCATGAAGTAGGACGGGGCGGCTTCACCGCGAAGGGCAATCCGTATCGTCTCGGCCCGCACGGACGCGGGCCTGACCTGCGGTGGATGTTTCCACCATCGCTCAAGTCGGCGCGAGTCGAACTCGCGCCGAGGCGCTGCATGTCTCCTTGAATCGACCTCGATTTGGTGCATGTCGCCCAGAAGTGTGCAGCGGTTTTGGGATGACGACATGCACAAAAACAAAGACCTGAAGCGCGCCGCGTGAACACGTTTAAACGCGACGCGCTTTAGGGACAAAGACATGCAGGGATTCAAAGTGCTGCAGCGACCTTTGCGCATCTGATAAGACGCACGGCGCTGTCGTGATCTCCGACCGGAACCTTGCGGCAATTTGCGTCGCCGAGGACGAACCGTCAGACCGTCGCCTGCTCACACGTTGAAGGCGGCGCCGATCAGCGTCTTGGTATAAGGCTCCCTCGGCGCTTCGAAGATCGCGTCCGTTTCCCCCTCTTCGACAATGCGACCGTTTTTCATGACGATCACATAGTCCGACATCGCCTTCACCACGGAAAGATCGTGGCTGATGAAGATGTAGGAAAGGCCGTGCTTGCGCTGCAGGTCGCGCAGCAGCTCGATCACTTGGCCCTGTACCGAGCGGTCGAGCGCCGAGGTGGGCTCGTCGAGGATCACCACCTTCGGCTTCAGGATCATCGCCCGGGCGATGGCGATGCGCTGGCGCTGGCCGCCGGAGAATTCGTGCGGGTAGCGATTGCGCGAGGCGGGATCGAGGCCCACCTCCTTCAAGGCGGCAATGGCGCGCCGGTCGCGCTCCGCACGGCCGAGCCCCGGCTCATGCACATAGAGGCCCTCGGTGATGATCTCGCCGATCGTCAGGCGCGGCGAGAGCGAGCCGTAGGGATCCTGGAAGACGAGCTGGAGCTCGCGGCGCAGGGGCCGCATCGTGCTGCGGTCGAAACCGGAAATGTCGGTCGCGCCGAAGCGGTAGGAGCCGTTGCTCGGCAGCAATCGCAGCAGCGCCCGCCCGAGCGTCGATTTTCCCGAACCGGACTCGCCGACGATGCCGATCGTCTGGCCCTGCCTCAGGCGCAGGTTGACGCCGTCGACCGCCCGGAAGACGGAGGACGAGCCGCCGAACAGGCCTTTGCCGATAGCGTATTCGACCGCCACGTTGCGGCCCTCGAGAATGATCGGCGCGTGGCCCGGCGGCGCCGGCTTGCGGCCGCTCGGCTCGGCGGCGAGCAACATCTTCGTGTAGTCCGCCTTGGGTCGCTCGAAAATCTCAGTCGTGCTCCCCTGCTCGACCACCTCGCCGCGCCGCATCACGGCGACGCGCTCGGCGAAGTGCTTGACGATGCCGAGGTCGTGGGTGATCAGCACGATTGCCATGCCGAAGCGCTTCTGCAGCGATTTCAGCAGTTGAAGGATTTGCGCCTGGATGGTGACGTCGAGTGCGGTCGTCGGTTCGTCGGCGACCAGGATGTCCGGCTCGTTGGCAAGCGCCATGGCGATCATCACCCGCTGACGCTGGCCGCCGGAAAGCTCGTGCGGATAGTTGCCGATGCGACGCCCGGGCTCGGGAATGCCGACCAACTCCAGAAGTTCCAGCACGCGCTTCTTCGCCTCTTTGAACGTGCCGCCGCGGTGATGGACGATCGGTTCGGCGATCTGCCGGCCGATCGTATAGAGCGGGTCGAGCGAGGTCATCGGCTCCTGGAAGATCATGGTGATCTTCGAGCCGCGCACGTCGTTGAGGGCCTTCGGCGGCAGCCCGATGAGTTCCTGCCCGCGGTAGCGCGCCGATCCGGCAACCGTGCCGTTCTTCGCCAGGAGCCCCATGATGCCCATCATCGTCTGGCTCTTGCCCGAGCCGGATTCGCCGACGACCGCCAGCGTTTCGCCGGCATTGACCTCGAGATCGATGCCCTTGACCGCTTCGACCGTGCCGTCCGGGGTAGAGAAATCCACCTTGAGGCCGCGGACGGCGAGAATGGAATCCTTGGTGTCTGCCATGTCAGCGGTCCTTGGGATCGAGCGCATCGCGCAGGCCGTCGCCGACGAAGTTCAGCGAAAACAGCGTGACGACGAAGAAGATGGCCGGGAATATCAGCAGCCAGGGCGCCGATTGGATGTTGTTTGCCCCTTCGGAAATCAGCGCGCCCCAGCTCGTCAGCGGCGCCTGCACGCCGAGGCCGAGGAACGACAGGAAGCTCTCGAGCAGGATCACCTTCGGCACCACGACGGTGACGAAGACGATCACCGGGCCGATGGTGTTCGGAATAATGTGCCGGCGGATGATCTGCCAGTCGGTCAGTCCGAGCGCCTGCGCCGCACCCACGAATTCGCGGCGCTTCAGGGCAAGCGTCTGGCCGCGCACGATACGGGCCATGTCCAGCCACTCGACGGCGCCGATCACCAGAAAGATCAGGATGAAACTGCGGCCGAAGAAGACGACCAGAACGACGACGAGAAAGACGAAGGGCAGCGAATAGAGAATCTCGACGAAGCGCATCATGACGTTGTCGACGCGCCCGCCGATATAGCCGGAGGTCGCCCCGTAGACGACGCCGATGCCGAGCGAGACGAGGCTGGCGAGCAGGCCGACCGCAATCGAGATCTGGCCGCCCAGCATGACGCGGACAAGGAGGTCGCGGCCGTTGGAGTCCGTGCCGAACGGGAAATATTCGCGATCGACCTGGCCCTCGACCTTCAGCCTGCGACCATCGTCCTCGGTCGCGACGACCTTGGTGTTTTCGAACTCGTTGGCCCTATCGAAGTAGCGCGTGGCGCGCGGATCGATCGGTTGCTCGGAGGTGACCGTGGCAGTGAAGGCTTCGCCCTCGACGTGGAACTCCTCGAGCGTCACGCGGGCGCGCGCCGCGACATTCTCCATGACTTCCTGCAGCGTCGAGGTATCCGGACGCGGCTCGAGGCTTGGGCCGATCGACACATAAGAGGGGAAGACCTGATCGTAGCTGTGCGGCGAGAAGAACGGCCCGACGAAGGAGAAGAGCGCGATCAGTGCCAGCATGACGCAGCCCGCCATGGCGGCGCGGTTGCGGCGGAAGCGCAGCGCCGCGAGTTGGAAGAGGCTGCGCCCTTTTGTCTCCGGCGAGACCGCCGGGACCTGAACGATATCAGTCATGGCGAACCCTCGGATCGAGCAGGCCGTAGAGAATATCGACCAGAAGATTGAAGACGATGACGAAGATGGCGATGAGGACCACCGTGCCCATGACGAGCGTATAGTCGCGATTGATCGCGCCGAGCACGAAGTAGCGGCCGACGCCAGGAATGGTGAAGATCGTCTCGACGACCGCGGAACCGGTGAGCAGTGCCGCCGCGCAAGGGGCCAGATAGGAAACAACCGGCAGCATGGCGCCGCGCATCGCATGGGTGACGACGACGACGCGGGACGGCAACCCGTAGGCCTTGGCCGTTCGAATGTGATCCGTGTGAAGCGCCTCGATCATCGAGCCGCGCGTAAGCCGTGCGAAGACGGCGAGCTGCGGCAGGGCCAATGCGATCATCGGCAGGATCAGGAAGCGGAACGACCCGTCGCCCCAGCCCCCGGCCGGGAGCCACGACAGCATGATCGCAAAGATGAGGGTCAGGACGGGACCGACAACGAAATTCGGCACGGTGACGCCGACGGTCGAAATCGACATCACGGCGAAATCGAGAAAACTGTTCTGCCTCAGCGCGGCGATCGTGCCGGCGATTACGCCGCCGACGACGGCAAGTATCAGCGCGTAGAAGCCGAGCTCCATCGAATAGGGCAGGCCCTTGCCGATTAGCTGCGCGACATTGTTGTCATGGTAGATATAGCTCGGGCCGAAGTCGCCGGTTACCGCATTGCTGAGATAGATCAGGTATTGGCGCCAAAGCGGCTGGTCGAGATGATAGGTCCTCATCAGGTTCTCCATCGTCGATGGAGGAAGAGGGCGCTCGAGATTGAAGGGGCCACCGGGGGCAAACCGCATCAGGAAGAAGGATATCGTGACGACGATGAACAGCGTCGGCACCGCACTCGCCAGCCGGCGAAGGACGAAGGAGATCATGGACGTGGCTCCGGAGGCGACGCGCGGGCTCCCGCGCGTCGCCTCATTTCGTTACTCGGCGATCGAGAGGAACTTGCTCAAATGCGCATTCGGCGCATTGTCCTGCCAGCCCTTGACGCGGCTCGACACGAGCCACAGGTCCGCCTGGGTGAGGAACGGCGCAATCGGCTGCTCCTTCATCAGCAGGGTCTCGGCTTCGTGGAGAATCTTCGAGCGCGCCGCCGGATCCTGTTCTTCATAGGACTTCTTCATCAACGCGTCGAACTCGGCGTTTTCGAAGTGGCCATAGTTGAAGGTCTTGTTGGTGCTGAGGCTCAGCGCCAGGAAGTTCTCGGCGTCCGCATAGTCGGCGACCCAGCCGGCGCGGGCGACGTTGAACTTGCCGCCTTCCTGCAGGTAGGCGTAGTGCGACGAGACGTCGAGATTCACCAGCGAGACCTTGGCGCCGAAAGTGTTCTTCCACATGTCGGCGACCGCCGTCGCCACGCGTTCGTGGTTCGGGTTAGTGTTGTAGCGGATCTCGATGTTCAGCGGCTTGCCGCCCTCGCCGTAGCCGGCCTCCTTCATCAGTTCGATCGCCTTGTCCTCGCGGTCGAGCTGCGACATTTCCGCAAAGTCTGCCTTGGCCGGTTCGCCGTATCCTTCGATGCCCGGCGGTACCATCGAGTAGGAAGGAATTTGCGAGCCGCTGTAGATCTCCTTGGCGAGGAAGTCGCGGTCGACCGCCATCGACAGCGCCCGGCGGACGCGGACGTCGTTATAGGGCTCCTGCCGCGTGTCGAAGGCGTAGTAATAGGTCGCAAGCGTCGGCGAGACATGCACCTGGTCGCCATAGGACTTGCGCAGCCGCTCGATCTGATCGGCCGAGAAGTTGTAGGCGAGGTCCATTTCCTTCGCCTCGAAGCGACGCACCGAGGCCGCCTGATCGTCGATCGGGTAGAAGATCACCTTGTCGAGCTTGACGTTGGCGGCATCCCAATAGCTCGCATTCTTCTCGACGGTCAGGCTGTCGTTCGGCACGTGCGCCGTCAAGCGGAAGGCGCCGTTCGAGACCATCACGCCCGGCTTGACGAAGTCGGCACCGTTCTTCTCGACGCTCGCCTTGCTGACCGGCAGCGCCGTCTGGTGCGCCAGCAGTTCCAGGAAGAAGGGCGTCGGCCGCTCAAGCGTGATTTCGAGCGTCTTTTCGTCGACGGCCTTCACGCCGAGCTGGTCGACCGGCACCTCGCCCTTGTTGACCTTTTCCGCGTTCTTGATCGGGAAGAGAATGTTGGCGTACTCGGCGGCCGTCTTCGGATCCTCGACGCGGCGGAACGAGAAGGCGAAGTCCTCGGCAGTCACCGGCGAGCCGTCGGACCACTTGGCATCGGCGCGCAGCTTGAACGTATAGACGACGCCGTCATCGGAAAGCTCCCAGCTTTCCGCAGCACCCGGCACGATCTTGCCGGCGGCATCGTAGATCGTCAGGCCCTCATAGAGATCCTTGAGGATGAATTCCTCGATGTTGATGGAGGTGTGCGCCTGGTCGAGCGTCTGCGGCTCGCCGGCATTACCGCGATGCAACACAGCTTCAGCGAGCGCCGGGCTTGCACCGATAAGCAGCGAGCCGATGAGCGCGGCAGCGCTGAGGTTGAGTTTCATTGAAGCCATTTTTCTTCTCCTTCCCCTCGTTTTGAGTGTGGTTGATCGCAGGAGAGAAGTGCAAATCCTCACCAAAGGCAAGGCGATTTTGCATCCTCCTTTATAAAACGAAACTCTGATAATCGCTTTAGTTGCATCGCGCCCTTGCGGGGGATTCCATCGCCTGTTAGACCTGTCCAGCCAACGAATTATGCGCCGGAAACCCGCAACTGCAACGATTTAGATCAGAAAGAGAGAACGAGCCCGCGCTCTGTTGACAGGGCGAAATAAGACTCCGTGCAAACTTCATGAATAGATATGGCACTTTACGTAATATGCGGAAAAATTCTGATCGCCTTTCGCAATCTTTTTGCGGGATGCGCGCATTGCGTGCTGCCGGCCGAAGACACCCGCAACCAGGCGACGGATCGAGACAAGGAGAGAACAGGCACGACGAAAGCGCCGTTCCCACCGGATTTCTCCGCGGACGCCACCACCAACCAGAAAGCGAATGCCCCGATTTTTCGCATGAGGGCTTTTCATCCACAGCAAATTCCTCTGACGCACGTCAATCAACTGTCCGCCCCGCCCATCGTTCCGGTTGCCAAAAGGTCCTCATCAACTATTGTGCCTCTGACTTGGGCCGCTAAGCCGGTTCGGAGGCATCGGAGCGCGCGCGCACGCTGCCGCGTCGCCGGCGAACGAGCCCGCACCGTGGCGGCGCGTGGGCCGCTTCATTCACGGCGCCTGGAGTGAGGCGCACCAGCATCAGGGAGATTTCGAATGGCATTGATCACATTGCGGCAACTGCTCGACCATGCGGCGGAGAACGACTACGCGCTGCCGGCCTTCAATGTGAACAATCTCGAATATATCCAGGCGGTCATGCGCGCCGCCGATGCGACCGACTCCCCGGTGATCCTTCAGGCAAGCCGCGGCGCGCGTGCCTATGCGGGCGACGCCTTCCTGCGTCACCTGATCCTCGGTGCGGCGGAAGAATATCCGCATATCCCGGTCTGTCTGCATCTCGACCACGGCGACCAGCCTTCGACCTGCATTTCGGCGATCACCAACGGCTTCACATCGGTGATGATGGACGGCTCGCTGGAAAAGGACGGCAAGACCGTCGCCAGCTACGATTACAATGTGGCAGTCACGGCCGAAGTGGTGAAGATCGCTCATGCGGCGGGCGTTTCGGTCGAAGGCGAACTCGGCTGCCTCGGCAACCTCGAAACCGGCGCCGGCGACAAGGAAGACGGACACGGATTCGAAGGCAAGCTTTCGCGTGAAGAATTGCTGACCGACCCCGACCAGGCCCTCGACTTCGTCTCCAAGACCGGCGTCGATGCTCTGGCGGTGGCGATCGGCACCAGCCACGGCGCCTACAAGTTCACGCGCGAGCCGGATGGCGAAATCCTTTCGATCGAGACGATCGCCAAGATCAACAAGCGGCTTCCGAACACCCACCTCGTCATGCACGGATCATCCTCGGTGCCCGCCGACCTGCAGGAATTGTTCAACGCCTATGGCGGCAAGATGAAGAAGACCTGGGGCGTGCCGGTATCCGAGATCCAGAAGGCCATCCCGCTCGGCGTCCGCAAGGTCAATATCGACACGGACCTCCGGCTCGCCTTCACCGGCGAGATCCGCAAGCACCATATCGAACATCCGGACAATTTCGATCCGCGCAACTACCTGAAGCCGGCCATCGCGCATATGACCGAAGTCTGCAAGGAGCGCTTCGAGGCCTTCCGCGCGGCCGGCCAAGCATCGAAGATCCGGGTGCTGCGGCTCCCGGAAATGGCCAAGCGCTACGCCAAGGCAGCCTGACGGCGCATTGCCAGACAGGAAGGCGGAAGCCGCGCACCCGGACTGACGGCGCGCGGCTTTATTTTAGTCCAGCCGCTCCAGCGGCGCCTCATGCTCGTAGAGCTGATCCATGCTGAGCGAGGCGACGTCGGCGAGCGGCGTCTGACTTTTCACGCGGCCGCTTCCGAGAACCACGACGTCGTCGCAAAAGGAAATCGTGCTTCTGTGATGGCTGATGACGATGGTCGTGCGCCGGCCGGCGCGCAGCTTGAGCGTCTCGACGATTGCCGCCTCCGACAGTCCATCCACGGCGTTCGTCGCCTCATCGAGAATCAGGATCGCTGGATCGCGCACCAGCGCCCTCGCAAGCGCGATGCGTTGGCGTTGCCCGGCCGAAAGACTCGCTCCCCGATAGCCGACCACAGTCTCGTAGCCTTGCGGCAGCATTTCGATGAAGCTGTGCGCTTCGGCCAGTTTGGCCGCTCGCTCGACTTCCGCGGCCGTCGCCTCCTGACCGTAGGTGATGTTTTCATGAATACTGCCATCGACGAGTTCCAGGTCCTGGCTGGCGACGGCGATCTGGCGCCGCCATTGCGCCGGATCGATCTGATCGAGCGGCACGCCGTCGATGAGGATCCGGCCTTCGTCCGGGTCGACGAAGCGGCACAGGAGGTTGACGATCGTCGTCTTGCCGGCGCCCGATCGGCCTATGAGGGCCGTCGAACGGCCCATGCGGATCGCGAAGGTGGCGGCGCGCAACACGACGGGGCGCGCTTCCAAGCCCGGATATCTAAAGGTCACCCGATCGAATGCGATGTCCCGGTGCAGGCCCTCGACCGGTTCGCTCCCGGCCGGGGGTTTCGGCTTGTCAGACGAATCCAAGAGCCAGCGCACTTCTTCGAGCGATCCGCTCCAGCCCTGGATTTGGCTCCAGGACATTTGCAAGGCTCGCACATGCGGTTGCAGCCGGTAGAGCAGCACGACGAAGGCAACGATTACCGGGAAGCTCACGCCGACGGACCAGGCGCTCACGACCGCCCCCAGGAAAAGCGCGGAATGCAGTACTTCCGTCAGCGGCGGCAGGATGCCCTGTCGCGTTTGCAAGACGAAAGCCGCATGGCGCACGGAATCGGAGGCCGTGTCGAACGCCGCCTTCTCGCGACCTTCCTGCCCGAAAACGCGGATCAGCCGTCCCGCATGAACGAGATGCAGCATCCGCGCCGCAAGCTCGCTGTTGAAGGAGGTCACATTGCGGCTAGGGCCCCTCAGGGTCGCCGATAGTGCCGCATGCGCTATCTGGACAAGGATCAGACCGAGCGCGACGAAAAGCGTCATCTGCCAGGAAAGAAGCAGCAGGAAGGCCAACAGGATCACCGCGGCGGACGCGTTCACCACGGCGGCGAGCACGGTCTGGATCGCGTCCGAGGCCCGCCAGGATTCATTCGAGATGATGTTGAGCAGCCGGCCGGGGTTCTGTTGCAGGAAGAATGGGTAGCCTATACGCAAGAGCTGATTGGCCAATGCGCTGCGGGTCGAATGGCTCGCCTTTCCGTAGATAAAATTGGTGAGTACGGTGTTCGCGAAGGCGAGGAGGTTCTTAAGGACGATCAGCGCAAGGATCGCAGCCGCGAGTGCCAGCAGCCTGTCGCCTTTGTCCAGCTCCGATCCCACCTGCTGGAAGATCGCCGAGATACCGCTCAGAGCGGGGGAATCGTCGCTGCCGGCGATAATCCCGAGCATCGGGATGATGAGACCGATGCCGGCTCCTTCGAGCGCCGCGCTTGCGAGTCCGAGCACCACGACTAATGGAAGCAGGTGCAATTGGCGCCCGAGCGCGTCACGCAGAAACTGCAGGCCTGGCATGAGGAAGCGCACAATCATCGGCTCCGCTCCAGCTCAGCTGTCCTCTCCTCGACCGGCTGCAGCTCGGTCGGCGCGGCCCGGCTTGCCACAACGAGATAGGCGAATTTCGCGGCGCCCAACAGGTTCATGGACACGATCGGCCAATGGGACAGTTGGAGTTCAGGATCGAAACGGGGACCGCCAAAGACCTGGCCACATGCCGATCTGACCGTCCAACAGAAATGCCGGAGAAGCCACGGCGCTTTGAAGAGATGTTTCAGGCAAAGCGCTCCGTTGCCCAGGCTGTAGCTTCGGTGGAGCTTTTCGATCGCAGCGCGGGACGTTCGTCCGTGGTGATGAAACACCGTCATGTCCGGGACGTATTCGACGGGGATGCCGAGTTGAAAGGCACGCACGAGATAGTCGGTATCCTCGGCGGAATGGAGCGGCGTGCCCGCGCCGAAGCGTTCGTCGAAGTGGCCGATAAGAGCAGCGACCTCGCGGTGCATGGTCATGTTGCAGCCGAGGACGAAGCCGCCGGGATGGACATCGCGGGTCAGGCGGGCAGCGATCTTCGACCGCTTGATTGTGAAAGGCTGGTCGCAGGCGTTGCCGAGCTCGACGCGGCCGCCGCGAACAACGCGCTGGTCGCCGGTTACGTAATGCCGTTCCAGGTCACGCAAATAGGCTCGATCAATTTCGCAGTCATCATCTACGAACACCAGAATCCGTCCGCCGGCCCGCTCCAATCCCGCATTGCGCGCGGCCGCAAGGCCCAGGCGCGGCTCGGTGACGAGCGTGATCGTCATATTTGAAGACGCGGCGATGCGGCGCAGCTCGAGCGGTGTGTCGTCCGTCGATCCGTTGTCGACCACCACGAGTTCGCTAGTGACGGCGGGGTAAGCGCTGCGAGCCGCCTCTATCGAACGGATACAGGCCTTAAGCGCCCGTACGCGGTTCCGCGTACAGACGATGAAGCTCGCGTAAGGCCTCGTCCGCGCCCCAGCAGCGCAAAGGTTCGTCCTCGGTTCCAGCGTACGTTCAAGCGCCATTTCACACCGCGCCATGTTGAGGAAGGATCGTCGCCGCTGGAACGGATTGCATATAACGCGCCAGCCAATCCACTTTCCTGGTCGCGGCCATGGAGAGTCGGCTGCACCAGGGTGCACGCGCGCCGGCGAGCAGGCCGTACCGCTCCCGGCGCCGAATGAGCTGCCATTTCCCCGTCCGTGTCAGGAAATCGTGCGTCAGTTCCGGCCGTTCTTCATCGACGATCATCTGATAGAGGAAGTAGAAGAAGCACAGGATGCCGTCTTCGTAGGCCTTGCGTGTCTCGGCCGGGCAGGTGGAAATCCTGCGTTCCAGCGAGAGCATGAATTCGGAAACGGCCGCGATCGTCTGCCTCGTCACCGCGGCTCCGATCTCGCGAAGCGGGCTGGCATCATCGAAAAGACCATCCCGTTCAAGGTTTTCAGCGACGATCTTCAAGTGCGTGTGACGCATGCGCCGCTGGTGCTTGCTCGTCACGCTGTTGCCATGGATGCGGTAGGCAACCAGTGGCTCGTCGATCATCGCGGCCGGACAACAGTCGGCGATCCGACGGAACAGATCGAAGTCTTCCGCATGCGGATAGTCCGGATCATAGACGAGAAAACTTTCGGGGATTGCTTTCCGATTGTAGACGACGGTCGAGTGGAGGAAGAGGGTGAAAAACATCGACAGGATGCGCATGCTTTCCCGCCGGTATATCGGGCTAGGCTTCCCGCGGATGATGCGTGTGCCGATAAGCGTATCGACGCCTGAGCCGCACAAGGCAAGCCGAGGCTCTTCGGCAAATAGCGCGACCTGTCGGGAGATGCGCGACGGATAGGCAACGTCATCGGCATCCATCCGCGCCACGAGCTCGCCGTTTGCGAGCGCCAGTCCCTCGTTCAAGGTCGCAATCAGGCCGCGGTTCTCCCGCGAAAGAATGGAAAGGCGACCATCCCCTTTTCGATAAGTCTCGAGGATCTCCAGCGAACGATCCGTCGATCCATCGTCGATCGCAATCACTTCAAGGTGTTTGTAGTCCTGGTACAGAATGCTCTCGAGCGCTGCAGCGAGGTAGGGTTCGCCATTGTAGACGGGCAGCAGGACGGACACCAATTGGCTGGGCATGGTTCGGCTCATGTTTATTGCACCTCCGAGCCCTGGAAGGCCCCAGTGCGCTCACCCGGCGCGGGCCGATACGCGGCGCCTTCCGAATTCCCGCTTCCGCGGCGAACATAGGGGAAGTGGCGTTTTAGCGCGTTGAGCGGCTGCTCGAAGGCGATCCAGGAAATCGAAGCAAGGATCAGCGTACCGGCGCCGGCGACCAGGAGCCGCCCCGGCCCCTGCTCCGAAACATTGACGGGAATGATGGGTTGCGCCTTGACGACAAGGGCAAGCACGATCGCATGGTAAAGATAGATGCCGTAGCTGATGCGGCCGAGGGCGACCATCGGCCCCCATCCGAGAAGGCGGCCAAAAGTGCCTCCGATCCCGCGCGGGCAATTGCCGACGAGCAGCGCCAGCGGCAGGAGCGGAAGGATCTCGAGCCCCATCCAGGCTAGCCACTCCAGGAGCGGCGGCTTCGACGTCGGGCGAGACCATAGGAGGATCAGGGAAATGGCCATAAGCGGCACCCAGCTTCGCTCAACCCATCGAGGCCAAGCTTCTCTGCTTGATCGTCTGGTGGCCAGAAGCGCGCCGACCGCCAGCGCGTCCATCGAGGCCGGCGGCAACAAGTCGCGCGCGAGCGACGGCGTCCCGGTCAAGGGCCAATAGAAGCGGTAGGCGAGCGAGAGGGCGATTACGCCGAGACAGATAGCGGCGACCGAGCGCCTGGGCGCCATAAGCACGGCCAGCGGCCAGACAATGTAGAATTGCTCCTCGATGCTCAGGCTCCAGGTATGACAGAGCACCCAAGGGTTCCACTCGTTCTGCAGCGCATACCAGAAGTTCGAAAGATAGAGCGCGTGCCAGGCGAGCACTTGCTTGGACCCTTCCAAACCGATCAGCCAAACGAAGCCTAGCACCGCGAAGTACGGAGGAAAGATGCGCAGCGCCCGGCGCACGTAGAAGGATTTGAGGGCCGCAGCAGTTTCGAAGCGAGCATCAGCGCGCGCTTCGAGCAGCAACCGGGTGATCAGGAAACCGCTCATAACGAAGAACAATCGTACCCCGATATGTCCCAGATGGGATCCGTCGGCGAAGAAGTGCGCGTAGAGAACCAATGAAACGGCGATGGCTCTTAGGCCGTCCAGCTGCCGGTCGCGCGCAATCTGCATGAACATCCCCAGAGTAAAACCTTGCGGGATTCTTCTTGGCGGCATCCCTTGCCGGTATGATTTTTGCCGCAGCTTCGCCAGATGCTCTTCGGAAGAGCGGTGAGTTCAGGTATATGAAAAATAGTTAAGGCGGTGGTCGGCGACTGTATAGCCGAATAGGGCCAAACTTTGGCACGCGTCGCGCAAGCATTCCGGTGGAGGCATCGGAACGCGCAGAAGTGTGTTTCGCCTGCAACGAGAGACGAGATCTGAGTTGGTTGCAAGAATCTTGGCACTACGCCAAATAAGATGCAGCAGCGGTACGCCTACTTACCTGAAGTCGCCGCCGTAACTCTTTGCCAAGCCGCCTAAAAAGTCGGCGGCGTATTGATCCACAGCAGCACGGTCTCGCCGTCGTGGCGGTTCGACCAGGCATGGCGGCGGCGGCTCTCGAAATAGAGGGAGTCGCCCGGATGCAGGTCGTAGAACTGATCCGAATCCAGCACGAACTCGACGCGACCGGAAAGCACATAGACGAACTCCTCGCCTTCGTGCCGATAGGCTCCCTCGCTCGAGGCGCCGGGCGCCAGTATGAAGCGGTGGCAGTCCATCTGGTTCTTACCCTCGGCAAGCAGTTGCACCGTCACGCCTGGAGTCGTACGCGGCCAATTGCGCCATTCGCCGGCGCGGACAAGCGCGCGTGCCTGCGGCTCCTCTTCACCCGAGAGGCTCGAGACCGTGGTGCCAAAATGTTCGGCGAGATTGTGCAAGACGGCAATCGAGACGCCCTGGGAGGTTCGTTCGAGCGTCGAGAGTACCGATGGCGCGATGCCGACATCGCCGGCCACCTGTTCCAGTGTCTTGCCCGCCGCATGCCTGAGGCTTCTCAATTTGCGCCCGACCTGGAGGTCGGCATTGGCTTCCGCCGACGGCCCGGGCCTGGCGTGGTCGTTCGCCGCGCCTTCGGCCTCCAGCGCCTCGCGAATTGCCGCCGGGTTGAGGCCGCGCTCGGCGCGAAACCAGGAAATGCGCTTCAACCGCGCCAGGTCGGCCTCGGTATATTGCCGATGGCCGGTCGCCGAACGGCCGGGCACCACGAGCCCTTGGGTTTCCCAAAGACGCAGCGTCGAAGCCGAGACGCCGGCGAGCCTTGCCGCTTCGGCCACCTTGTAGCGAATATTGTCCGGCCCGCTCATCTAGATCCGTCCCTTCCGACGCCGAAGACGGCGCGATTCCCCGTCGTGCACAGTTTTCGGCAATCTAGCGGCGCGCCCCGCGGATTTACAAGAAGCGGCCATCACTAGGCCTGCTCGCTCCATCACCAAATTTGATTTGCTTTCCATGTCAAAAGATGTACCACTTCCGGAGAAAAGTTGCAGAAAAAATGCAATATATCTCTGAATCCAGACAGGACAGCGACGATGACCAGCCTGACCGAACGCAAGAATGCCGCCATTTCCCGCGGCGTGGGGATGACAACGCAGATCTATGCCGAGCGCGCCGAAAATGCCGAGATCTGGGACAAGGAAGGCAATCGCTTTATCGATTTCGCTTCCGGCATCGCCGTGGTCAATACCGGACACCGCCATCCGAAGGTGATCGCTGCCGTCAAGGCGCAGCTCGATCGCTTCACCCACACCTGCCATCAGGTCGTTCCCTATGAGAACTACGTTCACTTGGCAGAGCGGCTGAATGCGCTCACCCCCGGCACGTTCGCCAAAAAGACGATCTTCGTCACCACCGGCGCCGAGGCGGTCGAAAACGCGGTGAAGATCGCCCGCGCCGCAACCGGACGCCAGGCCATCATCGCCTTCGGCGGCGGCTTCCATGGCCGCACCTTCATGGGCATGGCGCTGACCGGCAAGGTCGTGCCCTACAAGGTCGGCTTCGGCGCGATGCCAGCCGACGTGTTCCATGCCCCCTTCCCGATCGAGTTGCACGGCGTCAGCGTCGAGCAGTCGATCGCAGCGCTGAAGAAGCTCTTTGCCGCCGACGTCGATCCGGGCCGCGTCGCGGCTATCATCCTCGAACCGGTTCAGGGCGAAGGCGGCTTCTATCCGGCCCCGACCGCGTTCCTGAAGGCACTCCGCGAGATTTGCGATCAGCACGGCATCCTGTTGATCGCCGACGAAGTCCAGACCGGCTTTGCCCGCACCGGCAAGCTCTTCGCTATGCAGCATCATGACGTTGCTCCGGATCTGACGACGATGGCGAAGAGCCTCGCCGGCGGCTTTCCGCTCGCGGCGGTGACGGGCCGCGCCGAGATCATGGACGCGCCGGGCCCGGGGGGCCTTGGCGGCACCTATGGCGGCAATCCGATCGGCATCGCAGCCGCCCACGCCGTGCTCGACGTCATCGAGGAAGAGCAGCTTTGCGAGCGGGCAAACCAGCTCGGCAACCGGCTCAAGCAGCGCCTTGCCGAGATCCGCGAAAAGGCGCCGGAGATCGCCGACATCCGCGGCCCCGGCTTCATGAACGCCGTCGAATTCAATGACGCGAAACCGAACCTGCCGAGCGCGGAGTTCGCCAACAAGGCCCGCCTCGTCGCCCTCGAAAAGGGATTGATCCTGCTCACCTGCGGCGTCCACGGCAATGTCATCCGCTTCCTGGCGCCGATCACCATCCAGGAAGAAGTCTTCGCCGAAGCGCTCGATATCCTCGAAGCATCGATCGTCGAAGCGCGCGGTTGACGGCACGCCGGCCGACCGCTATCGCGCTCGTCCGACACCGGCTTGGGGCGCGCGGACGCGTGCCCCGCAACAAAACAAAGAGCGAGGCTTGCTGAGCCGTGGCCCGCCTCGCCGGAGGACGCGCCATGGCCCTGACACCCGCACTCACCAAGCACCTTCGCGCAGCGGACCAATTCGCAACGCTCGATCGGGTGACCCGGGCCGCCTCCGAGTGGAACGGCCCGACCTTCGATGTCTTCAATCCTTCGACCGGCGAATTGCTGGCGACGCTGCCCGACATGGAGATCGAGGACGCCCATGCCGCAATCGATGCGGCCGCCTGCGCCCAGCCGCTCTGGGCGGGAAAGCCTGCCAAGGACCGAAGCGCGATCCTGCGCCGCTGGCACGACCTGATCGTCGAGCATGTCGACGATCTCGCTGCCATTCTCACGGCCGAGATGGGCAAGCCGCTCGGCGAGGCGAAGGGCGAAGTGCTGCACGCCGCTTCCTATGTCGAGTGGTATGCGGAGGAGGCGAAACGCGTCTATGGCGAAACCTTTCCTGCCCCTGCCAACGACCGTCGCATGCTCGTCATCAAGCAGCCGGTCGGCGTCGTTGGCACAATCACGCCCTGGAATTTCCCGGCATCGATGGTCGCCCGCAAGATTTCACCGGCGCTTGCCGCCGGCTGCGCCGTCGTCCTGAAGCCTGCGGAACAGACGCCACTCGTCGCCGGTGCGATGTTCGTGCTCGCCGAGAAGGCCGGCTTTCCAGAAGGCGTGCTCAATTTGCTCTACGCTTCGGAGGGGGCGCCGATCGGGCGCGAACTCTGCAGCAATCCCAAGGTCCGCAAGATCAGCTTCACCGGTTCGACCGAAGTCGGCCGCCTGCTGATGCGGCAATGCTCCGACCAGATCAAGAAGGTCAGCCTCGAACTCGGCGGCAACGCCCCTTTCATCGTCTTTGACGACGCCGACATAGACGAGGCGGTTGACGGCGCGGTTCAGGCGAAGTTCCGCAATGCCGGGCAGACCTGCGTTTCGGCAAACCGCATCTATGTGCAATCGGCGGTGCACGACGCCTTCGCCGCGAAATTTGTCGCGCGGGTACGCGAGCTCAGCGTTGGCGACGGCTTTTCGCCCGGCATCACCATCGGTCCGATGATCGATGGCCATGCGATCGAGAAGATCGAGGCGCATGTCGCCGACGCCCTCGCCAAGGGTGCCGAACTGCGCTGCGGCGGGGAGCGAATCGGCACGAACGGGACCTTCTTCGCGCCCACGGTTCTCACCGGCATCTCGCACGACATGCGCGTCGCCCAGGAGGAGACATTCGGGCCGATCGCCCCGATCATCCGCTTCGAGACCGCCGAGCAGGTGGTGGCCGAGGCGAACGACACGATCTACGGTCTCGCCGCCTATTTCTATGCGGAGAATCTCAAGCGGGTCTGGCATGTGGCCGAGGCGCTGGAATACGGCATGGTCGGCATCAATACCGGTCGCATGTCCTCCGAGGCAGCCCCCTTCGGCGGAATAAAGCAGTCCGGGATCGGCCGCGAGGGTTCGCGCCACGGCCTCGAAGACTATCTCGAGATGAAATATCTCTGTATGGGCAATATCTGACCTTTCGAGCTGCACCTCTCGGTTCATCGCATTGCCGGAACCTTCCGGCTCTTGAAATTCACGCTGCGCCTTGCCAATTGGGGCGAAAACCGAAGCAGGATGAATATCCGTCGGCTCGCTTTGGCCCGTCGAAGTCAGCTAATCCCAGGAGGCCCGCAGCACGATGAGTGACGTCGAAATGTCCGTCGAGAAACATGTCTTCGAAGCCGATGTGGCGAAACTGCTGCATCTGATGGTGCACTCGGTCTATTCCGACAAGAACGTCTTTCTCCGCGAACTGATTTCGAATGCCGCGGACGCCTGCGAGAAGCTGCGCTACGAGGCGATCGTCGCGCCGGAACTGCTTGGCAGCGATCCCGCTCCGCGCATCACGCTAACGCTGGACGAGGAGAACGGCCGCCTGGTCGTCGAGGACAACGGCATCGGCATGAGCCGCGACGAGCTGGTCGAATCGCTCGGCACGATCGCCCGCTCCGGCACCCGCGCCTTCATGGAGCGGATCGAGGCGGCACAGGGCAAGGACGGCGCGCAGCTGATCGGCCAGTTCGGCGTCGGCTTCTATTCGGCCTTCATGGTGGCCGACAATGTTGACGTCGTTTCCCGCCGCGCCGGCGCCGACAAGGCCTGGCATTGGGCGTCGGACGGCAAGGGCAGCTACACGGTCTCCGCCGTCGAGCTCGCCGATGCGCCGGCGCGCGGCACCCGCATCACGCTGCATCTTATGGAGGACGCAAGAACCTACACCTCGCGCTGGACCGTCGAGCGGATCGTCAAGGATCAGTCCGGGCACGTGCCGGTACCGATCTCGATCGTCGAGAAGCCAGGCGCCGAGCCTGCACAGGTTGCCGACGGTACGGCGCTGTGGACCAAGCAGAAGAGCGACATCAGCAAGGAAGACTACACGGACTTCTACCGCGGCGTTGCCGGGCAGTACGACGAGCCGGCGGTGACCGTCCACTTCCGCGCAGAGGGGCGCCACGAATATACGGCGCTCGCCTTCGTTCCCGGCTCGAAGCCTTTCGACCTGTTCGACCCGGACCGCAAGGGCCGCATGAAGCTCTATGTGAAGCGTGTCTTCATCACCGACGAGGCGGAGTTGCTGCCGCGCTACCTGCGCTTCGTGCGCGGCCTCGTCGACACCGCCGATCTGCCGCTCAACGTGTCGCGCGAGATGATCCAGGAAAGCCCGCTGCTTGCGAGCATCCGCAAGGGCCTGACGAATCGCGTGCTGACGAGCATTGAAAAGCTCGCGGAGGGCGAGCCGGAGACCTTCACCACGCTTTGGGAGAACTTCGGCAGCGTCATCAAGGAAGGCATCTACGAGGATTTCGAGCGGCGGAGTCAGCTGCTGGCTCTTTCCCGATTCCGTACGACTGCCGGCGATGAAAAGCCGCGCGCCTTGAGCGACTACGTCAAGGATATGAAGGAAAGCCAGTCGGCGATCTACTACCTCACCGGCGACAACCTCGCCCAGCTTAAGGCGTCTCCGCAGCTCGAGGGATTTCGCGCCCGCGGTATCGACGTGCTGCTCTTGACGGATCCGGTTGACAGCTTCTGGGTGACGACGGCGCCTGATTTCGAGGGAAAGCCGTTCAAGTCGATCACCCAGGGCGCCGCGGACCTCGCCGGAATCGCGAGGCAGGACTCAGAAGCCGCCTCGTCCGAGGCGAATCCCGCCGTCACCGAGTTCGTGGACTTTGCCAAGGCGACGCTCGGCGAAGCGGTTTCGGATGTGAGAGCTTCCGACCGCCTGACGGAAAGCGCCGTCTGCCTCGTGGCGCCGGAACACGGTCCGGACCGTCAGCTGCAGAAGATGCTGCAAGGTGCGGGGCGTATCGAAGGAGCGGCAAAGCCTGTGCTCGAAATCAATCCCGGGCATCACCTGATCGCCGCCCTAGCTGACTGCCCGGCGGAAGAAGGCTCGTTCCGAGAGGACGCAGTGAAACTGCTTCTCGATCAGGCGCGGGTTTTGGACGGCGACAAGCCGGAGGATCCGCGCGCCTTTGCGGAGCGGCTGTCGCGCGTTTTTGATAGGGCGTTGAAGGGCTAAAATTCTGCCCCTCATCCGGCCTGCCGGCCACCTTCTCCCCGCACGCGGGGCGAAGGAGACTCGCGGCGCCTCTCAAGCTCCCTCTCCCCGCAAGACGGGGAGAGGGTTAGTACCCGGGCTAAACCCGAGGAGAGGGGCAAATCAAGACACGCGCGTGCAAAATCAGGGCAAGTCTGTACGACCTCATCCCTTCTCCGGGCCGCGCGCGCCCATTCCAATTTCCGCCAGCACTTCAGCCGTATGCTCGCCTAGACGCGGCACGCCGCGCTCCAGGGCCAGCGCTGCGCCGGAAAACCGGACCGGTGCTCTGACACCCGGCGACGTGCCGGTCGCCGCACCCGTATGCGGCGTCTCGACCCGCATCCGCCGATGGACGATCTGAGGATCGGCAAAGACGTCGGCAACCGTGTTGATCGGCCCGCCCGGCACGCCGGCCGCTTCTAGCTTGGCGAGCAGGGCGTCCCGGGTAAAGTCTTGGGTTTTCGCGGCGAGTTCCGGCGTCAGGCTGTCACGGTGCTGAACACGGCCCGCATTCGTGCGGTAGCGGTCGTCGGCGGCAAGGTCGGGACGGCCGAGCAGGTCGCAGAACTTGATAAACTGTCGGTCGTTGCCGACCGCGACGATCAGGTGGCCATCCGAGGTCGGGAACACCTGGTAGGGCGCAATATTCGGATGGGCGTTGCCAAGCCGCCGCGGCGCCTTGCCGGAGACGAGGAAGTTCAGCGCCTGATTGGCGAGCACGCCGGTCATGCAGTCGAGCAGAGCCATGTCAATCTGTTGGCCTTCTCCGGTGCGCTCCCGCTGCGCCAGGGCCGCCTGCACGGCGATGACGCCATAGAGGCCGGTGAAGATGTCGGCAAAGGCCACGCCGATCTTCTGCGGCTCTCGATCCGGTTCGCCGGTCAGGTCCATGATGCCGCTCATGCCCTGGATGATATAGTCGTAGCCGGCGCGATGAGCGTAGGGCCCGTCCTGGCCGAAGCCGGTGACGGAGCAATAGATCAGCCGCGGATTGATTTGTCTGAGGCTCTGATAGTCGAGCCCGTATTTGGCGAGCCCGCCGACCTTGAAGTTTTCGAGAACGACGTCGGACTGCGCCGCGAGCCGGCGCACGGCCTCCTGCCCCTCCTCCGTCGTGAAGTCGAGAACGACGGAGCGTTTTCCCCGATTGCAAGCATGGAAATAGGCGGCATCGAGCTTCTCGCCCCCCTCGCCTTCGACGAAGGGTGGCCCCCAGCTGCGCGTGTCGTCTCCGGCCGGACTTTCCACTTTGATGACCTCGGCGCCGAGATCGGCGAGCGTCTGGCCGATCCACGGACCGGCGAGGATGCGGGCGAGTTCGAGAACCTTTATGCCCTTCAGCGGCGCTTCCATCGTCACACCGCTCAGAAAAAGGCCTGCAGCCCAGTCTGGGCGCGGCCGAGGATCAGCGCATGGACGTCGTGCGTCCCCTCATAGGTGTTGACCGTCTCGAGGTTCACCATGTGGCGCATGACCTGGTACTCCTCGGAAATGCCGTTGCCCCCATGCATGTCGCGGGCCATGCGGGCAATGTCGAGCGCCTTCCCGCAATTGTTGCGCTTGACGATCGAGATCATCTCCGGCGCCATCCGCCCCTCGTCCATCAGCCGCCCGACGCGCAGCGACGCCTGCAGCCCGAGCGCGATCTCGGTCTGCATGTCGGCGAGCTTCTTCTGGAAGAGCTGGGTCTGGGCGAGCGGTCGGTTGAACTGCTTGCGGTCGAGGCCGTATTGCCGCGCCGCATGCCAGCAGAATTCGGCCGCGCCCAGCGCTCCCCAGGAAATGCCGTAACGGGCGCGGTTGAGGCAGCCGAAAGGACCCTTGAGACCTTCGACATTCGGAAGCAACGCCTCCTCCCCCACTTCGACATTGTCGAGAACGATCTCGCCGGTGATCGACGCCCTGAGCGAAAGCTTGCCGGCGATCTTCGGCGCCGATACGCCCTTCATGCCCTTCTCCAGCACGAAGCCGCGAATGGCATTGCCATGCGCCTCCGACTTGGCCCAGACGACGAAGACATCGGCGAGCGGCGCGTTGGATATCCACATCTTCGAGCCGATCAGCCGATAGCCGCTGCCGGTCTTGATCGCCCTGGTCTTCATACCTGCCGGATCGGAACCGGCATCCGGCTCGGTAAGGCCGAAGCAGCCGATCCACTCGCCGCTTATCAGCTTCGGCAAGTACCTTTGCTTCTGCTCCTCGGAGCCGTAGGCGAAGATCGGATAGATCACCAGCGAGGATTGCACGCTCATCATCGAGCGATAGCCGGAATCGACCCGCTCGACCTCGCGGGCGACGAGTCCATAGGCGACATAGGAGGCGCCGACGCCGCCATAGGTGTCGGGCACGGTCACGCCGAGCAGGCCGAGCTCGCCCATTTCGCGGAAGATCGCCGGATCGGTCTTTTCGTCACGATAGGCTTCGATCACCCGCGGCTGCAGCCGCTCCTGGGCGTAGGCGCGCGCCGTATCGCGGATCATTCGCTCGTCTTCGCTCAGCTGATCCTCGAGGAGGAATGGGTCGTCCCACTGAAATTGACTTTTGCCGGCCATGTTTCTCTCCCATCGGATCTAAATAGGACCGGGAATCAGGCCGCATACCTTTCCCCATCCCGCTCCCTGGCGTTATCGCAACCGGGGTCGAGCCTTTCAAATGCAATTGAGGCAATGGCTCATGCACCTGCTGCATGGTTTTCCTGAATTGGGGGCAGTTGCAAGCAGTCGTCTGCTTCATCCGCTTCTGTTGTCGCTGATGAGAGGGCCCAGGCCCGCGCCTGTGAACTGTAACAGAAGCTACAACAAACTGACATCGCGCCTTCACGAAGCGTCGATATGGCAGGGATCACTAATAAACGATCGCCCACCGACGAGGACCTGCCGCCGATGTTTCAGTTGAGGAACGTGACCCGCCAGTTCGGCAAGAAGCGAGCCGTCGACACGGTCACCTTCGACATACCGCAAGGTCAGATGGTCGGGGTCATCGGCCGGTCCGGGGCGGGCAAGTCGACGCTTCTGCGGATGATCAATCGGCTCGTCGACCCCACCTCCGGGACGATCGAATTCGCCGGCATCGAGGTATCCTCGCTCAGGGGTTCTGCCCTGCGGCATTGGCAGCGCGACTGCGCGATGATCTTCCAGCAGTTCAATCTGGTTCCGCGCCTCGACGTTCTGACCAATGTCCTCCTCGGCCGGCTGAACCATCGTTCGACGGTCTCGAGCATCCTCAACCTGTTCACCCGGGAGGAACGGATCATGGCGATCGGCGCACTCGAGCGTCTCGGCATCGAGCAGACGGCGCTGCAGCCGGCCGGTACGCTTTCCGGCGGCCAGCAGCAGCGCGTCGCGATCGCCCGGGCGCTGATGCAGCAGCCGAAGGTGCTTCTCGCCGACGAGCCGATCGCGTCGCTCGATCCGCTCAACGCCAAGATTGTCATGGATGCGCTGCGCGACATCAACGAGCGTGACGGCATCACCGTCGTCACCAACCTGCACACGCTCGACACGGCGCGCAACTATTGCGAACGGATCATCGGCATGGCGCAGGGCCGGATCGTCTTCGACGGACAGCCGAAGGATCTCACCGCCACGGCGGTCGCCGAGATCTACGGCGCCGAAACGGCGATCGAGGAATCGATGACCTCGACGAGCATCAACATTCCCGCGGCTGTCGCTCGCGAGGAAAACGCATCGGCCGGCTACAAGCCGCTGGCACTGGCCGGCCTCTAAGGCCGCCGCGATCGAATGCCCGCGTCAAGGGCGCCCAATCGAAACAGCCACTGATCCGGCGAGGCCGGATAAACGGGAGACGAACCTCATGCTGAAGAAAGCTCTTCTGGGCGCCGTTGCGCTCATCGCCCTGGCCGGCCATGCCCAGGCCGAAGACCTAAAGGAATTCCGCATCGGCATCATGGGCGGCGAGAACGAAGCCGACCGCCTGCGCAACTACCAGTGCCTGGTCGACAAGCTCCCGGCCGCCATCGGCGTCGAGAAGGTCTCGCTCTTCCCGGCTGCAGACTATGACGGCGTCATCCAGGGGCTGCTCGGCGGCACGCTCGACTATGCCGAACTCGGCGCTTCCGGCTACGCCAAGATCTACCTCGCCAAGGCTGATGCCGTCGAGCCGATCTTGACCACGGTCCAGACCGATGGCTCCACCGGCTACCACTCGATCATGGTCGCCCGCAAGGACGCCGGCATCACCAAGCTCGAGGATCTCAAGGGCAAGAAGCTCGGCTTCGCCGATCCGGACTCCACCTCCGGCTACCTCGTCCCCCTCGTCACCCTTCCGGAAGCGATCGGCGCACCGGTCAAGGAATATTTCGGAGAGACCGGCTTCGGCGGCGGTCATGAAAACCTCGTCCTCGAAGTCCTCAAGGGCACCTTCGCTGCCGGCACGACCTTCGGCTCCGGCGTCGGCGAGTTCAAGGACGGCTACACCTCCGGCAATCTGCGCAAGATGGTCGACAAGGGCGTGCTCGACATGAACGACCTCGTCGAGCTGTGGCGCTCGCCGCTGATTCCGAACGGCCCGATCGTCGTGCGTACAACGATGAACGACGACATGAAGGCGAAGTTCAAGCAGTTCATGATGGATCTGCCGAAGACCGACGCCGCCTGCTTCTCCGCCATCCAGGGCGGTGATTTCACCGGCTTTACGGAAGTCAACAGCGATTTCTACAAGCCGATCATCGACGCTCGCAAGGCAACGATCGGCGGCTGATCAAGAACCGCCAGATTTACGCTGGCCGCGTTACGCGGCCAGCGTTTGATTGTTCGGGGTTGCCGCCGGCACCCACCGCAAGAGGCCGGCACGAGCCGGAAATCCCATGGCCACCTCCCTGCTGTCACAGCGCTTGAGCGAGAACGGCGCCCTGATCGAGCGTCATTGGCAGGAGCTCAATACGCGCCGTCGCCTCTACACCTGCCTCGGGCTTGTCGCCCTGGCGCTGGCGCTCCTCGGCTCGCTCTGGTTCGCGAACGACTCGAATGCCGGGAAATTCCTTGTCCGCCTGCCGCATTTCTTCGACTTCGTCGGTGACCTGATGCCGCGCGAGCCGATGGAGATCGTTCGGGCGCTCTTCGATCTGCCCTCTCCCTACGACGACGGCAGTTTCAAATACAACTATCCGGATGGCCGGCTATACGTCACCGAGAGCGTCTACATTCCCGAATACTTTCACAAGATGCTGGAGACGGTGAATATCGCCATCTTCTCGACGCTGATTGGTGCGTTCTTCGGCTTCATTCTGTGCTTCCTCGCGGCCCGCAACCTGACGCCCAGCGCTTGGGTGCGCGGCCCGGTCCGCCGGATCATGGAAATCCTGCGCGCATTTCCGGAAGTCGTGATCGCCGGCTTCTTCCTGGCGATCCTGTCGCTCGGCCCGATCCCCGCGATCGCGGCGGTGTCGATTCACACGATCGGTGCGCTGGGCAAGCTGTTCTTCGAAGTGGTCGAGAATGCCGACATGAAGCCGGAGGAGGGCCTGCGCGCTGTTGGCGCCAGCTGGATCGAGCGGGTTTGGTTCGGGATCGTGCCGCAGGTCTTGCCGAACTTCACCAGCTATTTCCTGCTTCGCCTGGAGATCAACGTGCGCGCCTCGACGATCATCGGCGCTGTCGGCGGCGGCGGAATCGGCGAGCTCCTGCGCCTGTCGATCGGCCAGGGCCATCAGGCCAAGACGCTCGCGATCGTGCTTTTGCTCTTCGCAACGATCTTCGCCGTCGATCAGTTCTCCGCCTGGCTTCGCCGCCGCCTCGTCGGCGACCAGGCCTTCCAGCTCGCCCAGTAGGAGCGCGCCATGATTGCCTCGACCAAGCCCAGCGCGCTCGAAATGGAAGCCATTGCGGCGCGCCACCCGCATCTCCTGCAGTCATCCACCGCAAGGCGGCGCAGGACGGCGCTGATCGGCATCGGCGTCGTTCTCTATCTCGCATTCAGCTGGTGGCTCTTCTCGATCGGCCATGTGCTCGCCAACGCCAATTGGGGTATCGCGGGCACCTATCTCGCCGACTGGGTCTCCTATGAGGTTCGACCCGAGATCGCCGTCGCCCCCGACGGGACGATGGCCGTTTCCTACCAGCGCAACTCGCCGCTCGGTCGAAATCCCGATCCGGAATGGGTGACCCTCGAAAAGCGGACGGCAACGCGCACCGTCGAGGCACCGGCTGCGACGAAACAGGCGCCGAAGCCGAAGACGAGTTCCTCATTCAACTTCATGGCTCCGAAGGCGGCACTCGGTGGCGGAGAGGCTGCAGCCGCCCAGAACGCTGATGAGACACGTACCGAGGAAATCGTAACCCGAGCGGTCGTAACCTATGACCGTTCGACGCGCATCGAAGTCGGCGACAAACTGGTCACCGCCAACCACGGCGGCGAAACGCTCACCATGACGGTTGACGGTGTCGACACCGTCACGCCGCAGACACCCCTCCCAAGCTGGGCCACGCAGAAGCGGCCGGGCGAAAAGGTCACGCTTTCCTTCGGCTCCACCGGCTGGGCGGAAGTTACCGGCGACGAGGTCTCGATCCGCAATCGCTTCTTCGGCTGGGCGAACTTCCTCTTCGACACCAACTCGCCGTTCTTCGGAAAATCCTACGGCGAAGTGGCACGTCTGATCCTGTCGGGAGACCGAATCGACCCGGCGCGCTCGAACCTGTCACTCGCCTGGGACAACGTCCTCTACAATGCCGAATGGCAGCATCTCGATGTCTGGACGAAGCTGCTGCAGACGGTCGTCATGGCCTTTGTCGGGACGGTGTTCGCGTCCCTTATCGCCTTCCCGCTCTGTTTCCTTGCCGCCCGCAACATCACCCCGAGCCGTGTAACCAACCAGTTGGCCAAGCGCTTCTTCGATTTCCTGCGCTCGGTCGACATGTTCATCTGGGCGCTGTTCTTCACCCGTGCCTTCGGTCCGGGGCCGCTTGCCGGCATGTCGGCGATTTTCTTCACCGACACCGGCACGCTCGGCAAGCTCTACTCCGAAGCGCTGGAAAACATCGATGACAAGCAGCGCGAAGGCGTCAAATCCGTCGGCGCTCCGCCGGTCGCGGTGCAGCGCTTCGGCGTGCTGCCGCAGGTGCTTCCCGTCTTTGCCAGCCAGGCGCTTTATTTCTGGGAATCGAACACCCGCTCCGCGACTATCATCGGCGCCGTCGGGGCCGGCGGCATCGGGCTGAAGCTTTGGGAAGCCATGCGGACCAATTCGGATTGGGAAAATGTCGCCTATATGGTGCTTTTGATCTTGATGGTTGTCTTCGTTTTCGACAGCATCTCGAACGCGTGCCGCTCCCGGCTGATCGGGCGCAGCGGACACTGAACTCTTTTTGCGCTTCAGACCGATGCGATCATGATGTTGTCATGCAAATCGGCTAGCTGCGCATCACACCCACAAGTGGTCGGCTCGCCTCACCGCCGGCCGACGATCAAGAAAGTGAAGACCAGTGCGCTACGCAATCTATTTCGCGCCGCCGGCCGATGACCGGCTGTCGCAGACCGCGTCCCGTTGGCTCGGCCGCGATGCCTTCCTCGACGGCGCCTTGGCCTGGCCGGACAACTTGGCACTCGAACGGGAACAGCACATGACCCTGACGGCCGAGCCGCGCCGCTACGGTTTCCATGGGACCTTGAAAGCGCCCTTCGCGCTTGCGGCGGGACGAAGCGAAGCGGAATTGATCGCCGCCTTCGACGAATTCGCCGCGGAAATCGAGCCCTTCGAGATACCGGAGATCAGGCTCCAACAAATCGGTCCGTTCTTCGCGCTCGTACCGAGCGCGACGTCGGCGCCCATGCAAGATTTGGCGGAGCAGGCGGTTCGCCGCTTCGAGCCTTTTCGCGCCCCTCTCTCCGGAGCTGATCTCGCCCGCCGCAATCCGGAAAAACTGACGCAGCTTCAAAAGGATTACCTCGCGGCATGGGGATACCCCTATGTCTTCGAGGAGTTCCAGTTCCATCTGACGCTCACCGGCTCCGTGCCGGAGGAGACGCGCGGCCTGATGCGCGATACGCTCGAGGCCGCCTTCGACGAATTTATCGGGCGGCCGCTGAGCGTCTCGACGATCGCTCTTTTCGTCGAGCCGCAGCGCGGCGCCCCCTTCACCGTTCATTCCCTGCTGCCACTCGGCAGCGCATCCGCACGAAAGATTGCATGACATGAGCAGCGAACAGGTTCTGAGCAATGCCCGCATCGTTCTCGAAAATGACATCATCGATGGTTCGGTGCTGATCCGCGACGGCAAGATTGCCGACATTTCGGAAGGGGCGAGTCGGGTTGGCGAAGATTTCGAGGGCGACTACCTGTTGCCCGGGCTGATCGAGCTTCACACCGACCACCTGGAGGCGCATTATTCGCCGCGTCCGGGTGTGCGCTGGCTGAAGATCGCCGCCATCCAGGCGCACGACGCCCAGGTCGTCACCTCCGGCATCACCACCGTCTTCGACTGTCTGCGCCTCGGCTCGGACGAGGAAAGCGGCTTCCCGAAGGGCGAGATGCGCAGCATGGCCGACGCCTTGGCGCAGGCGAAGGACGAGGGCCGGCTGCGCGCCGACCACCTCATCCACCTGCGCTGCGAGGTTTCGACCGCCGACGTGCTGGAGCACTACGACGATTTTCGCGACGACCCGCAGGTTCGCCTCGTCTCCCTAATGGATCACGCCCCCGGCCAGCGCCAGTTCCAGACGATGGAGCAGTATATCCTCTACTATAAGACCAAGCGCGGCCTGACCGACGAGGCTTTCGCCGCTTTCGTCGAGCGCCAGCAGGCGCTTTCGGCACGCTATGCGGCCCCGCACCGCACGGCGCTCGCGCAAGCCTGCGCGGAACGCGGCATCACCGTCGCAAGCCACGACGACGCCACCCTCGCGCATGTCGAGGAGTCGATCGGCTACGGCGTCCGGCTGGCAGAGTTTCCGACGAGCTTCGAAGCGGCTGAAGCCTCCCACCGGGCGGGATTGAGCGTTCTGATGGGGGCGCCCAACGTCGTGCGCGGCAAGTCGCATTCCGGCAACATCGCCGCGCGTGAGCTTGCGGAACGCGGCGTGCTCGACGTGCTTTCGTCGGATTACGTGCCCTTCAGCCTGATCCATGCACCCTTCATCCTCGCCGACGAGGTCGAGAGCATCGACCTGCCGAGCGCGATCGCCCTGGTGACCGCAACGCCGGCACGCACCGTCGGCCTCACCGATCGCGGCCGGATCGGCGTCGGCCTGCGCGCCGATGTAGCGCGTGTCCATCGGCCCGAGGGCATTCCGGTGGTTCGCTCCGTATGGCGCGAAGGACGGCGTGTCGCATGATGGCCGCGGAAAATCAGGGCGGGACGCTCATCGTCGTCGTCGGCCCGAGCGGCGCCGGCAAGGATAGCGTCATGGGTTTCGCCGCCCGCCACTTCGCGCAGCGGCCGGATATTCTCTTCGTCCGACGGGTCATCACCCGCCCCTCGGATGCCGGCAGCGAAGTGCACGAAAGCGTCTCCACGGCGGAATTCGAAGAGATGCAGCAAGTCGGCGCCTTCGCCGTTTCCTGGCAGGCGCACGGCTTGAGCTACGGAATTCCGCGTGAGATCGCCGACAGGATCGAAAGCGGTATGACGGCAATCGTCAACGGCAGTCGTGCAGCCCTTCCCGCCATCCGAGCCGCCTTCGGCAAGGTGGCCGTTGCCCTGGTCACCGCCGACGCATCGGTGCTCGCAAAGCGCCTCGCCCAACGCGGTCGCGAAAGCGAGGAAGACGTGCTGCGTCGACTGAAGCGGCAGGTCCCCGACGTCGTGGCCGGGCCGGACGTGACCGTGATCGACAATAGCGGCCGGCTCGACATTGCCGGGCAGCGTTTCGTCGCACTTGTCGAACAGCATTGCGCCAAGGCCCCCCACCCCGCCTGATCGCCGACCCTCGGACAATTTCGCCCAAGCCCCGGATCGAAAGACCGGGGCTTTTTTTTGGCGATTGCTGGCCCGGTCCACGGGCCGCCTTACCTCCTGGCAGAAGGTCGAACATTTTTTCCGCTTGCCGCCGGCTTGTTATGTATATACATTATCGCAAGAGAAGGGCGGAAAGCTTATGAACGAAAACGCCGACATGAAAGCGGAACAGAGCAGTCTCTGGCGCAACGTGCGCCTTGCTACGCTTCGCGAGGATTTGGGCCCGCTCGGCATTGTCGAAACGGGCGCCGTGGCCGTGCGCGGTGGTCGGATCGTTTATGCCGGCGCCGAAAGCGAACTCCCCTCTCGGCTGTCCGGCGCCGACCGGGTGATCGATTGCGAAGGCCGCTGGATGACGCCGGCGCTGATCGACTGCCACACCCATATCGTCCATGGCGGGAACCGTGCCCGTGAATTCCAGATGCGGCTCGAAGGCGCGAGCTATGAAGAGATCGCCCGCGCCGGCGGAGGAATCGTCTCCACCGTAAAGGCGACCAATGCACTGTCGGTCGACGAACTCGTCGAAGCAGCGCTGCCGCGGCTCGATACGCTGCTTTCCGAGGGCGTTGCGACGATCGAAGTCAAATCGGGCTATGGCCTCAACATCGAGGCGGAACTGAACATGCTGCAGGCGGCGCGCAAACTCGCGCAAGCGCGCCCGGTCCGCATCGTCACCAGCTATCTCGCCGCCCACGCCACGCCGCCGGAATACAAGGGCCGGAACGCCGACTATATCGAAGATGTCGTTCTCCCCGGACTAAGCCGGGCCCATGCGGAACGACTCGTCGACGCTGTCGATGGCTTCTGCGAGGGGATCGCCTTCTCACCGGCCGAGATCGCCCGTGTGTTCGATCGGGCCAAGGCGCTCGGCCTGCCGGTCAAACTTCATGCCGAACAGCTTTCCGATCTCGGCGGTGCCAAGCTTGCAGCCTCCTATGGCGCGCTTTCGGCCGATCACCTCGAATATCTCGATGCGGACGGCGCGACCGCCATGGCGAAGGCCGGTACCGTCGCCGTCCTGCTGCCGGGAGCATTTTACACCCTTCGCGAAACGCAATTGCCGCCGGTCGAGGCGCTGCGCGCCGCCGGCGCGCGCATCGCGATTGCCACCGATTGCAACCCGGGAACCTCGCCGCTGACGTCTCTTCTCCTGACCATGAACATGTCGGCGACGCTCTTCCGCCTGACGCTGGAGGAATGCCTCGCCGGCGTTACGCGCGAGGCGGCGCGCGCGCTTGGTATCCTCGGCGAGACCGGCACGATCGAAGCGGGAAAGTCGGCCGACCTTGCTCTCTGGGACATCGAGGCGCCGGCTGAGCTGATCTACCGCATCGGGTTCAACCCCCTCTCCGAGCGGATTTTCAAGGGTGAAAGGATTGCCCGATGACCATTGTTCTGAAACCCGGTTCGGTACCGCTCAAGGACCTGGAGGCGATCTATTGGACGGGTAAGCCGGCCCGCCTCGATCGCGCCTATGATGCCGGTATCGAAAAGGCCGCAACCCGGATCGCCGAGATCATCGCCGGCAATGCCCCCGTCTACGGCATCAATACCGGCTTCGGCAAACTCGCCTCGATCAAGATCGACAGCGCCGATGTTGCCACCCTGCAGCGCAATCTGATCCTGTCGCATTGCTGCGGCGTCGGCCAGCCGCTGCCGGAGAATATCGTGCGCCTCATCATGGCGCTGAAGCTCATCTCGCTTGGTCGCGGCGCGTCCGGCGTGCGCCTCGAACTCGTCCGCCTGATCGAAGGGATGCTCGAAAAGGGCGTCATCCCGCTGATCCCGGAAAAAGGCTCGGTCGGCGCCTCCGGCGATCTCGCGCCGCTCGCCCATATGGCCGCGGTGATGATGGGCCATGGCGAGGCCTTCATCGCCGGCGAGCGCATGAAGGGCGATGCTGCCCTAAAGGCAGCCGGGCTTTCCCCGGTGACGCTCGCCGCGAAGGAAGGCCTGGCGCTGATCAACGGCACCCAGGTTTCGACGGCACTGGCGCTGGCGGGCCTGTTCCGTGCCCACAGGGCCGCCCAGGCGGCGCTCATCACCGGCGCGCTCTCGACCGATGCGGCCATGGGATCGTCAGCCCCGTTCCACCCGGAGATCCATACGCTGCGCGGCCATCGCGGCCAGATCGACACGGCGGCCGCACTCCGGGGGCTGCTTGACGGGTCGGTCATTCGCCAAAGCCATCTCGAGGGCGACGAGCGCGTGCAGGATCCCTATTGCATCCGCTGCCAGCCGCAGGTCGACGGCGCCTGCCTCGATCTGCTGCGCTCGGTTGCCGCGACCCTCACCACCGAGGCCAATGCCGTCACCGACAATCCGCTGGTGCTCTCCGACAATTCCGTCGTCTCCGGCGGCAATTTCCATGCCGAGCCGGTCGCCTTCGCCGCCGACCAGATTGCGCTCGCGATCTGTGAGATCGGCGCCATTTCGCAGCGCCGCATTGCGCTCCTCGTTGACCCGGCCTTGAGCTACGGTCTGCCCGCCTTTCTCGCCAAGAAGCCGGGCCTCAATTCCGGGCTGATGATCGCCGAAGTTACCTCGGCCGCGCTTATGTCGGAGAACAAGCAGCTCTCGCATCCCGCCTCCGTCGACTCTACGCCGACGTCGGCCAACCAGGAAGACCACGTCTCCATGGCCTGCCACGGCGCCCGCCGCCTGCTGCAGATGACCGACAATCTGTTCTCGATCGTCGGCATCGAGGCCTTGGCCGCCGTCCAGGGCATCGAATTCCGGGCACCGCTTGCGACCAGCGCGGAACTTCAGAAGGCGGCCGCAGTCGTGCGCGCCGTTTCCCCGACGGTCGAGGAGGATCGCTACATGGCTGACGACCTCAGGTCCGCCGGCGAACTCGTTGCCTCCGGGCGGCTCGCAGCCGCCGTCTCCGACGGCATTCTCCCGCGACTGGAGATTTGACATGGCCGTCTACGAAGTCCGGCAGGGCACCTCGCCCGTCATTCTCGGCTTTCCGCACACGGGCACCGACGTTCCCCCGCCGATCTGGCAGCGCTTGAACGACAACGGCCGTATCCTCGCGGATACCGATTGGCACATCCACGAGCTCTATGAAGACCTGCTGCCGGAAGCGACCATCGTCCGCGCCACCTTCCATCGCTATGTCATCGACGCCAATCGCGATCCGGAGGGCGCCAGCCTCTACCCGGGCCAGAACACGACCGGCCTTGTTCCCGAAACCGATTTTGATGGCGTGCCTATCTGGAAGGAAGACGAAGGCCCGACGGACGCGGATATTGCCGCGAGACTGCGCGATTTTCACGCCCCCTATCACGCCGCGCTCGCCGCCGAGATCGACCGGGTCAAGGCCATTCATGGCGTGGCGGTCCTCTACGACTGCCACTCGATCCGCTCGCATATCCCCTTCCTCTTCGAGGGCAAGCTGCCGGACTTCAATATCGGCACCGATATGGGCAAGACCTGCGCCCAGCAGATCGAGCGTACGACGGCGGATATCGCAAGCAAGGCAGAGGGTTACACCCACATCCTGAACGGACGCTTCAAAGGCGGCTGGACGACCCGTCACTATGGCCGCCCCGAGACCGGCGTCCATGCGATCCAAATGGAACTCGCCCAATCGACTCATTTGGCGACGGAGGCGCCGCCCTTCGCCCTCGACGCAGGCAAGGCCAAGCTGCTCCGCAGTCATTTGAGGGCGATCCTGGAACAGATCGAAGCGATCGCCCTCGGTCTTCGCGATAACTAAACTTACAGAATTGAACAAACACAGACACTTATGGCGGAATGCTGATCCGATAGCGCAGCACATTCTCCAGCATCCCGCCGGAACCGCAATTGACAGGGAGTGAGGCATGACCATGAACAATCCGCGCCACAACATCCGCGACGTGCGCAGCCCGCGTGGCACCGAGATCAGCGCCAAGAGCTGGCTGACGGAAGCGCCGCTCCGGATGCTGATGAACAATCTCGACCCGGAAGTCGCCGAGAACCCGCACGAACTCGTCGTCTATGGCGGCATTGGCCGGGCCGCCCGCACCTGGGCGGATTTCGACCGGATCGTCGCGACGCTGAAGGATCTCAACGAGGACGAGACCTTGCTCGTCCAGTCCGGCAAGCCGGTCGGCGTCTTCCGCACCCACAAGGACGCGCCGCGCGTGCTGATCGCCAACTCCAACCTCGTGCCGCACTGGGCGACCTGGGACCATTTCAACGAGCTGGATAAGAAGGGTCTCGCCATGTACGGCCAGATGACCGCCGGTTCGTGGATCTATATCGGCAGCCAGGGCATCGTGCAGGGCACCTATGAGACCTTTGTCGAAGCCGGCCGCCAACACTACAACGGCGACCTCAAGGGCAAATGGGTGCTGACCGGCGGCCTCGGCGGGATGGGCGGCGCCCAGCCGCTTGCCGCCGTCATGGCCGGCGCCTGCTGCCTCGCCGTCGAATGCAATCCGGATTCCATCGATTTCCGTCTCCGCACCCGCTATGTCGACGCGAAAGCCGAAACGCTTGACGAAGCGATGGAGATGATCAACCGCTGGACCGCCGCGGGCGAGGCGAAATCCGTCGGTCTGCTCGGCAACACGGCCGAGATCCTGCCGGAGATGGTCCGACGTGGCATCCGCCCGGACATGGTGACCGACCAGACCTCCGCCCATGACCCGATCAACGGTTATCTGCCGAAGGGCTGGACCATGGCCGAGTGGAAGCAGAAGCGTGAAGGCGATCCGAAAGCCGTCGAAAAGGCCGCCCGCGCCTCGATGCGCGAGCATGTCGAAGCGATGATCGCCTTCCAGGACATGGGGATCCCGACCTTCGACTACGGTAACAACATCCGCCAGGTGGCGAAGGAAGAGGGCCTCGAAAACGCCTTCGCCTTCCCTGGCTTCGTGCCGGCCTATATCCGCCCGCTGTTTTGCCGCGGCATCGGCCCGTTCCGCTGGGCGGCGCTGTCCGGCGATCCGGACGATATCCGCAAGACCGATGCCAAGGTGAAGGAGCTGCTGCCCGACAACAAGCACTTGCACAACTGGCTCGACATGGCCGCCGAGCGCATCGCCTTCCAGGGCCTCCCAGCGCGCATCTGCTGGGTGGGTCTTGGCGACCGCCACCGCCTCGGCCTCGCCTTCAACGAGATGGTCAGGACCGGCGAGCTCAGCGCACCGGTCGTCATCGGCCGCGATCATCTCGACTCCGGCTCCGTCGCCTCGCCGAACCGCGAGACCGAAGCCATGAAGGACGGCTCCGACGCCGTGTCCGACTGGCCGCTCCTGAACGCACTGCTCAACACCGCGTCGGGTGCCACCTGGGTCTCGCTGCACCATGGCGGCGGAGTCGGCATGGGCTTTTCGCAGCATTCGGGCGTCGTCATCTGCTGCGACGGCTCGGAAGATGCCGCCCGCCGCATCGAACGGGTACTCTGGAACGATCCAGCAACGGGCGTCATGCGCCATGCCGATGCGGGCTACGACATCGCGGTCGATTGCGCCAAGGAACAGGGCCTGCGGCTCCCGGGCATCCTCGGCAACTGACGAAATGGCGGGGAGCTGCCCCGCGGCCTCCCGCTGCCCGGCTCCTACGATGCCGCAATCCTGGCACGCTTGCCGTCGAGCAAAAGGAGCAGCACCAGCCCTGCGAGCCCGGCCGCAGCGCCGAGCAGCGCCGTCCCGGAATAGTCGCTGAAGCGCGTGCCGACCGCAAAGAGCGCAGCGCTGAACGCCCCGCCCAAAAAGATGTTCACCGCGATCAGCGAACTGCCAAGCCCCGGCCGATCGGCAATCAGGTCCTGGAGGTAGGTGATCGGGATGCTGATCAGCGCCGCCGCACCGAGGCCGCTGGCGAGGGTCAGCGCATAAACGTGCCAAGGCCGGTCCGACAAGCCGAGCAGCGCCAGATAGACCACGTAGACAGCGGTGCCGAGCGCCAGGGCATCGACATGGCTGAGGCTGTATTGAATGCGGCCCCAAACCAGAATGAAGGCCACTTCCAACAGCGCCACGACGCCGACGACGATGCCGATGTCGGTAGCGGTGCCGCCGGCCGCACCGGTGACGATCAAGGGAAGGACCGCCGCATTGACATGTAGGGTCGAGGAAATCAGCGCGATGGCGACAAGCCGCCCGAGTACCCGCGGCGACAGAATCTCGCCCAGGGAAACGAGCTAGGAAAGCCGTTTGCCGAGGGCTGAGCCGGCACCGGCTGTGGGCGGCAACAGGAAAGCGACGAGGATGAGGTTGGCGGCGCAGCCGAGACTCGCCAGCAGATAGGCCGGCAGCATGCTGCCGCGCGCTGCGAGCACGAAGCCGACCACGCCCGGGACCAGCACCCAGGAAAGCGAGATGGCGGCCCTCACTGCCGAGTTGACCGCAGCCGCGTCCCTGCCGCCCATGTGGTTGGCCGCTGTGCGTACATTGGCGAAGAGGAGCGAATTGAGGGCGCCGTAGATCGGCAGGAGCAGCAGCGTGGCAATCACGAAGCTCGCCTTCGCCGGCCAGGCATAGACCATCCCATAGCCGACAACGCCGAACAGAATGACCGCCAGCATCAGCGTGCGGTAATTGCCGACGCGGTCCGCGACGATGCCGACGGTGACGCTGGCAATGACGTTGAGTAGGGCGGCGGCGAAGATCAGCGCCGAATAGAACGCGTTGCCGAGGCCGAGTTCGGTGATGCCGACCACTGACTGATAGGGCGAGGTCGCGGCGCCGGCGAAGCCGAAGAGGAATATCGCGAGCATGCTCGCGCGAATGACCGGGTTTCGCATGGCCGTGAGCAGCGACGAAGACATGGAGGGGGTGTTCCGCGGAAGGGGCGAGGTCAGTTCTGTCCGCCCGAGGCATCGAGCGGGGTCGTGCGGCTGCGGCGTCAGGTCCAGCGGGCGGACAGCCGCGCCTTCGGGGTGAAGTCGAAATCGCGATCGAAGGGGAAGATTGGCCGCTGGCGGCGCTCGCTCGCGAGCTTCTCGATATCCTGATTGACGACACCGTCGGTGAGCGCCATCAGGTTGGGATTGGCGATCGGCGCGAGTTCCGGTGAAAGGTAACCGGACTTGACGACCAGCAGGCGGACCGCCTGCGGGTCGAGACCGAGCCGGCGCAAATCCTCGATATTGTGATAGGGCCGCCGCCGGGCCGAAAGCACGACGGTGATGCCGCCGACCTGAACCACCGCCTGCCGTTCCGCAAGCAAGCCGGGATCGTCAAGCCTGACGATCTTCGCCGCGGCTTCGACGGCAGCACCCGAGGGGTCGAGGCTGCCGCCGATCCGAAGGGCCAGGGTCGAGCCCTCGCTTGCGGCAAAGCATGCCTCTACCGCCGGCCGATCGGCGATTCCGGCAATGAGCGCGTCCTGCCAATCACGTGCCAGAAGCGCCTTCAACACGTCGGCGCGGTCGCCGACGCCGCCGCCGGTCGGGTTGTCGCCCGAGTCGGCGAGAACGATCGGTCGCGTCGTTGCCGCTTCGGCAATGTCGAGCATGGCTTCTAGGGCTCCGGTCACCGAACCGAAACGGAATTTTTCCCGGGCATCCCAGTAGCTTGCGGCGATTTCCTCCGCCGCTTTCAAAGTGGCTTCCTGGTCCGATCCGGTCACGACCGCGCAGGCGGTGGCCCGCGGCTCGTCCGCCCAGACATAGCCGACCATCAGATTAGCATCGAGGATGCCGGCCCGAACATTAATCTCGGGCAGGACTCGATAAAGGCTTGCCGCAGGCTCTTCCTCCGTCGAGGTCCTCTCTCCTGGCAGGAGCAGCGGCACGGGCGCCCAGGCGACGCCCGGCCGAGCGCCGGTGCGCAGCACCTCGACCAGCATCGTCCACGCCCTCACCATGGTTTCGCGCGTATCGATATGCGGCGCCGTGCGATAGGCGGCGAAAATATCGATTTGGTCGATGATCCGCTGGCTGACATTGCCGTGCAGGTCATAGCTGACGGCAATCGGGCAGCCGGGACCGACGACGTCACGGGCAGCCGAAATCCAGTCGGCCTCCGCATCGTCCAAGCCGTCGACCTTGATCGCGCCATGCATGGCGAGATAGAGTCCGTCGATCGGCACGGCTGCCTTCAACCCTTCCAGGAACTCCGCCTTGAAGGCCACATAGGCCGGCCGGGAAACCGGCCCACCGGGGACGGCGCGGGCATGGAGCAGCGGAACGTGTTCCACATCCTCAGCGTCGAGGAAGCTGAAATTGTCGGCCCTCAGCAGTTCCTCGCCCCTCAAGACCCGAAAGTCCTCGACCGACATCAGGACGGGCGAATAGGTGCTGCATTCCGTGTGGATTCCGCCGACGGCGATCCGCATGACTCAAAACTCACAAGATCGGGCTCAGGGGAGCGATCGCCGCAAAGCGCAGCCAGTCCTTCTCAGCCTTTGGCGTCCAGGCCGCCTCGGCGATCGCCGACAGGCGCGGGAAGACGAGCCGGTTGAAATAGCCGCGCGACAGAAAATGCTCCGACCAGATGCAGGCCTGCACGCCCTTCATTCGGCTCTTTAGCTCTTCCGGGAACTCGCCTTCCGCCTCGTAGGCATAGGTATGCGCCGGCGTTGCCGTGCCGGCCCAGCTTGCGCCGGGCTCCTGCCAGGCTTCCGCCTGGGCCATGTCGAGGTAGTAGGCCTGGCCGGGCGTCATGACGACGTCGTAGCCCTCGTGCGCCAGTTCGATGCCGACCTTGGGGTTCTCCCACGCCATCAGCAGCGTGTCCTCGGTTCCGACGCCGCCGCCATGGGCGACCTCGTTCCAGCCGACGAGCTTGCGGCCGCGCGCCGTCAGCATCTGCTTCACCTTTTTGAGGAAGAAAGACTGGAGCGCGAAGGTGCCGGAAATGCCCTCCTCTTCCATCAGCCTGCGTGCCAGGGGCGAGGCGAGCCACGAGCCGTTCGCCACCTCGTCGCCGCCGATGTGGATATAGCGGCTCGGGAAAAGCTCAACCATTTCGTCGAAGACCTTCTCGAGGAATTCGTAGGTGAGCGGGACGGCTGGATTGAGCGCGTTGTTGGGATAGCCCTGGACGGAATGATAGCTCTCCGGCGCCTCCTGGCCATCCGCAAGATCGGGAAGTGCCACGAGCGCCGCAGTGCTGTGGCCGGGGATGTCGATCTCCGGCACCACCTCGACATTGAGACCGGCCGCATGGCCGACAATCGCCTTGACGTCCTCCTGGCTGTAGAAGCCGCCCGAGGGCTCCGCCCCGTTGCCGAGCTGCGGCAGCAGCGGCTCGTCAGGCCCGCGCAGTACGCCGAGGGTCGTCAGGGTCGGAAAAGCCTTGATTTCCAAGCGCCAGGCCTCGTCGTCGGTCAGGTGCCAGTGGAAGATATTGAGCTTGAACCAGGCGAGAATATCGATCAGCCGCAGGACGTCGGCAGTCGGATAGAACTGCCGCGACACGTCGAGATGGCAGCCGCGCCAACCGTAGCGCGGTTGGTCGGCGATCGTACCCGAGGCAGGAAAACGGAATCTGCCGGCATGGCTGCGCGCGCCGTCGAGGAGCTGCGCGAGCGTCGTCAGCCCGTACTGCCGTCCGGCTGCCGCGCTATATTCAAGCCGGATCTCGCGGGGGGAGAAGGTAAGACGGTACGCCTCGGGAGCCAGATCAGCACCCTTTGCGAAGACAATCGGCACCCCTTGCTCCGATGGTGCGAGGCTGAAGGGAGAGTGCCCGGCGGCAAAGAGCCGATGAAACAGCGCCAGCACGTTCGAAACCGCCTCGACATCCTCCGGGCTGCTTCCCGCGGCCGGGTAGAGGACCACGGGAAATTCATCTCCTGCCACGGCGTCGATCTTCGCCGGCCAGGGCTGCAGCGCGAAGGGCAGGTCGAGCCGTCCTTCGGGCAGACGGACCGGCGGCGGTTCGCTCGTGGCACCCTCGAGCCTAAGGTCCGAGACCGCCACCGGCACATGCTTGCCATTGGAGAGCGTCAGATAAGCCGACTTCGCCCCGTCGCTGCAGTGCTTGGCCTGCCGGTGCAGACCGCTGACCACGAAGGTCCAGCTTTCCCCCGGCTGAAGGGTCAGCCCCTCGGGCGGGGCGAATTCATGAAAATTGGCGTTGCGGCGCAGGAAGACGGCGTTCTCGCAGGCAGCCGGATCGATGACGCGAGTGAGCGAGGTGTAGACGAGACGGAAGCCGCTCAGCGCCCTGCCGGAGAGATTGAAGAGACTTAAGGTGAAGCGACCGTTGGGGCCGCCATCCGGCTGCCAGGCAGATTCGAGGCGATATGAAACCGGCTGCATCAGCATCCTCCAAGGGGATTGGTCAATAATGGCTGGACTGCGAGAAGGTGCGGGCGAGTTCGGCCTGGCCGGCTGTCAGGCCGCAGTCGACCGGCAGGCACACGCCCGATATGGCGCCGGCTTGCGGCCCGGCCAGGAAATCGACGGCATTGGCGACGTCTTCGGGGTTGACGATGCGCTGAAGCGGATACCAGCGCATGGCCTCCTCGAAGACCTGCGGATTGGCCGCGGCGCGGGCTTCCCAGGCCTGGGTGCGCACCGTGCCCGGCGCCACCGCATTCGAGCGGATGCCGAACTTGCCGTATTCGACGGCGATGAGCCGGGTCAGATGCAGGAGGCCGGCCTTGGCGCAGCTATAGGCCGGATGTCCGAAGACGCCGACACCATTCACCGAGGCGATATTGACGACCGAACCCCTGCTCTCCTTCAGCATGTCCTCGACCGCCCGGAAGCAGAGGAAGGCGGCTTCGAGATTGAGCGCATTGTCCATCCGCCAGATGTCCTGCGTCGTATCCTGCAGGCTGACGGCGCGCGCCGCGCCGGCATTGTTGACGAGCGTATGGACGACGCCACGCTCCCCCGCGGCTGCGGCCATGGCCGCCACGCTCGCCGCATCCGTCACATCGCAGGCGACGGCGGCGAACCGTTCCTCTGCGCCGAGTTCACGCGCGACCTTGGCTCCGGCATCGCCGTCCATATCGGCGAGGAGAACGACGTCGTGTCCATCCGCCAGGCGACGGGCAATGGCCCGGCCGATGTCGCCGGCTGCGCCGGTGACGATCGCTACGGATTTCGGCTTGGGCGGTTGCTCTGCCACATCAGTCTCCGAGAAGCTGGCGATCGTCGCCATCCCTATGCGCGACCAGCTGCTGCTTGATGCGCCTGAGCGTTGCGGTGGCCTGCGGCTGGACACGGTAAGCCACCAGGCTGGCAAGGATGTCGACCAGAGCCACATAGGCGATGCGCGTGGATGTCGGACGATAGATGTTGTTGCCTTCCGGCAGGTCGACCGGAACGGTGATGTCGGCGGCGCGCGCCACCGGGCTGCCGGTCTGGGTAAGCGAGATGGTCGGCACCTTCGCTTCGCGGGCAAGGCCGAAGGCACGCACCAGCTCGGCGTTGCGACCCGAAAAAGACGAGCCGATGATCACATCGCTCTGCCTGGCGGCTGCCGCGAGCATCAATTGCATGCTGTGGTCGGAGCTCGCGGTGATGCGCAGGCCGAGGCGGAAGAGGCGGTTCTGCAATTCGCCGGCAATCATCGAGGAATTGCCGCCCGACCCGAAGGCGTAGATCATTTCCGCGCCGGCTAGCCGGTCGGCCGCCTGTTCGAGGGCTGCAAGGTCGAGCGAACGATGCAGCAGGAACAGCGCGTTCTGCGCCTTGGCGATGATGTCCTGGGCCACATCGCCGGTCTCCTGGCTTTTCGGCTCGGGCTTCAGGTAGCGCATCCCGACATAGGCGGTGCGGGCGAGTTGCACCTTGAAATCGGAAAAGCTGTCGCAGCCCAGCCGCCGGCAGAAGCGCGTCACCGTCGGCGGCGAGACATCCGCCTTCCCCGCAAGCTCGATGATCGATGCGTTGACGGCAAATTCGAAGTCGTTGAGCAGAATGTCGGCGATGCGGCTCTCCGCCTGCGAGAGCCGCTCCTTTTCATGCTGCAAGGTTGCGAAAATATCCATCCGGACGGCCACTCCTATCTGAGCCGCGGGATGCGGGCGGAAATCCGCACGCACTTTTCCTCATCCCGCGACATATTGGGCGTCCTTGGGCTTATAGGCGACGCAGTCGATCTCCACCTTGCAATCGACCATCATCGAAGACTGCACGCAGGCACGCGCCGGCGGATGAGCTCCAAAATATTCCTGATAGATCTTGTTGAAGCTCCAGAAATCGCGCGGGTCGTCCAGCCAGACGCCGACTCTCACCACGTGCTCGATACCGTAGTCGGCCTCCTTCAAAATGGCCAGCAGATTGCCGATCGCCCGGTGGGTCTGGGCGACGATGTTCCCGTCGACGATCTCGCCATTTTCCATGGCAACCTGCCCGGACACATGGAGCCAGCCGTCTACCTCCACGGCCCGCGCGAAAGGCAGCGATTTTCCGCCCGCCCCGATCTCTTCGGTGCCATAGCGTTTGATGGACATCAGGAACCTTGTGCAAATTATTTTCGCATTGCGTTGACAAATCACCACAGAAAGACAATTTTGGCCAGAGAAAAACGCCAATCATGAAAAGAATTTCAATAAGGGGCGAACACATGCGGAATCCCTTCCAGAATCCGTTCCCCGTCAGCGACGCCGCCAGGCGACAGATCTGGGAGATGCTGGTGACGCGGGACATCGACGCTTTCCTTGCCGCCGACTGGTCGCTGGTGGCCGCCGATTTTGTCGAAGAGGGTTTCATCGGCATCGATGGAAAACGGACGGCAAGCCCTGACAATTGGCGGCTGGCGTTTCCGTCGCTTGCCGCCTATCGCGACGAGTGGCTGCGCCAAGCCCTGGATTTTGCCGAGCAGTCCTTCTCGGAGGACGCGCGCACGGCGATTTTCACCACCACGACGCTCGAGGACATCGAGATCAACGGCGATCGGGCGCTCGCCCGAAAGAAGTTCGATGGCGAGATCAGGAAAGCCGACGGCAGCGCCGATGTCCTGAAGTGGCAAACGGTCTATTATTGCAGGCTGCATGAAGGCCGGTGGAAGATCTCTGGCTTCACCGGTTATCTGCCGAATCCGATGGGTGATTGAGGAAGGCGACGGCATTGCGCATTTTTACAGCGGCCCTGGCAACCGAAACGAACACCTTCTCTCCCATCTGCATCGACAGGCGCGCCTTCGAAGCGTCGCTTTATGCGCCTCCTGGCAAGCATCCGGAAACGCCGACGCTCTGCACCGCGCCGATCACCGTGGGCCGCCGCGTGGCGGCGGAGAAGGGCTGGCAGCTGATCGAGGGCACCGCGGCCTGGGCGGACCCCGCCGGGCTGGTCAACCGGCAAACCTATGAGGCATTGCGCGACGAGATCCTCGGGCAATTGCGTTCGGCCCTCCCCGTCGACGCCGTGGTGCTCGGGCTGCATGGTGCGATGGTCGCCGACGGCTACGAGGATACGGAGGGCGATCTCCTGACGCGCGTGCGCGAGATCGTCGGGCCGGAGGTGCTTGTCTGCGTCGAGCTCGATCCGCACAGCCATCTTACTGAAAAGCGTGTCGCGGCCGCCGATTTCTTTGTCTTCTTCAAGGAATTTCCGCACACGGATTTCGTCGATCGCGCCGAAGACCTCTGGCGCATTGCCGTCGACACGCTCGAAGGGCGCGTTCGACCGGTCATGTCGGTATTCGACTGCCGGATGATCGACGTCTTTCCGACGTCGCGCGAACCGATGCGCAGCTTCGTCGACAAGCTGATGCGGATCGAGCGGGAGGATCCGGACGTCCTGTCGCTGTCGGTCGTGCACGGCTTCATGGCCGGCGACGTTCCGGAGATGGGCACCAAGACGGTTGTCGTCACCGATGGCCGTCCGGAAAAGGGCCAAGCGCTCGCTCGCGAACTCGGCCTCGAACTTTTCGAAAGGCGCGGCACCTTCCGCATGTCGGAAATCGACGAAAGGCAGGCGGTCGCCGCGGCGATCGCCGCACCTGCAGGTCCGGTCGTAATCGCCGACATGTGGGACAATCCCGGCGGCGGCACGGCGGGCGATGCGACGGTCGTGCTCGGGGAACTGCTCGCGAACGGTGTGACGGACGCGGCGATCGGCACCATCTGGGATCCGATGGCCGTGCAGATTTGCATGGCGGCGGGCGAAGGCGCCGAAATTCCTTTGCGCTTCGGGGCGAAATCGGCCCCCGGCACGGGCCATCCGATCGACGGCATCGTCAGGGTGGTGCGGCTGGTGCGCAATGCCGAAATGCGCTTCGGCGAGAGCTTCGCCCCCTTCGGCGACGCAGCGCACCTTCAGTATCGCGGTATCGACATCATTCTCAATTCGACTCGCGCCCAAAGCTTCGACCCGAGCCTGTTCTCGGTGATGGGTATCGATCCGAATGCGAAGAAAATCCTGGTGGTCAAATCCACCAACCACTTCTACGCCTCGTTCTCCAAGATCGCGTCGCAGATCCTCTATTGCTCGGCCGGAACACCCTACCCCAACGATCCGGCGAAAACGCCCTATCGGCGGGCGCGGCGCGATATCTGGCCGATCATAAGCGATCCGCACCGGCGTGAACATCTCGATACGATACGCGACTCCGCAGCCCAAACGCACACGTCCGGCCCCAGTGCAGCCCGCAGTCGGGACTTCCTCTATGGGGATGACGGGCTGCTGTAATGATCGCCGTCGACACGTCAGCCTCCGTGTCGCTTGTTAGCGGGGCGGCGAAGGCGGTGATGCCGCCTCTTCCTTCAGCCAGGAAGCGAAGATTTCTGCGGCGGGGGCCGGTCGGCGACCTTTTGGCGTGACGATCCAGTAGGCGATCCGATCGGACCGGACCGAGTGCGCGAAAGGTTGCACGAGCCGTCCGGCCGAAAGATGGTCGCGCACCATATGCAGGCGCCCGATCGCGACACCTTGCCCATTGAGAGCCGCTTGAAGCACGATGTTGTAGTCGGTCAGCTGAAGTATTCGGCCGCGCCGATAGTCGACACCGGCTTCGCCGCACCAAAGCTGCCAGTCCACGGGCTTGCTGGACTCGAGCAGGGTCTGGGCGAGCAAATCCGCCGGCCTTGCGAAGCGTGATCCATCGCCGTAGAGGGTCGGGCTCAACACGGGGCTCAGCTCTTCGTTCATCAACCGCTCCGCCAACATCCCATCCCACTGCCCGGCACCGAAGCGTATGGCCAGGTCGACATCGCCGGTTTCGAAGGTCGTGAGACCCAATGTCGGCTCGAGGTCCACCTCAATCTCAGGATGCTCGATCATGAACCGGGAAAGACGGGAGACCAGCCAGTTGGCGGCAAAGGAGGGAAGGACGCTGACGCGCACGCGTTGCCTGGCAGCGCGGTAGCGAATCTCGGAAGTCGCGCCGGCGATAATCCCGAAGGCTTCGGTGGTCCTGCCGAGATAGTCCGCCCCCTCGATCGTCAATTCGATGCTCTTGGCTTTGCGGACGAACAGCCGCACGCCGAGCGTCTCCTCGAGCTGCTTGATGTGGTGGCTCACTGCGCTTTGGGTGATCAGCAACTCTTCGCCCGCCTTGCGGAAGCTGAGCAAGCGACCCACCGCTTCGAAGGCCCGCAAGGCCTGCAGCGGCGGCATGGTGCGGGATGTGCGCATGGGCTCTTTCGTCGTGGCATTAGCGTAATCGATCGCACCATAGCGCAGTTTGAATTGGAAGCAATCGAAGGACCCTCGCATTCTCTCGGCATTTCCAACGGGAGACCGCCATGTCAGCGACCATCGCATCCAAACTTTCTGCCCTCGGCCATCGATTGCCGGGAGCTTCGGCGCCGGCGGCGAATTACGTCTCGACGGCTCGAACCGGCAACCTCCTCACCGTTTCGGGGCAGATCAGCGTGAGGGATGAAGAGGTCCTGACTGGGATCCTCGGCACCGGCGTTTCTGAGGAGGCAGGTCGCATCGCGGCCGAATATGCTGCGATCGGCGTCCTCTCGCAGATTGCGGCGGCAACCGATGGCACGTTGGCGGCGGTCCGGCGTGTCGTTCGGCTCGGCGTCTTCATCGCCTCGACGCCGGCCTTCACGGCGCACTCGCAAGTCGCCAATGGCGCATCGGACCTGTTCGTCGAGGTGTTTGGCGAAGCGGGGCGGCACGCGCGTGCCGCCGTGGGCGTGGCCGCGCTGCCCGCCGGTGCCATGGTCGAGGTCGACGCACTGGTGGAGCTGGGGCCTGCCGCATGAAGGAAGCACTCGACGTGGAGCAGCTTCGTGCGGAGACTCCCGGCTGTGGGGCCGGAATGCATTTCAATCATTCCGGCGCCTCGCTGCCCTCGCAAGCGGTACTTGCGGCGATCTGGGACTACCTGCGCAAGGAAGCGATCGAGGGACCGATGGAAGCGGCGAGTGGAACGAGCGCGCTTCTGGAAGAGGTGCGCGCCGACACGGCCGCACTGATCGGCGCCGATCCGAACGAGATTGCCTTCCTCACCAGTGGGTCGGCCGCCTGGGGCGCGGCTTTCTCGGCCTTGCCGCCGCTTGTCGCCGGTGACCGCATTCTCGTCGGTCGCCAGGAATGGGGCGGCAATCTCGCCACAATGCAAGAGGCCGCGGCGCGGGCCGGAGCGCGGATCGAGACAATTCCCGCCCGTGATGACGGCAGCGTCGACGCCTCGGCGTTGGCATCGATGATCGACGATCGCGTGCGTCTGGTATCGCTCACATGGCTTCCCGCGAATGGCGGCCTCATCAACGACGCGGCGGCCGTGGGCCGCGTGACCAAGGGGGCCGGCATTCCCTATTTCATCGACGCCGCCCAGGCCCTCGGCCAGATCCCGATCGATGTCGCCTCGCTCGGATGCGATGTGTTGAAGGCAACAGGCCGGAAATTCCTCCGGGCGCCGCGCGGCACGGCGATCCTCTATGTCAGACAAGAGTTCCTGCCACGGCTGACGCCGCGCTCTCTCGATGTGCTTTCGGGGCCGATCGTCGATGGGGTCGTCAAATTCCGCAACGACGCACGCCGGTTCGAGGCGGGCGAGATTTCGCCGGCGCTGATTTTCGGGTTGGGCGCTGCCATTCGCCAGGCACGGACCCTCGGCATCGGAGCGATCCGCGCGCGGATCAGCGGACTCTCCAGCGCGCTGCGCGACAATCTGCGCGGTATTCCGAATGTGACGCTGCGGGATATGGGAACAGAACTCTCCGGTATCGTCTCCTTTACGGTCAAGGGCGTTCCGGCGGCCGACATTCGTGCGGCACTCGCCGAACGGCAAATCGCGATCGGTGCGAATGGTGTTCCCTATACGCCGCTCGATATGACCGCACGAGGACTGGACCATATCGCCAGGGCGTCGGTAAGCTATCTGAACACGGCGTCGGAGATTGCCTTACTGTCAGAGGCAGTGGCCGACATGGCCAGGCGAGTGTGACGTCGCTCAATATCAGCCGCCAGTTTGTGAACCTGTGAGGGCAAACTGGCCAAAAGTGAAAATCGGAGCATACGATGGATTTGGGTATCAAAGGCAAGCGGGCGTTGGTCTGCGCCGGTTCCAAGGGGCTGGGCCGAGGCGTCGCTGAAAAGCTCGCCGAGGCGGGCGTCATCCTGACGCTCAATGCGCGCGAGCCGAAACAGCTTCGCGAGACGGCGCGCGCCATCGGCAAGGAATATGGCGTGGAGGTCGGGATCGTCGCCGCCGACGTCACCACGGAGGATGGCCGCGAAGCGCTCATGCGGGCGGAGCCGCGTCCGGATATCCTTGTCACCAATGCCGGCGGGCCGCCGCCCGGCGACTGGTCGAGCGTGACCGAAGACAATTGGCTGGAGGCGATCAGGGCCAATATGCTGGCGCCGATCCTGCTGATGAAGGCCTTGATCCCCGGCATGATCGAGCGGAAATGGGGCCGCATCGTCAATATCACCTCGGCCTCGGTGAAATCGCCGATCCCAGAACTCTGTCTCTCCAACGGCGCCCGCACCGGGCTCACCGGCTTCGTTGCCGGCACGGCCCGTCAGGTCGCCCGTCACGGCGTCATCATCAACAACCTGCTGCCCGGTTCGCATGAGACGGAGCGTCTGGAAAAACTGCTTGAAAAATCCGCCAAGGCACGCGGGATTTCGCTCGAAGAGGCTCGCGCCGAGGAATATGCGCAGAATCCGACCGGGCGCATCGGCACGCCGAGCGAGTTCGGCGCCGCCGCGGCATTCCTGTGCAGCCAGTATGCCGGCTATATCGTCGGCCAGAACCTGCTGCTCGACGGCGGCGCGCTCAATTCGACGCTCTGACTGCGCCGGCACTCATTGTTCAATCGACGATCCGCCGGACCATGATGATGTCGTCGACTTCCCGGCCGTTGCGGATGCAGCCGCCGGGAATGCGACCGACCGCTTCGAACCGCTCGCGGCGGTAAAAGGCGATTGCCGCCGCGTTTTCAGCGCTGACCGACAGCTCCAATTGCCGGATGCCTTGATGCCGCGCGTGGTCGGTCACCGCTGCGAGCAGCAGCCCTGCGGCATCGCTGCCGCGCAAGCTCCGATGCACGTAGACCATGACCACGGTGGCGCGATGCGCCATCATGCTGGCGCTCTGCCGCAGCAGGCCCATGATGCCCACCGGTTCGCCGCCGCGGAAGGCGACGAAGACGGGATTGTCGGTCAGCCGCCGGCGCCATTCTTCGTCTGGAAGCTTTTCCCAATCCGCCGCGCTGCTGGCAAAGGAATCGGGCTCGGTGCGCAGCGCCTCGAGGCGGATGCGCCGGAAGGTCCCGACCTCGTCGGGGCCCAGCAGTCGTATCGCCACGGTCACGCTCAGGCCGCCGGATCGAAGAGGGCCAGATCGATGTCGGTCATCTCGACCCGACGCTCGAAGGCAACGCCATTTTCGTCGAACAGGTGGCAATCACCGGCGCGGATGCCGGTCGTCACCTGTTCTTCCGCGCGGATGACGGCGGTACCCGGCAGCATGGCGCAATAGTTCTCGCCCTCGCCACCGAGCGAAGCATAGGCAACCGTGTGTGCTCCGAGGCGCTCGATGACCGACGGGTTGATCACCAGCGTCAGGTCGGCGGAGCCCGTCTGGATGTGCTCCGGCCGCACGCCAAGCGTCAGCGAACGGCCAACCATGCCGCTGCGGGCCGTAACCGGTACGACCGCGGTCTGTCCTCTGTAGTCGATTTCAACGCCGTCCTCGCGCACGCCGATGCAGGTGACCGGCAGAAAATTCATCTTTGGATGGCCGATGAAGCCGGCGACGAAGATGTTGGCCGGTTTGTGATAGAGCTCGAGCGGCGCGCCGGTCTGGGCGATCTCACCGGCATTCAGCACGACGATCCGGTCCGCCATCGTCATCGCCTCGACTTGGTCGTGGGTGACGTAGATCATCGTTGCCTTCAATTGCCGATGCAGTTTCGCGAGCTCGATGCGCATGTCGGCGCGTAGCGCCGCGTCGAGGTTCGAGAGCGGCTCGTCGAAGAGGAAGATCTTCGGCTCGCGCACGATCGCCCGGCCGATCGCCACGCGCTGGCGCTGACCGCCGGAAAGCATGCCCGGTTTCTGCTGCAGCCGCTGGTCGAGATGGAGGATGCGCGCCGCATGCTCGACCTTTGCTTTCAGCTTCTCCTCCGCCATCTTTTCCACGCGCAGCGGAAAGGCAATGTTCTCGAACACGGTCATGTGCGGATAGAGCGCATAGGACTGGAAGACCATCGCGATGCCGCGCTTGACCGGCGGCAGGTCGTTGACCCGCTTGCCATCGATGACGATGTCGCCGGCGGTCGTCTCGTCGAGACCGGCGATCATTCTGAGCAGCGTCGACTTGCCGCAGCCGGAGGGGCCGACGAAGACCACGAATTCGCCGTTCTTCACCTCGAGTTCGACGCTCTTCAGCACCTCGTATGTGCCGTAGAATTTCTGAACCTTGTTGAGATTGAGCTGTCCCAAGTCACTGTCTCCGACCGCCGGCGAAGGCGGCTTATCCGCGAATAGGCGGGACCGCGAGGATTGAGTCCCCGCGGTCCCCTCGGGCTTACTTGTACTGCTCGAGATCGGCAGCAGCCTTTTTCAAGGCATCGGCCGGTTCCGCCTTGCCGGTGACGACCGACTGGACCATCTCGATCATGGTGTTCTGGAACCCTTTGTAGTCCTTGAAGAGCGGCTCGGGTCCACCATAGGCGATCCCGTCGATCAAGGGCTTCCAGGATGCATCGGCCTTGACGAATTCATCGACCTTCGGCGACGGGCGCAGCGGCGTCAGCCCCGCGCCGCCCTGCAGTTCGTACTCGCCCTGCGGACCGGGAGAGGTGATGAACTTCGCGAATTCGATCGCCTTTTCCTCGACGCCCGTATCCTTGAAGATCGCCAGGCTGTCGGTGATCAAGAGCGTGCCTTCGCCCTTGGCCGAGGGGCCGAGCGGCAGCGGCGCAATGCCCCAATTGATCTTCGTTTCCTTCAGGCGCGCGGCGGCGCCGGAGCCGGCCTGCATCATGCCGACCTTGCCGTCGAGGAAGATGGCCCGAATTTCGTTTTGCTCGTAAGCGGTTGCGCCTTCGACGGAATAGGGCGTGATATCCTTGTAGGCCTGCAGCGCCGCCAGCACTTCGGGGCTGTCGATGACGATCTTATCGCCGTCGATCACCTTGCCGTTGTTGGTGTAAACCCAATGCATGAACTGGTGCATCGTGTTGTCGAAGGTTTTCGCCGGCAGACCATAGCCCGGAATACCGGTTTTTTCCTTGATCTGCTTTGCGAAGGCGATCTCGTCCGCCCAGGTCTTCGGCGGCGTCTCCGGGTCGAGACCGGCCTGCTTAAAGAGGTCCTTGTTCCAATAGAGTGCCTTGGTCGAGAAGGCGATCGGCACGCCCCACTGATTGCCCTCGAAGGTTACCGTGTCGACGATGTTGGGGTAGTAGCTCTTCTTCTCTTCCTCGGTCATCGGCACCGGAACGATCAGTTCGTTCTCGGCGAATTCCTTGAGGGTACGGGATCCGACATAGGCCATGCCAACCGGCGTGCCGGCCGCGGCGAGCGTCGTCGCCTTGTCCTGGCACTGCGCCCAGCCGACGACTTCCGGCGTCACCTTCCAGCCGGGGTTCTTGGCTTCCCATTCCTTGATGTATTTCTCGTGGATCGGGTCGATCTTGTCGCCGCAATAGATCCAGCTGATCTCCTGGTCGGCGGCCTGTGCGGCGAGCGCGGTCGATCCGAGCAGGGCAAGCGCAAGAAACCCGGTTTTGTAAGCGATGGTCACTGTAAGACTCCCGTTCTCTGGTGGTTGCTTATTGTTTCACCGCGCCGGCGGTCAGACCGCTGACGAGATAGCGTTGAAGGAAGAAGATGACGATCACCGCCGGCGCGATGCCGACGAAGCTTGCGGCCATCAACTCGTTCCAGACGACTTCCTGGCGGCCGAAATAGGCAAAGAGCCCGACCGGCAACGGCATGTATTCGGTCTTGGAGTTGAAGGTCAGCGCGAAGATGAACTGCTGGGCATAGGAGCCGATGAACGTTGTGATCGCGACCACGGTGATGCCGGGCATGGCGATCGGCAGGATCACGCGGCGAAGCGTATAGAAATGGCTGGCGCCATCGACGAAGGCCGCTTCGTCCAATTCGCGCGGGATGCGCAGCATATAGGTGCGCAGGAGCCAGATCGCCGAGGGAATGAGGAAGGCGACCCCGGGCACGATCATCGCGAAATAGGTGTTAAGCACGCCCATGCTGCGCATCAGCCGGAAGAGCGGGATCAGCAGCACGGCGCCCGAAAACATGTTGACCGCGAGGAAGGCGCCGAGCAACGCCCCGTTTCCCCGAAACCTGAAGCGCGCGAAAGCGTAGGCGGCCGGCACGACCAGCGCCAGCACGACCGCCGTGACGATGAAGGACACGAAGAACGAATTGAAGATGTAGCGGGCAAATCCCGGCACGCTTACCCACATGGTCCTATAGGCTTCGAAGGAGCCGTTCTCAGGCCAGAAGCGATAGGGCGAGGAAAACAGCAGGCTGAGCGGTTTCAGCGACACCAGGAAACCTTCGACGAAGGGCGCCAGAATGAAGCTCAGGAAGACGAATATCCCTGCATAGATGCCGACGAGCTCGTACCAGCGGTAGCGGTTGATCATGGCCGGCTGGCTCATCGGCTTTCTCCGGAAGCAAGGCGGTGCGTGACGCGGAAATAGGTGATGCAGAAGATCGACAGGAAGATGCAGATCAGCACCGCACGCGCCGCACCCTCACCGTATTTCTTCGAGCCGATGGCCGTTCGATAGGTGTCGATGATCATCGTCGTCGTGTCGCCGTTCGGGCCGCCTTGCGTCAGGATCCAGATGATGTCGAAGGAGTTGAAGGTGGCGATCAGCGACAGCATCGACATGGTGATCATCGACGGCACAAGCAGCGGCAGGGTGATGCGGCGGAAGCGGTAGAAGCGCCCTGCGCCGTCCGTCCAGGCGGCCTCGTAAAGATCCTGCGGGATCGCCTGCATCGAAGCGAGCATATAGAGGGTCACCAGCGGCACGCCGATCCAGACATCGGTGATGATCGTTGCCCAGAAGGCCGTCGAGCCGTGCGCCAGGAGGGCGACCGGGCCGCTAACCAGCCCCAGGTTCTGCAGCAGGCCGGAGATCATCCCGAACTGGCCGTTATACATCCAGCCCCACATGAAGATGCCGATCGCCATCGGCACGATCCAGGGCGGCATGGTGAGCACCCGGAACAGCGCCCGCCCCGGCACTGCGGCATTCAGCATCACTGCGCCGAAGGTGCCGATGATCATCTTGATCGCCACCGAAAAGGCGGTCCAGACGAAGGTCCGGATGATCACTTCCGCAAAGGTCGCGTTGAAAATCTTGTCGTAATTGGCAGTGCCGACCCATTTGGTGGTCTTCTTGAGCGAGGCATCCGTAAACGACAGAATGAACGTATCGACCAGCGGATAGGCGACGATTACCGTCACGTAGAGGACGGCCGGAAGAAGCAGTATCCAGGCGAAGATGACGGTGCTGCGGCGAACACTCATGCCCCTGCCCCTCAGGCCGCACGGGCGTGCAGGGCTTCGTCGAAGCGGTCCCAGAGCGGCCGGAGATCGATGACCTGCCGCTTCATGCGCGCCTCGTCCATGGAGAGCGCCAGGATGCCCGCCTCCAGCGCATCGAGCGGCGAGACCGGCAGCGGTCCGCCGTGCTTGACATGGGCGATGATCTCGGCCGCCATCTGCTCGTCCGCACCATAGTGCTGCGAGAGTGCTGTTTCCGTCGCATATTTCTTCTCGACGACCTTCCTGCCGGAGAGCGCCTCGTGGACGTCGAGATAGCCGCGGATGAAGTCGCCCTCCGCCATGCCGCGCGAACCCATCACGCAGAAGCGGCGGAACTGGTCCGGCACGTTGAGGTTCGTGTGGAAATTCATCGCCACGCCATTGGCGTATTCGATGATCGCAACCTGATAGTCGATGATGTCGCCGTCGCTGTCGAAGACCTTGTCGGAGCCGAGCCAGCCGCTCGGCTTGCGGTGAAACAGTTGCAGGTCGTTGATGCCGTCGCGGGCGGGATCATTGGCTGGGGTGAAACTCTTGCGCCCGCCGAAGCTCGCCACCCGCTCCGGCCGGGCGCCGACGACGCCGTTATAGAGGTCGAGGTCGTGGCAGCATTTCTCGAGCATGAAGCTGCCGGCATAGCGTCCATAGCGGCGCCAGTCGCGCATGAAGAAGGCGCCATGATAGGGTTCGATATGCTCGGCCGCCTCGATCGAAACGATCTCGCCGAGGGTTCCAGCCGCCTGGGCGGCGCGAAGATCGCGGTACATAGGCGCATAACGCAGCACCAGCCCCACCATCAGCCGGTCGTGCCCATGCTTCGCCAGCAGCGTGGCAAGTTCGACGCTCTGCTCTATGGTGCTGACGATCGGCTTTTCGCAGAAGACCTTGAGACCCGCCTCGAGTCCGATGCGGATGTGATCCAGATGCATGTGGTTCGGCGAGCCGATCATCAAGAGGTCGAGTTTTTCGCCGGCAATCAGTTCCTCCGGCTTGGCATAGGCCTTTCCCGCCGAAATGCCCTCTTCCGCAAGCGTCGCGAGGCCGGCGGGGGCGGGGTCGACATAGCCGGCGATCACGAAGCTTTCGTCGATCGCCTTGAAGACATAGCCCAGATATCCGAGACGGAATCCGAGTCCGATTATCCCGACTTTCATGCTGATGCCGTTCCCGTTTCGTAATTTATTTTCGTAGACTGGGATAGAATTTTCATCGCGTCAACAGAAATCCAAACATTCGGAGAAAATGTGAAATTCATTTTCATCGGCCGGCGAACGCCGCTTCCCGTCAGGGCTCCCGAATGGCACGCCTGACGCTATGCATGGGTGCGTCCGGCGAGCGTGCGCTCCAGCGCCTGAAGCAGGTCGTGAATGAGCACGGCGAGCGCCGCAACGATGAGACCGCCCTGCAGGACAAAGGCGAGATTGTTCGACTGCAGGCCGGCAATGATGACCTCGCCGAGGGTCTTGGCGGCAACGGTCGAGCCGATCGTTGCGGTCGCGAGGCTGATCACGACCGAAAGTCGGATGCCGGTGAGGATCACCGGCAGCGCCAGGGGAAGCTCGATCTGAAGAAGCCTTTGGCGTTCGGTCATGCCCGCACCGCGCGCCGCCTCCATCACCGCAGGCGGCAGCGTCGTCAGCCCCGTCAGGGCATTCTCGAAGATCGGCAGCAAGCCATAGAGAAAAAGCGCGATCAGCGTCGGCTTCTCGCCGAAGCCGAAGATCGGAACCGAGAGCGCCAGCACCGCCACGGGTGGGAAAGTCTGGCCGATATTCACGAGGCTGCGCGACAGCGGCAGGAATTCGGCGCCCATCTCCCGCGTCACGAGGATCGCCAGCGACACGGCAACAAGCGTCGCGGCGAAAGTCGCGACGAGCACGGTTCGAAGATGGAGGAGCGTCAGCCAGAAAATGCTGCCCCGATTGTAGACCGCCGGCGCATTCTCCTGCACCAGCGGCCTGAATAGCGGCTCGAACCAGCCGGGCTGCAGCAGGAAGGCCAGCAAGACGAGGAATACCGCCAGCCGCAGGAGCGTCGGGAGCGACGGCATCACCGCGGCCTCGCGGCACGTTTGACCAGGCCGTCGAGGCTGATCTTGCCGAGGATGGAGCCGTTCGCCGCCGCAACCGGCAAGGCAGAGCGCCCGGACCACAGGAGTTCGGAAAGGGCCTCGCGCTGGCTCAAGGCCTCCGGTATCGGCGTGCCCTCCGCCGCACCGGGTTCGACGGCATCGCCTGCCGTCTCGATGGCCAACAGGCGGAATGGCCTTTCCGTCGCGCCGATCAGTTCCTCGACGAAAGGCGTTGCCGGGCGCACCAGCATCTCGGCCGGCGTTCCGTGCTGCACCACTTCGCCCTTGTCCATGACGGCAATCCGGTCGGCGAGATGGAAGGCCTCCTCCATGTCGTGGGTGACGAGGATGATCGTCGTGCCGAAATGCTTCTGGATGGCGAGCAGGTCGTCCTGCGCCTTGGCCCGGATGATCGGGTCGAGCGCACCGAAGGGTTCGTCCATCAGAAGCAGGTTCGGCTCCGCCGCCAGCGCCCGCGCGACGCCGACGCGCTGCTGCTGGCCTCCGGAGAGCTCGTGCGGATAGCGCGGCCCGAAGAAATCCGGATCGAGCTGGAAGAGGGTCAGCAGTTCTTCCACCTTGGCCTTGACCCGCGTCCTTTCCCAGCCGAGCAGCGTCGGTACGGTGGCGATGTTCTCGGCGACCGTGCGGTGCGGAAAGAGGCCGTGCCCCTGGATCGCATAGCCGATCCGGCGGCGCAGTTCGAATTCCGGCACCAGGCGATTGTCCTCGCCGTCGATCCGGATCATGCCGGAGGTCGGCTCGACCAGACGGTTGACCATCCTGATCAGCGTCGTCTTGCCCGAGCCCGATGTCCCGACGATGACGGTGATCGTATGCGGCATGACGGTGAGCGAAACGTCGCTCACCACCTCGGTTTCGTCGTATCGCTTGGTGACCCGGTCGAATTCGATCATGTGGCCTTGCCCCGGCTGTGTTTCGGACCCGTCACTTCGATCAGGGCGTCGAGGACGATCGCTGCGGCAAAAGCGAGCAGGACGGTCGGCACGGCACCAAGCAGCACGAGATCCATGGCCGTCTGGCCGATGCCCTGGAAGACGAAGACGCCGAAGCCGCCGCCGCCGATCAGGGCGGCGATGGTGGCAAGCCCGATATTCTGGACGAGCACGATGCGGATCCCGGCAAGAATGACCGGAAAGGCCAAGGGAAACTCGACTCGGGCGAGCCGCTGCCCTTCGGTCATGCCGAGCCCGCGAGCGGCATCGTTGGCCGCGCGCGGCACGCCGGCGAGGCCGACGACCGTGTTGGCGACGACCGGCAGCAGCGAATAGAGAAAGAGCGCGACGAAGGCCGGAGCGACGCCGATGCCGCGCACGCCGATTGCATGAGCGCCCGGAACATGCGTCGCAACCCAGCCGAGCGGGGCGATGAGGATGCCGAAAAGGGCGATCGACGGGATCGTCTGGATGGCGTTCAGGACATTCAAGAGCGCCGCCCGCAGCCGATCTACGCGATGGCAGAGAATGCCGAGCGGCAGTCCGACGGCGGTTGCCACGGCGAGCGATCCAAGCGCCAGCGTCAGGTGGCGGCCGGCCTCGGCCCAGAACGTCTCGGCACGACTCGCATATTCCTTGAGGATCGACAGACCATTCCATTGCCCGGTGGCGAGCATTGCGCCGATGAGCGCCAAGGCCCCCGCGAGGAATAGAAGCCGGAGGCCAGGTCCGGGGTTCAACCGCGTCAACGCATCGGCGACCAGAAGCGCAAAGGCAAGGACGAGTATCCAAAAGCCCGAGGCCGGCGAGACGCGGGCATAGGCATTGTCCGCCGGCGTCAGGCTGGCCGCAGCGCTGCCGATGAGAAAGCAGAGTGCGACGAGGGCCGCAAAGGCCGCCGCCATGCGCACGAGAACGGATGTTCTCAGGACCGCAACGATGGCACCGGACATTACAAGAGCAAGAAGTCCGTAGCCGAGCGACGGCGGCAATGCTTCCAGGATCGCCTTTCCCTCCCCCTGGACGATGCGGTTTGCCCGGAATGTCGCGAAGGGGGCAAGAAACGCCCCATAAAGCGCCAGAGCCGCAATGATTACGCCGAGCTTATCGATAATAGTAAGGGGTCTGCGCTCTATTTCCCGGATGACACCGCTCGCCATGAATTGATCCGCTCGCCCCATCTTTCGCGGGGGTTGTCCGATCCAGCATCGGACAACCCCCGTTCATCAGCCTACTTCAGGAAGCCGTTCTTCTTCAGAAAATCCTCGGCGACCGCCTTCGCCGGTTCGCCGCCCACCTGCACGCGGCCGTTCAGTTCCTGCAGCGTCACGAGATCGAGCTTCTCGAAGACGGGCTTCAAAAGCGTCTCGATATTGGGATTTTCCTTCAAGATGGCCTCCCGGATGATCGGCGTCGGCTGATAGACCGGCTGCACGTTCTTGTCGTCCTCGAGGACGACCAGGCCGGAGGGCGCAATGCCGCCATCGGTACCATAGACCATCGCCGCATTGGCGCCGTTCGTCTGGTTGGCGGCCGCGGCGATGGTCGCTGCCGTATCGCCGCCCGACAGCGTGATCAATTGCTCCGGCTTCAGCGTGAAGGCGTAGGCGGTCTGGAATGCCGGCAAGGCAGCCGCGGAGTTCACGAACTCGGAGGACGCCGCCAGGATGACCTCGCCGCCGTCGCTGACATATTTGCCGAAGTCGGAAAGCGTCTTGAGGCTGTTCTTCTCGACCACCTCCTTGCGCAATGCGATCGCCCAGGTGTTGTTGGCCGGCGACGGTGTCAGCCAGACGATCTTGTTGGCATCGTAGTCAAGCTTCTTTGCCAGTTCATAGCCTTTGGCCACATCCTTCCAGGCGGGATCGTCTGCCTTCTCGAAGAAGAACGCGGCGTTGCCGGTATATTCGGGATAGATGTCGATTTCGCCGGCCGTGATCGCCTTGCGGACAACAGGCGTAGCGCCGAGTTGGACCCGGTCGGTGGTCTTGATGTCGTTGGCATTCAACACGGCGAGAATGATGTTTCCGAGAACGCCGCCCTCCGTGTCTATCTTGGAGGAAACCACGACGTCGGCCTTGGCCGCGGCGGTACTCAGAGCAAGGGCTAGAGCGGTGCCGATAACTGTGTTCATCAGGGTCAGGCGCATGATTGTCTCCCTCAATTGATCGCAGCCGCCACGGCTCTCCGCTGCGTCCGGTTAGAGCATCCATATATGTCAGGGTTCCGCAAAGAACAGGGCAACGACCCTTTAGTACTTGCGGTTGAGCTTCGGGTCGACTGAGGTCAGAACACGTACTAACAGGTTGCAATCGATGGCGAAGTCGGTCACTCTTACGCGAGGCCTCCCTTACAGCAGCAGTTCTCCGTACCCGGTGACGGCTGATCGCCACTTTCGTCATTCCAGAATGCCAGCATGAGCCCGGTCGGCCTGAGGCAACGGCATTTCCGCACCGGCCGCAGCGGTCCTTGAGAAAACAGTCGGGGGATGTGATGACCGTCTATGTGCTAGCGCTTCTCATCGGCGTCGTCGCAGGGTTGCGGGCGATGACCGCGCCAGCTGCCGTCAGCATCGCCGCCGCGGCCGGCTGGCTGCCGATTGCCAGCACCTGGGCGGCCTTCATGGGCTACCGCTTCACGCCTTATATCTTCGGCCTGCTGGCGCTCGTCGAATATGTCACCGACCAGCTGCCGGGCACGCCGAGCCGCACGGTGCCGCAGCAGTTCGGCGCCCGCATTGTCAGCGGCGGCTTTTGCGGCGCGGTCATCGGCACGGCAAGCGGCTCCTTGGCCGGCGGTGCCATCGCCGGCGTTATCGGTGCGATCATCGGAACGCTCGGCGGTTATCAAGCGCGCAAGCGGCTCGTCGCGATGACCGGCGGCAAGGACCTGCCGATCGCCCTTCTCGAAGATCTCGCCGCAATTCTGCTGGCCTTTTGGGTGGTGTCGTCATGAGCAGGCAATTCGATGCGATCATCATCGGCGCCGGTCAGGCCGGTCCGTCGCTTGCCGGCCGATTGACGGAGGCCGGCAAGACCGTGGCGCTCATCGAGCGCAAGCTTTTCGGCGGCACCTGTGTCAACACCGGCTGCATGCCGACCAAGGCGATGGTCGCGAGCGCCTATGCGATCCACACGGCGCGCCGCGGTGCCGAATACGGCATGACGACCGGTCCTGTTTCGGTCGATTTCGCCCGGGTCATGGCCCGAAAGGAAAAAATCCGACTCGAGTCGCGATCGGGAATCGAATCCTGGCTCAAAGGCATGAAGAACTGCACGGTGCTGGAAGGCCATGCGCGCTTCGAAGGTCCAACCGAGATCCGCATCGGCGAGGAGCGGATTTCCGGAGAGCAGATCTTCCTCAATGTCGGCGGACGCGCCGCGATCCCGGATTTTCCGGGCGTCGACGAGGTCCCTTATCTCACCAACAGCTCGATCATGGAGCTGGCCCACCTGCCCCGGCGTCTCATCATCATCGGCGGCAGCTATATCGGGCTTGAATTCGCACAGATGTTCCGCCGCTTCGGGTCCGAAGTCACCGTCATCGAGAAGGGCCCTCGCCTGATTGCGCGCGAGGATCCCGACGTCTCGGATGCGATCCGCGCCATCCTCGAACAGGAGGGAATCCACATCCGCCTCAACGCCGAATGCATCCGCTTCGCCAGGCACGCCGACGGCATTGCCGCCGGGGTCGACTGCACGTCGGGCCCCCCGCAAGTCGTCGGCTCCGACGTGCTGCTTGCCACCGGCCGCCGCCCGAACACCGACGATCTCGACCTCGACAAGGCGGGTGTTACGACCGACGCACGCGGATACATCGAGGTCGACGACATGCTGCGCACCAACGTGCCGCATATTTTCGCGCTGGGCGACTGCAACGGACGCGGCGCCTTCACTCATACATCCTACAACGATTTCGAGATCGTCGCCGCGAACCTCATCGACAATGACCCGCGCCTGGTCAGCGACCGCATTCAGACCTATGCGCTCTACATCGATCCGCCGCTCGGCCGGGCCGGCATGACCGAAACCGAGGCGCGCCGGACCGGCCGCAAGCTGCTGATCGGCGCCCGGCCGATGACCCGCGTCGGCCGTGCCGTCGAGAAGGGCGAGACGCAGGGATTCATGAAAGTCATTGTCGACGCCGACACGAAGGACATCCTCGGCGCCTCGATCCTCGGCACAGGCGGCGACGAGGCCATCCAGAGCATCCTCGACGTCATGTATGCGAAGCGGCCCTACACCACGATCAGCCGCGCCATGCATATCCACCCGACCGTGTCGGAACTGATCCCCACCGTATTCGGCGATCTTTCGCCCGCGACGTAGCGCAAGAATTTTAGAGCACTCCAGTCAGTTGGAGCGTCTGGTAGCCGGCCAGCAGGGTGATCAGAATTCCGACAAGCCGCAGGAGTGTCTTCTCCTTCAGCGCCTTGACCATCCAACCGGCCAGCGGCGCCGCCAGGACGCCTCCGGCGATCAGACCGCCAATCGATGCCAGATAGTCGCGGAAATGGCCTGCTTCCTCCCAGTGGCCGGTTACGATCATGGCGAGGAAGCTCAGCGAGACCGAAAGCGCAATCAGAAACTCGCTCGCATTGACGGTGCCGATGACGAAGCGCGGCTGTCCGCCGGCGCCGAGCAGGCCGGTCGTCGCAACGGGACCCCAGCCGCCGCCACCGGCCGCATCGAGGAAGCCGGCAGTGGCGCCGAGCGGCGCAACGATTCGCATTTTCACCGGGTTCGTCGGAATACGATGAAACGACCGGTACAACAGCCAGCTCCCGATGATGGCGAGATAGGCTGTGACGAAGGGCTTGACCTGGTCGCCGTCGAACGAAGTGAGGACGAAGGCGCCGAGGATGCCGCCCCCGACGCCGAAGGGCACGAGGCGCCGGAACAGTTTCCAGTCGATGTTGCGGTGATAGAGATGGGCGGAGCCGGAGGCGGCGGTGGTGAACAGTTCCGCGGCATGGGCCGATGCCGAGGCTTGTGCCGGCGGCACGCCGAAGGCGAGGAGCACCGTCGACGAGATCACGCCATAGGCCATTCCAAGAGCACCATCGACAGCCTGAGCCAGAAACCCGACCGCCGCGAACAGTAGGAAGTCTTCCATGGGAGGCTCCGCAACAGGATTCGTTTAACATAGCGAAGCCTCGCGTGCGCATCGACACGGAGGCTTATCGCTCGACCGAACTGCGTTCATGGTGCCCTCGGGCTCGCAATAAACGGAACATGCGTTCTGCTTGTTCCGCGAGTATGGTTCAATCCGGGCGTGTTCTTCAATACTGTAGGATCGCAGGGTGCCTACTGCATTTCTTCTTAAATCGGCGTCGATTAAAGAGGAAGACATGCAGCAATTCAAAGTGCTGTAGCGCGTCGCTCAGACGAACTCGCTTTGAGCACGCTTTCAGCCATGCGGAACAAGTCGACTGAGCCAAATTCGGAGCCAACATTCTCGATCGAAAATAGCACGAGCAGCTGACTGTCAGGGCCGCCATTTGCGGGCGCCCGTTCGCGCCCGCGATTTCTGGCCATCGCTATTTTACCGGGATCATCAGGTGGGCATAGGGCGTGCCCGCCCACATGACATAGGGCATCGTCGTGTCGGGCTTGGGATCCGTCGGATAGCCTTGCATCATGTCCGTCGCGTTGACGATCATGACATGCGGCCCGGTCTGCACCCAGTTGTTGCCCTCTTCGGGCTTCGTCGCATAGGGATCGGTATTGCTCGCGTCGGTGCCGCCGGCCAGCATGTACATGAAGCCCACCTTGCCTTTGGGCGGCTCCTTTTTGCCGATCCATGCCATCGCCCATTCCATCGCATTGGCATCGCCGCACATCGGGTCGGGGCCGGGCGTGACCGGGTTGTCCGGCATGCACCAGAAACCGTTCGTGCCCTCCCTCAAGGTGCGCATCGTGCCCTTCTCATCCATGGCATGGATGGCAGCGCCGCTTGCGACCGCAGCGGGCGCTGCGGATTCGGCGCTCTTGATCAGCGCAGCGTCGTCGGCGGCTGCGCCCTGCCCTGCGACCAAACTGCTCGCCGCCAAAAAGGCAGCAGCCGTCAGAACCCGTTTCATGGCCGTTCTCCCGGATCGTGTTCATGGTTTCATGCTATCGGCCCGCGGCTGTGTCTAACCGCATTAGCTGACGCTAAAATAATAGCAGAGCGGGCTCAACCGGACAATTTGGCAAGGCTGGCGCCATCGGCAACGCTCGTCGCCTGTGCGGCACGCGTTCACCTTCCACGGCTGAACCACCGCAGCGACATGCAGGAAAGCCCGGCGTCGATCTTCCCAATCTCCGTCGTTTTCAACGGCACCACCTTATAGCCGGCCTTTTCGAGCATCTCGATCGTACGCGGAAAATCGGCGCCGACCATCACCACATCGTTGACGCGAAGTGCATTGGCGGCTGGTTCCTCGCCTTCGGGAATGAGCATCTGCCGGAGTTTCTTGAAGGCGCCCGAGCGCGCCAGGCGGCTGGTGGAGAGCACCGTTTCCTCGTCGAGCAGCGAGCAATCGGTCTTGAAGTGGAGGACGCCCTCCGGCGTTTCAACAATCTCGCTCTTGCGGCCGAGCTTGTCCAAGCAAGCCTGCAATGCCTCGGCCCCCGCTTTGTCGGTGCGGGCAGAAAGACCGATCATAACGCTTTCCTGGGTCGTGAGAACGTCGCCGCCATCGGCATAGCCTGCCGGCAGATCGAGGACGGTGTCGAACAGGTCGCGGAGCGTCGGCGCGATCTCTTCGGTTTCCCGAACACGCGTGGCGGCACCCGGGCGCAGAACGATCGCGCCCTCGGTGAAGACCAGCGCCGGGTCTTCGACGAAGATCGAATCCGGGAAGGCCTCCAGCGGCGGCAGTACCGTCGCCTCGACGCCGGCCTCGCGCATCGCCGCCAGATAGGCGTCGTGTTCGGCCTTGACGCCCGCATAGCTTGGGCTGCCGCGGTCCTGCGCCCGCAATCCGCAGACAACGGAATTCGCCGGTTCCCGGGCGATGATCGAGTTGAAGTGATAGACCGGACGCGATGTCATCGAGAAACTCTACCCCTCTCAGTTATCCGGAAATCCGGCTGACGAATTCAGGATTGCCGCGCAGCGTATTGCTGACCGTGCAGATTTCCACTTCCGCCGCTTCGGCGATTGCGTGGCGCATTGCGTCGTCGATATCGCCGCGGATGACGAATTCGATATCGAAGCGTGCCACGCGCGACGGTTCGTCCTGCGCCTTTGCGCCGGTCACGTTGGCCGATATTTCCACGACCCTGTCGAGCAAGCCGTAACGACTTGCAGCGATCCGAGCGCTGAGCACCAGGCAACTGGCAAGCGAAGCGTAGAGAAGGTCGAGCGGGCCGAACCCAGCCGGCGACGGGCTCGTGACGATGTCGAGCGCACCGCCGGTCACCGAGGTCACATGCGGGGAACCCGTTCGCCCGACGGTCGCGCCCGCGCCGGTCTGCCTCGTCTTCACTCTGAGCTCGGCCATCGGGCTTCCTCATCCATCTGCTGAGAAGACAATATTCCAGCTATTTCGGGATTCGGCCATGGAGATCAAAGTCGATTTCAGGATCAGCCCTGGCTGCGCGGCCGTGCCGGGGCGAGCGACCTTCACCGCCCGACAGCTTCTCCGGTGTTCTTCAGGAAGAAATGAACCTTCGCCATGTCGATCGGAACTTCGATCACGTCGTCCGGTGCGATACGCGCCGCGGCGTGCACCTGGGCGGTGAACGAGGCCGATTCTACTCTTCCGATCACCAGCGTGTGGGGACCGAGCGGTTCGATATCGCGCACCTGCAGCTTGATCTTCGGAAAAGCCGCATCGGTCGCAATCGTATGCTCGGGGCGGATGCCAAGCACAACCGCCTCGCCGATATGGGGAGCAAGCCTCATGGCCAGGTTTTCCGGAAGCGGAAAGGCGACGTGGCCAGGCGCTCGGAACGAGAGCCCCGCTTCGCCGCGTTCGACATTGCCGTCTATAAAATTCATGCTCGGCGCGCCGATGAAGGCGGCAACAAAGAGATTGGCCGGCGCTTCATAAAGCGTGATCGGATCGGCAGCCTGTTCGATGCGCCCCTGGTTCATCACCACGACGCGGTCCGCCATGGTCATGGCCTCGACCTGATCGTGCGTCACATAAACGGCCGTGGTCTGCAGCCGCCGGTGCAGAAGCTTGATCTCGGTGCGCATTTCGATCCGGAGTTTCGCGTCGAGGTTCGACAGCGGCTCGTCGAAAAGGAAGACGTCCGGCTGACGGACGATCGCGCGGCCGATCGCCACACGCTGCCTCTGGCCGCCGGAGAGCGCGCTGGGCTTGCGGCTGAGATAGGCGCCGAGATTCAGGATACGGGCGGCTTCCGCTACGGATTTTTCGATCTCGGCCTTCGGCGTGCCGCGAACCTTCATGCCGTAGCCGATGTTCTCGGCGACCGTCATGTGCGGATAGAGGGCGTAGTTCTGGAACACCATCGAACAGTTGCGCAAGCCGGGCCTAATATCCGTGACATCGCGTTCACCGATCCGGATCGTGCCGGAAGACGCGGTCTCCAGCCCGGCGATCATTCGGAGCGTCGTCGTCTTGCCGCAGCCGGAGGGGCCAACGAGAACGACGAACTCGCGGTCGGCGATCGACAGATCGAGCGGCGGGATGACGGTAACGCTGTCGAAGGATTTGCTGACTTGTTCCAGGCGGACCTGCGACATTCGAATGCCTTTCTCGAGACCCCATGCCCAAAGCCGGGGAACGCACTGCGAAAGAGGGGCGTCGGCTGCCAGCCCCCGTGCGGTGCCCGCTCCGGAACCGGAGCGGGCACCTATCCTTATTTCTGTGGGAGGCCCATCGACGAGCGATAGGCAGCAAGTTGCTTGTCGCGGCCGAACTCGTCCGTCAGCTTGTTCCATTGCTCGGCCACCGCATCGAGTGCCTGCTGCGGCGTCACCTCGCCTGCAAGGGCCTTGGAGAGTTCGATCTCGAGCACCTCCGTATAGGAGAAGTAACCGGGCAGACGCATGTCGAGCGCGATGTTCTTGGCGGTGACCGCTTCCTTTTGGGCGCCGAGATATTCCTTCGCCTCACGATCCGAGAAAATCTTCGACCAGAGTTCGAGATTGGTGGTGTGCGAAAGGCGATACGGGTTGACCCCCGTGCCGCCGGTAATCGCCGCCTGCGCCGAGACCTCGGGGCTCGTCAGATACTGGATATAGTTCCAGGCGGCCTCCTGCTTCGTGGACGAACTCGGCACGGCTGCCTGCCAGCCACCGAAGGCCATGAAGGAGGTCTGCACAACCTGATCGAACTTGTCCCACTTCTTCGTCTTGTAGTTATAGATCTCGTCTACTCCGGGCAGCGGCGCCGAGCCCACCTTGCCGGCGACCTTCGACTGCTTCGGGTCGGCGGCGATAACACCCGTGTCGCCCCAGCCAATCGACTCTGCCACCTGTCCGCCGGCAAAGGCGGCGTTCACTTCACCGAAGGAGAAGTTGAGCGCATTCGGCGGCGCAAGCTTGGAGGCGCGGATATATTCCTCGAGGCCGCGGACCCAGCCGGGATTATTGACCTGCGCGTCCATCGTGTCCGGATCGAAGAACATGCCGCCCGGATTGTCGGGATGGCTCGTATAGCCGGCCACATGGCTGAAGAGGAACCAGAACTGCTGGCCGCCACGGCGGAAGGCTTCTGCGGTACCCCAGAGGTTGTTCGCCGGTTGATTGAAGAACTCGGCGATGTCGAGATACTCTTTCCAGGACTTGGCCGGCGCCAGGTCGTAGCCGTATTTCTCCTTGAACGCCTTCTGGTTGTCCGGATTCTCGAAGAGATCGATGCGATAGGTATAGGTATGAGCGTCGCCGTCCATGGTCTGCGACAGGACCTTGCCGTTCCATACCATCAATTGTTCGCGATAGACCGGCGCGATATCTTCCCACGCCGCACCCTGCCGCATCTCAGCCGGCATTTCGGCGAGGAAGTCGGTGAAATCCGGCGCCCATGCCGGTGCAAAGGCGATGACGTCGAAGGCGTCCTCGCCGGAGGTCAGCGAGGTCACGATCTTCGGATAAAGTTCGGACCAGGGAAACTCGACGACCTTCACCTTGCCGCAGGTTTTCTCCTCCCAGCCCTTCGCGGCGATCTGAAGCGCCGAAGCGATGTAGGGGCCGGTCTGGGTCGTGGCGGTCAGTTCCACCCCGCTGAAGTCCGGGTCGCAGGCAAAGGCCGTTCCGTTGGCCGCCGCGGCCAGCAAACCGGCGGCGGTGGATGCAAGCAGAAGTCTCCTCATTTTTTCCTCCCTCTGAGTGAACCTTGCGAAGCTGGAGATGCGTGCGGTCACTTGATCGCTCCCAGAAGCAGGCCCGACCGCATGAGCCTGCTCAAGATCCCTGCCATGATCATCATCGGGATGATCGCCACGAGTGCTGCAGCGGATATGGACCACCATTCGTCGCCGCGCTGGCTGTTTTGTCCGGCGACCAGGATCGGCAGCGTCTGCCATTTCGAACTCGTCAGGAAGAGCGCGAAGAGGAACTCGTTCCAGACGAAGGCAAGCGTGATCATGAAGGTCGCGATGAGGCCGGGTTTCGACATCGGCAAGACGATGCCGAAGAAAATGCGCCAGGACGGCACGTTGTCTACCATGGCCGCCTCTTCCACCTCGATCGGAAGCGCTTCGAAGAAATCCCGCATCAGCCAGATGACGATCGGCAGCGAGAAGGCGATATAGGCAAACGTCAGGCCGATATAGCTGTCGACGAGCTTGAAGCCGAGCTTTCCGACTTCCGTATACATGAGATAGAGCGCGAAGGCGGCGACGATCGGCGGAAACATACGCTGGCTTACGAACCAGAAGACGATGTCGTTGTTGCCAAGTTCCGGCCCCGGCAGACGAAAGCGGCTGGAGATCACCGCGAGCGCGAGCGCGGCGATGAAGGAATAGATGAGCGAAATCCCTTGGCCGAAACCGAGCACGTTCCGCCCGAGCAGAAAGCCGCCGAAGGCGACCACCACGAAGATGAGGGCGGAGAGCAGCCGAAATCGAAAGGTGAACCGCACGAGCGCGTAGGCCGCCATGGCGCCGATGAAGGTTGCAAGCACCGCAGCCGACAGGCTGACGATCAGCGAGGCGATGAAGGTGTTGTAAAAGGCGCCGCGCTCGCCGGAGAGCAGTTCGTTCCAGGCCGTCAGCACCGGCTCGAAATCGACGAACGGCAGATAGGTCGGCCCGCCAACAACGGCAATCGGCGTCTTGAACGAGGTGATCGCCACCCAATAGAGTGGAAACAAGGTGAAGGCGAGCCAGACCAGGCAGCCGCCGAGCGCCAGCCAACGCCGCTTTCCCTGAAGGGTGCGCACGCTCATTTGTGCTTCTCCAGATAGGGCTTCAGCACGGCCAGGTAGACGAGGCCGATCACCGTGATGAAGATCAGGAAGAGGAAGGACAGAGCTGATGTGTAACCGAGATTGAACTTCTTGAACCCCTCCTGATAGGCGAACAGCGTCAATGTCTCTGTCGAGACGCCCGGTCCGCCGCCGGTCATCACGAAGACCGTGTCCATGATCTTGTAGCTTTCTATGAGGCGAATGAAGACGACGGCCGTCGAGATCGGCAGCAGCATCGGAAAGGTGATGTCGCGGAACTGCTGCCAAGGCGTGGCGTTCTCCAGCGCCGCGGCCTCGTAGACGTCGTCCGGCAAGGTTTGCAGCCCGGCCAGCAACATCAGGATGACGAACGGCGTCCATTGCCAGACCTCGACGACGATGATCGAGCCGAGCGCCCAGGCCGTCCGCGTCAGAAATGGGAGGTTCGGAAAGCCGAAGAGCGTCATGAACTCGTTCAGCGGCCCCATCGTCGGGTTGAGGATCTGGCGCGCGACGAGCGCCACGGCGACCGGGGCCACAAGCATCGGCAGCAGGAAGCCGACGCGGAATATCCCCTCGCCCGGCACGCGGGAATTCAGCGCCAGCGCCACGGAAAGGCCGATCACATATTGCAGCCCGACGGAAAGGAAGGCGATCAGCGTCGTCGTGCCGGCAACATGCCAGAAGCGCGGATTGGAAAGCAGGTCGGCATAGTTGCCGAAGCCGACGAAACGGGCCGGCATCGGCGGCACCAGCCGCATGCTCATGAAACTCGTCGTCAGCGAATAGACGAGCGGAAAAATCGAGATCAACAGAACGATGATCAGGGCCGGCCAGATGAAGAAATGCTTGATCGGGTCGTTGCGCGTCATGCCGCCGCTCCGCGCGCCAGCAGCGCCTCGATCTCCTCGAGCTTCGGCATCGCCGGGGCCGTTCCGCGGCGCGTGACCGCAATGCCGGCCGTCGCGCAACCGAACCGTACCGCCTCGACCGGCAAGACCCCGCGTGCCAGAGCCGCGGAAAAGCCGCCTACGAATGCGTCCCCTGCGCCGGTGGTGTCGATCACCGGACCGCTGGCGACCGCCGGCACGAGCACCGACTGACCGTCGGCATGGTAGAGCACGCCACGCTCGCCGAGCGTGATCAGCGCCGTTTTCGCCCCCTTCTTCAGCAGCACATCGCCGGCGCGGCGGGCATCGTCAGGCGTCGGCAGCGCGAAGCCGACAAGTGCCGCCGCTTCCGTTTCGTTCGGTACGATGTAGTCGCAGAGCGGATAGATGCTTTCAGGAAAAGGCTCGGCCGGCGCCGGGTTGAACACCGTCGTGACGCCCGCGGTATGGGCAATTTTGAGCGCTCTTTCTGCAGCCGCCGCCGGTTGTTCCAGCTGGGTGACGAAGACGCGCGAATTCTCGATCGTGCCACGCGCCGCTTCCACATCTTCGATGCCGATCGAGCCGGCGGCGCCGGGATAGACGATGATGGCGTTCTCACCGTTCTCGTCATTGACATAGATGAAGGCGGCGCCAGTTGGCAGATCATCCATCTGCAGGACCTTCGGCGTCACGCCTGCCTCGGCATAGGTCTTCAGCGCCATCTCGCCGAAAGTATCGCGCCCGAGCCTCGAAATGAACGAGACCTGACTGCCGGCCCGCGCCGCCGCCACCGCCTGGTTCGAGCCCTTGCCGCCCGGACCGACGGAGAAGCCGCTGCCGGTGATCGTCTCGCCGAGCCGGGGCATGCGCGACGCCAGATAGGCCGTGTCGGCCACGAAGATCCCGAGGATCGAAACACCCGTCTTCATGCGTAGCCTCCTCTCTCAAAAAAGCTGCCGACCGGGTGTTTCAGGCTGTTTCCGGCGGAATAACCCCCTTGGTGATGAGGAAGCAGCCGTAGAACCGCGTCTCGCCGGTGGTGATGACGCAGTAGGCCTTCTTTGCTTCCTCGTAGAAGGCAAAGCGCTCGATGCCGTACATCGGCGTCGGCTTACCCTCGGCGCGATCGATCTCGGCCTGAACTTCGCGCTGCACGGCGGGGATCTCCTCTGGCGCGCCCATCACTTCCATGCGGCCGACCGAAGGCTGCAGCGGCGTGTCGAGCGGCAGCACGGAGAGCACTGCCCTCACCGCGCGGGCGGCCGAAACATTGTCGATATGGAGCAATTTGCCGAGCGTCGTCTGCCGGGCGATGGCATCCGAGGGGAAATTGGTATCGGAAATCACCAGCGTGTCGGCGTGCCCCATCGATCGGAGCGCGTGCAGCACGTCCGCATTGAGCGCCGGGTCGATATTCTTGAGCATGTCGGTCCTCCTCCAAACCATTAATTAGACTGCCGCGCCGCGGCATGGCGCCGCTGGCGGTCTGATCACATATGCAAATGCCTTGTACACACCGCCGGTCGGCCTCCTCCGCCAGGTGGCATGCGCGGACCCTCTACTCGCCGTAGGGGATCCAGATGTTCTTGACGTCGACGGCGCGGCGCAGGAAGGCCGGCCCTTCGGCAGCCGAACGGTCCAGCCAGTCGATCGCCTTGCCGTAATCGACGAAGGTGCGCTTGAGATTGCCGATCGAGAGCCTCTCGACAAGGGTCGATAGCTCCGGCGAACCGAAAGCCCAGAGCGCGTCGACGTCGTTGTGGCCGGCCAGCGTCTTGGCCAACTCCGTCGCCGAACCGGTGACGATGTTGACGACGCCGGCCGGAACGTCGGACGTCTCCAGCACCGAATAGAAATCCGTCGCGGCGAGCGGATGCGGCTCGCTGGGAACGGCGACCACCCGATTGCCGACAGCGATCAGCGGCGCGACGAGACTGACGAAACCGAGCAGCGGCGCCTCCGGCGGGCAGATCACCCCGACGACGCCCTGCGGCTCGGGCATGGCGAGCGCGACGCCACGCAGAGGCGGCAGGTGGACGACGCCCTCATACTTGTCGGCCCAGGCGCCATAGCTGAAGAGACGGGCGATCGCGGCCTCCACCTCAGCCTTCGCATTCGCCGCCGACGCGCCGGTCATGGCGACGATGCGGTCGGCAAATTCCGCCGCCCGGCCGCTCAGATTCTCGGCGATGTAATAGAGGATCTGGGCGCGGTTGTGCGTCGTCGCCGAAGACCAGGCTGAGGCCGATTGTGCCGCGACGACGGCGTTGCGGATATCCTTGCGATTGCCCTCGCCGACTTCGCCGATGACCTTGCCCTTCGGCGTCAGGATCGCGCGAGAATAGTTGCCATCCGGCCGCGCCTGCTTGCCGCCGATGAAGAGCTTGGCGGTGCGGTCGAGCTGCGGCATAGCGAAATCGCCGGCGGCGGCCTTGAGGACCGGCGCCGCGATTTCCGTGCGGAGCTTCCGGCCGAGCCAGGCTCTGGGCTTCAGATATTCGTAGCACCCTTCCTTGCCGCCTTCCCGGCCGAAGCCGGATTCGCGCTTTCCGCCGAAGCCGCTGGAAGCGTCGAAGAGATTGGTGGCATTGACCCAGACGACGCCGGCGGCAAGCTTGGCGGCGACATGCAGGGCGAGCCCGATCGTCTCGCTCCAGACGCTGGCAGCAAGGCCGTAACGGCTGTGATTGGCAAGCTGTACCGCCTCTTCCGGCGTGCGGAACGTCATCGAAACGGCGACCGGGCCGAAGATTTCCTCCGTGGCGACGACGGAGGTCGGTTGCACCGCCGTCAGCAGCGTCGGCGGGTAGAAACTGCCGCCCTTGGGGAGTTCGATCTGAGGCTGGTACAGCGCCGCCCCTTCGGAGACACCCTGGCTGACGAGGTTTTCGATCCGCTGCAACTGCACCGGCGCGACGATCGCCGCCATGTCGATCGCCTTTTCGAGCGGATGGCCGACCCTAAGCGTCCCCATGCGCCGCTTCAGCCTTTCGTGAAACAGCGGCGCCGCGCCCTCCTGGACGAGCACCCGCGAGCCGGCGCAGCAAACCTGGCCCTGATTGAACCAGATTGCGTCCACCACGCCTTCCACCGCCGCGTCGATATCGGCGTCGTCGAAGACGATGAAGGGCGACTTGCCGCCGAGCTCCAGCGTCAGCGACTTGCCGGAACCGGAGGTTTTTTCGCGAATCAGGCGGCCGACCTCGGTCGAGCCGGTGAAGGCGATCTTGTCGATGTCGTCGTGCTCGACGATCAGCGCACCCGTCTCTCCCTCGCCGGTGACCACGTTCAGGACGCCCGGCGGCAGGCCGGCAGCAGAGGCAAGCTCGGCGAAAAGCAGCGCCGTCAGCGGCGTGAACTCCGCTGGCTTCAGAATGACCGTGTTGCCGAGCGCCAACGCCGGCGCCACTTTCCAGGCGAGCATCAGGAAGGGAAAGTTCCAGGGGATGACCTGGCCGACGACGCCGACCGGCACCTGATCGGCAAATTCCATTTCCTGGAGCTGCGCCCAGCCGGCGTGATGATAGAAGTGGCGGGCGGCAAGCGGAATGTCGATATCGCGCGTTTCGCGGATGGGCTTGCCGTTGTCGAGCGCTTCGACCACGGCGATCAGCCGGGCGTGACGCTGGATCGTCCGCGCCAGCGCATAGAGATGCCGGGCCCGGGCGTGGCCGGAGAGCTTCGCCCAGGGGCCTTGCGCCTTGCGGGCTGCCGCCACGGCGGCGTTGACGTCCTCGCGGCCGCCGAGCGCGATCTTCGCCAGCAGCGCACCCGTCGCCGGCTCGAAGCTGTCGAGCGTCTTGCCTGATGCGGACACGACGAAGCCGCCGTTGATGAAATGGCCGAACGCGCCCTTGTGGCGGGCGAGCCAGGCCCGGGCTTCGCTATCGCCTTCGGGTGCGGGGCCGTATGACATCTCGTCGAAAAACCTGGCGACGCTCATCGGATTATCCTATCGGGTGTCTGTTGAGGGCCGAGTAGGCGCCGCTGACATGGTGTTCGAGCTGGCGCTCGATGTCCGCCAGGAGGCTCGATGCCCCGACGCGGAAGAGGTCCGGCTCCAGCCATTCGCGGCCGAGCTCCTCCTTCATGAGGAACTGGTAGTTCAGGACGTCCTTCGCCGCCGAGATGCCGCCGGCCGGCTTGTAACCGACCTTCGTGCCCGTCCGCTCCTGATAGGCGCGGATCATCCTCAGCATGACGAGGGTCACGAGCAGCGTCGCGTTAACACCCTCCTTGCCGGTCGAGGTCTTGATGAAATCGGCCCCGGCCATCATGCAGACGAGCGAGGCGCGGGCGACGTTGCGCAACGTCTTGAGGTCGCCGGTCGCCAGGATCGCCTTGACATGCGCATCGCCGCAGGCGTCGCGGAAATCGCGCATCTCATCATAGAGCGCCTGCCAGTTGCCGGTCAGCACATGCTCGCGGGTGATGACGATGTCGATTTCCCTGGCGCCGTCAGCAACGGATGCTTCGATTTCCTTGAGCTTGACGTCATGCGGCACGAGACCGGCCGGAAAGCCGGTGGAAACCGCGGCAACCGGGATTCCGCTGCCCTCGAGCGCCTCGACCGCCGTCGACACGAAGCGGTGATAAACGCAGACCGCGCCGGTCGTGATGTCGCGATCGCCCATGCCGAGCGCATCGAGAAGATCCTGGCGCACCGGCTGGCGCGCCTTGGCGCAGAGACGCTTGACGCGCTCCGTCGTATCGTCGCCATTGAGGGTCGTCAGATCGATGCAGGTGACCGCCTTCAAGAGCCAGGCAGCCTGCGCATCCTTTTTCACGGTCCGGCGACCCGGCAGCGTCGCGACACGACGCTCGGCGGCTGAAAGATTGACACGCTGGTCGAGCACCCAGGAAAGATCGAGATCGACACCGTCGTTGCGGGGCCAGTTATGACCGGCGCCGGCGGGCTCGGCAGCACCGGCCGGCACCCTCTTCACAGCAAGGTCTTCCAAGCGATTACTCCTCGTATCTCCCTGCCGGACCAGGCCCCTGCGGGTCAACCGCCGACTTGTTATTTTTTTATCTACTTTTTGTTATCATTTCATCAGGCTTGATGAGTGTCAAGCGATGACGCGGTCGAAGCGGCGAGACTATCACATTTATCCCGTCGGCGCCTCACGCACCGCAAGCGCCGCCTCTCCGTCTTCCGTGATCACCGCCCGGAATGTGGTGAGCGGCGCAAAGAAGGCGGGCTTCAGCCTGCCGATCTTGCTCTTGTCCACCACGAGGTAATTCTCTCGCGCGAGTGAAATCACCTTCTGCTTTACCGGCACTTCATGAAAATGAACGCATGTCGCGCCACGGCTGGGGTCGACGCCGGCCGCCGAGAGGAAGGCTACATTGATGCCGAGGTGATTGAGCGTCTCGAGCCCGGAATTGCCCGAGAAAGAAGCCGAGGACGGGTGGTAAACGCCGCCGAGCATGACGATCCGGACATTGGGCCTGCGGGTCAGGCGATCGGCCACATTCAGAGAATAACACACCGCCGTAATTGAATAATTTTCCGGGATGAGATCGACGAGATACTCAAGCGTCGTGCCGCAATCGATGAAGATCGTCTCGTCGGGACGGATGTGCTGGGCGGCATGGACGCAGGCTTCCCGCTTCGCCGCCGCGTGACTGTCGGCCGCACGCGCGAGATCGTAAGGCGCCTCAGCCTCGATATCGGCGGCCGGAACGATATGCCCGCCGAGATATCCGAAGAGGCCGGGGTTGTTGGCGACGTCGCGCCGAATGGTCATTTCGGAGACGCCCAGCAAGGCGGCTGCATCTTTCAGATGCAGAACGCGCCGCGCCGATAGGGCATTTGTCAAAGCGACAATCCGTGTTGTCTTGCGATTGGCCATTTCCATCCGGAGTCCGCGCCCTGGGCAGGCTTAAACCAGGGGCGCGACGAGCTGCAGCCTAACAATCTTTGTTAGAAATATCACAAATGTAAACGTCACCGCAAGTGCGCTGTGCGTTGTCGTCCGGCGCAATACAATCTGGATAGGAAGCGCCGTTGCGACACTCACAAATGAAAAGCGTCGCGCAAACCTCCGGCGTTTTTCGTCGGCCGAAGGTCGAGATCCGCCTCGATATGATCGATATGCTGCAGCATCAGCGCGCAGGCAGCTTCGACATTCTTCTTTTCCAGTGCATCAACGATATGCTGGTGTTCATTGTGGCCGCAGCTTGAGATCACCGATTGCCCATAAAGCGCGATCACGAGCGAGGAGCGCGCAACGAGCTCATCCATGAAGCGCTTGAGAATGGCATTGCCGCTCATGGCGGCGACCGCCAGGTGAAAATCGCCGGAAGCCTTGATCTCGGCGCGGCGGGCAGGTGCGCCGCGCTGATTCATCAACCGCTGCTCTTCCGCAAGCAGCTTTCTGAGTTCCTTGACCTCAGCCTTGCCGATATGGGGCGCTGCCTCGCGGAGTATGACCGGTTCCAACAGCCGGCGGGTCGCGAATATCTGCTGAGCCTCGATCACGGAAGGAAAGGCGACGAAGGCGCCGCGATTCTTCTCGACACTGACGAGCCCCTCATAAGAAAGGGCCTGAAGGGCGGCGCGAACCAGCGTCCGGCTGACATTGAAGAGGCTGCCGACGTCGGTCTCGGAGAGCTTCGTTCCGGGCGCGAGGCGCCGCTCGACGATCGCATCGCGGATCGCGTCGCGGATCTGCTGGGCGCCGGTGTCCATGGCGCTTCCCGCCGGGCTTAGATTGACTGACGTCATGAGGCAGGGAATCCGAACGATGCCGTTACAGTGGATACAGCGGAAGTTAACCGCTTGTTGCCGTCAATCAAAGCTCAATATTGTATACAATGATAGGCAGTCTTTGAGCACGAACGCCCACAAAATGTGCATCCAACATGGCCCGCCGGCTGCCCAGTTTGGCGACGTACGAAAACATAGCCGCGGATTCAGGCCTTTAGCAAACTGGCACGCTTGATGCTTCTTCTCAGCTGCAAGGAGAAAGCGGGCATGTCCAAAGCAGCAGAGATCGATATCGCTTCCGTTTCCAAGGTCTATGGCGCGACGACCGCCGTCCATGCCATCAGCCTGAAGATTCCGGCGGGCAGCTACTGCTGCCTGCTCGGCCCCTCCGGATGCGGCAAGACCTCGACGCTGCGCATGATCGCCGGCCATGAACGCATTTCCTCCGGCGATATCCGCCTCGGCAGCATCGTGGTCACCGACTTTCCGCCAGCAAAGCGCGGCACGGCGATGATGTTTCAGTCCTATGCGCTGTTTCCCCATCTCGATCTCGTCGACAACGTCGCCTTCAGCCTGAAGATGAAGGGTGTCGAGAGGGAAGAGCGCCGCGCCAAGGCGCTCGAAGTGCTGCGATTGATGCAGATGGAGGCCTATGCGACGCGCCGGCCGGCGCAGCTTTCCGGAGGCCAGCAGCAGCGTGTGGCCCTCGCCCGGGCGCTGATCACCGACCCCGAAGCGCTGCTGCTCGATGAACCGCTTTCCGCACTCGATCCATTCCTGAAGATCCGGATGCGGGCGGAACTCAAGAAACTGCAGAAGACGCTCGGCATCACTTTCGTCCATGTGACGCACAGCCAGGAAGAGGCGATGGCGCTCGCCGACCTGATCGTCATCATGAACGACGGCCGCATCGAGCAGGCGGCAGCCCCGCGAACCGTGTTCGAAAAGCCGGCGACGGCCTTCGTCGCCCGTTTCATGGGCGACCACAATGTTCTTTCCGGCCGCGTGACCGCGATCGGCCGCGGTGTCGTTACCCTGACGGTGCCGGAAGGCCAGACCTTTTCCGTCCGCGACGTCGCCCAGGAGGTCGGCAAGCCGATCGACATCGGCATCCGCACGGACCGCGTGCGCCTCGAACCCGCATCGGACAAATCACTCGGCTTCCAGGGTGTCGTCTCGAATGTCGAATATCGCGGTGCCTCGGTGAAGATCACCGTTATCGGCGCCGGCAGCGACGAATTCACCCTCGTCGTTGCCGATACCGAGTACTTCAGCAAGCCCCTGTCGGCCGGCGACGCGGTGTCCCTGAGCTGGGCCCTTGAGGACGTGATCCCTCTCGGCCGCCTCGCAGCCTGATGCGGGCCGAAATGCGACGATCGACCCGATCCCACAAAAACCATCAATCAAGCACCACGAAAAAGGGGAACGACAGCATGACTAGTGAAACGAAGACTGATAAGGGAATATCCCGGCGCACCCTCCTGAAGACAGGCGCCGCCGCGGTCGGCGCCATCGCCGGTTCCGGCGCCATCACCGGCTTCCCGACGATCTGGGCGCAGAACCCTATCACGCTGCGCCAGTTCGGCACCGGCGTTTCGAACATCAATGCGATCGCCGAGAAGTGCAAGGAAGATCTCGGCATCACCCTCGAGATGACAGCGACCGATTCCGATGCCGCCGCCCAGCGCGCCGTCACTCAGCCGGATTCCTACGACATCGCCGACATCGAATATTGGATCGCCAAGAAGGTCTTCCCGACGGGCGTCATGCAGCCGATGGATGTGTCGAAGATCAAATACTACGACAAGATCGTGCCGCTCTTCATCAACGGCAAGCTCAAGCCGGAGAGCGTCGTCGCCCAGGGCACCGCGCCGCACACCGTCGGCTTCGTCGAGGCGCAAGACTCCAAGAGCTTCGCCAAAGAGCCGACACAGTGGATGACGCTCATCCCGACGATCTACAATGCCGACACGCTCGGCATTCGCCCGGACCTCGTCGGACGCGAGATCACCACCTGGGCCGACATCATGGACCCGGCCTTCAAGGGCAAGTCGGCGATCCTCAACATTCCGTCGATCGGCATCATGGACGCGGCGATGATCATGGAGGCGATGGGCAACATCAAATACGCCGACAAGGGCAACATGACCACGGACGAGATCGACCAGACGATCGATTTCCTCATCAAGGCGAAGCAGGACGGCCAGTTCCGCGCCTTCTGGAAATCCTTCGACGAGAGCGTCAACCTCATGGCCTCCGGCGAGGTCGTCATCCAGTCCATGTGGTCGCCTGCGGTCGCCGCCGTCCGCTCCAAGGGCATCGCCTGCAAGTACCAGCCGCTGAAGGAAGGCTATCGCGCCTGGGGCGGCGGCCTCGGGCTCGCGGCGCATCTTCAGGGCGCACAGCTCGATGCCGCTTACGAATACATCAACTGGTATCTCTCCGGCTGGGTCGGCGCCTACCTCAACCGCCAAGGCTACTACTCCGCCGCCTTGGAAACGGCGAAGGCCCACATGTCCGAGGACGAATGGGGCTTCTGGGTCGAGGGCAAGCCGGCCAAGGGCGACATCCTCTCGCCGGAGGGCAAGGTCATGGAAAAGGCCGGGGCAGTGCGCGACGGCGGCTCCTTCGAGGAACGGATGGGCAAGGTCGCCTGCTGGAACTCGGTGATGGACGAGGACCGCTACATGGTGCGCCGCTGGAACGAGTTCATCGCGGCTTGAGCGAGAGGTTTTGCGCTCTCCCTGGTTTAACTAACCCTCTCCCCGCTCGCGGTGAGAGGGAACCGAGACGTCGCCGCAAGCTCCCTTCTCCCTGCTTGCGGGGAGAGGGTGCCGGCAGGCGGATGAGGGGCTGCCAAAGCTGTATGTATTCGGAAGGATAAATAATGACGGCAGTCGCAACCTCAGGAGAAATGAAAGCCGACAAGGCACGCCGCGGCCTTGCCGCGCCGTCCTGGCTGATCGCCTATCTCCAGGTAGCGCCCCTTCTCCTCATCCTCGGCTTTTTCTTCATCCTGCCGATCCTGATGATCATCGTCGTCAGCTTCTGGGATTACGACTTCGCCGGCCTTTATCCCGACTTCCTGACGATGAACTATACCGACACTCTCGGCTCCTGGGTCACCTGGAAGACCTATCTCAACACGCTGAAATTCACCGCCATCACCTGGGCGCTGACGCTATTCATCGGCTTCTGGGTCGCCTACTTCCTTGCCTTCCATGTCCGCACGGCGACGATGCAGATGGTGCTCTTCCTCGTCTGCACCGTACCGTTCCTCACCTCGAACATCATCCGGATGATCTCCTGGATACCGGTCCTCGGCCGCAACGGCCTCGTCAACTCCACCCTGACCAAGCTTGGCCTCGTGGCGAAGCCGATCGAATGGCTGCTCTATTCCGATTTCGCCGTGGTCCTCGCCCTGGTGCATCTCAACACGCTGTTTATGGTGACGCCGATCTTCAACACGCTGATGCGCATCGATCGTTCGCTTATCGAAGCGGCGCGCGACTGCGGCGCGAGCGGCTGGCAGGTGCTCTGGAACGTCGTCCTGCCGCTTGCCAAGCCCGGCATGGCGATCGGCTCGATCTTTGTCGTCACGCTAGTCATGGCCGATTTCTCGACGGTTCAGGTGATGTCCGGCGGGCAGAGTGCATCAGTCGCGCTGATGATGAAGAACCAGATGTCGCTGCTGCAATATCCGGCGGCGGCCGCCAATGCGGTCGTGCTGCTCATCGTGGTGCTGCTGATGGTTGCGGCGATCCTCAGGGTCGTCGATATCCGCAAGGAGCTCTGACATGAAGAACGAGAGACGCGGCAAGGAATTCTACCTGCTCGCAGCCTTCTTCGCGCTGTTCGTGCTGTTTCTCTACGGGCCGCTTTCGGCCGTCCTGATCCTCTCTTTCCAGGGGCCGGACGGCGGCCTCACCTTCCCATTGAACGGCGTCTCGCTTCACTGGTTCTACAATCTCTTCGAAAAGCAGGCCGTCGGCGATTTCGGCGCCTCGTTCCGCCGCTCTTTCACGCTCGGGCTGATGGTCATGGTGGTGAACGTCGCTGTCGCGCTGCTTGCGGGGCTTGCCTTCCGCCACCGCTTCCGCGGCTCGACCGCCCTGTTCTACATGACCGTCGCAAGCCTGGTCGTACCGTCGATCATTATCTCGCTCGGCATCGGCGTCGTCTTCCAGCAATTCGGCCTGAAACCTGCCTGGTATTCCTCGGGCTTCGGCGCGCATCTCACTTGGGCGCTTCCCTTCGGCGTGCTTATCATGTTCGCCGTCTTCAACCGCTTCTCGCCGGCCTATGAGGAGGCCGCCCGCGACCTCGGCGCGACCTCCTGGCAGACCTTCCGCCACGTCGTGTTGCCGATGATCGCTCCGAGTCTGATCGGCGTTGGCCTGTTCGGCTTCACGCTCTCCTATGACGAGTTCGCCCGCACGCTGATGACCTCCGGCACCTACAACACCCTGCCGCTGGAAATCTACGGCATGACCACCAACGTTACGACGCCGGTGCTCTATGCGCTTGGCACCGTCACGACGCTCTTCTCCTTCACCATCATTCTCGCAGCGCTCGCCATTATCCTCGTGCTTCGGCGCCGCCACGCAAGGTTAAGCTGACGTCCATGCGCATTCTACTCGTCAATCCCAACACGACCGTCTCAATGACCGAAAAGGCGGCGGCCGCCGCACGGGCGGTGGCGGCGCACGGCACCGAAGTCATCGCTGCCACGTCAAGGAGCGGGCCGGCCTCGATCGAAGGGCACTACGATGGAGCGATCGCCGTCCCCGGCGTGCTCATGGAAATACGCGAAGGAGAGGCGGCGGGAGCAAACGCCGCGATCATCGCCTGCTTCGACGATACCGGGCTTGAAGCCGCCCGAGCCCTCGCCGGGATCCCGGTGCTCGGTCTTTGCGAATCCGCGGTGATCACCGCCGCACTTGTTGCCCAGCGCTTCGCCGTGGTCACGACGCTCGAGCGTTCCCGCGTCCTCATCGAAAACCTTGTGCGCCGCTACGGCATGGGCGACCGGGCGAAGGTCCTTGCCGCCGACATTCCGGTCCTCGCGCTTGAAGACAAGGCGTCGAGCGCTTCCGACAAGCTTAGGCGGCGGATCGAACGGGCGCTAGACGACGGCGGCGCCGAGGCGATCGTCCTCGGCTGTGCCGGCATGGCCGACCTCGCGCAATCGCTGCAGCGCGAATACGACATTCCGGTCATCGACGGCGTCTCGGCGGCGGTCAAGCAGGCCGAAGCGCTCGTCGCACAGGGACTCGTGACCAGCAAGCGCGGCTCCTATGCCTCGCCCCTCGCGAAGGCTTATACCGGGGCGATGGAGGCCTTTGCGCCGGCTCGCAGCTGACCCGTGCCGACGAATCCCTATGGTTGCAAAGCTGGTTGTTGACAACGCTCTTCGAAGGTTGAAAGAGTGGTGCTCACTCGAAGCGGGCAGCGTTGGGAGGACTTTGTCGATGCGCGCGTTTCTCGGCCTTACCACCCTTCTCTTCGCGCTTCTTTCCCTCGGCACTCCGGCCGCGGCCGCCGAAGCCGACCGCAAGGTCGAGGTGACCGGCGACGCCGATTATTTCGGCTTCGATCTACGGACCGAGCAGAATGTCTCGCTCGACGAGTGCCAGGCACGCTGCATCGCCGACCGCGCCTGCAGGGCCTTCACCTACAATCCCAAGGTGAAGTGGTGTTTTCTCAAGTCCGACTTCAACCAGCTGAACACGTTCAAGGGTGCCATCGCCGGCAAGGTCGTCGAGACCGCCGCGGGCGAACCGGATCTCGGCGCCCCGCCACGACTGCCCTTCGTGTCGGACGACCTCCTGCAGCAGGCGCGCGACGTCAAGGCCGGGCTCGCCTTGGCAGACGATCAACTGGGCTTCGGCGTCAACGGGTTGATCGAAGCGGGCCGCAACGAGTTGACAGCCGGCAATTTCGTCGCGGCGCTCAAGGCTTTCCGCGGCGCGCTGGCGATCACCCCGGAGAAAGGGGACTTGTGGCTGGAGACCGCCAGAACAGCCAACCGCTTCAGCGGCGGCACGGATCTAGCAAGCGAGGCCGCCCTTGCAGCGCTCAACGGCTACCAGCTGACGAGGACCGCCCAGAGCCGCGCCGATGCGCTGGCCATCCTCGCCCAGGCGCTCGACAACCTGCAGAATTACCGAGCCGCGCTCCAGGCCTACAAGGCGAGCCTCGACCTCGTGCAGGCCAAGACGGTCGAGACGGCTTATCTCGACCTCAAGGAGCGCCAGGGCTTCCGCGTCACCGGCCACACGGTCGATGCGGATGGCGCAAGCCCGCGCGCCTGCGTGCAATTCTCCGAACAGCTGCTGAAGAACGGCCCCGACTACGCCTCCTTCGTGACGCTCGACGGCGTCGCCCCGAAGGCGGTCGAGGCCAAGGGCAGCGAGATCTGCGTCGATGGGCTCAAGCACGGCCAGCGCTACAAGCTGGCCTTGAGGCCGGGACTGCCATCGTCTGTAGACGAAGTCATCGAGACGCCGGTCAGCCTCGACATCTATGTCAAGGACCGCGCGCCGATGGTGCGCTTCACCGGCGACAGTTTCGTGCTTCCTTCGACGGCGCGGCGCGGCATCCCGATCGTCTCGGTGAACTCGGAAAGCGCCAACCTCAAGCTCTATCGCGTCGGCGACCGCAGCATCTCGTCGTTGCTGACAAGCTCTCAGTTCCTTACCCAGCTCGACGGCTATAGTGCCGAGCGCATCGAGACCGAGAGCGGAGAGCTCGTCTGGCAAGGCAGCATCGACATCAAGACCGACCTCAACAAGGAAGTGGTGACGAGCTTCCCGGTCGATGAGGCGCTGCCGAAGCGCAAACCCGGCGTCTATGTGCTGACGGCGGCTTCCGCGACTGCGCTCAGCCAGGACTGGGACGCGCGCGCCACGCAATGGTTCGTCGTTTCCGATATCGGCATCTCGACCTATGCCGGAACCGACGGGCTCACCGTCTTTGCGCGCTCGCTCGCAAGCGCCAAGCCGCTTGCCGAGGTCGAACTGCAGCTGGTCGCCAAGAACAATGAAGTGCTGGGCACCGCCACGACCGATGCGGAAGGCAGAGCGATCTTCGCCGCCGGCCTGATCCGCGGCACGGCGAGCATGGTGCCCGCCGTCATCACGGCCAGGAAAGGCGAGGATGATTACGTCTTTCTCGATATGACGCGCGCCGGCTTCGACCTTTCCGACCGCGGCGTCACCGGCCGTGCCGCACCCGGCGCGATCGACATCTACGCCTGGACGGAACGCGGCATCTACCGCACCGGCGAGACGGTGCATGCCGCAGCGCTTGCCCGAGACATCAACGGTCAGGCGATCGAAAACCTGCCGCTCACTTTCGTCTTCCTGCGCCCGGACGGGGTGGAGGATCGGCGGATCGTCAGCAATGGCGGCAAACTCGGCGGCCATACACTCGATCTGCCGATCCAGGAAAATGCCATGCGCGGCACCTGGACGATGCAGATCTTCACCGATCCGAAGGGCTCGGCGATCGGCGAGAAGCAGTTCCTCGTCGACGATTTCGTGCCGGACCGCACCGAGTTCGACCTGGCGAGCGATGCGAAGGCGATCGAAGTCGGCACGCCGATCGAGGTCGCCGTCGAGGGGCGCTTCCTCTATGGCGCACCGGCTGCGGGCCTGACACTGGAAGGCGAAGTGACGGTCAGGCCGACGCGTGAGAACGAAGCCTTCAAGGGCTATGTCTTCGGGCTCGCCGACGAGGAGGCGAGCGAAGACAACCGCGTGCCGCTCGAAGGGCTCGAACCGCTCGACCAGGATGGGAAGGCCGTCATTGCCCTCGATCTCGGCGAGGTGCCGGCGACGACGCAGCTGCTCAACGCCACGGTCACGGTTCGCATGCGCGAAGGCGGCGGCAGGGCCGTCGAGCGCGCCCTGACGCTGCCGGTCAAGCCGGACGGTCCGATGATCGGCATCAAGCCCGAATTTTCCGGCGAGCTCGCCGAGAATTCGGTCGGCAAATTCCATGTCATCGCCATCGACGCGAACGGCGCCAAGGTCGCGATGCCCGGCCTCTCCTGGAAGCTGATCAGCGTCGAGCGGAACTATCAATGGTATCGCGACGGCAGCGCCTGGAAATACGAGCCGGTCATCTCCACGAAGCAGGTGGCAAACGGCACGGTCGACGTGACCGAGAACGGCGCCGAGATCGCCGTGCCGGTCGGCTGGGGCCGTTATCGTCTGGAGATCGAGACCGCGGCGGCGGACGGCCCGACCTCCAGCGTCGAGTTCGACGCCGGCTGGTATGTCGAAGCCACGTCGACGGAAACCCCGGACGGGTTGGAGATCGCCCTCGACAAGGCAAACTACGCGATTGGCGAGACGGCGAAACTCAAGGTTTCGCCGCGTTTTGCCGGCGAATTGCTGGTGACCGTCGGCACCGAAAACCTGATCACGACGAAGACGGCGACGATCGCCGAGACGGGCGGTGAAGTGGAACTGCCGGTCACCGCCGAATGGGGCGCCGGGGGCTACGTGACGGCGACGCTTTATCGGCCCGGCGACGCTCAGGAAAGCCGCATGCCGATGCGGGCGATCGGCATCAAGTGGCTTGCAGTCGACCCGGCCGATCGCAAGCTTGCTGTGGGTCTCGACGCACCGGAGAGGACGCAGCCGCGCCAGCCGCTCGATATCAGTCTCCAGGTCCGCGGCGCGGGCGCCAACGAGGACGCTTACGTCACGGTTGCCGCCGTCGATGTCGGAATCCTGAACCTGACGCGCTACGAGGCGCCCGACCCGGACGGCTGGTATTTCGGCCAGCGACGGCTCGGCCTTGAAATCCGCGACCTCTACGGTCGCCTCATCGACGGCTCGCTCGGCGCCACAGGGCGACTGCGCACCGGCGGCGACGGCGGGCAGATGCCGCTGCAGGGCAGCCCGCCGACCGAAAAGTTGGTCGCCTTCTTCTCCGGGCCGGTGAAGCTCGACGCCGAAGGCACGGCGCATGTGCGCTTCGACATCCCGCAGTTCAACGGCACGGCCCGCGTCATGGCGGTCGCCTGGACGAAGTCCGGCGTCGGCCATGCGGTGAAGGACGTCGTCGTCCGCGACCCGATCGTCGTAACTGCCAGCCTGCCGAAGTTCCTGGCGCCCGGAGACCGGGCCGGCCTCAGGCTCGACATCGCCAACACGGACGGCCCGGCCGGTAACTATCAGTTGCAGGTGACGACCAACGGTCCGGCCACGGTCGAACAGATCGCTCCATCCCAGACCGTACAGCTCGGTGCCGGCGGCAAATCCACAGTGACGCTGCCGCTCACCGGCCAATATCCGGGCAACGGCCTTGTCACCGTCACCCTCTCGAACGCCGAGGGCCTGTCACTGGAGCAGGCGGTGAACATCCCGGTTCGCCCGGCCGCACTGCCGATCACGCAGCGCCAGGTCGTCAACATCGCCGCCGGCAGCAGCGTGACGGTCGACGATCAACTGCTGGCCGACAGTCTGCTGCAGGGCGCCTCGGTCAGCCTCAACGTGACCCGTTCGGCCGCCTTCGACGTTCCGGCGCTGCTGATGTCGCTCGACCGGTACCCCTATGGCTGTGCCGAACAGACGACGAGCCGCGCCTTGCCGCTGCTCTATCTCAGCGAACTCTCGAAACAATCTGGACTTGCGGAGGACGGCGAGGTGGCAAAGCGCGTGCAGGAGGCGATCTACCGCGTGCTTTCCTACCAGTCCTCCTCCGGCAGCTTCGGCCTCTGGAGCCCCGGTTCCGGCGATCTCTGGCTCGACGCCTATGTCACCGACTTCCTGACCCGTGCCCGCGAGCAGAAGTTCGACGTGCCGGAACAGGCGATGGTCCAGGCGCTCGAAAACCTGCAGAACGCGCTGAGCTACGAAACGAACGTCAAGGACCGCGGCAACGAGATCGCCTACGCGCTCTACGTGCTCGCCCGCAACCGCAAGGCCGCGATCAGCGACCTTCGCTACTATGCAGATACGTTGCTTGGCGATTTTCCGACGCCGCTTGCCAAGGCGCATATCGCCGCGGCACTCGCGCTCTACGGCGATGGCGGGCGATCGCAGGATATCTTCGCGGCGGCGGTCAACATGTCGACCGGCCTCGTCAATGTCAGTCTCGCCCGCTCCGACTACGGCTCGTCGCTGCGCGACGACGCGGCGGTGCTGGCGCTCGCAGCCGAAAGCCGGCCGGTGCCGCCGATCATTCCGGAGCTTTCAAAAATTGTCGCCCGGGAATGGGAGCAGGCCCGCTACACCAGCACCCAGGAACAGGCCTGGATGCTGCTCGCGGCGCGCGCCGTCCAGGGCGGCGACGAGGATATGAAGCTGGAGGTCAACGGCGCCCAGAGCACCGGCAGCTACGCTGCCCGGATAACCGGCGATGCGCTGATCGAGCACCCCGTCGTCATTCGCAACCACGGCACTGACGCCGTTTCCGCCGTGGTGACGACCGTTGCGGCACCCGCTCAGCCGCTCTCGGCCGGCGGCGAGGGCTTCACCATCGAGCGGACCTATTACACCCTCGACGGCGCCGAGGCGAATGTCAGTGAGGCGCGACAGAACGAACGCTACGTGGTCGTGCTCAAGGCAACGGAGAGCAACGACTGGCCGTCGCGCGTGCTGATCACCGACCTCCTGCCGGCCGGCTTCGAGATCGACAATCCGAGGCTTGTCGACAGTGCCCAACTCTCGAATTTCGAATGGATCGGCGAAGTTCAGGCCGCCCACACCGAGTTCCGCAGCGACCGCTTCGTCGCCGCCTTCGACCGGTCGAGCGGCGACAATCGCGAGATCACGCTTGCCTATGTCGTGCGCGCCGTGACCCCCGGTACGTACGACCATCCGGCCGCAAGCGTCGAGGACATGTACCGGCCACAGTTCTCGGCCCGGACGGCGACTGGGCGCATGGAGGTGCTGGCGGCACAGTAGAACGCGCGATGTCCATTTGGCGACAGTTCATTATCGGTGTGCCGGGGCGGTTTCTTGAGCGAATAGGATTGTGCCGCCAGGGCGTCGGCCCGGCATCACCCCCCTCTGCCCTGCCGGGCAACTCCCCCACAAGGGGGGAGATCGGGGATGCGACCGCTCGCTCCACAACCGGCATCGCGCTCAAGGCGCGTCCGCCGATTGTAGACGGAACCACCAAGTTCGACGCGTTTTGGAAGCAGATCTCCCCCCTTGTGGGGGAGATGTCCGGCAGGACAGAGGGGGATAGCGCCGGCCCGATCCATTGCGATGCTCCTCGAAGCCCAACGCGTTCCCCAGTACGTGCCCTGATCACGCTGGCGATCGTCCTTATCATGACTGGACTTGTGGCGATCGGCCTAGAATGGGCTGACCGAACCTTCCCGCCGCCACTTGAGCGCGCCCAGATCTTCTCCCGCGAGGTTCTCGACAAGGATGGACACCTCTTGCGCGCCTTCGCTACGCCGGATGGCCGCTGGCGGCTGAAGACGAGGGTTGATGATGTCGACCCGCGTTTCCTCGACATGCTGGTCGCCTATGAGGATCAGCGGTTTTACGAGCACCACGGCGTCGATCCGCTGGCGCTCGGACGGGCGGCACTGCAATTCGTCACCAATGGCCGCATTGTTTCCGGCGCCTCCACGCTCTCGATGCAGGTGGCGCGGCTGATCGAGCCGCGCGAGCGGCGGACATGGGCGGCAAAGCTGTTGCAGGTTGCGCGCGCCATCCAGATCGAGCGGCGGCTCGGCAAGGATCAGATCCTCGCCCTTTATCTCACCCATGCCCCCTATGGCGGCAATCTCGAAGGCGTGCGTGCCGCAAGCCTTGCCTGGTTCGGCAAGGAGCCGCGCCGCCTCGCGGTCGGCGAGGCGGCCCTGCTCGTCGCGCTGCCGCAATTGCCCGAGAAGCGTCGCCCGGACCGCAACCTGGCGGCCGCCGATGCCGCGCGAGAACGGGTGCTCGGCCGCGCCGCGGTCGCCAAGGTCATCGGCCAAGGCGAATCTGAGCGTGCGGCGATGACCGCCATACCGACCCGCCGCCTGCAGCTGCCGGCCCATGCGGCGCATCTGGCGGAAGCCGCGCTCCGCAAGGAGCCGAAGGCGCTCCGCCACGAGACGACGCTCCGTCGCGACATCCAGCGCGGGCTGGAAACGGTAGCGCGGGAGGGGGCGCAGCGGTTGGGACCGAAGGTGTCGGTAGCAATGGTGATGGCCGATGCGAGGACCGGCGAGATCGTCGGCGAGGTCGGCTCGGCGGATTATTTCGACGCAAGCCGCTCCGGCTGGATCGACATGGCGCGGGTCACCCGCTCGCCCGGATCGACGCTGAAGCCTTTCATCTACGGGCTTGCCTTCGAGGAAGGCATCGTCAGCCAGGAGACGATCATCGAGGATCGGCCGGCGGATTTCTTCGGCTATCGGCCGCGCAACTTCGACATGAGCTACCAGGGCGATGTCAGCGTGCGCGAGGCGCTCCAGCTTTCGCTCAACGTGCCGGCGATTCGGCTGCTCGACGCAGTCGGGCCGTCGCGTCTGATGGTTCGCTTCCGCCGCGCCGAGGTGCACCCGAAGCTGCCGCCGAACGAAGCGCCGGGATTGGCCATCGGCCTTGGCGGCGTCGGCATCACGCTTCGCGACCTCGTTCAGCTCTATGCCGGGCTTGCCAATCGCGGCTGGCCGGTTCGGCTCGGCGACGGCATCGAAGGCAAGCCGGGGCTGATCGACGGCGAGCCGCTGCTTTCGACGGTCGCCACCTGGCAGGTCGCCGACATCCTCTCCGGCGTGCTGCCTCCGGCCGGAACCCGTCAGCACGGTATCGCCTACAAGACGGGCACCAGCTATGGCTATCGCGATGCATGGTCGGTCGGCTTCGACGGCCGCTACGTGCTCGGCGTCTGGGCGGGGCGGCCGGACAACGGCGCCGTCCCCGGATTGAGCGGCTATGGCGCAGCCGCTCCGATCCTGTTCGAAGGCTTTGCCAAGGCCGGCATCGCCATCACCGCGCTGCCGGACGCGCCGGCCGGCGCCATTCGCCTGGGGCAGGCCGACCTACCGATCGGTCAAAGGCGCTTCTCAGTGACGGCGAACGGCCTGCCGTCCACATCCATCCGTGAAGCCGCGCCGCGGATCGTCTTTCCGCCGGAAGGCGCGCGTGTCGAGCTTGGTGCCGCCGCCGGCCAGGCAATAATCCCTTTGACCCTGAAACTGCAAGGCGGCCGGGCACCGTTCCGCTGGCTGGCGAACGGCCGCCCGCTGCCGGACGTGACGCGCCGCCGCGTCAGCCAATGGCTGCCCGACGGCGGCGGCTATTCGACCCTGACGGTCATCGACGCGCTGGGCCGGGCCTCTACGGTGCGCGTTTTTGTCGAATGATGCTCAATGTCCGGGTATAAAGCGACGTTAGGTATTGATCGGAAGGCCGGAGCGCTTCCGACCAATCATTCCCTTCATCAGGCTGATATCGCAGTCTTTGCTTCAGCGCTTCGCGGTTCGTGGCGCGGCGTCACCATAACGAGCGGCATGCCCGCCTCCAGGCAGGCCGCGATGAAGGCCTCCCGGGCCACCGCCGCCGGTGTCATCCTGTTCAGTGCCCGCAGGCAGGTGCGCAGCGCGCGCTCGTAGCGCTCTCCTTTGCGCAGCGGCCACTCGTTCTCGAGAAAATCGACAGCCTCGTAAACTGAGGTGAAGGTCCGTTCCAGGCCGTTTGAGAGGCGCACTGTCAGCGGAATCCTCCAGGGAATCTCATTGAGAAGCATTTTTTCCTCCTTTCTGATGCCGTCAATGGATCGCACGCACAGAGATATTTGGCGTCGAAAAGCCAGATTCAAGAACCCGACAAGCCCGAGCCGCGCACTTCTTCTCCAGGCCGCCGCGGGGCGCCCGAGAAGCGGTGAAATGGGCGTGAAATGCCTCTTGAATCCATGGTTCGAGTAACTAAATCGATCGTGTGGGCCGCCTTTCAGGGGTCTCACAGTCGAGGAGCTCCGGCCTCTTCGGCGCTCCTCATCGTCCATGTTGCTCAAGGAGGATATGGCTATGAGAACAACCTTCGATTTTTCGCCGCTGTCACGCTCCAGCGTGGGCTTCGACCACTTGTTCGAACTGCTCGACTCTGCAAACCGCATGGCGCCGGCCGACAACTGGCCGCCTTACGACATCATGCGCGTTGGCGAGAGCCAGTATCGCATAGCGATGTCGGTTGCAGGCTTCAGCCCGGACGAACTCACCATCACGCACGAGCAGCGGCTGCTCGTCGTCAGCGGTGAGAAGGTCGGCGAGGACAATGCGGAGTATCTCTATCGCGGCATTGCCGCTCGTAACTTCGAGCGCCGCTTCCAGCTTGCCGACCATGTGATGGTCACCGGCGCAAACCTCACCAACGGTTTGCTGACGATCGATCTCGTCCGCGAGCTTCCGGAACAGATGAAGCCGCGGCGCATCGATATCCAGCAGGCCGGCGCGCTGCCCGCCGGCGAGGTGAACAAGCAGATCAAGGGCGACAAGCACGCCGCCTAGCGGCGAAGAAATTCCGCCAAAGCGCCGGCGATGTCGGCACTTCGGCTTGGGGCAAACGGGGGGCGAGGTGCAGAAATTCGGCGACGGGCCTCATCCCGCTCCATCGCTTCTTCCCGTTCGAAACGGGGGCCGGATCTGCCGGCCTCCGGCCTTTAAACCAGTTCCGCCTTCTTCGGGGCCAAGTTCTTGCCTTGTCCTCTCCTGCCGTGCTTCATTGGCTGCCCCGCCACATAGACTTCCGCGACGCAGCGATCGTCGCCCATCGTCTGCAGGACGAAGAGCTCTTCGGCAAGTGAGGATGCCACCTGCATCCTGAGTTCCATCGCCGGCTTGGCACCGCTGTCGAGAATGACGATATCGGCGTCGGCGCCGGCATGCAGCGAACCGATGCGATGCTCGAGGTCGAGGGCACGGGCGTTGCCGAGCGTCATCATGTAGAAGGAGCGGAGCGGCGAAAGCCGCTGGCCTTGAAGGTGGAGCACCTTATAGGCTTCGTCCAGCGTTTCCAGCATCGAGAAGCTCGTTCCGGCGCCAACATCGGTTGCGACTGAATGGCGGGCACCGAGCTTATCGAAGCGGTCGCGATCGAACAGGCCGCTGCCGAGGAACAGGTTGGAGGTCGGGCAGAACACGCCGACGGCGCCGGTCTCGGCAAGCACCGATATCTCGCGGTCGCTCAAATAGATGCAATGGCCGAGCAGCGTCTTGCGGCCCAGAAGCTCATATCGGGCGTAAATGTCGGTATAGTCCTTCGCTTCCGGATAGAGCGAGGTGGCAAAGGCAATCTCGTCCTTGTTCTCGGAAAGATGCGTCTGCACGTAGCAGTCCGGATGTTCGGCGACGAGCGCCCGGCTCATCTCCATCTGCTCGGGCGTCGAGGTGATGGCGAAGCGCGGACCGATCGCGTAATGCGCCCGCCCCCGGCCGTGCCACTTGCCGATCAGGTGCTTCGTTTCGTCATAACCCTTCTGCGGCGTGTCACGAAGCGCCTCGGGGGCGTTGCGATCCATCATCACCTTGCCGCCGATCATCAGCATGTTGCGCTCTTCGGCTGCCGTGAAAAAGGCGTCGACGCTTTCCGGATGGACCGAGCAATAGGCGACGGCCGTCGTCGTGCCGTTCGCGAGAAGCTCGTCCATGAAGCGGCCGGCGACGAAGTCGGCGTGCCGGCGCTCCCTGAACTTCTGTTCCTCGACGAAGATATAGGTGTTCAGCCATTCCAGAAGCTGGGCGCCATAGGAGGCGATCGCCTGCGTCTGCGGGAAATGCAGGTGCGTATCGATGAGACCCGGCAGGACGAGATGAGGGCGATGATCGGCGATGCTGATACCGCGGCCGGTCCGTTTCGCCACGTCAGCATAGGTGTCGACATCGGCAACCTTGCCGTTGCGGACGAGAACGGCGCCGTCCTCGTGATAGCGGTAGGCGGTCGCATCGTCGATGCCCTCGGGCTCCTTGACGAAGGTCAGCACGCGGCCGCGGATCAGCAAGTCATTCATTGAATCGTTCCTTCCTTCACGGCTGTCTCGTACCAGGTGGCCAGCAACTGCCGTTCCTCCTCGGTGACACCGGTGACATTGGCGGGCGGCATGGCGTGCGAACGCCCCGCCTGCAGATAGATTTCGCGGGCGTGCTCGACGATATCGCCGTCGCTTTCGAGGATGACGCCCTTGGGCGGTACGACGATGCCTTCCCAGCCGGGCTCCCGCGCATGGCACATGGAGCAGCGGCCAAGCACCGTGTCACGCACCTTCGAAAAGTCCGCCGCGGCCACGACCGCCCGCTCCGCGCTCGACGCCCTCGCCTCGCTTCCCTCGGTCAGAACCTTGGGCACCGTCGAAAGCCACATGATGACGATGAAGAGGAGCACGGTGACCAGCCAGCTCCAGGTCGGGGCGCCCTTTCGGGCGTGCTGCGTGTTGAACCAGTGGCGGATGGTGACGCCCATCAGGAACACCAGCGAGGCGATGATCCAGCTGTACTCGGTGCCGAAGGCGAGCGGATAGTGGTTCGACAGCATCAGGAACAGAACAGGCAGCGTAAGGTAGTTGTTGTGCGTCGAACGCTGCTTGGCCTGCTTGCCGAGAGCCGGATCCGGCGTGCGGCCGGCGATGAGATCGGCGACCACCTTCTTCTGGTTCGGGATGATGATGAAGAACACGTTCGCCGACATGATCGTCGCCGTGAAGGCGCCGAGATGCAGATAGGCGGCGCGGCCGGTGAAGAGCTGGGTATAACCCCAGGCGACGGCGACGAGGATGAAATAGAGCAGCACCATCAGGCGGGTGTTGTCGTTGCCGAGCGGCGAACGACAGATCGTGTCATAGGCGAGCCAGCCGAAGGCGAGCGACGCCAGCGAGATGGCGATCGCCGTCGGCTTCGACACGTCGAGCACGCTCGGATCGATCAGATAGAGATCCGCGCCCGCATAATAGACGAGGGCCAGCATGCCGAAGCCGGAAAGCCAGGTGACGTAGGATTCCCATTTGAACCAGATCAGGTGCTCCGGCATGTTTTCCGGCGCGACGAGATATTTCTGGATGTGATAGAAGCCGCCGCCGTGGACCTGCCACTCCTCGCCATAGGCTCCGGCTGGCAGGTCCGGCCGCTGCCTGAGGCCGAGGTCGAGCGCGACGAAATAGAACGACGAGCCGATCCAGGCAATGCCGGTAATGACGTGCAGCCACCGCACCGCGAATGTCAACCAGTCCCAGGCAATGGCATATTCGTACATAGAGGCCTCCCATTTCTCTAAAGTGCGTCGCGTTCAAACGAGTTGACGTGACGCGCTTTAGATCTTTGTCTTCATGCATGCCGTTGTCCCAAAACCGCTTACGCACTTTCGGGCGACATGCATTGGGCCGCATTATGTGTCATTGCTTGGAGGCGCGAGAAATGCCGCGAGATCACCAACTCTTTCAAAAAAAACTATAAAATAGCGCCTGGCAGGCGCGGTAGTCTGGACCCGGAGGAGCGGAGGCGGGAGCATGTCCTATCTCGATAATGTGCGCGTCTTCGTGCGCGTCGTGGAACTTGGAACGCTGTCGGCCGCGGGCCGCGACCAGCGGGTAACCCCGGCCGTCGCAAGCAACAGAATCAAGGAGTTGGAGCGGCATATGGGCGTGCGCCTGTTCAATCGCACGACCCGGAAACTGACGCCGACCGAGCATGGCCGCGTCTTCTATGACGGTGCCGTAAAGATCCTCGAGGCGGTGAACGAGGCGGAAAGCGCCATCGCCGATCTGTCGCGCAATCCCAAGGGCGCCGTGCGCATTACCGCGCCGCTCGGCATAGGTCGGCGGCTGATCGCATCGGGCGTTCCCGAATTCCACGACCGCTATCCGGATATCGAGGTGCGGCTGCGGCTTTCCGACCGCAATGTCGATATCCTGAGCGAAGGCATCGATGTCGCCTTCCGGCTCGGAATTCTCGAGGATTCCAACCTGCGCATGCGCGGCATCATGAATTGCGATCGCGTGCTCTGCGGCGCTCCAAGCTATCTCGAGAAGCGCGGCGTTCCAAGGACGCCGGACGAGCTCATCACCGAGCACCACGACTGTCTGCTGCTGCGCTATCCCGGATCGAAGGAATATTACTGGACGCTGCAGACGCCGGAGGGGGTACGCAAGTTCGAGGTCGGCGGTCCCTACGATTCCGACGACGGCGACGTTCTGACCCAATGGGCGCTCGACGGCCGCGGCATCATCAACAAGCCGCTCTTCGAAGTGAAGCAGCATATCAACGATGGCACGCTCGTGCCGATCCTTGAAGACGCGCCGCCGCTCGGCGCACAGCTCGCGGCCATTTACCCGCACAAACGGTTTCAGGATCCCAAGGTGCGCCTGATCATCGACTTCATGGCCGAGCGCTGTCAGCGGCTGATCGGCAAGATGCTGGCCGAGCCCGCGACGGCGCGGCTGGAGGAGAGTGTGACGTAGAGTGGGTCGGGGCGGAACGAGAGCCTCGTCCGGAAACGCAACTAGGCGAAGGAGTACTTGTAGCGACTTGGTGGCGACGCTAGTCGCGGAGACGAACTCCCGCTTGGGGTGGGAAGCAGGCACCCCGCTACGGCTAGCGAGAACGGCCGCCATACCGTGGGGCCCAAGACATGATATCGGCGGCCGACAGGCGGAAACATCCGTTTTCGCTGTCCGTGGGAATGTTTGATAGCTGGCGTATTACCTGAATCAGGTTTCAGGTTCTTGACCGGGCTGCCTATTCTCCTCGGAAGCCGAGTGGTCTCCATGACTTCAGGCATTCTTCCGGTCTACCATCATACACTTGTCGCGCAGGCGTGAGGGCCTCCTAACATTTGGTGAGTGCCTGTCGAGGTGGTCGGCTCGTCGAGCACCCACGGACGGAGCATTTTGATCGCCCGTACGGGAGGAACCCGGCGGCGCGTGTTCGACCGCCTCGCTTCCCGTTTCTCGCCACAATGCGGTAACCGCAAGGATCAACACGCCACCGGCGCCGAACTCGAGGACTTCTTCCAGGATTGCTGCCTTGTATGACGTCACGAGATCGAGCGTCACGGCACTGGCAAGCATCGCGACAGCCACGGCTAAGCGGCATTCAAACGCCCGTGCGAAAATTCGATGCAGGATAGCCCAAACCGTTCGTTGAAACGCGTAAAGAAGCACGACCGTCACGGTCAGGCAAAGCAGCGCCCCAGTCGCTGCCGCAAGGTAGCCCGCGGGCCCAGAGTCTCTCAAGAGCCGGAAGACTACAATGACGATATCATGACCGCCGTCGAACTCGCCTCCGCCGCGCATTTTTGGCATCTGCACATCAAATATGCGGGCGCCGAAACTTATCTCGCTGAGGAACAGTATCAGACACAATCCGCTGGTGCAGACTAGGGTGATCGTCTCAATTGAGGACAAGAACACGCGCCTTCGAATCGCCGTTCCTAATGCGAGCAGAGATGCTGTGCCAAAACCCATGGCGCCGAGATTTTCCACGAGGTTATCCTCGACCAACAAATCCGGCCGTGAAAGACCGAGGGCGAAGAACAAGGCTATTCCGGCGGCTACCGAACAGAAAAACACAACATTCTCGCGGCTCATCGCTCCTGCCCCTGTCATAAGACTGTCATAAACAAGTCAAGGGGAATTTGGCGAACGTGCGGCGGTAGAAAACAAGCTTACTTCTTCAGCATTGAGGAAGGCTCAAAGTGTGACCGTTCGACTTCATGTCGTCTCTTGCGTCAGTCGGGTTTCGCGGGTGACTGCTCGGCTCCACTCTCGCATGCACTACGGTGGCAAAATTTAGGAAACGGCCATTCGGCGTCGTTCCGCCGAACGGCTCGATAGCGTCACTATTTCAGAACGACCACGGCTTCGACCTCGAAGAGCATGGGGTCGATTGCAAGCTTCGGTACCGGAATGAGAGTCTGCGCCGGTAGCGCCTCGCCGAACATGTCCTTGACGTTCCTGGTCAGCACCTCAAGCTTGGACATATCGTGATCGACCACGAAGACCGTAAGCTTGGCAACCTGATCCGGTTTTGCGCCGAGCGCATCGAGGGCACTGCGCAAATTCGCGTAGGCCTGCTTAACCTGGACGGCGAAATCGGGTGACAAGGCTCCGGTGCTGTCCTGGCCGCCCTGTCCGGAGATGTAGGCCACCCGGCCTTCGCGGGGCACGATCACCGCCGTGCTGTAGCCGTTCGGCGTGGGGTCGTAGAGGTTTTGCGGATTGACGATGGTCAGCTTGAGATCATTCGCCGTCGCTGCAGTGGGAATTCCCATGGTCATGATGATGAGCCCTCCGATAAGATGCTTGATTGCGCGTGACATGGTTTTCTCTTGGCTCTGAAGACCGTGAGCAACGCTCCCTGGCGGCCTGCAGGATTGAACTTCCAGACATTGCCGTATGAGTGACTCGTACGGCGTACGATTCCATCGCATCGTACACCGTACGAGTCAATCGCCGAGCATCGACATCCGTTGCATTGTCGGTTTAAATCGACGGTCTGATCGGCAGGGAAGACGGATGGCAGCCAAACGTAGCGATGCTCGGATCAACCGCTCTCAACGGAAAGACGTGTCGCTCCCGTCCGCGCAAGAGCAGCGCAGCGAACCGCCTCTCTCCCTCGAAAGGATCGTGGCGACCGCGGTGGAACTGCTGGACGCTCAAGGGATCGACGGGTTGACGATGCGTCGGCTGGCCGATCGCCTCGGCTCGGGCGCGATGAGCCTATATTGGCACGTCGACAACAAGGAAGAGGTCTTCGATCTGGCGCTCGATTCCGTGCTCGAATATCGCGGACCGGCACAAATAGCTGCGTCTCGAGACTGGCGCGGGCAAGTCGTTCATATGCTTGAAGACTGGCGCGCCACCATGCTGCGCCACCCGTGGTCGGCATCGCTGCTGCCGCGCCGGGCGCTCGGCCCGAACATCCTCAATCGTTTGGAACTCTTGAGCAAGACCCTGTCCGGCGCCGGTGTAGCGGATGCAGATTTGAACGTCGCGATATGGTCGCTCTGGAACTATGTAATGGGAGCCACCATCACCCGGGCGAACTTCGACCTCTCGGACGAGGACAGGGCCGCGGCGCAGCAGCGCCTTGCGCGTCTCAGCGAACACTACCCAACGATCGAGCGCTCTCGCCTGCTGCTGGATAATGATTGGGACGGCGCTTTCAGGAAGGGCCTGGACTTCCTGCTTGACGGCCTCACTCCTACAGCGCCGCGCGTCCAATCGGACGCGCTAAAGTCGCTGTAGCACTTTGATTGCTGCATGATCCTCAAATCGATTTCGATTTAAGGGGGTCATGCAGTGGCTAATGAACATCCGTCATTTCCTGGAGGAGACGGTGCCGGTCGAAACCCGCATGTCGGCTTTTTTCGGCTCATCCGCCAACGTGCCCTTTGGCTGCTGCGTGAGGACCGCCGTCATGATCTCGGCCGCGGCGAGTGCAGCGATGACGGCGGGCCGCTTGTCCTTGACTGCGCTGCCGCCGATCGGGCAGACGAGCCGGCCGAAGAGTTCGGGGCGGCCGACATCGCGCGAGAGCCAGTTCCTGAAGGTGGCCCGCTTTGTCTTCGAGCCGATCATGCCGACATATGAGGCATCCTCGCGGCCAAGCGCTTCCGCGGCGATCAAGAAATCCAGGGCATGATCGTGCGTGAGAATGACGAAGGCGCTCCCCGGCGGGGCGTCGCGGACGACCGCCTCCGGCATCGCCGTCAGGCAGGTTTCGATGCCCTGCACGCCGACCGCCGACAGTTCGTCCTCGCGGGTGTCGACGAGTACGGTCCTGACCGGCACAAACGACAACGCCAGGGCGAGCGCATCGCCGACATGGCCCGCCCCGAAGACATAGACATGCGGCCGGCGGGCGATTTCCGTGTCGCTGCGCTCGATCAATGCCGCCCGGGTTTCCGGATCGACAGCCGTGAACGCCAGCGCCACACGCCCGCCGCAGCATTGGCCTATCTCCGGACCGAGCGGGATCGTCAGCCGGTCATCAGCGGCCGTCCCCTTGAGCAATCGGCGGGCATGGTCGATCGCCATATATTCCAGCTGACCGCCGCCGATCGTGGCGAAGGTGCGCTCCTTCGAGACGAGCATCCAGGCATCCGTATCGCGCGGCGTCGAGCCCGCCGCTCCCGACACCTCGACGAGAATGCAGGCCGCTTCCCCGCTCAGAAACTGTCGAATGTCCTCTCTGCCCGTCATGCCGGTCACCCATCCGCCTTGCCGCGCGTCGCGGCGCGCAGCCGCTCTATCGCCATCAGCACCCGTTCCGGTGTTGCCGGGGCATCGATGCGCGGCGGAATACGATACTCCGCAACGCTTGCCGCTGCCATGGATATCGCCTCCAGGACGGAAATCCCCAGCATGAAGGGCGGTTCCCCGACCGCCTTCGATCGGCGGATGGTCTCCTCGCGATTGACCGACCATTCCACCAGCCGCACGTTGAAGATGCGCGGGCGGTCGGAGGCGAGCGGGATCTTGTAGGTGGACGGCGCATGGGTGCGCAGCCGTCCCTTCGCGTCCCACCACAATTCCTCCGTCGTCAGCCAGCCCATGCCCTGCACGAAGGCGCCTTCGACTTGGCCGAGATCGAGTGCCGGATTGAGCGACTTGCCGACGTCATGAAGGATGTCCGTACGCTCGACCTGGTACTCGCCGGTCAGCGTGTCAACGCTGACTTCGGAGCAGGAGGCACCGTAGGCGTAGTAGTAGAACGGGCGGCCCCGGCCTTCCGCGCGGCTCCAGTGGATCTTCGGCGTCTTATAGAAGCCGGCCGCCGAAAGCTGCACCCGCGCCGCATAGGCTGATTTGATGAAGTCGGCAAAGGCGATGCGCTCGCTGCCGATCCGCACCACGTTCGGCTCGAAGGCAACATCCGCTTCGCTGGCGCCGTACCGCTGCGCCGCGAAGCCGACGAGCCGTGCCTTGATCTGCTGCGCCGCGTTGGCGGCCGCCATGCCGTTCAGGTCCGAGCCCGAGGAGGCCGCCGTCGCCGAGGTATTCGGCACCTTGCCGGTCGAGGTCGCCGTGACCTTGATGCGGTCGAGGTCGACCTGGAACTCATCCGCGACCACTTGGGCGACCTTGGTATAGAGCCCCTGCCCCATCTCGGTGCCGCCGTGATTCAGCTGGATCGAACCGTCCGTATAGACATGGATGAGAGCGCCGGCCTGGTTGTATTCGGTCTTGGTGAAGGAGATGCCAAACTTGACCGGCGTCAGCGCGATGCCGCGTTTGATCACATGGTTCTCGCGGTTGAAGGCGAGCACCACCTCACGCCGGGCGGCATAGTCGGCCGAGGCTTCGAGTTCCTCGATGACCCGGCCGATGATGTTGTCTTCAACCGTCTGGTGATAGGGCGTCAGGTTGCGCCCTTCGCCGCCGTAGAAATTCAGCTTGCGGATTTCGAGCGGATCCTTGCCGAGCGTATAGGCGATGTCCTCGATCATCCGCTCGCCGCCGACCATGCCCTGTGGTCCGCCGAAGCCGCGGAAGGCGGTGTTCGACACCGTGTTCGTCTTCAGCGGGCGCGATCGCAGCCGGACATTCGGGTAGAAATAGCAATTGTCGGCGTGGAACAGCGCTCGGTCGGTCACGGGACCGGAGAGATCGGCCGAGAATCCGCAGCGCGCCGCAAAGACCGCGTCCACCGCCGCGATGCGGCCATCGTCGTCGAAGCCGATCCTGTAGTCGACGTGGAAGTCGTGGCGCTTTCCGGTCGCCGTCATGTCGTCGTCGCGGTCGGGACGCACTTTTACCGGGCGACGGTATTTCCTTGCGGCAAGGGCAGCAACCGCGGCGAAGAGATTGGCCTGCGTCTCCTTGCCGCCGAAGGCGCCGCCCATGCGGCGGATATTCACGGTGATCGCGTTCGACGGAATGCCGAGCACCTGGGCGACCATGTGCTGCGTCTCGCTCGGATGCTGTGTCGAGGCGATGACGGTCACCTCGTCGTCTTCGCCGGGAATGGCGAAGGAGATGTGTCCTTCGAGATAGAAGTGGTCCTGGCCGCCGATCCGCATCTCGCCCTGGACGATGTTCTTCGCCTTGGCAAAGCCGGCGTCGATATCGCCGCGCTCGAGTTTCAGGGGATCGATCACCAGCGGGTAATTGGCGGCCGCCGCCTCGACGACGTCGGTCACATGCGGAAGGTCGCGATATTCGATCTTCACCCTTGCCGCGGCCCGGCGGGCGGCGTCGCGCGAGGTGGCGATCACCGCGAAGATCGGCTGACCATGGAACTCGACCTTGCCGGTCGCAAAAACCGGGTCGTCGTGCTTGTGGGCCGGGCTGATGTCGTTCTCGCCGGGAATATCCTCAGCCGTGAGGATGCCGACGACGCCGGGGCTGCTCTCCACCGCCTCGAAATCGATCGACAGGATTTCCGCATGGGCGCGCTGGGAGAGCCCCAGATAGCCGTGCAGCGTGCCCGCCGGCTCCGCCATGTCGTCGATATATTCGGCCGTGCCCGACACATGCTTGTGACCGGATTCGTGCCGCTCCTGCTCGTGGACGCCGCCGCGGATGCGGTCGATGGGCTGCATCACATTCATCGGTCCACCCTCCTAGACAGCCACCGCAACCGTGCGGTCGATACGGACAATCCCTTTATCCTGCGTCTCCAGATAGAAGCGACGCAGGAGGTTCTTGGCGACGAGCATGCGATAATCCGCCGAGGCACGCCAATCGGTCAAAGGCGTGAAATCCTGTTCGAAGGCGCCGACGGCCGCTTCGATCGCGGCACCGGTCCAGCCTCGCCCCTTGAGCGCGGCCTCGACATTCGCCGCGCGCTTCGGCGTGCCGGCCATGCCGCCGAAGGCGATCGTCGCATCCGCAACCTTGCCCTCGCTATCGAGCGTCACGCGGAACGCGCCGCAGACGGAGGAAATATCCTCGTCGAGCCGCTTGGAAACCTTGTAGACGGCAAACCGGTCGGCGCCGCTCAGGAACGGGATATGGACGGACTCGACGAATTCGCCTGGATGACGGTCCTGCCTGCCATACTCGATGAAAAAGGATTCAAGCGGCACCGTCCGTCGGGCCCCGCCCTTCCGCAACGTCACCGAGGCGCCGAGCGCGATCAGCGCCGGCGGCGTATCGCCGATCGGCGAGCCGTTGGCGATATTGCCACCGATCGTACCCATGTTGCGCACCTGCTCGCCGCCGATCCGGTGCCAGAGCTCGCGCAATTGCGGGAGGTGGCGGACGATCACGGTATAGGCTTCGGTGTAGCTCACACCGGCCGCGAGCGTGATGCCCTCATCGTCGACGGAGATCCGGCGCAATTCCTCGAGGTGCGAGAGGTGGACGACCGGGGCGATATCACGCATGAATTTCGTTACCCAAAGCCCGACATCGGTGGAGCCGGCCACGATCGTCGCCTTTGGGTTGCTTTCCAGGACATCAGCGAAATCGTCGAGCGAAGCCGGCAGCACCACGCGATCGGCCTCGTTGCCGATCTCGACGCGGCGGCCGTCCCTGAGGGCGGCAAGCTGGCCGGCGATCTTCTCGCGCTCGGCAACCAGCGGGTCCTTTCCGACCTCGCCGATTGACGAAATCGCCTGGGCGGCGCGAATGATCGCCGCATATCCGGTGCAGCGACAGAGATTGCCCTGCAGCGCCTTCTCGATCTCCTGGACGCTGGGCCTTGGGTTTTCCATCCAGAGACCGTAGAGCGACATGACGAAGCCCGGCGTACAGAAGCCGCATTGCGACGCGTGCGTGTCGACCATCGCCCGCTGCACCGGGTGGAGCGGCCCATTCGGCTCGGCGAGCGCCTCGACGGTGACGACATGACAGCCATCGAGCGAGGCAACGAAACGGATGCAGCCATTGACGGATTCGTATTTCAGCCTGCCGTCGTAAAGGCGGCCGACGAGCACCGTGCAGGCGCCGCAGTCGCCTTCTGCGCAGCCTTCCTTGGTGCCGCGCAGATTGCGGTCGATGCGCAGGAAATCGAGCATCGTCTGGACCGGCGAGACATCGGCAAGCTCGACCTGCCGGTCGTTCAGGAGGAAGCGGATCGTATTGCGGATTTCGGTCGTCATGGCCGGTCAGCTCCCGCGATAGGTGGAATAGCCGTAGGGGGAAAGCAGGAGCGGCACGTGGTAATGCGCGTTTGGATCGGCAATGCCGAAGCGGATCGGGATGAGATCGAGGAACGGATTGCTGCCGCTCTCGGCCCCTAGATATTCGCCGGTATGGAAGCGCAACTCGTAAATGCCGGTCGTCATCGCCTCGCCGCTGAGCAGCGGCTCGTCGCAGCGGCCGTCGTCGTTCGTCCGGGCCGAGACGAGATGCTCCCGCCACTCGCCATCCAGACGGTAAAGGTCGATGCGCAGCTTCGCCGCAGGCTTGCCGCTTGCCGTGTCCAGCACATGGGTCGTCAGACGCCCGGGGTTTCCGCCTCGAGATCGCATGCGTGTCGCTCCTCCCACTCACTCTCAACGGCTGAAGTATCCAAAGCGCCGGTCCCTTTGTGTAGCGGGCGCGAGCTTCGAGACTTTCAAATTTTTCGAGGGGAATGAGCCTGCGGATTTCTCGCTACGACTGGCTATCCAGCGACAAAATCAGGAGGAAAGTTGCATGAGATATCCCCGTGATCTCCTGGGATACGGCCCCAGTCCAAAGGCCGTTTGGCCGAATGAAGCACGGATCGCCGTACAATTCGTCGTCAATTACGAAGAGGGTGGCGAAAACTGCGTGCTGCACGGCGATGCGGCATCGGAGGCGTTTCTGTCGGAAATCGTCGGCGCCCAGGCCTGGCCCGGCAAGCGCCACTGGAACATGGAGTCGATCTACGAATATGGCGCGCGGGCCGGCTTCTGGCGACTGCACCGGCTTTTCACGGAACGTCAGGTGCCGGTCACCGTTTATGGCGTCGCGACCGCGCTGAAGCGATCGCCGACGCAGGTCGCTGCTATGCAGGATGCCGGCTGGGAGATCGCCTCGCACGGACTGAAATGGATCGAGCACAAGGATTTCAGTGTCGAACAGGAGCGCGCCGAAATCGCCGAGGCGATCCGGCTCCACACGATCGTCACCGGCGAACGGCCGCGCGGCTGGTATACGGGCCGCTGTTCGGAAAACACCCTCGACCTCGTCACCGAAGCCGGCGGGTTCGACTATGTTTCCGACTCCTATGCCGACGACCTGCCCTATTGGCACGAGCATCAGGACCGGCATCAGCTCGTCATTCCGTATACGCTCGACACCAACGACATGCGTTTCGCGACGGCACAGGGCTTCAACAGCGGCGACCAATTCTTCAGCTATCTGAAGGACAGCTTCGACGTTCTCTATGCCGAGGGTAAGGCAGGGTCGCCGAAGATGATGAGCATCGGCCTTCACTGCCGCCTCGCGGGCCGGCCGGGCCGGGCCGCGGCACTCGCCCGCTTCATCGACTATGTGAAGAGCCACGGCAAGGTCTGGCTGGCGCGCCGGATCGACATCGCCCGCTACTGGGCCGAGGCCTATCCGTTCCGGCCGCACGGCGACCGCCCGTTCCTGCTTTCCGAAGAGGCGTTCGTCGCCCGCTTCGGCGGCATATTCGATCATTCGGACTGGATCGCCGAGCGCGCCTTCGCCGGCGAGCTTTCTCCAGCAACCGACACGGCGACCGGCCTGCACGCGGCGTTGACCGCGGTCTTCCGAGAGGCGAGCGATGCGGAAAGGCTTGCGGTGCTCAACGCCCACCCGGACCTCGCCGGCAAACTCGCCCAGGCAAAGCGCCTGACCGAGAGCTCGACCAACGAGCAGGCCTCAGCCGGACTCGACGCGCTGACGGACGGCGAGCGCGAGCGCTTCACGACGCTCAATGCGTCCTATGTCGAGAAGTTCGGCTTCCCCTTCATTATTGCGGTCAGGGGCCGCAGCAAGGACGACATCCTCGCCGCCTTCGAAAGCCGCATCGGCAACAACCGCGAGACGGAGTTCGAGACCGCCTGCCGTCAGGTGGAAAGAATCGCCCTGCTGCGGCTTCGCGAGATGCTGCCGGCTTAACCCGCCATCTTCAGCCGATTGCTTGTTGAACGAAAATCGGCCGGACCCGCAATATGACGGGTCCGGCCGATTTCGTTTTGTCATGAGAGGGGCGTTGGTCGCCCCTCCAGAACTCCGTCAACCGCCAAAGAAGGCGAATCGCACGACGAAAAGGGCGGCGACGATCTGCGTGGCGGGATGGATGACGCTCCAGCGGCCGGTGCAGATCTTCAGGACCACGTAGCTCACGAAGCCGAAAGCCAGCCCGTTCGCGATCGAGTAGGTGAAGGGCATTGCGATCGCGGTCAGCGCCGCCGGTGCCGCTTCGGTCAGGTCGTCCCACTCGATTTCGGTGAGCTCGCGCATCATCAGCCCGGCCACGTAAAGCAGCGCCGGCGCCGTTGCATAGGACGGAACGGCGGCCGCCAGCGGCGAGATAAAGAGGGCGGCAAGGAACAGCACCGAAATGGTGAGCGCCGTCAGACCCGTCCGGCCGCCCGCCTGCACGCCGGAGGCGCTCTCGACATAGGCCGTGGTGCTGCTGGTGCCGATCAGAGAGCCGGCGATGATCGCCGAGCTGTCGGCAAGCAGGGCGCGCCCGAGACGGTTCGGCTTGCCCTCTTCGACGAGTTTCGCCCGCTTGGCGACGCCGATCAGCGTACCGGTAGCGTCGAAGACCTCGACGAGCACGAAGACGAGGATGACGTGAACGAGGCCACCATGCAGCGCGCCCATGATGTCGAGCTGCATGAAGGTCGGAGCGATGCTCGGCGGCGCCGCGACCACGCCCTTGAACTCGGAAACCCCGAGGAACATGGACAGGATCGTGACCACGAGAATACCGATCAGGATCGAGCCCCGGACCTTCAGCGAGTCGAGCACTGCGATGACGAAAAAGCCGAGAATGGCGAGCAGCGGCCCGGTCTGCTTGAGGTCGCCGAGGCCGACCAGCGTTGCCGGATTGTCGACAACGATGCCGGCGTTCTTGAGCGCGATGATGCCGAGGAACAGGCCGATACCGGCCGCGATGGCGCTGCGCAGCGAATGCGGGATGCCGGCGATCAGCCAGCTTCTGACCCCGGTGACCGTCAGGAACAGGAAGATGAGGCCGGAGATGAACACCGCGCCGAGGGCCTGCTGCCAGGTGAAGCCGAGGGCGGCAACGACAGTGAAGGCGAAGAAGGCATTGAGGCCCATCCCGGGCGCCATGCCGATCGGCCAGTTGGCGACGAGCGCCATGACGGCGGAACCAAGCGCTGCCGCCAGACAGGTTGCGACGAAAATGGCGTCACGGTCCATGCCGGTGGTCGACAGGATATCGGGGTTTACGAAGATGATGTACGACATCGTCAGGAATGTCGTGAGACCGGCGACCACCTCCGTGCGGATCGTCGTGTCGTGCTCTTTCAGTTTGAACAGTCGCTCAAGCATATTTCCTCCCTTGGCAGCCGTCATCTCGACGCAGCCGAACAACAGAGGCCAGGTCGCTGCTCCTCCAGCGTCCGGCCGTTGCATTTTTGACCCCTCTCCGGAATTCTTCGTCGGGCGGTCGTGGCGACCATTGGGCCGCGCCGGATGGGATACCCATGCAGCGCCCTAATTGTGCGGCGTCGCGCGCATGATCGCTAGCCGCCCATTTCGACGGCGAAAGCGAAAGACTTTCAAATTTTTGAGGGCATTCCGCCGGATTTCCTTGAGAAAATCCTCCTTAAGTCGGCGATACGACCAAGCGGCCCACAGCGCCGATCGGACGGCGGCTAATGCAAGCCGCCGACTCCCAGAAGCCGCTCGACGGCCGTGTGATCCTTCGTCAGCGCCGCCGGCGTTCCGCTCCACGCGAGCCTTCCCCGCTCGAGAACGATGACGTGGTCGGCGAAATCGAGCGCGCTCTGAATGCGCTGTTCGACGAGCAGGATCGTCATGTCGCCGACCTTTGCAAGTTCGGCGAAGGCCTTCATCAGTTCCTCGCAGATGACCGGCGCCAGCCCCTCGAGCGGTTCGTCGAGGAGCAGGACGGAGGGACGCCCGAGGATCGATCGGGCGGTCGACAGCATCTGCTGCTCGCCGCCGGAGAGCTGGGAACCGAGATTCTTGCGGCGCTCGTAGAGACGCGGAAACATCTCGTAGGCTTCCTTGAGCGCGTTTTTGGGGCGTCCCTTGAGGCCGACGAAGAGGTTTTCCTCCACCGTCAGCGTCGGAAAGACGCAGCGCGCCTGCGGCACGAAACCGAGGCCCTTCAACGCGCGAGAGGCGCTCGGCATCGCCGTGACGTCCGTCTCGCCGATCCGGATGCGTCCGTCGTAACGCCGCGTCTGGCCGGCGAGCGTGGCGAGCAGCGTCGTCTTGCCCATGCCGTTGCGGCCGAGCACGGCGAGCCGCGCCCCGGCAGGCACCGAAAAGGAGATCCCTTCCAGCACCCGCGTCGGCCCGTAGCCGGCCGACAGGTTCTCGACTTCAAGCGGCGTGGCCGGCATTGGCATAGCTCCCGAGATAGGCTTCGCGCACGCGCGGGTCCTTAGTGACGTCCGACGGCGAGCCGTCGAAGATTATCGTGCCTGCGGCGAGCACGATGACGCGCTTGGCAAAGCGGAAGACGAGGTCCATGTCGTGCTCGATCATCAACACGGCGAGATCGGCCGGAAGGTCTGCTAGCGCCTGTTCGATGCGGCCGGTATCGCTTTGCGGCACGCCGGCCGCCGGCTCGTCGAGGAGGAGCACCTTCGGCTTCAGCGCCAACGCTACGGCGATTTCCAATAGCCGCTGCTGGCCATAGGCGATTTCGCTGACCGGCCGGTGCATCAGCTCGCGTAGCCCGAGCTTGCCGAGCAGTTCGCCGACCTCCGCCATGACGTCGGGCATGGCGAGGAAATGGCCGAACAGGCGGCCCGCCCGTCCGTCGCGTTGCAACACCGCAAGAGCCACGTGTTCGGCAGGCGTCATCTCCTGGAAGAGGCGCGTCACCTGAAACGAGCGTACCAGGCCGCGCTGCACCCGCCCGATCGCGTCGATGCGTGTGATGCTCTCGCCGCCGAGCTGGACATCGCCGGAATCGGGCGCCAGGTTGCCGGTCACGAGATTGACCAAGGTCGTCTTGCCAGCGCCGTTCGGGCCGATCAGCGCGACGCGGTCGCCCGGTGCCATGGCGAGGCTGACGTCGTTGGTGACGGCAAGACCGCCGAAGGATCGCTTCAGGTTCCTGACTTCGAAGATCGCGCTCATCGGGGCGTACTCCGCCATCTGGACGCCAGACCGGCAAGGGTGCCGTAGAGACCCTTCGGCGCGAAGAGGACGACGGCGATCAGCAGGGCGCCGACCATGGTCAGCCAGTGAAACGGGTTGGCGGCGGAAACGACATCCTCAAAGAACATGAAGACGATCGTGCCAGTGAGCGCGCCGAACAACGAGCCGGTGCCGCCGAGGACGAGCATGACAAGGCTCTCGGCCGAGAGCGTGAAGGACAGGCTGTCGAGGCCGACGACCTGTGTCGAGATGGCATTGAGCGCGCCGCCCGTTCCGGCAACCGCGCCTGAAATGACGTACATCTTCATCAAGGCAAGCTTCGGCGAGGCGCCCATGGCGCGGATGCGGATCGGGTCCTCCTTGATGCCGCGGCAGAGCATGCCGAAAGGCGAACGGACGATGAGCCGCAAGATCGTAAAGACGACTGCAAGCAGGACAATGCCGAAGACATAGGCGGTGCGGCCCCAAAGGTCGAATTCGAAGTGAGCGAGCAGCGGATCGGGCGCGATGCCGGCGAGCCCGTCGCTGCCGCCTGTCCAGGAGGAGGCCTTGTTGGCAAACTCGTGGAACAGATGAATGAGCGCGATCGACAGGACCAGCTGCGGAAGACCGTGCGCCCTGAGAATGACGATACCGCAGACGAGGCCTGCAAGAGCACCGCCGAGAATGCCGCAGGCGAGCATCAGCAGCGGATCGGTGATGCCGAAGTGAACCGCGGCAATTCCGGCCGCATAAGCGCCAGACCCGAAGAGCGCGGCATGGCCGAGCGTCGCCACGCCGCAATAGCCGGTAACAAGATCGAGCGACAGGACCAGGAGCGCGATCGCGGTGATACGCGTCAGCAGCGCCAGATTGTTCGGAAACAGGAGATAGCCGAGCACGGCCAAGAGCAGAATTGCCGCAAGACCGGCGAGATCGCGGGCGAGCTTGCGCCCTTTGCCGGGCGCGCTCGTCATCGCATCGTTCATCGTTGCCATGGTCACTAACTTGTCCTTCCGGAAAGCCCGCGGGGAAAGACGCAGACGATGGCTATGACCGCGAGGTAGAAGAAAAATTCGCCGAATTCCGGCACGAGATAGCGGCCGGCGGTATCGATGCCGCCGAGCAGCAGGCACGCGATCAACGCACCCGGTATCGACCCCGCGCCGCCGACGGAAACCACGACGAGGAAGGTCACCATGTAGCGTAGCGCGTAATAGGGTTCGACCGGCAGCAGTTCGGCGCCGACGACGCCGCCGAGCGCGGCAAGCCCGACGGCAACGGCGAAGCTCACCGCATAGACGATCTCGGTGCGCACGCCGAGCGCCGCCGCCATCGCGGCATTGTCGACGGCCGCCCGAAGCTTCACGCCGAAGGCGGTCTTTTCGATCAGGTACCAGAGGGCGGCGGCAACGGAGAGGCCGCAAAGGATGGCAAAAATTCTGTGCGTGGCGATCGATCGGAAGCCGAGATCGACCGACCCCTGAAGCGCCGAAGGAAGGGGAACGGTCTTCAGCGTAGGGCCAAAGACGTAATTGGCGATGCCGATGATGCAGAAGGTGATGCCGATCGTCATCAGCACTTGAGTGAGTTCCGGAGCCCCGTAGATGCGCCGGTAAAGCAGGCGCTCGATCGGCACGGCGATAGCGATCGTTCCGAATACGGCAAAGAGCACCGCGAAACCGTAGCCGAGCCCCAGATCGCGTGCGGCATAGGAGGCTATGTATCCGCCGATCATGGCGAAGGCGCCGTGGGCGAGGTTGACCACGCGCATCAGGCCCATGGTGACGGAAAGACCGATCGAGATCACGAACAGCACCATGCCGTAAGCGAGCGCGTCGACCGCTATGCTGAAGACGGTTTGCATTAACCCCATCCTGTTCCGCTAGGGCGGGGCCAGCGGCCCCGCATCCCTTTCCCCGAACGGCCTACTTCAGCGCCGCCAGACCGGGATCGCCCTGCTTCTCGAAGGTCGCGATCTCCTTGTTATAATAGGTGCCGTCCTCGGCCTTGGCGACTTCGCGCAGGTAGATGTTCTGGGTGATGTGGCGCGACTCCGGATCGATCGACACCGGTCCGCGCGGGCTCGTCCAGGAAAGCCCCTTGACGGCCTCGACCGCCTTCTGTGCGTCCTGCTCGCCGCCCGTCGCCTCGATCATCTTGTAGATGACGTGCATGCCGTCGTAGGCGCCGACCGAGGGGAAGGAAAGCTCGGCCGGATTGCCGATCGCCTTGCCGGCCGCCTCGACGAACGCCATGTTTTCCGACGAATCGTGCGAGACCGCGTAGTGGAAGGTCGTCTGGATCCCAAGTGCAGCTTCACCAAGTGCCGGCAGGTCCGATTCCTGCGTCAGGTCGCCCGGTGCGAAGAACTTGATGCCGGCGCCCTTTAGGCCGTTTTCGTTGAAGGACTTGACGAAGCCAAGCGTCGTCGGGCCGGAGGGCAGGAAGGCGAAGACTCCTTCGGCCCCCGAATCCTTGATGCGCTGCATGATCGGCGAGAAGTCATTGGTGGCGAGCGGCATGCGGATCGCCTCGACGATCTGTCCGCCCGCGGCTTCGAACCCCTTCTTGAAGGCGTTCTCGGCGTCGACGCCCGGGCCGTAGTCGCTGACCACCGAGATGATTTTCGAGACGCCGGCGTCCTTCGCCACCTTGGCGATCGGCGTCGAGGTCTGCCAGAGCGTGAACGAGGTGCGCACGACCAGCGGGCTCTTGGTGACGATCGCCGACGTTGCGGCATTCATGATGACGAGCGGCACGTTGGCCTGCTCGAGCAGCGGCGTTACCGCCATCGCGTCGGGCGTGAAATAGAAGCCGGCGAGATATTGCACGCCTTCCTTGACAACGAGCTCCTGCGCCAGCGCCTTGGATTGAGCGGGATCGGGCTGCGGCACGTCCCGGTAGATGATTTCGATGTCGTCGTCGCCGACCTTGCTGCCGTTCAGCGCCATATAGGCATCGATGCCGGCCTTGAAGTTCTTGCCCTGCAGCGCGAACGGGCCGGAAAACGGCCCGATGACGCCGACCTTGATCGTGTCGGCATGCGCTGCACCCGCAATCGTAAGTGCCGCCAAGGCGGCGAGAATAGTCCGTTTCATTTTTCCTCCCCACGGCACCCGGCTCACTCCCGTCCGGTGCCCGTCCAAGATCAACTGCGAATTGATCGTCGTCAGTTTGCCACCTGAGACGGCGGTGAATAATGAAAGATAGGCCGCCCCACATAACTGCACAGTTATGAATACTCCTCTATCAAACCTCCCTTCCCTCGGCATCAGCACAAGGTCAAAACGGCAACCCGACATAATTCTCGGCGAGCGCCGTCGCCGCGGCCCGCGAATGGGTGAGATAGTCGAGCTCGGCCTCCTGGATTTTCTGGTCGAATTCGCTGGTGTCGGGAAAACGGTGCATCATCGTCGTCATCCACCAGGAAAAGCGAACCGCCTTCCAGACACGCGCGAGCGCCCGGGCCGAATAGGCGTCGACGGCTGCATTGGAGCGGTCCTGATAGTGCTCGAGCAAGCCCTCGAACAGGTAGTGCACATCGCTCGCCGCAAGGTTCAGCCCCTTGGCCCCGGTCGGCGGCACGATATGGGCGGCATCGCCGACAAGAAACATTCGCTCGAAGCGCATCGGCTCGGCGACGAAGGATCGAAGCGGCGCGATCGATTTCTCGAAGGAAGGACCGGTCACCACCCGTTCGGCGTGATGGATCGGCAGGCGGCGACGCAACTCGTCCCAGAAACGCTCGTCGTCCCAATCGTCGAGCTTCTCGTCGAGCGGGCACTGGATGTAGTACCGGCTGCGGCTCAAGGACCGCATCGAACATAGAGCGAAGCCGCGCGGGTGATTGGCATAGACCAGTTCGTGATCGACTGGCGGCACGTCGGCGAGGATGCCGAGCCAGCCGAAGGGATAGACCTTCTCATAGGCGCGGATCGCGCGCTCCGGCACGGACCTGCGGCTGACCCCGTGGAAGCCGTCGCAGCCAGCGATGAAATCGCAATCGATCCGATGGGTGACTCCGTCCTTTTCATAGGTGACGTAAGGTGCATGGCTCTCAAAGTTATACGGCTTCACATTTGCCGCCTCGTAGATCGACGACGCGCCCGACTGTTCGCGATGATCCATCAGGTCGCGAGTGAGCTCCGTCTGGCCGTAGATCAGCACCCGTTTGCCGCCCGTCAGACCGTTGAGGTCGATACGATGATCACGGCCGTCGAAAGCGAGCGAAAATCCGTCATGCGGGAGGCCTTCGGCATGCATCCGCGTTCCCGATTGCGCCTCGTCCATAAGCCGGACGGTGCCTTCCTCCAAAACGCCGGCGCGCACCCGGCCGAGAATGTGTTCCTTGCTGGCGCGGTCGAGGACAAGATTGTCAATGCCCGCCAGTGTCAACAATTGCCCAAGCAGCAGACCGGACGGGCCGGAACCGATGATGACGACTTGGGTTCGCATGTATCTCCTCACCATACAAGCCGGCGAAGCCGTTGATGTGCCCGCTGCAAAATTGGCCTTTATCAGGGAAGTTTGCGCGCCGCCGGCCCTTGTCTCAATGGACATTTCTGCCATGTTATTGGACTTCTCGAACATCGATGCTGCGTGAGCCAGATGAAGCGACCTGTCCCGACCTACGAGCTCTATGGCGAGGAATCCGGAGAACGGCCGGATTTCTGGCTGCATTGCGAGACAATCCCTTCGCGCAGCCGCCTGCACCACTGGGAGATCGGCCTTCATCGCCACGAGAGCTTCTTTCAGATCCTCTACATCGCCAAGGGTTCAGGCGATGCGCTGTTCGACGGCACGGCCAGGCCGATTTCGCCGCCGGCGGTGATTACCATCCCGCCCGCCGTCAGCCATGGCTTCCGCTTTTCGGCTGATATCGACGGTTTCGTGTTCACGGTGCTCGCATCGCATCTGCCGGTCGCGCCGGGTGGCCGCAACAGGCTCGGCGGCTGGCTGGCGACACCCCGCCTGACGCCACTCGGCGATAGCGACGACGGCCGCTACATCGCCGAGACATTGCAGCGCCTGGCCGAGGAATGGGACGCGCGCCGCAGCCACCGCACCGGCCTGCTCGATGCCTATCTGACGACGGTGTTGGGATTGGCGGCGCGGCTCGCGGATGAGCCGCGCGACAGCGGGCCAGCCGGGGAGAGCGAAAACGAGCGGCGCATGGAACGATTCGACGCCCTGCTCCGGCAGCACTATCTGGACCACCGTCCGGCCGCTTACTATGCGCGCGAGCTGGGCCTGTCGCCGACCCATCTCAATCGCGTCGTCCGCGCAGTCGCCGGGCAGAGCGTGCACGAGGTGATCGCCGGACGGCTGCTGGACGCCGCGAGGCGCCAGCTCGTCTTCACCCGTGCGAGCGTCCAGGAGATCAGCTTCCGCCTCGGCTTCTCGGACGCAGCCTATTTCTCACGCTTCTTCGTCCGCCACATCGGCATGACGCCGCGGGCCTGGCGGATCACCGAGCGGCAAAGGCTCGGTGTATGACGTGCCTAGCCGTCTGCTGCATCAGTGAGGTGGGCGCGGCCAAGGCGGCCGCGCCCGCATGTCTTTCGGCTCGCGATCAGACGAGATCGAAGCGATCGGCGTTCATCACCTTCGTCCAGGCCGCCACGAAGTCGCGGACGAACTTCTCCTGCGAGTCGCCCTGGCCATAGACCTCGGCAATGGCCCTCAGTTGCGAGTTCGAACCGAAGACGAGGTCAACGCGGGTGCCGGTCCACTTGATTTCGTCCGTCTTGCGGTCGCGCCCCTCGAAAACATACTTCGATTCCGCAGAGACCTTCCATGCCGTGCCCATGTCGAGCAGGTTGACGAAGAAGTCATTGGTGAGCGTCTCGGGCCGCGTCGTGAACACGCCGTGCTGGGACTGCCCGGTGTTGGCGTTCAACACGCGCATGCCGCCGATGAGAACCGTCATTTCCGGTGCGGTAAGCGTCAGAAGCTGCGCCCTGTCGATCAGCAGTTCTTCCGGCGAAATCAGATAGTCGCCCTTCTGATAGTTGCGGAAGCCGTCGGAGATCGGTTCCAGTACGCCGAAGGAGTCCACATCGGTCTGCTCCTCGGTCGCATCGGTGCGGCCGGGCGCAAAGGGAACTTCGATGTCGTGGCCGGCGTTCTTCGCCGCCTTCTCGACCGCGGCGGCGCCGCCGAGAACGATCAGGTCTGCGAGCGATACCTTCTTGCCGCCGGACTGGGCGCCGTTGAATGCCTCCCGAATGCCTTCGAGCGTTTCGAGCACGGTCGCAAGCTGGGCCGGCTGGTTGACCTCCCAATCCTTCTGCGGTGCGAGGCGGATGCGCGCACCGTTTGCCCCGCCGCGCTTGTCCGAACCGCGGAAGGTCGATGCCGACGCCCAGGCGGTCGATACCAGCTGAGAGACCGACAGGCCGGACGCAAGAATCCGTTCCTTGAGATCGGCGATGTCCTCTTCGTCGACGAGCGGGTGGTCGACGGCCGGGACCGGATCCTGCCAGATCAGTTCCTCGGACGGAACCTCCGGGCCGAGATAGCGCACCCGTGGGCCCATGTCGCGATGGGTCAGCTTGAACCAGGCACGGGCAAACGCATCCGCGAACTGGTCCGGGTTCTCGAAGAAGCGCCGCGCGATCTTCTCGTAAGCCGGATCGAAGCGCAGCGCGAGGTCGGTCGTCAGCATGGCCGGCGCGTGGCGCTTGGACTGGTCATGGGCATCCGGAACCGTGCCCGCGCCCATGCCGTTTTTCGGCGTCCACTGATGCGCACCGGCCGGGCTCTTCGTGAGCTCCCATTCGTAGCCGAACAGGTTCCAGAAGAAGTTGTTGCTCCACTTCGTCGGCGTGCTCGTCCAGGTGACTTCCAGGCCGCTGCCGATCGTGTCGCCGCCCTTGCCGGTTCCGAAGCTGCTGGTCCAGCCGAAGCCCTGTTCGGCGATATCCGCGCCTTCGGGCTCAACGCCGACATGCGAGGCGTCGCCAGCACCGTGCGTCTTGCCGAACGTATGTCCGCCGGCGATCAGCGCTACGGTCTCCTCGTCGTTCATCGCCATGCGGGCGAAGGTCTCGCGGATGTCCCGGGCAGCGGCAAGCGGATCCGGGTTGCCGTTCGGACCTTCCGGATTCACATAGATCAGGCCCATCTGCACGGCGGCCAGCGGCTTTTCGAGCTCTCGCTCTTCCGTATAGCGCTTGTCGGCAAGCCAGGTATCCTCGGCACCCCAGTAGACGTCTTCCTCGGGCTCCCAAACGTCAGCGCGGCCGCCGGCAAAGCCAAAGGTCTTGAAGCCCATCGACTCGAGCGCAACGTTGCCGGTGAGGATCATCAGGTCGGCCCAGGAAATGCTGTTGCCGTATTTCTGCTTGATAGGCCAAAGCAGCCGGCGCGCCTTGTCGAGATTGACGTTGTCCGGCCAGCTGTTGAGCGGCGCGAAACGCTGCTGGCCCGCACCCGCACCGCCGCGGCCGTCGCCGGTGCGGTAGGTGCCGGCGCTATGCCATGCCATGCGGATGAAGAGCGGCCCGTAATGGCCGAAGTCGGCCGGCCACCAATCCTGCGAATCGGTCATCAGCGCGTGGAGGTCTTTCTTCAGGGCCTCCAGGTCGAGTTTCTTGAATTCCTCGGTATAGTTGAACGCCTGGCCCATCGGGTCGGACAGCGACGAGTGTTGGTGAAGAATCTGCACATTCAACTGGTTCGGCCACCAGTCCCGATTCGACCTTCCGCCATGGGCCGTGTGGGTGTGCGCCACCGGACACTTGCCCGCACTCTCGACCTTGGAATCCATTATGCTCTCCATTGCGCTTGGCTTCAATTGCGCCATCCAGATGACATCGGTCTTCAACCTCGGGCGTTCTGCATGGCGGTGCGTCAGAGCTGGCCGCTGCACTCAAGGGGCAGCAGCTGCATCTGGTGCGACCATACCGATTCAGTTCCATTAGTTTAAGTTGGATTTTCCGATTGCGTCGATAGGATAAACTTATTGTCCAATGAACTTCTCTCTCGTATTGCAGCGAATCTCGCCTGAGGCGTGCATCGGCGCTCTTTCAGGAATGCCAGCGCGCCTAGGACCTTAGTCCGGGGTAGCGGGTCCAAAGGTCTTAGGCCCGTTGCCGAGCGCTGCTCGGCAATACATACTCGATAGTGAGCACCTGCGGAACAACGGCCAGCCCCCCGCCGCCGCGGCCGTGCGATGATCCTGGAGCGGTGCGCCGATGCCCTTCCGCGCCGCTCCAGGACCTCAACTACGGCGCGCGTCCTGCTTGACGCACAGATATCGCTGTCGCCTTTGAATCTCTGCATGTTTTTATCTCCAGAACGGCGATGATCTAGAGGAACATGCAGTAGCGAGCTTTCCTATTGAGGTGTCCGATGAACTCCGAAAAAATGAGAAAGCTCATAGAGGACTGCCAAAGGGACTTATGGGAATACCTATCCTCCGACTGCGGGATCAGCGACAGGGAGATCATTATCGCGCTCCTCAATCGGTTGAATGGACCACAAGCCAAGGATGCGCTGGGGGTGGATTGCGATTGGCGCCCGCGACTTGAGGAACAATGGGTCGGGGAGCGCACTGGAACCAACCAGAACGAAGCAAGGCTCAGAATAATTTTCAACCGTCTCGCAAATGGATCGGCGCATACCTGAGCGTTATCGATGAAGGCGACACGACACTCTTCCCGCACCGGAAGCGTCATCGATGAAGCGCTTCAACTCGTCATGATGCCGCTCTTACGGCGCCAGGGCTCTGTTGCGGCATCTTCAAGCGTCAGTCGCAGTGAAACTGCCCGTCGCCCTCGCTATAGCTCCGCCGGAGCAAGCGGCTTGCGGGCCGGACCGTGGATCACCGATCCATCTGCTGCGAAAATCGAGCCGTGGCAGGGACAATCCCATGTCCGATCGGCATTGTTCCAAGTCACCGTGCAGCCCTTGTGGGTGCAGGAGGCGGAGACGGCACGCAGGGTTCCGTCATCGTCCCGGCAGACGGCGAGCTTCTCGTCGCCGCGCAGGACGACGCCGCCTTCACCCGGTCGTATGTCCCTCGCGCTGCCGACAATCGACTGGCTGTCGCCATTCTTGTGAAAGCCCTTGGGATAAGGCCGGGTCGGATCATAAAGGCTCCGCCAGGGGCTGGCGCGGCCAAGGATCGTGTCGGCGATCATAATGCCGGCCGCGGTGCCGTTGCTAATGCCCCAGGCGTTGAAGCCGGTGGCGATATGGAAGCCCGGCGCCTTTTCGGGATCGGGTTCGCCAACATAGGGCACCCGGTCGGCGGTGTCGTAGTCCACGTTGCACCAGTGCCAGGCCAGCTCGCCGACGGCCAGGTTCTGCCGCGCCCACTCCTCGAGTTCGACGAAGCGCGCGGCGACGTTCCCGTCCTGGCCGGTATTGAACTTCGGACCGAGCACGACAAGCAGGGGGCCGGCGTCATCCCTCCCCGTTCTGATCGAGTGTGTCGGATCGTCGATGCCGATGAACATGCCATCGACGGCGAGCGGACTGTCGACGCGGAAGGCGATCGCGGTATGGCACCGCGGCTGTGTGCGGTTTGCCATGCCGACGGGGCTCTTGACCGTCATGTTGGTCGCGACGACCACGTGTTCCGCATGAACCGTCCCGCCAGAAGTGACCACGCGCCAGCGGCTCGCCACGTCGATCAGAATCGCTCGGCTCTGTTCGAACAGGCGCGCGCCCCGGTCCGCCGCGGCGCGCGCCAATCCGACGAGATATTTCGCCGGGTTGAATTGCGCCTCACCAGGAAAACAAACTGCAGCCGTGGTCTCGAAAGGCAGCGGTGCACGATCGAGCACCTGTGCCTCGAGCCCGACCTGTCGCGCCGTCTCCGCCTCGGCAATGATGGCTTCGCGGCCCGCCGAGCTGGTGGCATAGGTATAGGCGTTCTTGCGCTCGAGATCGCAGGCGATCGCATAGTCGCGGATCCAGTCCTTGATCAGCGCGGCTCCGGCCGAATTCGCCTCCGCATAGCTACGCGCCCGTGCCAAACCGAGGCTGTCGATGAGGTGGCGATAAATCAAGGCGTGCTGGGTGGTGATTTTCGCCGTCGAACGCCCGGTCACCTGCCCGCCGATCTCGAGCGCTTCGAGCAGGATCACCGAACGGCCAGCTTCGGAAAGGCGAAGCGCTGCGGTAAGCCCGACGATCCCGCCTCCAACCACGACCGTCTCGGCATGGATCGAGCCGTCGAGCGGAGAATAGCCCGTCGGCCCGGCGCCAGCCACCCAGCAGCTTCCCCGTTTTCCCGGCAGATCGACCATCGTGGCATGTCCTCGTTCAGGTGGTCCGATAACCAGCCTGTTCGGGAATGTTCCCGCCCGGCAGCCCTGCACATATCGAGTGAACCTCAAATGGACATGCCTCCAGGCCACGGGAACGGATCGTGCAGTGTCGTTTAGCGCTTGCTCATGGACCGTTGTGGGGCCATGCTGAATTCAGAAGCTGGCTGTGCGGCAAAGCGAGAGGTCAGGCCTATTCAGCGGCCTCGAAGCCCTGCCGTACTGCCTTTCTCGGCCGTACCTTGACGCGAGGAGTTTGTCCGATGTCTGCGCACGCTGCCAACAATCCATTGCAACCGGGCGATCAGGCGCCGAACGTCGTGTTCGACGCGATTTCGCGCGAGGGGAAGATCGCACTTGACGATTTTCGCGGCCGCAGCCCGCTGCTTGTGGGCCTGTTTCGCGGCCTGCATTGCCCGTTCTGCCGCCGCCATGTGGCGGCGATGGCCCAGCTCAACCCGGCGCTCCGCGAAAAGGGCGTTCAGACGCTTGCCGTGGTAAACACTCCCGTCGAACGGGCCCGTCTCTACTTCCGTTTCCATCCGATCGCTGGTCTTCTCGCCGCATCCGATCCGGCCCGCGCATCGCACCGCGCCTTCGGCTTGCCCATCGTCGAGTTCACCGAAAACGAGACTGACTGGCCGACCAAAATCGGAATGGACGCGGTCATGGAGATGCGCGTCGACCTGCCGGGCGAATTGCCTGAACCGATGAATCCGCCCGCGGCAGGAGACCTCCTTGCCGAAAAGGACCCGTACGAAATCAAGGACGCCGATAAGCAGGTCAGCCTGGCCAATCATATGCAGCTCGTCGGCCATTTCCTGCTCGACCGTGAAGGCGTCGTGCGCTGGAGCTTCACCGAAGTCGAGGAGAACGGCCAGAATCTTTGCCGGGCGCTGAGCCCCGAAGAACTGATGTCGGCCGCTTCGAACGTTGCCCATTGACCTGGCTCCTCCCTGCGGAGCTCCGCTATGCGAATCGCGCGGGTGTTCGGCTCCGGCGGCGCGATCAGAAGCCCTGCAAAGGGAAGCGCCGCTCCATGCAGATAATGATTGTTCTTCCGGCGAAGCAAGCCTACTTTGCGCCGTCTCCATGTATGGAATACATAGTTCAGATGCGCCCGCGCCGGTTTCTTCCCTCCATCAGTCTCCTCTCGGCCTTCGAGGCGGTCTTGCGTAACGGCTCGATCTCGGGGGCGGCGCGAGAAGTCAATCTGACGCAAAGCACCGTGAGCCGCCTTGTCCAGAACCTCGAGGAGCAATTGGGCCGGCCGCTGTTCGAACGCCACAGGCAGAGGCTCATTCCGACCGAAGCAGCTCAGGCCTATGGACGGGACGTCACCCGGGCGCTCGACCTCATCCAGCGCGGCAGCATGGAGTTTTCCGCCAATCCGGGCGGCGGCGCCCTGTCGCTCGCCATCCTGCCGGCCTTCGGCACGCGATGGCTGGCGCCGCGGCTCGGTACGTTCCTAACCCGGAATCCGGGCGTGACGATCAATCTTGCGACGCGCCTCAAGCGGTTCAATTTTGCCGCCGAGGGTTTCGACGCAGCCATTCATTTCGGAGCGGACGATTGGCGCGACGCGGGGCACATGAAACTCTTCGAGGAGCGTTTGACCGCCTGCATCGCTCCGTCGCTTCTCTCCGAACACCCGGTTCGCACGGTCGACGACATGGCCGGTCTGCCGCTGCTGCAGTTGGAGACACGCGGGAACGCCTGGGAGATCTGGTTTGCCGCTCAAGGCGCCGAAGCCCCGAGCGTCACGGGAATGTTGCTGGACCAGTTCGCCACGATGACGCAGGCCGCCATTTCGGGCCTCGGTGTGGCCCTGCTTCCCGATTATCTCGCCGATGTCGAGATAGAGGAAAAGCGCCTTGTGCCGCTTCTCAAACGTTCTGTTCCGGGTTCCGGCGCCTATTGGCTGGTCTGGCCCGAGTCGCGGGCCAACCACCCGCCGCTCGAAGCCTTCCGCAGCTGGCTCGCCGCCGAGGTCTCCTCCTGAGCCCCGCTCCAGAGTCGGCTATGCTCCTGCCACCGGAAGCGGGATCGGCTGTCTCCTGTCCTCTTCATCGAGAATGCTGAACGTAAACTTGCCCTGCTGGTCGCGCTCGACCGAATAGGTCAAGCGATCGCGAACATGGTTGTTCTCGTCGAAGGTCAGCACCCTCGGTTTCAGCTCCGTCAGCCGGCTCTCGTCGAGATAGACCGAGTTGCAAATGATGACCTGATCGCCCGGCTGGCAGGTGCGGGCGGCCGCCCCGTTGAGGATGCAGCACCGCGAGCCGCGCTCGCCGAGAATGACATAGGTGGAGATGCGCGCGCCGGAGTTCTTGTTCCAGATCTCAACGAACTCCATCGGCAGGATGCCCGCCGCCTCACAGTGGTCCGGATCCAAGGTGATCGAGCCGTGATAATTGAGGTTAGCCTCGGTCACGTGGATGCCGTGAAGTTTGCCAGCAACCAGTTTTCTCATGTTCCTCCCCTCGCTTCCGCCGCGTTGTCATAGAGCAACGGCTGTCGAAGGGAAAGTGACGTCAGAAACGGCGTGTGCTCGCCGGAGGCGCGTGTCGGATATTCGCCGACGTTTCACAAAGAATGCGGCGCCTGGATGCCAAGCGGCCTGAGCCGTGATACACGGCTGGAACGAGCATCTTTCCACTCCGCCGCTAGAGGTTGCTGCACGCCCGAACGTGGGCAAAGGATAAGGCGAAGAACACGATGCCTATTGCGAATACGACAAGGTCCATGTCGATAATTCCTGTCTGTTGTTTCTACTGACTTGCGCGTCCCCGATAGGCGGCGCCGGCCGCCCGGTAGGTGATCGCGATGGCGTGCATATCCGTCGCCGCAGCGATCGAGGCGATGCGGCGCGTGGATCAATAGAATATGGCTCAAGCGCATAGGACGAGAGAGGTCCAAGAGGAAAGAAATAGGATTCCTATAATCGGCCGCCTCGGGGCTCATGCACGCAAACGCGCTTCGGCGTGAACATGCGAGACGCGAACGAAGCGCCAATTCCTCAGGCACTCCGGGCGAGGCGACGCACGAGGCCCTGCCGACCGCGTTCCATGACGACGTCATGGTTCCAGCTGAAGACGGGCTTCAGGATGACAGCAAGCCTGACCATCCAGGGTTTCGTCACCTTGACGATCCAGTCGTAGCGGATATTGCATACCGCTCCGTCCCGCCGCAGCGTCCATCGACCGGTCCCATCGAGCTCGCCTGAAGCTTTGCCCTCGATAAGCGATAGCGGTTCAACCCTGGTCGTTTCCATGTTGAAGGCCAAGTCATAGGGCAAAGCGGTGGACCATTTCATCCGACGCACGGCGCCGATGCCGGACTCGTCGCCTGGGCGCAGAAGCGTGACCTCATTGACCGAGGGCCACCAGTCCGGCCAGCTCTCGGGCGTGCTGAGCTCCCGCCAGACATCCTGGACAGAGGCGTCGACGGCCCAGGTCGTGACAAGATGAAACTCGGTCGATGCCATCGCGGTCTATCTCGCGGAGGCCGATGAATGGCCCTCACCAATATAGGCGATCCGGGCGGGCCGAAACAGCACCGCATGCTTCGGTCATGCCGCAAGGCAACGATTGGGAGCGCCGCTACTGCCCGTAGGAAATGCGACGGCGCACATAGTTTGCGCGGCATGCAAAATTGCTGGATGGTGCAACGCACAATAATTCATCTTCTGCAGGTCATGCTATATTTTTGGGCATATCGGAATTGGCTAATTTTCCCTCGTCAATTCAGCCACATACGAGATCTGGCGGTGTTTGGCACGACGCTTGCATTGGTGTGCTTGCTTCGGTCAACGGCGATTGAAGCAAGTTCAGGCGAAATGCGCCTGCGAAGGACAGTGACGTCGCGACGGTCTTTGCCTCCGAAAGGGATACCTCCCGATCCCCGGAGCGCGATTTCCGAGCGGCGTTTTTTTCGTCGGTTTTCGACCGGCCAACAAGTTGAGGGAACGTGCGCATGACCAAGATATCGATCGGCGGCTTTACTCGCCGCAGCCTGCTGAAGACGACCGCGACGGCCGCCATGGTCGGCGCAGCGAAAACGCTATTGCCCTCCGGGGCCTTTGCCCAGGGGGCTGGTCCGGAGACGGCGAAAGCCATCCTCGGTTTCATCGCGCTGACCGATTCCGCACCGCTGATCATCGCCAAGGAGAAGGGCTTCTTCGACAAATACGGAATGACCGAAGTCGAGGTGGTGAAGCAGGCCTCCTGGGGAACGACGCGCGACAATCTGGTGCTCGGCTCTGCCGGCGCCGGCATCGATGGGGCACATATCCTGACGCCGATGCCCTATCTCATCTCGACCGGCAAGGTGACGCAGAACAACCAGCCGCTGCCGATGGCGATCCTCACCCGCCTCAACCTCGATGCCCAGGGCATTTCAGTCGGCGCGGCCTATGCGGATCTCAAGATCGGTCTCGATGCCTCGGTGCTGAAGGACGCCTTCGCCAAGAAGAAGGCGGCGGGTGCGGCGGCAAAGGTCGCGATGACCTTCCCCGGCGGTACGCATGACCTCTGGATCCGCTACTGGCTCGCCGCCGGTGGCATCGATCCGGACAAGGACGTCGAGACGATCGTCGTACCGCCGCCGCAGATGGTCGCCAACATGAAGGTCGGCACCATGGACTGTTTCTGCGTCGGCGAGCCCTGGAACGAGCAGCTCGTCAACCAGAAGATCGGCTACACCGCCGTGAATACCGCTGAGCTCTGGGCCAAGCACCCCGAAAAGTCCTTCGCCATGCGCGCCGATTGGGTCGAGAAGAACCCGCGTGCCGCCAAGGCGCTGGTCATGGCCGTCGAGGAGGCCGCGCAATGGTGCGACGACATGGCGAACAAGGACGAGCTTGCCAAGATCGTAGGCAAGCGCAGCTGGTTCAACGTGCCGCCGAAGGACATCGTCGACCGGCTGAAGGGCGAATACGACTACGGCAACGGCAAGGTCGTGGAGAACAGCCCGCATTTCATGAAGTTCTGGCGCGACCACGCCTCCTACCCCTTCCAGAGCCACGACGCCTGGTTCCTCACCGAGAACATACGCTGGGGCAAGCTTGCACCGGATACGGATATCAAGGGGCTGATCGCCAAGGTCAACCGCGAGGACATCTGGCGCGAAGCGGCGAAGGATCTCGGCGTCGCCGACATTCCGCCCTCCACCTCGCGCGGCCCGGAAACTTTCTTCGACGGCAAGGTCTTCGATCCCGCCAATCCCGAAGCCTATCTGAAGAGCCTGGCAATCAGCCGCATCGCCTGATGCCGCAATCGCAGCCGGGCCCGGTCCCGGCTGCCGTCGACCGAGAACCCGTAGGAGAAGGGCATGTCCGCCACCAATCTGAAGCTCAAACCGCAGGCGCCGCCGCAGTCCTCGGCGCAGGTGATTGCTCTCGAGGCTACGGCAAGACCGCGCTTTGACAGCCGCCTGCCGCGCTTTGCCGCTCAAACCATCACCAATCTCTTGCCGCTGCTGGTGACGCTGACCTTCCTCACCCTCGCTTGGCAGCTCGCCTGTGCCTCGCCCGATTCGAGCCTGCCGGCGCCGACGCGCGTGCTCGAGGAGAGCTGGGAATTGATCGCGCATCCCTTCTATGTCGGTCAGGGTGTCGACCAGGGCCTCTTCTGGCACGTCTTCGCCAGCCTGCAGCGCGTCGCCCTCGGCTATGCCATGGCCGCCGCCGTCGGCGTGGCGCTCGGCACTCTGGTCGGCCAGAGCGCGCTCGCCATGCGCGGCCTCGACCCCATCTTCCAGGTGCTGCGCACCGTGCCGCCGCTCGCCTGGCTGCCGCTTTCGCTGGCCGCCTTCCAGGACGGCAACCCCTCGGCGATCTTCGTCATCTTCATCACCGCGATCTGGCCGATCATCATCAACACCGCCGTCGGCATCCGCAACATTCCGCAGGACTACCAGAACGTCGCCAGGGTGCTGCGGCTGAACGGCTTCGAATATTTCGCCAAGATCATGCTGCCGGCCGCCGCCCCGTATATATTCACTGGCTTGAGGATCGGCATTGGTCTCTCATGGCTGGCGATCGTCGCCGCCGAGATGCTGATCGGCGGCGTCGGCATCGGCTTCTTCATCTGGGATGCGTGGAACTCGTCGCTGATCAGCGACATCATCGTGGCGCTGATCTATGTCGGCATCGTCGGTTTCCTCCTCGACCGCATCATCGCGCTCATCGGCCGCGCAGTCGCCCGCGGCACGGCAAACGCCTGAAGAAAAGGAGGCTTTTCATGCCCAAAAGCTATCTCTCGCTGGAACTCATCGACAAGACCTTCGAACGCGGCGGCACGCTGAGCGAGGTTCTGAAACAAGTGTCGCTCGCGGTCGACAAGGGCGAGTTCATCTCGATTATCGGCCATTCCGGCTGCGGCAAGTCAACCCTGCTCAACATCGTCGCCGGATTGACGCAGGCGACGAGCGGCGTCGTGCTGCTGGACGGCCAGGTGGTCGACGAGCCGGGACCGGACCGCGCCGTCGTCTTCCAGAACCATTCGCTGCTGCCGTGGCTGACGGTCTACGAAAACGTCCGGCTCGCCGTCGACAAGGTGTTCTCGGCGACTCGCACCAGGCAGGAACGGCATGAATGGACCATGCGCAACCTCGAACTGGTGCAGATGGCGCATGCCGCCGACAAGCGCCCTTCGGAAGTCTCCGGCGGCATGAAGCAGCGCGTCGGCATCGCCCGTTCGCTGGCGATGGAGCCGAAGGTGCTGCTGCTCGACGAACCCTTCGGGGCGCTCGACGCGCTGACCCGTGCCCATCTGCAGGATCAGGTGATGCAGATCCACGCGACGCTCGGGAACACGGTCTTGATGATCACCCATGACGTCGACGAAGCGGTCCTGCTTTCCGACCGCATCGTGATGATGACCAACGGCCCCTCCGCCCGGATCGGCGAAATCCTCGACGTGCCGCTCGCCCGCCCGCGCCGGCGCATCGAGCTCGCCTCCGATCGCACCTACCTGAAATGCCGCGAAGCGGTGCTCAAGTTCCTCTACGAGCGCCATCGCTTCGTCGAAGCTGCGGAGTGATCGAGGGCGCGCCGGGCGCTCTTGACCTTCCAACGGTGGGAAGCCCCATCTTCGGTTCCTAACGAAAATCGGAGACAGGAAATGCACCGCTACAAGATCGAAGACATGACCTGCAGCCATTGCGCCAGCGTGGTGGAAAGGGCGATTCGCGGCGTCGATCCCGCCGCGGCAATCAAGGTGGACCTCGGCAAGAAGGAAGTCAGCATCGAGACCGCGGCCAACAAGACTGCGATCTCCGACGCGCTCAGAGCGGCCGGCTACGAAAGCCGCCCGCTCTGATCCACGCTGCCGGCCAACCCCCTCAGCGACCGGTTCACGATAGGCGAGCTATCTCAATCCTCACCCGGATACTGAAATCCTGGAGGAAGCTGCAGGCTGGCGGCATAGGCCGGCTCAGGCGCGGCGGCCTGCGCATGTTCCCGCGGCTTCATTCAATGGGCCGCGACGACGGAACGGATCGCCAATGGGCGATAGCGTTGGAGGAGATCCGGATTCTTCTCTTCCTTCGCCGCCTCGTCGTTGCGTCCTGACTTTGCTTGCCCCCTGGGCCAGAGAACGGACGGCTCAAGCGGTCACGTGCTTCACCATGGTGCCGCCACCGCTTGCCTGATCGGTCGGGAAGACTTCGACACGGGCGACATCGACAAATACCGGCAAATCGATGACATCGTTGATGATGCGGGCGATATTTTCCGGCTGAATCGAGCGGTATCCGTCGTACAGCATGGCCTTTGCCTGACCATCCGGAATCGAGGTCCGATAGAGAGACGTCTCCACGCGGCCCGGAACGATTTCGCTGACGCGGACGGAAGTCCCCAGGAGATCGCAACGCAGGTTGTCGCAGAAGAGACTTAGTCCCGCCTTCGACGGTCCATAGACCGCCATGTTGGGATAGGCTGCCCGCCCGCCGCTGGAACCCACATAAATCAGATGACCGCGCTTACGTGCGACCATGCCTGGCAGGAAGACGCGCGTTAAGTGCATCGGGGCCTTGAAATTGATATCGATCATCGCATCGATCTCGGAAGGTTCGATCTCGTGGAATGTGGCGCGGGTGGAAAGAATGCCGGCGTTGTTGACGAGGATATCGACTTCAACATCCTTCAACGCCTCGGCGATGACGGCCGTATCGCGCACGTCGGCCCGCACCGGAACAGCGCCGCACCCATCTGCCAGTTCCGCAAGCAGGCTTTCGTTGCGGCCCACCGCGTAAACCGTCAAGTCGCGTTGCCGCAGAGCCGAAACCGTCGATTTGCCGATACCGCTAGTCGCGCCGGTGACGACTGCCACGCGATAGGTGTCAGACATAGATATAGCCCCCGCTGACGACGACATTCTCGCCTGTGGCATAGGTGTTGCGGCTGGACGCCATCATGACGATCCATTCGGCCATTTCGACGGGCTCGGCGGCGCGGCCAAGAGCGCTCGCCTTGGCCAGCTCCGGCAGGAAGCCGAGTTCTTTAGCGCGGTCCGTCGCAAAGCCTGCCGGCGCCACCGAATTCACGAGGATCTGGTCCTTGGCGCATTCCTGGGCGAAGGACTTGGTGAGGCTGACCACCGCCGCCTTGGTCGCGGCATAGTGGGCATTCTGCGGATGCGCCTTGAAGGCATCGACGGAGGTGACGTTGACGATGCGTCCTGTCACTTCCGGCGCGTTCACGAACTGGCGCATATGCAGCACCGCCGCCACCATTATATGGTAGGTGCCCTTGACGTTGATGGCGTTCTCCAGGTCCCAGTCCTCGTCGGTGATTTCCAGGATCGGCTTGCGGGGATAGATCGCTGCGCTGTTGACGAGAGCATGGATGCGGCCAAGCTTGCCGGCAACCGTCTCGAAACCGCTGTGAGCCGTTTCTGCGCGGGAAATATCGGCAACCGCTACCGCCACCTCCGCGCCGAGTGCTTCCAGCTCCGCCGCCGCGGAGGCGAGCAATGCCTCATTGCGGTCAATAAGCCCGATCTTCGCCGCTCCATGCGCGATCATCAGTTTCGCAGTGGTGAGACCGAGGCCCGAAGCTCCCCCCACGATGACAACGGATTGGGCTTTCACGACGAGCCTCCTGATGGTTTGTATGTTATCACTTATATGCTAGGATGGATGGAGATCAAGCAGTTTTTGTCGGTGCGAAATGACTCCGCCGCGGGCCCAACACCTCCATCTTTGAAGAGAATCCCGCGAGGCAGGCAATCTATCGAGAAACGCGATATTTCGAGCGGCATGTGGCACGATATGTGATATGTGCCAACGGGGATTTTCAATCGGAGCGAATAGGTGTCGATTATCACGCAACGTGGCAATTTGGCAGAAATCGTCGTCACAAAGCTTACCGAGCGCATCGACTCCGGGCTCTATGCTCCCGGCGCGAAAATTCCCTCCAGCGCCCAGCTATGTGAGGAATTCGGCGTTTCCCGAACCGTCATTCGCGAGGCTCTGACATCTCTGAAGGTGGGAGGACGCGTAACCGCGCGACAAGGCGCTGGCGTCTATGTGACTGAGAAGGACGCCAAGACGCTTCACTATGAAATCAGCCGCATCGAGGACATTCGCTCGGCCATGCAGATCCTCGAATTGCGGCTTGGCGTCGAGATGCAATCCGTCGCTCTGGCCGCAACCAGGCGCACTCCGGAAGCTCTCGCGGAGATTGCCCGCGCCTATGACAAATTGGAAACCCTCAAAACGGACGATGCGGAAGTCGAAGCGCGCGCGGATTTCGACTTTCATCTGGCTATCGCCCGCGCCACCCGCAATCCGCATTTTCCGAGCTTTCTAGAAGCCGTCATGGAAAGCATCAACTTCGAACTGGTGCTGAAACATCGCCAATCATCGCGCGCCTACAGTGGCTATTTGAAGAAAATCAACAGGGAACATGCGGCCATTCTGGCAGCGATCACCCAGGGCGACGTGAAGGCAGCAAAGCATGCGCTTGCCGTGCATCTCGAGGAGAGCCTCAACAGATACCGGCTGATGCTGGACGAGCCTGAAAGTGTGGAGATGGCGGACTGATCAGGTTCGCAAATTTTCTACGCGCGCCTGCGGAGACTTCGGCATCGTCGACACTGTCGCAGGATGCGTTCACTCAGCCGGCAATCTCCCGCCATTGGGGTCGCCTTGATGGAATGCCACCGTCACCCATCCTGTCCGGCAGCAGCGGCGTATTCTTACCTCCCCAGCGCCATCGCCTGTTCGCGGATCTGCGTGAGGCTCATTTTGGGCGTCAGTGCTTCCGGATCGAGGCGGATTTCGATCAGCGCCGGCTTGCCGGAGGCTTCGCAGCGCTGGAACGCCGGGGCGAATTCCTCGGTCCTCTGCACCGTTTCTCCATGCAGTCCGTAGGAGCGGGCAAGCGCGGCAAAATCCGGGTTGGTCAAACGCGTGCCGGACACCCGGCCCGGATAATTGCGCTCCTGATGCATGCGGATGGTGCCGTACATGCCATTGTTGATAACCAGGACGATGACACGCGCGTCGTACTGCATCGCGGTCGCCAGTTCCTGGCCGTTCATTAGGAAGCAGCCGTCGCCGGCAAAGGCCACAACGATCCGGTCCGGCGCGGTGATCTTGGCGGCGATCGCCGCCGGCACGCCATATCCCATCGAGCCGTTGGTTGGGCCGAGTTGGGTGCGAAACGTCCGGTATTGATAGAAGCGATGCGCCCAGGCGGAATAATTTCCCGCCCCAGTCGTCAGGATCGCGTCGGGCTTCAGATGACCGCGCAGCCACTCCATCACCTCGCCCATCTGCACCGGGCCGGGAATTTCCGGATGCTTCAGGTTTTCTAGATAGTCCGCATGCGCGGCCCTCGTCCATTCCATCCAGGCAGCGGATGCCGCAGGTCTTAGCTTCGCCGCCTGCGACAGGAAGCCGGCCACGCTGGCATTGATTGGCAAAGCCGCGTGATAGACGCGTCCGAGCTCCTCGGCGCCCGGATGGACGTGCACAAGCGTCTGCTTCGGAACCGGAATGTCGATCAGCGTATAGGCGCCCGTCGTCATTTCGCCGAGCCGCGCGCCGATCGAAATCAAGAGATCGCAGGCCTTGATGTGCTGGATCAGCTTCGGCCCGGCGGCAAGGCCAAGGTCGCCGGCATAGTTCGGATGCCTATTGTCGAACAGGTCCTGGCAGCGGAAGGAGGCTGCGACGGAGAGCGAGAAGGCTTCGGAGAACGTCCTGAGGTCGGCGACCGCCTGCTGCGTCCAGCCACCACCACCGGCAACGAGCATCGGGCGCTTCGCTTCCGCGAGCAACCGGACGAGCTCATCGAGCTGCTGCTCGCCCGCATGGGCCTCGACCCGCTTGTACGCCGGCGTATCGGCAACCGCCACCTCATCGGTCAGCATGTCTTCCGGAAGTGCGACGACGACCGGACCCGGCCGGCCGTTGACGGCGCGATGGAACGCCTGGCTGACGAGTTCGGGGATACGGGCCGCATCCTCAATCTCGACGATCCATTTCGCCATCTGGCCGAACATGCGGCGATAGTCGATCTCCTGAAATGCCTCGCGCTCCATCTGGTCGCGCGCCACCTGGCCGATGAACAGGATCATCGGCGTGGAATCCTGGAAGGCGGTATGAACGCCGACCGAGGCATTGGTGGCGCCCGGCCCGCGGGTAACGAAGCAGATGCCCGGCCTGCCGGTCAGCTTGCCATAGGCCTCGGCCATATAGGCCGCTCCGCCTTCCTGGCGGCAGATGACGAATTCGACCGCGTCTTCCGCATCGTGGAAGGCGTCGAGCACCGCGAGATAGCTTTCGCCCGGCACGCCGAATGCACGCTCGACGCCATGGATGCGCAGGGCGTCGACCAGCACTTGGCCGCCGCTGCGTGTCTTGATTTCGTTGTTCATGAAGTTCCCCTGCCCTTTTGGTCAGATGACGGCGTCTTCGAGGAAAGGACGGTTCGCCACAACCCGTTCGTAGCCAAAGGGCGCAAGGTCGAGCGTGCGGAAGCCTCCATAGGTAATGATTTCGGAAAGCCCACGCCCCATGGCCGGCGACTGCTGCAGCCCATGGCCGGAAAAGCCGTTGGCGAAGAGAAAGTTCTTCACCTCCGTATGCGGGCCGAGGACGACGTTGTGGTCGAGCGTGCAGTAGTCGTAGTGGCCGGCCCAGGAACTGACGACCTTGATCGCCTCGAAGGCAGGCACGCGGTTCGCCAGCGTCGGCCAGATCTCCTCCTCGAATTCGTCATGCATCACCTCGAAATCGTTCGGATCGACCTCCGGATCGTGCTTGGGATAGGTGCCCATCAGATAGAACTTGCCCTCCGGACGGAAAAAGACTCCCGTCGGATCGATGGTCAGTCCGACCTTGCCTTCAAGGGACGTGCGGCAATCGACGACGAAGAGCGAGCGCCGGCGCGGCTCGACGGGGATGTCGAGACCGGCCATGCGGGCGACGTGTCTGCCGTTGGTGCCGGAGGTGTTGACCACCGTCCCGCAGCCGATCGTCTGGCCGCCCTTTGTCGTCACGGAGACGACGCGGTCGCCCTCGCGGTTGACCGCGACAACCTCGTCTTCGATGTATTCGACGCCGAGCGAACGGGCCTTCTTGCGGAAACCCTGCATCAAGCCGACGCTGTCGAACCAGCCTTCGCCACGCTCGCCGGTGCTGCCGAGCACCAGCCCTTCGAGGTTGAGCCAGGGGAAGCGTTTCGCGAGACCTTCGACCTCGAGCAGCGTCACCCCGGCGCCACAGGAGACCTGCGTTTCATGATTGCGGCGCAGAACTTCAGCGCCTCGTTCGTCGCCCGCAAGGAAGAGATAGCCCGCCTCGTGAAAGCCAATCTCCGGCGTATCGTCGTCGACGGCGACGTTCTCCTTGAAGTTGCGGATGAACTCCGTGCCGAACTGGGAGACCTTGACGTTAATGGCGTTCGAGAACTGATGCCGGATCGAACTGGACGAGAGCGCCGTCGCGCATCGTTGATAGGTCCAATCCTTCTCGATCACCAGGACGGAACCGGTGAAGTCCGGATTGGTCGCCAGGAAGTAGGCGGTCGAGCTGCCGACGACGGCACCACCGACGATGACGAGGTCATAGGAGGTCCTGGCAGCCCGCATCACTTGTTCTCGTCTTCGAAGTGGCCGGCCGCACAGAAGCTGCCGCCTTGGAAGCGCACGGCCGGATCGTTCGGATCCCCCTGCTCCGTCTTGGCGAACACCCTTTCCGCATAGTCGTCAGCACTGTCCTCCGGCTTGTAGCCGAGAGAAGCGGCGGTGCGGTTGTCCCAAAAGGCGCGGCTGTTGTTGGACATGCCGTAGGCGACCATGAAGCCGACGCGTTCGGCCGACAGGCTCTTTTCAACGAGTTGGCGGCAATCGCGGTAGGAGAGCCAGGTGATCAGATGTCGGCGATCTGTGGGCTCCGGAAAGGACGAGCCGATGCGCAGGCTTACCGTTTCGAGGCCGAACTTGTCGAAATAATAGCGGGCGAGGTTTTCGACGAAGGTCTTCGACACGCCGTAGAGACTGTCGGGCCGGGTCGGCACGTTGCCGTCGATGGTCTCGGTCCGCTCGTAGAAACCGATGGCATGGACCGAGCTGGCATAGACGATGCGCTTGACGCCATGCTGGCGGGCCGCCTCGTAAATGTTGTAGCTGCCGACGATATTGGCGTCCAGAATGGTCTTCCACGGCGCCTCGAGTCCCTGTCCGCCCATATGGACGATCGCGTCGCAGCCTTTCACTGCATGGGAAACGGCATCGAAATCGGCGAGGTCCGCCGGGGAATCCTCTTCGTGCGGCGCCAGGTTCTGGCACGCCTGTCGGGCCGAGAGCCGAACGATCTTGCCGAGCCTGGTACCGGATTTGCGAAGCTGTGTTCCAAGAGCGCCGGCGGCGCCGGTGAGAAGCGTGCGCTGATAATCGGTCACGAGACTTGATCCTGATTAGCGAAGTCTAGCCAGGGCACCGGCGGTTCGCTCGATGGCCAAAGCGAGGTTTTCGCGCGATGTTGCGAAGGACAGGCGAATATAGGGCTCTACGCCGAAAGCTGAACCCGGCACGGTCGCGACCTTTCCCTCCTTCAGGAGGTACGACGCCAGCTCAGTGTCACTGGCGATTGTCGCTCCGTCCGGCGCGGTCTTGCCGATATAGGCGGCGCATTTCGGAAACAGATAGAATGCGCCTTCCGGGGCGCGTACTTCAAGACCGGCAATCGCGCCGAAACCTTGCGTCACCATTTCACCGCGCGCCTTGTATTCCGTCACAGCTTTCGTCACGAAATCCTGCGGGCCGTTCAGCGCAGCCGCGGCGGCAACCTGGGTGATCGAAGACGGACAGGTGGTGCTCTGTGACTGGAGTTTGTTCAACACCTTCGTCAGTTCCTTCGGCCCTGCCGCATAGCCGAGCCGCCAGCCGGTCATCGCATAGGCCTTGGACACGCCGTTGATCAGGAGCGTGCGATTGCGCAGTTCGGGGCATGCATTCGCGAATGAGGTGAAGGGCACGTCACCGCAGACGATGTGCTCGTAAATCTCGTCCGACATGATGGCGACGCGCGGGTGGCGTGCCAGCACTTCGCCAAGGGCTTTCAGCTCGTCGGCGGTATAGATCGCACCGGTCGGGTTGGAGGGTGAGTTAAACAGGAACCAACGCGTTTTGGGCGTAATCGCCGCTTCGAGGCGTTCAGGTGTAATCTTGAAGGCATCCTCGACGCCGCAGGGCACGACGACAGGTAAACCGCCGTGCAGGATCACAATATCCGTATAGGAGACCCAGTAGGGCGCCGGAACCACCACCTCATCGCCCGGCTCAAGCGTTCCGAGGAAGGCATTGAAGAGTATCTGCTTGGCGCCGTTGCCGATCGAGATCTCGTCCATGGCGTAGTCGAGATCGTTCTCGCGCCTGAACTTGGCGACGATCGCCTCGCGCAGTTCGGGCAGGCCGTCCGGGGCCGTATAGCGGGTGATCCCGCGCTTCATCGCGTCGGCCGCCGCCGCGACGACATGCGCCGGCGTGTCGAAATCCGGCTCGCCGAGCGAGAGGTCGACCACATGCTCGCCCTGGGCCCGCATTGCCTTGGCGGCAAGAGAAATCGCCATCGACGGCGAGGACTTGATCGTCGCGGCTCGGCTGCTTTCGAACGTCATCATGTTCATGCCTTCCTTTTCGCCTTGCCGTAGAGCATGGCCTGATCTTCGGTGATGTAGCCGTGCCTGACGTCATGGGCGACAGCATCCGCAGGGCGCTCCGCCGGATCGCCGTAGCCTCCGCCGCCCGGAAGCGCGAGCACGAGCCTTCTTCCCTCAGGCACGAATTGCAATCCCTTGCCCTTCAGCACCGTTCCATCGTCGAGCGTCACGAAACCGGCCGCCCCGTCCCTGCCCCCGTCGCGGCCGCGCGCCGGATGACCGAGACGGTCGAACATGGCGGAGAAGCGGAAAGAATAGCCCTCGGCCGCCTCGATCTCGATCATCTGGCCGAGGCCGCCGCGCTGTGCACCGGCGCCGCCGGATCCTTCGCGTAACTCCTTGCGCCAGACGATGACCGGGCCGACATTCTCCGTCGCCTCGATCGGCATAGTATGGACGCCGCTGGGGAAAGCAGTGGCGTTCAGCCCATCGAGCGAAGCGCGTGCGCCGGAACCGCCGGAGTTGAACATCAGGATCTCCGCGCCCTTGCCGCCGATTTGATCGGAGACTGGGCGCACGCTCATATGCAGGTTCCAGAGCGCGCTCGCGCCTTCGGCCGGCACCTGACCCGGCAGCGCCTGATGTAGCGCGCCGAGCACCAGATCCGGGACGAAATGGCCGAGCACGTGGCGCACCGCGACCGGCGCCGGACGTTTGGCATTGAGGATGCAGCCTTCCGGCGCGACGACGTCGAACGGCGCAAGCGAGGCGGCGTTGTTCGGGATTTCCGGGGCAACGACGCATTTGATGCCGTAGCAGGCATAGGCCTTCGCATAGACAAGCGGCACGTTGATGCCGAACTTGCTCGTGCCGGAGGTACCGTCGAAATCGACCGCCACGCCCTCGGGGCTGATGGTGAGCTTTGCGGCAAGGTGCACCGGTTCATCGTAGCCATCGAGATCGAGGCTGTACTCCCAGGAGCCGTGCGGCAGGTCCTTCAACCGATCGAGCGTCGCCTCGCGGCTGTTCTTCAGGATGAAGCCGCCGATCATCGACAGGTCTTCGAGGTTGAATTCCGTCAGCATGTCGATGAGGCGGCGGTGGCCGGTCTCGTTGCAAGCTGCAAGCGCATGGAAGTCGCCGACCACCTTGTCGCTTTCTCGGACGTTGTTGCGCACGATATGGATGAGCGTACGGTTCAGTTCACCGCGCTCTAAGAACTTCATGATCGGGATGAAGATGCCTTCCTCGTAGACCTCACGCGCATCCGGGCCGAAGCCGCGGCCGCCGACATCGACGACATGGGCAGTCGAGGCGAAGTAGCCGACGAGCTTGCCGTGGTGGAAGGAAGGCGTGACGACCGTGATGTCGTGCAGGTGACCGGTGCCCTTCCATGGATCGTTGGTGATGTAGACGTCGCCTTCGAAGATGTTCTCCGGGCCGATATCGCGGATGAAGTGCGCAACGGATTCCGCCATGGCGTTGACGTGGCCCGGCGTGCCGGTGACGGCCTGCGCCAGCATGCGCCCTTCGAGGTCGAACACGCCGGCGGAAAGATCGCCTGCCTCGCGGACGGAGGTGGAGAAGGCCGTGCGGATCAGCGTCTGCGCCTGCTCCTCGACGACGGAGATCAGGCGGTTCCACATGACCTGCATGTGGATATCGATCATCGATTGGTTCATGGGAATATCCTCAAAGCCGTGATACGAGCAGGCAGCCGTCGTTCTGAACGATGGCCCTGAAGGCGGAGGTCAGAACCGTCGAGGTCTCTCGCTCCACGATAACGGCCGGACCTCTGACGACGTCGCCGGGCTTCAGGTGCGTCCGTTCATGAATACCCGCTTCGAGATAGGTCCCTTGAGCTGCTTCGAACAGCCGGCGCGTCTTGGCGGGCCTGATGGCCTCGCCTTCAGCAACGGCGGCAACCCGGGCGACCGGCGGCAGCGGCGAGCTCGCCTTGACCGACCAGCTGACGATCTCGATATCGAGGCCTTCGATGGCGCGGCCGAAGAAGCGCCCGTATTCAGTCTCGAACAGCGCAGCGATCGTCTTGGCACTGTCGGAGTCGAAGCGGGGGGACTGCAGCGGAACGGGAATGTCCCAGCCCTGCCCGGCGTAGCGCATGAAAAGGATGCGTTCGATCACCGGCTGGCCCATGTCGAGCCCGCCTTCGACGAAGCCGACGGCCTCGGCCAGCATCGCTTCCATAAGCCGGTTCGCCGCCGCATGATCGAATTTCGTAAGGTTGAAGACGGCGCTGCGCACGGACTCATAGCCGAAGGGTGCCTTCAAAAAGCCGATCGCCGAGCCGACGCCGGCGCCCGGCGGGACGAGGAAGGTGGTAATCCCCATCTTCTCGCAGAGACGCGCCGCATGCAGCGGTCCGGCGCCGCCGAAGGTGATCATCGTGAAGTCGGCGATGTTCTTGCCGTTCTCGACCGTATGGACGCGGCCGGCATTGGCCATGTTCTCGTCCACCATCTCGCAGGTGCCGTAGGCGGCAGCTTCCGGATCGAGCGCGAGAACAGAGCCGATATCGTCGCTCATCGCCTTGCGGCTCGCATCGATGGAGAGCGGGATGGCGCCGCCGGCAAAGTTCTCCGGATCGAGCTTGCCGAGGATCAGGTCGGCATCCGTCACGGTCGGGTTCTTGCCGCCGCGCTGGTAGCAGGCCGGGCCCGGCTCTGAAGCGGCGGAGTGCGGTCCGACACGGATCTGGCGCATGCCGTCGACACTGGCGATCGAACCGCCGCCCGCACCGATCTCGACCATCTCGACCACCGGAATCGAGATCGGCATGCCGGAGCCCTTGCGGAAGCGGTAGGTGCGGGCGACCTCGAAGGTCTTGGCTGTCTTCGGCACCTGGTTCTCGATCAGGCAGATCTTGGCGGTGGTGCCGCCCATGTCGAAGGAGAGCACCGTGTCGAGACCATGACGCCGGGCAATGTCTGCCGCGAAGATCGCCCCGCCCGCGGGACCGGATTCCACCAGCCGCACCGGGAACTCCGACGCGCTTTCCACCGAGACGATGCCGCCGCCCGAATGGATCATGAAGACCGGGCAGCCGACGCCGATCTCCTTCAGCGACACGACGAGCCGGTCGAGATAGGATTTGATCGCCGGTTTCACATAGGCATTGGCGCAGACCGTGTTGAAGCGCTCGAACTCGCGCATTTGCGGGGAAACTTCGGAGGAAATCGAGACGGAGACATGCGGCAGCCGCTCGAGCATGGCCTCACGCACCGCAACCTCATGCGCGCCGTTGGCATAGGCATGGATGAACCCGATGGCGACACTCTCGTAACCGCCCGCGGCGATCTTCTCGATGACTGCCGCGACGGATGCTTCATCCAGCTGCAGAAGAACTTTGCCCGACGCGGCGATCCGCTCGCGCACGACGAAACGATCCGCGCGGGCAATCAGCGCCGGCGGCAGCGAGATGTTGAGATCGTATTGCTCGAAGCGGTTCTCCGTGCGCATCTCCAGCACATCGCGGAACCCTTCCGTCGTCACCAGCGCCGTCTTAGCCCCGCGCCGCTCGATGAGCGCATTGGTGGCAAGCGTCGTGCCGTGGATTAGGATATCGATGTCCGAAAGCGCTATGCCGGCCATCTCGGCGACGACCCCTACACCCTTCAAGATCGCCCGCTCCGGCGCCACGTAGTCGGTCAGTACCTTGGTGGAGTGGAGAACTCCGTCCAGATCGAGGGCGATGTCCGTAAAGGTGCCGCCGATATCGACGCCGACCCGGCAGTTTGAAGGGCTGGTTTTCACCGCTTTATTCCCCCGGTTTCGCCACCCGTCCGCATAGGCGATGTGCAATTGAAGTGACGCTCTTACTATGCACTTATCATATAAGTGTCAACCGGCTGTGGTGACCGGCCATTACCGTTCGAACATTGAAGGTGAGCCCGCTGGTCCTTCGGTCGCGCCAGCTCGTGCTTCAATTTGCCGGTCTCAAGCCGGTGAGCGCTCTCCCTCGTCATGCGACAGGCCGCCGCAGCCCTTCGAAGCACCGGCGTCATCATCATCATCATCAAACCCCGAATATTTTTCCAAAGCGTCCGCCTTGACCTTCCCACCGTTGGAAGGCCCATCTTCAATGACAGATATAACCGCAAGGAACATAAGCATGGCATCCCTGAACGCAGCCGGAACGAGGCACGTGGAAAGCACGCAAAACGTCAGCCTTTCCGTGGAGGGCATGAGCTGCGCCTCCTGCGTCGCGCGCGTCGAGAAGGCGATTAGCGCCGTCCCGGGGGTGGTTTCCGCCTCCGTCAACCTGGCAACGGAGCGTGCCGACATTCGCTTCGACGAGACGGCGAAACCATCCGAGATCATCAAGGCGATCGAGAATCTCGGCTACGGGGCGGTTGAAGATGCGCTTGAGCTCGGCATCGAGGGGATGAGTTGCGCCTCCTGCGTGGGGCGCGTCGAGAAGGCGCTGAAGGCCGTCCCCGGCGTCGTCGAGGCGAATGTCAATCTTGCCAACGAGAGGGCCTCGATCCGGCTAGTAAGGGGGCTCGCCTCCACCGAGCAGCTGGTGGAAGCGGTTCGCGGCGTCGGCTACGAGGCACATCAGCGCGGCAATGATCAGGATATCGACCGCGAGGGAGAAAGGCGCGCACAGGAGCTGAGACGCGTTGAGCGGGCCTTCCTGACCGGCGCCCTCCTGACGCTTCCTGTCTTCCTCCTCGAGATGGGCTCGCACTTCGTTCCGGCAATCCATGATTTGGTGATGACCCGCATCGGCATGGCCGAGAGCCGGTACCTGCAGTTCGCTCTGGCGACGATCGTTCTCTTCGGCCCCGGCCTCCGCTTCTTCGCCAAGGGCGTGCCTGCCTTGTTGCGCGCCGCACCTGACATGAACTCGCTGGTGGCGATCGGAACGGCCGCCGCCTGGGGCTATTCGGTCGTCGCCACCTTTGCGCCCCGGCTCCTGCCGGCCGGCACCGCCAATGTCTACTACGAGGCGGCAGCCGTCATCGTCACACTGATCCTGCTCGGACGGCTCCTCGAAGCGCGCGCCAAGGGCCGCACATCGGAGGCGATCAAGCACTTGATGGGCCTGCAGCCCAAGACAGCGCGCGTCCGGCGCGGCGGCGAGATGCTGGAAATCCCGGTTGCCGAGTTGCGCGTGGGCGACATGGTGCTGGTGCGGCCTGGCGAGAAGGTCGCCGTCGACGGCGTGGTCGTCGAAGGCCAATCCTATGTCGACGAATCGATGATCACCGGCGAGCCCGTGCCGGTGGAAAAGACGAAGGGTTCGGATGTCGTCGGCGGCACGATCAACAGGACCGGCGCCTTCACCTTCCGTGCCACCAAGGTTGGCACCGATACCATTCTTGCGCAGATCATCCGGATGGTCGAGCAGGCGCAAGGCGCGAAACTGCCGATCCAGACGCTCGTCGATCGCGTCACCGGGTGGTTCGTGCCGGCCGTGATGGCGGTCGCCGTGGTGACTTTCCTCACCTGGCTCGTTTTCGGGCCGGACCCGGCCCTCACCTTCGCGCTCGTCAACAGCGTCGCGGTACTGATCATCGCCTGCCCCTGTGCCATGGGTCTCGCCACGCCAACTTCGATCATGGTCGGCACCGGCCGGGCCGCCGAGATGGGCGTGCTTTTTCGCAAGGGCGAAGCGTTGCAGACCTTGCGCAATGCCGCGGTCATCGCCATCGACAAGACCGGCACGCTGACCGAGGGACGGCCGGAGCTGACCGATCTCGAGAGCGCGCCCGGTTTCGAGCGCAACACCGTCCTGGCTCTAATCGCCGCCGCCGAAGCACGGTCCGAACACCCGATCGCCGAAGCGATCGTTTCCGCGGCCGAAGCCGCCGGCCTCGAATTGGCCGAGCCTGAGAAGTTCGAGGCAATTCCGGGTTTTGGCACCAGAGCCGAGGTTGCCGGAAAGGACGTCCACATTGGCGCCGACAGGCTGATGGCACGTCTCGGCCTCGACGTCTCGCACTTTGCCTCCGAAGCCGCCCGGCTCGGCGACGAGGGCAAGAGCCCGCTCTATGCGGCGATCGACGGCAGGGTCGCCGCCATCATCGCGGTTGCCGATCCGCTGAAGGAGACGACGCGAGAGGCCGTCCGAGCGCTGCATGACCTCGGCCTGAAGATCGCGATCGTCACCGGCGACAATCGCCGAACGGCCGAGGCGATCGCCCGCAAGCTCGGCATCGACGAGGTGCTCGCCGAGGTGCTGCCGGACGGCAAGGCCGCGGCGGTCAAGCGCCTGCAGGCGGACGGCCGAAGAGTCGCCTTCGTCGGCGACGGTATCAACGACGCGCCGGCGCTTGCCGCCGCAGATGTCGGAATCGCGATCGGCACGGGAACCGATGTCGCAATCGAGAGCGCCGACGTGGTGCTGATGTCCGGCGACCTCGTCGGCGTGCCGAATGCGATCGCCCTTTCGAAGACGACGATCCGCAACATCAAGCAAAACCTGTTCTGGGCCTTCGCCTATAACGTGGTTCTGATTCCGGTGGCCGCCGGCGCGCTCTATCCCGGCTATGGCGTCCTGCTCTCGCCGGTCTTTGCCGCCGGAGCAATGGCGCTTTCTAGCGTCTTCGTGGTCGCCAATGCGTTACGCCTCAAGGGATTCCGAGCTTCGGAGCGGCAGGCGTGAACGGCAGCGGGTCCTTATTGGCGTCCGCCCCGGCAAGTTCCTATATTTCGGCTTGGCTGCCGGCTGTCGAAAGGATGACGACATGAATATCGGCGATCTCGCACGCGCCTCGGGGGTTTCGGCGAAGATGATCCGCTATTATGAGAAGATCGGCCTCATTCCGCCGGCCGACAGGGCCCAATCCGGCTATCGCAACTACGGCGACAACGACGTCCATACGCTGCGGTTCATCCGGCGGGCCCGCGACCTCGGCTTCACCGTCGAGCAGATGGCGGAACTTCTGGCACTTTGGCGCGATCGTTCGCGCGCCAGCGGCGAGGTGAAGAAGATCGCACTCGATCAGGTCGCGATACTGGAGCGCAAGGCGGAGGAACTGAAGGCGATGAGTCTGACGCTGAAACACCTTGCGGCCCATTGCCACGGCGACGCGCGGCCGGACTGCCCGATCATCGACGATCTTGCCGATGCAGACAACGAACCGAAGAAGTCGCCCGAGCCGGCGCGTTTCGGCCGCGGCGGCGAGCCGGTCCGCGGCCTGCGGCGATCTGGTGCATCGACACGCTGACCATTCGGGCGTCTAATTTCATGCGATCCGCGGTGCGCTGGAATGAACAGCGCGGGGAAGGAGTGATCCGATGACCATCCACCGCAGAGATTTCCTGGCCGGCACCCTGGCATGCGCCTGTGTTGTCCTACTCGGCGCTCCGACCCCGCTGGCAGGCGCCGTGCGCATGGTGATCTACAAGGATCCCGGCTGCGGCTGCTGCGAAAGCTGGGCGGCAGCCATGAGGGAAGCGGGCTTCGCGGTCGAAGTCCATAACGAAAGCGACATGACCGCGATCAAGCGGCGCTTTGCCGTGCCGCCGGACATGGCGGCCTGTCACACGGCGGTGCTCGACGGCTATCTGATCGAGGGGCACGTGCCGCTCGAGGCGATTAGAAAGTTGCTCGCCGAGCGCCCGAACATTCCCGGGCTCGCGGTGCCCGGCATGCCGGTGGGTTCGCTCGGCATGGGCGACGATCCGCAGGCTGCCTATGAAGTCTATGCGCTAAGCAGGATACCCGGCGCCGCGCCGACCATCTTCCATAGCGTCCGACCGGCAATCTGACACGCCGTCCCTTACTCACTTGGGAAGGAAGAGCAGGTCGAAGCCTTTGAGTTCGCGTCTTGCGATCGATTTGCGCAATGCCGCAAAGATCGCCGACCTGTTCTCCAGGCGAAGTCCGCGAAAGCTTCGGATCAAGCGCACCGTCGCGGCCATGGTCCGGATGGCTCGAAACAGCGCAGGACCGGAAAGCGAGGCAGCCAGGATCTGCGGATGCACCGCAAGGAGCACACCCGCCGTTCGCCTGCGGTCGATCGCCCGGAACTGGTCCAGCGCCTTGTATTCATAGCCTTCGATATCGATCTTGAAGCAGAGGCGCTCGGTCGTTGCCATTGCCTGGAGCTTCTCGATCGTCACGGTTTCGGCGCTGATCGCCATGCCGGTGTCGTCGGCGATCAGTGCCGAGGTCTCCGAGCTGCCGAAACCGCCGCCGACGGAGTTGAGCACCAGGCGTTCGTCCTGCGACAGGGCGGCATTGACGAGTTCCACCTCGCCGGCATTGCCGGCCTTCATCTGTGTCAGGATGTCGAAGCACACCGGGTCGGGCTCGACGACGATAACATTGTTGGCGATCTGCGCCGCCCAATAGGGGGTGACGCCGATCCAGCCGCCGATGTCGATGAAGGTGGTTTTTTCGTCGACCAGGCGCGCGATGTTCTGGAAGGTGCCGGGTTCCCATTGACCGGCCTGCAAGCGGGCGAAAAAGCGCTTCTTTTCCGGCTTGTCGGGGAAGTGAACGGTCTTGTCGAAATAAGTTATGGCGCGCATGGCGCCTCTCTACTGCATGATTCCGGAAACCGGAACCGGAATAATCGCCCATCCGCGGACGGGTACCGGCGGACGCGTCATCGGAAATGTCTGGGAACCCTACGCCTCGGCCCGTTGGGCGCGGCTGCGGGCTTCGGTGAGCTCGGACGTCGTCTGGCTGAGACGGTCGGCGAGCACGCGCATGATCTCAACCGCCATCTCGGGGAAATCGGCCAGCAGCTTCAGGAAATCGTCCTTGCGGATCCGCAGGGCTTCGAGCGGAGTGGTCGTCTGGATGGTTGCGGTGCGCGGCGTGTTGCAGAGGATTGCAATCTCGCCGACGATCGAATTCTGCTCGACTTCGGCGACCTTCAGCTGGCCGGTCGGCGTCGATACCAGTACGTCGGCCTTGCCGGACAGGATGACATAGGCGGCGTCTCCGATATCTCCTTGGCGGAACAGGTTTTCGCCGGCGCTGTACATCACCCGGTCGGAGGTGAAAGCGAGTAGCTTGAGTTTCGCAGGCGGCAGACCGGAAAAGAGCGTTATCCGGCGCAACATTTCCACTTCGTCTTTTAGGAGCATATCAGTCCGCTTCTCCGAATGTGCCGCGGGCGCGAAGACGCCCGTTCCCGACCGGCCGGGAAATTACGCCTGCCACCCTATGCTAATATTACATCAAGACGCCAGTTCCTTATAGTCGCTGTCTTTTGAGGGCGTTTCCACAGATTCGTCGTGCACCAGCCGGCCGTTTTCGAAATGCACGACGCGATCGAAGAGTTCCGATAGGGCAGGATTGGAGAGAACCCACACGATCGCCGGATCCCGCTTTTCGTCGTGGAGAAAGGCGAAGACGTTGCGGGTAATCTGGTCCTGGGTGCGCTGGTCGAGCGCCGCCAGCGGCTGGTTGATGATGTAGAAATCCGAAAGCCGGATCAGGGTGCGCGCCAGATTGAGCTTCTGCCGCTGGCCTGCGGTCAGCCGCTTGCCGCCGGCGCCGACGTCGAAATCGAGACCGAAGGCCAGCACCTTGTTGTAAAGGCCGAGCGCCTCGAAGAGATCGCGAACGATCGCCCGGATCTTGTCCGATCCATCCGTGTGCTTGTGGCCGATGCGACCGAAAAGCACGTTGTCGAGGATGGTGGCCGAGGCCATGTAGCGGTTCGGCTGGTAGTGCTCGATGACGCCGACGAGATCGGCAGGCAGTCCGTCGCTGAACTCACGCCGCGCCTCGACGATCTTTTGCATAAGCTCCTCAGTCAGCAGGCCGAAGCGATGCCGCGGCTCGATATAGCCGAAGCACAGTCGGATGATCCGGATCGCGTCCTCCTCCGAGACCTCGTCGAGCGGCCGGCCCCTGACCTTCTGTAGAAGCGCTTCATAGCCCGGGATTTCCTCGCTGGTCATGAAGGTCAGCTGCTGGAAGAACGGATGATCCGGCGGCAGGTCGCGGAACAATTCGACGACGTTCTCGGCAATTTCCAGCCCCATTTCGTAGAAGGTCTCGTGCAGGCCCGCCCGCTTCAGCACCGTCTTGAAGAAGGGATGATTCTCGAGCGCTTCCTCCCACCTTGCCCTGTCGGTGACCGTGCCGAAGAGCAGGTTCTCGCCGACCGTCGCCTCGATATTGTAGGAGCCCGGCTCGAAGAAGACGACGAGGTCGCTGAGCTTCTCGGCCTCGAGGCGCCGGCGGAGCGCTGCGCGCATTTCGACGATTTCATGGGCAAATGCCTCATGTTCGACGGGATTGATCGTCGAACGGACCGCCAATGCCGAAATGTCGTTCGTCAACAGCACGACGTCGAGCACCGCCCTGACCTTGTTGAAGAGATCCTCTGGCCCCGTCGCTCCGGCCGCTCCATAGTCGATCCAGTCGCTATTGAGGTCGAGCGAGGGATTGCCGGCGAGCTTCGCCTCGAGCAGTTCCCACCGGCGATGGGCCGCCTTGTCGCCCTCATAGACGACCTCGGTCAGCGGCGCATGCTTGAGACCGTAGAGCAGATTGTCGCCGAGACTGCCTTGGAAGGTGTAGACCTCGGAGGAGGCATAGGAGATCCGCCGGCCGATGACGGACTCCGGCAGCTCATGGATGTCATCGTCGCCGACGACGATCCTGCCGCTTGCCGGCCAAGCCAGGCGGCCGAGGGCCTCGGCCAGAGCCTCTCCGCCGCCACCCGTGCCGCCCGTAACCGCCACCGTCTCGCCCGGGCGCACCTGAAAGGAGACATGCTCGATCAGCTTGGCGCCGCCGTCGTCGGCAAGAGTGAGATTGACGGCAGCAAGAACGCCGGCGAGCACCGGGGGCGACGCAAGGGAAACCTCCTGCACCTTCGGGTCGATCAGCGGCTCGACGCTGAACTGTTCGACGACCTGGGTGTATTTGACCTGCACGTCCTGGCGCGCCTGGTCCCAATCGATCAGTTCCTTCAGCGGTCCCGGCAGGTCCTTGTAGGCACCGATCACCGCGACCAGCTGGCCGATGTCAAGGCGTCCCTGGAGGGCGAAATAGCCGCCGATCGAATAGAACAGGAAAGGCGTGACCTGGGCGAGGAAGTTGTTCAGGAACTTCACCAGGAACTTCCACTGGTAAAGGTCGTAGCGGATCTTGAAAATCCGGCCGAGGCGGGCGGCAATGTCGGCGCGCTCGTAGTTGGACGTATCATGGCCGCGGATCGTGCCGATGCCATCGACGATTTCGCTGACCCGTCCGGAGAGCTCGCGTGCCGTCAGCTGCCGCTCGCGGCCGAGCACCAGCAGGCGCCGGCGCATGCGCGGAATGATTATCGCCTGGATCGCGACGATGACAAAGGCGATGATGCCGAGCCAGAAGCTCTGGATCAGGATGAAGATCAGCGCCGTCAGCGCCTGGCCGCCGAGCAGCGCAGGCTGCACGAAAGCGTCGCCGGTGAAGCCGCCCATCGGCTCCACTTCATCCTTGATCATCGTCGAGATTTCCGCGGGCTTCACGCGCTTCAAGTGATGCGGCGGGAAGCGCAGGACGCGATCGACGAGCTCGAAACGGATGCGTCTGAGGAGCCTTTCGCCGAGCCGGCCCTTGTAAGTGTTGATGTAGAACTTGAAGAGTCCGTTGATGATCACCAGCAGGAGAAAGACGAGACTGAGTGCCAGCAGCGTCCCCTGCCGCCCAAGTTCGATTCCCGAAAACAGATTGACCTCGCCAAAGTACGGCAGGCTGAAGGAAATCGGCAGGAAGAGCTGGGTCGCTCCGGGCGTCTCGAAGCCCTGTCCCTGGATCGGCCCGTTGACGATCTGCTTCGGCAGGTCGAAAGACATGAAATAGGGGATCATCGACAGCGCCACGATCAGGAGGATCCAGAGCTGCGACTTTCGGGTATGGGTCCAGATGTAGCGGGAAAGACGGGGTTCCATGGGCGGGTAATGAGACCTAATCTGAAATTCGGGATCGCAGGGCCGCTCCGAAGGCGGACGCTAGCCGCAAATGGTTTTTCTCCACCAGATCTTCAATGGCGTTCGCCTCTTCCGCGAACTCGATGACTGCCTGCCATGAGAGCAGAGGCATGCTCCATGTCAAGCGCTTGGTGGGCCAAGCAGACTTCTTCAGTCGGATATCGAACTGCCCTGTCGTTCTGCTCGGCTCCTTCGGCAACCGACCAGTCGCGGTGTTCTTGCGCGCCTTGCGCTTGCCGGATCGTGAGCTTACAACAGCCGCATGACGCATGCCAGCCACTCCCCCCGCACATCCGACGATTGGCTCGAAAACGGTTATGACCTCGCGCGGGGTCTCGCCGCATACACGGGCAGCACGCTTGTCGCCGGCATAGCCAAGGTCATTGCGAAGCATCCGGAAGCGAATATCGCCAATGCCTTCAACCACAAGCAGGTTCTTTGCAAACTCTGGGCCCGCGAGGAGCTTTTGAAGAGCGGCGGCTCCGACTACGGCAGGATTGCCGTTCTCGGCGGCTGGTACGGCATTCTGCCGGCCATGCTGCTCGAAGATCGGCGCTTCATAATCGCCGCGATCGACAGTTTCGACATCGATCCGGCGGTCCAGCAGGTGGCGCTGACGCTGAATGCCGGCTTCGGCGCCCGTTTTCACGCCGCAACCGCGGATATGTATCAGATCGACTATCGCGGCCTTGGGGCCGATCTCGTCATCAACACGAGCTGCGAGCACATCGCCGATCTTGGCGCATGGCTCGGCCTCGTCCCCTCCGGCACCCGCGTGCTCTTGCAGTCAAACGACTATTTCAGCGAGCCCACCCACATCAACTGCGTTGCCTCGCTCGGGGAGTTTCAGGCCAAGGCCGGCCTTTCCCGGGTCAACTTCGCCGGCGCACTGCCGATGAAGAAATATACGCGCTTCATGCTGATCGGTGCGGTCTGACGCCTTCCATCCGATTCAGACGCTCCTCGATAATTGTCGCCGTATTGTCGGCTCCGTCGAGATCGAGCGGCGGAATATCGGGTTTCGAACGCGCAAGCGACGCCTCCACCCGGCGGGCGAGTTGCCGCGCGGTGATTCCTTCCTCGGGCAGGACGGCGGCCAGCCCGAGCCTCTCCAGTCTCGTTGCCCGCGTGCTCTGCTCCGTTTCGCCGCCGGCGGTAAAGGGAATGAGCAGCGCGCTGCATCCGGCCCGCAATATGTCACAGACGGTGTTGTAACCGGCCTGTGACACCGAGAGACGCGCGCCGGCAAGGAGGCTTGCGAAATCCTGGCGGAAACGAAACAGGCTGGCATTTTCCGGTGCCGAGACGGCGAGTTCGTCGAAGTCCGGCTGCGGCAGGTTCGGGCCGGTCACCAGGCACCAGCGGAGCTCTTGCGGCAAGAACTTCGCAGCCCCGAGAGCAGCGCCGATCAGTTCCTTGCCGACGGCGCCGCCGCCCGCAGAAACCAGAATGTCGAAGGTCTCGGCGGGCTCGCCCGGCGATGGTGGGGCGACAAGGCCGGTATAGGCCACCCGCTCGGCGATCTCGCCAGCCAGCGGAAACGTCTCCTCGAGCCGGGCAAAAGCCGGGTCGCCGTGGACGAGCACGAGGTCGAAATGCTTCTTCACCAGTTCGACCGTCTCCTCGGCCCGGCCTGGCTTCGTCCGTTCCTGCAGAATGTCGCGCAGCGAAGTCGCGACCAGCGGGCGGCGTTCCATCGCTTCGATCGCCTCGAGCAGCGGCAGAAGCTCGAAGCGCATCTGCCGGCGGCCGAACGGAAAGGCCTCGATGATGACGATGTCGGGTTCCGCACGGCGGAGTGCATCCAGGAGCAGATCCTTGCGACGCTCCTGGAACGCGGCGGTCACCGGATTGGCCTCGGCGTCTGCCAGACCGGAGAATCCCTTGTCCCCCGCCGTCACCGGCGGCAGGACGACCGTCCTGATGTCCTCTCCGGGAAAGCCCTGAACCGGCAAGCCGCCGGTGACCATCGTCACGTCGAAGCCGCGCTTCAGCAGCGCCTTCGCAATGCGGCTCGCCCTTGCCAGATGCCCGATACCGAGCAGGTGCTGCACATAGAAAAAAACGCGCCGCTTGCTCAAGGGGCCCTTCTCCATTCGCTTTCGAAAAGATCGCTCAACTGGCTGACGCTCGAGTGGTGGTCGAACTCGGCCCGCACGCGCCTTTCCGCCGCAGCGCCAAGCCTCCTGCGCAAAGCCGGGTCGCGGATAAGCCGCTCAAGCGCGGCTGCGAGGGCACGCGGATCCTCGGGCGGCACGACAAGGCCGTTCTCATTATCCTCAAGCAGCTCCGGAATGCCGGATACACGTGTCGAAACACAGGCAAGCCGCTGGCTCGACGCCTCGACCAGCACGTTCGGCAAGCCGTCGCGATCGCCGTCGGCCGCAACCCGGCAGGCAAGTGCAAATATGTCGCTCTCCCGATAGCGCGCGAGCACGTCCTTCTGATCGAGCGCGCCGTGCCAGGTCACGCGATGGGCAAGGCCGAGATCACCGGCGAGTCCCCGCATATCCTTGGTCAGATCGCCCGCCCCTATGTGGTCGAAACGCCAATTGAGGTCGGCGGGCAATATCGCCAGCGCCTTGAGGAGAATGTCGTAGCCCTTCTTGGCGACGGCCCGCCCGACGCTGACGATGCGCACCGGATCGCCGGGATCATATCCGTCGCGGCTGGAGTGATCGCCCTCGAAGCTTGGGAAGCGATCGAGGTCCAGGCCGTGATAGCTGAGATGCACCCGGGATTTCTCGGCCGCCAGGCTCTTCAAGTGCTCGAAGCCGCTGCGCGTGCATGTCACCGTCCAGCGCGCCCGACCAAGCTTCTCCGACAGCGCCCAGTCCGCGGAAGTCCAGATGTCCTTGGCATGGGCCGAGCAAGTCCAGGGAACGCCGGCCATGATGCTCGCATAGGCCGTCACCGAGGCGGGCGTATGGATGAAATGCGCGTGAAGCCAACGCGCCCCGGCCGGCCATTCGGCGAAGAGCACCAGCGCCTGGCCGAAGCGGCGGAAGCGGTTGCGCGTCCAGTCACGGCGGAGATCGCGTGTGAAGGGAGGAAGTGCCCGCCAGAAGCCGTTTTTCGGCAGCGACTTTAACAGCGAGCGAAACACCCGCCAAGGTTCCTCATGCAGATATTCCGGGAGATAGAAGACCTTCGCCCGAATCTCGTCATGGACGGGGTGTCGCTTCGCGTCGGTCGGCCGTCTGAGGGCGACGAGCACGAGATCGTGCCCCGCCCTTTCGAGACCCAACAGTTCCTGGGCAATGAAGGTCTCGGAAAGGCGTGGGTAGCCCTTCAGAACAACGGCGATCTTTCGAGTTTCGGGCACGGGTATTTCAGCTTGTCTGCTTGACGACGCTCAGGTGATCCCTCGATCGGTGATCGAGCCAGTCTCCGACGATCCCGGAGATATGGACAAGGCCCTCCAGCCTCAGTTCGTGCCTGTTGCGGGAGGGGGCGGCACGCTGCGGCAGGTCCCTGAGCGCCGCGGCGAAGCGCAGCGGGTCCTCCGCCTCATGGGGCAGCAGCATCTCGACCAGGCCGAGCTCCGAGGCGCGCCGCGCGCGGATCAGCTGCTCCTCGCGCGGCTGCAGCCGCGGCACGATCAGCGCCGGCTTGTCGAAGGAGAGTATCTCGCAATAGGTGTTGTAGCCGCCCATCGAGACGACGGCCCGGGCGCCGGCGACCAGTTCCTCCATGCGATTGTCGAACTCGATGATCTTGATGAACGGGATACGGCCGCCCTTCCGGATTAGCTTGTTGCGCTGCTTGGCGGGCATGTAGGGGCCGAGGACGACAAGTGCGTTATGCGTGAGGTTCGGGTCCTGCTGGTAGGCGTGGATGACGTTGTGGATGAGCTCGGCGCCGTCGCCACCGCCCCCGGTGGTCACCAGAATATAGTCGCCCTCCGGCCGGTGATCGGGCAATCCGTCATGCGGAACGCTTCGCTGCAGGAAGCCGACGAAATTCATGCGGTCGCGCACCGCCGCCGGCACGTCAATCCCGACCAGCGGGTCATAGAAATCCGGCGGGCCGTAGACCCAGATCGAATCGTAGAACTGCTCGATCTTGCGCATCGTGTCGCGGCGCTTCCACTCTTCCTCGAGCAGGTGCGGCGCATCCATGATTTCGCGAAGGCCGAGAACCAAGCGGGTCCCGTGCGTCTTCAGATAGGTCAAGGTGTCCTCGACCTCCCCGCGCAGCCCCATCGGCTCCTTATCGACGATGAAGATGTCCGGTTTGAAGGTCTCGGCGGTCGAGCGAATGATCGACTGACGCATCTTCAGCGTCTCGTGCAGGTCGATATGGCGGTCAAGGGAGGTGTATTCTCCATTCCTGAGCTTGATGACGCTCGGGATCTTCACGAAGTCGACGCGGGCCCGATAGTCGAAGGCGCCGGCGATGGTGGCCCCGGAAATGATCAGCACCTGCAGGCCGCTGTAGTCCTCGACGAGCGCATGCGCGATCGCGCGACAGCGCCGGAGGTGCCCCAGGCCGAACGTATCATGGCTGTACATGAGAATCCGGGCATCTTCGAAGCGCCGTATCATACGAAGAACCTTTCTCTCATACGGAAACGCCAAGTCCGCTGCAGCGCCTGTTTTTTGATCGAGCGACGGTACCGGGGCTATTTGTAGGGATCTGCGGCGTCGCGCAACCCGTCTCCCAGGAAGTTGAACGCCAATATCACAAGAATGACTGGTATAGTCGGAAACAGCAGCCAAGGATAGAAGGCAATCACGCTGACACTCTTTGCCTCGGTCAGCAGGATGCCCCAGCTGGTGATCGGCGGGCGCAGCCCGAGGCCGAGGAAGCTGAGCGCCGTCTCGCCGAGAATCATGCCGGGAATCGAGATCGTCGCTGTCGCGATGAGATGCGACATGAAGCCCGGCACCAGATGCCGCCCGATGATGCGGCTGCTTTTCGCCCCCATCAGCTGCGCCGCAAGCACATAGTCCTCTTCCCTGAGCGCCAGCAGCTTGGAGCGGACGGCGCGCGCCAGGCCGGTCCAGTCGAGAAGCCCGAGAATGACGGTGATGCCGAGATAGATGAGGATCGGGCTCCATGTCGCCGGCATGATCGCCGCCAGCGAAAGCCACAGCGGAATGCTCGGTATCGACTGGAGAACTTCGATCAGCCGCTGCACGACGAGATCGAAAACGCCGCCGTGATAGCCGGCAAGGCCGCCGATGACGATGCCCAGCACGAAGCTGACGGTGATCCCGAGCAGGCCGATCGTCAGCGAGATCCGCGCGCCGTAGATGATGCGCGACAGCACGTCGCGCCCCAGCCTGTCGCTGCCGAGCAGGAACATCTGGCCGTTTTCCGCCGGGCAGACGAGATGCAGGTTGCTTTCGAAAAGTCCCCAGAAGCGATAGCTGTCGCCGCGGCAGAAGAAGCGGATCGGCTGGACGTCCGCCCGGTTGTCCGTGTAGTTTCGCTTCAGCGTATCCATGTCGAGCTGCATCGTCCGTCCGTAGACGAAGGGGCCGACGAAATCTCCCTCATGGAAGAAATGCACCCGCTGAGGCGGCGCGTAGATGAAATTCATGTTGCGCGTGTGCAGATTGTAGGGCGCCAGGAACTCGCAGATGAGAATCATCCCGTAGAGCACCGCCAGGAAGATGCCGGACGCCAGCGCAACCTTGTGCCGCTTGAACTTCCACCACATCAGCCGCAGCTGCGACGCCTGGTTGACGCGCACCTGCTCCTCCGTCATCACCTCGACGGAATAGGGATCGAAGGGGGCGGTCGACACGTAATGCGGTAGGGGTTCGCCCGGGGCAGGAATCGGTGACGTCACTTGGTGCTCCTGCCTTGCAGGCGAATTCTGGGATCGAGGACGGCGAGCGCGAGGTCGGAAATCAGGACACCGATGACGGTGAGGAACGCCAGGAACATCAGGAACGACCCCGCGAGATACATGTCCTGACTTTGCAGCGCCTTGATCAGCATCGGCCCGGTGGTCTCGAGCGACAGCACGATCGCGGTGATTTCAGCACCGGAAATGATCGCCGGCAGGATTGAGCCGATGTCGGAGATGAAGAAGTTGAGCGCCATCCGCAGCGGATATTTGACAAGGGTCCGGGTCCGCGAGAGGCCTTTGGCCCGGGCGGTCACCACATATTGCTTCTGCAATTCGTCGAGCAGGTTCGCCCTCAAGCGCCGGATCATCCCGGCCGTGCCGGCGGCGCCGACGATGATCACCGGAATCCAGATGTGTTCGAGGATCGACTTCGCCTTCTCCCAGCTCATCGGCTCGGAAAGGTATTTCTGGTCCATCAGGTGGCCAATCGAGGTGCCGAACCAGATATTGGCGAAATACATGAGGATCAGCGCCAGCATGAAGTTCGGGATGGCGATGCCGATGAGGCCGACGAGCGAGAGACCGTAATCGCCCCAGCTGTATTGGTTGGTCGCCGCATAGATGCCGATCGGGAAGGCGATGATCCAGGTGAAGATGATGGTGAAGAACGACACCAGGATCGTCAGCCACAGGCGGTCGCCGACAACCTCGCTCACCGGCAACTCATATTCGAAGGAATAGCCGAAATCCCCCTGCAGCATGCCGCCGACCCAATAGACGTAGCGCAGCAGCGGCGGCTGATCGAAGCCGTATTGCTGGCGCAGCGACTCGATCTGCTCCATGTCGACGCCTTCGCCCTGCGCCCTCAGCTCGGCGATGTAGCTCTCGAAATAGTCGCCGGGCGGCAGCTCGATGATGGTGAAGACGAGTGCCGAGATGATGAGCAAGGTCGGCACCATCACCGCGATGCGCCAGAGGATGTACCGCAGCATCTCAGCTATCCTGTTCCAGCCAGAAGGTATCGGCCTTGTAGACGCCGAAATAGCTCGTCGGATCGAAGCCCCACAGCGCCTCGTCCGGCATGTTGCGCAGCTTCGTCGAAACGAGGATCGGCTGCAGCGAAGCGTTGACGAGGCCGATCGAGAAGACCTGGTCCGTATAGATGGACAGCATCTGCCTCCATATGTCGGCCCGCTCCGCGTCGTCGGCGGAATGCCGCCAGCGCTTGAGCAAGGCGAGCAGCTCGACCACCGGTTCCAGGTCCGGTGCCTCGCCCATTTCGCCGTGCGAAATATAGTTCAGACCCCAGACCGGCCATTGCAGCTGGTCGTCGGCGGTCGGCGCGAGCTGGCCGGGATTCATGTCCGCCGTCGGCACGCCGTTGTCGATGCCGAACCACATGGACATGATGATCTCGCCGCCGACTGCGCGGCTGCGGAACGTGTCGCGCTGCGAGGTGCGGATGAAGAGCGAGATGCCGACCTTCTGCCAATAGTCGGTGATGAGTTGCAGCACATCCGTGTCGAGCGTGCTTTCGCCAGGCGTTTCCACGACGATCTGCGCCCGCCGGCCATCGGGAAGGATGCGGATGCCGTCGCTGTCGCGTTTTGCAAGGCCGGCCTGATCGAGCAGGGCGTTGGCTTGGTCCGGATCGTGGGCGATCCAGGCGCTCGCGAATTCGGGACGGAACAGCGGACTTTCCGGCAGGACCGTATCGGCGCTCTCCTTGGTCAGCCCATAGAAGGCCGCCATGTTGATCTCGCGCCGGTCGATCGCCAGCGACAGGGCTCGGCGGACCCGTACGTCTCTCAGGAGCGGCCGCCACACCGGGTCGGCGCAATTGAGATTCGGAAGCAGCGCCAGGCGCGAGCCGGAGGTCTTCTTCCACAGTTTGACCTTCACCGGATAACGCTTCTCGGCATCCTTGAGGTACGTATAGTCAACGAAGTCGATGCCCGCCGCCTGCAGGTCGCTTTCGCCTGTGCCAGTCTTTGCCGGAATGAGCGCCGAGGAACTGACGCTCAGCACGAATTTGTCGATATAGGGCAGTTGCAGGCCGTTCTCGTCGACACGATGGAAGAACGGATTGCGCTCGAAGATGAATTGTTCGGCCGGCAGCGGCGTCGTGTTGCGCCACGGATCGAGGGTCGGCAGGTCCGGGTTTTCCGGCCTGTAGGAGCGCGCCATGCGTTGGTGGAGCTGGTGCCACTTCTTGACCCGCTCTTCCTTCATCAGCGCCTTCAGCTTATCCTCTTCCTGGTATTTCTTGTGGAACTGCTTGAGATAGGCCGAGGGCATGGCGAGAACCAGCGGCTGCGGCGCCGCCAGCTTCTGCAGGAAATCCGGATTGGGCATCGCCCAGGAGTAGCGCAGCGTGCGCTCGTCGAGGACCTCGAACTTCGCCGCCTGACCGTCCATGACCATGGCCGTCGGCAGGCCGGCCGGCGACAGGTCCTCGTTGAGCAGCACGTCCTCGAAACAGTAGCGGAAGTCCTCGGCGGTCAGCGGCGTGCCGTCCGACCACTTGTGCCCCTCGCGGAGATGGAAGGTGAAAATCCGGTCCTCCACCGTCTCGAAGCGTTCGAGCACGTCCGGGTGGAGGTTGAGCGCCTCGTCGTAGCCGACCAGCCGGGCATAGCCGTAGATCGTCATCAGGCGGATGTCCTTGGCGCTGCCGATCAGGCTGCGGATCGTTCCGCCATGCCGGCCGGGCTGCCTCCCCATCGCTGCGACATTGATCACTCGCGGCGTTTTCGGCAGGCGTTCGTTGAGCGGCGGAATCTTGCCTTCGGCGACAAGCGGCGCCGAGGCATCGACCCCGCCCGCCGCGGCGAAGAGGACTTTCGGCAGGGCGGTTGAAGCGAGGATGGCGAGTGCTGTTCTTCGGGTAATCACGGGCGCAACTCCCTAGCATCTGCCGATTTCCTGGCGAGCACGTAATGACCACCGCCAAGATCGGCCGGAAAGAGAGCGTTCTCCTCGCCGCCGTCCGAGAATTGCACTCCCCACTGACGCTGGTCCGAACACCCGCTCGCCTGGAGCGCGTCGAAGTCGAGCTTCCGATCCAGATCGGGATAGGGCACGGCTGCCAGCAGTGATTTCGTATAGGGATGAACCGGATTGCGCATCAGCACCTCGCGCGGTGCGAGCTCGACAATCCGCCCCGAACACATGACGGCAATTCGGTCGGCCATGTAGTCGACGACCGCCAGATTGTGCGAGATGAACAGCATCGTCAGGCCGAGTTCCTTCTGCAAATCTTTGAGAAGGTTGAGAATCTGGGCCTGGACTGAGACATCGAGAGCCGAGACGGGCTCGTCGCAGATCAGGAGCTGCGGAACCAGCGCCAGCGCCCGGGCAATGCCGATGCGCTGCCTCTGACCGCCGGAGAAGCTGTGCGGATAGCGATTGATGAAGCGCTGGTCGAGGCCGACCGCCTGCAGCAGGGAGCGGACGGTTTCGACCCGCGACTTCGGATCGCCCCGGCCGTGAATCTCGAGCGGCTCGCTGAGGATGTTCTTGACCGTCATGCGCGGCGAAAGCGACGAGACCGGATCCTGGAAGACCATCTGGATCTTGGCGCGAAGCGCCTTGAGCTCGGCGCCATCGAGCTTCAGGACGTCGACGGCGCCTTCCCCGTCGTCGAAGGTGACCGAACCCTGATCCGGCGTCACGGCGCGCATCAGTATCTTGCTGACGGTCGTCTTGCCGCAGCCGCTTTCGCCGACCAGCCCCAGGCACTCGCCGCGACGGATGTCGAAGCTGACATCGTTGACGGCGCGGTGGCGCGACGTGGTGCCGCTGCCGAACCAACCGGACGAGCGCGTCGAGAACGTCTTGCACAGATGGCGGACCGAGACGAGGACATCCGGCCCGGCGGCCTTCTTGACGTGCTGGGTTCCGAGGAGCGTCCCGGCCTTGACCGGCACCTCGCGAAGCGCCTTCAGCCTTTCACCCGGCTTCATGTCGAAATGCGGCACGGCCGCCATCAGCCCCTTGAGATAGGGATGCTGCGGATTGCGGAAGATTGCCTCGACCGGCCCCGCCTCGACAATATCGCCGTGATAGATGACGACCACCTCGTCGGCCATGTTGGCGACGACGCCAAGGTCGTGCGTGATCAACAGCATGGCCATGTTGAGCTTCGACTGGAGCTCGCGCAGCAGCTGCAGGATTTGCGCCTGCACCGTCACGTCGAGCGCCGTCGTCGGCTCGTCGGCGATCAGCAGTGCCGGGCGGCAGATCAGCGCCATGGCGATCATCGCCCGCTGACGCATGCCGCCGGAAAGCTCGAAGGGGTACATGTCGTAGGCCCGCTTCGGATTAGCGAAACCGACATAGCCCAGCAGCTCTTCGGTTTGCGCCCGGCGCTCCGCCTTGTCCGCATCCGTGTGGATTCTCAGCACTTCGGAAATCTGGTTGCCGATCGTGTGGAGCGGCGACAGCGAGGTCATTGGCTCCTGGAAGATCTTGCTGATCCGAGCGCCGCGGATTTCCTGGATCTCGCTCCCGTCGGTTTCGAGCGAGAGCAGGTCGACCGGCTTTGCCCCGGCCGCGGTGTCGTTAAACAGGACCCGGCCGCCCACCTTGGCGACACTGGGCAAAATGCCCATGATCGCCTGGCTGATGGCCGACTTGCCCGACCCGGACTCGCCGACGAGCGCCGTCACCTTGCCTGGCAAAATCCTGAAATTCGCTCCCCGGACGGCCTCCACGTTGCCGCCAAGCACGGAAAATGTGATCCGCAGACCCTCAACCCTTAGTAGGTCCGCTCCTGAAGTCATTGCAACACACCGCCCTCATTACCCCTCCTGCATGATCCCCCTCCCTTATGGCAGGGATATTATGCAGCAATTTCAAGTGTCACAGCGACCTTGACATGCCCCGCGGCGCTGTAGCGTCCGCCACCGTCGAAACAGTAGCTTAGCTTCCGCGGGCTGTCCAGCGCACCGCCGGTGGGGTACGTGGAGGGCGTTGGCAAGTGGCGCGCGGACCTTTTACGGAAAGGGGCAAACGCCGTCCGTCAGGACATCGGCACAACGCGATGAACGGCGGAAGTCGTCGTAATAGAGCGTCCAGTCGGTCGTGTCGGCGGCGCGATAGGGGCCGAACTTGAAATACTGATTCTCTCCCAGGCCTTTGTCGGCGTGGCCGATATGGCCCTTGACCGTTATGATCGGCTTACCGTTGGCAAACAGCTCGATGTGCCCCGCGCCGTCCGGCCCGGGTTTGGTGAAGATCGCGAAATCGATCCAGCCGGAACCCGGCTCCGGGAGCGGATTGCCGTGATCGGTGACCGTCACCGCCTTCGTGCACGAGTTGAAAAGGCTGCTGTCCTCAGTCGTCCAGTTCGGGTCCGTGGCCACCAGGATGCGCACCTGGTTCACGTCGGGGCGGGCCCAGGCCGGCACCTCGCCCGGCCCGCAGCGGGCCGGCTTGCCTTCGGGGCCGGTCGAAATCGGCAGCTGATAATTGGTCTCGACGGTGGCGAAGAGCTTCCCGAGGTCCATGCGCAGCGCCAGAAAGGGGCTGAAATCCCCATCCGCGCCAGGATCGATCTCGCGCTTCCATTGTGCGATCAGATAGCGATGGTCGCCGCTCGGAATCGGGTCCTCGAACTTGACCGCGAAGCCGTACCAGACGCCTTGGTCATAGGGAACGCGCAGGGCGGTCTTTTCCCAGATTTCCGCCCGCTCGCTGCAGCCGTCGTTCAATGTCGGGCAATGCGGCACGACGCTGAGCTTCAGCCCGCCATTGCCCGTCCGTTTGACCGCGGTCTGGAACTCGACGGTGCCGGCGCTCTGCTCGAAATTCTCGCGGTAATAGAGGCCGCCTTCCGGCGCAAAATCCTTGCCTTCGAAACCGTCGACCAGTTTCTGCTCCAGAGGCGGTTGTTGTTGCTGCAGTGCTTGAGCGTTTGCGATGGTCGGCAGGAGAAGAGTGGCGGCCAGAAAAGCGACGCGAAGCATATATCCCTCATTGGAGCATCTTGTCGATCAGGCCGCGAGGCCCCGGCGGCCCGATCTTGTTGCGATAGAGCAGCATGACATGCTCCGCTTCGGAAAGTCCATCCTCCGTCTCGTCGAAGGCGCGTTCCTGTGCGATGGCAGCGAGGGCCGCGTCCTTGGGATAGAGAACCGTAAACTTCTGGCGCACGCCGCGCAGCCTCTCCTGCCCGAGGGTCAGCCAATCGCCGCCGCAATAATTGACGAAGGCTTCGCTGGCGACGACGTTGTGGCCGTATTTCTTCGTGAGATTCTGCAGCCGCTGCACCTCGTTTACCGCCGAGCCGAAAACCGAGAAAGTCAGCCGGTCCCGCAATCCGACATTGCCGAACATGACGTTGCCGACATGCAGGCCGACGCCGTAGCCGATCGGTTCGCGGCCCTGCCTCTTCCGTTCGGCATTGAGAGCGGCGAGCCGGGCGCGCGCCGTACCGACTGCGGCGAAGGCTTCGCGGCTCGCAAGCTCGGAAGGCTCCTTGTGCCGGCCGCAGGGATAGACGGCGATGAAGCCGTCGCCGACGAAGCTCAGGATCTGGCCGCCATGGCGGTTGAACGGCGTCGCGATCGCGTCGAAGAAACCGTTCAGCGTCTCGATATAGGCTTGCCGGCCTTCCCGCTCTGCAAGAACGGTTGAGTCGCGCATGTCGGCCATGACGAGGACCGCGCGAACCGTCTCGCCATCTCCCCGGCGCACCTGGCCGCTGAGGACCCGCCGGCCGGCATTGGCACCGAGATAGGTGGTCAACATGTTGTCGGCGAGCTTGCCGAGCACCGCGACCTTGGCGGCGATGGCCAGATGGTTCTGCAGCCTCAGCAAGGCGGCGATGACGTCATCGCTGAAGCCGCCGTGACGATCGGTCGTCCAGGAGCCGACCATGCCATGCTCGGAGACGGCGCCGAGCGGCTGCATGAAGGCGATATAGTCGGTCGCTCCCTGTTCCTTGAGCTCATCGAAGATCGGGAATTCCGACGGCTGTGCCGGATCGATCCGTCGCCGCACATGGTCGAGATTATTGCTGAGCAGGTAATAATAGGGGCTGCGGAGGAACCGATCGGGATTGAGCGCCAGTTCCTCATGGCGAAGGCCGCTGACCTCGACGCCGCGGCCGCGCCACCAGGTGAAGCCGAGCGCGTCATAGAGCGGGTGGAGCATCGAAAAGGAGAGGTGAACGCGCATGAGCGGCAGGCCGGCCGCTGCCAGCCGCTCGCAGAAGCCGCGCACGATCGTCTCCAGCGATTCGTCGCTGAGCGATGTCCGCATCAGCCAGTCCGCGACCTTGTCCAGGAGGATTTCGGAAACATTGCCGTTGATCGCACTCATTCCACGTCCTCATTTGTCGCGATGGCGGATGTCGACAACGCTCCCGCGGCACCTGGCGAACTACATCGCCTGTCCGGCAGCACTGGCTGTGGCACCCGTCACTAAAGAAAGGCTCCGGCCGCATCTGACGGCGGCGGCGGCGGCGCGCAGCGATCGGATCGCCACGATTTCGCCTTGCAGATATTCACCGCCGGCCCCGATTTCCAGAGACGTTCGCAATTTTTAATCGTGGGAGAATGCTACACGGAACAGGCCCTCCGATTACACCCTGCAATTGCCGGGGTTGCCGATTGGACGCCGCTCCACGATGCTGCCCGCGCTTGACTTCGCGCCGCTTTGTCGCCAACAAAACCGGACCAGCTCGCGCGGCCGCCACGTCGAAAGAGCGGCGCGTCCGCCAACACTTGGAAATGATCTTGACCTCCTCTCATCACGACAGGCTGCTCGAATCGATCGGCGCGCGCACCGCCAAGATCGGCGTCATCGGCCTCGGCTATGTAGGCCTGCCGCTTGCCATCGCGGTTGCCCGCTCGGGTTTTCCGGTCACCGGCTTCGACATCGACCCGGCAAAGATCGTCGCGCTCGACGGCGGCCGCTCCTATATCGAGGCCGTCCCGGACGATGCGCTGAACCGGGAGGCCGCCGCCGGACGGTTTCGCTCGACGACCGACTTCGGCGAGCTCGGCAGCTGCGACGTCATCGTCATCTGCGTGCCGACGCCGCTCACCAAGCACCGGGACCCAGACCTCTCCTTCGTGGAGAAGACATCGCGGTCGATCGCGGCCTGCCTGCGGCGGGGCCAACTCGTCGTTCTCGAGTCGACCACCTATCCCGGTACGACGGACGGGATCGTCCGTTCGATCCTGGAAGAGACCGGCCTGAACTCGGGGGTGGATTTCTTCCTGGGCTTCTCGCCGGAGCGCGAGGATCCCGGCAACCGGAAATTCGAGACGGCGAGCATCCCCAAGGTCGTGGCCGGAGACGGACCGCTCGCGGCAGCGCTGATGGAACGCTTCTACGCGGCCGTGGTCGAGACCGTCGTGCCCGTTTCGTCCAATGCGACGGCCGAGGCGGTGAAGCTCACGGAAAACATCTTCCGGGCGGTGAATATCGCCCTCGTCAACGAGCTCAAGGTCGTCTACGAGGCGATGGGCATCGACATCTGGGAGGTCATCGAGGCGGCGAAGACCAAGCCGTTCGGCTACATGCCGTTCTATCCCGGCCCGGGGCTTGGCGGCCATTGCATTCCGATCGACCCCTTTTACCTCACGTGGAAATCGCGCGAATACGAACTGCCGACCCGCTTCATCGAATTGGCCGGGGAGATCAACTCTGCCATGCCGCGCCACGTGGTGACGCGGCTCGCCGAGGCGCTCGACCGGAGACAGGGCAAGGCGCTCAGCCGCGCGAGCGTGCTGATCATCGGGCTCGCCTACAAGAAGAACGTGCCGGACATTCGCGAAAGCCCGTCGCTGCGGCTGATCGAGCTCATCGAGGAACGCGGCGGGAAGGCGGCCTTTTACGATCCGCATGTCGAGGAAATTCCGCCGACCCGCGAGCACATCGCACTCAAGGGCCGGCGGTCGATCGTCTTCGACGAAAACACCGTGCGCAGTTTCGATGCCGTGCTCGTCGCCACCGACCATGACGCTGTCGACTACCCCGCACTTCGCGACTGGGCGCCGTTGATCATCGATACGCGCAATATCTTCGTCCGCCGCGGCCTCGCAGGCGATCACATCGTCAAGGCGTGATCGCGCGCGCTTGCGGCCCGTCTTCGGCAAGCGTTGCCTTGAGGTTCGTTGCCGCCATGGCATAGCCGCCCGCCGCTCCATCGATGAAGTGCATGTGGTCGCGGCTCATCGGAGACGGCACGATGCAGGTCATTAGAGCGGAATCCTGCCGATGCAGCCCATAGCGGCAAACGCCCGCTTCGGCGCCTCGCTTCAACCGCTCCTCGATCCGGTTCAGGCGATCGGCGCCGACATCGATCGTCATCTTCAAGCCGTCGTCGAATTTGCGGAAGTCGGAATTATTGGCAAGGTCGTGCTTGTACTGGGTGACATCGAACCTGCCGATATTGAGGCCGAGCCTGAAGCAGACGAACAGCAGGGCGCTCTGCAGCGCGATCCATGGCCAGGCCAGGAGGCGCTTGCCCGGTGAGGCGATGGCGCGCGATTCCATGGCGATCCCACGCATCGAAAGGCGAGGCTCGGGACCGCCCTCCGGAACCGGATGGCCGCCGCGCTCCTCGCTCTCGGCGAGCGCCACGACCTCGGCGATCAGCGCCTGAAATTCCGGTCCGTTGCCACGCGCGCCGGGGACCGCGATGATCGACACGATGGCGCCATGATGAGAGACGATCGGATTCCAGCGGCAGGAAAGCCCGCTCAAGTCCGGCCTCGTCCCCGGCGCCGCAGCGTCGATCTGGTAGCGCCCCGCCTTCATCTCCGCTTCCGCCCAGCTTGCGCCGCCGCCCGAGAACATCGCGTAGGAAACCTCTTCGCTCGCCTTGAAGCGGGCGACGCGCATATCGAGACCCTTGGCGCGAATGTCGCCGATCGGAACGAGGGCGGCGCGCAGTTCAAGGCCGAGCTCTTCGGCCACCCAGGTCTTGGCCGCGGCGAGAGCCGTGCGCGCCTTTGCCGACAGGGCGGCGGGTATGGCGGCGAGCGCCCCATCGCCGCCGAAGACGAAAGGCAGGTCCCTTTCCTCAAGCGCGTTCATCAGGGCCGAGATCACGCTGGCGCCCGCCATATTGACGCTCTTGTAGCGTCCCTCGGCGATCGCGCCGGTCGAATTGACGATGTCGGCTACGGCCAGCGACCAGCCCTCCGGCAGGGGCCGGTAATTCGCCTCGTCGGCCACGCCTTCGAACGCTTCGAAAAGCGGCAGGCTCTGGTAGAATTGCATTTCGGCTGGCTCTGCCATCGATGCTGAACCCTTTGGCCAGGGTGGAATTTGGCCGCCACCAATTTTCAGGGTGGGAGCGGAACGCCTCAGTCCTGAATCGCCCCATACAACTTTTAAATCACGTTGGGGCCGACGGTAAGGCTTTCAATTCAGGACCGGCACAGAAATCGTCGACAAGCATTCCGTGGCCGCGAGTGCCAATGGCATTGCAGGACCCTCATGATTTGTGCTTGTCTAGTCAGCGCGCCGGGGCAAAGTGCCCGAGGCGGGCAGGATGAAACCGAAACGGAATGCGGGACGACACCTTTCGAGTGAAGCTTTGGGGCGTCAGAGGCAGTTTGCCGGTGTCCGGCGAGCAGTTCCTGCGCTATGGAGGCAACACGCCCTGCATCGAAGTCCGTTGCGGCGCCGAGGTGCTGATCTTCGATGCCGGCTCGGGACTGCGCGAGGCTGGCCTGTCGCTGATGTCCGAGGGCGTCTCGGAGTTCGACGTCTTCTTCACCCACACCCACTACGACCACATCATCGGGCTGCCCTATTTCAAGCCGATCTACCGCTGCAGCTCGGCGGTGCGTTTCTGGTCCGGCCATCTCCACGGCACGATGTCGACGGCCGAGATGATCAACGACTTCATGCGGCCCCCATGGTTTCCGGTCGGCCCGGGCATCTGTCAGGCAAGCCTCGACACGGTCGATTTCCGTCCGGGCGACACGCTTTCCCCGCGCAAGGATGTTTCGATCCGCACGATGAGCCTCGTCCATCCGGGCGGCTGCGTCGGCTACAGGGTCGACTGGGGCGGCCGCGCCGTCGCGCTCATCTATGACACCGAGCACGAGCCGGGCATACTCGATCCCACCCTCCTCGATTTCATCGCCGACGCTGATCTGCTGGTTTACGACTGCACCTATCTCGAGTCGGAGATGGCGGCCTATCGCGGCTACGGCCACTCGACCGGGATACACGGCTCGCGCCTGGCGATGGCCGCTGGCATTCCGCGGCTTGCCATGTTCCACCACGACCCGTCGCGCACCGACGCGGCGCTTGCAGCGATCGAACAGGAGGTCCAGGCATTCTTCGCGGGCGCCTTCGCGGCCCGCGACCACCAGGTCATCGACCTATGAGATCCGACACTTTCCGCCAGCGACTGGCCGGATGGGTGACGGTAACCTCGAACAGCTTCGACAGAAACGCCCAGACATTCTCGTCATGGACGAGGTGATGCGTCAGGATTCCGACGGAACCTGTGCCGTTCACCACCTGCTCCAGTCTCGCGAGAATGTCTCGAACGATCTGCGCATGATCGCGGCAGCCGCGCGTTCCGCGCCAATCGATGACATCCACATGCGTGTTGATGATCTGGAGGCCGGGCCGCAGGAGAGCGGTGGCCTTGCCGCTCCTCTCCGAACCGAAGACCGACAGCGCCCTGAAGCCGATGGCGCCGAGCCCGGCGACGATTTCCGCATCGATCCGGTTCCATGGCGGGACGAGCAGCGGCACGAAGGAAGCGGGAAAGAGGGTTTTGAGACGGGCATATCCGGCCCGCAATTCGTCGGAGACCGTTCCGCCCTGTCGGTGGCTCCCTAGTTCCTGGCGCTTCTCTCCTGCGGGCGCATGGTTCTCGTGCGACCAGCCATGAACCGCGACGCTGATGTCTCTGCGGCCGGCGAGGCAGCGCTCGAGACGCGCGTCGGTATGTGCAGGAATCACCGCCAGGGTCAGCGGCACCGAAAACCGGTCCGTCAGGTCCAGCAGTCGGTGAAGCGCCGCCGTCGGTTCGACCGCATCGTCGTCGCGCAACCAGAAATCCGCGCTCTCGCCGGCTTCCTGCATCTGGTCGAGCCTGTCGATCAGCGCCTGCCAGATGGCCTCACTCTTCATCCTGCCCTCCTGACGAACGTGCCGAAAATAGTGTCCAGACGCCGAGCGGCGGCAGTGAGCGAGCGCTCTTCGAGCACGAAACGGCGCGCCCGATTGCCGAACTCGGCGCGCATGGCAGCGTCGCCCAGCAAGACCCGGATCGCTTCGGCGATGCTGGCGATGTCGCCCGCCGCGGTGAGCAGCCCGGTGTCCCCGTTTCTGACGACCTCGGGGACGCCGGCGGTCGCCTGCGCCACAACCGGCAGGCCGGCCGCCTGCGCCTCCAGATAGGAAAGACCGTAGGCCTCGCCGCATCCGGGCCAGACATAAAGATCGCTTGCGAAGAGCAGCTCCGCAACCGCTTCGGGTGCATTTTCGCCGGCCCAGGCGAGCCGCTCTTCCGGCAGACCTGCAAAGGCCTGCTGCACCTCCGGGCGCGTCGGGCCGTCCCCGACGACGGTCAGCGTCCAGGGAATGTCGACGATCATTTCGAGTGCGGCCGCGAGCATCCGGTAGCTGTCCAGCTTGTCGCCGGGCCGCATCATGGCGACCGCGATCAGTCGGGCCGCATCCGGTTTTTTCCGCGGCGTTCCCTCAAATTGGGTCGTGTCGATGAACGGAGGCAGCATGGCATATCGCCCCTCCGGTATCGCCTCATCGAGCCCCTTGCGGTCGCGCTCGGTAAAGCAGATGTTCACCGCCGCCTGCCTTGCGCCGGCTGCGATTGCCTCCTGGGCGAGCTTCCACGCCCCCTCGTTGCGACGCGACGAATAGGAGCTTTCGGCCGTCACATAGGGAACGGAAAACTCAGCGGTCAGCGGAGGACCGATCAGGTCGGCGGCCTTGTAATAGGGATGGTAGCAGAACCATGCGTCCGGCGGACCCTCGCTCGCCCACCTCCGGCGAAGCCGGGCGATTTCCGCGTCCGCTTGCTTGCTGAGATCCAGATAGGCCGCGTCAGACGCTTCGCGCGAAAAGGCACGCAGTCGCGACGAGATATCGACCTCATGTCCGCATAGCCCAAGCGCCTCGACCAGCATGCGCGCCATCTGCCTGTCGCCAGAGGGGACGGGATGATCCGGGGACTTCAGCGGCGCGTAGAAGGCAATCCTCATGCGCCGCGAGCTATCCCGCCTTCTCCTCCTGATGTCAACACGGACCGCCAGGCCGCGGCGCCCCCTGCCCCGATCTACTCGGCCGCGGCCTCCCCTCCTTGCTGCGCGGCCAGAGCCGCCTTTTTCTTCTCTATCGCATCCCGGGTCACCGCCGCGGCGGCGGTCGCTTGCCCCTCATCACCGGCGACCTGAACGGTCGGCGAGGCAAAATTGATTCCGTTGGCGTCAAACGCCTCCTTGATCATCGCCTGAGCCCGGCGCCTGATCTGGGTCTGGTGACCTGGCTTGGTCGTCATGGCGAAGCTCAGGGTGATGCCGTAGTCGCCAAACTGCTCAACGCCCTTCATCTTGACGGTCTCGATGATCAGCGGCCCGAGTTCCTCATCCTCGAGGAGCGCAGCACCGATGCCCTTCACGACCTTCTTCACCTTGGCCACGTCGGCATCGTAGGAGACATTGATCATGAACTTGTCGATGACCCAGTCGCGGCTCATGTTCTGGACCGCGCCGAGCGAGCCGAAAGGCACGGTGAACACGGGCCCCCGGTGATGGCGCAGCTTGACGGAACGGATGCTGAAGGATTCGACCGTTCCCATATAGCTGCCGCTCTGGATGTATTCACCGACCCGGAAGGCGTCGTCCATCATGTAGAAGATGCCGCTGATGATATCCTTGACGAGCGTCTGCGAGCCGAAGCCGATCGCGACGCCGAAGACGCCGGCGCCGGCGATCAGCGGCCCGATTTCGACGCCGAGACCGGAGAGCACCATCATGCCGGCGACGACGGCGATGAAGGCTGCGAGAAAATTGCGCAGGATCGGCAGCAGCGTGCGCAGCCGCATGCCGCGAGCTAGCTGAACCGGGTCGGCGACGTCAACGCTTGCCCGCTTGACGTGTAGATTGATGAACTCCTTCGTCAGTTGCCAGATCAGATCCGCGGCGAGCAGAATGACGATGCCGGAAAGCACGCCCCGGAAGATGCGGTTGAAGACGTCGTCCTGCATCATCTCGCTGCCGTTGAAGCGGAAGACGATGGCGAGCCAGGCGGCCGCGAGCGCGATGATGGCGAACCGCGCTCCGCGGTCGATCAGCACATTGCGCATTACCCGGACATTATCGGCCGCCTCTGCGTCCAGCATCGTCCGCGTCGCGGCACTGACGAAACGCAGCAGCGGCGGCAGGCCGAGGAGATAGACCCCGAGCCAGAACAGCACCTTCATGCCGGCAACCCAGACGACCCACAGCAGGATGAGGAAGGCAACGAGCAGCGCGTTGCGCAGGATGAGCCGGCCGCCCGACAGTTCCTGAGCCGGCCGGCGGAGCACCGTGTCGATGCCGATGCCGAGCACGACGAGGCCGAGGCCGGCGCCGGTGAGGTCCCGGACGTCGGGGAGGAACGAAAGGGCCTGCATCATGTCCATGACGGCCCACAGGACAGCGACCGCACAGACCATGACGACGAAGCGCTTGTGCCAGAACCTTGTCACGTCGGCGGCGGGCGACACGCCTGCCTCCTCCGCATTCTCATCTGCCGGCTTCGCCAAGGCCGCAGCGACAGTGATCAGCAGGCGCGCGACGATCAAGGCAATCAGGAGCGGTGCGACCGCCGCCTCCAGCCGGCTCGGCCAGTCGGCAAGGACGAAGGCGGCGATCGCCGAAACTGCAAAGACGACGAGCGGCGCGATGCGAACAAAGGCCGCAAGGCCTGGCCCAGACTGTCCTGCGCTTCGACTTGCACTCCGCCGCAGCAAGTAGCGGAGAAGAAACTCGGCACCGTAGCCGACGAGAAGCACGAAGCCGAAGCCGCGCAGGATCGGCATCGTTCCTTGGTGCATATCTGCCGTTATGCGCTGTCTTGCCGCCATCCACTCGGGAACCAGCCGCGGGGCCGCTTCACGCATGCCGCCGAGGTGCCTTCTGATTTGCGCGACCCATCGCGAGGCAACGCCGCTCGGCGGCGGGGCGGCCGCAGGCGGAGGCGTGATCTGCCTGGCAGAAAGCCATTGCCGCACCTCGGGATCGTCCAGCAGTTCGATCAATTGCTGGACCTTGGCCGGCGGCGCCGTCGCCGCGGCCTCCTGCGCAGCCAGAGGAGAGCGGGAACCCAAACCCAGTTGAAGAACGAAGACGAACAGGGCCAGAACTGCACTTTGCCCAACAAGCCTAAACATCGAACTCATGCAAGCGCCCCCTCATAGCGCGGGACAATCGCGCGAGATGAATTGTATCAAATATTTACGCATACGGCAGGTCAGAAAGCCCGAGGCGCTCAGACAGGCAGTGCAACGGCGCGAGGTCGAAAGATGCTCGGGATCGCTTCGGCCATAGCGCGAACCGGCCTGCCCGGTGATCTTGCCGTAGGTGCGGGCCGACCAAAGCGCAGATTAGCCGGCACTATCAGAGGTCTGCAAAGGCGTCTTCGAGGACTGCGTCAACACGCGCGCGGCCAGCATGTCCCAATCGGCGAGGATCTGCTCAGGCATGTATCTTTGGGCGCTGGCCGCAGCCCTTGCCCCCAGTCGTTCCCTGAGGTTACGATCGGAAAGCATCCTGTCGAGGGCTTTAGCAAGGGCTTCGACATCCTCCTTCGGCACAAGTATGCCGTCGCTCTCATGCGTGATCATAGCCCGTGGACCCCATTCGCATTCGAAGGAGACAACGGGCAGGCCGGCAGCCATGGCTTCCAGCAGCACAATTCCCCATCCCTCGTAACGGGAGGAGAGGACAAACGCATCCGCGGTTTCAATCCAAAGGCCCGGCCTTTCGGTGACCCCGGGCATGTCCACCCGTTTCTGCAGACCGAGCGTCTCGCGCAGGGTCTCCAAGCTACGCCGTTCATCGCCCTCACCCCAGATGACCAACCGCCATGCGGGGTGAGCGCCAGCAATCCTGGCGAAGGCTTCGAGCAAGAGGTCGAAGCCTTTCTGGGGCGTCAACCGGCCGACCGCAGTCAGGATGTTCTTGCCGCGCCTGTTCCGCCAATCCCGCGGCAAGTCGACGGGATTGGCGATGACCCAGCCCTTTTTGCGAATGCTCGGCGGAAAGTAATCCAGCGCCCCTTGGGTCATCGTCACCAGGCCGAATGCTCGAGGGTATAGGCTTGTCTGAAGCCGCCTCCAAAACAGACCGAAGGGCTGTAAAGCCGGGTTGTTGCGCTCAGAGACGACGACCGGAATCGCGGAACCGATCGTCGCCAGTAGCGTCAAGACATTCGTTCGCGTTAGAAAGCTTAGAACAAAATCCGGGCGAGTGCGCCGAATGGCAGAGCGCAAGCGTCCCAACCGCTGCAGCACCAGGAGGGACGACCGCAGCTTCGAGGCTTTGCGGGGCGGTACGCCCAGGCGGACGATCTCGATCTTGGGATCGAAATCGTAATAGGGCTGCGCATCCGGACGCTCGAGGGTGATGAGCGTCACTGCGCAGCCGGTGCTGTTCCAGTGGTTGGCAACGAGATTGACGATGTGCTCGGTTCCGCCCGCGCCGAGCGCCGGAACGACGATCGTTATCCTTGCCCCGGCGATCTGCGGCGATGCGAGCGCTCGAGAATCTGAACGTTTGTCCATCCAGAATTGCCCTCCCCATGCCGAGGTTTCTACTGGCCGCGTGACTAAACACATGGTAGAAATTACGGGAACAAGACTTTGCAATATAGACGCACTTGTATTTCTCGACAGTACGTAAAATGCATTCCTTGGGGCACAACAAGTTTCGTTCCCTCATAGAGCAACTGTGAATTGCAGAAGGGACGCTAACACTAACCGCTTCGTCTAGCTTTTTAAAAGCCGCAGGCATCCGGCCGTAGTCGGGCCGCGGTCGACACCAGCCGGATCGCAATGGGAACGCGATCTCGCCTGATCGTTGCGAAGAGGCGGGAGGGGCAGTTGAAAAACCTGATCGCACTCCTGGTTTCGGTGATTCTGGCGTTCGGAGCCGGGGAGGCGATGCTGCGGTTGCTTACGCCGTTTCCGATCGGCACGCAGTCGCATCGCCATATCGACTCCAAGTACGGCTATCGCCTCGATACCACTCTCGGCGACGTCGACGAGGAAGGCTTCCGAAACCCCGCCGGCGCGCATCACGGCTTTCAAGTCGCGGCGGTCGGCGACTCGATGACATACGGCAACAACGTCGAAAGCGCCCATTCCTGGCCGGCGGTCTTCGAGGCAATCACGGGCGAACGCACCTACAACTTCGGAATTGGCAGCTACGGCATCTACACCTATCACGCGATCGTCGTCGATGCGCTGGCTGCCGGTGCGAAAGGCGCGATCGTCGCCGTTTACCCTGCCAACGACTTCGCGATCGTATTTTCCGCATGCGATATCCTGGACGCGCGATCCGACTTCTGGCTTGCAGAACAGAAGCGACTTCAGCTGCAAGCCTTCATCGGTCAGTCCGGAGGTCATTCGCAATGCACCAAGGCGCGGTCGGCAAGCCTCAAGACGAAGCTCTTCGAGAATGTCGCCATCTTGAGCGCCTATCACTACGCGATCAGGGATCGGGCGAAGAGCTTGTATGCTCGCTTCTTCGCAACCAGCGATCAGGAACTATCCGAATATTATCGGTTTCCGGACGGATGTCCGCCAGTGTCGAAGCGCTATGTCGACGAAGCTGGCCGAATGGCCGATCCGACCTCGCCCGAGGTCGCTGCAATGCTGGCGGATTTCGAGCGCTTTGCGGCCGATTGGGCTGACAGAGGGCGGGGCCGGATCGGACTTTTGGTGCTTCCGACAAAAGAGCGGGTGATCTACGAACATCTGCGCCGCCGTGGCCAGCTCGCAACCGCCGAACCTGGCTTTGTCGCCAGCGTTGAAACGCAGATCGCGCTCGAGGAAGAAATCCGGCAGATCGCCGACCGGCTCGACTTGCCGCATCGCAGCGCCGTTGCCGCAACTGCCGACGCTTTGCAGGCAGCTATCCTGGCCGGGCAGCGTTTTTATCCGGACAGCGACGGCCATCCGTTCGAGTCCGGTTATGAAGCTTTTGCAAGAACCGCATCGTCGTTGTGGGAGGAAATGAAGGCGGCGGCTTCCGAGACACCCGGCATTGGCTGCGAGGGCAGCTGCCCGAGCACGATGCTGCAAAAAGAAGGAGCCGGCGTGGATCAACATCGGTAGCGAGGGCTTGCTGCTTGTTTGTTCAGTTCGCTCTTGCGGAACTATGACCTCTGAGGTCGCGCCTCTTCCGTTGAGCTGGCGCTTGCCATGAGCTCGCGGAGAACCTGTGCCGCCCTCCCGACGGCAGCCGTGTCTAGAGCGGGATCGACCAGGAATGCGAGGCTCGTCTCTCCGAGTTGCCGCGCGTTCGGCAACCGCTCAACCGGACCCATGTTCATATCCACGAATGCCTTCTCGAGGTAGATCTCCGGGCAACTGCCGCTGAAGCAGGCGACCCCGGCACTGTTAATTTCCGCGACGATTCGGTCCCTGCTCCATCCCGGCAACAGTAGCTCCGGCTTCAAGAAGGTGTAGAACCTATACCAAGCATGCCGGACGCCTCGGGGAGGGAGGGGTGTGCGCAGCGCGTCTATCCCGGCGGCCGCCCTGGCGAGAATGGCGGCATTCTGCGCCCTGATGCTGTGCCATTGCTCGAGGCGCCGCAACTGCCGCGACCCCAACACCGCCTGGAAGGAAGTCATGCGCCAGTTCGTCCCGATCGACTCGTGCAGCCAGCGGAACCCCGGCGGGTGCTCTCTGTTGTAGACGGCATCGAAAGACTTGCCGTGGTCCTTGCGGCTCCACGCCTTCTTCCACAGCTCCTCATTGTTCATCGCCACGAGGCCGCCTTCGCCTCCGGTGGTGATGATCTTGTCCTGGCAGAAGGAGAAGACGGCAATGTCGGCGAAGCTGCCGACCGGGCGACCGTCAATTTCAGCGCCATGCGCCTGGGCGCAGTCCTCGATGACCCACAGACCGTTTTCGCGGGAAAATTCCATGATCGCCGGCATGTCACAGGGCCAGCCGGCAAGGTGGACGGCGATAATGCCCTTGGTTTTCGCTGTCAGTTGCTCCCTGATGGTTCCTACCGTGATGTTCTGGCTGTTGCGGTCGACATCGGCAAAAACGGCGACCCCGCCCGCCATCGGCACCGAAGAGGCCGAGGCGATGAAGCTGCGTGGCGTAACGATCACTTCGTCGCCGGGCTGAAGTCCGAGCGCAAAGAGCGCCAGGTCCAGCGCCACGGTTCCGTTCGCCAGAGCCACCGCGTGCTTCACCCCAAGAAAGCGCTCATAAAGCGCCTCGAAGTTGCGGACATGCGGTCCCGTCCAGGCATTCACCTCGCCCGATCGAAGCACCGAGACGACATCCTCGATCTGCTCCTCGTCGTAGATTGGCCAACGCCCCATGTGTGCCTCCCGCTCGTATTCATCCGCCTCCGGCCATGGCCGAAAGAGTGTATCGAAAATCCAACGGACACTGCCGCGGTCGGTGGTCTCCGGTTCAAACGACGTGCCGAACCAGGACGAAGGCCTCGGCCGCAGCACACATCACGGTTGCCCCACGCAAGGTGGCGAGGGCCCGCAGGGCCGCTATGGAACGCTCGTGCGGTGGTTCGCGCAGCTGCGATGCAAAGAGCTGCATTGCCTCAACCTTCGCCTCGAGATGCTCGCTGATGTCGACAAAAAAATTCGGCAGAAATCCTGGAGACAAGTACGGAGCATTCCAGTTCGTTTCCGAAAGCGTTTCGTAGGCGAGGATCAGTTTCGGAAACCCCGCCTGGTGCGGCCGGCAGGCCACCAGGGCCGAGGTGAATGTCAGCTGATGGTCCATGTGCATGTCGCCCGCGAAGGGAACGAGCACTGTTTGCGGGCGTAGACGAAGAACAAGGTCGAGCAGCGCACCGTTGACGGAAGCATGTGCGGTTTCGGCAAGCTGTGCAGCAGGCAAACGCAGCCAAAGGGTTTCCCGCACGCCCAAGACCCGGTGCGCCTCCATCGCCTCGGCCTGCGTCCTGGCGATCGTTGCGGCGTCGAAAGTGGGCGGCTTTCCCTCGGTTACGATGGCGACGAAGACCTCCTCGCCCCGCGACGCCAGCTTTGCGATGGTCCCGCCGGCACCCAGCACCTCATCGTCAGGATGCGGAGCGACGACCAATGTGCGGCCGAAAGAGGAATGCGAACCGTCCATGGAACCTCCGAGAGCCCCTGCCGCCATCGCATCGCTATCCGTGGCTGCGACCCGCACGAATGACGCGCAGAAAATCCTTGGCGACTTTCAAATGCATTTCATCGACACGCTCGCCCAAGACGATCGTCTTCAGTGTCAACAGGAGAATTCGCCCATCGAGCCAAAGACTGGCGTGCGCGACATACCAGAGGTCAAGCGCGATCTTCTCCTCGTCCGACAGCAACGTATTGCCATTCACCTGCGCCCAGCCCGTCATGCCGGGAGCGACCAGTGAGCGCAGGCGGCCGAGATCGCCGAAGCTTGCGACCGTGGCCAACGGAAGCGGGCGGGGGCCCACGATCGACATGTCGCCTGCCAACACCGCAAGGAGTTGCGGGAGCTCGTCGCAGCGGAGCCTGCGCAGCAGCGAAGTCGCAGCCGTCTGTCGCATGTCGTCCGGCAACAATGTGCCGTCCGGTCCGCGCGCGTTCGTCATCGTCCGAAACTTGGTCACCGTGATGGCACGCATGCCCGCACCGGCGCGCGTCTGGGTGAAGAGCAACGGCAAACCGAGGCTCGCCCAAACCACCATCGCCGTTACCGCCATCAGCGGCAGGCAGAGGACGAGGAGCAAGCCGCCAAGCGCGCACTCAGCTATTCGCTTGAGACGGTATGATCCCGACGGGGCGGGCAGAGCAAAAGCGAAAACTGCATGCTCTCGACTGGGCTTCACTTCGATGTCCCCTGGCGCGTGGAGCACGGTTTTCAGTATCACTTGTCTACGAATGCTACATTCCGGCGATACTCACGACGACGACATCGCCTGGCAGCAATTCTGTGACGAGGGACGCCTGCAGGCTGGTCGGCTTGCCGCCAACTGCGCTTCGACGGACCTCGTAAGCATAGGAGATCTGATTCTTCTTCGATTCATCGCGGGCCACAGCGGCGAGGAGAAGGATCTGCTCTTCAGCCGAACGCTGCTCCGCAATCAGCTTTTTGATGGCAATTTCACGCTCCTGGAGCTGGGTCAGAATATCCTTCTTCCTGTCAGCTGCGAGCTTTGCCAGCTGCAGTTTCAGCTCACTCATCTCCTGGCGCGTACGCGCAAGGGTCGCGAAGGTTTCCAGCAGTTGCGCCTTTTCCGTTGCCGCACTGTTCTCCGCGCGAGAAAGCTCGCTCTCAGTGTTCAACCCGCGCTGCCGGAGCGCGCCGACGCGCGCCACATCGTCGACGCTGTTGCTCACGATATCTTTCTGCTGCTGCACCAGCTCGTTCAGGATCTCTATCCCACCCTCGGCCTGGGCAATTCCTTCCGTCAGAATTTGCGCTTGCGATCGATAGGCGGCGAGATCCTCCTTCAGGATCTTCTCCTCAAGCTCGATGACGCCGTCGACAGGCAACTCCTCGACATGCGTGCGGGCGACTTCCGGGACGTCTTTCAGGTCGACCTTCTCGCTGGATTTCAACTGCGCCGCAAGTCGCGCCGCATAGACGGCCTCGTGAACGATTTCGGCTTTTGCGGCCTCTATCTCGGCGCGCAGGCGGGCGCGTACGATCAGCCGGTCGGACGCGTTCGCCGTCACCACCTGCATACCGCCCGCAAGGCCGATCGCCTGCTCGACCGTCAGGCCGCTGTAGAAGGGAAACGAACCGGGGCTCCTGACCTCGCCGAGGACGAAAATCGGCCGGAAGGTCGAAATATTCAGAGACAGCTTCGGATCGACGAGGATGTCGCGTCTCCGGTACTCGCTGCCAAGCTTTTCAATCGCCTCCGTTATCGTGAGACCCACGACGTTGACGCCGCCGATAAGGGGGAACTGCGCTTCGCCGTTGCCTGAAACGGTCGCCGTTATCGGCAGCTCGGCATCGTCGAGGAAGTCGAAGGTCAGGACATCTCCGGCGTTGAGCCGATAATCACTGGCAGACGCAGGCGGGGCCGGGCCTACCACGAGTCCGACTGCCAACAGCACGATCGCCAAAAAATACGTGCCCCAAACCCTTAGGGACAAGCTCGTGGCCGATAGCGGAGGTAACGTCCCCATCGCAACCGCCCTCCAAAAGCAACAAAGAAAAGGCTATCAAAATATCTCGCGCGACTATATTCTCCCTCATACTGTCCCGTCAAAGGATTTTAGTTGTTTTTTGCGCCGGTGACCGGCAAGGCGACTTACCTGGACGCTCAAACACGACTGCGCCCAGGGGGCCGCGCGGGTGTTCCTGCCCTGCGGAGTCAGGCTCACTCCCGATAGATTTATGAGTGCATCGGCCCTGCGCCACGGGCGAAGGGCGGCGCGTTTTTCGACAGGGCGGCCTCGCTAGAGGCGGGAGGTCTCGTTTGGCGATACGAGAAGAGCTGGCCAAATATTTCAACCGCCTCCACAAGATGCTCGCTCGGGAAAAAGGACTGAAGGGTCGCCTGGGAAATATAAGGCACCTCCTTACGGGGAATGCGCTTACCTCCCTGCTCGGCCTTGTTGGATTCGCCTTGACGGCCAGGGCGCTTGGTCCGTCCGAGTATGGCGTCCTGGCGCTTTGCTTCACCTATACGGCCGCCATAGAGCGGCTCGTGAACTTCCAGTCCTGGCAACCACTGATCAAGTTCGGCGCCGAATCGAAGAGCGCGGAAACGCTTGCTTCGTTGTTCAAGTTCGGGCTTCTGCTCGATGTTTCTGCGGCTGCGACCGGATGCGTGATTGCCGTGGCGCTCGTGTGGGCCTTCGGGCCGTGGCTCGGGATCTCGTCCGAGATGTCCGGACTTGTCACGCTTTTTTGTGCCATTCTGCCGTTTCGCATCTCCGGCATGCCGCTGGCCGTGCTGCGCCTGTTCGGGAAGTTTCGAACAATCGCCTATGGCCAGGTCGCCTCGAGCGTTTTCCGCGCGGGATTGTGCGCAATCGGCTTTGCCTTCGGCGGTACCTTGCAGGACTTCGTGCTGATATGGATGGCGGCCCAAATCTTCGGCTCGCTGTCCGTTCTCTTCCTTTCGCTTGCGGAGTTGCGAAGACAGGGAATGCTGGCGAGCATGCTTAAGGCTCCTGTCCGCGGTATCAGCGCTCATTTTCCAGGCCTCTGGAAATTCGCGATCTCGACGAACCTGTCATTGACCCTGCGTTCGAGTGCCAACCAGCTCGACACGCTTCTCGTCGGCTACCTGGCCGACCCGACCGCGGCAGGTCTTTATCACATCGCCAAGCGCATTGGCCGAATGACCCTGCAGATCGGAGATCACGTGCAGGCGGTGCTCTATCCGGATCTGGCCCGGGCCTGGGCCGCGAGCGCAATCGAAGCGTTTCATCGGGCCGTCACACAGATGCGAGTGCTTCTTCTCGGCTTCGGAATATTGCTGGTCGGCGCCGTGTCTTTGACGATCGATCCGGTGCTGAGACTGGCTGTCGGTCCGGATTTCGAGGCGGCAGGGCCCTTGGTCATCGTTCAATCGATCGCGGCGACCATGACGCTCTATGGTACTATAACGCGCTCAGCGCTCCTTGCCATGGGGCGGGAGGACCGGGTTCTAAGCAGCGTGCTCGTCGCGACAATCGCGTTTCATGGCACCGCGTTGGCGCTGGTCCCGCGGATCGGCCCGATGGGCGCCAATTTGGCCCACATTGTCATGGCCGCCATCTGGCTCTGGATGATGGCAGTGGCGTATCGGCAGACATAGGCAAGATCGCCAGAAGCTTCTCTCGACAGCTGTGACGGAGGGAAATCCATGAAGCTGCACGATATCGATTTCCTGATTATCGGCGCCACCAAGAGCGCCACGACGTGGCTGCAGCAATCGCTGCAGCAGCACCCGCGCATCTACATGCCGGCTCCAGAGCTGCATTATTTCAGTCGCTACTATGACCGCGGAGACGAGTGGTATCTGTCGAACTTCGAAGGGCCCAAGGATCGACGCCTCGTCGGCGAAAAATCCAATTCCTATCTGGATACAGAGGGCGCAGCTGAGCGGATATGCCAGAAACTTCCAGGCGCGATGCTGATCGCCCAGTTGCGCAATCCGATCGAGCGGGCCTACTCGGACTACTGCATGCTATACCGCCGGGGCGAAGTCGGCCGCGACATCGCCACATATCTTGACCCGCGCATGGGTGCCGGCGGGCGCTTCCTGAACGGTGGTCTCTACTTCCAGCAATTGCGCGCCTATTTTGATCGGTTTCCGGCCGAGCAGATCCTCGTCGTTCTTTATGAGGACATGCGAATAGATGCGTCTGCACAGCTCGATCGCATTAGCAAGTTCATGAAGATGACGGACGACATGCCGCTCCAGCCGCTGGAGAAAAAGGTCAAGGACAAGGCGGAGCCGATGATCAACCCTACGCTGCGCCGTCTGCTGCGCCCGTTGAAGCCAATCGTCGCTCCTTTCAGGAACAATGCGGGATTCAAGAGACTGCGGTCGATCGCCGCTGCCGAAGTCGAGTATGCGCCGCTGACCCGAGAACTCAGGGAACGCATGGGCGACTTCTACGCCGCCGAAATAGAAAAGCTCGGCGCCATCGTCGGCAGGGATCTGAACGGGTGGCTGAAAAATGGGGGCGTTCACTAGTTCAGCTGGCCCGGCTACGCTACTGGCGCCCGATCGACAACGCTCCGATAGCCGTCGACGGTTGCGGCCCGCGAAAATCCAGCACGAGCCTTTCGATCTCCGACCCGCCGCCCACGCGCCCCAGTGCGGTAAATGATCCGTCCTCGTCTAGCTCAAACAGGGTGGCAGCGTTTTCCCCAGCGCGATTGGTGCGGGCGATCATGAGCAAGGCGCCAGGACCGTGGAGATAGGCTTGAATATTCTCAATTGCGACATGAAGCTGATCCGCAGAAAAGTAGCCCGTATTCAGAATATTGGCGGCGCGTATCATGTCGAACCGGCGGATAAAGCGTTCCGACTGACGCATTATGTCATTTTCAACGAACACGATCGCACCATTAGGCGGCAGCGACCGGGTAACCATTCGCACCGGCGTGCTCACACCCGCGCTTATGCGCGATCGCAGGCGTGCTTGTAGAATGCTGCGGCTAAGCATGAGCGGAATAAATGCAAGCGTCACGTAGTCCAGTCTTCGGATCCAGGGACGGATCGCGATACCCCTGAGGTCATATTGCAATGGCCAGCCCCCCGGATCGCAGAACACTCTGAACCACGGAAACAGTTCGACGATGTGGGCCTCGATGAAGAGATCGGTTGCCGTGATGCTGGCAGCACTGCCGCAATCACTCAGGAATCTGGCGAGTTCCACGGTTGTCAGCCCGGTCGAAACTCCGACGTCCAGAACCTCGCGAAGCGAGCCTGCCCGCTCCTGGACATGGGGGCGGAACGCGACCTCCAGCTCCTGAAAGCGCGACGGCTGGGTCAGCTTGAAGGTGCCGTTTCGCATCTTGAGCTTGGCAAAGAAGGCAGACTCCAAGACTGCATCGGTCGTATCCGCGCCCGATGAATAGAACTCGCTGGCACTCAGGTTCATGGCCCCCTCAACCCTGCTGCATGTCTTACCCCTAGATCGAAACGATTTAAGGACGTCTAAGGTAGCTCATTGCGGATCCGGCAGCGGCCGGAAATCGCCGTCTCCCGGATCGCCGGCCATGACGTGGAGAAACTCTTCGAGGTTCGACCACCCGTCACCATCCATGTCCTGCTGACCATCGTCGGCCTTTGCCGGATCCAGGCCGTATTTCACCTCCCAATCATCTGAAATGCCGTCCATGTCCCCGTCCTGGTATGGCGTTCCAGCATCAAGATCGGGCCATCCGCCGACCTCGCGCGGATCCGTTTTCAACAGGCGCCCGCTGCGACTTTTCACATCCTCGACAATGCGGCTGTCGGCCTCATCGCGCTCGGGCTTTGTGGCACCGGCATTCTCCAGAACTTCCTCGAAGGCGGCCATGGGCGCGGACGTCCGGATGGCCGGCGCCTCGAACGGCGCCTTCACAACAAAACGTCTTTGATCCTCAGCGAGAACCAAGCTGTCATCCTGGTCAGGCGCAGTTCGATACGGTTCGTCATAGTTGTCCTTTACATAGATCGAGTGCCCGAGGCCGCTTTCGGGGAAAAGATGCACCAGGTGGTCGTTGCGCAACTTTTGTCCTGCGATCTTATAATTGCCCACCACATTGGCCTGAATATGCGTCCATTCATCGCCAAAGCTCACGACGTATTGCCACTCTGGCGAGAAGAGAACATTATTCACGACATCCGCAACCGCGCCGGGAAGTTTCATCTTTATCTGCGGATTTCTGAACCTGCCGAACGCGAAGAGCGAGTGGTGCACCGAGACGTTGCCACCCTTAGTGAACAACATGTTGCGAGCACGATTGTTTTTCCCCGGCCCGCCTTTCAGCAGCGGCTCGCTGGCAATTCCCCATTGCCAGGTGAAATGGCTGGCGTCTTCCGAATCTACCGTCTCGTCCGATCCCCAGCTGGCGGAGATATGATCGAGCATGATGTCTCTTGCCGCCTCAGAGTACATTCCGAGACCGCCGGAACAACACGCCTTGCGCGCATGCGGCCCAGGTCGAAGGCGAATATGCCTGATGATCACGTCGTTGGTCCAAATTTCAATGGAAGGACGAATCTGTGTCTCACCGTTGCGAATGGCGATCCCGCCGCCCGGAGCAGTCTCCCCGGCAATCGTCAGGAACGGATTTCGAACCAACAGCGATTTCTCGCGCAGCGTGATCGTGCCGCCGGTGCGGAAGATGCAGACGCGCGGTCCAGACGCTTCTATGCACCCGCGCAGAGATCCTGGGCCCGACTCGTTCGTGTTGACGACATAGATGACCTTACCGCCGCGGCCTCCAACGGCACCGGCGCCGAAGCCTTCGGCCGTCGGAAAGGCACGCTGCCTGCCGTCCGGCAGCTTGGGTGAAAGAGGTTCCTGCACTGCCGTTGCAGCTTCGGCCTCCCGCACCGGCCCGACCTGCGATCCAAGGAGCAGCCCTGCCAACATCAGCTGAGCCGCGACAATGTCGGGGTGCCTCCAATGTCGGGACCTTCGCGAAACAGCTGAACGCGCAGCCAGCATAGGTTTTCCCTCGCTCCTGCAGGCGATGCTTAAAGATAGCCGTAGCGTCTGAGCATCCAGCCGCACAGCCGCTCGAACGAGAGCTGCTGGCCGGCCGGCATCCGCGCCCGCCAAGACTCGTCCCTCGTGAGTGCGACAGATCCATTCATGCGCAGCCGATTGCCCGCGACCTGGTGCCCTGGACCGACCGGCTCGCCATTCCGCAAAGAAGAACCGATTTGTTGGAGGTCGAGCTCCAGAAACGCCCCGATCTGCCGCATGATGCCGACGGGGTCGGAGACGAAATCCTCATACCTCACACGCAGCACTTTATCCGGGCCCAGTTTTCGCGAGAGATATTCGACCGCAAGATTGACTATGCTCCATCGCAGCGCCGTTCTAAGTACCGATTTTGGCCGGATCTCCTTCTGCAATCCCGAGTTCGCGTCGCGCGCATAGGGTTTCAGCAATGACCAGGCCACGCCGCGCCCGTCACGCACCATGTGGATGACCCGCATGTCAATTCCCGGTATCTGCGCAAGCGCCATCGCCCTTCCCGGCAATTTCGAAGAATCGACGATGACCTGCTTGCCGGAAGAGGTAAGCATCGCGTTCATCAGACGCTCCGTGTGCAGCGCATAGGCCGCAAATTGTTTGCCGAGACTGAGCCCGGAAAACATCCGTGCAAGCACGGGCAGACCCTCGAATTTTTCTTGAAGGCCGCAATACTCCGACATGAGCGTCGGGTCCGAGTTCGCCAGCCATTCCTGGCAAACGGTGCTCCAGAAACGGCAGTCCCGAATCCGATTGCCGCAGGCACAATATTCGTTGTGACGCCAAACATGCCGTGTGAGCGACGTTATCTCACCCGCCCCCAGCACGGCATCGTGCTGCCCCAACGCAATGTCGAGCAAGGTGGTCCCGCTGCGTCCGTAACCTGCGATGTAAGCAATGCGAGCGGGCTGCGAGGGCATCATCATAGCCTTTCATATGAGCGGCTGCTTGAACTTGCCTTCAATTATGCTTGCACGGATCGCGGACGTCCCACCAGCAGATGCGATCGACTACAATCTTCTAGCCGCGGACGTCAGCACGCGCCGACCAGTTATTTCAAATTCAGCGGGGGAATTGGCTGCTCTCGTTCACAAAACAAGTGAAACAAAGAATATATGATAATGCATGCACGCCTGATTAGCAACCCGGCCAGCTTTACTACCGCTCGGCCCTGAACGTACTTCCTCTCCAACTATTCGCCAACTATTTTTTCGACATAAAACCGCTACACATGAATAGATATGATGCGACGCGGTTAGCCGCCTGATTCCGTGAACGACAAAGCCCTCGGGCCTTAAGCTCCGCGCCTTCTAAATCTTTCGGTCTGGCGGAATTGCGCGAGGCCGAGTCCGCAGCACAAGAAAATAGGGATCGTCCAATACCGCGCGTACATATGCGGATTGAACAGGGCAATCGTCAGAAAAACCACAATGGTCGTCGTCATCGCTGCCAGCGCCCTCTTATCTCCTCCGCCCCTTTTGAGCGTCAATCCATGCAGCAGGAGGACGGCCGAAAACATGATCCAGCCCAGGAGCGCGAGCAGCCCGCCTTCGACCCAGAGGAGAAGATAGAGATTGTGAACGGGAGCGGTTTGTACACTTCTCTCCCGGAACTCGTCCGCTCCCAAACCCACAAAGGCAATCTGCTTATCGGATATCGTCTGGAGTGCTTCCTCGATCAGCGCGGCTCTCGAAACGAACGTTCCCGCTTCGGATATGTCGCCGGAGGAAAGCGCGCCCAAAACACGCGTCTGAAATGTCTTGGGCAACAGGTCCTTGCTTCCAAAGCCCGCCACAGCCGCAGCAAGTATGCCGCCGGCAAGCGCCAACCGTAGCAACAGCTTGGGCGTCGAAAGAAACGCCGTGAAGACGCCTAGACAAAGCAACGTTACGAACAGACCGCTATTCGAGCTGGTAAGTATCACCGTACCTATGAATATCGCTATTACCGGTAAGGCGACGTATGACTTGATCCGGCCGGTCGCCCACAAGAAGAGCGGAATTGGCAGCGTCAGGGCATTCATCGCCGCAGCCAAGTTCGGGTTGCGAAGGACTGTCGCCAAACGCCGTCCACCGGTAACGACGCCCTTTCCTTCTCCAGGCACATAGCCAACCGTGTAGAAGGTAATGATGCCGTGAATATCGATGAGAACCATGCTGACCAGGAAAATGGCCGCCAAACGATAGGCTACCCTGGGCTCATCTCGGATCAGAATGAACATCAGGAATACGTAGGCGAACAAATATTGCGCCGTCACGATCAGCCCTCGTTCGGGGCTGTCATGCAAGAGGCTGCCGACCATTAGCCCGACGAACAAGAGCGTGAACGCGATAAGCCAAAGCGGCGTTGCTTCGCCGAGCGGCTTGCTCCAGATCCGCCCGGTTATGAAAAGAAGAGAAAGACTGAGGCAGAAAAAGAAATCGCTGAGCGTAAAGAATAGCTCGGAAAACCGCAGTGTTGCATAGGGCGCCAGGAACACGCCCATATAGAGGAAGGCACGTTCGATTGCAGGCAAGGCCGGCGCGCGCAGGTGGGTATCGGAATGAACGTGAAGTGTCGTTGTTTTGCCTAGGTGTGACACTGTCGCCTCGCGCCGCATATCGCTGCCCCGTCACCGGCTATGGGCCTGCACTCGGTCGGCGCCCTTAATGCCGCCCGTGCGCAGCAGGTCTTCGTAGACCGCCGTGATTGCGTGCACGTGGCGCTCTATGCTGAAGCGGGCGCGTGCTTGGTTGCGCGCCGTTTCCACGATGTGCGCCAGATAGCCGGAGTCGCCGAACAGTTTTAGGCAAGCTCTTGCGAATTCGTCCGGATCCTCCGGGCGAACGAGCATGCCCGTTTCGCCGTCCTCTACGACCTCGGGATTGCCACCCGAATCTGCTGCAATGACCGGCGTTCCGAGCAGCATTGCTTCGACGAGCGTTCTTCCGAGCGGTTCGTTCACCGCCGTCACCAAAAGAGCATCCAGCCCCGCGATCCAAGGCTCGCCCGGATAGCGGAAACCCATGAAATGCACGCGGTCGCCGACCCCAAGGGCTTGCGCGCGCGATCTTGCGGCGTCGTCAAGCCCGTTCAGAGCGTTTCCCAGGAACAGCCCGGCAAACTCTAAACTCGGCTCCAGCCGCCGCAGGGCCGCGAGCACCTCGACGAAAAGGATTGGCCGCTTGCGATCGACCAGGGTTCCGACATATCCGAGGAGCCTTGTTTCCGGCGCGCACCCAATCGTGGCGATGATGTTTCTTCGACTGTCTTCCCGCTCGACCTCTTTCGCTTTCATGACGTCGAATGGACTATGAACGACGCTGCATTTGGCCGCCGCTGAAATAAATCCAGGGCGTGGCGAGGCAAATTTCGAAACGGCCACGAGACGGTTCGGAAGCCAGGGCGCGATGCGTCGCAAGCCGAAGGACGTCGCGTCGCCACGGTGGTGCCAGAGGTGCTTCGATCCCGCCAATCGAGCTGCGAGACCCCACATGAGATGTGCGCGACCGTCGTTGGTGTGCACGATTGCGACGTCCCTGCCCCGCAAATATCTGACAAGCGCCGGAAGAGTGCGGGCGACATTGAGCGCCGCCGTGCCGTTGCGCGCGCCGGCCCGCTCCAGGCGGTTCAAGACGGGCGCTGGTTCAAAGTCGATACCTTCGCGGCGAAACAGTTCCGCCACCGGCCCCTCGGTATCATGGAGGACAACGAGCGGCGCGAACAACGGTTTCGGAAGATTTCGTATCAGTCCGAGGGCGGACAGATGACTGCCGCCTATGAAATCCCCGATGAAAGGAAAGCACACGGTCCGCGGCCGCCCGTTGCTCATGTTGGATTCTCCGTTCTACAACAAACGCTGGAGCCGAGACCGACGGAAAGCTTGTGGGCCCGCCCTTTCAGACGATCTCCTCCGACAGACGAGCCTTGCTCGGTTTCAGCAAATACGAGCGCGGGCCCTCGGGTTGCCGAATTACACCATCTTCGACGGAGAATTGGGCGCGGCTCTCACCGAAAGGACCGACGAGGTATTCGTTTCCTTGATCGGGCGGTCGGCGATCGCACCATTTCCGCGGGACCGGCTCCTGATCCATCCACCCGCCGGAAAACGCCTCGAGGTTATCACGTAGCCTCCGTAGCGGTGGCGTCTATGAATGTCAGGATTGACTTGATTGATTGCCGTGCCGATCAGTGGCGCATGATTCATCCGAAGCTGGGAAACGGCCACCAACAATTGGTCCTCGGTTGTCTCGCCCCAGGACACCATCAGGATGACCCCGTCGACAAAGGGTGCGAGCCAAGTCGCATCGCCCGAGCTGAGGACGGGCGGGGCGTGAAGCACAATGAAAATCATACCCGCTCTGCCTGAGCGCCTGGATCAGTTCACATAGCTTGTCGGAGTCGATGAGTCTGAACGGCTCCGTCATTGCCAGCGTCGCGTCGAGATAACCTAGGCCCGGCAAGGTCGGAATCGTTTGCACGACATCGGCGAGGGTCGCTTCATTGTTGAGATAGCGCTCGAGGAGTTCGGGTGAGCGCCCCATGCTCTTCAAAAAGGGAATGCTGTGCTGATGGAAGTCCAGGTTCACGAAGGCGGTGGGGCGGCCGTCTGCGGCCGCCGCCGTTGCAATTCCCCACGCAGTCGATGCGTTTGCAATGTTGTGACGGCATGAGGTGACCATCACGACGCGATGCAGCTGCTTGGCTTCCGAGAAGCGGGACGCCATATAGATCGAACGCTCCGCTTCGGCCGATGTCACATTGCTCCAGTCCGGTATGCATGACGATCGCTTGGTGCCGTGCGACGAAAAATGTTTCGGGATTTTCGGCACATAGCCCAAGTTGGGAATTCTCAGGAGTTCGGCGGTGCGCTGGCCGCTGCGGATTCGCGTATCAGTCGCCTCGAACAGGAGGGCGAGCAAGAAGGCCAACAAGGTCGACCCGGCAAATGTCGCCGGAACAATGATGCTTGCCTTGGGAAAGGATGGTGAATTCGGGAGTTCCGCCGCCGATACGATCCGGGCGCTCGGCTTCAGCGATTCCGCCTCAAGGTCCAACAAGATGCGCCGAACCTCCTCTTCGATCATGCTGCGTACGCCCGCGATTTGCGAATCTGCATCGATCATCTGAGGGTGGTTCTTGCCGAACTTCGCCGCGATCTCCGCTTTGCTCTGCAGCAATCGGGCCTCTTCTGCCCGCAATGTGACCAGAAGCGGCTGCGTCATGCTTTGCCGGAGGAACCCGACCGCGCCACCCGTATTAATGGCCCGCTGCTTGTCGGCGATCCGCTCGTCCTGCTTGAATTCGAGCGAGGATTCGACGTACAGCTTGGCAATCGTATTGGCGATTTCCTGAGCGAGCCTGGGACTGGGATTCGATACGGTAATTCTTACCGCAAGGCTCTCTCCGGTCCGGCTGACATTGAGCTGGGGCAGCAGTGTCGAGATTGCGCGGTCCCGTTGAGCTTTCAGATCCGGCAGAGTTCTGACCGGATCGGGCGACTGATCGATTCCGATTATTCCCTGTAAGTACGCAAGAAGTCCGCCACCGATGTTTTGCGGTTGTTTGGCCTGGCGAGCATAGGGGTTGAAGCTGGGATTGTTGATGAGCTCCAATCTGTCGACCACGCGGCCGGCAAATTGTCTGGACTGCAAGACATCCATCTCGGTTTCTGCTGCAGAGCGATCACGGTCGACGGTCGTCAAAGAAGCGTCAGTAGCAAACGGTCGAACGTCTTTCCGCTCGAGCACGACTTCAGAACTGGCCGTGTAGGTTTTTGGCAGCGTGAATGATGCGATCGCAGAGAGCAAAGTGCACCCGACGATCACTGTCGCAAGGAGCCGCATGCGCCGTTTGACGAGCGCCCAAGCATCTAGCAGACCTACCGAATTCCCATTGCGCTGAACGGCAAGCTCAACGCTTTCTCGGTAGTGGGAGCGAGCAGAGAGGCTGCCATTAGAAACGAACGTCGTCATGGAAACCATCTTAAGCAACAATTTTCGCTATCGTTCTAGATTAGTGAAATGTTTAGTAGGGCGCAATAATTTAGTTCGCCCCATCGCCACCTGTAGTTTCGGAAGCTACGTATATCTTATTCAATCGCTTCATCTTTTAGCCATTTCTTGGCGCGAATACGGCGGGTCACCAATTCTGAAACGCCGCTTCATCCGAGGGCAAGGGCGGCCGCCTTCTCCTTTTGCGGCGCAAATCCAAGGTGCTGTCGCGGCGGACTTGTCTGATTCCTGCACTGGACATCATGGTCGTCCTTGGAGTTCAATGCGGCCAGCATAGCATCACATCGTTCGTTGCCGCCGGGAAATGACATCCCGCGCTCGTCGATAGTCGGCGGTTGTTGGATCATGCGTATCGTTTTCGTCGGTGCCGTGGAGAGCTCCGTAATCGCTCTCGAAGCGCTCATAAGGATGGGGCGCGCTCCTACGCTCGTTGTCACCCTGCCGCCTGAGCTGGCCGGGCGCCACTCCGATTTTGCCGATTTGGGGGCCATGGGGCGCGCCGCCGGTTGCGCCGTTCGCTACGCGTCGGATATCAATCAGCCGGACGTGCTGGAGGCGATGGCGGCGGTCGAGCCCGACCTCACCTTCGTCATCGGCTGGTCGCAGGTCTGCAGGCAGGCCTTTCGAGATGTCGCGCGCCTGGGTACGATCGGGTTCCATCCTGCCGCCTTGCCGCGTCTGCGCGGTCGCGCGGTCATTCCCTGGACGATATTGCGCGGCGAGGAAGTGACCGGATCAACGCTGTTCTGGCTGGATGAAGGCATCGATTCCGGCCCGATCTTGCTTCAGCGGCTGTTCGCCGTCGCGGCCGACGAAACCGCTCGCAACCTCTATGCAAAGCACACAACGAATTTGCGCGAGATGGTGGTCGAGGCGATCGCGCTCGTCGAGACGGATAATCCCCCACGTAGAGAGCAGGATCATGACCAGGCTAGCTATTGTGCGAAGCGAAGCGCCGAGGACGGCCTGATCGACTGGAATGCGTCCGCCGTCTCCGTGCTCCGGCTGATCCGTGCAGTCGGCGCCCCCTACCCCGGTGCATTTTCCTTTTACAGCGGCGAGCGGGTCCGTATCGACGCAGCCGTGGAGTTCGAGAACGCCGGCCGTTACATCGGTTTGGTCGGACAGGTTCAATGCCATTCAAAACGCGGATTCGTCGTTCTATGCGGCGACGGCGCGTGCATCGAGGTGGTGGCCTGGGCCTCCCCGACTGGCAGGCGCCCGGCGGTACACGGCAGATTCCGTCCACATGCGCCTTAGGACTAGCCGAGGCGGCCTTCGTCTCCAGAGCCGGAAAGTCGGCAACGAATCTGGTCTTTGGAAATGCAATTCGACATAATCCCCTCTGGCCTGCCGAAAGACCGGGGTTGATTGCCTGCCTGAAGAGAGGACTTGGCGGTGAAGTACTGGGCCTCCGCGATTTCCACAGTGCGGGCCGAAAACGGGTTGGCCCCGGCGACCAATCGACAGACTTGGATCAATACATTCCGGGCTCGCTCGGACGCGGTCATCGCCATCGCTCGCATCGTCCTGGCGATCGGCAGCCTGTGGATTACATGGCTCGATGCCGCCATCTGGCCCGCGCGCTCGCAACTCGTTTTCTGGCTGCTCGTCGCTTATCTCGCTTACGCCATCGCTGCAGCCCATTTCGTTTGGAAGGCCCAGGTCCATAGGGTCCGCGGGACCCTCGTGCGGCATATCATCGACGTCGCCACTTTGGTTGCCCTGGCGCTGCTTACCGGCCGGGTGTCTGGCCCGGTCTTCATGCTCATGCCGTTCGTCCAGCTGACAGCGACGCTGCACTGGCTCTGGCGCGGTGCCTTGTGGACCGGTTTCATCGGCGTCGCGATCCTCGCATATCTGGCGCTTTCGAATACCGTCTGGCCCTTCAACTCGGACGTCGACGCGGCAGTCGCGCTGTCGTTCATACTCTTCCTGCTGACGGCAACGGTTCTTCTCACATGGCTCGGGACTCATCAGGAGGCGGTGCGCTCCGAGTTGTTGCGGCTCGTCGAGCGGACGCCCGGCGCGCCCGACGGGCGCGATTGGCCGGCCGAGGCGGCGCTGGATTATGCCGCGCAGGTGATGCGCGTCGGCCGCGCACTACTGATCTGGAGTGACGGCGACGAACCCTGGACCCATCTTGCCACATGGGAGAACGGCGCATGCGAGGTGAGGCATTTGTCGCCGACCGCCTATCTGCCGTGGACACCCGAAGCGCTGGAGCATGCAAGTCTTCTGATCATCGACGCAAAGCGATCGCGAGCCCTCATTCACCGCGGCGAGGGACGTTTCGATCGATGGCGCGGAGACGAGTTGCCGGCGTCCCCCGCCCTCGTCGCCGAATTCTCGATCACTTCGGCGATTTCGGTGCAGTTCCACGCGAGCGACGTCGAGGCGCGCCTGTTTCTCCTCGATCCCCCTGCCCCGACACTTGACGACGTTGCCATGGCGGAAATTGTCGCCGACCGGCTGAAGACGCTTTTCGAGCAAGCAATTTTGCTGCGCCGTCTCAGCGACGCAGCCGCCCTTGAGGAACGCATCAAGATCGGACGGGATATACACGATGGGGTGCTGCAAACCCTGGCGGGCATGGCCTTGCAGCTGCAAAGCCTGCGCTCGTCGACGGCCGAGCCAGAGGAGATCGACAGGCGTCTGATGGCCTTGCAAGCCATGCTATACGACGAACAAAGAGAGCTCCGCGCTCTCATTCGCGCGCTCGAACCGGGATCCGATCACGGCGGCGCGAAGGACTCGCCGCTGGTGGCGCGATTGGAGGCACTGGCCAAACGCTTGCGGCGGCAATGGTCGATCGACTTTCGCTTCCTTCTGGAACCCGAAGACCTCCGCTTGCCGTCATCGATCATCGACGAACTGATGCGGATGATTGCAGAGGCGACGGCCAATGCGGCACGTCATGGGCATGCAAGAACGCTCGAGGCCCGGCTCCGGCTCGACGGCGGGGCCGTGGTCCTCACCGTGGACGATGACGGAACGGGCTTCGGCTTTGACCGGCGCCTCGAGCATGCGGAGCTGGAGAGCAGCAAGGTCGGTCCGCGGAGCCTTCGAGAGCGCGTGGCGACCTGGGGAGGAGAACTCTCGATCGACAGGGTGGAGCAATGGACTCGGATAACCATCAAGATACCGGCCCATCCGTGAGCCCGCGTATCGTGGTCGTCGACGACCACCTGATCGTCCTGGACGGGTTGCGCCGCTTGATCGACGCCGAGCCCGGCTGGCAAGTGGTTGCAACATGCAAAACGGCTGCCGAGGCGCTCGAGGTCGTCTCGACCCGGCCGGTCGACCTGGTCGTCGCCGATCTGCGAATGCCCGAAATCGACGGCCTCGACCTTATTCGCCGCCTGCACGGCGATCGGCCGGAACTCGCCTGCGTCCTTCTGACCGCCGATATCGGCGATCAGGAACTTGCCGAGGCGATGAGAATTGGTGTGCGCGGCATCGTTCTCAAGGAACAGGCGCCAAGTGCGCTTGTCGAGTGCATTCGGGCGGTGATGGCCGGCCGAACCTCTGTCGTGGATCAAGGTTTGACTGCGGAGATCGATCGAATTCGTGAACGCGACATCGAACGCCGCGCGGTCATGCAGAAGTTGACCCCGCGTGAACTCGAGATTTCCCGCCTTGCGGCAGCAGGTTTGCGCAGCCGCGAAATAGCCCTGCGGCTTGGAATAGCACCCGGCACCGTCAAGCTTCACCTTCATAGCGTCTACAGCAAGCTCAACATCACGACCCGCGTGGAGCTCGCCAATATTTCTCAGCGGCTGCAGCTAGGTTCGAATTGATCATCACGGGGTCGCCATCGGAGGCAGGCATGCTTCGCCGCAAGGTCGTTTGATCGCTGCGGTGATTGGAAGGCCAGTCTCCTTCACCGCGATGGAGCGGAGGATTTCCTTCGCAACGAATTTGGCCCCGGCACGACTGAAATGAGCATCGGGCGCATACAGAAGAATAGGGTCGGGCTGGGCGCGTATGGCCTCGTGAAGATCAAGCACGGGAATCCCCTCTGCCGCGGCAGCATCGAGTACCCTCCTCCGCAGCGGATCGAAGGGGCGATCCGATGAGAACGGCCCGATGAACCTGTCCATCCTCGGCACGTAGACCAATGTGAAAGTGCCGCCCCAGCCCTTGGCCAGTTCTTTCGCGCGGTGCAATATCTTTCTGAACTCCGGCCTGTCGCCGGCAATCTTCGGATAAACCAACCCCAGCCGTGCGAGAGTTTGCTGCAGGGCGACGAAATTGCGCAGCAAGGATGTTCTCGTGAGCAGGTCGACACTCGTCACCGGGGCATTTTTTCGCTCCGCCAGAATGCTGCGAGCCTCGCGCATGGTCGCTTGCGCCGTCGACTGCAAACCGAAGTTCGCATCCGGCGAAAGCGCTTGTCGAAGCCAGGGCACTGCGAGTTCCCGCTCCAGATTCTCCCAGTCGTTGCCTTCAACAAAAACCATCATCACGTGGCGGGGACGCAAAAGCTCACCGAAACGACCGAGCATTGCGAGTTCGACCAGGGGACCATTTCCGCGAATGCCTATGCTCGCTGTGGTAGCGCCGCCCGCGCGCACGCTCGATGCGAGGTCCTCGCCCGGAGGCAGGCAGAAGCCTTCGACGAACGAGTCTCCGAGGAGCATCAAATCCAGCCGGCGACTATACACATCGTCGGGATTGTTGAAGCCGTACCGGTCCGCCGTATAGCTGACAATGCCGTCCTTTGACGTGCACAGCACCACCTGGGTCGCCGGAAAACCCGACAGCAGCGCCTCGGGTAGCTCGTCGGTACCCGAAAGCCGGTTCAGGCTCCGAAGCGTGAAACCGGGCACGATGTTCTTGTTGCGCCTGAGCGTTTCAGCCTGCGCCTCGCTGAGCTGGCCGAGCATTTCCAACCGGACTGAGACCACCGAGACCGTGTGCATCGCCTCGAAGAGGAAGAGGCCGAGCAGCATGCTCGAGGCACAGATGCCGACAAGTACGGAAATGCGCGGCTTCGCAAGCAAGCCGATGGCGATCACCGCGGCTCCCAGCACGCCCGGGATCAGCACGTAGCGGATGAAATGCGGGGGTTCAGCTGCGAAAAGCTGGTAATGCAGTAGAGCGTAGACTGGGCTTAACAACAGATACAGGCCAGGAACGGCGCATGCCACAAGCCCGAGATGCCGCTTCGTCATGACATCTTTTCCTCTCTGACGAGCCGTCCAGCAAGTCGTGCCTTTGCAGACCGCCTTGTTCAGGCGGCCGATCCCGACTTGTCTGTTCTGACAGCTTTGGCAGATAAGAATCGTATCTCTTGCACTTGAACTCACACAAATGAATTCAAAATAGGAATTTGATACGAAAGCATTTTTGTGCGGCGGAATATACGGCGTTTTGCCGATAGAGTCTCCCCCCAAAAAGTGGCCTGGCGCAGCAAGTTTGATCAATGCCGCTGTACCGCTTGGTCCCGACCAGGCGTCGCCTGCTCTCTATATCCAATGGTATATTGACCGGATCGGTCGCCGCTTGTTCTATACGATGCGTCCTATATTATTCCTCAATGCAGGCGATTGCATTTCGAGCAGTATCCTATTTTAGAGATTAGCACTGGCCGCTGAGGGCGTTCCCGATGAACCAGGCGCACGAGTCTTTTTCCGAGCATGCCTTGGAGGGGCCGTCGAACCGCAGCTTCGGCTACACGGTCGGTGGCATCCTCCTCGCTTTTGTTCTCGCGCGGTGGTTTATCAGCGGCGGGCTCACTCCGATCACCACGGGGCTTGCGGCCATCGGCTGTGTTCTCGTCCTGTTGGCGTTTGCCTCTCCCGACTGGCTCGCCTTGCCGAACCGACTGTGGATGAAACTCGGCCTGTTGCTGTTCAAAATCGTCAATCCCGTGGTGATGCTTCTGATCTATGCGGTAGCCTTCGTTCCGATCGGGGTCTTCTTGAGGCTGCGCGGCTACGATCCGCTCGTCGCCGCGTTCGACAAAGGTGCGCACACGTACTGGAATGAGCGGCAACCGCATGAACCGGACCCGACGACGATGCGCAATCAGTTCTGACGCAGGCGGTTGTAAAGCGACAAGAGCGTTGTCGGTTGATGAGTGGAGGAAATGGATATGGAACTGATCCGTGAACTCTGGGCCTATATGGGCGTCCGCAAGAAGTTCTGGCTCCTACCTATCTTCATCATACTCGGAGTGTTTGGCGGATTGGTTGTGCTGACGCAGGGTACCGCGGTGGCGCCGTTCATCTACACCCTGTTCTGAGCCGACGCCATGCGCATTCTCGGTATCTCGGCATTCTACCACGACAGCGCGGCTGCGATGATCGAGGATGGTCTGATCGTCGCTGCCGCGCAGGAGGAGCGGTTCACGCGCAAGAAGCACGACGCCGGATTTCCGGCAAATGCGGTGGCCTATTGCCTGGCTGCGGCCGAATGCGACATGGCGGACGTCGATCACGTCGTCTTCTACGACAAGCCATTCCTGAAATTCGAGCGGTTGCTGGAAACCTATCTTGCCACTAGTCCGCGCGGTTTCCGTTCCTTCAGGATGGCGATGCCGCTGTGGATCAAGGAAAAGCTGTTTCAGAAGAACCTGTTGCGCAGGCAATTGGGGAAGCTTTCCGGATCAAAGGAATGGTCAGGTTCGCTCCTGTTCACGGAGCATCATCTGGCGCATGCGGCAAGCGCCTTCTTTCCGTCGCCCTTCAAGAGCGCCGCGGTGCTGACGATGGATGGAGTTGGCGAGTGGTGCACCACGTCGCTCGGCCATGGCCGGGACAAGGATCTCGAGATACTGAAGGAGATACGCTTTCCGCACTCCCTCGGGCTGCTCTATTCCGCCTTTACCTACTACACCGGATTCAAGGTCAATTCCGGAGAATATAAGGTGATGGGCTTGGCGCCCTATGGCCGTCCGCTATTCGCGCAGAAAATACTCGATAACCTGATCGACCTGAAGGAGGACGGCTCGTTTCGGCTCGACCAGCGCTATTTCGACTACTGCACCGGTCTCACCATGACATCCTCCGCCTTTCATCGTCTGTTCGGCGCCGAGCCGCGAAAGCCGGAGTCGCCGCTGACCCAGCGCGAGATGGATCTCGCCGCTTCGATACAGGCCGTCACCGAGGAAGTCGTTCTGAAACTTGCGGGTTATGCCCGGCGGGAAACCGGCGAGCGTCACCTATGTCTTGCCGGCGGGGTTGCCTTGAATTGCGTCGCAAACGGCAAGCTTCTTCGAAAGCGGATCTTCGACGACATCTGGATCCAGCCGGCGGCCGGCGATGCGGGCGGCGCGGTGGGTGCGGCGCTGGCCGCATGGCACGGCTATCTCGGACACGGCCGCACTCCCGACGGGCGGGACCGCATGGCCGGCGCCTATCTCGGTCCCGCCTTCGACCAACGCGACATAGAGAAGCGTCTGACGGCCGTGGGCGCCGTCTATACCGTCCTCGACGACGACCAGGTGATCGCGCGCACCGTCGACTCTTTGGTCGACGAGAAGGCGGTGGGATGGATGCAGGGACGGATGGAATTCGGACCGCGGGCGCTCGGTGCAAGGTCGATCCTGGGTGATCCGCGCTCGCCGACGATGCAAAAGACCCTCAACCTCAAGGTCAAATACCGCGAAAGCTTCCGTCCCTTTGCCCCTTCTGTCCGCCGCGAGGACGTGGCGGAGTGGTTCGACATCGATGCCGACAGTCCTTACATGCTGCTCGTCGCCGATGTGCTCGGCGGGCGGCGATTGCCCCTCGCTCCCGACGAGGCTGCATTGTTCGGCATAGACCGCCTCAACGTTCCACGATCTAATATCCCGGCGGTGACGCATGTCGATTATTCCGCCCGGGTGCAGACGGTGCATCAGGATACCAATCCACGGTACTGGGAACTGCTGAGCGCATTCAAGGAGCGGACAGGCTGCCCTGTCCTCGTCAATACCAGCTTCAATGTCCGCGGCGAGCCGATCGTCTGCACCCCGGAGGACGCATTCCACTGCTTCATGGGTACCGAGATCGAATGTCTCGTCGTCGGCAACTGCTTTCTGCTAAAGGAGGATCAGCCGTCGCACCTGCGGCAGGACTACAAAGAGCATTTCGAACTCGACTAGAATCGGTTCAGATGGCGATCTTGGTCGGATGCCTGCTCGACGTGTGCGACGCACCCCAGCGGATGTAATGGATGGCCGGGATCGGCATGAGAAGATGGGGCCTGGCGATCTTTGGCGCGCGGACGTCTCTTTCGGACTGGAGCGTGCGACTTTCCAGTCTCGGAATGGCGGTCGCGACGGACCGGATCAGGGTCGGTGCAATGCCGTAATGCGCCGTCAGACGACGGAAAATGCCGGTCGCAGCATAAATCTCGTCGGCGCCTCGTACAGCCTCGCAAACGCGTGCCTTGTCGTTGAGGCTGACATAAAGCACGCCAGGGATCGACAAAGGCAGCGTCGTCACGATCGGGTCCAGAACCAGATTGATCGCTTGGGGGGTGACGCCATTCAGAACATAGACCACAACACCGGCCTGGCTTGCCCAGTAACCGGCCACGATAAGTTCAGCAGGCAGCCGCCCGCGAGACTCCACAATCTCGATAACGCTTCGTGCTTGCATGTTTCCGCCCACCTCGGTGAAAAAAGAGGGGCTGACGCCATGACCATTATGGCAATGCGCCGGATGGCGCCTGATCGATTACACTTTCATCGAAAGCTTATGTCTAAACCTCAAGTACGGCGTAGAAGACTAACTTCTTCATCCGGGTTACGCCATATGCCTTTAGATATACTCTTGCCGAGCGTCACACCTTTCTCGTGAGATACGGATCGGCCACGACCCGATCGCCGCAGGTGGCGAATTCATCTCCCGGGACCTCGATTTCCTGACCCGCCCTGGTGGCGTTTGCATGCCAGGGCGCCTGACCGCCCAGCAGCCAGTAAACTTTTGTGAAAAACTATAAGCCTGCGATTTATAAGCATTTACAACTACTGAATTACGTGTTTCTTATTATAGACCATTTGATCGCGATCTAGCCCACCGCGATGAGTAACCTTTTGTCGAAGTAGATTTATCAAGCCTTTCGAGCTGGTCGACAACAAGACTTACAGACGCACCGTTCTCTACCCCACCATTAAGCCTTCTTGAGGGAGGTGCGGTTCTCGTTCGGCGGCACGGCAGGCTTGCAGAAATTAGGAAGGGCCCGTCATGCAGCGTTTTTACGACGCCGCGAAGGCAGTGCGCGATAGTTTCCTAATGTTGCCGAAAGGCGGAACAGCAAGAGCATCGGCCAAAATGTTGCTACCGGTGTTCGGGGCGGCCCTCGATATCGGCTACCGGCGTCTGCGAGGGGCCGTTTTCAGCATTCAGAAATATCCGGCCTTGTATCTTGCAGACCTTGGCTCCGCAGGCGTGGCGCTGGCCGTGGCGCTGTTGCTGCGTTACGGCTTTGTCGAGCTCAGTACGAGGCCCGAAACCGCCTCCGTCCTGTTGTGGTCCGGTGCCCAGTATCTCGCGATTTGCGCGATCATTTTTCCGTTGTCCGGGCTTTACAGCCGAAACTGGAAATATGGCTCGATCTCCGATCTCCTGATCATTCTTCGCGCAGTCCTCGCGACGTCGCTATTGCTGATTTCGCTCCTGTTCTTTTCGACAAGGCTGATCGACATGCCGCGATCCGTCGTGCCTATGCAGTCGCTGCTCCTGATCGCCTTCCTTGCCGCCGCGCGGCTGAGCTTTCGCGCCGACGAAATCCCGCTGGCGCGGCCGGTTTTCAAGAATGGGCGCCACAAGGGAGTGGGCCACGATCACCAGGTGCCGTTGCTGCTCGTCGGAGCGGGCGACGCCGCCGAGCTTTACCTGCGGGCACTCGCGCGCGATCCAAATGCCACTCATGTGCCGGTGGCCTGCCTCGACAAGAACGCAGACCAGCTGGGGATGAGCTTGCGCGGGGTGCCGATTGCGGGGCGGATCGAGGATTTCGAGCAGGTCGTGGCGGAACTGCAGCAAGCCAACAGGCGGCCGCGCCATGTCGTCTTCACGGAAGCGCCGGCAAACTTCGGCGAAGCCGCGTCGGACGAGCTGCTGCGGTCGGCCGAAAGGCTTGGCATTGCCGTGTCGCGCCTGTCGCAGCCAACCGAGTTCAAGCACGCCAAGGGAGACAATCCTTATGAACTGCGGTCGGTAGAACTCACCGATCTGCTGGAGCGCCCGCAAGCGGCACTCGACCGCGAGGCGATCGCCCGGCTTGTCCGGGGTCGGCGCGTGCTGATCACCGGGGCCGGCGGATCGATCGGCAGCGAGCTGACCGCACAGGTCGCTGCCTGCGAGCCGGCGGAGATCGTGCTGGTCGACAATTCGGAATACAATCTCTACTCGATCGACATGACGCTCGCCGAGACCCTCCCGAACGTATCTTCGTGGAGTTACCTTTGCAGCGTCCGGCGCAGCCAGCGTGTCGAGGAAATTTTCGAGCGGCATCGCCCGGAGCTGGTCTTCCATGCTGCGGCCCTCAAGCATGTACCCATGGTGCAGATGAATCCGCGCGAGGGCATCCTCACGAACGTCATCGGCACGATGAACGTCGCCAATGCGGCAAAGAAATACGGCACGCTTGCCATGGTCCAGGTATCGACCGACAAGGTTGTGAACTCTACAAGCATGATGGGTGCGACGAAGCGGCTTGCGGAGCTTTATTGCCAAGCACTCGACCTGCAGGGGCTCGAAACCGGCAAGGGCCCGCGGTTCATGACCGTCCGCTTCGGCAACGTGCTGGGATCGAGCGGATCGCTAATCCCGCTCTTCAAGCGCCAGCTCGCTAGAGGCGGCCCGCTGACCGTGACCGATCCATGCATGACGCGCTTCTTCATGACGATCCGCGAGGCCGTGGAGCTGACCTTGCAGGCATCGGCCTATGGCTTTGAGAAACAGCTCGGACAGGGTGAGATTTTCGTCCTCGACATGGGCGAGCCGGTGAAGGTCATCGACATCGCGCGCCGCATGATCCGGCTGGCCGGCTTCAGCCCAGACCAGGATATCGAGATCAAGATCATCGGCTGCCGCCCAGGCGAAAAGCTCTACGAGGAGCTTTTCGACGAGACCGACAAGCGCATAACCTCTCCGGTGCCGGGCGTTCTCGGTGCGGTTCCGGAGCCCATTCCCTTACCGACGCTGCGGGACGCGTTCGCTCGCCTGCAGCGACATGCGGAGCGGGGCAACGATCCGGCCGTCGTGGCAGTCATGCGCGAACTGCTTCCGCGCTACGAGCATGAGGCCGCCATGACGAAGCCCCCCGCCGTGAACAAGAAGCGCGGCCGGCTCCAGCCGACAAGGCGCAGCAAGCCTGAGAGTCCACGCCGGCAGATCTATCAAAAGAGCGCCCGCGGGGGACTGCGATTGCCGGATTAGGTGAAAGCGCGCGGGGAGGTCAGCCTTGAGTTCCGCTGAACATGTTGCCCGCATGCAGACCGAGGAGATCGCCCGCGCAGCGAGCCCCTCCGGTGTCGCACAGCCTTCGACGCGCAGACGCGTGATTGCCGTCGTCGCAAGCCTGACGGCGTCTCTCACGATTTTTCGGCTGGAGTTGCTGAAGCGCTTGGTCGGCGCCGGCCACGAAGTCATAGCCTTCGCTCCCGAGCAGGACCCGCGGATCGCGCAGGCGCTCGCTGAAATCGGCGTTCGCTTCGTCCGCATTCCGATGGTGCGGACCGGTCTCAATCCGCTGCAGGACATCCGCACCTTTTGGTCGCTGCGGCGACACTTCAAGCGGCTGAAGCCCGACATGGTCCTTCCCTATACAATGAAGCCGATCATCTATGCCGGGATCGCCGCCCGGACGCTCGGGATCAGGGAACGGTGCTTCCTCGTCACGGGCCTTGGCCACATCTTTTCCGAAACCGGCGGTCGCCCCTTCAAGGCGCTCGCCATCCGCCACCTGTGCGTCCGGCTGTATCGCCTGGCGTTCAGGGGCGCGAGGGTGGTTTTCGTCTATAACGACGCGGATGCAGAGGACATTCGCCGCTACCATATGCTGCCGGATGCCTTGACCCCCACGATGGTTCCCGGATCCGGGGTGGACCTGGAGCATTTTGCCTTTGCGCGAAGGGCTCGCGGCGGGCCTGTCTTCCTGATGATCGCACGGCTCCTGCGCGACAAGGGAGTGGTGGAATATGTCGAGGCCGCGAGGATCGTGCGACGCACTTTCCCCGATGCCCGGTTTCAACTGCTCGGTCACTTCGACAGCAACCCGACGGCAATCTCGCGCCAGGAGATCAAGGCTTGGGTCGGTGAAGGAATATTGGAGTATCTTGGCACGACCGACGACGTGCGCCCCTACTTGGCGGCATGCAATGTCTTCGTCCTTCCCTCCTACTATCGCGAAGGCATTCCGCGGAGCATCCTCGAGGCGCTGGCGGTCGGCAGGCCGGTGATCACGACGGATCTGCCGGGCTGCCGCGATACGGTGCAGCCGGGCGTGAACGGCATGACGGTGAAACCGCTCGACGTCGCCGCGCTTGCAGATGCGATGGCGGCGTTTGCGCGCGATCCAGATCTCGCCGAAAGAATGGGCAGGCGCTCGCGGGAACTCGCGGAAAGCAGATTTGACGTGCACATGGTCAACCGAATTCTCTTTGCCGGCATGGGTCTGACCGATTGACGGACGTTCATGGCAGAGCGGTTCGTTCCTCCTATCGATGCATGGGCAGTGCCGAACTTGCAGCTCCGCGTCTTCAGACGCGCAAAGGTCGCTGTAGCACCTTGAATTACTGCATGTCTTTGTCCTTAAATCGACCTCGATTTAAGGACAAAGACATGCAGTAGGGCGGCCTCGATGATAATGCATGTCATCACCAACTTCACCGCCAGCGCAGGTGCCGAGACCATGCTCGCACGCCTGCTTCAGGGTTCCGCCGATGAGCGCATCGTCGTCGTTTCGCTGATCGGTGTCTCGGATCGGAACCGCAATCTCGCCGACAATCCGAGAGTTGCCTACGTATCGCTGGCCGCCTCCTCCCTCACCGCGCTTCCAGGTGCGATCGTCCGGCTCGCCCGGCTTATTCGCAAGGAGCGTCCCGATGTAATCCTGTGCTGGATGTACCATGCGATGGTCGTCGGCACGATCGCTGCCCAGATGTGTCGGTCCGGAGCGGCGGTTTACTGGAACATTCGCCAGTCCTTGGACGACCCCGCCTCCCTTACGCGCAGCTCGCGCCTGGCAATTGCCGGTGCGAAGCTTCTGTCGAGCCGGCCGGCCGGCATCATCTACAACAGCGCGCGCGCCCTCCAGTTGCATCGGGCCTACGGCTACGCAAACCGGAACGCCGTCGTCATTCCGAACGGCTTCGACTTGCCGCGCATCGATTCCCCCGAGGCGAAGACCGCACGCCGGATCGGCATCGTCGGTCGGTTCCACCCGCAGAAGGATCACGGCACCTTCTTCAAAGCCGTGGCTGCCGTCCGCAAGACGCACCCACAGGCGCTCTTTTCCGCCGCCGGCAACGGGCTTTCCCGCGACAACCGCGCTGTGGTCGACTTGATGGCGGAGGCGGGTCTGCCCGAGCACGCGGTCGACCTCATGGGCGAGATCTCCGACATGCCTTCCTACTACCGCAGCATCGACGCCTTGGTGCTGTCGTCGAGGACCGAGGGTTTCCCGAACGTGATTGCAGAGGCGATGAGCTACGCGAAGCCGATCGTCACGACGGACGTCGGCGATGCCGCCACAGTTGCCGGAAATGCGGGCATCGCCGTACCGGCGCGCGACCCGGAGGCTCTTGCCGAGGCGATCCGCGAAATCCTCGATTTTTCCCCCACCGAATATGCCCGCTATGCCTACAACGCCCGAGAGCGTGTGGAAAAAGCGTATGCAATCGCCGCGATCAGGACAAAATACGCAAGTTTTCTAACGCCTTACATTCCGCATCTATGAAGTTATTCCTGATATCCGTTTCATTCCGTCAGAAGAAGTGAGCATTTTCAAGGCCAGCGCTTTCAGATTCAGTTGTGAAGGCCATTGAATATTTCTAGAATAGGTAGTATAAGCCTTCGTCTCCATTCAATTGTACATATTGAATTAGGCCCAAATCCACTTTTGCGCCCTATTCTGAAATTATCCGCCCTCCTGCAACTGCTAGGAGATCATGATGATTTTTAAGGGAACCAACCTTACCGACACGATTCTCGGCACCCTCAATGGCGACGAGCTTTGGGGCTATGCCGGCGACGATTACCTCGATGGCCGCGAAGGCAATGACAGGTTTTTCGGTGGAGTCGGTAACGACCACATCAAGGCGGGCGTCGGTGACGACTATGCCGAAGGCGGCGACGGCAACGACAGCATCGAGGGTGGGCTTGGGGCCGATACGCTGATCGGTGGTTTGGGAAACGATATCTTCGAAGGCGGTGACGGCAACGACATCATCGACGGTGGCGACGGCCATGATCACATCCTGGGCGACAGCGGAAACGACAAAATCTACGGTGGAGCAGGCGAAGAATATATCGACGCAGGCTCCGGCGATGACATCATCTATGCCGGATCGGGAAATGACGGCTTCAACAATCGCATAGACCCGGCAACCGGCAAGCTGACGCAACAGGCCGTGTCGGGTGGCGCGGGCAACGATACGATCTATGGCGAAGAGGGCAACGACGCCCTGAAGGGGCAGTCGGGGCACGACCGTGTCTATGGCGGGATCGGCGACGACATCGTCGACGGCGGCGACGGCAACAATTATCTCGACGGCGGCGACGGCAATGACGTGCTCGACTCCGAAACCGGCATCGATGAAGCCCACGGCGGCATCGGCAACGACAGGATCTCGGTCGGCGACGGCAACGACATCGCCTTCGGGGATGACGGCGACGACATCCTGACCGGCGAAGGAGGCGCGGACTCGCTCAGGGGCGGCAACGGCATCGACCTCATCTATGCCGGTGACGGCAATGATACCCTGCGCGGTGATGCCGGGAAGGACACCCTCATTGGGGAAGCGGGCAGCGATATCCTCTGGGGCGGTGCCGACTCCGACCGTTTCGTCTTCAAGGCGACCGCTGCCCTCAGCGCTCAGGACACGATCATGGATTTCCAGGATGGCGTGGACTTCCTGGTCATTGAGAAGCTCGGGGTCACGCAGTATTCGAGCTCCGGCGCCAACGGCACCGTCTATGCCTACAACACCACGGATGGCGACGTGTTGCTCAAGGGTCTCAACTCCGCGGGCCACGCCTTCTCGATCCTCGTGGACGATCCAACCAGCAGTCTCTCCGCCTCCAACTTTTCGAGGAGCGACTTCATCTTTGCCTGACCCCGCGCACGCGTAGCAGCGTGGGTTGGGAAGGGGCCGGACATCGGCGCCTTCCCCTGCAAAGCATTGGCGGCCGTCACATTGTCAGCGCTGGCCTTGGGCGTCGTCGAACTCCGCAAATCCGGTCTCCGCCTTCCAGGCTTCAATGCCCTCGCGAAAGGAACGAGGCTGGTAGTCGAGATGCTTCGCAGCCTTGGCGACTTCGAGCGCCCTGAACCCGCGAGCGGCTGTATTGGTGCCCGCGGCCTCGACCCCAATGAGAATCCGGTCTGCCCCGACGACGTCGGCAACCGCCTGCGCGGCTTCCAGAGACGCGCAGGAGCAACCGCTGCCGGCATTGAAAACCCCGTCCGCGCTCTTCTCCACCGCCCGCAGCGCCAGCGTCACGACGTCGTCGACATAGACGAGGTCGACGCTGTATTGCCCGCCGTCCGCTATGATCATGGGACGCCCGCGCGCGAGCGTCCGCAGAAAGGCAGGCACCATCCCCGTGGCGTGCATGCCCGGGCCATAGACCGACGCGAGACGGAGGACCGTCACCGGCATCGCATTTGCCTTGCCGAAAGCCATCAGGCAAATCTCGGCAGAGAGCTTGCTCGCCAGATAATAGCTGGCCCGATGGACGGGAAATGTGGCGCTCGTTTCCGATGCGGGACCGGGATCCGGCGCATAGACCTGCGCGGATCCGAAGAAAACCAGCCGCCTCAAACCCTGGGAAGCGGCTTCCATCGCGACCTGCAGGGCGCCGATGGTATTGATCTTGAAACAGCTCGCGGCCTGGCCGGCGTCGCTGAGATCGGCTGGAATGTAGGCGGCAAGATGAAGCAGGGCATCGGCTTGCCCTATCGAAGGCAGGGGGTTGCCGATCGACCATTTCTCGAGCCGCAAGCGAAAACCACTGCGCGCGGCGACCCGCTCGGGATCGCGCACAAGCGCCGTCACGGCGTAGCCTTGTGCAAGTGCACGCTCAATGACTCTTGCCCCGATGAACCCGGTAGCGCCAGTTACCGCCAGGTGCTTTGTGCTCACGGCCGATCTCTTTCCTCAGACTTGTTCTTCCAGACGAGTGGAAGCCGTGACCAGGTCGCTGGGTCTGACCACAGTCTCCGACCAGTGGCGCAGTATGGTTACCGGCGTGATCTCCGGCTGAACGATCGGCTCTCCAAAGAGCAGATGCCGGATGCACAGCTCGACTTCATTGAAGCCCGCATGGATCCTCACCGCGGTGGTGCCCGAAAACCGCGCATTGATCTCGAAAATCCTGGGAACGCCGTCGTCGAGGCGGAACTGGAAATTTGCAGGCCCGTCGGCGCCGAGGGCGTCTGCCGCCTGGGCCATTGCCGCGTTGAGGGCCGGAAACGGCTCCGCGAAGGCGCGGTAGGTATTGCCGTCGCGCAGATCCCGGCGCATGACGATCGTCGCGCGGCATTTGCCGTCGAAGGTGAGTGTGCCGGAGGTGTATTCGGTCGCATCAGAGCCGACATATTTCTGTATCACGATGTCGGGCTGCTCGGCGATTGCGCGCGTTAGCTGGTCCCGATCGCGGACGATGCCGAAGCCGATCGACCTGGCGCCGATCCTCGGTTTGACGACAAGCGGAAAGCCGCACTCTTCGATCAACGTCTCCTCGTCGCCTGGCAGGCAGGAGGGAACGAAGCCCAGTCCGCGTTGCCGGAGGAACTCGGAGGTAAGCCACTTGTCATTGGCGATGGAGACGACATTTGGCGAACTGATGATCACCTGGGTTGCGTAGGTGCTCTCGATAGCTTCCCGGTTCGCTGCAAGGATCGGCAATTCCACATCAGTTCCGGGAATAAGGATGTCGGGCCGCTCCGCTCGCAGCAGGTCGCCCAGCTTGTCCAGATATTCCGGGTCCTTCGCCATCGGAACGAGATAGGCGGCATCGCCCCAGTAGAGGCCGGCCGAGAGCGGGCTCGGATCCCCGACGATTACGGTCGCTCGAAGCGTGGAGCGCCGCAAAGCGCGAATGATCCCCTGCCCGAGGAGGGCGCCCGCCCCCGTGATGAAGACCTTCATGCCAGCCCTACCCCCAGTTCACGAAGCCTGTCCCGGCAACGGCCCAGCTCGCTCAGCTTGTGCGCATCGGAACCGATTGAAACAAACGGATTGATCTCGTCGCACAGCGCCAAGAACGCGGGGATATCGACCAGGTACGAGGAGTTGATCTCGATGGCGATCCCCCGCTCGAGCGTCGCTGTCATCAGCATGCGAAAGTAATTCTCCGGAAACCGGCCGTAGCGCCTCAGGCTCATCCCACCCGGGTGTCCGAGCACGTCGATCGGCGCGCTCGCAATCATGCCCATCGACAGACGGAATTCGATTTCGGCCGTCTCCTCGAACGACATTTGCTTGAAATCGAGGTAGCCGCCCTGCCCGTCCGGCAAGCGGTGGACGACGCCAAGAACAATATCGCAGGCGTCTAGCACGGATCGCGACACATCCAGCCGTCCATCGTCGTCGATGGCTTTCGTCTCGCAGCCGACATAGACGCGCAAATCGCCGAAGCCGTCCGCAGCGGAAAGAATCTCGGCCCTGAAGTCGGGAAACCAGGACGTGTCTTCCCGGACATGTTCCGTGAAAGCGAGTTCGGCGAGGCCGCGTTCCTTGGCCGTTTGCAGCACCTCAAGCACCGTCGCCTGCCCGTCTGTCCAATTGGTATGGACCTGGAACTCCACATTCAATTGCGCGCGACCAAGATCCCGAAAACGGGAGAACACAGGCTTGCCGCTATCCGTCATTCGTTGCGGTTCCATGTTTGCGTTACGCCCTTGCTCTGCCTTCTGTCTCGGTCAATCGGAACGGACCCAACGGTCGTGCCACAGGTTGAACATCAGCACCGCCCACAATTGCGGCCCCCAGTCGCGGCGGCCGGCGAGATGTTCCTTCCAGCGACTGACGATCGGCTCGGCCCGGAAGATTCCATCGCGCTGCAGGCGAGACGGCGACAGCATCTCTTCCGCCCAGGCGCGCAGCGGTCCGCGCAACCAAGCATTGATGGGGACGCCGAATCCGCGTTTTGGAAGACTTATGAACTGTTCCGGCAGCCTCCGGGACAGGAGCTTGCGCAGCGCGGGCTTGCCCGGCGCTTCGGCGAAGCACAACGTTCTTGGTGCACGCCAGGCCAGTTCGACGAAGCGGTAATCGAGCAACGGGGCCCGCATCTCCAGGCCCACCGCCATCGAAGCCCGGTCCATCTTCACGAGGATGTCGTCGGGCAGATAGTCGACCATGTCGCTGTACATCATTCTGTCGACGGCGCCGAGGCAGGCCGGTATCCGCTTCGAGGTCATCGTGGTCGGAGGCTCCGCTCCGCCGAATACGACCTCGTCCGGATGTGACCAGATCGAGCGAAAGTCCAGGTAGCGGGCGTCCGGGTCCTCGATCTCCAGGAGCTCGGCAAGTCTTCTCAGCCGATTGCCGGTCACTTCGTCCTGAAGCGAGGACGGGTGCGCATGGCGAGCGGCCGCGGCGGCAACCTCCAGCGCCCAATGGGGTGCATGCCTTGCCGCCTGCAGGGCAACGGCAGGCGTTTTCCTCGCCAGCCGGTCGAAGGCGAGCATTTGCCGATAGCGTTTGTAGCCACCGAAGAACTCGTCGCCGCCGTCGCCCGAAAGTGCCACCGTTACGGTTCTTCGCGCCAGTTTCGATACAAGCAGCGTCGGAATCTGTGAAGGATCGGCGAAGGGCTCGTCATACACCTCCGGCAACTCGGTGACGACGCCCAATGCCGTGTCGGGTTCTGCCGTGATCTCCGTATGATCGGTGCCGAGCTGTCTGGCGATGCCTGACGCCAGGTCCGCCTCGTTATACTGCTCCTCCAGAAAGCGCACGGTGTAGGTTTTTACACGCGAGGTCGAAACTTCCTGCATGACGGCCGACACCAAGGAAGAATCGACCCCGCTGGAAAGGAGAGCCCCCACCGGCACGTCGGAGACCAGCCGCTCACTCACCGCCCGTTTCAGCTCCGCGTCGAGCGCGTCCAAGGCTTCGTCCGGGCATTCGATCCGCTGCGCATGGCCCCGTTCCGCCGCCTCGAAAGCATCCCAATAGCTCCTGGCTCCGCTAAGGGCGGCGGCCGCCGACGCCGGCGGCGTGTCGACCGAGAGGCTCAGCCAGGAGCCATGCGGAAGCTTGACGATGCCGCGGTAGATCGAATAGGGCGTTGGCACATAGCCGTATCGCAAGAACAGCGTGGCCGCCTGCGGATCTAGATCGGCGGCGCGGAAGGCCGGATGCGCCCTGATGCTTTTCAGCTCGGAGCCGAAGGCAAGGCCACCCTTGGATATGCCGATATAGAGAGGCTTCTTTCCTATCCGGTCGCGAGCGAAGATGATCTGTCGCGTGGCGCTGTCGTAAAGTGCAAAGGCGAACATGCCATTGCAGCGCTGCAATGCACCTTCCAGGCCGTAGGTCTCGATCGCCTCCAGGAGCACCTCGGTATCGGAGTGGCCGCGGAAGCGAGCGCCCTGCTCCTCCAATGCGGCTCTCAGGTCAAGGAAGCCGTATATCTCGCCGTTGAAGACGATCGAGTAGCGGCCGCTGCTCGAATGCATCGGCTGGGCACCCGTCGGGGAGAGGTCAATGATGGACAAGCGGCGGTGTCCGAGCCCTACACGGCCCTCGCGATCGAGCCATGTACCCGAAGCATCCGGCCCGCGGTGGGCGAGGGCGTTCGTCATGCGCGTCAATATCTGCGCCGCTTCCTCCCGACTGTGCTGCGCATAGTCTATCAGGCCGGCAATTCCACACATGAGAAATTCCTCCTGCCCGTGCCTGCGTTCAGCTGGCGGTACTAAGGAGCCGTCAACACCGAAGACGTATCCGCCCAGGCGACGAAATGCGGATTTGCGAAGTCGCTGTCGTCCGTCTGCTTCATCTTGCCGTAAGAGAGGCGCGAGCCGTCGAGCCGGACCACCGATCCGCCGGCGGCGTTGAGCACCGCGTTGCCTGCCGCCGTGTCCCATTCCATCGTCCGGCCGAAACGCGGATAGACATCCGCCCTGCCTTCGGCGAGCAGGCAGAATTTCAGCGACGAGCCGACCGAGGTCAGATCCGTGACGCCGTGGCCGGCGAGAAAGGCCTCGGTCTCCGAACTGTAGTGCGAACGGCTGGCAACGGCGGTCAGGGCCGGACCTCTCGCCCGCACCCGTATCGCCTGCCGTTCTCCCACCCGGCCGGAGCCGAAGACGAGCTTCTCCGCCCGCCCCTCGTCGGCGACATAGGCGCAACGCAGCGCTGGCGCATAGACGATGCCGGCAACCGGGACGCAGCCTTCGATCAGGGCGATATTGACGGTGAAATCGTCGCGCCGGTTGATGAATTCCTTCGTCCCGTCGAGCGGGTCGACCAGGAAGAACGTGCCGCAACTGATGTCGGGGACGCAGCCCGAAGCGACGGCCTCCTCGGCGACGATCGGGATATGCGGGAAGGCGGCCGCCAGCCGGGCGAGAATGATCGCTTCGGCCCGCTCGTCCGCCTCGGTCACCGGCGAGCGATCATCCTTGTAGCAGACCGTCGGTCCCGCTTCGTAGATGGGGAGGATCGACGCGCCGGCCTCGAGCGCGATCCGCTCGAGGAGTTCGCAAAGGAGCGTCATTGGTCCTCCCTATGTCTGTCGAGGAATGCCTCGATCTTCAGCGCAAGGGCGACCGGGTCCTCTTCGACTGTCTTCAGATGCAGTTCCGGGTTCTCCGGCGCCTCGTAGGGCGAGGAGACGCCGGTGAAATTGGCTATCTTGCCGGCGAGCGCCTTCTGATAAAGCCCCTTCGGGTCGCGCCGCGCGCATTCCTCGAGCGGCGTGTCGACGAAGATTTCGATGAACTCGCCCTCCTCCATCAGTTCGCGGGCCATCCGGCGCTCGCCGCGAAACGGCGAGATGAAGGACACGAGCACGATCAGCCCGGCATCGGCCATCAGCTTGGCGACCTCGGCGACGCGGCGGATGTTCTCGACGCGGTCGGCTTCGGTGAAGCCGAGGTCGCGATTGAGGCCGTGGCGCACGTTGTCGCCGTCGAGCATGTAGGTGTGCTTGCCGCGGGCATGCAGCAGCCGGTCGAGCGCATTAGCGATCGTCGACTTGCCGGAGCCGGAAAGTCCTGTGAACCACAGGACGGCGGGGCGCTGGCTCTTCATGGCCGCACGCGCCCCTTTGTTGACGTCGGTCGCCTGCCAATGCACGTTGTCGGCGCGCCGGAGCGGGAAATCGATCATGCCGGCGCCGACCGTTGCATTGCTGGCCCGGTCGACGAAGATGAAATTGCCGGTCGCCCTGTTATCCTTGTAGGCGTCGAAGGCAATCGGCGCCTGCGTCGAGATGTTGCAGACCCCCACCTCGTTCATCTGCAGGGATTTCGCAGCCTCGCGGCCAAAGCTGTTGATATTGACCTGGTGCTTCAGCGCCGTGACCGTGGCGCCGACGCTGTCCGTCTCCGTTCTCAGGATATAGCTGCGCCCGGGAAGCAAGGGATTGGCGTCGAACCAGATCACATGCGCCTGGAACTGGTCGGCGACGAAGGGCCTCGAGGCGGGGGCGACCAGCATGTCGCCGCGCGAGGCGTCGACGTCGTCGGCAAGGACGAGCGTCACCGGCTCGCCCTCAACCGCGGTCGCCAGATTGCCGTCGAAGGTGACGATCGCCTTGACCGTGGAGCGCTGTCCGGATTTTGCGACGACCAGCGGATCGCCGGCCGAGATCCGGCCGGAAGCGATCTGCCCGGCATAGCCGCGGAAATCGGCGTTGGGACGCGTGACCAGCTGCACCGGGAGACGGAAGGGCCGCTCCGCCTCGGGCGGATCGAGCGGCACTGTCTCCAGATAGTCGAGAAGCGGCGGCCCCTCGTACCACGGCATGTTCTGCGATGGCGAGATAACGTTGTCGCCGAACCGCGCCGAGATCGGGATCGGCTGGATGCCGACAAAGCCGAGCGTCTTCGCGAAAGCTTCGTAGTCGCGGGCGATTTCGTCGAACACCGACTGGCGGAATTCGACGAGATCGATCTTGTTGACCGCCAGCACGACATGGCGGATGCCGAGCAGCGAGGCGATATAGGAATGGCGGCGAGTCTGCTGGAGAATACCCTGTCGGCTGTCGATGAGGATGACGGCGAGGTCCGCCGTCGAAGCACCGGTTACCATGTTGCGCGTGTATTCCTCGTGGCCGGGCGTGTCGGCGACGATGAATTTGCGCTTCGCCGTGGCGAAATAGCGGTAGGCGACGTCGATGGTAATGCCCTGTTCGCGCTCCGCCTCGAGCCCGTCGAGCAGCAAAGCCAGATCGACTTCTTGGCCATTGGCTCCGCCCGAAGAACCGACCCGGCCGAGATTCGCCAATTGGTCCTCGAAGACCAGCTTCGCGTCGACGAGCAGCCGGCCGATCAGCGTCGACTTGCCGTCGTCGACAGAGCCGCAGGTGATGAAGCGCAGCACCGCCTTGCCGTCGTGGTCGGCGAGATGCACCGCCAGGTCGTGCGGCGGCACGGATTGAAGATACGACATCAGAAATACCCCTCGCGCTTCTTCTTTTCCATGGCGCCGGCCTCGTCTGTGTCGATCAGCCGACTCAGCCGTTCGGAGGTGCGCACCGTCAGCATTTCGCGCAATATGTCGGGAACCGTGGCAGCCTCGGAGTCGATCGCCCCGGTCAGTGGATAACAGCCAAGCGTACGGAAGCGGACCATCCGATCCACGACCTCTTCGCCAGGTTCGAGCGGCATGCGGCCGTCGTCGACCATGATCAGCGTGCCGCCGCGGCTCACCACCGGCCGGCGCGCCGCGAAATAGAGCGGCACGATCGGGATAGTTTCCTGAAGGATGTATTGCCAGATATCGAACTCGGTCCAGTTGGAGAGCGGAAACACACGCATCGTCTCGCCGGCGCCGACGCGGGTGTTGTAGGTCTTCCACATCTCGGGCCGCTGGCGCTTCGGGTCCCAGCCGTGCTGGGCGTTGCGGATCGAGAACATGCGCTCCTTGGCCCGCGACTTCTCCTCGTCCCGCCGCGCTCCCGCCAAAGCCACGTCGAAGCCGTATTTCTCGAGGGCCTGCCGGAGCGCCATCGTCTTCATGACGTGGGTGTGCAGGTTGGACCCATGCGTAAACGGATTGATACCCTGCTCGACGCCGTCCTGGTTAACATGGACGAGAAGCTTGAAGCCGCGTTCCTGCGCCATCCGGTCGCGAAACTCGATCATCTCCCGGAACTTCCACGTCGTGTCCACATGCAGGAAGGGAAAGGGCGGCTTTGCCGGAAAGAACGCCTTCATCGCCAGATGCAGGAGAACGGACGAGTCCTTACCGATCGAGTAAAGGACGACGGGGTTCGAAAACGTCGCGACCACTTCTCGAAGGACATGAATGGCTTCGGCTTCAAGTCTCCGAAGGTTGGCAAGAGACATGCCGCAACCCCTCTGACTTTTGAAAAAGAGACTTTTCTCTAAGCATTTATCGAATGCGTCACCCAGAAAACATTCGGGTGTTTATCGGCAATCGTATGGCGGCAGAAATCGCTGCACCGAAAGGCGGCATTTAACCGCCATATTGCTAATATTTCAAGTAACAAAGGTTACTTTGCGTGGAGATGCACGCAAATGGTCACGGAGACCGGGGCGCGCGAGTCTTCAAGATGGCGGAGAAACTCGGGTCGAAGGTCCGGCTGATCGGCTCGGCCGCTGCGCCGATTGCGACCGCCCAGGGGTCGGTAAGCCCAAGCTGCAGGCGCGGCGCGCTGCGCGCACGCCGCTCGGCGATCGACGGCAGCAGAGGGTGGATGGAATCGATGAGCCGGCGCGCGAGGCCGGGCGGCATGCCGCCGCAGAGCACGATCGTCTGGGGATCGAATGTCGTCTCGAGGATCTGGACGGCGCCTCTCAACTCATAAGCCGCGTCGGCGATCCAATCGGCAACTCTGCCGTCCGAGACAGCGGCCATATCGTCGAGATGCCGGTAAAGGGCGGGGTCGGCCGGGTCGAGAGCGAGGATCTTGCAGAGCGAGGCGATCGACGCGCGGTGCTCAAGCGGCGCCCGCTGATCTTCCGTCCCTCCCCGCGGTCGGCTGAGGATCATGCCGATCTCGCCGGCATTGCCATTGGCGCCGCGATAAAGCTCTCCGTCCAGAATCAGGCCGGCGCCGAGACCGTAGCCGAGATAGATGCAGATCGCCTGTTCGAAGCCATGGGCGGCGCCGACCATCTTCTCCGCCGTCGCCGCCGCGGCCGCATCGTTCTGCAGCCGGACGTCGAGTCCGGTCCCGTTCGCCAGGGTTTCAGAAAGTGGAAAGCGTTGCCAGCGGGCCATCATCCAGGGATCGTCCGGATCGGCATCGATGCCGAAAGGACCCGGCATGGCGACGCCGAGCCCGACAAGGCGATCCCGCGACTGCGGCGCCACCCTGGCCAGTTCCCGTTGTGTGCTGTCGATAAGCGAGAGGATGGTCTCCGTCCCCCGCTCCGGCCCGCCAGCGGGCAAGTTCGCCTCGCCCCGGGCAAGCACCGTGCCGACGAGGTCGACCGCAATGGTGCGCGTCACATGCCGGTCGATTTGCAGGCCGATGGCGAAAGCACCCTCCGGCACCAGCCGATAGGGGGTCGAAGGCTGCCCGCGGCCTCTGCGCACTGCGGCAAGCGAGGCGACCAGCCCGTCGCGCTCTAGTTCCTCGATGATGTTCGACACGGCCTGCTTGGTGAGCGCCGTCGCCCGCGCCAGATCGGCGCGCGACAATTGTCCGTTGAGGCGCAGCGCGTCGATCATCACACGGCGATTATGGGCACTCGCGCCCTCCTGATTGGTGCCGCTCTTGGCCCGGATCGGGCGCATCTCGTTCATCCATAAATCCCGCTTGACTCATCTAGAATATTGAACAAGAAATAAGTCAAGCCAATTGACTTAATAGAGGGCACAAGAACCTCGGGGAATGACGACAGCGGCGAGACAGGGCCGCGAACGCTTCGATCGATTTGTCGACGGCCGTCGCGGCGAGCGACGGATTCTCGCATGTAGACTGGAACGATCAGCTATTGGAGGCAGCAATGTTGAAATCCATACGCAATGCCTTACTGGGAGCGACACTCATTGGAACCGCCTTCGCAAGCCAGGCCTATGCGGAAACGACGCTGAATGCCCTATTCATGGCGCAGGCCGCCTATAGCGAGGCCGATGTGCGCGCCATGACCGAGGCCTTCACCAAGGCCAACCCGGAGGTGAAGGTCAATCTCGAATTCGTCCCCTATGAGGGACTGCACGACAAGACGGTATTGGCTCAGGGCTCCGGCGGCGGCTATGACGTCGTCCTCTTCGACGTGATCTGGCCGGCCGAATATGCCAGCAACAAGGTGCTCGTCGATGTCACCGACCGCATCACCGACGAGATGAACAAGGGCATCCTGCCGGGCGCCTGGACGACGGTAGAATATGACGGCAAGCGCTACGGCATGCCGTGGATCCTCGACACCAAGTACCTGTTCTACAACAAGGAAATCCTCGAAAAGGCGGGCATCAAGGAGCCGCCGAAGACCTGGGACGAGCTTGCCGAGCAGGCAAAGACGATCAAGGAAAAGGGGCTCCTCCAGACGCCGATCGCCTGGAGCTGGTCGCAGGCGGAAGCCGCGATCTGCGACTACACGACGCTGGTCAGCGCCTATGGCGGCAAGTTCCTCGACAGCGGCAAGCCCGCCTTCACGACGGGCGGCGGCCTCGAGGCGCTGAACTACATGGTGACGAGCTATACCTCCGGCCTCACAAATCCTAACTCCAAGGAATTCCTCGAGGAGGATGTGCGCAAGGTGTTCCAGAACGGCGAGGCCGCTTTCGCGCTCAACTGGACCTACATGTACAATCTCGCCAACGATCCCAAGGAGAGCAAGGTGGCCGGCAAGGTCGGCGTCGTGCCGGCTCCAGGCGTTGCCGGCAAGAGCGAGGTTTCCGCCGTCAACGGCTCCATGGGGCTCGGCATCACCGCAACCAGCAAGCATCCGGAAGAGGCGTGGAAATATATCGTCCACATGACCTCGCAGGAAACGCAGAACGCCTATGCGAAGCTCAGCCTGCCAATCTGGGCGTCGTCCTATGAAGACCCGAATGTGACGAAGGGCCAGGAAGAGCTGATCGCCGCGGCGAAACGCGGGCTTGCCGCCATGTATCCGCGGCCGACCACGCCGAAATACCAGGAGCTCTCGACCGCATTGCAGCAGGCGATCCAGGAGGCGCTGCTCGGCCAGGCCTCGCCGGAGGATGCGCTGAAGACCGCCGCTGAAAACAGCGGGCTCTAATGGCAATACGACAATGGGGTCCCGGGCTTGCCGCCCGGGACCCATTTTGTCAGCGCAACAGCCCCAATATCGAACGATCGGCAAGGGTTTCATTCATGTCCGGCACCTGGATTTCGACACGCGCATGGCTGCTGATGCTGCCGCTGCTCGTGGTGATGGTCTCGGTGATCGGCTGGCCGCTTGTCGACACGGTGCGGCTCTCCTTCACCGATGCCGAGCTCGTCGGCACCGAGGGAAGCTTTGTCGGCATCGCCAACTACGAGAAGATGCTGGCGGGATCGAACTTCCAAAAGGCACTTGTCACGACGACATGGTTTGCAGTCGTCTCGGTCGCCGCCGAGATGGTACTCGGCGTTCTTGCCGCCCTTCTGTTGAACCAGCAGTTCCGCGGCCGAACAGCGCTTAGAGCCTTGATGATACTGCCCTGGGCGCTGCCGACGGTGGTCAATGCGACGCTGTGGCGGCTGATCTACAACCCGGAGTATGGCGCGCTCAACGCCGCACTCACCCAACTCGGCCTGATCGACAACTACCGCTCCTGGCTCGGCGAGCCGGGGTCGGCGCTGACCGCGCTGATCATCGCCGATTGCTGGAAGAACTTTCCGTTGGTCGCCCTCATCGCACTGGCTGCACTGCAGGCCGTTCCGCGCGACATCACTGCCGCCGCTCACGTCGACGGTGCCGGCCCGTTCAACCGGTTTCGCTTCGTCATCATGCCCTATCTCGCCGGCCCGCTTCTGGTGGCGCTGGTGCTCCGCACCATCGAGGCCTTCAAGGTGTTCGACATCATCTGGGTGATGACGCGCGGCGGACCGGCGAACAGCACGCGCACCCTGTCGATCCTCGTCTATCAGGAGGCCTTCTCCTTCCAACGGGCCGGTTCCGGGGCGTCGCTGGCGCTGATCGTCACCCTGCTCGTCACCATTCTCGCCGCTGGCTATGCGGCGCTGCTCCGCCGGGCCGCAGGAGCCTCGTGATGGAACGCCGGAACCCGCTCTTCAACGCCTTCGTCTATGCGAGCGCGCTACTCCTTGCCGCGGTCATCCTTACCCCGGTCGTGTGGCTTTTCGTCATGAGCATTTCGCCGGCCGCCGACCTCTCTGCCAAGCCGCTCGCCTGGTGGCCGAGCAACATCGACCTCTCCCGCTACCGCACTCTGCTCTCTGCCGTCGAAAACAGCGCCGGTGCCGCCTTCGTCGCCTCGCTCGTCAACAGCCTGCAGGTCGCCGGCATGGCAACGCTTGCCGCGATCGTCGTCGCCGTCCCGGCTGCCTGGGCGGTGTCGCGGACGCCCGCCGTCTCTTGGTCGCTCTATGCCGTGATCGCCACCTATATGCTGCCGCCGGTAGCACTTGCCGTGCCGCTCTATATGGGCCTTGCCTATTTCGGGCTGCTCAATTCGGTCTTCGGGCTCGCGCTCGTCTACCTCACCATTCTGGCGCCCTTTACCACCTGGCTTCTCAAATCCGGCTTCGATGCGATACCGCGGGAGATCGAGAGCGCAGCGATGATCGACGGCGCGCGGCTCGACCAGATCCTCAGATTGCTGACGCTGCCGCTCGCCGCCCCCGTCATGGCAACCTCGGCGCTCTTCGCCTTCCTGCTCGCCTGGGACGAGTTCTTCTACGCGCTGCTCTTCACCTCCGACCTGCGCGCCAAGACCCTGACGGTCGCCATCGCCGACCTCGCCGGCGGCCGTGTTTCCGACTACGGGCTGATCGCGACCGCCGGGGTGCTTGCCGCCCTGCCCCCGGTGCTAATTGGCCTCGTCATGCAACGGGCCCTGATATCCGGGCTCACCAGCGGCGGCGTAAAGGGATGATCATGCGAAGCTCGAAACAACGCCCGATCGGGCTCGTCGCGATCGATCGCGAGATGGGCCGCCAGCACGCCGATGCCCTTGCCTCCTACGATGAGGCGGCCGCCCTTGCTGAAGGGGTGGCGGCATCGCTGAAGTCGACCGGCCGGCTTCTGCTTCTCGGCATGGGCGGTTCGCATGCGGTCGGCCGCGCCGTCGAGCCACTCTACCGCGCCCTCGGCGTCGATGCCGTCGCCCTGCCGCTCTCCGAGCAGCTCGGCCAGCCGCTGCCGATCGTAGGCAAGACGATCCTCATCACCTCGCAATCCGGCGAAAGCGCCGAGGTGCTGCGCTGGTTCAAGGAGACGAATGGCGGTACGCCCGAAGCATTTGGCCTGACGCTCGAGGCAAATTCCTTCCTCGCAAAAGCAGTGCCGTCACTGATCGGCGCCGGCGGCAGCGAAAAGGCGTTTGCGGCAACCCGCAGCCTGACGATCAGCTTCGCGCTGCATCTCGCAATCCTCTCTGCCCTTGGTGGCGACCCGGCAGCAGCGCTGGCCGCCCTCGAAGCACCCGAAACGCCCGAGACCGAAGGCGCACTGCAAGCGCTCGCCGACGTTAGCGCCTTGGTAACCTCCGGCCGTCTCCTTCAGGGCCTCGCCGAGGCGATTGCTCTCGGACTCACCGAACTGTCGCGGCTGCCCTGTTTCTCGCTCGAAGGCGGACAGTTGCGGCATGGACCGATGGAAATGCTCGGACCTTCGATCGGCCTCGTTCTCTTCCGCGCCGCCGACCCTACCGCCGGTCTCGTCGCCGCCATGGCAGCCTCGGCGGCCGAAGCCGGCTCGCCCGTCGTCGTCTTCGATGCCTCGGGCGAGCCGCCGCTCGCAGGCGTGACGACAATTCCCTTCAAGCCGGCGGCGGGCATGGCGGCGATCTTCGCCATACTGCCGGTCGCGCAAGCCTTCATGATCGCCTTTGCCGACGCCCGCGTCGAACATGCCGGTACGCCGGTGCGATCCACCAAGATCACCCGGAGCGAGTAGAAAATGCGTCCACTGGCCGTCATCGGCAATGTCAATGTCGATCTTATCCTCGGGCCTGCCGCGCCCTGGCCCAAGGCAGGCACGGAGATCATCGTCGATCACGACGAGCTGCGCGTCGGCGGCTGTGCCGGCAACAGCGCGCTTGCCTGGGAGTCACTCGGCGTCAACTACGCGATCGCCGCCAATGTCGGCAACGACCAGTTCGGCGCCTGGCTGAAGGAGGCCTTCGGCGCGCGCTCGCGCCACTGGCCGGTGGAAACCGTTGGCTCGACGCTTTCGGTCGGCATCACCCATCCGGACGGCGAGCGCACCTTCTTTACCACGCGCGGCCACCTGCCGCTCTTCAGCTTCGACGAGATGCGTGCAATGCTCGATGGAAACGCGCTTCGGGGCGGGATCGCCTTGCTCGCCGGGTCCTTTCTGACAGACGCCCTGAGGCTTGCCTATGACGCGTTCTTCGATTGGGCGGATGCGCATGAGATCGCTGTGGCGCTCGACACCGGCTGGCCGCTGGAGGGCTGGACGGAGGCCAATCGATCGAAAACCCTCAATTGGCTGAAGCGCTGCCATTGCGCGCTCTTCAATGAAGTCGAAACGACGACGCTGACCGGTTGCACCGACCCGGCGGAGGCGGCGCGCAGCCTGAAATCCCGAATGCCTGCCGATGCGATCGTCGTCGTCAAGCGCGGCCCGCACGGCGCGCTCGCCATTGACCACGACGGCAAGGAATTTTCCGTCGGCGCGCCGCGCGTTGCCGTCGTCGACACGATCGGCGCCGGCGACGTCTTCAACGCCGGCTTCCTGGCGGCGCTCGCCGCCGAAGTGCCGCTGGAGGCCTGCTTGAGGACCGGCGTCACCGTCGCCTCGGAGGCGATCTCCACCCTGCCGCGCAGCTACGGCAAGCCTCTTTCGGCCCTCCTCGAGGATGTCCGCCAATGAGCGCACTCGAAATCCGCAACATCCAAAAGCGCTACGGCGATGTCGAAACGCTGAAGGGCATCGACATCGCGCTCGAAAGCGGCGAGTTCCTGGTGCTGCTCGGCTCCTCCGGCTGCGGCAAGTCGACGCTGCTCAACATCATTGCCGGGCTCGCCGATCCGAGCGGCGGCGACATCCTGATCGGCGAGCGTTCGATCCTCGGCGCCCATCCCAAGGATCGCGACATCGCCATGGTGTTCCAGTCCTACGCGCTCTATCCGAACATGAGCGTCGCCCGCAACATCGGCTTCGGCCTCGAAATGCGCAAGGTGCCCTCGGCCGAGCGGGAAAAGGCGGTGCGCGAAGCCGCCAAGCTGCTACAGATCGAGAACCTGCTGGACCGCAGGCCGAGCCAGCTTTCCGGCGGCCAGCGCCAGCGGGTCGCGATCGGCCGGGCGCTGGTACGCAACCCGCAGGTCTTCCTCTTCGACGAGCCGCTGTCGAACCTCGATGCCAAGCTGCGCATGGAGATGCGCACCGAGCTCAAGCGCCTGCACCAGATGCTGAAGACGACTGTCGTCTACGTCACGCACGACCAGATCGAAGCGATGACGCTCGCCACCCGCATCGCCGTCATGCGCGACGGCCGCATCGAACAGCTCGGCACGCCGGCGGAGATCTACGACCGGCCGGCGACCCTTTACGTCGCCGGCTTCGTCGGCTCGCCGCCGATGAACATCCTCGATGCGGAAATCGTCGGAGACCAGCTGAGAATCGCTGGCTCCGACCAGGTGCTGCCGCTGCCGCAAGATTTCAGGAGAACCGCGGTATCGGGCGGGCGCGTCGAGGTCGGCATTCGGCCCGAAGCGCTCCGGCTCGCGGATCCCAGCGCAAGCGGCGTCCGCTTGGTTGCCGATATCGAGGTGATGGAATTGACCGGACCGGAGCTGGTGACCACGGCAAGGGTCGGCGGACAACGGATCACCGCCTGCCTGCCACCACGAACGCCGCTCGCCGCGGGATCGACGCGGGCCTTCTCGTTCGAGGAAGCGGCACTGCATCTCTTCGATCCGGCAAGCGGCCGCTCCGTTCGGACGGCATGAAGCCTTCTTGTCTGTCGCTCACGCCTCTCCGGGTTTTAGCGGCCGGCGACGCTCCGCGCCGTTGCCGCACCGGCCTGCCGATAGCCGAGCTTTTCCGATAGTTCGCCCGCCGCATCGACCAGCACCCGCAGATAGGCGTCGCGATTGCGCAGCCCATCTTCCTTCGGCGATACGAGGCAGAGAGTGGCGATGCAGACTTCCTCCGCGTCGTAGATCGGCACGGCGAAGCAATGGGTGAAGCTATCGACGATGCTGTTGAAGGTGAAATAGCCGTCTTTCTTGGCCTGCCGGACCTGCGAGATGAACTCGGCCGGATCCAGGTGCTTGCCGTTCGGCAGTACGAAGTCGCTTTCCGGGATGAAGGCCATTATCTCCTCGTCGCTCATATGGTCGACGAGGAGGCGGCCGGAAGCGGTCCACGGAATGGCGACCGGCTCGCCGATATTTGTGGAGATGCGGAACGGCCGGCTGCCCTCGTTCATCAGCACCACGGCATATTTATTGCCCTCGAGCTGGCACATCTGCGCGGTCTCGCGCGTCTCCTCGGCGACCCTCGAAAGCAGATGCTCGCATTCGCGCATCAGGTCGAACTGCTCGGCGTAAGCCGCTCCGAGGAAATAGAGCTTGCGGCCCAAAAAGACGCGGCCATCATCGCCCCGGTACTCGATGACGCCCTGGCGCAGCAGCAGATTGACGAGCTCATAGACCGACGAGCGCGGTGCGCCAATTCCCTGGGCGATCTCGTTGGGGCGCAGCGGCTGGCGCTGCAGGCGCAGATAATCGAGGATCTCGAAGGCCCGATCGAGACCCCGTGCCCTACGATTGATCGTGTCTTCCACCTCCGCCATCGCGTCCTCGATCGTGTTGGAAGGGCGCGCGAAGCACGCCCGGTTCACTTCATTTAGCCTTGTAGGCGACGCAGTCAACTTCCACCTTGCAGTCGACCATCATACGCGACTGCACGCAGGCGCGGGCCGGCGGGTTGCTGCCGAAATACTCCGCATAGACGCCGTTGAACGTCCAGAAGTCGCGCGGATCGTCGAGCCAGACGCCGATCCTGACCACGTCTTCGACGCCATAGCCCGCCTCATCGAGGATGGCGATCATGTTCTCGATCGCCTTGCGGCTTTCGGCGACGATGCCGCCGCCGATGATCTCGCCCTTCTCCATGGCGACCTGCCCCGAAACATAGAGCCAGCCATTCGCCTCGACGGCGCGAGCAAAGGGCAAGGGCTGCTTGCCGGCACCGGTTTCCCCCGTTCCAAAACGCTTGATCGTCACACTACACTCCACTTCTTCCTTGAAATTCACTGTTAGTTGAACTTTGAGGTCTTCAAAAATTCCGCCAGCCGCTCGGTCTGCGGCTTCAGGAACATTTCGCGAGGATTGCCTTCCTCGCCGATGCGTCCCTGGTTCATGAAGATCACCCGCGACGACACCTCATAGGCGAACCGCATCTCGTGGGTGACGATCAGCATGCTCATGCCGTCCTCCGCGAGCGCCTTGATCACCTGCAGCACCTCGTTGACGAGCTCGGGGTCGAGCGCCGAGGTCACCTCGTCGAAGAGCATCAGCTTCGGGTTCATGGCGATGGCGCGGGCGATCGCCACGCGCTGCTGCTGGCCACCGGAAAGCTGGCCCGGATAATGGTCTTTGCGCGAGAGCAGGCCGACGCGGTCGAGCCATTTCTCCGCCAGCGCCCGCGCCTCGTCGCGGCCCATCTTCTTCACCTTGACAAGGCCGAGCATGACGTTGGCGGCGGCGGTCATGTGCGGAAACAGGTTGAACTGCTGGAAGGCCATGCCGGTCAGGGCCCGCTGGCGGGCGATCTCGCGCTCCGGCTTGCGGCGGCGCACGCCGCCCGCCGTCTCGTAGCCGATCTCCTGGCCGTCGATCGCGATCGTGCCGCCCTGGAATTCCTCGAGCATGTTGATGCAGCGGAGCATGGTCGTCTTGCCGGAGCCGCTGGAGCCGATGATGCTGATCACCTCGCCCTGGGGCATGGAGCAATCGACGCCCTTCAGCACCTCGACCGTGCCGTAGCGCTTATGGAGATCGCGGATTTCAAGAAGGTTGGTCATCGGAGCCTCACGATGGGACGGCGGTCTTGCGCTCGACGTAGCGTCCGAAGCGCTCGATGCCGTAATTCATGACGAAATAGAGGAAGCCCGCGAAGAAATAGAATTCGAGGCTCATGAAGGTGCGGGAAATCACTTCCTGGGTGCGCAACAGCAGTTCGCCGACACCGATGATCGACAGTAGCGTCGAAGCCTTGACCATTTCCGCCGCCGTATTGACCCAGGCCGGCAGCGCCTGGCGAAGCGCCTGCGGTCCGAGCACATAGGCGAAGGTTTGCGGGAAGGTCAGCCCGATCGCCTTGGCGGCCTCGGTCTGACCCTTGGGGATGGACTGCAGCGCGCCGCGCACCAGTTCGCCGACATGCGAGCTGCAGAAGACCGCAAGCGCCAGCACGCCCGCCTGGAACGGCCCGAGATCGATGCCGACGGTGCTGAGCACATAATAGCTCGCCAGAACCAGCACGAGCACCGGCGTGCCGCGGATGAAGTCGGTATAGCCGCGCACCAGCCATTTGATCGGCCTGTAGCCATAGGTGAGCGCCAGGCCGACGAAAATGCCGAGGACGGTGCCGACGACGATCGCCAGCAGCGAGATCGAAATCGACACGCCGAGACCTTTGAGGAGGGGAACGCGGGCGACCCAGAGCTGATCGATGAAACCCAAATCCATGGGCGTCACCTCGGGACGGCGAGACGGCGCTCGACGGCGCGCATCAGCGCGGCCAAGAGCGAGCAGGTTGCGACGTAGAGGCAGCTCGCGACGATCCAGGTCTCGATGACGCGGAAGGTCTCGACATTGATCTTGCGCGCCTCGAAGGTCAGCTCCGGCACGGCGATGGCGGCTGCGAGCGACGTATCCTTGAACAGCGAAATCAACGTGCTGCCGAGTGATGGCAGGACGTTGCGCAGCATCAGCGGGATGATGATCGAGATGCGTATCTGCATCTCCGTAAGGCCGATCGCAAGCCCCGCCTCGCGCTGTCCCGGCGGCACGGCGATGAGGCCGCCGCGGAACACTTCGGCAAGGTAGGCGCCCGAATAGATGGCGAGCGTCAGCACGAAGCTCTGGATCTTGCCGAGCCGCACGCCGAGCTCCGGAAGAGCGAAATAGCTGAACAGCACGAGCACCAGGATCGGCGTGTTGCGGATGATCGTCACGTACAGACCGGCCGGTTTGCGCAGGAGCATGCTTTTGGAAACGAGCCCGAAGGCCGTGATCAGTCCGATCACGCAGCCGGCGAGGATAGCCACGACGGCAAGGCCAAGGCTAAGCGCCAGCCCCTGCAGCAGCAGGTCGAAGGAGCGCCAGACAGCCGCGAAATTCAATGTATAGGTCATGGGCGCACTCGCCTCTCAGCACGCTTCGGGGCGGCACCGCCGAATGGCGGCGCCGCCGTGACGAGGGCTTACTTGTACTCGACCGGGAAACCGATCTGCGGCGGGGTGAGGTCCTTGCCGAAATAGGTCTTGAACGACTTGGCGTAGAAGTCGAATTCGACACCGGTCATCGCTTCGTGCAGCGCCGTGTTGACGAAGTTCAGCCAGTCCTGGTCGCCGCGCTTGACGCCGCAGGCATAGGTCTGCGGGTTCCAGCCATAGCCGGCATCCTTATAGCGGCCCGGGTTCTGGGTCATGTACCAGGTTAGCGACGACTGGTCGGTGGCCGCCGCATCGGCGCGGCCGGATTCCAGCGCCTGATAGATCAGGTCCACCGATTCATACTGGTCGACCGTCGCGTCCGGCAGGGCGGCATGGACCATGTCCTCCGCGTAGACGTTCTGCAGCACCGAGACGGTGACAGATGATCCCGCATCCTTCAGTGCCTTGTAGTCGGCATACTTGCCGTCGCCCTTCAGCATCAGGCCGACGCCCTCGCGATAATAGGGAATGGTGAAGGCGATCTGCTGGGCGCGTTCGCCGGTGACCGTCATGAACTGGCAGGTGAGATCGACCTTGCCGGTGGTAATGTTGGGAATGCGCGCATCCGACGACTGGTTGACATATTCGATCTTGTCGGGATCCCCGAACAGCGCCTTGGCGATGATGCGCCCCATGTCAACGTCGAAGCCCTGCAGCTTGTCCTCGGCGCTCTTGAAGTGCCACGGCGCGTTCGTGCTGCCGGTGCCGAGTATCAGATGGCCGCGCGCCAGAACCTCATCAAGCTTGCTGGATGGCTGCTGCGCTTGCGCCGGCATGGCAGCGAGCGCGGCGACTGCGAGGCTCGCAGCGATGGCGAATGTCTTGAGCATCGGAGATCTCCCCTTTTCGTTCCCGGTGAATTCGTTGTCCGTTATTTTGGACATACGTCCTCAATACCGGATTGACCTATCAAATGCCTCGGGTCATAACTTGTCAAGCGGCTTCGGCGAGATTCGCCGTCCGTGCCATCTCGTGGAGGAACCGAGCCAATGCAGCTGCCGATCGAAACGCCCGCCGTGCTCGTCGATCTCGACATTGCCCGCCGTAACATTTACGCCTTCCAGGCCTATGCCGATCGGCACGGCATTCGCGTGCGTCCGCACATCAAGACGCACAAGCTGCCGCAGATGGCGGAGCTGCAGCTCGAGGCAGGGGCGATCGGCATAACCTGCCAGAAGGTCTCCGAAGCCGAGGCGATGGTCGATGGCAGCCCCCGGATCAAGGATGTGCTGATCACCTACAACATCCTCGGCGAGGCAAAGCTCGCAAGGCTGGTCCGGTTGAACGAGCGGGTAGCCCTCAGCGTGGTTGCCGACAATCCGGCGGTGGTCGACGGCATGTCCGCCGTTTTCGCCGACGCTACGAAGCCGCTCACGGTGCTCGTCGAATGCAACACCGGCGCCGACCGCTGCGGCGTCGCCTCGCCCGAGGCGGCGGCAGAGCTTGCGCGACGCGTTGCCGAGGCGCCCGGATTGCGGTTCGGCGGTTTGATGACCTATCCGCCGGCCGGCGGTGAGGCGCGGGTGCAAGCCTTCATGAGCGAAGCAAAGCGGCTGATCGAAGCGGAGGGGCTGGAGGTCCCCACCATCACGTCCGGCGGCACGCCGAGCATGATGCAGGCGGCCGAGGCACCGATCGCGACCGAGTATCGCCCGGGCACCTATATTTACAACGACCGCTCCCTCGTCGCCCGCGGCGTCGCCACATGGCAGGATTGTGCCCTCACGGTGCTTGCGACGGTCGTCTCCGTTCCGGCCGAAAACCGGGCGATCATCGACGCCGGCAGCAAGGTGCTGACCTCCGACCTGCTCGGCCTCGCCGGCTATGGCCATGTGCTCGGGCACGACGACATCCGCATCGACCAGCTATCCGAGGAGCACGGCAGGCTGGTCTGCGACGGTCCGATCCGCCTTAAGGTCGGCGAGCAGGTTCGCGTCGTTCCGAACCACGCCTGCGTGGTGACCAACATGGTCGATGCGGTCCACATTCTCGAGGCCGGTCAGCCGAAAGCCGAGTGGAGCGTTGTGGCGCGCGGTCGCGTTCTCTGACGGGGGGCCTGCGCTTCTGCCTCCTTGAAACGCTCCACGGCCCCTCGTCTGCCGTACCCCGGGACCATCGCCGTGCCAGCGGTCGACCGGCGGCGATCGCCGCGTGCCACACGTAAAGTTACTTTGGCCCAGCGCAAAAATGGGCCATGCTCCTGCGCGCCGAGCGAAGCGGTTCGGCACGGAATTCCCGGAAACGCCTAAATTAGGATACGACATTTCCCAAATCCGCCTGCCGGCGTCACATGTTTGCGTTGATGTAGTCTATTAAATTGATAGTTTTATCTGGCAAAGGATGGAGGTCGACATGCGTTCGAATAGACTTGCCGGAATGATGAAACTAGCACTTGTGGTCGGAAGCTTGCAGCTCGGCTCGATCGGTGTTGCCGCCGCCGATACGACAATCCTGAACGTGTCCTATGACCCGACGCGGGAACTCTACAAGGACTTCAACGCCGCCTTCGCGGAAAAATGGAAGGCCGATACGGGCGAGACCGTCACGATCCAGACTTCGCATGGCGGCTCGGGCAAGCAGGCCCGATCGGTGATCGACGGCCTGGAAGCGGATGTGGTGACGCTGGCGCTCGAAGCCGACATCAACGCGATTGCACAGGCGACCGGCAAGATCCCGGCGGACTGGAAGACCCGCCTCGAAAACAACAGCGCTCCCTATACGTCGACGATCGTCTTCCTGGTCCGCAAGGGCAATCCGAAGGGCGTCAAGGATTGGGGCGACCTGACCAAGGAGGGCATCCAGGTCATCACGCCGAACCCGAAGACCTCGGGCGGCGCCCGCTGGAACTTCCTCGCCGCCTGGGCTTGGGCGCGCGCCGCCAACAACGGCGACGATGGCAAGGCGCAGGAATATGTGACGCAGCTCTTCAAGCACGTTCCGGTGCTGGATACCGGCGCGCGCGGCGCAACCACCACCTTCGTCCAGCGCGGCCTCGGCGACGTGCTGCTCGCCTGGGAAAACGAAGCCTATCTTTCGCTCGAGGAACTCGGCCCCGACAATTTCGAGATCGTCACGCCTTCGATCTCGATCAAGGCCGAGCCACCGGTGGCGCTCGTCGACGGCAATGTCGACGCGAAGGGCACCCGCAAGGTGGCGGAAGCCTACCTCAACTATCTCTACAGCGATGCCGGCCAGAAGCTCGCCGCCAAGCACTATTACCGGCCGTTCAAGCCGGAGCTTGCCGACCCGAAGGACACCGCCCGCTTCGCCGACGTGAAACTCGTCACTATTGACGAATTCGGCGGTTGGAAGGAAGCTCAGCCGAAATTCTTCGCCGATGGCGGGATCTTCGATCAGATCTACAAGCCGGGACAATAACAGCATATGGCCTTTCGCAGCAGCACGCGATGGCGGTTTCGGCAGCCGAGCGTCATTCCGGGTTTCGGATTGGCGCTCGGCGTCACACTGGCCTGGCTCACCCTTATCGTCCTCATTCCCCTCTCCGGCCTGATCTGGCGCTCGACGGGCCTCGGCTGGTCCAATTTCATGGCGCTCGTCCTCGACGAGCGCACCGTCAACGCCTTGACGATCAGCTTCGGCACCGCCTTCATCGCCGCGGTCGTCAACCTGTTCTTCGGCGTCATTCTCGCCTGGGTGCTGGTGCGCTATCGCTTCCCGGGAAAGCGGGTGATCGACGCCATGGTCGACCTGCCTTTCGCGCTCCCGACCGCGGTTGCCGGCATCGCCCTGACGGCGCTCTATGCGCCGAACGGCTGGATCGGCTCGCTGCTCGAACCGCTCGGCATCAAGATCGCCTTCACGCCAGCCGGCATAGTCGTGGCGCTCGTCTTCGTCGGCCTGCCTTTCGTGGTGCGCACGGTTCAGCCGGTCATGGAGGAAATCGACAAGGAGGTCGAAGAGGCGGCCGCGACGCTCGGCGCCAGCCGGTTTCAGACGATCAGCCGGGTCCTGCTGCCGGGACTGCTACCGGCCGGGCTGACCGGCTTTGCGCTTGCCTTTGCACGCGGCGTCGGCGAATACGGCTCGGTGATCTTCATCGCCGGCAACCTACCCTATGTTTCGGAGATCGCACCGCTGCTGATCATCATCCGTCTGGAGGAGTTCAACTATCCGGCTGCGACCGCAATCGCCACGGTGATGCTGTTCCTCTCGTTCATCATGCTGCTCGTCATCAACTCTATCCAGGCCTGGAGCAGGCGGAGATACAGCAATGGCGCTTGATACCGGCACGGCCCCGACGGCGTCATCCAAACTCGTGAAAGCGGCAACATCGGAAACGCGGGTCGCGCGCCTGACGCTGATCGCAGTCGCGCTCGGTTTCGTTGCCCTTTTCCTCCTCCTGCCGCTCGCGACCGTCTTCATCGAGGCGTTTCGCAAGGGGCCGGCCGAGTTCGCGACGGCGCTTCGCGATCCCGAGACCTTTTCGGCGATCCGCCTGACGCTGATCGTCGCAGCAATCTCCGTTCCCCTGAACCTGGTCTTCGGGGTAGCGGCCGCATGGGCCATCGCCAAATTCGAGTTCAAGGGCAAGGCGTTTCTGACGACCCTGATAGACCTGCCCTTCTCCGTGTCGCCGGTGATCTCGGGCCTCGTCTTCGTCCTGCTCTTCGGCGCCAACAGCGCCCTCGGCCCCTTCCTGCAGAAGCACGGTATTCAGATTCTCTTCGCCGTGCCGGGCCTTGTGCTTGCCACCGTCTTCGTGACCTTTCCCTTCGTCGCCCGCGAACTCATCCCGCTGATGCAGGAGCAGGGAACGAGCGACGAAGAGGCGGCGCTGTCGCTTGGGGCGACCGGCTGGCAGACCTTCTGGCATGTGACCCTGCCGAACATCAAATGGGGCTTGCTCTATGGCGTGCTGCTCTGCAATGCCCGGGCGATGGGCGAGTTCGGCGCCGTGTCCGTGGTTTCTGGTCACATTCGCGGCCAAACGAACACCATGCCCTTGCAGGTCGAGATCCTCTATAATGAGTACAATTTCGTGGCTGCATTCGCGGTGGCGGCAGTCCTTGCGCTCCTGGCGCTGGTGACGCTCGTCCTGAAGACGGCGCTTGAAATCCGCTACAGCGACGAAATCGCTGCCAGCCGCAGGCATTGAAAGGTCCATACATCCATGGAAGTCCGCGTCCAGAACATACGCAAGGAATTCGGCCGCTTTCCGGCGCTCGACGACGTGTCGCTCGACATCCGCTCCGGTGAACTGATCGCGTTGCTCGGCCCCTCCGGCTCGGGCAAGACGACGCTGCTGAGGCTCATCGCCGGGCTTGAGAGTCCGACCGACGGGACGATCTTCTTCGGCGCCGAGGATGCCTCGAAGAAGACGGTGCAGCAGCGAAACATCGGCTTCGTCTTCCAGCATTATGCGCTTTTCCGGCACATGACCGTGCTTGATAACGTCTCCTTCGGGCTGAAGGTCCGGCCGGCGAGCCGCCGGCCGCCGGCCGCCGATATCCGCCGCCGGGCTCTCGACCTGCTCGAACTGGTGCAGCTGTCCGGCCTGGAAAAGCGCTATCCTGCCCAGCTCTCCGGCGGCCAGCGCCAGCGGGTGGCGCTGGCACGCGCCATGGCGGTGGAACCGAACGTCTTACTGCTCGACGAGCCCTTCGGCGCGCTCGACGCGCAAGTGCGTAAGGAACTGCGCAAGTGGCTGCGGGAAATCCACGACCGCACCGGCCACACGACGGTTTTCGTGACCCATGACCAGGAGGAGGCCCTCGAACTCGCCGACCGAGTCGTGGTGATGAGCAAGGGTGCGATCGAGCAGGTCGGCACACCCGACGAGATCTACGACCACCCGATCTCGCCCTTCGTCTATGGCTTCATCGGCCAGTCGAACTGCATCGACGTGACGCTTTCGAGCGGCGAGATCTGGTTCGAGGACCGCCCGATCGGCCTGCGCGCCACAAGCGAGCCGGACGGGGCGGCAACGCTCTACTTCCGTCCGCACGACATCGAACTCATCGATGGCTGCGGCGGCTGTCTCGCGGGCCTAGTGACGACGAGCCGCCGCGTCGCCGGCACACGGCACCTCGAGATCGATCTCGGCAAGACCCACCCTCCGGTCGAGATCGAATTGCCGCCGGAGCGCGCCTCATCGACCGACCACACCCGTGTCGCCTTCCGGCCGACCAAGTGGACGCTCTTCCGCAAGGAAGGGGATGTCGCAGCCGTCTCGAGAGAGGTGGAAGCACCGGTGAGCGAGCTGGCACGCACCGGCACCTGAAGCGGCATCACAGTGCCGCGTCGTGACGCGGCACTGGCTGGCGCCGACTTCCGGTTTACTCTATCGGAGGGATAGCATCGGGCGAGATCGATCGATCCGATCCCGTTCCTCGGATTGCTGCCCGCCGCGCGTGGAGCCACCGCATGACCGTCATCGAAGAGCTTGTTCAATCCCTCGGCGAGGCCGTATTGACCGGCGACCGCATCGGCGACCGTTATCGCAGCGATGCCAGCCTGACGGGACGCAGCCTGCCGAAGGCGGTCGTTCGCCCGGCAGGTGCAGCCGAGGTCGCCATCGCCCTGAAAATCCGCAACGAACACCACCAGAACGTCGTGCCGCAGGGCGGCATGACCGGTCTGGCTGGCGGCGCCAACCCAAAGACCGAAGACATCGTCATCTCCCTTGAGCGGATGTCCGGCATCGAGGAGATCGACAGCGCCGCTGCCACGATGACGGTGCTTGCAGGAACGCCGCTCGACGTGGCGCAGCGCGCCGCCGAGCAGGCCGGGTTCCTGCTGCCGATCGACCTCGGGGCCCGCGGCTCCTGCCAGATCGGCGGCAATCTCGCCACCAATGCCGGCGGCATCCGGGTCATCCGCTACGGCGTGACCCGCGACAATGTGCTGGGTCTGGAAGCCGTGCTCGCAGACGGTACCGTGCTCTCCTCGCTGAACAAGATGGTGAAGAACAATACCGGCTATGATCTCCGGCAGCTCTTCATCGGCTCGGAGGGCACGCTCGGCATCATCACCCGGGCCGTTCTCCGGCTCCGCCCCTTGCCGACGGGTCGCCTGACGGCGCTCTGCGCCCTCGCCAGCTATGCCGATGTCGCCGCCTTGCTCAAGCGGGCGCAGCAGCAACTCCCCGGCCTGTCGGCTTTCGAGACGATGTGGGAAAGCTATTTTCGCTTCACTTGCGAGGCCGAAGGCTTGCGGCTTTTCGAGACATCGCCCGCCTTCGCCGTGATCATCGAACAGGATACGCAGGGCCGCGACGGCGAGCGCGACGCATTCGAGGTCTTTCTTGGACAGGTGCTCGAAGACGGGTTGATCGGCGATGCGCTGATCGCGCAGTCGGAAAAAGAAGCGCAGACCTTCTGGCGCGTTCGCGAAGGGCATGCGCTCGACCGGCTGCCGTCGCTCGCCAATTTCGACGTCAGCCTGCCGATCGGGGCGATCGGCCGTTTCGCCGAGGCGTGCGGCGCCGCACTCCACGAGGCGTTTCCCTCAGCCCATGTGTCCTTCTTCGGCCATGTCGCCGACAGCAACCTGCACATCGCCTTCTCGGCCCCGGATGCGCCCGAGACGCTGCATGCGGTCGACGAGATCGTCTACACCCTCGTCGGCCGCTACCACGGCTCGATCTCCGCGGAACACGGCATCGGTACGCTGAAACGCGATTTTCTCGACCGATCCCGCAGTCCGGCAGAGATCGAGGTCATCCGGCGCATCAAGACCGCGCTCGATCCGAACGGCATCCTCAATCCGGGTAAGGTGCTCATCTAAAGCCAGGAGGCTGGCGATTTCGGGAGCCGGCCCTCTGGATCGATGACGTCGAGCTGCGGTCCGCTCCGGCCGTTCCAGCGCCAGAGGGCGACACATGTGCCGCCGGGCGACATGTAGGACGGATAGATCACGCCGTCATAGCCGCGCTTCAGAAGGTCGGCCCGGGTCTTGTGCGTATGCGGCATTGAGCCCCTGTCGAGTGCGTCGCGCCATTCGCAGCGGTGGATCGCCTCTTCCAGCCGGAGTTCGGCAAGCACATCGCCACTCGTCAGGTCCGCCAGCTTCGCGTCGCGAAGCTCGAGTTGGACGATCAGCGCCGGATGCTGCACGAAACCCTGGTTATATTCGGCCCAAGCGGTGGAAAGCTCCCGCGCCGCGTAGATCGTCGGCGTGCCGACGGGATTCCATCGGCCACCGAACCGGGCGGCACCCTCTCCGGAAAGCGGCATATGCGCCCAGCGGGGCACGAAGGCACGCCAGAGCGTCATCGGCTCCGCCGGCGACATTTGTTCCTGATCGGAGCGGGACGCGGGCGGAGATCCGCTCACACTTCTCCTCATCCTCAGGCGTAGACGCCGGCGCGGATGGCCTCGAGATAGGCGAGGACCTTGTCGGCCTTGCCTTCGCCGACCAGGTCATAGGCGGTCTTGCCGGCCCAGCCGGGGATCGGCTGATGTTTGAACCAAATGACGGCGCGGGCTTCGTCGCCGGCCATTTCAGACGCCATTGCGAGGATGCGGACGACCTTGCTCAAAGCGCTGTCGACCTTTCGCGCGCCAGACTTTGCCGTCAGCGTGTTGCGTGCCACGCCGATCAGCTTGGCGAGTTCGGCAAGTGTGACGCCGAGCCGGTCGGCGACGAGGCGTGCCGACAGGTACGGCGAATGATCATCCCCGAAGCGTGCCGCCGGAATCTGGAAGTCGACAGCCATCATGACAAACTCGATCCTATTTTGAGCAGTCCACTATTAAATTAGGATTAGATACGGCGCAATTCAAGCCCAATTTCCGCCACTGCATGTCTCCGTTAATCGACCTCGATTAAAGACATGCAGCAATTCAAACGGCGACCCTTGCGCCTTTGAAAAGACGCGCAGCGCTTTAGGAAGCTCAGCTCCGCCAGGACGGTTCGCGGCGCTCGAAGAAGGCCGCGACCCCCTCTTGCGCTTCTTTGGTTTCCCAGGTGTCGGCGAGTTGCTCTATCGTCGAAGCGATGACGGCATCGGTAATCGGGCTGCCGAGCGACCGCGCAAGCCGCTTGGCACGGCCGGCGGCTCCCGGAGCCGCCACCAGGTAGGACGCGACTTCGGCCTCTACGGCGGCATCCAACGTGGCAACGTTCGAGACCATCGAGACCAGGCCAGCGGTTTTCGCCTCTTCGGCCCCGAAAATCCGCGCCGACATGAACATAGGCCGCGCCCTCGCCTCCCCGATCCGGGCGACGACATAGGGGCTGATGGTAGCCGGGATAAGCCCGAGGCGGGTTTCCGTCAGCCCGAATTTCGCCCCGCGCTCGGCGACGACGGCATCGCATACGCTGATCAGCCCCACCCCACCGCCGAAGGCGCTGCCGTGGACCCGCGCGATCAACGGTTTCGGCATCTCGTTCAACGCCTTGAACATCATCGCCAGCCGCGTCGCCTCGGCGATCCGCGTCGGCCTGTCTGCCGCGAACTGCCGCCGCATCCACTCCAGGTCGCCGCCCGCGCAAAAACTCTTGCCTTCCGCTTCGAGAACGACCGCCCGCACGGTCTGATCGGCTCCAAGCCGGCCGGCAATCTCCCTGAGTTCGCCGATCATCAAGGCCGAGAGCGCGTTGTGCTTTTCAGGGCGCGCGAGCGTCAGCCGGACAATGCCGCGTTCGTCGCGGTCGTAGCGGATCGTTTGGTAGATCATGCCGTACTCCTCAAGGAGCGCGCGAAGGCGGCGGCCTGTTCGAGCTTCTCGGCGTCGAGTCCGGTGGAAAAGCCCCTCTTCCCTAGAAGCGCGTTGACCGCGACCGTATCCACATTGCCTGCGGCGCCGGGTGCATAGGGGCATCCGCCAAGGCCGCCGGCAGATGCGTCGAACACTCTGAGACCGTGCTCCAGCGAAACCGCGATATTCTCGAGCGCGCGGCCTGACGTGTCGTGGAAGTGACCGGCGAGCTTCGTTGAGGCAATCTCGCCGAGCACCGCTTCCAGCATGGCGTCGACGGCTTCCGGGGTCCCTCGTCCAATCGTATCGCCGAGGCTGATCTCGTAGCAGCCGAGGCCGGAAAGCAGCCGCACCAGGCGGGCAGCAGCCTGCGGCGCGATAGGCCCCTCGTAGGGGCATTCGACGACGCAGCTCACATAACCGCGCAGCGGAATGCGGTTATGACGGCTCGCCTCCGCCACCGGACGGAACCGCTCGATGCTTTCGGCGATCGAACAGTTGATGTTCTTCTGGGAAAAACTCTCGGAGGCCGAGGCGAAAATCGCCACCTCGTCGGCGCCGGAGGCAAGGGCCGCCTCGAAGCCGCGCATGTTCGGTGCCAGCGCCGTGTAGCGCGTGCCCTGGCGCCGCGCAATGCCCGCCATCACGGCCGGAGCATCGGCCATCTGCGGCACCCAGCGTGGGCTGACGAAGCTCGTCACCTCGATCCGCTCGTAGCCGCAGTCGGAGAGCAGGTCGACAAGCCTGATCTTGTCGCCGGTATCGACGAGCCTGGCCTCGTTCTGCAGACCGTCGCGCGGCGCCATCTCGACGATCGTGACGTGCTCGCTTTTCTGCGAGGTCATTCGGCCGCCTCCTCGTGAAGCTTGACGAGCACGGTGCCTTCACTGACCTGCGCGCCCTCGGCCACGTGCACGCTCGCTACCTTGCCTTCCCGCGTCGCCGAGAGCGTAAGCTCCATTTTCATCGCCTCCATGACGACGAGCGGCTGGCCCTTGGCGACCGCCTCGCCGGCGCCGACGCGCACCAGCTTGATGAGTCCCGGCATCGGCGCGATGAGTTCGTCGTCGGCGCTCTCGCTCGTGTGCCCGCCCGAAAGCGAATCCGGCAGGTGGAAGACGAGGTTGCGGCCACCGAAGAACAAGGTCAATGTCTCGCCGTCCTTGAGGAAGCGAAGCATCCGCTTCTGCCCGGCCACTTCGAGCCGGGCGCCGTCCTCGAACCGCTCGAGCACCAGGATCGGCAGCGTGCTCGACCCCGCATGCACTGCGAACTGGTCGCGGCCGCGGGCCTTGAGGGTCGCCGCCACGCGGACTCCGCCATGCTCAACCGTCACCGTCCGTTGCGCGTCGCCCCATATCTGCCAATAGCCGAGCGACGACCAGGGATCGCTTTTTATGGCCAGCTCGAGGACGCCGGTCGCGACGACTGCCGCCAGCGCCAACGCCTCGTCGTCGGCCGCGGCCGGCGCCGTCAGCCGCTCGATTTCGCGGTCGATCAGACCCGTATCGGGCCTGCCAGAGCGGAAATCGTGTTCTTCGGTCAGGCGGATGAGGAAGTCGAGATTGGTGACCGTGCCGCCGATCTGGCATTCCTTGAGCGCGGCCTGCAACTGGCCAAGGGCCGCTGACCGGTTGGGGCCATGGACGATCAGCTTGGCGATCAACGGATCGTAATAGGGCGTCACCATGTCGCCCTGCCGCACTCCGGAATCGATCCGCGCCTTGCCTTCCGGAAAGTGCAGGTGCTGCAACCGGCCGATCGCCGGCAAGAATCCCTTGGCGGGGTCCTCCGCATAGATCCGTGCCTCGAACGACCAGCCGTCGATCGTGATGTCGGCCTGCTTTTTCGGCAGAGGCTCCCCGGCGGCAACCCGCAATTGCCACTCGACGAGGTCGAAGCCGGTAATCGCCTCCGTAACCGGGTGCTCCACCTGCAGCCGGGTGTTCATCTCCATGAAAAAAAATTGATCCGGCCAGAGCCCGTTCGAAACGTCGGCAATGAATTCGACCGTCCCGGCGCCGACATAGCCGATCGCCCCCGCCGCAGTGACCGCCGCATCGCCCATGGCGCGGCGCACCTCGGCGGTCATCCCCGGGGCCGGCGCCTCCTCGATCACTTTCTGGTGCCGACGCTGCAGCGAGCAGTCGCGTTCGAACAGATGAACGAAATTGCCGTGCCGGTCGCCGAAGACCTGGACCTCGATGTGGCGCGGTCTGGTCAGATATTTTTCGATCAGCACCGAGCCGTCGCCGAAGGCGGCTTCGGCCTCCCGCCGGGCGGCGTCCAGCGCCGAGGCGAAGTCCTCCCGCCGGTCGACCCGCCGCATGCCCTTTCCGCCGCCGCCGGCGCGCGCCTTGATCAGCACCGGATAGCCGATTTCGGCCGCCTCCCCGGCAAGGAAGCCAGCATCCTGCTCTTCGCCGTGATAGCCGGGCACGACCGGAACGCCGGCGCGCTCCATCAGCGCCTTGGCGGCGTTCTTCAGCCCCATGGCGCGGATCGCATCCGCAGAGGGCCCCACGAATACCATGCCCGCCGCTTCGACGGCGGCGGCAAAGTCGGCATTCTCCGAAAGAAAGCCGTAGCCGGGATGAATGGCATCCGCCCCGACGCTTCTCGCCGCCCAGATGATCCGCTCGATCGACAGATAGCTCTCGGAGGCCGCCGCCGCGCCGATCCTCACTGCCTCGTCGGCCAGCGCCACGTGGAGCGCGTCGTCGTCGGCATCGGAATAGACGGCGACGGTGCGGATGCCGAGCCGGCGGGCGGTGCCTATGACGCGGCAGGCAATTTCACCGCGATTGGCTATCAGGAGCTTCGAAAACATACGCCTCTCTTCCGCTTATTGCGCCGCCACCACTTCGACTTCGAGGAGCCAGGCGGAATCGAAGATTCCGGCAACCACCACTGTCATCGCCGGCGCCAGCGCACCCAGATAATCGTTGCGGATCTCGCGGTTCGCCGCGAGATGATGCCTGTCGGCGAGATAGGTCGTCACCTTGACGATGTCGGCTTTCGACATGCCCGCCGCCTTCAGCTGCGCATCGACATTCAGCCACACCTGGCGCGCCTGCGCCTCGATACCGTCCGGCACGATGTCGCTTGAATTCATCGGCACCTGACCGCTGACGAAGAGCAGTCGCCGGAAATTCTCGATGCTCACGGCCTGCGAGTAGCCGCCGCGCGGCTGCGGTGCGCTCAGGGCGTTGATATTGTCGCGCTTCATTCCCCAAGCTCCCCTACATCCTGAACAGCCCGAAACGCGTGTCCTCGACCGGCCCGTTCAGCGCTGCCGAGAGCGACAGCGCCAGCACCTCCCGGCTCTTGCGCGGATCGACGACGCCGTCGTCCCACAGACGCGCCGAGGCATAGAGCGGATGGCTCTGCCGCTCGAAAAGATCGAGAACCGGCTGGCGAAATCGTGCTTCCTCCTCTTCGTTCCAGGGCGTTCCGGCGCGCCTCAGCGCCTCGCCGCGCACAGTCGAAAGCACGCCCGCCGCCTGCTCACCGCCCATCACCGAGATGCGGCTGTTCGGCCAGGTCCAGAGAAAGCGCGGAGAGAAGGCCCGGCCGCACATGCCGTAATTGCCGGCCCCGAACGAGCCGCCGACCAGCATGGTGATTTTCGGAACCTTGACGGTCGCGACCGCCGTCACCAGCTTGGCGCCGTGCTTGGCAATGCCCTCGGTCTCGTATTTGCGGCCGACCATGAAGCCGGTGATGTTCTGCAAAAAGACGAGCGGGATTTTGCGCTGGGCGCAAAGCTCGACGAAATGAGCACCCTTCAGCGCCGATTCGGAGAACAGCACGCCGTTGTTGGCGACGATGCCGACCGGGATGCCGTGGACATGGGCAAAACCGCAGACGAGCGTCGTGCCGAAACGCGCCTTGAACTCGTCGAAGCGTGAGCCGTCGACGATCCGGGCGATCACCTCGCGGATTTCATAGGGCGTCTTCAGATCGCCCGGCACGATGCCGGCGATCTCGTCGGGATCGTAGAGCGGCGGTTCCGGTTCGCGAAGTTCGACGGAATGCGGCTTCTCGCGGTTGAGCCCCGCGACGGCGCGGCGGGCGAGCGCCAGCGCGTGCGCGTCGTCGCGCGCCAGGTGGTCGGCAACGCCGGAGAGCCGGGTGTGCACGTCGGCGCCGCCGAGATCCTCGGCCGACACCACCTCTCCGGTCGCGGCCCGGACCAGCGGCGGGCCGGCGAGAAAGATCGTCCCCTGGCCCTCGACGATGATCGTCTCGTCGGACATCGCCGGCACATAGGCGCCGCCGGCCGTGCAGGAGCCCATGACCACGGCGATCTGCGGAATCCCGGCCGCCGACATATTGGCCTGATTGTAGAAGATGCGGCCGAAGTGATCGCGATCCGGGAAGACCTCGTCCTGGTTCGGCAGGTTCGCGCCGCCGGAATCGACCAGATAGACGCAGGGAAGCCGGTTTTCGGCGGCGATCTCCTGGGCCCTCAGATGCTTCTTCACCGTGATCGGATAATAGGTGCCGCCTTTGACGGTCGGGTCGTTGCAGACGACCATGCATTCGCGGCCGGAGATCCGCCCGATGCCGGCAATCAGCCCGGCGCCGGGCGCGTCGCCGTTATACATCCCGTGTGCAGCCGTGGCCGCGATTTCCAGAAAGGGCGTGCCCGGATCGACGAGGGCAGCGACCCGGTCGCGCGGCAGGAGCTTGCCGCGGCTGACATGGCGCTCGCGCGCCGTTTCTCCGCCGCCGCCGGCCGCCAGCCGCACCGCTTCCTCTATCGTCGAGATCGCCTCCGCCATGGCGGCCCGGTTTGCCTTGAACACATCCGAGGATGGCGAGATGTGCGATCGCAAGATTGTCATTGTCCCCCAGCCCTGCCCTTCCTCAGTCAAGCGGCGCCCCTCGGTCTATAGCGTCCTCTGTACGCCTGAAGGACGCACGGCGCCGTAGTGGCTATTTCGTCTCGGCAAACAGTTCGCGCCCGATCAGCATGCGGCGGATCTCGCTCGTGCCGGCGCCGATCTCGTAGAGCTTGGCGTCGCGCAGCAGCCGGCCGGCCGGATAGTCGTTGGTGTAGCCGTTGCCCCCGAGCGCCTGGATCGCCTCGAGCGCCATGGCGGTTGCCTTCTCGGCCGCATAGAGAATGCAGCCGGCAGCGTCCTTGCGGGCCGTCTCGCCGCGGTCGCAGGCCGCCGCCACTGCATAGACATAGGCGCGCGCCGCATTCATCGTCACATACATGTCGGCAAGCTTCCCCTGCATCAGTTGGAATTCGCCGATCGGCTGGCCGAACTGCTTGCGCTCATGGAGATAGGGGACGACGACATCGAGGCAAGCCGCCATGATGCCGAGCGGCCCGGCGGAAAGCACCACCCTCTCGTAGTCGAGGCCCGACATCAGCACCTTGACGCCCTCGCCGACCTTGCCGAGCACATTTTCTTCCGGCACCTCGCAATCCTTGAAGACAAGTTCGCAGGTGTTCGAGCCGCGCATGCCGAGTTTGTCGAGCTTCTGACCGGTCGAGAAGCCGGAGAAGGCCTTCTCGACGAGAAAGGCGGTGATGCCGCGCGGCCCGGCGGCAGGATCGGTCTTGGCATAGACGACCAGCACATCGGCATCGGGGCCGTTGGTGATCCACATCTTGCTGCCGTTCAAGACGTAGCGGTCGCCGCGCTTGTCGGCCTTGAGCTTCATCGAGACCACGTCCGAACCGGAGCCCGGCTCCGACATGGCGAGCGCCCCGACATGCTCGCCAGAGATCAGCTTCGGCAGGTATTTCGCCTTTTGCTCGGCGTTGCCGTTGCGATTGATCTGATTGACGCAGAGGTTGGAATGGGCGCCGTAGCTCAGGCCGACCGAGGCCGAGGCGCGGCTGATCTCCTCCATGGCGACGCAATGGGCGAGATAGCCGAGCCCGGCGCCGCCATAGGCCTCGTCGGCGGTGATGCCGAGCAGGCCGAGTTCGCCCATCTCCCGCCAGAGCGGCGCCGGAAAGGCGTTGCTGCGATCCGTTTCATCCGCCAGCGGCGCAATCCGCTCGGAGGCGAACCGCCGCACGCTGTCGCGCAACGCGTCGATGTCTTCGCCCAGGGCGAAGTTCAATCCAGCTTCAAACATTCCGTTCTCCTCCCGACGCCCGCCGACGATCTCCTCACCGACGAACAGGCCGGCACATGTTACCGCTATGCGGGCCTCTCGCGAACGATAACATCGCTGCCGGCTAATTTCCTTCCAAAGAGCCGGGCGGCCAAGCACGAATTGCAAAAGAAGAAGGTGGGCAAGCGGCGCAACCATGCTTTGATGGCGAAAGGCGTAGATGCCCGTCTACTGTCCAGCGCTGGAGGTAAGGCGGAGGCGATTCCTTGGTTCAGCGCAAAGGTGCAGAGCCGGCCCGATCTCTGGGCATTTGCCTCGAATTTCTCACATTCGCCATTCCATATAGGACATGCCCAAGCGCACCGACAAAGCAGGCATGGCCTTCCTCGTGCTTATCTGCATCCTCATCGCTCTTGTGGTCAGTATTCTCGCACTCGATCCGGGCGTTCAGGAGCCCCCACCCGTCAGACCGGCAATCGTTCCGGATAACTAAAGCACGCGTTGCTTACTGCACGCGATGCGCTTTATGCATGTCATTACCCAAACCGCTGCGCAATTTGGGACATGAGTCCGTTCGCGCAGCCGATATCCGAGAGATCGCTGGTGGCCCTTGCCTACCGTGTCGGAATATGGCCCCATCATCAGCCTGCCTGCGGCAACAGTTGGGGCTTCGGATGTCTGAGAAACCGGAAATTTTAAATCAAGTCCTGGCCGATTTGATCAGTGATCAAATCGAGCTGCGTCATGCAAACGAACTTCGAGCAGTTCTCTCAACCGGCAATGAAATCACCATGCACGGAAAGTTCACCGTCGGTCGAGACTTCATCATCTACAGAACGACGAAGGATGACAGCGGCAAATGGGCGATGACGCCCTTCACACACATTGTGCAATTGATAATTTGATACTTGGCAGAGGCGGGTCCCCCGAAGGAGTCGAGTGAACTGGCTGCCGCCTTGTCGGGTGTCTCTACGATTGATCGAAAGAATTCACGCCTCGCCGCGCGGGCGGGCGATGTCGTTCACCCCGTCCGCATCCGGCGCCTGGCCGTAGCTCATGCGCTGCATCTGGGCGATGACGCGCTCCATCTCGTCGTCAGGCAGGATCGGCGGTTCGCCAAGGGTGAGAGCCTGGACATAGATCCGCGACAGCGTCTCGACTTCGATCGCAAGCCAGAGCGCCAATTCGAGCGTCTTGCCGAGCGAAATCTGGCCATGCTGGCCAAGCAGGCAGGCGGTCCGGTCCTTGAGTGCGGCAAGCGCGTTGTCGGAAAGCGCCTGCGTGCCGAAGGTCGCGTATTCGGCGCAGCGGATCGTCGTGCCGCCGGCAATGCCCGTCATGTAATGAAAACTCGGAATGGTCTTGTGGTGGCAGGCGAGCGTCGTTGCATAGATCGAGTGACAATGGAGCACGACGTTGATATCGGTGCGGGCGCGCAGAATATCACGATGGAACCGCCATTCGGACGACGGCCTATGGCCGACATAGGTTCCATCGAAATCCATCTCGACCAGATCTTCCGGCTGCATCGTCTCGTAAGGCATGGAAGATGGGGTGATCAGGAACCCCTCGCCGGCACGAACGGAAAGATTGCCGGCCGTTCCCTGGTTGATGCCGCTCGAATTCATCCGCCGGCAGATGTCCACCATCTCGCGCCTCAGTGCCAGCTTGTCGGTCGTCGGGTCTTCAGCCATGGAAGCTTCCTTTCGCGTGTTCGACTTCATTTCGCTTGCCCGGCGCTGCGCAGGCAAGGGCCCGCCAATCGGCGGCGTAACATATGAGCTCGGGTGTGAGTTGCTTGAGATTTGTCGGCTCCCCGAGGGCAAGTGGCGCCGGATGCCGGCGCCACTCCTGGCCGGCAAGCAGCGCCGCACCGGCGGCGACGCCATAGGCATCGAGGTTGATGCGCACCTTGCGGTCGGGAAGCAAGGATGCCACGAGCCCCGCATAGAGCGGATCGCGCAGAAAACTTCCATCGAGGACGACGAGGCGATCATCTGAAAGCATGTCGATGCACTCCGCAGTCAACAGCGCGCAACAAAGGAGCGCCAGGGCCTTGCGTTCCATCGGCTCCGCGACCGGCGGACCCAGGATTTGGCCGCGTCCGGCGCTGCCGGGAAAAATGCCATCCCCCTCTCCGAAGGAGGGAACGGCGAAGGTGCGCTGCGCTATCAGACGTGCAACGGTTTCGGGCGGCACAGGCTCGGCCGGCGGATCGCTGCCGGCGATCTGCGAGAATTCCCGCCCTCCCATGGTCAGAATGCCGCCGAGCGGATTGCCGAAAACATCGCTGTTCAAGGTCATGCCGCGATGTTCGTCGAGCCGCTCGACCGGCGTCGAACCGGAAAACCCGACGATCCAGGTCCCCGTCGAGATGACCGTGAAATCCCGCAGCCCCGCGGCGTGGTAGCGATAGTGATTGAGGCTGCTGTCATGGCCGCCCGTCAGCACGGGCAGTCCTTCCGGCAGATCGAAGCGGCGGGCAAGTTCGGAACGGAGGGGCCCCAGCGCCTGCCAAGCCTTGGCGAAGGGCGGCATCAGGCGCTGCCAGCCGCGGGTGCTGACGATCGGCGCCCAGCGCCCTTCCGCGACATTCCAGAGATGCGACTGGGCGCCGAGGAAACTCGCTTCCGAGGCGGCGACACCGCAAAGCCGCCAGGCCCAATATTGCGGCAGGCCGAGATACCAACGCGCTTTCCCGAACCCGCCCGGCTCCCGCTGCTCCATCCAATAGAGCTGGCGGGCCTGGTGCGTCGCGCCATGCATGGTCGCACTGCCGCGGTCGAGGAAGCTGCCGGCGAGCGGTGCATAGCCGTCGCGGATGTCGACCGGCAATGGCTGCTCATAGTCGACCATCGGAAGTGCTGCGCCGTCGCCGGCATCCGGATCCGCGCCGGTCAGCACCCCGCCGGAGCCATGCCCCGAGGTCACGAACGCGCCGAAGGCATGGCGGCGCGAGAGGATCGCCAGCGTCTCGAAGATCCAATCGCTTAAGGCATTCAGATCGTGATGGCGCCAGGGCGGTCCGGGCAGAACGGGGTTTGGGACGCTGAGGGTCTCGACGATCGTGCCGTCCGCCTGGGCGGCGCCGAGCTTGACATTGGTCTTGCCGACGTCGAGGACGGCGGTCATCGCCGTTGCACTTCCTCGATCGCTCACCGGTGCCTCCACTTCAGATCAGCCCATATTGCCTGGCCTTGTTGCGAAGGAAGGGCAGGCCATTGCCCATCACTTCCTCCTCATCCTTGGCGACCGGCCGCCAGACCGCAAGGCCGTAGGCCACTTCCGGCGGCATGTTGATGAAGCTCTCCATGGCGAGACCGCCCGTGAAGCCGATGGCGGCAAGCGTCGAGAAGATTTCATCCCAGCCGCAGGTGCCGTAGCCGGGCGTGCCGCGGTCGCTCTCCGACAGGTGAATATATTTCAGATGCTCGCGTGCATCGAGAATGCCCTTGCCGACGCCCTTCTCCTCGATGTTCATGTGGTAGGTGTCGAGATGGACGAAAATGTTGTCGGCACCGACGCGCTCGATCATCTTCACTGCCTGCCAGCCGGTATTGATCAGGTGGTTCTCATAGCGGTTGACGGCCTCGACGCCGATTTCGATGCCGCGCGACTTGGCGTGCTTGGCGGCGGCCTCGAGCACCCGGGCGATATTGTCGTATTCCGCGAGCGTCGGCGGCACGCCTGTGCGCTCGCCGATGCCGCCATAGATGACTCCGGAAAGCGCCTCGCCGCCGAGCTCCGCGGTCTTGTCGATCGCAACCTTCAGATGCTCGATCGCCGCATCCGGCCGCACCGAGGCCCAGGCGCGCTCGGGCAGGCCGAGCGAGCAGAGCGCCCGCAGCCGGTTTTTCTCGAGCAGCGCACGGGTATGTTCCGTATCGACGGCCGGCGGGTTCAGCATCGGGATCTCGATGAAATCGACCTCGTATTTGACGGCGGCTGCCACCGCCCGCTCCGCACCCGGACGGTCCCAGTTCATGGTCCACATGCTCGTATGGACGCCAAATCCCTGCATGGTCATGATCCTCTTTTGATGATGGAAACCCTGATTTTCGAAGCGACCCAGCGAAGGATCATCACGCCGACGAGCAGGATTCCCCAGACGGCGGTCGCAAGATGCTGGTTGGCCCCTATGAGATTGAGGCCGGACGATAGAAGCTGCAGCACCACCAGCGCCACGAAGACGGGAATGACCCGGCCGAAGCCGCCGAACGGATTGACGCCGCCGAGGAAGCAGGCAAGCACGGTGATCAGCAGGTAGGACTCGCCGTGACCGATGCGCACCGAATTGAACCGTGCCAGCATGATGATGCCGGCAATGGCGCACATCATCCCGGAGAGCGTGTAGACGAGGACGATCGCCTTGCGCGTATTGATGCCGGAATAGCGGGTCGCTTCGAGATTGGAGCCGATCATGTAGGTATTGAAGCCGAGCTTGGTGCGGCCGAGCAGCACGTGCCAGCCGAGCACGCAGACAATGAAGACGATGAGCGGCACGGGGATGCCGGCGATCGAACCATGGCCAATCGGTCCCATGAAGGCGGGGAACCCGGAAATGTCGCCGCCACGCGTCAGGAACTCGCCGAGCCCGCGCAGGAAAATCATCATCGACAGCGACACGAGGATCGGATGGGCGCGGGTGAAGGCGATCACCAGCCCCATGACGACGCCGCTTGCCGCGCCGACCAGAAGCGCCAGCAGACAGCCGACGATGAAGATGCCGACGCCAGCATCGACGCCGCCATTCTCCCTGAGGACCCAGGCGACCGTAAGCCCGGCGATATTCGCCGTGAAGGTGATCGCCAGATTGAGGCCGCCTGTGAGGATCGGCAGCAGCATGGCAAGCGTCAGCAGGCCGAGTTCGGGCAGTTGGAAAGCGACGGAGCCGAAGGTTGCGGCACTCAGGAACTGCGGCGAGGCAAGTCCGAAGACAAGGACGACGGCGACGAAGGCGAGGCCCGGTCCGGCCATCTCCGGCCCGAGGGCCGTTTTGACGTGCTCGAGGATTGTGGTCATCGTCCCCCTCCCTTCTGGCCGACGAAGGGCACCAGACGTTCGATGCGCGTATTGGAAAGCGTGATGGCGAGCAGGATGATGGCGCCGACGATCATCTTGAAGGCAAAGGGTGAGACGCCCATCAGGTTGAGGCCGTTCTGGGTGATGGAGATCAGGAGAACGCCGAGCACGCAGCCGAGCACCGAACCCTTGCCGCCGCCGAGGCGAGCGCCGCCGAGGACGACCGCAGCAAGCACGTCGAGTTCGCGGCCGTAAAGCGCGTTCGGCACCACCTCCTGGGCATAATGCGCCTGGATCAGCCCGCCGATGCCGGCCATCAGGCCGAGCCAGCCGAAGGCGATGAACTGCATCGCGCCTATGTTGATGCCGAAGCGGCGCGCGCCCTCCGGGTTGTCGCCGAAGGCGTAGAGCTGCCGGCCGATCGTGGTGCGGGTGATCAGCATCCAGGTGGCTATGACACAGATCACCATCACGAGAACCGGCAGCGTGATCTCGATCCAGGTCCCGTCCGGCATTTCATGTTCGAAGAGGATGACACGGTCGGTCAGCCAGTCGGGCAGGTCGTAGATCGACACGCCCCGGGTGAAGAACATCAGCAGCCCGAAATAGATGTTGAACGTGGAGATCGTCGCGACGATTGAGATGATCCGGAAGCGGTGGATCAGGAAGGCGTTGACGCAGCCGAGCAGCACGCCGAACGAGGCGGCGATCAGAAGCCCGGAGACCCAGCCTCCGCCGCCGATCCAGCCGAGCACGATCGCGGTGCAATATTGCACGACCGAAGCGGAGACGGCAAAGGAGATGTCGATGCCGCCGGCAATCAGCACGACCAGCAGGCCGACGGCGAAGATGATGTTGACCGCGCTGATATTGAGGAGGTCGAAGGCGTTGCCGAGCGAGAAGAAGTTCGCCGTGGCAAAGGAAAGCACGGTGCTGATGACGATGATCACTGCCAGCAGCGAGAATTCGGTCGCGTGAGTGCGGATCAGGCTACGCATAGACGGCCGCCTCGATGTCTTCCAGCCGCGCCTGGCGCGGATCATAGCTGCCGACGATCCGCCCCTGCGCCATATGCAGGACGCGGTCGGCGTTGAAATAGACTTCCGGCACCTCGTCGGAGATCAGGATGATTCCTAGGCCGCTCTCGGCGAGGCTGGCCACGATGTCGAAGATGCCGGCGCGGGCGCCGACATCGACACCAACCGTGGGGCAGTCGAGAATGAGGATCTTCGGATCCGTGGCGAGCCATTTGGCGATCGCCACACGCTGCTGGTTGCCGCCCGAGAGCGTCGATATTGCATCGGCCTGGCGGCCGATCTTGACGCCAAGATCGGCGATCCAGCGCGAAACGAGGCTGCGCTTGCGGTCCTCGGAAAGCAGCCCGCCGGAAAGGATCTTTCGCAACGAGGCGATCACCAGATTGTCGGCGATCGCCTGCGGCTGGATGAGCCCGAGCGACAGCCGGTCCTCCGAGAGATAGGCGACGCCAGCCTTGATCGCATCGCGGTTCGAGGTGAAGCGAACGTCCCGCCCCTCGATGCTGATCGTGCCGGAGACGGGCCTCAGCATGCCGAAGAGGGCGAGCGCCAGCTCGGTCCGCCCGGCCCCCAGCAGCCCGGTAATGCCGACCGTTTCGCCGCGCCGGACTGTGAGCGAAATGTCCTCGAACTGGCCGGGCCGGGTCAGCCCCCAAACATCAAGCACCACCGGCTGATCGTCCTTCGCGCGTGCGCGGACATGCTGGTCGAAGATCTTGCCGGTCATCAGTTCGGTGATGCGCGACTGCGTCATGCCGGCGGCGGGATAGACCCCGACCAGCGCCCCGTCGCGCAGCACCGTGATGCGGCTTGAAATCTCCAGCACCTCGGCGAGCCGGTGGCTGACGAAGACGACGGCGACACCGGAAGCAGAGAGGTTGCGAACGATATCGAGGAGGTGATCGGTCTCCGACTGGGTCAGCGATGCGGTCGGCTCGTCCATGAAGACGAGCTTCGCCTCGCCGATCAGTGCCCGGGCGATCGCCACGATCTGGCGCTGGGCGATTGCATATTCCTTCAGCGGCATGTCGACGTCGAGACTGACGCCGAGCCGAGCGAGCGCGTCGGTGGCGATCTGCCGCATGCGGCCGTAGTCGACCAGGCGCGGCCGGCGGCCGACCACTTCGTGGAAGGCGATATTCTCGGCGACGCTCATTTCCGGAAACAGCGCCAGGTCCTGCCAGATGACCTTGATGCCGCGGTCCTGGGCGGTAACCGGCGACATGTGCGAATAGGTCTCGCCGTCATATTCGATGACAGCGCCGTCCGCCGGGCGGTAGACGCCGGTGATCACCTTGATGAGCGTGCTCTTGCCGCAGCCGTTCTCGCCTGCGAGACAATGCACTTCGCCGGGGCGGACCTCGAACCTTACATTCTTCAGCGCCTTGACGCCGCCGAAGGTCATGTTGATGTTGCGAAGGGACAGAAGCGGCTTTTCACCGACCGTCGCGCTCGTTGCCTGATGCATGGACCCTGCGCCTGTCGAACTTCGTTTCACGAGACTTGCCAGGCCGGCCGGAGCCGGCCCAGCAGCCGGGAGAACCCGATTGCATGTCTCCTTGGATCGATCCCGATTTAAGGAAAAAGACATGCAGCAATTCAAAGTGCTACAGCGACCTTTACGCGTCTCGTAGGATGCACGGTGCTGTAGGGCGGGATGCACGGCGCGCATCCCGCCTGGAAACACCGTCAGAGACCCATCGCGGCGAGGTCGGCGACGGTGTCCTTGTTGATCGGTACCAGCTGGTCGACGATGATGTTGCGGTTCTGGAAGTCCGGATGGACGACGCCCAGGCCTTCGATCTCGTCGCCGTCCTTGATCTCCTCGCCCTTGAGCAACTTATCGGCCATCGTCACGAAGACTTCGCCCGCCTGCTTCGGATTCCACATGAAGCCGCCGGAGATCGCGTCGGACTTCACCAGCTTCTGGCCCTGTCCGGGCGAGAAGGGCCCGAGAACGAAGATCTCGCCCACTTTGCGGCGTTCCTCGATCGCACGGCCGGCGCCGATCGGGCCCTGGCTGCCGAAGGCGAGGAAGCCTTTGAGGTTCGGATGAGCGGAGATCAGGTCAAGCGCCGTCGAGCGGCTCTTGTCGACATCCTCGGCAACGCCGTAGCGCTCGCCGACCAGGGTCATCTCCGGGTAGTTCTTCTTGATATAGGCGATCGCCGCATCAGCCCAGGCATTGTGCAGCGGCACGGTCAGCGAGCCGACGAAGACCGCATACTCGCCCTTGCCGCCCATCTTCTCAGCCAGCAGCTTGCCGTGCGCCTCGCCGAAGCCCTGGGACGAGGCAAGCTCGAAGTCCCAGTCGGCCCCCTTCTGGTTCGGCGATTCGTGGGTGATGACGATGATGCCCTTCTCCTTCGCCTTGGTGAGGACCGGCTCCAGCACCTTGGCATCGTTAGGCACGACGCCGATGACTTTGACGCCCTGGGCGATCAGATCCTCGATGGCGCGAACCTGCAGGGCCGGGTCGGCGCTCGTCGGACCGACCATGAAGGCGTCGAGGCCGAGCTTCTGGCCGCGCTCCTTGATGCCCATTTCCATGGCGTTGAACCACGGAATGCCGCCGATCTTGACGACTACGCCGACCTTCGGCGCATCCTGCGCCGCGACGGAAAAGGCACCGGCGAGCGAAAGCGAAGCCGCCAGAGCGGCAGCAAGAAATGTCTTGATCATGTCTCTCCTCCACAGGTTCCCGCAACGGGAACTCTCCCGGGCGCTTGCGCGCCGGCCTCCAGTTTCAATCCTCCTTGACGAGAAGCGAGTTTCCCGCCGCTGACCGTCGCCTCCTCAGGCGACCCACGCCGTGCGCAATCGATATTTCTTGTTTGCACAATCGATGGTGCAGAGACTATCCTGCAGACTTAATCTTTCGTCAAGCGGAAATCGGCTCTAAGAGATTCGAGGGGGCTCAGATGGCGAACAGCGGCAAGAAGAAGGCGACGATCTACGATCTCTCGGTGCTCTCGGGCAGCTCGCCTTCGACGGTGAGCGCCGTGCTGAACGGCACCTGGCGCAAGCGGCGCATCAAGGAAAGCACCGCCGAGCTCATTCGCAGCCTCGCCGAGACCCACCAGTATACCGCCAACCGCCAGGCGCGCGGTTTGCGCAGCTCGCGCTCGGGCCTCGTCGGGTTGCTCCTGCCGGTGCACGACAACCGTTACTTCTCCTCGCTCGCCCAGACCTTCGAGGCGCATGTGCGCAGCAAGGGCCAGTGCCCGATCGTCGTCAGCGCCAGCCGCGACCCGGAGGAGGAGCGCAAGACCGCCGAGACGCTGATCTCCTATTCGATCGACGAATTGTTCATCTGCGGCGCGACGGATCCGGACGGGGTTCACGAGGTCTGCGAAGCGGCCGGCCTGAAGCACATCAATATCGACCTGCCGGGCACGAAGGTCCCGTCCGTCATCAGCGACAATTTCGAAGGCGGCCGGCTGCTGACCGAGGCGATTATCCGCCACTTTCCCGCCGACCGGCCGCTCCAGCCGCGCGATCTCTACCTTTTCGGCGGCCGCAACGACCATGCGAGCCATGAGCGGATCCGCGGCTTCCGCGCCGTGAAAAAGGAACTCCTCGGCGACGATCCGGACGAATGCATCCAGCCGACCGGCTATGCCGCGAACAATGCGCGAAAGGCCTTCGACGCCTTCTACGCCCGGCACGGCAAGCTGCCGCGCGGCCTCTTCGTCAATTCGTCGATCAACTTCGAAGGCCTATTGCGCTTCATGGCCGAGCATCCGCATAACAATTTCACCGACCTCGTCGTCGGCTGTTACGACTACGACCCTTTCGCCTCGTTTCTCCCTTTTCCCGTCATCATGATCCGGCAGGATGTTGAAGGAATGATCGCCAAGGCCTTCGAGGTGATCGAACAACCCCGGGCGGCGGCGCGCATCCATCTGGTGGAGCCGGTGCTCGTGCCGCCGAGGACGGCACTGACCGGGCCGCTCGATGCTCTGAAGGACATCGATCTGCCGCGGGGAGCACCTTAAATATTCTCTGTACATTAGCTGCCTTGCAATGTATTTTTCTGTAATGGACATTACAGACAAAAAAATCATTGGAATCCTAGCCAACGACGCTCGTGCCTCGCTGACGGACATCGGCGCCGCGGTGGACCTTTCGCCCTCGGCGGTCAACGAACGCATCCGCCGCCTGGTGACGAGCGGCGTCATCCGCCGCTTCACGCTCGAGGTCGATCACCGGATCCTCGGCTTCGACGTGCTTGCCTTCGTCTGGATCGCGCTGGCGACCGATGCCGACGAGAGCGAGTTTCGCAGCTTCATCGCCTCCCACCCGGCGGTTGCCGAGTGCCATCACGTGACCGGCGCCTGGTCCTACTGCGCCAAGGTGCGCATGCCGACGCTCGGCGACATCGAACCGTTTCTAGCGGAACTGAAGGCGCGCCGCTATCTCGCCCGCAGCGAGACTGTCCTGGCGCTCTCCACCGCCACGGAACGTCCGGTCACTTTGCCCGCGGGCGACGAGGCGAAGCGAGTGAGATCATGACCCTGTTCCTCTTCGCGAAGGGGCTGCTCCTCGGCCTTGCCATTGCCGCACCGCTCGGCCCGATCGGCGCGCTGTGCATCAGCCGTACGCTCGAGCGCGGCTTCTGGGCCGGCGTCGCCGGCGGTCTCGGCACGGCGCTGGCCGATGCAACCTATGCGATGATGGCGGCTGCCGGCTTTGCGGCCTTTGCGACGTTTCTCGCGACGCTTTCGGTGCCGCTCGGCGTCTTCGGCGGTGTCTTCATGCTCTGGCTCGGCTGGCGAGGATTGACGCCGCGGCCGATGGCGGCGGCGGCCGAGATCGGTGCACGCGATCTGCTGCACACCACCACCGCGACCTTCCTGCTGACGATGGCGAACCCGACCACGATCCTGACCTTCGCGGCGATCTTTGCGGGCCTCGGGCTTGCCGCCGTCGGCGATGGAGGGAGCGCCGCGATCCTGGTCGCCGGTGTCTTCCTCGGATCGCTAGGCTGGTGGTTCCTCCTGAGCGGCGGCGTCGCCCTCGCCAAGACCCGGCTGCCCGACGGTTTTTCCGCCTGGACCTCGCGTCTTTCCGGATTTCTCCTCATCGCTTTCGGCTTCGCCGCCCTTGCCTCGGCAGCGTCCGGCCTTGCAGGGTAGCGATTCATTTCGCAGCGACACGCGGCCAATACTCCTCCTTGCCGCAAAAGCGCCGTTTCAACCATAGAATTTAGCGCGCAGTGATTGCATCCGCTCGCTTATGCGAGCAGACTTACATATAACTGTGGTGAGAGATCGCGAGGAGAATCGTTTAATGAAGAAGAATCCAAATCCGATCGATACCTTCGTTGGTTCGCGGGTCAGAATGCGCAGATTGATGGTCGGAATGAGCCAGGAAAAACTCGCCGACGGCCTCGGGATCACATTCCAGCAGGTGCAGAAATACGAGAAGGGCACGAACCGCATCGGCGCGAGCCGGTTGCAGGCGATCGCGGATATTCTCGGCGTGCATCCGAGCTTCTTCTTCCAGCAGGACGAGAAGCCAGAGGCGCGAGAAACTGCGGCCGATGTGCATGAGTCGCACGAAATCTCTTCCTTTGTCGCCTCCAAGGAGGGGATCGCGCTTAACAGGGCATTCCTGAAGATCGCCGATCCGGTCTTGCGGAAGAAGATCATCGCCCTCGTCGCCGCCATGGCAAATTCCGGCGAGGCGGAACAGTCGGCCGTGCCGTCGGCGGCCCGCCATGCCGAACCCTTGCACAGCTAAGACCTGCAGCGCCGCGCGTCCTATCAGGCGCGCAACGGCTGCTGCAGCGCTTTGGACTGCTGCATGAAAATCCTATTCGTCGGCCCGACCGTCCCCGATGCGGCCAGAATTGCCGGCGACGCACTGGCCGTCCGGCCGCCCGCCACGCAGGGCGATCTCGTCCGCGTCGTCAACGAGGGGGCCACGGCCATCGGCCTGATCGACGGCAATTTCGAATATGTCGCTCCCGTCTGGCACAAGGAAATACTCTTCGCCCTCTCTCAGGGTGTCGCAGTCCTCGGCGCCGCCAGCATGGGCGCCCTGCGGGCGGCCGAATGCGCCCCCTTCGGCATGGTCGGGATCGGTGCCGTTTTTCGTCAGTATATCGACGGCGAGACGGTGGACGACTCGGACGTGGCACTGCTGCATGCACCACGGGAACTCGGCTATGCGCCGCTTACGGTGCCGCTCGTCAATCTGCGTGCGACGCTGCGCCACCTCACGGAGCAGAATCTGTTATCGCACTCGGATGCGGCGCGCACCGCCGATGCGGCGGCAAGCCTGTTCTACAAGGAACGGAGCTGGGCCGCGATCTTTGCCCGCGCGGGCTTTGCGTCCGGAACCGATGCGGTGATGCTGCGCGCCAACTATGTCGACCAGAAGCGCATCGATGCACTCGAGCTTCTTGAAGCGCTGCAACGGATGCCGGCGGAAAGACGTGCGGCTCCGCGAGACTGGAATTTCAACGCAACCAGTCTCTGGACGACGAGGCTGAGCCGGCTGCCGCCGTCCACCGAAATCGCGGATGTCTGAACGTCAGTGCGCTTTGGCTGAGCGAATAGCTCGCCTCCATGGCTTCTCCATTGTGTTCTGCCACAGCCCATGGAATGTGATCGGGCTGTGAGAGAAGGCGCGAGTCGAATAATGGCAGAAGGCGAGGCAGACGGTCGCATAGCGGAACTTGTCGAGAACATTCTCGCCGAGACGCCCCTGAAGGCCGCCGGCTTCATCGTGACGATCTATGGAGACGTCGTGGAGCCCCGCGGCGGCGTCGTTTGGATCGGCAATCTGATCGACACCTGCGCCGCGGTCGGCATCAGCGAAACGCTGGTGCGAACCGCCGTCTCGCGGCTGGTCGCGGCCGGGCAGTTGCTCGGCGAGAGAGAAGGACGGCGCAGCTACTATCGCCTTTCGAAAGCAGCCGGCAGCGACTTCGCTGCCGCGGCACGGATCATTTTCGGCAGCGCGCAGGCGGAAAGCTGGCAACTGGTGCATCTGAGCGGCGCCCGGGCCGAGGAAAGGATGCAGGCCCTCGAGCGCGCCGGCTACGCACGGCTAGACCCGCGCCTCGCCATCGGGCCTGCGAGAGAGAGGCCGGGATCGGCCGACGCCCTGGTGCTGCGCGCCGACTCGCCCGATTCGAAGGCGCTCGCCGCCTTTGTCCAGACCTATTGGGACCTCGCACCGCACGCTGCCGCCTATCGCCGATTCATCGACCAGTTCGCACCGGTGGTCCTTCTTGCGCAGAGCCTAGCGCCGGCCGCGGCGCTAACGATGCGGCTGCTTCTGATCCACCGGTTCCGCACCGTCCTGCTGCATGACCCCCGCCTGCCTTCTGCCGCTTTGCCTGAGGATTGGCCCGGCATGGAGGCGCGCCGCCTATTCGCCGCGCTTTACCGGCTCCTGTCGCCCTTAGCCGACGCCCATATCGGGCAGACCTTCGTCAGCGGGTCCGGTCCGCTTCCCGACGTCACCGAGGAGACGGAAAGGCGCCTTGCCCTGCTCGAAACACAGGCCGCTTAGTCTTTGCGTCTGAACAGCCGAGGCCGTCACACCGGAACGGCGGTCGAATATTTCACGCTCTTCAGGGCGAAATGCGACGACGAGTTCGCCACCGCGTCATGCGTCAGGATGCCGTGCATCAGCAAGCGCTCGTAATCGGCAACGTCTGCCACAACGACGCGCAACAGATAATCCCACTCGCCCGACATCGAGTAGCACTCCAGCACTTCCTCGTGGCTCTCGACGAAGCGTTCGAAGCTGCGGCGGGCGACAAGGTCGTGCGATTTCATCCGCACATGGCAGAAGACGTTCAGCCCGCGACCGACCATATCCGGATTGACGAGCCGAACGGCCTTTCCGAGCACGCCGGCGGTGTCGAGGGCCTTGATCCGCCGCCAGCAGGAGGCCGGCGAGGCGCCGACCGCCTCGGCCAACGCAGCGTGGCTGATATCGGCCTGTTCCTGGAGGATTCTCAGGATCTTTCGGTCGACCGTATCGAGATTGAACGCGCTCATCATAATTCTTTCGAAAATGAAACAGGTTCATCAATCGATATCGAAAATCCTGCAAGATTGAAACCGATTTGCGCCCGAGGCGAGCTACTCTTCCAGTGAGGAACCTGGAGGAGATAAGGCAATGGGACAGGCTGCACTCAAACCGCACCGTCGGAACGCACCGGACGAGAGCATCGACTGGAAGCGGGTGGTGCATCTGACGCTTCTGTCCCGCGAACTCGACGAGATGGAGGAGAAGCGCCTCGTCCCCGAGAAGAAGGTCCTCTATCAGTTCTCGGCCCGCGGCCATGACATGGCGCAGATCCTCTTGGGGCTGAAGCTCACGGGTAAGCACGACGCGGCCTGTGGCTATTACCGTTCCCGCCCACTGCTGCTGTCGCTCGGCGTCGATCCGGCCGACGCGCTCGGCTCGGCCATGGCGCGCGCCGGCGGCTATTCCGACGGCCGCGACATCGGCGTCGTCTTCAACTATCCCAATCCGAACGGCGCCTCGGCGCTGCCGATGTGCGGCGGCGTCGGATCGCAGTACACCCCGACGGCCGGATGGGCGCAGGCGATCGCCTATTTCAGCAAGCACCTCAAAAACCGGGATTACGACCGCGACATCGCCGTCGTCCTCGGCGGCGACGCTTCGGTCGCCTCCAACGGCTTCTGGTCGGCGCTGACGGTCGCCACGACACAGGGCCTGCCGATGCTCTTCTATATCGAAGACAACGGCTTCGGCATTTCGGTCCCCTCGACCTTGCAGACACCCGAGGGCAACATCGCCGCCAATCTCGCGGCCTGGAAAAACCTCACCATTCTCGATGGCGACGGCTCTGATCCGGAGGAGGCCGCGCGGCTCACCGGAGGCGCCGTGGACCTCGTTCGCGACGAACGCCGGCCCGTCCTGCTGCGCCTGCGGGTGCCCCGCCTCGAGGGGCACAGCTTCCAGGACACGCAGGCCTACAAGAGCGAAGAGCTCGTCAGAAGCGAATGGGCGCGGGATCCGTTGCCGCGGCTGAAGGACTATCTGGTTCCTGCCGTCTTGAGCGAAAGGGAATGGGAAGAGGTCGCCGGCGCTGCCAGGGCGGCGGCCGAACAGGCACGCCTGGAGGCCGAGTCGCGGCCGGTCGCCGATCCCGCAACGCTGACCCGCAATGTCTTCTTCGAGGGCGAGATGCAGGCGATGGGCGGCCAGCACTGTAGCGGTTACCAACCACCCGCAGCGACCGACACGCCGACGGGCGACGGCCAGCGGATCAACATGGTGACCGCAATCCGGCGGACGCTCGACCTCGAAATGTCGATCAATGACAAGGTCATCCTGTTCGGCGAGGATATCGGCCCCAAGGGCGGCGTCCATGCCGTGACCCTCGGATTGCAGGAGAAATACGGCGCGGCCCGCGTGTTCGACACCTCGCTGTCGGAGGAAGGCATCGTCGGCCGCGCCGTCGGAATGGCGCTCGCCGGCCTCGTGCCCGTTCCCGAAATCCAGTTCCGCAAATATGCGGAACCGGCGATGGAACAGATCAATGATTGCGGCACGGTCCGCTGGCGCACGAACAACCGCTTCGCCGCCCCGATCGTCCTGCGCATGCCGGGCGGCTTCTTCAAATGTGGCGACCCGTGGCACAGCCAGACGAACGAGGTCGCCTTCGTCCACCAGCCGGGCTGGAAGGTCGCCGTTCCCTCCAACGCCGAGGATGCCGTCGGGCTCCTCAGAACGTCGTTGCGCGGCAACGACCCGGTGATCTTCTTCGAGCACCGCGCTATGCTGGACCATGCCTGGGCGCGCCGCCCCTATCCAGGCGACGCCTTCGCCCTGCCCTTCGGCAAGGCGAAGTTCACGCGCCAAGGCAAAGACGTCACGATCGTCACCTGGGGCGCGATGGTGCACCGCTGCGAGGAGGCGGCAGAGGGGATTTCCGCCGACGTCATCGACCTCAGGACATTGATGCCCTGGGACCGCGACGCGGTGCTTTCCTCGGTCCGCCGCACCCGCCGCTGCCTGATCGTTCACGAGGATCTCGGCACTGCCGGTTTCGGTGCCGAAATCGCCGCGGCCGTCGCCGACGAAGCCTTCATCGATCTCGACGCTCCGGTCTCGCGGCTCACCATGCCGGATATTCCAAGTCCCCATAATCCGGTCCTGCTCGACTGGGCGGTCCCCTCGACGGAACGGATCCGCCGGAAAATCACCGACCTGCTGGAGTATTGAGCATGGGCGACCTCATCGACATCAACGCCCCCATCGAGCAGGAGGGGACGAAGGCCGTAGTCCGCAACTGGCTCAAGAAAATCGGCGAAAGCGTGAAGTCGGGCGACCCGCTGGTCGAGCTCGAAACCGACAAGGTGACCCAGGAAGTCCCCGCCCCGGCCGATGGCATTCTCACGGAAATCCTCATGGAGAATGGCGCCCAAGCCATGCCCGGCGCCGTTCTCGGCCGGATCGGCAGCGAAACACTCGGTCGTGAGCAGGCCGCGGTGCCGCCCCAGGGGTCGGCCTCGAGGACGCCCGGCGATGCGGGGGCACCGCATTTCTCTCCCGCCGTACGCCACGCGGCCGAGGAATACGGGATCGATCCGACGACCATTGCCGGCACCGGCCGGGACGGCCGCGTCACGCGCACGGACATGGACAGGGCCTTCGCGCAAAGGCCGGAAGGCCGCGCTCCGGTGCCCGAGGCGAGGCCCACCCAACCGCCACCGCGGATGGAACCGGCGGAGAAGGGCACCTTGCTGCGTTCGCGAAAGATAGCGCACAGCGGCATGCGCAGCTCGATCGCCGCACATATGCTCTCGTCGGTGACCACCGCGCCGCACGTGACCGCCGTCTTCGAAGCCGATTTCTCGGCGGTCATGCGCCACCGGAACGCGCATAAGGCGAAGCTGGCGGCGGAGGGCATCACTCTCTCCTATACCGCCTATATCGTTTCCGCCTGCGTGGCGGCGATGCGCGCCGTCCCCGAAGTCAACAGCCGCTGGCACGAGGATGCGCTCGAAGTTTTCGACGAGATCAATATCGGCGTCGGAACCGCGCTCGGCGACAAGGGACTGATCGTGCCGGTGATCCACCAGGCCCAGGATCTCCCCTTCGCCGGGATTGCGGCGAAGCTGCAGGACCTAACTGCCCGGGCACGGGCAAACGCCCTCGGCCCCGACGACGTTAGGGGTGGCACCTTCACCATTTCGAACCATGGCGTATCGGGCTCCTTGCTTGCGACACCGATCATCATCAACCAGCCGCAATCGGCGATCCTCGGGATTGGAAAACTCGAGAAGCGGGTCGTTGTGCGCGAGATCGACGGCGTCGACACGATCCAGGTGCGGCCGATGGCCTATGTGTCGCTGACCATCGACCACCGGGCGCTCGACGGCCATCAGACGAATATGTGGCTCACCCATTTTGTCCAGGCCTTAGAGACCTGGCCCCATGAACGAATGTAATAAATGCTGACGTGCGGGTCATAGGCGGACCCGATGATGAGCCATCAACGGCGGCAGCCCGCCAGCGGCAGCACCAGCTAGCGCGAAGCGTTCGTCTTCTCGAGCTTCGGCACCGTCCAATAGCGGCCGTCACCGGAATGGCGCTCCGCGGCCCAGAGCGGTCCCAGCCAGATGAGCAACAGACCGGCCGCCAGCGGTAAAGCCAAAACCGTAACGAACAGGACAGCTTGCATAGCAACATTTCCCATGCTCTGCAGCCGTCAGCCTTGCTGACGGCTGCAACGTACAACCGGTCGGGTCTGCGAAAAGTTCCAATTGAGGTCGGCGCGGCTGTGCCCGCCAATCTTAGATGTAGGTCGGGAGTCGGGACCCAGCGAAACGACGCGGTTGCCCGCCGCCCCCGCCCACCATCAAAGATGGAAGTTACGGCCCATTTTTTGCGCAGCCAGGTGTGCATGATGGGGCATTTAGCCCCAAATTTGAGCAATTCGACAATCCGCAAATTATTTAGGCACAGACCTATTGCGAAAGTTGCTGCACTGCATCATGATGCAGCATGTCGCATCGAGATCTGACCATCCTAGTCATTGACGAGAACGCCATTCGCGCCTCGATCATCGAGGAAGGTCTGCGCGAAGCGGGCCACCGCAATGTTACGGTCATCCATGAAGTCCATGGGGTGGCGCGGATCATCGAGACGCTGCAGCCCGATGTGATCGTCATCGATATCGAGAATCCCAACCGGGACATGATGGAACACCTCTTCCAGCTGACGCGCACCGTCGGCCGGCCGATCGCCATGTTCGTCGACCGCTCCGATACGGCCTCGATCGAGGCCGCGGTCGAGGCCGGCGTCTCGGCCTACGTGATCGACGGGCTGAGAAAGGAACGGGTCAAGCCGATCCTCGACATGGCCGTCAGCCGCTTCAACGCCTTCAGCCGGCTGCAGCGCGAACTGGCCGAGGCGAAATCGGCGCTCGAGGAGCGCAAACTCGTCGAACGAGCCAAGGGCATTCTCATGAAAATGCGAGGGCTTTCCGAGGAGGAGGCCTTCACGCTGCTTCGCCAGACCGCGATGAACGAGAAGAAGAAGATCTCGGAAATCGCGCAGAGCGTGGTGACCGCCGCCGGATTGCTGATCCGATGAGGGACGGACGCCACGCGAAGCGAGCAGCGCGTCGGGAGAGACCGGAGTGAATGCATTGACGAATTTCGACGAGTCCAAGGCGAGCAAGCTCGCCGCCGGCGAGGCCCTGCCCGTTCCGTCCATCGTGGCAGCCGAAGGGCCGCGCACCGTGCGCGCCGGCTTCATTCCGCTAGTCGATGCGGCCGTGCTGATCGCCGCAGCCGAGTTCGGCTTCGCGCAAAAGCAAGGCATCACCCTCGATCTGGTGAAGGATGTCTCCTGGGCGAATATGCGCGACCGGCTGGCCTTTCGTCAGTTCGACGTCGCGCATATGCTCTCGCCCATGCCGGTCGCGGCGATGCTCGGACTCGGCTCCAACCCGTCGCCGACGATCACGCCCTTCTCGCTCGGGCGCGGCGGCAATGCGATCACCCTGTCGACGCGGCTCTATGCCGAGATGAGGAGGGAGGGCGAACTCGACGCGAGCGACAACGCTCTGGCCAATGCGCAAGCCCTGGCGGCGGTGATCCGTCGCGACCGGGCCGCCGGTCGTCCGCCGCTGACGCTTGGCGTCACTTATCCGTTTTCCTCGCATAATTACGAGTTCCGCTATTGGCTTGCCGCAGGCGGCGTCGATCCGGACCGCGACGTCAAGCTCGTCGTCGTACCGCCGCCGATGACATCCGACGCGCTGGCGGCCGGGGCGATCGACGGCTTTTGCGTCGGCGCTCCCTGGAACATGGTGGCCTCGGAACGCGGCGTCGGCCGCATCGTTGCGACCAAGCAGGACATATGGCCGTCGGCGCCGGAAAAGGTGATCGGCATGCGGCCCGACTGGGCCGAGGCCAATCCAGAGACCGTTTCGCGACTGCTCGTCGCGCTCGATGCCGCCGCCCGCTGGTGCGACGCGGCGGAGAACCGCGCGGCTCTTGCAGAGGTCCTTTCCGCGCAGCGCTACGTCGCCGCCCCCGTCGATATCCTGCGACGGGTGCTGGCCGGTCAATTCACCATCGATCCCGAAGGCAACCAGCGGGTGGTCGACGACTATTTCGTCTTCCACGCCGGCTCGGCCAATTTCCCCCGCCCGAGCCAGGCGCTCTGGACCTACAGCCAAATGGTCCGCTGGGGACAGGCGGCCTTGTCCCCCGAGGGGCTGGAGGCGAGCGTTTCCGCCTACCGGCCCGACCTCTACCGCCGCGCGCTCGGACAAGCGGCCCCGCCGGCGGAGACCGATATTGTCCTCGAAGGCGCAATGCCCGGCGACGGCTTCATGGATGGACACGTCTTCGACCCCAAGCGGATCGGGGAATATATCGAGAGCTTCCCAGTGAAGGCGGCGGGGCTTCCCCCCGCCTCGCTCGACGACGTCTGAGCGATAAGCTGCTCGTTTCAACGGCAGGGGCTTCCTTTGAATGCCGCATCGCACAAAAATTAATCACAACACACCGTGTTTATTTATTGGGCAGACCTGCCGCGCTAGAATTCCATTGCGAATTCAATGAGGTAAGCGAATAATCCGAAACTGGCACGACGTTTGCTTTTGTAAAATTGCTTTAGTCAACGGCGATTGAAAGCGAGCTCGGGCGCCGCCAGCGCCCGTCAAAGACACCGACGTCGCAAGGCTTTGCCTCCAAGGGATTTCTTACAGGTCCCGGAGCGCAAATGTCCAAGCGGCTTTTTTTTGTGCCGGTCCCGGACCGGCCGGCAAATTTTGAGGAAACGTGCACATGACCAGGACCTCGATGGGCGGGCCACTCCGCCGCAGTCCCCCGAAGACAGCCGCAACGGGCGCGTCAAACCGCGCCTATCTGCGGGACCGGGTTTTGGCCATCCATCCGATCCTCAATCGAACCCACCTGAACTGTCGCGAAGTCGTGCTCTCTCTCGCCGAGCGACGCCACTTCGTCGAAGCTGCGGAGTAATTACCCAATGGCTGAAAGCACCCTTGAAAAACTCGTCATCATCGGCAACGGCATGGCGCCGGGCCGGATGCTGGAAGAGCTCTTCGAAAAGGCGCCCGGGCGCTATCAAGTGACGATCTTCAACGCCGAGCCGCGTGTCAATTACGACCGCATCATGCTCTCGCCGGTACTGTCCGGCGAGAAGGACTACGAAGAGATCATCATCCATGGCGACGGATGGTACATCAAGCACGGCATCACACTTTACAAGGGTCACAAGATCGTCGCGATCGACCGTTCCGCCAAGACCGTGACGTCGGATCACGGCGTCACCGAAAGCTACGACAAGTTGGTGATCGCCACCGGTTCGGTGCCCTTCATCATTCCAGTACCGGGAAAAGACCTGCAAGGCGTCATCACCTATCGCGACCTCGATGACGTGCAGGCGATGCTGCTCGCCGCCCAGTCGCGCGAGAAGGCGGTGGTCATCGGCGGCGGTCTGCTCGGCCTCGAAGCGGCCGCCGGCCTCAAGGCCCGCGGTATGGAGGTCACCGTCCTCCACGTCATGCCGACGCTGATGGAACGCCAGCTCGATCCGGCCGCCGGCTATCTCTTGCAGAAGGCGGTCGAAGAGCGCGGCATCAAGGTCCTGACCAAGGCGAACACCAAGCGGATCATCGGCGAAACCAGGGTCGAGGGCATCGAGCTCGAGGACGGCCGGATCATTCCGGCAACGCTGGTCGTGATGGCCGTCGGCATCCGGCCGAATGCTGGCCTCGCCAAGGATGCGGGGCTTGCGGTCAACCGCGGCATCGTCGTCGACGCCGGTATGCAGACTTCCGACGGCGACATCATGGCGCTCGGCGAGTGCGCCGAAGTCGGTGGAATGGTTTACGGCCTCGTGGCGCCGCTCTATGAGATGGCGCGGGTTGCCGCCTCCCACCTCGCCGGGGACCGCAAGGCCGCCTTCGTCCACTCGGACACGCCGACCAAGCTCAAGGTGACCGGCATCAATCTCTATTCCGTCGGCGATTTCGCCGATGGCGATGGGCGCGAGGAGATCGTGCTTCGCGATGCCACCGCCGGCATCTACAAGCGGCTGGTGCTCAAGGAGAACCGCATCATCGGTTCGGTTCTCTATGGCGACACCGCGGACGGCGCCTGGTTCAACGACCTGTTGAAGCGCGGCACCGATATCACCGAAATGCGCGACACATTGATCTTCGGCCAGGCCTACCAGGGAGGAGCCCCTCTGGACCCTACGGCGGCCGTTGCAGCCTTGCCGGATGATGCGGAAATCTGCGGCTGCAACGGCGTGTGCAAGGGCAAGATCGTTTCGACGATCACCGGCAAGGGCCTGACCTCGCTCGACGAGGTTCGCGCCCACACCAAGGCATCCGCCTCCTGCGGCTCCTGCACCGGACTTGTCGAGCAGTTGATGTCGCTCACGCTTGGCGAGAGCTACAACCCGGCCGCCGTGCAGCCGATGTGCAACTGCACCGAGCTCGGCCATGACGACGTGCGCCGGCTGATCAAGGCGAAGGGGTTGAAGACCATTCCGGCCGTCATGCAGGAGCTCGAGTGGAAGACATCCTGCGGCTGCGCCAAATGTCGGCCGGCCCTCAACTACTACCTCGTCTGCGATTGGCCGGACGAATATGCCGACGACTACCAGTCGCGTTTCATCAATGAGCGCGTCCACGCTAATATCCAGAAGGACGGCACCTATTCGGTCGTGCCGCGCATGTGGGGCGGCGTCACCAGCTCCAACGAACTGCGCGCCATCGCCGATGTAGTCGACAAGTTCAATGTCCCGCTGGTCAAGGTCACCGGCGGCCAGCGCATCGACCTGCTGGGCATCGAGAAGGAGGACCTGCCGGCCGTCTGGGCCGATCTCGGCAAGGCGGGCTTCGTCTCCGGCCAGGCCTATGCCAAGGGCTTGCGCACGGTGAAGACCTGCGTCGGCTCGCAATGGTGTCGCTTCGGCACCCAGGATTCGACCGGCCTCGGGATCCGCATCGAAAAGTTCATGTGGGGCTCGTGGACACCGGCCAAGCTGAAGATGGCTGTCTCCGGCTGCCCGCGCAACTGCGCCGAGGCGACCTGCAAGGACATCGGAGTCATCTGCGTCGACTCCGGCTTCGAAATCCACTTTGCCGGTGCCGCCGGTCTCGACATCAAGGGCACCGAGGTTCTGGGGCTCGTCAAGACCGAAGACGAGGCGCTCGAGCATATCGTCGCGCTGACGCAGATGTACCGCGAACAGGCCCGTTACCTGGAGCGCATCTACAAGTGGGCAAAGCGCATCGGCCTCGACGAAATCCGCCGGCAGATCATGGACGAAGCGGAGAAGCGCAAGGGCTACTACGACCGCTTTGTCTTCAGCCAGAAATTTGCACAGGTCGATCCCTGGTCGGAACGGGTCTCCGGCAAGGACAAGCACGAGTTCCGGCCGATGGCGACGGTCGGGTTCAACCAGGCAGCGGAATGAGGTGAGGACAATGAACTGGATAGCTATTGGCGACATCAGCGACATTCCGCTTCGCGGCGCCCGTTGCGTCAAGACGCCGATCGGCAAGATCGCTGTCTTCCGGACCGCCGAGAACGAGGTCTTTGCGATCGAGGATCACTGCCCGCACAAGGGCGGCCCGCTGAGCCAGGGCATCGTCCATGGCAACGCGGTCACCTGCCCGCTGCACAACTGGGTGATTTCGCTGGAGACCGGCAAGGCGCTCGGCGCCGACGAAGGCGCGGTGCGCACCATACCGGTCAGGAATGACAATGGCGCGCTCTCCATCGCGCTCGAGAACCTGGCACTGGCAGCGGCGGAGTAGGCATGGCGTGCGAGGTCAAGACCACCTGTCCCTATTGCGGCGTCGGCTGCGGCGTCATCGCCCGCGTGGGCGAGGACGGTGCGGTCAGCGTCAAGGGCGATCCCGAGCACCCGGCCAATTTCGGCCGGCTCTGCTCGAAGGGATTGGCGCTGGCCGAAACTCTCGATCTCGACGGTCGCCTGCTCCATCCGGAAGTCGGCGGCCGCCGGGCTGGCTGGGACGAAGCGCTTGACCTCGTCGCCGAACGGTTTTCCCAAAGCATCGCCGAACACGGGCCGGATTCGGTGGCCTTTTATGTCTCGGGGCAATTGCTGACCGAGGACTACTACCTCGCCAACAAGCTGATGAAGGGCTTCATCGGCTCGGCCAATATCGACACCAATTCGCGCCTCTGCATGTCCTCTTCGGTCGCCGGCCACCGGCGCGCCTTCGGCGCCGATACGGTACCGGGCACCTATGAAGACATCGAGCTTGCCGACCTCGTCATCCTGACGGGCTCCAACATGGCCTGGTGCCATCCGGTCCTCTACCAGCGCCTTTCGGCAGCGAAGGCCAACCGCCCGAAAATGAAGGTCGTGGTCATCGACCCGCGTCGGACGATGACGGCCGACATCGCCGACATGCATCTGGCGATCGCGCCCGACGGCGACACGGCGCTGTTCAACGGGCTGCTTGCGCATCTGGCAGAGAGCGGCGCCATCGATCGGGACTATGTGTCCGCCCACACGCAAGGCTTCGCCGAGGCCCTTCAGGCCGCGTCGGCACTCGATCTCCCTGCGCTGTCGGCGGCGACGGGCCTCACGCCCAAGCAGTTGCGCGACTTTTTCCGGCTGTTCGAAACGACGGAGAGGGTCGTCACCTGCTACAGCCAGGGCGTCAACCAGTCCTCCGCCGGCACCGACAAGGTGAACGCCATCCTCAACTGCCATCTGGCGACCGGCCGCATCGGCCGCCCGGGCATGGGCCCCTTCTCGCTGACCGGCCAGCCGAATGCGATGGGCGGCCGGGAGGTCGGCGGGCTGGCGAACATGCTTGCCGCCCATTTGGATATCGACAAGGCGGTCGACCGCGATCTGGTGCGCCGCTTCTGGGGAGCGCCGAGCATCGCCTCGAAGCAGGGCCTCAAGGCGGTGGACATGTTCCGCGCCGTTGCCGATGGCAGGATCAAGGCGCTGTGGATCATGGCGACGAACCCGGTCGTCTCCATGCCCGACGCCGACGCCGTCGAAGCGGCGATCAGGGCCTGTCCCTTCGTCGTCGTCTCGGACATGCAGCGGCAGACCGATACGGCCCGTCACGCCCATGTCCTGCTCCCCTCGCTCGGCTGGGGCGAGAAGGACGGCACCGTGACCAATTCCGAGCGGCGCGTTTCGCGCCAGCGCGCCTTTCTCCCCGCACCGGGCGAAGCGCGGGCCGACTGGTGGCAACTCGCCGAGGTCGCGCGGCGGATGGGCTTTGACGAGGCCTTCAGCCATTCGTCGCAATCCGAGATCTTCGCCGAGCACGCCGCACTTTCCGGCTTCGAAAACGATGGGCGCCGCGATTTCGACATCAGCGCCCACGCGGCGATCGACCGGGCGACCTATGACGAGCTCAGGCCCTTCCAATGGCCGCAGCCGAAAGGAAGCGCGCCTCAGGTCAAGCGCTTCTTCGCCAAGGGCGGCTTCTATCATCCGGATGGCCGCGCCCGCTTCATCGCCGTTCAGGCGCCGCAGGCGCGCCGCACCAACGAGGCCTTCCCTTTGACCCTCAACACCGGCCGGGTGCGCGACCACTGGCACACGATGACCCGTACCGGCAAGAGCGCCCGGCTATCGAGCCATCTCGCCGAGCCCTTCGTGGAAATCCATCCGCGCGACGCGCAGAAGGCCGGCGTCTCGATCGCCGACGTCGTCATGCTCGAAAGCCCGCATGGCACGGCGATCGTGCGGGCGCTCGTCACCGAACGGCAGGCCGAAGGCAATCTCTTCGTACCGATGCACTGGAACGATCAGTTCGCCTCGAAGGCGCGGATCGACGCTCTGGTCCCGCCGGTCACCGACCCGGTCTCGGGCCAACCTGCCTCGAAGAACGTCGCTGTTCGGGCGAAGCGTTTCGCCGCAAAAGCCTACGGCTTCGCCGTTTCGGCCGAAAAGCCTGAGCAGTTCGACGCGGCCTACTGGGCGATCGCCAAGGCCGAGGGCGGATGGCGCATGGAACTCGCCTTCACCGGCGCGGACGGCGATTGGATAGGCTGGTGCCGGCAGGCCTTCTCCATTCCCGCCGATATCGACCCGATCGGCTATACGGACCGGACCTCGGGAGAACTCCGCCTTGCCTTCTTCGACGGCGACAGGCTGCTTGCCGCGCTCTTCCTCTCGCCCCGGCCGGTTGCGGTGGCGCGAAACTGGGCGGTTTCGCAGCTTGGCGTTTCGCACGCGAATCTCAGCAAGCGCTTCGCCATGGCCGCCGGCCGCCCCGGTGCCGACAAGCCCGACCCGGGCGCAACCGTCTGTTCCTGCTTCAGCGTCGGCGTCAACCAGATCACCGCGGCGATCCGCGGAGGCTGTCACAGCGTCGAAGCCATTGGCGAGAAGACCAGCGCCGGAACCAATTGCGGTTCCTGCCGCTCCGAAATCAGGGGGATCATCAATGCATGCCTTGCCGCCGCTGCCGAGTGATCGCGCCTCGAAGCCGCAGCGTGTCGCGGCACTGGCGACGCTGCCGCTCTTCTGGACGCTGAAAGGCAAGCGCGTCGTCGTTGCCGGCGGCAGCGACGGTGCCGCCTGGAAGGCCGAACTGCTTGCCGCCTGCGGCGCCGAGGTGCACGTCTACGCATCGCATGCGGACCTCGGCGACGGCTTTCACGACCTGCTCGGCCGCGGCGCCGCCGATCGGGACGGCTCCTTCGTGCGCCATGATCAGACCTGGCATGACGGCATCTTCGGCGATGCCGCGCTGGCGATCGGCGACTGTGAAGACGACGAGGAGGCCGAAGCCTTCTTCAATGCGGCCGGTGCCGCCGGTGTGCCCGTCAACGTCATCGACAAGCCGCAGTTCTGCCAGTTCCAGTTCGGGTCGATCGTCAACCGCTCGCCCGTTGTCGTGGCAATCTCGACCGACGGAGCAGCGCCGATCCTGGCGCAGGCGATCCGCCGCCGTATCGAGACGCTCCTGCCGCCGGCGATGAAGCGTTGGGCCGGCGTCGCCCAGGCAATCCGCGAACGGGTGAATGTCCGCCTGCAGCCGGGCGCTCAGCGCCGCACGTTCTGGGAGCGCTTCGTCGATCGGGCTTTCATCGAAACACCGGAGGAGGGTGTGGAGACGCGGCTGATCGCGGAGGTGGATCGTCTGGCGACGCCCCGCCCCTCCGTCGGCCGCGTCACCATCGTCGGCGCCGGCCCGGGCGACGCGGAGCTCTTGACGCTGAAGGCGGTCCGCGCCCTGCAGGCCGCCGACGTCATCCTCTACGACGAACGGATCTCCAACGACGTGCTGGAACTCGCCCGGCGCGAGGCCAGGCGCATCCTTGTCAACCAGCGAAGCCGGGATGCAGACGCCGGAGATGGAAGCAACGCGATTGTCGCTCTCGCGAGGGCCGGAAAACGCGTCGTGCAGCTCCAGGCGGGCGATCCGGCAAGCGATGCCGAAACGCGGGAGGCGGCCGCATGGCTCGGCCAACGCGGCATCCCGGTAGAGATCGTCCCCGGCGTCGCCGATCGCCGCCGCGGCGCCTGGGAGAACGGCGATGCGCAGGCGCTCGTCGTCGCAGGCATGGCCGAGCAGGCTCACGAGCGGCTCCGGGTCGCCGGCCATTAGATGGCATGCTATCGGCGGTTATGGCGGTCTTCCAAACGATCGATGAATGCCGTTTGAGCGGCGTTTATCTTTGCCCGTGCCTCCTCGAGCGTGAACCATTCCGCCCGATCAACTTCGGGGAAGGATTGCATGCGCCCGCTTCCAGGCGGCCACTCCATCTCGAACAGGTTGCTGCGAATGCTGGCGATGTCGAACTCGCTTTCGCCCGCGAAGGCGGTGATCAGCTTGCCGCTTTTCAGGCGCGCCTCGCCGAGCGGCTCCAACGGCCCCGTGACGGCGATGCCGGTCTCCTCGAGGAACTCGCGGCGCGCCGCCGCTTCCGGCTCTTCGCCCCCCTCGTATTCGCCTTTCGGGATCGACCAGGCCCCGAGATCCCGGTTGCTCCAGAAGGGGCCGCCGGGATGAACGAGCAGGACGAGAAGCGCACCGGCTTCGTATCTGTAGAGCAGGATGCCTGCGCTTTTCTTCGGCATGTGCGATCCTCCGATCGATAGTCCGGCGCCCGTTCGGCCTCAGCGGCCGGGGCAGGATACATCGTAGCGGCGGCTTCGGACGAATGTCCGTCGCGCGCACAGAGTTTCAGCCCCGGTCATCTGCCGCGGCGGCACGTCCGGTCATCTCGTCGATGCCGATGCAATAGAAGAGATGCGGCGAAGCGCCGAGCATCTTCTGCGGCGTCGGCTTCAATCCTCCGGGTTCCCACCAGTTGACGTGCTTCTCCAGAAGAGACCAGGCGTGCATGCGTTCGCGTGCCATTGTGGCGTTTCCGGAAGCTACCGATACTGGCCATAGAGGAGCACGCTCTTCCAGCCCTGCGCGCCTATAAACACGTCGATCTGCAGACATGCGGATTGACGCGCATCCACTCGATCTTCCGGCCCGGCATGGAGAAGCTGTAGAGGCGCCGGCCGGCATAGGCATAATGGATCGGAACGACATAGGGCCGGTCGTCCTTTGAACAGGCGAGCCTGGCGAGCCGCCCCGACGTCACGACAGCGATGCACTCCGCTTCACTCATTTCCCTGATGAACATGATGTGAGTCCCTTCATCAAGCGATCTAAATGCTTTAGTCTATGGCCGAAGCGCAGACCCGCCTTGACCGGCGTCAAGACGGATGGGTGCCGCGGCGGCGGCCCTGCGCTTCCAAATTGATGCGGATCAACGAGTGTGGGGACTGGCCGCCCTAGCTTGGTAGCCAAAGGAGACCGCCAATCCGGGTCGTAGAGGGCGCCGTCACGTCTTCCAAACGACGCCGATGGTCCTGCTCAATGAGTTTTGTGTGCCGCTGATACAGCGAGATGCTGCAGAAGAGGAGGCTCTGCGATGTCGAAGACAATATCCGACCCTCTTGCATCAGAGACATGGCCACGATGGCCGGTAGGCCCTGAAGGTCGATCGCTGATGCTTTCGATGGCCCGTTTCCAGGCGGACTTCTTGCAGACCGCCTTGCGGGGTCAGATCGAGGCGCTCACCTTCATGCAGAGCCGCAGCGAGCAGCATCTGCAGCTCTGGGAGGAGCTGCTCGCGTCGGACTACGCGCGCGACGGCTTCGATCTCTACTGCGCCTTCTGGCGCAACGCCTTTCAGGACTATTCCGACGAGACGGAGCGGTTCACCCGAATGGGGGCAGAGCTCGCCACCCAGGCGGCAAAGCGCGTCAGCGAGGAGCAGGAAGAACTGACCGAGAAAGTGGCGCGGCAGATGGTGATGTGACGCGCCGGGGGCCTCGCCGGCGCTGCTATTCCGAGGAGCGTCCGGTCTTGGCCGAGAGGATTTCGGCGATTTCCATCGGGAACGGGAAGATGATCGTCGAGTTCTTCTCGCCGGCAATGACATTGAGCGTGCTGAGATAGCGAAGCTGCATGGCCTGCGGCTGGCGGGCGAGGATCTGCGCCGCTTCGAGCAGTTTCGCCGCCGCCTGCTGCTCGCCCTCGGCATTGATGACTTTGGCGCGCCGCTCGCGTTCGGCTTCCGCCTGGCGGGCGATTGCGCGGATCATCGATTCATTGATGTCAACATGTTTGATCTCGACGGTCGCGACCTTGATGCCCCAGGCATCGGTCTGCACGTCGAGAATCTTCTGGATATCGTCGTTCAGCCGGTCGCGCTCCGCCAGCATCTCGTCGAGATCATGCTTGCCGAGCACCGACCGCAAGGTCGTCTGGGCGAGCTGGCTCGTCGCCGCCATGAAATCCTCGACCTGGATCGTCGATTTCTCCGCATCAATCACGCGGAAATAAATGACCGCGCTGACGCGGACTGAGACGTTGTCGTGCGAGATGACGTCCTGGCTCGGCACGTCGAGCACGCGCGTGCGGAGGTCGACGCGCACCATCTGCTGCACGTAAGGAAGGAGCAGGATGAGGCCCGGTCCCTTGACGCCAGTGAAGCGGCCGAGCGTGAAGACGACGCCGCGTTCGTATTCCCGGAGGATCCGGATCGCGTAGGCAATGACGATCAGCAGGACAAACAGCGCCGCGGCGAGCGGGACGAGACTTCCTATGAAGGGCATCAAACTCCTCCTCTTCTGGCTTCCTTTGCCCGGCGCTCGACTTCGAGCGTCAAGCCGTCCCGGCCGACGACCATCACGTCCTCGCCGGGGCCTAGCGGATCGCTGCTCACCGCTCGCCAACGCTCCCCATGGGCGATGACGTAACCGTTGGCGCCTGCCCAGCTATCGACCTTGCCAAAAATACCGATCATCTGCTCGGCTCCGGTGGCGACCTTGTGCCGGCGGGACACGAAGGCGAGGCGGGCGACAATGAGGCTGAAGGCGAGGCTCGCGATCGCCACGCCGCCGAGAACCGGCCAAGACACCTGCAGCCCCGGCACGTCGGTATCGAAGAGGATGGCGGCACCGAGCACGATGGCAACGCCACCGCCGAGCCCGAGCACGCCGAAGGACGGCGCGTGCGCTTCGGCCACGAGCAATGCCACGCCGAGGATGATCAGTCCGATACCGGCATAGCTGACCGGCAGCACGGCGAGAGCATAGAGACCGAGCAGAAGGCAGATGCCGCCGACCGTGCCGGGCAGCACGGTGCCGGGCGACAGAAACTCGAAAATCAAGCCGTAGATGCCGACGAGCATCAGCAGCAGCGCGACATTCGGATCGGTGATCACCGAAAGGAGCCGCGTGCGCCAGTCGGGAAGCACGTCTTCAATTGAGAGCCCAATCGTATCGAGCCGGCTATCGGCCTGGCCGATGCGAACCGTTCGGCCATGGGCCTGCTTCAGCAGGTCCTCGACGGTGGCGGCGGTGAAATCGACGACCTTCTCCCGGACCGCCGCCGCCGAAGAGAGGCTTGCGGCCTCGCGCACGGCCTTTTCCGCCCAATCGACATTGCGATTGCGTAGCTCGGCAAGCCCGCGAATATAGGCCACCGCATCGTTGATCAGCTTTGCCTCGCCGGCGCTTGCCGGGCGTTTCGGAGCGTCGGTCTTGCCTTCCTCGGCAGGCTTGTCCTTGTCGCTTTCCTCGTCGCCGCCGAACAGCCCTCCGCCGATGGCGATCGGTGTCGCGGCGCCGAGATTGGTTCCCGGCGCCATCGCCGCCACGTGGCTCGCGTAAAGGATATACGTCCCGGCGCTCGCCGCCCTGGCGCCACTCGGCGCAACGAAGCTGGCGACGGCTACGGGCGAATCGAGGATGGCCCGGATGATGGCGCGCATCGAGGTGTCGAGGCCGCCGGGCGTATCCATCTGCAAAACCACCAGTGACACGCCCCGATCCTTCCCGCGCTGGAGTCCTCGGATCAAATATTCCGCGGTCGCCGGACTGATCGCGCCGTTGACGTGCAGCACCAATGCGACGCGCTCGGCCGCGGACACCGGTGGGACGGGAGAAGCGAAGGCCGACAAGATGAACAGAACAAGGGTGAGGATTCGGGACATCCGCCGTCAAGCCTCTGGTTGCGCTACGGGCCGAGCGGGAGTATGGATCGGACGCTATCCTACCCGCTCTCTACCTTTCGTCGAAATTCATGGTTTCTAATATAGGTTAGAACGGCAAAAAGCGTAAGGGATCTAGTCTCGATGCTCTGCCGCGAAAGTTGTATCGAGATGATGCCGCATAGATTTTTGCACTTGCCGGGAACGCATGAGAAGAGGCGGCGACGAGGCAGTCAAGGTCTGTGATTGACTCCGTCCGTTTGATGATGGTATTACTTGAGTAATCGTTAACCCAAGGAAACACAGTGACGATTTCGTTGAGCGACATAGCCGAGCGTGCAGGCGTTTCCGTCAAGACCGTATCGGGTGCTCTTCATGGTGGCTCGGCCCGGATGTCGGAAGAGACGCGGCAGCGGATCAAGGAGATCGCCGAGGAACTCGGCTATGTCACTAATCTCGCCGCACGCAGCATGCGGCAGGGCTGGATGCCGCTGATCGGCGTCGTCGCCGACGAGTTGATCACCTCGCCTTTCGCGACCGAAATCATCCGCGGGCTCGACGGTGCGGCGCGGGCCTCAGAGATGGCCGTCTTCGCGATGACGCTCAGCGGTAGTCGCGACGTTGCTTCGGTGGTGGAGGAAGTCCGCCGCTTCCGCCCGCGGGCGATCGCCTATGCCGCGATGTACCACAAGACCGTCACGCTGCCGGAGGAGTTTGCCGGCACCGTCGGGGTGATGATCAACTGTCGTGAGGCGAGCGACCGCGTCACGTCTCTCGTGCCGGACGAGGTCGGCGCGGCGCATGAGATCACCAGCTACCTGATCGACGCAGGGCGGCGCAACATCGCCTTCATCAACCTGCCGGGCCTGCTCGCCGGCGACCTGCGCGAGATCGGCTTTCGCCAGGCGATGACGGAGGCCGGTCTCGATGGCGCCGGCGCAAGGGTGTTGCCGGCGGTGCGGCGCGCCACCTACAGCGACCGGGCGCCGAGCCTCGTCCACTCCCACGTCACCGAACTGATGCGCGGGCCTGACCGCCCGGATGCAATCCTCTGCGGCAACGACCGGGTTGCGATGGAGGTCTATGCCGCCCTGCGCCGGGTCGGCGCCGAGATCCCGGACGACGTCGCCGTCGCCAGCTTCGACAACCAGGTCGATATCGCCTCGCGCCTCGATCCGCCTTTGACGACCATGGCCCTGCCCCATCGCACGATGGGCCGCATGGCAGCCAACATTCTGCTGACCAATGATGCGGTGCCGGGAGAAGTGCGAAAGTTGCCGTTCCAATTGGTGGAGCGGCTATCCGTATGAATTTAGTTGCAGCGTAAAAACCCGTTGAGGAGGAGTGACTATGATGGGTAATCGTTTACTTTCACTACTGGAGGCATCGGCGGCCCTGGGTCTGCTGATGGGCCAGGCCGAAGCCAATACCGTCATCCAGGTGATGCACCAGGGCGATCCCGGCTGGGTCTCGACCTATGGCGACGTCGCCAAGCGTTTCGAGGCGGCCAATCCGGACGTCGACATCGAGCTGATCTATGCGCCGCACGACGCCTATAACGAGAAGTTCAGCGCCGCCGTCATGTCCAAGCAGTTGCCGGACGTCATGGAACTCGACGCTCCCTTCCTCGCCAACTACGTCTGGTCCGGCTACCTGCAGCCGATAAAACCTCTGATCCAGCAGGATATCCTCGACGACATGACCGAGTCCAACGTCGCGCAGGGCACCTATCCGATCGACAAGGAGCTTTACGCCGTAGGCCTCACCGACTCCTCCGTCGTCCTCTATGGCAACAGAAAATACCTTGAGGCGATCGGCGCCCGCATTCCGAAGGGCGTGGATGACGCCTGGACGCGGGAGGAATTCGAAGGCTATCTCGACAAGCTCTCGAAAGTCGAGGGCGTCAAATGGCCGATCGACACGTTCCGAGGCTATGGCATCAAGACCGAATGGATCACCTATGCCTATGGTCCGATCCTGCAATCCGCCGGCTGCGACCTGATCGACCGCAAGAGCTGGAAAGCGGTCGGAACGCTCGACAGCGATCCGTGCGTCGATGCGCTGACGATGATGCAGAAATGGGTGAATAACGGCTGGGTCGTGCCGCAATCCTCCGGCACCAACCAGTTCTTCGCCGAGGGGCATCCGGCCGCGCTGGCGTTCGGCGGCCACTGGATCTATGCGGAAGCCGCCGCCTCGATGAAGGACGACATCGTCGTCATGCCGCTGCCGAAGTTCGGGCCGAAAGGCGCGAGCCCGAACGGCACCTGGATCTGGGGCATCACCACCGCCTCCGAGCATCCCGATATTGCCGGCAAGTTCGTGAGCTTCATGCTGAAGGACAAGCAATATCGCGACTATGCCAGGGAGGATTCCGCCTATCCGGGGCTGAAGAGCTTTGCCGCCGATTCTCCCTTGTATAGCACCGGCGGCCCGATGGCCGTCGCCTTCGAGCAGGCATCGAAGACCGCGATCGCACGGCCGCCGCATCCGGCCTATCCGGCGATCACCTCGGCCTTCATGGGAGCCGTCGACGAGATCTTCAACGGCGGCGACGTCAAGGCGGCGCTCAGCGCAGCGGCAGAGAAGATCGACGAGGACATCGAAGAGAACGACGGCTACCCGCCCTTCGACGAACAGCAGTAACGCTGACGGGCGACCGCTCGCCCAATTCGCGCGGTCGCCCAATCGGTCGCAGAGGCGATCGACTTACGCGATTGAATGAGGAGGAGATCATGACCTTGCAGCAACCGGCGCTGACCGCGACGGCAGCCCTGGCGCGCCCTGCCCAACGCAAAGACAAGGGACGCAGGGATCGGGGCCGCCTGTTCCAGGAAATCGGCATGCTTGCGCCGGCGGTGGTGCTCTTGGCGATCTTCCTGATCGTGCCGTTCCTCCTGTCGTTCTGGACGGCGATGACCAACCAGCCGCTGGTGCCGCGTCCGACACCTGTCCGCTTCATCGGCCTCACCAACTTCCTGAGGATCTTGAAGGACGACCTGTTCTGGACCTCGCTCTGGAACGTCTCGCGCTTCACCTTCTGGATTCTGCCGGTGCAATGCGGGCTCGCCTTCGCGACCGCCCTGCTGCTGCATCAGAAGCTGCCCTTCCGCAACTTCTTCCGCGGGCTGTTCTTCCTGCCCGCCATCACCTCGATGGTCGTTGTCTGCGTCATCTGGGGAACACTGTTCCAATACCCGACCGGGCCGCTCAACCAGGTGATCGGGTTCCTCTCCGGTGGCCGTATCCAGCCGATCGACTGGCTCGGCGACCCCAACTGGGCGATGTTCTCGATCGTGCTGCTCTCGGCCTGGCAGGCCTACGGCTTCCAGATGATCGTCTATCTTGCCGGCCTGCAGGGCATACCGGACGAGCTCTATGATGCCGCCCGCATCGACGGCGCCAATGCCTTCCAGCGCTTCTGGCACGTGACCATGCCGGGCCTGAGGCCGACGCATGTCTTCGTGCTGGTGATCACCACCATCCAGGCCTTCAAGCTCTATACTCAGGTCGCGGTCCTGACCCAGGGCGGACCGAAAAGCAGCACCGAAACCGTGGTGCATTACATGGTGCGAACCGGCTTCGAGGAGCAGAAGCTCGGGCTTGCCTCGGCCGTGTCGGTCATTCTGTTCCTCATCGTTCTCGTTATCGCGCTGCTGCAGCGCCAGCTTCTGAGGCGTTTCGATGTCTGATCTCGTCCTTTCCACAACACCGTTGGAGGTAGAGCGTGAGCGCTCCGCTGTCGGTACGCTGCGCCTCGTGCAGACCGCCTGCATCCTCGTCATCGCGCTCGTCATCATCTCGCCGCTGTTCATGCTGCTGGTGGCGAGCCTCAAGGATGATCGCTTCCAGATCCTCGCCGATATGGGCAGTTTCCGTGCCTTCTGGGTGTCGAACCCGACGCTGTCGAACTTCGCGGAGGTCGGCAACCTCTCGGGCGAGCTCGCCTACGGCCGCTACCTGCTGAATTCGCTGATCATTCTCGCATGCACCGTAGGCGCGGGCCTGATCGTCAATTCCATGGCTGGCTTCGTGCTTGCCTGGGGATCGCTGCGCGGGCGGGCCTTGATGCTGTCGGTCGTCATCGCCCTCTATGTCATCCCGCAGGAAAGCATCATCATGCCGCTCGTCATCATGGTGTCGCGCGCCGGCATGACCGACACCTTCACGGTGCAGATCGTGCCCTGGGTCGCCAGTCCGCTCTACATTTTCCTGTTCTACCAGTTCTTCGCCCAGCTTCCGAAGGAGCTCTTCGAGGCCGCTGAGATGGACGGTGCTTCCGTCTTCCGCATCTATCGCTCGATCTTCCTGCCGCTGAGCCTGCCGGCGCTCGCCACCGTCTCGATCCTCATGGGGATCGAGGCCTGGAACCAGTATCTCTGGCCGATCCTGGTAACGCAGACCGACTACGCGCGGCCGATCGCCGTCGCCATCGCCACCTTCTTCGGCCAGGACAGCATCTACTGGGATCGTGCCATGGCGGCCTCGGTCCTGATGATGATCCCGATCCTCGCCCTCTATCTCGTCTTCCAGCGCTGGTTCGTAAGTTCCTTCGTTGGCTCCGCCGTGAAAGGTTGATCAATGACAAGCCATGCAAATCCCTCCTCGCTTCTCGACGGCAGCCTCAAGACGCTGAGTGCCGCCCTTCCCGCCGGCACGACAATCCATGCGTGGCTGAAGGCGATCGACGCGGGAACGCCGGCTGAGCTTAGAGCCGATCAGGAAGGACGCGACGCCGGTCGTCTGATGGCTCGCAACAGCGAGGAATTCGAGTTCCAATCGCTGGTGATCGAGAGCGGCGGCGAAACGACATTGACCTATGACGCGACGACGACCACCCTGTCCGTCGTCTATGCCTTTTCGGAAAAGGAGGTGCTCGAAACCGGCATCCGCATCCTCTTCACCGGCGAGGCCAATGCGGCACCCGCCGTTCCCGGCAGCTACCATTTCCGCCCGCCCTTCGGCTGGATGAATGATCCGAACGGCTTCGGCCGCTTCGGCGACAAGGTCCATCTCTTCTACCAGCACTATCCGCACAGCCTGCGCTGGAACACGATGCACTGGGGCCATGCGATCTCCGACGACTATCTCCGCTGGAGGCATCTCCCGGTATTCCTGCTGCCCGCGGCGGAGCTTTCCGCAAGCGCCGACGGCCGCGGCGGCGCTTTCTCCGGCTCGGCAATCCCGCTCGCCGGAGAGGAGGAGGGCATCCGAGTATTCTTCACCGAACAGGTCAAGGACCGCGCGCCGGAAGAGCAGATCCAGTTGACAGCTGTCACCCGCGACCAGATTTCCGCCGGACCCGCCGAGGTCCTTCTTCCCGAGCGTCCGGCAGGCCTCGACCTGACACTCGATTTCCGTGATCCCTATGCGATCAGGGGTCCGGACGGCCGCTGGAAGATGCTCATCGGCAGCCGTGACCACGCCGGCGGCGTCATCCTGCTCTACGAGACCGTCGATCCAGCGGCGGCTGGCGGCTGGACCTTCGTCGGCATCCTGCACCGCGAGGACCGTTTTGGCATGACGGCGGCCGAATGCCCGTGCATCGTTCCGGTCGACGGGCCGGCTGACGATCCGCAGACCCGCTGGGCGCTGATTTTTGGCCTCTTGACAAGCCGCGACCCGGCGACCGGCCGCCGCAACATCACGATCGCGACCGTCGGTCGCTTCGACGGCCGGAGCTTTACCAGGGAATTCGAGCAGGAACTCGACTTCGGCACCGACGCCTATGCCTTTCAGGCATTTGTCGACCAGTCTGGGCCAGTCGGCATCGCGTGGCTGGCGAATTGGACGGAGATTTCGAAGAAGGCCGATTTCCCGACCGCCATGACGCTGCCACGCCGCGTGCTGATCACAGACGGCGCTCTGTCGACACCGCCTGTCGACGCCGTCGACAGCCTGCGAAAACACCTGATCGACGAGGCCCGGCTATGGTCCGGCGAAACGGTCGCGCTCGGCAACGGCGCCGTCGAGATCGTCATCGACCTTGCGGCCCCAGGCGCGGCCTTCGATCTCGAATTCGACCATCCTGAAGTCGAACTCGGCCTAAGGCTCGACCAAAAGGGCCTGAGCATCCTCTATGACGTTCCGGACGGCAAATGGCTGCCGCGCTACATTGCGACCGGCGCGCGTCCCTCGACACTTCGGATCTTCCTGGACAAGGGATCGATCGAGGTCTTTGCCGACAACGGCCGCTGGACCGGGACGAAGCGCCTGTCTGGCTTCGCGGGCGTCCGCTCGGCACGCCTCGCCGCACCGGACGGCAATGTCACTGCCGCATTGATCTGGCAGCTTGAGCTCTGAAAGAACAGGAAGGGAGGAATCAACGATGGCATCCGTCACGATCGAACAGGTTCGCAAGCAATACGGCGCCGTGCCGGTGATCCACGGCGTTTCGGTGGACATCGAGGATGGCGAGTTCGTCACCCTCGTCGGCCCCTCCGGCTGCGGCAAGTCGACCCTTCTGCGCATGCTCGCCGGGCTGGAGGACATCAGCGGGGGCGAAATTCGCATCGGCGGGCGGGTCGTCAATGACGTCGCGCCGAAGGAGCGGGATATCGCCATGGTGTTCCAAAGCTATGCGCTCTATCCGCACATGACGGTCGCGGAGAACATGGGCTTCGCGTTGAAGCTCAAGGGTGAAGGCAAGGCGGCGATCGAAAAGCGCGTGCGCGAAGCGGCCGACGTCCTGGCGCTCGGGCCGTTGCTCGACCGTCTGCCGAAACAGCTCTCCGGCGGCCAGCGCCAGCGCGTCGCGATGGGGCGCGCGATCGTCCGCCATCCGCAGGTCTTCCTGTTCGACGAACCGCTGTCGAACCTCGACGCCAAGCTGCGCGTCACTATGCGCGCCGAGATCAAGGACCTGCACCAGCGCCTGAAGACGACGACCGTCTACGTCACCCACGATCAGATCGAAGCGATGACCATGGCGGACCGGATCGTCGTCATGCGCGGCGGCAATGTCGAGCAGATCGGCAAACCGCTCGAGCTTTACGACCGTCCGGCCAACACCTTCGTCGCGGCCTTCATCGGCTCGCCGGCAATGAACCTCTTTGAGGGCTCGGTCGCGAATGGAGAGTTCGTCACGCGCAACGGCGCTTCGCTGCCGATGCCGGCTCGCTATCAAGTCGCAGCGGCGGCCATCTACGGCATCCGGCCGGAACATCTCGCCCTCGCCGAGAACGGCGTGCCGGCGACGGTGGTCGTCGTGGAGCCTACCGGCTCCGAAACGCATGTGCTCGTCAAGCTCGGCTCTGCGGAAGCCAACCTGGTCCTCAGGGACCGGATCGATCTTGAGCCCGGCCAACAAGTGCATGTCGCCCCGGACCTCGCCAAGCTGCATCTGTTTTCCGCGCAGGGAACGCGCGTCAACTGAGGCATCCGCCTCGACATCCATGAGTCGCGCCGTGTCGGCGCGACCGCACCATTCAACGGAGGGGAATGGAATCGTCGACGATGATCACGGGGCGTCCGTGCGAACAGGATTCGACCCGGGCTTCGACTCGGTAGACGGATTTCAGCATCTCGGCGGTGATCACCTGGTGCGTCGGCCCGCTCGCCGCCACCGAGCCGCCGCTGATCACAATCGTGTCGTCGCAATAGCGAAGCGCGTGGTTCAGATCGTGCAGCGCAATCAACACCGCCATGCCCGACTGCTCGGCGAGCCGCTTCATGAAGCCGAGCACTTCGATCTGGCGGAAGAGGTCGAGCGCCGAAGTCGGCTCGTCCATGAGCAGAACCTCCGGCTTGCGCACCAGCGCCTGGGCGATCGAGACGAGCTGCCGCTGGCCACCGGAGAGTTCGCCGAGACCGCGAAACGCGAGGTCGTCGATCCTGAGTGCCGCAAGCACCCGATCGATTTCAGCGAGCTCGCCGTCCTTCACCTTCCACCCCGAGCCCTGCTTGGCCGAAAGCAGGACGGATTCGTACACCGTCAGCACCGCATTGGCCCCGGTGTCCTGCGGCATGTAACAGATTGTCTCCGGCCCTTTTTCCGTGTCGGTGAGGTGGACGAGACCGGGACCGGCGGCGAGCCCTGCAATGCGCTTGAAGAGCGTCGACTTGCCGGCGGCGTTCGGACCGACGACCGCGGTCAGGCCCCCGCCTCTGAGCGTGCCGGTGTCGATGCCGGACAGCACGGTGCGCCGACCATAGGTGGCGCCGACCGCGTCTAACCTCAAGGCTACCATGCTCGTCTCCTGTTGGTGAAAATCAGCACGAAGAAGAACGGCACGCCGACCAGCGCCGTGATGATGCCGATCGGCAGCACCGCGCCCGGAATGATCATCTTGCTGACGACGGACGTGACGGACAGCAACAGCGCACCGCAAAGCACGGACGCCGGCAGGAAGAAGCGCTGGTCCTCGCCGACCAGCATGCGGGCGATGTGCGGCCCGACGAGGCCGACGAAACCGATCGTGCCGACGAAGGAAACGGGGATCGCCGCGAGCAGGCTGACGATCAGCATCGTCTCGAGCCTGAGGCGCCGGACGTTGATGCCGAAGCTCGCGGCCTTGTCGTCGCCGAGCCGAAGCGCCGTCAACGCCCAGGCATGGCGGGCAAAGAGCGGCACGGCGAAAACCAGCACCGCGGCGGTGATCCAGACCTTCGGCCAGGTCGCCTTGGTCAGGCTCCCCATGGTCCAGAAGACGACGGCTGCGAGCGCCTGTTCGGAGGCGAGGTATTCGAGCAGCGACAGCGCCGCGTTGAAGGTGAAGACGAGCGCAATGCCGAGGAGCACAACCGTCTCGACGGTGACCCCCCGCATCGTCGAGGCGAAATGGATGAACAGCGCCGCCAGCATCGCCATCAGGAAGGCGTTGAGCGGAACCATGTACTGGACCGCGACGGGAAACACCGCGACGCCGGCAACGAGCCCCAGCGCGGCGCCGAAGCCGGCCGCCGCCGAAATGCCGAGCGTGAAGGGGCTTGCCAGCGGATTTGCGAGGATCGTCTGCATCTGGGCGCCGGCGACCGACAGCGAAGCGCCGACAGTCACCGCCATCAGCGCGATCGGCATGCGGATGTCCCAGATCACCACGCGCAGCTGGTCGGTCACCGTATCGGAGCTGAACAGCGCCGTCAGCACGTCGGAAAGCGGATAGTTCGCCGGTCCGAGCGCCATGTCGACCGCGACCGAAAGGAACAAGGCGGCGATCAGGGCGGAAAGAATCAGGAGCCGGCGCGCGACAAGGGCGCGGTAGCGACCGCGCCCCTCGAGGCCGGAGATTTCGTCGGCGATCGCGACCATCATTCACCCCCGTCCGAAAGCGAGACAAAATAGCCGGGCCGGTAGGCGATCGGCAGGAACTTTTTATGAAATTCGCGGAAGGTCCGGTCCGGATCGATATCGGCGAAAAGTTCGGGATGAAACCATTTGGCGAATTGCTGGATCGGCACGAACTCATAGGGCGCGCCGTAGAACTGGTGCCAGACGGCATGCACCCTGCCCGCCTTGACGGCGTCGAGCGTGGCAAAGGCCGGCCTTTCCACCAGCCCTTTCAGCCGCTTTTGCGCCGCTTGCAGATCGGCGCCGCGGCCGACGCTGACGAACTGGTTGACGTCGGCTTCGGCCGTCCAGTTGCTGCCGGTGACGATCACATGGTCCGGATTGGCAACGACGAGTTGCTCGGGATTGAGGTCGCCGAAGGTCGCCGTGATCACGTCGGAGCCGATATTGTGGCCGCCGGCCTTTTCCACCATCTCGCCGAAATTTGCCGGCCCGAAGGTCCGGCAGCAAGCTGTGTCTCCGGTGATCCCGGGTGAGCGCTCGATGAAGACTTTCGGGCGCGCAATCGCACCGGCCCCGGCGAGACGGTCGGTGACGACGTTGATCTGGGCGCTCCGATAGTCGATGAACTCCCTCGCCCGCACCTCGGCGCCGAATATCTGGCCGAGGATTTCAACCGATTTCTCGCTGTTCTTCGCCGGATCGACGCGGAAATCGAGGTAGACGACGGCGATGCCGGCAGCGGCAGCCTTGTCGATGAAGCCCGACTCCTCGACTGCCTCCTGCGCTTCAAGGTTCAGCGTCAGCACGTCCGGCTTCAGCGCGATTGCCGCCTCCAGGCTGAAGTCGCCGCTCGGGATATAGCCGAAGCGCGGCAGCTTCTCGATCGCCGGAAAGCGTTCACGGTAACCCTCATAGGAATCCGGATCCTTCATGATCAGATCGTCGCGCCAGCCGACGATCGTGTCGAAGACATGCTCGCCCCTGAGCGCCGCCGCGATGTGGATCTGTCGCGCCTCGCCGAGCAGGATCCGCTTGGCCGGAAGCTCGATCTCGACCTTGCGGCCGGTGACATCGGTGACTTCCGCCGCAACGGCTGGTGCCGCGGCAAAAACCGCGGCGACAAGTGCCAGGACGACTTTCTTCAGGTTCCGCATTTCAAAACCTCGCAAAAGCGGATCGGAGGGCTTTGCCCTCCGATCCGGATTTTACTGGCCGACATTCAGCGACACGAAGTAGCCGCTCTTGTAGGGAAGTGGCAGGAAGCGCTCGTGCAGTTCCTTGAACGTCGCGTCCGGGTCGAGGTCCTTGAAGAGGTCCGGATGCAGCCACTTGGCGATCTGCTGGATGGCGACGAACTGGTACGGGTTGTTGTAGAACTGGTGCCAGATGGCGTGGACATTGCCTTCCTTCACTGCCTTCACGCCGGTGAAGGCCGGGCGCTTCGTCAAGTTTTCGAGCTTGCGGAAGGCTTCCTTCTCATCGGCGCCATAGCCGACGCCGACCCAGTTTCCGCCCGGCACGTAACCTTCCCAGTTGCCGCCGGTGATGATGATCTGGTCCGGGTTCGAGGCGATGATCTGCTCCGGATTGACCGTCCCGAACGTCCCCGGGATGATCTCCTTCGCCATGTTGATGCCGCCGGCGAACTCGACCATCTTGCCGAAATTCTCGTCGCCGAAGGACATGCAGCAATCGTCTGAATAGCCGCCGGCGCGCTCCATGAAGACGAGGGGCTTCTTCGGATCGGCCTTAGCCAGCACGTCCGTCACCTTGGCGATGCTGTCGGCGCGGAACTTGATGAATTCCTCGGCCTTTTCTTCCTTGCCGAACAGCTTGCCGATCAGGCGCATGCTCGGCTCTGTGTTTTCCATCGGCTTTTCGCGGAAGTCGACATAGACGAGCGGAATGCCGACCTTCTCGAGCTTCTCGATATAGCCCGCCTCTTCCGTCGCCGTCTTCGCGTCGACATTCATCAGCATGACGTCGGGCTTCAGCGCCACCGCCTGCTCGATGTCGAAGGTGCCGTCCTTCATGCCGCCGAAGGCCGGCAGCTTGGCGATGTTAGGATATTTGGCGAGGTAGGCGCCATAGGTCTCGGGGTCGGCCTTGGTCAGGTCGTCGCGCCAGCCGACAACGCGCTTGAAGGGCTCGTCCTTGTCCAGGGCGCCGACGAAATAGATCTGCCGACCTTCGCCGAGGATTACGTGCTGGACTGGCACATTGACTTCGACCTCGCGGCCCGTGATGTCCTTCACCTTGACCGTGTCAGCGAGTGCGGCGCTCGAAAAAAGCACGCAAAGACCCGCGGCGGCGGAAGCCACCCTGTTGAAAACCTTCATTGATCCCTGCTCCTTTGGAAAACGCTGCCTTCTAATGTTTCATGACTTTACCAGTCAACATTTATCTTTTAGAACGCTTCCAAACAGGAGAGGCGGACTGGTAATGAGCGACGTGGCGGCGGGCCGGAACTACGATCTTCGCGACGAAATCAAGGCCTATTGGTCGGAACGTGCCGCCACTTTCGATCTCTCGCCGGGACACGAAATCTTCTCCGAGGAAGAGCGCGCCGCCTGGCACCGGCTTTTCCTGCGCCATCTCGGTCACGGCGAAGGGCGCGCCGCACTCGACCTTGCGAGCGGCACCGGCGTCATCTCACACCTGCTCGACGATCTCGGCTTCCAGGTGACCGGTCTCGACTGGGCCGAGCCCATGCTCGAGCGGGCACGTCAGAAGGCAAGAAGCCGCAAGCGTGCCATTTCCTTCCGCATGGGCGACGCGGAAAGCACGATGGAGCCGGACGACCACTATGACGTCATCGTCAACAGGCATCTGGTCTGGACGCTCGTCGATCCGGCCGCGGCCTTCGCCGAATGGCTGCGCGTGCTGAAGCCCGGCGGGACGCTTCTGATCGTCGACGGCGATTTCGTCAATACGGGTGCGCTGGAGCGCCTGTTCTCGAAATTGAGCGCCTGGGGACAGTGCACCGGCGTTTTCAAGCCGGACGCACCGATGCACTCGCGCGAGATGATGGAGACCCACCAGAGCATCCTCTCCCGTGTCCATTTCGCCAACGGCGCACGCGCCGAGGCCGTTGTCGAACTCCTTACGGCCACCGGCTTTACGGACATCATCGTCGATACCGATCTCGGCGAAATCCACCGGACGCAGGCGAAGAACTGGAACCTCTTCAAGGGGCTGGCGAGACGCAGCCAGCATCGTTACGCGATCCGCGCAAGCAAGCGCGCCGCCTGAGCGGGCGGCACTTCGCCGCCACCGCTGGCTGTACTCGCTTTCTGGTTCGAGAGAAGCGCGGGGCCACAAAGCTGCCGCGCAATGGTCAGCAAATTGCCCCGACATCGCCCAACCGAGCACTTTTGAGGGCTACATGGTCAATCGCCGCTGCGTCACACACGACACGGAGCGGTTGAGCAAGGCGGTATTGCTGCCGATCACGTCATGCACGTCCAAGAGGGCACGTCCAAGAGGAATGAATATGATCACTCGTTACACCCCCGTTGCATCGCTGACCGCTGCAGTCTTCGGCCTGATGGTCGTGAGCCCGGCCTCGGCGCTGGAACTTGCCCAGGCCCAGGAAACACAGCCGGCGCAGCAGACGGCCCCGGCTCAACCCGGCGCCAAGGGTGCCCAGATCAGCGAACAGAAGATCGAGGCCTTCGCGGTCGCCTACCTTCAGGTCGACAAGGTCCGGCAGGAATATTCCGCCAAGATCGGCGCGACACAGGACGCGGCTGCAAAGGAGAAGCTGCAGAGCGAAGCCAGCCAGCAGATGGTCAAGGCCGTCGAGGCCTCGCCGAACATCTCTGTCGAGGAATATACGACCATTCTGACGGCCGCGCAGAACGATCCGGCGCTTGCCAAGAAGGTCCAGGAAAAGCTTCAGGGCACGGCGCCTGCCGAGCAGGCTCCGGCACAGCAACAATAAGCTTCCCGCCCGCCGATGCTTCCGGCGTTCCGACGTCAGGTCGGGACCCCGGAAGCGTTTCTGGCTTCTACTTTCCGGTTGCGCTTATAGGGGCCGCGACCGGCTTCGATTCCGGCGATCCGCGGAAACGCAGGAAAATCGAGAGCAGAACCAGCAGCAGGGTGGAGAGGAACTCCGATTGCCAGTTCTGAAAACACTCGAACCAGAACTCGGCCTCGGCTAGTCGCGTCCAGAGGCCGACAGGCGGTTCGCCATGGCGCATCGCCTCGACATTTGCGGCCGCGGCGCTGGCGCGCAGATGGAAAATGAAGCTCAGGACGAACAGTGCAGCAAGCACGATGCCAAGCGAATAGGAATAGAGCGTCCTTATCAGCGGCCCTTGCCGAACGGCCCAGGGTGCCTTCGGATCGTTCTTCTTCTCGCGAGGATCTTCGTCCACCTCGTCCTGAAGGACGTCCGGGTCCTTGGACTCGGCCGAGCCACGCTGGTAGAGGAACGCCGTCAGGCAGACATATGCCGCCATCTGCAGAAATTCGCTCTCCCAATTTTCGAAGAGAGCGGACAGGAAATGGCCGGTGGAGAGATATTCGGCGACGGTCACGGTCGCTTCGCCGTGCATGATCGCCTCTTGATTGGAGGCATGAGTGCCGGCGAAAACCATGCCCGCGATGGTTGCGGCAGTGAGAATGGTCAGCGTAATGCTCAGTCCGTGGTCACGCAGAAGCGACATTCACTTTCTCCGCCATTGCGGTTCTACGCTCAATCCAACGTGCATCAGGTGACGAGCCAGAAGAAGGTTCCCGCCACCAGAATGAAAAGGGCGATTGCAGCAAGCAGGCGAAGCATCCCGGCATTCGTCGTATCGCCAAGCATCCTGTTCCAGGTCTCTCCGCCCGTTCCTTCGTCACTGCTTTCCTGATGTTCCTGAGTTGCGGCTTCCTGTACCGTTCGGCCTTGGTCGTGTTTCGGCCTGATCGGTTGAGCGCCGCCGCTGAAATCGCGCGGCGAAGGTTGCGGCGGGTCGACCGACATTCCGGCGCGCAAGTCCTGGGCGCCGCCGCCCGCGTCCGAAGCGTCCGCTATGTGGTCTTCGCCGGAAGCATTCTCTGGCTGCGACTGCAGGTGCGCTGTCCTTTGCGGCTGCGGCCCCAGGCGACGAGCCGGCCACGATACATCGGGCGACTGCGACGCCCGGCGCGGGCGCTGCTCCGCGGGGCGACCCTTCCCAGGCTCTCCATTGTCCTGCTTTTGCGGCATGCTGCCTCCATGGCTTGGCGCCCTTCGCGGGCGCCAATTCGTTTTTCAAAGGGAGCGTGTCAGTGCCGGCCGGCCTGATTGTGCTCGCCGCCGGGCATGGTCACGCCCTTCAGGCCCGCGCCCGCCGCGGCGGGCTGCTCCCGCGCGGCGTCAGCCAAAGACACGATGCCGACGAGGCGCTTGTCGCGATTGACGACGGGGAGACGTCGCACCTGGATATCGCCCATGTTCCGCGCCACGTCGTCCACCTCTTCGTCCTCGAAGCAATATTTGACGTCTGTCGTCATCACGTCGCGCACTTTCGCCTGCGGATCGAGTCCGTCCGCCACGCCGCGCACGACGATGTCCCGGTCCGTCACCATGCCGACAAGGCGGTCATGGTCTTCGACCGGCATGAAGCCGATGTCGTTGTCCGCCATCTGCCGCGCCACATCCCTGATCGTGTCGTTGGGGGTGGCGAGATGAACGTCCCTGCTCATGATATCCGATACATGCATTGTCCTGCTCCTTTCTCGGAAGGTGCTGTCCGATCAGCCGAGCCGTCCGGGACCAGGCCGAATCAGACAGGTGGGAAGCGGCATTTCAGTGCGCTCGCGCTCCGTTCCTGGCAGTTTTTGCGCGCGGTGCAGGCGGCTTCGGGGTCGACACGGCATTGGTCGTGCCCTCCGTCTCAAGGCTCTCGCCTCCGTTGGGGCTGGACGTGCCTTGCCCTTCCATTTCCCGCGCTGCCTGCTCCCAATGGCGCAGGTGTTCGCCGTCCGGACGGCCTTCCTGCTCCCAGATCGCGTAAGCCCTGCGCTTGATGAGCTCTTCCCTGTCGTGTTCCATGTCCCTTACCTCGCTGATGAAGCCTCGTCGGCAAAATGCAAACGGGACGACCGCCCATTTGTTCCATGCTTAAAACCTGTTCCAGTAACGCTCGCCGGAGCCGCCGCCATAGCGCGGCGGCTCCGGATTCTCATCGGGATTCGGTACCGGCGCCTCGTCCGGAAGGCGGTCGGGTTCAGGTTCGCCGATAGGCGGTTCCGGATCCCTCGGCGACGGTGGCGGAGTCTGACCCGGCTGACGCGGATTTTGCACTGCTGCCTCCTTTCTACGCGCCCGCAAGCGCAGTTGTTGGCGCCTCCTGCTCGCCAGAGTCTTGTGGAACGAAAGCGGCGACGCTCTGCGCGCGGACCGTTTCCCGCTCCCTGGCAACGGTCTCGGTAAAGGCGTCGTCTTCGGCCGTATTGAGCGCCCACCGCCAGCCTTGCGCCCCGTGCACAGGCGGAAGCGCGACATCGCAGTCGCCGCCGGCGTTGAAGACGAGAAAGATCTCTTCCGCCGGTGCCTCGTTAGGGGAGAGGTGGCAGAGATAGACGCCGAGGATGCGCAATTCGCCGTCGCCCCATGCCGGCTCGTCCATCATGCTACCGTCGGGCTTGTACCAGGCAATCTCGATACGTCCGTGCTCGTCGGTGGCCCCTTCCAGGAAATTCTCCTGGCGCAGCACCGGGTTCTCCCGCCGGAAGGCCGTCATCTTGCGGCAGAAGGTAAGGAACGCCTCGTCAGAGCTGCTCCAGTCGATCCAGCCGATCTCGTTGTCCTGGCAATAGGCGTTGTTGTTGCCGCCCTGGCTGTTGCCGAGTTCGTCGCCGCCGAGGATCATCGGAACGCCCTGGCTCATCATCAAGGTGGCGACCATTGCACGGCGGCGGCGCCGGCGCGCCTCGCCCATCCCGGGATCATCGGTCGGCCCCTCGGCGCCCATATTGTCCGAATGGTTGTCCGAGTGGCCGTCGCGATTGTCTTCGCCATTGCCCTCGTTGTGCTTCTCCGTATAGGAGACGGTGTCCATCAGCGTGAAGCCGTCATGTGCGCTTAGGAGATTGACGGAGGTGGTCGCCGCCCGGCCGGAATGATTGAACTGGACCGGCGAGCCCGTGAGCCGTTCGGCGAGCACCGGCACGACGCCGCCGTCTCCCTTCCAGAAGCGACGGACATCATCGCGGAAGCGATCGTTCCACTCGCGGAAGGGCGGCGGGAAACCGCCGAGCTGATAGCCGCCGTCGCCGATGTCCCACGGTTCGGCGATGAGCTTGACGCCGGCCAGCATCGGGTCTTGCCGGATCGCATCCAAAAAGCCGCCCTCGCGATCGAATTCCATGTATTCGCGCCCGAGGGCGCTCGCCAGATCGAAGCGGAAACCGTCGATGTGCATGACGCCCACCCAGTAGCGGAGGCTGTCAAGCACCATGCGCAGCACCATGGGATGCGCGACGTTCAGCGTGTTGCCGGTGCCGGTCATGTCATAGGTATGCCGGGGCTGCTCCGGCGACTGGCGGTAATAGCTGAGATTGTCGAGACCTCGGAAGCTGAGCGTCGGCCCCTGTTCCGAACCCTCGGCTGTATGGTTGTAGACGACGTCCATCAGAACCTCGATGCCGGCGGCGTGGAAGCGCTTCACCATCGCCTTGAACTCGGTAATCCTGGTGCCCTTCATGTAGCGCGCATGCGGCGCGAAATAGCCGAGCGGCTGGTAACCCCAGTAGTTCCTGAGGTTTCGCTCGATGAGGTAGCGGTCGTCGAGGAAATATTGCACCGGCAGAAGCTCAACCGCGGAGACGCCGAGTTTCATGAGATGATCGATGATCGGGTCGCTGGCCATGCCGAGAAAGGTGCCGCGCAATTCGTCCGGCACGCCGGGATGCGTCATGGTCATGCCGCGCAGGTGAGTCTCGTAGATGATCGTCTCGGTCCAGGGCCGGCGGATCGCCTCTTCGCCGTCCCAGTCGAAGTTCGGATCCTGGACGACGCCCTTGACCATGAACGGAGCGCTGTCCCGCTCGTCGAAGGAAAGATCGCCTTCCGGGTTGCCGATCGTATAGCCGAACAGCGCGTCGTCCCAGACGAACTCCCCCGCCACCTGCTTGGCATAGGGATCGAGGAGCAGCTTGTTCGGATTGAAGCGATGTCCGTTTTGCGGGTCGTAAGGTCCGTAGGCGCGGTAGCCGTAGAGCGTGCCCGGCCCCAGCCCCTCGATATATCCGGACCAGATGTCGCCCTCCCGCTTCGGCAGGGGCAGCCGCGCCGTTTCCTTGCTGCCATCCTCGGAAAAGAGACACAGCTCGATTTTTTCGGCATGGGCGGAAAACACCGCGAAATGGGTGCCCTGGCCGGTGTATTCGGCGCCAAGCTCCGGCTTCAGAAAATCGAGTTCGGAGAAAGCCACATTCATTCGGTGTCGTCGCGCCCCCTGCAGCGTCGTGGAAGTGAGGGGGCAACGCCGATGGCGGCAACTTTGTTCCTGCCGAAGCTCGGCGACGATTGGTTGCCGCGGAACTTTCGACCGGTCGACGCAGTTCTCGTCTCTTGCCGATCTCGCAGCATCAAGGAAAATGAATGACCGATTCTGTCCGGAAAACCTGGGGCGCCGAGCTCACCTCAGACGACGTCGCACATTTTCGCCTGTGGGCCCCCGACCAGCAGGCGGTCCGCCTCGTTCTTGCCGATGTGCCGCACTCGATGCGCGCGCTCGACAGCGGCTGGTTCGAAATCTCTGCCCGGGCGCAGGCAGGCGATCGCTACTGGTTCGAACTTTCCGACGGAACCCGCGTCGCCGATCCTGCCTCTCGCGCCCAGCCAGAAGGAGTTTCCGGCCCGTCGATGCTCGTCTATCATTCGGCCTACCAGTGGAAGGCTTCCTCCTGGCGCGGGCGGCCCTGGGAAGAGGCAATCATCTCCGAGCTGCATGTCGGCTGTTTTACGCCGGAGGGCACCTTTAGAGCGGCGGCCGAGCGGTTGCCGCATCTCGCCGAGGCCGGCATCACCGCCATCGAGATCATGCCCGTCGCGGAGTTTCAAGGCGAGCGCGGCTGGGGCTACGACGGCGTTCTGCCCTATGCGCCACACCATGCCTATGGCACTCCCGACGATCTCAAGGCGCTGGTCGATGCGGCGCACGGGCTCGGCATGATGGTCCTGCTCGACGTCGTCTACAATCACTTCGGACCGGAGGGCAACAGCCTCCCCCGTTACGCCAGCCGCTTCTTCAACCGCGACCGGCCGACCCCATGGGGTGCGTCGATCGCCTTCGAGGAACCCGCCGTGCGCCGCTTCTTCATCGACAACGCGCTCTATTGGCTCGGTGACTTCCACTTCGACGGGCTGCGCCTCGATGCGACGGACCAGATCCGAGACACCAGCCAGCCGCATTTTCTTGCCGCCCTGGCCCGCGAGGTGCGCGAAACTTTTGCCGACCGCAGCATCCATCTGGTGGTCGAGGATGCCGACCGTCGGCGCAATCTGGTGCGGCGCAACGCCGACGGGACGATCGCTCTCTTCACTGCCGGGTGGAACGACGATTTTCACCACGGCCTCCATGTCATCGCAACGGGCGAAGACAGGGGCTTCTATCGGCCCTTTGCAGCGCGCCCTTGGCAGGCGACGCGCGAGGCCATGACCGACGGCTTCGCCTCGACCGAAACGATCGAGTCCCTCCCTCAGCCGGAGGGCCAAGTGCCGCCGCAGGCGCGCGTGAGCTTCCTGCAGAACCACGACCAGATCGGCAACCGCGCCTTCGGCGAGCGCCTCGTCTCGCTCGCGAGGACTGACCAGCTGAACGTGATGACCGCGATGCTGATGCTTTCGCCGCAGATTCCGCTGCTCTTCATGGGCGAGGAATACGGGGAAAGCCAGCCGTTCCTGTTCTTCGCCGACTATGCGGGCGAACTCGGCGCGGCCGTTCGGCGCGGGCGGCAGGAGGAAGCCGAGAAATTCGGCGGCATGCCGCCCGGCAAGACGGCAGGAGATCTTCCCGATCCGATCGATCCCGAGACCTTTGCCGCTTCGAAGCTTCGCTGGGAACGCGCCGAGAGCGCGGCCGGCAGGACTCACCTCGCCTTCATGCGCCACCTCGCCGATATCCGGCAGCGGCACATCGCGCCGCTGGTGAGACAATGCAACCTTCCGAGTTTCGAGGTCCATTCCGCTCGCGACGGCATTGTCGCCGTTGACTGGTCGTTCGGCGGCCCGGTGCTCGAGTTGCGCGCCAATCTCTCCGCAGGCAAAGCCGCCGTTCCGCCGATCTGCGGCGAGCAGATATTCGGCGCACTTAAATTGGACGGACGTGAGTTGCCGGGCCCAAGCATCGTTGCTGCCGTACGGTCCAATTAACGTAGCGAACGGAACATGGTCGGAGCCTGTCGGTTTAGCCGATTGCACGACTGAAATGGACCGAGGCTCGTGTCTTGAAAGCCATGCCGACTGAACTTGTAAAAATGGGTCCGGCCCTTTCCGGCGAGCACGCTGATGCGCCCTCCATTGCAGCGTTGCGCAAGCAGGCCGAGGGCTGCGAGCGTTGCGATCTCTACAAGCATGCGACGCAGCTCGTGTTTGGCGAGGGCCCCGGCAAGGCCCGCGTCGTCCTTGTCGGCGAACAGCCCGGCGATCGCGAGGATCTGGCCGGGCGGCCCTTCGTCGGCCCGGCGGGACGTATTCTCGACGAGTGCCTGCATGAGGCAGGCATCGATCGCTCAAGCTGCTATCTCACCAATGCCGTCAAGCATTTTAAGTTCGAGCAACGCGGCAAGCGCCGCCTGCATTCGCGGCCCAATGCGGGCGAGATCCAGCGCTGTTCCTGGTGGCTCGGCACAGAGCTCGAGCAGCTGCGGCCCAAGGTCGTCGTCGCGCTGGGTGCAACGGCGCTTTCGTCGCTGCTCGGACGCCGCGCCGGCGTGATGAAAAACCGCGGCGACCTAGTCGCCACGCCCGCCGGATACCCGGTGCTCGTCACCATCCATCCCTCCTATCTTCTCAGAATTCAGAACAGGGACGACGCCGCGGCGGAACGCGCCCGCTTCGTGAAAGACCTCGCCCAAATCGCCGGCCACGTGGATTAGCAACTCAGGACGGTCGGTCGAGTTCGGGATAGCGGCGGAAAATGCAGGACTCGTTGAAGGGCAAGCGCCTGTCGGAAGCCAGATAGCTCATGATCCGCGGTCGCGCCGCTACCGAATCATGCAGCGCAACCAGCGCCGGCACATGCTCTTCATTGGCACGCATCCCGTTCGGAAACGCGTAGCGGAGCCCCTCGACCAGGTGGAACAGCGAAAGATCGACATAGCTCGGTCGCCCGCCGACGCTATGCTCCGGGCCTTCCGGATTTTGGGCGAGAACGCGTTCGAAATAGCCAAGATACGGGAGCCGCTCGGATAGGAAGTTCTCCGCCCGCTTCGACGCTTGCGGTTTCTGCTCCTCGTAATAGAGCGACACGCCTATCGGATGGTGCGTGTCGTGGATTTCGGTAACGAGATCCGTCACCGTCAGTTGCAGGCCGTTGGCAACGTGGCGCAGGCCCTCATCCTCGGGCGCCAGCCCCAGCCTCGGGCCGAGATAGAACAGGATATTGGCGACGTGGGAGATGAGCAGTTCGCCATCGACCAGAAAGGGGGGCGCGAAAGGGCTGGTGGCACCGCCGGCATCCTTCATCAGCTTCAGCATTGCATCTGTGCCGCCCGGCTGGCGCGCCGCATCGACATAGTCGGCGCCTGCCTCCTCCAATGCGAGCCGCACAAATTCGCCGCGGCCGGGAATTCCGTCCCAGTAATAGAGCGTGAATGCCATGAAATCCCTCGTCTCCCGGTTCAGCCTGTGGGCTCCCGCCCGAAATTCCCTCCTGAGTTCGTCCTTCGCCTGTTCGAGCACGCACCGCTGTTCGTCGGCCAATCCAGAGGCCTGCCCTGTTGATATAGAAGGTGAGCATCGACATCGCGGACCGGTAGGCGCTCGACTTACGGCGGTCGCTCGCTTCCGCCAGCGTCTCAGGGAACGTGCAATCTTCCGCGGATCGTCCGAGGCATACGGGCTCGATGTCCAGCGCATTGCTATGCGCCGTCACCTCTTGCGACCATTTCGTCGTCTTTTTACTGCCGTTGCCCTTCGGGCCCCATCAGCGGCTCAGCGCAGCCACACGGGCAATTCGGAAGCCTGCCGAAATTCGCGCGCCCGGTCCTTCCAGCCGAGCTTTTCCCAGGCGAATTGCTGGGCCGCCATCCTTGCCGTTTCCTTCGTGGGATAAAAATCAGGCAACACATAATCCTTGTCGCCACAGCAGAGCAACGCTCTCCCGCTCATCAGGTCGAAATGAAGCTCTAGGCATTCCTGTGCATGCATCGAATCCCTCCCGGACATGATTCACAAAAACGGCCCTCGCGAGAGGAAGTTCCAACGACATGAAAAGAAGCTCCGCAAATCCGCATCGTACCACCGGAACAACGGAGGCTTCCCGGAGTTTAGAGCGCTTACGGGAGACCAGCCATGAGCAAGCACGGAAAAGCGCGATCCCCGACCGTCGCGCGCCCTCTTGATCCGCACGGTGTCGACGAACCGATCGATGCGTCCGAACGTCATGCGGCAGAGACCAGTGGTACGGTCCGGCAACAGATCACTGACCTGCAGGAGCGCATCGCCGAGCTCGAGGCAGAGATCGATGCGATTGCGACCGAGGCGCATACCGCAATCGGTACGCTCCCCGGCGCCGACCGGATCGAGACGGCAAAGGATGTGGTTACCGAGAAGCGCGACGAGATTCAGAGGCTGAGGGCCCGGCTGGAGGAAATTCAAAGGCTCGTCGCGACGCGTTAGCTTCTCCAACTCAACCGCGGCGACGCCGGTTCAAAACACGTCATACCTCAAAATTGGCGCGCCATACGGAGGCGGCCTGAACAGGTTTTACTTGCAAGTGTCCGCTCTCACTCGCGGTCGACGAACTTGAAGAAACGGCTGACTTTCCCCTCCGCGGTCCGGTCCTGATAAAGGAAGGCCAGCTTGTTCTCGTCGAATATGCTGAAGAAATCCTCCCAGGAAATCTCCTCCAGCCTCTCTTCCGGCTTTCCAAAGTCGATGCGTAGCAAACCGCCGTCGGATGCCCCCTTGACGCGGGCCGGATGGCCGTTGCGGCTCTCTGCCCATTTGCGGATCGTGTCGTGATCGGTCGTTGTTTTCGAAGCGCTCACCGGAACCTCCTTCGGTTGGGGATGTCTCGCATCTCGCCCCTCTAATCGATCGGTCCGGTGATTGTTCCCGTGAGCTCAGCTGCGGCTGCGGCCCTTGACGGCGGCAGCGTCCCTGTGGTCTTCCTTGTCCTCCGGCTCCCAGCCGAACACGCTCCGCCCGCCAAAGCGGGCAGAATTTCTGAACTCGCCGGCAACGATCTCCTTAAGATCCGGGCCGGTGACGTAGCGCTCCAACCGGCGCGACTGCTCATCGAGCCGCCGCAAGGCGGCGAGTTCCTCCTCTCGCCCGAGCCGCCCTTTCTGCACCGCCGATTTCATCACGTTGATCGTCTCGTCATAGACCTTGAGCGGCACCGGGAAGGGATGACGGTCCTTGCCGCCATGGGCGAGCGAAAAACGAGCCGGGTCGGAAAAGCGGCACGGCGTGCCGTGCACCACCTCGGCGACCATCGCGAGCGCCTTGACGGTTCGCGCGCCGACGCCCGGCACGAGAAGCAGTTCCTCGAAATCCTTCGGCCCGCGATCAGCTGCGGCGGCGAAATTGCCGTGCAGGCGCCGCATGTTCACGTCGCTTTCGCGCACGTCGTGATGGGCCGGCATGAAGAGGTGCGGCAGCATCGGCTGGGCCGGAGCCGGCAGTCCCGGCCCGCGCGCCTCGATCGTCGCCAGCTCGCGCATGAGGCCATCGGGTCCGAGCGCGCTTAAAAGGTCGAGCTGGCTTGCCCGCGAGGCGCCGGCGCGCCGGTCCGCAAGGTTGATGATCTTGCCCTGCTCCCGCCCCTCGATCGCCGCATGCGGCGAGTCGACGAAGCTATCCAGGCCTTCGGAAAGCCAGTGATAGCGCCGTGCCTGCCGTCGGTCGCCATTCATGCCCTGCTGGACAACCACCCAGCTCGCATCGTCCGTGACAATGAAGCCGTGAAGGTAGAGATCGAAGCCGTCCTGTACGGCGGCACTGTCGACCTTGGCGACGAGGCGGCTCGCCTCGGCAAGCCTCGCGCCGTCGAACCCGATGCGTTCGCCGATCACGACAAGTTCGCCCGGGGTCATTCGGGAATGCCGGCCACGGCCGCCGCAGACGTGAATGCCGAGTTCGCCCGAAAGCGGCGTCAGGCCACGCTTCAAGGCGCCGATGACGCTGGTGGTGATCCCCGACGAATGCCAGTCCATGCCCATCACCGCGCCGAAGGACTGGAACCAGAACGGGTGCGCAAGCCGCCTCAGGAATTCGTCCCGTCCATAATGATGGACGATCGCCTCGGTGATCAGAGTGCCGAGGCGTGTCATCCGGTCGCCGAGCCACTTCGGGACCCGGCCGCCATGCAGCGGCAGATCCGCATTGCCCGCTCGTTGCGCCATGTCTCGGCTCCTCGTTGTATCGTCTTTGATTTAACCCTACATGCTTCGGATGTTCGCGGAAAGTTCTCAGTGGCTGCGCGCGAGTTTCGGGCGCAACGTTGGCGAGCGTGAAAATATGAGACTACATACGACCGGCATAGATCGGGGAGCGCTATCGATTGCAGTGGGATGACAGCTTCTTTGCGCGCGACGCCGTTAAGGTCGCCGCCGATTTAATCGGTGCGGAATTCGCTGTCTCCGGCATCGGCGGCATCATAGTCGAGACGGAAGCTTATCTGCCCGACGATGCCGCCTCTCACAGCTTCGCCGGTACCACGAACCGCAACCGCTCGATGTTCGGCCCGCCGGCGCATGCCTATGTCTATCTTTCCTACGGTCTTCACTGGTGCCTGAATTTCGTCTGCCTGCCCGGCAGCGCCGTGCTCGTCCGCGCCATCGAGCCGAGATGGGGGCTGGAGACGATGCGGGAGCGGCGCGGCGTTTCGCAAGACAGGTTGCTCTGTTCCGGCCCCGGACGAGTCGGCCAGGCGCTCGCGATCGGCAAGGAACAGGATGGCTTGCCGCTTAACGGAAAGCCCTTCCAGCTAAGCCTGCAGACGAAGCGGCCGCCCGTTGCAACCGGCCTTCGCGTCGGAATATCCAAGGCCGTCGAGCACCCCTGGCGCTTCGGATTGGAGGGCTCACCCTTCCTCAGTCGCAAATTCTAATGCATGTCGCCCAAACGTGTGCAGCGGTTTTGGGATGACGACATGCACAAAACAAGGACCTAAAGCGCGCAGCGTGAATACATTTTCTCGCGACGCGCTTTGGCCTGTCAGCGTGGCTCGATCTGCTCATAGGTGCATTGGCGCGGATCCTTGTCGGGACGCCAGCGCATCAGCTTCGTGCCATGGCGAAAGCGACGGCTGCTGACGTGATCGAATCTCACCTCGACCACCAGCTCCGGACGGACCGGTTCCCATTCGCCGCTGCGCTCGGTGCTCCAGCGGCTCGGGCCGCCGGGTGCCTTGCCGGTAAAGCCGGGCGGCTCGCGCAATGCCTCCAGCCGACGTGTCAATGCCGGGCGCTCCTTGTCGGAAATCGTCGCGGTGAAACCGACGTGGTTCAGCGTTCCGTCGCTATCGTAAAGCCCGAGCAGGAGGGAGCCGACCGCGTCGCTGTTGCTCTCGTAGCGGAAGCCGCCGACGACGCAATCGGCGGTTTTCAGGCGTTTGACCTTGACCATCGCCCGCTCGCCGCATTCGTAAGTCCCGTCGCGCCGCTTGGCGACGACGCCGTCGGTCGCGCCCGCCTCCCACGAGGCGAGCCATCGCTCGGCCTCCTGTCGGTCTCGCGTGAAGGGGGAAAGGGCGAGCTTGTCCGGAACTGCGTTTTTGGCGGCAAAGGCTTCCAGTGCCGCTCTCCGGGCGGGAAGAGGCTTGTCGGTCAGGATTGCCCCCTTTGCGTCGACCAGCATGTCGAACAGGATGAGGCGGGCCGGCGTTTGCTGCGCGAGCTTCTCGACGCGGCTTGCCGCCGGATGCAGGCGCATCTGCAGGGCGTCGAAGGAAAGACGCCCCTCGACTTCGATGACGAGTTCACCGTCAAGGACGAATTGGCGGGCGTCCAGCCGGTGCAAGAGGGCGATGACTTCCGGGAAAAACCGCCCGAGCGGCTTGCCGGATTTGGCCCTAAGATCAACCTCCTCGCCGGATTTGAAGGCAAGGCAGCGGAAGCCGTCCCATTTCGGCTCATACTGCCATGCCCCATCTCTCGGAAGCTCGGTCGCAGAGCGGGCCTCCATCGGCGCGGTGCTGACCGGCAGCGCGAAGCCGCCGGCGGATACAGCCTCCGCCGCCGCCCTTGCCTTTCTCGCCGAGCGCGGCCGTCCGGTCGCCTTGGTCGGTTTTCGATGCGCCGGTGACGGCATCGTCCACTCCTTGCCCGATCGCCCTATTTCAGCTTCACGGCCGGTTCCCTCGCCCAGACGCGCAGCTTGCCGAGTTCCTTGAAGAAGGCGGCGATGCTCCCGGCATCGGTGAGCTCGATCGTTCCCTCGTCGAGGGCGTCGGCAATGCCGGCCCTCTCCAGGAGGGGACGTGCCGCACCGACAAAGCCGATATATTTGCAGTGGGCGAAAGCATCGGCCACGAAATCGCGGGCGGTGGCGACATCGATCAGATCGGCGACGGCCTCTGCCGAAGGAAGAAGCACCACCGCGTCGTAGAGCACGGATGGGCCGCCATCGACCATCTGATGGGCTGCGACCCACCTGCCGTCCGAGGCGGTGAATCCGCCGACCTTGGGGGCGATCAGCTCGAAGGCTGCCTTTTGCTCCGTGACCGCAGCGATCAGGCCATCGAGCAGCGCCGCATCCGCGCCCTCGGTCGCCAGAATTCCGAGCTTACGGCCCTCGAAGCGCTTCGGACCGCGCTCGATGATGCTGAGCGCCGGCGATGGATTGAGGTCCTGCCGCGTGGGTACGGCAGCTTCGGCCGGCTTCGGCATTGTTTGCAATCCGAGCGCGTGGCCGACCTTCTTGCCGAGCGTCTCGTCGATATTGAGGAGATGGGCGACCATGCGCTCGCGGATCACAGGTGTCTCCACCTTGCTCAATTCGAAGGTCAGGGCGTCAGCAATATGACGCTGCTCGGGCGGCGTCTGGCTGATGAAGAACTGGCGCGCCTGGCTATAGTGGTCCGCGAAGCTCTCGGCCCGAATGCGCAGTTTCGGCCCCTGCTCCTCCGAAGCGAAATGTCGGAACCCCTTCGTCGGAGATTCGCGCGGCCCCTCGCCCCAGGAATTCGGCTGGTAATTCACGCGCCCGACCGGATTGCGCATGGCCATGTGGCCGTCCTGCTGGAAGTTCTGGAAGGGACATTTCGGCGCATTGATTGGCAGATGGGTGAAGTTCGGGCTGCCGAGCCGCTTCAGCTGCGTGTCGAGATAGGAGAAGTTGCGCCCCTGCAGCAGAGGGTCATCGCTGAAGTCGATGCCCGGCGGCACGTTCTGGGTCATGAAGGCGACCTGCTCGGTCTCGGCGAAGAAATTCTCCGGCATTCGATCGAGCACCAGCCGCCCGACCGGCTTCGTCGGCAGAACCTCCTCCGGAATGATCTTGGTGGGATCGAGAATGTCGAAATCGAACTTGTCGGCAAAGTCCTGGTCGAAGAGCTGTACATGCAGTTCCCACTCCGGGAAATTGCCGGACTGGATCGCCTGCCACAGGTCGCGGCGGTGGAAGTCGGGATCCGCGCCGTTGATCTTCACCGCCTCGTTCCAGGCGACCGACTGCAGTCCGAGCTTCGGCTTCCAGTGGAACTTGACGAAGGTCGACTCGTCCTTGGCATTGACGAAGCGGAAGGTGTGAACACCGAATCCTTCCATGAAGCGGAAGGACCGCGGGATGGCCCGATCTGACATGACCCACATGATCATGTGCATGCTCTCCGGGGTCAGGCTGATGAAGTCCCAGAAATTGTCGTGCGCCGATTGCGCCTGCGGGAACTCCCGGTCCGGCTCCGGCTTTACAGAGTGGATCACGTCCGGAAACTTGATCGCGTCCTGGATGAAGAAGACCGGGATGTTGTTGCCAACGAGGTCCCAATTGCCCTCCTTGGTATAGATCTTGACGGCGAAGCCGCGCACGTCGCGTGCCAGATCGAAGGAGCCCTTGCTGCCGGCCACGGTCGAGAAGCGCACGAAGGCCGGCGTCTGTTCGCCCGCCCGCTGAAACAGGTCCGCCCGGGTATAGGCGGCAAGCGATTCATACGTCTCGAAGAAGCCATGGGCGCCGTAGCCGCGGGCGTGCACGACGCGCTCCGGGATCCGCTCGTGATCGAAGTGAAAGATCTTTTCGCGGAAATGAAAGTCCTCGATCAATGTCGGGCCACGCTCGCCGGCGCGCAGGCTGTTCTGATCGTCTACCACCGGTCCTCCTTGCGCGGTCGTCAAGACAGGAGTGGCGCCTTCGGCGATCTGATGGAGCTCGCCGCCGTTGCCGCGGGTTGCTTTCTGGTCATGAATGGTGGCCGGCTTGGAATTGTTCGGCGCAGAGGGTTTCTTGGCCATCGCAGCACTCCTTGATCGGGGACGGAATGGGCACGAAACCGCGACCGCTGAGGTTGGTTCCCGGCGAACTCGTTTTTCGAAGGCTGAGGTGATCGACGCCGTAACCGAAGCGTCAGCCTTGACAGGTGCCGATCAGAACGGCCTCCGCGATGCGGTGCTTGCCGGCCTCGTTCCAGGCCTGCACCGCCCCGACATCGTCCGAGATCGACATGTTGCGGGTGTCCAGCGCGGCGAGCTTGAAGTGATAGTGATGCAGGCCAGTCCCCGCCGGAGGCTGCGGCCCATCATAGCGCGCATTACCGAAGTCGTTCCGGATGAACTTAATGGCGTGTTCCGGGCCGGTATCGACAGCCTGCGAAAGCTCGGTCCAGTTGCCGGGAATGTTGATGATGGCGCAATGCCGGAACACCCCCCTTACGGCGTCCGGATCCTCGACGATCAATGCAAAGCTCTGTGTACCGTCGGGCGTACCCGTCCATTTCAGCGGCGGAAAGATGTTCTCGCCGAAGCGCGTATGTTTTTTCGGGATCGGCTGGCCTTCCGCGAAGGCGGGGCTCATCAAGCTGAAAGTCATCACCTCTCTCCTTCATGTTCGGCACATGGAACGGGCGCACGACCGCCGGATTGTACTCCCAAAGCAGGCCGGTGTTGAGGTCGGTGGCAGCAAATCGCCACCCGACCGAACCGGTCGCGGCGCGCACAGAGGCTCCTGCAAAAATTTCGATTTCGCGGCGGAACTTTGCGCACGGGCTTCGTGTTGAAGGAACTGCAAATGGGGCGGCGATTGGCCGGCAACGGCCAACACAATTTTCCGGAAATACGATCTATGAACGTTCTCTCCGTGACGGCCGAGATTTTCCCTTTGGTGAAGACCGGCGGGCTGGCCGATGTTGCCGGCTCGCTGCCCAAAGCTTTGAAATCGCACGGGATTCGCACACGCACGCTGATCCCGGGCTACGCCTCCGTCATCGAGGCCCTCGAGGCGGCCGCACCAGTTGCCCGCTACGATTGTCTTTTCGGAGAGAAGGCGACCCTGCTTTCCGGACGCGCCGCGGGGCTGGAGCTTTTCGTGCTCGATGCGCCGGGATTCTTCTTCAGATCGGGCGGCCCCTACACCGACGAGCACGGGGTGGACTATCCGGACAATTGGAAGCGCTTCGCCGCCTTCTCCCTGGTCGCATCGCAGATCGCCGGCGGACTCGTGCAGCACTGGCGGCCGGACATCATTCACGCGCACGACTGGCACGCCGCCTTGAGTCTGGTCTACGCCAAATATGCAAAGAACGTGCCGATTCCACGTGTCCTGACCGTCCACAACATTGCCTTCCAGGGACAGTTTTCCGCCCATCTCTTCTCAGAACTCGGCCTGCCGAACGAGGCCTATTCCATAGACGGCCTCGAGTATTACGGCGATGTCGGGTATTTGAAGGGCGGCCTGCAGGCGGCCGATGCCATCACCGTCGTCAGCCCCACCTATGCGCGCGAAATCATGACGCCGACCTTCGGGATGGGTCTCGAAGGAGTGGTGAATGCACGCCATGAAGACGTCGTCGGCATCGTCAACGGGATCGACGTCGACGTCTGGGATCCCTCGATCGATCCCCATATCGAGCATTCCTATTCGGCGAGAACGCCTCTCCGGCGGCTGCCGAACCGCGAGGCGCTGCTCGAGCTGTTCGGCCTGCCGCATACGCGCGCTCCGGTCTTCGCCAGCATCAACAGGCTGACTTGGCAGAAGGGCATGGATCTTCTGGCAGCCGTCGTCGACGAAATCGTCGCCATGGACGGCCGGCTGATCGTTCATGGCAATGGCGACGCGGATATCGAATACGCCTTTCTCGACGCCGCCCGGCGGTTCCCGCAACACGTCGTCATGAGGCTCGGCTACGAGGAGCAGATCGCCCATAAGATCCATGCCGGCGCCGACGCCATGCTCGTTCCTTCGCGCTTCGAACCCTGCGGGCTGACGCAGCTCTATGCGCTTCGATACGGCTGCGTGCCGATCGTCGCGCGGACCGGGGGCCTGTCGGAAACGATCATCGACGCCAACGTCGCTGCGCTCCAGGCGCAGGCCGCCACCGGAGTGCAATTTGCCCCGGTCGATACGGAGGGATTGCGGCACGCGCTGCGCCGCGCCCTCAAACTATTCCGGCACCGGCGCGTCTGGGAGAGCCTGCAGCGGCAGGGGATGAAGACGGACTCATCCTGGCACCGCAGTGCTGCCAGATATGCGGAGCTCTACGGCGACCTCACCGCGACCGCCACCGACATGCGCTTGGCCGGCTAGCATCAGCCGGTCCGTTTGACGTCTCATTCGCAACGCTGATGAGTCGATCAAGAACGATGCATGGATTGCGGCGCCGGAATATGCCAATGGCTCAGCGCTCCACGAGGACTTCGCCATGGCCGTCGAGACCGCGCCCGCCGCCCTAGCCACCGCGTCCAACGCCACCCGCACGGGCGTGCTGGTCATGCTCTTGGGCATGCTGATGTTTTCGCTCAACGACGTCATGGGCAAGTGGCTCGTCGCCACCTATTCGGTCGGTCAGGTCGTGCTGATCCGCAGTCTCGCCGCGGCGGTCCTGCTTGTCCCTTTCCTCTGGCTCGGCGGTGCCCGCAAACTTCTCGCCATCGAGCAGCCGGGCCTCCAGGTCGCCCGGGTCGTCGCCTCGACGGCGGAGGTCTTCGCCTTCTATTTCGCCGTCATCTACCTGCCGCTTGCCGATGTCATGACCTACTGGCTGGCGGCGCCGATCTATGTGGCGGCCGCCTCACCGCTCCTGTTGAAGGAACATGTCGGCTGGCGGCGCTGGACGGCGATCGCCTTCGGCTTCGTCGGCGTCCTGATCGCCCTCGAACCTTCTTCTGAGGCGCTGACTCTGCCGGCGCTGATTTCGATCCTCGGCAGCATGTGCTTCGCCTTCATGATGGTGTCCGGGCGTTCGCTGCGCGGCACGCCGGATACGACGCTCGCCTTCTGGCAGCTGGTCGGGGCCGCGCTTGCCGGCCTCCTCTGGGCGCCGTTTGACTGGACGCCGCTGAAGCCGCTCGACACGGCGCTGCTCGGCCTGCTCGGCGTCGTCGCGATGGTCGCCCACGTGCTCGTCAATCGGGCGCTGAAGCTTGCCGACGCCGCGACGGTGGCGCCACTTCAATACACGCTGCTCTTCTGGGCGATCGTCTTCGGCTGGCTGATCTTCGGCGACACGCCGCGCCTGCCGATGGTGCTCGGCGCCGGTCTCATCGTCGCCTCTGGCCTCTTCATTTTCTTCCGCGAGCAACAGCTCAAGCGGCAGGGGCGGCTGAAGGCTTAGACCCGGCGGCGCCCTCAAGGGGCGCCACCGGCGAAATCAGTCGTCCGCAACCACCATCTGCTTCTGCGTGCCGAGGCCTTCGATGCCGAGTTCGATGACGTCGCCGCCCTTCAGATATTGCGGCGGCTTGAAACCCATGCCGACGCCGGGCGGCGTCCCGGTCGAGATGATGTCGCCCGGATGGAGCGTCATGAACTGCGAAAGGTAGCTGACCAGATACGCGACGCCGTAGACCATCGTCTCGGTCGAGCCGTTCTGCTTCGTCTCGCCATTGATCTTCAGCCACATCGCGAGGTTTTGCGGATCGGCGATCTCGTCGCGGGTGACGAGCCAGGGACCGGTCGGACCGAAGGTGTCGCAGGACTTACCCTTGGTCCACTGGCCGGAGCGCTTGATCTGGAAATCCCGTTCCGAGACGTCGTTGATGACGCAATAGCCGGTGACATGGTCCATCGCTTCGTCTCGGCCCACATATTTGGCCTTCTTGCCGATCACCACGCCAAGTTCGACTTCCCAATCGGTCGCCACCGAACCGCGCGGGATGATGACGTTGTCGTTCGGACCGACGATCGCCGAGGTGGCCTTCATGAAGACCACGGGCTCCGGTGGAACCTCGAGGCCGGATTCTGCCGCATGGTCCGCGTAATTGAGGCCGATGCAGATGAACTTGCCGCTACCGGCGACGCAGGGGCCGAGCCGGGGCGTGCCCTCTACGAGCGGAAGGCCCTCGAGGTCGAGACCGCGAGCCCAGCCGAGATCGGCGATTGCCGGGCCGGCGACGTCGGCGATCACCGCCGAGAGGTCGCGAATTCGGCCAGCACTGTCCAGAACGCCCGGCTTTTCCGCCCCTTCGGGGCCGTAACGCAACAACTTCATTCTGCTCCTCCAAACGGTCGAGACGAAAGACTCCGCCTCACAAACCAAAGGAAGCGGTAGATGTAAAGCTGTTTTGGAGGTGCCGGAAGAAAAGCGGATCCTCGCAGGTCCGGTTCGCGGCGGAAGCGAATCGAAAGAGCGTGGAACCTTCCCGTCACCGGCCGGTTCGGTGCGCTGCGCGTTGTGCGCGCTAATAAGAAGGACAACGCAGATGAAATACAATTATTTTTTTGCCGCGGCTATCTCGCTTGCAATGGCATCCGCCGCTGTCGCTCAAAGCAGTTCAGGGTCAACATCGGGTGGTGGCACGGCGGGCTCCGCATCAGGGACGACCTCCGCCTCTCCTTCCGGGAGCAGCTCGGGAGCCCCGGGGGTGATGCAGATGAATGAAGCGGAAAGGAGCACCACGTCGAAATGGCCGGATCCGGTACGCAACGCCCTCTTCTCCGATGCGTCAGGGACGAGCTTGCGCAGCCAGGATGAAATCAAGGCCAACTGGTCGAAGCTGACGGCCGAGCAGCAGAACCAGATCAAGCAGGATTGCAATACGATGCAAACCGCATCGGCGACGGGAGCCGGAAGCGCATCAGGCAGCGCAAGTGGGTCGGCGGCCGGAACTACACCCCAGGTTTCGGGCGAAACCACTGCAAGCACCTCTACCGGATCGACCTCGTCCGGGTCGGCGGCGGGCACTCAGGCCACAGGCGGCGCGATGACCATCGCGCAACTCTGCACTATGGTCAACGCGATGTAGAGCTGGCCGTCCGTATCGCGGGAGACGTGGCGCTCCCGCGATACGGCTATTCCGCTTTCCTTCTCCGCAACATCTCGGCTTATCGGCACTGACGGCGCGGCCCGCCGTCATAGGGCTGGTAGGTGTTGTCTTCCGGACGGTACGATCGGTATCGACTGAAGCAATAGTCGACATGTTCGAACGACAGGTTCGTCGCATCGGCCGAGAGGTCCATCTCGGCTGAAGGAGCGTCGACGCTTTCCTCAGGAGTGGGTGGCGGCAAGGCGACTTCCGACGGCGTTCCGGCCGCATTCATATAGGGAGAGATGCAAGTCCGCCGGCCGCCACTAAAGGATGTATAGCTGTTGTCGCGGGCACGGTAGGACCGATAGCGGTTCGCACACCATTCGACGTGCGCCGTCGGCCCGGCTGCCGACACCGGCTGCTCCTCGCTGGGTATCGTTTGAACTGAGCCGGTGGCCATTGAATCCAGAGAAGGAAGTTCCTTTTCGTCCCCATTGACCCTTGCGATCACCTCGGGTTCCGAAGGAAGGTCTTCTGCAGCCTCATTGCCCTGCGTGGTTACCACGTGTTCCGGGAAGTCCTCCACTGCCTCTTTGCCTTTTGTGGTCGCGATGCGTTCTGAAGGCAGGGTCACTACCGGCTCTTTGCCTTTTTCGGTCTCCAAGGGCTCCTTGGGAGAGACATCAATTGCCGCGGCGCGGGCGGGGAGCCGCTCGAATTGCTGAGCCGCCGGGTTCACTGCACGCGGCTGCTCGGTCCATATTTCCGACTGATTCATGTCGAGCTGCGGCTCACGTGCCGGGTTCCCGTTAAGGATGAAAGTTGCGACCGCCGCCCCGCTAAGGAAGAGTGCGAGTGACAGGGCGAACCCGCAAAGTCCCGCCAATAAGCCTTTCACCTGACCCTCCATCGTTTGTCTGTACGAAGAATGCGAGGGCTCCGTCTCAGGTTCCGCCGTGCGTGAGAATCCCCTGAATTTTGGCGGCCAGCTTCTCGCGCACGGTCGCAGAGATGCCTGACAAAGGTCTGGCTCCGCGATAAGAAAGAAACCCGCCCCTACTGCAGGGCGGCCGGATCGATCTTCCGGCTGTTCAACAGGTGCACGAATGTGATCCCCTGCTCCAGGAGCAGTTCGGCGGCCTTCAGGTCGCACGCCTCAAGGCCGGAGGAACAGCCGCGAAGGCTGCATGCGAGCGACATCGAGTTCGCAACCGCGCGCGCGTCGCCGTCCTCCTCGGCCTCGTCGGCGGCTGCTTCGAGCGCGTCGGCTACCGCCGACATCAGGTCCGCCAGTTCTCTGACATTCATCTCTTCGACAGTTTTCAGAACTTGCATGACGTCTCCTTGGCGCGCGACAATTCGCGGTGGCAAACAGCGCGCGCATCTTTCATATGGAAGTCGTGGAAGTGGTCTGATGAGATATGGTCGCGGAACCCCTGGCCTGCAAGGCATGGCTACCATGCCCGTGGCGCATGCCCTATGCCGCGGAGAACCGGCTCGCTCAGGCTTTTGGAGATGAAAAGCAACTTGCGCGCTACCCAAAGCCATCAGTTTTTGAAAAGATGCGCGATGCTGCGTGTCAGCGCCTGCCGCTCAAGTCGCCATCCGATGTGACTTGAAGCGGAGGAGACGAGGATGACCGGGAGCAAGCCATGTGCCGAAACATCAAACCTCTCTTCAATTTCGATCCGCCGGCGACGGACGAGGAGATACGCGATGCCGCACTGCAGTTCGTGCGAAAATTGAGCGGAACGACCAAGCCGTCTAAGCGCAATGAAGCGGCGTTCGAGCGCGCCGTAAGCTCGATCGCGGCCTGCGCCAGCGAACTGCTCGAAACGCTGGAGACTTCCCAACCCCCGCGCAACCGTGAGGACGAAGCAGCAAAGGCGCGTGCGAGAATGGCGATCCGCTTCCCGTAACATGTGCGGGCGTAAAATTCTGTCAAGAGTTGCACAGGCAAAGGGACTCGACCTCTAGGTTTTTCTCTGGTTTTATCTTCAGCTAATATTCTTGGGTGGAGGAGGACAGAGGATGGTTTACGACTGGGACGGAAAGCGGACGCGTCGCCTTCAGATGCTGAAATTCTTCAGCGCGCTGGCGATACCTGCCCTTCTTTTCGGTTCAGCGGTTGCGACAGTGGAGTGGACCGACAGAGGCACCCAGGGCGTCAAGGCCACTCGAATTCGGTAAGCGGCCGATGAACGCTTCGGCGTTCACCCGGCGAGCTCGGAAGCTCACCGGGTGAATTCAAGTTTATTGTATGACCTGTACCACCGTGCGGCTTTTCGGGTCGGCGATGACCCGTTGGTCATTCACGACCGCATAGGCATAGCGCGTATCTTCGGGTATCGGAGTAAGGACAACCGTCTCGGGCAAGGGCTTGCCGACGACGATCTGTTCCTGGATGACGACTGGCTGCGTCGGAAGCGGCTGCGCTTCGACATAGGCAATCACTTTCGGCGGAGGCGGGTCGATGACCGCTCCCGCGATCGCGCCCGCGACGCCGCCAACCGCGGCTCCGACCGGACCTCCAACGACTGCGCCCGCGGCGGCTCCGCCAGCGGCGCCGGTCACTGCGCTATTTCTCGACGTGTCTTCTGCTGCAGCAGGAAGAGTTACGGCTCCAATTCCAAGACTCAACGCAACAGCACTCTTGAGGAGCATGGCTTTCATCAGAAAATTCTCCCTTGTGCATCCCTTCGGGTCGACAAACTACAGGGTTCGGGCTTTTGTTCCGGCGGTCCGCAAACGAGATCAAGGAGGATGAGACATGCGCGAGGCACTGATCGTCTGGGGCGGCTGGAGCGGGCACGAGCCAAAGGAATGCGCCCATGTCATTCGCGACATGCTGCAGGAGGACGGCTTCCGGGTCTATCTGGAACACACGACCGAGACCTTTGCCGATCCCTCCATTCACGACCTGTCGCTGATCGTGCCGATCATGACCATGTCGAAGATCGAGAAGGAGGAGGCGAAAAACCTCGCCGCTGCCGTGCAAGGTGGCGTCGGCATTGCCGGCTATCACGGCGGCGCCGGCGATGCGTTCCGCGAATGCGTTGAGTACCAGTTCATCATCGGTGGCCAATGGGTGGCCCATCCCGGAAACATCATCGACTACCGCGTGAACATCAGCCGCCCCGACGACCCCCTGATGGAAGGGATCTCCGATTTCCCTTACACCTCAGAGCAATATTACATGCATGTCGATCCCTCGAACGAGGTGCTGGCGACGACCACCTTTTCCGGCGAGCATGCGTGGTGGATCGAGGGCGTGGTGATGCCGGTAGTCTGGAAGCGCAAGCACGGTAAGGGCCGGGTCTTCTATTCCTCGCTCGGCCACGTATCGAAGGAATTCGAGGTTCCGCAGATGCGGACGATCTTCCGCCGCGGTGCCAACTGGGCGGCGCGGTAAATCGATCTGGCGCTTACTGGATGGGTTGCCGCTCGGCGTTCTCTCGCTGCGCCAAGCCGACCGCTCTTCGGCCTCGCAACTGATCCAGCCTATCGTCAAACGGGCTATGACTGTGTTTCGTCTGGCGCTGCACAACGAGGCCGCTCCGCCTACAATCCTTCCCCAACCCTTTGGAATTCCCTGTAAAGCTGCTCCGGAGAAAACTTTCATGCACATGTTGCAATGCAATAATATTCTGTTAGGGTGTATTGCAGAGATTATCTCCTCTTGAGGTTGTGCAATGAAGGCATATGCTTGGTCGGGCAGCCGGAGTTTTCAACGGGCTAAGGGCGTTCCCCGCAGGCCGTCCGCCCGCTTTGGTGAAGCGCAGTTTCGAGGTAAGTGCACACAGCGCGAATATTCAAAGTGCGGGTCGTTTCTTCGGCATCTGCGTATCATTGCAAAAACTGTAGCTGCGGTCTGCAGCCGGTAATCGCCTGTGCCGCATTTCACAGGCAATAGCGGCCGTCGGGGAACTCCGACTGCTGCCATCCGAAATTCGCATCGAAGCATCTGCCTACTACCGCAGCACTGGTGAGAACGTGACCGGAGTGAATTTGCTGACCCTGCAATCCGGGCCCCGCAGGCCAATGCGGTTGCTCCTCCCCGCCTTGCGAGGTTAACAGATGGTGCTGGGTGTTCGCGCCGAAGAGATCGCCGGAGAGCATTTCGACGTGGTCGTGATCGGTTCCGGCTTCGGATCCGCCTTCTTCCTCCATGGTTTCACGCATCGCCGCAGCGCGCGCATTCTTCTCCTTGAATGGGGTCGCCACAACTCGCATGCGTGGCAGTTGGAACATGGTGCGAATACCGATCTCAAGGATGAGCAGACCTACAGGAGCAATTCAACAAAGCCGTGGAACTACACGATCGGGCTGGGCGGCGGCACCAACTGCTGGTTCGCCCAGACGCCACGGCTGCATCCGAATGATTTCAGGCTGAGAAGCCTCTATGGGGTCGGACAGGATTGGCCGATCAGCTACGATGATCTCGAGCCTTTCTACTGTCAGGCCGAGTCGATCATGTCCATATCGGGCGATCCGGATATGGCGGCGCTCATGCCGCGATCGAGGCCCTTCCCTCAACCGCCGCATCGGATGTCGACGCCGGATCGGATGATGAAAGCGGCGCAACCGGATCGGCACTTCGTCATGCCGACAGCACGGGCGCGGGTAGCGACTGAACAGCGTCCGTCCTGCTGCGCATCGCTGCGCTGCTGGCTCTGCCCGGCCGATGCGAAATTCACTGCCAATAACGGTCTCATGCATGTCTTCGAACACCCACAGGTATCCGTTTGCTTGGAATCGGAAGTGCGGCGATTGGAGCACGCGGCCGGAAGTATTCGCGCCGCGACGTTCCGCCACGATGGCAGCGAGCATACGGTCACGGGCGATCTTTTCGTGCTCGGCGCCAACGGTATCCAGAGCCCCGCTGTCATGCTGCGATCGGGTCTCGGCGGCGATTTGGTCGGGCGGGGTCTGCATGAATCCTACGGCTGGAACCTTGAAGCCTATCTCGACGGCGTCGACAATTTCGATGGAAGCACCATCACCACTGGTCTGAATTTCGGCCTGTATGACGGAGCCCACAGATCGGAGCACGGCGCGGCTCTGGTCTATTTCGAGAACCGCTGGCAGCACGGTCTTCGTCCCGAGAAGGGGCGATTGCGGCAAACACTTCCCCTCGTAATCGTCACCGAGGACCTGCTGGAGGCGGACAATTTCGTCAGCCTCGATGAAAACGGCGACGCTTTCATAAGCTACAAGGGAGCGGCCGAATACGCGGTCAAAGGCATGACGAGAGCCAAGGAGCAACTGCCGGAGCTTCTTCGGCCGCTGCCGGTCGAAAAAGTCCTGGATCGCGGCATCCGGCGGACGGAATCGCATGTTCAAGGCACGCTTCGCATGGGGAAAGACCCCAAGGACTCGGTGGTCGACGGTGATTTGATCCACCACCAAATTCGCAATCTGCTGATCGTCGGCACGAGCACCTACCCAAGCTGTTCCTGCGCCAATCCCAGCTTGACGGCCGCGGCCCTCTCGTTGCGGGCGGCTAGTCGCCTAACATGATGGAGAAAAAGCATGATCACGCTTTCACGGCGCGCGGTTCTCGGTCTGGCCGGCGGGTGTGTCGCTTCAACCGCCCTTGCCTACACGGCGGCCCGGTCCTTTTCCGGCGAGGATTTGGTCCGGGCATCTCTGAAACGGTATCTCGGAGAGCTGAACATGTCGGATGAGCATCTGCGCGCCTTCACCCTGGAATTCCACAAGCGAAATCCATGGGATTTCCCGACGGAAAAGCTGGCGGATGCTTCGACGCTATTCGAAGGACTGGGTCTGGGAGACGCGGTTCGACCACTGCTGCCCGATGATGACGCAAAGCGTTTGGAGCGGTTCGAGCGCTGGCTGCTCGCCGACTTTCATCTCCTCACCGACTACGCCTGGCGCAGCGGACCGGAAGATGCCGTTACCTTTTCAGGCAGCCAGCATTGCGTGAACCCGTTTGCAAATTTCGACGCTGCATAGTGTCCATCAATACTACTTGGGAGTGAAGTTATGTACTACAGATCAATTGCAGATATGAATTCCACCATTGCCAGAAACCTCCACCGACTGCCACGTGATATCGATCTCGTCGTCGGAATCCCCAGAAGCGGCCTCCTGGCTGCCAACCTCGTCAGTCTGACCGCGAACATCCAGATGACCGATCTCGACAGCTTTGTCGCCGGCAAGACCTTCTCCTGCGGGATCACCAAGCGCTCCGCCGCTCTGCAGCGCACCATACCTGAGATGCGCCGGATACTGGTTATCGATGACAGCATCAATGGCGGTGGCGCCATGCGGGAGGCGCGGGTAAAGGCAGCCGCCGCGGGCGTTGCCCGCGACCAGCTTGTCTTCGCTGCCGTATACGGCACCTATGAGCGCTACGACGAGGCCGATCTCGTGCTCGAGGTCGTACCACAGCCTCGGCTTTTCCAGTGGAACGTGATGCACCACAAGTTTCTCGGCCAGAGCTGCGTCGATATTGACGGGGTCCTGTGTTTCGATCCCACCAACGAAGAAAACGATGACGGCCCCGCCTACCTCCAATTCCTGGCGCAAGCACGTCCACTGTATGTCCCGACGCGAAAGATCGCCTATCTGGTGACCAGTCGGCTGGAAAAATACCGGGCCCAGACGGAGGCTTGGCTGGCGGCGCAGGGAATCGAGTATGGAGAACTCATCATGCTCGACCTTCCCAGCAAGGAAGAGCGCCAACGGCTCGCCGCGCACGGCCGCTTCAAGGCCGAGTTCTACCGGCGTTCGGATGCCGTGCTTTTCATCGAAAGCGAGCACGATCAGGCGGTGAATATAGCCAAGCTCTCGGGAAAGCCGGTGCTTTGTATAGAGTCGCAACAGATGATCTCTTCGAATTCCGCTTGGCTGCTGGCAGGGCTAAAACAGGCGAAATCGTTGGAGGGTCGGCAGGCAATGCTGAAGGCAGCGGCCCGTGCGATGCTTGGAGAACGGGGTTACCAGGCGCTGAAGGGCAGGGTGCGAAAGCCGGCCTGATGATTGATGATTGCAGAAGGCCTCCGATGCGCAGAAGGCGCTCTTAGGCCTCCCCGCCCCGCGATCCGATCACGCGTCCCGGCACGAGCTTGATGGCCTCCCGCAAGGTTTGTCTGCCGAACGGGAAAAGCATCGCGATCACGATTGTAACGGCGTATGACAGGGCGGCAACGGCCGCAATGGCGAGAATAGGCTGGTTCGGCAAGACCGGTCGGGAAAACCAAAGGACCAGCAATGCGCAATGCGAACCGAGCACAAAGGGGCCGGCAGCACAAAGCACATCCTTCAAACCCAACGGCCCCTTTCTCCCGACATAGATCCACAGAAGCGGTGTTCGAACATACTCGCTGAGCGAATAGACAACGGCGACCCCTAAGGCTCCGTAGGGCAGACCGATGACGAAGGCCAAAGCCGACGTTAACGCTGTCACGATTCCCCACCGCATGAAATCACCCGACCGGCCCTGGCTGATGAACAGCCAACCCGCAGGATTGTTGACCGGCTGCAGCAAGCCGGCAAAGCCGAGCGCCATGAAAATGACTGCGCTCTCCCGCCACTGCTCTCCCAAGACAAAAGGAATAAGCACATCGGCCGTGGCAATGGCGGCGCCGACGCCGGGGAGCGCCACAATGAGCATCAAGGGCAGCACCCGAAGATAGGCGCTGCGATACCGATCGGGCTCGTTCGTCAGGCGGGAGAGCGCCGGCACCATGACTTTCGACAGCGGATTGGCCAGTTGGCTGAGCGGAAAGAGCAGCAGCTTATAGGCTCGGTCGTAAAGCCCCAATTGCGTCTCGCCCCAGTATCGGCCGATGAGAATGTTGTCCAGATTGCGGGCAAAGAAGTTCGCGAAGTTGAATCCAGTTATGCCGGCACCGAAGGTCAGCAACGCGCCTACGCCTTCGGTTTTGAGTGTGAAACCTGGCCGCCACCCCGAATTCGCCCAGTAACAGAGCGTCGGCAAGACGGCACTCGTCAGCGTGCCGGCGTAAAGCGCCCAATAGGATCGATCGACGAAAGTCCAGCCGACGGCGGCGAAAAAGCCACCCATGGCGCTAGCGATCTCCACCACCGCCAGGCGATCGAAGGCCATGCGCCGGTTGAGCAGTGCAAGGTGTTGGGCCCCGAAGCCATAGGCGAGTATCTGCAACGACATCGCGGCGACAAGAGGCCCCACTCGGGGCTCATCGTAAAAAGCTCCGATGAGCGGTGCCATGCCCACCATCAAACAGGCAAGCGCCACGCTGACCGCAACGTTGATCCAGAAGAGAGAATTCACCTCTTCATGTGTTATGGAGCGTTTCTGCACGGTCGCCTGCGTGAGCCCAAGGTCCTGAAACAGTGCGATGAACGCCAATACCGGCGCGCACATCGCAACCACGCCAAAATCCTGAGGTGACAGGAGGCGCGAAAGGACGATTACGGAAAGGATCTGCGTCGCGACCTTGACCGCTTGGGCAAGGGCCGTCGCGACGGCACCCCGACCTACTTTCTCGCGGAGCGAACCGTCAGGGGGATCGAATGCGCTGGCTTCCAAATCCTCACCCTCATGCAGGTTGCAGTCGACGACAGGTTTGAAACTAACCCAGATGCTTGCCGCAGCGCAACAGAAACGGTCTGTTGTTGCTGCCTTGCACAATGAAATATTGCTGCGCAACATGGGCCGTAGTAGAGTTGCTTCGCAACCGTGGGTCATGCAGCGTGCCGCTTCCGTGGGAACCAACTCTCCAAGGAACTGTCTTGGAAGGGTCGTCCGCAAACGCTCACCGCCGGTTGCTGACAGAATTGTTGTTTACAATTGAGAGTTGCTTAAGCTAATCATGGACCCCGCCAATGGTCGGGGCGCGTTGGACAGGACACCGGCAAGATGTCGTGATGCGGCAAATTGCTCCCGGTGCATTCGAGGTCGTGTGAAATTGTCGGTGCACAAAAGGCTGCCCGGAGGAGCATGCCTTCTTCTCCGGCGCGAGAAACAATCACTTCAAGTGGGTTCTAACGATGACGGCGAGCGCAATACCTTTCTGGAACTTTCGTCCAAGCAAACTCTCAACTGTCGGAAATCCCGCCTATACCTATGACGGTCTTACTGCATTTACGCCGTTTTGGGCGATGGCAGCGCTCTTCAGCATCGCGGGCGATGTCTATTCACTGATCGGTTACAAAGGGCTGGCCTACACGGTTTTGAGCTGGTCCATCGTCCTGCTCAGCCTCTTGCTTCTGCTCTATCCGCGCCGCACCGGCATCCTGCTGGGGCTGGTCGCGGTCTCGCTGCTGTTATACGGCCTCCGCTTGCCGGTTGCCTCAAACAACAAGACGATCACGGCCGTGATGAACTTGGGAATCCTGCTCAGCGCAGCGGCTCTCTACGTCAAAGCCGGCAGCATCGCCGCCATCGACCGCATGACGCTCTATGGTCAGATCCGTGTCGTCGCCCGCGCCCTGCTCGCGATCATGTACTTCTACGGAATCTTTCATAAGATCAACACGGACTTCCTCGATCCTTCCGTCAGTTGTGCCGTGGGGCTCTACGTTCCGCTTGCTCGCCCGTTCGGTCTCGAAGACAATCTGTTTGGCAGGTACCTGGCGATCTATGCGACCTTTGTTATCGAGGCGATTGCCATCGTCGCACTCTACTGGAAGCGCTATTTCGCGATCGGCTTCATCCTGGCGCTTGTCTTCCACTACGTGATCCCGATCTCCGCCTATTCGTGGTACATGGATTTTTCGAGCCTTGTATTCGCGCTTTACGTGCTGAGCATTCCAGTTCCCGCCAGCCGATCGCTCTACGGCATCTCGCTTGCCGCCGCCAACGGCCTTCGCGCGCAGTTCGGACGGATTGGCACGCTCTTCCCGGCGGCGGTGCTCATGTTTTTCGCGATTGCAGTCGTCCTGCTTCTCGCCCGGACCTATCCGGAGCGCAGCTTCGACATGGTGGTCCACTCCGTATGGATCCTCGTGTGGTCCGTGGTCGGCGGCGTCGCGATGATCGTCCTGGCCTATGTGGCGCTGCAGAATCTGCCTTGCGACAACGTTTCCGCCCCGCGCCCGCCGGCATGGGTCTACGTCATCCCGGGCTTGTTTTTCCTTTCGTGCCTTTCGCCCTATGTGGGGCTAAAGACCGAAAGCTCGATCAACATGTTCAGCAATCTGCATACCGAAGCCGGTCAAACCAACCACCTGCTGTTCCCGACGCCGCCGTATCTTTTCAACTACCAGAACGAGGTGATGAAGATCGTCGATTCTTCCGAGCCGCACTTGGTCAGGCAAGCGCAGGCCGGAAAGTATCACGTCCTGCACGAGATTAAGAAGCAGCTCCGCTGGAATCCCGAGGCGTGGGTGACCTACGTCAAGGATGGAGAAACCGTTAGTCGCGCGACGGCAGCGACGTTGGCAGATGAAATGCCCAACATCCTCGAACGCAAGCTGCTGATCTTCAAGCTGGTGGACTTCTCCCGGCCTAAGGTCTGCACCCACTAGGCTCGGGACCTGCAGTTTTCTGCCAGGCGGACGCGCGGCTCAGGCGTCCGCGCGGCCACCGGGACGGCGCAGGGCGACAATGCGAGCCAGACCATCAGCCTGCCGGGTTTAGCGCCTGAGGAAGTTCCCCCTCACCAGCCGCTATTTCCATCCGGTGGAGGGTCAAGGTCGGCCTGAATGAGCGGGCGCCCGCGCAGTCGCAGCGTAGCACGGCGCCCCGCCTTGAGGAGCGGGTAGATCAACCTCGCGGCCGTTCTATTGGAAAGAAGCGCCCGGTTAAGGCGGCCGAAGAGGGACGAAGACGAACTAAGGATTGCCAGGAGATTGGCCGCTTCGTCGCCGTGGTAAATGCGATCCTCGAAGACGAACAGCATTCCTTCATTGAGGTCGAAACCCTGCTTCTGGAAGCGAGCCACTCGCGGATCAGCGGAGCGGGCGTCGAGCAGTTCGACGGCACCAATGGTTTCGCGCAATCGCATGAAGCGAACATAGCTTTGGCAGAAGATGCAATCGCCATCATAGACGATCAGTGCTGGTGTCGGGGCCTCTTTCATTGGACTAGCGGATCGACGCCCAGGTCGGTGGGCGGCTCGGCCATGTCGCCGAGGCGGCATTCACCATAAAACGTGCAGCCCGAAACGACGGGCAAATTGATGAGCGCATCGAATACACCGACAAACGCCAGAGCGACAATCCCGAGGGCAACGAGCTTCTTATAAAGAGGCATGTCTCGAAAACCCACCGGCTCCACTCCTCTCAGGCTCGCGTCGCGCCTCGCCCGCCGCCGATCTTGTGCAATGCACAATGCTTCGAAATCAGCTTGAGATCAAGAGGCTTCCTATCATTGGTTGTATTCAACTCATCCTCGCGGCACCTCTCGCCCGTCATGGGCAAATGTGGCTTGATCTTTGAATATTGAAATATATCGCGGCTCGCATGGGCGTCTCGATGATCCGCGCCTGTTTCCATCGAAACGGCCCCGTCATAAGCTCCGGACTGTCTTCTCGATCCTCGCGGAGTTCCATTCCCATGCGTGACCTGCAATGGCCGTTCAGTCGTCATGGGCAGGCATGGCGCCGCGGCCACGTCGCATGCTCTTTCGACGCTCGCCGCCATCGAAATCCTGCGCCGCGGCGGTAATGCGGCCGACGCCGCGATCGCCGCCTGTGCCGTCCAATGCGTGGTCGAGCCGGGCTCGACAGGCATCGGCGGCGACAATTTCGTGCTCTTCGCTCCCGCGTCTACCGATCCGCCGGGCACCGACACCAAGACGCGCGGCAAGGTCTACGGTCTGAACGGCTCGGGGTGCGCGCCGGGGGGCCTCACCGCCGAGCATCTCTTGAGGCAGGGAGTGAAGGAGATCGCTCTAACGTCGGTGCATGCGGTGACCGTCCCGGGCGCCATTGATTCCTGGGCCAAGCTGAACCAGCGCCTCGGCTCCATGCCGCTCGGCGCGTTGCTGCAGCCCGCCATCCGCCATGCCGAGGAAGGTTTTGCGGTGACCGAGCGCGTCGCCACCGATTGGGCCCGTAACGAAGACAAGCTGAAGGCGGATGCCAATAGTGCGCGCATGTGGTTGAAGGGTGGCCGCGCTCCCACGGCCGGTGAGGTGTTCAGGCAGCCAGAGCATGCGAAAGTCCTCCGGGAGATCGCCGCCAAGGGCCGCGACGGCTTTTACACCGGCTGGGTCGCCGAGGACATGGTGGCCTATCTCCGCAGCCTCGGCGGCACGCATTCGCTGGAGGATTTCGCCTCGCAGGAGGCTTTTTGGGTCGAGCCTATTTCGACCAGCTATCGCGGCATCGAGATCCTGGAAATCCCGCCGAACGGCGTCGGCATCACGACTTTGCTAATGCTCAACATCCTGAGCGGCTTCGACCTGGGCAAATACGATCCGGTCGGCGTCGAGCGCTTCCATATCGAGGCCGAGGCCACAAGACTGGCCTTTGAGGCGCGCGACATGTATGTCGCCGACCCGGCCTTTGCCGATGTCCCCGTGCAGAAGCTGCTTTCGGCCAACTTCGCCGACGGCCTGCGCGGCCGCATCGACCTGAGGAGAGCCATGCCGGCTGGGGGCCCGCTCGGCACCACGACATATCGGGATACCGTCTATATCAGCGTGGTCGACGGAAAGGGCAACGCCTGCTCCTTTATCAACTCGCTGTTCTGGCCCTATGGCACCGGCCTTTCCAGCCCGAAAACCGGCGTGCTGCTGCACAACCGCGGCACGGGCTTCCTTGTCGATCCCGCGCACCCCAATTGCGTGGCACCGCGGAAGCGCCCGCTGCACACGATTATCCCGGCGATGGCCATGAAGGACGGCAAACCGTGGCTCTGCTTCGGCGTCATGGGCGGCGGCTTCCAACCGGTCGGCCAAACCCACGTGCTCACCAATATCATCGACTTCGGCATGAATGTGCAGGAAGCCATCGACTGCGCCCGCGGCTTCCCCCAGATGGGGCGCTTCGAGGCCGAGCGCGGCATCCGCGAGGATGTGCTGAAAGGCCTCGTGGCATTGGGCCATGATATCAAAATGGCCGAGATGCCGCTTGGCGGCGGCCAGGCGATCATGATCGATGCGGCTAGCGGCGTGCTGCAGGCCGGCTCGGATCCGCGCAAGGACGGCTGCGCGCTGGCTTACTGAGCCTGCTCGAAGCGAGAACATTCGCCAACGTTCGGAACCTTGCGCGGGCGCGGGACGTTAGAGCCCGTCGCTTTACCAAGCGACGTTGACGCAATGGGGGTCGACTCTTTCCCTCCCACTGCCCCCGAGTCGACCTTGTTGGCAGCGCCCCTCCTCCCTCCTCCGAGGGGCGCTGCCTCACCATGGCAATGTTCGGCAGTGATGCTGTAGATGCCTCGATCAGAGCCGCCTTCTCTCTGCCATCAGAAGCACTGCCAGAACGCAGCACAGGAGGCCGAGGGACGTTGGCAGCCCGTGATGTCCGATCAGTTGCATCGTCAATCCCGTCGCGGGCGAGCCGACGATGCCGCCGATACCCCATACGAAGGCGAAGGCCGCGTTACCGGCGATCAGCGCCTGACCGGTGAACCGCTCGCCGAGCCGGATGAGCGATACGGTATAAATCCCGAAGGAGACTCCGCCCCAGACGAAAACGAGCGGCCAGACGAGCCATGCGTCGAAGATCGACGGCAGCAGCAGGCAGCCGGCCAGCGCAGCCAGGGCACAGAGCAACAGGGTCCGCCTCGAGCCGAGCCGTTCGGTCATGCGCCCGAACAAAATCTGCAGCACGGCATTGCCAGCGATGAAACAGGCGATGAGCGAAGCGATACGGGCCTCGGCGCTACCGAGCGCGGCGCCATAGACCGCCAACAAAGAGAGCAGGGTCTGCTCGAAGGCGGCGGCCGTGAAGACCGCGAACAATAGGAGCGGCGCCCGTGCGAAGAAGCCGCCGACCGATATTGCCTCGCCTTCGTGCGGCATCTTCGGCAGACGTGGCACGACCCCAAGCACGATCAGGCCGCAGAGTAGAAGGGCCACGATGCCGATCAGGAAAGGCGGCCAACCCTCGGTACCGGTGAGGCCGAGCGAGAGCGGGCCGATGGCGAAGCCCCCCGAAACAATCGATGAATAGAGGCCCAGGATGCGGCCCCGGCGTGGCGCCGGCGTGATCGACATCAGCCAGGTCTCGCTGATGACGTAGAGCGGATTGGCGAAGAAGCCGAGCAGGAAGCGCAGCGGCATCCAGGCCCAGACGCCCTGCATCCAGGCGATCGCGGCCAGCGTGAGCGCCGCCAGCAGCGAACACAGGATCGCAAGCCGCGCCCCGCCCACGCGCCGCGCCAGCGCCGGAACGAGGGGTGCGGATACAATGAAACCCAGCGGCGTCATCGCCGCCGACAAGCCGATCAGGTCCGGCGCCATCCCCTGCCGCTCGAGGATGAAGCTGAGCAGCGGATAGGTCAGCCCCTGCGCCACGGCAAACACCGAGACGGTCGCGATGATGCCCGCCATCGCCGCCCAGGGGAGCCGATCCTCTCGCGGCGATGCCGTGCTTTGCAGGTGCCGGCAAACAACTGCGGCACGCGGAAACTGGCGATCCTCTGTCATTGCAGCAGTCGCCTCATAGAGGCGGCATCGGCCCTTGCCAGGAGGGCTTGGCGATCTCTGCCTCGAACTGCCGTTGGGTCAGGCCGATATCGGCGATCAAATGCGGATCGTCCTTCAACTTCTGCTCGAGTTCCCGGCGAAAGCGTATCCGCTCGCCCCAGGTCGCGATGATGCTCCGCAGAGTCGCGAGGCTGTAATGCCGATGGGGCGGGGCCGAAGCAGGGGTCGGAGTCTCGTTCATACCAATCCTCCTTATGGTTTGCGGGTCGGGGATCCGACCTGAAAGAGGATGAATTCTGCGGGAGACGAGGAGCGCCGTAATTAAGCGCTCCCAAAAAGTTCTCAAAAACTTCCAAACGGACTATAGACTTGCCCTATGCAGGGATCGCGCTTTGCCTTTGGTCCGTTCGTGCTTGATCCGGCTGCGGGAACGCTGCTTCGGAACGATGACACCGTTGCGGTCGGCTACCGCGGGCTGAAGCTGCTTGCGGCTCTCGTCGGACGGTCCGGCGAAATCCTGAGCAAAGCCGAGTTGATGGACGCGGCGTGGCCCGACACGGCCGTCGAGGAAGGCAACCTCACCGTCCAGATTGCGCAGCTCCGGAAGCTGCTCGGTCCAGCCCCCGACGGCGGTGAATGGATCTCCACGGTTCCGCGCGTCGGCTACCGCTTCACGGGGGCGACCGAACAGCTCGGTGGCGCCATGCGAAAGCCTTTGCCACTGCCCGACAGGCCGTCGATTGCCGTGCTCCCCTTCGTGAATTTCAGCAACGATCCCGAGCAGGAAGCCTTCGCGGACGGGTTGACCGAAGATCTGATCACCGATTTATCCAGGATCTCCGGCCTGTTCGTCATCGCCCGCAACTCGGTCTTTGCCTACAAAGGACAGGCGACAGACGTGCGCGAGATCGCCGAGGACCTCGGCGTCCGATACCTGCTCGAGGGCAGCGCAAGACGCGCCAAGGGGCGCGTGCGCATCAACGCCCAGCTGGTCGATGCGCTGAGTGGCGCCCATCTCTGGGCGGAACGCTTCGATCGCAGCCTCGAGGATATCTTTGCCGTTCAGGACGAGGTCACCGGCAAGATCGTCGAGGCGCTGCTCGGCCGGCTGCGGGCACCGCCGCAGCGCAATCGGCCCAAGAATCTCGAGGCATACGATCTCTGCGTGCGGGCGCGCAAGCTGATCGACGATTCGCCGCAGACGGCGCGGGAGGCGCATCTGATGCTGACCCGCGCGGTCTCGCTCGATCCGCGATATGCCGAGGCCTATCGCTGGCTTGCCATGAATCATTGGATGGGGTGGGTGCATTGGGGCGAACCGATCGAACCAAGCCGCAGCGTTTCCTTGGAACTGGCGCGCAAGGCCGTAGCGATCGATCCCAACGATGCCGGCTGCCGCTGGGTGTTGGCCAACTTGCTTGCCTATGAGCGCAGCTTCAGGGAGGCGGATGCGGAATTCGCCAAGGCGATCGAGCTCGATCCGAACGAGGCCGACATCTGGGCGACCTTATCCGACATTGCGGTCCTGGCCGGCCGGGTCGCGGAGGGCCTGGAGCACATCAGAAAGGCCTTCCGGCTGAACCCGTTTCCGGCAAGCTGGTACTATCTGACGCTCGGCCAGGCGCAATATGCGGGCGGCGAATACGAAGCGGCTGTCGTGACACTCAGCCGGGACGAGACCTATCGCACGGGCTCGCGCCGTTTCCTGGCGGCAAGCCTTGCCCAACTCGGCCGGCTGGACGAGGCGCGCGCCGAGGTCGAGCTTTTCCTCGTCGGCAACCCACATTTCACGATCCGCCATTGGGCCACGACCGAGCCGTTCCGCGACGACGCGACGCTCGAGCATTTCGTTGACGGTTTCCGCAAGGCCGGGCTTCCGGAGTGACGCGCTTCGCGCGGTTCGCTCGACCTACTCCTCGAACCGACCCGAGCCCTCTCGATCGCGCTCGTATTGTCTCGTGAGCGGAAACGGCGGCAGCCAGGCCTCACGGCGAACGATCCAGCTTTCATAGGTCGGCATCAGTTGGTCGGGGGCGTCCAGGGATCCCAGGTTCACTTCGATTTCGTCCGCGCTGCGGCCGAAAAGCGACGAGCCGCAGCGGGGGCAGAAAAACCGCCCGGCATAGTCGCGCGTTTCGCCATCGACCGTCACCGCGCTTTCGGGGAATATCGCGGAAGCGTGAAAAAGCGCCCCGTGATGCTTGCGGCAGTCGAGACAGTGGCAAAGGCCGACCCGGTATGGGAGTCCCGACGCCACAAGACGAACGTTGCCGCACAGGCAACCTCCGGTGAACCGGTTCATGCTGTGCCTCCTCCAGATCAAGCGGAGCGAATTGTTTACAACGAACGGCCCTGTCATTGCAATTTTCCGCCACCGGCGGGGAGTGATCGACCGACGCGCCCGCCTCCGAGGGGAACAAACCGCCACGCCTCCACGTTCCCGACCGTCGAGCATGTTGCGCGCAACCACCCCAGTGCTCCGTTCCCAGAGTGAGGCCGCATCGTGGCGCCGAGAGCAAATTGGAAGGGCTATCTGAAGGTCGCCGAGGTCAGCTGCCCGGTCGCGCTCTACACAGCGGCCTCGACCTCGGAACGAATTGCCTTTCACACCATCAACCGTGCCACCGGGCATCGCGTTCACCGGCAATTCGTCGACAGCGAGACCGGAAAGCCGGTCGAAAAGGACGATCAGGTCAAGGGCTATGAAGTCGGATCCGGCGACTACGTCGTGCTGGAGCCCGAGGAGATCGCGGCGGCCGTTCCGGAGAGCGACAAGACCCTGTCGATCTCGGCCTTCATCGCCTGCGGCGATATCGACAACGTCTATTTCGACAAGCCCTATTACCTTGCTCCGACCAAGAGCCATGCCGAAGACGCGTTCGCTCTGATCCGCGAGGGCATGCGCAAGAAGAACGTCGCGGCCATCGCCAGTGCAGTGCTGTTCCGGCGGGTGCGCACGCTTCTGATCCGCGCCTATGAGGACGGACTGATCGCAACGACCTTGAACTTCGACTACGAGGTCCGCTCGGCCCAAGAAGCGTTCGACGACGTGCCGGATCTGAAGATCGAGGGCGAGATGCTGAAGCTTGCCGAGCACATCATCAAGACGAAACGCGGAAAGTTCGACCCGGCCAAATTCGATGATCGCTATGAGGCGGCCCTTGCCGAGCTGGTCGAGGCGAAACTCGAGGGCAAGAAGATCGAGCCGCGCAAGGAGCCGAAGCGCGAAAAGGTCGTGGACCTGATGGAGGCATTGCGGCAGAGCGCCGGCGTTCCGGCCAAGAAGACAAAGGCGGCCACTCAAACCAAAAAGAAGGCGACCCGTGGCGCGAAGACGAAGGAAGCTTCGCCGCGTCGCAAGGCGGGCTGACCCATGGGCCTCGAAACCTATCGGGAAAAGCGCGACTTCGCCTCGACACCCGAACCGAAGGGGGGCAAAGCGCGTCGATCCGGCAACAGTTTCGTTGTCCAGAAGCACGACGCCACGCGGCTGCATTACGACTTCCGGCTGGAGATGGACGGGGTTTTGAAGAGCTGGGCCGTCACTAAGGGTCCGAGCCCCGTTCCCGGCGAGAAGCGCCTTGCCGTTCACGTCGAGGACCACCCTCTCGAATACGGAGATTTCGAAGGCACGATCCCGAAAGGCGAATATGGCGGCGGTACCGTCATCCTGTGGGATCGCGGCACGTGGACGCCGATCGGCGATGCCCGGCGGGGCTACGCGAAAGGCCATCTCGACTTCGAGCTCAGCGGCGAAAAGCTCGGCGGCCGCTGGCATCTGGTTCGGATGGCCGGCAAGCCGCGCGAGAAACGGGAAAACTGGCTGCTGATCAAAGGCGACGACGAGGCGGCGCGATCGGAGCAAGACCCCGATATTCTCGAGGAGCGGCCGGAGTCGGTTCTGACCGGCCGCGAGATCAAGGATGTTGCCGGCGAAGAGCCGGGCTGGTCGTCGAAGACCGGCCGGATACGCAAGCGGGCTCGCGGCAGGAAAACCGCCGCTTCACCAGGGCAGGAGCCGGAAGCGGCTTCGAACGTCCCAGATCCCGCGAAGTTCAAGGGCGCCAAGCGGGCTCCTTTGCCGGACTTCGTCGAGCCCTCATTGGCGACCCTCGTCGCCTCCGCGCCGGCCGGCGAACGCTGGCTCCACGAAATCAAGTTCGATGGCTACCGGTTGCAGGCGCGGATCGAAGCCGGGCGCACCAAGCTTCTCACCCGTGGCGGGCTGGACTGGACGAAAAGGTTCGGCAAGGCGCTGGTGTCGGCATTGCAGGCGCTACCGGTCGGAACGGCCTTGATCGACGGCGAGGTCGTTGTCGAAACGGGCTCCGGGGCCTCCGACTTTTCCGGATTGCAGGCCGACTTGAGCGAGGGTCGCAGCGATCGTTTCCGCTTCTATGTCTTCGACCTGCTCTATCTCGACGGCTACGACTTGCGCGCTCTGCCCCTGGTCAAACGCAAGGAGCTGCTCGGCCAGCTGATCAGCGAAGGCGATGGCCTCATCCGCTTCAGCAGCCATTTCGAGGAGGAAGGCAGCCTGGTGCTGCGTCATGCCTGCAGGCTGAGCCTCGAAGGCATCGTCTCGAAGCAGCGCGATGCGCCCTATCGTGCGGGACGGAACAAAAGCTGGGTGAAATCCAAGTGCTCGGCGCGTCAGGAGTTCGTCGTCGCCGGCTACGTGCCGTCGACCACGTCGCGCAAGGCGATCGGCTCACTCGTGCTCGGCGTCTATCAAGGCGGCAAGCTCCATCATGTGGGCCGCGTTGGAACAGGGTTCACCGTCGCCGTTGCGGAGGAGCTCTTCAAGAGGTTGGACCGTTTGCGGACGCCCGAGAGCCCGTTCGCGGCGCGGCTTGCGGCGGAAGATGCGCGCCAGGTCCGATATGTCAGGCCGGAGCTCGTTGCCGAGGTCGAGTTCAGGGCCTGGACCGCCGACGGCCTTCTCCGCCACGCTTCGTTCAGGGGATTGCGAGAGGATAAACCCGCCCGCGACATCGTGCGCGAAACGCCGAAGTCCGCGGCAGTTGCGCCCAAGGCTCCGCGTCGGACCGTGAAACTCACCCACCCCGACCGGTTCTACTGGCCGGACGAGGGTGTCACCAAAGAGGGGCTCGCCGATTATTACTCCGAAGTCTGGCGCTTTGTCGGCCCCCATATCGTCGGGCGCCCGCTCGCTTTGGTCAGATGCCCCAACGGGATCACCGGGGAGACGTTCTTCCAGAAGCATGCCTGGAAGGGGCTGAACCCCAATATCGTGCTCGTCAACGATCCGAAGGACCCGCCCGACGAACAGCTGTTGAGCATCAGGGATCTCGATGGCCTGATGGGGCTAGTCCAGTCCGCGGTTCTCGAAATCCATCCTTGGGGCTCGACGGTCGCCGATTGGGAAAGACCGGACACGATCATAATGGATCTCGATCCCGGCGAGGACGTGCCGTTCGAAGCGGTGATCGAAGCTGCGCTCGAGACCGCAGGCCGCCTGAAGGCGGCCGGCCTTGTTCCCTTCGTCAAGACATCCGGCGGCAAGGGGCTTCACGTGGTGGCGCCGTTGAAGCCCAAGGCGGAGTGGCCGGCCGTCAAGGCCTTCACCAAGTTGGTTGCCGATGCGATGGCCTCCGACAGTCCCGACCGGTTCGTTTCGACCATCAGCAAATCCAAGCGCCGCGGCAAGATCCTGGTCGACTATCTGAGAAACCAGCGCGGCGCGACCGCGGTGGCCCCCTATTCGACGCGAGCGCGGCCGGGCGCCGCCGTCTCGATGCCCCTCTCCTGGGACGAATTGGCTCCCAGCATCGGACCGGCCTATTTCACGGTGGAGAACACGCCGACGCGGCTGGCGTCGCTGCACGCCGACCCATGGGCGGATTTTCGCGCGGCCGCCGTTCCGCTCAAGGAGGCGAAGGCCGGGCGAAGGAGGGCCGCGTAAGGCTGCACTCAGAACGGACCCTTTCAGGAAGCGGTGAGGCAATGCCGTCGCATCTGATAAAAAGGACAGACTACGACGCCGAGACGCGAACGCTCTCGGTCTGGCTCCTGACCACCGAAAAGCGTTATGACTATGAGGATGTGCCTCCCGAAACTTATGCGGCCTTCAAGCGGGCCTTTTCAAAGGGCCGCTTCTTCAACGCGCATATCCGCGATCGCTTCAAGTATCGCGTCTCGATGCCGGACTGACACCTTGATGCCGGGAGTTAACTCTTCGTCTTTTTCTTCTTTTCCGAACTGAGGCTCTTGCGAAGCGCGTCCATGATATTGACCACGTTGCTGGGTCGCTCCTCTTCCTCAGCCTTTGCCTTGGCCGGCCGCTTCCGGCCCTTCTTTTTGGCGGAAATGATGTCCAGGAGTCGCGCCTGAACGGGATCGCTCACCATAGCGGGATCCCAGGGCTTGCTGCGTTCTTCGATCAGCTTCGTCACGAGGCGCATCAGTTCGGGATCGTTATCGCTGTCATCAATGTTGCGGAAGTACTCCTCGGGTTTCCGCACCTCGTCGCCATAGCGCAGCGTCCAAAGAACGATCCCCTTCCCTCTCGGTTCGAGCATAACGGCGCGCTCGCGGCGATACATGACAAGCCGCGAAATACCGACCGTCCCGGTTGAGGCCATCGCGTCGCGGATGACTGAAAAGGCCTCCTCACCGACGGGATCGTCGGGAACGAGATAGTGCGGCTTGTCGTACCATATCCAGCGAATGCTGTCGGCCTCCACGAACATGTCGATGTCGATGGTGCGCGTGCTTTCCAGCCCGACCGCTTCGAGTTCCTCGTCCTCCAGAAGCACGAAATCGTCCTCGCCACGTTCATAGCCTTTAACTTCGTCATCTTCGTCGACAGCTTTTCCGCTCACCGCATCGACATACTGGCTGACGACGCGATTGTTGGTCTTCCGGTTGAGCGTGTGGAAGCGGACCTTCTCGTTCTCGGTCGTCGCCGGCGTCATTGCCACCGGACAGGTGACGAGTGACAGTTTCAGATAGCCTTTCCAGAATGAGCGGGGTGCCATTGCGGTTGGCCTCGAAGCCTCTCGTTTGAATTTCCGAAACGGGGCCGCGCGCGAGTTTGTTCCTCAGTCCTCGGGCAGGCACTGCCCTGCTCTATCCCGATGAGCGGCGCCCCGAGCTTTAGCGCCCTGTTTGCGCTGGCCAAAGGCGCTCTCTGCTATCGGTCTCTCAGCCTTTCAGCCAAGAGATTCGGGTCTCTGACGCCTTCCTGATAGAGCGCGACCAGCCTCCTTGCGAGCGTTTCGGCCTCCTCGGTGTCACTCCTCAGCCTTGTCCGGGCAAGTTCGGTTTCGAACACGCCTTGCAGCATACTGATCTCGCTTGGTCGGATAACGCAGTCAAAGTCGCGGAACGGATACATGGCGCGGCCTCCTAGGATGGGGCGAAAGCGCGATGATCTCCCAGCCAGTGGCGCCCTTGCTAATAGCCGCTGATACTACGCAGCATGCGCCTCAAGTGAGACCGCAGCAAGGGGCACCTTCTCGCCTGTCCTCCTACTCCTTGGCAGCAGGGGCCAGCAGACCGGCAGACCTTAGAAGTTGAACCTGCTTCAACGCGTTCTGCGCAAGCAGTGACCGGTAGCGCTCGACGATCCGCGCTTTGTGAGCCTCGTCGGAAACTGTTTCGAGCGATCCGAGGATCGCGGCTATCTTTTCGCTGGCCTCCCGCAACTGGACGAGAAGACCCTTGTCGTTCGCAACTCGGTCAAGGACGGAGCGCGTAACAAGGCCAATGCCAGAGGGGCTGCTTGCACCTTGCGATACATAGCCATCGGGCAGGTCACCCTTGAGGTTCGTGACCGAGAGCAATCGTATCGAGTCGATGATCTGGTCGACGGCTTGCTTCGCGCCGGCCACGCGCGTCGGATGGTCGGTGTCCGCTGCCGCGTGCGGGAGGAGTTCAAGCTTGTCGGCATGCTTCGGGAGAAGCGAGAGATAGGGTTTCATCGGGCCGCTCGGGCCGTCCGACGACTTGAAGATGTCGGCATCAATCGCCGCATGCCTGACCTTGCCGGATGTCAGGGCGTCGTCCAGGTCTCTCACGTTCACGAGCTCGCCGCGATCGTAGTTGAGCAGAACGGCCCTGTCGTTCAGAGCGGACAGGACTTCGCGATCGACGATCCCGGCATTGGAGAATGTCCCGGTGGCCGGATCCTGTTTTCCGAGGCCGAGATGGACCGACAAGACATCCGAACCACGCGCGGCCTCCGCCGGAGTAGCCGCGTATTCATAGCCTTCCGCGATGATGTTGTCGCGATGCGCGGGCCGGGCGTAGACGACCACATCCATGTGGAACGCCTCGGCAAGACGTGCGAGTTCCCTGCCTATGTTGCCGTAGCCGAGGATCGCGATCCTTTTTCCCTCGAGCTTCTCAGTCGGATATTCGGCGAGGTTCTTGCCGGTATCGAAGTCGCCCGCGACGACGCGGGCATGCAATTCCTCGACCGGCAGGTCGGGGAGAACCTTGAGAAGAGCCTTCATGGCCATCTGCGCGGTCGCCCTGCTGTTGATGCCCGGCGTATTCATCAGCGGGGCCTCGCCGCCTTCACCGTTCGGCCCGCCCCAGGAAGCGGATCCCATGTTCCCGGTACCCGTACCGATACGGACGCCGCCAAGGCGGAATTTCGCGGCCTGGGGGATGAATGTCGCGGCGGCGATCACCGCGTCGTACTGCCCCTCGCCGGCTTCAGCAAGGATCTCGTCAGCGGTGCTGAGGTGGGGCCGGTAGTAGAAATGAATCTTGCCGTCATCGAGCGGGCTGGCGCCGTTCACCGCGTTTTCGTGGAACACGCCGCCTTTCTCGTGGATGTATGCGGCCAGCTCACTGTGATCGAGACGGCCCTCGGCGTCGAAGCGAAGGCCGATCGCATCGGCGATCAATACCTTGAAAGTGCCTTCGCGCACCGATGCGACACCGGTGGCGGCGGATTCAGCATAGTCGACGCGGCTGCCTCTGCTCTCGAGTTCCTCCTCGATGACGACGATCTTCGCCCTGAGATAGGCATATTTGAGATTGTCGAGCAGCGCGGTGACATCGGCAGCGTCGCGAATGCCACCGATCCAGGCGCGATAATCACCCGGAGTGCCGGGGAACGCGTTCACGTAGCGCGCCGCATCGAGGCCCTTTTCGTGGACACCGTTCGGATGGGTAATTCCTTCATAGCCGAGGATCTGCTTAGATCTCGCAATGATGCGCTGATGCAGGTCTGACGACGAGATGCTGCCGTCATTGACCTTCAGCAGCGTCACCGCCGCGCCGCGGCGATCCTCTTCCTCCACGACGAGACTGAACAGCGGGTTGCGGTCCACCCATTCGTTGACGAGCTTGCGGTTCTTTGCCGAGCGCCTGTTCAATTCGCTGACGGACCCGACGCGCCGTTCGGTCTGCAAGAGCCCGAAGGTCGTCTCGGCGAATGCCAGGGCGCTATAGGTGTTGATGACGCCGCCGCGCATCCTGTCTTCCTCGGCATCGTAGAACGGACCGGAATCGACCGACCGCTTGCTGCTGAACGGCTGCCGGGGATTGATCGGCGGCGCAATCTTGAGCTGCCTCGGGATTGCCCAGGACGGATTGCTCTGGTTGCGCTCGATCAATGCCAGAGCCGCCGGTGTGAAGGATGCGACGAAGTAGCCGGACACGCCGCCGATTGCTTTCTGGAACGGCATGAACAGGCAGCATTTGGCCATTACCGCCCGAACGACATCGGGCTCCCAAGGCATCGCCCCCAGCATGGAGGTCGCGTCGAAGACGGCATGACGGTTTTCAGGGTCGCCGTCCAACCAGGCCAGGAGCTCGGTGATCTCCTCGTTGGTGTATGAATTGGCACCGGTCGTTTCGTGTCCCACGCCAATGAAGATCGAAACGCCGAGTTCTGCGAGCGCGCTTGCCGAGGGGATCTCCCCCTCGCGCTTCGCAAAGTGAATCCTGTTTTCGTCGCCCTTTTCCGCGAAGCGATGCATCTCTATGAGCTGGGTTGCCCAGGATTGCCGGAAGAAGCCCGCTGCACCGGCGCGGTCGCTCTCGGGGCGCGGGGTGTCGACATACACCCGCTGGCCCGCGTCATTTGCGTTGAGCAGGTGCTGCACGCAAACGGTATAGCCGCTGTGGCCGCCGCCCAAACCGACTGCAATCCTGTTCGACTTGGGGAATTCAAAATAGCGATGGATCGCCCGCATCATATCGAGCAGAATTTTGTCCGCCGGGTAACCGCGATGCATGCTGCGGGAAAGCTCGGCGGTCGTAAACGCGCCGATATCCTTGCCGGTGTCATCGTATTTCCGGTAGGTGCTCTCTATCCATTTGTCGAACTCATAGCGCCGCAGCCGGCTGTCGACCTCATCCTTTGTCGCATCGGTTATCGGACCGACCCCGAAGAACGGATTCGTCGGCAGCGAAGGAGCGCCGCCTTCGGTGCGTTTCATTGCGTCGAGGCGATGCGCGACAAGGTCTGAATCGGAAATCATTTCTACCTCTGTTCATTCTGGGCAGCAGGTAATCGCTCCCCGTCATTGGTGATCGCCGAAACTGACGCTGCGGCCGAACGTGCAAGTCTCGCTCCCGGATCGGGCGATTGCTCAGGCGACAATGTTGGACAATTCAAAAATCCACGCAGCACGAATTCCGAACGTATTGCCATCGAATTGCGACATGAGACGCTGGATACGATCGAACGCATGCTTTTCTTAAGAGCGGCCGATCAGAAGATCGGCCGCTCTTAAGATTATCAGCATCGTTATTGTGCGGCTTCAGGCGCAAGTGCGGCGGCTTCGCCAGCGGTAGCGGCAGTCGGCACCCTCCGCGGCGACCGCCCCTCTTCCAGTTCGTCGAGGAGCGAGTGCCACAGCGAGATGCAGAGCCCGACCATGACGATCAGGAACGGGGCCGCCGCGATGATCGAGGCCGTCTGCAAACCCTGCAATCCGCCCATCATGAGCAGGACCGAGGCCGAGGCGCCCGCCAGCACGCCCCAAAGCACGACGACACTCGGGGGCGGCTCGAGCGTGCCGTTCGACGAGAGCATTCCCATCACCACCGCGCCTGCATCGGCGCCGGAGATGAAGAAGATCGCAACCAGGAAAATGGCGACCAGGGACGTCAGCCAGGCGAAGGGATACTGCGCCAGCAAGGCAAAGAGCGAGACTGCGGCACCCTGGTTGTTGACCGCGTCGACGATGCCGCCGGCGCCGAAGAGCTCGGAATGCAGCGCGGTTCCACCCATGATCGTGAACCAGACGAAGGTGACGCCGCTCGGGATCAGCAGAACGCCGATCACGAATTCGCGGATCGTGCGGCCACGCGAGATGCGGGCGATGAACACGCCGACGAAGGGCGCCCAGGAAACCCACCATGCCCAATAGAAGATCGTCCAGCTGCCGAGCCACTTGCCGTCGCTGAAGGCCGCAGTGCGGAACGACATGGTTACGAGGTCACTCAGATAGAAGCCGAGCGATTCCGTGAAGGTGTTGAAGATGAAGATCGTCGGACCGATGCAGAGCAGGAATATCAACAGCAGCATCGCGATGATCATATTCATGTTGGAGAGGAACTGGATGCCCTTGCCCACGCCCGACACCGCCGAGAGGATGAACAGCACCGACATGACGCCGATGATGGACAGCGCGATCGCGTTGGAAGTCCCGGTCCCCCATAGGAAGTCCATGCCGCTGTTGATCTGCTGGGCACCGAGGCCGAGCGAAGTGGCCGTGCCGAACAGCGTCGCGATGATCGCCAGCACGTCGATTGCCTTGCCGATCGGCCCGCTTGCGGCCTTGCCGAGAAGCGGCGTGAAGGCAGACGAAATCAGGTTCGACTTGCCCTTGCGGAACGTGAAATAGGCGATCGTCAGGCCGACCACGGCATAGATGGCCCAGGGGTGAAGCGCCCAGTGGAAATAGGAGTACTTCATGGCGAGAAGCGCCGCCTCGAGGCTCTTCGGCTCCGCCTGCCCGTGCGGCGGGCTTGAAAAATGAAAGATCGGTTCTGCAACGCCCCAGAACATCAGGCCGATGCCCATGCCGACGCTGAACATCATGCAGATCCAGGATGCGGTGCGGAATTCCGGCCGCTCGTCGTCCTGTCCGAGCCGGATCTTGCCCAGGCGGCTGACGGCAAGAAAAAGCGCGAAAATCAGGAAGCCCGCTGACGAGACGACGAAGCCCCACCCGAAATCGTCGATGACCGTGTTGAGGACCACTTTCGAGACCGAGGACAGGCTGTCGGGGAACACCGTCCCCCAACCGACAAATCCCAAAATGATGGTGATCGACGGCCAGAAGACGGCCGGATCGACCTGAGGTCTTGATCCTTGCATTGGTTGCTCCTCCTAGTTAACCGGGGCTGCCCGCCTTCTTCCGAGCAGCCTGTTCCCACTCGTGCGATCCGCCGGGCGGATCGTGTCTTCTTGTTGTTGTCTGGGGCGAGCACGCCCGCACTCAACGGGCGGCCTTGCCGCTCAGGCTGCCTTGTTCATCGCCGACAACACGTCGGCGACGCTCTCGCCGAAGGAGGACGGAGTCGGCACGATCGTGACACCCGCCCCCTTCAGGATCTCGACCTTTTCCTGCGCCGATTCCCCGAAGGCGGAGATGATCGCGCCCGCATGACCCATGCGCCGGCCTTTCGGCGCCGAAAGCCCTGCGATATAGGCGATCAGCGGCTTCTTCATCTGGTCGCGCGCCCACAGAGCGGCCTCCGCCTCCTGCGGGCCGCCGATCTCGCCGATCATCAGCACGGCGTCCGTTTCCGAATCCTGTTCGAACAACTCCAGCATGTCCTTGAAGGACGAGCCGTTGACCGGGTCGCCGCCAATGCCGACCGATGTCGACACACCGATGCCGAGGGCCTTCATCTGGCTCGCCGCCTCGTAGCCGAGCGTCCCCGAGCGGCCGACAATGCCGATGCGGCCGGGCAGGTAGATCGAGCCCGGCATGATCCCCATCATCGCCTCGCCAGGCGTGATCATGCCGGCGCAGTTCGGCCCGATCAGGGTCATGCGATCCTCAAAGCGATAGCGCCTCATGTATCGCTTGACCCTGATCATGTCCTGGGAGGGAATGCCGTCGGTGATGCAGACGCAGAGCCGGATGCCGGCATCCGCCGCCTCCATGATCGAGTCGGCGGCAAAGGGCGGCGGCACGAAGACGATCGAGGCATCGGCGCCGGTTTCCTGGACGGCGCCTTTCACCGTGTTGAAGACCGGCATGCCGAGATGCGTCTGCCCGCCCTTGCCGGGCGTGACGCCGCCGACCACGTTGGTGCCGTAACGCTTCATGTCTTCGGCATGGAAGCTGCCGATTTTACCGGTGAAGCCCTGCACGATGACGCGCGTGTTCTTGTCGAGGAGAATGGACATGGCGTAGGCCTCCCTCAAGCAGCTTTGTTGGCGGTGTAGGAACGCCAGGCGGCGACCGCCTTCTCGGCAGCCTCGGCCAGCGTTTCCGCGACGATGATGTCCTCGCCGGACTCGGCGAGGATGCGCCGGCCCTCTTCCATGTTGGTGCCGGAAAGGCGCACGACGAGCGGAACCGGGACACCGACTTCCTTCAGCGCCTTGATCACGCCCTCCGCCACCCAATCGCAGCGGTTGATGCCGGCGAAGATGTTGACGAGGATCGTTTCAACGTTCTTGTCGTGCAGCACGGCGCGGAAGGATTTCGCAACGCGGTCGGGCGAGGCCCCGCCTCCGATGTCGAGAAAATTCGCGGGCTCGCCGCCGGCAATCTTGATCATGTCCATGGTCGCCATGGCCAGCCCCGCGCCGTTGATGATGCAGCCGATATTGCCGTCGAGACCGACATAGGAGAGGCCGCGGTCGGACGCGTAGGTCTCGCGCGGATCTTCCTGGCTCTTGTCGCGCATTTCGGCGATATGCGGCCGTCGGAACAGCGCGTTCTCGTCGAAGCTCATCTTGGCGTCGAGCGCCACGAGATCACCGCGGCGGGTCACGACCAGCGGATTGATCTCAAGCATCGAGGCGTCATAGTCGACGAAGGCGCGATAGCAGCCCATGAGCGTCTGCGTGGCGCGGCCGATCAGGGCATTGTCGATGCCGAGCCCGAAGGCAATCTCGCGGGCCTGGAAATCCTGCATGCCGACGCCCGGATCGACGGTGGCGCGGATGATGGAATCGGGCTCCGCCTCGGCGATCTCCTCGATCTCCATGCCGCCCGAGGACGAGGCGACGATCATGATGCGCTCGGATTTGCGGTCGAGGACGAAGCCGAGATAGATCTCGCGCTCGATATCCATCGCCTCCTCGACGTAGAGGCGGCTGACCAGCTTGCCCTGCGCTCCGGTCTGGTGCGTCACCAGCTTGGCACCGAGCATGGCATCGGCGGCCGCGACGATCTCATGGTCGGACGAGCAGAGCTTGACACCACCGGCCTTGCCGCGGGCGCCGGAATGTATCTGCGCCTTCACGACCCAGCGATCGCCACCGATCTCGCTTGCGCGATAGGCGGCCTGTTCGGGGCTGTAGGCCAGCCCGCCACGCGGAATGTGGATGTGATAGCGGGAGAGAAGTTCCTTGGCCTGATATTCGTGGATGTCCATGTCTTCCTCCTCTCAGCGACCGGCCGTGATGGCTTCATGGGTGGCGAGCACGTTGCGCGCCATGCGCTCGGACGCGGCGTCGATCATCTTTCCGTCGAGCGAGGCTGCACCCTTGCCCTCGCTTTCGGCGATCTTCAGCGCATCGATGATGCGGCGGGCGCGTTCGACCTCCTTGTCAGGCGGGGAGAATATCTCGTTGGCAAGCCCGATCTGGCTCGGATGGATGGCCCACTTGCCCTCGATGCCAAGTGCGGCGGCACGGCGGGCGGCGGCCCTGTAGCCCTCGGGATCGGAAAAATCGCCGAAGGGACCGTCGATGGCGCGCAGACCGTAGGCGCGGCAGGCAACGGTCATCCGCGACAGGCCGAAATGCCACTGGTCTCCCGGATAATCGGGGTTGAGGCCGCCGATATTGACGGTGCGGGCCTTGAGGCTGGCGGCATAGTCGGCGACGCCGAAATGCAGCGCCTCGAGGCGACCGCCAAAGGAGGCGATGGCCTCGACATTGGCCATGCCGAGAGCCGTCTCGATCAGGGCCTCGAGACCGACACGGGTCTTGTAGCCCTTGGCGATCTCGATCTGGTTGACCATCGCCTCGACCATGTAGAGGTCGGCGGGCACGCCGACCTTCGGCACCAGCAGCGTGTCGATCCTGTCGCCGGCCTGCTCCATGAGGTCGACGACGTCGCGGTACATGTAGTGCGTGTCCAGCCCGTTGATGCGCACCGAGATGGTCTTGCCACGGCCGCGCCAGTCGATCTCGTTCAGCGCTGCGACGATATTGGCGCGGGCCCGCTCCTTGTCCGGCGGGGCGACGGCATCCTCGATGTCGAGGAAGATGTAGTCGGCGTCGGAATTTGCGGCCTTCCCGATCATTTCGGGGTTCGAGCCCGGAACGGCGAGTTCGCTGCGCTGCAGCCGCAACCGGCGGAGATGGTTTATCGTGTGGCTCATGATTTCCTCTCCTCCCGGTTTTCAGGCTGCCTTGGCGGACGACGCGGTCGCGGCGGAACGGAACTGGCTGATCGCCGCACCCACACCCGCACCCGGCTCGATCTTCAGGCCGCAGTCGAGCAGCGTCAGTTCGGCGGCGGAAAGCGCGCCCAGAACCATGACCTCGTTCAGCGAGCCGAGATGGCCGATGCGGAAGACCTTGCCTGCCACCTTGCCGAGCCCGCTGCCGAGCGAGGTGTTATAGGTTTGGTAGGCGTGGCGGATGACCTCGACACCATCGATTCCTTCCGGCAGACGGATTGCCGAAACGGTGTCGGAATGCCATTTCGGTTCGGTCGCGCAGAGCTTGAGCCCCCAGGCGGAGACCGCGGCGCGGACGCCATTGGCGAGATGATGATGGCGGGCGAAGATAGTCTCCAGGCCTTCTTCGAAGATCAGGTCGAGCGCCGCTCTGAGGCCGTGCAGCAGCTGTGTCGGCGGCGTATACGGAAAGTAGCCGGTGTCGTTGGTCTTGATCATGTCCTCGAAGGAGAAGTAGCAGCGCATGTGACGCGCGGTCCTGGCGGCCTCGAGCGCCTTCTGGCTGACAGAGAGGAAACCGAGGCCAGCAGGCATCATGAACCCCTTCTGCGAACCGGACACGGCGCAGTCGACGCCCCATTCGTCCTGGCGAAAGTCGATCGAGCCGATCGACGAGACGCCATCGACGAAGAGCAGCGCCGGGTGGCCGCAGGCGTCGAGCGCGGCGCGCACGGCGGCGACGTCCGAGGTGACGCCGGTCGCGGTTTCGTTATGGGTCACGAAGACGGCTTTGATCGTGTGGGCCTTGTCGGCGGCGAGCCGGTCGGCATAGAGCTCGACCGGCACGCCCGTGCCCCACTCCCGGTCGAGGCAATCGACCTCGAAACCGAGGCGTTCGGCCATGTCGACCCAGAGATGCGAGAACTGGCCGAAACGGCTCATCAGCACCCTGTCGCCGGGGTAGAGCACGTTGGTCATCGCCGCTTCCCAGGCGCCGGTGCCGGACGATGGATAGATGAAAACGCGGCCGCTCTGGTTCTTGAACACTCTCTTGATGTCGGCGAAGAGCGGCAGCGTGAGCTCCGGATAGCGAGGGGACCGCATGTCCTCCATCGGCAGGTTCATCGCCTGGCGGACCTGCTCGGGAATGTTGGTGGGGCCTGGGATGAAGAGATGATTGTAGCCTGACATCGTTCCTCCAATGGCTGCGTCCGCGGACGGCGTTTCCTCGGAACCGAAGCTGCCTTTCAGGGAAAGTCTGCACAACACTCGCTCAGGCAGAAAAGAATGCCGGACGGGCAGCGCGAGCGCGGTCCTTGCGGGTGGTCACTTCGAGGAGATGGGTAGGCGAAGACTACCCGCAGGTAGTTACTCCGGGTTGCGCCGGCGTTCTTTTGTGTAGAGTGCTACGGCCATGGCGCGATTGCGCACCTCGAGCTTGTCGTAAAGGTTTTTGAGGTGGTATTTCACGGTATTCTCGGAGATGCCGGTTCGCGCGGCGATCTGGATATTGGTCCAGCCATTGGCCAGCATGCCGAGCAATTCGCTCTCGCGAGAGGTGAGCTGCTGAAAGGGCGTGTGTTGGAGATTTTGGAGAGCACCGTATAGGGAATGCAGATCCGGCCCTTCATCACGGCGGTGAGCGTCGCGAACAGGATTTCCGGATCCTCGAACTGATAGCAAAGCCCGTTCACACCCAGCCTGATCGTCTCGTTGACGACGGCCGGATCACGAGTATCGGCGAATAGAACGATCCTCGGATCGAGTCCGAGCCGGCCGAGATCGGCGAGAACCTCGGGTGCCTCGGCATCGTCGAGCTGCCAGGAAAGCAGCACGCAATCCACTTCGGCGATGGCAAGCTTCTCGTAAAGCTCGGCCGATGTGCTCGCGGTGTCGGCGATGAAAAAGCGGGCATTCTCGGAAAACAATCCACGGAGGGCAGCAATGACGAGCGGATTGCGTTCCGCGATCAGAACACGCCCGACCGCCTCCTGCGGCACGGATGCAACCATGCGTCTCTCCCGTTGACGCAGACCTGTTCGACTACTGCATGTCTCGTTCAATCGATCTCGATTTAAGGACAAAGACATGCGGCAATTCCAAGTACTGCAGCGACCTTTGAGCGCCTGATAGGACGCGCGGCGCTGTATGGAACGTATCATTTGCGTCGGCGGCCGGGTCACCGCGAAACGACGGAACATATTCAAATAGCCCGCTTTGCCTTTACTTGCCTGGGGGAGACGCTCCCCTACATGGGCAGGCATGGACATTGAGGATAGTGCAGTCTCGGCGCGTAGGCTTGATCCGTCCGCACAGATGCAGCTTCAGGCACAGGATCCTGCGGTCATGGCCGAGGTTGCCCGCCTTCTCGCGGGCCGAACGCGTGACATCCGCCTCAAGGGCGAGCTTCGTCGCCTGTTCCAGGAGCGCTCCTGGCCGCGAACCGCCAAGGTTATTCGTGCCTGGATGATTTGGGTGGCCCTGTTGGATGTCCTGACCCTGGGCCTCAACGCCATCCTCCTCCCGAAGGCGATCGTCCTGTCGATGCTCGCGCCCGCCTGCATCCTGCCGCCAGCCGCTCTCGGCACAGCCTTCGTCTGGCGAAAACCGCGAGCGACCTCGATCCAGGGAGGCTCGATCATCGCGGGCCTGTTTTTCATCCTCCTCTCGGTCGCGCTGGTGGGCGTCGGCGCGGGTGGCGAGTTTTACGAACGCCACCTGACCATCATGCTCTTCGTGGCGATCACCGCCATTATCATCTTCAGCGTTCCGTTGGCTTGGACCGTTACCGTCGCCGCCCTGGCGCTGAGCCTCTACCTGGTTTTCCAGTTGCTGAACCCCAGCCTGGAGACCGGAAGCGCCGTGGCTGCGACGTTGTTTTTTGCCAGCGGCATCGTCGCCACTGTCGTTGCGCGGCGCACCATGACGATCCTGGCGCAGAAGGGGTTTCTTCTCGAGCTCAGAGACCGCAGCCGTGTGGCAGAACTGGCCGATGCGAATGCCCGGCTGGAACGTCTCGCCAGAACCGATCCGCTGACGGGGATCGCCAACCGGCGCTGGATGATGGAAACGCTCAACCGGTTCTGGAGCGCAGGCCTGGATAGCCGCGGCTGCTCCATGCTGATGTGCGATATCGATGAGTTCAAGAAGCTCAACGATCGCCTCGGCCATGCGGAGGGCGATCGTTGCCTCGTGAAGGTTGCGGGTATTATTGAAAGCAGCGTGCAAAGCGATCGCGATCATGTCGCCCGTTACGGCGGCGAGGAGTTCCTGATCGTGCTTCCGGGCGTCGACGAGGGCGAGGCGGTCCTTCTCGCCGAACGGATTCGCAAGAGTGTCGAAGCCGCCTCCCTTCCGAACCCGGATTCCCGCGTTTCGCCTTACGTCACCTTGAGCATCGGAGTGGCGACCCAGCCGCCGGATGAGACGATCGTTTCACCGGAACAGCTTCAGAACCAGGCCGATGCTGCACTTTATCTTGCCAAGCAGGCCGGCCGAAATCGCGTGGTCCTGCACGAACCAAGCTGACCGACGGCTCAAGCATCTCGCTCAATGTGGAACAGCTACGTTGCCGGTGGGCGATACCGCACCTGCTTTGCCTTTGCCAAGGCATCAATCGTCTCCTCGACGCTGAGCAGTACGGTGGTCTCAATGGAGCTCAGCGCGCCTCCCGCGCCGATCGCAATGGCGACAGCGGCCATCGAGACGCTGTCGGGCGCCTCCCAAAGCGTCCAACCGTCATGCTCACCAAACGCGTACCAGAAGCCGTGAAGCTTACCGCCCACGGCCTCGATATACGTTCGAGCCGCCTCGCGTCGATCCTCGGGGTTCTGAATCATCCGCGCCCATGTTTCGGGCGTGTAGCTGAAGCGCGTGAGATACATGGTCATGGCTCACCTCCTGCGTGAGAGCGATTCAGTTAACGCTCAAGCCGCGGGGAACGCGAGTCATTTCCAGGATAGTGTTCCAGACCTACTTGGCACCCAAGAGGGCAAACACATCGACCGGTTCGTCCAGCCCTCTCAAGGCATAGGAGCCGAGACTTTCAAGTTCTCCGGCGCATCCTGCCCTTTCGACAAAGGCTCTTGAAAGCAGAACGGGGCGCTTGAGCTCCTTGGTCAGGCTCTCGAGCCGAGAGGCGATGTTGACGGCCGGACCGATGACTGTGAAATCGAGGCGCTTGCGCGAACCGATATTGCCGTACATCACGTCGCCGACATGGACGCCGATGCCGTAGCCGAGCGGATCGTGGCCCTTTTTTAGATTGGCCTCGTTGAGCCTGGAAAGCGCCGCCTGCGCTTCGTCAATGGCGGCGAGAAGCTGGCTGCAGGCGCAAGGATCGGTGAGCGGAAAGATCGCCAGCAGCCCGTCGCCCATGAATTTCAGTATTTCTCCGCCATGCCGTTCGATCGGCTCGGACATCGCGTCGAAATAGTCGTTCAGAAGCTCTATAACGTCGTCGCGCGGCCAGAGATCCGACAATCTCGTGAAATCGCGCAGGTCGCAGATCAGGATCGCCGCGCCGACCGTCACGCCGCTGCCGCGCGTCGTCGCCCCGGCCAAAATCTGTTCGCTGGCATGCGGGCCGACATAGGTTTCGAGAAGCGTGCGCGCCATACGGTTTTTCAACCGGATCTCGCTGACGAGCGCCAGCGCCGGCAGGATGTCCGACAGGAAGGCGATATCCTCGGCATCGAAGCCGCCCGGCCTGTCGCTGGCAAAGGTGATCGCGTGGCGCTTGCCCAGTGTGTGGTAGAGCGGCCAGATCATGTAATCGGTGAGACCTTCGGTCCTGAGCTCTTCGTAGAGCGGGTAGTTCGGACCGTCGGCTGTCGGGTCGTCCAGGTGCCGGCGCACCTCGTCGGCTCCCTCGTTGAACGCGTGCAAGGGGCTGTTCAGATATTGCGTGCTGTCTTCGACGCCATATTCATAGGTGTCGATCTCCGCCTCCGACAATCCTTTCCGCCACAGGATGCGCGCACCGATCCATTGCGGGTGATGAATCCTGAAATGCAGCGTCGCACGGGCCACCGGCAAGCCCGCCTCCGACAATCTCCGGCAGAGCTCCACGAAGATGTTGTCGATGAAGCGTTCTTCGCGCGTCTCCATCACCAGCCAGTCGAGAATCTTCCTTCGCTCGACGGACCACGCCCGATCGCTCTGGCGAGCGGAACCCAACCGCGCCTCTAACGTCTGCATTGCTCCCTCCTTCGGCCTGGGTTCCATCGCAACCCTTGTTCAAAATCCCAGGGATTGCTGTGCCGGCTCCGGCCGGCCGATGTGGACGCCTTCCAATTCGAGCATGCGCAGCTTCGTGGTGGCGCCGCCCGGCGCAGAAAACCCGCCGACCTTGCCGCCGGCCGCCAGCACGCGATGGCACGGTATGATCAGCGCGACCGGATTTTTCGCCATCGCCTGGCCGACATCGCGCGCCGCTTCCGGGCTGGCGCCGAGCTCCTTGGCCAGCGCGCCATAGGTCGTCGTGCGCCCCCAGGGAATTTTTCGCGTCGCTGCATAGATCTGCTTGAACAGAGCGTCCTCTTCTTCGAGATCGAGCGCGAGCCCGGAAAAATCCGTCTCCTTGCCCTCGAAATAGCGTTTCACCTCGGCAACGGCTTCCACGACTGCCGGCGTGGGCTCGTGTGGTACCGCCTCGGGCAGACGCCTGAGCAGAAGCCGCTCGGTCGCCTCCGCGCTTTTGGTCGGCAGTTGAAAGCGTGTGATACCTCGCACGCTCCAGGCAATGCCGCAGAAGCCGGCGGCCGTTTCGAAGATCAGATATTGGTGCGCTGTCTGGCCCATAGCCACAGCCTCCCACGATTCTGGAGTTTCCATGAAAATCGTGCGGCCAGGCTGCGAATTCAACCCGTTTCTTGGGTTGGGCGGCAGTTAGGCCGTCCCCTATCCCAGGGCGTGGCTGGCCAAGCCATAGATTATCGGCTTCTCGCCGCCCGCGTCGTCGATCAGCCAAGGCCGCCGGAGCGACATGCTGGTAACGGTGTCGTAGACCGGAAGGCCGCATTGCGCGACGAACTCTGCGAACGAACCGCTCTTCTGCCGGGTGTCGATGCGCAGAAAGGCCCCGGCGTGGTCGGCCACATGCGGCCTCGTCACCGCAATAGCATCATCGTCGCTTGCCGCCACCACCGGGCCGATCAAGTGGCCGCGCCCGAAGCGCCGGCACAGCGAGTAGGCGGCGATGCGATCGCCACGGACAAGCGCCATGCCTTTCGAGAGCTCGACGAGGCGGGCCAAAACTGAGGTGCGGTCGGCGCGATAGGCGGCGCGGTCGAGAGCCGCGATCTCGTCAAGATCGTCCCGCGTAAGCGAACGCAGCGCCGCTCCCGACGGAAGAGTGCCCTGCGGCGTTGCAATCGCATCGCCCTGGCACTGATAGACGGTTCGTTCCGGAGCAAAACCGAGCGACTTATAGAGCCGCCGAGCGGAGCGGGTCGCGTTGAGGCCGATCGCCCGCGAGCCGGTTTGGGCCAGCAGATGATTCATCAACCAGGTACCGGCGCCGAGCATCTGCAAGCGCGGCAAGGTGATGACCAAGCCGAAGGTGGTGAAATCGGGTGCATGATCGAACCACATGGCCGAGCCGAGCACGCGCCCGATTGCATCGCGTGCCACGATCCCGTGACCGAGCTCGCGCGCGAGCTGCCAATCCTCGGCTCGATGCGGCCAGCCGACGGACATGGACAGGGCATGGAGCGCGTCGAGATCGGCATCGGCGATGTCACCGATACTCAATTCGAAGGAATCCAACTTTATCGAATCGGCTCTTTCCATTTTCTTGCCCCTTGGAGGCACCAGCACGCCATCCGCGCTACGGTTCGTACTCGGGCCGCGGAAGCCGAATGTCCCGCTTCAGTTGTAGCCGCTTGCCCGCAACACAAAACGCTTCAGATCTTTCCCAGTTCAGCACTTTCCACCGAAGCCGCAAATCATTCGGCAGGCATTTGCCCGCTCTGGACCTATCCTGATGCGACGCCACCTCGACCCCGGCCAACCCGGCATGCTGTGAGGCAAGAATGAAGACAGAAGAAATCCTCGCCCGGCTGATATCCTTTCCGTCGGTGGTCGGAACGGCGAACCACGAGATAGTCGACTGGATCCGCAGCTACCTTGCAGAGCTCGGCGCCAAGGTGAGCGTGCTGCCGGGTCCGGAAGGCGATCGCTCCAACCTCTTCGCCAGCCTCGGCCCCGTCGACCGGCCGGGCATCATCCTGTCGGGACACATGGACGTGGTGCCGGCTGCCGAGCCGACATGGAACAGCGATCCCTTCACGCTCAGGCACGAGGGTGAACGGCTCTATGGCCGCGGAACCAGCGACATGAAAGGGTTTCTCGCCTGCGCCCTCGCGGCTCTGCCGGCGATCGCCTCCCTGCCGCTCTCCCAGCCGCTCCACCTCGCCTTCTCCTATGACGAGGAAGCCGGCTGCCGCGGCGTCCCGCACCTGATTTCCCGGCTTCCGGATCTCTGCGCCAAGCCCGAAGGCTGTATCGTCGGCGAGCCGAGCGGCCTGCGTGCCATCCGCGCTCACAAGGGCAAGGCCGCCGCGCGCATCGAGATCGTCGGCCGGGCCGGCCATTCCTCACGGCCGGACCTCGGCCTCAACGCCATCCACGCCATGGCGGAGATCGTTGGCGAGGCGGTCCGTTCCGCCGCGGCTTTGATGGCAGGTCCGTTCGACGGCAATTTCGAGCCGCCCTATTCGTCGCTCCAGGTCGGCACCATTGCCGGCGGGCAGGCGGTGAACATCATTCCCGACCGCTGTACGATCGAACTGGAAGCCCGCGCCGTGGCGGGGGTCGATCCCGCCGGGCTCCTCTCAGGCATTGAGGCGAAGCTCCAAAGCCTGGCCGGCCGCGGCTTCAAGGCCCGCTGGGAAAGCTTGAGCTCCTATCCGGCGTTGTCGCTCAGGGAAGATGCGCCGCTTGCCGCGCTGCTGCACGATCTCACCGGTAAGGAGCCGCTTGCCGCCGTCAGCTACGGCACGGAAGCGGGCCTTTATCAGGCGGCCGGTATCGACGCGATCATCTGCGGTCCGGGTGACATCGCACGAGCCCACAAGGCGGACGAATATCTCGAGATCGGCGAACTCGCGGCCTGCCGAACAATGATCGAGGCGCTTGGCCGAAGGCTAGGCGCGTGAACCCGGTCAACCGGCAAGTCGAAGCCACCCATCAAATCGGTGCCAAATGCCGTCGACCCTGCCCGCTTCGGAGCATTCTACCGGGGCAACACGGCAATGATGCTTGAAAAGAAACGGGGACGACCATGGCCTTTCTATTCAACTCGGATGCCGTACGGGCGAAGATCTTCGCGACTGAATTCGCCCGCGAGTTACCCTCGCTTTCTTTCTTCACGGATGCCGGCAGCGTCGATCCTGCTGCGGTCCGCTACCTGCTGACTTGGACCGCACCGCCGGACCTCGAACGCTATGTCAATCTCGAAGTGCTGTTCTCGATCGGCGCCGGCGTCGACCAGTTCGCGCTCGACCGCCTGCCGAAAAGGGTCAAGCTCGTCCGGATGATCGAGGACGGCATCACCCGGATGATGCAGGAATATGTGACACTCGCCGTCCTCGCGCTGCATCGCGACCTTCCCGGTTATCTCAACCAGCAACGTGCCGGCGAATGGCGCGGGCGTCCCGTCCGCCAGGCGGCGGAGCGCCGGGTCGGCGTCATGGGCCTCGGCAATCTCGGCCGGGCGGCGCTGGACCGGCTCGGTCCCTTCGGCTTCCCGCTTGCCGGCTGGAGCCGCTCGCCGCACGAGGTCCCGGGCGTCACCTGCTACCACGGCGAAAGCGGTCTTGCCGACTTTCTCGCCAAGCAGGACATCCTGATCTGCCTGCTGCCGCTCACCGCCGAGACACACGGCATCCTCGACGCGTCGCTGTTTTCTAAACTCCCGCTGGGCGCCGGTCTCGTTCATGCCGGGCGCGGGCCACAGCTCGATACCGACGCGCTTGTTGCAGCACTTGAGAGCGGCCAGCTCGCCGGCGCAGTGCTCGACGTCACCGATCCGGAGCCGCTGTCGGCGGAGCACCCGCTCTGGCGCCATCCGAAGGTGATCATCACTCCGCATATCGCCAGCGTCACCCAGCCGGAAGCCGCGGCAAAAACCGTCGTCGCCAATATCCGGCGCCACGAGGCCGGCCTCGAGCTCGTCGGCCTCGTCGACCGCGACCGCGGCTATTGAACCCACAGCAACGCCGAAAGGAAAGCCATGTCTCTTCTGAAGAAAATCGACACCAATCCGCAGTTCGAGCCGAAGCGGTCGACGCCGACCCCCGAACGACTGATTTCCGGCAATCCGTCCTTCAAGACCTGGGCACAGGACGTCGCCCGCGACGGCAAGATCAATACCGGCGTCTGGGAAGCAACGCCGGGCGAGACCCGCTCGATCAAGGGTGAAACATTCGAGTTCTGCCATATCATCGAAGGCGTCGTCGAACTGACGGAAGAAGGCGGTGCGGCTCCCGTCACCTATCGCGCCGGCGACAGCTTCGTGATGAAGCCCGGCTTCAAGGGCGTCTGGCGGACGATCGAAACCGTTCGGAAAATCTATTTGACCGTCGGCTAGTGGCAGCGCTTCAGGATCTCCCGGTCTACGAGGTCCAGCGGGACGGCTACTGGCTCAGCGCCGACCGTGGTCGTCCTCGACCTCGACCGAATCCACCGGCATCTTGCCGAGGAATCCTACGAGACCCTTGGTTTCGACCGCCGTCTTTTCTGCGCCCTCGCCGTCTTCGCCATCTCCGACGTCTTTACCCTGCCTGCTGATTTCGGGCGACGACTTGTCGCCGAGCTGACAAAGGGCATGCGCCAGCTGCCTAACCCGCTCACCCCCTGGATGCTCCCCATGTAGGATATCTTCCGACGAGCTGAAAAGGCGAAACGACGGCCGTTGACCTCACACCTGATCTTCTGTTGTTCCCCGCCGGGCGGATCGGAACGTGGCGATGCAGACCGCCTCCCTGTTCTCCGTCCTTTCAGCCACGCACCCCGATGCAGGCCATCATGGCAACCAGTGACATCCGTCCTTCCCCGCGTTCGCAAAGCCGTTCCTCGCTTGCCTCGGGCCAATTGAACGGCCGAAGATTGCGCTGAAACGCCCCCGTCAAACAGCGCATTCGATCATCGCTATTGGCGCAGTCGACTGAAACTGCCGGTAAAGCGCCGCTAATCTTGCTCGGAAGGCAAGGAGCAGCCATGACCCTCAGTTTCAACCCCGATACGCTCGAACTCCCCAAAGGCCATTTCATTGGCGGTCGCTACGTGCCCGCGGCCGGCGGGCTCGCCATGCATCGTCCTTCCGATGGGGTGGCCTATGCCGAGTGCCCCGTCGCCGGGGAAGACATGGTCGATCAGGCGGTCGCGAGCGCGACGCGGGCACTCAAGGAAAGCGGCTGGTCGGGCCTGCGTCCGCGCGAAAGGACCCGCGCTCTTTCGCGCTGGGCCGACCTCATCGAGGCGGAAGCGGCGACGCTGGCGCGCCTCGAGGCGGTCGCCTCTACCCGTCCCGTCGGTCATCTCGTCGACGGCGATATCGCCGTCACCGCCGAGCAGATCCGCTTCTTCGCCGAATTCGCCGACAAGGAAGGCGGCGATCTGGTGCCGACGGACGACGACAATCTCGGCATGATCATGACCGAGCCCTATGGCGTCGTCGGCGCAATCACACCCTGGAACTTCCCGGTGTCGATGGCCGGCTGGAAGCTCGGGCCGGCGCTCGCCGCCGGCAATGCGGTCGTCTTGAAGCCGTCCGAGATGACGCCCTTCTCGACGCTCTATCTCGCCGAGCTTTCGGTGCGCGCCGGCCTTCCGGCCGGTCTCGTCAATGTCGTGCTCGGCGACGGGCCGACGACCGGCAATGCCATTACCGGGCATCCCGGCATTGCCAAGGTGAGCTTCACCGGCTCGACGGCGGCCGGAGCGGCGATCATGGAAAACATCGCGCGCACCGGCATCAAGCCGATGACGCTCGAGCTCGGCGGAAAAAGCCCGCAGCTCGTCTTCGCCGATGCCGATCTCGACCGCGCGGCGCAGGCGATCGCCCGCAACATCACCGCCAATGCCGGCCAGGCCTGCGTCGCCGGTTCGCGGCTGATCGCCGACCGGAAGATCGCCGAGCGGCTGACCGCAGCGATCGTCGGGCACATGTCGGCGATCCAGCCCGGACCGACCTGGGACGCGGCAAGCCAATATTCGCCGATCATCTCCGAGCGCCAGATCGGCCGGATCGATGCGATCGTGCGGAGAGCCGCGGCGACCGGCGGCGAATGCCTGCTCGGCGGCCGGCAACTTGAGCGGGAGGGCTACTTCTATGCGCCGACGCTGATCGCCGGGGTCGACCAGTCCTCTCCCGCCGTGACCGAGGAGATCTTCGGTCCGGTGCTGACGCTGCAGACCTTCGACGAGGAAGAAGAGGCCCTGGCGCTCGCCGACCACCCGACCTACGGGCTTGCCGCCGGCGTCTTCACCCGCGACCTGTCGCGCGCTGTCCGCGTGACCCGCCGGCTCGAGGCGGGCACCGTCTGGGTCAACCGATACGGCCGCTCGCGCGACCACATCCTGCCAACCGGTGGCTACAAGAGCTCCGGCATCGGCAAGGATCTCGGCCGCGAAGCCTATCTCGCCAACCGCCGCAGCAAGAGCGTGCTGATCAATCTCTGAGGGAACTACGATGAAGAGCTATTCAATCGCATTGATCCCCGGGGACGGCATCGGCAAGGACGTGGCCGCGGCCGCCTGGGAGGTACTGGAGAAGGTCTCCGCCCGGTCGGGCTTCGAGCTGAAGGCCACGGCCTTTCCCTGGTCCTGCGCCTATTACAAGGAAACCGGGGCGATGATGCCGGCCGACGGCATCGAGACGCTGCGCGGTTTCGACGCCATCCTGCTCGGCGCGGTCGGCTGGCCCGCGGAGGTTCCGGATTCCGTGTCTCTGCACGGCCTGCTGCTGCCGATCCGCAAGGCCTTCGTGCAATACGCCAATATCCGTCCGCACCGGCTGCTGCCCGGCGTCGAGGGCCCCTTGAAGGCCCGCAGCTTCGACATCCTCTGCATCCGCGAGAACACCGAGGGTGAATATTCCGGTGCCGGCGGCCGCGTGCATCAGGGCACGACGGACGAGGTCGCGGTCGAGACATCGATCTTCACCCGAACCGGTGTCGAACGCATCCTCCGTTTCGGCTTCGAACAGGCCCGCGCCCGCCGCGGCAAGCTCGCCTCGGTGACGAAGTCCAACGCGCAGAAATATTCGATGGTCTTCTGGGACGAGATCACCGAGCATCTGGCCACGGAATATCCGGACGTGACGGTCACCAGCTACCACATCGACGCGATGGCCGCGCGCATGGTCATGGCGCCGGAAAGCCTCGACGTCGTCGTCGCCTCCAATCTCTTCGGAGACATCCTCACCGACCTTGGCGCCGCCATTCAGGGCGGCCTCGGCTTTGCCGCCTCAGCCAACATCAATCCCGATCGCAGCGCCCCTTCGATGTTCGAGCCGGTGCACGGATCGGCGCCGGATATCGCCCATCTCGGCATCGCCAACCCGATCGCGGCGATCTGGTCGGCGGCGATGATGCTCGATCATGTCGGCGAGGCGGCCGCGGCGGAGGCAGTCATGGCGGCGATCGCCTCCGCCACCTCCGCCGGGATCGGCACGGTGCCCGGCAAGGACAGAACGGAAACCATCACAGCCGCGGTTCTTGCCGCGCTCGACTAATCACAGGGGAACGACATGCTGAAGTTGAACGACAAGGAGCTTTTCCGCCAGGCCGGCCTGATCGACGGCGCATGGGTCGACGCAGCCTTCGGTGAGGTCGTCGAGGTCATCGACCCCGCTTCTCAGGACGTCCTCGGCACGGTTCCGGACATGGGGACGGATGAGACGCGGGCTGCAATCGAGGCTGCCGCTGCCGCCTTCGGAGCGTGGAAAAAGAAGACGCATGCCGAGCGGGCCGCGCTGCTCGAACGCTGGCACGCGCTGATGATCGAAAATCTCGAGGATCTGGCGCTGCTCCTCACCCTGGAGCAGGGAAAGCCGCTCGACGAAGCGCGTGGCGAGATCCGCTATGGCGCCGCCTTCGTCAAATGGTTCGCCGAGGAGGCCCGCCGCATCGGCGGCCATACCATCCCCTCGCCAACGGCGGACCGGCGCATCGTCGTCTTGAAGGAAGCAGTCGGCGTCTGCGCCATCGTCACGCCCTGGAACTTCCCGAACGCGATGATCACCCGCAAGGTCGCCCCGGCGCTCGCCGCCGGCTGCACCGTCGTCATCAAGCCCTCGGAATTCACGCCGTTCTCGGCGCTTGCGCTCGGTGTGCTGGCCGAGCGCGCCGGCATTCCGGCCGGCGTGATCAACATCGTCACCGGCATGCCGACCAAGATCGGCAACGAGTTCATGGCGAACGAAACGGTCCGCAAGATCTCCTTCACCGGCTCGACGCGCGTCGGTTCGCTTCTGATGCGCGGCGCCGCCGACAGCGTCAAGCGGCTCTCCCTCGAGCTTGGCGGCAACGCCCCTTTCATCGTCTTCGACGACGCCGATCTCGACCTTGCGGTCGAAGGCGCGATCGCCTCAAAATTCCGCAACGGCGGCCAAACCTGCGTCTGCGCCAACCGCATCCTGGTGCAATCGGGCGTCTATGACGCCTTCGCCGAGAAGCTCGCCGCCCGCGTCGACGCGATGAAGGTCGGACCGGGAACCGAGCCGGGCGTCGCCATCGGCCCGATGATCAACGCGGCGGCGATCGAGAAGATCGAGCGCCATGTCGAGGATGCGTTGGCCAGAGGCGCAAAGCTCGCGGCTCGCAGCAAATCTGTGCCGGAGGGCAAGCAATACACGGCCCCGATCGTGCTCACAGGAGCGACCACCGAGATGCTGCTCGCCAGCGAAGAGACCTTCGGCCCGGTCGCGCCCCTCTTCCGCTTCGAGACCGAGGAGGAGGCGATCGCTATTGCCAACGGCACGCCCTTCGGACTTGCCGCCTATTTCTACACGGAAAGCCTGAAGCGCTCCTGGCGTGTCGGTGAAGCGCTGGAATTCGGCATGATCGGTCTCAACACCGGCGCCATCTCCACCGAAGTCGCGCCCTTCGGCGGCGTCAAGCAATCCGGCCTCGGCCGCGAGGGCGCGCAATGCGGCATTGAGGAATATCTCGAAATGAAGAGCTTCCACATCGGCGGGCTGGCGTAACGTCGGGATACTCGCAAACCGTGTCGCTCGGGCGGGAACCGCTTCGAACACGAGGCGGTTCCCGCCAGGCGATCATCACCTCGGCAGTGGACAGCGCGCGAAACAATTCCTCCGACCGCTGAGGATCCTCGTCCGTCCTGCACCTTAGCGTCGTCTCGTGTCTCCGCGATAATAGCTCCGCAGTAACCGAGCGCGCGATTTTGCCATTTGCGACATCGCGCGAAGGGGCGGCGAAGATACATGTGCGAATCCCCAAGCTAGCCAATCTTATTCCGCACCTTGGACACAGTTCCTTCCTATGGAGCGTTGGGGAGATGTACTCAACCAACAAGGAACGACTGCCAGGGAGACTTACCGAATGCCGCAGCATAGCGCGAATGAACAGTACCTGCTAGAGTTGATCAATGCCGAGAGGGCGAAAGCGGGCGTACAGCCGCTGGCCTTCGACAACGACCTCAGCGAAGCCGCCGAAGGGCACAGCCAGTGGATGCTCGCTGCCGACGTTTTCTCGCATACCGGTTCTGGGGGATCCAGTTCGACACAGCGTATCAAGGCGGCGGGCTATGTCTTGCAGGGGTCCTGGGCCACCGGTGAGAATATCGCCTGGGCAACGACCCGTGCCCCCACCGGCTATCAGGATGAAGTCAAGCTCCTGCACACCAACTTAATGAACTCGTCGGGTCACCGCGCCAACCTTCTCAATCCGAATTTCCGCGAGGTCGGCCTCGGCGTCGAGGTCGGTGACTATGGCGGCCGCAGCAGTGCGTTCGTGACGGAGAATTTCGCAAAGACCGGTTCCGACCTCTTCCTGACGGGCGTGGCTTTCGACGATCGCGACGGCGATCGCTTCTACGATCCCGGCGAGGGTCTCGGCGGCATCACGGTGACGGCCAAGAATTCAGCGGGGCAGCTTTTCAAGACCACGACGAGCGCCGCCGGCGGCTATGACCTCGCGCTGAAGCCCGGCACCTATACCGTTACCTTCTCGGGCGCCAACATTGCCACGTCGACCCAGACGGCCACCATCGGCACGAAAAACGTCAAGAAGGATCTTATCGATCCGGCCATGACCTCAGGAACGCTGAGTGCGAATGCCGCAGCAGAAGGTTCGGCGCCGATGTCGACACCGGTCCACACTCCAGTCCCTTCCGATGCATCGGAGGGCGACGGAACGCCTACTTCGAACGCTTGGCTTGCGGATTTCCTCAAAGACAGCGGTGATTGGGACGCGGTGCAGAGCGACCGCTTGACCGGTTCCGCCAGTGATGAGGCAAGCGCCCCGGTGGCCAAGAATGGCGATCATCTTGCTCTCGCGCTCAATGGAGACCAGTTGCATTTTCAACCGTCCCTGGAGACTGTCGGCAAAGCCGATGAAATCGCCGACTTGTTCGAGGAGATGGTTGCGAACTTCGCTCACCGCGATTCTCTCCCGTCTCGGCTAGCGGACCATTCGGACGACCTCCAGGTGCCGGCGGACGTCGATGCCACGCACGACGCCCTTGCCGACATCCTGGTCCAGATGGCGACAGCTAGAGGCAGCCTGAATTCGGATCTGTTTGTCTGAAGCCATCCGCCGGCGAAAGTCGCGGGTTCCCGCCAAGGCGGGAACCCGCGAACGTGCACATGAGCCGGTTGCTAGGGAGCGACATCGATCCGCGAGCGCTGGCTCGCCGCACCGTTGTCGGCTCCCCCAGCTACTGAACCCTGTCGAGCATCTTGTAGTACATGCCGACCAGCGGCAGGAACCACGGCTTGCCGAAATGTCCGGGCACCGCCGGCCAGGCGAGGTCCTTGACCGGGTTGCGATCGGCCTTGCCGAGAATGGCGTCGGCGATCAGCATGCCCATATGGGTCGACATCTGTGCCCCGTGGCCGGAATAGCCCATGGCGTACCAGAGCCCGTCGGCAAATCCCGCCCGCGGAAAACGGTCCTTGGTCATGTCGACCAGGCCGCCCCAACAGTAGTCGATCTCGACCTTGGCGAGATGCGGGAAGATTTCGGCCAGGCTCGCACGCAGGATCGCACCGCTCTTTTCGTCGGAGCGCTGATCCGACGTTGCCGAAAACCGCGCACGGCCGCCGAAGATCAGCCGGTTGTCGGGCGACAGCCGGAAATAGTTGCCGATATTGAGCGAGGTGACGCAGGTGCGGTTGCCGGGCATCGTCGCGGCAATCTCGGCCTCGGTCAGCGGCCTGGTTGCGATGATGAAGCTGCCGACCGGCACGATGCGGCGGCGGAAATAGCCGAAGGCGCCCGTCGTATAGGCGCCGGTCGCCAACAGCACCGTATCGGCCGTCACGCTGCCGCGCGACGTCGCCAGTTCCTGCTTGCCGCCCGACTGGCGCCGGCCCGTTACCGGGGCGTTCTCGACGACTGTCGCGCCGTGGCGGACCGCCGTATCGGCAAGACCGACGACGAAGCGGCCCATATGCATCATCGCGCTCTTCTTCGAGAGCATTGCACCGTGAAAGCAGTCCGAGCCGACCTCGTCCTTCAAATCGCCTTTCGTCAGAAGCGCCGTGTCCGGGTCGACCTCGCGGTTCACCACCTCGAAGTTCCGGGCGATCGCCTCGAAATGCACCGGCTTCGAGGCAAGCTTCAGCTTGCCGGCGCGCCGGAAGCTGCAGTCGATACCCTCCTCCGCCACGATGCGCTCGATCGTGTCGACGGAAGCGTCGTAGGCGCGGTAGAGCGCCGCCGCCCGCTCGGGTCCGAGTTCCGCCTTGGCGGCGACGAAGCTGTGGGCAATGCCGTTGTTGAGATGGCCGCCATTGCGGCCGGAGGCGCCCGATCCGACCGCCCCCGCCTCCAGCACGATCACTTTCGCGCCGGCCAATGCAAGCTGACGTGCAGCTCCGAGCCCCGTGAATCCGCCGCCGATGACGGCGACGTCATAGTGGCCCTCGACCGGTGCGCGGCTGCCCCCTTGAAAGGTGCGAGCCGTGTCGTGCCAGTAGGACTTGAGCTGCATGGCCATCTCCTGTCAGAGCCCGACGACGCCGGGCAGGCCGGAAATATCCTTGATTTCCGTATATCCATAGAAGGGATTTGCCGGCTCGTGGCCTCGGTTGACCCAGACCTTGTTCTTGATGCCGAGATCGTGCGCGGACATCAGGTCGTAGCGGAACGAGGACGAGCAGTGGAGAATGTCCTCCGGGCCGCAGCCCAGCATGTCGAACATATATTCGAAAGCCTTGAAGCGCGGCTTGTAGGCCTGTGCCTGCTCGGCTGTGTAGACTGCGTGAAAGGGAGCACCGAGTTTCTCGACATTCGACATGATCTGCGAATTCATAGCGTTCGACAGGATCACCAGCGGGATCTCTTTGGCGACCTTGGCGAGGCCGGCCGGCACGTCCGCATGCGGACCCCAGGTCGGCACCCGCTCATAGACCACACGGGCGGCCTCATCGCGGAATTTTATGCCGTTGCGCTTGCAGGTGCGTTCCAGCGAATTGTGCACCACTTCCGCATAGGGCTTCCAGTCGCCCATGATCTCGTCGAGACGATAGGCGGCAAAATTCTTGATGAACTCGGCCATGCGCGGTTCATCGAGTTGCTCACCGTAAAGGTCGCGCGCCGCTTCCGCCATCTGGAAGTTGGTCAGAGTGCCGTAACAGTCGAAGGTGATGTATTTCGGACGGAAGTTCGCCATGCGCATTCTCCTCTTCAATGACGTGACGGGGTTTATCCGAAATGGATCATAGGCGTGTCCCGTGCGCCGGCTTGCGCGATTTGGGCGCCTATTGAAGCAGATTGTACCGTATCCGCGGGCGGCTTTGGCACATGGTTGTGTGCACTGCCCGCAGCGCTCAGCCTTGTTCCCACGCTCGAGACCCTTTGCCGCTGCCCTGTCGGCATAAGATGCGGCGACCCGGCGGAGCAAAGATATAAGATACCGCCCCGACCGGCGCCTTCGGACGATCTGCCGGTCGCACTTCCTTAACACTTGCTGCAGGAAACCAAGGACCAGTCCATGCAGTTAAGTCAGATCGAACTTGCCCCGTTCGGCCCCGAGCATCTGGAGAGCGCCGCGCGCCTTTCCCGCCAGGCCGGTTGGCCGCATCGGCTGGAGGACTGGCAGATGGCACTGGCGCTGAGCGAGGGCGTCGTTGCTCTCGAGGCCGGCCGGGTTGTCGGGACGACATTGGTGACCACCTATGGGAACGGCTGCGCCACGATCAACATGGTGATCGTCGACGAGGCGATGCGCGGCCGCGGCCTTGGTCGCGGACTGATGGATGCGGCCCTGCGGATCGCCGGCGACCGCCGGCTCCGGCTGGTGGCGACGGCGGACGGCCTGCCTCTTTATGAAAAGCTCGGCTTCCGCGAAACCGGTACCGTGCTGCAGCACCAGGGCATCGCCAGAGAGCTTGCCGCCCCCGCTGAAACCGAGCCGGCGACCGCGGAAGACATTGCGGAGATCGCCGCCCTCGATCGCATCGCCTTCGGTGCCGATCGCCGGGATCTGATCGCGTATATCGTCAAGGTGGGCGAGTTCGTGGTCATCCGCCGCAACGGCCGTGTCGTCGGCTTTGCCGCCCTGCGCGCCTTCGGTCGCGGCGATGTCATCGGGCCCGTTGTCGCTGCAAATGTCGACGACGCCAAGGCGCTGATAACCCATTTCATCGCAAGGCGGGCCGGCCAATTCGTCAGGATCGATACCACCGCCGAAACCGGCCTCTCCCCCTGGCTGTCAGACCAGGGGCTTAGCAATGTTGGTGGCGCTTTTGCCATGGACAGACCCACCGTTGACCGCGCCGCAGACCGCGCGGCTTTCACCTTCGCCCTCGCCAATCAGGCGCTCGGCTGATCTGGAGGACTCGATGTACAGCAATTCCCTAATCGAACTCGATCGCGCCCATCTGGTCCACCCGGTCGCCTCCTATCGCAGCCACGAGCGGATCGGCGTGCGCGTCCTTCGGTCCGCCAAAGGCGCGACCGTGACCGACGCCTCGGGGCATACGATGATCGACGGTTTTGCGGGGCTTTGGTGCGTCAATGCCGGCTACGGCCATGAATCGATCGTCGAGGCGGCGGCCCGGCAGATGCGCGAGCTGCCCTATGCTACCGGCTATTTCGGCCTCGGCTCCGAACCGGCGATCCGGTTGGCGGCGGAACTGGCGGAGCGAGCGCCGGGCGACCTCAACCATGTCTATTTCACGCTTGGCGGGTCGGACGCCGTCGACAGCACGATCCGTTTCATCCGCTATTACTGGATCGCCCGGGGCCAACCGCAGCGCGACCAGTTCATCTCCATCGAGCAGGGCTATCACGGCTCCTCAACCGTTGGTGCGGGCCTCACGGCACTGCCTCTGTTCCATGCGGGCTTCGGCATCCCGTTCGACTGGCAGCACAAGATTCCGTCGCACTATGCCTACCGCAACCCGGTGGGCGACGATCCGCAGGCGATCATAGATGCGTCGCTTGCGGCACTCAGGCGCAAGGTCGAGGAGATCGGTCCCGAGCGGGTCGCCGCCTTCTATGCCGAGCCGATTCAGGGCTCCGGCGGAGTGCTGGTACCGCCGAACGGCTGGATGAAGGCGATGCGTGAACTCTGCCGCGAGCTGGGCATCCTCTTCGTCGCCGACGAGGTCATTACCGGGTTCGGCCGCACCGGTCCGCTCTTTGCCTGCGAGGAGGACGGGATCGTTCCCGATTTCATAACCGTGGCGAAGGGCCTGACCTCCGGCTACGTGCCGATGGGCGCGGTTTTCATGGGCGATCATATCTACCAGACGATCGCGGATGGTGCCGGTGCCGTCGCCGTCGGTCACGGCTATACCTATTCGGCCCATCCGGTCAGCGCCGCGGTAGGACTTGAAGTGCTGAGGCTCTACGAGAACGGGTTGCTGGACAACGGCCGGAAAGCCGGCGCACGGCTGATGGCGGGGCTCAAAGGCCTCAAGGACCATCCGCTCGTCGGCGATGTGCGCGGCCGTGGCATGCTGGCCGCCGTCGAGCTGGTGGCCAACAAGGAGAAGAAGGCCCCGCTGCCGGCGGCCGCCGATCCGGCGCGCCGCATCTTCGACCGCGCCTGGGACAACGGCCTCGTCATTCGCGCCTTCGGCAACGGCGTTCTCGGCTACGCGCCGCCGCTCTGCTGCACCGACGCGGAAATCGACGCAATCGTCGAGCGCACGCGGCTGACGCTCGACCAGACCTTGGAGGACCCCGAAATTCGCGCGGCCCTCACCTGACCCCCGACTTCCGCTCAGAGAACAGCGGATCGGCGGTCGGAAAGGTGAAATACCGGTTTATGCCCATATTCGCAATTTTGTGCCGGCATCCTTCTTCCATTCAGAGACTCCGGCGAGCCGATGCTGCGAGACTGGATGGGCTAAGGGGCGCAGGAATGCCCGGGAAAGCAAGTCTTTCCGGCCCGTTGAAAACAGCATTTTCTTCTGATGCAGCCCAGCGCGAGCAAACTTCGCCCGCGCCAAATAGAGGAAAGAGCCTTGGCAAAGACCTTCGCCGATTTCAAGTATCTCACCTTCGACGTCGTCGGCACGCTGATTGATTTCGAAGGCGGCATCAAGGATTGCCTGGCCGACATCGGTAAGGAAGCGGGCGTCACGGTCGACGGCGAAGAGGCGCTGGAGCTTTACCGGGCAGGGCGCTACTCTGCCGATGCCGACCTCTTCCCCGACGATCTGGTCCGCGTCTATCTCGCCATTGCTCCGGAGCTCGGTCTTCCCGCCGAAGCAAAATATGGCGAAAGGCTGCGTGATTCCGCCAAGGGTTTTGCCGACAGCGCTGAGGCGCTTGCCCGCCTTGCTAAGCGCTACCGCCTGATCGCCATGACCAACGCCCGGCGCTGGGCTTTCGAGCATTTTTCCCGCGAGCTCGGCAATCCGTTCTATGCCGCCTTCACCGCCGACGATACGGGCACCGAAAAGCCGGATCCGGCCTTCTTCGAGAAAGTCTTCGCCTTCGTCGCGGCGGAGGGCAATTCGAAGGACGACATCCTGCACGTCGCCCAAAGCCAGTATCACGACATCGGCATCTCGCGGAAACTCGGGCTGACCAATTGCTGGATCGAACGGCGCCATGCCCAGAAGGGCTATGGCGGCACAATCGAGCCGGCCGAGTTCACCAAGCCCGACTTTCATTTCACCTCCATGGCCGGCCTTGCCGACGCCGTGAAGAAAGCCAAGGCCGCCTGAAAGGCGGGCGAAGCATTCCACCTGAACCCCGTATGCAAAAGAAGACGGGGCGATCCGACCAACCACCAAGCGAATGGGGAACGACATGACTGACAAAATTACCAACTGGACCGGAAAAGACGACGCAGTCGTCGAAAACGCCATTCGCCGCGGCGCCACCCGCCGCGAGCTCCTGCAGATGCTGCTGGCCGGCGGCGCCGCCATGTCCGCCGGCGGCCTGGTGCTTGGCCGCGCCTCTGACGCGGTGGCCGCAACTCCGGTCAAAGGAGGGCACCTCAAGGTGGCGGGCTTCACGTCTTCGACCGCAGACACGCTCGATCCGGCCAAAGCTTCGAATTCCACGGACTATTCGCGATGCTCCGCGGTTTATAACCGCCTCTCGAGCCTCGACAAATCCGGCGCCACCCAGATGGAGCTGGCAGAAAGCATCGAAAGCGCCGATGCCAAGGTGTGGACCGTGAAATTGCAGAAGGGCGTTACGTTTCACGATGGGAAGTCGCTGACATCCGCAGACGTAATCTTCTCGCTCAAGCGCCATCTGGATCCCGATGTCGGTTCCAAGGTCAATGCTATTGCGAAGCAGATGACCGGCTTCAAGGCAGTCGACGATCTCACGGTCGAAATCACGCTCGCCGATGCCAACGCAGATCTGCCGACAATCCTGGCGCTGCATCATTTCATGATCGTCGCCGACGGCACCGCCGACTTCTCCAAGGGCAACGGCACCGGACCCTTCGTTCTCGAAAACTTCGAGCCGGGCGTGCGCTCGGTCATGCGGAGGAACGAGAACTACTGGAAGTCAAAGGGGCCATATGTTGACTCCTTTGAGTTCTTGGCGATCAGCGACGATAGCTCCCGCGTCAATGCGCTTCTGTCCGGGGACATCCATGTCGCCGCCGCCATCAACCCCCGTTCGGAGCGCCTTGTCGCAAGCCAGCCAGGTTTCGTTCTCTCCAAGTCGAGTGCCAACAGCTACACCAACCTCAACATGCGCCTCGACGCGGCCCCGGGTCAAAACAAGGACTTCGTGGCCGGTATGAAGCACCTGGTCAATCGCGAGCAGATCCTGAGGGCGGCCCTGCGCGGGCGCGGCGAAATCGGCAACGATCAGCCCGTCTTTCCGGGCAACGTCTACCGCAACGACGATATTAAGCCAAAGGCGTACGATCCTGAAAAGGCGAAATTCCATTTTGAGAAGGCCGGCGTTTTCGGCCAGACCATCCCGGTGGTCGCTTCCGACGCGGCTACCGGTTCGGTGGACATGGCGATGGTCATCCAGGCGGCCGCTGCCGAGATCGGCCTGAAGCTCGATGTCCAGCGCGTGCCCTCGGACGGTTACTGGGACAATTACTGGCTCAAGGCGCCGATCCATTTCGGCAACATCAATTACAGGCCGACGCCCGACATCCTGTTCTCGCTGCTCTACGCCTCCAGTGCTCCCTGGAACGAGAGCCAGTATAAATCGGAAAAATTCGACAAGATGCTGATCGAGGCGCGCGGTTCGCTTGACCAGGAGAAGCGCAAGGCGATTTACCACGAGATGCAGGTCATGGTCGCCGAGGAGGCCGGTACCATCATTCCGGCCTACCTGACTGGTATCGACGCCATCACAGACAAGCTCAAAGGCATGGAAACCAACCCGCTAGGCGGTATGATGGGTTATCGCATGGCCGAGCATGTCTGGTTTGAGGCCTGATTGGGCAACTGGCCTAGGGGGCTGCAGCTTCGATGCTGCGGCCCCGGACAGTATGGTTTGAAACCTATCTTGAAAGCCGAAAGGGAGCGCGCGTGAACAACCGGGTCCTATCCCTTGCGCTGAGTAGATTGCTCATCGCCTTCATCACCCTGATGATTGTCTCCTTCGCCGTGTTCTTCGCGACAACGCTCCTGCCGGGCGATACCGCGTCGATTCTGCTCGGCCAAGCCGCCACGCCGGAAGCCGTCGAGGGTCTGCGTAAGGCCATGCATCTCGACGAGCCGGCAATCCTCCGTTTCCTGCGCTGGATCGTCGGTCTCGTGCAGGGCGACCTTGGTACCTCCTATGCAAACGAGATGCCTGTCGCCGATTTGATCGGCGGGCGCTTCGTCAACACACTGAAGCTCGCGGGCGTCACCGCGCTCTTCTCCGTGCCGATCGCGCTGACGCTCGGCATAACAGCGGCGATGCTGCGCGGCTCGCTCTATGACCGCGCCGTTACCGTGCTAACCATCGGCGTGATCTCGGTGCCGGAATTCATGATAGCGACCTCCGCAGTGCTGGTCTTCGCCGTCTATCTGAAGTGGCTGCCGGCGCTCTCGGTTGCCAATGAAGTCACCTCATTCGCCGATCTCCTGCGCATCTATGCAATGCCGGTCATAACGCTGACCTTCGGTGTCTCGGCTCAGATGATCCGCATGACACGGGCAGCAGTGATCGAGACGCTCAACACGCCCTATGTCGAGATGGCGTTGCTCAAGGGCGCCTCGCGGCCGCGCATGGTTTTTCGCCACGCGCTGCCCAACGCTCTGGGCCCGATTGTCAATGCGGTTGCGCTTTCGCTCTCATACCTGCTCGGCGGCGTTATTATTGTCGAGACGATCTTCAACTATCCCGGTGTTGCCAAGCTGATGGTTGATGCCGTAGCCACCCGCGACCTGCCGCTCATCCAAAGCTGCGCGATGATCTTCTGTCTCGGCTACCTGCTGCTGACCACCACGGCCGACCTCATCGCCATCCTTTCCAATCCGAGGCTTCGATGACAATGACCACTTCGAGCACATCGACCAGCGCTATCCGGAAGTCCGGAAGCCGGCTTGGCTATCGTTTCAACCTCGTCGGCGTTATCGGCTTTTCGATCATCATCGCCTGGGCGCTCGTCGCGGTCTTCGCGCCGATGATCATCCCCTATCCTGTCGGCGAGATCGTCGATCTCGACTACTTCGGCCCGATGAGCCATGACTTCTGGCTCGGCTCCGACTATCTCGGTCGCGACATGCTCTCGCGAATCCTGATGGGCGCCCGCTACACGGTCGGCATCTCGCTTGCCGCGGTCACGATCGCCTGCTTCTCCGGCGTGGTGCTCGGCATGATCGCCGCGGTCGCCGGCGGCTGGCTCGACACAGTCTTGAGCCGCTTTCTCGACGCGCTCAACTCGATCCCGAGCAAGCTCTTCGGCCTCGTCGTCGTCGCCGCCGTCGGTTCCTCCATTCCGGTGCTGATCCTGACGTTGTCTGTAATCTACATCCCCGGCGCCTATCGCTTCGCCCGGGCCCTCGCCGTCAACATCAATGCGATGGATTTCATCACCGTCGCCCGGATCCGCGGCGAAAGCACCTGGTATCTGATCCGCTCCGAGATCCTGCCTAACATTGTCGGGCCGGTGCTTGCCGATCTCGGCCTCCGCTTCGTCTTCATCGTCCTGCTGCTCTCTGGTCTCTCCTTCCTCGGCCTTGGCGTCCAGCCGCCCTATGCCGACTGGGGCGCTCTCGTCCGGGAGAACATCGGGGGCCTTCCCTTCGGCGCGCCGGCGGTCATGTTCCCGTCGCTCGCCATCGCCACCCTGACGATCAGCGTCAACCTCCTCATCGACAACCTGCCGCAGAAGATCCGTGATCGGAGTGAATGATGGCTAATCTCGTGGAAATCCGTGACCTGAAGGTCGAAGCGACCACCGATTCCGGGCGCAAGGTCGAGATCATCAAGGGCGTCAGCATCGACATCGCCGACGGTGAGATCGTCGCGCTGATCGGCGAAAGCGGCTCGGGCAAGACGACGATCGCGCTGACGCTGATGGGCTACGCCCGTCCCGGCTGCCGCATTTCCGGCGGCAGCGTTTCCGTCGCCGGCAAGGACATGGTCCGGCTCAGCGAAACGGAGCGCGCCCGCATCCGCGGTACCGAGGTTGCCTATGTGCCGCAATCGGCCGCCGCCGCCTTCAACCCGGCCGCTACGATCATGGACCAGGTAATCGAGATCACCCGCATCCATCAGTTGATGTCGCCCGACGAGGCGCGTGCCAAGGCCGTCGCGCTCTTCCGTTCCCTGTCGCTGCCGGAGCCGGAGACGATCGGGAGCCGCTATCCGCATCAAGTTTCCGGCGGACAGTTGCAACGCCTTTCCGCCGCGATGGCGCTGATCGGCGACCCGAAGCTGGTGATCTTCGACGAGCCGACCACTGCGCTCGACGTAACGACCCAGATCGAAGTGCTGCGCGCCTTCAAGTCGGTCATGAAGGCCGGCGGCATTGCCGGCGTCTATGTCTCGCACGACCTTGCCGTCGTCGCCCAGATAGCCGATCGCATCGTCGTCTTAAAGGGCGGCGAAGTGCAGGAGGTCGGCACCACGCAAGAGATCCTCAGCGACGCCAAGCACCCCTATACGCGCGAGTTGCTCGACGCCTTCGAACCTCAGCCGCGCGCCGCCCCCGGTCCCGCCGCATCTGCCCCGGCCCCGCTTTTGCAGATCGACACGCTGGTCGCGGGCTACGGGCCGCGACAGGCGGACGGATTGCCGCTTGTGCGCGCCGTCAAGCAGGTCTCGCTGAAGGTCGAGAAGGGCCGCAATCTCGGCATCATCGGCGAATCCGGCTGCGGCAAGTCGACCCTTGCCCGTGCGATTGCCGGCATCCTGCCCGCGGTCTCGGGCAGCATCCAGTTCGAGGGGCGCGAACTTGGCCGCAGCGCCCGCGAGCGCTCACGCGAACAGCTGCGCGAGATGCAGATCGTCTTCCAATATGCCGACACCGCACTCAACCCAGCAAAGTCAGTCGAGGATATCCTCGACCGGCCGCTCGCCTTCTACCACGGCATGGGTCGCAGCGCCCGCAGCGCCCGCATCGATGAACTGCTCGACATGGTGCGTCTGCCGCGCAACCTGCGCCATCGCCGCCCCTCCGAGCTTTCCGGCGGCCAGAAGCAGCGCGTCAATTTCGCCCGGGCGCTCGCCGCCGAGCCGAAGCTGATCCTTTGCGACGAAATCACCTCCGCCCTCGATACGGTCGTCGCCGCCGCGGTCATCGACCTGCTCAAGGAACTGCAGCGCGAGCTCGGCCTCTCCTACGTCTTCATCAGCCACGACCTTTCGACGGTGCAGGCGATCTGCGACGAGGTGGTCGTCATGTATGCGGGCGAGAAGGTCGAGCAGCTCGCCTCGGCCGAGCTCGCGACCGGCGCGAAGCACCCCTATTCCAAGCTGCTCTTCGCCTCCGTGCCGAAACTCGACACCGGCTGGCTCGACGGTCTCGATCGGCGGCCGGAGCTGGCGCGGGCGCTCAGCAAGGCGGGGTAAAAAAATATCTGGTGGCAATGCGATTGGCCTGATCCGCCTGCGCGCACGGCGGGGAGAACGGACGAGCCGCGGGCTGCCAGTCCCGGCCTTGACGAGGGCTGCCGCTGCCATGCCTGGTAAGCCGCGGGTTCCGGTCTCCTCTCCCCGTCAAAGGGAGAGGGTTAGAGTCAGGGGCGAACACATGGATCGAGAGGCGCCACCTATACCTGAAACAGGCTGGTCAGCGGCATGTGCGATTTGACGATCGGCGACTTCAAGACGACATAGCTGAAATACTTGTCGATGCCGACATCCATGTCGATCAGCCGTTCCATGATCGTCTGGTATTCGACGATCCCGCCGGTGACGAACTTCAGGAGGTAGTCGTAACCGCCGGACACCAGGTGACACTCCACGACGGAGTCGACCTTCTCGACGGCGGCGAGAAAGCGGGCGAAGTCGATCTGGCGATGATTCTTCAGCGTCACCTCGGTGAAGACCGTCAGGGTCTGGCCGAGCTTGGCGATATTGATTTGCGCCGAATAGCCGACGATATAGCCTTCCGCCTGCAGCTTCTTCACCCGCATCAGGCAGGGGCTGGGCGAGAGATTGACGAGTTCGGCGAGCTCGACATTGGTGATGCGGCCGTTCTTCTGCAGTTCGTAGAGGATCTTGATGTCGATCCGGTCGAGTTTCATCGGCGCTCTCCAATTGGCCCGGGGGCCGCAATACGACTCGGACTGTCCAGCATCTTATGCGGCGTGTACTGACTGACAAGCTGAAAAGGCCTACCCTGCCCTGATAAGTTTAGGCAATCTCCACCAGAATAAGCATTGGCCCTGGGTCGAGCGAACGGAAGAATATGCTGTGAAGCGCCGATGTGCGGCAGTCTTGCAATCGCCGAAGCGCTAGAATGCCGTTCGGTTAGACCGGAGACCGCTGATGCCTGCCCCGCTTCTTCATATCGAAACCACGCCAGCGCTGCCGGCGAGCGCCGACGCCGTCGTCATTGGCGGCGGCATCGTCGGGGTTTTTGCCGCCTATCATCTGGCACGGCGCGGCCTCAAGGTCGCGCTCCTGGAAAAAGGCCTGGTCGGCGCCGAGCAATCCAGCCGCAATTGGGGCTGGTGCCGACAGCAGAACCGGGACGCGCGCGAGTTGCCGATGGCGACCAAGAGCCTGTCGCTCTGGGAGAGCTTCGCCGCGGAAACCGGCGAAGACACCGGCTTTCGCCGCTGCGGCCTGCTCTATCTCAGCAATGACGAAAGCGAGCTTGCCGGCTGGGCACGCTGGGGCGACTTTGCCCGCGGCGTCGGAGTGACGACCCACATGCTCGATCAAACGCAGGCGAGTGAAAAGGGTGCGGCGACCGGCCGCCGCTGGAAGGGAGGCGTCTTTTCGCCGAGCGACGGCACCGCCGATCCCTCGCGCGCCGCGCCGGTTGTCGCCCGCGCGGTCATGAAGCTCGGCGGAACCGTGCACCAGATGTGCGCGGCCCGCGGCATCGAGCTCGAGGGCGGACGGGTCAGCGGCGTCGTCACCGAAGCCGGCACGATCCGCACCCCAATCGCCGTGCTTTCCGGCGGCGCCTGGGCCTCCTCCTTCTGCCGGCAGCTCGGCATTCGCTTTCCGCAGGCCTCGATCCGCGCCTCGATCCTGTCCGTGGCGCCCGGTGCCGAGGACCTGCCGCCAGCGCTGCACACCGCCGCAGTCTCGGCGACGCGCCGTAGCGACGGCGGCTATACGCTGGCGATCAGCGGCCGCGCCCGGGTCGATCCGACCCCGCAGCAGATGCGCTTTGCCCGGCATTTCGTACCGATGTTCGCGCGACGCTGGCGCAGCCTCGCGCCCGGCGGCATCGAAGGCTGGAAATCCGGTCATGAGACGCTGTCGCGCTGGCGGCTCGACCGGCCGACGCCGATGGAGTTCAACCGCATCCTCGATCCTCGCCCGAATCAGGCGCAGATCCGGTTGACTTTGAAGCGGGCCCGGGCGCTCCTGCCGGCGCTCGAGAAGCGGCCGGTCAGCGCCGCCTGGGCCGGCTATATCGACAGCACCCCGGACGGGGTCCCGGCAATCGGCGAGATCGGCTCGCTCCCCGGCCTGGTGCTCGCCGCCGGCTTCAGCGGCCACGGCTTCGGCATCGGACCCGGCGCGGGCCACCTTGTCGCGGATATCGTCACGGGTGAGCCGCCGATCGTCGACCCGAAACCTTATCGACCCGACCGGCTGAACGGCTCGGCCTGGGGCAAGGTCGCCGATTTTTGACACGATTCTTGATGCGGGCAATGTGGCAACGCGGCTGTACAGGCCAGCGGCCCGCGAACGGGCGCGGGTGAAAGTGGAGTTTGCGGCCGGGTCGCGCACACTCCGCCGCTCCCGCGTCCCTTGCTCGAAGATGCAAGAGGCGGCGTAGCGGCGAAGTGCCTCCCCCGCTTTGGATCGCCAGTACCTTTGAGACGTTCACCAGGCGACGTTGCAGCGGACAAGCCGCAACACAACACACCCTCTCCGGCCGGCGTCGTCGGCCGCCATTCAAAGCCGTCGTGGCAAACGTCGCCTGCCTTAGCCGAAGAAAATCTGGCGCAAGCGGGCAAACAGGCCTGGCTGGTTTTCGACAAGCATCGCGCGAATGTGACGTGCCGCCGTCGACGCACTGACCGTGGCGCCGAAATGGCAATAGCAGATGACCTTGTGCAATTGCTCGTCACTCAATTCGAAGAACCGCTTCGCCTCGCCGTAGCTGTCATTGTCCAGGCCGGCGGTCCGCAGGACCGGGTCCTCGAATGCAACGGAGATCGGCGTGCCGTCGCCGCGCATCGTGGCGCGTACATGCGCCGGCTGATACTCGGTCTCGTGCAACGTCGAAAGCCGTCTGTGCGGGCTGCGTTCCAGGAGTTCCGCCCAGCGCTCCAGACGCTCGCTACGCGACAGGGTCCGGCGCGGAAGGTCCTGTTTGACCTCGGCGACACTTTGCAGGTCTTCGATTGCATGGTGCTTCATTGTGACCTCCTAATCAGACTTAGTTGGTCCCCCATTCCACCTCATACGCCTAATAAACGTGACTCCAACCGGCCGCGAAGTCCAATCACGAAAATGCCCCGCGAACACTTAACCAGCAAAAATTGAGGGATTTCGCACGCACCCGCGCCCCGACGCCGCCCTCTCACGGTGACGAGCCGGCGATGCGCGCATGCTCGGGCCCGCCGGCGCGTTTCTCCTAACCGTCTCAATCCTCGCGGAATGCGTGCCTCATCTGGTCGGTGAGCGGCTTCGCCAGATAGGAAATCACCGTGCGATCGGCGATCTTGATGAACACCTCGGCCGGCATGCCGGGATAGAGGGAGAGGCCCTTGAGCTTGGCAAGGCTCTCCGGCTTCGGGCGAATGCGCAGCGGATAGTAGGTGGCGCCGGTCCTCTCGTCGCTGACCATATCCGGGGCGACGGTCACCACCTCGGCCTCGACCTCCGGCGTCGTGCGCTGGTTGAAGGCGCTGAAGCGGATCTCGACCGGCTGGCCGACACGGATCTGGTCGATGTCGTGGGTCGCCACCCGCGCCTCGACGGTGAGTTCGTCGGCCTCCGGTACCACGAGCATCAGCGTCTCGCCGGGATTGACGACGCCGTTCACCGTATGGACGGCCAGCTGATAGACGCGGCCCGGCAGCGGCGCGGTGATGTCGAGCCGCCGCAACTGGTCCGTCGCGGCCGTGCGCCGCTCCTCATATTCGGCGATCTTCGCCTCGACATCGGTCAGCTCCTTGGAGATTTCCGTGCGCCGGTCCTCGTCCAGTTGCAGGACCTGCAGGTCGATCTCGCTGGATTTGCCGCGTGCCTGGGCACGCGAGGCGATATACCGGCCGCGGTCGCCCTCGAGCTCCGCCCGCTGGCGTTTCAGCGTCGTCACCCGTTGCATCGGCACCAGGCCCCGGCCATAGAGCGAATCGACGCCGGTCAGTTCCTCCGCGATCAGCGTCAAGGCGTCCTCGATCGCCTTCAGCTGCACGGTCAGGCCGTCGATCTCGTCGGCCAGCTGCGCCTTGCGCGACTGCAGCTGCCCCTTCATGCCGAGCAGCGCCGTGCGGCGGCTGGCGAAGAGCTTCTGCTCGCCATCGACGAGTTTTGCCGCCGCCGCGCTGGAGACGAAGTTCGCGAGGTCCTTGTCGATCTCGAACGACTCGGCGCCGATCCGCTCGGCCAGCAGCCGGGCGCGGCGCGCGTAAAGCTGCGCCAGCGTGCTTTCGACGATCGCAAGGTTCGCACGCACCGTGGTGCCGTCGAGCCGGATCAGCACCTGGCCGGCCTCGACGCGGTCGCCCTCCTTGACCTTGAGTTCGCCGACGATGCCACCGGTCAGATGCTGGACCTTCTTGACATTGTCGTCCACGACCACGACGCCGCCGGCGACGATCGCGCTCGACAGCTCCGTCGTCGCCGCCCAGCCGCCGACGCCGGCGACGAGGGCAAGCGCGAGGACCGAGACCCCGATCATGTGGCGAGAAAGCGAGCGGCGCGCATTGGGCGCCCGTTGCGTGCTTCCGCTCATTGCTTTGCCTCCTGGCCTTCCGCGACGATCTTCAGCGGGGACGGGCGTTCCGTCTGCTGCCCCCTCAACACTTTGCCGAGCACTTCCTCCTTCGGGCCGAATGCCTGCTGCCGCCCCTCGTTCATCATCAGTACGAGGTCGGTGCTCGCAAGCGCGCTCGGGCGGTGGGCAATCACCACGACGATGCCGCCGCGCCGCCGCACATTCATGATCGCCTCGCTCAGCGCCTGCTCGCCATCCGCATCTAGGTTCGAATTCGGCTCGTCGAGGACCACCAGGAAGGGATCGCCATAGAGCGCCCGGGCGAGCGCGATGCGCTGGCGCTGGCCGGCCGAGAGCGCCGTGCCGCTCTCGCCGATCTCGGTGTCGAAGCCGTTCGGAAGGCGAAGGATCAGCTCATGGACGCGCGCCGCCTTGGCAGCCGCGACGATCGCCTCGGAGGTCGCATCCGCGGCGAAGCGGCAGATGTTCTGCGCCACGGTTCCGGCGAAAAGCTCCACGTCCTGCGGCAGGTAGCCGATATGCCGTCCGAGCGCGTCGCCGTCCCATTGGTCGAGGGCCGCCCCATCCAGCCGCACCGAGCCGCGATAGGCCGGCCAGACGCCGATAAGGGCGCGCGCCAAGGACGACTTTCCCGATCCGCTCGGGCCGATGACGCCGAGAGCGCTGCCGGCCCGCACGGTGAAATTGATATCGGTGAAGATCAGCCGCTGCGCCGCCGGCGGCCCGCTCGCCAGCGCCTCGACACTCAGACGCTCGTGCGGCTTCGGCAGCGCCAGCGGGGTTTCGGCCTCCGGCAAGGCCTTCAACAGGTCCTTCAGGCGCTGCCAGCTCTGCCGCGCCTGAACGAGGCCGCGCCAGTTGCCGATGGCGAGCTCGACCGGGGCGAGCGCCCGGGCGGTGAGGATCGAGCCGGCGATGATGATGCCGGGCGAAGCCTGGCCCTCGATCACCAGCACGGCGCCCGCAGCCAGCACGCCCGACTGCAGCGCCATGCGGAAGACCTTGGAGAGCGCCCCATAGCCGTTGCCGATATCGGATGTGCGGCGGTTTTCCTCCCGGTATTCGGCGTTGCGGCGTTCCCAGAGCTCGGCAAGCCGGCCGGTCATGCCCATCGCCTGGACGACCTCGGCATTGCGCTGCGAGGCCTGGGCAAAGGCGCTGCGAAGGCCGCCCGCCTCGGATGCCTTCCTGGCAGGCGCTTGCGTGCCGCGATTGGTGAGATAGGTGAGAAGCGTCAGGATCAGCCCGCCGCCGATCGCCACGAAGCCGATGACCGGATGGAACAGGAAGCAGATGGCGACATAGAAGGGCAGCCAGGGAAGATCGAACAGCGCCGCCGGCCCGGCGCCCGAGAGGAACGAGCGAACCTGATCGAAGTCGCGCAGCGCCTGCAGCCCGTCTCCCTGCATCTTCAGCTTCAAGGGTGCCTTCACCACCGCCCGATAGATGCGGCCGCTCAAGCTCTCGTCGAGCGCGCCGGCGATGCGCACCAGCATCCGCCCGCGGATCAGCTCGAAGGCGCCCTGGAAGGCATAGAGCAAGAGGGCGAGCAGACAGAGCGCAATCAGCGAGGGAATGCTGCGACTGGGCAGAACCCGGTCATAGACCTCGAGCATGAAGAACGAGCCGGTGAGATAGAGGATATTGACGAGCGCACTGGCAATGCCGACGCCGACAAAGGCGGATCGGCACTCTCGCAGGGCGGAGGCGGGATCGACATTCCTGCCGCTCGATACTGTCAAAGGTTCAGGCACCGGCGAATTTCTCCAGGTCGGCATGGTCCGGCCGCAAGGGCGGCCTTTTGTTGAGGTCCCGGCACGGACGCGCCGAGAACGATTGTGTTCGTTCAGCTTGTTGCTCCGCACCTTAAATCACGTTGGCCTAATTTTTCAAAGTCCGCATGCAGAAGTTGTTACCGGGGTGACAGGGATTATACGGTCGGTTGTCGGTTGCCGATGGCGCGAGCGGACCTGCCCATTGGGATGCGGCGGCAGGCCGCGCCATTGCCGGCCCTCGGCGATGCGAACACGCCTCCGCTACCTGTCTCGCAAATTCGGCAGGATAGTGTTGCGAACCAGGAAGGAGAGCTTTATGTGCAGGGCGACGCGACTTGATCTCGGTGGAGAGTGGTGAGCAGAAAAGCTGCCCCTGAAATTTCTGGTGGCGCTTCTGTGAAGCGGCTGGCGACTTTTGCCGTCCATGTGACCGAATGGAAGAGGCCCTTTCTGGAGCGCTCGTTTCCCGACCGGCGATTTCACTTTCTGCCAAAAAACCTGAGTGACTCCGATTTCGACAGGACTTGGAAGCCTGGCATTCTCCTCGAGGCGCCATGCGAGTTCTTCGTCTGGGGCGCCGCCTTGCCACCGGCGCTGGCCGAAATCGCGACAAAGCAGAACATCCCTGTTTGCTTCGTAGAGGACGGCTTCCTTAGGTCAGTGCGGCCCAGCGCCAGCCGTACGCCTCCCCTGTCGCTAGCGCTCGACAGCAGGACGCCCTATTTCGATTGCGACCGGCCGTCCGATCTCGAAGTGCTGCTCTCAACCTATGACTTCGAGGCGGATGCGGCGCTGATGGAGCGGGCGCGCGCCGGCGCCGCGCTGCTCCTGGAGAGCGGCATCAGCAAATACAATGGCGGGCTGCAGCGGACGGCGGAAGAGATTTATGGACCAAAGACGCGCAAGCGCGTGCTGGTCGTCGGCCAGGTTGAGGACGATGCTTCGATCCGCTACGGCTGCCCAAGCCCGATGACCAACAACGATCTCGTGCGTCTTGCCGCGTCGGAGCAGCCGGAGGCTCAGGTCCTCTATAAGCCGCACCCGGACGTGTTGAGCCGGGTTCGTCCGGCCCGCTCCGACCCCGCCGAAGTCGCGCATCTCTGCGACGTGGTCACCGAGAGCTTGCCGCTGGCCGAGGCGCTGCGCACGGTCGATCATGTCTATACGATCACCTCGTTGGCCGGCTTCGAGGCACTCATGCGCGGCATCAAAGTGACGACGGCCGGCTCGCCCTTCTATGCCGGCTGGGGGCTGACGGACGACAGGCAGTCCAATCCGCGCCGCGGCAGGAGGCTTTCGCTGGAGGCGCTTTTCGCCGGCGCCTATCTCCTCTATCCTCGCTACTTCGATCCCGTCACCGGAGATGAGACATCATTCGAAGCGACCGTCGCCGCGATCAAGCGGCAACTCGACGAACCCGATCTCAGACACCCTTCCCGCCCGGCCTGGCGGCCGTGGGGCCCCTACGGCGTGCTCGGCTGGCGCCATCTGCTCACCGCGATCATGGCGCCGGCGATCCGCCATGCCGGCAACGACCGCGACGCCGAAGATTTCCAGGCCGACCCCATCCGCTTCTTCCGCAGCCTCTCCGACCGGCGGCTGCGGCTGATCGGCCGCATTCTCTATCCGTTCGGGTGAAGCCGTGAGCTATCTCTCCACCCATATCCGCGTCGTCGGTGCACTCCTCGTGCGGGAGATGGCGACGCGCTTCGGCTCGAAGCCCGGCGGCTATGTCTGGGCGCTGCTCGACCCGGCGGCCCATATCCTGCTGATGACCTTCATCTTTCGGGCGATCGCCCGGGCGCCGGCGCTCGGCACCAGCTTCGTGCTGTTCTTCGCCACCGGCTATATTGCTTTTCAGTTTTACCAGGCGATGACGAGCTACTTGAACAGCGCGGTCCGAGCCAACAAGGCGCTGCTCAGCTACCCCAATGTCGCTCCGATCGATACGATCGTGGCGCGCTTTATCCTTCAGGTCTGCACGACGACGCTGGTCGCCGTCATCGTCCTCGGAACCATCGTCGCGACCATGCGCGTTGACACGAATCTACACTGGCCGGCAATCTTGGAGGCAATCGCCATGGCCTGCCTTTTCGGCCTCGGCGTGGCGATGATCAATGCCGTGCTGTTTCTCAAATACCCCCTCTATGAGCAGGTCTTCAGCATCGTCAATCGGCCGCTCTTCCTGATTTCCGGCGTGTTCTTCCTGCCGGATTCAATCCCCGCGCCCTATCGTGATCTCGTGCTTATCAATCCGCTCGTCCACGTCATCATGGGGTTTCGAAAAGGCTTCTACCCCGAATACCGGGCCATAGGCCTTGACATGACTTATCTTTATGGAATCGCATTTCTGACATTGTTTGCCGGAATGCTGGTCTTCACCCTCTCCCGAAAAACGCTGAGAAACGAATGATCCGGTTCGAGCAGGCGACAAAATATGCCCGCACCAAGGGCATCAAGAAGCCGATCATCGAGGACGCCTCGCTTACCCTCAACCGGGGAAAAAGCGTCGGGCTGCTCGGCCGCAACGGCGCCGGCAAGTCGACACTGCTTCGGCTGATCGCCGGCGCGCTCAAACTCGACAAGGGCCGAATCATCCGCCGCGGCCAGATCTCCTGGCCGCTCGGCTTTTCCGGCAGCTTCCAGGGGACAATGACCGGCGAGCAGAATGTGCGTTTCGTGGCCCGCATCTATGGAGTCGATACGGAGGAGTTGATCGCCTATGTTGAGGACTTTGCCGAGCTCGGCCCCTTCTTCAAGGCGCCGGTCGGCACCTATTCCTCCGGCATGAAGGCGCGACTTGCCTTCGGCTTGAGCATGGGCGTCAATTTCGACTATTATCTTGTCGACGAAGTCACCGCGGTTGGTGACGCAAACTTTAAGAAAAAGTGTCAGACTGTGTTCGAGACCAAGCTTCAAGAATCCGATTTGATTATGGTCTCTCATAGCACCTCTACGATCCGCACCTATTGCGATTGCGGCGTGGTACTGGAAAAAGGCAAGCTGACTTATTATGACGATGTCGAGGACGCGCTGCGCGCGCACGACGAGAATATGAAGGGAAATTGAATGGCGGCTAGTAAAGACGCGGCAGCAAACAAGCCGGACCCCGCGCAGCCCGCCGATAAACCAGCCGCCCCCACACCAGCCGCCAAAGGCAAGGGCAAGGGCATCACCGTGTTGGAGGGGCTCCTCGGCAAGGAGAGTGCGCCCGTCATTCCGCTCCCAGGACGCAACAAACTGGACCCCGCCAAGAAGGCTGGCAAGAAATTCTGGTTGAAGAAACTTCGCTGGCGCCACGCCATCGTCGGCGCCTCCTTCCTTGGGCTCGTTGCCCTGCCGGCGACGCTTGCCTCTCTTTATATGGCCTTCATCGCCGCGGACCAGTATCACAGCACGACCTCCTTCGCCGTGCGCAGCATCGAGGGCGGAGGAGCGACCGATATCCTCGGCATGTTCACTCAGGCTTCCGGAAGCAGCACGGTCTCGGACAGCTATATCCTCATGGATTACATCCTCAGCGAGCGCATGACCGTGGATGTGGACCGCAAGTTCAAGCTGGAGGATGTCTACGCCACCCGCGGGCTCGATTATTTCTACGGCATCGGCTCCGGCCTGTCGATCGAGGACAAGCTCGCCTATTGGCGGGACATGGTGAACGTCAATTTCGACCACGCCTCCGGCATCATGCAGGTGGACGTCAAGGCTTTCGAGCCGAAGCAGGCGCGGGAGATCGCGCAATTCATCGTTGATCGGAGCGACAACCTCGTGAACAGCCTGTCGCTTTCGGCGCGCAACGACGTGCTGCGAGCTGCGCAGGACGAGGTGCTGGCGGGTGAAGCCCGGCTCTCAAAGGCACGCGCGGCGCTCCGCGTTTACCGCGACAAATCGCAGGAAATCAGCCCGGAAGAAGGGGCAAAGCTTGCCGTGCAACTGATCGGCGGTCTCGAGGCGGAACTGACAAAGGTCAATGCCGACCTCGCCGCAGCTAAGAGCCAGATGAGCGAGGATACACCCCGGATTCGTGTTCTGAAGACGCGCATCGAAAGTTTGGAACAGCAACTCGCGATAGAGCGTCAGCGGCTTGGGACCGGCGAGAAGGCCGCCGCAGATGACCCCACTGTACCGGATGTCGCCGGGCGCATCGCCGAGTTCGAGGAGTTGGAAACCGAACGCGAATTTGCAGAACGCGCCTATACGGCTGCCCTCGGCTCCCTTGAAAGGGCACGCATCGAGGCGAATAATCGCCAGCGTTATCTGGCGCTTTTCATTGAGCCAACTCTTTCTGAGCTGGCTCAATACCCGGCCCGATTGCTGAACTCGCTCCTCGTCCTTCTCGGGCTGCTCTTTGCCTGGGGGATCGGCGTGATGAGCTATTACAATATCCGCGATCGGGCCTAGCGCTCCCGAGAGCTATAGATATCGGACGGCGTTTTCGACCCTGACAACCTTTGCGAGCGCACCAGACCTCACTTCTTCAAAGGGAGTCTCTAGTCTTTGTGTGCATGCGCGTATTGCTCCCTTGCCGCCCAAATATCTCGACGCACGGCGTAGACTTCGTGATTGTCGTCAATAGGAAATACAACGCTCTTCCTAAACAGCCCTTGGATGTCTTCAGACCACATGTTGAAGTGCGGAACGCCCCGACGCATGAGCGAGAGGAGTGCTCTGCGCTCGGAATTCGTAAGATCCAAGTGTTGGACGGCTTCGATATCCTGCTGATCCACACTCTCTTGTCGTCGCCGCTCGGTATTCTGCTTCACGCCTGCCTTCGCCTTCACTGAGTGTCTCTGGTGTCGGTATTAGGCCGATCTAGCCCAAAAATTAGCTTTCGCCCGCTTTACCGACGCCCAATGGCAACCACAATACACGCCGCCCATACCCCGAAGCGGCAATTTCAGCAACGTGAGAACATTGGGAGCTGTGCGTCCCAGGCTGCCTTTGCGGGTATTTCAACCGAGGTCCGGCGTGTCACAAGACCTATAGGGTAACGGAATCCTTTGTCACTGGTGTATTGACTTCCACGTCTTTTCGCAACGCCTTGCCTAGAATCTGATCGAGGTACTTTGGTGCCAGTCCGAAGCCAGGCCTTACACTTCTAACGGAATCCGCCGTTACGATGTCACCAGCCTTAAGAGACTTAACGAAGTAGAGCGAACGCCGGAATTTCACGTTTCCTGTCTCGCTCGATTTGTGGCCGTAATCGACATTGCCAAGCGCTTCCCAAGCGGTCTTTGCATCGCGGCAAAGCGCTGCAAACTCGTGGGGCTCAAGGGAAAAGCTATCATCGGGCCCGCCCCCGCTTCTGTCGAGGGTAAAGTGCTTCTCGATCAACGAGCCACCCAGGGCAACGCTGGCAATGGCCGTTGTATTGTCAAGCGTGTGATCTGAAAGGCCGGTTGCCAATCCGAAGCGTTCTATCATGTCCGGGATCGTCCGCAGATTATAGTCGCTGGCTGGCGCAGGGTAGCCGCTCACGCAGTGAAGTATAGCCAGGTCCTTACATCCACCCTCGCGTGCAGCCTCGATCGCTTCCGCAATTTCCTCATCGTCTGCCATACCAGTTGAAATAATCATTGGCTTGCCGGTGCCAGCAGCATAACGGATCAGCGGAAGGTCCACTGCCTCGAAAGAAGCGATCTTGTAAGCTGGAGCATTCAGATCCTCCAGGAGATCGATCGCGGTGGCATCGAAGGGAGAACTGAAAATCGTGATACCAACCTTGCGGGCGTGGTCGAACAGGGGCGCGTGCCATTCCCATGGCATATAAGCCTCACTGTATAGTTGGTAGAGAGTCTTTCCGCCCCAAAGGCCACCCTCAATGCGAAAGTCTTGCGCATCACTGTCCAAAGTTATCGTGTCCGGCCGATATGTCTGAAGCTTTACGGCGTTTGCGCCCGCACGCTTCGCTTCATCGATCAGCGACAACGCGGTCGCGATCCGACCATTATGGTTGGCGGACATTTCGGCAATGACGTACGGGGGGGAATCTGGCCCAATCTGCCTTCCCGCAATGGTGAGATTTCTGCCCAATTTACTCTCCTCTAGATATCGGGATGCTAGCAAGCATGTCGTTGCGCTTATCTATCCACTCGCTCGCTAAGACGCCAAGTCTATGGATGTCGTAGAATGTCCCGTCGCGCTGATACTGCTGGCGAAGGATGCCCTCTTCCACGAAGCCAAATTTCTTATGAAGCCTGATGACAGTCGTGTTGAAGTCCAGAACTTCACAGGAAAGCTTATGCAGCTTTAGCTCAAAAAAGGCGTAGTCCAACGCGAGAAATTCCATTCGTGAACCGGTACCCCGCTCGGCATCCGGAGATGCATAAAACGCCCAACTTGCGTTCTCGTTTCCCTCATCTATGTTATTGAACGAAACCACGCCCATCGGCACGTTTTGATATTCGTAGATGAAGTATCTTTGGTTGTCCGCAGACTTAATTCTCGCCCACCAACGCTGGTGCTCTTCCTCCGAAATCTCATGGCATGTGTACATTTTGTCACGTACTGACGGAATATTGCGCCAGTTTCTCATCATGGGGAGATCATCATTAGTGGCCGCACGAAGACGGCCATATATACTGTTCGACATTACATGAACCTCGCACTAGACACGAAAATGAAGACGATCGGCGATCTGCCGCGCCACCAATGACCCTCCCTCCCCATTGCATATGGTCGCCGCTCGCTCCGACATAGTTCCAAGCGCCGTTTTGTTCCGCATAATGCTTTCAACAACGCCAACGAATGCCGAATCGAAATCAGTTCCGAGTTCTATTATCCTCGCCGCACCCTCGACAGCCAGTTTTTGCGCTACTTCGCGTTGATTTTCGGCGAGAACCATTAAGATCGTTGGTAGACCAACAGCACACCGCTCCCATGATGTGCTGCCCGCTGCACCAATGGCGAGATCGGCTTCTGACATCAAGCTCGCCATGTCGTCTACATTCGACATTACGCGTGTCTTCCACGGCAGTTGAGCAGCTTTTTCACGAACCGCGTCGGCCCAAGGAGCGTGCTGTCCCATCACAACGGTTATTTCAGTGTCGTTCGGTAGTGCACATCGTTCGAGGGCGTTTAGAACCCGTTCGGTAACATTTTCCTTGTCCACTCCCCCAAGAGTCACCATCAGCCGACGCGGAGCGGCTTCCTGGCGCCGAGCGAGGCTATAGGCACGCCTGCCCGCAAACTGGGGGCGGAGGAGTGCGAATTGTGGGCCTACGAGTATCTGGCAGTGCGACGGTACAAGTGTTTGATAATCGGTCGCAACTCGGCCGAGGCTCTGATCCAGCAGGAGATCACACTCATGCTCACGATCTGCTAGGTCGTCGAGGACCATGAGATATCTGCAAGACGAACGTACAAACCTCTCCCAGCGAATATCGAGCGCATAATGATCGACGATGAGGCAATCCACCGGAGCGTCATCTATAGCTGCGATAGTCTGTCTCGCATCCATCGGCCAATCGACGCCGAGCCAATGGGCATGCGTGAGATCTCGGTCGCCTTCTGTGGTCGCCTCCGCCTCCTGCGGAAGTTCCGTGACCGCATAGCCCCTCTGCCGAATGAGATCAATCAAATTGCCTTGATGAACACGACAAACAAAATGGCATTCACACCCGGCCTCAGCCAGCATGTCTGCGAGCGTAAGGCAACGCATGACGTGGCCGGTCCCGATGTCAATCGACGCATCGGTGCGAAAAAGGATCCTATGCCTGTGGGGAGGTGACATCAGATTCATGCAATGCCTTAAACATCAGTTCTGCTCGCAACCAGTCGTCCGGCGTGTCGATGTCCTGCACGCGATAACGGGGCAGGATCAAAGCGGTCGCGATGGAGGAGAATACTGGCTTGCCCAAAAGCCAGGCTTCCGATCGCCCCCAGTAAAACTGCCCAGCATCATGATAAACCTCATCGAGATCCTGCGAACGAGTGCTGAATTGCTGGGGCATGAGCATTTCAACGCGCCCCTCGGGCGTGAGCCTGATGGCGCGCTGTACCGGAAAAGCGTAACTGGTCGCCGAGAACACAAAATCCGCTCCGCGTTCCTCAAGCAGACCAAGTCCCCGAGCTATATCGCCCGCGCGCAGAAAGGGCGCAGTTGCATAAATGCAGCATACTCTTTCCGGCATCGCGCCATTTTCGGCCAACCAACGGATCGCATGGCGAATCACATCACCCGTCGTTGCGTAGTCATCAGACAATTCGGCGGGCCGGAGGAATGGAACGTCAGCCCCTGATTGCCGCGCAATCTCGGCGATTTCCTGGTCATCTGTGGACACGACGAGGCGATCAAAGCAACCGCTCCCGATTGCCGCATCGATCGACCAGGCGATCATCGGCTTTCCAGCGAACTGTTGGATGTTCTTACGAGGTATTCGTTTGCTTCCTCCTCGGGCCGGAATGACAGCCAAGTTCATCTCGTTAGTTCCACCGTCAGGGCAGCTATGACCTCGTCCTGCTGTGTTTCAGTCATTGTCGGGTATATCGGCAAGGTGATCGCCTCCTGATAATAACGCTCGGCTTCAGGAAAGTCGCCATCGCGGAACCCCATTCGCGAATAGTAAGGCTGCGTGTGAACCGGAATATAGTGCAGGTTCACTCCGATACCCCGCGCGCGTAGTCCCTCGAAAACTGCGCGGCGAGATTTTGACATCTTGGCGAGTTCGAGGCGGATGACGTAGAGATGCAATCCTGAATAGCTGTCGGGGTGCTGCCAGGGAGTGACCAGCGGGAGATCCGCCAACATCTCGTCGTACCGCCTTGCCAGTACGTGGCGCCTGGCGACATATTCGTCGAGCCGAGCCATCTGGCTTAGCCCCAAGGCGGCTTGGATGTCGGTCATGCGGTAGTTGTATCCAAGGTCCACCTGCTGGTAGTACCAAGGGCCGTCCGGTTCGCGCGTCATGACCGCTGGATCTCGTGTGATCCCGTGACTACGAAACAGTGCCATCTTATCCGCAAGCTCTTTGTTATTCGTCAGCGCAGCGCCCCCCTCTGCCGTCGTTACGATCTTCACCGGATGAAAGCTGAAAACGGTGACATCGCTGTAACGGCAGTTGCCGATCGGTTCACCCTGATATTTGCCGCCAATAGCGTGAGACGCATCCTCGATGATCCGGAATCCATATCGCTTTGCGAGATCATGGAACTCCGCCATGGCGCAAGGTTGACCAGTGAGGTGTACGAGAACGACGATCTTCGGAAGCACGCCATCTTCTGCCGCCGTCAACAGCTTGCGTTCCAGTTCCGCCGGGGAGAGATTATAGGTGCGCGGATCCACGTCCACGAAGTCTACCCTCGCTCCGCAATAAAGTGCGCAGTTGGCAGATGCGACAAAGGTAAGAGGGGTTGTCCACAACCAGTCGCCGGCGCCTAAACCCATCGCAAGACAGGCGATGTGAAGCGCCGACGTTGCACTGTTTGCCGCCAAGGCAAATTTAGCGCCGGTGTACTCTACAAGAGCCTCCTCGAAGCGAGGCACCATTGGCCCTTGCGTGAGAAAATCGGAGCGGAGCACTTCTGCAACCGCATCGATATCTGCCTGCGTAATGTCCTGGCGGCCGTAGGGGATCATTGCTTAGACGCTCCCAATCTTTTCGGCATTTGCGGCTATCCAGGACTGCAACTCTTCCGACGTCATCCATGCGGAATTGTTATCGCTCGTATAGCTGAACCCGGGAGGAACCTTCTTGCCATCCTTGATGCGCGCTTCCGATGATGTCCAGTTGTGGATTGCGGGAAGTATCTTGAAATGCTCTTCATACTCGTAGGTATGGAAGGCATCCTCTTCACCAATCATTTGTTCGTGAAGCTTTTCGCCGGGCCTGATCCCAACGAGTTCGAGCTTCGCTTCCGGGGAAATCGTACGAGCGAGGTCCGTAACCTTCATCGAGGGGATCTTTTTGACGTATATCTCCCCTCCCTCCATGTCATCAAAGGCATGCCACACAAGCTCAACACCCTGCTCGAGCGAGATCATGAAGCGTGTCATGCGCTCGTCTGTGATTGGCAAGACGCCCTTATCTTTGATCGACAGGAAGAACGGGATTACCGATCCGCGAGATCCCATAACGTTGCCGTATCGGACGACGGCGAACCGAGTATTATGTCCGCCAGCATAGGAGTTTCCGGCAACAAACAGCTTATCTGAGGCCAGCTTCGTCGCTCCATAGAGATTGATTGGACTGCTCGCCTTGTCAGTGGACAGGGCAACTACCCGTTTCACGTTCTTGTCGATGCAGGCATCGATGAGGTTCATCGCGCCATTGATGTTCGTCTTCACGCACTCAAATGGATTATATTCGGCAGTTGGCACAATCTTGGTCGCAGCCGCATGAACGACATAGTCCACTCCGTCCAAGGCTCGGTACAGGCGCTCACGGTCCCGAACATCACCTATGAAGAAGCGGACGCGCGGATCGCCTCCGTATTTCTTCGCCATTTCCCACTGCTTCATCTCGTCTCGAGAGTATATGATGATCTTTGCAGGGTTATACTTGGCGAGCGTCATTGGGACGAACGCATTTCCAAACGACCCTGTGCCGCCCGTAACAAGTATGGTGCTGCCAGAAATCATTTCCATCTCCTTTTATGATTTCACGAAGAATTTATTAGGAGACCTTCAAGACACAAGAATTACATCTCGCAAGCACCTAACAGCTTCTCACGTTTTAGTACGACAATAGTGAACCTGCCGAAAAGCCACTCGAGTTCACCGTCGAGCACCTCTGACTAGAGTCAGCGGCTCTGACGATCAAACTGATTTCTGTCATCTGTGGTCTGAGCTTCATTCGGCTGGCCACTGGCTTGGATATTTCATCTATCCCACGGCGTTCAAAGAACCCTGGCGGAATCTCGGGGCCCTAGTTACTAAGAGTGTCCACTTGTGACAAGCAAACAGGTCAAAAAAGATGCAATGCCGCCTCGGAAACTAGGGTGGTCACCGCACGGGATTTTCCGCAGATAGACTCTCCTGGCAGAACTTAGGCGAAGAACTTGTCAGCCAGTCGGCTGATATGCGGATCGCCGTCCCTCAGGAACTTTTCGACCTCATCCATGTGCCAGAACGGTACCCCGACCGGGTCGTTTGTGACGGGACGATGGGAATAAGTGAAAGGCACACAGACTTCTTCCGTCCCCATGTACTTCAGCAGCAGCGCTGCGCGCTCCATCTTCTGTCGGTCGGGCCGCTCCCATTCATCCGCGCAAATGATCCTTTCGTAGTCGCTTCTCGACTCCGGATAGATCAGCTCGATCGGGTAATCATGCTTGCCGAAGTGGCTGGCCATGACCACGGGAACACCCTGCGCGCATAGCTCCAGTGAAGAGGTGCCATTCCACAAGACCGCCAAGTCGAGATATTTGATGAGATCCTGGTTGTTAAAGCCGGTGTGCGGAAGGATCAGGACATTTTCGGGAATGTCCATGTCCCCGATGAGATCCAGCCAGTATTCATTCAAGTCGCGCGCGATCTCGGGTCGCAGCTCGTGAGGGTGCGGCTTCAGGACAATCAGGTTTGACGTCGATCCGGCAGTTGCCACCGTATGACGAAGCCAATCGGCAATGTTCTCGTGCCCTGGCCCACCATCGAACGGAACAGCCATGTCGCAAAGGATCTTGCCGTAGACGCCGATGACCTTGCGGCCCGCCTGCTTTGCCCGGATCAATGTCTCCTCGTACTGGGTGTGAGACGTGTTGCCTTCGAGCCGACCGACGCGGTTGTGGTTGAGGACTCGATCGATGTCTTCCTTGTACCGCTCGTAAAGCCCGTCCCGCTTCAACCATTCCTCGAAGCGATCGGGCCGTGCCAGGAAGGGAAGCCGGTACAGAGGATGCTTCGTCAGGTTGTCAAGGCTAACCGTTGTCGCAACCTTGCTCTTGAGATTGCTGTAATAGTTCTCGTAGGCCGGTCCCATGTGAATGAAACCGACGTCATACTTCGACGCCTTCTCGAGGGCGAAAGACCGATATACGGAAAACGGAGCGGAATGCGATCCAGCATTTATGAACCGCACCGGCATGCCGCGCTTCATCACTTCTCTCTCGATCGATTTGCAAGCTGTCAGGGCCTTGTCGCACCGCACCAAATAGTAACGGAACCATCGGAAAATCCACGGATCATTTATGTTGAAGTTGAACGCACGAAATTTCTGCGTCATTATTTCGAATATAGCTTGATAGTAATTGATACCATCCGCAATTACCTCACGTCCGGCCCAATTAATTGTCCACTCGTTGGTAAGGCTTCCGAATAAACTGCGATCCGTGTGAATAACCCTATCGATCATTCCGGCGTGCTTGTCGATCCATGCGATGCCTGTCGGCTCATTCCTGAGCATCCCTTCATCCAGCTGAACTACAGCGTACCCCTGACGCTTGAGCTCCAGAAGAACGGGAACCACCATGGATATTGTGTTCAGGCAGCCAAATGACCCGAGAAAGACCACTCCTCTCGGCAGCTTAGGCTGAGCTACAGCATCCAAAATTTTGGATGCTTGAGACAGAAAATCCACACGAGCAAGCTCTTCCCGGATTGCCGCCGACTCCCTCCTTGCAGGGCCATCCCCCGCAGCAGCTGCAGCTGCAGCGGCGTGGTTCAGCCAGGCTGAAGCCTTATCCAACTCCCCACTGTTCGCATAGATGGTAGCGAGCTTTCGCCGGTAACTGTTCTTCTTGTATTTCGTCAAAAGAGACCGAGCAACAGTAGCCGCGGACGAGTATCGCCGTTCATAGGTACAACAATTCGAAAGTAGATGAAGAAAAAACTCTTCTGGAATCTTATCTTTTTGACTGGCGAGAAAGGATCTAGCGCCCTTATAATTGCGAGCCCTGACTAACATGTTGAAATAATCGCTTACCGTCTTTTTGTAGTGCGACATTTCTCCCTTCGCAACAGCCGAAGTATCATCAAGGGTGATCCTTTTATAGGCGCCTATACCTCGTTTGTCATCAACAGTCATAGCCATTTGGAAGAGCTGCATCCCGACAGTCTTCGGGACACTCTCGCTACGACTTTGATAGAACGATGTGACTTTAGCCTCGGCGCTCCTATAGATTTCGACAGCGAGTTGCCGCTTGGGCTGAACAATTAGCTCGGGCCGCTTTGAAGGCTTGAAAAGCGACGCAACGATGACCTGAGACAATTTGGCTAGCCCAAGGACATCATCGGCATTGAGGCTACCGAGGAGGTCGTATGAGAGCTGGTGCATCTCTTCAAGCATTCGATGATGTGAGAGGTGATCAAAAATCTTCGACAATACGGCGAAAAACTGAGGGTCGTGGCGCAACCAGTGAAGATTGTCGTCGAAGAAATGCCACAGAGGTTTGCCGTCGACCGGCTTTCGTCCGAATCTCCCTTGCTCAGACCGAACCATCTCGCAGGCTTCGAGGAGAAGCAGGAAATCGCTGCTAGAGACAGTCTCCGACAAAATCTCCGCTTTTCGGTTCAGCACCTGCTCGGCATCGTCGAACTTGCCGATCCGCGTCAGGCATGACACCAGATCAGCGGCGTCTTCCAATGCGAAATTCTGCGGAGCGATATCTTTCAATCGCTCGATCGCTTCCGAAGGCTCGTCCGATTGAGCGATGTTCCTGAGCGTCCAGAAGACGCCGCGGTTGTCTCCCCCTTCAAGAGCACGCTGTACGAGGTAATCCGCGACCTTCCCGCTATCGACGTCCGGTCCGGCCAGCAGGTCGAGCAAACCACTTTGACCCTCGGAGAAAAACGCGGTCTCGTTCTGGAGATAGGGATTCTTCTGGAGCGCATCGACGAGCCGGGTGCAGAGATCGGCGTCGATCGCGTGATGTTCGAAATGACTGGCTATCTGCTCGGCAAGTGCGCGGGGGGTGCCGTACTTCTCCAGCACCAGCGCCAGGATTGCATGCTCAAGCTCGGCAGCCGCTCCGCGACTTCCCACGCAATAGGCTGGATAAAGAATGTACGCGGCTGCGAACACTTCCTGCAGCGTCCGCTTCGCCGTGCGCCGCTCGCTCTTATGCCGGTCGTCGGTGAGCCCCCATCCGGCATAGAACGGCTCCCCAAAAACGCTGACCTTCTTGCCTCGTAGTACGCTCTCGAAGCCCATCAAGGACGTGAGCGTGTAGACATGATCGACAGCGTTCAACAGTTCTTGGAAATCATAGTCGCCAGATATGATCGTAGCGATATCGGCAATTTCCCTAGGATCAGAGATTGCATCCCTGTGCCCCCCCAGGACATCCCGGTGGGGTTTGTAGATAACCTCCGCATCCTCATTTTCCGAATGCGCGATGCGGACCAAATCATTGTTCGAATACTTTACCTTGGCCCCATATTTGATCGATGCATCGGACTCCACCTGACCAATGACCAATACCCTGCGCCTTCGCGACGGATGCAACTCCTTCAACTTGACGTTCTGGCTGACATTGTACTTCGTCAGGTTATAGTGGCGGATCAAGCTCATGCACTTGTCGGCGCGCCTCAGGAGGTCTCCTTGCTTCGAGGCGTCGAAGCCCTCGATCAGGCGCTCAAGGTCGGACGGACGGGATCTGTCGAAATAAATTCCAGTCTTGTCGATCGCGCAGGAAAGCGGATCGATGTGCGCCGCTCCCAGCCCAACCGAGCGAAGGAACCCGTCCTCGATCCTCCATATCGGAATGGAATGGCGTTCGGCATAGGCGACCGCGCCCTTTTTGCCCTGCATGCCCCAGAAAGCGATCAGGCTGGGCGGGTGCTTCTTGAACCCGGCGTGCTGAATGCGCCACGGGGTATTCTTACGCGCGAATGCGACCCGGTAATCTGCGAAGAATTTTGCCGCCACCTCCCTCTTCCACGGGGAGAAGCCAAACAACACCGCTATAGGCTTGTCAGCCCCTGCTTCGAGCCATGCTTCGCCAACTACGTCAAACGCTTCTAAGCCTGCAACTTTTATTTCTGAAACGACCGCTTTTGACTTAGTCCGCTTGCCGGCACTGGCTACAGGCAAGCCCAACCTCTTCATCACATAATTGACGTGTTTAGCTCCCACGCGGCGATATGCCTGTTGGATAGCTTGTCCGAGTTTGTTGCGTTGCAGTAAGTCGCGCACTTCTTCACCACTTTTGGGTACAAGCATGAACTTGTACAACCTATACTCGTTAAACCGCAGCCTCTGTACCGCCTCAGATCGCTCAAAAAGTCAAGACAAAATGAGTAACACTGGACCACAATACCGGGCCCATCAAGGGCGCTCCTCCCGGATCTCCCGCGCCGAAACCATTAGCAACGCTAGGCCAAGAAAGACGCATGCGAGCGCGATGTCGAGGACGTAGCCCCTGTCGAGTCCGTCGGCTCGATATTCGGGATAGATAGCACCCCGAAACCACATAATGATGTGCGCGAGCGGATTGTAGAGAACGAAATCGCGGATCGGGCCAGGCATATTTTCTGGCAAGAAGAAGACGCCCGAGATGAGGAAGAGGGGCCGATTGATGATGCCGAAGATCTTATCGTAGAGCGAGAAGCGGGCGAACATCACGATATTGACCGTGCCGATGCCCAACCCCAGGACCGCGGCAGCACCGGCGGCCTCGACCATGCCGGCTAGATTCATATGCTGGCTGACGCCGCCGAGTTCGACGATCAGGAAGAGGATGAGCACCGACACGAGTGCGTCCGTCATCAGTTGCAGGATGAAACGCGAGACGATCGCGTCGAAGGGCGAGACGACCGGATAGGAGAGCAGCGCCTTGTTCGCCTTCATCGTGCCGGCCATGAAGGAGGACATGCGCTGGTAGAAGGTGAAGGGCAGGTAGCCGCTTGCGAAGAACAGCGGAAAGCTCAGGCCCAGAGCCGGCATGCGGGCGAAGGCCTGGAAGATCAAGGTCATCATCGCGACATGGGCGACCGGATCGAAGACGGCCCAGAGATAGCCGCCCGGCTTCGAGCCGTAGCGTGTCGACATTTCGCGCACGATGAGGGCGGCCGTCACTCTGATGTGCTGTTCGATAAGCTTCACGTCTGGTCCCGGCGGATTGTCGTTCATGCGATGCGATGAGGCGAGCGGTGATTTTTCCCGCTGCCGCCGGCATATTCCACAATCCGCGCTTGCTGGCAAATTTTGGGCAAGTGTCGCGCGCAGACGCGGCGCCGCTGAAACCCTGTGACAAGCACGGGGATAATGCCGGCCGATCCTTGGCCCGGCCCCGGCAGCTTGTCTCCAGAGGAATTCAACGTCGCCAACCGGCGCTCGACGTCTGCTCATTACAGCTTCAACCCAAAGCGCACCTGACGCGTCGGTGCGGTCCGCGGCGCGAACTGCGTGAATCAGGCAGGAACGTATGTCAGCCTGATCACGTCCTCGCCAACCGGATCATTGGCCACAAGGCGGAGCGGCGGCCGGGGGCCGGCGAAGAATGGCGTGCCGCGGCCAAGAACGACAGGGTGGATGTAGAGGCGATATTCGTCAACAAGACCCAGGTCGGTCAGGCTTCGCGCCAGGCCCGGTCCGGCAACGGCAATCTCCCCCGGAAGCCGCGCCTTCAGCCCACGGATCACCGTCTCGATGTCATCCGCGACCAGCGTGGTGTTGGGGCCGACCGACTTCAGCGAGCGCGAAACGACCCACTTCGGTTGGCGCCGCCACGCCGCGGCGAACGCGTGCTCCTCCGCATTCCACTCAGGACGATCTTCGTCCCAATAGCGCATGATCTCGTACATCCGGCGACCGTACACACTGCCGGTCAGGTCGCGCACGTGGTCTATCCAGTGACGAAAGAGCGCGGGGCCAGGTGCAAATTCCTGGTGGTCGACGTAGCCGTCCAGCGATTGGTTCATTCCAAAGACAAGCTTCGCCATGCTCCAAAATCTCCAACCCGAGTTCTTCAGAATAGCTTGAGCCGGCGTTCCTTGTAAGTGCGGTTGCGGCACGGGCTGCGTGCGGCTTGAACGCGATGAACCTCTAAAGTGAACCCAAAGCCTGAGTTCATCGGGCAACTCTCCGGTTTTCGAAGCCTCGGCGCGGCTCGACGAAAGCAATCCTACTTCCTCTTCCCCGAGCGCCTGGATAACCACGGATATCCAAGTGCCGAGCCGCTCCCGTTCCCTCCAGGCGAGTTTCCCCGACCCGCGCTACTCGCCTGTGCTGGAAAGCAACTCGTCGAGCTGCTCCAACTGCTCCGGCAATGCGGCCGCCGAACCCTGTAGTGCTTCCTCAAGCGCCTCCTTGGACGGATAGACTTCGTGGAAATTCAGTAGTGTCCTCCCGCCTTGGGCCTCGAAGGTCACGGTCGTGATCGCGCCCTCTTCGTCCTCGTCGTTGGTCCAGACGATGCGCTCGTTCGGCACCACCAAGAGATACGTGCCATAGAAGACCATGGTGTCCGAACCGCCGGCGCCGAATTCCAGGCGATATTTGCCGCCGGTACGGACGTCCATATCGCACGATACGAGCGAAACGCCGGATAGCGATTTTGGCACCCACCAGCGCTGGAACAGCTCGGGCTGGCTCCACGCCCTGTAAACCGTGCTCGGCGGCGCGTTGAACGTCCGGGTTACGACGAGTTCGCGATCCCCTCTGCGCTCGACTGACGTGCGGTTCTGCGCACCACCTGCACTGTCAACTTGCTCCGTCATCGCTTCCCTCCTGTTTCATTTCGCTGATGATTTCATCCAAAACTTCGAAGCGGGCCTCGAAGAGCTTGCGATGCGCCTCGATCCACTCGGCCTCCGCCTTGAGGCCTCGTTTCCCAAGCTTGCAGGTTCTCACCCGTCCGACCTTCTGCGTGACGACGAGCCCCGCCCGCTCGAGAACCTGGACGTGCTTCTTCATGCCGGTCAGCGTCATCTGGAACTTATCCGCGAGACTGGTGATCGACGCGTCCCCTCGCCCAAGCTGATCGATGATTCCGCGGCGGGTCGCATCGGAAAGCGCCGCAAATGAGAGATCGAGGGGAGGACTTGAATACTGAACCATCTAGTTCAGTGTATAACCTGGTCGCAGGAAGCGCAAGCGTCCCGAACTTTCCATGCCGTAGACCGGTCATCCGAGGTCATGCACCGCGGCGGCGGCAGCAAAAAATCGTCTGCTGCGGGGTCAAAAGCGGCCCTTATGGCCGCTGGTGAACGAACGTAGTCCGCCGGGTGCCGGCGCAAAATCGGTCGCTCACTCAATTTCGCCGAATGACCGCAATTGACGCTAAGCCGACGTACCTTGGTGGGGTGTTCGCGCATCTTTCCACACCCCATGTCTAGCTCGATTGATTGGCTTTAGCCCGCGTCGCCCATCGTGAGAGGATCGCCGTGGCAAAGATGGGCTGACTGCGATGACGACTTGCAGCGTTTGTTCAGGTTACTGAAACCGATGGCTCAGGCTGGGGATCGTCGTCAAAACCCGCACGAGCCCGCAAAGCGGCAGGCACGACGACTAGATCGCCGGCCAGCAAGGCCGTGACGAGGAATGAATTGCTGGCTCTCGTTCCGGCAATGTGTGTCAGCGCCTGGGGGCTCAACGCCTATTTCGCGATCACCGGGTGGTGCTGTTGGGCGCGGCGATCATTTCGGCGATCATCATCGTAAGGGCATGAAAAGCCATCGTCGCCATCGCGGGGTTCTCGAGCTCCGGCAGGAACGCGGTGTCCCGCACTCGCCAGCCCCACCCCGCGCGAATTCGCCCCCGCTGCTTCCGCGACACATGTCGTTACAAAAGTCCTGCCCAGCAGACACATGGTCAATACACCCGGACGTTCAAATGGCGACCTGGCTTCGAAAACGAGCCTCGACCCAATATGCGAAAGGACGACCATATGAAAACGTCTCGGATCATCGCGGCTGCGCTGCTGATCGTTGGAAGCGGATTGGCGCTGCAGGCGGCCAAGGCGCAGCAAGCGGGAATTCAGCGTACCGATCTCGTGCAGCACGACCTCGATACGCCTGGCCGGGAGGCCGTCCAGGTGCGGGTCGATTTCGAACAGGATGCCGTCTCCGTCAAGCACTCCCATCCGGGCGAAGAGATAGCCTATGTCCTCGAGGGCTCGTTGGAATATCAGCTCGAGGGGAGAGCACCGGTCATCCTTCATGCCGGGGAAGCATTGTTCATCCCGGCCGGAGTGGCGCATGTGGCGAAGAATGTCGGCAGCGGCAAGGCATCGGAACTTGCGACATATGTTGTCAAGAAAGGCACGCCGCTGGTCGTTCCGGTCAAGTGAGCGTTCGACATGGATATTGAGAACCACCTGGAAGGAAGTGCGAAGATGACCGCACAGGAATCGACCGGAGCGTCCGCGCTGTCCCGCCGGGCTCTGCTCTTGAACGGAGCTGTGGCGGCAGCCTTTGCGACGTTTCGCCCTGCGCCTGCCCTCGCCCAAGCGGTTGCGCCGGCGACCGTAGAGGCCGATGCCATTCGCCCTTTCCATGCCGATGTGCCGGCGGCAGCGCTCGTCGACCTCCGCCAGCGCCTTGCCGCCACACGCTGGCCCGACCCGGGACGGTCGACGACCGCTCCCAGGGCGTTCAGCTTGCGAAGCTTCAGTCACTTGTCCGCTACTGGGAGACTCACTACGACTGGCGTAAAGCCGAAGCGAAGCTGAATGGCTTGCCACAATTTCTGACGAGTATCGACCGTCTCGACATCCACTTCATCCATGTCCGCTCCCGTCATGCAGACGCATTGCCGCTCATCATGACCCACGGCTGGCCCGGTTCGGTCTTCGAATTGCTGAAAGTCATCGGTCCGCTGACCGATCCGACGGCGCATGGAGGGACCGCGCAGGACGCCTTTCATCTCGTGCTTCCGTCCGTTCCCGGCTTCGGCTTTTCCGAAAAACCGGAAGGCACCGGCTGGAACCCGGACCGCATCGGCCGCGCCTGGGACGTTCTCATGAGACGCCTTGGGTACCAGGACTACGTGGCACAGGGCGGCGATTGGGGTGCCATCATTTCTGATGCGATGGGCCGCCAGGCTCCTCCGGGTTTGCGCGGCATCCACGTCAACAGGATCGAGCGCTCTACCACCCTCCCGCAGGAAGTCGCCAAGGCATTGAAAAGCGGTGATCCTGCACCGGCGGATTTGAGCGCCGAGGAGCGGGCGGTGTTTGACGAGGCCAGGGAGTTCCTCGGCAAAGGCTTTGGCTATGCGGCCATTATGGGGACGCGTCCGCAAACCGTCGGTTACGGCCTTGCCGACTCACCTGTCGGATTGGCAGCGTGGATCTATGACAAGCTCGCCGATTGGGTGTTCACCCGGGGCGAACCGGAACGCGCGTTGAGTCGCGACGAAATTCTCGACAACATCACGCTCTACTGGCTGACGAACACCGGGACCTCGAGCGGCCGGATATATTGGGAGAACAGCGCGGGCACTGCCAAGTTGGTCCCTATCGCGATCCCGGCGGCGGTGACGATTTTCCCCGGAGAGGTGTACAGGCCGCCGAAGAGCTGGGCGGAACGCGCCTACGGCAACCTGATTTACTACAATCGCGTGGACAGGGGCGGCCATTTCGCCGCCTGGGAGGAGCCGGACTTGTTCAGCGCCGAGCTGCGCGCCGCATTCCGGCCGCTGCGTCGACTCTAGCCTTCAGTCGACACAGGCGCACGAGCCGGTGAATACTGCTACCACGGCGTTTTCATTTTGATAAGTAATGGCAGTCGAACGGTGGAGATCGCGCCATGGAGCACATCGATCATATCTTGGTCGTTGATGACGATCGGGAAATCCGGGAGCTTGTGTCGAGCTACCTGAAGAAGAACGGTCTGCGCGTAACCGCCGTCGCCGACGGGCGGCAGATGCGCACGTTCCTCGAGGCCAACACGGTCGATCTTATCATTCTCGACCTGATGATGCCTGGCGACGATGGCCTCGTTCTGAGCCGCGAGCTGCGCGTCGGCAGACACAAGGCGACACCGATTGTCATGTTGACTGCGCGCTCCGACGAGATGGACCGTATCATCGGCCTGGAAATGGGCGCCGACGACTATCTCGCCAAGCCGTTTTCTGCGCGCGAGTTGCTCGCCCGCATCAAGGCGGTCCTGAGGCGCGCACGCATGTTGCCGCCCAATCTGCAGATCTCGGAAGCCGGCCAACTGCTGCGTTTCGGTCGATGGAAGCTCGACACGACGGCAAGGCATCTCGTCGATGCGGAGGGTACGGTGATTGCGCTCAGTGGAGCCGAGTATCGGCTGCTGCGCGTCTTCGTCGACCATCCGCAGCGCGTCCTCAACCGCGATCAGCTCCTCAATCTGACGCAAGGACGCGATGCCGAACTCTTCGACCGTTCCATCGATCTCCTGGTCAGCCGGGTCCGCCAACGCCTTGGCGACGATGCCCGCGAGCCGACCTATATCAAGACGGTCCGCAGCGAAGGCTATGTGTTCTCGATGCCGGTCGAAATCGTGGAACCGCGCTGATGGCGACGGCCGCCTTAAAAGGAATTCGCCTATGGCCGCGCACACTCAGGGCGCGACTGTTCATTATCCTTCTTGCCGGTCTGGCGATCGCTCACGCCATGTCATTTGCGGTGCTGTTTTCCGAGCGCTATGTCGCCGCGAGGTCGGTGATGTTCAATACGCTCGAGAACGACGTCGCGACAGCGATCGCCATTCTAGACCGGCTGCCTGCGGCCGAACGCGGCGCCTGGCTCGATCAACTTGCTCGCGGCTCCTACCGGTTCCTTCTGGGGCCAGGCATGCCCGGCAATCCAGTGCTTGAGCCGAACGACGCCGAAGTCGCCTCCAAGATCCAGGCTGCAATCGGCACGAAATACCCGATCGAAGTTCAGTCGATTCCCGGCGCAGCCCGCCGTCTCCAGGCGCATCTTCGCTTGAGCGACGGCGAACCCCTGACGATCGACGTCACGCCAAGGGGCGTCATGCCCGTAGCCGACTGGCTGCCTTACGTGCTCGTTGCGCAGCTTTCCCTTTTGGTGTTGTGCAGCTGGATCGCGATGCGCCAGGCCATCCGGCCTCTGGCCAATCTGGCGAAGGCCGCCGACACGCTGGACCCGAACAGCAAAACGCCGCGTCTCAGCGAGACCGGACCAACGGAAGTGGCCTACGCGGCGACCGCCTTCAATTCGATGCGGGATCGCATCGCGCAGTATCTGGAAGAGCGCGTGCAGATCCTTGCTGCGATCTCGCACGATCTACAGACCCCGATCACCCGCATGAAGCTGCGCGCCGAAATGGCCGATGAATCCGCCGAGCGGGACAAGCTGCTCCAGGACCTTGGCGAAGTCGAGCGCCTCGTCAAGGAAGGGGTTGCCTATGCACGCAGCGCCCACGGCACGGAGGAAAGAGCCTCACGCATCGATCTCGCCTCGTTCATCGAGAGCCTCGCATATGATTACCAGGATACCGGCAAGGCCGTTACCATCGGCGAATTGAGCCACGGCGCGATTGCGACCCGGTCGCACGCGCTAAGGCGAATTCTCACCAACCTGATCGACAATGCGCTCAAATTCGCCGGCAGTGCGGAAATCGAGGCTCAGCGCCAGGACGGCACCGTCTTTATAAGAGTGCTCGATCGCGGTCCCGGCATTCCGGAGGACCAGTTGGAAGCCGTCCTGAACCCTTTCTTCCGTCTGGAGCAGTCGCGCAACCGCGACACGGGGGGGACTGGCCTCGGTCTTGCGATCGCCGATCAGCTCGCGACCGCGATTGGTGCTGCGCTCACCTTGCGCAACCGCGACGGCGGAGGACTGGTGGCGGAAATCAGTCTCCGACAGTAGAATCCTCGGCCCCCGTGGCAACACACCAGGGCGGCCTCAGCGCCCTGATGTGGCCCATTCCATGCAGCAGCCCATTCACGCGGGCTGCGGTTCGCCCGTCTGCTCCCGAACGATGTACTCGGCGTACCAGATCGGCCAATCCTCGTCGCGGTGACCGAGCTGCTTCTCGTATTCGCCGTGGGCGGCCTCTGCGCGCCGGAAAGCGCTTGCCAGATCCGCGGCGGAGGCGAATGTCGTGGTGCTCGCGTCGATCCGCCCGGGCAACCGTGTGGTGACCTCCTGGAACAGCCAGCCGTTGCCGTCCGGATCGCGGAACGAGGCATAAGAGCGGTAGCTGCGGCGCTCGGGATCCGCGCCTGCTACCCTGTGCCGCCCAAACAGATACGGCTCGTCGTTGCCCGTCTGCACGTCGCCGGCATGAAACACTTCGCTGATATCGACGCCGCGGCGACGCAAGTCCTCGCGGGCGGCCTTAATGTCGGAAACGATGAGGTACAGCCCCTGGGCGGAGCCCGGTCGCGCGTCAGTGACATTCTTTCCGAAGATGACCGAGGCGCCGGATCCGGGCGGTGTGAACTGGATCACCCGGTAGCCGTCATCCCCGGCAAAATCAGCATCGAGGCGCCAGCCGAGGCCCGCGTAGAATGCCTTTGCGCGATCGACGTCCGACACGGGGACGACGATGACCTCGAGCTTCATGTCGATCGACTGCGTTGTTTGACTGTTGATTGCAGTGCTCATGGTTTTCTCCTTGTGTTTGGGTGTGGCGCAGTGCGCCGGTGCAAATGCGCACGCGGCGACCTGAGCGCGGTCTGACCGAGCGCGGGAATACCGGGCGATGCCCCCGACCGAAACTCGTCCGGTCGGGAGCATCTCCTTCAAGATCAGACGATGTTGATCGCGACGTCGATGTTGCCACGCGTCGCCTTGGAGTAAGGGCAGGTCTGATGCGCCCTTTCCACCAGCGCCTGTGCCGTGTCACGGTCGATGCCCGGCAGGCTGACATTGAGCCGGGCCTGCAGCGAATAGGCGCCTGCGCCGTGGCGAAGATCCACTTCCGCATCGACCGCCAGATCGGCCGGAAGCGTTACCTTCTGCTCGCTGGCCGCCTTGCCGATCGCTCCGATGAAGCAGGCCGACCAGCCGGCCGCAAAAAGCTGCTCCGGATTGGTCCCCGGCCGCGAACTCCCGGGTGAGGAAAGCTTGATGTCGAGGCGCCCGTCAGAGCTGCGGGATGCGCCGTCGCGGCCACCGGTGGTGCGCGTCTCGCCCGTGTAGAGTACCTTCTCGATCTCGGTCATGGTGTCCTTCCTTCGACAGAGTTGATGACGCCGAGCCAAATTGGCTTGTCCGACTGTCGAGGCACACATGCCGCTCCGCACGTGTATGGAATGTTTCGTCACCGGGCGAAAAAGTAAGCGAATGCCGGCAAAATGCGGAACAGAAACACTGCGATACGAAAGCGCTGTCAGAGGCAACGCGTAAAAGGGTGAAGCCATTCGACCTTGTCGCCCGAAGGTGCGCCACGGTTGAACGCGAGATGGATGAAGACAATACCCAAAGCGCGTCGCGCATTCGTGAATGCGGACGCGCTTTAAAAAGTCTACAGCGATCTCGGAGCGTCCAAAAGGATGCGACCGTGCTGCGGCGTTAAAAGTGATCAGAAACGATTGACGTCGAAGACGGCCTGTGCAAAGGCCTGAGGAGCTTCCTGCGGCAGGTTGTGACCGATGCCGCCTGTGATCAGCCTATGTTCATATTTGCCGGAGAATTTTTTCGCGTAGGCCGCCGGCTCGGGATGCGGAGCGCCGTTGGCATCTCCCTCCAGCGTGATCGTCGGCACACCGATCGTGGGGAATTTGGCGAGTTTTTCTTCCAGGTCGTCATATTTCGGCTCGCCGTCGGCCAGGCTGATCCGCCAGCGGTAGTTATGGATCGTGATATCGACATGATCCGGGTTCTCGAAAGCCGCCGCGCTGCGGTTGAAGGTGGCGTCGTCGAGATTCCATTTCGGCGAGGCCAGTTGCCAGATAAGTCTCGCAAATTCGTTTCGGTTCCGCTCGTAGCCGGCGCGCCCGCGGTCGGTGGCAAAGTAGAACTGGTACCACCAGGCATGCTCGGCGCCGGGCGGCAGCGGCATCTTGTTGGCTTCACGGCTGCCGATCAGGTAGCCGCTCACGGACACAAGGGCCTTGCACCGCTCCGGCCAGAGAGCGGCGATGATGTTGGCGCTCCGCGCGCCCCAGTCGCATCCGCCGATGACCGCCCTTTCGATCCCAAGCGCGTCCATCAAGGCGACGATGTCGGCGGCGATTGCCGCCTGCTGACCGTTGCGCGGCGTCTCCGGTGAAAGAAAGCGCGTCGTTCCATAGCCGCGCAGATAGGGAACGATCACCCGGTAGCCGGACTCCGCCAGCAAGGGCGCCACATCAACATAGGTGTGGATGTCATAGGGCCAGCCATGCAGAAGGATAACCACAGGCGCGTCGCTCGCGCCGAGTTCGGCGTAACCAACATTAAGAACGCCCGCATCGATCTGCTTCAGCGAGGCAAAGGACGTGTTCGTCCCTGGCGTGATCGCCCGAATGCCGGCCTCAGCCGTAGATTTTGCGGCGGCCACGCCGGTGATGTTCAATTGCGCGGCGGCAAGTGTCAACGCCGCCGCTCCGATGAACCGCCGTCTCTGCAGATTGATTTCCCCTGTCATCGATCTTCTCCGAACTGTGTGAACTACAGTTGCGGAATGCGATTTCCATGTATCTGCGTTGTGACTTCGCGAGACCGCGATTGAAAGCTCATGTACGCACCCGCGCCTGGACACAGTGCGTTACAATTCCACTAGTGGCGGCACTATGCGGATGCGCTATCGCGCGCATTTCGCCGGATCGTCTGCGGTGGCTGCCCGAGCGTTCGAAGAAAGGCGCGGCGCATGCGATCGGGATCGGCAAAACCTGTCTCGACTGCGATCACGTCCATGGAGTGGCGGCCCTGCTCCATCAACAGCCGGGCCGCTTCGACGCGGAGGTTCTCCACTGCCTTGGCGGGCGACTGTCCCGTCTCTGCCCGAAATGCCCGGCTGAACTGGCGCGGGCTCAGCCCCGCCGCATCCGCTAGCTCTTCTACCGACAACACGCCGCGCAGATTCGCCTTGGCGTAGTCGATCGACTTCTGGATCCGGTCGGACTTCGGCTCGAGCTCAAGCAAGGCCGAAAACTGCGATTGCCCGCCGGCGCGCCGGTGATAGACGACAAGCTTGCGGGCGACGTTGCGCGCAATCTCCTGGCCATGGTCCTTCTCGATCATCGCAAGCGCAAGATCGATGCTCGCCGTCATCCCTGCCGACGTCCACACGCTTCCGTCGACGATGAAGATGCGATCGTCCTCGACCTTGACGTCCGGAAAACGCTCCTGGAGCTGGCGCGCGAAGGCCCAATGCGTGGTCGCGCGGCGTCCATCGAGCAGACCGGCTTCAGCAAGCACGAAGGCGCCGGTGCAGGGCGCCGCCACCCGGCGCGACGTTTCAAGCGCTTGACGCGCAAATGCGATCAGCTCCGGAGTCATGGGCTCGATCGTCACGCCGGCGCCGAACATCACGGTGTCAAAAGGTCTGTCGTCGAAGGCCCTCGTGAGGACACCGAAGCCGGCGGACGACTTGACCTCGCCGCCCGCCTCTGAGAGCAGCTCTATCTCATATGCCGGCTCCCCAAGCGCCGAGTTCGCCATCTCGAAGGCGGTTACCGCCGCGAAACCCATGAGCTGGAATCTTGGAAAAACGACAAAGCCGATCCTATGCATGGGCAAGTTCCTTACTGGAATTTTCCGCGATTACGATATTTCCGCTGGAGACAAACTGCCACTCAGTCTCGAGCGGCTTCCCGCTGAGAAATCCTGACCGGACGCAGCAATGGCGGCGAACGGCCGATAGCCACAACTGCGACTAGGCCGAGCACCAACATGAGCCCGATAACGACAAAGCCGTCGCCGAATGCGAGCGCCCAGGCCTGCCGCCGAACCGCCGAGCCAATCTCCACTACAGCCCTCACCGTGGCGCCGGCGTCACCCGCAACCTGCCCCGCAACAGCGCCGGCGAGGCCGTAAATCCGCTCGGCCTCGGCGAGTGCGTCCGAATGGTACTTCTGACGCTCAGCAACGAAGCTGGAGAGAACCCCGACGCCGAGCGTCGTTCCCGCCAGATTGCTGATATTGAATGTCAGCGACGCTGTCGGAAGGTCCGCGGGCTTCAAACTGCCGGTGCCGACGATCATGGCGGGCGTCAACAGCAACAATTGACCGGCCGAATACAGGGCAAGCCCATAGCGGAAATGTTCTCCCGCGGGCGTCGTGGTTTCGCTGCCCATGAGCATGGTTCCCAACACCAGGAGGACAACGCCGGTTCCCATCGCGATGCGCAGATCACAGAGATGCAGGAACCACCATACCAGCGGGAGAGCGAGCAATTGGGCAGCCGCGGCCCAAAGCATGAGCTCCGAGATATCGAGCGGCGCGTGGCCTTCTACGGTCGCGAGCAATTGCGGCACTAGATACGAGCTTACGGCGAAACCGGCGCGTAGCAGGAAATTCAACCCAATCGGAAGGCCAAACCTCCGTGTGAGGAGGATCCGGGGCGCCACGAGCGGCAGCGCTGACAAGCGTGACACGATAATGAAGCCCGCCCACGCGGCAGCGGACAAGCCGGCGCCCCAGACGATCATCTCGCTCGCAAACCAGAAGCGGCGCGCTCCTTGGTTGAGGACGAGCATCAGGCTCGCAAGGGCGAGCGACAACAGGACGATGGACGTCCAATCGCCCTTGAGCGCCGACCAGTTCAGGGCCTTGTGCGGAACCCAAAAGCGGGCGGCAAGAGCCAGAGCCGCGCCGATCGCTGCCTGAACGGCGAAAAGCGCGCGCCAGCCGAAACTGTCGGAGACATAACCGGCAATGGCGGCCCCTGCGGTCCCGGAAAAGAGGAGGGCAAATGCGAGTATGACCACCGTATAGGCGAGACGCGGTCCGCCGGCCACCATGAAGACGGCGACGAACGCCGCCGGGCCGAACCCGCCGGCGGCAAAGCCTTGCAGTGAACGGGATGCAATCATGACGCCAAGGTCGCTCGTCATGGCACCGGCGAGCGCCGCGGCCGCAAACAAGATGGAGCTTGCGACCAAGTAGCGCCCTATGCTCAGGACTCCGATTAACAGGCCCGAGGTGACTATGCCGACGCAACTTCCCATCGTATAGGCGGTCAGTATCCAGGAGCCCTCGCCCGCGCTGGACAAGAGCCCGTTCTGGATGTCGGCGATGTTTGCCGAGGCAAATTGGGCCGACAGGTTCACCAGGAAGGCGCCGGCAAGCCCGGTCGCGAGGAACAGCAGATTTTCACGTGTCAGAGTGGGCGTGCTCATTTGAACCATCCTCGGCGGTAAAATTGTTGCCGGTGTTGGCGATTTGCTTCAGCCGGCCGCATTGAGGTAGCGAGCCGCCGGCGCCCGGAGGGAAAGGTTCGGCATGAGTTTCTGCCGCGCCGCCTCATAGAGTTCCCAATCGGCAACGTTCGGTAGCGCCGGAATGGTGACCTGTTCGCCGAGATCGAAGCCGGCGAGAGCGGCATCCACCATCTCTTCGGCGGGCATGACGATCTCGCTCGGGACATGTTCCAGAGGAGTCCCCGCAGTGCCCCAGAAGTCGGTGGCCGTCGCACCCGGGAGGACCGCTTGAACGCGGATGTTCTTCTCGGAAAGTTCCTTTTGAAGCGATTGGGTAAAGGCGAGCACAAAGGCCTTGCTGCCTCCGTAGACGCCGTTCAGCAGCTCCGGCGCGATGCCGACGATCGAAGCGATGTTGATGATCGCACCCGTACCACGGGCGACAAAGCGGGGAACCGCCGCATAGGTCAGCCGCGTCAGAGCGTTGACGTTCAGCATGATCATCTCCTCCATCTTGTCGATATCGGAATCGAGCAGTGGGGCAGTCGCACCGACGCCTGCATTATTGACCAGCAAGGTAATGCTGGCATCCGTCTGAAGTACCTGCTCGAGGCGGCCGAGATCGTGCTTGTTGCCTAGATCTGCCGCAACGACCTCGATGGCACGGCCGGTCTCATCGGTCAGGCGCTTCGCGAGATCGTTGAGCCGGGACTGGTTGCGGGCGACGAGGATCAGGTCATATCCCCTGCGCGCCAAGCGATCGGCATAGATCGCTCCGATGCCGGAGGACGCGCCGGTAATCAAAGCGGTACCTTTCGAGTGCTGGGTCATGCGAGGCTCCATTGATTTAAGATTGGAGCCTCGATGGTAGGGCGAAAGCGCCATGTCTCAAATGTCTTATTTCCGTCGATTTAGGACATGCTCGTTGGGATCGGCGGGTACCCTCATTTAAACGCGCCATTCAGCGCAACCGGAGTGTCGCGGCTTGACTTCGCCTGCATCGGGCCTTGCTCAGACGACGTTGCCCCGCCGACGAGCGCCGCGATCGCCGATGCCTCTCGTCGATCGGTATCCCATGCACAGGGCGCAGCCGCGAGTGCCATGATGCCAACGACCAGGACAAAAACACGCACTTGAACTCTCCTCTCTGACGACGAGTCGAACGCTCATCCGAATGTGAAAACAAAGACTTCGACGCCGGGATCAAGGAAGCGGATCTCGAATGTCCGCTCACGCACTTCTCCTGACTGGCGCACGAGCTGATAGAGGCGCGTCTCACGCACCGTTCCGTTGCCCTCCGGGTCGATGTCCGAACCGTGATCCGCCCCCGGTGCAGTTCCGTCAACGAGCACCTGGAAGCGCACCTTCCTGCCGTTCACCCCTGGGCCGAGGACGAGGTGCAGGTCGCGCGCGCTGAACCTATAGGTGACCGCTCCTCCGGCGCGATTGAGGCTCGCCTGCTCGGCGCCGACGGTCCAGTTGCCGGCAAGGCCCCACTGATTGAGGCGCGGCTTTCCGATCGTATAGTCGCGTGGCTCATCGGCCGCGACGCCCTCGTACGACGCGAAGTTCGCAGCACGGCGATAGCCGACATAGTCTTCGCCGGACTGGAGATTGGCGAAATCGGGGGCGGCTTCGGCGCCCTTTCCCTCGGGCTTCACAAGAGTTCCTTCACCAGCGCGGCTACCCGCCGCCTCCGCCAGCAGGTCCTGGATGACGCGTTCCGACTGTGCGTAGTCACCCTCGCCGAAGTGGTGGTGCCTGACCCTTCCCTCGGCATCGATGAAGTAATGCGCGGGCCAGTAGCTGTTGGCGAAGGCGCGCCAGATCGCGAAGTCGTTGTCGACCGCGACAGGATAACCGATGTTAAAATCGCTGACTGCCCGCTTGACGTTGTCGATGCGCCGCTCGAAGGCGAATTCGGGCGCATGCACGCCGATGACCACCAGGCCCTGATCCAGGTACTTCTCCGCCCAGGCGCGAACATAGGGGATTGTCCGAATGCAGTTGATGCAGGAGTAGGTCCAGAAATCGACGAGCACCACCTTGCCGCGAAGCTCCTCCACCGTCAGCGGCTTGGAATTCAACCACTCCACGGCGCCGTCCAGGGGTGGAAAAATGCCCTCCACCGGCAGATTGCTTCGATAGTGCCGGACCTGACCGTTCGCGGCCGGTGCGGCACGATAGCTGGCCGCCGTTTTAGGAAGTTCGCGGTGCAGGCGATCGAGGAGCGATTGCTCGATGCTCGTGGTGCCCGCAAAGGAGAGGCGCGCCAAGAGCCCCGTATCCAGGCCGAGCGCAATTGCCGCGACGCCCGCCAGCACGGCGATGCCGAGGCCGTGCCGGAGACGCTCGCCGAAACCGAGCGACCGCTTCATGGCCGCAAACACCCTTCCACCGGCGAGCAGGGCCAGCGCCAGCGAGGTGGCCGCGCCGGCGGCATAGGCCGCCAGCAAAAGCGTCGTGCCCACATTGGCGCCATGGAGGGCAGCGCCGGTCAGCACCAGCCCGAGGACCGGACCGGCGCAGGGCGCCCAGAGAAGTCCGGTCGCGACACCAAGGAGCAACGATGCTCCGACACTCGCCTTCTGTCCGGCTGCCCGATGTGAGAGGCGGTTGCCGATGGCGACCAGTGGGCGGGTGACTACGGCCCCAACCTGCGGCGAGAGCAGCATGACGCCGAAAACCGCAAGCACTGCAATTGCCGCATATCGGCCGGCCTCATTCGCCTGGACCACCCAGTCACCGCCGATGGCGGCCAGCGTCGCGACCCCCGCAAATGTCACGACCTTGCCGATGAGCATCGGGAGAATGCTCGTCGCGAATGGCCGACCGGCTCGTGAAAACACGAAAGGCAACACCGGAAGAATGCAGGGGCTGACAATGGTCAGCACACCTGCGAGATAGGAAATCGTGAAAAGGATCATCGTCGTCCCTCTGCGAGAAGACCAACGCCTTTTTGGGCGCGGGCCGCGTTGTCACGCGCTGCAGAGGATCAGCGTGAAGTATCCGGCTTGTGTCTTCTCGCTAACGGATCTGTATCAAAGTGCATGAGGCCCTTGGAGCCCTTATGGAAAGCCGGCGAGCGAGCCGCTCCGTTATTGAAGTAGCTTCAGCAGTTCCTTCGCCGCCGAGGTGGACGAAGACGGGTTCTGTCCGGTTATCAACCGACCGTCGACGACCGTGAAATCGGCCCAATCGGCAGCCTTTTCAAAGCGGCCGCCGAGACGCTTCAGTTCGTCTTCGACGAGGAACGGCACGACCTCGGTCAGTTGCACCGCCTCCTCCTCGGAATTGGTGAAGCCGGTGACGCGCTTTCCCTTGACGATGGGCTCTCCCTGATAGGTGACCTGTCGCAGGACTGCCGGGCCGTGGCAGACGGCCGCGACCGGCTTGCCGGCATGGTAGAAATTCTCGATCAGGGCAATCGAGTTCCTGTCGTCGGCAAGGTCCCACAACGGGCCGTGACCTCCCGGATAGAAGATCGCGTCGAAGCCGTCCGCACTCATGTCGGAAAGCTTGGAGGTATGCGCCAGTGCCCTCTGGCCCGCGAGGTCCGTCTTAAAGCGCTTCATCGCTTCGGTCTGGTTGCCCGGCTCGTCGCTCTTCGGGTCGATCGGCGGTTGACCACCCTTCGGTGACGCAAGCGTGACCTCCGCTCCGGCATCCGTGAATGCGTAATAGGGCGCTGCGAACTCCTCGAGCCAGAAGCCCGTCGGCTTGCCGGTGTCCCCGAGTTGGTCATGCGAGGTCAGAACCATCAGAATTTTCATCGCCATGCTCCTTCTGTTGAGGCGTGTCCAAACGCGGGTGCGCCGAGGCATGTGGGGCCTGCGCCCGATCATCCGCCGCTTCGGCTCGGCGCGATTATTTACCTGGTGCCGTTTTCGGGTGAATACTCGCTTTCTGGCAGTCACTATCCCGAAGGACGGCAGAAAAACATGGACCGTATCGATGCAATGAAAGTGTTCGTAACGGCGATAGACGAAGGCAGTCTCGCCGGTGCCGCCCGGCGGCTGAAGCGCTCGCCGACTGCGGTCAGTCGGGCGCTGAGTTTACTTGAGGCGCATGTCGGCGTCGAGCTATTGCACCGGACCACCCGTACGCTGAAACTCAGCGAAGCCGGCCAGCGCTATGCCGTGGCCTGTCGGCGGGTGCTGGTCGACCTCGAGGAGGCCGACATGCTTGCCGGCGGTGAGCGCGCGGCTCCACGCGGGAAATTGACGATTTCAGCGCCGCCGATTCTCGGGGAAGAACTGCTTCGGCCCGTACTCGACGATTTCCTCGATCTCTATCCGGCCGTTTCGGCCCAACTCCTCCTGCTCGATCGCTTCGCCAACCTGGTCGATGAAGGCATCGACCTTGCTCTGCGCATCGGGCAATTGGCGGACTCATCCCTCATCTCCACCCGGCTTGGTGGCGACGTGAGACGTGTCGTCGTCGCCTCCCCTCGCTATCTTGCCAATCACCCGCGTATCGACGAACCAGCCGATCTCGCAAAGCATCAGATCGTCGCCTTCACCAATTTTGGTCTGGACTCCTGGAGCTTTACCCCGGCGCAGGGGTCGTCTATCCCAAGACGGTTCAATTCTCGCCGCGATGCACCGTCAACAGCGTACGCGCTGCGACGGCTTCTGCAGTTGCGGGCCACGGCGTCACCAGGCTCTATTCCTATCATGTCGCCGAATATGTGCGGGACGGTCGCCTGAAGATCGTACTGCCCGATGCCGAGCACCCGCCCCTGCCGGCGCATCTGCTCTCACCGCCTGGGCGCATGTCGGTCCCGAAGGTCCGCGCCTTCGTCGACTTCGCCGCGCCACGCCTGCGCGCCGAATTTCTGCGCCTGGCGACGGAGGCCGGTATACTCGGTTGATCATGCCGATCTTCGGTTGAGTGTCTGCCAATCTCCGGCAATTCTCCCGCAGAGTGAATGGCTCTACTTTCGACTGCACCAACGCCAAGGGCGGAGGCGGACGCAGCAAGCGGCCGCTGCAATCGAAAAGGGACCACTGCCATGAGCACTGAACAGAAGGTCGTCATCGTCACCGGCGCGTCGCAGGGAATCGGCGCCGGATTGGTTCGCGCCTATCGCGACCGGAATTACCGCATCGTCGCCACGTCCCGGTCGGTCAAGCCGAGCGCGGACCTGAACATGCACACGGTGCCCGGCGATATCAGCGAGCCGGAGACCGCAGAGCGGGTCGTGCGGGAAGCGCTCGAGCGCTTTGGCCGCATCGATTCGCTCGTCAACAATGCCGGTGTTTTCCTTGCCAAGCCTTTCGTCGAAATGACACAGGAAGACTACGAGCACAATATCGGCGTTAATGTCGCTGGCTTCTTCCACATCACCCAGCGCGCCGCCGCGCAGATGCTGAAGCAGGGCTCGGGCCATATAGTCAGCATCACCACGAGCCTCGTTGATCAACCGATCGTCGGCGTCCCCTCTGCACTCGCCTCGCTGACCAAGGGCGGTCTGAACGCAGTGACCCGGTCGCTCGCGATGGAGTTCTCGAAAAGCGGCATTCGTGTCAACGCGGTCTCCCCGGGGATCATCAAAACACCGATGCATCCGGTCGAGACGCACTCGGCTTTTGCCGGACTGCACCCAGTCGGTCGAATGGGTGACATTCGCGACATCGTCGATGCCGTCCTCTACCTGGAGACCGCCAGCTTCGTCACCGGCGAGATCCTACACGTCGACGGCGGCCAGAACGCCGGACGCTGGTAGCCAAACGAGTGCGCCGCGCCGCAGCGGCGCGGGCGCCTGAGACCCCCAGGCAATTTCTCGCAAAAGGAGGCTGCAATGCCCATCGTCACCGTACAGGTCACCCGAGAAGGGACCACACCCGACCGCAACTCGGTCACTTCTGAGGAAAAGGCCGCGATCATCAAAGGTGTCAGCGAGGTGCTCCTCAACGTCCTGAACAAGCCGCTTGAATCGACCTACGTCGTGATCGAGGAGGTCGATCTCGACAACTGGGGCTGGGGCGGCCTCCCGACGGAGCAGTACCGTCGAATACGCGCCACGGCACGATCCTGAAGCGATCAACTGTCAGGTCCCCGCCCGCAACGATCGTCGCTGAAACCATCTCCGCAACGGAGCGAACGAACAGCCGGCCGGACCTCGTCCTGCCGACAACGAAGCCATGGCTGGAAGGAAAAGAAATGGACAAGAGATTCTACATCGGCGTTTTCGCCGCACTCTTCGCGGCCTTTGCTTTTTCGCTCAATTTCGTCGTGCCATTCATCATCGGTGACTACTCCACCTTTGATTTTGCCCTTGTCCGCCACGTCGTTTCGGCCCTGGTCGGCCTTTGCATCCTGTTTTCGGCAAGAGGGGCGTTGCGGCATCTTACGCTTCGCAACTGGCTTTCGACGACCTGGCTCGCCTTCATCGGCTATGTCGGCTATTTCCTGACGGTGACCGGATCCGCCATCTTTGCCGGTCCGGTGATTGCTCCCGCCTTTCTCGGACTGGTCCCGATCGTTCTGGCAGTCATCGGCAACCAGCGGCAGAGATCCCTGCCCTGGCGATTCCTGATGATGCCGCTCATGCTGGTGCTGATCGGCCTTGTTCTCGTCAATGGCACGGTATTTACGGCCGAAGGATTGAGCTCCGTCCGCTCGCTGTGGATCGGCATTCCGCTGGCACTCGCGGCCGTGGCCCTGTGGGTCTGGTTCGCGATTGCCAACGAAGCTGCAATCGCCGCCCGACCCGACATGCCCGCAGCCGCGTGGTCGGCGCTCACACTGGTCGGCGGAGGCGTGTTGATGCTGGTCCTTTACCCGATCGGTGCAGCGATGGACCTCTTCCAGCTTCCCAAGCTCGGTTTCGGGTGGAACGCTGCCGGCTCGCTCTATCTTTGGGGCACATCCCTCGCGCTGCTGGCCACGGTCGGCGGAGTGTGGGCGTGGAATGTCGCCTCACGGAACTTGCCCGTCGCACTGACCGCGCAATTGATCGTGGCGGAAACCGCCTTCGGCGTCATTGGCGGACTCATCGTTCATGCGCGGTGGCCAACTGCAATGGAATGCGCCGGGGTCGCCATCCTGATCGCCGGGGTTGTCCTGTCGATCCGGGCTTTCCATGTAAAGGAGCGTCGATCGGGCAAACCTCCATCGCATGACTCCTGCGTTTCACCGCGGGGCCTGCCCGCAGCGTCCTAATTAGAAACGGCTTGCCCTACGCTCGGGAACTATTGCGCCCGAGCGCGGCGGCCACGTCGCGGCCTTCGTGCCGCCAGCCATTGCCCTCAGCAATGTCTGTCGCCGGGCGTTCCCGTACAAAGCCGCCCGCCGATTTCCCCGCGCGCCGCAGCGATGCACGCATTCTGCAGCGAATCATACGCGGGGACGTTCTGCAGCTCCCGTCTCCTGGGTGTTGACAATGCGTCTCCCAAAACCGGCCGCAATTTCCGTTGCCGATAAACTACGATCATATTAATCGTAGTTAACGCGACACACAAACGATCGTCGCGGAACTGGTCTTCCTTTTGGAGACAACGAGCTGAAACGCCATAAGGAGAAATGCCGACATGAATGCACGATCCATCATCGGCGCAGCCGGCGCCGCCCTCGCCATCGTCACTGCCATGCCCGTCGCAGCGCACGATCCCGGCGATGTGGTTACCCCCCATTTCGAGCGGGCCATACCCAACATTCCCGGCAAGACGCTGACGGCGCTGATTGTCGACTATCCGCCGGGCGGTGTCTCGGCCGCGCACAGGCACGCAAAATCGTCTTTCATCTTCGCCTACGTCCTCTCGGGAGAAATCGAGTCGAAGGTGAATGACGGTCCGACGCAGACCTATCGGGCCGGCGAGAGCTGGCACGAGCCACCAGCGTCCGACCATTTCGTCAGCCGCAATGCGAGCAAGACCAAGCCCGCAAAACTACTCGCCGTATTCGTCGCCGATAGCGACGAAAGGGCCCTGACCACACCCATCGAGTAGTGGAGCGACCTTTCAAGGAGCAAGCAAATGAGCAAGCGTCTCGACTACAACCAGATCGCACCGGCCGGCGTCAAAGCCTTGGGCAACGTCTACGGCTACGTCATGCAGAGCAGCCTTCCTGCGGTGCTGGTCGATCTCGTCTATCTGCGTATCTCGCAGATCAACAACTGCGCCTACTGTCTCGACATGCACACCCGCGACCTTATGAAGAAGGGGCAGACGATCGAGAAGATCGCACTGGTGCAGGCATGGCCGGAGGCCGGCAATCTCTTCGACGAGCGTGAGCGGGCCGCCCTCGCCTGGGCCGAAACCGTGACGCGCGTCGCCGAGACCGGCGTGCCGGACAAGGCCTACGAGGCCGCGCGTGCTTTCTTCGACGAGCGCGAACTCGTCGACCTGACGATCGCGATCGGCCTGATGAACAGCTACAACCGCATGGCGATCAGTTTCCGCAACACGCCACTGGCTGCGCTCGATAAATAAGGTGGCAGTGCGATAGCGGGCGCGTGGGTCTCGCGCGTCCGCAAATTTTCCCGCGTTGGGTACGATCAGAATTCTCTGGAGCTGTTCTGAACCTGGAGCGCTACGCGAGGCCAACAGCCTAGGAGATGGCGATAATCTCGAGCTCCTGATCGCCCACACTCACGACATCTCCGACGGCCCTGCCCATCAGCATCCTTGCGACCGGCGATACGTAGGAAATCGATCCGGCCTTGGGGTCCGCTTCGTCCTCTCCCACGATGCGATATTTCTGCACCCGTCCATCGTCGCGGCTGAAAGTGACCGTGCTCCCGAAGGCGACGGTATCGGTTGAGGTCGGATCCGGGACAAGCTGAGCCGTGCGAAGTCTCTCGGCAAAGTAGCGCAGGTCCCGCAAGGGGCTTGCCGCGTGCCGGCGCCTTTCATTCACGTCTTCGATCGTGCTCGTGGCATCATGGGCCTCGCGAGCGAGCTGGAGCGACACCTCCAGCGCCTTCAGACCCGCTTCCGTGACAAGGTTCGGGTGAGGTGAAACTGGACGGTCGGGCAGCAATGTTTCCGACGCAGTTTCGGCACTTTCTTCCTTGGTGAAGGCAACACTCAATCTCAGTCTCCGTTTAGACGCGGGGCGCTGATGGCCCGTCCGCCCCGACGCCGCGCGAGCCGATACTGCGCCGACCTGAAGTCAAACTCGGAACCTGCGTTCGGGGCGCCCGCGATCGTCGCTCCCTCGCCTGACAGAGCGACAGCCGAAGCGTGGCGCCTTCAATGATGGTATATAGAACATAGGGCCGGGGCTGAAGCGTCAAGTAATCATCATCACTCCCAATCGAGGAGGAGGTCGATGCGTGGCAAATTGCACCCGCTGCTTGAAGAGGCTCTGGAAGCGCATGGTGGGCACGCCCGTTGGCGCGCGTTCAGGGGGATCGCCTCGACCATACGGACCGGTGGAAAGCTATGGGAGCTGAAAGGCGCTCCTTTGCTTCCCGTGCCGCGGCGGGCAACAAGCGAGTTCCGTCGCCAGTGGACTCGCGTTACGCCCTTCGGCGAACCCGATTGGACGATGACCTGGACTCCCGAGCATGTGGAGATCACCGCCGGAGACGGCTCGGTTATCGCCCATCGGGAGAACGGACGTGAGGCGTTCGATCGCAGCTTCAAGGGACAGTGGGACCCGCTGAACCTCGCCTACTTCAACGGCTACGCCATGTGGACGTATCACGCGGCGCCGTTCGTTTTCGGCGAGCCCGGCTACGAAGCGCGCGACGTTGCCCCGATCGACAATGAAGGCGTGAAACTTCGCGGCGTCGCCGTGCGGTTCCCCGAGGGCGTTCACAGCCATACGCGGGAACAGCGCTTCTACTTCGATCCCCAAGGGCTGCTCCGCCGTCACGACTATACGGTCGATGTCTGGGCGGACACGCCGGCGGCGCATTTCATATCTGATTACGTTGACGTTGACGGGCTGAAATACCCGACCCGCCGCAGCGTGTTCACAATCAAGCCGGATGGCGCTCTCGACCGCGATTTCACCGCCGTCACGATCGAGCTGTCGGACTACGCGCTGTTCTGAGCTGCCGCGGTTACGGCTATGCGCGTCCGTGCGGACGCGACACTTGGAGGAAGATCGAGAGCGCGCGATGCGGGCGCCGTTCGCGATGCCTCCATCGATCACGCGATCCAGGATCACGAGCCTGACTTGGAAACTGTCGACCCGGTTCGCCCGAGACTCGTGAACCGGAGACGGTCGGCGTAACGGGCTAAGGATGCGCGGAACACTGCGAAGAGCGAGCTTCATGCGGTGGTGCGCGCTTCGGGCGGCCCGGGAGCACGAGCATTGGGACGGCTTGATGCGCAAAAGCTGTACCGCGGGTTCGCTCCCTTGCCGCTAAAATCCATCAGGATGCCCGCGCACGGCGCCCACGCCTCGGAGTACGTGCGGCCAGCCATTCCTTTACGTGGCCGGCGTGTTCCTGGGGTGCCTTCGCCTCTACCCGGCCCTTGATGCTCGCCAGCGTATGCGCCGCCAGCGCCTCTCTTGTCCGCTTCTCGGCCTCGATCATGACCGCGTGGATGGCGCAGACGCCATCCACCGCCCAAGCGGGGGTGCGGTCGCCGAAAAGCGCGCATTGAGCGCGTATCTCCCTGCATTCGAAGAGTGCCTTGCGTCCATCGACAGCTTCGACGACATCAAGCGCGGTGATTTCCGTCGCGGGGCGCGCCAGCGCAAAACCGCCGCCAATCCCCTCGCGTGCGACGACGATGCCGGCCTTTTGAAGCTTGGTGAAAAGCTTCGCCACGAAATCAGCAGGAACCTTCTGCAGCTCGGCAAGATCGCGCGCGCTTGCGGGCTGCCCCAACTCCTCCGCATCGGCGAGGAAAAGAAGACAGTGAAGAGCGTATTCAACGCCTGCGCTGACATGAGCCATGGAATACTCAAAACCCAGACTAATATTGTCGGAGATACCACCGAAGGCGCGCCTTCGCAATCCCTGTTCCGTCTTCAGATTGACGAGACGTTTCCGAAAGCGGCCGGAACTATCGTTGCCCGACTACTCTCCGTGGCAGCAAATAGATCGCGCCCTGGCCGTTGAAAATGCCCAGTTCGCCTCTAACGTTAGGCCACTCAATACATAACCGTATTGAGCATGACGCTGATAGGCGCCCCCTTATTGAACTGTGCGCTGCCGCGCGCCAGCAGCCAGCCGTCCGCACGTTCCAGGCGCGCAACGATCCGCAGCGTTGATGAAGCCGTCGAGCCTGCGGGCGGGGACAAGGAAAAGGTGATCGTCTTCGTCCCGCCGTCGCTTCTGATGCGCGTCTGCGCGGCGCGGCGTCGCGCAGTGTCCTGAATGGCAGGGTCCTCGAGATAAATCTCAAGATGACCTTCCGGGATAGCAGCGCCGCTCTCGAAGGTGACTGTGCCGCGAATATCCGTCGGTTGCGCGGCGACGGGCACGGCGACCGCGGCGAAAGCCGCAGCTCCGACGGTCATCAACACTGTGCGGCGGCCGGTCGGGCGCTTCATCACACACTCTCTCCATGGTCGCCCCGCTTAGATCCGTGCGATAGCAACATTGCAGCGACGCTGGTCTTTTGGAAGGGGCGCCTGAAAGCGCCCCTCCCGCGGTCGAGTTAGACGATAACGAAGTCGTTCGCCGAAAGATTCAGATTTCTGCTCAATTGCGCATATTGAATGGCTGCGACCTCTCCGGCGCCATCGGCGTCATAGGACAGGATGCCGCTGTCGGTATCGTAGATGATGCGGTCGTCGGCGTCATGAGCGACGCCCGCCGCACTCCCGTGGAATGCGCCGAGCGCGAGAGCGCCGTCGCCACCCACGCTCTCGAAGACGAGGTTGTCCAGCAGGATCGTATCGTCGATCACCCTGAAGTCCCTGATCCAGTCGACATTGCCGTTCCCAAGCTCGGTTGAGAAGCGGAATGTATCCTCTCCCTCGCCGCCGGTGAGCGTGTCGGCCGCCAGACCTCCATCCAGCAGATCGCTGCCAGCGCCACCATCGAGCCTGTCGGATCCCGCAACGCCCGGCTGGGGCGGCGCAGGGGGGAATTCGACCGAAACGTTCAGTTCATAGGTCGAGCCTGCAGGCACGGCTTCCGCCCAGCCATCGCCCGGCGCCGTCGGCGACCAGCTGCCCTCCAGTATGTAATAGGTCCCCGTCTCCTGAGCGACGAATACCAGGCTTGAATCCCGGTTGCTTGCAGAGCCGGGGTCGCCGCCGCCATCATCGTTCTGAGCGACGATGTTGCCGGAGCTGTCGAGCAGCCTGACCCAGCTGTCATGGACATTCGGGTCGGCAATGCCGTCGATGTCGATCGTGATGACCGTACCGGCAGCCAGTTCGATCTTGTAGTATCCGCCCTGGCCGTTTCCGGTGGCGTTGACGGTCGTGTGAAGGACCGTCGTCGAATCGAAGATGTCGGGGTCGGCGGTCAGCGAGAAATTGTTGGAGATGTCGAAGGAGGCTGCGATCGAGTTGTTCGTCGCGTCCGGTCCGAGCGTCGCATAGCCGGTTCCGATGCCCGGGCGTGGCGGCGCGTCGCCCTGATAGGCGAAATCGCCGAGCAGCGTGTCATCGCCGTGGCCGCCGTCGATCCCGTCGTTGCCGCCCTGGCCGGTCAACACATTGGCTGCGTTGTCGCCGGCGAGGCGGTCGTTGAAGCCCGACCCCGCGAGATTTTCGATGGAGACATAGATATCTCCGCCGGACCTGCCACCCGTGAGGCTAAGCCGGACACCGCTCATTGCCTCGGCATAGTCTGCGGTGTCGCTGCCGGCACCGCCGTTCAACCGGTCGGCGCCGCCGCCGCCGGTCAGCGTGTCGTCGCCTGTGCCGCCGGAGAGCTCGTTGGCGAACGCATTGCCGATCAGATGGTCATCGAAGGATGAACCGACGGCGTTCTCGAACCCCTCGAGGATATCGTGCCGGATCGCTGCGCCCCGGCCGACGATCTGCACCGGACCGTCACCGTCGCCGCCATTGGCCGTGCCGTTCTTGAGATCGATCGTCACACCGTCGGAGCTGCCGGCGTAGACCACCGTGTCGATACCCGAACCGCCGTCCAGATAGTCCTGTCCGGCGCCGCCGATGAGCGTGTCGTTGCCGCCTTCTCCATAGAGGATGTCGCCATCATCGCCGCCATCCAGGATGTCATTGCCGTCGCCACCGTTGAAATAGTCACCGCCGCCCTGACCCCAGAAGTGGTTTGCGGCGGCCGTGCCGATGAAGCGGTCGATGCGGTCGTCGGAACCGATCAGGTTTTCGATGCTGTAGAAAGTGTCACCCGAGGCGGTGCCGCCGCTGGCGACATTGGTGGCAAGGTTGACGAGCAGCTGGAAAGGGCTCTCCTTGCTGAAATCGACCGTGTCGACCCCCGCGCCGCCCCTGAATATATCGATGCCGTCCTGGCCGCTCAGCGTATCGTCGCCCTCGCCGCCGTCGAGAATGTCGTTGCCCTGGCCTCCAAGAATGGTGTCGTTGCCGCCGCCGCCGTAGAGCGTGTCGTTGCCGTCGTCGCTTTCGGTCTGGTCTTCGAGGTCCTCCACATCGATCGTGTTGTTGATGTCGCGGCTGGCAAGCGAGTCGCGGCCGCCGATGATCAGGTCGTCACCGCCCTGGCCGAAGATCGTGTCGTCGCCGGCGCCGCCGTCAAGAGTATCGTTTGCATTGGTGCCGAAGATGATGCTCGCCATCGTGCTGTCGCCGATGCTGGGCGGGGTCTCGCCGCCGCCCCCGCCGGGTTGGATCGTCGACTCGTCGGCATAGATGATGTTTTCGACGTGGGCGATTTTCCTGATCTTCAAGTGCCTGGACAGGAGAATGACCGTGTCGTTGCCGCCGTTCGCCTCCTCGCGAACGATGTCCTGCCATGAATCGATGAAATAGATGTCGTCGCCGCCATTGCCAGCCATGCGGTCGCCGCCGGCGCGGCCGTCGAGCGTGTTGGCGCCGTCATTGCCGATCAGGATGTCCTTAAACCTGCTGCCGATGCCATTCTCGACGTAATAGTCGGTTTGATCGGCGTTGTGTCCGGCGAAGATCGACACATTGTTGCTATGACCGTTGACGCTGGAGAACTGTCCGGCGCGCAGGTCGAGGATCGTGCCCGCCGTCGAGCCGGAGAAATCGATCGTGTCGGTCCCGCCGGTATCATGGATCGCAAAGCCGATGTCATGCTGCATGCCCGACGAGGTCAGCTGGTAGCCATATTGCGTGCTGCCGAAGCCGTAGACATTGTCCCCGGTGTTGAGCTCGATCTGCTGATAGGTGCGCACGCCATTTTGGTCGACGGTCGAGAAAAAGCGACGAATGACGGCCTCGATGTCGGCGATCAGCGGCGTCGACGCCGACCAGCGGCTGGTTTCGCCGACATCGATCCCATCGAAATAGGACATGACGCTGTATTGCTGGCGGTCATAGGTCCAGGTCGCATTGTTCAGATAGTTGATCTGCACGCCGCCGGGACCGCTGTAATTGTAGAGCCCCGGATGGTTCAGGCCGAATTCATGGCCGAATTCATGAATGAAGGAATCGAAGACATAACCGCCGATGTCGGTCTTGTTGGGTTCCGTGTCATGGAAGCGCTGGCCGATGCTGACATAGCGATCGCTCGAATAGGCGCTGCCATCGTCCTCCTCGCCGAGTTCCGGGCTGACGACCTCCATCCAGTCCGTGGTGCTGTCGAACGGCGCGTCGTCGACGATCTCGAATTTCAAAGGGGTGACAGCCGCCCACATCTCCAAGGCGCCGATCGCGGCGGCCTTGTATTCCGGATGGTCGTTGAGCTCGAAAACGTTGATCCTCAGCGTTCCCGCCGCAATCTCCGGCGTCAGGCTGCGGGGCAATGCCCCAAGATAATCGAGAAAAGACTCGTAATCCTCGCTCTTGCCATAAGGGTTGTCAGGCGTCTGATCGTTGACCCACCATTCGTCGCTCGTCTCACTTGGATTGGGCATCGTGAGGTTCCCTCTCTGACGATTATGCGCAGTTACGGCTGTACCGTTCTGCAGCTAGCCAATTTTCCATCACACGCGTGGCGTGCGCCTGCCTGCCAGCCCCGTCACCCGGCGCGAATAATGTTATTGCAGCCTTTGATTTGTCACCCCCATAAAGACGGGGGTAATGTCACATTAGAAGTTGCAGCCACAGCAAGCGTCCCGGAGCGGCAAACGAGCTGCGAAACCATTGCTCCGACCGACCAGCTCTGAGTCGCCGCCGGTTGCTTTCAGTGTCGAGGAGGCGGGGAACCTCACCGGTGTAACGCTTCATCCTGGAATTTTGGGCTGTTCGGCTGGCTTGCCGAAATTCTCCCGGTAAGCGCGCGGCGTCAGGCCGAACCGGGTCGGTAGAAAGCGCAGGCTGGCTGACGCGGCGGTCAGCGACGATCTCGTCTAAATCGCCACGGCCAACACCGCGCAGCAGTCGCCGGCCTTGATCAGTCCGGGAAAGTGGCGGGCGACCAGCATCCCGGCCATCTTGGCCCGAACATCGATCGGCTCGGCGCCGGTGCGCCCAGTCGGATGAATCCGCGCGATGACGGAGCCGGATTCGACGGCCTCACCGAGATCGACAAGGAACTCGACGAGCCCGCAATCTTCGGCAAAGGCGAAGCAATCGTCGCTCGGCATGTCCAGCCACTGCGTCGGTTGGGCATCGATCTCGCCCTTGATGATGCCGGCGTGGCGCAGCACATTCATCGCGCCACGTTTAGCGATAGCAGCACTTTTCGCCGTCGCCGAGCCGCCGCCACCGAGTTCCGTAGTGATGAAGATCTTGCCCATCTCCTCGGCCGCCGTGTCGTACATGCCGACCGCGTCGATCTCGAGCATCTTCATGGAAAACGGCGCGCCGAAGGCTTTGACGAAGTCGAAGGCGCTCGCTTCCTGCTCCTTGTCGGGAAGGATGTGAGCGGCGCAGAAGGGCAAAAAGTCGAGCGTCTTGCCCCCGGAATGGAAGTCGAGCACGATGTCTGCCAGCGGCAGAAGAGCGCGCTGGAAATAGTCGGCGATCTTCTCGGTCACCGTCCCGTCCGGCCGGCCCGGGAAACTGCGGTTCATATTGCCCCTGTCGATCGGCGAGGTCCGCGTCGCAGCCTGAAACGCGGGATAATTCATCGCCGGGACGATGATCACCCGGCCCTGAACTTCGGCGGCATCGAGCCTCCGCGCCAGATCCAAGAGCGCGATCGGGCCTTCATATTCGTCGCCGTGATTGCCGCCGGTGAAGAGGGCCGTCGGCCCTATCCCGTTCTTGATGACGGTGATCGGGATCATCACCGAGCCCCAGGCCGAATCGTCGCGGCTATAGGGCAGGCGCAGGAATCCGTGCTGGACGCCGTCGGCGTCGAAGTCGACCGTGGCGCTGATCGGCGACGGCCGCAAATGCTGCTCCCTCATGTCCTCAGTCCTTGACCATCAGCTTGCGCGGCACGGAGGCGAGGCATTCGACGCCGCTTTCGGTGATCAGAATGCTCTCTGTGGTCTCGAAGCCCATGTCCTCGAGCCAGAGACCGGTCATGAAGTGGAAGGTCATGCCCGGCTTCAGCTCCGTCTTGTCGCCCGGACGCAGGCTCATGGTGCGCTCGCCCCAGTCCGGCGGATAGGAAAGACCGATCGGATAGCCGGTGCGGTTGTCCTTCACGATCCCGTATTTCTTGAGCACGGCGAAGAAGGCGTTGGCGATGTCCTCGCAGGTGTTGCCCGGCTTGGCGACCGCGAGCCCCGCCTCCATGCCCTCGAGCGTCGCCTTCTCGGCGTCGAGGAAGGCCTGGGTCGGCTTGCCGAGAAACACCGTGCGCGACAGCGGCAGGTGATAGCGGTGGTAGCAGCCGGCGATCTCGAAAAAGGTCCCCTCGCCCCGCTTCATCGGCCGGTCGTCCCAGGTGAGATGCGGCGCGGAGGCTTCGACGCCCGAGGGAAGCAGCGGCACGATCGCCGGATAGTCGCCGCCGATGCCGTCGACGCCGCGGGTGCCGGCGTCGTAAATTTCCGCGACCAGATCGCATTTGCGCATGCCGACCTCGATCTTGTCGAAGATGCGCGCGTGCATCGCTTCGACGATCCGGGCGGCGTTGCGCATGTACTTGATTTCCGTCTCGCTCTTGACGGCGCGCTGCCAGTTGACGAGCGCCGTCGCGTCGACGTAGCGGGCATTCGGCAGATGCTTCTGCAGCGAAGCGAAGGCTGCCGCCGAGAACCAGTAATTGTCCATCTCGACGCCGATCCGGAGCGACCCCCAGCCGCGATCGGCGAGGATGCCGGAGAGGTAATCCATCGGGTGGCGCTCGGTCGACTGCACGTAGTGGTCGGGATAGCCGATGATGTTCTCGTGGTTGAGATAGGCGGTCAGCTTGGCGCCGTTGGCGTCCTGGCCGCGGCCGAACCAGATCGGCTCTCCTAAAGGCGGCACGATCACCGCCTGATGCACATAGAAGGACCAGCCGTCATAGCCTGTGAGCCATGCCATGTTGGACGGGTCGCTGACGATCAGGAGCTCGATGCCCTTGGCTTCCATCGCCTGGCGGGTCTTTCTGAGCCGCGCTTCATATTCCCCAAGGGAGAATTTGAGGTTGGGTTGGGTCATGTCTCTTCCCTCGTTTTGCCGGAAATGCCGGCGTCAACTCTCGAACGTCGTTCCTGCGTTCGCGGCATTCGCCCGCGCGAAGGCGAGCGTGGCGATGGCGGTGTCCTGGATGCCGGTACCGGTCAGGTCGGCGATGGTGATCTCGTTCGCGCTCGTGCGTCCCGCCCTCAGACCGGCGATCACCTGGCCGAGCTCGGCGAACTCGGCATCCGGTGCCACGACGCCAGCAGCAACCGCGTGGTGCAGTTCACCGAGACGGCGCGTCTGCTTCAGGCTGTCGGCGACATAGGTGGCGCGGGCGATCGCCCGCGGATCAAGCTCGTTCTTGTGCTCGGCATCGGAGCCCATGACGGTGACATGCTGACCCGGCTCAAGCCAGCCGGCCATGAAGATCGGCTTCTCCGACGGGGTGGTGGTGACGACGATATCGGCGCCCGCGACGGCTGCCTCCGGCTCGATTGAGGCCTTGATTGGAAAGCCGAGCTTTCCGGCCAGTACGATCGCAACCGCTTCGGCCTTCGCCGCATCGCGGGCCCAGAGCCGCGCCTCGCGGATCGGGCGGACGAGGGTCAGCGCTTCAAGCTGCAGCCTGGCCTGCATGCCCGCACCGAAGATCGCGGCAACGGATGCACCTTCCCGCGACAAGTGCTTAGCCGCGATGGCACCAGCGGCAGCCGTGCGGACGTCCGTCAAGTATCCATTGTCGAGCAACAAGGCCTGCACCAGCCCGGTGCGGCTCGAAAGCAGCACCATCATGCCGTTGGTGCTCGGCAGGCCGATCTTCGGATTGTCGAAGAAGCCGGGGCTGATCTTGATGGCGAAACCGTCGAGGCCGGACACATAGGCCGTCTTGACGTCGACCTCGCCGCGATGCTCAGGAATGTCGAGCCTCAGGATCGGCGGCATCGCCACCGCCCTGGTGGCGAGCGCATGGAAGGCATTCTCGACGCAGGCGACCGCTTCGCGATCGAGCGGCACGATGCGACGCAGCTCCGCCTCGGTGAGAATCGTCATCCTCGTCATGCCGCTGCCTCCTTGCGAAACGGATCCGTTTCGCCGTTCATCACGCTGAGATGCAGGCCCATATCGACATTGCGGCCGGAGAGAATGACTGCGATCGGACCGACGATCGTCTTGATCTTGCCGGCGAGAAGCGCCGCGATCCCGACCGCCCCGGCTCCCTCGACGATCTCGCGCTCCTCGGCATAGGCGTGGCGCATGCCGGCGGCGATTTCCGCCTCTGTCACAAGGATGATGTCGTCGAGGAGCTCCCGGCACATGCTAAATGTCACGCGATTGTCGAGCCCGATGCCGCCGCCAAGCGAATCGGCAAGGCTCGGCTGTTCCTCGACGAGCACGGGGGTGCCGGCGGCGAGGCTCGTCTTCATCGCGGCGCCGCGCTCCATGGTCAGCCCGATCACCCGCGTCGCCGGCCTGCGCGCCTTGACGGCTGCGGCCAACCCGGCCGCCAGCCCGCCACCCGAAACCGGCACCAGCACAACGGCGACCTCTGGCATCTGGTCGACGATTTCGAGCCCGAGCGTCCCCTGCCCTGCGACGACTGCCGGATGGTCGAAGGGCGGCACCATCACGAGACCTTTTTCCGCGATCAGCCGCTCGACCTCTTGCTGCGCCTCGTCCTGCGACCTGCCGACAATCCGGACATCCGCGCCAAGACGCCTGATTTCGGAGACCTTGTTTTCCGGCACGAGGTGCGACATGCAGATCGTCGCGAGCGAACCTTCCGCCTTTGCCGCATAGGCGAGTGCTCGGCCATGATTACCGGTCGAGGCCGCGACGACGCCGCGCGCACGCTCCGCGGCGGTGAGTGAAAGCACCGCATTGGTCGCGCCGCGCAGCTTGAAGCTGCCGGTCGTCTGATGATGCTCGAGCTTGAGGCCGACAGACACGCCGCAGAGCCGGCTCAGCGATGCCGAGGCAACCAGCGGCGTCGTCAGCACGCGTCCGGAAAAACGCCGCGCCGCGGCTTCGATATCCTCGATCGTCACGGGGAGAGACGCGTTCACGGCCATTCCCCCTTAAGTGGCAGCGCCATCAGTCGCCCGAGCCGCGGCCGAGCCTCCTGGTCGCTGCAGAGGCGCAGGCAGGCCCAGGCTGTAGCGTAATTGCTGCTGACGACCGGCTTGCCGATCGCCTCCTCGATTTCATCGATCACGCCGGCGGCGCGAACGGCGGTGCAGGAGATGAAGAGGGCATCGGATTCCGGGGCCATGGCCTCCTTCGCAAACGCGACGATCTCCGAAGGCGCGATCCGCGCCATTTCCCGGTCGTCGGAAAGCCCCAGGCAGGTGAAGCGGTCGATCTCGAAGCCGAAGGCCGCAAAATAATCCGCCATCGGCCGGCTGGTCTCGACCGTATAGGGGGTGAGCACGGAAATTCGCGTCGCGCCGAGCGTCCGCAAGCCTTCGACCGCCGCCGCCGTCGGCGTCACTACGGCAGCCCCGGGCTTGGCGGCCTTGACCGCTGCAGCGATCTCCTTATCGCCAATGACGACGGATGCCGAAGTGCAGGAATACATCACGACGTCGAGCGCCTCGTCGGGCAGGATCAGGCCTGCCGCCGCCGTCAGCGACGGCTGCATCGCCCGCAGGTTCTCCGGCGTCACCGGATTGGCATAAGGAATGCGCGTGACATAAACGCCGATCCGGTCCGAGGCCACCAGCCGATGAAAGTCCGCTTCGGTGGTGTGATCGGTGGCAAGGATGATGAGGCCGATGCGCTTTTCCAGCGGCCGGTCGTCGAGGCGCGGTGCGCGCGCTGCCAAAGAAAGAGCGACAGGCGTTTCCATCAGCGTTCGTCCACCCGTGCGTAGCGCTCTTCTAGCCAGCGCAGGAAGAAGACCGAGATGAGGCTCATGATCAGGAAGAAGACGCCGACCAGCGTCATCGGCTCGATATAGCGATAATTGCTGTTGGCGATGCTTTTCGCCTGGTTCATCAGTTCCAGCACCGTGATTGCCGAAAGCAGCGGCGTCTCCTTGAACATGGCGATCAGGTAATTGGCGAGCGCCGGGATCATCGGCGGGATCGCCTGCGGCAGGATCACGTGGACCCAGGTCTGGCGGGCGGTGAGGTTCGTCACCTTGGCGGCTTCCCACTGGCCGCGCGGCACGTTCTCGATGCCGGCCCGGTAGACCTCGGCGGCGTAGGTGCCGTAATGGATGCCGAGACCGATGACGCCGGCGAGCAGCGCCGGCAGTCGGATGCCGATATCCGGCAGCACGTAGAAGATGAAATAGAGCTGCACCAGCAAAGGCGTGCCGCGGATGAACTCCACCGCGAAGCTCGTGGTGCGCGCGATCGGCGCCGTCGCCACCATGCGCAGGATCGCGAAGACGAGGCCGACCACGGCGGCGACCGCCGCACCGAGAATGGTGGCGAGAATGGTGATCTGCAGCCCCTCGATGAGGGTCGGCATGATTTGGCGGACGAATTCCCAATCCCATTCCATGGTCAGGCCCTCACGCCGTCGAGGCCACGCGTCACCCGGCGCTCCAGCCAGCGCATGCCGAGCGAGATCAACCACGCCATGACGAAGTAGAGCACCAGGATCGTCGCGAAGGGGATCAGCGTGCTGCCCGTCTGCGCGCGCACCACCTGGGCCTGGAAGGTCATGTCGGTGAGCGAGATCAGCGAGACGACCGCCGTCCCCTTGAGGAGCTCGATCGCATTGTTGCCGAAGGTCGGCAGCATCAGCGGCAGCGCCTGCGGCAGGATGATGTGGCGCATCGCCTGGTAACGCGAGAGGTTGAGCGCGGTGCAGGCTTCGCGCTGCTCGCGGCCGATCGCTTTTACGGCACCGCGCACCACTTCCGCGCCATAGGCGCCGACATTCAGGCCCAGCGCCAGCACGCCGGCTTGCAGCGGCGTCAGCGTGATGCCGGCAAAGGGCAGCACGAAATAGACCCAGAAGAGCTGGACGAAGATCGATGTGCCGCGGAAGAACTCGATATAGGTCGTGGCAAGCGCGCGCACCACCATGAACCGGCTGACGCGCCCGAGCCCCGCCGCAAAGGCGACCACGACGGCCAGCGCCGAGCCCATCAGGGTGAGCTGGACGGTCACCCAGGCGCCTTCAAGGATCAATCCGATATAGCCGGACCAGTCGATCATCGTTCAATTGTTCCAGTCAGAGTGCGGCTCGGTTCGACGGGGCCTTCCATGCCGCCTTCCCCCGGTGTCGCTCCGGTGAAAAGGCGGCGGGAAGCCCCAGCCCAGGCTTATTGCGCGGCGCAGAGTTTCTCGCGCGTCGTCGACATCGCCGCCTTGGCCGAGAAGCCATAGGGCTCGATGATCTTGGCGAACTCGCCGGATTCCTTCATCTTGGCGAGTTCGACATCGAAGGCATCGCGCAACGCCTCGTCGCCCTTCCTGAAGGCGGCGCCGTCGCAATAGACCGGGGCGCCTTCGACCGGCGCGACCACTTCGATATTGGGGTCGTTGGCCTTCGAGACGAGGTCGTTGATCGAAAGCACCGGCAGCGAGTAGACGTCGATGCGGCCGTCCTGCAGCATCTTCATGCCGCTCTGGCCGTCCGGCACGACGATAACGCGGTCACGCGGCACGCCGGCTTCGAGCGCCAGCTTCTCTTCCGTGCCGCCGCCCGGCGCACCGATCTTCGCATCCGGATTGTCGGCGATGTCCTTGTAGCTCTTCAATTTGAGCGGATTGCCCTTCTTCAGCGCGAAGGCCTCGGCGTCGCAGAGGATCGGCTGCGAATAGGCGACCGCGGCGCAGCGCTCCGGCTTCATGAAAAGCCCGGCGGTGATCGCGTCGTGACGGCCCGCCTGCAGGCCGGGGATCATCGCGCCATATTCGGAGATCGAGGCGACGATTTCCGGCACGCCGAGCCGCTTGAAGATCTCGCGGGCCACATCCGGCGCGGCACCGGAGACCTTGCCGTCGGCGCCGACGGCGGTAAAGGGCGGCTCGTTGGCGATGGCGACACGCGCGAAGCCCTGTTCCTTCAGTTCCTCGAGCTTGTTCTCATCCGCCGCGACGGGCGTCGCTGCGGCAATTGCCATCAACGCCGTCGCACCTGCCGCCATTGCCATCAAAGCTTTCAGTGTCATCGTTCCCAACTCCTCTGTTGTTCTCTTCACGTTGTTGCTTGAGGCAATGTCGGCCCAGAGCTCAGACGCGGTGCCCTGCCGCTATGATCTTGCGCAGGAAGGTCTGCGTGCGTTCCTGTTTCGGGTGCCGGAAGATGTCTTCGGGCCTCCCCTCCTCGACAATCTTGCCGCGGTCGAAGAAGAGCACCCGATCGGCGAAATCATGGGCAAAGCCCATTTCGTGGGTGACGAGCAGCATCGTCATGTCCGTTTCGGCCGCCAGCTTGCGCATGACGTTCAGGACTTCCTCGACGAGCTCGGGATCGAGCGCGGAGGTCACCTCGTCGAACAGCATGATCTTCGGCGACAGCGCCAGCGCCCGGGCGATCGCGACGCGCTGCTTCTGGCCGCCGGAGAGCTGGGCCGGCATGCTCTTCGCCTTGTCGGCGAGCCCGACCATGTCAAGAAGCTCCATCGCCCGCTTTTCCGCCGCCGCACGCGGAACGCCCTTTGTCAGCATCGGCGCCAATGTGACGTTGTCGAGCACGCATTTATGGGGAAACAGGTTGAAGTGCTGGAAGACCATGCCGATCTTCTCGCGCATCTTATGGAGATGCCGCTCGTCGGCCGGAACGAGACTGCCCGCCTTCTTCATGTGATAGAGCTGCTCGCCGTCAACCTGAATAAAGCCGTCGCTGATCGTTTCCAGCGTCATCAGGATGCGCAGGATCGTCGTCTTGCCCGAACCGGACGGGCCGATGAGGGCGAGCTTCTCGCCCGGCATTACCTCCATCGACAGACCATCGAGCACGGTCAGCGGACCGTAGCTCTTGACGATGTTGTCGATGCGGATGATCGGCTCGGGCATTCGCGTCTCTCCCTTTGAGAGCGGTAATGTCCTAACGATGATCCGGTTCCGAAATCATGTCAATGTGAATAATAATCTCATGACAATTATTCGACGATGAGCAAGTTTTGCATCCACATCAGATCGCGAGCAGCAATGCCTCCGGGTCGCCAAGCGCCAGCGAGGCGACGATGCCTAGCCCGGTTTTGAGCTCCTGTTCGCTGGTCGAGCCGAGCGAGATGCGCACGGCCGGGCGCCAGCCGCTGTCGGCGGTGCGGAAGGACGCGCCCGGCGCGATCGCCACACCGCGCAGGCGCGCCTGGGAGACGAAGGCCTCCTCCGCGTGGCCCTCGGGGAGCGGCAGCCAGACATGCAGGCTCTGCGGATGGCTGCGGTGGGGAAGTCGGCCGAACGTCTCGGTGGCGATGGCGTGGCGGGCGGCGAGAGCCCGGCGCTGCCAATTGACGAGGTCGATCGCCGTGCCGTCGCTCACCCAACGGGTGGCGATCTCGGCGATCGACGGCGTCGCCATCCAGTTCGAGACCAGATGCCGATTGGCGACCGCCGCGACGTAGCGGTCCGGCGCCACCAGATAGCCGATCCTGAGGCCCGGCACGGTGATCTTGGTGAAGCTCGTCACGTAAAGGGTGCGTTCCGGCGCCAGCGCCGCCACCGGCGGCAGACGCTCCTCGACCAGTGGCCCAAGAATATCGTTTTCGATGATGGCGATGTCGTGCCGGCGCGCCACTTCCGCGAGCGCGGCTCGGCGCTCGCGGCTCATCAAGGTCGCCGTCGGATTGATCACTGAGGGCTGTAGGAAGATCGCGCGGATGACCCCCTTGCGACAGGCTTCGTCGAGCGCTTCCGGCACCATCCCGTCGTCATCGATCGCGATGCCCTGGAGATGAATGCCGAGATAGGTCGACAGCGGCACCAGCGTGTGATGGCTGATCGCCTCCGTCGCGATGGTCGAACCGGGCGGAGCGACGCTCATCAAAGCGACGGTCATGGCGGAGGTCGCGCCGTTGGTGAGGCTGATATTGAGCGGCGAAACGTCGAGCCCGCAGCGCGAAAGCCATTCCGCCGCAATTGTGCGGTGGCGCGGGAACACCATGTTCGGCCGGAAGGACAGCGCCGAGCTTGCCGGCAGGTTCTCGGCAAGCCACGCGAAGGCCTGTCGCATCTTTTCGAGATGTATCTGCTCGCAGACCGGCTTCAGGATCGAAAGGTCGATCAGTTCGCCGAGCCGCTCCGGCAGATAGGGCGGATCCGGCTCGCGCGGTCGCGTCTGAACGAAGCTGCCGCGCCCGACCTCGCCCGAAATCAGCCCGCGCCGGATGAGCTCGTTATAGGCCCGGCTCACCGTCTGCACCGACAGCTTCAAATCGTCGGCAAGCTTGCGATGCGTCGGCAGCCGCGTGCCGTTCTGCAACCGCCCCTCCTCGATCGCACGGGCAATTTGATCGGCCAGCGAGAGATAGGCCGGGCGGCGCAGAAGCGTTGTGTCGGGCATCCAATTTGTCATGATTTGAACTGTGATTAAAATCAGCTCAATTGACAATGCAAAAGTGAGAACCCAATGTCTTTTCCCGGATTTCGACTTCAGGAGGGGCGCCCCGCATGAAACTTGACGCGATCGATCTGCGCATCCTCGAGGCGATCCAGGCCGACGGGCGCATCACCAAGCTGGCGCTCGCCGAAAAGGCGGGGCTTTCGCCGACGCCGTGCTGGATGCGGCTCAGAAAACTGGAAAAGGCCGGCATCGTCGCCGGCTACCATGCGCGCGTGGCGCTGCGACGGGTGGCTCCGGTCGCAAGTGTGATGATGGAGGTGACCCTTGCCAATCACCGGCAGGCGGATTTCGACCGGTTTGAGCGCGCCATCGCCGTAATTCCCGAGATCGTCGCCTGCTGGTCGGTCGGCGGCGGGGTGGATTATATCCTCAAGGTGGTGACGGCCGACATCGACGCCTATCAGCGGCTGGTCGACGAGTTGCTCGGCCGCGAACTCGGCATCGATCGCTATTTCACCTACATCGTCACCAAGACCGTCAAGGAAGAAACCGTCCTGCCGCTCGGTGCGTTGTTGCCACAGGCTTCGGCGGGGCAAGTCTAGAGGCGGTGTCTTGAAACCGAACGGTAGGAAAGGACGAGCGGAGGGATGGAAAGCCGTAACTCTCTACTCGTACTCCAACCAAACCCCGCCGGCATCGGCCGAACGGACGCAGTTCTCGACCCACCGCACGCCTTCCAAGCCGGCATCGATACCCGGGAAGGCCAGGTCTTCGATACCCTCGGGCGCAAGGCCACGATTGCCAGTAATGGCGAGAGCGAAGCGGCGGTAGAGATTGGCCCAGGCCTCGAACAGCCCCTCTGGATGGCCGCCGCCGATGCGGTCGTCGAGCCGGGCTTGCGGGTAGAGATAGTCCATGCCGCGTTCCAGGATGCGGACCGGCTCGCCCTGGATCTCGTAGGAAAGCTGGTTCGGCCGCTCGTCCCACCATTCGATGCTCGCCTTCGAGCCGACGATCCGGACCTTCTGGCCGTGCATCGAGCCGGCATTGACGGCGCTCGACCAGACATTGGCGACGGCGCCGTTGTCGTATTCCATCAGGGTTATGGCATTATCCTCGAGCGGCGCGCGGCTCTTGACGAAGCTCTGGCGCACGCACATCAGCCGCCTGATCTTCAGGTGCGGCAGGATTACCTCCGAAATATAGAGCGGGTGGGTGCCGACGTCGCCGAGCACATAGCTGGGGCCGGCGAACTTCGGATCGACCCGCCAGCGTGTCGACGGGTTCTGCTCCTCGACGGCGGCGCTGTGGAAGCCATGGGCAAATTGCAGGTTGACGATCCGGATCTCGCCGAGGTCGCCGTTCCTCACCATGGCGCGGGCCTGCTCGATCATCTGGTGACCGGCATAGCCATAGGTGACGCCGACGGTCAGCCCGCCCGCTTCGGCGAGCGACTTGAGCTCCTTCGCTTCCACGACCGTGAAGCAGAGCGGCTTTTCGCAGATGACGTTGAGGCCGTGTTCGAGCGCCGCCCTACAGGTCGAGAAATGGGTGTTGTTCGGCGTGGCGATCGAGACCGCTTCGATCCCGTCGGCGCGCCTCGCCTCCTCGGCGAACATCGTCTCGTAGTCCGGATAGCTACGGGCCTCGTCGAGCCCGAGATCCACCCCGAAGGCGCGGCCGCGTTCCGGGTCAATGTCGAAGGCGCCGGCCACCAGTTCGAACGTGTCGTCGCGGAGCGCGGCCGAGCGATGGATGTAGCCGATCTGGCTGCCGCGTCCGCCGCCGACCATGCCCCAGCGGATCGGGTTTTTCTTCGTCTCTGGCATTATTCTGTCCCTCAAGTGTTTGGTGTCGCTTTCCGCTGGTGTCCGTTTCACCCCCTCTGCCCTGCCGGGCATCTCCCCCGCAAGGGTGGAGATCGGCAAGACGCGGGCTCCCCAATCCGTCTTTTCGATAGCGTTCATCTCGGTGCGGGAGGCAGCCGGCACCGCAAAAATACGGCGCCCAATCTGCAATGGCGGCCACCGGCGAAGGCATCAACACTGGCCGATCTCTACCCTTGCGGGGGAGATGCCCGGCAGGGCAGTGGGGGCTGCGACACGTACCAGACCTCAATCACCTCTAAAATCCGACCGAGCGCAGATAGTCGCGGCTTTCCCGCACATCCGCGAGGCTGCCGGCGACGCTTAAAGGGTCGCGCTCCTGCTCGACGGTGATAAAGCCGTGATAGCCTATCTCCTCGAGAGCCTGCTTGACCGGCCGATAGTCGATGACGCCGCGGCCGATCGGGCACATCACCCCTTGGGCGCAGGCCTCGAAGAACCTGATTTCCTGCCCAAGCACGCGGCGGAAGACCGTCTCGTCGATGTCCTTGAAGTGGACGTAGTCTAGCCGGTCGGCGTAGCGCTTCAGTGTCTCGACCGGATCCATGCCGGCGTAATAGCTGTGGCCGGTGTCGACGCAGAAGCCGGCAAGCTCCGCCGGCACGTCGCGAGCGATCCGCTCGATCTCGTCGGCGAATTCGATATAGCCGCCGGCATGCGGATGGATGACGGCGCGCACGCCGTATTTGCTCCTCGCAAGCTCGGCGATCGTCTTGATGGTGGCGACCATGCCGCGCCACGCCCCGTCGGAGAGCCGAGGCGCCCGGTCGGCATGGCCGGCGGCAAAATCGCGTTCGTCGTGGCCCCAGTCCATGACCGTCAGGTATGGCGTCCTGAAACGTTGGCCGAGGAGCTGTTCGGGCTGCGGCAGCCGGGTGATGACGGCGCAGATCTCGTCGGTCTGACGCAACAGATTCTCGCGGTTTTCGGCCGAGACAAGATCGTCGAAGATCGTTCCGGCGACGATGAAGAGGTTGCGGTCGGCGAGCGCCTTGGCGACCCGTTCGGAGTCGAGGGGCACGTAGCCATAGGGGCCGAGTTCGAGACCGCCATAGCCGGCGGCGGCCGCCTCGTCGAAGACGCGTTCCCAGGCGGGCAGGTTCGGGTTCTTGACGTCGTCTACGCCCCAGCAGCAGGGGGCGGTCGCGATGGTGATGGTCACGAATGTTGTCCTCGTTGTATAAGCTGGCACTTACGCATCCTTGCCCGGCCAGTATTTGTCGACGTATTTCTGGATCTCCGCACGCATGAAGCGACCCGACTCGTCAGCGCGGTCTTCCCAGCCGAAAACGCAGGCGGTGACGATGCCGTCGAAGCCGACCGAGGCGAGCGAGGAGAAGAAGACGTCCCAGTTGATCTCGCCCTGATACATGTCCATGTGCTGGTGGATCGTCACCGGGGCGCCCGGCGGGTTGATGATGTAGCGAAGCCCCGAGGACGCCTTGTGGTTATAGGTGTCGGCGACATGGACATGGGCGATCAGAGGCCCGGCATCGCGGATCATCTTCGCCATGTCATCGCCGAAGTAGAAGGTGTGCGGGGCGCAGTAGAGGAACTTGACGTTCTTCGAGCCGATCGCCTTCAGCATGTCGATCGCCGGATGCAAGGTCTCGCACCAGTCTTCCGGGTGCGGCTCCATGTTGAGCGTCACGCCTTCCTTCTCGAAGACCGGCACCAGCTCCTCCATCGAACGCCACCAGGCGGCTTCGCTGTGCTCGTGCGTGTGTATTCCGCCGCAGCAGTTGGAGCGATGGCTACGGTCGGGCGACGGGCCACGGCCGAACTCGGAATTCATCGTGTCGCAGCCCATCTCGACGGCGACCTCGATCGCTTGCTTCCAATAGCGCACCGCCGCCTGGCGCTCGTCCTCATGCGGGCTCGCCCAGCGATACATCGGCAGGATCGAGGCGAGCTTGACGCCGTGATCCTTCAGCGCTGCCTTGAACTCGGCGATCCGTTCCTTGTGGGCGCGCGGCCGCACCCACCAGGGGATGAAATCCTCGCGCGGCGACAGCTCGATATGGTCGTAGCCAAGCTCCGCCGCCTTGCGGCACAGATCATTGAGGCCAAGATGGCGATGCATGTAGGGGTCGAGTGCGATCTTCATGGGTGCTCCTCCTGATGCGCGAAGGATACCGAGCACCACCGCTGCCCGCTAAATCTTCCTTGATCAAATTTGATCAATCCTGGATGCTGAACGGGAGGGAATTTCCCGGGAGAAAGCGCATTGACGAAAGTGACCTTGAAGGATGTGGCGCAGGAGGCGGGCGTCGGCACCGCGACCGTCGAGCGTGTCGTCAACGGCCGCGGCGGCGTCAGGCCTGAAACGATCGAGCGGGTGTTCCTCGCGGTCCGAAAGCTCGACTACCGGCATAGGCTGCCGGAGGCGCATCGGGGGCTGATCCGGATCGAAGTCATTCTGGTCCGGCCCGAGACGAGCTTCTACTCGCGCATGAATCAGGCCTTTGAGCGGATCGCCGCCCTGCTCGACAAGAGCGTCACCGTTCACCGCACCTTCGCGCGCGAGAATGATCCGGTCGAATTCGCCCACCACATCGCCAATCCGGGGGTCCGCCGCTCGGCGCTCATCGTCGTGGCGCCGGACCATCCGAGCGTGGTGAAAAGCCTGAGGACGGCGGCGCGCCATGGCACGCCGGTGGTGCAGATCATGACACGACCAGCGCCGGAACTCCCCTATGTCGGCATCGACAATTATGCGGCGGGGCGGACGGCCGCCTATTACATGTCGAGGATGCTTGCCGGACGGTCAGGGTCCTTCGTGGCGCTCTGCCACAGCGGCGCATACGAGAACCACAAGGAACGCATCCGCGGCTTCTCCGCCTATCTCACCAACCATCCTGGCGACCACCTCTTCCGGCAGGTGATGTTCGATTGCGACGACGACCTCAACTCGATGGAGCTGCTGCGCGGGGCACTGTGCGACGATTCGGGGATCATCGGCCTCTACACCGCCGGCGGCGACAACCGCTCCGTCGCCGCGGTGCTGAAGGAGCATGCGTCGCGCCGCGTTTTCTGGGTCGGTCACGAGCTCTCCGACCAGTCGCGCGGCGCTCTCCGCGACGGCGTCATGTCGATCGTCCTCGACCAGGCTCCGGAGATCCAGGCGCGCCGCGCAATCGACCTGACATTGCGGTCGCTTGGACTGATCGACGTCGAGGTGAGCCCCGAGCCGGTGCGGTTTCTGACGATCACGCCGGAGAACGTCTGACGGATTGCGGGCGAGCCAAGTGGGGTGCCAGACGTGGATTCCGCCAATCTCTCTCACGCCCGAACCGGCTGCGGTCTTCTCCGATTGATCAGGCGCTTGGCGAGTTTTTGCCCCGGTCGTTCAATGGCAAGGAATGTCGCGCAGGCAGCCGCATAGACCAAAGGCACAAGGATCAGGGTGACGGCCGCAAAGCGCGCGGCCGGCGAGATCATTTCGCCGAAAGTGCCAATGAAATAGGCGGCGATCGGCTGCAGAAAAATGAGGTGCCAGAGATAGGCCCCGAACGACAGCTCTCCCAGCCAGTGGAAGAACCTGTTTCCGAGGGACGACGACACGGCGCGAAGCCTTTTGCCCAACGCCTCGCCGGCCAGGCGGTGATGGAGCAGGGCGAAAAACACCCCGACAAGCGCGACCCGCATCAGCATTTTCGTCGCCGTCATGTCGCCGCCGATCGGCAGCAGCACGAGTGCCAGGGCGACGGCGCCGTAGAGGAAAGCCTTGGACCTCTCCGCGTCAAGGCCGAGCGCCAAGAGCATTCCGCAAAGGAAGACATGCATCTTCAACGGCAGGAAGGCGGGCATCGGGAAATGCACCCCCAACAGACCGGCCGTCGAGACGATCGCGACGGCGATAGCGGCGGTGACGAGCGCGCCCCTCAGCCAGCCGCATCTCTTCAGCAGAAGCATGACGAAGGGAAAGGCGGCGTAGAACTGCATTTCAAGGCCGATGCTCCAGTCGGGCAGCGGCGTCCTGTAGGCATAATCTGGGGAGAGGCCGAACAGAAAGCTCAAATGCATCAGCCCGTTCGTCAGACCGTTGTCGAGGTAGCGCGCCGGCGACTGCGGCGCCTTGTCTAGGAAGCCGTCGATGATCATCCTCGATTCGAACAGCCAGGGACCGAGCGCAAAAGCCACGGCCAGAAGAAGATAGTAAAGCGGCGCAATTCTCAGGAAGCGGCGGATCCAGAAGCTCGCCCAGGTCGAGGTCAGTTCCCACGGCTCTTTTGCGGCCCGCAGCTGATAGTGAAATACCATCAGGAAGCCGGAAAGCATGATGAAGAGATCGACGCCGAGATCGGGCTCCGACAGAACAGGCAGGCGCCAGCCCGTGAGCAACAGCGCATGGCCGACCATCACCCAGAGGGATGCCAAGCCTCGCAGTCCGTCCAGGCAATCGATACGGGTCTCGCGGAGGGTATAGCCGGCCATCAGTACACTTCGTCCTTGTTTGCAACCAAAGGTTACTGCAGCGCGCTATGTTGCGACGCACAAGGGCATGCCTAGAGGCGGACTAAGGCGATACTAAGTAAAGATTGAGGCCGCCCCGTCGCCGGGGCGACGACGAGAAGCGCGTCGGATCCTTCCGATCAGGTGCGGCCGGCCCTTGCGTCAAGGCTGAACCCGCCCGCGCCGAATGCGGCGACCTGCAGAAAACCGCCGACAATCGCGATATTCTTCATGAAGTGGATCAGCTGGTTCTGATCGTCGAATTCCATATGAAAACCGAGCGCAGAGGCGAGCGTGAAGACGGCCAGGACCAATGCTGCCAGCCTCGTCTGATAACCCAGGACGAGCAGGATGCCGCCGCCGAGTTCGACGACGAGCGCGCCGGCATAGGCGACGGCTGGAAGCGGCAGGTTGGCCGCCGATATATAGGCGATGGTGCCGGAGGGATCGGCCAGTTTCTCTATGCCGGAAACGACGAAAATGACGGCGAGGAACAGGCGGCCAACAAAGGCAAGCGAACTCTGAAGTGCGGCATTGTTGCTCATGTCAGTTCCTTTCCCAGCAATGGCGGCCGCCATATTACACGGATGAGGAGTTCGGGCCCGGAACTTTTCGCGCTTGATGCTGTTGGACCCTGATTGGCCCGCCTGATCCAGGGTGCCAAAAACTGACGCCGGGCGGGCTTCGGAGGAAGCCATGATCCGCGCATTACCCCCACTCTATCTGCCGCGCCGCCGCCTGTTGCAATTGGGACTTGGAGCAACGCTCGCCTCGACCGCTGGCTTCGCCCGCGTTTCGCGCGCGGATGAACCAGCTGAACCGATGGACGAGGATGTCTTCCAGTTCGCGCTGAACCTCGAATACATGGAGGCCGAGTATTACCTGCGCGGCACGACCGGCAAAGGGATCGACGATGCCGACGCGGGTGCCGACGCTGGGCCGGTGACCGGCGGCAAGCAGGTTTCGTTCGAGACGCCCGCGATCAGCGAGTTCATGAGCGAGGTGGCGGAAAACGAACTTGCTCACGTCCGGTTCTATCGCAAGACCCTTGGCGCCGATGCCGTGTCGCGGCCGGCCATCGATTTCGATGCCGGCTTCGCCGCCGTCGCGAAGGCCGCGGGCCTCGGGGAGAATTTCGATCCCTTCGGCAACGAGATGAACTTTGTGCTCGGCGGTATGCTGTTCGAGGATGTCGGCGTGACCGCCTATGCCGGCGCCGCGACGGTCCTGAAGAACGAGGAGTTTCTCGCCGCCGCCGCCGGGATCCTCGCCGTCGAGGCCTATCACATGGGCATGGCCCGCTCGACGCTCTATCGGATGGGCGAGGAGGCCTGGAAGGCCGCCGCCGCGGTTTCCGATGCCCGCGACAAGATCGATGGATCGGACGACAAGGACCAGCCGCTCCAGATGGACGGCAAGGCGAACATCGTTCCCTCGACGCCGGATGCAATTGCTTTTACCCGAACGCCGCAGGAAGTCCTGCGCATCGTCTATCTTACCGATCAGGAGGGCGCCACCAAAGGTGGCTTTTACCCGAACGGCATGAATGGAACGATCACCAGCACCTGAACGGATCGCCAGGGCCGGCACGGCGCGGCTTCGTTTTTCCCGCCTGGTCCGGCCTCGCCGGCTTTGCCACACACGGCAGCAATTCTCCCCGTCTGAAACAGAAATTGAACGGCGTTACCCTGCAGTGCGGTGTCCGTGTCGAAGGCCTGGAAATCCTCGAAAGAGCGGCCGGAAAGACGCGTCGAAAGTGCGCTCGTGTGGGCAGCGAGATACCATCCGGCGGCGCCGTTGGAAGGGAGTTGTTAACCTTCATTTCCTATTCGCTAGGGACAGCCCTTTCGATGATGAAATTTCGAGTTTCAGGCCATGCGTATTCCCCGGACAAATTTCTCGACGGCAGCTTTGCATGATGCACATGAGGCGGATGGTTTCGAGCATCCGCATCCGGGAGCACCGGACGTTTCGCATGCCCAGACAACCCTCGCCTCGCCGCAGGATCATCTGTTCGAGGCGCCGGAAGCGCCCCGCCGGGGTACGGGTCATCCGGGCGACGATATGGGCTATGCCGGGCGCGCCGCGCGCCTCTACGGCCACGGCTCGCCCTATGCGCCGGCCCAGGTCACCGCCTGGACGCGCGATCCGCTGCCGACCCTTGCCGAGATCACCGGCCAGTCGGACGGACCGAGCTGGGAGAGCCATTTCTTCCTGTCGCCCAATGTCCGCTTCACCCGCACGCCCGAACGCGAATTCATGAAGCGCCGCGCGCCCGCGGCCGATGAGGGCGAGGTAGAGGTCGAGGCGATTGCCGCCGAGGTGGTCGAAGCAGAGATCGTCGCCGAAACGGGGCCCGTCGACGCAGTCCCCGCTGCTGTCGAACCCCAAACGCCGGCCCATAGCCCCTCCGAACTCCTGCGGGTGCTGATGCAGCAGCTTCCCTCCTGGCGTCCCGCACAGTCGCGCGATGCTGCCACCGCAGAACCGGCGCTCAATGCGGCACCGATCGTGAAAGGGGAGGTGCCGGAGGTGGAAGAAGCGGGCGGAACACTGGCGCCGGCGGTCCATGCAGCGGACGTCGCCGAGATGATCCCGGCCGGCCGCGAACCCGCATCAGATTCGGCCGCCAGGGTTGTGACCGGTGAAAGAGAAGCCCGTCTCTCCTACCTCTCCGATCACGCGTTCTTCGAATTCATGCCGCTCGAAATGGCGGCTGCCATGCAGGTCGCCGCCGAACCGGTGGAGGAACCGGCAATGGTGCCTCAGCAGATTGCGGCGGCACCGACGCCTGTCGCCGCGCCGGTGGAAATCCAGCCGCAGCCGCCAACGGCGATCACCTCGATGTTCCGGGTGGTCGAATGCCGCCCGGCGACGACAGTTATCGCCGCGCCGGTTCCCGTACCGCCCCCAAGCGCCCCCGATAAGCCTGAAGCCGTGGCCGTGGCGGCCGCGCCGGCGCTGGTCGAGCCTGTCGTCAAAGCCGAGGAAAAGACGCCGGTTTCCAACGTTCCGGTCACCAAGGCGGCGATCACCATGCCGGCCGTGGTGCAGCGTTCCGCTTCACCCTTTCCGCCGATCGGCGGCAGCGAGCGCCAGCAGGCTGACGCCGCCTACGAGTTTCCGGCCAAGGAGCTGCTGCAGGAGCCGCCGCAGGGCCAGGGCTTCTTCATGACGCAGGAGCAGCTCGAGCAGAATGCCGGGCTTCTCGAAAGCGTTCTCGAGGATTTCGGCGTCAAGGGCGAGATCATCCATGTCCGTCCGGGCCCCGTCGTCACCCTCTACGAATTCGAGCCGGCGCCCGGCGTCAAGTCCTCGCGCGTCATCGGCCTTGCCGATGATATCGCTCGGTCGATGTCGGCGCTTTCGGCCCGCGTCGCAGTGGTGCCCGGCCGCAACGTCATCGGCATCGAACTGCCGAACGCGACGCGCGAGACGGTTTATTTCCGCGAGCTGATCGAATCCAATGATTTCCAAAGGACCGGCTGCAAGCTGGCGCTCTGCCTCGGCAAGACGATCGGCGGCGAGCCGGTGATCGCCGAACTCGCGAAGATGCCGCATCTGCTCGTCGCCGGCACCACCGGCTCGGGCAAATCGGTGGCGATCAACACGATGATCCTGTCGCTGCTCTACCGGCTGAAGCCGGAGGAATGCCGGCTGATCATGGTCGACCCGAAGATGCTCGAACTCTCCGTCTATGACGGCATCCCGCATCTTCTCACGCCGGTCGTCACCGATCCGAAGAAGGCGGTGATGGCGCTCAAATGGGCGGTGCGCGAGATGGAAGACCGCTATCGCAAGATGTCGCGGCTCGGCGTCCGCAACATCGACGGCTACAACCAGCGCGCCGCCGCCGCCCGAGAGAAGGGCGAGCCGATCCTGGCAACCGTGCAGACCGGCTTCGAGAAGGGCACCGGCGAGCCGCTCTTCGAGCAGCAGGAGATGGATCTGGCGCCGATGCCCTATATCGTCGTCATCGTCGACGAGATGGCCGACCTGATGATGGTCGCCGGCAAGGAGATCGAAGGGGCGATCCAGCGCCTCGCCCAGATGGCGCGCGCCGCCGGCATCCACCTGATCATGGCGACGCAGCGCCCGTCGGTCGACGTCATCACCGGCACGATCAAGGCGAACTTCCCGACCCGCATCTCCTTCCAGGTGACCTCGAAGATCGACAGCCGCACCATCCTCGGCGAGCAGGGTGCCGAGCAGCTGCTGGGCCAGGGCGACATGCTGCACATGGCCGGCGGCGGCCGCATCGCCCGCGTTCATGGCCCCTTCGTCTCCGACCTCGAGGTCGAGCATGTGGTGGCGCATCTGAAAACGCAGGGGCGCCCGGAATATCTGGAGACCGTGACGGCGGACGAGGAGGAAGAGGAGCCGGAAGAAGATCAGGGCGCCGTTTTCGACAAGAGCGCGATTGCTGCGGAAGACGGCAACGAGCTCTACGAGCAGGCGGTGAAAGTGGTGCTGCGCGACAAGAAATGCTCGACCTCCTATATCCAGCGCCGGCTCGGCATCGGCTACAACCGCGCTGCTTCCCTCGTCGAACGAATGGAGAAGGAAGGCCTCGTCGGCCCGGCCAATCATGTCGGCAAGCGCGAGATCATCCATGGCAACCGCGACCACGCGGCCAAGGCGGACGACGCCGAGATGGAGTGAGCGAAGGGCGAGCAGGGAACAGATGCGCGCGACGTCGGCAGCCACCAACCCCCTCTGGCCCGGCGGCCCTCTCCCCCACAAGTCCCCACAAGTGGGCCACAAGAGAGAGAGAGAGAGAGAGAGAGAGAGAGAGAGAGAGAGAGAGAGAGAGAGAGAGAGAGAGAGAGAGAGAGACTTTGCACTTGCAGCACCGGTCGCTTGCACCTTGAAGCTGGTGTGACGGTGAAGACGCCAAAGAAGGTGCAGCCCGGCTAGCACCTCTCCCCTGTGGCCCCTGTGGCACCTCCTGGGGAGGTTCTGCGGCCGCGCGCCGAAACAAGGACTACGGCTTCTGGTTCTTCACGAATGTCGCATGCCATTTCGCCAGCATCGACACTGCCTCCTTGAGGAAAGCCGGGTGGGTGCCTGGAAGAAACTCGATCTTCGGCGCTTTCCCGTCGAGCCTCAGCCGCGCGAAGACCCGACCCGCCTCGTCCTTCAGTTCCTCCGGCTTTTCCGGTTCCGGCTTGTCGCTCTGAGACAGGCGGTTGAAGAGGAATTGGAAGCGCTGGTCCGTATCGGCGCTACGGAAGCGCGGCGCGCCTATCTCCTCTTCTGCCAGCTCCCTCGCCTCGTTGTTTTCCAGCAAGGTGCCGATCGCCATCCAGCGCTCGCGACCGGCCTTCGGCGCCGGGCCGATGGCACGGGCGAGTGCGTGGGGCACGCTGTCGGCGACTTGCAGCAGGCGCGACAATTCGCTTTTCTGCACGGCAAGCGCGTCGCCGATCACCTTGCGGTCGAAGCCGCGGGCGGCAAGTGCGGCGGCAAAAAGCGCCCGCTCGATGAAGGAGAGGTTGCGTCGCTCGGCATTCTCCTTGCCTTGGGCCAGCACCAGCTCGTCATCCGTCAGCGGCCGGACGATCGCCCTCACCTGCAGTTCGAGCCGGCGCACGGCCTTCAGGCGGCGGTGGCCGTAGGCGGTCTGGTAGTAGCCCTGCTTTTCCGGATGCGGGCGCACGAGGATCGGCGATTGCTGGCCGTTCTCGCGAATGCTTTCGACGAGCGCGAGGAAATCCGGGTCGTCGACCTCGCCGTCAGTCATCCGGTCCTCGATGAAGGAGGCCTCGACAAGCGCCGGATCGAGCGCGACGACGCGCTCGCCCTGGGTCAGGGCCTCGCGGAGCACCCGCGCCTCTTCCGCCTCGCGGGTGATGCTGCCGAGCGAAAGGCCCATGGCCTTGACGGCGCCGGACGCGGCGCGCGGGGCGGCGGGCTGGGTGTTGACAGGTGTCAACTCACTCGGCCCGGCCGGCGGCTGGTCGGTCGGGGGCTGCGGAGCGGCAGCGGGCGCACCGCCCATGAACAGCGCCCGCAATTCGTTCTTCCGGTTGTTGCCAGCCATGACTTAGCGCCCCCAGGCCGCGTGAATGAGAGCCTCGATCTCGCCGTTGACGGCGTTCAGCGACTCGATCGCCCGGTCATAGGTGGCGCGGGTGAAGTTCTCGCGGCCGACCTCGTAGAGCGTCTGCTTGGTCAATCCCGCATCCGAGATCGCCGTCGACTTCACCATCGCCGAGGTCAGCACCCGGTCACCGAAGAGCGAGCGCATAAAGCCGACGATCTGTGCCTGCGGCCCGTCATTTGGCTCGAAGCGGGTGACGAGATAGCGCAGGAAGTCGAAATTGAGCTCCCCGCCCGCCTCGCGCACGACGCTCAAGAGATCGGAGGTCATGTAGAGGAACTGGTTCATCGAGGCGACGTCGAGCATCTGCGGATGCACGGTGACGATGACCGAGGTCGAGGCGCAGAGCGCCGAGAGCGTCAGATAGCCGAGCTGCGGCGGGCAGTCGATGACGACGACGTCGTAGTCATCGGCGACGCTGGCGAGTGCCGCCTGCACGCGAGCGAAGAACAGCGGCCCGGCATCGGCGCCGTTCTGCCGCGCACTCAACGCCTGCGGCGTCGTGTGCTCAAATTCCTGTAGTTCGAGATTGCCCGGCACCAGGTCGAGGCCGTCGAAATAGGTCTTGCGGATGATCTCTTTCAGCGGCCGCGCCTCGGCGTCATAGCGGATCGAGCCATAGAGGGTGTCGTTGCCGGTGAGATCGAGCTCCGGCTGATAGCCGAACAGCGCCGAAAGCGAGGCCTGCGGGTCGAGATCCACCGCCAGCACCCGATGGCCAGTCAAGGCCAGATATTGCGCCAGATGGACGGACGAGGTCGTCTTGCCGGAGCCGCCCTTGAAATTGGTGACGGAGATGACCTGCAGATGCTCGCCGCGCGTTTCGTCGCGCCAGTTCACATAGGCACGCGCCTTGGCGGCATTGCCCTTGGCGAGCGCCTGTTCGGCGAGGTGGCGGCGCAGCGCATTGATGTCGGCAAGCGAATAGGAGCGCCGTCCGCCGATTCCGGTATCGGGCTGCGGCCCCTCGCCGGCAAGCGACAATTGCCGGAGATAGCCGTCGGAGACGCCGATCAGCTTGGCGGCCTCGCCGGAGGTGAAGCTCCGGAGCGTCTTCATCGCTGTCGGCGCGAACAGCCGGTCGCGCATCGCCTTCAGCTGCTCGGAAAGCGCCCGCGCATCAGCCGCGATCGCCTCGTCCGCCGGCCTGCGAGATCCGGTGCCGGCGGCCGCCGCCTTGCCCACTGCGCTTGCGGCGTCCACGGCCGATCCTGTCATGTCCATCGTGACAACCCCTCGTGCTTATTCACCATCCCGCGGCGGACGAAAAAATGGCAACGGCCATCCGTTCGCCGGCCGCACAGATGCGCCCGCCGCACTCCCTAACAGAGCAATCGCTGAACTACGCTGAAATATGGAATATGCGATCTATTCCGTTACAGGAATGATTCATCTGCTGATTCGCGTCAAGCCATTTCTCCCGCCCTCAGCGGCTCGGAGGCGCGCGGCCGTAAAGCAACAGCATGACGATGATGACGATGCCGTAGACGATCTGGCGGCCCGCTTCCGGCATCTGCATGACCGAGAGGATGGATTGCAGCAGCGTGATCAGGATGACGCCGGCGACCGTGCCGAAATAGGAGCCGCGGCCGCCGAGAATCGAGGTGCCGCCGAGCACGACTGCGGCGATCGACGGCAGCAGATAGGCGTCGCCCATCGCCTGCGCCGCCTTCGAGGCATAGCCTGCAAGCAGCACGCCGCCGTAGGCGCTCAAGCCACCGGAGACGACGAAGGCGATCATCACGACGCGACGCGTGCCGACGCCGGAGAGGAAGGCGGCGCGCTCGCTGTTGCCGATGCCGTAGACGGCGCGGCCAAAGGCCGTGCGGGTGAGCAGGAACACCATCGCCGCACTGACGGCGATCCAGACGAGGATGGCGTTCGGAACGCCCGGCACGAGGGCGCCTGTGGCAAGCCAGCGGATGGCATGCGGGGCCGAATCCTGCGGCGAGAAGCCGCCGGTATAGACGACCATCAGCCCCTGAGCCACGACATTCGAGGCGAGCGTCACGATCATCGAAGGAATACGCAGAAAGGCGACGCCGATGCCGTTCAGGAGGCCGAAGGCCATGCCGGAGAGGACCCCCACCGGGATGGCGATAAAGGCGCCTGCAGATCCGAATCCGGCCGCGGCGCAGGCCATCATCGCGCCCATCGTCATCACCCAGGGCACCGAAAGGTCAATATGGCCGAGCAGGATGACGACCATCATTCCGGCGGCCACCACGCCGAGGAAAGACGCGACCTTGAGCTGCTGCAGCAGGTAATCGGGCGAGAGGAAATTGCTTGAATAGAGGCTGCCGATAAGAAGAAGCAGCAGAATGCAGCTGAAAGCGGTGACGACGGCCGGATCTGCGCGGCGGAGGAAGCCCGGCAGGCGTGCCCTGACGGACAAGCGGCTTTCGGACGTCTCGCTCATTGGAACCAGTCCAGACGGTTTCGCACGCGCAGCAGCGCCAGCGACCCGAGGCTGACGGCGATCATCAGCACGATGCCCTGGAGGAGCGGCTGCCAGAGCGGCTCGACATCGAAGGCAAACAGCATGTCGCCGGTGGTGCGCGCGGCAAAGGCGCCGAAGATCGCCCCGACGGCGCTGCCGCGGCCGCCATAGAGCGACACGCCGCCGAGCACGACGGCGGCAATCGACCAGAGCGTATAGGCGCTGCCGCTCGCATAGGCCGCCTCGCCGGTATAGGTGAAGAAGGTGAGAAACAATCCGCCCATTCCGGCGAGCAGCCCTCCCAGCAGGTAGGCCGCGAACTTGCCGCGCCGGATCGGCACACCAGACATGAAGGCGGCCGGCTCGGAAGAACCCGCCGCATAGGCGGCCCGCCCGGCGACCGATCGTCGAAACGGCAGCCAGACGAGCAGGACGACGGCGGCTAGCGCCACGAGGCTCGACGGAACGACGCCGAAGAGGCGGCCGGTCAGCGCGTCGGCGAGATCCTCGTTGACGGAGCCGCCGGGAAAGGGCCGGAGTAACAACGCCAGGCCGAAATAGACGGCACCTGTCGCGATGGTCGCGACGATCGGCTGCAGGCGGCCGTAGATCACCAGCAGGCCGTTGATCGCGCCGCAGAGCGTTCCGGTCGCCAGCACGGCGACCACGCCAAGGCTCGTCGGCACGGCGCCGCCGACGACGATCCAGGAGGCCAGACAATTGGTGAGCACCAGGATCATGCCGACCGAAAGGTCGATCCCGGCGGTGATCACCACCAGCGCCTGGGCCATGGCGACGAAGGCGAGCAGCACGCCCTTGTTGGCGGCCGTGTGCACGACATTGGCGGTGAAGCCGGCCGGATGGTTGGCGACATAGACGGCGAACATCACCAGGAAGATTGCCAGCCCCGTCAGCGTGCCGCGCTGTTCGTTCAGCCAGTAGCGCCATTCGCTCATGCGGCCGTTCCCTCCTGCCCTGTCTCGACGTTGAGGGCGCTGGCGATCAATGCCCGCTCGCTGATCGCGCCGCCCTGAAGTTCGCGGACGATGCGACCGTCAAAGAGGACCAGGACCCGGTCGCAGCAGCCGATCAACTCGTCATAGTCGGTCGAATAGAAGACAATCGCCGCACCGGCCTCCGCCAGCCGCCGCAGCAATTGGTAAAGCTCCTGCTTGGTGCCGACATCGATGCCGCGCGTCGGATCGTTGAGCAATATGATCCGCGGTTTGCGCATCAGCCATTTGGCGATGACCACCTTTTGCTGGTTACCGCCCGAAAGCGTGCCGACGGGCACGTCGAGGCCGGCGGTCTTGATTTCCAGCAGCCGCACCATGTCGTCGATCGACTGCTCCTCCTTCGTCCGGTCGATGACTCCGCCGCGCGAGACCCGGTCGAGGGCGGCGAAGGAGAGATTTTCCCGGACCGTCATCGGCAGCATCAAGCCTTCGGTCTTGCGGTCCTCCGGGATGAGCGCCATGGAGAGCGGCGCTTTTCGCGCCGCTGCCGGCCCGCTAATCGAAACCGGCGATCCGTCGACGAGCACCGAGCCGGTCGTGCCGCGCAATACGCCGAAGAGCGCCAGGAGAAGCAGCCGCTGACCCTGGCCCTCGAGACCGCCGAGGCCCACGACCTCTCCCTCGCCCACCGAAAAGGAGATTTCGCGCAGCCGATCGCTCCAGCCGAGATCGCGGCATTCGAGCACGGGCGCTCTCGCCGGCCTCGCTACCGCGTGGCGCGGCGGAAAGACGTTGCTGTATTCGCGGCCGATCATCATCTCGACGATCTCGCTATTGCTGCGGCTGCCGGCGGCAAAGCTCGCGACATTGCGACCATTGCGAAAAACCGTGCAGGTATCGGCGAGTTCGGCGATCTCATGCATGCGATGCGAGATGTAGAGCAGCGCCAGACCATCTTCCCGCAGCCGTTTCAGCACCGCAAAGACCTTGGCGACGTCGCCGGCAGTCAGCGCCGAGGTCGCCTCGTCGAGGATCAGCGCGCGCGGCTTCGAGGCGAGCGCCTTGGCGATCTCGACCATCTGCCGGCGCGACAGAGGCAAATCCCTCACGGCGGCGCGCGGGTGGATATCCTCAGCTCCGGCCCGGGCGAGCGCTTCCTCGGCGAGCGTCCGCTGGGCGCGCCGGTCGATCATGCCGAAACGGCGGGGCGGATTGGCAAGGGCGATATTGTCGGCGACGCTCAGGTCCGGGATCAGCGACAGTTCCTGAAAGACGCAGGCAATGCCTGCCGCCGCGGCCTCGGCCGGTGATCGAAAGGCAACCTCGCGGCCGTCGAGCAGGAGACGTCCTTCGTCCGGCGCGACCACGCCGGCCATGATCTTGATCAGCGTCGACTTGCCGGCGCCGTTCTCGCCGAGGATCGCATGAATTCGGCCCGGCACCACTTCGAGCCGGGCCTTCTCCAATGCGCGGACACCGCCATAGCGCTTCGATACACCTTCCATCTGGAAGAGCGGCGGCGGTGTCTCGGCTGCGGTCATGAGGCGCCTCGGATCAGGGTTCGTCACGGGCATGCCGCGCACGCGAGGCGCGCGACATTTTCAGTGCTTGAGGAAGAACCTACTGGTTCTCCTTGGTCTGACCCATGATCTCCTGGGCCGTGAAGTTGATGCCGCAGGTGGGGAAAGCATTGCCGACGAAGAAGTTATCCGACTGGTCGGGATAGAAGTCCTGACCTTCCTTGAAGTTCGGATCCTCGACGATCGCCAGCGGCAGCTTGATCGATTGCGGCACCACTTGGCCCTCGAGCGCTGCGATCGCCGTCTTGATGGCGACCGCGACCTGCGCCGGACCGGTGCCCGCCGACGAGCATTTCAGGCCCTCGCCGGCATGCTTGGCGCAGAACTTGCGGAAGCCGTTCTCCGTCTCGCCGCCGAAGGGCACGAAGGGATGCCCGGCATCGATCATCGCCTGCACGACGCCGGTATCGCCGCCCTGCGCGGTGATCCCGTCGAATTTCTTGTGCACGGCGATCGCATCCGCCGTGGCCTTCTGGGCGGTCGGGTCGTCCCACTTGCCGATCACCTCGACGACGTCCCATTTCTTGCCGGTCGCCGCGAAGGTTTCATGAATGCCGTTGTGGCGGTCGGTGTCGACGGACGTGCCGGCGACGCCACGCACCTCGAGGATCTTGCCGCCCTCCGGAAGATGCTTGGCGAGCCAATTGGCCCAGAGCACGCCAAGACCCTTCTGGTCGACATTGACGTTGATCGCATCCTCGGTATCGAGAATGTTGTCGAAGGCGACGAGGACGATGCCGGCTTCCTTGGCGCGCTTGATGACCGGGCCGAAGGCAGTCGGGTTCTGGGCGTTGACGATGATCGCGTCATAGCCGGAATCGATAAAGTTGTTGATCGCCGAGATCTGCGCCGGCACGTCCTCGCCGGTCGAGACGACCTTGAACTCCTTGAGCTTCGCCGCGACATCCGGCTGCGCGGCATAGGCCTTGGCCGTCTGGATCATCTGGATGCGCCAGGTGTTGGCAATGAAGCCGTTGGCGAGCGCGATACGATAGGGACCGTCCTTCTTAGGGAACTTGAAGAATTTGGTTTCGGCCGTCCACGGCACGAAGCAATCCGGTTCGGCCGCGGGACCGCTGACGATTTCAGGTTCTGCGGCGGCGGTGGTCGATAGAAGTGCGAATGCAGCGGCCGTGAGAATGCCGCTGACAAATGATGTGGTCATCGAATTCCCTCCCATTAACAGGCGGGACTGGGCATCGAGCGAGCGGGCGCCGCCATCGATGTTCGCCGCAGACATGTCTGCGGCCTGGAGCAGTGACCGTTGAACGCAGTCGAAATTGCTCCAGAACACAACGAAGCTCACTTCCGGTTTCGGTCACCCGATCCCAAGTGCTTCAGAGGCCGATCCGGCACGACTTGTCGATACGCGAGTCCAGTGACGCCAGACAGGCTCCTCCCGAGGCGTCCGAACGAAATGGTAGCGTTACCAATATCCTGTGTAAAGCGGCGGCTTCGACAAGGCCGGAGGGGCTGCCTGCGAAACAGCGCTGCCGTCGGCAACGCCGCTTCGAAGGTGTCGGTTCAACCCTGTTGGCTGGGGCGCAGGGGCTGGTTGAAACGGTCGGCGAAGGCCTCGATCGAGCCGCGGCCGAAGCGTCTGACGCGTCGCTTGACGAGGACGGACATGACGCGGGCGGCGGTCGAGATGGTCATCTCGTCGAGCGGGCCCGAACCGCTCCAGGGCTTCGTCAGCCGGTCGGTGACGATGCCCAGCATGTTGGCGGGCATGATGTCGGTGCAGGGTTTCATCCAATCGAATACGGCGCTGATCGGCACCACCTTGCCTTCAAAGGCAACGATCGGTTCGGGCATGTCTTCGTCCCAATCGTCATAGGCTTCGAGCGCATCCCTGAAGAGGGTCTGCAGCGTGATTGGGGCATGCCCTTCGTAAAGGGCGGGCAGGAAATTCGTCATTAGGGTCTCCTCCGAGTGGTTAGGCCGGAAACGCGAAATGGCCAATTCTGTCAGCGGTAACGGTTTGTGATGCTCCTTCATAAAGCGTGCGGCGGCAGTATGGTTCAAAGCACAGGAGCGCGCAAACACAATCGATTAAAATGGTGGGATTTCTGACGCAATCCCAACACTCGATATCGTCAACGCAGACTCAAGTTGCTGATTTGCCGGGGGGAATTTGCGCCTGTGGAAAACAGCTAAACCGTCAGATGCCGACGCGCTTCCGGCGTGTCCAGCGTCTCCGCCGGCCCCTCATGAACGAATGCGCCGCGATCCATGATGTAGACCTGGTCCGCAAGCTCGCGGCAGAAATCGAGATACTGCTCGACGAGCAGGATGGCCATGCCGGTCGAATCCCTCAGATAACGGATCGCCCGGCCGATGTCCTTGATGATCGACGGCTGGATGCCCTCGGTCGGCTCGTCGAGCACGAGGATCTTGGGTCGGGTGACAAGCGCCCGGGCGATGGCGAGCTGTTGCTGCTGGCCGCCGGAAAGATCGCCGCCGCGCCGGCCGAGCATGGTCTGCAGAACCGGAAAGAGGCTGAAGATGTCTTCCGGGATCGAGCGCTCGGCCCGCTTCAGCGGCGCATAGCCTGTCTCGAGATTCTCCTTAACCGTCAGCAGCGGAAAGATCTCGCGGCCCTGCGGCACGTAGCCGATCCCCTGCTTCGCCCGCCGGAACGGCGCCAGTCCATCGAGCGCCGTGCCGTTGAAGGCGATTGCCCCGGAACTCACGGGATGCTGGCCGGTAATTGCCCGCAAGAGGGTGGACTTGCCGACGCCATTGCGGCCGAGCACGCAGGTGATCTTGCCCATCTCGGCCTTGAACGAGATATTGCGAAGCGCCTGGGCAGCGCCGTAGTGCAGATTGACGTTGTCGACGCTCAACATGGTTTGCCCCTCACGCGCTACCGGCCGAGATAGTTCTCGATCACCTTCGGATCGTTGCTGACGAAATCGATCGAGCCTTCCGCCAGCACCGAACCTTCGGCGAGACAGGTGACCTTGACGCCGAGCTCGCGGATGAAACCCATGTCGTGCTCGACGACGACGACCGAGCGGGTCTTGGCAATCTCCTTAAGGAGGATCGCCGTTTCCGCGGTCTCCGCATCCGTCATGCCGGCGACCGGCTCGTCGACGAGCAGCAATTCCGGCTCCTGGGCGAGCAGCATGCCGATTTCCAACCATTGCTTCTGGCCGTGCGACAAGTTGGCGGCGAGATCGTCGCGGCGCGCCGTCAGCCGCACCGTCTCAAGAATCTCCTCGATGCGCGCCTTGTCCTCGCGCGTCAGCCGGTAGAACAGCGTCGCGAAGACGCCGCGGCTGCGGTTGAGCGCCAGTTCGAGATTATCCCAGACCGTGTGGCTCTCGAAGACTGTCGGCTTCTGGAACTTCCGGCCGATGCCGAGCTGGGCGATCTCCGCCTCATCCCTTCTGGTGAGATCGATGTCGCCCTTGAAGAACACCTCGCCCTCGTTGGGCCGCGTCTTGCCGGTAATGATGTCCATCATCGTCGTCTTGCCGGCGCCGTTGGGCCCGATGATGGCACGCAGTTCCCCCGGCTCGATGATGAAGGAGAGCGAATTCAGCGCCTTGAAGCCGTCGAAGGAGACGGAGACGCCGTCGAGATAGAGCAGGCTTTTCGGTTTCTTCTCGGTCATGGCGATCACTCCGCGGCCATCGGTTCGGCGTCGGGCAAGCCGGTCCCGTTCTCGGATCGGCTGGCGGCACGATAGGCGCGGCGCCGGGCTAGATAGTGCTGGGCCGTGCCGACGACGCCCTTCGGCAGGAACAGCGTGACGAGGACGAAGAGCCCGCCGAGCGCAAAGAGCCAGAATTCCGGGAAGGCGGCGGTGAAGATACTCTTGCCGCCGTTGACGAGGATGGCGCCGATGATTGGCCCGATGAGCGTGCCGCGGCCGCCGACCGCCGTCCAGATGACCACCTCGATCGAGTTGCCCGGCTCGAACTCGCCCGGATTGATGATGCCAACCTGCGGCACGTAGAGGGCGCCGGCGACACCCGCCATCATCGCCGAGACGGTGAAGGCGAAAAGCTTCATGTGCTCGACCCGGTAGCCAAGGAAGCGGGTGCGGCTTTCGGCATCGCGCAGCGCCACCAGCACCTTGCCAAATTTCGAGCGCACGATACCCGAGGTCACGACCAGCGAGAGGGCGAGCGCCAGTGCCGAGGCCGCAAAGAGCGCGGCCCGCGTACCGTCCGCCTGGATGTTGAAGCCGAGTATGTCCTTGAAATCGGTCAGCCCGTTATTGCCGCCGAAGCCCATGTCGTTGCGGAAGAAGGCGAGCAGCAGCGCATAGGTCATCGCCTGAGTGATGATCGACAGATAGACGCCGTTGACGCGCGAGCGGAAGGCGAACCAACCGAAGACGAAGGCCAGCAGCCCCGGCACGAGGACGACCATCAGGGCCGCGAACCAGAACATGTCGAAGCCGTGCCAGAACCAGGGCAGTTCCTTCCAGTTGAGAAACACCATGAAATCCGGAAGCAGCGGGTTGCCGTAGGAGCCGCGCGCACCGATCTGGCGCATCAGATACATGCCGATCGCATAGCCGCCGAGCGCGAAGAAGGCGGCATGCCCGAGCGAAAGAATGCCACAGAAGCCCCAGACGAGATCGAGCGCCAGGGCGAGCAGCGCATAGGTCAGGTACTTGCCGAACAGCGAGACCAGATAGGTCGGCACGTGCAATGGATGGTCCGGCGCAGTCAGGAGGTTGAGCGCCGGCACGAGCGCCGCGAGCGCGAGCAGGAGTGCCACGGCGACGACGATCGTTCGATCCAGCGATTTGATGAGAAACGAGGTGATCATGCTTCCACCGCCCGGCCCTTGAGTGCGAACAGCCCGCGCGGCCGCTTCTGAATGAAGAGAATGATCAGCACGAGCACGAGGATCTTGCCGAGCACGGCGCCGGCATAGGGCTCCAGGAACTTGTTGAGGATGCCGAGCGAGAAGGCCCCGACGAGCGTGCCCCAGAGATTGCCGACCCCGCCGAAGACCACGACCATGAAGCTGTCGATGATGTAGCCCTGGCCGAGATTCGGCGAGACGTTGTCGATCTGCGAGAGTGCCACGCCCGCCATGCCGGCAATGCCAGAGCCGAGCGCGAAGGTCAGCGCATCCACCCAGGGCGTGCGGATGCCCATGGAGGAGGCCATGCGGCGGTTCTGCGTCACCGCCCGCATCTGCAGGCCCATCGGCGTCTTCTTCAGGAGGAAGAGCAGCGCGGCAAAGACGGCGAGTGCGAAGAGAATGATCCAGAGGCGGTTCCAGGTGATCGTCAACCCGCCGAGCTCGAAGGCGCCGGACATCCAGGAGGGGTTGCCGACCTCGCGATTGGTCGGGCCGAAGATCGTGCGGACCGACTGCTGTAGGATCAGCGATATGCCCCAGGTGGCAAGCAGCGTCTCGAGCGGCCGGCCGTAGAGAAAGCGGATGACGCCGCGTTCCATCGCCAGGCCGACGGCGCCGGTGACCAGGAAGGCGAGCGGCAGGGCGATCGCCAGCGACCAGTCGAAGAGACCCGGATAGGAATTGCGCAGGACCTCCTGCACCAGGAAGGTCGTGTAGGCGCCGAGCATCACCATCTCGCCATGCGCCATGTTGATGATGCCCATGACGCCGAAGGTGATCGCCAGGCCGATCGCCGCGAGCAGCAGCACAGAGCCGAGCGACAGGCCGTACCAGACGTTCTGGCCGGCCGCCCAGAGCGCCTGTGTCTGCTCGATGCTGGCGAGCGCCGCTTCGATTTCAGGCTTCAGCGTCTCGTCGGCCGCGCCGAGCGCCGATGAGAGAATGGGAAGCGCCTCACGGCCGCCCTTTTCCCTGAGCAGCCGCACCGCCTCCTTCTTCTCCGCGACGGGTCGGTCGGACATCAACAGCGTCGTGGCGCGCGCCTGTTCGAGCAGTGCGCGAACCTCCGCATCCTTCTCGGCGGCGAGCGCGCTCTCGACGGCACCGAGCGCATCGGCGTTCGGAGACTGCAGCACGGATTGCGCGGCCCTGAGGCGTGCGGTCCGGTCGGGACTCAAGAGTGTCAGGCTGCCGAGCGCGGTTCGCACGGCGCGGCGCACGCCGTTGTTGACCTTGACCTTGGAAAGCGCCGCCTTTGGCGCCTCGCCGGCGCTTTCGCCGGTGACCGGGTCGGTCAGCGTCAGCGTCGAACCGCTCTCCTTCGTCAGGAACACCTGGCCGTCGGCCTTGCGGGCGTAGAGATTGCCTTCGCCGAGCGCCTCGAGGATGGGCACGACATTGGGATCCCCGGTCTTTGCGAGGGCTGCGATGTGCTCGTCCATGTCGGAGAGTTTCGCCTCGCCGAGCGCGTTCACCATATCGCGCAGTCCCTCCTCCGCCCGAAGCCCCAGCGTCGGGAGCGCGTTGAAGAGAACCAGGGTAAAAAGCACGGTTTGAAGGATGCGGTACATTCGCCCCTCGCTTGGCATCTGCAGCAAATCCTCCGCCCGAACGGGTGTTCGGACGGAGGGAGTTTCGAGCTATCGCGTCACGAAATCACGAACCCTTGCCGCCGCACTTGCCCGTGGCGACGTTGAAGTTGCCGCAGGACATCGGCGCCCGCCAATCGGAGATCAGATCCTTGGAATCCGGCAGGTAATCCGACCACTCGTCGCCGACCACCAGGCCGGGCGTTTCCCAGACTGTCTCGAATTGGCCGTCCGACTGGATCTCGCCGATCAGCACCGGCTTGGTGATGTGGTGGTTCGGCATCATCGTCGAATAGCCGCCCGAGAGGTTCGGCACCGAGACGCCAATCATCGCGTCGAGCACCGCGTCGGTGTCGGTGGTGCCGGCTTTTTCGACGGCCTTCAGCCACATGTTGAAGCCGATATAATGGGCCTCCATCGGGTCGTTGGTGACCCGCTTGTCGTTCTTGGTATAGGCCTTCCAGGTCTTGATGAATTCGGCATTGGCCGGATTGTCGACCGACTGGAAATAGTTCCAGGCAGCGAGATGGCCGACAAGCGGGCCTGTGTCGAGGCCGGCAAGCTCTTCCTCGCCAACGGAGAAGGCGACGACCGGGATGTCCTCGGCCTTGACGCCCTGGTTGGCGAGTTCCTTGTAGAAGGGCACGTTGGCGTCGCCGTTGATCGTCGAGACGACGGCGGTCTTCTTGCCGGCCGCGCCGAACTTCTTGATGTCGGAGACGATCGTCTGCCAGTCGGAGTGACCGAAAGGCGTGTAGTTGATCATGATGTCCTCGGGCTTGACGCCCTTGGAAATGAGGTAGGCCTCGAGGATCTTGTTCGTCGTGCGCGGATAGACGTAGTCCGTGCCGGCAAGCACCCAGCGCTCGACCTCCTCGTTCTCCATCAGATAGTCGACCGCGGGGATCGCTTGCTGGTTCGGGGCCGCACCGGTGTAGAAGACGTTGCGCTGGCTTTCCTCGCCCTCGTACTGAACCGGGTAGAAGAGGATCGAGTTCAGCTCTTCAAAGACCGGCAGCACGGATTTGCGCGACACGGAGGTCCAGCAGCCGAAGACGGCCGAGACCTTGTCGACCGAGATCAGTTCACGCGCCTTTTCGGCAAAGAGCGGCCAGTCGGAGGCCGGGTCGACGACGACCGCCTCGAGCTTCTTGCCGAGCAGGCCGCCCTTCTTGTTCTGCTCGTCGATCAGCATCAGCATGGCATCCTTCAGCGTCGTCTCGGAGATCGCCATGGTGCCGGAAAGCGAATGAAGAATGCCGACCTTGATCGTGTCGTCGGCGGCAAAGGCGCCGTTGAACGCGGTCGTCGAAAGAACGGCAGCGAGAAATGCGCCGGTGACGCGTGCCCTGTAAGTCATCTGGTTGAACCCCTCTAGCTCTGGTCGCCGCAACGGAGTGTTGGTTCTCCTTGGCCGTTGCTTGATGGATATTCCGCCAGGCCCACCGCACTGCACATACGACATTCTACGTAGGCGAATGGGGGAAGAAGGAAGTTCGATCGGATCTCACGCCTTCGCCGAGTCCGGATCGAGCCACCGGTCGATCGACAGCTTGCCCGGCCCGGCCTTGAGGATGGCCAATGCCAGCGCCGCCCAGGTCAGATGAATGGGCCATCCGTCCGGTACGGTCAGTTGAATGACGATCGTCATCGCCAGCAGCGCCAGCGCGGCAAGACGCGTCGCCAGTCCCAGGACAAGAAGGACGGGAAACAGGACTTCCGCCGATGCGGCAGCGAAAGCCGTCACCGCCGGTGCCGGAAAGCCATAGGGGCCGCCCGGCAGGTGCAATCGGAACTCCGACGTAAAGAGCAGCAGCGCGACATCGTTCAATTGCAGGAAGCCGTCCCACTTGCCGATACCCGAGCGCCAGAAGGGGACGGCGAGTCCTAGGCGCAGCAGAAGCTGGGCAAGCCATGCCGGCGCCAAGGCGGCGATCAGGCCATCGACCCGGCCGAACCAGCCTGCCCTCCCGGTGGCCGCGTGCCTCTTGAAGAAATTCCGCACCGACGTGACCATCTCATCCTCCCTGGCGAATGCCCGCAAAGGCACCGCCCTCCAGCATCGTCGCGATCGCCGCTGCCAAATCGAAGTCCGGGCAGCACATGGTCGCCGCCGCGGCGGCGCTCACAAGCGGCTCGCCGGCCATCAGCCTGCCCAGAAAAACATCGTCGCCCGGCGCGAGGCGGCGAACCTCGACCTCGAACAGCGGCCTTGTCACCAGCGCGCTTTCGGCGGCCGTCGTTTCGATGCGCCCGACAGCACCGCTCGCCCGATTGACCGAGAAGGTCGTCACCGCCGGATAGGCGGAGCGAAGAATGTGGCTCGCCGGATGCTGCTCGAAGACGAGTTCGCCGAGCCGTTCCGGTGGGACCACGGCGAGCTCATCCGGGCGGAGCACTGCCGCGTCGGCCGCATGATAGGCATCGAGCCAGGCGCGCTCGATGCGTGCGACGTCGGCGAGCCATGGCATGGATCTCGCATGTTCGTAGCGCTCGATGAAATCGGGGAAATCCCGGCCGTACTCGAAGAGGAGCGGCGACGTCGGCGGGGTTTCACGGACGTGGAAGCGGGCCATCGCTCGAAAGAATGTTTCGCCGGTGATGCGCTTCGTCGCCGGAAAGACCGCGGCAAGCGATTCGATAAGGCTGACGGTCACATTGTTGCGATAGACAGCGAAGCGCTTGCCGACGGCCTTGCCGTTCGGGCCGGCGACAAGCGCGGGCGTCGCGCGGCCGGGATCGAGCAGTCCGGGCACGAAACCCTCCGGATAGTCGAGCCCGCCGGCCGAACTTTCCCTAAGCGCGCGCATGCATCTTTTCCCGTGGCAGTGCGACCGCGTGGCGATCGAGAATCACCTGGGCCGCCATCGCTTCGGCTTTGAGAACCGGCCAGTCGGGTATGGCGCTGTCCCATTCGACGAGCGTCGGGATCGGACCGCGCCGGCCAATGACGATTTCGAAAAGCTTCCAAACGGCATGGGCCACCGGTCCGTCATGGCTGTCGATCAGCAGCCGGTCGCCTTCGTCGTCGCGCTGCTCCGCATGGCCGGCCAGATGGATCTCGCCGACATGCTCGAGCGGGTAGTCCGAGAGATATTCGAGAGCGGAAAAGGCGTGGTTGGTGGCCGAGACGAAGACGTTGTTGACGTCGAGCAGCAGGCCGCAACCGGTGCGTTTGACGAGTTCCCGGATGAATGTGGTCTCGCTCATCGTCGATTCCTTGAACAGCAGGTACGTCGACGGGTTCTCCAGGAGCAGCGGTCGTCGGATCGCCTCCTGCACCTCGTCGATATGTTCGGCGACGCGCTGCAAGGTGGCTTCGGTATAGGGCAGCGGCAGAAGGTCGTTGTAATAGGTCGTGCTGTGTGTCGACCAGGCCAGGTGCTAGGAGACCAGCGACGGCTCGTAGCGTTCGACGAGGCTTGCGAAGCGGCCGACGTGGTCCTTGTCGAGCGGCTGCGGCCCGCCGATCGACATGCAGACGCCATGGAGGGAGACCGGGTAATCCTCGCGTATCCGCGACAGCGCCGCGTGCGGCGGCCCGCCCAGCCCCATGTAGTTTTCCGCGTGGACCTCGAAGAAGCCGCCCTGCCGATCCAGAAGAATGGACGGCAGGTGCTGGTGCTTGAAGCTGGTCCCGGCCAGCCCGGCGATCGTATGCACCGGAAAGCAGAGAGCCTGCGGCGCACCGCGATCTGCTGGAATTGTCGATACAGGCATAGTCGCCTCCACCTTCCGGCCGCTTGGTCGGCTTACGAGGGAATGTCGCGGGTGAGCGGCTCGGGCGAACCTTTCCTGCCGCCCGGGAGTTCCATCGTCGTGCAGGTGCCGCCGTCGACGAATTTCCAGGCATTGCCCTGATAGTCGACCGTCGACGTGGCCTGGCAGGTCGTACCCGGACCGGCGGCGCAATCGTTCTGCCCCTTGAGCGCGACGCCGAAGCATTTCTCCTTGCCGGCATCCATCGCCGCCTTGACCTGTTCCTGTGAAAGCGGCGCGGCCATCGCAAGCGACGACACCGCGGCTGCCACGGCACCTGCCAATACGGCCACATTGATCGTGGATTTGGAAGTCATGACATCTCTCCATTTGAGGGTCCCGTGCGGCCTCCGTTTCCAGGGCCACACAGAGCCTCGTTCGCCGAAAACGGGGATATGTTACATTTGCCGCCTACACGCTTTCGTGAGTGCGATGGACGCCGGACTCACGAGGATTTTGGATTGACTGGATCCGCAATCAGAACAGTGATCGGCACAACGCCGACAGAATCGCGAGCGGACCTGTAACAATCGGCGAAAACCGGCGAATGGGGAGGAAGCGCAGGGTGGACGGCGCAAGCGACCGAGATCTCGCACGGCTCTTCCGCACTGCGCTTGAAGGCGACGAGCGGGCCTATGGCGACTTCCTGCACGAAGCGGCGCGTCTTGTCCGGGCCTGGGCACGGCGGCGAACGGGGTTCGCCGGCCTCGATCCGGAAGACATCGTTCAGGAGACGTTGCTGGCGATCCATGTGAAGCGCCACACCTGGAGAAGCGATGGTCCGGTGGCGCCATGGCTCTATGCGATCGCCAAGCACAAGCTTGTCGATGTGATGCGCAGGCAGGGCCGCCATCCGCGGATCGACATCAGCGAGGTGGAAGGCCGGCTCGCAGCCGAAGAGGCGGAAACAGCCAGGGATTGGGAGATCGGCCGCGCACTGGAGACGTTGACGCCGGGCCAGCGCTCGGTGGTGACCGCGATATCGGTCGAGGGGCGCACGATCGCCGAGGCGGCCAGAATCCTCGAGATGAATGAAACCGCAGTTCGCGTGGCATTACACCGTGGCCTTGCCGCGATAGCCAGGCGATTTGGAAGAGATTGACATGGAAACAGATGACCTCATCAGGGCCTTGGCGGCAGACACGCGACGAGGCCGCATATCGATGGCCGGTGCCTGGTCGGCGGCCGGCGCCGCCGCCGTCGCGCTGGCGGCCATCGTCTTCTTCGGCGTGCTCGGCGCGCGGTCGGACATCGCCGCCGCTGCTGAAACCTTCCGCTTCCTCTTCAAATTCGTGGTGACCGTGGCGCTCGCCGCCAGCGCCTTCGGTCTCCTTAAAATGCTGTCGCGGCCGGATGCAGAGCCGCACCGAACCGGCCTCGCCGTCGCACCGATGCTGCTGGCCGCCGGGATTGTAGCGGAACTTGCCGTCTCGCCGCTGGGCACTTGGTCCGCCAGGCTCGTCGGCACGAACAGTCTCGTCTGTCTCACCTTCATCCCGCTGATCGGGATAGGGCCGCTTGCGCTGCTGCTATTGGCGCTGCGCCATGGCGCTCCGTCTCACCCCATGCTCGCGGGCGCAATGGCCGGGCTTGCGGCCGGCGGCATCGCCGCGACCTTCTATGCCGCCCATTGCACGGATGATTCACCGCTCTTCGTGGCGACATGGTATACCATCGCGATTGCCATGCTCACGCTCGCCGGCGCGCTCGCGGCGCCCCGTATCGCCCGCTGGTAATGACCTCCCAAGCGAACATCGGGTTTAGCGGATACGCCTCTGCCCTCATCCCTCTGCTCGCCAAAGAATGAGGATTCAAGGAGAGGAGAGCCACGCTGATCATATCAGGCCGCGCGCTTCCCGGCTCGTGCAATACTTGGCTGCAGCAGCCATGTCATCAGCAAGAGCGCGGAAATCGCACCGATCAACTCGGCCGCGATAAAGCCGGGAAGATCGGCGGGGCGAATGCCGGAGAACGTGTCGGTCAGCGATCGGGCGACTGCCACGGCTGGGTTGGCAAACGAGGTGGAAGCGGTGAACCAATAGGCGGCGGTGATATAAAGGCCGACCAGCCAGGGTACGGATTTCTGCTCGAAGCGGATGCCGGCGAGGATGGTCGCGACGAGGCCGAAAGTCGCCACCCATTCAGCGAGCCATTGCGCTTGCCCGGTGCGCATCTTCGTCGACCATTCGAGGATCGGATGATCGAACATCAGATGCGCAACGATTGTGCCGATGATGCCGCCGGTGACCTGGGCAAAGACGTAACCGGCGAGATCGCGTCGCGGCAGGGAGCGCGACAGTACAAAGATCAGCGATACGGCGGGGTTGAAATGCGCCCCGGAGATCGGCCCGAGGATGGTGATCAGCACCACCAGGATTGCGCCGGTAGCGAGCGTGTTTGCGAGCAAGGCGAGCGCCGTATCCGCTGTCAGCGACGCGGCCATGATGCCCGAGCCGACGACGGTTCCGACAAGCAGTGCCGTGCCTAGTCCTTCCGCGACGAGGCGGCGGGAGAGATCGTACGACGACATCAGCGCGCCTCGGGCCGGGACGTGGAGCCTTCGAGCCGGCCGATTTCGTGGAGCTTCGTCTCAAGCGCGAGCTTGTCGATCGAGGCGAACGGCAGGGCTGCGAAGACCGATATACGGTTCTTGAGGTATTTCGCTGCAAGCGCAAAGGCGCGGCCCTTCTCCACATCCGAACCCTCGACGGCGGCGGGATCCTGGATGCCCCAATGCGCGGTTGCCGGATGGCCGATCCAGACCGGACAAGCCTCGCCGGCAGCATCGTCGCAGACGGTGAAGATGAAGTCCATCTGCGGAGCGCTTGGCCCGCCAAAGGCGTCCCAGCTCTTCGACGAGAACCCGGTGGTGCGATAGCCGAGCGCCTCGAGCGTCTTCAGCGCCCAGGGGTTGACCTCACCCTTCGGCTGGCTTCCGGCCGAGAAGGCGCGGAAGCGCCCTTTCCCCTCCGCCTCGAGTATGGCTTCCGCCATGATCGAGCGCGCGGAATTGCCGGTGCAAAGAAAGAGGACGTTGTAGACCCGATCGTCGTTCATTGACATTTCCCCTCTACGGTTGGCGCACAGCAGGCCGCGATCGCGGCGGCCGGTGCGCAGATTTCAGGATGGCCGCCACAGCAGTCTTCCATCAGGAAGCGAACGAGGCTGCCGAGCGCATCATAATTGGCCGAGTAGATGATCGACCGCGACTCGCGCTGCTGGGTGATCAACCCCGCCCGTTCCAGTTCCTTGAGGTGGAACGAAACATTGGAGGGCGAGACTTCAACCTTCTCGGCAATTGCGCCCGCCGGCATGCCGTTGGGACCTGCAATGACCAACATGCGGACGATCTGCAGGCGCGTTTCCTGGGAAAGCGCGCCGAACGAGGCGAGCGCTTGACGTTCATTCATATTTCAATAATCCTTGAATCGTTGAAATAGGAATAACGCAGATGATTACGCTCGACAACTCGGAAATTCCGCGTGACGAAATCTCCCTCGGACTTCTGCTTGAAACACTTGCCGAAGCCAGCGACCTGCCGCTCGTCTTTCACTACGAAGGGCGGCCGATCAAAACCGGATACCACGTGACGGAGGTCAAGGCGGGACAGTTCGCGGCGCTCGACTGCGGCGCCAATCCGGAATCCTGGACCGAAATCTTTGTGCAGCTCTGGGATATGGCCGGAGCCGAATGCGCACATATGCCGGCCGGCAAATTCTCTGCAATCCTCCGCAAGGTGTCGGACCACGTGGAGCTTGATGGATCGGCAAAGCTCACCTTCGAGGTCAGCGACGGCGTGCGGCCGATGCAGCTCTATCGTGCGTCGCTCCCGCGCCTGCGCGACAACGCAATGCATGTGCAACTCGTTCCCAGGCCGGCGAGCTGCAAGCCGCGGGATCGATGGCTCGCCGAGGAGAAGCGCACGTCGGCTGCCTGTTGCGGCCCCGCCACATCGACGAGCGCCTGCTGCCCGTGATCGGCAGGTCACAAATACCCGGTCACCGCCGGTGCCCGGTCCCAGGCATCGTGCCGACCATCCTCGTAGACGATCGGCGCATTCGCCAGCTCCTCGTCGGTCGCATCGTCGAGGCAGGCGATGTTCACCGCATGAAACGGTCCGCCCAGCATCTCAAAATCGGCGCTGGCAAAGGGACGGACGCCGCAATGCTTGCAAAAGACATGGCGGATCGAGCGCTCGCCGAAGCGGTATTCGGCGAGTGCCTCCTCACCGGAAAGCAGGGAGAAATCCTCAGGCGTCACGAAAATTTTCCAGAAGCGCGCCTTGAGGCAAGAGGAGCAGTTGCAGCGGAAAGTCGTCGTCCACCAGACGCCCGGCCGCGACGGCTCCGATCGCTCGCCTTCCGGCGCAAGGTCGAGATTTGCGGAAAAGCGAACCGCCCGGCAATGGCAGCTGCCGTGGTAGGCCTTCTTCATTACACAGCCTCCTTCCAGGCAACGACATAGGCATCGAGACGATCCATGCATTCGCCCCAACCTTCCGCGTGCGAATCGCGGCTCTCGACTGTCGCGAAGGGCGCTTGTTGGAAAGTGAGCCTTGTGCCGCCCGCCACCTCCTCGAAGGTGACGGTGATCAGTGTATCGATCGCGTCCTCTTCTTCCCAGGTGAACGTAAAGACGAGGCGGCTCGGCGGCACGATTTCGCGATAGGTGCCCTGGGCCCAGTAGTCCTGCCCTTCGGCCGAGCGGATGCAGCTGCGCCAGGCGCCGCCCTCACGGAAATCGGCCGTCATGCTTGGCACCGTGAAGTCCTTCGGTCCCCACCAGCGCGCGAGGTGCTCTGGCGTGGTCCAGACTTTGAAGACGATGTCGCGAGGCGCGGCAAGGACGCGCGTGATGGTGAGGGCGATCTCCTCCTTGAGAGATGGAGCATTCATTGGCTTCTCCCTTCTCAGACAGGTTCGGTTCAATTCTGATCCGACTTGTCGTTGCGCTGCAGTTCATCAAGATAGCTGTCGAGCCGGTCGAAACTGGCCTCCCAGAACGGGCGATAGCGCCCGACCCAATCGGCAATCTCCTTCAGCGGCTCCGCCTGCAGCCGGCAAGGCCGCCACTGCGCGTTGCGGCCGCGCGCGATGAGGCCGGCGCGCTCCAGAACCTTCAGGTGCTTGGAGACGGCCGGCAGGCTCATGTCGAACGGGGCAGCCAGCTCGTTCACAGTCGCCTCGCCCGAGGCAAGACGGGTGATAATGGCCCGACGGGTCGGGTCGGCCAAGGCCGACAGCGTGGTGCTCAACTGATCCATGCCGAATTTAACCTATAAGCTAATTAACTTCTTGGTTTAATACAGGAGAGAGGACGCTCCTGTCAAGCCGATTGCCCGTGCTCCGCCGCGACTACGAGCGACTGACCGTTTCAAGCTTGCTTTCCCGCTCGTTGCATTGCATAAATTTCATGCGTCGCCATAGCTTGCCGGGAAAATAGGCAGAGACCGGCGGAATACCCTAACGACGAGGCAACATGGCGGCACGCCAGCGCATCATTCCCGTTCGGCGAGAATACAATCGCTGGGTCGCCAACCAGACGCTGGAAGACTATGCGCTGCGCTTCACGGCGAAGAGCGCGCGGCGCTTTTCCTCAGAACGTATCTCGCAGACGGCGATCGGCGCGATCTCCTTCCTGGCGCTGGAAGCAATCGGCGGCGCCATCACCATGTCCTACGGCACCACCAATGCGATCATCGCGATCCTCGTGGCGAGCGTCATGATCCTCGTCGTCGGGCTGCCGATCAGCCGCTATGCGATCCGCCACGGCGTCGACATCGACCTTCTGACACGCGGCGCGAGCTTCGGCTATATCGGCTCGACGATCACTTCGCTGATCTATGCGAGCTTCACCTTCATCCTCTTCGCGATCGAAGCGTCGATCATGTCCGGGGCCCTCGAGCTGGCGCTCGGCATACCGCTCTGGATCGGCTACATCGTAAGCGCCGTCATGGTGATCCCGCTCGTCACTCACGGCGTGCGGCTGATCAGCAAATTCCAGCTCCTGACCCAGCCCTTCTGGATCGTGCTCAACATCGTGCCCTTCGCCTTCATCGCTTTTGCCGACTGGCAGAAGGTGGGCCTGTGGCTCTCCTATGCCGGCATCCAGCACGCCTCCGGCCCAGCCGGCACCGTCGCGCCCTTCGATCTCGCGGAGTTCGGCGCCGCATCGGCCGTGATCTTCGCGCTGATGGCGCAGATCGGGGAGCAGGTCGACTTCCTGCGCTTCCTGCCTCCGGACGGCCAGAGGAAGCTGCACCACCGCATCGCCGTCTTCCTCGCCGGTTCCGGCTGGGTGATCGTCGGCGCACCGAAGCTCTTGGCCGGCTCTTTCCTCGTCGTGCTGGCGCTGAGCGCCGGCGTGCCCTCGACCCGCGCCGCCGATCCGGCGCAGATGTATTACACCGCCTTCGGCTACATCGTCCCCTCTGAGACGGCCGCGCTCATACTGATGGTCGCCTTCGTCGTCGTCTCCCAGCTGAAGATCAATGTGATGAATGCCTATGCGGGGTCGCTTGCCTGGTCGAACTTCTTTTCGCGATTGACCCACAGCCATCCGGGCCGCGTCATCTGGCTGGTCTTCAACGTGGCGATCGCGCTGCTCCTGATGGAGCTCGGCATCTACCGGCTGCTCGAGGAGACGCTCGGCATCTTCTCGGTCATCGCCATGGCCTGGCTCTCGACGATCTCTGCCGATCTCTTCGTCAACAAGCCGCTCGGCCTCTCGCCGCCTGGCATCGAATTCAAGCGCGCCCATCTCTACGACGTCAATCCTGTCGGCCTCGGCACCATGAGCGTCTCGGCGCTTCTGGCGCTCGCCGCACATTTCGGCGTCATGGGTGACATCGCCGCCTCGCTGGCGCCCTATATCGCCCTCGTCACCGCCTTTATCGTCTCGCCGCTCCTTGCCTGGTGGACAGAGGGAAAGTTCTATCTCGCCCGCAAGCCGCGCAAGAGCTGGATAAGCGAAAGCGAGATCACCTGTTCGATCTGCGAGCATCCGTTCGAGCCCGAAGACATGGCCTGGTGCCCGGCCTATGCCGCGCCGATCTGCTCGCTCTGCTGCTCACTCGACAGCCGCTGCCACGACATGTGCAAGCCGAAGGCGCGGTTAAATGCCCAAATCACCGCGGTGGCCAAGGCCGTGCTGCCGGAGACGGTCGTCGCAAAGCTCGCCACGAGGCTGGGGCGCTACGCGATTTCGGCGGTGATCTCGATCTCCGGCATCGGGGTTATCCTGGCGATGATTGCCCACCAGACGACCGCCGCCTCGCCGGAGACCGCCGCGGTCGTCGAACGCACGATCGCCATCGTCTTCTTCGTCTTCGCCATCCTCGCCGGCGTCGTCTCCTGGTTCTATGTGCTCGCCCATGACAGCCGCGTCGTGGCCGAGGAGGAATCCTCCCGCCAGAACACCCTGCTTTTGAAGGAGATCGCCGCCCACAAGAAGACCGACGCGGCGCTGCAGAATGCCAAGGAAGCGGCCGAATCCGCCAACCGCGCCAAGAGCCGGTATGTCGTGGGCTTAAGTCACGAGCTGCGCACGCCGCTCAACGCCGTGCTCGGCTATGCGCAGATCCTCGAGCGCGATGAGACGATCCCGCAATCGCGGCAGGGCGCAATCAAGGTGATCAAGCGCAGCGCCGATCATCTTTCCGGCCTGATCGACGGGCTGCTCGACATTTCCAAGATCGAGGCCGGCAAGCTGCAGGTCTATTCGAACGAGATCAACGTTCACGATTTCCTCGACCAGATCGTCGACATGTTCCGCCCGCAGGCGCAGGCCAAGGGCATCGGCTTCGAGCACAACCGGAGCCCTACGCTGCCGCAATATGTGAAGACCGACGAGAAGCGGCTCAGGCAGATCCTCGTCAACCTACTGTCGAACGCGGTGAAATTCACCGATCAGGGCCAAATCCGCTTCGACATCGTCTATCGCAGCCAGGTGGCGACCTTCACCATCGAAGACAGCGGCCGCGGCATCAGTGACAAGGACCTGCCCAAGATCTTCGATCCCTTCCAGCGAGGCGACGCCGAGTATCGCATGCCGGGGCTCGGTCTTGGCTTGACGATCACCCGCCTGCTGACCCAGACGCTCGGCGGCGAGATCTCGGTGACGAGCGAGAAGGACAAGGGCACCGCCTTCAAGGTGCGGCTGATGCTTTCGGCCGTCGACCGTCCGGTGGCGCTCATCGACCCGGTGCGCAGGATCAGGTCCTACAGGGGCGCGCACCGCACCATCCTCGTCGTCGACGATAATGCCGACCACCGCGAACTGATGCGCGAGGTACTCGCTCCGCTCGACTTCACCGTTCTCTCGGCGGCGAGCGGCGCCGACTGCCTGGCGCTCATCGAGGGGACGCGGCCGGACCTCTTCCTGATCGATATCTCGATGCCCGGCATGAACGGCTGGGAACTGGTGACAAAGCTCCGCGAGGGCGGCCAGACGGCGCCGGCGATCATGCTGTCTGCCAATATCGGCGACGGCTCGGCGGCCGGCGCCATCGGCCACAACGACACGCTCGCCAAACCTTTCGGCGTGCGCCAGCTCACCGACAAGCTGGCGATCCATCTCGGCCTCGAATGGATCCACGAGGGCGACGTCAAAGATGCGCCCGCCAACGGCAAAGCCACTGTCACCAGCCCCGGCGAGCAGCATGTGAGGGAATTGATAGCGCTCGGCGAAATCGGCTACGTGAGAGGTATAGAGGCGAAACTGACGGAGATTGCCCTGAACCCCGAGAACAAGCCCTTTGCCGAGGCGGCCACTGCCTATGTCCGGGCCTTCGACCTTGGCGGCTACGATGCCTTTCTGAAACGGCTGCTTCCCGAGGAGGCGAACGCCCGTGCCTGAAACCGCCAACCCGCGCGACATCGTGCTGCTCGTCGACGATTCTCCCGAGGCGCTCGGCTTCCTCACCGAGGCGCTGGAACAGTCCGGCTTTTCCGTGCTGATCGCCACCTCCGGCCATGCGGCGCTCAACATCGCCGACCGCATCACGCCCGACCTCATCCTGCTCGACGCGGTGATGCCCGGCATGGACGGCTTCGACACCTGTACGCGATTGAAGGCCAATGCCTCGGTCGCCCAGGTGCCGGTCGTCTTCATGACGGGGCTGACGGAGACGGAACATGTGGTGCGGGCACTAGAGGCCGGCGGCGTCGACTACCTGACGAAGCCGATCAACATCGACGAGCTGCGTGCCCGCATCCGCGTCCACCTTTCCAATGCCCGCTCGGCCCAGAGCGCCCGCGTCGCACTCGATGCCGCCGGCCGGCACCTGCTGGCCGTGCGCGGCGATGGCACCGTGCGCTGGTCGACGCCGCAGGCGACCCGCCTCGTCAACGCCGCCACCGGCAGCGATGAAGGCCTTGCGGTGGTGGCCGCCCGCATCGCCGTCTGGATGCGGGAGCGGGAGAAGCAGGGGAGCGACAAGCAGGGCAGCCTGACGCTGCACCAGGCCGGCCAGACGGGGCTGCAGATTTCCTATCTCGGCGCCATTGGCGCCAACGAATTTCTCTTCCGCCTGACCGCCGAGAACGGCGTCAGCGACGACGAGACGCTGCGCCAGCATTTCCATCTCACTCAGCGCGAGTCCGAGGTTCTGCTCTGGATCGCCAAGGGCAAATCCAACCGCGACATCGGCGAGATCCTGGGCTTAAGCGCCCGCACCGTCACCAAGCACCTCGAACAGATCTATGTGAAGCTCGGCGTCGAGAACCGCGCTTCGGCGGCGGTCAAGGCGACGCAGGTGCTGCACGGGATTTAGTTTTCACCACACGCAGTGGCTCAGATAGGCTCGCGGCGTATGCGGACGCGACACCCCCCTCTGGCCTGCCGGCAACAGGGGCGTGTCGCCTTATGTTGCAACTGTCGCCATACCCCTCGCGCCCAAAAAAAGGACGCGGCCTGGAAAACCAGACCGCGCCAGTTTGCACTCATCGTGCGTTGCCCTGGGAGGCAAGTTATTCGGCGGGCTGAACCGCGACCGCCGGGATAGTCTCGACCGGCTGGTTGCCGCCAAGCGCCGCCGAGAGCTGCGCCTGGTCCAGTTCGCCTTCCCACTTCGCCACCACCAGCGTCGCAACCGCATTGCCGACGAAGTTGGTGAGTGCCCGGCACTCGGACATGAAGCGGTCGATGCCGAGGATCAGCGCCATGCCGGCGACCGGCACGGAGGGGACGACCGAGAGCGTCGCGGCGAGCGTGATGAAGCCGGCGCCGGTGATGCCTGCCGCACCCTTCGAGCTCAACATGGCGACGAGCAGCAGCAGGATCTCGTCGCCATACGAGAGCGGCGTGTCGGTCGCCTGGGCGATGAACAGCGCCGCCAGCGTCATGTAGATATTCGTGCCGTCGAGATTGAAGGAATAACCGGTCGGAATGACGAGGCCGACGACCGAGCGCTTGCAACCGGCCTTTTCCATCTTGTTCATCAGGCCCGGCAGTGCGGCTTCCGAGGAAGACGTTCCGAGCACCAGCAGAAGTTCCTCCTTGATGTAGCGGATCAGCGCCACGATCGAGAAGCCGTTGTAGCGGGCCACCGCGCCAAGCACGACGAAGACGAACAGGAAGGAGGTCAGGTAGAAGGTGCCGATGAGCATGGCGAGGTTGGCGATCGAGGCGACGCCGTATTTGCCGATGGTGAACGCCATCGCGCCGAAGGCGCCGATCGGAGCGGCCTTCATCAGGATCGCCACCAGCCGGAAGATCGGCAGCGTCAGCGCCTGCAGGAAGTCGACGACCGGCTCGGCCTTCTTGCCGACCATGGCGAGCGAGAGGCCGAAGAGCACCGAGATGAACAGCACCTGCAGGATGTCGCCCTCGGCAAAGGCGCCGACCAGCGTCGTCGGGATGATGTTCATCAGGAAGCCGGTGATCGACTGCTCATGCGCCTTCGCCGCATAGGAGGCGACCGCCTTCGCGTCGAGCGAGGCCGGGTCGATATGCATGCCCGCACCCGGCTGCACGACATTGGCGACGATGAGGCCGACGACGAGCGCAAGCGTGGAGAAGGTCAGGAAGTAGATCATTGCCTTGCCGGCGACGCGGCCGACCTTGGCGAGATCGGTCATCCCCGCAATGCCGGTCGCGACAGTCAGGAAGATCACCGGCGCGATGATCATTTTAACGAGCTTGATGAAGGCGTCGCCGAGCGGCTTCAGCTCAGTGCCGAGCTCGGGATAGAAATGGCCGAGCAGGATGCCCGCGGCGATCGCCGCCAGAACCTGGACATAGAGATGGCGGTAAAAGGGTGTCTTGTCGCGGACCTCCGCGGAATGCTCGATGATCATGTGATATCCTCCACTTGGGACGCGCCCAGTCCGGCAACGCGCCGGGCCTCCCGGGCCACTCTTCCGAAGATCGACAGCAGCGGCTGCCTTGTGGAGCTTGTTTGCAACGGGCGTGCCAGATTGTTGCCGGCTCTGCACAGGCTTGAAACACTTGATGTTTTCTGGAGAGAGTGAAGAACGGGCAATCGGCCTGTGCGGATTTCCGCACAAACCGGCTGGCACGCCGGGCGAAAACATGCACAATGCCGCCATGACCAAATACCCGTCAGGCACGGACGATCTGGGCGCGCTCCGCCGCCGGTCGCGGCAGTCGTGGCTGCTGTTTGCGGCCGTGGCGCTCATGCTTCTGGTCGCTGGTCTCCACCTTGCCGGGGCATATGGGCGATTGCAGGCGCTCGTTGACCTTGCCGAACAGAGCCGGCTCGACGCCAGCCTGAAAGTCTCGCTGTTAAGGGCGGTGGTCGAGCGGCAGCGGGCCCTGCCGCTCGTTCTTTCCGACGATACCGCCATTCGCCAGGCGCTCGCCTCGCCGAGCCCGCAGTCGCTGGAGCCGATCAATCGCAAGCTCGAAAGCCTTGCGGCAAGCGCCGAGGCGGCCGTCGTCTATCTGATCGGCCGCGACGGCGTCGCCGTCGCCGCCAGCAACTGGCGGGAACCGACGAGCTTCGTCGGCAACGACTATGCCTTCCGCGACTATTTCCGCCTGGCGATGCGCGACGGCAAGGGCGAGCATTTCGCCATGGGGACGGTGAGCCGGCGGCCCGGCCTCTATATATCGCGGCGTGTCGACGGGCCGGACGGGCCGCTCGGCGTGATCGTCGCCAAGCTCGAGTTCGACGGCGTCGAGGCCGATTGGCGGGTGACGGACAAGCCGACCTATGTCACCGACCGGCGCGGCATCGTGCTGATCACCAGCCTGCCCTCCTGGCGCTTCATGACGACGCGGCCGATCCCCGACGACCGGCTTGCCGACATCCGCGAAAGCCTGCAGTTCGGCGACGCGCCGCTACTGCCGCTGCCTTTTCATCGGATAGAGGACCAGCCGGACGGCTCTTCGACGCTGGAGGCGCTGCTGCCCGGCGACGGCACCGAAGCCTTCCTGCGCGTCGAGACGCCGGTGCCATCCACCGCCTGGCGGCTCGAGCAACTGTCGCCGGTAAAGGTGGCGCTGGCGGCCGGGGCGCGGGAGATGCGGCTCCTCATGCTTGCCGCATTGGTGCCGCTCCTGGCGCTGGCCGCATTTCTGCTGCGGCGGCGGCAGGTGGTGGCGATGCGATCGGCCACGGAGCGGCTGGCGCGCACCGAGCTGGAAGAAAAGGTCGAGGCGCGCACACGTGACCTCAGCAGGGCCCGCGACCGCCTTGAAACCGAGATCGCCGACCACCGGCAGACGGCCGAGAAGCTGCAGGCGGTCCAGCAGGATCTGGTGCAGGCCAACCGGCTGGCGATCCTCGGACAAGTCGCCGCCGGCGTCGCCCACGAAATCAACCAGCCGGTTGCGACCATCCGCGCCTATGCCGACAATGCCCGCACCTTCCTCGACCACGGCCAGAGCGCGATCGCCTCCGAGAACATGGAGAGCATCGCCGAGCTTACCGAACGCGTCGGCGCGATCACCGACGAGTTGCGGCGCTTCGCCCGCAAGGGCCATTTCGCGGCCGAGCCGACGGAGATGAAGGATGTCGTCGAGGGCGCGCTTCTGCTCTTACGCAGCCGCTTTGCCGGCCGGATGGACGCGATCCGCATCGAGCTGCCGCCGGACGGCCTGAAGGCGCTCGGCAATCGCATCCGCCTGGAACAGGTGCTGATCAACCTGCTGCAGAACGCGCTGGAAGCGATCGGCGATCGCGACGACGCACTGATCCGGGTGCGCTGCGAGGAGACGGCCGGCGGCATCGCGCTCACCGTCGCCGACAACGGACCGGGCGTCCCCGCCGACATCCTGGACGAGCTGTTCACCCCTTTCAACACCTCGAAGGAGGAAGGGCTCGGCCTTGGTCTCGCGATCTCCAAAGAGATCGTGAACGACTATGGCGGCACGATCGAGGTCGACAGCAGCCCGTCCGGAACGACATTCACCGTGCAACTGAAGGAGGCCGACGCGCCATGAACCGCGCACCCTCTGTATTCCTGGTCGATGACGATCGCGACCTGCGCAAGGCGATGCAGCAGACCCTGGAACTTGCCGGCTTCGCTGTATCGCCCTTCCCCAGCGCGGCCGAGGCGCTCGCAAAACTCGACCCCGGTTTCGAGGGCGTCGTCGTCAGCGATATTCGCATGCCGGGCATGGACGGGCTCGCATTCTTCCGGCGGATCGCCGAGCTCGACGCCGATCTTCCGGTGATCCTGGTCACTGGCCATGGCGACATACCGATGGCGGTCCAGGCCATCCAGGACGGAGTCTATGATTTCATCGCCAAGCCCTTTGCAGCCGACCGGCTCGTGCAGAGCGCCCGGCGGGCTGAAGAGAAGCGCCGCCTGGTGATGGAGAACCGCGCCCTTCGCCGGGCAGCGGAAGCGGCGTCGGAAAGCCTGCCGCTGATCGGCCAGACGCCGGTGATGGAACGGCTGCGCCAGACGCTGAGGCATATCGCCGACACGGATGTCGACGTGCTGGTCGCCGGCGAGACCGGCAGCGGCAAGGAGGTCGTCGCGACGCTTCTGCACCAGTGGAGCCGGCGCCGGAGCGGCAATTTCGTCGCGCTGAATTGCGGCGCGCTGCCCGAAACGGTGATCGAAAGCGAGCTTTTCGGCCACGAGCCCGGCGCCTTCACCGGCGCCGTCAAAAAGCGCATCGGCCGGATCGAGCATGCGAGCGGCGGCACGCTGTTCCTCGACGAGATCGAGGCGATGCCGCCGGCAACCCAGGTCAAGATGCTGCGCGTGCTCGAAGCTCGCGAGATCACGCCGCTCGGCACCAATATTGTTCGCCCGGTCGATATCCGCGTCGTCGCGGCGGCCAAGATCGACCTCGGCGACCCGGCCGAACGCGGCGAATTCCGCGAGGATCTCTACTACCGCCTGAACGTCGTGACGCTGTCGATTCCGCCGCTGCGCGAACGCCGCGAGGACATCCCGCTGCTCTTCTCGCATTTCCTGAAACGCGCCTCGGAGCGTTTCGGACGGGAGGTGCCGGAGATCTCCGCTATGGTTCGCGACCATCTGATGACGCATGCCTGGCCGGGCAATGTGCGCGAACTCTCGCATTTTGCCGAACGTGTGGCACTCGGGGTCGAGGCCAATCCCGGCAAGTCCGCCGCCCCGCCGGTGCCGAGCAACGGCACCCTGCCCGAGCGGCTGGAGCGCTACGAGGCCGATATTTTGAAAGAGGCGCTAACCGCCCATCGCGGCGATGTCAGGGAAACCCTGCAGGCGCTCGGCATCCCGCGCAAGACCTTTTACGACAAGCTGCAGCGCCACGGGATCAACCGGGCGGACTATGGGCGTGGTGCCGAGGAATCCTGAGATCGACCAGGGCATGCGCGGACCGCAAGTGCTTGACGGCGAACGTCGCGAGCCTATCTCCAGCCCATGGATATGACCGAGCGCAGGCGATCCGCCTCCACCAATGTCCGATCGTTTCGGATCGCATTGCAGCGCATTGAACGCGGCCGCGATCCGTCGGCGCTGCGGTGGCAAGCGCTTCTCGCTTTCATCGATCTCAGCATCCTCGCCTTCTTCATCTTGGGCCCCTATCTCCGGGAAGGCCCCACCTATCTCATCATCGACTACACGATCGCCGCCTGGATCGGCGCCGAACTGCTGGCGCGCGCGCTTTCGGCTCCGTCGCTGCGTGTCTTTCTCAGAAGGCCGATGACCTGGATCGACCTGGTCATCCTCGCCACCCTTCTGTTCCCGGACCTCCTGTTCAATTTCGCATTCCTGAGAGCCATGCGGATCTGGGCGATCGGGAGAAGCCCGCTGCTGCGCGAAGGCTTGCGGCGCATCGGCGGCGCGCATCTTCAGGACGTGGTGCGCGCCTGCCTGAACTTTCTCGTCTTCCTGTTCATGATGACGGGCTTCGTCTACACCACCTTCTTCTACGCGCAGGAGGGCGGCGAAGGCTTCGTCGACGCGCTCTACTTCACCGTCGCGACGGTCACCACCACCGGCTTTGGCGACATTACGCTGCCCGGCACATTGGGCAAGCTCACCTCCGTCGTGACGATGATCATCGGCATCTCGCTCTTCGTCCGGCTCGCCCAGGCGGTGGTTCGGCCGCACAAGGTGAACTTCACTTGCCCGCAATGCGGGCTGCAGCGGCACGACCTCGACGCCGTGCATTGCAAGGCCTGCGGCCACCTGCTCAATATCCCCGACGAGGGTGATTGAGCGCCTATTTGCGCGCGAAGCTGAAGGTGAAATGGCTGCCGCGGTGATAGTCGATGGCGTGGATGACGGGCGCGCCGGCCGTGCTGAAGCAGGTCTCGCGAATGAGCAGCGCCGGCCCGAAGTCCCTGAGATCGTGCCGTTCGATCACCTCCGCAGGCAGCATCACCGCGGAGACGGTCGCCGACGACATGCGCGGCCGGTGCCGGTAGCGATCGAGCAGGTCGAGCAGCGAGCCGGTCCAGTCGATGTCGTAGAGACGGTTCGGGATGATGCCGCGCGGGATGTAATCGACGCAATAGAGGATCGGTTCGTCCTTCTGCAGCCGCAGCCTTTCGAGGCGGACGACGCGCTCACCCTCACCCAGCTTCAGCTGTTTCGCGATCAGCGCGTCGGGGATTTCTTCGGCGATCGAAAGCACCTTGTTGAGGGTCTGATAACCGTAGTGCCGCGTCATGTCGGTGACGCTCTCGAATACCGTGATCGGCCTGTCCACCTGGACGGCCGACATGGCCGAAACGAACCGGCCGCGCCCATGCTCCACATAGATGACCCCATCCTGTTCGAGCAGTTTCAGGGCTTCCCGCAGCGCCGGCCGCGAGATCTTGAAGCGCTGCGTCAGCTGCGCCTCGGTCGGCAATTTGTCGCCGGGCTTCAGCGCCTCGTCGCGGATCAAATCGGCGATGCGGTCGCGAAGCTGGATCACCAATGTGCGCGTATCGCGAAGCGGCTCGTCCAATTCTCTCTCCAAAGCGCCATAGACCAGACCTTTCTTGTCTGACAAATTCGGTGTGGTCAAGGTCAAGCGATCGCAAACAGAAAGGGTGGCGCCAGCCAGGACGATCCGCTTTGCTCAGTCAAGCCAGCCCACTTGACACAAGCTCCCGATGTTGTCAGTTGTCTTACAACAATAAACGCGCTGCCATTGTTGTTATATCGAGAGAGAACCATGCTGAATTTCGACGAACAGAGATTTCTTCGCATCCAGTCCGGCGCCGCCGCCCTCGGGCCGCGCCTCGACGCGGTCATCGGGTCCTGCCTCAACAAGGGCGCCGAGAATATCTTCTTTCTGGGTACCGGCGGCGCAGCCATCTTGATGCAGCCGGCGGTGCAATTGCTACAGCGAAAATCGCGCTTCCCGGTCTTCAGCGATCTTGCCGCAGAGTTGGTGGTCACCGGCTCGGCCAACCTGACGAAAAAATCGATCGTCGTGATCCCCTCGCTCTCCGGCACGACCAAGGAAAGCGTGGCGCTGCTCGCCAAGGTAAAGGAGACCGGCGCCACGGTGTTGACGCTCGTCGGCCACGAGGAGACGCCGCTCGGCAAAGGCGGCGACCATGCCTTCGTCAATTTCGCCGAGGACGACACGTCCTGCGAATCCTTCTATCTGCAATCGCTCTTCATTGCGCTTTCGATCCTGCGCCACCGCGGCGAGATCGACAATTACGATGAGATCGTCGCGGAACTGCAACAACTCCCGCAGTTGCTCCTCGGGGTGAAGCGCAGCTACGAGGACATGGCGGAGGCCTTTGCCAGGATCCTCGCCGGCTCGGACTATCACATCGTCACCGGCGCGGGGAACGTCTGGCCCGAGGCCTTCTATTACGGCATGTGCATCCTCGAAGAGATGCAGTGGATCCGCACCCGTCCGGTGCATGCCTCGGACTTCTTCCATGGCACACTGGAACTCGTCGAGAAGGGCGTCAGCGTCATTCTCTTCAAGGGCGAGGACAGCCTGCGGCCGCTCGCCGACCGCGTCGAGAAATTCGCGCCGGGCTACACCGACAAGCTGACGGTACTCGATACGGCGCAATTCGACCTGCCCGGCATTTCGCCGGAGGTGCGCGGTCTCGTCTCGCCGATCGTCCTTGCCACGGTGCTCGAACGGATCAGCGCCCATCTCGAAGTCCTGCGCAACCATCCGCTGACCACGCGGCGCTACTACAAACGCGTTGCCTATTGAGCGGGCAAGCGGCACGAGGGGTCGCGCCTGCAACAGTACTCGCACGCCCCTTGCGTGAATCTTAGGGACAGTCATGACCTCCTTCCGCCTTGCCGCCGTCGGCGACAACTGCATCGATCGGTTTCGTCCGCCGCTGTCCCGGTCCTATGTCGGCGGCAATGCGGTCAATGTTGCCGTGCAGCTCGCGCGGCTCGGTCATCAGTCCTTCTATTTCGGCGCCGTCGGCCGTGATGGCGACGGCGCAAAGGTGCGCCGCCTGCTCGAGGAACATGCGGTAAGGCTGGATCACCTGCAGGAACGCGACGGCAACACCGCCTATACGGATATCGACGTGACGCCGGCCGGCGACCGGATCTTCGTTCACGAGGACTTCGGGGTCTGCGCCGGCTATCGGCCGGATCCGGCCGAGCTGGAAATCCTGAAGACCATGGATCATGTCCATATCGGCTGGCTTGACGATGGCGGCGCGCTGCGCCGCGCGCTCTCGGCGAGAGGTGTCAGCGTCTCGCAGGACGTCTCCGTCAACGCCGCGGCCGCTGACCTCGGAGTCGCGGGGCTGTCGATCGCCTTCGGCTCGGCCGGCGAGAACGACGCCGCGGCCGAGCGCCTCGCCGCCGATTTCCTGGCACGCGGTGCCCGCCTCGCCGTGGTGACGCGCGGTAGTCGCGGCTCGCTTGCGAGCGACGGCAGGGAGCAAGCCACGGCCGGCATCCGTCCCGTCGAGGTCGTCGATACGACGGGCGCCGGCGACAGTTTCATCGCCGGCTTCATCGCGGCCCGGATGGAAGGCCGGTCGCTTGCGGAATGCCTGCAGGCCGGACGCGATCTCGCCTCCCTCACCTGCGCCCATATCGGCGGCTTCCCGCAGGCGCCGCAGCCGCTCTGAGTTTCAAGCCTCGCCTAAACGCGTTTCGAGCGGCGCGCAGTCGCATCAGCGAACATCGAAGCGGCCGAACCGGGCTTCGATGCGGGATTGGAGATATTCCAGGCAGACCGAGAGAAGCCAGTAGATCATCGAGGCGGTGATCAGCATCTCGATATGACGGAACTCCGTCTGTCCCTGGGTGCGGGCAAGATACATCAGCTCCCAGACCCCGACGACCGATACGAGCGAGGAATCCTTCAGCATGGCGATGAATTGGTTGCCGGTCGGCGGGATGATGACGCGCATTGCCTGCGGCAGGATCACCAGCCCCATGGTCTGGGCGGGACTGAGCCCCAGCGCCGTCGCGCCCTCGGTCTGGCCGCGCGGGATGCTCTCGATGCCGGCCCGGAAAATCTCGGTCATATAGGCGCCGTAGCAGAGCGAAAGGGCGAGAATACCGGCAGGCACCGCACTGATGACGTAGCCGACCTGAGGCAGGCCGAGATAGATGATATAGATCTGCATTAACAGCGGCAGGCCGCGAAACAGCGAGGTATAGAAGGTCGCAAAACCGTAGATGACGCCATTCTTCGACAGTTTCGCTATCGCCCCGGCCAGCGCGATGACGGTGGCGACGGCGATCGAGATCACCGATATGTAGAGCGTCGTGACGACGCCCTGCGAGACCAGGAAGCCGATCTTCTTGGCGATGAAGGCGAAGGACAGGTCGAAAGAATAGAAGAACAGCATCAGCAGCGCGAAGAGCTCAAGCCAGACCCCAACCACCTGCCAGTGGCGCGGCAGCTGGCGCAGCGCCTTCCAGTTCACTGCCGCCGTGAGGGCAATCATCGATGCGCTGAGGAATTGCCCGAGCGCGGGATGGGCGGCGAGCCAGTCGGAAGCGGCCGGCAGCAGATGCCCGATCCAGGTCGGACTGATGCCGAGGCCGTAGATGCCGAGCGTGACGAGCGCCAGCATCAACAGAAGGCCGGTGCGCCGCGCCGCGTCCGGGTAAGTCAGTACCAAGCGACCAATCATCGAAACCTCTCCGGCGTTCAGGCAGCGCGCTCGCGCCACCAGTCCTGGGCCTGCAATTTCCAGTAGGTGAGCTGCGCCACGGCAAGGCCGGCATAGCCGCCGGCCCAGACGAGCCCGAAGGACTTGAAGAGCTTGTAACGGTCGGACTGGCCGAGGATCGCCTCCGCAACGAGCTTCCCGCCGATCGCCGTCGTGTTGAGTCCGTGGCCGCCGAAGGCGGTGCAGTGCCATACGCCCGGCTGCATCTCGCCGATCTGTGGCATCAGATGGCGGGCATAGGACATGAGGCCGGACCAGGCGAGCTCGGTCTTCAGTTCTTTCAGTTGCGGATAGGTTCCGACCATCTCGCATCGCAACTCCCGGGCGAGCGCCGCCGGCGAAGCCGCCCTTGTGGTGATCCGTCCGCCCCACAACAGCCGCTTGCCGCCGTCGACCAGCCGGTAATAGTCGCCGGCCCGGCGGTTGTCGCCGACCGCGTCGTCGGTGGCGATCGCCGTGCGGATGAGCTCCGGCGCTTCCTCGCTCAGCATCACATAGGTGGCGATCGGCAGGAAGGCGCGTTTCAGCGGGCCATGCAGCCGACCGCTATAGCCTCCGGTGGTGAAGACGACCTGACGGGCCTTGACCTTGCCGCGAATCGTCTGGACGGTTTTCTCGGCCGCGCCGAGAGCCGTCGCTATTGCGGCCGACCGCTCGTAGATCCGCCCGCCGAGACGCTCGACCTCGTCCGCGATGCCGCGGAGATAGTTCAACGGGTGCATGTGAAAGGCGCGGCCGTCCCTGAGGCCGTGGAAGTAGCGCTTCGACTTCAGGACCGAACGCACCTGGTCGGTGTCGAGATAGTCGAGCGCGTAGCCATAGGCGCGCTTCATCTTGTCCGCATGCGCTTTCAGGCTCATGCCATCGTCATAGCGCAGCACGCTGACGAGGCCAGGCTGCGGACGGGCGCCGTCGATCTTCAGCTGCTCGATCGTCTCCCGGACGAAATCGACCCCCTCGATCGACAGGTGATGCAACTGCCGGGCTGCTTCGGCTCCTGCCCGCCTGGCGATCTCGGCGCTGCCGGTGGCAAAACCCGGGCTGACGAAGCCGCCGTTTCGGCCTGAGGCGCCGAAGCCGATGCATTCGGCCTCGAGCACGATCACCGATTGGCCGGCGCGAGCGAGTTGCAGCGCCGTTGTCAGACCAGCAAGGCCACCGCCGATGATGACGGCGTCGCATTCCACCGCTTCGGACAGAACTGGTCTGACCTTCGCATCGGTCATCGTCTTTCGGTAATAGGTATCGGGATAGGACATGGTCACCCGCGGATCGCTCACATGGACAGGGCTGCGGGCGGTTTGGCCGCCGCCCGCAGATAAGGATCAGTCGGCGCTATAGTCCTTGCCGTACCATTTGGTGGTGAGCGTTGCGAGCGTGCCATCCTTCTTCATCTCGGCGAGGATCTCACCGATCTTCCTGGTCCAGTCCGGATCGACCTTCTCGGCAATCACCACCAGCGGTTCCCTGAAGGCGTATTCGCCATCGAGAACGCGAAGCGGATAGCCGTTCTTGATGGCGTTCATGGCGGTCTGTTCCGGCGCGATGACGGCGTCGAGCCGCACGCCGTTGCCGAGGCGCAGATCGTCGAAGGGCAGCATGGAATCGGCAAAGGTGCGGATCTCGCCGGGCTCGAGCTTGTACTCGACCGGCGGAAGACCGGGTGCGTCGATCTCGAGCTGACGGCGAATGAAGTCCTCGGATGTCGTCGCGGTCTCGACGCCGATGATTTTGCCGTTCAGATCGGCGACGGACTTCGCCGGACTGTCCTTGTGGAGAACATAGACATAGGGGCTGTAGTAATAGATGCCGGCGAAGTCGATCACCTGGGCGCGCGCCTTGGTCGGGGTGACGGAACCGACGCCGAGATCGTAGCGACCCTGCCAGCGGCCGCCGGTCAGCGTTGCCCAGTCGGGCGTCTCGAAGCTGATTTCGACGCCGAGCCGCTTGGCGATCTCCTTCGAAACGTCGATGTCGAAGCCGACCATCTCGTTATTGTCGTCGAGATAGCTCTGGGGTGGCCAGCCGCTGTTGGTGGCAACGACCATGGCCTTCTTGTCCATGACCCGGTCGAGCGTTTCGCCCGCCTCGGCGGTGGTCACGAAGGCCCATGCGGCAGCGCCGATGGCGAGCTTGGCAAACAGTTTTCTCACGCAATCCTCCTGTTCAAATCGATCAGTCGAAAGTTCCCGTTTATGTAAGATGTCTGACAACTGAATTTGCAGGAGCCAGAGATCGGCTGTCAAGGCCGAATGGCTGCCTCTACTCATGAAACGAAGTGATGAGACCATGCGTATTGGTGATGGCAGGACGGGGATGCGCGGCAGACGCCTGTGCCTGAAAGTGGCCCTTACGACGCTGGCCGCCCGTCCCGGATCATCGCGAAATAGTCGTCCAGGCCCACCTGGCCGCCTTTCAGCGCCACCTCAATGTCGTCGATCGACAGGTCGCCGCTGTGGGCGGTGCAGAGCGGCGAACCGGGCGACTGCGGCAGCGGCAGGCGCAAGGTCAGCGCGTCCACCGAAAGCTGGCCCAGCGCGTGGCTCGAGGTGTCGCCGCCGGCGATGACGGCGCGGCGAAGGCCCGCCCGTTTCACCAGTTCCTTGAGGAGCAGGCCGAGCCGCTCGCCGATCCGGTGGCGCGAGCCGTCCTCCAGGCCGATGGCATTGCCGCGATCACTCGAAGGCCCGAGCGCCGTGTAGAATATAACACTCCGCCCCTCCTGCAGAACCCTCAGGCCGCGCGCTATCGCCTCCTCGAGCGCAGCGCCGCTGTCGGCCGCGGCCAGCACGAGCGGATCGACGCCGATGCCGTCAAACCCGTTCTGAAGAGCATGGCGGATCTGGCGCTCGGTGGTCGGCGAGACGCTGCCGGAGACCACGGCAATCCGGTCGACGGGACCGGGAGCCGTGAAGACCGGCGCTTCGCCGATGAGCCCCAGCCTCTGCCACTCGCGGACGAGCGCATATTCCACACCCGAGGAGCCGCAGGCGAACTGGCCGCCGGCACAGCGCTTGCGCCAGAGCTGCCGCCCGACGGCGGCCTGGCTCTCGGCGCCCGCGACATCGAGGAGGACGATGTCGTTTCCCTCGGCAAAGGCGAAATCCGCGGCGGCGTCGGCGTTGGAGGAGGCGAGCTGGGCGATGTCGACCAGCCCCGTCTTCAGCGACGTCTGGCGGGAGAGGTGCAGGCGGATGTCTGCCTCGTCCATGGGCGTCACCGGATGCCGGCTCATCACCGGGTGACGGTCGATACGATAGGTCTCGCCGCGAAAGGCGGCAAAGAGATTGCCGAAGCTCGTGTAGCGACGGATCTCAGGAGCGCCGAGCACCAGCGGCACCGGCGCCTTGCCGAAAATTTCGCGGCCGATCTCGATCGCCTTGCCGATATTGCCGACCGCCGGGCTGGAATCGAAGGTCGAGCAGACCTTGTAATGGGCGATCTGCGCCTGAAGCGACTTCAGCCAGGCGAAGGCCGAGGGGATATGCTCTGCCATCCAATCCGGTGTCTGGCTGCGGCTTGTGCCGGCAAGGCCGAAGGCGCGGCAATGGGCGAAACGTTCGAAGAGCGCCGCCTCCGGGATTTTGAGAAACAGCGCCGTTTCCACCCCATGCGAGGAGAGCGCCTCCATGACGTCGGTGGAGCCGGTCAGGTCGTCGCCGTAATAGCTCAGCAATGGTCTTTGCATGCGCGGCCTTCCGTGGATCGTAGATGTATCAGGCGCCCTTGCCACCGGCGAATTTTTCAACCGACCGGGCGAGTTCCGGATGGTCTTTGGCATAGTCCGCAAGCGAAATGCCCGCGACCGCCGCCTCCCAGGCCTGGCGAACCGCCCTGACGCCGGCGCCGGCGCCGCCCGGATGGCTGACGATGCCGCCGCCGCAGAGATAAAGCAGATCGGTGGAGCCGCCGGTGCGGGCATAGGTCTCGGGGGCCTGGCCGCCCCACTGGCCGGAGCCGACGACCGGCAACGGGCAATCCCGCCCGGAAAAGAGCGGCGTGCTGACCGCCTTGAACGATTTGACGAAGCTCTCGTCCGGCTCCCAATATTTGACCCGGATGCCGTTGATCTGGAACTGGTCGACGCCGATCAGCCGCCAGAACTGCTGCCAGACGGAGAATTCCATGCCGAGGCCGCCATGGCGGGTGAGAATATCCCAGCCGTTCCGGTGCGCATGCAGAACGATCCCCGAGCGCTTGCGCAGAAACGCGACGCCACCCATGCCGATTGAATTGATGTTGACGACGCCGGCATTGCCGCCCGCCTGAACGACGAGGTCGTGATTGCGCATCATCTCGTCCGGATCGGCGTGCGAGATGCCGAAGGCGTACATCACCTTCTTGCCGGTCTTCTGCTCGTGGTCGAGAATCCGCGGCATGATCGCGGCGACCCGCTCCTTCAGCGGCGAATAGGCCGGGCTCATCAGCTTCTCGTCGTCCTTGACGAAATCGACGCCGGAGGACACGAGGTCGCCCACCAGCTCCGCCGTCTCCTCCGGCCTGAGACCCAAGGCGGGCTTGACGATGGTGCCGATGATCGGGCGCTTGTCAACGCCGGTCAGCCGGCGGCTGCCGGCGACGCCGAACTGCGGCCCGGGATGGGCGGCAGCAAATTCCGGCGGCAGTTTCAGGTCGACGACGCGGATGCCGGTCATCCCCTTGATCGAATAGACGCCGCCGATCGCGATTGTCATGAGCGCGGCGAGATCCGTGCCGATCGCATCGAGCGGAAAGGCGATCTCCGCCTCGGCCCGGTTGAAACGCTGTGCCCCGCCGCCCTCCTCCGGCCAGGCGGGCCGGTCGGCCGGCTCCAGATGCCTGATGGCGACGACCCGAGCCGCGACGCGCGCCTTCAGCTCCTCGGTTTCGCCCGGCACCGGCACGAAGGTTCCGGTCGACTGATCGCTGGCAATCTTTGCCGCCATCGCCTCGACGTCGCCGGGTGTCTCGATGCGGTAGGTGATGCGGATCACGGCGGTTTGCCCCTCATGAAAATCAGTGGCCTCGTTCCCTCAACTGGTATAATGAGTATCTGAGCTGCGCAAGCGAAATCGCGTGAGCCGGCCGGTGAGGGCGAGATTTCCTCGCCACGGAAAACGTGCATATAGAGGGACGAGCGAGAATAGCGGTGGAGTTCACATGGCGATTCAATCAGAACCTATCGTCCGCAGGAAGCTTTCCGACGAGGTCTTCGCCCGGCTGAAGGCGCTGATCGAAACCGGCGAATTGCAGCCCGGCGACGAGATGCCGTCGGAGCGGATGCTGATGGAGCGTTTTCAGGTCGGCCGCCCGGCCATTCGCGAAGCCATGCAGACGCTTGCCAATATGGGGCTGATTGAGATTTCGCATGGCGAGCGCGCCAGGGTGCTGCAGCCGACGGCGCAATCGCTCCTGAGGCAGGTGGACGTCGCCGCCAAGATCATGCTTTCGGCGTCCTCGGACTCGCTCGAGCACCTGAAGAACGCGCGAATCTTCTTCGAGCGCGGCATGGTGCGCGAGGCCGCAAGCCGCGCTACGACGGCCGATGTCGCCGCGCTCGAGGAGATCTTAAAGCGCCAGCGCGCCGCGCTTGGCAATTCCGACTCCTTCATCGCCGCCGACATGGCCTTCCACGGCCGCATCGCTGAGATCTCCGGCAATCCGATCTTCAGTGCCGTGAGCGAAGCGATGCTCGGCTGGCTCAAGGAATATCATACGGAAATGCTGATCTGGACCGGCAGGGAGAACGTGACGCTCTCCGAGCATGCGGAGATCATCGACTGCATCCAGCGCGGCAAGCCTGATGAGGCCGAGCAGTCGATGATCAAGCATCTCGAGCGTTCGCGGGCGCTTTATGCGCCGAAGGGCAAATAGATTACGCTTGGGAGCGCTCTACCCCCTGTGGCCTGCCGCAGTGGCAAACCGATTAGAGAATTTCGATCCGGGCGACCGCATAGGCCGGGAGCACAACGTCAGCACTTTCATGCGGCCTCGCCTCAGGCTCTCTTGCGCCGTTGCGGAACCAGCCTTCGTCCAAGAGGAGGAGTCTCCGCCTCCCCGGCTCGGCGAGCGTCACCGTCTCCGGATTGGGGGTGAGATTGGCAAGCAGCAAGGTGATCGTACCATCGAGTTCGGCGCCGAGCCCTAGAACCCGATCCGCCACGCAGGTCTCGATGGCGATGCCCTCGCCCCCAGAAAGCTCGGCAAGCCAGCGCAACACATAGAACAGCGGCCTCGGGGAGCCCTCCTTGACCGGCTCGCCCGGCCCGGCCACCAGCCCAAACGGACCGGCAAGCGTCGAAAGCGTCAGCACCTCGACTTCCGCCTCCGCCACGGTCGCCGCATAGGCGAGCGTCCAGGCGGCCCCGAAGAGCGCATTGTGACGCGGATCGCGGTTGGCCATGGCGATACGCTTGCCGGACGGATTGTCCTTTGTCTGGCTGCCATAAGGGTTCTGGCGCATGGCGATGGTGGAAGGGCCGATGCGGTAGGGCTTGTCGCCATAGATCACCCGCACCGAGCGCGTCACGTCGCGGAGCGCTTCGAAGGTCTGCATGACGCTGAGATCATCGGCAGCGTGGACGATCGGATTGGTGCAATGTGTCACATAGGCGAGCCGATTGGCCGGCGCGCGCTTGCGGTTGAGCTCGGTGAAATAGCTGAACATGCCGCCCCCGAGCGGCACGCCGGGAAAAGCTCTTTGCGCAGCCTGATAGACATCTTCGAGCGGCGGGCATTCCGGCCAGGCGCTGCCCGGCGGCGTCGATTGGCGGTCGACCGATGGCGACACGGCAAGGCTTGCGAGCCTCAGTCCACTGTCACCCACCATCCGGGCGATCTCGCCCAGCTCGTCATCCAACGGGCGTCGGCAAGGAACGAAGCATTCTAGCGTCACCGCTGCGCCGGATGTATCGGCCATCTGCCGGAAGTGCCTCAGCGCCGCGGCGCCATGGCCGGCACCCGGATCGAAATGGCAGATCAGATGCCGCGCACCCAGCACGCGGATCAGTCCGGCTTCGAGAAGCTCATCGCCCGCCTCGTCGGGTCGAAGCCCGATACCGATTGCCGGCAACTTGCCTTGATCGCGCCTCAGCGAAATTTCGATCGGGACCGGCTTTGTAGCGACCACCGCAACGGCATCGAGCTGGCGGATCGATAACCGAACGGCCTGGTGAACCGTCTCCCCGGCTTTCAGCACATAGGGCCAGGGAAGCGCCAGCGGCCGCACATAGGTTTTGTAGGAGCCGTCGGTCCAGTTGCGCTGGTCCTCCATTTCGAAGACGTCGCCGATCATGCGGCACTCGGCCTCGATGCCGGGCATCACCTCATAGGTAATCGCGGCGATATCCTTGAACGGCTGCCAGGGCTCGATCAGATCGGGGAAGACCGAACGCTCGACCGAACCATCGCCATGCTGGACCGTTACTGCCCGGCCGGCGACGCCCACGATCGGATGCAGGATCGCAAAGCCGGCGCGCGCCGTTTCGAAATCGCGATCCGGCGTGAAGCGTGCATCGAAGATGAGTGCGTCGGGGAAGACTTCGATCGTCGCTCGGCAGTCGAGGACGGCCCCGTCGGGCGCCCGGAACCGGGCATCGTATCGGGCGATCGTCGCCGCCTCTTCCTCTTCGACGGTCAGTTCGGTGATTGCAGCCTCGCATGTTCCCCAATCCCGGTCGCGCACCAGAGAGGAAACCGCCCGCAGCACCTCCTTGCCGGAAAAGCGGATCATGCGCAGATTGCCGCCGACGAGCTCGGCGCTGAGCCGGCCTGCTTCGAGGCGCCGCGGCACCGGCTCCGGCTCTTCCGTCCCGAAGAGGAGAAAGATGCGGGAAGCCGTCATCCGAGGAAATCCTCGACCGGCACGGTCTTGCCCTTGGCGGCGCTGCGATAAGATGCCTCGACCAACGCAAAGGTCTTGAGATTGTCCCTTCCTGAGGTCTCCGGTTCGCGGCCGGCGCGCAGGCAGTCGACGAAGTGCTGCTGGATCAGGCTGACGCTCTCCTGGATATTGTGCCAGGGCGCCGAGGCCCAGGGGAGAAGGCGCGGCTCGACATCCGTCACCTTCGTCCCCTCGCGCGAATGAACAGAAAGACGGTAGCCCTGCGAGAGCCGCAGCGTCCCCTTGCTGCCGTCGACTTCCAGCAAGGTTTCAGGAAAAGGCTCGACCGGCAGCCTGGTGGCGTAGCTGCAATCGACGATCGACGTGACGCCGCCGCGATGGTCGAGCATCATCGTCGCGACGTCCTCGCCGACGATCTTCGGATTGATGCGGCGTGTGCGGGCAGTCACCGACGCCGCATCGCCAAAGAGGTAGCGCGCGATGTCGAGCGCGTGGATGCCGAGGTCCTCGATGATGAAGCGCTTGCCGGTCGCGAGATATGGCTGGCCGGAATAGACGTCATAAGCCGACCGGAAGCTCACCCGACCCCAGAACACCTCGCCGATTACGCCGCTGTCGATTGCGGCCCTGGCGGCCCGGATCGGCGACTGCCAGCGGAAATTCTCGTGCACCATCATAGGCGCGCCCGTCGCGGCACAGGCGGCGACCATCGCCTTGGCGTCTTCCATCGTCGGCGCGATCGGCTTTTGGCAGATCGTCGGAATGCCGTTCAGCGCTGCCATCTCGACCAGCGGCCGGTGGCTTCTGACGGTCGTCGCAATATCGACGAAATCAAAGCCGCCATCGGCAAACAGATCCTCGGCCGAAGTATAGCGCCGCGTGACGCCGAACTCTTCGCCGACCGCCCTAAGCCGTGCCGGATCGCGGTCGCAGATGGCGACGATCCGCGCCCCCTCGGTGTCGCGCCAGCCATGCATCTGGTTGACCGCGAAAAACCCGCAGCCGATCAGGGCGCCCTTCAGAATTGCCATTCAGTCAACCTTTCTTCGCAAGCTGCATCAGCGTCACCTGCTGCTGCAACCGGCGTTGCGCCTGGTCCACCACGACCGCGACGATGATGACAATGCCCTTGATGACCATCTGCCAGAAGGACGAGATGCCCATCATGACGAGGCCGTCGGACAGGATGCCGATGACGAAGGCACCGATGATGGTGCCGCCGATCGTGCCGCGGCCGCCGGACATGGAGGTGCCGCCAAGAACGGCTGCGGCGATGGCGTTGAGCTCGAAGGAATTGCCTGTCGCAGGATGCGAGGCCATCAGTTCCGAGGAAATAACCAGGCCGACGATCGCCGCGCAGAAGCCGGAGAACATATAGACAAATATCTTCACGCGATCGACGCGGATGCCGGACATGCGGGCGGCCCGCTCGTTGCCGCCGACCGCGAAGATGTGGCGGCCGATCGGCGTGTACTTGGCGACGTAAGCGGCGGCGAGCGCCACGACGATGAGGATCCAGATCGACACCGGCAGGCCGAGAAGCCGGCCGGAGCCCAAGAAGGCGAAGCCGGTCGTCGACAGTTCCGGCTTTCCGACGAGGTTCGGGAAGGTCTGGCCGTCGGAGGAAAGCAGCGCGAAACCGCGCGCCACATAAAGCGTGCCGAGCGTTGCGATGAACGGCGCGACGTTCAGCTTGGTGATCAGCAGGCCGTTGATCGCACCGATCAGGATGCCGACGGCGAGCGTGATCAGACACACCTCGAAGACATTGAAATAAATCGTGTAGCCGAACTGCAGGTCGATGCCGTTGAGGATCAGCCCGCCGGCCACCATGCCGCAGAGCCCGACGATCGACCCGACGGAGAGGTCGATGCCGCCGGTGATGATCACGAAGGTCATGCCCATGGCGAGGAAGGCATTGAGCGCCACGTGCTTTGACATCAGGATAAGGTTGGCGGTCGACAGGAAGTTCGGCGCGAAGACCGAGAAGAAGGCGATCACCGCGAAGAGCGCGATGAACGTCCTGAGCTTCATGAGCGTCAGCAGCAGAGAGCCGTTCGGAGCTTCCGCAGCGTTGGTGGTGGTCGTTGCCGCTGTCATCAGGCGTGTTCCCTTGTCGTCTTGTGGCCTTCGGCCGAAGCCTTCACGATCAACTCTTCCGTCGCCTCGGCGCGGTCGATGACAGTGACGAGCCGTCCATTGCTCATGACGGCGATGCGGTCGGAGAGCGCCATCACCTCTTCGAGGTCGGAGGTGGAAAACAGGATCGCCAGACCCTCGCCTGCCAGCCGCCGCATGGTGCGGAAGACGTCCGCCTTGGCCCCGACGTCGATGCCGCGGCTCGGCTCGTCCATCATAAGCACCTTCGGCCGGGTCATCAGCGCCTTGCCGATGACCACCTTCTGCTGGTTGCCGCCCGACATCGACGTGACCTCGAAATCGGGATTGGGCGCCTTGATGGAAAGATCGCCGATGGCCGCCTTGATCGCCGCCCGCTCCTTGTCGCCGACGATATGGAAGCCGAAGCGCAGGAAGCGCTCAAGGCTCGCCAGTGTCAGATTGCTGGCGATCGACAGCGCCTGCACCAGCCCTTCGCGCTGGCGGTCCTCCGGGATTAACGCCAGGCCGCGCCGGATCCGGTCGGAAGTATCGCATGTGGAAACATCGGCGCCGCCGACATGGACGCGTCCGGTCGAATGCGGATGCTGGCCGATGACGCATTCGAAGAATTCGCTTCGGCCGGCACCCATCAGCCCGTAGATGCCGAGCACTTCACCGGCGCGCACCGAGATCGACATATGGTCGACGGCAAGGCCGCCGGTGCGGCGCGGCAGGCAGATGTCCTCGGCGCGGAAAACGTCTTCACCGAGGCGGTGATCGACCGACTTGGCGAAATCCTTCGCGTCCGAACCGATCATCGAGCGGACGATCCACTTCGTGTCGATGTCCCTGACCATGGCATGACCGGTGATCTGGCCATCGCGCAAGACCGTGATGTAATCGCCGATCCGCATCAGCTCTTCGAGGCGGTGGGAGATATAGACGATCGCCACCCCTTGCGCCTTCAATTCGCGGATGACCTTGAAGAGCACATCGACCTCGGCCGCCGAAAGCGCCGAGGTCGGCTCGTCAAGAATGAGGATACGGGTATCGAGCGAGATCGCCTTGGCGATTTCCACCAGCTGCTGCTGACCGATCGGCAGGTCTTCGACGAACGTCTCGGCATCGATGCCCGCATCGAGCCGATCGAGGAACTCGGTGGCTTTCGCGACCTGGGCACGATGATCGATGCCACGCAGGCCGCGCCTGATTTCGCGCGTAGCGAAGATGTTTTCGGCGACCGAGAGATTGCCGAAGAGATTAAGTTCCTGGAACACCATGCCGATGCCGTGGCGCTGGGCATCGCCGGGCGAGTGGAATTCGACCTCCTCGCCGTCGAGCAGGATGCGGCCGGCCGACGGCTTTTCGACGCCGGCGATGATGCGCATCAGCGTCGACTTGCCGGCGCCGTTCTCGCCGACGAGCACGTTCACCGCCCCGCGCCTGAGCGCCAGGTTGGCGTGGCGCACGGCGACGATACCGGAATAGACCTTGGTGACGTCCTCGAGGCGCAGAACGCAATCGTCGTTCTCGGGCGGGTGCAAGCTCATCCACTCACCGTCAGCTGCGCCGGCACGAACAACGGCAGCTGCCCCTTGGCGGGCTGCGGATAGGCGCCGACCGCCTCGAGCTTCCTGCCGACGAGCTGATCGCGCGTGAGCTTTTCGAGCACAAGGCCGTTCACATGTGTGTTGAAGGCCTTGCCGTACTGGGCCCACTCGATCTGGTTCTTGAATTCGTTGAAGTTGACGAAGTCGAGGCTGTCGCGGATCGCCGTGCCGCGGATCGCCGGACCGATCTGGACACGCGCATCCGCCTTGCCGTCGCCATCGGCGTCAACCTCCACATAGGCCGAGCGCGATTTCGTCTCCGCCTTGATGATGGTGCCCGAAAGCCGCGCGGCGAAGGTCCAGGGGCTGCTTCCCTGCTTCTCCTTATGTCCGTATTTCGCGCCGGCCGCATCTGCGTCGCTTGCCGCGAGCGAGGCGACCTCCGAGAACGGCCCCGCTTTCCTGTCGAGATAGGGCACGACCTTGCTGTCCCATATCTCAGCGACCATCCGATCCGGATCGAAGCCGCCGGAAGCGGATTGCGCCGTCTCTTCGGCCGTCGGTGTCCTGATGATCTTGCAGCCCGCGAGAGCCATCATCACCGCAAGGAATATGACGGACGCGCCCCTTGTACTTGGCATCGAAAGCTACTCCATAGCCCCTGCGACGCGGCTGGACCGCGTCGCAGGTCAGGAAGAGGGTCAATTGGTGAGCGCGAAGGTTTCGAGCTGGTCGGCGTTCTCGCTGTTGATCAGTACGCAGTCCATCAGCTGCTTTTCTTCCGCTGGCTTCTTGCCGGTGGTGATGAACTCATGCGCCTGCTGGACCGCCATCTGCGCCTGGGCGTAAGCCGGCTGCAGCACGGTCGCCTTGACGCCGCCGGACTTGATCGAGTCGCGCACGTCGTTGGAGCCGTCGAAGCCGACGACGATGACGTCCTTGCGGCCGGCGGCCTGCAGCGCGGCGATCGCGCCCATGGCCATCGTGTCGTTGCCGGAGATGACGCCCTTGATGTCCGGGTTGGCCTGCAGGATGGTCTCCATCTTGCTGTAGGCCTCGGTTTGACTCCAGTTCGCCGACTGCTGCGCCACCATCTTCAGCTCGGTATATTCGTCGATGACGTCGTGATAGCCCTTCGAGCGGATGCCGGCGTTGAGATCGGATTCACGGCCGAGCAGTTCGACATAGTTGCCGGATTCGCCCATCAGCTTGACGAATTCCTCGGCGCCGAGCTGCGCACCCTGGTAGTTGTTGGAAACGATCTGCGACACGGCAACGCCGGTAGCGTTGATTTCGCGGTCGATCAGGAAGGACGGCACGCCGGCATCCTTGGCCTTCTGCACGGCGGCGATCGAGGCTTCCGAGCCGGCATTGTCGAGGATGATCGCCTTGGCGCCGCGGCCAATTGCGGTATCGATCAGCTGCGACTGCTTGTTGGCGTCATCGTCATGCACGAGGACGAGCGTCTCGTAACCGAGTTCCTTGGCCTTGGCCTCGGCACCGACTGCTTCGGCCTTGAAGAACGGGTTGTCATGCGACGGCGTGATGATCGCGATGAGGTCGGCCGCGTAGGCCGGAATGGCGGACCCTGCCGCCAGGAAGGCCGCAAAGGCGGCCACGGTCATTCTGCGTGTCAGTTTCATCGGTTCTTCCTCCCAGGTTGAAAACGGCCGGAGTTGCCCTCCGGTTTCTGCGGATCAGGTGATGCGACGGATGCTGTCGGCGATTTCCTGCGGCTCGAAGACGCGCTTCCAGTCATCGCGCATCAGCATCGGCTTGCCGAACTCGATCGCCTTGTTGCAGGCATCGGAGAACACGCCCTCGACCTCTTCGAAGATCACGGCGCCGAGCACGTTCATGTGGCCGAGCAAGAAGTCGCGCGCCGCCTCTTTCGGCACGCCGCGGGCGACGCATTCGTCCATCGCCTCGCGCATGACGACGAGCAGCGAGGCACAGACCGTTTCCGACAGGCCGGGCTCTAGCAGCGCCATCTGCTCGACGGTGACGCGATGCGAGCGCATCACCGGCGCCCAGATGATCCTGGCGATCTCCTCGCCCTTGGCGTAATCCGCCTCCGGTCCCTGCATCAGCGCCGAGACGATGTGCTGTTTGGCGGCAATGCCGCCGAAATGATCCTTGCGTGCCGCAAGCTCGGTCTCGTCGTTGAAGATCGGCGGATGGCAGGGGTGAGTGACAAAATAGGTGAGGTCATCGCGCCGCGGCAGATGACCGGCAAAGGGTGCGGCCGCGTCGAGGACGACGAGCATCGTACCTGGCTTCAGCCTGTCGGCGATGCCGGCCGCCACCTTGCCGATCGCCGTGTCCGGCACCGCAAGGATTATGACTTCCGCACCGTCGAGAGCAGTATCGAGAGAGACCGTCTCGAGCCCCAGCTCCCTTGCCAGCCGCGCTCTGCCGATCTCGCTCACCTCGACGTGACGCACGTCGAAGCGCGATCCCTTCAGGTTCTTGGCCAGTCGGCAGCCCATCTTGCCGCCGGCACCCAACAAGGCAATCGAAGTCATCTGTATCTCCCGCATCATGTTGCCGAAGCGATAACGCAACTGGTATGATGAGTCAATGAGCATATCAGAGGAAATATTTACCTGCCCTTGCGATTCTTGCCTAATCCTGCAGGGCTCAAAAGAATGTGATAACGAAATGATTTGACATCCGCCGCAAGAGAGGCGACAGCCCGCCCATGAGCGAGGCCATCAGTCAGCGACAGCACCTACGCGAGGAAACCGCGCCGCTTCGTCGGCGCATCCTCGACGAGCTGGCGCAGCTCCCCTGGGATGGTCTGCGCTACAGCCACACGATACCCGGGCTTTCGCTTTATCGGGTCGTCGAGCCAGCCGGGCCCTTCTCCGCCGTCTATGAGCCTAGCCTTTCGCTGATCATCCAGGGAAGCAAGCGCGTTCATGTCGGCAACCAGACCCTCCTCTACGACGAGTCCTGCTTTTTCCTGACGGCTCTGGGGCTTCCGGCGACCGGGCAGATCTGCGAGGCGAGTCTTGACGAGCCCTATGTGGCGGCGTCGCTCCGGCTCGACCTTGAGAAGCTTCGGCGGATCATCACCGATCACGACCTGCACCCGGTGGGGCCACCGGAACGCGACCTTGTCGGCGTCGCCGTCGGCGCCGCGAAGCCGGAGCTGTTTGACGCCTTTCTGAGGCTGATTTCGCTTGCGAAGGCTGCGGCGGACATCCCATTCCTGTCCAATCACATCCATAACGAAATCCTCTACCGGCTGCTCACCGGCGAGCAAGGCGCGCGGCTCAGGCGCTTTGCCCTTGCCGGTACCAACAGCAACCGCGTCGCCCGGGCGATCGCCTGGCTCAAGGAGAACTACGCCCGGCCGCTGCGCGTCGAAGATCTAGCGGAGGTCGCCAATATGGGCGTATCGACGCTGCACCACCATTTTCGCGCCATGACCGCCATGAGCCCACTGCAGTTCCAGAAGCATCTGCGCCTGCACCATGCGCGGGAACTGATGCTGTCGCAATCGCTCGACGCGGCAACCGCCGCGCTCAGGGTTGGATATGAGAGCCCGACCCAGTTCAGCCGTGAATATCGGCGCGCCTTCGGCCACCCGCCGCTGCGCGATATCAAGGCAATCCTGAACTCCAACGACGCTGCCAGCCGAGATTCGATCGGCTAGCGCCGCAGAGGCGCAGACGGCCGATGATCACAATCCCGTCACCGCGACAGGAATAGGCAATAATCCGACAGGATCGAATCTACCGGGCGAAAGGCCGGTCTTCTAAGGTGCGGCCGCAGTCTGGCGAATGGCTGCGGCGCGCGGGCAGGCATATCTGCACCTATTTTGAGCCCCCGCGCCTCAACGCGAGGAGAACACCATGGCAATTGTGACTATCAACGGCGTCGAGCACTCGGTCGACGCCGCGGCGGATATGCCGCTTCTTTGGGTGATCCGTGATCTGGTCGGGCTGACGGGCACGAAGTTCGGCTGCGGCATGGCTCAATGCGGTGCTTGCACCGTCTATGTCGATGGTTCGCCGGTCCGCTCCTGTCAGACATTCATCGGCGACATCGAAGGGGCTCAGGTCACCACCATCGAGGGCCTGAAGGGCAAGGTCGCCGAAATGGTCCAGTCCGTCTGGGCCGATCTCGACGTTCCGCAATGCGGCTACTGTCAGTCCGGCCAGATCATGTCGGCAACGGACCTGTTGGCCAACAACCCGAAGCCGAGTGACGAAGACATCGACGCCGCCATGTCGGGCAATCTCTGTCGTTGTGCCACCTACCATCGAATCCGTGCCGGCATTCACGAAGCCGCAAAGCGCCTGGAGGCCTGAGACATGATCCCCAAACTGATGCAATCGATCGCTCTCCCTGCCGGACGGGTCGAGGCGTCCCGGCGGCAGTTCCTCATCGGTGCATTCGCAGCCGGCACCGGCATCGCCGTCGGCTTTCATCTCCTGCGCGCAACCCCGGCGACAGCGGGCGAGACGCCGTCGGCAGAAGGCGCGCATTCCTTTTCGCCCTACCTGACCATCGACGGCGACGGAAAGGTGACCGTCCTCTCCTCCCAATTCGAAATGGGACAAGGCTCCTATAACGGCATCGCCACACTTGTGGCGGAAGAACTCGACGCCGACTGGTCGACCATCGACGTGAGGGGAGCTTCCGGCGATGTCAAGGCGTACGGCAATGTCGCCTTTGGTGGCACGATGCAGGGCACCGGAGGCTCGACCTCCATGGTAACCTCATGGGAGCGCTACCGTAAGGCCGGTGCCGCGGCCCGGGCGATGCTCATCGCCGCCGCGGCGTCCGAGTGGGGCGTGGAGGCGGCGGAGATCACCGTCGAGAAGGGCGTTCTCTCCCATCCCTCCGGTAAGAGCGGCGGCTTCGGCACCTTCGCCGCCAAGGCGGCGACGCTGCCGGTTCCCACCGACGTCAAACTCAAGCAGCCGGGCGACTGGAAGTTGATCGGCAATTCCGAGTTGAAGCGTTTCGACAGCGCCCGCAAAGCGAACGGCACGGAGCAGTACACGATCGACGTCAAGCTTCCCGGGCTGCTGACCGCGGTGATGATCCATCCGCCGCTGTTCGGCGCCAAGGCGAAGTCCTTCGATACGTCGGCCGCACGCGCCGTCAAGGGCGTGGTCGATGTCGTCGAAACACCGCGTGGCGTCGCAGTGGTCGGCGAAAACATGTGGGCGGCGATCAAGGGGCGCGAGGCAGTCACCGTCGCCTGGGACGAGACGGCGGCGGAAAAGCGCGGTACCCAGCAGATTATGTCTGCCTACCGCGATCTGGCAAAGAAGGGCCCGGTAGCGCTCGCGCGCGAGGACGGCGACGCCGAAGCTGAATTCGCCAAGGCCGCCAAGGTCCTCGAGGCGAACTTCGAATTTCCCTACCTGGCGCATGCGGCGATGGAACCGCTGAACGCGGTCGCACGCATGAACGAAGACGGCACGCTGGAGATCTGGGGCGGGCATCAGTTCACCGACGTCTACCAGAAGCTCGCCGGCGACGCGGCCGGGATCGCTCCCGAGAAGGTACGCCTGCACGTCATGAAGACCGGCGGTAGCTTTGGCCGGCGGGCCGTATTCGACGGCGATGTCATCGTCGAAGCCGTGCACGTCGCCAAAGCCATCGGTTTCCGTGCGCCGGTTAAGATGCAGTGGACGCGTGAGGACGACATGCGGGCGGGCCGCTATCGGCCCGCCTATGTGCACAGCCTCAAGGCCGGTATCGACGACAGCGGGAAACTCGTGGCCTGGAACAATCACATCATCGGTCAATCCATAGTGGCAAAGACGGCGTTCGAGGGCATGGTCAAAAATGGCGTCGACCCGACCTCCGTCGAGGGAGCAAGCAATCTTCCCTACGTCATTCCCAACCAGACGGTCGGCCTGACGAGCACGGAGGTTGGCGTTCCGGTTCTATGGTGGCGCTCCGTCGGCTCGACGCACACGGCGTTCGCGGCCGAAACCTTCCTCGACGAAGTTGCCGAGGCGGCGGGACGCGATCCCGTAGAATTCCGTCTGTCGATGCTTGAGCCCGACTCGCGTCACGCAACTGTGCTCAAGCTGGCGGCGGAAAAGGCCGAGTGGGAGAAGCCCTTGCCTCAGGGCCGCTTTCGGGGCGTCGCGCTTGCCGAAAGCTTCGGCTCGGTGGTCGCTCAGATCGCGGAGGTCTCGACCGACGGCAATGGCCAGATCAAGGTCGAACGCGTGGTCGCCGCCGTCGACTGCGGTCTGGCGGTCAACCCGGACCAGGTCCGCGCCCAGGTGGAGGGCGGCATCGGCTTCGGCCTTGGCGCCATATTGGGCGAGGAAGTCACGCTGACGGACGGCCAGGTCGATCAGGGCAACTTCGATATGTATACGCCGCTGAGGATCGATGCGATGCCGAAGGTCGAGGTCCACATCGTCGCCTCCGCCAACCCGCCGTCGGGCATCGGCGAGCCTGGCGTGCCGCCGATCGGCCCTGCCGTCGCCAATGCCGCCTATAAGGCGCTCGGCAAACGGCTGCGCGTCATGCCGTTCTCGAAATCGCTGAACGCGTGAACTTGGTTGCCCGGTCGGCTCTGGCCGGCCGGGCAAGAGGCAATCGGACGTACGGCGCTGCAGCTAGTTCACCGCGACGACCTTGCCGGCCGAATCGAGCCGGCACCGGATTCGCGCCTGGCGGACCTGGATGCTGTTCTCACCCGCATAGTCTATGCTGACAACGAGCGGGGCCGTGAGCGCCCCGCTGCGATGCCGGAGCAGGGAACCGGCGCTTGCCGCACGCACACGCACGCCGCCGAGGGGCGACGCAGCCGACGCTATTGCCTTTTGGCAGGCTCGAACGACGCTTTTGGGGGTCCCCGGAACCGCTGCGATCGTCAACGGCAGGCGTATGGGATAACCCCATTCGCCGCGCTCATGGGCGGACTTCTTCTTCAGCGGCCAAAGGATGCGTGGCAGAACGATGGGTGTTCGCGCGTTCTTTGTCGGCGCAATGGAGATGATCCTGCCACCACCGCTGCTGGCCCCTGCGGTCAAGCCTCCGCTGGACGTCCGGGTCCCGGATCCGGGACCAGACGCAGACCCGGAACCGGGACCCGCGGCCGAACCGCCTGAAACCGCGCCGGAAGCGGGAGCTGTCCCCGCACCGCTCGACGAGCCGGCATTCGAGCCGGCACCCACCGACAGACCGCCACTTTTGTTGCCGAGATTGCCGCCAACCCCAAGGCTGGCGCCTCCGCTTCTGTTGAGCGAGGTTCCGGCCTTTGCTCCACCTACCCCTTTGACGCCGGCGCCGACCCCTGCCGAGACGCCGTTCTTATCGACCCCCACCTCGGCGCCGACGCCGACCGGGCCGACTTTTGCGTTAAGGCCTAAGGCATGAGCAGGGCCGATCGCGATTGCGATCAGGACTGTGGCAGCTAGGTACTTGCGCATAATCCGGTTCCTCATCTTTGGGCCGAGTAGCCCTTGAATAGCTCGCCACCTCTTCTATCAGCGGCCACGGACCTGCGGCCGCGTGGGGAGCAGTTCCTCGGGAAGCGCAAGCGTCACCGATTGAACCGATCGCGTTGGCTTGCCGAGTTCCACCTTGCGGACTTCCACCGAGCCACCGCGCTTGCGCGCGACGGGCTTGACACGTGGATTGGCGCGATCGCCGGCGCCTGCCTTCCGTCTCTGTTCCACGCTTGCCGCGGGGCGTTGAGCTTCCCGCTTCGGAAGCTCGACCTCGCTACGCTCCACCGCCGCCAAGCTCAGCGCCAATTGCTTCCTTGCCGCGTCGCGTTCCTGGCGCGCGGTTTCGAGATCGCGCGCCAGCGATCTCGCCTTCTCGCGCTCCAGGCCAAGCGCCTCGCCAGCCCGGCTTGCCGTAGCCTCGGCGACCCTTCCGGCTTGTCCGGCTTGCAATGCGGCCTCTTTTGCGGCCTGCAGCTCGGCACGAGCTTGCAATGTGGATTGGCGAAGAAGGGCGAGTTCCCGTTCCTGGGCGGCAAGCTTGCGCCCCTTCTCGTCGAGGAGCCGACTGGCATCGCTCAGCGCTGCCTCCGCGGCATCGCGCGCCCTGAGCGCTGCAGCCTTCGACCGGATCGCGCCGGCTGTCTTGGTCTGCAGACGCTCAACCTCGCGCTGCGCCATCGCCCGGTCGCGGGCGAGCCCCTCGGCACTCCGGCGCTCGTTCTCGAGAGCTCGTTCCTGGTCGGCCGCCATCGCGGCAGCCTTGCGCGCCTGCGCGCCTGCCTCGTCGGCGGCACGCCGCATCGCGTCGAGGTCGCCTCTCGCCGCCGCCAAACCGCGACGGAGGCTGTCCTCGCGCTGACGACCTGCGAGCAGCGAGCCCCTTTTGATCGCGTCGATCTCCTTGTGCGCCGCGAGAAGCTTCTCCTCCAGGGCCGCGCGTTCGCGCGCGGCCACTTCAGCGGCCTGCTTTGCGGCTTGCAGCTCGGCACGCGCCTGCAAGGCCGATTGGCGTAGGAGGGCGAGTTCCCGTTCCTGGGCGGCAAGCTTGCGCCGCTCGTCGTCGAGGACCCTCCGGGCATTGGTCAGCGATGTTTCCGCGGCATCGTGCGCCCTCAGCGCGGCAGCCTTTGATCGGATTTCTCCGGCCGTCTTGATCTGCAGACGCTCGATCTCCCGCTGCGCCAGCTCCCGCTCGCGCGCGAGCCCTTCGCCCCTCCGGCGCTGGTTCTCAAGAGCTCGTTCCTGAGCGGCCGCCATGGCGGCAGCCTCGCGCGCCTGCGTTCCGGCGTCGTCGGCGGCATGCCGCATTGCGTCAAGGCCGCCTCTCACCGCCGCCAGCTCGTCGCGGAGACTGGCCTCGCGCTGACGCCCGGCCAGCAGCGCACCGCTCTTGATCGCGTCGATTTCCTTGCGCGCCGCGAGAAGCTTTGCCTTCAGGGCGGCGCGTTCGGCGCGTTCGCGCGCCGCCGCTTCCCGAGCCTCGTTGGCGTCTGCCACCGCGGCTTCCCAATCTCGCGCCGCCTTCGCCTGTTGCTGCAGTTGAATCTTCAACGCTCCGACATCGGCCCGGGCGGCGTGGAGTTCCTGTGCCAGGGTGGCAACCCGTCGACGCTCTGTAACGAGGCGGCGATAGTGCCGCATGGCGGCGTCACGCGCAGCCTGACGTGCCGCGCGCGCTTCTCTGCGAGCCTCTTGGAGATCCATGCGAAGAGCCGCCAGTTCACCAAGCACCGTTTCACCCCTGGACCGTTCCGGTTGTTGCGATTGCGCCGACTGAGCTGCGCGTTGCCACCCTGCAGGCGGAACCGCCGCGACATTGGTCGTCGCCCGCGATGGCGGCATTTCGGGCGCCGACATCCGTCGCTGGACCTTCGTGACCGGACGCTGATCGCTGCCGCTTCGGACCTGCAGGCGATCGGTTATCAGCTTGGCCAGTTCATTCTCGGAGAGACCTGCCGCGGGCAGGCGTCCGATGCCCGGAAGTTCGAGCGTTCCGCCTGTCCCGATCGTGAACGTGTCGTTCAGCAACGTACCCTCGGCTACCCCGCCAAGCAAGGCATGCCATCCAGAAACGCTGATCTCGACCGTGTCTTGCGGAGCAAGCCTGGCGTCGGGCGCCGTCTCGCCTTTTGCGGGAACTCCAAGGAGCAGGAAGAGGCAGAACGGAACTATTCGGAGTGTGGCCCTAAGTGATGCCCGGCGGGGTACAGCGCTCTCGCACGGCGCCTGCGACCTGTTTACGCGATCCATGACTGATCCTTCCGGACATGCGCGCCTGGCAAGCCAGTCATGGCGCACAGCGCTTATGATCTGCAAACATAACGTTCAGGGTAACAAAGCTGTTTCGCGGCGGTGAGGTTGAAATTGGGTTAGCGGCATCCGCCAATATCCTTAGCCCGTGCTCACAACCTGACCGGGCTACTCCGTTTGGATGTACAGGGCTTCCACCTTCGCCGTGAGAGTGAAGCGGTCAGAGCAAGGGGACCCGGGCAGGCGTGCCCGATCAGGACGAAGACGGTCGGTTTCGCTCGCGCCAGGAAGCCGGGCTGAGGCAGGTCACGCGTCGGAATTCCCGGTTGAAGTTCGACTTCGTCTGGAACCCGGACTCGAGCATCGCGGCGGTGACTGACATGTCGGTCTCCCGCAGCATCCGGCAGGCTTCGGCAATCCGGAAATCGTTGATGTATTGGGAGACGTTCTTCTGCGCCAGGCGATTGACTGCTCCGGATATCTGCCGGGCCGGCACGCCAGCGCGCCGCGCCAGCCGCGACAGGGTCAGGTTTTCGTCCCGAGACAATCGCTGCTCGGTAAGCAAATGATCGACCCGATCCAGGACCTCGCGATCCTTAGCCGCCAGCGATGCGGTATTATCACTTTTTGCCGGCAATGCGGGGAGCGGCCGCGCACGCGCTGCGACATCTGCGGTAAAGCCGAGGAAAAGCAGTTCGAGAAGACTTGCGTTGCTGACGATCAGAGCGGCATTGGCGCCTTTTGCCCACTGGAAGTCGAGGAAGATCGCGAGGTCGAACAGGGCCGAAACACAGAGCGCCGCGGCGGCGACCAGGAGGGCGCGATGTGCCTGTTGGGCGCCGTCGAGACGCGCTTCGTCCAAGGCGTCGGGGCCTGTGCGGCCGAGGTTCAGCAGCGCCAGAGCATAGCCGACGAATAGGACGATCAACGCACCGTCGACCAGAGCCGGCGCAAGCAACATCAGCGCAATCATGCCAAGTGGCGGCGCGGCGTGAAGCCAACGGGCACCCCTTGCCCCGGCCTCCTCCCCGTGGATCAGGCAGCGGAAGCTCGCCAGCACCAGCGGCGGCAGGCAACTCGCCAGCAAGGGCAGCACGTAGCGTAGAGCCGTGATGTCATAACCCCACCGCAGGCCGACGATGATCGATTGCACGGAGCACAGGCAGAGCAGCACCAGGAACGGCCGAAGGCCTTTGTGCGGCTCGTTGCGCAGCATCGCCACAAGAAGGATCAGGAGCAGCAGGGCGACGACGAACGGCAGCGGGAGGAAAATCAAGTTCTGTCCTTCGAGGATGGCTATCGACGGTCGAATGTTGACCCAGATCGCGATTCGGGACGACCTGAATCGTGATCGAGGAAGCGGAGAAGCCGGGCACGCGCAATCATTCGCAGGTCCTTTGAACCTAGCGAGATTTCCCATGATTTTTTCCCGCATCCTGGCAGCCCTTTTCTTCTGCGCGCTTTTTGCCGTACCCTGCCATGCAATCGAAACCGGCGTGCGCGAATTAAGCCTTGCCTCTCCCGAGGGCGGGCGTCGTCTTCGGGTCACCGTCTGGTATCCCGCCGAACCTGGCGGCAAAGCCGTTCTGGTGGGCGACAACCAGGTCTTCAAGGGCGCGCCGGCGCTGTCGGAAGCGCCGCTCCTCGAGGGCCGCTACCCGCTGGTCGTGATGTCGCACGGTTCCGGCGGCCGCATCCAGGGCATGAGCTGGCTCGCCGCGGAACTGGCCAGGGCCGGATTTGTCGTCGCCGGTCCCAATCATCCCGGTACGACCAGCGGCAACTCAACCCCCGCCGACACGCCGAAGCTGTGGGAGCGCACGCATGATTTATCCTTTGTGATCGACAGGCTGACGACCGATCCGCTCTGGAGCGGCGCCATAGACAAGGGCCGCATCGGCGTTATCGGCTTCTCGCTCGGAGGCGCGGCCGCCATGGAGATCGCCGGTGCCCGGGCAAACCTCGAAGCCTATGCGCGTTACTGCGATACCTACCAGACGTGGGATTGCGCCTGGTATGCAGGCGGTCAAGGCTACGTCGACGACAAAGCGATCACGGTCGACAAGGTCGACCTGCGCAAGATCGACCGGGCGCGCTTCGAACGATCGAACCTCGACCGGCGTATCAAGTCCGCCGTCCTGATCGACCCGGGCCTCGCGCAGGCCTATGACGCACAAAGCCTGAAGGAGATCGCCATCCCGATGAATTTCATCAATCTCGGCAGCGCCGGAACCATTCCCGCAGCGGTGATCGCCTCCGGGCTGGCGGCGCTGTCTCCGCATGGCTCCTACGCCACGGTCGCGCAGGCCGACCATTTCAGTTTCCTGCCCGAGTGCAAGGAGGGTGGGGCCGAGCTCTTGAAGTCGTTTGGAGAGGTCGAACCAATTTGTGACGACGGCAGCGGACGGTCCCGGGCGGATATTCATTCCGAGTTGATCATTCTCGTACGGGAAGCGTTGCTGCGGACCCTAAAAGAGCGTTCGTGAGGTCAAGAGCCGCCGGTCATCGAAGCGATGGACGGCGGCTCCTGCTACTGGGCTGCGGGCGGCGAAGATGCTGCCGGCGGGGCTCTCCTTGGCGGTATCGGTCGGGCGCAAGGAGGTGACGAAGAGCGTCCGCCGATCCGGGCCGGCAAAGCAGGGCATGGTGGGCGCGGGTACAGGAAACAGATGCGCCTTGATCAGCCGGCCTTCCGGGGAAAAGCAATTGATGACGCCGGCCGAGACGCCGGCGCTCCAGTAGTTGCCGTCGGCATCGGTCGCCGCGCCGTCCGGCCGTCCGCGTCCCTCGTCGAGATCCGCCAGCCGCTTGCGGCCGGAGAGTTCGCCGGTCGCCGGATCGAACCGCCAGCGGTCGATCCAGGGCCCGCGCGAATCGGAGTGGAACAGGACGGTGCCATCAGCGCTCCAGGCAAGCCCGTTCGAGCAGACGATATTTTCTACCTTGCACTCGACGGCGCCTGCGGGCGTCACGCGATAAAGCGAGGCGATCGGCCGCCGGTCGACAGCGACCTCGTGCATGGTGCCGACCCAGAAGGCGCCGTCCGGCCCCACCTTCCCGTCGTTCAGGCGTGTATGTGGCCTCTCTGGCTCGATCTCGGCAATTTTGCGGACGATCGCGCCGCTTCCCGGATCGAACAGCACGACCCGGTCGCGCTGCGCCAGGACGAGACGGCCGGACCGTGCGAGCCCGAGGCTGCAGGCGCCGCCTTCCAAAGACCACTCGATGTGATCGGCCCCGGAAAGATCGGCTCGGTGAAGGGTGCCTTGACCGACGTCGACGAAGAACAGGCAGTTCCGGCGCTCGTCATAGACGGGGCTCTCGGCCACGGCGCAACGCAGGTCCAGCACGCATTCAAATGTTAAGTCGAAAGACATGTTCGCACCACGCTCTGACGCCCGGCATTTTTCGGAACGCCGTGCGAACCGTATCTAGAGGAATTCATGAGATCTACCTCTCCCGCTTTTCTTTAACATTGCTCTTGCCCCGCCTCAACTTGTAAATTAAAAATACAGGAAACCGGCCAGGGAGATTTCCATGAAAACGACGCCCGTCACTGTCGCCGACCTCGGCGCTTCCGTCCTCTCGGTGCCGCCTCTGGCGCGTGACGCGCAGGGCGTGCCGAGCAAGGCGGAAAATCGCCGGCAGGTGGACTGGCTGCGCTCGGGCGGCGTGACGACTTATCTCTATGGCGGCAACGCCAATCTCTACAATTTCGGCGTCATGGATTTCGGCCGGCTGCTCGACATGCTCGAGGAGATCGCGCCGGCCGACGGCTGGATGATCCCGTCGATCGGCGCCGATTTCGGCAAGGCGGCCGACCAGGCGGCCATCCTGCGAGACCGCGCCTTTCCGACGGCCATGGTCCTGCCGCTCTCCTTTCCGGCAACGCCGACAGGGCTGGCCTCCGGCTTCGCAAAGCTTGCCGACATCGGCGGCCGGCCGCTGATCGCCTATATCAAGAATGACGGCTTCATGCAGGCTTCCGACGTCGCCCGCCTGTTTCGCGACGGCGCCATCACTGCTTTGAAATATGCGGTCGTGCGTCCGGAACCGAAGAACGACCCTTATCTCGCCGATATCCTCGACGCCGTAGGCTCCGGCGAGCGCATCGTCAGCGGCATCGGCGAGCGGCCGGCGATCGACCACATGAAAATGGGCCTGGCGGCCTTCACATCCGGCTCGGTCTGCGTCGCCCCGCATCTGTCGACAGCGATCCTGAAGGCGGGCCGCGAGGGTCGGTTCGCCGAGGCAAGGGCCCTTCGCGAAAGTTTCCTACCGCTCGAGGATCTCCGCGACGCCCACTCGCCGATCCGCGTTCTGCACGAGGCGGTGCGGCTCGCCGGCATCTGCGAAGCGGGACCGATCGGCGACTTCCTCACCAATCTCGACGGCGCCGAACGGCTCGAGGCGATCGGCAAGGCAGCGCGCGAGCTGAGAGCCAGGAGCGAGGCGGCGGCCGCGCCACGGCTGTCGGCGAGCGCCTGACGAACAATCGGCAATGGCCCTTGCCCCACCCCCCTCTGGCCTGCCGGACATCTTCCCCATAAGGGGGGAGATCGACTCGTGGCAAGGCCACCTCTTCAACAGAACGGCTTCGGCCATGCAGCGCCTCTTTATGGGTGCATCGGTCGTGCCCCACGCGCGCTCCCCCCTTGCGGGGGAAATGGCCGGCAGGCCAGAGGGGGTCAGACCGTCCGCGACGGACAACGCGGAACTTCGACTACAGGTCGCCGTAGGAGCCGGTGACGCGGGCGCGCGATTCGGTCAGGTGATAGCGCATGTGGAGGCGCGCGAGGTCGGCGTTCTGGCTGGAGATCGCCAGGAAGATCTTGCGGTGCTCCTCGAGCACCCGGCGCCGCCTATCGTCCGAGCCTTGCCGCGTGAGGCCGAGCGCCATGCGCATCGAGCCGCTCATGATGTCGCGCAGATCCTGCAGCAGCCGCGGGAAAAGCTCGTTTCCCGCGGCTGCGGCGACGGTGAGGTGAAAGGCGAAATCCTCCTCCCAGCCGGTCTCGCCACGCTGGAAGGCCATTTCGAGCGCTTGAAGCGCCTCGCCGATCTGGTTGAGCTGCGCCTTGGTGCGCCGCATCGCGGCCAGCCCGGCGCATTCGGTCTCGAGCGCCAGGCGCGGCTCGAATGCCCTCAGATAGCTGGCGATCTCCGCCGAGGCGGCAAAGTCGGTCAGCTTGTTGGAAGGCCGCGACTTGACGAAAGTGCCTATCCCCTGGCGCGACACCACCAGCCCGTCCGCCTGCAGCCGCATCAGCGCCTCGCGGACGACTGGCCGGGAGACCTGGAAGTCGCTGCAGATGCGCGCCTCGGAGGGCAGCTTCGCCCCTTCGACGAGTTGGCCGCTGGTGATCTGCTCGAGGATCTGGCCGTAAAGCACGTCGGCGAGGCGTTCGCGCCGCGCCGGTTTCAGTTTCAACGATACGTCGTTCAATAGCTTGGTCTCGCCTGTCATCTTTCTGAACAGGTCTAATTTAGCCGAGCCGATGGGGAATGCAAAGGAGGCCGTCGATGACCAAACGCAAGCACCCGGAAGATCTTAGGAGCTTCCGCTGGTTCGGGGCCAAGGACCTGCGCTCCTTCGGACATCGCTCGCGGCTCTACCAGATGGGCTACGACCAGCAGGAAATCGCCGCCAAGCCTGTCATCGCGATTATCAACACCTGGAGCGACATCAACCCCTGTCACGCGCATCTGCGCGCCCGCGCCGACGAGGTCAGGCGCGGCGTCTGGCAGGCCGGCGGCTTCCCGGTCGAACTGCCGGCAATGTCGCTTGCCGAAACCTATGTGAAGCCGACGACGATGCTCTACCGCAACTTCCTCGCCATGGAAGTGGAGGAACTCATCCGTTCGCATCCGGTCGACGGCGTCGTCCTGCTCGCCGGCTGCGACAAGACCACGCCGGCGACGATCATGGGGGCGATCCAGGTCGACCTGCCGACGATCTTCGTGCCGGCCGGGCCGATGCTGCGCGGCAATTATCGCGGCCAGGCGCTCGGATCCGGCTCGGACGTCTGGAAATACTGGGCCGAGAAGGAGGCCGGCCAGATCACCGAGCTGCAATGGAACGAGATGGAGCGCGGCATCGCCCGTTCCTACGGCACCTGCATGACGATGGGCACCGCCTCGACGATGACGGCGCTCGCCGATACGCTCGGCCTCTGTCTTCCCGGCGCCTCCGCCATTCCCGCCTCGGATGCCGGCCATTCGCGTATGGCGGCGCTTTCCGGGGCCCGCATCGTCGAGATGGTCTTCGAGGATCTGAAGCCCTCCGACATCCTGACCGCCAACGCCTTCGAGAATGCGCTGGCGGTGCATATGGCGATGGCCGGCTCGACCAACGCGATGATCCATCTGATCGCCATGGCGCGGCGGTGCGGCGTCCAGCTGAGCTTGGAAGATTTCGACCGCATGTCGGAAAAGGTGCCGGTGCTCTGCAACATCCGCCCGACCGGCGCCTTCCTGATGGAGGATTTCTATTACGCGGGGGGTTTGCTGGCGCTCTGGAAACGGCTGGAGCCGCTGCTCAACCTCAAAGAACGCAACGTCGTCGGCACGCTTGGCAGCGCGATCGAGCGTGCCGAGGTTCACCTGCCCGAGGTGATCCGGCCGCTCGACAACCCGGTCGCCGGCCGCGGCGGCACGGCGATCCTCAAGGGCAATCTCGCGCCCGACGGCTGCGTGATGAAGCCGGCCGCCGCCGACCCCGCGCTGCTCAAGCATCGCGGCCCGGCGCTCGTCTTCGATGATTACGACACCATGATGCGGGCAGTGAACGACGAGGATCTCGGCGTCACCGCCGAGTCGGTGATGATCCTGCGCAATGCCGGCCCGGTCGGCGGGCCGGGCATGCCCGAATGGGGCATGCTGCCGATCCCGAAGAAACTCTTGAAACAGGGCGTGCGCGACATGGTGAGGATTTCCGATGCGCGGATGAGCGGCACCAGCTATGGCGCCTGCATCCTGCATGTGGCGCCGGAATCCTATGTCGGTGGGCCGCTGGCGGCGGTGCGCAACGGCGACATGATCGCCCTCGACGTCGCCGGGCGGACGCTGACCCTCGAGGTCAAGGCGGCCGAGATCGAACGCCGGCTTTCGGAATGGCGGCCGCCGGAGCGCGACTATTCGCGCGGCTATCTGAAGATGCATGCCGAACACATCCAGCAGGCGCCGGAGGGCTGCGACTTTACCTTCCTGCAGTCGCCCCACAAGCTGCCCGAGCCGGAGATTCATTGAGGCAATACCGATGATCAAACGACTTCTGGTGACGGGCGCCGGCGGCCGCCTTGGGCATCTTCTGCGCGAGCCGCTGAAAGGATCGGCGGAGATCCTGCGCCTCTCCGACATCATCGACATCTCTCCTTCCCGTCCGGGCGAGGAAGTGGTGCGATGCGACCTCGCCGATCGTGCGGCGGTCGATACACTGGCGCGCAACTGCGACATGATCCTGCATCTCGGAGCGATCTCGGGCGAAGCGAGCTTCGACGCGCTGATTCAGGCGAATTTCCTCGGCACCTACAATCTCTACGAGGCGGCTCGCAAGGCCGGCGTCCGGCGCATCCTCTTCGCGAGCACCAACCATGTGATCGGCTTCCACCCGGTCGGCGAAGGGCTCGACGACAGGTCGGAGCGACGGCCGGACAGCCTCTACGGCGTCAGCAAGTGTTTCGGCGAGGACCTTTCGCGGCTCTATTACGACAAGTTCGGCCTCGAAACGGCCTGCCTCCGGATCGGCAGTTGCTTCGAAGCACCGAAGGACCGCCGCACGCTCTCCACCTGGCTCAGCCCGCGCGATTTCCTTTCGCTCGTCCGAAAGCTCATCGGGGCCCCCGTGATCGGCCATCTGGTGCTCTACGGCGTCTCGGCAAACCGCGACGCCTGGTGGTCGAACGCCCATGCCGATTTCCTCGGCTGGGAGCCGCAGGACACGAGCGAGCCCTATCGCGAGAAGATCGAGCGGCGCGAAGGCCAGCCCGCCGGTGGCAGCCACTACCAGGGCGGCCGGCTCGCGACCAAGGGGATAGTCGGTAAGCGGTGAAACACATTTGACACTGGGGCCTAAGTACCGGTTTGGTCGTCGTCGACAGAGTCAGTACACCAGCGTGGCCAAGATCAATCCCGCATAGGTAAGTTGGTGCATCAATTGATCCGCACCATGCATAGCCCAGTAGGCGCGGGTCGAAGCGTCAGCGCTACTGCGCAGTGACAAGAACGCCTTCGCGTAATCGATGAGGTAATGAACGATGAATTCGGCAAGGACGAGAACGACAACCCGTCCCAAGTCGGCGCCGACCAGAAGCAGCGCCGGAACGGTTCCGAGCGCATGGGTCCCCGCATGGACATAGCCGCCGATCATCCGCAAATCGCCTTTGCCACGCAGAACCCAGTCCGGCTGCAGCACGTAATCAGCAACGAAATGCTTGAGCTGTAAGTAAGCAATCATCATCGCCGTGATAAGTGCCATTTCCATTGTCTCCTCCCTGAAACGCGACATCCGGCGGGTCTATCGTGTACACGGCCACTGGTTCGGCCTTGCCGCGGACCGTAGCTAGGCCGAGAGACGTCGTGTGCGCAAATGCATCGGACGCCTGCACCGTCGCATCGCTGAGGACGATCTCGACGCCATGCTCCTTGGCAACGCCCACGAGCCTGCTCGCCAGATTGACCGTGTCGCCGATGGCGGTGTAGCTCAGCCGCTCAGCCGAGCCGATATTGCCGATCAGCGCCGTCCCGCTGTTGATGCCGATGCGCACGCGGACCTCGCCATGCCCGACTGAGACGGGCGGCTCTGTGTGCATCGCATCCCGGATTGCCGTTGCGGCGCGGCAGGCCCGAGCGGCGTGATCCGCCTGCCTTCCGGGTGCATTCCAGATGGCCATAACGGCATCGCCGATGAACTTGTCGACCGTACCGCCCTCCGCATGGATGGCGGCGACCGCGGTCGTCAGGAAGCGCGTCAGGTGCGGCTCGACGGCCGGTCCGAGCCTCTCGGTCAGTTCCGTGAACCCGGGCAGGTCGGCGAACATCACCGTAATGTCGCAAAGCTCACCGCCCGGCTTCGGCTCGATGCTACCTTCGACGAGCGGCCGCACGACGTCGAGCGGCATGTAGCGAGCAAAAGCCGAAAGCCCGATCGACATACGCTTCAAGGCGTCGGAGAAGTCGTTGAGCTCGGCCAGAAAGGTCGGGTGATGCCGGACGCTCTCAAGCGAGAAGTGCTCGACCGCACGCAACTGTACCGCCAGCCGCGCGAGCGGCCGAGCAAAGAGCAAATTGGCGAAGACGACGGCCGTGGTTGCCGCGAGACCCGCAATTGCCAAGACTGCGATCGGAATGCGCCGGATATTCTCGTCGATGCCGCTTGCGAAGGTCGACCGAGGCGTGGCGGTGATGAGCCGCCATCGCTCAAACGGAAGGCGCGACGACGACACAAAGACGGGTCCGAGTGCGGCGCTTTGCGTGACGGCACGAAACGCAGCTCCTCCGTTGAGAGCCACCGCCTCTGCCGCGGCCGCCGTGACGGCATCAGACTCCGGGAAATCGGAAAAGTGCGCCGCCATCACACCGTCGGAAGGCTGCGAGTTGGCCAGTACGCGGCCATGCTCATCGAGAACGAAGGCCTTGCTGCCGACTGGCATGTTGACCGCCTTGAGCGCTTGCGACAGGCGTCTGAGACTAACCGCCACCATCACCACGCCGGCAAACTTCCCGAACATGTCGACGCGCGTCGAGAGGACGATGGATGGCTCGAACCCGTTCGGCAGAACATTGGTGACCGTCCAGACAGGGTCACCTCCGTCCCTTCCCAGACGATACCAGGGCGCGCCGAGCGCCACATAGGCGCTTTCCGCCTTGATGCGCTGCTCGAAAAAGATGTCTCCGGGGATCGGCCGATAGCGGTCACGCCTGAGTTGACGCAATTCTCCCGGCTCGGCGACGCCGATTTCGACCATTTCGATCCGCCCGTCGGCAGTCGCATGCGAACCGAAGAAGCGCCCATCCGGAAAGCCGAAGCCGATCCAGGTGATCGCCGACTGTTCGCGTAACAGGGAAAGGAACAGGAACTCGCGTTTCACCTCGTCGCCGGCGCTGATGGCACCCTGGAAAAAGATGGATCGGACGATCTCAGCCGTGCTCGAAACGAGGGCGAGCGTCGAGGTGAGATCATTGCGGACGGACCCGGCCGTCTGCGTATCGAGACTGGCTACGACCTCGTCGATGTTCTCGCTGGCGGCACGCTGCCAGATAAGATGGATGAGCGCGGCAGTCGACAGGACCGCGAGCAAGAGCAGAAGCACGACGACTTGGGCGAGCTTCGGGCGATACATCGCTAGCCCTCGTTTCTGCCGGTGATCAAACGGGCGGCCCGATCGTTGCGGACATAAGCATGGGCCCAGTCGAGAAAGACCACGAGGCGATTACGGAAGCCGACGAGGAACCAGAGGTGGGCGAAGTTCCAGACAAGCCATGCGGCATAGCCGGAGAGCCTGGCATTGCCGAAATCCGCAACTGCTGCCTTGCGGCCGATGGTCGCGAGATTGCCGTAGTCACGGTAACGGAATGGCGTCGACTGCCGTCCCGCCACGTCGTCGAGAATGGCGCGCGCCGCGTAGCGACCCATCTGCTTGGCCGCCGGTGCCACGCCCGGTACAGGGCACCCGTCCACACCAGCGACTGAAGCAGTGTCACCGATGACGAATATTTCGCCGTGCCCCGGCGGATTGAGGCGCCCGTCGACCAGGACCCGTCCGGCACGGTCGGCCGGCGCGGCGATCCACTTGGCGGCGCGCGAAGCCATGACGCCTGCGGCCCAGAGAATGCAGGCGGAGCCGATTTCAGTTCCGTCCGCCAGCCGCACGCCGCTGTCGTCGCAGCCGGCGACGGCATTGCCGAGCAGGACCTCGACGCCAAGCCTTTCGAGTTGTCTCTGGGCTTTCCTCGAAAGGCAGGGCGGCATCGCTGGCAGTATCCGCTCACCCGCCTCGACGAGCACGACCCGGGCGGAGGACGAATCGATGCGCCGAAAATCACGAACGATCGTCCTTCGCGAGAGCTCGGCGATAGCGCCGGCCAGTTCGACACCGGTCGGCCCGCCGCCGACGACAACAAAGGTCAACAGCGTCTGACGCAAGCGGGGGTCATCGGTCACCTCCGCCCGTTCGAAGGCGGAGAGGATGCGCGCCCGGATCGCCGTCGCATCCGTGATCGTCTTCAGGCCCGGGGCGTGGTCCGCCCAAGTATGGTTGCCGAAATAAGTGTGGCGGGCGCCGGTCGCGACGATCAGGTAGTCATAGGGGATGCGCCGGCTACCGGTCACGACGCATCGCGCGCCGGTATCGACCGCCTCGATCTTGTCCATCAGAACCGTGGCATTCGACTGCCGTGAAAGAATGCGGCGGATGGGCATGGCAATCTGCGCCGGCGAGAGTCCCGCGGTCGCCACCTGATAAAGGAGAGGCTGGAACAGGTGATAGTTTCGCCGGTCGATGACGGTGACTTCGACCGGCGCGCGGCGAAGCGTCAACGCTGCATTCAGGCCGCCGAAGCCCGCACCGAGAATGACCACGCGCGGCCGGTGCATTGTCCGCTCCACGCCGGCCGCGATCTTGCCCGGCGCGGAGCCGCTCTGAACAGGCGTCACCGACATCGCTCAGCCTCCGGCACGGATGCGTCGGGCGACCAGATGATCGACGGAAATGACGCCGGCGCCGCGCGATAGGATGAGCAGAAGCAGGCTCGTCCACATCAGATGCTCGACCCAATGATCCGGGTAGACGAAGATCTGGATGGTGGCGACGACGCCGAGCAGCATCAGCGACGCGAGCCGCGCGAGCAGTCCCAGGGCGAGCATCGCCGCGCCACTGAGTTCCGCCGCTGTTGCCATAAGGGCGGCCAATCCGGGATCGAGCAGCGGCACGCGATATTCGAAGGCGAATAGCTGGAGCGTTATCGGCCAGGATGCAAGCTTCGTCTGAGCGGATTGCCAGAAAATCTCTGCGATCGCCGCGCGGGATGCGAGTTGCACGATCGATAGCGGCAGGGCGGTCGCCAACGCCACCACAGTGTCGTGAAGCCTGTATATCGTTTTGGAAATACTGACGGGTGTTGCGCGCATTGTGGTCATGACACTCTCTCCTGTTGGTTGGAAGACCGCTTCATGCGATGGATGCCGATGACGAGTTCGCTGACGAAAAGGCCCGTCAGCGCGCGGGCAATATCGAACTCAGGCGAATGGCGGCAGGCGCGAGCGACCGCAGCCTCGATTCCGCTGCCCCGCATCAACATGTGCCAGAACGCAAACTCCGCGGCGTCGAGGCGCAGGAAGCGAACGGTGTCGGCACGTCTCCACAGCGCAATGCGTTCCGGCTCGCGTTCGAGATGGGCGAGTTTGTCGGGATTGCCTCCCTGCTGGTGCGCCGCCCATATGGTGAGGGCGGGCCAGCGGCAGAGAACAAGTCGCAACGAGGGCTGTAGGAAAAGCGCGAAGGACCCGCTCGAAAGCCCTTCGTAGAGCTCGATGAGTGTGCTTGGCCGCTCCAACGGCGCGTCGAGCGCTTCGGCGACCTTCCACTCCAAACGCGCCACCTCGGAAACGAACGGCATATCGGCGGTTCCCTCGAAGCGCGCGAGGAATGGCGCAAATCCTGCGCCGTAACGCGAAAGGCGCGGCTCTTGTGGCGGGCTGTTCCGGATGAAGCAGCCGGCTAGGTAAGTGAAGTAGCGCTCGTCGAGCAGCCGCACCGTCACGGGAAACACGGCCTTCAACGTCGTCGTGAGCGAGACCAACGTATTGTTGCGGTAGATATTGGGCCGCCTTGTGGGATCGAAACGACCCCGCTCGAGGAGCGGCAGGATATCGGCGGGACCGGTCGTCAGAACCGCACGCGCGACGACGCTCTGCAAGGCTTCAATGGAGGACATGGCCGTCCCTCCTGCAATGGTCCGTTGGGCACTTGCCGCAAGCGGCTCTAACTGCTGCTATGGCAGCGAGCGCCGGGAAACGGATGCCACTGGCGTTGTCGCGGCGGGGTAGCGTCATTGTCTCGAAACGGCTGTCCGGCACGGCGACCGGCAGCTCCTCCGGGCGCTCGCCGAAGGCGATACTGCGGGCGAGCATGTCTGCCCACATGGCTTCGCCCAATAGGACCTCGAGCGGCGGCACATCCGTGTCCCATTCGATCAGTGTCGGTCGCGGGCCGATCCTGCGGAGAGCGTGGGCATAGAGCGACCAGACGGCCGGCGGCACGCGCGACCCATGGTCGTCGATGAGAATGACGTCGCCGTCGACCTCGTTGACGGCGTGGCCGGCAAGGTGAATTTCACCGATCGCTTCGGCAGGCAGGGCGTCGATAAACTCCAATGCATCGAAATCGAGGTTGCTTGCGGAGACATGCACGTTGTTGACGTCCAGCAGCAAGCCGCAACCCGTCCGGTTGACGAGCTCGCTCAGGAACTCGGCCTCGGTCATGCTCGATTCTGCAAAGGCCAGGTAGGCCGAAAGGTTTTCGATGAACACCTGACGCTTGAGCGTGTCCTGCAGCCGGCCGATGTTCCCGGAAACGATGGCGAGCGCCTCGTCATCGTAACGGAGCGGCAGGAGGTCGTTGAGGTAGGCGCCGTCGGCGACGCTCCAAGCAAGGTGCTCCGAGACGATCGCCGGCTGGAAGCGCTCACAGACGAGACGCAGCCGCTCCAGATGAGCTCGGTCGAGACCCGAGGCGCTGCCGAGCGACAGTCCGACGCCGTGCACCGAAAGCGGATAAACCTCGCGCAGCTTCTCGAGCGCATCCACGGCCGCTGATTGGCCCATGTAGTTTTCGGCATGGACTTCCAGCCAACCCGCAGCAGGCCTGCGGGAAAGCACCTCGGCAATGTGTATCGAACGGAGGCCGATGCCCGCAGCGCACGGCACCGGGTGGGTGGGAAACGTCTTGGGCATCGGTCTACTCCCTTTTTGCTTGTTTTCCGGAGGCCGTCAGGCCTTGGGGGCGTTGCTGCCGCCGGCGATCTTTCCGCAGGTGCCGGCAGGCACGTAGATCCAGGCGTCCGCCTGGTCGTCCATCGTCGAGGTGCCCGCGCAGGAATGCGTGGCTGTCTGGCAGTCGTTCTGCCCGGCCTTGACGATCCCGTAGCATTTCTCGAACGAGAACTCCGGCTGGGCGGCCGGTCCTGCCGATGCGGTCGACGCGGAGACGGAGGCGATCGCGGCAAGCGCGGAACTGATGAGCGTACGAGTGTTGATCATTGAACATCTCCTTGATCTGACGTTGTTCAAACCGGGTATCGGCCTGATACCGATAAGCTTCGCAGACCGCTCGAGCTCTTTGAAATGCTGTTCAGGCATGGTTTCGATAGGCCGAAAATATCCGCCGGTGACGGGCGCACCTGAGACGAAAAAAGCCCCCCGGATCGGGCCTATCGGGCCGTATCGGGAGGCAGGGCTGCCGCGGGAGGGAGATGGCAAGGGAGGTGCGCTCGACCGGTGGCGACGCGCCTGATTGGTCGGGAAGCGTCGAACCGCCTAGAGGTAACGCGTACTGATATCGACGCTCGAACGCTTCCCTAGCGCGTCATAGTTCGCCATCAGCCAGTCCTCCGCGCATTGTCGACCGCGGTCACGGAGGTCCACGAGGGCTCCCCACTCGGCATTCAGCTTGCTTGAGACGCTGAGGTTTCTCATTGTCTCGTCGTCGGAGATGCCGTGCACGAATATCCGCTTGAGCCCGAGGGAATTACCCGTCTCGGAATCGATCAGTTGCGTCACGAAAGCGATTGCTCGCATCTCCCTGAGCAGCGACGAATTGAAGCTGATTTCGTTGATCCTGTTCAGGATTTCAGCCGCAGTCCGCGGCAGTTCCGTTCGCTCGAGGGGATTGATGTGCACCACCAGCACATCCGGAGTATCGCAGCCGTAGATCAAAGGGAAAATTGCCGGGTTCCCCATGTAGCCACCATCCCAATAGGCCTCGCCATCGATCTCGACGGCCTGGAAGAGGAACGGCAGACAGGCGGATGCCATCACCGCATCGATCGAGATCTCGTCATTGGAAAAAACCTTCACCTTGCCGGAGCGCACGTTGGTGGCGCAGATGTTCAGCTTCACGGGACAACGGGACATGCGGATCGCATCGAGATCGATCGACTGTTCCAGAACCTGGCGCAGCGGATTGTAGTTCAATGGGTTGAACTGGTAGGGCGATAGCAGCCGAGTCACCATGTCGAAGACGACGAAGGCGGGCGAATACTCCAAGGATTTCGCCCCGGTCAGGCGGTCGAGCAAACTCGGCTGCAGAGGACTGAAGGCTGCCGCATGGCTGATGCGACGCCAGAAATTGGCGAGAGCCCTTTGCGCGCCGCTGCGTCCACCCTCCGCAAGCCCATAGGCCAGGACGGCGGCGTTCATCGCGCCGGCACTGGTCGCAACGATGCCTTCGAAGGAAAGGTTCGCCTCGTCGAGCAGCCGGTCGAGGACGCCCCAGGTGAATGCGCCATGCGCACCGCCGCCCTGAAGCGCCAAGTTTATCGTTCGTGGTGGACGGACGTCCACGGACGCCCTTTCATGGTCGTGAGACGCCGGCAACTTCACGTTGGCGTGCTTGTTCATGGCTCTCCTCCTTTTTTGCCACGGGCAATCAATGCGCTGTCCATCCGCCATCGACGGGGATCGCCGCCCCGGTTATGGAGGCTGCGGCACTGGTGCACAGAAAGACGCTCAGCGCCCCCATCTCCTCGACGGTCGCGAAGCGCTTGGTCGGCTGGTTCTTCAGGAACACATCGCGGATGACGGCATCGCGCGCGATGCCGTGGGACTTTGCCTGGTCGTCGATCTGCTGTTCAACGAGCGGCGTCCACACATAGCCAGGGCAGATCGCATTCGCCGTTATGCCGAACTCGGCGCCCTCCAGAGCTAAGACCTTCGTCAGACCGACGAGGCCGTGCTTGGCCGCCACGTAAGCCGATTTGAACGGAGATGCGACGAGTCCATGAGCCGAGGCGACGTTGATGATGCGTCCATACCCGCGGGACTGCATTTGGCCATAGGTCGCCTGAACGAGATGGAACGCGGCGGAGAGGTTGACCGCCATGATCGCGTCCCACTTGGCGGCCGGAAATTCGGCAATCGGTGCGACATGCTGGATGCCGGCATTGTTGACGACGATGTCGACCTGGCCGAAGCGCGCGACGGCGCGCGCCACCATCATTCGGATCGCCTCGGGGCTCGACATGTCCGCGCTGTCGAACGCGACGTCGACGTCGTTTTCGTCCGCCATCGCAGCTCGTTGTCCCTCGATCTCGGCCGGGTTGCCGAAACCGTTGAGCATCACCGCGGCACCCGCCCTTGCCATTGCCTGTGCGATGCCGAGACCGATACCACTTGTTGAACCGGTCACGATGGCACTGCGGCCCTCGAGCGTCCTGCGCCCGAACATTGAATCGATCTCTGCGTCAGTTGCCTTGAGCATGTAACGTCTCCTCACGTCTCGGCCGAAGAGCCTTTTCGAGTAGAGGATGCCGCCATACTCATTCCAACTGAAATGCTACTGTGCTATGAAATCGATAGGTGAATTGCATTGGTGCAGGCGCCACGCGCGTAGGAAGTTGGCCGCCTCGACAAAACCTTGCGGGGGCGGGCATGGATATTCACCACGTGCGGTATTTCCTAGCAGTCTGCGAGACGCGGAACTTCACGCGGGCGGCAGAAAAGTCCAACGTGACCCAGCCAGCACTCAGCCGGGCAATTCAACAGCTCGAAGACGAGGTCGGTGGGCTCTTGTTTCGGCGGGAACGGAACCTGACCCACCTTACGGATCTCGGAAACCTACTTCGACCACGATTCCAATCAATACTCGACGAACTATCCGGCGTTAGGCAGGAGGCGTCGCGCTTCCTGTGCCTTGAGGATGCGCATGTGAAGGTCGGCATCATGTGCACAATCGGGCCGCGTCGGTTCACCGGTCTCCTGACCGACTTCAACATGCGCCACCGAGGCATCCAGCTTCAGCTCGTCGAAGGCGTGCCGTCCAGGCTTTCAGAGCTGCTTGAAGAGGGAGAGATCGATGTCGCTATCATGGCGAGCAGCGACCGCTTTCCCGAACGCTTCGACGTGACGCCGCTGTTTCGTGAAAGATTCATGCTTGCCTTTCCCGCCGGTCACCGTCTCTGCCAATACCAGGCCGTTCCCATCACCGCGATAGATGGTGAAATTTACCTAAGGCGCGTGAACTGCGAATATTGGGATTATTTGACGGACCTATGCGAGTCCTCTGGCGTGAAGACGCGCATCTCCTATTCGAGCGAGCGGGAGGACTGGATTCAGAACATGGTGGCCGGTGGCCTCGGAATCTGCTTCATTCCCGAGTACAGTGCCGTCATTCCTGGCCTCCAGGTCCGCCCCGTAACCGAGCCGGAGGTTAGTCGGGAGGTCTGCCTCGTGACCGTCGCGGGTCGTCGGTTCTCGCCGGCCGTTGCCACCTTCGTCGCAGCCGTCAAATCCTACGGCTGGGCCACACCGCATTCCGGCATAGACATGCGCCGGTCGGCCGCCGATACCTCACCTCTTGCGCAATAGCTCTAAGCTATGGAATTCAAAAGCAGGCGGCATTTCTTTGTCGCCTGAATGTCCCGCAATCTCCTCATGCCGGCGGAATGTCTCCGGCCGGACCATAAAGGAGAAACGGACATGACCCAGAAATCCATTGCAGGACGCCCCTCGTTGGTCGTCGCCGGGGCGCTCGGCCTCTTTGTAAGCGCACTCGCGTCGCCGTCGGCCATGGCGGGCGAATGCCCTAAGGATCAAGTAGCGGCGGATGCGATGGCGCCGGGCGCGACTACGCCGGAAGGTGTTACCGACGAAGTCCTCGCCTCCATCGATCTTTCGTCGAAGGGCGGCGACTGGAAAGGCAATGCGCTCAGGCTGCGAAAACTGGTTGTGCAGCCGGGTGGCGTCGTTCCGTGGCATGCGCATGATGCGCGCCCTGCCAATATCCTGATTCTTGAAGGCACCATCACCGAATACCGCAGCAGCTGCAAGGTGCCGATCGAGCACAAGGCGGGCGAGGTTACCGCAGAGTTCGGCGATCTTGCCCATTGGTGGAAGAACAACGGCAAAGAGCCGGCCGTGCTCTACTCCGCCGATATCCTGCCGCCGATGGCAGACAACGCCGACACCATGTGAGCACGGCGACAGCACAACTTCCCTAACTCGGACGTTTCCGGCCACCGGCGGGAAACGTCTCCGCTCCAGGAGAAAAGGCGATGACGAATCTCGATCGCGCCGCGCCTGCGCCCGTCTCCATTCGGACGACCCCGGCGGCAGAACGCTTGCACTTCGGCATCATTTCACTCATCGCATCTCTGACGCTCGTCGATCTTTTCGCTGCCCAGGCGATTTTGCCGTCGCTACAGAGACAGTTCGCGGTCAGCCGTGCCACGATGGGCCTCGCGGTCAACGCCAGCACCTTGGGCATGGCGGTCGCTGGCCTGGCGGTCGGCATATTCGGACGCTCGCTCGACCGGCGCAACGGGATTTCGATCAGCCTGACCTTGCTTGTCCTGCCGACGGCGCTGCTCGCTGTCACCCAAGACATAATGCTTTTCGCCGGCCTTCGCGTGGCGCAGGGCCTGTGCATGGCCACAGCATTCACACTCACCATGGCTTATCTCGCGGAACACTATCCGGCCGACCGAGCAACGGGTGCGCTCGCCGCCTATATCACCGGCAACGTCGCAAGCAATCTCTTCGGCCGCACCCTGTCGGCTTGGGTGGCTGATACCGGCGGTCTGTCGATCAACTTCCTGACCTTCGCCGTCCTCAATCTGGCGGGTGCGGCGTTGGTCTGGACCACATTGAAGCGCACGGAACACATAATGCCGAACCGACAGATGCGCAGCATCAACGGGAGCTGGCGCTGCGTGCTTGGCAACCGGGGGCTGCAGAGCATGCTTGCTGTCGGCTTTCTGATCCTCTTCGTGTTCATTGGGACCTACACCTACGTGAATTTCCGGCTCGTTGAGCTGGGTCTTTCGCCCATGCAGCTCGGGCTCGTCTATTTCGTCTTCCTGCCGTCACTGTTTACGACGCCACTGGGCGGGGTGATTTCGCGCCGCCTTGGAGCCGCACCGGCGATCACGCTCACCCTCTTTGTCGCGATCCTCGGTCTCATCGCCTTGTTGAGCAGCGGCCTTGCCGTGGTGCTCTCCGGTCTCGCGCTAATCGCCGTCGGCACTTTTCTCGCCCAGGCTCTGGTCACAGGCCAGGTGGGCCACATCGCCGACATCGAAAAGGCGGCCGCGAGCGGAGCCTATCTCGCCTCCTACTATACGGGAGGCCTGTTCGGCAGCCTGGTGGTCGGCCAGATCTACGATCATCTTGGATGGAGCTTTTGCGTGCTGGCGTTGGTGTTGACACTCGTGATCGCCATCCTGATGACGCTTCCTCTGCGAACCGAGCCACAAACCATAAAATCCGATTATCGAAACGGACACGAGACGGCATTACCAAAATCCAGCGGCCGCACGCATCCTTGACATGCCGCTTGGCAACACAGAGGAGTTTCAGATGATCACGATCAGCAATGGAATACGGTCGGCCGCCCTGATTGTCACGGCGGTCGCGGCGTCGGCTCAAACGTCGACAGCACAGGCAGGGAACAGCGACGGGGTTGTCACCGTCAAAAGCCGCTATTCGGTCGGCGAAACGGTAGACCGGATCAAACATAGCGTCGAGGAAAAGGGCATCACGCTGTTCAGCGTCATCGATCAGGCGAAGCTCGGCAACGCCGCCGGCAACAAGGTACTTCCGTCGCGCCTGGTGACATTCGGCAATCCAGCGCTTGGCACAACATTCATCACCGCCAACCCTCTCGCGGGTCTCGATTGGCCCGTTCGCGTTCTTGTCTACGAAGCAGAGGATGGATCCGTCTACGCTGCCTATACCGACTTCGAATGGATCGCCAAGCGCCATCGTATTGCAAACAGAAAACACGAATTCGTCATGGCGTCGGAGGTGATCAGGGCCGTTACCGATGACGTGAAGAAATAGTAACCCTTTAAGCGCTCGCCTAAGCTCTCTGAAATGAGTTGGCGAGCGCATGATCCGCATTGGTCCGCACTGAGCTTGCGATCTGAGCGTCGATTCGCGCTTGCCGAAATGCGTCGCTGGAAAGTGTTCCCGTCAAGCATATGGGATCTTTTTAGCCCGAACGTGAACATCCGCGCGGCGTGCACATGGCTAGTGAAGAACGGCTCTCGACCCTGGCTGTGTAAAAACGCTGATGCCATGGCCAATTGTGGGATATGAGCGTTGCTCAAGCGTCATGGTAGGCGGTTTTTGCCTTCGAGCGCCCTCCAGATGCCGAATTGGCCTCTATGCCGGCGTTTGACGGGAGCGTTTCATCCAATCGTGATGGGCGAGGCTATTACCCCTGTATTGCCGCCACCAGTGCCTTGGAGCCGATGATGTTCATGACCCGGGTCATGTTATAGGCGAGTACGTGCAGCGCCATTTCCGCGCGCACGTTCGGCAGCCGCTTGGTGAGGAAGTGCGTGGCTCCCATCCATGATTTGATCGTCCCGAAGGGGTGCTCGGCGGTCACGCGGCGTTGCCGCATCTTATCAGGATCAGCATCAAGCCTTGCCTGCATCGCCTCAAGGTGATGCTCCTGCTCCCAACGCTGAATGCGCCACACTTGCTGGTCGTGCACTTGGACCGCATGGCGCAGCTTGGACAATTGCTCGACCAGTAGCGCCTGATCATCAGGTCCGCCTCTTCTCGCGTGTACCGATAGATCAACCGTTCGCCGCCGGGCAGAGATAGACATCCTCGTCCTTGAGATACCGGAAGTCCTGCTTGACGAAAAGCCCCTTGATCCGATTGGCCGACGTCATGGGCTTGGGCATGGTCACCGTGATCTTCTGCTCGACGCAGGCGAGGACCTCTTCGCTGTTAAAGTAACCGCGGTCAGCCACGACCTCGAGATGGTCTGCCTCAAAGGCTTGCTTGCTGGCCTTGGCCATGTTGGCAAGTTGCGCCCGGTTGCCGACATTGGTCACCTCATGGGCAACGATGAGGTGATGTTCGGTGTCGACTGCGGTCTGAGTGTTGTAGCCGACCATGCCCGAGCCTCGGCCGCTGGTCGCCATTGTCCGGCTATCGGGATCGGTGAGCGATACCTGCTGGTCGGGCGTTTCCAGCATCTCCTTTTCGATCTCCTTCAGCCGAACCATCTCCTGTCGAAGCCGTTCAACCTTCTCCTGCAGGCGCTCGATCTTGGCGGAATGAATGTCGTCGCGCTCCTGCCGGTCGGCGCTGTCCATCTGGTGGAGATAGCGGGCAACGCTCTCTTCGATCTGCGCCATGCGCCGCGCCAGCTTGCCCTTGGTGAAGTTCCGGTCTCGGTTGTTGACCGCCTTGAACTTGCTGCCGTCGATCGCAACACTCGGCTTGGCGAGAAGGCCTATCTCGCGGCACAGCCGCACAAAGCCGGTACAGACCTTCTTGATGGCACCACCGTTATCGCGTCGAAAATCGGCGATGGTCTTATGGTCAGGCACAAGACGCCCAACCAGCCACATCACCTCAATGTTGCGTCCAGCTTCGCGTTCGAGACGTCGGCTCGACTGGATTCGGTTCAGATAGCCTTAGATGTAGAGCTTGAGCAGGATCGAGAGATGATAACCGGGGCGCCCGGTATTGCTTGGCTCACAGCGTACAAAACCGAGATCGGCCAGATTGAGCTCATCAACGAAGACGTCCACCACCCGAACCGGGCTATCCTCATGCACCCAGTCATCCAACTGCTCGGGAAGCAGTGTACTCTGGCTCCTGTCGGCACCCTCGATATACCGCTTCATGAATCCCCCTCGACTCATGTCAAAGGCTATCATGTTCGGCGTTTTCACACAGCCTGGACCCGTAGCGGTCGCCGGTGATGGGCAAAGAGAACGTCGCAACTCCACCGCAAAGCGGATCTCGCAACCATCCTTTGTTCGGCGTTCCGTGACCATGCTAAAATGCTAACTTACGGAGCTTCGCGAGCGACAAGCCGGGCGTTGTCTTGAGAGCGCGAGCTTGCTCGCTTTCAGACGTCGGGAAAAATGCAAATGTCGCCTCAACCTGAAAGGACAGGCAGGTGGACGTTGTCAGTTGGTTGCGCTCACTAGGGCTCGAGCAGTACGTCGGTTCGTTTCACGACAACGCAATCGATGGCGATGTCCTGCGCGACTTGACAGACCAGGACTTGCGCAACCTGGGCGTTTCTGCGCTCGGGCACCGAAAGAAGCTTCTTGACGCAATCAGGAGATTGAATGCGTCTGGCGACGACGGGTGGCCCGCCCCGGCAGTGCATAGCCCCGCGAGCGAGCGTCGGCAGGTGACGGTCCTCTTTGCAGATATAGCCGGATTTACGGCCCTCAGTCGCGAACTCGATGCCGAAGAGCTGCACAAGGTTGTGGGCGGTTTCTTCGAGCGTGTGGATCCGATCGTCGTGGCTCACGGCGGCTACCTGAACAAGCACATCGGTGACTGCGTGATGGGCGTCTTCGGCGCACCCATATCCTATGGCAACGACGCCGTTCGTGCAGTCCATGCAGCCTTGGAGATACGCGATGCTGTTTCAGAACTTGCCGAGGTCCATGGTCGGAGGCTCCAGATTCATGCTGGAGTCGCCGGAGGTCAGGTCGTCGCAAGCACGACTGGCAGTGTCAGCCACCACGAATACACTGTGACAGGCGAATCCGTAAATCTCGCCTCCCGACTCGCGGCCGCGGCGCCGCCCGGAGACATCCTTATCTCCGATGCCGTGATGAGGATGACACGCGGCAAGATAGACTGCGTGGACGGGGGCTGGCTGAACGTGAAGGGCTTCGCAGAACCTGTACGGGCGTGGCAAGTAGTGCGATGCAGAACGGAGGCTTCCACTGACGCAGGCCCTCTCGTTGGCCGCCAGGCAGAGCTTCAGATATTCGGGGCGGCAGTGGCATCGTGCCGAGCGTCAGGCAGAGGTCAGGTGTTTTACGTTCGCGGCGAAGCCGGAATCGGCAAGACCCGCCTAGTCGAGGAGTTCCAACGCGTCGCCCGCGACGGCGGGTTTGATTGCCACGCCGCCCTCGTGCTCGACTTTGGGGGCGGCGCTGGCCGTGATGCTATCGGCGCCCTGGTGCGCAGTCTTCTGAACATCAACTTGACCGATGGACCTGCAGCAAGCCAAGCCGGGCTCGATTCAGCCTTGGCCGCGGGACTGGTGAACCAAGACGAGCTCGTTTTCCTGGACGATCTCCTTGACCTACCGCAGCCGCCCGACCTTCGAGTACTTGTGGATGCTATGGACAACGAGGCTCGGCGAGCCGGCAGGATAAGGGTTCCCGCCAGTCTGGTGCAGCGTGCGAGCCGCGCCCGGCCGATTCTCATTATCGTCGAGGATGTTCATTGGGCCGATGAGACAACGCTGGCACAGCTTTCGGAGATCGCACTCGCGACTGCCCGCAGCAGGTCCATTCTCGCGATGACGTCGCGCGTCGAGGGAGACCCTTCTGGTTCCGGGTGGCGTGAGGAGGTTGCCGAAGCCTCCCTCGTCACGCTCGACCTTGGACCTCTGCAACTCGAAGACGCGCGTGCACTCGCGAGCGGACTGCTGGCCGCCAGTAGCAGCTTCGTGGAACGCTGCGTCGCGCGTGCAGCAGGCAATCCGCTGTTTCTGGAGCAGCTCCTGGCCGAGACGCAGCAGAGTCTTGGCGCACAAGAAGTTCCCGGTTCGGTGCAGAGCTTGATGCAGGCTCGCGTCGACCGTGTTGACCCTGCAGACAGGACCGCGCTCCAGGCTGCTTCCATCTTGGGCCTCAGGGTCGAGCTTGGGGCCCTGCGGTATCTCATAGGTAAGCCACATTACCAGCCGAACCAGCTGATCGAGCACCGTCTTCTCAGATACCATGGCGAGGCGATCATGTTCAGCCATGCGCTAATCCGGGATGCGGTATACGAGACGTTGCTTCGGAATCGGCGCCGTGATCTCCATCTTGCGGCTGCCGAATGGTTTGCAGCCAGTGACCATCCAGTTTTGCGGGCGGAACATCTCGATCGCGCCGAAGACACCAGGGCAGCCGCCGCCTACCTGTCGGCAGTGCAGCTGCTGGTCGGGAGCTATCGGTACGAAAACGCGCTCCGCCTCTCAGACCGGGGCCTCGAGATTGCCGCCCTCCCTGTCGATCGGTACGAGCTAGCCCAATCAAGGGCCGAAATCCTGGAGCAACTGGGCCGGGTCCGGGACGCGGTGGCGGCCTACGACCTCGCACTGACGGCAGCGATCGACGATCGGGCCCGTTGCAGCGTACTGATCGGCCGTGCAGGAGCGAGGCGCACCATTGATGACATGGACGGAGCCTTCGCTGACCTGGAGCAGGCAGAGAACACCGCTTCGCAGCTTGGATTCACGGCGGAACTGGCCCGCATTCACTTTCTGCGCGGCAATCTCTATTTCCCGAGCGGCAACGCCGAAGCCTGCAGTCACGAGCACGAGCAGGCTCTGGAGTTGGCGAAGAGGGCTGCCTCGGTCGAGCTCGAAGCCATGGCGCTAGGCGGCCTCGCCGACGCGCAGTTCATACGCGTCAGAATGGTGTCTGCTTACGAGCTGTTTGAGCGCTGTGTGAGCCTCGCCCAAGAGCATGGGTTCGCCAGGATTGCTGCGGCGAACCGCCCGATGGCGGCCATGGCGCAATTCTACTCAGGAAGCGCGGCGGCGGCTTTGGAGATCGCCTTGCTGGCTATAGCCGAGACAGCAAAGATTGGCCACAAAAGGGGGGAGATACTTGCCCAAAACGCCGCCGCCCTCTGTTATCGCGAGCTGCAACAACATGGCAAAGCGCTCGATCACACGCAGGCAGCCTTGAATCTGGCGATCTCGGTCGGTGCAAGGCGATTCGAAGCTCTCAGCTTATATATACACGCCAGCCTGTTGCGCCTTTCGGGCGACAGTGATGGCGCGCTTGATCAGGTGAAACACGCGCTCGCAATCGCACGCGAGACAGGAATAGGTTTCGCGGGGCCGCGCGTTCTGGGCGAGCTGGCGTTGATCACGGACGATCCGGAAGTCCGGGCATCGTCGCTCGGCGAGGCAGAGGGACTACTTGCGAGAGGAGCGGCCGTGCTTAACCAGCTGGAGTTCAGGAGGTCTGCCATCGAGGCCTGCATCAAGGGCGGCGATTGGGACGCGGCGGAGCACCATGCCAAAGTGCTTGAGGATTATACCCGTGCAGAACCCCTTGCCTGGGCAGAGCGGGTGATCGCACGAGCGCGTGAGAGCGTCGCGGACCATCGCTTCCGAGCCATGTCCACACCTGGCAAAGGGGAGCAGTCCTAAGCAATCAAATGCTGGGTTGAATAAGCCAGTAAGCCGTACTGTCGGCTTCATGCGCGTTTTTCTTAATGGAGCCAGAGCCTTTCCCGGCAAGCTCCTTGGAACTCATTGCGGAGGCCGCGTCGTGCCGCGGCAAGTTACCCACAGACAACACTTGAACGTCGATTTCGTCCGCTACCAAGCCGTTCGGTAGAACCGCCCCGAACGGCGATTTTCCACCCTGTTGCGAATTTGGGAGAACGGGGAAAGCGACCCCATCGCGGACCTCTCATGTGCAACTGTAGCCTTGCCAGAAGCCGAGGGACACGATGATATAGACCTATAGTTTGGCAGGGGGCGCGGGCGCATGAGCGAGGTACTCGATGCCATTGTGGTTGGCGCCGGCTCGGCGGGTCTCGGCGTCAGCTATTTTCTAAAACGGCTGGGCTGCAATCATCAGGTGCTCGATCGAGGCCGGATCGGCGAGACCTGGCGAACGCAGCGATGGGACTCGTTTCGACTGAACTCGCCGACAATCCGCTCCATCTTACCCGATGACTCATACGGGGGACCCGATCCATGGGGCGCAATAACCCACCACGAGTTCGCGGCATATCTCGAAGGCTATGCCGAGCGACACTGCTTGCCGGTAAGCACCCAAACCCCAGTGAAGGAGCTGACGAAAGACAATGGGATCTTTCGCGTCACAACGGCGGGCGGCGCGCTTCTCGCCCGCAATGTGGTGATCGCCACCGGCGATCAAAATCAACAGGTCCGGCCACCAGGGTCAGCGGATTTGCCAATCACCATTCACCAGGTAGATTCTTTGGCGTATCGCAGCGCAGCCGATCTAGAGAATGGCGCGGTGCTGGTGGTCGGCAGCGGACGATCGGGCGGCCAGATCGCCGAGGATCTGGCACTAGCTGGGCGCGTGGTCTTCCACCAGTCGCAACGGCCGTTGGGTGCGGCACTATCGCGGCGGCAACATACTTAATTGGCTGACGCTGGCCGGCTTTCTCGATGTCCCCCGCAAGGAACTCGTCCCCCCCTCCGGTAAGCTTCCAGCCCGCGCGCTGGTCGGTGCGACCCACACGATCAGCCTGCAATCGCTTGGCGCGCAAGGGGTGGTGTTGCTTGGCCGTTTCAGGGGCGTGGAGAATGGGCAGCCTCATCTTCGGCGACGAGCTCGAAACCAACATGCGGTTTGCTGACGAAGTTTCCGCGAACGCGAAGCGGCTGATCGACGAATACATCAAGCGTGCCGGGCTCGATGCGCCCCCAGCCAAGGACGATCCCGCCGAGACGGTTGAACCGCGTCTGCCCGATCCTCAGGATCACAGCCGTTTCCTCAACTGCGTTGCCGCGCACCGCGTTGGACTCGCGTGCCTGAACCGCAGCCACATCGCCGAAAAGGTAGCGCAGATTATCGACATCGTGGATGAGATTGAGGAAAACCGGCCACGCACCGCGCTCACGACGCCACGAGATGTCGAAGTACTCGTCGGGCTTGAATAGCCAAAACATCGCATTGACAACAAGAACGCGGCCGAGCTTCCCGCTTTCGATGATTTCCTTTGCCTTCTGCGTCACCGGATTGTGTCGGCGATGATGGCCGGTCAATAGAGGAACACCTTTTTCCTCAGCCGCTGCGATCAGCTTTTCCCCGGATATAATGTCGTCGGCGATAGGTTTCTCGATGAGTGCGGGAACGCCGGCTTCAACGGCTTCCAACCCGTTCTGGACGTGAGCCTGGTTGGGCGTAGCCACGATTATCCCGTCAGGTCGGTCTGCGGCAATCATGTCCGCGAAGCTCGTAAACCACTTCACGCCGGCTTCCTTGGCAATAGTCTCGCCAACCGGCGTGGGATCGACCACCGCAATGAGTTGCGCCAAGGGCTCGGCCAGGACGTGTTGAATATGGCGCTTACCGATGAGGCCTGCGCCAAGTACGGCCAGCTTAACCCGTTGGGTCATGGTCAACTCAGCTCTTGCTCGCCGCCTTGATCATTGTCGCGGCGCGCCGGATGCCAAGCTGGTATCCTTCTGTTCCAAGGCCGCAGATCACGCCGTCCGCGCGGTGCGAAACGAACGAATGGTGTCGGAAGCTTTCGCGCTTGTGCACATTGGAGATGTGGATCTCGATCACAGGTCCTTCAAATGTGTTCAGAGCGTCGAGGATGGCGAGTGAGGTATGGGTAAAGGCTGCCGGATTGATGACGATGCCCGCACCGTCCTCGCGCGCCTCATGAATCCAATCGATGATCTCGTATTCCCGGTTGCTCTGATGAAAGCGGATTTCATGACCGAGTTCGGCTGCCAGTTTGCGGCAGTCCGCCTCTACGTCTGCGAGCGTTTCATGCCCGTAGATGTGCGGCTGGCGTTTGCCAAGCAGGTTGAGGTTCGGTCCATTGAGAACGTAGATCAGGCTCATAGCATAGTGTCCTTCTCGAGCACGTCGTCCTGGTCAGACGAACGTGATTGCTTGAACAGCAAAATCAGGGTCCGACTCGTAGAGATCTGCGCGCAAGCCGAGCCTTCCTGCTTCGAGAGCAGGCGCGGCGATCGTCCGCGCGGCGTCGAGAACGGCAGTGAGGAGCTTCTGCTTGGTCTCTGCAGTACGACCCGGTGCCATCCGCACGATGATTTGGATGAAATGACTATCGACCTGCTCATCGCCCACGCAGGAGTATGTCGCCTCCCGCGCAAGCGTGCGCACGGCGGAAGGTTTCACTAGGCCGCCGTCGCGAACGCAGCGATGCACGGTCAGCGTGAGCCGGTCCATGGCTACGTGCTCGCCTGCGCCCCGACTATAATCGATGATGATATGCGGCATTGGGATCTCTCCATCAAGCCGACAGGCGGCACACGTCCATAAAGTGACGGGACATGCGCTCTGCGTCGGGTGCTATCCCGGTGAACAATTCGAAAGCCGCTGCTGCCTGGTAGACGGTCATGCCGCCGCCACGAAGGGTCCGGCAGCCTTTTCTTTCGGAGAGAGCAAGGAGCTCTGTGACGAGCGGCATATAGACGATGTCGGCGACCCAATGCCGTGGCAGAAGCCATTTTGGGTCGATCGGCAAGCCAGGATGGCTCTTCATACCCGTGGGCGTCGCGTGGATAAGGCCGTCCGCGGAGCCCAGGGCGCTGCCGACATCCGTCGTGGCGCGCGCACAACCCCTTGAGAACCGATCATTCAACTGCCCAGCCAAGTTTTCTGCCCGTGTTGAATCCTGGTCGAAGATCGATAGTCTCTCAATACCGAGCTTCATTGCGGCATGCGCCACGGCGACACCGGCGCCGCCGGCGCCAAGCAGGACGGCATGCGACTTCGCGACGTCCGGAAGGCCGCGCCGGAAATTCTCGTAGAAACCGTACCAATCAGTGTTGTGGCCGATCCTCTCGCCGTCACGAAACACCACGGTGTTGACCGCACCGAGCATCTCTGCATCCTCGGAAAGGCGATTGAGGTGGGCGATCACCGACTGCTTGCACGGATGTGTAATGTTGCTCCCGGCAAAACCGCGCCGCTCCTCCTCGTCTAGGAGGTCCGGCAACGCCGAGGCAGGAAGGCCTCGCTCGGCCAGGTCGAGAAGCTCGTAGCGGTAATCGAGGCCCTGATGTCGAGCTTCCGTTTCGTGGAGAGCCGGGGACTTCGACATTTGAATGTCGGCCCCGATCAGTCCCACGAGGAATTTCTTGTCGCGCATTGGTATCGCCTTCGGACGTCAGTGGTGGGCAAGGATTTCGCCGAGGAAGGTTTTTGTGCGTTCGTGCTTGGGAGACTTGAAGAAGACCTCCGGTTCGGCCTCTTCGACGATTTCTCCGGAGGCCATGAAGATGACGCGGTCAGCGACCTGACGGGCAAAGCCCATTTCATGAGTGACACAGATCATCGTCATGCCGTCACGGGCGAGGCCGATCATGGTGTCGAGCACCTCCTTCACCATTTCGGGATCGAGGGCAGAGGTCGGTTCGTCGAAGAGCATGACCTTCGGCTCCATGCAGAGCGCGCGAGCGATGGCAACGCGTTGTTGTTGCCCGCCGGATAGCTGCGCAGGATACTTTTCAGCCTGGTCAAGGATTCGAACGCGCTCGAGATATTTTCGAGCCAGTCGCTCTGCGTCAGCGTGGCTTGTGCCTCGAACACGCATCGGGGCGAGTGTACAGTTCTGAAGTACGGTCATGTGCGGGAAGAGATTGAAGCTCTGGAAGACCATTCCCACTTCGCGCCGTATCGCATCGACGGATTTGGTGCTTCCGTCCAGTACCTGACCCTCGACGACAATCTTGCCGTCCTCGATCGTTTCGAGGGCATTGATGCAGCGGATTAACGTCGATTTTCCGGAGCCTGACGGCCCACAGAGGACGATTTTTTCGCCTTTGCGGACCGACAGACTGATGGATTTCAAGGCATGGAAAGCGCCGTACCACTTCTGCACATCCTCAAGGGAAATCAGCGTCGGTTGATCGTTTGCGGAATTAAGCACGGAACCCTCCATTTGGGCTTTAATTGACGGTGAACGGGATGTTCGGAATGGATTCCGGGAACTGCGGCAGCTCGATCGCCATCCACTTCTTGGTGATGGCGGCAAGCTCACCATTGGCCTTGATCTTCTCGATGAAGGCGTTGACGGCTTCGTTCCAGTCCTTCTCGCCGAGACGGGTCCCGACTCCGTTGTAGGTCGTCAGAAAGTTAATCTTGCGCTCAAAGGTGCCGGCACTCGCCGCATCCAGCCGCTGACCATAGAACTGGTTGCCGCCAACCGCCTTTACCTGTCCGGAGATCAAAGCCTGGATGGTTGCGGCGTCATCATCAAACCGGCGAACCGTTGCGGTGGATCCGACGGCGTCCGTTACTGCCTTATCCTGCGAACTGGACTTCGGAACGCCGATCTCCCATCCCGCAACGTCTTCAGGCTTCGTAACCGTGTCGGATTTCGCCGCATAAAGCGAAATCGTGTTGGCGGCGTAGGGCTTGCTGTATTGAATTGATTTCGCTCGCTCTTCCGTCATTGCCATCGTTGCGAACAGGATGTCGACTTTGCCGGTCGTTAGCGCCGGAATGCGGTTGGCAACGGCGAGCGGCTGGAATTGAACCTTAACGCCCAACTCCTTTGCAAAAAGGTTGGCGACGTCAGCGTCGAAGCCGTCCTGCTGGCCGCTCGTATTGACGAAACCCCAAGGCGCGTTGTCGCCCTGGATGCCGACGACCAGCGTGCCCTTTGCCTTGATTTCTTCTACAGTTGCCGCAGAGGCGGCGGCAGCGCCGACGGTTGTGAAGGCAACAGTTGCCAGTGCAAGTCCGAGAAAATTCCGACGATTGGTATGCATAAGTATGCTCCTCCCCCAGGGTTTTGCTTCCAGCGAAGCGGTTAGCGGGCGGCTTTCGCCATCCGTTTTTCGAGGCCACTTCCGGCATGGGAGAGGGGCCAGCAAATGATGAAGTAGATTGCGGCGACGATCCCGAAGACGAGCAGCGGACGATAGGTCTGGTTTGAAATGATCTGGCCGGCGCGAGTCAGTTCAATGAAGCCGACGATTGCTGCTAGCGACGTGCCCTTGATGAGCTGGACAAGGAAGCCGATCGTGGCCGGCATCGAGATTTTCAGGGCCTGCGGCAGGATGACGTCTTTCATCCGCGAGACATAATGCAGACCGAGGGCGTTGGCGGCTTCCGTCTGGCCCTTCGGCACAGCCTCGATGGAGCCGCGCCAGATCTCTCCCAGGAAAGCACTGGCATGGAGCGTGAAGGCGATTGCGACCGCGATCCACGCGTTGACCTCGATGCCCAACAGCGCAACGCCGTAATAGACAACGAAGAGCTGCATCAGAAGGGGCGTGCCCTGGAAGATGCCGATATACCCTGCGGTGATCGTCCGGAAGACCTTCTTCTTCGAGGTGCGCAGCAGCGCTATCAGGATTCCGAATATACCCCCACCGATGAAGCCCACGATCGCGAGCAACACGGTCCACTTCAAACCCTGCATCAAAAAGAAGAATTCATTTTCGCCGATGGGACCCATGGCTGCCTCCTATCGCGTCGGGTAGTTGAAGTAGTGGCGAGAAATGAGGGCAAAGAGGCCCATCATCAGCGTCGAAATAACCAGGTAGATTGCGGTCACCGTGAAATAGACTTCGAAGCTGCGGAAGGTGTCAGATTCAATGCGCTGAGCGGCCGAGGTCAGTTCGTAGGCGGCGATTGACGTGCAGACAGACGTTGTCAGTGTCAGCATGATGAACTGGCTTGTGAGCGAGGGATAAATCGCCCGCAGCGCCGGCTTGAGCACGATGAGCCGGAAGACGTCCGCCTTGTGCAGACCAAGTGCGAAACCTGCCTCGATCTGGCCGCGCGACACGCTCTCGACCCCGCCTCGGATGATCTCGATTGCGTACGCCCCGCCATTGATCCCGAGGGCAATGATCGCAGTGACGGTGGGATTGAGGCGTATGCCCATGAGAGGAAGGGCAAAATATATGAAGAAGATCTGCACGAGGAATGGCGTATTACGCACGACCTCGACGAAGACGATCACGGGAGTGCGTGTTATCTTGCTCTTGGAAGTCCTTGCAACAACGCCCAGGATTCCGATGACGAGTGCGAGGACCATCCCAGCCAACGCAAGGCCAAGCGTTCCAAGCGAGGCCCATAGCAATTCCGGGGCGCGGTCGAGGACCGCACCGAAATCAAACGTATAAGTCATGTAAGACTTCCTCCCTCCGACCGGCCTACGCCGGTCGGCGCCGGATCAATGATCCGGTTTCAAAATCCCCAGTGCGCTGTCATGCAGATGTTTTAGATGTGCCTCCGGGTCCACCGGCCCGACGAGTGGCACTTCAACCGAGATAGCAGCGCCGTATTCGGTTGCCGCCCAGAGGTCCTTCAACGGCAATTCGCCTTCTCCAGGAGCGAGCCTACCGCTTCTCGCCTCGGCGATCATTGCGTCCGATGTTTTGGGAGCAGGCCCGCGGACGTCGCAAAGCTGGACGTGTTTTACCTTCCCTGCATTTCCGCGAAGCTCGTCGATCGAAGCGCCGTTTCGGAAGAAGTGAATCCCATCAACGAGGGCACCGGCGTTCTCTGCTCCACAGGAATTCACGACCGCAACACTGTCGCCAAAGGTTCTTACCGTCCGCCAGCCCATGTTTTCGATGTCGACTGACATGCTGTATCGCGCCGCGAGGGCGCAAAACTCAGAAAGGTTTGTGGCAAGACGGCCGCCGTCTCGATCATCGCCGCAAACACTCAGCCGGCGCGCCCCTATGTTCGCAGCGGCTGCGACGGTCGCCTCATGGGAGGCCGCAACGAAGCTCTCATCGATTACGAAGAACTCGATATCGAATACCTTGATGCCTTCGCCATCGGCAATTGACTTGAACTCCTGGGCACTCTGGCTGCCCACCGGCAACTCGTAGAAAGGGGCTCCGGGAAAGGCGGGGTGCAGACGCAGACCTATCGACGCAAAACCCGCCCGAGAAGCCATCACGGCGAATTCTTTGGGCGGCAGCGCGATGGATGAAAAATGCGCCACGCCCAGTTCAAGGCCCGGTCTTGGCGTCGCGACGGGCATCACAAGATCCCCTTTGTCGCGAGGTGATTGCGCAGATTGGTTCCCGTGCGGTGAATATGTTGACGCAACATATCGCACGAATAGTCCAGATCCCGCGCGACGGCTCCCTGAGCGATCTCGCTGTGCTCCTGGCTGACGTTGCGGTCACCCGACGTGCGGGTCAGAAACACCCGGCGATAACGGTCGTTGAGATTAAGAAGCAATCTGCAGAAATGGAGCAGGATCGGCTTCCCGCAGCCAGATATGAGTGTCAGATGAAATTCGCGGTGGAGCTCTTCCCAGCGCTCCAGTGTCTCTGGCCGAGCCGCGTCGCGCTCGGTGCGGTTAAGGCGATGCAGCGCGCGCATGACGTTGCCCTCCCACTCCACATCGCCGAGCCGCATGGACTCGCGAAGCGCAAAGACTTCAAACTCTTCGCGCAGGCTGGTGATCTCCTCCAGATTGGCCAAGGAAATTGATGAAACGCGGTAGCCGCGATTGTCCTCGAACTCCACTAGACCGTCCGATATCAGCCGCGCCAACCCTTCACGCAGCGGACTGAGGCTTACGTTGAACGTCTTGCGCGCCTTGTCGAGATTGATCTTGCTGCCGGCCTGAAGCTCGCCGGAGATGATCGCCTCACGAAGACGGGATGCAAGCTGGCTCCCAATTGTGTTTTTGCCGTCGTCAAGAAAGCCAGAAGACGATGGAGCATCTTCTGTCGTCGGAGCAAATGCGCCGTCGTCATCCGGTACCATTGTTCCTCCCAAGGCTCCCCCGAACTAATTGTCGATGATCGATACAATAAACGATTATTCGTGTCAACTTGAGAGCGCTGAAATCTACACAAAGTTAAGCCTCAGCTCGCTCTTCGCAAACGATATGTAATAAAATCAATGTATTGCAATGCCACCGTCCTGTTTCTTTTGGCTTAGTGGCGCCGCGAGAATGCACAGCGGCCTTGACAGATAATCGATTATCTTGATAGTCGGGGAAATCGGGAGGTAGCCCACATGGTGATCAAAACTGAAAGCGATCTGACGCCAGCCGTCCTTGCTGTGATGAATCGCACTGAAGACCCCCGCCTGCGAGAAATCCTCGTCGCGATGGTCAAGCATCTTCATGCATTCGTGCGCGAGGTTCGATTGACGGAGGTCGAGTTTCGGGAGGCGACAGCCATACTGAATGAGATCGGGAAGCTGCATACTGATCACCACAACGAGTTTGTGCTGATGGCCGGTTCTCTTGGCGTGTCTTCACTTGTCTGTCTGCTGAACAATGGCGACAGAGGACAGACTGAGACCTCCCAGTCGCTGTTGGGCCCATTCTGGCGCCTCAACTCTCCGCGAGTCGAAAATGGCGGGACGATTATCCGATCCGAAACGCCGGGCACTCCCTTATTCGTGCATGCCAAGGTCGTTGACCGCGACGGTAAGCCAATTGCCGGCGCCGAAGTGGATGTGTGGCATGCATCTCCCGTCGGTCTTTATGAAAATCAGGACCCGGACCAGGCCGAGATGAACTTGCGCGGCAAATTCATGACCGACGAGCAAGGCCGGTTCTGGTTCAGGACCGTCAAGATGGTTGGCTATCCGATACCGGTCGATGGCGTGGTCGGACGCCTGCTCAAAGCTCAGGGACGCCATCCATACCGACCAGCGCACCTGCACGCACTGATCTTCAAGCACGGATACAAGACGCTGATTTCCCAAGTCTTCGACCCCAGCGACCCGAACATCGACTCCGATGTTCAGTTCGGTGTCACGGCAGCGCTGACCGGCGACTTCACTCGTCATGAGGAGCCTCATCCGACCGAAACGGATATTCCTGGTCCGTGGTTCTCGCTCGACTACACCTATGTCATGGAGCCCGGCGAAGCCGTTTTGCCGCGTCCCCCGATCAAATAAATCACAATCAGCAGAGCAAACGATATGATCACCGAAGAAGAACGCCGGGCCGCGGCAGACGCGCTGCTCAAAGCTGAAATCGAGCGCAAGCCGATCATACAGCCTAGCGAGACCTACCCGAACCTCGAACTCGAGGACGCCTACCGGATTCAGGCTTTGTGGGCGGAGGCGAGGGTGGCCAAGGGCGCACGGATCGTCGGGCATAAGATCGGCCTGACGTCACGCGCCATGCAGATGGCCTCGAAAATGACGGAGCCGGACTACGGCTGCATTCTTGACGATGCGCTTTATAATGACGGAGCGCAGATCAAGGCTGACTTGTTTATCAAACCGCGCCTGGAGATCGAGCTGGCCTTTGTTATGGGTGAGGATCTCGTCGGGCCCGGCACCAGGATCTATGACGTCCTGCGTGCGACCGAGTTCGTTGTACCGGCACTCGAGATTATCGACTACCGGACCGAAGTCCCCCGAGCGATCACCGACACCATTGCGGACAACGCGGCTTTCGGCGCCATCGTCGTTGGCGGTCGTATAATTCGCCCGATGGACATTGATATCCGCTGGGTCGGAGCGACTCTTTCCAAGAACGGCATCATCGAGGAGTCGGGCGTGTCGGCGGCGATCATGGGACATCCGGCAGCCGGCATCGCTTGGCTGGTCAACAAACTTCATGCTGTGGGCGGTGGCCTGGAGAAGGGACAAATAGTCCTGGCCGGCTCCTTCACGCGTCCTGTCGATATCGCAAAAGGTGATGTCATTCAGGCCGACTATGGCCCTGTTGGCTCCATCGGCGTGTCATTCGTGTGAGGTGCTAGATGGAACATCCTGTCAATCGGTTCAAGCGGAAGCTCCTTGCTGGTCAAAGTCAGATCGGCCTGTGGTGTGGCTTGCCGGGAAGCTACGCCGCAGAAATCGTCGCGCCTTCAGGTTTCGATTGGCTCCTGTTCGACACGGAACATTCTCCGGCTGACGTTCTGACCGTCCTGCCGCAATTGCAAGCGGTCGCACCATACGACGTTTCCCCAGTCGTCCGCCCGGCCATCAACGACCCCGTTCTCATCAAGCGTTTCCTGGATATTGGCGTTCAGACACTGCTCATTCCCTACGTTCAGAACGCGGAAGAGGCGAAAGCCGCAGTCGCGGCCGTGCGATATCCTCCGGATGGTATCCGTGGTGTTTCTGCCCTTACGCGCGCCACTCGTTTCGGCCGAGTTGCGAACTATGCGCAAAATGCGGAACGGGAAATTTGCCTGTTGCTGCAAGTTGAGACGCGGGAAGCGCTTGGCAACCTCGAGTCGATTGCGTCGGTAGAGGGAGTGGACGGCGTATTCGTAGGACCGGCAGATCTAGCAGCGAGTTTCGGACACAGGGGCCAACCGAGCCACCCGGAGGTGGTCGATGCAATTGTCGACGCGATTGAACGCCTGAAAGCGTTGGGCAAGCCTGCGGGCATTCTTACCCCGGATGAAAAGTTCGCGGCACGGTGCATCTCGCTTGGAACACTATTTACTGCCGTTGGTGTCGATGTCGCTGTTCTAGCAAGGGGATCGGAAGCACTCGCTGCACGATTTGCATCTCAGGGAGCGTACCACGATGTCGCAACGTGATGAAGTCCTTACTGAAATCGCACCGACAGGAGTCATCAGAGCGGCGGTCAACATGTCGAATGCCGCACTTGTCCAACTCGATCCAGTGACAGGCGTTCTAACAGGGCCGAGCGCGCAGATCGCGATCGCACTTGCGGCAGAACTCGACTGCAGTTTGTCGCTGGTCCGATACGGATCGGCCGCTGACATTCTTGCGGCTGCCGAAGACAATGAGTGGGACGTTGCATTCATTGCTTCCGATCCGTCACGTGCCGACAGGTTCTCCTTCTCGCCCCCCTATACCACGGTGACCGCCAGTTTTCTGGTGTCAGACAGTAGCCCGCTAGGCAGCGTCGAGCATGTCGACGTCGAAGGGGTGCGCATTGCCGCCGCCAGAACCGCTGCGTATACAAAGCAGCTTGAGCGACAGGTTAGAAATGCAATTGTCCTCCATGCCGAAAATCCCGCCTCCGCCCTGGACATGCTTGTATCCTTCCGGTGCAATGCGGCTGCGGGCTTGACCGAGTCTCTGTCACGCTTCTGCGAAGAGAATCCAGGTTTCCGCATTGTTGATGGGACATTCTCGAAGGTGCCTCAGGCGCTCGCTGTGCATCGGAGGTGCGTTCACGCTTCAACCTTCCTGTCGGACTTCATCCAACAGCATTGCCGTGCGGGTAAGTTTAGCAATTGAAGCAGTTGGCGGCACATGCGAGGGAGCCAGGTCGAGGGGACGCGACACGTTAACTCCCGAATAGTCAATTGGAATCCTCTTCCCTCTCAAGCGTTCCGACTCGGAAGTTCATGTTTCGTTGAGCCTTTGAGTAGGATGTCGAGCAACTCTTGTCCCTAAGGGTTGGCGGTGGCCGCCCCCTTGGGCGTGTGCTTCGTGGTGCTGGCGCAGCAAGTCCTTGCCCTAGTCGTTGCCATACGGCGGTCATGACGACTGCATGGATGTGCCCGCGCGTCGGCCACGCCCCGCCGCGAGAATGGCCTAGATCGGCGCTCCTCCCCCACAGCACCATGACCGCGCCAGGTAAACTGCGAGCTCCATCCGACCGACTGGATGAGCATCATCAGGCGACGCGCAAGCCGGTCGGCGGTTTTTTGCCGAGTTGTACCATCCCGTCAGGAGTACCAGCTTCATGCCTGGACGATCACTACCGCCATCAGCTTGCCGGGAAGAGCTTCGACGCAAGCAACAGGGCGGCAGTTAAAATTCGTCCTAGTACGGCCGACACGAATGGCTGAAAGGTCCCCGCTTAGCGCCGATTCGCTCGTTCGCTCGAATTTCGGCTCCCCACCCGACTGAGACAATCGAAAGCCGGCAACATGCCAAAAGCGGGATGTCGACTTCTATCCTCGCCGAGAACGGATTCGGACCGGCGACCGTGGATGAATTGAGATTGTGATTTCAACCCTCTGCGCCGGCGGACAGATTGGAGCGATGACTGCATCTTCGTTCGCCATCAACCTTGAGAAGCCCGCCCTGTTGCTCTATATGATGCGTGATGATTGATGCGTAAGTGGAGCGGATATGAGAACGACCCTGGCGATCGACGATGATGTTTTGATCGCAGCGAAGGCGATGGCAGCCCAACAGCGTCGAAGCGTCGGCGAGGTCATTTCCGAGCTGGCGCGGCGTTCTCTGCGCCGGCCGCGCGGTGGCGGCGAGCGCAATGGAATTCCTCTCCTGTCACCCCGGCCGAATGCGCCACCGGTGACGCTCGAAATCGTCAACGCCTTGCGTGACGAACTGCCGTGACTTTCCTGCTCGACGTCAATGTGGTGATCGCCCTAATCGATCCGGGTCACGTAGCGCATGATGACGCGCACGAGTGGTTCGCGTCCAATGGACAGACCGCGTGGGCCACTTGCCCCACTACCGAAAATGGTGTCATCCGGATCGTCGGAAGCCCCAAATATCCCAATTCTCCCGGTTCGCCGTCACTCGTGATGGAGGTAGTCCGAAAATTGCGGTCGCTCCCCGGTCATAGCTTTTGGCCGGATGATGTGAGCCTTGTCGGGTCAGGTGATATCGCTCCCGCGAAGATCCTGACTTCGGGGCAGGTAACTGACACCTACCTACTTGCCCTCGCCAAGGCGCGTGGGGGCAAGCTGGCGACATTCGATCGCAAGCTATCAGCAGCGGCGGTCACAGGGGGCAATTCCGCCTTGCACCTGATCACTACAAAGAGGTCGTGAGCTCCCGTTGAGACGTTATACAATCTTCTGTAACGGGCTTTGCGTCAATCCCTTGTGAGCTTAGTCCCTCGCCGAGTGCTTTCTTCTGTCCGCAGTCGGCGCCGGGCAGCTGCTCTATGGGTCAGCTGAGGACCGGTTGGCCAATCTTTTTTGAGGCGCAGTCACCGCGTGCCGCCTTGCGGCTTTGACCGAGGCGGGCGTCACCCCAGAAGTCGCCACAGCTCTCCTCGACATGTATGCATCGCGCGCGGGCGCGTCACCCGCCAGGAGAACAATGAGCATTGGCACGGCTCAACACCTTTGGCAGTCGCGCTCAAGCCACAGACGGTCGCTCAACCCGGGGGATGTGCCTATCGAAGATGGAGCAGCGACGGATTTGAATTCGACGTGATCGAGCATGGCCCGATATTCGGCGCCGTGATCCGTTTTTAGCTGCGCTATGGTTGGTGTACGCATGTTCGGCTGCACGCCTGTCGACTTGGCTCTCCGCTCATTCGACTGAGGAAAGAGCCGACCCATCCCGGTTGTTGCGATGTACGAGGGCCTGGGCCATTAGTCGACGATACCCGATGGCGAAGGACCAAGTGATTGTGATCCTATGTTCGCTCTGAAAAATAGCATAGCTGCTCGACGCCCGGACGTGTGATGCGGATCGACTTTTAGCAGCGGGCCGCGTTCCGTGGGCAAGCCAACGATCTACAGGCATTGGCGAACGCCTCCGAACTCGCTATGGCCGCCTTGATGTCCGGAGATCCGGGCATCTTCTCAGGAGTCGGGACAAGCCTGCGAGCGGCGCTCGCGGGGCAGATGCGATCGCTGAACCAGGCCTTTAAGACCACCAGAAGGGCGCCAAATCGCCACGACGCTCGTGCCCGCCGACTCCAAAGCCCGTTGTGGCGAGTACCGACTAAAAGGCGACCGATGTCTTCCTCGTAGATCGTGCAGAGCGCGTTGCCTTCGTTGAGATCCAGGTCCGTCAAGGCCAGCAGCGAGGCGGGGACAAGCGTCCTGGTTGGAAAGTCTCAGCTTCGCTTCTGGACAGAAAGCGTAAAGCTCGTCGTCGGAACGGCACCGCGCGTGGCTCCCTCGAGCCAGGCTTCGTATACTCCGCATTGGACTTATATTAGACCCCTCATGGTGGCGGATGGTTCCAATCAAAACGGCGACAGAGCCTGCACAGAGGGGCTAGTCATGGCGGGCTAGTAAAGCCGCGCAAGTCCTCCCGTTCCCCGCCAGCAATTTGGATGCTGCCGGCGACGTGGCCAACCGGTTATTTATTTTGATCTTCGGCGCGGAGCCGATGCTTTCGTCGCCAGTCGGCGGGCAGCCGGCTCAACCGCTCTGGCTTGTTCGGCGTCCCCGCTAGCGGCCGCCATCTCGGTGTGCGCCTCGGCCATGATCTCGCCTTAGCCTTCACCGAGGTCCGCAACAGCGACCCTGCCTTGATCATAGGCAACCAGTCCGGGCACAACTCTTCTACCCGTAGGCTGAGCAAGGAACTCGATCCGTTTCATAAATGCGCTTCCGTCGAACCTTTTGGACATTGTCAATGGCCCGTCGCCGGAAGGCGCTGCGTGGAAGAAAACCTCAAGATTGACTACAGGTATCGGACGCATGCTGCGCAGAAGATCAATCTCCGGTCGCGTCGTTACGGCCAAGGAGCAATTATCAGAACGGAGTGCTTCAAAGACTTCCGGCACCGTCGACACTGCGATCGACTCATGCCCACGCTCCGCCAGTTTCGTGGCGATCATATTGGCCGCCGCCTTGGGCAGAAACACAAGGATTTTGTTGGGACGAATGGCTTCCAAAGACATGGCGAGTTCCTCATACGGAGACGAAGAATCTAGCCTTTGCCTGTGCAAGAGTGTGTTTGGTTTTGTGTGATTTTGTTGCGGGCCTCGCCCACTCGTCCCAAAGGACGGGACCTGGCGACTTAGCGGGCTCGATGATTTGCCACCCCGAACCGCTCCGGAAGCACCCGGTCGCTCTCGCGCGCCTCGTTGACGCGATCGGGTATAGGGGCTTGTGGAATCACACAGCGCAGCCAACGTGGCCAGTCGTTCGCTTAGGCGCGGCGCCGCTCGCCGCATGCCCTTCGGTAGGAAAATCCATCTGTGCCGCGAGACCTTGCGGCGCTCTGTTCAGGAGTTCGATCGTGCCGCCATGTGCCCGCACGATGTCGTCGACGATCGAGAGCCCAAGACCGAACCCACCGCGGTCGGTCGATGTTCGCGCCGTATCGGCCTTGAAGAAAGGTTCGAGCACCCGGGTACGCAAACTGACGGGAAGGCCCGGGCCGTCATCGATGACGCATATTCTCAGGCTCCCATTTCCAAGGATCGAAAGCTCCACCGATATTTCGTGAGCGAACTTGGTGCTGTTTTCGACGAGGTTGGTGATCGCACGTGCCAGTGATCTCGGCTTGCAGCGATAGGCAAAGCGCTCCGGTCCCACATATCTCACATTGAAGCCGACGTCGGAGAAATCGGAACAAACAGTCGTCAACAGACTGGGCAGGTCGGCATTGACCGGTTTCTCGGCCGCCATCTCCTTGCTGAGATAGCTGAGCGTATCGTTGATCATGTCGCTGAGAGCTGAGATATCGTTCAGCAACGCTGCTTTCAGCTCCGGCTGCGTCGAGCGCTCCGCCCGCAGCCGCAGTCGCGTCAGTGGTGTACGGAGGTCGTGGCTTATTGCGCGCAGCATGCGCGTGCGGTCATCGATCATGCTGCGAACGCGGCTGCGCATGTCATTCAATGATTTCGCTAGGGTTCGGATTTCGGCCACTCCGCCTTCGTTGAAAGGCCTGTCGGGCCCGTCATCGGGCTTCAAGGTTTCTGCGGCCTGCGCAAATTCAAGAAGGGGAGCCGCGATCACCCGTGCCGCATAGAGCGACAGAAGAACCACGGGCAGGACAAGACCCATCAGTTGCAGGACGATGCTGACTTGCTGATCGCTGATCCATGCATCCGGAGGCGGTGGCGCAGGGAGGAACGCCAGAGCCCGGTCATCACCGACCCCGACGACCAGCACATCGTGTAGTTTTCCAGCGGAAGTCTTCGCCCGGAAAGCCGTTGCGAAGCTGGCTGGCAGATTGTTCTTCACAAGATGGCGGACATCCTCAAAGGAGATGTCCGTATCTGCCTGCTTCAAAAGCTCCGCTGCCGAGACCTGTTCGACCCGAAGCCCTGTCCCGGACGTGGCGTCTAGAATCGCCGCTCGTTGCTCTGCGGACGTGGACGCTCGAACCTGATCGACGACCGTCTCGATCTTCAAGGCCGTCGTTCTGGCATACGAAACACTCTCCAGATCGTCACGCAAGAGCAATTCGGAAATTACACCCAGCATGACGAGGCAGATGACGGGGCCGACAGCCAGGGCCGCAATCTGTCGGCGGATCGACCCAGCTTGAAAGCGTGCAAACATCAGTACGCCTCGACTTTGGGCGTGAACACGTAGCCGCCGAGCCGGACCGTCTTGATCAGGGTCGGCTCCCGAACATTGAATTCGATTTTCTGGCGAACTCGGCTGATGTGAACATCTATACTGCGTTCGACCGGACCTGCAGCACCGGCATGGGTCAGTCGGAGAAGCTGCTCACGCGTCATGACGCGACCGGGATTCTGGCAGAATGCGAGGAGAATATCGAACTCGGCCGTCGTCATCGAAACGTGCACGCCCTCCGGATTCACGAGTTGCCGCAGGATCGGATCGATCTGCCAACCGGCGAACTGCATGGCTGTCTGCTGCGGGGGGGAGATCGCTCCGTATGAGGCGCGCCGCAACAGCCCTTTTATTCGCGCCATCAATTCCCGCGGATGAAACGGCTTGGTAATGTAGTCGTCAGCTCCAAGCTCGATGCCTACAATGCGATTAATTTCATCGCCAAGTGCTGTGAGCATCACGATCGGAATGGTCGACGAGGCCCGCAGCCGCCGGCATATGCTGAACCCGTCTTCTCCCGGCAGCATGCCATCGAGCACAACCAGATCGAAGGACTGCTTCTTCAGGATTGCATCCATGTTAGCGGCTGAGCCAACCGCAGCAGCTTCGAAACCATTCTCCGTCAACATTTCGATGACCATCGCAGCGATCTCGTCGTCGTCCTCGACAAGAAGAATGCGAGGCACTGTCTCTGGCGCGATGAGATGTTGAGCTGTCATGTGGTTGCTCTTCAAGGGTGTGATCGAAAGCTGGGTTGAGGCACGATGTTTCATTGTCGCCAAAACACACCCAAAGTCACGGGTGAAGATATTTTGATATGTTAAGCTAAAGCTGGACCGTAGCGAGGCGCCACCACTCCGTCGGCCGCGCGACGATCATCGATACCGAAATCACCGGCTGGCCACACCATGACGAGTATTGGACCGAGCTTGTCTGAACGGATGGCTGGCCTTCAATTGTTCGGGTGCAGACAACTGGTCTGCACACTCACGCGGAAGCTGTGCGGACTGTTGCGAATGAGTGTCGTTCTGCACTCATTATCTGCGTTTCGCTCTGTTAGGCAGGACCCGCGGGGCCAGCGGCATCGCCACGCCAACATTTCTTAACATCAGAAAACCCAAGTTAACGACGTCGTCCGGGATAGTGCGGCCGCGAGAGGTATGACGCATTCCGCGTTGAACACTCTCTCGATCAGCCCCCAGGAGCGAGTTCGAATGTCATTGACCAAGTCCTTTTTAATCCGGCCGCGTGTCGCCATAGCTGCGGGTTTCGCGGTGTTTGCTTGCCCCCTGTTGCAGGCACGCGCTGCCGACCTTTACGAGAGCGGGGCGGCCGCCATTCCACCGTCAGGGAGCTTCGACAACGGACGCTTCGGTGGGATACGCCAGAAGCTTTCGGACTGGGACGTTATGGTCGGCGCCGGAGCCATCTATGCGCCAAAATTCGAAGGATCCGACGAGTTTGAACTCGTCCCCATTCCTATGATCTCCGCAACCTTCGGTGATCGCGTCACCGTCGATCCTGGCGGGGTGGCCGTCGACGTGTTCAAGTCCAACGGTTTCAAGTTCACGGTGAAGGGCGGCTACGACATGGGAGGGGGGCGCGATGAAGACGATTCCCCTCACCTTAAGGGCCTCGGTGACATCGACGCCGGCGCTGTCGTTGGAACGCAGATCTCGTATGAACTGGGGCCCATGGAACTTTATGCGTCTGTCGACAAAACGATTGGCGGCAGCAACGGTCTGCTCGGTGAAGTCGGAGCGAATGTCTCCCATCACCATGATCGCTTTATCCTTTCCGCGGGCGCTTCCGCGACATTCGCCGACGACAACCATATGGAGAGCTACTTTGGGGTAACGGCTGCCCAGTCCGCACGGTCAGGCTTGCGGCAATACGATGCAGGCGCGGGTCTCAAGCGCGTCGACCTCGAAGCCTCCGTGACCTACATGGCGACGGAAAACTGGCTGATCCGAGGCCAAGCAGGTGTCGGCTTCCTGACCGGCGACGCGAAGGACAGCCCGATCGTTCAGGACGATGTGCAGCCGTCAGCGATGTTGGTCGTCGGTTACAAGTTCTAGGAGACCAGCAGACAACAGCAATTCCGCTGGTCTCCCTGCATCGGGATCGGCGGAATTTCTGTGGCCGGCACAGCGCGACCCGGATCGTCGCGTTCGGCGACCAGCGTGCCTGGCGTCCCTGCCTTCGGCCTCCACAGAAAGACCGCTAGCCGTGCGGCAGTCTCCGGACGAGCACCGGAACCACGAACGAGGCTGCGAGCCGCAGTCGACAGACCGGCGACCGTGGCGTTGGCCGGCACGATGCGGGTGATGGTCGCGTGAACAACGAGATCGATATTCTCTTTCCTTTCCATAACACGGTTGAATACTTATCAGGGCAATGCGGGGAAGCGCCCCCTGCTAAGTGAGGGAAGACGGGTGCGGCTATCGCCACTGCGCCATCTGTGTGGCTGCCGGCGTGTCGGTGAACGAGGGCCTGTCTTTCCACAGGCTGTCGCTTGCCATTCTTGCGTACCCCAAGTTGTAGACCGAGCGCATGTAATTCGTATTGAATGGGTCGGTCATGTCGTAGGAAACCTGCGCATCGATCGAAGCCATCCGAAACCGAATGCCGGTCTTTTGGGCATAGGCGTAGGTAGCCAGCAGCGCGCTGCGTGTCTGTGCCTTGATGAGGAGTGAACTCGCCCTCGCCATGACGATCAACGTATTGTTTGTGGTCATGGCGAATTCCGGCATGAGGGCGTTGTTGACGAGAATGTACATGTTGAACTTAGGCCCTTTGGGCCATTCGTCCTCTTCTGCATTGGCAATCCACCCCTCCGGGATGGTCAGGATCTGGGAGGCTGCGCCTCCGTCGGAGTGCATCTCCTCAAACATTCGCCCACCGGCTTGGGCCTTGATGAGCACAGCGGGATAGAGGCCCGGGATGCTGGCCGATGCGATGATGATGTCCCGGAAGAGTTGCAACGCGTCGGGCCGGTTGCTGTCGGCGATGGCACCCATGTTCCAGATCACCGCTCTTTGGGAATCGAGGTTCGAGGTCAAAACGAGCAAGCGCCGTCCTTTGCGATGCTCCACGGCGATTCTCGCCAGTGTGTCGTGCGTCAGATACCGTTCGACCATTTTCCGAAGCGGTTCCTGGTTGAGGAGACTTGCGCCCAGCAGCCCCCTGGGCAGAAATCTCACGTCGACCAACTCCTGGGCGACGCCGCTTGTATAAAGATCGACCAGCGCCTTGTCGTAGGCCGGCCCGAGAAAGGCATAAGGTGCAATCAACGCACCCGTGCTGACGCCGCTGACCATGTCGAATTCGGGCCGTTGTCCCTTGTCCGACCAGGCCTTCAGCGCTCCGACACTGAACGCGCCCCCGGCCCCTCCGCCCGACAATACGAGGTAGTTGATTTCCTTGTGTCTCAGGATAGGAAGCCAAGCACGTCCCTGGGGCAAACTTCCACGCGAATCCGCGTAAATGCGGATATCGCCAAACCCCTCGACACTGGCTGCCGATGCGGCTTTTGGCCCGTAAGGAATACGGCCCGGCGCCATACAACCAGCAAGAAACGCCAACAGGAGGATAGCCAGCAGTCGAGGCATATCTGTAGCCTCTACCTGCAATTCCGACGAGACATCAAAGCGTCCGCCAGCCGTCCACCAGCCGCCGTGAATGCCGCTTCCGCTTCGAAGCCTGTTCGCCCGACTTGGTGACCGCAGTAGCAAACCTTCATAGTTCACAGCCAGATTTCTTCGAGATATCTCTGGCGGAACTAATCGATTCTGTCGTTGGCTTGGGTTTCCTCTTGTTAAGAGTTGTTAAGCCGCATCCGCAGGAGCAACGGCGGATAATACGATTGCACGAGTAACTATGGAGCCCGGAGTGCCTTTCTGCCCGGTACCGCCCGACATCAAACTTAATCTATCTTAATCGATCTTCGACCCCGCCTCACATTCGATCCGCTACATCCCGTGCAGGAAAGTAAGGGATTGTGAGTGCAGTAAATGAAGGCGGCCCATCGTAGAATCGTCGACATCGGCAGCATTGCGGCCTGCCTAGTCGTCTCAGGCTGCACGGTCGTAGCCGATCTCAGGAAACCCGACGTTGAGATCGCAAATGTCTGGCATGCGACTTTCCCGCATGGCGGCCGGACCAGTGATCTTGTGTCCTGGTGGTCGACCTTCAGCGATCCGTCGCTGACAACGCTCGTCGCAATGGCACAAGCCAAAAGCCCCGGCCTGGAAGCCGCAGCAGCTGAGATCGAGAGCGCCCGTGCCACGCTGGCGTCCGCACAATCGAACCTCTTTCCGGGGCTCAGCGGCTCGGCTTCGCTCGCGCGCTCGGGCGCTGGCGGCAACGGTGCCAGCGAAGCTGCGGCCTCCACGATGACGAGCGGCAGCCTCGACGCCGCCTGGGAGCTCGACCTGTTCGGCAAAGTGCGGCAGAAAAGCGAGGCAGCACGGTTGAGGGTTGACGAAAGGATCGCCGATTGGCACGGCGCGCGCGTATCGCTCGCCGCCGAGGTGGCGGACTATTATGTGCAATACCGTGCCTGTCGGCAGCTAGAGCGTACCTATACTGCCGAAGTAGCCTCGCAGCGCGAGACGATCCGGGCAACCGAGACGGCGGCGGCCTCTGGCTTCACGTCGAGCAGCGACCTTGCACTGGCCCGGGCGAGCGCTGCGGCCTCAGCCTCGACACTCACTGCGCAGCGCGCCGAGTGCGAACTTCTCATCAAGTTACTCACCCGCCTTACCAGCGGCGACGAGCCTCGTGTGCGCAATCTTCTGGCGAAAGGCTGGTCGGACATTCCGACGCCGAAGACCTTCAGCGTCGCGGCCGTGCCAGCCGATGCCCTGCGGCAACGCCCTGACATCAACGCGCTGGAACTCGAGGTCGCCGCTTCACTCGCCGAGGTCGGAGCGGCCAAAGCAGATCTCTATCCGAGCCTTAGCCTCGGCGGCTCCGTGACGATCGGCAGTTCTTCGCTGACGGGAACTTCGGCGCCCTGGTCCTTCGGCCCGGCCCTTTCAATCCCGCTCTTCAACGGCGGTTCGCGCCGCGCGGCGGTGGCAAGCGCGGTAGCCGCCTACGATCTGGCAGTGGCCGCCTACAAATCAGGCGTGCTGGATGCAGTCGCCGAAGTCGAAGCCGCGCTCGTGCGGATCAACAGCACGCGACGGCGCATCGGCGACGCGACGGTCGCGGCGCGCAACTACCGCGCCTATTTCAACGCCGTGGATTCAAACTGGAAAGCGGGCGGCGCGAGCCTTCTCGACCGTGAGACCGCCCGGCGGTCGGCGCAGTCGGCAGAACTCTCGCTCATCGAGATCCGCCGCGACTCGGTACGCTACTGGATCGCACTCTACAAAGCACTCGGCGGCGGCTGGAATACGAGCGCCGCGGCCTCCGGAACTCTCCAGAAAAAATCAAAAGGAAATCAGCTCTGATGCGAGCGAAACCCCTTGTTGTTGCCCTTTTCCTCGGTGTGAAGCTCGTTTCGGCCGCGGCGCCTGTGCTCGCGCAAAAGACCGAGGCAGCAGCGCTTACCGTCGCCGTAGCAAAGCCTGCAGAACGCCAGTGGCCTGAGACGATACCGGCCAGCGGCTGGCTGAAACCATGGCACGAGGCGGTCATCGCTGCGGAGATCGATGGCCTGCGTGTGACCGATGTCCTTGTCGATGTCGGATCGGTCGTCTCTCGAGGTCAGCCCCTCGGCCGACTTGCCGACGAATCGGTGCGCGCTGAACTGCATTACCAGGAGGCGGCGCTGGCAAGCGCCAGGGCCGACCTCGCCAAGGCGAGGGCGAATGCCGGCCGGGCACGCAAGGTGGAGGGAAGCGGCGCGCTTTCGGATGAGAAGATCAACGAATACCTGATCGCCGAGCAGACGGCGATCGCCGGTGTCGAATCCGCCGAAGCCTCGCTGGAAAGCCAAAAGATCAAGCTTGCCAAGACAACCATCCTGGCCGCGGACGATGGGCTGATCACATCCCGCTCGGCCCAGCTTGGCGCGGTCGTCTCCTCCGGCACGGAACTGTTCCGCATGATCCGCCAACAGCGCGTCGAATGGCAGCCGGAAGTGTCTGCACGCTATTTGCCGCGCATCAAGGAAGGCCTGGCCGCTACGTTCGTCGGTCCCGGTGACCGACGCGTCAAAGGGACAGTTCGGCTCGTCGGCCCGACCGTCAGCACCGATACCGGACGGGCACTCCTCTATGTGGCGCTGCCGCAGGAGGCGCGCCCTCCCATCGGCCTTTACGTCACCGGTCAGATCGAACTTGACACCACGGCGGCGCTAACCGTGCCCGAGACGGCGCTGATCCTGCGTGACGGCATCTCTTACGTCTTCACCGTGGACGCAGATAAGCGCGCTTCCCGCGTTCGTGTGGAAACCGGCCGCCGCAATGGTAGCGAAGTGGAGATCCTCTCGGGCCTCGACCGCTCGGCCGAGGTCGTGATGGCGGGCGGCGCTTTCCTTTCAGACAAGGCCTTCGTCCGCGTGGTCGGTGACGCGCTCGTTCAGCTCGAAGAGGGAGAAGCCCGATGAACTTTTCCGCCTCGTCGATCCGCAATCCGGTTCCCGCCATCCTGCTGTTCATCCTGCTGACCGTCGGCGGCCTGCTCGCCTTTGACCGGCTCGCGGTGCAGAATTTTCCCGACATGGACCTGCCGACCGTTCAGGTCAGCGCCTCGCTTGACGGTGCCGCGCCGGCCCAGCTCGAAACGGAAGTCGCGCGCAAGATCGAAGACAGGCTCGCCTCACTGAGCCTCCTCGACCACATCACGACGAAGGTCTCGGACGGGAGCGTCACCATCAATGTCTCGTTTCAGCTCGGAAAGAGCAGCGAGGAAGCATTGAGCGAGGTGCGCGATGCCGTCGACAGCGCGAGCGGCGACCTGCCTTCCGAGATGCAGGCACCGGGCGTGACCAAGGCGACGGTGCAGGGCTCCGCTCTCCTCACCTATGCTGTGCGCTCCACGCGCCTCAACGAGACGGAACTCTCCTGGTTCGTCGACAACGACATGACGAAAGCCCTGCTTTCCGTACCCGGCGTCGGCGAGGTCAGCCGGATCGGCGGCATCGACCGTGAAGTGCACATCGACCTCGACCCCCAGATGATGAGCGCGCTCCGCCTCAGCGCGGCGACAGTTTCCACACAGCTCAAGTCCGTGCAGTCGGACACATCGGGCGGCCGGGCCGAGATCGGCGGCGGCAAGCAGGGGATACGCACGCTCGGCGCGGTTTCCTCGATCGAGGAACTGAAGGCGCTCGCGATCCCGCTTCCGAGCGGCGTGTTGGTGCGGCTGGACGAGATCGGCGCAGTGACGGACAGTTTTGCCGACCGGTCGTCGATAGCCTATCTCGATGGCGAACCCGTGATCGCTGTCGAGGTCAAACGATCGAACGGCTTTTCGGACACGGGGGCTGCGGCCGCCATCGACGCGGCCATGCAGGATTTTGCTGCCTCCAATCCCGATGTCGAGATCGTCAAGGCTTACAGCACGGTCGGGCCGATTGTCGAAAATTATGCTGGCTCGATGCACATGCTCTACGAGGGCGCGATTCTCGCGGTCGTGGTGGTCTGGCTCTTCCTGCGCGACTGGCGGGCGACTTTTCTCTCGGCGGTGGCGCTGCCGCTATCGGTCATTCCGACCTTCCTTGTAATGTATCTGGCGGATTTCAGCCTCAATACGGTCACGCTGCTCGCGCTCTCGCTCGTGGTCGGCATCCTCATCGACGATGCCATCGTCGAGATCGAGAACATCGCGCGCCATCTGCAAATGGGAAAGCCGCCGAAGGAGGCTGCGCTCGAAGCTGCCGATGAAATCGGCCTTGCCGTCATCGCCACGACCTTGACGCTCGTCGCGGTCTTCCTGCCGACCGCCTTCATGAGCGGCATTCCAGGCCTGATCTTCCGCCAGTTCGGCGTGACGGCAGCCGTGGCGGTTCTCGCCTCACTGGTCGTCGCGCGCCTGCTCACGCCGATGATGGCCGCATACATCATGAAGGCGCACCCCGTCGAGGCAAAGGATGGCCGGATCATGCGTGCCTACATGACCGTCGTCAAAACCTGCCTGCATCATCGCAAGCTGACCATTCTCGGCGTTTGCTTGTTCCTCGGGCTCTCCCTCTCGATGATTCCCATGCTCAGCACCGGTTTCCTGCCTCCGTCGGACGACGCGCAGACGCAAGTCACCCTGACACTGCAACCCGGCAGTACGATCCAACAAACGGACGCGACCACACGGCGAGCGGCGGATATCGTTTCCGATCTGCCGGACGTCACACGCGTGTTCTCCGCGGTCGGTAGCGCCTCGTCAGGCGACCTTATCGCTTCCTCGGCGACAATCGACACGGCGACCGCCGCACTCGTCGTCGACCTAAAGAAGATCGGCCAACGCAGCCGCAAGCAGGCCGAGATCGAAAACGACATTCGGCAGGCGCTTGCCGTTGTTCCAGGCGCCAGGATCGAGGTGGGCACGGGCGGCAATGGCACGACGCTGGACATCACGCTCGCGAGCGACGATTCCAATGCACTCGACCGGGCGGCCACAACGCTCGAAGAGCAACTGCGTACCCTCCAGGGCATCGGCGCGGTGTCCTCCAGTGCCTCCCTCCAGGCCCCGGAAATCCAGATCGTCCCGGATCTCGACAGCGCCGCCGCCCTCGGCGTCACGGCAGAAGCGATTTCAGAGGCGGTCCGCGTGGCAACGAACGGAGATTATTCTTCCGCGCTCGCCAAGCTCAACTTGCCACAGCGCCAGCTTCCGATCCGCGTCCGATTCGATCCCAGAAACCGGACGGCACTCGACGACATCGCCAATCTGCATGTTGCCGGCGTCAGGGGCAGCGTCGATCTCGGCTCGGTCGCCGACATCCGCGTCGGCGGGAGCCCGTCGCAGATCAGCCGCATCGACCGCTTGCGAAACGTCACGCTGTCGGTCGAACTCAACGGCCGCATCCTCGGTGAGGTCTTTCGCGAGGCGCAGGCATTGCCCGCCCTGCAGAACCTTCCGGACGGTGTCAAGCTTGTCGAACAGGGGGAACTGCAGCGAAGCTCCGAACTGTTCGACAACTTCGCCGTCGCGATGGGAATCGGCGTGTTCTGCATCTATGCGGTGCTGGTGTTACTCTTCCATGACTTCTTGCAGCCGTTGACGATCCTGACAGCCCTTCCGCTGTCGCTGGGGGGTGCCTTGCTGCCTCTGGTGCTGACCGGCACGAGCTTTTCGATGCCGGTGGTGATCGGCCTACTCATGCTGATGGGCGTCGTGACGAAGAATTCGATCCTGCTCGTCGAATACGCGATTATGGGGCGGCGCGGCGGCATGTCTCGGTTCGACGCCCTCGTCGATGCCTGCCATAAGCGAGCCCGCCCAATCGTGATGACGACGATCGCCATGAGCGGCGGCATGTTTCCGGTGGCCGTGAGCCTTAGCGGGGGCGATGCGAGTTTCCGTCAACCGATGGCGATCGTCGTCATCGGCGGCCTCATGACCTCCACGGTACTCAGCCTCATCGTCATCCCCATCATCTTCACCCTCGTCGACGACTTCCTGCTGCTTCTCAAGCGGATCTTCCAAGGAAGACTAGAGGAAGGACCGTTTACCTGCTCAATTCCTCTCAAAAAATTCAAATCTTACACGGAAGTAGATCAATGACCCACTCTGCAACACGGCCGGAACGGCCATTCAGACAGAAGGTGAGAATTCTGCTGCTCTGGGCGCTCGCGACGGCCTTCGTGATCCTCAATCTCATCAGTCGCCCCGTTCGCCCAGGCTATAGCCTGCTCGAAAGTATTCTTGAGCAGGCCGGTACCTTGTTAGTCATCGTTGGGGTGATCGGCCGGATCTGGTCGATCCTCTACGTGGGCGGAAGAAAGAATGCCGAGCTCGTGACCCAAGGCCCTTACTCGATCACCCGCAACCCCCTTTACTTCTTTTCTCTGATGGCGATCTTCGGAGTTGGTCTGGTGTTCGGTTCAATTATGGTAACGGCATTTTTTACCATTCTGGCGTATTTCATTTTCTTGTATACCGCGAACCGAGAGGCGGCATATCTGTCGCGCGTCTTTGGTAAGGAATTCGACGACTACGCCCGTGGCACGCCGCTGTTTTGGCCGGACTTTTCAGGTTTCCAATGGGGCCCGGAACGGAGCTTTTCGCCCAGAGCGCTACGAGTGACCGTGCGCGACGCACTCTTCATTGTGGCGCTCGTGCCGGTTTCCGAGTTCTTCGAGTACCTCCACAGCCAAGGCTATTTGTTGGCCGCGGTCACCTTACCCTAATCAGCCGTCGGACGCCCAAAGCCTCCCCGTGTCACGTGCAGGGCGGCTTCAAGGCAGAACTTGGCGCATCATGCCCATTCAGCTCCCGTCGTCCGACTTCCGCTGTCCACCCGACTGCGACGTGACCCTGAACCGGACCGATCGACCCGTTGCGGTCGATCAACTATCTTTTGGCAATCGTCCGTTCTGCACCTTGTGGCGGACCTAAATGCGTTCAACTGCCGAAACCGCTGCCTCCACTGCCAGCGCGCTTATTGGCATTCCCGTCCCTCCTGATGCCATTCATGAAGACATCAGATTTTTTTCAGATTCCGATCGGGATTTCGGTCCTACCCTCCGGCGATAACTGATGACGCGAGGTGCGCAGAGCGCCTCAGTTTTCCAGATCGTTTGGGGTGTACCGCCGGACAGCAATGACCGGCGACAGCCTCTCTTGGGGGTTCGAATATGCCGAATAGCCGCATCAAAAGCCGCCGTTCATTGGTCCTCTCTACCCTTGCGCTTTGCCTTGCCTCGGCCGGTTTCGTTGGTTGGTCCAACGCAAACAGCAGCGACGGCAACGTCGTCACGACGGGCAATTCGGACGGGCGCGAGGTCCGGATCGTCAGGACGCTGACGGTAGAGCCCAGGGCGATGCCCGTCCGCAACAGCGCCGTCGGGGAAATCCGTCCGCAGCGCGAGAGCGATTTTGCTTTCCGGCTCTCCGGCAAGCTCGTGTCGCGAACTGTCGAAGTCGGGGCGAAAGTCAGGAAGGGCGATGTGCTCGCACGGCTCGATGATCAGGAATATCGCAATCGCCTGAGAAGCGCCAAAGCCGATCAGCAGGCGGCCGAGGCCGCCGTCGTCGAGGCGCGGGCGAGCGAGGTTCGCATCAGAAGATTGCTGGAGCACGGATATACGACGCGCGCCAATCACGATGCTGCCTTAAAGAACTTGCGTTCGACCGTCGCCAAGCTCGAGGCGATGACTGCCGCCTTCGACATGGCCAAGGATCAGCTCGCCTATACCGAACTCCGGGCCGATTTCGACGGCATCATCACCGCCGTGGGCGCTGAGGAAGGCCAGGTCGTCAATGTCGGGCAGATGGTCGCGCGTATTGCCAATCCGACCAACAAGGACGCCGTTTTCTCGATCGCCGAGGCGATGTTCGCGGCCCACCCGGCCGAGAGGGCAGGCGCTCGGATCACAATCTCGCTCCTCAGTGATCCTTCCGTTGCCGTCCTCGGTTTCGTGCGCGAGGTCGCGCCGATGGCGGATGCGGCGACGCGCACCTATCAGGTCAAAGTGGCGCTGCAAAATGCGCCCGAGGCAATGCGCTTCGGCGCCAGCGTGGCCGGCCGGGTGGAGCGGCCCGGCGATCCGGTTGTCACCATTCCCGGAAGTGCCCTGTTCGATCTGCGTGGCGAGCCCGCGGTTTGGGTTGTGGGCGCAGACGACACGGTCGCGCTGAAGCCGATAGTCGTTGCCCATTACGAGCCCGACCGTGTCGTTGTGAGCGACGGTCTGACCAAGGGAGACATTGTCGTTACGGCCGGCGTTAACCGGCTGCGGGACCGGCAGAAAGTCCGCATCGAAGGAGACGGCAAATGAACGCTCTCGATACTGAAGTCCTGATCGTCGGCGCCGGGCCGACGGGCCTGACCCTTGCCCTCTGGCTCGCTCGCCTGGGCGTCGACATCCGCGTCATCGACAAGTCGGCCGGGCCCGGCGAAACGTCGCGCGCCCTTGCCGTGCAGGCTCGGACGCTCGAATTCCACCGGCAGATCGGCGTCGTCGATGACGTGCTCGAGGCCGGCATCCGCCTCGAGCAATTGACCGCCCGCACGCCGCGGAAAGTAAGCGCCATCATCCCCTTGAGCAGGTTCGGCGAAGGCGTCAGCCGCTATTCCTATGCCTTCGCGCTGCCGCAGGACATCCATGAGCGCGTGCTTATGGCTCACCTCGAGGAGGCCGGTGTCCACATCGAACGGCAGACCGAACTTGTGGCGATCGAGGAAAAGAATGACGGCGTGACCGTCACGACTATTCGCGAGGGCGTCGAGAGGACCTTCAAGACCCGCTACATCTGCGGCTGCGACGGCGCGCGCAGCACCGTTCGCCATGCCCTCGGAATCGGCTTTCCCGGCGGCACCTACGACCAGTCCTTCTATGTCGCCGATGTCGCCGGCGAAGGAGAAGTGACGCGGAACGGCATGGACGTCTGCCTTGGCAGCTACGGCTTCGCCCTGGTCATGCCGGTGCGGCAGACTGGCAGCATCAGGTTGATCGGCGTGGTTCCGGAGGCGCATCAAAGAGACCCTGTCATCACCTTTGAAGCCATTCGTCCGGAAATCGAGTGCCACACCGGCATTGCAATCAAGGCGCTCAACTGGTTCTCGACCTATCGCGTGCACCATCGCGTCGCGGAGCGGTTCCGCGTCGGCCGTGCCTTTCTGCTCGGAGATGCTGGACATATCCATAGCCCTGCCGGCGGCCAAGGGATGAACACCGGCATTGGCGACGCCGTCAACCTCGCCTGGAAACTCGCAGCCGTGCTGCAAGGTCGCGCCGCCGCTTCACTGCTCGACACCTACGAGACCGAGCGCCTCGCCTTCGCCCGCGTGCTGATCAAGAGCACAGACCAGGCCTTCAAGCTCGTATCGGGTCGCTCCTGGCTCCTCGGGCTGTGGCGGCGCTACGCAATGGCAAAGGTGATCTCGGCGATCACCCGCACGAAGATCGGCTCCCGCGCCTTCTTCGCGCTCATCTCTCAGACCGGCATCACCTATCGAAACAGCGCCCTCAGCTCCGGCCGCTCCGGTGCTGTCCAGGGCGGCGACCGGCTGCCATGGGTGCCATTTGGACAAGGCGATAACCATGCATGTCTCACCACCCTCGACTGGCAGGTCCATGTCTATGGTGAGGTCGAGCCGGCGTTCGGCGCAGCGATTTCGCTCGCCGGCATCCCGCTTCACCGTTTCGACTGGAGCACCGCGGCATGCCGGGTCGGAATAGTCAGGAACACGGCCTATCTCGTGCGGCCGGACGGCCATATCGCGATCGTCGCGAAGCAGGACGCAACTGCCTTCGAGCGCTTCATCGAGACCTATGCAATCAAACCGAGGCACGTCGAACCGTCGACGATCGAGCGCTTGTGCTCGCTCGCTGCGATCTAGCGCCGGTGGTTTGTCGTGGGAGGAATATCATGACGAGTTGCAACCTTTCCGACTGGGCACTGCGCCACAAAAGCATCGTCGTCTACATGATGGTGGTGGCCGCGCTTGCCGGTCTCTGGGCCTATTCGACCCTGGGGCGGGAAGAAGACCCGGCCTTTACCATCAAGACGATGGTGGTGAAGACGCTGTGGCCGGGTGCCACCGCCGTCGACACCGTCAACCAAATCACCGACCGCATTGAGAAGAAGCTGGAGGAACTCCCGAACCTCGACTACGTGAAGAGCTACACCAAGCCTGGCGAATCCGTCGTCTTCGTCAACCTCAAGGACACGGTACCGGCGGCCGAGGTGCAGCCTCTCTGGTACCAAGTCCGCAAGAAGATGGACGACATAAAGTCCACGTTGCCCTCCGGCGCGATGGGTCCCAACTACAATGACGAGTTCGGCGACACTTATTCACTAATTTATGCACTGACCGCGGACGGCTTGTCGCATCGTGAGCAGAAAGACCTGGCGCTCAGCCTCAGGGCCGATTTCCTGCAGGTTCCGGACGTCGCCAAGGTCGATCTGATCGGCCAGCAGGACGAGAAGATCTATCTGGAGTTCTCGACGGAGAAGGTGGCGGCGCTCGGACTCGATGTAGGCACTATCTCGCAGGCTCTGCAGGCGCAGAATGCACTTCAGCCTAGCGGAACCGTCGACGCCGGACCCGAACGCATCGCTATCCGCGTCTCCGGCGAGTTCACCTCCGAAGAAAGCCTGAAGGCGATCAATCTCTATACCGACGGCAAGTACTTCCGTCTCGGAGACCTCGCTGAAGTCAAGCGCACCTATTCCGACCCGCCGCAGCCGCTATTCCGCTTCAACGGACAGCCGGCGATCGGCATCGCCATCTCGATGACATCAGGTGGCGACGCGCTCGCGCTCGGCGAACACCTGAAGGAAAAGGTCGAGGAATTGAGGCGCGACCTGCCGATCGGTGTCGAACTTTCGCTGACCGCCGACCAGTCGCGCATCGTCGAGGAATCTGTCGGCGAGTTCACCAGGAGCCTCGCCGAGGCGGTGGCGATCGTGCTTGCGGTTTCCTTCCTCGCCCTTGGCTGGCGACCGGGCATCGTCGTGGCGGTGGCCATTCCCCTGGTGTTGGCGATCACCTTCGTGCTGATGGGTTACTTTGGTATTTCGCTGCAGCGCATTTCGCTCGGCGCCCTGATCATCGCATTGGGTCTTCTCGTCGACGACGCGATGATCGCTGTCGAGATGATGATCTCCAAGATGGAGGAGGGGTACGATCGGGTCTCCGCTGCCACTTACGCCTATTCATCCACGGCATTTCCGATGCTGACAGGCACTCTGGTGACGATTGCCGGCTTCGTTCCGGTGGGTTTCGCCAAGAGCGGCGCCGGCGAGTACTGCTTCTCGCTCTTCGCCGTGGTGGGCATCGCGCTGATCGTCTCATGGGTTGTCGCCGTGCTCTTTACGCCGCTTACCGGCGTCGCCATCCTGCCGGAGCGCATCGCGACACATGGCGCGCACGAAAGCTCACGCATGCTCCGCTGGTTCCGTCGCGTGCTGGAGCAGTCCATGCGGGCGAAGTGGACCGTGCTCGGTGCCACTGCCGGCCTCTTCGGACTTGCAGTGGTGGCGATGAACTTCGTGCCGCAGGAATTCTTCCCAAAGTCCGACAGGCCCGAAGTCATGGTCGACCTTACCCTGCCCCGCACCGCCTCCGTCGATGCGACGCGCCAGGTTGTCGGCCGTGTGGAAGAGATCCTGAAAAAGGATCCAGACATCGAGCATTGGACGTTCTATGTCGGTCAGGGCGCGGTGCGGTTCTATCTGCCTCTCGACGCCCAACTTGCGAACGACTTCTTCGCCCAGGCCGTAGTCGTGACTAAGGGGCCCGGAGTCCGCCCGGGCGTGATCGCTCGGCTGGAGGCGGCGCTTTCGAAAGATTTCGACGACGTCATGTCTCGCGTGACGCCGCTCGAAATGGGCCCGCCCGTCGGCTGGCCGCTGAAGTTCCGCGTATCCGGGCCCGACATGGACGCGACGCGCAGCTACGCGCACGAGTTTGCCCAGGTGATCGGCGCCAACCCGCATGTTCGCAACATCAACTACGACTGGAACGAGCCGGCCAAGGTGATCAAGGTCAGGGTCGACCAGGATCGCGCGCGGGCTCTCGGCATCAGCTCGCAGCAGCTCTCGGAAGCGATCAACACGGTGCTGAGCGGATCAACGATCACGCAAATGCGCGACAGCGCCCACCTGATCGATATTGTCGCGCGAGCCGTGCCGGAGGAACGGGCGAAGCTCGACACGCTCCGCAACCTGACCGTCACCGCCTCCGGTGGGCGGCGCATCCCGCTCGCCCATGTGGCCACCCTCGCCTATGCGACGGAGCCGCCACTGATCTGGCGCCGCGGCCGCGTGCCCACGGTCACGGTCCAGGCCGACGTCACGCCCGGCAGTGACCCGACTGCCATCGTCAAGGCACTCGACTCCGATATCAAGGCCTTCGAAGGGCGGTTGCCGCACGGCTACCACATTGCGCTCGGCGGCGTCATGGAGGACAGCGCCAGGGCGCAGACCAGCATCTACGTGGTCTTCCCGATGATGCTGCTGCTGATGACTACGGTGCTGATAGTTCAGCTCAAGAGCTTCCAGCGCCTCATCCTCGTGTTCATGACGGCACCACTCGCCCTCATCGGCGTTGCCGCGGCGCTGCTTCTCTCCGGGGCTCCGATGGGGTTCGTCGCGATCCTTGGCGTAATGAGCTTGGTCGGCATGGTGATCCGCAACTCCGTGATCCTGATCGCCCAGATCGACCAGCACGTCGCCGACGGTGAGGAGCCTTGGTCGGCGGTGATCAGCGCCACGGAACACCGCCTGCGGCCCATCCTGCTGACTGCCGCCGCGGCGATTCTCGGCATGATCCCAATTGCGCCGACGGTGTTCTGGGGTCCGATGGCCTACGCGGTCATGGGCGGCTTGGTGGTGGCGACGCTGCTCACGCTGGTCTTCCTGCCGACGCTTTATGTCGCTTGGTTCCGGATCAAGGCGCCAGAGCCAAGCTCGCAAAAATTGCATGAACTGGCCATCAAGCCGCCGGCCCAGCCCATGCCGATCTCGGCCTATTGAGTGAAACGCACTTCGAAGGAACATCAACATGCTTGCCTACAGAAATTTTCTCCTGCGCTTTGACGCAGCCTTCCTGCTCATTGCTTCGACCGGCGGCATGACGGTCGACATTGCGGGCTCCTTTCTTGCAAGAGGGCCGGAAGCGCTGCTCCTGAACGGGGTGCCCGGTGCCGCAATAGGTTTCATCGAAGCCCATGGTCTTGCCTTCATACTCGGGGTGATGCTGTGGCGAGCGGGGAGCAGTTTGCACGTCGTCGGGGCAGCGGTGCACCTGCTGCTCGGCACCGCCAATCTCCTGTTCTGGCAGTTTTTCATTCTGACCGGAACGCTTGCAGCAGGCTACATGACTGCCGGCCTGCACGGCTTCTTCGTCCTCGCCCATCTCGTCGCGTTCAATGCCGTTCGCTGGGAGGTGGCCGCTCGCTGATCCGCGCTCAACCCTGCGAATTCATTTTCCGGAAGCAACCCGACCAACCCGGATAAGGAACCTTCAATGACTGGAGCAAAATTTCACGCCTCCCGCGCGTTTGGGATCGCGATCGCCCTTACGGTCGCGTTGACCGATCTGATGGGGCTCTCGCCCGCCTTTTCCTTCGTCGGCAGCGCCCAGGCCCGCATTGGGCGCCCCTTGACGCCGGTAAGCGTTGCCGGCGTCACCCGCGCACCACGCGCCGCGTGATCCGCCGCACGGCCGTCACCGTTGCGGCACTCCCCACCGGCTGCGCCCTCACATATGTCAACGGCACCCCTGTCTGGCGGTGCGGCAGCGCCTATTATCAACCCTACCGGAGAGGTTATGTGGTGGTCGTGATCGATTGATTTGGCTCACGCGGCGGTGGCGCTCGACGGACCTACCGGGACGATGCTGGCTTCAGGTGCTGCCGAGAGCCAGCAGAACCCCGTCTGTCAGATGCTCGGCATCGCCGCGATGCTCGAAGGGTATGCCGCTCCTGGTGTAGTCGAGCGGGGAGAAAGAAGGGTCGCGTTCCCTGGCGCTGGCAAGCTGACGCCTTGCGTCCTCGATCCGGCCGAGCTGGGCATAGCAGGCGGCCAGCCGCGTCGATATCCACGGCGCCGGCCGCGTCGCCATTTCGAGCGCCTCCGCTGCCGCCCGATACTCGCCGATCAGATAGAGCGCGAGCGAGCGGTCGTACTGGCACCAGTGCGGCTGCAGCGGATCGATGCGGATCGCCCGGTCGAGCCAACCAAGCGCGTCGACGTGACGTCCTCGCATTGTCAGCACATAGCCCATCTGCTCGATCGAGTCGGCGTCGTACGGATTGAGCGTCAAGCCGATCCTGAGGTGGCGCTCCGCCGCCTCGTGTTCCCGCATGTAGAGTCTCACCAGGGATTGCACGCGTCGGCAGGGGGACTGATCCGGCGCGAGCGCCACGGCGCGCTCGACGAGATCATGCGCCTCTGCCAGCACTACCGGGCTGGCGCGCCCGAACTCGGCGATGACGATCCGCGACAGCGCCAGGTAGGCAAGGCCGAGGCCGTAATTCGGGTCCTTTTCCAAGGCTGCGAGGAAAAGGGTTTCCGCCCCCTGGAAATCGCTCTGAGCCGGATCGCGTAGCAAGGCAAAGCCACGAAGCACCAGTTCATAGGCGGCAAGGCTCGTGACGGGCTTCCGAATGGCCTGCTGCAGCCCGGCATTGTCGACGCGCGCCACCAAGCGGCCGACGATCGCTTCGACGATATCGCTTTCGGCAATAAAGAGGCCGGTCCCTTCGGTCACGTAGCGTTCGCCCCAGAGCTGGGTTCCGTTGGACGCATCGGCGAGACTGACAGCGGCGGCGATGCGGTCGCCATGTCGATTGACCGAGCCCTCGACCACATAATCAGCGCCAATGCGCGCGCGGATCTGCTGCCATTCCGGAGCGACGTAGGAAGCAAAGGAAAAACTCGAATTGCGCGCCAGCACCGTGAAGGTACCGAAGCGTGCGAGACCGTATATGATGTCCTCCGCAAAACCATCGACGAGCGCGTCGTCCGTCGGATTTCCGCTGTCATTTCGAAAGCGTAGTACGGCGACGATCGGCTGGCGTGACAGGTCCGGCATCTCCTCCGTGCCGACCGCGAGCATGTAGCCGCGTTTCGACACTGTCCGGATCATGCTTTCCCCGAGCGTCTTGCGGATTTCCCTGATCGACTGGGTCAGCGAATCCTCCGTAACATAGATCCCCGGCCAGGCTGCGTCCATTAGCTCGGATTTCGGAACCACGCGTCCTGAATTTTCCGCAAGATGGGCAAGGATCGTATAGGCTTTGGGCCGCAGGAAGACAGGGTCGGCGCCCCGCCGAAGCGTGCCTTGGGCCAGGTCCAGCGTAAAGCTGCCGAACCGGAAAACTGAGACGGTTGATTCCGGCATGCGGATCCCTCAATTGGAAGACGATACTCCGAAAAGGCAACGGATGTCAGACACAAAGCGCGTTGGTTGACCAGCCACCGCCGACGTCTTCGGTCACCGCGGGAAAATCAATGAAGTCGGTGGCCCTTCGGGAGTGAGTTTCTTTACCGAGATTTGGGCCTGCGCACTGCCGCATCTGTCGACGCGGCAATATAGCAGGGTCGTCGAAAGTTGGGTGTCGAGCATCGGGCTTGATCCGAAGCGCTACGGCACGCACTCGATGAGACGGACGAAGGCGGCGCACATGGCCATCTCTGAGCAGGTCGAGCTGTAGTACTTAATGGCGGCGCTTCGAAGAGAAGCGCCGCCATCTGGCGCCCGTGGTGAGGGTGCAGCAATGAACTGAACGCCGTGCATTTGCGGGTTTTGCGGTCCTGGCTGACGATTGGGGTGTTCTCAATCTCAGACAGGAGGTTGCATGACGGAGGATAGGACCTCCCCGCTACGCGAGCGGATGATCGAAGACATACGCATCCGTGGACTGGGCGACAAAGCCCAGCAAGCCCATAATCGGGCGATCAAGAATGTCGCCGGGTTTCTCAAGCGATCACCAGATCCGGCGACACCCGATGACCTGAGCGCCTACCAACTGCACGGTGGTGCGCAGGAGCATCAGAAGAGCTCGAGAGGTGACCTCTGTCGCCACGATTTTCGGCCAAGCCTGTCACGCGTTCTGGGCCGAGACTTTTAGGGACACGCACGTGAGGAGCCGCCGAGTAGAAGTCGGCTGGGAAGGCTCACGATAGTCCTGGCGATATTCCGAAGCTTCCATCGGCCGTTGGTCGGTTCCACGACGCCTTCATTTAACGGTTCAGCTTGCTCGCGATACTGGTCGCGAGACGGGATATGGATGTTGCCTTGGTCTCGGGAAAGGATCGTCAAAGTGGTAAGCATCTGCTCCGTCCTCTGTGCGGTGTGAGAGCAGGCTCGATCAACAAGGCTCTTTCTGTCCTAAATCTCCCTTCGAAAAATTCCGAAATCTTCTAAATCGTCAGCCTTCCTCGAGGCCCGCCTTCCGCAGCCCTTCGAGCAAGGCAGCCATCCTCGTCGGGTCCTTGGCAGGCTGTCCGGCCTCGATGCGGGCGATTGTAACTGCCGGAGTAATGCGCTTGAGCGCACGCAGATAGCTATGCGCTTCCTCTATGCGGCCGAGATGGGCATTGGCAGCGATCAGCACCCATAGGGTCGGGTCAAAGTTGGGATTGCTTGCGAGTGCGCGAGCAGCCCAGGATTTAGCTTCGGCGTATTCGCCGCGGATCAGGTGCACGTCCGCGATCCCGCAAAGCGAAAAATGGGCGCCCCGATCGCCGGGACTCAAACGGTTGGCCCGATGGAAGTGGGCGAGCGCCTCATCAAGGCTCCCACAATGAAGATGCGCAAGGCCGGCCCTGACCAGGACCATCAGATTGTTTGGGTTGGCTTCTGCCGCAGATTGCAGAACCGCCACAGCCCAGTCGTAGTCCTTTGCTGTCTGGAGCAACGCGACACCGCAATGCGCCATCACCATCGCGTCTCCCGCTGCATGTTCGAGGCCGCGGCGCGCGAGCGCCGCACAATCTCCCACGTCGTCCCTGCCGAGCGGTGCCCAGCCCATCGTGTGACGATGTTCGAGGGCCCAGGCCGCATGCGCGAGCAAAAGGGCATTGTCAGGCTCCGCCTCCAGGCCTTTCATGAGGAGCGCGTACGCCTCGGCGTTGTCGGTTTCGCACTCTGTCGAGATCTTTGCCAGAGCTCGCAGATAGATGTCGTAGGTCGCGATGCTTCCCGACCGAGCCAGACGCGACCGCTCGATCTCTGCCGTCTGGATATGCGGTTCGATCAACGTCGCGACGCTTTCGGTGATCCGGTCCTGGAAATCAAAAAGGTCGCCGACCAGGCCATCGAAACTCTGCGCCCAGAGGTGTATCCCACTGCCGCCGTCGACGAGTTGCGTCGCAATCCTCAATCGATCTCCCGACCGTCTTACGCTGCCTTCGAGCAAATAGCCCACCCCGAGTTCTTTCGCGACCAAGCGCACGTCCGGGAGACTTCCATTGTATCCGAACGAGCAATGTCGGGCGACCACTGCGAAGCTCTTGAAGCGGCTCAACGCCGTAATGAGGTCGTTCACCACGCCGTCTGCGAAGTAACCCTGGTCAGGACTACCCTCGAGATTGGTGAAGGGTAGAACCGCGAGTGTTGGCCTTACCGGCATCACTGCCATGCCTCCTTCGCCCGCGGATGCGATCGCAAAGCGATAGCCAGTGCGCGGTATGGTCGCGATCCATTCCCGGCCATCAGGAGCCGTGCCGAGCACCTTGCGCAAGGCCGCGATCTGAACGGTAAGATTGCTTTCTTCGACGACCGTATTCGGCCAGCATCGCTCTATCAGGTCGGCCTTCGACAGGACCTTTCCTCGGGCCTCCAGCAGCGCCTGAAGGAGCGCAAGGCCGCGGTGACCAACAACGACGGCCTTGCCGTTCCGCTGCAGCAGAGAGCGGCCGGGATCAAGCACGAAGTCACCGAAGGCATACAGCGGCTCCACCATGCCGGGAACCATAGCCTATACACAATGCCATAGGAATGTCGTTGAAGCGACCAATACCTTATGCGGCCGAACGAGCTCGTTCGGCATCACAGACTGTAGGACATCCAAAGGCAACACGTAAAATCGACCCTTACGCCAGGGGACGAGGACGAGCCCTAGGCATCTTCCAGGTGTCGCGTTCAGCGGCCCAGATGCGCCAACAGCGGACGAACCACGAACTGACTAGGGCGCGCCGAAACGATACAATCAGGAAATATGGGTGACATGGTTTGCCTGCCGATATGATGGCGCGCAAGCGAACCGACGGATGAAGGGCCTCCATGTCTCCGCAGATCAAGACCAACGTGCGTGACGACGCCTTTGCGGTGCGGCGCACTGTCTTCATAGAAGAGCAGGGCTATGAGAATGAGTTCGACGGCATCGACGACCACCCTTCCTGCGTGCACGTGACGCTTTATATCCATGGCGAGCTGGCCGGGTGCTCACGCCTGTTTCCCGAGCTAGTTCAGCGCGCACTCGCGCCCGAGAGCCCTCAGTCGCCCCCATGCACGTTCGATGAGGGCGTGACGGCAGGGGAGACGTACCTGCTGGGCCGCGTAGCCGTGATGCCGGCGTTTCGCCGCCGGGGTTTGGCGAGTGTGATCATTGCCGTGAGCGACGAGGCCGCGCGCGAGGCCGGAGCTAAACTGGTGAAGTTGCATGCCCAGGAATACGCGCACGATCTATACGCCAAGCAGGGCTATACGCAGATCAGCGATGTCGATTACGAGGACGAGGGCCAGCCGCACCTTTGGATGGCCAAGCGGCTGTGAATGCGGACGGTTGCGTCAGCAGCAGATGAGAGACTACGTGTTCCCCAGAGGCGAGCGAGCTTTGGAGCCCATAGCTGAAATTAGGAGCTTAGGTGACCTCTCAGTCAACCGTGAGTTTATGATGGCGGTGCAGGGACATGGAGGCAGTCGGCACGTTCCGGTCATCGAACCTGTCGCAAAAGTCCGTCGCGAGATTCCAACTTTTGCAAGGGTATTCTTGCGACAGAATTTTACTGAAAAATCAGCTCCGCGATTTTGTCGCGAAATTTAGGATCTGTGCGGCGAACCATCCTTGTGGAAGGGCAACACCGGCCTAAAGTGGCTTTCGGAAGAACACGACGCGCTCTGTCTCCTCAAATCCTAAAGCGGCATGGAGCGCATGGCTGGCTGAATTCTCAAGCAGCGCGTCAGAGCCAAACTCGACACACCCAAACGGCTTTCCCCAATCGGCAACGGCATTGCAAAGCAATCGTGCGATACCCTTTCGCCTGTCAACGGGCCGAACATAAATTCCTTCGAGGAATAGAACGGGCGAGCTGCTGCATCCATTCACATAATCATGTCGCAAAGTGGCCTCAGCAAGCCCGACAGCTTCATTCTCAGCATTTCGAGCGATGAACGCGACGGCTTCTCCACTTTCTGAAAGAAACGCCCGGCTCAACTCAGCTCGATGATCTTCGAGCGAGTGATGCGGCCACAGCGCAACGCGAAGCTCCGCCCACGACTCGATATCTTTTATGGTCCCAATCTCGATAATCGTTTCCATACTGTGGTTCTCTTTGGTCGCGAAGTTCCCGATTGCAGCGACCCTTGTTTGCCTGACTTTTGCAACGTCGCAGAATAGACGGTTTTGCGACGGCCGCAATGAACGCTGTTGGCGACCAGCACAGGCTCCACAAAGACGGCCCTCTTCTTCTTCTTCAGGTTCACCGCCGGCGAATCCGTCCGGATTGCCTCGAGCAATTCGCGCAGCTTGGCCGACTCCGCGCATGTCCAGCCGGTTGCGCAGCCGCCGACATAGACAAGCCCACCCCTCCTCCTTGCCGCCAGCAGCGGCCGCCCGATCGCGCCAGGTACGGTAGACGGCTCGAACCCAACGATCACGAAGCTGTCGCTGCGCACGCACGTGATCTTCTGCCAGTCGGGCCGACGGCCGGAGTGATAGGGCTTGTCACGGCGGTTGGGGACGATCCCCTCGAGGCCGCGCTCGCGTGCGAGCCGAGGACACGCTGCAGCATGCCGAAGTCGGAGCGGCCGTGCTCGTCGAGCACGACCGCCTCGCCGTCGAGGATGGCGGTCTTCAGCCCAAGAAGCCGCGCCTCGGCTGCGATAGCTGGGAAGCGATCGGTCCAGTCATAGCCGCCCCGCGTCATGATCCGTACCTGGCCGGACTGAACGGCTAGCCTGTACCCGTCCCACTTCACCTCAAAGGTCCAGTCCGGCCCCGGAAGGTGGTCTGTCGACAAGCGTCGCCAGGTATGAATCGACGCGTCCCGGCACGGAGCCGGGCGTAGGTGGGTCAGGCGGTTTCCTCGAGAACGCTCTTACCATTCGTGCATTCACACGCAAACGCCCCCAATCGGATCGCCCCCTCGAAATTTCGTGGAGAAAAGATGAGCCCGATCGTTTACGGGGGACCAGCGAGCTCATCAGTCGAGACGGGAAGTGATTTTTGCTGTGGGTTCATCTTAACAGGCGCGGCAGGCTTGTCGATTAAGCCTTAGATACATACTAGGCTTCGGGACTAAGCCCTTCGTCGCTGTCGAGTAGCGCTTTCAGAAGCTGCCTTCTGTTCTTCATATCCAACTCTCGCATCAAATACAGAACCCTCAAGCCCTCCATCACCGCCGTGTGGCTTTTCGGGTCGACCTGGTGCACTTCGCACCAGTCGGAGACGACCTGCTCAACAAGCTCGACCTCGGTCTCCATCGTCGGTGCAACTGAGCAGGCAAACGCCGAAGCACCGGAGCTGGTGGCAGAAACAGGGAGATTTGCGCAAGCATTCAAATTGAAGTCTTGCGATTGCTGACCGAAAAAGGCGCCGCCGGAAGTCCGTGAGGACAACGCCGCTCGAACCATGCCCCCGCCGATCGGCAGTTTTCCAACTACCTATTTGCGACCACGTCTCGCAGGGCTTCCTCCCTCCTTATGCCCGACTGGAACAGGTCGATCAGCCTTTGCGCGAGTATTTCCGCTTCTTCGCTGTCGGCCCGGAGCTTTCGAAGCTCCAATTCGCAGTCGAAAACTCTCTGCAGCAGACAGAGGTCGTCCGGCCCAAGAGGAGATTCACAAGTTACTTGGCTGGCAGGATACATGACGCGACTCCCTCAACTGAGGCGAAAGCGCAACGTCCCTTCTTCAAGCTTTTAAGCGGCGCTCTTGACCGCTTGCCGCTGATGTCTGGAAGTATACACCACGATTTGTGGCGGTGCTGCCACAAAAGGAAGGACTCCGAACCAGATGTGCATTACCAACATACGGAGAACTGTTAGTGAATCAGGTACTTTTTCGCATCGCTGATTTTCTTTCTCGCCCTCCGGCTTCCATTTCGTGATCGCGGCGATGATTGCCAGCACCGAGCTGGTGCCGTTCGGCCTCACCAACGTCATCACCTATGCGCTGTCGGTCGTGGCAATCGTGATCACGAGCGTCGTCTTGATTCAAGGCTATCGCGACACTTCGCCATCCACGCCAAGCTCGACGAAATCGTCGTATCCATGCGTGAGACCCGAAACCACTCGGCGGCGTGTTCGCTCGTGCCAATACGTCTGGGTCGGCTGGCGGGCCGGGCGAGGTTCCAAGGGCGGCTTCTATCCCACCGGGATGAACGGAAAGATCAAGATCCCGACCGGGGCCGCGAGACCGTCTGCGGGCGATCGCGCCGCTAATACAGCACGCTTCCCCATCACTCCTTCAGACCAAAGACTAATGGGCGACCGGACCTCTGGCGGGGTGCCTGCAGGGTCCGAAGTCCTATGCCGGAACAGGTTGTGATCGTTCGAGTTTGAAGGGCAGGTTGCAGCCTCAAGTCTCTCAACGTGAGGAAAGGAACTCCGAATGCGGTATTTCATAAGGGCAGCCCTCGCAGCGGGCCTTCTTGCAGGCACCACTCTGGGCGCCTACGCACAGTCGAGTAGTACGGTCGGAACGGGCGGCACCAGCGCGGGCGGTGGCACCTCGAGCAGCACCGTCGGAACGGGCGGTAGCTCTGCGGGCGGCAATTGCGACCCGAACACCACCAATTGCCAATCCGGCTCCGCATCAACGCTCGGAACGGGTGGTTCTTCGGCGGGTGGCGGCACATCAAGCAGTTCTGTCGGTACGGCCGGATCCGCGGCAGGTTCAGGTAACGCCGGCTCGGCTTCCACGCTTGGTACTGGCGGTTCCTCGGCAGGTGGCGGGTCCACCAGCAGCTCGGTCGGAACTGGCGGTTCCGCCGCCGGAACGGGCGGTGCGAATTCGACGACGGGTACCGGTGGCTCAACGTCGGGCGAAACGACAGGTAGCGTAACGGGCGACGACAACAGTGCCAGGGATTCCGCCCAGGACAATGAGAGCAACAAGGATTGTCCTCCCGGTCTCGCCAAGAAGGATGGTTCGAAGGGTAAGCGGCCGTCCTGCTAACTTTAAATCTGCTGGCTTGGATAGTTTTCCGAGCCAGCGCCTTTTGTGACAGGAGGAGGCCAATGACCTCCGGTTCATCAGCAATCAACCTACTCGCAGCAATGGGCGTAATGGCCATCATCGCACTAGGTGCCGTGATGGCGGAAGAAATCAAGCTGGACGATGGTTCGACCTGCACGGTTATCGAGCAGAAATCATCAGACGGTGGCGTTTCAACTTCGGTTACTGCCGGATCGGGCAGCGTATCTTCATCCACGACGGTCGGCGGAAGCACGGCAAGTGGTGGATCAGCCAGCAGCGCCGGGTCGTCGGTGACAGCAGGATCGTCCACTGGAGAGAGCTATGCCACTGCAAGCGTTACTCGCCCGGATGGGACGACCGTAACGCGCAGGTCGGACGGGACCTGCGCAATCATCAAGCCGAAGAAGTGAGAGGCGCTGCCATGCTTGGGAGAACTCTGTTTAGAATTTGCGTCGTTGTTGGGGTCACCACAGCAATGCCGGTCCATGCTCAAGAATGCAACACGGCTGCGACCGTAGGATCTGGCGGGAGCGCTGCAGCCGGCGGAACTTCGGCAAGTACGGTCGGCACGGCCGGCACATGCAATACCGATAACGGCACCACCTCATCCATCGGCGTAGGTGGAAGCGCCGCTTCGGCGGACGGAAAGGCGAAAAGCCGGACGACGGTAAAGGAGAACCCAAACCAATTGCAAGGAAAGGCAAAGGCACAAGCCATAGACCAAGGCACATTCAGCAAGTCGCAGACCAAGACCACGGTCAAAGATGACGAATTGCAGAGCAGAACGAAGACCATGTCGCATGTGCCCGGCGAAAAGCCGACAAAGAGCAAGTCAAAAGTCATCATCCCTTTGCCAGAGGAGCAATGACAGCGAACTGATTCGCACTGCTCTTTTGCTATCATCGACCACGGAGCAACTGGAATGAGTTCTGACCAGCGGACCATGTTGTCAATCGCGCTTACTGCGGTGATCGCTATTTTCGCGGCGACTATGATCGGATTATTCTTGGCTTAATTAATCTGCAGGTGACCTGAAGCGACGGTAACCGCCAAGGCGAAGCCCACTCCGCCGCTGCGATGTCTACCACCAGAAGAATTACGGAAAAGCGAGAGCTGCGAGGAACCGCAGCCTCCGCCGTTGGCGCCGAATGGCGATCGTCAGGTTTCGTTTCTGCTGGTCCTCGAGTATTCACACAAGCAAAGCGCCCGCTGATCAGCAGCACGGGCGGCTTCATCGTGCGCCCAGCCGCCCAAGATCGCGATCAGTCCAAGTACAGCCGTCGCCAGTATCGACCGCAATTCTCGCCTCCGCTCTCTGCTTCGTGTCGCGAGCACTCCTCCTGTTGGCGCCGGATGCAAGGCGCTTGTTGACCTGGATCTGCTCCACGTGCACTGCCGCTCTCGCCTGCCTGTCTTCAGTAGGGCGGACGACCAGTCCTTCCGTTGCAGCAGCCCCGACCGAGCAACTGCCACGCAGCATCGCACAACTCCCCCTGCCCTACCTGACCTCAAAGGGACTTTAGTCTGGTGCCGGCAGCATGCTGAGGCGGTCAAAGGTCTGACGCGCCACCAATTCTTTTGCTCTAAGAGAGACCGCCGTTGAGTGGCTACACTCCTAACTCCGTTTCCCGGCGAGCTGAAGCCAGCTTCGTTGAGGCGACGTGCGCAGCGCATCCAATTCACCTTGCAGGGAGAACTGATTGCTCAGCCGTCCACTGGAGAACAGAAAACCAGACCCGATTGATCTTCAAGTTGGCCGAAGAATCCGAGCGCGGCGTCTCTTGACGGGCATGACACAGAGCGCGCTCGCGATGGCCGTTAGCGTGACATATCAACAGATACAGAAATACGAAAACGGTCCGCAGCAAGGTCGGCGCAGGTCGACTTCAGGCAATTGCCCATGCTCTCGATGCCCCGCTGTCATACTTCTTCGAAGTAGCTCTCGCAGAAGATGACAGGAGCACCCCAGATCGCCAGCCGGGTCGAGCGTTGGCCCAGTTTGTCACTAGCCCAATGGGCATTACACTCAACAGGTCCTTTCATCGAATCGGCGACGAGAGGGTGAGGATCGCGTTCCTCAACATGGTTGAACGAGTTGCTGATCGGGACGAGGTGCAAGATTTACCCGAACCCAGTGACCAACACGCACGCGGAGCAGCGAATAAGATCGGGCGATGTTGTCTATCGCAAAGGTGATCGCGATTTTCGCCGTTTGTTGCATGCTACCCTGAACGGCCGCGGGTCACCGTCTCTGCGTTGTCACGATCGTGCCCGCGCCGACTTCCGCATTGTGGCATTCAGCGGTCATTCAGTGCCATCCCAATGAATTTCGGCTCTCCACCCGAAGCGGGAGTGAACGTCATGTATCGAGCGTTGGATGTTCACTGCCGAATATAGAGGCGCGCTTTGAACCGCCCCGTTAAGTTCGGATTCAATCTTTGTTGGTAATTTCCCGTTAGCACTTCCGATCAGTCGCGACGGCACCATGCTCCCGCCGTCGACAATGTTCTGCGTACGGGTCTCCAATGCATTTGTCGGCTGCGCCAGCAATTGTCCTCACCTGCCTTGTTCTTTCGGGCTGCGCTTCCAGTTCCGGTCCGGAAACGGTCTTGTCGCCACGGCCGTCGCGGGAAGTGACGAGTTCGGTCGCTCCGCCTGCCGCGCCTGTGGTTTCGGTGCCCGGCCCGGTTCCGTCCGGCGATGTCGGCCTGGCCGAAGCGGCAAGCGAGCCGCCGGAAGAGCTCGCCTGGGCCGGCCAGGTGCCGCAGCCGGAAGCCTTCACGACGATGGAGAGCGAAGCCGGCATGCCCGTTCCGATGGAGCGGCCAATCGCAATGGTCGTTCCCGACAATCCCGCCATGGAGGAGGCGCCGCGCACCCGGTCGCGCGTCTACAGCCATCGTTTCCGCGACGCCAAGCCGATCAATTTTGGCAAGCGGTCGCCGAGGAAGATGGCCGTGCACGGCGTCGACGTGTCGCGCTGGCAGGGGAATATCGACTGGGAGAAGCTCCGGACTCAAGGCGCGAACTTCGCCTATATCAAGGCGACCGACGGCGGCGACCATCTCGACCCGATGTTCAAGAAAAACTGGCGCCGGGCCGAGCAAGCCGGGATCAAGCGCGGCGCCTACCATTTCTTCTACTGGTGCCGGACGGCCGGCGAACAGGCCGACTGGTTCATCCGCAACGTGCCGCGCGAGGCCAATGCCCTGCCGCCGGTCATCGACGTCGAATACAACGGCGAATCGAGCTGCAAGCGGCGCCTTTCACCCGAGCGGGTGCGGGAGAAGATGCAGGTCTTCATGGACAAGTTGGAGCGGCATTACGGCCAGCGCCCGGTCATCTACACCGCGCCGGATTTCTATCGCGACAATCTGAGGAACGCGTTCCCCAACCATCCCTTCTGGCTGCGCTCTGTCGCCGCCCATCCGTCGAAGGTCTATCCGGGCCGCAAGTGGCTGTTCTGGCAATATTCCGGCTCCGGCCTGTCGCACGGCGTCGACGGCCGCATCGACCTCAATGTCTTCCACGGCAGCGAGGCCGAATGGCACCGCTGGACGGCGGGGAGTTCGACCTGACGGGCGCGGGCAGCGTCCCGTATCAGGGATGCTGCACGCCTTTGCGGTTGAGCGCGATCGTATAGACGCTGGTCGTCGCCGTGATGAACAGCTGATGCTTGGCGCGGCCGCCGAAGCAGATGTTCGAGACCCGTTCCGGCACGAGGATCTTGCCCATCAGATGTCCGTCCGAGGCGATGCAATGCACGCCGTCGCCGGCCGAGGACCAGAGGTTCCCGTCGCTGTCGACGCGAATCCCGTCTGCGGCGCCGGGCGTGATCGCGTGGAACACCTCGCCGCCCGAAAGCGCGCCATCGGCGCCGACGTCGAAGGCGCGGATATGCTGCGGGTCCGAGGAGAACATGCGGCCCGTGTCGGCGACGTAGAGCCGGGTCTCGTCCGGGCTGAAGGCGAGGCCGTTCGGGCAGTTGAAATCCGTCAGGACCGCCTCGATCGAACCGGATGGGCGCACCCGGTAAACCTGGCAAGGCAGTTCCTGCTCGGCGCGGAAGCCCTCGTAGTCGGTCATGATCCCGTAATGCGGATCGGTGAACCAGATCGAACCGTCCGACGTCACCACGACATCATTGGGCGAATTCAACCGCTTGCCCTGGTAGCTGTCGGCAATGACCGTGATCGATCCGTCGAGCTCCGTCCGCGTCACGCGCCGCGTGCCGTGCTCGCAGCTGACGAGCCGCCCCTCGCGGTCGCGCGTATGGCCGTTGGCATAGTTCGAGGGGCTGCGGAACGTCGAGATGCCGACCCCCGGCAAAAAGCGGAGGATGCGGTTATTGGGGATGTCGGAGAAGAGCAGGCAGCCGGCGTCGCCGAACCAGACCGGCCCTTCGACCCAGTCGAAGCCTGTCGCGATCTGCTTGAGAGGGGCATTGCCCATGACAAAGGACTTGAAGCTGGGGTCGACCGCCTCGAAGAACGACATTCCGATTTTCCTCCCGATTTTCGCCTGCGGTTTCCTCGCAGCCGAGTGTTGCATCGATACAGAGTGCTATAGCACTTGGGTCGGCCAGCGTACGGCGCTTCACTTCAATCCTCATTCCTGTGCTTGTCACAGGTGCCAGCCAGCCAAGTCCTTGGCTGAAAGAGTCAGCCGCGCCGCAGACGCGGCGCTGCTGGATCCCTGTGACAAGCACAGGTATGAGGGCGGAGGGAATCAGCCAAGCTCCATTCCCTATGATCGTGTGCCACGACATCTGGCGGCGGCGCATCTTCCGGTTGCCCGCAGATTGCCTCGCCGTCGCGGCGACGGCAAGCGTCCGTCAGGAAAAGGCGATCTGCGCCTTCATCGCCTGGCTGCGGTCGCTCGCCAGTTCGAAGGCGCTGACTGCGTCCGCAAGCGGCACCGTGTGGGTGATCAGCGGCTTGACGTCGATCAGTCCCTTCTGCATCAGCCCGACGCCGGTCGCGAACTCCTCGTGGAAGCGGAAGGAGCCGCGCAGATCGAGCTCCTTGGCGGTGATCGCCATCATCGGCAGGCTCATGTCGCCGCCGAGCCCGAGCTGGATGATGATGCCGCGCGGGCGAAGCGCGGCGATGCCGGCGGCAAGCGCTGGTGCTGCACCGGAGCACTCATAAAGGACATCGAAACGGCCCTTGTCAGCGCCGTAGGGAGCGAGCGCATCCGGCTCGCTCTTCATGTTGATGACCCGATCGGCGCCGGCTTTCTTCGCGAGCGCCAGGGTGAAGTCGGACAGGTCGGTGGCGACGATCTCGGCCGCGCCGGCGCGGCGCGCCGCGAGGATCGCAAGCACCCCGATCGGTCCGCAGCCGGTGACGAGAACCCGCTTGCCGAGCACTTCTCCGACCCGCCGCGTCGCATGCAGCGCCACCGCCAACGGTTCGGCGAGCGCCGCCTCGCCCGGCGTCAGGCCTTCGGCTGGCACGCATTGGATTGCATCGGCGACAAGCACCTCGCGGAAGGCGCCCTGGATATGCGGGAACGGCATGGCGCTGCCGTAGAAGCGCATGTTGAGGCACTGGTTGTGAAGCCCCTCCTGGCAATAGCGGCAGGTCCGGCAGGGCCGCGACGGCGATACAGCGACGAGCTGGCCTGTCTTCAGACCGTCGACGCCAGGTCCCAGCGCTTCCACATAAGCCGAGACCTCGTGGCCGAGGATCATCGGCTCGCGCAGCCGCACGGTGCCGAAACCGCCATGATTGTAATAATGCAGGTCGCTGCCGCAGACGCCGCCGACGGCAAGGCGAAGCTGGACTTCGCCCGCGCCGGGCGCCTCGACGGCCCGCTCCTCGATGCGCAGGTCCTTTGCGCCGCGAACGACGATCGCTTTCATCGGAGGCTCCTTACAATACAGGCGTCAGCAGCGGCTGGCCGGCGAAATGTGCGGCGAGATTGTCGCGCACCAGCTTACCCATGGCCTTCCGCGTCTCGATCGTACCGGAGGCATGGTGCGGCTGAAGCAGGACGTTGTCGAGGGTTAGAAAACGGGGGTTCAGCGCCGGCTCGCCTTCGAAGACATCGAGCGCCGCCGAACCGAGCGTGCGGTTTTCCAGCGCTTCCACAAGCGCCTCCTCGTCGATGTTGGAGGCGCGGGAAATATTGACCAGCATGCCCTCGGGGCCGAGCGCGGCGATTACCTCTCGGCCGACGATATGGCGGGTCGCGGCCGAGGCGGCGAGCGTCACGAACAGGAAGTCCGAGCGGGCGGCAAGCGCCACCGGGTCGGCGACAAATTCCCATTCGGATGCGTAGGACTTCGCCTCGACGTCGGAATAGGCAATGTCCATGTCGAAGCCCTTGAGGCGCTTGGCGACCTCGTAACCGATCCGGCCGAGGCCGAGCACGCCGGCGCGCCGGCCCCAGACGCGACGCTTCAGCGGATAGAGGCCCTGTGTCGCCCAGCTGCCGTCCTTCACCCAGCTTTCCGCGCCGATCATTCCGCGCGACAGGCAGAGCATCATCGCGACGCCGAGATCGGCGACGTCGTTGGTGAGCACGTCAGGCGTGTTGGTGACGCGCACACCGCGCTCGCGGCAGGCGGCAAGGTCGACCGCATCGAAGCCGACGCCATAGACGGATATCACTTCGAGCCCCGGGCAGGCCTCGATCATCGCACGGGTTGCGCCGAGTTCGCCACGGGTGGCGATCGCCTTCACGCTCGGCCCGACCTCGGCCAGGAAGCGCGTCTTGTCGACGGCATCGAAATAGCGGTGCACGGTGAAGGCGTCGTTCAGCGGCACCTCGTCCCACTCCGGATAGGGGCCGACCTGGAGAATATGCGGCTTGTTCAATTCAGAAACTCCGTCCCTTGACATTGAATGTTATCGATAACATAAACAGATGAATTCGAGTTGTCGAGACGAAATGCGGGAGGAAAAATGGCCCTTGAAATGTTCGATCTGAAAGGCCGGCGGGCGCTTGTCACCGGCTCTTCGCAGGGCATCGGCTTTGCGCTCGCCCGCGGCCTCGCCGCTGCGGGGGCAGAAGTCGTCCTCAACGGGCGGGATGAGACAAAGCTCGCCGAAGCCACCGCCTGCATTGCCGGCGCTAAAAAACTCGCCTTCGACGCCACCGACCACGGAGCCGCGCGAAGTGCCGTCGACGGTTTCGAGGCCGAGGTCGGGCCGATCGACGTCCTCGTCAACAACGCCGGCATGCAGCACCGCACGCCGCTCGAGGATTTCCCCGCCGACGCCTTCGAGAAGCTGCTCAGGACCAATATTTCAACAGTTTTCAATGTCGGCCAGGCGGTGGCGCGGCACATGATCAAGCGAGGCGCCGGCAAGATCATCAACATCGCCAGCGTCCAGACTGCCCTTGCCCGCCCGAGCATCGCCCCCTACACCGCCACCAAGGGCGCGGTCGGCAATCTCACCAAGGGCATGGCGACCGACTGGGCGAAATACGGCCTGCAGTGCAATGCGATCGCGCCGGGCTATTTCGATACGCCGCTCAACGCCGCCCTGGTCGCCGATCCGGACTTCTCGGCCTGGCTCGAAAAGCGTACGCCCGCTGGCCGCTGGGGCAAGGTGGAGGAGCTGGTCGGCGCCTGCATCTTCCTCGCCTCGGATGCTTCCTCTTTCGTGAACGGACACGTGCTCTATGTCGACGGCGGCATCACCGCATCTCTCTGATATCCCGCAGCGCATGGTGCTGATGGGAGTCGCCGGCTGTGGCAAGTCCTCGGTCGGCGCCGCACTCGCCACGCGCCTCGGCGCCGTCTATTTCGACGGCGACGACCTGCATCCGGCGGCAAACATCGCCAAGATGAGCCAGGGCATCCCGCTTCAGGACGAGGACCGCTGGCCATGGCTGACCCGTGTCGGCGAGGCGCTTGCCGCCGGAACGGGCCCCACGATCATCGGCTGTTCGGCGCTGAAGCGCGCCTACCGGCAACATATTGAAAATACAGCCGGCGGGCCGGTCACCTTCATCCATCTCGCCGGAACGGTCGAGGTGATCGAGAGGCGGGTGAAGGAGCGGCAGGGCCATTTCATGCCAGCGGCGCTGCTCGCCAGCCAGTTCGCGGCGCTCGAGCCGCCGGGACCGGACGAAAATGCCATCAGCGTCGATATCGACCAGCCGCTCGAGGCGGTCGTCGAGGCGATCGCTGCCCAACTGGGAGGACTGCGAGAATGACGAACAGGGTTGCGTTGATCGGTGCCGGAGCCATGGGCGGCGCCATCGGGACGAGGCTCGTCGAAACCGGCAATCAGTTGACGGTCTTCGACCTCGGCCGGGCCAAAGTCCAGGAACTGGTCGACAAGGGGGCACGAGCGGCGGCGAGCGCGGCGGAAGCGGCGGCGGCATCCGATACGGTCATCCTCAGCCTCAACTCGGCGAAGATCGTCCATATCGCCGTCTTCGGCGAGACCGGCGTCGCCAAGGGCGCCAAAGCCGGAACCCTCATCATCGACATGTCCTCGATCGATCCGGAAGCCACCAAGGCGCTGGCGGCGGAAGCCGCCGAACACGGCTTGCGCTGGGTCGACAGCCCCCTTTCCGGCGGCGCGCCGAAGGCGCTCGTCGGGCAGCTGACGCTGATGGCCGGCGGCAGGGAGGAGGACGTGGCGGACGCCCATCAGGTGCTGAAGCACGTCGCCTCCAACTATACCCATATGGGGCCGTCCGGAGCCGGTCAGACCACCAAGCTGATCAACCAGGTCCTTTGCGGCCTGAATTTCCTCGCCGTCGCCGAGGCGACGCAACTGGCGCTCGACGCGGGCGTCGACGCGGCGAAGATCCCGCAGGCGCTGAAGGGCGGGAGGGCCGATAGCGCCATCCTGCAGGAATACATGCCGCGCTTCGTCGCCAGGGATTACCGGCGCACCGGCCGGATCGACAACATGGTCAAGGATCTGAACGGCGCGCAGGACCTCGCCCGCCGCACCAACACGGCCATGCCGCTCACCGCAACCTGCGCGGAAGTGCACCGGATGCTGACGGCGGCCGGCCTCGGCGGCGAGGACCAGGCTGCGCTGATGGAATATTTCAGGGGACCGAACAAGGAGACTGTCGAATGATCACCCGCTACGCGCTGTTCGAGGGAAAGGTGAAGGAGGGCGAGACCGATGCCTTCCGGGCCGCGGTGCTGGAAAACATCCTGCCGAAGTGGAAGGCCTTCCCGGGTGCGCTCGACGTGCGCGTCACCTTCGCCGAGGCGCGCGACGAAGGGGCGCCGGAGATCCCGATGATCCTGGCGATCAACTATCCGGATCTCGCAACGGTCGAGAAGGCGCTGGCGAGCCCGGCGCGGGCGGCGGCGAGAGCCGCGACCGAAGAGGTGCTGGCGCGCTTCTTCGAAGGCCGCATCCACCACCACGTCACCCAGGCGAACGAATACCGCCTTTGAGCGACCCGCGAGCGGCACCCGCCACGTGCCGCTCCGTGCTGGCCTTCCCAGTTGCAGCCTTGATCTCCGGACACACCAATCAAGGCCAGAAAATGACGACGGCCGCTGCGCATTATGCTTGAGAGGAAGGTGTGTGCGCAGCGGTCCAGACGTCATTTCACAGTGACGACGACCTTCCCCTTCGCACGACCCGTGTCGACATAGTCCAGTGCCTCGTTGGTTCTCTCGAACGGGAAGACCCGGTCCAGCACGGGACGTATGACACCCGCCTCGATCAGGGAAGTGATCTTTCCGAGCTGCCCGCCGTTCGCTGTCATGAAGAGAAACGAATAGCTGATCCTCCGGCGCTTCGATTGTCTCCTGATGCCAAAGCTCAGCAGGCGCATGACCAGTTGAAGCAGCCAGCCAGAGCCGTTCTGCCTCGCGAAATCCGGATCGGGTGGACCGGAAATCGAGATCAGCTTCCCGCCCGGCTTCAGCACGCGGAGGGATTTTTCCAGCGTCTCCTTCTCGAGGCTGTTCAGCACGACGTCGTAGCCCTGCAGCACTCTCTCGAAGTCGTCGTTCTTGTAATCGATCACGACGTCTGCGCCGAGACTTTTCACAAGGGCGATATTTGCTGTGCTCGCGGTGGTGGCGACATATGCTCCGAGATGCTTGGCAAGCTGGATCGCGATCGTCCCCACGCCACCCGAGCCGGCAAGGATCAGGACCTTGTGTCCCTTCTGCACGTTGGCCCGCTCGACCAGCGCCTGCCATGCTGTCAGCGCGACAAGCGGAATGGACGCGGCCTCTTCCATGGTCAAATTGTTCGGCTTCATTGCTACATCGGCCTCGTCGATGGCGATATACTCTGCGAATGTCCCGATGCGATCCTGGGCCGGACGTGCATAGACCGCGTCACCGGCCTTGAATTGCCGGACCTTGGCTCCGACCCGGACTACGATGCCCGCTACATCGTTGCCCAACGCGAGTGGAAGGCGGTAGGGCAGGATGAGCTTGAACTCTCCGTCCCTGATCTTGTTGTCCAGGGGGTTCACGCCGGCGGCATGAATCTCGACCATGACGTCGTTGTCACGCAACTCCGGCTCGGGACCTTCACCGAACCGCAGTGCGCCGCCTTTCGTGTAGCGATCGATGAGGAATGATTTCATCAGTCTAACTTTCGTTTCTTTAGGTGAGCCGGCAGCGCCAGCAGTTGAAAGCTCAATCGCGAAGTCTGTTGAACTTCCGAAGGCTCTTGTCGACGAAGGACTCGGGCAGGAAGCGGCGCATGAAGCGGACCTGTCCTGCCGCTTTTCCGGCGGTGTAGCGTCGTTTGGGCGATGCCGCATTAGCGGCCTTTACGACGGCTCTAGCTACCACCTCGGGTTCATCGCCCTTCGCGACGATCTCGCGCATCAGCCTCTCCGCGCCGGCGCGAGCCTTATCATAGACGGCAAGTGGCCGGTCCGGTCGCGTGATGTTCTCTTCGAAGGACGTGCGGGTCACGCCGGGCTCGACCAGCACGACGCGGATTCCCTGCGTTCGCACTTCGTGGTCGAGAGACTCCGTATAGCCTTCGATGGCGTGCTTAGTCGATGCGTAGAGTGCGTTATAGGGGGCGGGGATCAGGCCGAGTATGGAACTGAGATTGACGATTCGGCCACTGCGCTGCCGCCTCATCAGGGGCAAGACCGCGTTCGTCATGCGCATGGTCCCGAATACATTCACGTCGAATACGGCCTTCGCCTGTGTCGCCGTGGATTCCTCGGCACCGCCAAGTAGCCCAATCCCGGCATTGTTGACGAGAAGATCGATCCGCCCAGCGCGGTTCAGAACCTCGTCGACGACCCGCTCTACGGATGCATCGTCGGTCACGTCGCAAACCAGCATCGTAATGCCGTCGGAGGTACCGGGCATCGGCTTTCGGCTGGTCCCGAAGACATGGTAGCCATCGCGCCGCAGCGCCTGTGCCGTCACCAGCCCGATGCCGGAGGAAGCACCTGTAACCAGGGCGATGCCGCGTTCTGTCTTCATCGGTGTCCGCTTTCATTTTGTCATGGAAGATCGATGCGCGATCAGTTACTATCAAATTCGTATCAAGTCACTACTAAAAAGATATCGACATGAAGAATTTTTCGGACCAACCTTGTCTGATCGCTCGCAGCCTGGCGCTTGTGGGGGGTGCATGGAGCATGCTGATCATGCGCGATGCCCATGCCGGGCTGACCCGCTTCGATGACTTCCGCAAGAGCCTCGGCATCGCACCGACGATGCTAACGGGGCGGCTTTCGGCACTGACCGACGAGGGGCTGTTGGAGAAACGCCGCTATTCCGATCGTCCGCCACGGGACGAATATGTGCTGACGGAAGCCGGCCGCGACTTTTTGCCCGTTCTGTTTGCGATCGGCGCCTGGGGACGCAAGCACCGCGGCGGGGGTGACGTGACTCGTTTCTTCGACGCCGAGACGGGCACGGAGATCGATCCCATTACGATCGACCGCGCGACCGGAGCTCCGGTCGGAACACGTCCCATTCGCATCGCCGCACCCAAATGAGCCGCACCGCAGCAGATGATGCGCCGACCGACAACGCCTATTGAAGGCGCGCTTCCGGCGCAAAGTTGCCCCTGACGCGCCGTTGTCGAGCTGGCGGCTGCCGGCGAATTAATGCCAAATTGATTGATCCTGAACCTAGAGCGTGATGCGGACGGAATGTGGCATGCACGAGAGGCTTGCATTCCGTCGAAAATCCGGGTGTAGTTGGATTGGTAACGATAACATGGATGTCGATGCACAATATCCGCAAGCCCCCGACGATGGCCGACGTGGCCCGGCGAACCGGCGTTTCGCCGATGACCGTTTCGCGCGCCTTCAAGCGTGACAGTTCCGTCAGCCAGGAGACCCGCGAGGCGGTGCTGCGCGCCGCGGAGGAGCTCGGCTATGTGTTCGACAGCACGGCTTCCAATCTGCGTTCGCAGCGCACCGATTTCATCGCGGTGACGATCCCGTCGATCAACAACGCCAACTTCGCCGACACGGTGCGGGCGCTTTCCGACGGGGTCTCGGAAAGAGGCCTGCAGATCCTGCTCGGCTACACCAATTACGACGTCAGTGAGGAAGAGCGGCTGATCGAGCAGCTGCTGCGGCGCAAGCCCGAAGCGATCGTGGTGACCGGCGGAAAGCATACGCCGCGGGCCCGCAAGCTTCTCTCCAATGCCGGCATCCCGGTGATCGAGACCTGGGACCTGCCCGAGGAACCGATCGGCCATGTCGTCGGCTTCTCAAACGCGCTTGCCGTCCGCGAAATGGTCGATCATTTCGTCAGCGTCGGCTATCGGAAGATCGCCTTTATCGGCGGCGACGCCGACCGAGACACGCGTGGCACCGATCGCCGCGCAGGCTTCATCGCTGCCATGAAGGATCACGGGCTCGAGGCGCCGCGCCTGATTGCCGCCGGCCCGCCGCCGATCTCCATGCGCGAAGGCGCGAACGCCATGGGGCAATTGCTCGAGCGCTTTCCGGATACCGAGGCGGTAATCTGCGTCTCCGATCTTTCCGCCTTCGGGGCGCTCACCGAATGCCAGCGTCGCGGCATCGCCGTGCCTGACAAGGTCGCAATCGGCGGATTCGGTGACTACGAGATCGGCGCAATCTCCGTGCCGAGCCTCACCACGATCAACGCCTTTGCCAGCGAGATCGGCGCCAAGACGGCTGAGCTGATCCTGGATGTGCTCGACGGCAAGCTCGACCGGCCGGGCCGGGTGACGATCCGCCCCGACCTGATCCTGCGCCAGACCAGCCGGTAGCGCACAATCCTACAGCGCCGTGCGCCTTATCCGACGCACAAAAGACGCTGTAGCACTTTGGATTGCTGCATGTGTCCTCAAATGGCGTACGATTTAAGGGCACATGCAGTCGTCAGGACCTAAAGGCACAAGCGCTCAAGCATGCCATATTCCACGATCTCGATGCCGCGGGCACCGTGTAATTTAATAATGCCCTTGTTCTTCAATTTTGTAAGCGAACGCGAAACGGTCTCGATCGTCAACCCGAGGTAATCGGCGATGTCGACACGCGGCATGAACAATTCGAATCGATGCGAAGGACCGGAACGCTGCGACATCTCGAGCAAGAAGGCGGCGACCCTTTCGACTGCACTTTGGCGGCCGATGACGAGTTGGTGTTCCTGGGAAGATAGGAAATTCTCCAGCACCGCGGGCAAAAGCCCCTGCCAAACATGCGGATTTTTCTGGAGATTGATGCTCTTTACACCGGTGCTGCCGATCGCTTCGGCGGTGGAACGGTGCCGGCACTCGTTCTGCAGGCCAAACCAGCTCCCCCCGAAATAGAATGCAAGAATCTGTCGCCGGCCGTTCGCAAGTACACGGTACACGCGGACGGCCCCATATTCGACCCGATAGGCTTGGCCGGCAGTCTCCCCGGAAGAGTAAATGCTCTCTCCGTCCAGGAAACTGCTTAGCGGCCGCGATTCCACTTCGCCCTGATCACGAAGCCTTACGGCGACGCCACTTATTTGCCGCCCCGACGGCGCCAATACCGGACTATGCATTGTTCCACTCCCAACAATGTGCCCCTGCGCAGGACGACCTCTGCGAACGGCGAATCTTACTTGTGCTCCGCGAGCGCTGAACCACTGGACACACTGTCCCGGCTTCGGCTCTGACATCGAGGCCAAGGGCCGACCCGGAACTTAGATGAGACCCTTCGCCAGCCAGAGCGCTTGTTCGATCTCTGCCGCCAGGCTCTCTACCAGGCCCTTGAACTCCGCACGGCGTTCCTCACGAACATGGAAAGGAAGCTGATCGGTGTGAGCAAGCGCGCTTTCAGCAGCTGCGAAGTCCTCGCACATTCCCCTGAAGCTCTCGTCACGGATCGACAACTCCCTGATCTGCAGCGAGCGCGCCGGAAATCGGCGCAGTGCCGCTGCCAGGCCGTGTTGGTCGTCGCCTTCCGCCGATCGCCTGATCATTTCGCTCCACCCCTCGAGTCCGAAATGAAATACAACTTTAATTTATCCTCTCAGTATATTGCGCTTTGCCCGGGTAAGGACGTAGAATACAGGAGCTTACAGCGCCGCCGACACAATCATACGTTGTGAGCGACTTGGGGGGCGGACATGGTAATCGCGGGCCACGGTCGCGTCCGGGTCGAACCGAGTACTGCTCTACCCACTGACGCGGAAATTCGTGCACAGCTCGATCGAATTCGGCTCAGCGCCGAGTTCGATGCACCGGATCGCGCTCGAAAATTCCTTGCCTATGTCGTCGAGGAAACGGTTGCAGGCCGTTCCGACCGCATTAAGGCCTATTCGATAGCAACCGAAGTCTTTGGCCGAGACTCCTCCTTCGACGCTCAGACGGACCCGGCCGTCCGCATCGAAGCTGGCCGTATACGGCGCGCGCTCGAACGCTATTATCTGGTCGCAGGCCGCGACGATTCCATCGTTATCAAGATACCGAAGGGCGCCTATGTGCCGACATTCGAAAGGCACGTCGATGCGCATACCGAAACCTCTCTTCGCTCTTCTGCGTTTGCCGGACCGATTTCTTCAATAGAGCCCTCCCGGCAGCCATGGATCCGGGTCGGGATAGCAGCCATCGCCTTTGCCCTCGGCGGTCTTGCGGAATATGCCTTGCTTCAACCCGGCACTACTACAGGAAATGGCTCGAATACGGCCCGTGTCAGGCCGAACATCCCGACATTGGTCGTTCTGCCATTTGAGGATCTCTCCGCGACGCCGCAATCGGCAGTGATCACGCGGGGTCTCGCCGACGAGGTCGTCGACAAGATCGCCCGGTTCAAGGAGATCGTCGTCGTCACTCGTGATAATCCGGATCACCTGCGACAAGCGACCGATGGTCCAGCTTATGCGCTGGAGGGGCGGGTCCGGCTCGATGGCGACAGGCTGCGGCTGGGGATCAGACTCATGAAGCGTTCCGACGCGTCGGTGGTGTGGGCCAACAATTACGACGAAAGCCTCGAGACGCATAAGATCATCGACCTGCAGGAGAAAGCCGCCGCTGCTGTGGCGACCGCAGTGGCACAACCATATGGCGTCGTCTTCCAGGCAAACGCAACGCAGTTCACCCAGTTCGTTCCGGACGACTGGAAAGCCTATGCCTGCACGCTCGCCTATTACGGCTATCGCAGCGATTTGAACCCGCAAACGCATGCCTCGGTTCAAGAATGCCTGGAGCTGGCGACCCGGGAATTCCCCAACTACGCTACGGCCTGGGCGCTTTTGTCGATGACCTACATCGACGAGCTCCGGTTCCGCTATCGTCTCGATCGGACGTCGCCGGTCTCGCTGGAGCGGGCGATCGAGGCAGCGGTGCGCGCCGTGGAACTCGATCCGCAGGACGTGCGCGCCCTGCAGGCGCAGATGCTCACCCTCTACTTCCGGGGCGAATTCGATGCTGCCCTGGCCGTCGGAGCTCGCGCCTTTGCCATCAATCCCAACGACACCGAGCTTGCCGGCGAGTACGGTTTTCGGCTCGCCCTGTCGGGCCAATGGCGGGTCGGCTGCGCGTACCTGTCGCAAACAGTCACGAGAAATCCCGGCCCGGTCGGATATTTCGAGGCAGCCCTGGCAGTCTGCTCCTATATCGAGGGCGATTACGCGGACGCGGAGCGCTGGGCACGCTTGGCCGACCTTCGTGCCAATCCGATTTATCGGGTCATCTTGCTTGCAATTCTTGGGAAACTCGGCAAGACGGACCAGGCACACGAAGAACGAAAATGGCTCGAAGCAAACGTTCCGGGCTTCCTCGACAATATCCGAAAGGAGGTCGCCTTCCGGATTCGTCGCCCGGAGGACCAGCAGCACTTCATCGAAGGCTTGCGCGAGGCCGGCGTGTCAGTTCCGAGTAACTGACGAAAGCCGTGAAGACTCGGGCAGAGGCTTTCCTGCCGCTGAATCCGGATGCATCCACATCATCACCAGGTCGTAGAACACACTGAGAATGATCGGCCCAAGGAAGAGGCCGATCAGCCCGTAAGAGAGCGTGCCACCGAGCACCCCGAGTAGAATGACAAGCGTTGGGGTCGACAGTCCGCGCGCCACCAGGATCGGCTTCATGACGTTGTCGATGATGAGAAGCGGGATCAGCAAGAGTGTGAGCAGGATGGCCCGGCCGAAATCCATCTCCAGCCAAGCCCAGGTCATTACCGGCAGCAAGACCAGTGCGGGCCCGATTTGAACGATACAGAGGATGAGGACGACGAAGGCTATTGCGCCGGGTGCCGGAACATCGAACAGACTCAGCACCAAGGCGCAGAGAAAGGCCTGTAGCAGCGCAACGCCGATGACGCCGCGGGCGACGTTGCGGATCGTCGCCGCCGCCAGGCGCACGAAGCCGATGCCCCTGTCGCCACCCATCCTGCTGGCGAAACCCTCCGCCATTTCGGCAAGACGCTCTCCGGACCGGAAAAGAAGGCCGGCGACAAGCACTGAAATCACGAAGCCGAGCAAGTCCACGCCCAGGCTGGCGATCTTACCGAGAACTTTGCTCCCCGCGTGCAGCAGCGACGGCTCGAACTGTCTCAAAACGGTTTCGAGGTTGCCGGCCGTCATGCTCCAGGCAGCATGGATGCGCTCGCCGACGAGCGGCCAGTTGCGGACACTCTCGGGTGGTACTGGCAGTTGCAACGCACCATCGTCGAGCCTTGCGAGCAGCGCCTGGACTCCTTCCGCAAAGCTGAGGGCAATGGCCGCGAGCGGACCGACGATGATGACCAGACAGACCATCGTGATCAGGCCCGCCGCCAGCCGCGGCCAGTCACCGAGCATGGCCGAAATGGCGGAGTAGGCCGGATACAGTGCCACGCACAGGATCGCCGCCCAGACGAGAATAACCGCGAACGGCGCGATCAACGTTAGGGACCAATAGGCGAACAGCCCGATGATGCCGATCCTGGCGATCTCCGTGATCTTAGCCTCGACGGATGATCGTCCGACCATGTCGTCGCTGACCGGATTCACTCGGGATGGATCGACATCCATTTTCGCTTCTCACGGCTCCAACGCACTCCGGGAGATGCTACGCCGACTAGGGCGCCATGGCAGTAACATACCGTAGCATACGCCATTCGACGTTCCCCATCCGAGTCTCTGCTCTTACAGATAGCAATGAGAAGAGCCGGCTCCGCATCGATGCTGATGGAGAAGGCTGGCCACGGGGGAATATTGACTGCGATCAATGCCCAGCGGGCACATCTCGCGTATCATTATGCTTGAATAATCAAGGCCATCCGTCCCGAGCTTTCTCTATTCGTATTCGAGCGTACCGCTTTCGCGCAGCAACCGAATACATGGCCTTTCTTCAGGAGGAGCGCATAGATGGAAGAATCTTTGCATCCGGCCGCGGCTGACCATTTGCCGCCTTTCATCACCGCGCCGGGGCAGACCGACGTCCTCTTCAACGTGATGGCCGTCTTCGTCCTGCTGATGATCTTCCTTGTCGGCATTCTTTACCTCCGCCTGCACGCGCTTCCGGAGCACATGGCGCATGGTGCCAGCAAAGCGCAGTTGCAGATCGTCGGCGCCTTGGGCCTGATCGCGCTCTTCACCCACAATCATCTCTTCTGGATCGCGGCCCTGCTGCTCGCCATGATCGAGTTCCCGGATTTCTCGTCCCCGGTCAGATCAATGGCCCGTTCGCTGGCGAGGATTGCCCGTCGCGACGGGGAACTGGAAGAGGCGGAGGCAAGCCAACCCTATTCCGAGGCGGCGCCGATCGAACCCCGACCGAACAACCCGCCATCGGAGCCGCCGCAATGGGTGCCGCTCGAAATCAAGCCAGCCACGGCCGACGAAAAGGCGGAGCGGAGGGGCTGAACCATGCTCGAATTCCTGATCTGTTCGCTGCTCACTATCTTTCCGGACTTCCTGTTTCGCCGCTATGTCCAGGGCAAGCGCATCGGCCGGGAGATCAATCTTTACTCGATGTGGTTCGAGCTGCGTTACGGCATTACCGCCTGCGTGATCCTGACCGTCTCGCTGATCACGATGATCTTTTACTTCCATCCTTCGACCACCAACGTCACCGCGGTGTTCCGCACCGTTACGATCCTACCCGAATCCAACGGCCGCGTGGCGGAGGTGTTTGTCGGCACCAACGAGAAGGTGGCGTCCGGCGCGCCGCTCTTCCGCCTCGACAACAAGGAGCAGCAGGCAGCGCTCGAGACCGCACGCCGCCGCGTTGCGGAAATCGACGCCGAGATGACCGTGGCGCAGAGCGAACTTGCCTCGGCCGATGGCCTGATCGCTCAAGCCGAGGGCGCCTATCTCCAGGCGCTAAACGAACTCGAGACGCAGGTCGAACTGAACACGCGCAATCCCAATATTGTTGCTAGGCGGGAAATCGAGCGGCTGCAGGTCGCCGCGGATGGCCGCAAGGGCGGGCTTGCCGCCGCCGTCTCGAACAAGCAGACGCTGGAGACGAAGATCGCCTCGCTTCTGCCGGCGCAGAAGGCGAGCGCGGAAGCGGCACTTGCCCAGGCTCAGGTGGAACTGGACAAGACGACTGTACGTGCCGGCGTAGCCGGCACCGTGCAGCAATTTACGCTCAGGCCCGGCGACATCGTCAATCCGATGATCCGCTCGGCCGGTATCCTCGTGCCGGAGGACCGGCGCATTGGGCTAATCGCCGGCTTCGGTCAGATCGAGGCGCAGGTGATGAAAGCCGGGATGATCGCCGAGGCGACCTGCGTCGGCAAGCCGTTCACCATCATTCCGATGGTGGTCACCGAGGTTCAGGACGTCATCGCCGCCGGACAGTATCGGCCGACGGACCAGCTCGTCGACGTACAGCAGCTGGCGCGCCCCGGCACCCTGACCACCTATCTGGAGCCGCTTTATCGGGGCCAGCTTGCCGGAATTCCGCCGGGCAGCAGCTGCATCGCGAACGCCTACACCAGCAATCACGACGAATTGCATGCGCCGGGGATCAGCACGACGCGCTGGCTGTATTTGCATATCGTTGACGCGGTGGGGCTTGTGCACGCGGCCATCCTCCGCCTGCAGGCGCTGCTCTTGCCCGTCCAGACGCTGGTCCTGACGGGACATTGATGCGGAGGTGACGGGGATGCAACTCACCCTCCCTCGCCTGCCACTCATTGCCAACCTTGCTGGCTATCAGGCGAACTGGCTGTGCAGCGACCTCTCGGCCGGATTGGCGATCGCAGCGGTCGGCCTGCCGAGCGCCATCGCCTATCCGGCCATCGCCGGCCTGCCGCCGGAGACCGGCCTTTACGCAAGCATCACGCCGCTCGTCGCCTACGCCCTCTTCGGCCCGTCGCAGCGCCTGATCGTCGGGCCGGACGCGGCGACCATGACAGTGCTGGCCGCTGTGCTCACCACGGTCTACGCCACGCCCGGCGTGACCGAGGATCGGGTGACTGTCGCCGCGTTGCTGGCGCTTGCCGTTGGCGCCTTGTGCCTGATCGCACGGGTCGTGCGGCTCGGCGTGCTTGCGACGTTCCTGTCGCGCCCGATCCTGATCGGCTTTTTTGCCGGCATCTCGCTTTCGATCCTGATCGGCCAGATCGACCGGGTCACCGGCGTCGATATCGAAGCTGACGGCCTCATCGCTCCGGTCCTCGAACTGCTCGGCAAGGCCGGATCGATCCATTGGCCGTCGCTGCTGCTTGCCGCCGTGTCTTTCGCGCTGCTGCAGGCGGCACGCCTCATGCGATCGCGCATTCCCGGACCGGTGCTGGTTGTCGCGATCGCAGTATTGGCATCGGCCCTGTTCGATTTCGAGGGGCAGGGCATCAAGGTGGTCGGAGACATCCCGCGCGAGCTGCCGTCGCTGACGCTGCCGGCGGTTTCCGGCCTCCCCTTCCAAGCGCTCCTGCTCGGCGCCGGGGCCATCTTTCTGGTGAGCTTCGGCTCAGGCATCATCGCTGCCCGCAGCTTCGGGGCCAAGGGCGGCTACCTGGTCGATCCCAATCGCGAACTCGAGGGCTTCGGTGCGGCGAACATCGCCGCCGGGCTTTTCGGGACCTTTCCCGTCACCGCTTCGGACTCGCGCACCGCAGTGAACTTCAGCGTCGGCGGCCGGTCGCAGATCGCGAGCATCGTCGCGGCGGCAGCATTGCTGGCGGTGCTCCTCTATTTCGGCGATGTCCTGCGCATCCTGCCGATCCCGACGCTCGGTGCAGTGCTGGTGGCAACCGCACTCAGCCTGATCGATATTTCCGCCTTGAAAGAGATCTGGCGCATCAGCCGCATCGAATTCGTCTTCGCGCTGATCGCCTTGTCCGGACCGATCAGCTTCGGCGTTTTGGAGGGCGTGGTGACGGCGATCGCCGCGACGCTGGTCTACGTTTTGCAGAAAACCATGTTCCCGCGCGACGCCCTGCTCGGCCGGCTTGCCGGCCATGACGGCTTCTACAAGCTCCACCGCAACCCGGCGGCGCGACCGGTGCCAGGTTTAACGCTCTTCATGGTCCAGGGCAGCCTGCTGTTCTTCAACACCGATTACGTCCAGGCGCGCCTGCGCGCGGTGATCGATACGCTGCCCGCGGACACAAGCTGGTTCGTCATGGACGCGAGCGCCATCGCCCAGATCGACAGTTCCGCAGCCGCCATGCTCGATGAGCTTTATGACGATCTCGACAGGCGCGGCATAGCACTCGCGATCGCTGAGCTGCATTTCGAAGCGCGCGCGATTATCGAACGTGCCGGCGTGATCGCCAAGATCGGGCCCGGGATGATCTTCGAGGATCTCGATGACGCGCTTGACGCCTTCGAGAAAAGCAGTGCGGAAACGGCCGCGCAGTAGAGCTGTCCTCTACTGCGCCCGCAGGGCAGACCGTGAATTTAAGAGGCTGTGGTCAGCCTGGGAGGAGCAACATGGTCAAGAATGGCAAAAACGGAAAGAAAGGCAAGGAAAAGAACAAGGACAGGAGGCTCGCCGAGGCGCCTGCGGTCGAGACGAGGCCGAGCGGCGACTATGCGAAGGAGCTCGCGAGATTGCAGGAGGAAATCGCCCATTTGCAGGCCTGGGTGAAGAAGACCGGAGCCCGTATCGTCGTCGTCTTCGAAGGACGCGACGCGGCGGGTAAAGGCGGGGTGATCAAACGGATCACCGAACGTGTCAGCCCGCGGGTCTTTCGCGTCGCCGCACTTCCGGCGCCGACCGACCGGGAGAAGACGCAGATCTACATGCAGCGCTATATCCAGCATCTGCCGGCGGCCGGCGAAGTCGTGATCTTCGACCGCTCCTGGTACAACAGGCCCGGCGTCGAGCGCGTCATGGGGTTCTGTTCGGAGGAAAAGGCGCGCCGCTTCCTCGAGCTCGCGCCACGCTTCGAGGCCGCCATGATCGAAAGCGGCATCGTCCTGCTCAAGTACTTTCTCGATGTCAGCGAGGAGGAGCAGGAACGCCGCTTCCGGCAGCGCATCGACGACCCGCTGCGCCAGTGGAAGCTCAGTCCGATGGATGTCGAATCCTATCGCCGTTGGTGGGACTATACGCGCGCCTATGACGAAATGATCCGCATGACCGATACGGACTATGCGCCCTGGTGGATCGTGCCGTCCAACGACAAGAAGCGCGCGCGCATCAACTGCATCTCGCATTTCCTGTCCTCTATTCCATACGATCGGGTGAAATTTGCCGAACCTGAACTCGGCAAGCGCCAGAAGCGGCCCGACGACTACGTCCCGGACAACCATATCCGCCGCACCGTGCCGAACGTGTTCTGAGGCGAGACGGGCACACCGCGTCCCGTCAGCTGGCAGCAAGAGACGGCAGGTGTCTTTGACACCCGCCGTGCGCCAAATGGACTTTGAGGTTGAGGCTCAGACCTTGTCCGGAGCCCAGTTTAGAAACAGCCCGACGTCACCGGGCATGCCGCCAGGAAAGTTGATGATCATCGCCTTCAACTTGTAGCCCTGCGGCTTGCCGAAGGTCTGATAGCGTTCGAAGAATTCCTTCGCCTTGCCCTGCAGAGTTTGCGGCCAGTCGGGATCGGCGCTGTTGATCGCCCGACCGCTGTCGGTGCAGAGTTCGGACGGAAAGCTGTAGACCATCGCCTCGAACTTGCCTGCCTTGACGGCATTGGCGACGAGACGGCGCACCATGGCGATCTCTTCTTCCGTCACGTGTTTCTTCAAGAAGTCGGCAGCGAAGTCAGCGTGTTTCTGCTCCTCAATCGCCTTGAGCTTCCTTTCCCTGTCCATTTCCTCCATTTCCCGTTCGAGCACCTGTTTGCGAAGCTCTTCCGCGGTTGGAGGTCTTCTATCGGCATTGAGATCCTTCTGATCCGTCATCGCTTTGCTCCACTTCAAGTCAAGACCAAGAAAGGCCAGCCTCACGCGAGGCACAAAATGTCCCATGCTTCGCACCAGGCCCACGGTCTTGCCCTCTGGCAGCCATGGAATTTCCGCCCGATGCTTACTCAAACGGGAGCCGGGCTTGTGTGCCCCGTCTCCGGCACCCTCATCCGCACCATTCGCCATCCGAGAAATCCAAATGCGATGGCGACCAAAGGATTCAGAATGTTGAAGAAGCAAAACCCGGCATAGACGGCAGTCGGAACTCCGAGAGCTGCTGCCATATACGCGCCGCAACTGTTCCACGGCACAAGGGGCGATGTCACGGTCGCCGAATCTCCCACCACTCGCGAGAGCATGACAGGTGCCATCCCGCGGTTCGCGAATGACGGCCCGAACAACCTGCCCGGCAATGCGACGGAAATATATTGATCCGACGTGACAACGTTCGAAATTATCGATGTGCCGACGACCGTCGAGATGAGGCCGGCGGCCGATTTGGTCCGCCTCACCAGTGGCTCGATCAGCCGCTTCAGCAAACCGGCATGTTCGACCACCGCGCCAAAAGCAAGGGCCGCGACGATGAGCCAGACCGTGTTCATCATGCTAGACATGCCCCCACGGGTCAGGATGAGGTCGATGGATTTCTCCCCCGTCGCGGAGACGTAGCCGTTGGCTAGCGCTGCCCAAGCACCCTTGAGCAGTGCGAGACCGAAGGGCAGATCCGGCACTGAGGCAAATACTGCGACGCGCTCGGGATCATGCAAAACCGCGAGGACTGCACCCGCAAGAGCGCCGATGAAAATCGCCACGAAAGGTGGCAGGCGGATTAGGGAAAACAGCAGGACCAGCAACAGGGGAAGGAACGACCAGAGCGAGACGCTGAGCTTGCTGTCGATCTTTGCCAAGGCTTGCGTCGCATCGAAATCGGCCGGCTGCCCAAGGAGCCCGAAGATGAGCAGACAAACCGACAGCGTCGGTACCGACGTCCAGAGCGACTCGCGGATGTGACTGTAGATGTCCGATCCCGCCGTAGCGGTCGCCAGATTCACCGTGTCCGACAGTGGCGAGGCCTTGTCGCCGAAATAGGCGCCCGATATGACCGCTCCGGCCGTGATCGCGGGCGACAGGCCCATATTGGCGGCGACACCCATAAGCCCGATGCCGATCGTCCCTGCCACCGTCCAAGAACTGCCGATGCTGAAGGCGACCGCAGCGCATACAAGCGCGGTGGTCGCGTAGAAATACGTCGGGCTCAGCAGCTTCAGCCCGTAATAGATCATCGCGATGATCGTGCCGCTCATCGCCCAGGTGCCGATCAGTGCCCCGACGGCGAGAAGGATGAGGATCGCCGGCAAACCGGCTGCGATGCCGTCGACAACCGCTTGGCGAATGCCTGCCCAGGGCAGGCCGTTCTTGTAGGCGACGCACGCCGCGATGATACCGCAGAAAAGCAAGGCGATCTGGTTCGGACCGGAGGATGCGTCGCCGCCAAAAAGGGAGAAGGAAAGCGATAGAAGGATCACCAGCGCGATACAGGGTATGAGTGCGTCGACCAGCGAAGGCGGCCTTGCAGTGTCGTCGCGGACGATGTCGTTCATGGTCAGCCCCTGACTGGCGCTGGGTCGCGCTCGTGCCAGGTCATATCCGGAAAATTCGGGTTGATTATCGTGCCCCGTTTGCCATTCAGGATTGCAGCAATGTCCTGCAGTGCCCCGATCGCGGCGGTCTTTCCGGTCTGCCTGGCGAACTCGCAGGCGGCTTCGACCTTCGGCCCCATCGAACCGGCCGGAAACGAATAGGCGCCGAGCTTGTCCGGATTGGCCTTGAAGATTGCCTTCTGATTCTCCGTTCCCCAATCGGTGAACACGGCGTCGGCGTCGGTCGCCATGATGAGCAGGTCCGCCGAAAGCTCCCGGGCAAGCAGCGCGGAGCAGAGATCCTTGTCGATAACCGCTTCGACGCCGGCGAGCGTCCGCTCCTTGTCCGGTACGTACATGGTTGGAATGCCGCCGCCGCCGGCGCAGGTCACGATGGTCCCCTTTTCGAGAAGCCAGCGGATCGGCCGGATCTCGAAAATCCGCTTGGGAACGGGAGACGGGACGACGCGACGCCATTTGTTGCCGTCCTGCTTGAAGATCCATCCCTTTTCCTGATGAACCGCCGCCGCCTCGTCAGCCTCATACACTGGCCCGACGAACTTGGTGGGGTTTTGGAAAGCCGGATCGTTGCCGTCCACCTCCACCATCGTGAGCAAAGTTGCGAACGGCACTTCAAACGGAAGCAGGTTGCCAAGCTCCTGCTCGAGCATATAGCCGATCATACCCTCCGTCTCCGCGCCAAGGACGTCGAGCGGATAGGCTTCGTCCGCCTTGTAGGCGGCGCCCTGAAGTGCAAGCAGTCCGACCTGAGGGCCGTTGCCATGCGTGATCACGAGCTGATGCTCGCCAGCGATCGGCGCTATTGCCTCGGCCGCCATCTTGATGTTGCGCCTTTGCACCTCCGCGGTCATCGGCTCTCCGCGTTTGAGGAGGGCATTGCCCCCCAATGCGATGACGACACGCATCTTCAGTCCCCCAAGGTTGCGACCAGCAGCGCCTTGATCGTGTGCATGCGATTTTCCGCCTGCTCGAAAGCGATGTTCGCCTCGGACTCGAAAACGTCGTTGGTGACTTCGAGGCCATTTTCCATTCCGTATTCGCTGGCGATCTGCTTTCCGAGGGTCGTCTCGGTGTCATGGAAGGCGGGAAGGCAATGCATGAACTTGACCTGCGGATTGCCGCTCGCCTGCATCAATCCTGCATTGACCTGGTATGGCGTAAGGAGCTGGATTCGCTCCTTCCAGACCTCCTTCGGTTCCCCCATCGATACCCAGACATCGGTATGGATGAAATCGACGCCCTCCACGGCCGCCTGCGGATCGTCGGTGATCGCCAGGCGCGCTCCCGAGCGATCCTTCAGCCTATTCGCGATGGTCTGAAATTCTTCAGACGGCCAGAGCGACTTCGGCCCGCAGATCCGCACGTCCATGCCCAGCAGGCAACCGACGATCAACAGCGAATGTCCCATGTTGGACCGCGTGTCACCGACATAGGCGTATTTGATGTCGCTGATTGGTTTGTCGCTTTGCTCACGCATCGTCATGACGTCGGCGATCATCTGAGTGGGATGATACTCATCGGTTAGGCCGTTATAGACGGGCACGCCGGCATATTTGGCCAAGGTCTCAACGCCGTGCTGGGAAGCACCGCGATATTCAATTGCATCGTACATGCGTCCCAGTACGCGGGCCGTGTCCTTGAAGGACTCCTTGTGTCCAATCTGCGAGCCAGCCGGATCGAGATAGGTCACGTGCGCCCCCTGATCCGAGCAGGCCACTTCGAAGGCGCAGCGCGTCCGCGTCGAAGTCTTCTCGAAGATCAGGCAGATTTCCTTGCCCTTTAGATGCTCCTGTTCCGTGCGCGCGTATTTTGCGCGTTTCAGATCGCGCGCGAGATCAAGCAGGTAACGAAACTCGCGAGGTGTATAGTCCTGCACCGTGAGAAGCGAGCGATTGCGGAGATTGAAACTCATGATGCTGCTCCATTTGCCAATCAGGATGGGGAATTCTTCAGTGAGCCGGCTCTCTCCAGATCGGGCATGTCATGCAGTGGCCGCCGCCTCGGCCCCGACCCAATTCAGCGCCGCGGATCGTGATGACCTCGATGCCGGCCTTCCTGAGAAGCGTATTCGTGTGCGTATTGCGGTCGTAGGCAACGACCACCCCGGGCTCGAGCGCAACAACATTGTTGCCATCGTCCCATTGCTCTCGCTCCGCCTCATAGGCGTTGCCGCCGGTGGCGACGGTTCTTAGCTTCCGCAGGCCCAGAGCTTCGCTGACAACTTCGAGCATCCGACGCTCCTCGGCGCGCACCTCGAAATTGCCGTCGTCATCGACGGGGTGCATGCTGTAGCAGCGGATCTGGTCCACCACTTCGGCGAAAAGCGTCACGACGTCACGGTCGCAGAAACTGAACACCGTATCGAGATGCATCGCGGCCCGGCTCTTCGGCATCAGGCAGCCGATGACCTGGGTCGCTGCCTTGTTCCTGAACAAGGTCTTCGCCATTTGCCCGACGGCCTGATAGGTCGTCCGCTCCCCCATCCCGACGAGCACGGTGCCGTTGCCGATCGGCATGACGTCGCCGCCCTCCATCGTCGCATTGGCAAATTGCTCGTCCGAGTCGCCCCACCAGATGTGGAAGTCGCCTCCCTTGAAGGTCGGATGGAACTTGTAGATCGCGCGCTGCACCAGTGTTTCGGCACGGCGCGCCGGCCAGAACATCGGATTGCATGTCACACCGTTATAGATCCAGCAGGATGGATCACGCTGAAAAAGCGTGTTCGGAATGGGGGGGATGACGAATTCCAGCCCCCCGAAGGCGCCAACCATCAGCTTCTTGCCTCTGCCCTCGGGGAGGTCCTCAATGGCAATTCCACCGATGAGGTAAGCGGCGAGCTGTTTCGAATCCATCTCGTCGAGCCAAGGGCGCATGGCTTCGGCAATCTGAGAGCCCAACACGTTCGGCGTGATTCGGCGATCGAGGACGAATGTGCGGGCATCCGCATCCGCAAGCGTTTCTGCCAGCAGATCATGGAGTTCGAGTACTTCGATCCCTCTTTCCTGCATCTTCAGGACAAAGTCGAAGTGATCCTTTTGAGCCTCGTGGACCCAGATGACATCATCGAACAACAGGTCGTGGCAATTGGCCGGGGTCAGTCGTTGATGCGCCAAGGATGGCCTGCACACCATCACAGTTCTGAGCTTACCGACTTCCGAATGAACACCAAAGTTGCGCATTCGCGTTTCCTCCTTGAACCGGAGTCTTTGCAACTTGACCCACCATGCTCAGAGCGGGCTTATCTTTCCGATCCACAGCAGATAGGCAGCAAGGATCGCGAGCAGGACGACCAGTCCCGCGAGCCAGATTTCGAAACCGGCGAAGGCCCGTTCACCTCGCTCCTGCCTAGCCCTCGCATAGACAAGGAGGCCGGGGGCGAACAGGATCGAGCACATCAACAGATAGCTGAGCCCGGCAGCATAGACCAACCAGATGCCATAGAGCGTTGCCAGGGCACCTATGGCGATATCCTTGCTTCGGCCGGACGCCGCCTGTTGGTAAGTCTCTCCGCTCAATGCGAGCTTAAGCGCGTAGGCTCCGGAAAATACATAGGGCGGCAGTATGGCGACCGACGCGATGAAATAGAAGAACTGGTAGGCGCTCTTGGAAAAGAAGCTCAGAACGAGGAAAAGCTGAATCAGGATATTGGTCGCCCAAAGTGAGTTTACCGGCGAGCCGTTTTCATTGTCAGCGGCGAACCATCTCGGGAATGTTCCATCGCGGCCGCAGGTGTACGGAATTTCCGAGCAAAGCAACGTCCATGACAAGAATGCGCCGCCGACGGAGACGATCAACCCTGCATTGATCAGGGCTGCTCCCCATTGTCCGACGAGCGGCTGCAGCACCCCGGCCATTGACGGCACCTTGAGGCCGGCGAGTTCAGGCTGGCTCAATATGCCCGTCGAAAGCAAGGACACGAGGACGTAGATTCCAAGCGCTCCGATAAAACCGATTACCGTCGCCCGGCCAACGTCGGAGCGCCGGGCCGCGCGCGCCGAGTAGACGCTCGCCCCTTCTATACCAATGAAGACCCACAAGGTGACCAGCATAGTGCTTTTCACCTGCGCCATGACGCTGCCGAGGTCGGGGGCATCGAGGGCACCACCACGGCCCCAGAAGTCGAGCGTGAACCTGTCCCAATTGAACGCGACGATTGCAATCAGGACGAAAAGGAAGAGCGGCGCGAGCTTGGCGATGGTCGTCACGATGTTGACGAAGGCAGCCTGCTTGACACCTTTCAGCACGAGCCAATGAATGGCCCAGAGGCAGAACGAGGCGCCGACAATCGAAACGAGATTGTTGCCATCTTCGAACACCGGGATGAAGAAAGACAGTCCGGAAAAGATGGCCACGGCATAGGCGACATTTCCAAGGAAAGCGCTGAGCCAATATCCCCAAGCACTGATGAAGCCCACGAACGGGCCAAACCCAGCCTTGGCGTATGCATAGGGGCCGGCGTTGAGATCCGGTTTGCGGTTTGCCAGCGTCTGATAGACAAATGCGAGCATCAGCATGCCGAAACCAGTAATGATCCACCCGATGAGTATCGCCCCGGGGGCCGCGGCGCGCGACATATCAGACGGCAAATTGAAAACGCCGCCCCCGATCATCGACCCCACCACAAGCGCGGTAAGCGGCAGGAGCGTCAGCTTGTCGGAATGCGCCTCGGATTTGAAGGTGCCCTCTTGCGCTATCGTCATGTCTCCCTCCAAGTCGCATGCGGTCGTTGCATCCATGCGATTCAGCTCGTCGGGCATAGCGGCATTGGGCGTTCGGTGAGACGCGCCCGTTCCACTCCGTCAACTTTAGGAATGGACCGTCGGCATGTCATTGATTTGAGACAAATGGCGGCTGACCCCGTCGGTTTTCCTTCAAACCTCGGCGGTTTGCCAAGGCGCAGCGGTAATTTTGTCCCCTGTTGATTGCGATCAACGACTGGCCCTCCGGTTACATAATAAAAGGAAGAATTGCCTGCACGCAGGAGGGATTTGACAATGTACAAGACTCCGACAAATCGAGCGGCGGTGATTGTCTTTTCGCTGGTGCTAGGTGCCGCGGCGCCCACGGCCGCAGACGAGTACTATGATGGCATCGACATAAACCAGCGCATCATCGACGGTCAGCGAGAGCCCATCAACAAGTATCTCCTCAAACGAAGAGACGCGGCACAAAGGCCGGATCCGGGCGCCACGGGTACAATCAACAGACCAGTAAAGCCGCCCCCGAAAAATCCTGCAACCAACGCTCAGCCATGAGCAAAGCCCGGCGCGACGGTGCACCCACCCGTCGCACCGCGCATCCGTTCGAAAGCTCTTGCCCCGGGGGTAGGAAAATGGACAAACAGCGGATTCTCGTGCTTTGCCGCGCCACGGCAGTTGCTCTGGCGCTCCTGACACCCGGCGGTCTCGTTCTGGCCCAGCAGAAGGAAACCCCTGCACCGGCTGCGCCGGCCGAGGCGGCGCCCGAGCCGCTCAGCGACGAGGAGCTCGAAGTCCTGGTCGCGCCGATCGCCCTCTATCCGGACGAGCTGGTGGCGCTGGTCTCGGCCGCCTCGCTCTATCCGCTGCAGATCGTCGAAGCCGAGCGGTTCCTCGAGGCCCGCAAGAAGAAGCCCGAGCTGAAACCGAAGGAAAGCTGGGACGGCAGCGTCATCTCGCTGCTCAACTATCCCGAGATCGTCAAGATGATGAGCGAGGATCTCGAATGGACACAGAGCTTCGGCGAGGCGATCGCCAACCAGCAGAAGGACGTGCTGATCGCCATTCAGCAGTTGCGCGACGAGGCCGTCGCCAAGGACATCATCAAGACCGACGACAAGATCAAGGTGGTCGAGGAGGGTGACAACATCATCATCCAGTCGGCGAGCCCGGAAACCATTTATGTGCCGCAGTACCCGCCGGAGATGCTCTACGAGCCGGACTATGCGCCGGTGCCGATCGACTATTATGACGAGCCCTATCCGGCCTACTGGTATCCGGGCGCCGCCTTCTTCGCCGGTGCCGTCACCGGAGCGATCTTCGGCGCCATCGTCGATTGGGACGATTGGGGTGTCTGGGGCGGCGACTGGGACGGCGACATCGACGTCGACTGCAACAAGTGCTTCAACAACATCGACTTCGACGGCAAGCTCAACTTCAACGACATCGACTGGAAGAATGTCGACCGCAGTAAGCTCAGCTTCGACCGCGACCAGCTAAATAAGTTCGACCGGACGAAGATCAAGAACAACATCAAGGCCAGGGGCGACAACAACCTGCGCAACCGCGCCGCCGAGATCAACCGAAACCGGCCGCAGGCGCGACCGGGCGGCAGCGGCGGTGGGCTCAAGGATGTGCGCAAGAGCACGCTCGAGGGACTTAAGGCGCAGCCGAGACGGGAAGCGTCCGCGCGGCCCTCAACACGCCCCGGCGGCGGGCAGGCGGTGGCGAAGGCGAGAGCCGACGGCGGCAAGCCGAGCGTCAACCGGCCGAAGGGCAAGAAGTCCTCGGTCAACCGGCCGGCCGGCAAGAAGAAGATGGCCTCGAAGGCGCAGAACCGGCCAAGGAAGCCGTCGGGCCTCGGCAACGTCAATCACGGCCGGCGCGAGATGGCTTCGTCGCGGCGCGGCGGCCATAGCATGGGTGGCGGCCATCGTGGCGGCGGGCGGCCGCAAATAAGCCGCGGAGGCGGCAGGCCGCCGATGGGCCGCGGCGGGGGTGGCCGCGGTGGCGGACGCGGCGGCAGACGTTAAGCGGACGAGGGAGAACGATCATGAGCAAGCTCTTTCATTCTCTTCTTATCGGAACGGCGATCGGGGTCACGCTCGCGGTGGCATCCATCGATTTGAGCTTCGCGCAGGTGAAGCCGCCGGAAAATATCGAAGACTATGCCGCGCAGGAGGATCCGCCGGCCTTCGACGATCCGGCCAAGGCGGTGGAGGCGCTCAAATCGGCGCTTGCCGCCAATGACTTCGACGGGGTCGCCAAGCTGCTCGGCCTCGACGCGGCGAAGCTCAGGACCGGCGAAGGGGCGATGGACACCTTCGCGCAGATTCGCGAGGGCGCGGCCCGCAACATGCGAGTGCGCGATCTCGAGGGCCGCAAGATCATCGAGATCGGCGACCGGCTCTGGCCGCTGCCCTTCCCGGTCAGCAAAGGCGAGGACGGCAAATGGGCCTTCGACACCTATATCGGGCTTGAGGAGATCGTCAACCGACGCGTCGGCGAGAACGAGCTCGAGGCGATCGAGACGGTGCGCGCCTATGTCGAGGCGCAGAAGGACTATGCCAGTCGGGATCGCGACGCTGACGGCGTCCTCGAATACGCCCAGAAGCTGATCAGCACCGCCGGCCAGACCGACGGCCTCTACTGGCCGGCGGAGCAGGGCGATGGCGAGAGCCCGGTCGGTGACGCCATCAGCGAGGCGGCGCTGGAAAAGGCCAAGGCCGGCGAAGGCTATTTCGGCTATCGCTACCGCATCCTTACGTCACAAGGCGACAACATCGCCGGCGGCCGGTACGACTATGTCATCAACGACAACATGATCGCCGGCTTCGCGCTGATCGCCTGGCCGGTCCGCTATGCCGAGACGGGCGTCAAGACCTTCCTCGTCAATCAGCAGGGCATTGTCTACGAGCGCGATCTGGGGGCCAGCACCGAAGCGATCGTGCCGTTCATCGACCGTTTCAACCCGGACGACACTTGGAGCGTCGTGGCGGATTAAATGCATGTCGGCGAGAAATGCGCCGACATGCGCTTCCGGAGGGCCCCGACCGAAGCGGCAACCCTCACTTGACGTCGGATTTGACGAACTGGCGCAGTTCCGGCGTTTGCGGATCGGCGAAGAGAGCCGCTGACGGCCCCTGTTCCCAGATCTTTCCCTTGTGCATGAAGATGGTCTGAGTGGCGACGCGGCGGGCGAAACCCATTTCGTGCGTCACCAGGATCATGGTCATGCCGTCGCGGGCGAGCTGTTCCATCACCATCAGCACCTCTTCGGTGAGTTCCGGGTCGAGCGCCGAGGTCACCTCGTCGAAAAGCATCACCTTCGGCCGCATGGCGAGCGAGCGGGCGATGGCGACGCGTTGCTGCTGACCGCCGGAAAGCTGGTCCGGATAGGAATCGAACTTTTCCGACAGCCCGACGAGTTGCAGCACTTCGCGGGCAACGTCCCACGCCTTCGCCTTCGCCACGTCCTTGACGATCCGCGGCGCCAACATGATGTTCTCGCCGACCGTCAGATGCGGGAAGAGATTGTAGCTCTGGAAGACGATGCCGACATCGGTGCGCAGCTTGCGCAGCGCCTTGGCATCGCCCCCGAGCGCGTGACCGGCGATCTCGATCTTGCCCGAATTGATCTTCTCGAGCCCGTTCATGCAGCGCAGCAGCGTGCTCTTGCCCGAGCCCGAACGTCCGATCAGCGCAAAGACTTCGCCGCGCCCCACCGACAGCGACACGCCCTTGAGGACTTCGAGAGCGCCAAAGCTCTTGTGGACGTTTTCAACGACTACTTCCGGCATGAAGCCTCCTTTCCAGCAAGCGCGAGAGCTGGGACAATGGGTAACAGACGACGAAATAGAGGGCGGCCACCGCCAGGAAGACGCGGAACGGCTGGAACGTCGCATTGTTGATGAGCTGCCCGGCCCGGGCGAGTTCGACAAAGCCGATGATCGAGGTGATCGAGGTGTTCTTCACCACCTGGACGGCAAAGCCGACCGTCGGCGGCAGAGAGATGTGGATCGCCTGCGGCAGGACCACATAGCGATATTGCTGCAGCCGGGTCATGGCGAGGGATTCCGATGCCTCCCATTGCTGCTTCGGCACGGCCTGGATGCAGCCCCGCCAGATCTCCGCCAGATAGCCAGAGGCGTAGATCGTCATCGAGGCGCCTGCGGCAATGAGCGGCGGCAGTTCGAAGCCGGCGAGACTGAGGCCGTAGTAGGAGAGGAACAGAATCATCAGCACCGGGATGCCCTGGATCACCTGGATATAGGTGGCGGCGGCAAGCCGCAGCGGCTTCAGCCGCGACGTGCGGGCGAGCGCCATGGCGAAGCCGAGGAGACCGCCGCCGATCAGCGCGATCACCGTCAGCAGGAGCGTCCATTGCAGCGAAAACAGCAGAAAGCCGAACTGGTCGAGGCCGAAGGTCTTGAAGGTCATGCCTGCACCTCCGGGAGGGCCGTCATCGTTCGCCGGGCGATGCGGCGGCCGAAGAGCCACATGCCGCCAGCCGCAAGGGCGGCGCGCAGCGCCAGCGCCAGGACGAGATAGATCAGGGTCACGGCGATATAAATTTCGAAGGACCTATAGGTCTGCGATTCGACGAAAGCGGCCGAGGCGGCGAGTTCCTGGGTCGAGATCGCCGAGCAGATGCTGGAGGCCAGCATCATCAGCACGAATTGGCTGCAGAGCGCCGGATAGACCTTGGCGATCGCCGGCACGATGATGACGTGGCGGTAGATCTGGAAGCGGGTGAACCCGAGCGCCTCGCCGGCCTCGATCTGAGACTTGTGCACCGCCTCGATGCCGGCGCGGATGATCTCGGTCGAATAGGCGGCAAGATTGATCGTCATGCCGATCAGCGCGGCCGTGTCGGCCCCGACGCGCAGGCCGAGCCCCGGCAGGCCGAAATAGACGATGAACAACTGGACCAGGAAGGGCGTGTTGCGGATGATCTCGACATAAGCATCCACGAGAAAGCGGACCGCACCGCCCCAGATGGATCGGACAGAGGCAAGCAGGATGCCGGCGGCGCAGCCGAGGATGATCGACAGCACCGAAATCTTGATCGTCAGCCAGATGCCGCTGAGGAGCTGGTCGTGGTATTGGGCCAGCACGCCGAACTGAAACGTATAGGACATGAAGACTCCGTCGACGTTGAAAGATTCGCCGGATGTATCGCCGGCGAATCTTTGAGAGACGCAATCAGAAGGTCGGCAGCGCCGGCATCGGCCGGCCGGTCCACTTCGTGGCGATCTTGTCGAGATCGCCGGAGATCTTCATCAGGTAGATGGCGGTGTTGAGCCACTGGCGGATCTCATAGTCCTCCATCCGGGTCGCCATCGAATTGCCCTGCTGGAAGAAGGTGAAGCCGACCTGCAGGCCGGCATCCGGGCGCTGCTTGATGATCGCCTCGCCGACCGTCGAGGGCAGCGCGACCGCATCGACCTGTCCGGCGATCAGCGCCTGGGCGCTGGTGGAATCATCCTCGTAGACAACGATTTCCAGGTTTGGGACCGCCGCCTTGCGCAGCGCCGTTTCCTGCGACGAGCCGCGGTTGACGGCGACGCGCTTGCCTTCGAGATCGGCCAACTTGGCGAATTTCTGGTCGGCACCGGAGATGATGTCCATGTTGAAGGCGCTGTAGGGCTGGGTGAACATCACCGTCTTGGCGCGCTCGCCGGTCGGCGCCAGCGTGGCGACGAGGAAATCGACCTTGCCGGTCTGCAGCGCCGGGATTCGCGCCGGCGGCGTCAGCGGGACGAGTTCGACCGGAAGCGACAAATAGCCGGCGATCAGATTCGCCACGTCGACGTCGTAGCCGGTGGGATTGCCCTGCTCGTCGACCATGCCCATCGGCGGCGCGCCCGTCAGCACGCCGATGCGGACGGTGCCGCGCGAGATGATGTCATTGAGCGTGGCTGCTTGCGCCTCGGCGACCGAAGCGAGACCGGCCGCGGCTATGCCGACGGCTGCCACCATTGTACGCAGAAAATTTGAAATCGTCATGGTTTCTCCTCCACTTGGTAAATCGTCATTGCCGGACTCTGCCCGCTCCTCGCGGGCTCTCGAAGTCCGAACATCGCCCTCTTGCCGCCGGGCCTTCGCAGGCGCAGCGGCACCATCTCGCCGCGAGCGCCGATGCGACGCCCGCAGGCAAACAACTCATTCTTTCCGGCTGTTTTCCCTTGAAAGGCGCCGAAGGTTATCGTTAACTTAGGCTGATGTTATCGATAACAAAGCCGCTCGTCAATCGGCGAAGCGATATTTGGCGAAAAGGAGGATCGAGTGAACCTGCGCGGAAAGGTGATCACGCTTCACGACGTGGCGGTCAGGGCCGGCGTCAGCCGGATGACCGTCTCAAAGGTGCTGCGCGGCGCCGGAAACATTTCGGCGGAAACGCGCCGGCGGGTGAAGCAAGCCGCCGACGAGCTCGGCTATCTGCCAAACCATCTTGCCGGGACGCTGAGTTCCCGCAAGAGCCGAATGGTGGCGGTGATCATTCCGTCGATCAGCGACATCGTCTTTTCGGAGGTCCTGAGCGGCATCAATGCGGCGCTTCGGCCAGAGGGCTTTCAGACCTTCATCGGCGAATCGCTGTTCGACCCGCAGACCGAAACCGAGCTCATCCGCGCCATGCTGTCGTTCCGTCCGGCCGGCCTCCTCTTGAACGGCGGCATGGCGCGGAGCGCGGAGGCGGAAAAGCTGCTAGCCCGGCGAAACTGCCCGGCGATCCAGCTTTGGGATTGCGACGCCGGGGCGTTGGATTTCAGCGCCGGCCCGTCGCACGAGGAGGCCGGACTGCTTGTGGCAAAGCATTTCCTTGAGCGCGGCCTACGCCGCATTGCCTATGTGGGCGCCGAGCTCGACAAGGATCTCTGCGCCCGCCGCCGCTATCTTTCTCTCAAGTCGGCTCTTGCCGCGGCAGGCATCGATCTCCTGAACGTGACTTGCGACGACCGGCCACGCCAGGCCGTCACCGGACGCTTTCTGACGGAAGAGCTGATGCGGGCGCACCCCGACGTCGATGCCATCCACTTTCTCAACGACGCCATGGCGCTCGGCGGTCTTTCCTACCTGCACCAGGCCGGGATTTCGGTGCCCGACCGGATTTCTGTTGTCGGCTTCAACGGCACATCGCTGGCCAACGCCGTCCGAACACGGCTCACGACGATCGACATGGCGCGAACGGAGATCGGCGAGAAGGCGGCACAGGCGCTGCTGCAGATGATCGCGGCGAAGGAGGTGCCGGGGGCCTGGCAGGCGACGCTCAAGGTGGTGCAGGGCAATACCACCGTAGCCGCATAGCAAAAAAAGGGGCACCATTCGCGGTGCCCCAGTCCTGGGAGATTACATCTTGCCCCAGAGCTTCTTGTAATGGTTGCGATAGCCGTTGTCGGGATCGAAGGTGTTCTTCGGGCCGCCGTCGAACTCGACATTGTCGGCGGTCACCACATGCAGCGGCGACAGGTAGCCCGACCATTTTTCGCCGGCGAAGGCGCGGTTCAGTTCGTCGACCAGCTGCCAGCCCTGCAGGTTGAGCGGCTCGGCAACCGTGACCTTCTGAAATTGGCCGGCGCGGATGCGCTGATAGGCGGATTCCGAACCGTCGCCGGCGGCGACGTTGATCGGCGCGTCGGTGCCGCCCTTGCCGGCGGCGGCAAGCGACGGTCCCATGAAATCGAAATAGAGGTCGTTGATCGCCAGCGAATGGGTCCATTGGTCGCCGTATTTCTGCAGGAGCGAGGTGGTCAATTGCGGCATGCGCTGCGACGTCTCCGCGATCGGCGTGTCGACATATTCGAGCACCTTGCCGCCGAGCGCTTCGATTTCGGTCTTCATCTTGTCGGCCTTGGCAATGGCGATCGCATAGGTCGAGTCGGTGAAGATCACCACGCCGGGCTTGCCCTTGGCGTCGACGAAGGCCCAGTTGGCGGCAGCCTTCGACACTTCCATCGCGTCGGTGCTGACATTGGCGAAGAGCCCGGTCTTATCGTCCGGCCCGATCACCGGCCCGGCATGCCAGGCGACGAGCGGAATGCCGGCGGCCTTGGCCTGTTCGAGGGCCGGCGCCTGCTCGACGGCGTCGAAGCCGTTGATGATGATGCCGGCCGGCTTCAGCGCCATGGCCTGGCCGAAAGCCGCCGTGCGGCCGCCGATCGAGCCGGCGCCGTCGATCACCTTTACCTCCCAGCCGATCGCGGCCGCAGCCTCCTCGATGCCGGTGGTGACGCCGAGGATGCCGCCGTTTTTGAGGTCGCCGGCGAGCACGACGATGGTCTTGCCCTCCTGAGCCTTCGGCCCCGCCGTCGGCCCGTCCCAGACGGTCACCTGGTTGGCATATTTCGTGACGATTGCCTGAGCATCGGCCATCGGATCGGCAAAGGCGACATTGGCGCCCATCAGTGCGATTGCCACCACCGTGCCTGTCATGAAAGTCCTGCGTTTCATATACCCGTCCTCCCTTGGGTTCGTTATTCGATGCAGATTTTTGAGTTCACTTCGTTCCAGCCGGCTCCGGGACGGCCGCCGACGGCTTGCGCGTCACCGTTCCCCTCCTGCGCTGCGCGTAGCCGGCGATGCCGATCGCGACGAGCAAGGTGACGCCGTTGAAGAGCGGTTCGACGAAGAACGAGCCGCCGAATTGCTGGATGCCGGAGATGCCGACGGCGAGGATGATCACGCCGATCATCGTGCCCCAGACATTGACACGGCCGGGCTTGATGGTGGTCGAGCCGAGGAAGGCCCCGACCAGTGCCGGCAGCAGATATTCGAGGCCGACGCTCGCTTGGCCGATCCTAAGCTTCGAGGCGAGCAGCACGCCGGCAAGCGCGGCGAGCGTGCCGGAGGAGACGAAGGCGCCGATGACGAAGCGGCGCACCGGAATGCCGTTCAGCGCCGCCGCCTTGGGGTTCGCACCGATCGCGTAGACATAGCGGCCGATCGGCAGATATTCGAGCACCAGCCACAGCGCCAGCGCCAGGACGAGCACATAGAAGCCGGTGATCGGCAGGCCGAGCAGCATCGTCCCGTTCATGGAATAGAAGCCCTCCGGCAGGACGCCGACGACCTGTCGGCCGCCGGTGTGCCAGAGCGCCAGCGCATAGAGGATGGTTCCGGTGCCGAGCGTGGCGATGAAGGAGTCGATCCGCGCCACCTCGACGAGCAGGCCGTTGAGGAAACCGGTCAGCGCGCCGAGCAGCAGCACGATGACGACGGCGACCGGCCAGGGCACGCCGAACATCGTCTGCAGGCTGATTGCCAGGATGTGCCAGAGGACGATGCCGTAGCCGACCGTCAGGTCGATGCGGCCGGAGGCCATCGGGATCATCGCCGCCAGCGACAGGATCGCGATGATCGCCTTGTCGGAGATGATCGAGCGGACATTGAGCACCGTCGGAAAGGTCTGCGGCAGGAGCAGCGAGAACAGCACGATCAGCAGCAGCGTCAAGATGACGAGGCCATAGACCGGCAGGAAGCGGATCAGCTTCTGCGCCAGGCTGAGGCCGGCAAGCTCGCCTCTTGTCGGTTCAAGAGCGGTGGATTCAATCGACTGCATTTTCTTCTCCCTGAACTCAGGCGGCTTCGGAGGCCGAGGCGGCGGCGATCACCGCCGAGGTCGTCAGTTCTTCGCCCTTCAGCTCCCGGACGATGCGTCCGCGCGAGAAGACCAGGGCGCGATGGCAGATATGGGCGATTTCCTCGAAATCGGTCGAAACCACGACGACCGCGAGCCCAGCCTCGAGGGCGCGAGCGATCAGCCGGTAGATGTCGGCCTTGGCGCCGACATCTACGCCCGCCGTCGGATCTTCGGCGACGAGCAGCTTGCGGCCGGTCGCGAGCCAGCGCCCGACCACGACCTTCTGCTGATTGCCGCCAGACAGCGCCTCAATCGGCAAGCTTTGGTCGTTCGGCCTCAGCCCGACGCTGTCGCCGATCGCTTTCGCCAGGGCGGCCTCCTTGGCGGGGGCGAGAACCGAAAGCAGCCCCCGGCCCGAGGCCCCAGGATTGAGAAAGGTGTTCTCGCGCAGCGACAGCGACATGGCGACCGATTCCTCCGTGCGGTCGCGGGCAATCAGCCCGACGCCGGAGCGCATAGCCGCCACCGGGCTCGTCAGATCGGGGGTCTCGCCGCCGATCGTCACCGTTCCCGAAAAGGGCTGGCAGCCGAACAGCGCGCGGCCGACCAGTTCCTGGCCCGCGCCGCGCAGGCCGACGAGGCCGATGAGTTCGCCCTTCAACACATCGAAGGAGACCGGCCCGACACCCTGGCAGGCGAGCTGCCGGACGCTGACCACCGCTTCGCCCGGCCGGCTCTGTGCCTTGACGAAGAGCTGGTCGGCCTTGCGTCCGACGATCATCTCAATGAGCTCGTCCGGCGTCGTCTGGGCAACCGGCTTCTGGCCGACGAGGCGGCCGTCGCGCAGCACCGCGACCCGGTCGGCGATGCGGAAGATCTCGTCGAGCCGATGCGAGACGTAGATCATCGCGACGCCGCGCTCCTTCAGGGGCCGGATGGCATCGAAGAGCCGCTCCACTTCGTCGGCCGGAAGGCTCGCCGTCGGTTCGTCGAGCACCAGCACGTCCGCCTCCACAGCCAAGGCGCGGGCGATCGCCACCAGCGATTTTTCCGTGCGGGTCAGGGATTGGATGCGCGTTGAGGGTTCAAAATCGCAGCCGACGAGACGCAGCGCCTCGCGTGCCCGCTCCTCCGTTCGGTGCCAGTCGATCAGCCGCGTCCGCATCGAGAAGCCCTGCGCCAGACCGACATTCTCGGCGACCGTCATCCATTCGATGAGGCCGAGGTCCTGATGGATGAAGGCTACTGGCTGGCGCTTGTTCGGCTTCGGCGGCTGGTTGACATAGGGCTCGCCGCGGAACCGGATTTCGCCACCATCCGGCCGGTAGATGCCGGCGAGCGTCTTGATCAGCGTCGACTTGCCGGCGCCGTTCTCTCCGAGAAGCGCGAGGATTTCACCAGCTTCGAGATCGAGCGAGACCTGGGTGAGCGCCTTGGTGCCGCCGAACTCCTTGGTGATGGAGCGGAACTCCAGCAGCTTTTGACCATCCATGCGCTCCTCCCAAAGCCAATTGAGGCGGAGCTTATGTTATCGATAACATGATGGTCAAGAGGGATATTGAGGGAACGCGACATGCGGTGCGGGCCGGAGATCATGACACGCCGGCGCGTCTCACCCTTATGTTGTTCTGCACATAAGAAACGCCGGAAACGGCTTCGGCGCAGTCCTCCGCCTGCCATTTGTCTTTTCGGCTGGAAACGAACCCGCCGAGGGTCACCTCGCCGCTCGAAACCGAGACTTCGATGTCGGAAGCGTCGAGCCATGTATCTTCGGTCAGCCGGTCGTTGACGTCTTCCGCGATCCGCGCATCTGATCGCTTGTAGCCGCGCGGACCCTTTCCCCGGAAGCGCCCCTCTTCATAGTGGGTCCTGCGGCCGCCGGGCCAGCCCTCCTGACCGGAACGGTCCCGGAAGGACGGCACGTTCTCATAGGGGTCGAAGGAACCGAGTTCCTCGATGCGGTGCGCCAGATCTCGACCCGAGAGGCCATAGGGATCGCCTCCGCCGCGGTCCGAGCGTCGCAACGCGTCCGCGAACCATTCGCCGTTGTAGCGCCGGTCGCCGCGGCGACCCCGCCGCTCCTCGTCAGATCCCCTCTCGCGGAACGATCCGCCATGCCATGCATAGTCGCGCCGCGGCTCGGGGCGGGCCGGAATTCGTCTCTGGTCCTGCCAATTGTCTTTCATCCACCCTCCTCCATCCTTCCCTGGAAGGGATGCCCGCTGGTCGATCCGGCGAGCATCGATATGTGCCGATTGCTACGCCAGGATGATGACGATCTTCAGCGACGAGGGTTCGACGATGACGATCCGGCCGTCCGCCAGGACGAAGAACAGATAGCCCTCGTATCTCGGCACAATCTTGACGATGCGCGCCGGAACCGGCTTCAGCTTGACCTTGACGGTTTCCGGAACGGCGACGCCGACGGATACGTCGAAGTCGAGGTCGATGGGCTCGACCTTTTCTTCCTTGATGATCTGGGTGATCTCGGTCTTCTGCTCCACCGTCACGTCGACATCCGTGGACGAGCCGGAGGCCTGACCCTCCTGGGTTTTCTGCTGCTCACCTTCGCCGGACTGCTGCTGCTGCTCGGTCTCGCCCTCGGCCGGCTTCTGCTCGGTGCCGGACTGGGAGGCGCCGCCCTCGGTCTCTTGCTGCTGATCGGAGCTGTCCTGGCCTTGCTGCTGCTGTTGTTGCTGCTGCGTGTCGGTTTCCGTTTGCTGCTGCTGATCCGGTTGTTGCTGCTGGTCGGTGCCGCCCTGCTCGGGCTCTGCCTGCTGCTCGCCCGACTGGCCCTTCTGGCCCTCGCCGGTCGCTTCGCCGCCCTGTTGGGTCGCTCCACCCTCAGCATCGGGTTGCTGGCCCTGTTCGGCGCCGCCCTGCGGACATTCCGTGCCCTCCGGGCACGCGGTCGTTTGCCCCTGCGCCGGTTGCTCCGTCTGCGCGAGCGCCGGCCCGTAGGCGACGCCCAGGCTCAAGGCTAGAGCGCTCTTGATAAGGATACCTTTCATCGACTGTTCTCCAGATTCACAGTCCCTTCCGCTGGCCAACCGCGACGCGAAAGGTTTGTTCCCTGGAGGTTCTTGCCTAACCGGAGTTTGCCCTAATCCATAAGGAGTAGGGCATGACATTTCGTTCCCGAACCGTTGCTCCGCTGTTCGTACTTACTTCAGCCATTGATTGTGGAGGCGACGGGCGGCGTAAAACCGCGGCTTCGCCCGATGGAACAACTTGCCGCGGACCGGGTTGAAGGCTGCCGGACGGAAGGCGGGAGTGAAAATGAAGGAGCATCTGGAGGCCATTGCCTCGGCGTTGAACGGGCGGCATGCGGTGTTGTTCGTGGGCGCCGGCGTGTCGATGAGCGTCGGCTTGCCATCCTGGAGAACGCTGATCGACCATATGCTGGATGACCTCCATCTCGACTGCTCCGTGATGAACGATCAGGACGTCACCTATCAAACGATTGCCGAGTGTTACCGGCTGGACAATGGGAATATAGATGCACTCTGCACATGGATGCGTGAGAATTGGCACGTCTCTCCAGAAAGCATCAGGAAATCCGACTTGCATCGGCTGATTGTCAGCCTCGATTTCCCGATCATCTACACCACCAACTACGACAGCAATCTCGAGGTGGCCTACGAGGTCCACGGCAAGCCCCATGCTAAGGTCAGCCACGCGAGAGACATGGCCACCGCTCCTGCGGGGGTGACTCAGATCATCAAATATCACGGCGACTTCGACGATGTCGAAACGCTCGTCCTGACCGAGACCGACTATTTCGACCGGCTGTCCTTCGACTCGCCGCTCGATGTGCGCTTCCGCAGTGATGCCCTCGGGGCGACGGTGCTCTTCATCGGATACAGCGTGTCGGATCTCAATATCAGGCTGCTCCTGCACCGAATCTGGAGCACCTGGCGGGGATCCGGCTATGAGAGAGATCGGCCGCGATCGTACGTCTTCATGTATAAGCCCAATCCGGTGCAGAAGGCGGTCCTGAGCCATTGGGGCGTAACGGTGCTCGACGGAGAAGGGTCAAACCCGCAGGAGGCGCTGCTTGCTTTCATTCGCGCGCTTTGCTCGGAGGCGGGCTGTCGTGAAGACTAGGCGCTCGACCTTGTGGATGGAGCCAATGTTTGGGCATGATTGCGGGCGTGCCGACGCCGTTGGCAGACAAAGGCCAAAAACTCGGCGCGCGTTAGACTCGCGAGCGCACTGTCAGGTGGGACCCGGTAGCTCTGGCAAGGCGTCCGGCACCCGATCCCAAGGAGCATGGCTGTGCGGAAAGAATGACCAGGTCGGCTTGAACACCGAGGGATCGTCGAGCGTGCCCGCGTAGATGTTTACGAAGTCGGGAATTACCTCGGGCGTGCTGAAGAGAAGACTACCACAGGTGGGGCAAAAGTGGCGGACCGTCATCTTTCCGCTCCCTCCGGGAGCCGCGTAGCCTCTTGTCTCGCCGCTAATCGTTACCCTCTTGCGTGGCATGCTCATTGCCGGGACATGGCCCGAACCGGAAGCCCTTTGGCAATCCCGACAATAGCAGACCAATGAACAATCCGGATCACCCTCGCACTCGTAGCGCACCGCACCGCACAAACAGCCACCTGCTATCATCACCATCTCCTGAATCACGCCGGACTCCCTCGAGAGCCGAAATCCCAATCCTGGCTCTTACGTCAGGATCAATCGATCTACACCGAGCGGGTAAGCCCGCCATCCACCCGGATATTCTGGCCTGTGATATAGTTGGCGCCCTCGGAAGCAAGGAAGGCGACGGTGGCGGCGATCTCTTCGCTCGTGCCGTAGCGCTTCATCGGCACGCTGTCGCGGCGGGCATCGGTCGCCGGCAGGCTGTCGATCCACCCCGGCAGAATGTTGTTCATGCGGATATTGTCCTTGGCATAGCTGTCCGCATAGATCTTCGTATAGGCGGCGAGCCCGGCGCGGAAGACCGCGGAGGTCGGAAACATCTCCGAGGGCTCAAAGGCCCAAGCCGTCGAGATGTTAATGATCGAGCCGCAGCCCTGGCCCTGCATGATCGGCGTCACCAGCCGCACGGCGCGGATGACGTTCATCAGGTACGTGTCGAGGCCCCTGTGCCAATCCTCGTCGCTGATTTCGATAATCGGCGCGCGCGGCCCGTGACCGGCGCTGTTGACGAGCACATCGATCCGCCCCCAGGTCGAGAAGGCAAGATCAACGAGCGTCTTCAGGTCCTCGTTCGACTGGTTCGAGCCGGTTACCCCGACGCCGCCAAGTTCATTGGCGAGCGCCTCACCCTTGCCGGAGGAGGACAGAACTGCGACCTTATAGCCGTCCGCAGCCATTCGCCGCGCCGCCGCCGCCCCCATGCCGCTGCCGCCTGCCGTTACAAGCGCCACTTTTTCCTGTGCCATGTGCTGTCCTTTCGCCTGTCGATTCGGCCGAGTTTGACATGGCGCGCGGTGCGCGCAAAGCCGAGCATGTCCAGTCGATGCTGGGCCGGACGCCGCACAAAGCCGCCCCGGCCGCCATCCGGCGTCGAGAATCCAGCACGATTTCGATAATACGCCCCCGACATCTGCGCAATTCGGATATTCCAGCGCGATTGGGCTAGCGGCGAGGCGCATTATTTACGGAAGTCTAATGTTTTCAATGGACCATGGGCCCGGTTCGTTCTCGGTTGCAGGGCTGACGGGTCGGCGACGGAGCGCTTCGGCGCCTGCCGCAGAGCGGAGATCGGACCGGGAATGGGCAAGGCCGCGGTGCACCTCGCGTCGGCCTTCGATGCGGTGTGGTCCTGGGCATTGAGATGAATACGCATTCGGTAGAGAGCCGCTTCATACTGATCGTTTCCAGCGCTCTCCTGCTGTTGATCGCCCCGCTATTCGCGCTTTTTTTCTATCTCTCGAACGAGCGCGCCTATCGCGACGTCATTGACCACGGCCAGGTCCTGCTCAAGGCCAACTCGCTGGCGCTCGGCAAGCCGCTCTGGGATTTCGACGAGGAAAGCGTCCGGCAGATCGCCGGCACGATCCTCGCGGACCGTTCCGTGGTCTCGGTCCGGGTCCACGAGGTCGCCGGCGGGCTCGACGTCAGGCTGCCGGAGCGCTCCCGCGACAGGGATCCGCCCGGTGAGATCCTGTCCACCGCCGTCCATTACCGCTCGGTCGATGGCACCAAGACGGTCGGCAGCCTGGAAATCGCGCTGCGCCAGCGCGACCTGCGCTCCGATTTCGAGTTCGACGATGCCGTCTATGTCGGCATCTTTCTATTTGCGATCGTGATCATCACCGCGGCGGCCATCCTGGGCAACCGTCTGATGGTGACGCGGCCGCTGCTCCGCCTGACGCACGCCATCGAGGCGACGCGCCGGCTCGGGTCCCGCCATATGGTCGACTGGGTATCGGCGGACGAAATGGGCATGCTGGCCGGCAACTTCAACGAGATGCAGGCGCGCCTCGCCCAGGAGGAAAACGATCTCAGACGCGCCCATCAGAAGACGACACGCCTCTACAACCTCACGCCGGCGAAGCTCTATTCCATCGACGACGACGATCGCCTGACGGCGGTCAGCGACTATTGGCTGCTCGCCACCGGCTACGATCGCGAAAGTGTCATCGGCCACACCTTCGCCGATTTTCTCGACCCGGCGACGCGGCCCGCCTACGAAAACCGCAAACGCCAGGCGAGTGAAGACGTGCAAGGCGCCTCAGTCACCGTCAAGTTCAGATGCGCCGACGGACGGCTGATCGACGTGCTGATCAAGGAGGTGCAGGCCCTTGAGGCGGGCGACACGCTGTCGCTGGCCGTCATGACCGATGTCACGGAATTGAAAACCGCCGAACAGCGCAACCATGTGCAGGCGATCACCGATCATCTGACCGGCCTCCTCAACCGCCCCGGCTTCGAGACGGCGCTCGACGCGGCGATCCGCCAGGCAGCCGCGGACGGCGGAGAACTCGCCTGCCTGCTGATCGACCTCGACCGCTTCAAGCCGATCAACGACAATCTCGGCCATGCCGCCGGCGACGAGGTGCTGCGCCAGATCGCCTGCCGCATCCGCGCGCAACTGCGCGGCAAGGACAAGGTCGGGCGCCTCGGCGGCGACGAATTCGTCGTGCTGATCTCCGCACCGAAGGCTGAGAACGCCGCGCTGCAGATCTCCGAGCGCATCGCCGCCGCCTGCGCTGAGCCGGTCGTCGTCGACGGCAACGCGCTATCGCTGAGTGCCAGCATCGGCATCGCGCTCTATCCGGCTCAGGCGAAGAGCGCCGCCGAGCTGCTGCAGAAGTCGGACATGGCGATGTATGCCCGCAAGCACAATGGCAAGAACGGCGCGAAACTCTTCGATCCGCTGATCGCGAGCCTTGCGCAGGAAAGACTGAAGATCGAGACCTATATCGAGGACGGGCTCAGGCAGGACTGGTTCGACGTCCATCTGCAGCCGATCGTCGACCTCAAACTCGGGAAGGTCGCCGGCTTCGAAGCGCTGATGCGCCTCAACCATCCGGAACACGGCGTCCTGCCGCCGGCGGACATCATTCGGGTCGCCGAAGAAACCGGCGCGATTCTGCGGATCGGCGAGCGCATATTCGAAAAGGCCGTGGCCCATCTCGCCCGCCTTTCCTCCATTCCGGGCCTGGAAACCAGCTATCTGGCGGTCAATTTCTCGCCGCTGCAATTCTCCCCGAGACTGCCGGCCGCCGCAGGTTCCATACTGATGAAATGGGGGATTCCGCCCACCCGCATCGTCGTCGAGATCACCGAAGCGGTGCTGATGCATCACAGCCCCGACATTCGCGACGTCCTCGGCGCGCTGAGCGGCGCCGGGATGAGAATCGCTCTCGACGATTTCGGTACCGGCTATTCCTCGCTCAGCTATCTCGTCCATTTCCCGGTCAGCATCATCAAGATCGACCAGGCCTTCACCCGCTCGCTGACCGATGACAGTGACACCGTCCGCCGGCGGGTGCGAAAGCTCATTGCCGGCATTCAAATGGTCGCCAAGGAACTGAATTGCCAGGTCGTCGCCGAAGGCATCGAGACCGACGAGCAGCTGAACACGCTCCTTTCCATGGACGTGAACTGCGGGCAAGGATATTTCCTCGGGCGTCCCCAGCCCGTCGCCGACATTCTTTCCGGACACCAAACAGGGCACCGGCTGCTGCTCGCCGTGCCAGGGAACTGACGATGAAACAGATCTTTTTCCTGATGACCCTTCTCTTTCCGCTCGCCGCCCAGTCGGCGGACGTGAAATTCGTCACCGAATCCTACCCACCCTTTAATTTCCGCGAAGGCGAGGTCTACAAGGGCGCTTCGGTCGAGCAGGTCCGTCTTCTCATGGACGATGCAGGCCTGAAATACACGATGGAGATGATGCCCTGGGCCCGGGCGCTCTTCCTGGCCGAGAGCCAGGAGATGCATTGCGTCTTCACCACCGTCCACAACAAGGAGCGCCACGGCCGCTTCAAATGGGTCGAGCCTCTCCTGAAAAGCCGCACGGTGCTGATCCGCAAGTCCGGCTCGCCCGTCGATCCGAAGACGCTCGACGAGGCGAAAGCCTTCAAGGTCGGCACCCAACGCGACGACTTCACCCAGACGATCCTCGAGGAAAACGGCTTCCCGCGCATCGATCTCGCCACCGACCTGGAACTGACGCTCAAGAAGCTGCTCACCGGCCGCATCGACCTGATGCCGATCTCGGAGAAATATTTCGATAAGCTGAAGCGCGACGGAGCGCCGATCGAATCGACGGTCGTCCTTGCCGAGGACATCTACTCCATCGCCTGCAATCCCTCCGTACCGGACGAACTGATCGGCCGCATGCAGAAGGGCCTCGACAAGGTCATCGCCGACGGCACCCAGGCGCGCCTGTTCGAGAAATACGGGCTGGCGAGCGAAGAGCAGAAGTAGACCGCTATTGCACGTCCACTGACACAGGCGCGTGGGTTGCAGTAAGGCAGGGCTCTCCTCTCCCCTCATTCCTGTGCTCGTCACAGGAAGCCCAGCCCATGCCTTTGGGCTGAAAGACTCTTCCGCGTCGCGGACGCGGCACTGCTGGATCCCTGTGACAAGCAGGGATGACGGCAAAAACGTGGTCCGCCGGCGGCTAGCCTTGTATGATCCGCGAAGGCTACACACTCGGAAAGAGGCAGGGACAGATGTCCCGTGTCCTGATCATCATCGGCCTCGTCATCGTGGCCGTCGGCATCCTCTGGCCCTGGCTGACGCGCATCGGCTTCGGCAGGTTGCCGGGCGACATTCTGATCGTGCGCGAAAATTTCTCGATCTATATCCCGATCACGAGCGGCCTCATCGTCAGCATCCTGCTCACCGCTATCCTCTGGCTGGCTAACCGCTAGACGCTTGCCGGCAATCGGCTGTGAACGGAAGGGAACGAATTGGGTTTCGACAGGTTAGTTGCTGGAGTGATAACACCCTGAAACACAAGGGAGCTTTTTCATGAGCGACCCACTCTACACGAGTCCCGCAACGGCGCCTGCCGAGTCCTTGGTTGCCATAGCGCCCAGCAAGCTCGATTGGGCGGCAATATTCGCCGGCGTCGCCCTGGCACTGGCAGTCCAGCTTCTCCTCAACCTGCTCGGCGTCGGCCTCGGCGCGGCGGCCTTCGATCCCGGCAGCGGCGACAATCCCGGTCCCGGCACCTTCTCGATCGCGAGCGGCATCTGGTTCGCTCTTTCCGGCATCATTTCGGCCTTTGCCGGCGGCTATCTGGCCAGCCGGCTGTCGGGGCGGTCCGGCACGACGACCGGGGCCTATCACGGGCTGACGACCTGGGCGGTGACCACCCTGATCGTCGTCTATCTGCTGACGACCTCGGTCGGCGCGCTGCTTGGGGGCGCACTGAGCGGCCTCTCCTCGGTGGTCGGCGGCGCCGGGCGCACCGTTGCGACGGTTGCCACGACGGCGGCACCAGCGCTTTCAGGGGCGGACGATCCCTTCGCCGACATCGAGGGGCAGATCCGCGAGACGATCGGCGGCGATGATCCGGCTGCCATGCGCGATGCGGCCGTTGCGTCGATCCGCGCCCTCGTCACCGGCGACGAGACACAGGCGGAGGAAGCCCGCAACCGTGCTGCCGATGCCCTTGCGCGGGCCCAGAACATCCCGCCGGATCAGGCCCGCGCCCGCGTCCAGGAATACGAGCAGACCTACCGTTCGGCCGTCGAGGATGCGCGGAGGAAGGCCTCCGATGCGGCGGACACGGCCGCGACCGTCGTCTCCAGCGGCGCATTTCTCGGCTTCTTCTCGCTGCTGCTCGGCGCCGCCGCCGCCTGGCTCGGTGGCTGGTACGGCACGCGTCGCCTGGACGGGCTGACGGACGTCTCGTGATCGGGGTAAGCCGGTCCTCAGCTTGCCCCCCGGCATCGATCCGAGGGGCGGGCTGAAGCAAGGCCCGATACGCTAATCATTGCTGCGGCGGTCGCAGGCACCCCCCTCTGCCCTGCCGGACATCTCCCCCACAGGCGGGGAGATCAGCAAGTGGGAACCTCCCGCCATCGATAGCCAATGCATGCGCTTGCAGGTGCCTTGAGTTCGGCATAGGCGCGCTGGCTTGGGGCAGAGCGGCGTTTCCAGCCAATCTCCCTCCTTGTGGGGGAGATGCCCCGTCACACCTTCTCCCCAGATCTCCCGTTCCCACCAGATTCCGCTTTAACAGGCCATTCAGACGATCGCTCGATCCCAGCCTCCGTAATGTTCCTCGCTGCGCGTTCCGCGCGGCAGGCTGAGGGCGATCAGGCCAAGGCCGAGCAAGAAATCCGCGACGCTTGCAACCATGCCGCCGCCCGAAAGCACGAACGGCGAGGCGGCCACCCAGGCGCCGAGCGCGACATTGAGGAAACGTACCGGACGCGCCACCTCGGCCATCGCCGTGACGGCGACCAGGATGACGAGGCAGCCGACCACATGATCGCTGTAATAGAGCGGCGGAGAGCTGCCGAAGATCAGCGGCGTCGTCATCAGCATCGCGCCGAGACCCACGCCTGCTACCAGCGTCCACGGGAAGTTCACCCCGCCGGTAATGAACTCCTTGATGAGCTCGGAGGCCGGTCGGTCGAGATCGGGCGCCGGCGACTGGTTTTCTGACAGGGCGGGGCCGCCCATCCAGAAGGTGCGCCAGAACGGCTCGCCAGCCTTTGTCGCCCGCCAGAGATATTGAACGGCCGCCAGCACCTCGTCGATCGAATAGGGGATCAGCACCACGGTGACCGCCGCTTGGACGATGCAGAGCGTGCAGAGCGCGCCGATCAGCGGCGGCTGGATGATGATGAAAGAGACGCTGACCACGCCAAGCGGGATAATCAGCAGGCCGAAGAGCAGCACCATCCATGGCATCGTGCGCCAGCGGCGCCGGTCGCCGATCGCGCCGGCGAGGATGTCGAGCCCATAGGCAAAGGCGCCGAAGCCGGCGTCGGCGATCGGGAAGCCCTTCGAGACCCAGGACGTCACCACCGCTTCGCTGCCGTTGCGGACGGGAGCTCCGCCCGCGCCGAAAAACGGGTCCCAAAGGCCATCGATATGCCCCATCTGATAGGCGGCGAGGTAGCGTGAGACGAACAGCCCGACGAAGGCAAGCGCGACGATGGGAATGCGCTGCGTGAAGGCGGAAGGCGAATAGCTCCAGCCGAGCGGTCGGTCGTCATCCGCCGCCAGCGCCCGGCTGCTGATGCCGGGCGTCGGCGGGATCATCACGGCGAGGACCGGGATCAGCAGCCCGACCAGCGTGTCGATGCCATAGGCGGCAGCGCTGGTGGTCCAGAAGACGAGTGGCGCCAGCATGATCCAGACGCCGAGTGCGGCGGTGATCCATTGTGTCCAGGACCAGCGGCGATACATCCCGAGTAGCGCAAAGAAAACGACCAGCAGTCCTGACATTATCTCGCTGATGCCAAGCCGCGCATTGCGGATAGCTGCCGCCGCGATCTCGTGCCCGAGGGCGGGCGGTGGCGGAACGGTGACGGGATCGAAAAGGCCGAGCGTCATCGGCGAGGCGACGAGCCACAGACCCAGCGCGACATTCGCCATCGGCGCCCAGAGGGTGAAAAGCCGCTGCCGCTCGACGGCGGCCTCGACCTCAGCGTGACTGCGCTCCAGCGGCCTATCGAGCCTTCGTTTCGCCTGCTCGATCTCTGGCTCCGACGCGGCGACGGTGGAGGGCTCGAGCTTGTTTTTCTTGTACCAGTCAGTCGGGTCACGCTTGAGCCGCCGGATCATCTCCGGCAGCGTGCGGGAGAGGCGGTGTTTCGGCTCCCAGCCGATGAGGTTGCGGGCGCGGGATATGTCGATCTCGAAATGGTCGTCGGAGTTCTCGATCATCCACGGCCTGATGTCGCTCTCCTGATCGAGCACCTCCGTCTGCACCCATGACCCGGTCTTGGCGAGCCCCTTGGGGAGCACGAGGGTGCGCCAGTCCTCGCCGTGGAGAAGCCGGCCGATGCGCTTCTGCAATTCCCCATAGGAAAGCGTTTCCTCCTCGCCGATCAGCATCACGCTTTCGGCGGGCAATTCGCAGCGCCGGTCGACGGTGCGCACGACGGCCTCGACCAAGTCGTCCTTGTGGAGATAGGGCTGCCCCGCCCGAAGATCGCCGGTGAAAAGATAGGCGGTCGGCAGCCGCTCGAAGATGCGGGCGATCTGCTGGGCGATGAAGGTGGCCCTGCAATCCTCGTCATAAACGCCGGCAAGCCTGAGGATCACCGTCTTGATCTGCCCGCGCTCCCCAGCGATCACAGCTTCCGTCTCGGCCTTCGACTGTGGATAGGCCCAGGAAGGCTCGAGAGGCGCATCCTCGTTGATCCTTGCGCCCTTCGCCGGGCTCGGCGCGTGTACCAGCAGCGTGCTGGAAAAGACGAACTGCTCGGTCTCCAGTTCCTTCAGCGCCGCAAGCAGCCGGCGCGTCCCCTGGACGTTGACCGCGTCATATTTCGGGTCGGCCTTGCCGGTCGTATCGTAATAGGCGGCGAGGTGGATCACCGAGGCGACGCGGCCGCCGCTCCGCTTGCCGATTTCCTGTACGGCCTTCCTGATGCTGTCGTCGGAGGTGAGGTCTATCTCGATCGTCTCGAGACGGTCCGCCGCGCCTTTCGGGGCTGCCACGTCCAAGCCGATGACGCGGTAGCGATCCTTGAGGCCGTGAGCGATCGCCTGTCCGAGAAAGCCACTCGAGCCAGTGATGAGAACGGTCGGTCGATCTGTCTCGTTCGGCATTCTTGAAACCTTCGCGGGAGTTTCGTTGCAAACGTCCCTTCGATGGGGAAGGTTCCGATTGCGGCGGTCCGGGCCGCTCGACGTACCTCACATGCCTGAAGCCGATCGCCGATCGCCCGCGGCGGCGCGCAGTCCTCTGGGCGCTCGGCACAACTCACCTGCGAGGCGAAGGCGGCGTCTGCAGCCGCAGGCAGCCGGCGGCTGCCCTTCGGGAACAAGAGCCGCTTTCGGCAATTGTTGCAGGAGATTGACCTTGCCCTTTTCGAGCGAACGCCCCCACCCCCGCCTTCGCTCCGTTACAGGAGTTCAGCAATGAGAATTGCCCAGATCGCCCCGCTTGCAGAACGTGTTCCGCCGAAGCTTTACGGCGGAACGGAGCGGATTGTTCATTGCCTTACCGAAGAACTCGTCAGGCTTGGCCACGACGTCACGCTCTTTGCGAGCGGCGACTCGCTCACCTCCGCCGAGTTGGTGCCCTGCTCGGAGGTCGCCCTCAGGCTCAACCCGGACGTGACCGATTTCCTTCCCCATCACGTCGTCATGCTCGAGGAGGTGCGCCGCCGCGCGCAGGAGTTCGACGTCCTGCACTTCCATATCGATTTGCTGCATTTTCCCCTTGTCAGGGATTTCGCCGACCGCACCGTGACGACGCTGCACACGCGCCTCGATTTATCCGATCTCCAGCCCTTCTATCGGCTGTTCACCGATATACCCCTCGTCTCCATATCCGACGACCAACGCCGGCCCATCCCGCCGGTGAACTGGAGGGGCACCGTCTATCATGGCCTCGACGCCGCGGTGCTGCCGTTCACCGAGAAGCCGGCCGGCAACTACCTGGCCTTTTTGGGCAGGATCTCACCCGAGAAGGGCCCGGAGAGGGCCATCGAGATCGCCACCCGGGCCGGCATGCCGCTGAAGATCGCGGCAAAGGTCGACAAGGCGGATCGCGCCTACTGGGAACGTGTGGTCGAGCCGATGGTGGCAAGCCATGCCAATGTCGAGTTCATCGGCGAGATCGACGAACGCCGGAAGCCTGAGTTCCTGGGCAATGCCGCGGCCCTTCTCTTCCCGATCAACTGGCCGGAGCCCTTCGGCTTGGTGATGATTGAGGCCATGGCCTGCGGCACGCCGGTGCTCGGCTTCCGCTACGGCTCCGCCCCGGAAGTCATCGAAGACGGCCTGTCGGGAATTCTCGTCGACTGGGTGGAGGACGCCGTCGCGAGGATGGACGAGGTCCTGAGCCTCGACCGGCGGAGGGTGCGGGGAGCGTTCGAGCGCCGCTTCACGGCGGAGCGGATGACGCGCGACTATCTGGAAATCTACCGCAATCTTCCCGGCGTCCGGAGCGACGCGCCGCGCGCGGCGGCGGGCGATCGGATCGGCCTCGAGGTCGCCCACCAACCCTGGCGAAGCGCGGTCGAAAGCGCTTTGCCGCTCGCCGAGGCCGGCACGAGCCGAGGGGCGATCCCGGTGGTCCTCGATGGCCCCAAGACCCTTGGAACGGAAGAGCCCCGCGGCGGGCGGCCCGGTCAGTAAGATTTCTTGAGGTGCGAGGATGCGGCCGCCTGTTGGCCGCCCTTCTCCGCCTGCCGCAACGCTTGGTACTCGGCAACCGCCGCCAGACCGGCATCGCGCAGCAGCGCCACGTCGTGGGGCCCGGCGATGATGCGATAGCCGCGGTCGATCAGTTCGCCGACGGAGGCACCGGCGTTCGGCACCGTGCCCATGATCTTGCCTGAGGCGAGGATCGCCCTCTCGGCTCGGGCAACCAGTTCGCGCACCTCCGGATGGCCGGTCTGCTCGAGGCGGCCGATCGAGCCAGCGAGATCGTTGACGCCGATGAAGATGATGTCGGCGCCCTCGGTCGCCGCGATCGCCTCGGCGTTGTCGACCGCCGTGAAGGACTCGATCTGCACGGCGATCAGCATGTTGTCGTTGGCCTTGTGGATATAGCCGGGCTCCAGCCCGAAGGTTGAGGCGCGCACCACACCGGCCGCATAGCCGCGGATCCCTTGCGGCGGATAACGGCAAGCGTGGACCGCCGCAAGTGCGGCTTCCGCCGTGTCGACCGAGGGGATCATCACCGACTGCACGCCGGCGTCGAGCACCCGCTTCAAAAAGACATGATCGTTCCAGGGGACCCGCACCAGCGCCGGCGAGGGCGTCGTTTCGATGGCGCGGAGCGTGTCGATGATCTCGCTGGTCTCGCCGACGCCATGCTCATGATCGACGAGAAGGAAGTCGAAGCCGGCATGGCCGAGGATTTCCGCATTGGTCGGCGAGCCGCCGCCGACCCAGCATCCGAACGCGACGTGACCGGCGGAAAGGTGGGCCTTCAGGCGGTTTGGTGTGTACATGGACAGAGAGCCTCGAATTATTCGGAAAGGACAGCATGGGGCGCGCCTTCACGCCCCATGCGATGGCAGGAGTTCAATTGGCGGAGCGCACCCGCTCGATCGTCTCGTTGAGCGCCTTGACGAGGTCCGGATTGGCGGAGGCGGCGAATTTCTCCGCGACCGGCTTGGTCTTCTCGCGGAAGCGGGCGATTTCCTCGGGCGGCAGCTTGGTGACCGTCATGCCCGAGGCGGCAAGCGCGTCGACCGCCTTCTGGTCGGCATTGCGGGAGAGCTGGCGCTGGAAGGCGGCAGCCTCGGTGGCGGCGGCCTGCAACAGATCCTTCTCCTCCTGGTCGAGCTTTTCCCACAGCGGCTTCGAGAACAGCAGCACCATCGGATTATAGGTGTGGCGCGTCAGCGTGATGTACTTCTGCACCTCGTTGAGCTTGGCCGTCAGAATGCTCGGCGCCGGGTTTTCCTGGCCGTCCACCGTGCCGGTCTCGAGCGCCGTATAGACTTCCGGGAACGGCATCGGCACCGCATTGGCGCCGAGCGCCTGGAACATTTCCAGGTAGATCGGCGACTGCACGACGCGGATCTTCAGTCCCTCGATGTCGTCGACCTTCTCGACGGGGCGGCGGCTGTTGGTGAGGTTGCGGAAGCCGAGCTCCCAATAGGCGAGCACGACGAGGTTCTTGTCGTCGAGTTCCTTGGCGAAGGTCTTGCCGACCTCGCCGTCCATCACCGCGTCGGCTTCCTTGGTCGATTCGAACAGGAAGGGCAGGTCGAGGATGGCGAAGTCGGGCGCAAGGCTTGCCATCAGGCCGGCATTCATCACGGACATCTGCAGGAGCCCGCCTTGCAGCGCCGTCACCGACTGGAGGTCCCCGCCGAGCATGCCGGCCGGGAAGACCTTGACGTCGATCTTGCCGCCGCTCTTTTCCTTGACGATCTCGGCGAACTTGCGCTGGCCGATGACGAGCGGTGAGCCTTCGGCGCCGGCGCTGGCGAAGCGGATGGTCTGCTCGTTGATCTCGGCGCTTGCCGAGAGCGGCGCGACGGATGCCAGCATCAGGCCGGTCATCAAGGCCATCAAAGTCTTACGCATGTCGTTTCCTCCTTGATAAAATGCGATTTTCTGGAATTCAGCGTCCCAGCCAGGCGGCGGGCCAAGTGACGAGTTCGGGGAAGGCGATCATCAGCCCCAGCACGACGAGCTGGGCGACCATGAAGGGCGTGACGCCGCGGATCACCGTTTCCATGTTGAGACGGGAGACGCCGGCGACGACGTTCAGCACCGTGCCGACCGGCGGGGTGACGAGGCCGATGGAATTGTTGATGATGAACAGCACGCCGAAATAGATCGGATCGATGCCGGCTGCCTGAACCACCGGCACCAGCACCGGCGCGAGGATCAGGATGGTCGGAGCCATGTCCATCGCCGTGCCGACGATGACGACGAGGATCATGATCGCCAGCATCAGCAGCTTCGGGCTGTCCATCAGCGGCGACAGGAGCTCGATTACCTGCCCCGGCAGGTCGGCGATGGTGATGAGCCAGGCCGAGACGAGGGCGGCCGCTACGAGGAAGATGACAACGCTCGTGACCTTGGCGGAGGAGACGAAAACGGCATAGAGCTGGGAGAGGCTGAGCTCGCGGTAGATGCAGGTGGCGACCAGGATCGAATAGACGGCAGCGACGACGGCGGCCTCGGTCGGGGTGAAGAGGCCGAATTTCAGGCCGAAGATGATGATCACCGGCAGGCCCAGCGCCCAGAGGCTTTCGCGCAGCGCCTTCAGCCGCTCCGCACCGCTGGCGCGCGGCCGGAGTTCGATCTCCTCCTTGCGCACCATAAGCCACCAGGCGACCGCAAGCCCGACGCCGATCATCAGGCCCGGCGCGATGCCGGCCATGAAGAGCTTCGAGATCGACAGGTTGGCGGTGACGCCGAACAGGATGAAGGCGATCGACGGCGGGATGATCGGTCCGATGACCGAGGCCGAGGCGACAAGGCCGGCGGAGCGCGCCTTGTCGTGGCCGGCCTTGACCATCATCGGCACGAGCAGCGCGCCGAGCGCAGCCGCATCGGCGACCGCCGAGCCGGAGAGCGCCGAGAGCACGCAAGCGGCGATGATCGCCACATAGCCGAGCCCGCCGCGCACATGCCCGACCAGCGCCAGCGCCAGCGCCACGATTCGCTTCGACAGCCCGCCGGCATTCATCACCTCTCCCGCCAGCATGAAGAAGGGCACGGCGAGCAGCGTGAAGCTGTCCGTGCCGCCGACGAGGTTCTGCGCGAGGATCTGCGGATCGAACATGGCGAGCTGCACCATCAGCGCCACGCCGCAGATCAGCAGCGCATAGGCAATCGGCATCCCGATCGCCATGGCGGCGAGAAGGGCGGTGATGAAGACCAGAATTGTCATCGCGGACCAACCTTTACCGCCTATTGCTCGGGGATCACGTCCCTCCGATTGCGGCTACAGACCTTCGGAAGCGCCAGCGCCGGCGCGTGTTGAAACGGCTACGGGCGAACCCTCAGCGCGGCGGCACGCTGCCGGGCGGCAATTGCGCGATGTCGAAATCCTCTTCCGATTCCTTGACACCGATCAGTTCCTCGTCGCTGATCCGGCCGGTGAGCGAACGCAGCAGCGAGAGGCAGAACCAGGCGGCCGCGAAACCCGTGAAGATCAGCACCGGCACGAAGAACCAGGCTTGCGAGATGCCCATGACGGGCGTCGTCATGCCGAGGTTGATGCCGAACTGCTGCCAGGTGCCGGAGAAGACCAGCCAGGTCGTATAGAGCATCAGCAGGTTGGAGAGGACGAAGCAGAGGAGCCGGCCCTTGCGGGAGAGCCGGCGGATGAGCGTATCGACGCCGAGATGCGCCTGCTCGAACAGCGTCACCGCGGCGCCGAGGAAGACCACCCAGACAAACAGCAGGCGCGACAGCTCTTCCGACACGGAAATACCGGTGTTGAAGGCATAGCGCAGCACGACATTGCCGAAGACGAGAACCAGCATCGCCGCCAGACAAAGGGCCAGCAGGAACTCCACGGGGTTCAGCAGGAATTTGCGGATCGCGAACAAGATGGCTCCTCCTCCGATGAAGGCTCTCCCGGCCATGCGCCTCCGCACATCACCGCCTCCGGACAGCCGATCAGAATGTAAGCGCTTACATAGCACTTTCAGACGGCCTGTCAAATGGAAAGTAAATGGGTTGGAAAAGGGCATGTAACCGTATACATAGCTAATCGATTGAGGAGAGATCGATTCCCATGGGACGTGGAGGAAGAGAGCGGAACGGACACACGGGCGCCCGGGCTCTCGACGTTGCGGCGCTGGCGGGCGTTTCAACCGCCACGGTGTCCCGCGCCTTCAATGCGCCGGAAAAGGTCGCGCCGGACATCCGCGAAAAGGTGCTGAAGGCCGCGGCCGAGCTTGGCTGGATGCCGCATCCGGCCGGCGCGGCGCTCGCCAGCCGCCGCACCTGGCTCGCCGGGGTGCTCATTCCGACCCTCGACAACGACGTCTTTGCTTCGCAGGTCGGCGCCCTGCAGACGCGCCTGTCCGCAGACGGCGTTACGGTGCTGATCGGCTGTTCGAACTACGACGCCGACCAGGCCGCCAACCAGGTCCGCACCATGCTGGCGCGCGGCGTGGAGGCGCTGGCCGTCGTCGGCGAGTCCCACCGCCCCGGCCTGTTCGAAACGATCGCGGCGCGCGGCGTCCCCTATGTGGTCACCTATTCACATCGGCCCGGCTCCCCTCACCCGAGCGTCGGCTTCGACAACGCCGCCGCCTTCCGGCGGATCGCCCGACACCTGCTCGAGCTCGGCCATCGCGATTTCGCGCTGATCCATCAGCCGTCGATCGACAACGACCGGGTCGTGGCGCGCGTCGAAGGCCTGCGCGCGGCACTCGCGGAGGAAGGCGTGGCGCTCAGGCCGCAGCATGTGCGCGAGGGGCCGGCGAGCATCGCCTTCGGCCGCGAGAGCCTGCGCTCGATCATGGAAGCGGCGGGTCCACGGCCGACGGCGGTCGTCTGCGGCAACGACGCGCTGGCGATCGGCGCGCTCATAGAGGCGCGCGCGCTCGGCATGAGCGTGCCGGAAGAGCTCTCCATCACGGGGTTCGACGACGTGGCGATGGCAGAACAGACCGATCCGCCGCTCACGACGATGCGCGTCGACAATGCCGAAATCGGCCGGCGGGCTGCGGACTATCTGCTCGCCTGCCTTGCCGGCCGGCAGCCGCCGCCGCCGCCGCCGCTCGAAAGCCGCCTGATTCTCCGGGCATCGACCGGCGTCCCTGCCCGTTCCGCGGCCTGACCATTCCCCCCAAAACGGATGCCCGCATGACCCACGCTACACTTTTCGATGCCGCCGATCTCGCCCACCGCTTTGCGACCGCAAAGGACCGCATCGCGGCCGCAGAGTTACCGGTGCCGGCGACCATTGCCGAGGCTATCGCCGTGCAGGTCGCGTTCGTCGCGCCCGAGGACGGCGTCGCGGGATACAAGGTGGCCCGCTCGCCCGAAGGCATGAACGTCGCCGGCCGTCTCTCGCCGATCGCGGCCCACGCCGACGCCGAGCCGGCTACCTTTCGCTGGCGCAACGGCCTGCGTGTCGAAGCGGAGATCGGCTTCCGCCTTGCCGCGGGCTTACCGCCCCGGGAAGCCGGCTATAGCCGGGACGCGGTGATCGCCGCCATCGGCTCCATCCATCTCGGCGTCGAGGTGCTCGACAGCCGCATCGAGGAGGGCGGCAAGGCGCCATTCCTGCTCTTCCTCGCCGACCGGCTCGGCAATGCGGGCTATGCGTTCGGGCCCGAGCTGCCGCGCGAATTTCTCGACGGCGCGGAGGGGCGGCCGCTGGAAGTGAGCCTCGACGGAGCCCCGCTGTTCGCAGGCGAGGCCCACCACCCGGCAAGCGATGTGCTCGCCTGGCTGGTCGGCTGGGCCAATGAGACAGAAAGGGCGGAAGACACGCTTTCCGCCGGGGAGATCGTCACCACCGGCAGTCTCTGCGGCGCCCTCGATGTCGCGGCACCCGGCCGCATCGACGTGAGGCTCGACGGCAGATGGAGCCTGCCGGTTAGGGTCGCATAGCGAAAAGGGCTGGCTCGCGAACGCCGAAATAGCACCCCCCTCTGCCCTGCCGGGCATCTCTCCCCACAAGGGGCCCACAAGGGGAGAGATCGGCGAGTGGCAACGCCTCGCTCAGACCAATTCGGTGACTTCAGCGTTCACGAGCTTAGTGTCGGGCAGGGCCTCGCCTTTGTCCAATTTCCCTCCTTGTGGGGGAGATGCCCGGCAGGGCAGAGGGGTGTACCACTTGGGGCAGTTCGGCGCCGCTCCCCCCTCTCAGAACTCCTGCCATTCCTCCGCCACGGCGGCGTTTCCGCGGAAGGACTGCGCCACCTTGGCGACCATCTGGCGCGCCGGTGAAGCAGCCGTGCCTCCGCTTGCAGCCGGCGCTGGGCGCTTTGATGCGGCGCCGGAGCCGATGTCGAACTGGCGCAAGAGCTGGAACAGCGCGTCCGCCTCCTTGGCAAGACCATGGGCGGCGGCTGTCGCTTCCTCGACCATCGCCGCGTTCTTCTGCGTCCCCTGGTCCATGGTGTTGACCGCCGTGCTGATCTCCTTCAAGCCTGTTGCCTGTTCCCTGGAGGCCTCGACGATCGCCCCGACATTGCCGTCGACCTGCTGGACCTGCTCGACGATTTCCTCGAGCGCCTTGCCGGTTTCGCCGACGAGGGCGACGCCGTTCTTGACGTGGTCATTCGAGGTGTTGATCAGTTCCTTGATCTCCTTGGCGGCCTTGGCGGAACGCTGCGCCAATTCGCGCACTTCCTGGGCGACGACGGCAAAGCCCTTGCCGGCCTCGCCGGCCCGCGCCGCCTCGACGCCGGCGTTAAGCGCGAGAAGGTTGGTCTGGAAGGCGATCTCGTCGATGACGCCGATGATATTGCCGATCTCGACCGCCGAGGCTTCGATCTTGCCCATGGCGCCGACCGCGTCGCGCACGACGCGTCCGGAGCGCTCCGCGTTGTCCTTCGTCTTGCGAACGAGCTGGCCCGCCTCCTGGGCACGATTGCTGGAGTCGGCGACCGTCGTGGTGATCTCGTCGAGCGCCGCCGCTGTCTCCTCGACGGAAGCCGCCTGCTGTTCTGTCCGCTTGGCGAGATCGTCGGAGGCCGAGCGTATCTCCTGGGCGCCGGCTGCGATCGCGCTTGCATTCTCGGCAACCGCCTGCATCGCCTGGCGCAGCTTTTCGACCGCGCCGTTGAAGTCCAGCCTCAGCTTGTCGAGCGACGGAATGAACGGCGTGTCGATCCGCTGGGTGAGGTCGCCCGAGGCGAGATTCTGCAGTGCGGCGGCGAGCTGATGGACGGCGTGGCCGGTCTGCTCCGCCAAGGCATTGCGCTGCTTTGCATCCTCTTCAAGCCGCTGGTGCTCCGTCTTCGTGCGCGTCGTCTCCGCATTCGCCTCGCGTTCCGCCTTTGCGGAGATCGCATCCCTGAGCGCCGCAACGGCACGCGCCAGCATGCCGATCTCGTCGCGGCGTGCTTCGAGGTGACGATCCCCCGTCAGGTCGCCCTCGGCCATCGCCTTCAACGACAGCTTCAGCCTGGACAGCGGTCCGATTATCGAGCACGCCGACAGCGCCGCAGCGATGATCGAAAGCAGGGCAGCGATACCCAGCGCCGTGAATGCCAGTGATTCGAACCCGCTCACGGCATCGCGCACGTGGCTGCCGATCGATTTGTTCAGCGCCTCCTGATAGTCGATGAACTTGTTGATGGCGCCGAGCCAGGCGTCGAACAGGGGGCGGGCCTGCTCCAGCAGGATCCTGCGCGCGCCGTCGCCATTTCCCTTCTCCTGGAAGGCGATGATGTCGGCGACGAGCGGATTGGTCTTCGCTTGAATGTCGGCGATTTCGGCCAGAATGGTTTTTTCCTGATCGCTCGCGCCGGCAGCGATCATCTCGGCCATCCGCTTCTCGTTCTCGGCATAGGTGGCGGCGAGCTTTTCGATCAGCGCCACCGCTTTCCTGCGCTCCTCTTGGGAGGTCACCAGAGTGACGTCGCGGATGGCGATTGCCCGATCATGAACGCTACCGCGATAGTTGATCGCAAAGCGTTGCTTGGCACTGTTCACGTCGTTGATGGTAGCGAGATTGCCATTGATCTCTTCGACCTGAACGGCCGAATAGATGGTCAAGCCGACCATCATGAGAAGCAGGAAGCCGAAGCCGATGGCGAGGCGCGCGCCAATCCCGAAGCTCTTGAAATAGCTCATCGATGTTTCCTTGTCCCTTTGACGCATTGCCGCGCCTCGACCGCTCTCTGGCCGGACCGTCGCTTGCGTCCTTCAGAATCAACGTATCAAGGAGGCGCGAGCGGGCGCATGCCGCAGCCCGCGTCAAAACCGTCCCAATGCAGTGAAAACCAGTCCCAGCGGCGGCTTGCGCCGCGAAGGCCACCCGCCCTCATGGCGGTTGAGACGAGCGTACATCGCTTCGCTTTGCCTCAAGAAATGGCACCTGTTGGTTGCGAAATGGTGAATAATTAGCTTTGCTATAAAAGTAATTTCTAAAATTTGATAATCAGGCCGCCTGGCCGGCCGCGAGCAGGCGGACGAGCATCATCCCGGCGAGCAAGCCGAGAAGTGAAAAGATCACGGAAGAAGCGGCGTAGATTGCCGCGGCGGCCCACTCGCCGCGCTCATAAAGGCCGATCGTGTCGAGCGAGAAGCTTGAAAAGGTGGTGAATCCGCCGAGCACGCCGGTCGCCAGGAACAGCCGCACATCCTGAGGCAGATGGACGCGCAATGCGAAATACTCGGCGATGAGCCCCATCGCGAAAGAACCGGCGATGTTGACTGCCAGGGTACCAAAGGGAAAGGCAGCCCCCAAGAGCTGCGCGGCAAACTGATTGACGCCATGGCGCATGGCGCCGCCCAATCCGGCACCAAGGAATACCAACAGATAGGCCATTACCGTCCTTTTTTCCTCTCGCGGCCGAAGTTCGGGACAATAGGACGGAGAGCCGCCGCCGGCAATCGCCGAAGCGGCGATGTCCGCTGTGGCATCGGAGGCCGCCTCTAAGCGCAGCCCATCCGTTTCAGATCGGAGCACTGGACCTATCCACTTTCTGCATCGGCCTGTCCACTTTCCGCTGCCAACTGCCCGAGCCGCACCCTATTTAAGCGTTTGTTTACTCAGGAACGCTTGGGTGGTGATTGCGATAGTAATCGCCTCCACAACCGCCGGGCGGTGTCCGACAGGTTCCTGGGTGGCGATTCATAGGGGCGACCGGTGTATCCGTTCGCTCCAGCGGGATGAGCCCGCGGGATTTCCAAGACGCATGATTTTCGAGGAGAGGCTGGCCGCGCTCGGCACGGAGCGCGGAAGGAAAGTCGCGTGCTCGTTCCCCGCCGCCAACGTCACCGGACGATCCTCCCCATCGTCCGGCCGGCGAACCGGGAGCAAGGGGGGCGATCCCGGCCAAATCTCGACCAACGGAGACCTCGGTCTCTCGAATACAGTTCAGAGATAGTGATAGTGAAACGACCAAGCGTGAAATTGTCCCTGATCGGCTCGATTGCCGGCATGGTGCTGACAACCGCCGCCATCTCCTGGGTATCGATCAGTTCCCTCTCCGACATTGACGCCAAGAGCGACGAGATCGTCGACAACTGGCTGCCGAGCGTCGAGCGATCCAAGGAGATCGATACCGCTCTCTCCGACCTGAAGGTAGCCTTTAATCGCCATGTCTTGGCGACCACGGAGGATGAAGAACATGCGGCCGAAACCGCGATTGAGGCGGAAAAGACTCGCTTTTTCAGGTCGATAGACTACGCGGCGCTCGTGACCGGGGCAGACGAACAGACCGAACTCGCGAAGATCAAGAATACGGCCAGCCAGCTGATCCACGCGAGCCGCGGGATGATCGTTGCCTCGGCCGCAGCCAAGGACGATGAGGCCAAGCAGATCATTTCCAAGGAAATGGCGCCGCGCTTCAGCGATGTTGCCAAGTCGATCGACGTGATCGTCGGCCTCAACAAAGAGGGCGCCGCCCGTTCCGGTGCGGAAATTCAGAAGCTGCTCGAAAATACGCTGAAGCTTATCTCCATCCTCTGCGCTGCCGCGGTCGCTGCTGGCGCCGGCGTCATCGCCCTTGCCGTCTTCGGCATCGCCAATCCGATCACCCGCATCACCGGCGCGATGCGCAATCTCGCCTCCGGCGACGCAAAGTCGCCGATCCCCTTTGCCGGCCGCGCCGACGAGATCGGCGCGATGGCCGAGGCCGTCGAAGTGTTCCGTCAGAATGCACTTGCCAATGCGCGTCTCGAAGAGGAGGCCGCCGACACCCTGGCGCTCAACGCCGGCGTCGAGGCGGCGCGCGCCGGTGACGCCGGCAAGGGCTTCGCGGTCGTTCCCCAGGAGGTGCGCGAGCTCGCCCAGCGCACGGCGCAAGCCGCCAAGGAGATCAAGGGACTGATCCAGAACTCGACGACCGAGGTCGAAAGCGGCGTCAGACTGGTGCGCGATACCGGCGAGGCGCTGAACGTGATCGGCGGCTTCATCGGCCAGATCAACAGCCACATGAACGCGATCGCCGTCTCCGCCAAGGAGCAGTCCACCGGGCTTGCCGAGATCAACACCGCGGTCAATTCGATGGACCAGAGCACCCAGCAGAATGCCGCGATGGTTCGAGCAGTCGACCGCTGCGGCTTCGAGCCTCGCTTTGGAAGCGGCGAAGCTCCGCGACCTGGTCGCCCGCTTCAAGCTCGAAGGGGCCTCCGGCCCGCGCGCCGCCGGCGAGGCGGCGAAGCCGGTCGCTTCACCCGCCCGTGCGCTCGGCGGCCGCATCGCCCGCGCGTTCGGCGGCAAGACGGCAACGGCGGCGGACGTCGACGAGTGGGAGGAGTTCTGAGCCTCGAAGACTTGGGACGACGCCGTCCCGCGCCGCCTCGATTTCTGCCGGAAGCAGGAGATTTGCGGCGCCCGATCACATCTCTCCCCGGTTCCCGGGGCGAGGGCCAGGGATAGGGCCGAAGCCTTCGCGCCCATTCATACATACGGAGCCATAGCCAGTGTCGAATATCGCTGTTTTCCCCCGCAACAAGCCCGAGGACCGCCTCCGCATGGTCGATATGGAAAGCGCCAGGGAACGCCTGTTCGCGGTCGCCGCCCAGCTTGACCGCGTCCTGGCGGAATTGTCGCGCGAAGGCTTACGGCCTGCCGGCGAACAACTGCCAAATACCGGAACCTGATCGCGGTAAAGGCGGAGGAGGAACAAGGTGCGAGCGGAGCGGGCTGACGAGATGACTGGACGATCGAAACCGCTGAGCAGGCCTCGGCAATCGGTGGAGACATACATTCGGTCGATCGGCCGGCACTACGTGAATGCCGTCATTGTGATGACGCTGCTGATCGCCGCCACCTATCTGACCATGCTTGTCGCCCTTGACCGTCATTCGCTGCAGCAGAAGATCAGCTTCCTGACCAGCAACCAGTTCATCCGCTTCCAGCAGCTCGCCAACCAGACGCGGGCGCTGATGCGGGCTTCGGCCGACCCCAACCTGCCGGAATACATCATCAGTCCGATGCGCGACGACATCCATCGGGCGATAGGCGATATCCGGGCAATGAGCGGAGAATTGCACGCGCTGGACCAAAGCATCGGCGGCAATCTCCTTGAGCGCTTCAATCCGCGCGACGAGATTGCGGTGCAATTGCGTCGCGATCTCAATGGCCGGCTCGAGGACTTTCTCGAGCGGGCGGTGCGCATTGCCGATACCAGCAACGAGGACCGGCGGCAGCGCTACTCCTTCTGGGGCCCGATCGACTTCGCCGTAGCCTCCGACAGCATGCTGATGCGCCAGTTTTCCGACCTGATCCGCCACGCCCATGACCGCAGCGGCGTCAGCATCGACAACGCCAAGCTGATCGGCACGGGGCTGCTGGCGCTGATCGCGGCCACCGTCATTCTGGCAAGCGTCCTTCTGTTCAGCCCGCTCCTCAAGAAGCTGCGCAATGAGCATCGCCTGACAATGGCTTTCGAGCAGCGGCTGACGCTTCTGGCCCACACCGACGCTCTCACCCGTCTCAACAACCGCTCGTCCTTCAATACCGCTCTCAGCAATCTCTTTGGCGAGCTGGAAAGGACAGGGGCCGGCTTCTCCATGCTGCTTCTCGATCTCGACCGGTTTAAAGCCATCAATGACGGCCTCGGCCATCCCGCGGGCGATGCGGTGCTGCGTCACGTCGCCCGCACCCTGCAGAAGACCTTGCGCGCAAGCGATGTGATCGCCCGGCTCGGCGGCGACGAATTCGCCGTGCTGCTGCCAGGGATCGGCGAGGCTGCCGCACTCGAAGCGGTCGCCGAACGGGCGATCGAGGCGATCGCCGCAGACTTTGCCTTCGAAGGACGCAACCTGCAGGTCTCGGCCAGCATCGGCGGCGCCATCGTGCCCGATCACGCCTCGGACGAGGCCGGATTGATGCGCATCGTCGACCTCGCTCTCTATACGGCGAAGGCCGGGCGCAACACCACGGTCATATTCGACGAAGCGGCGCTGGCCCGGCGGCTAGAGCAGAACCAGCTCTCTCTCGCCCTTGTGCTTGCCGCAGACCGCAATGAATTCGTCGTGCACTACCAGCCGAAGGTCGACCTCATGACCGGTGCCCATCTGGGCTTCGAGGCGCTGGTGCGCTGGCAGCATCCGGAGCTGGGGCTTTTGCCGCCCGGCCGTTTCCTGCCCCTGATGGAAGGAACGCAGCTCATCCGCGGCATGACCCGCGCAGTTGTCGCCGCCGTCGGCCGCGACCTCAAGGCCTGGAGGGCGGCCGGGCTCGCTCCCGGTCCCGTGTCGATCAACCTGCCCGAGGTCCTGCTCGTCGGCGAGGAAGGTTACGCGTTCTTCGCCGCCGCGGTTCGTGAGAACGGCCTGGAATGGCAGGATTTCGCGGTGGAGATCACCGAGGACGTCTTCCTCAATCGCTCGGCCGACCAGATTCTTGCAACGGTGGCGCGCTTCCGTCAGCACGGCCTGTCGATCTCGCTCGACGACTTCGGCACCGGTTTCGCCTCGCTCGTGCACTTACGCGATTTCCCCTTCGACGAGTTGAAGATCGACCGAAGCTTCGTCGACGGCATAGGCAAGGACGCCCGCAGCGAGCAGATCATCCGCGCCATGATCCAACTTGCCCGGAACCTCGGCAAGCGCTGCGTCGCCGAGGGGATCGAGACGGAAGCGCAACGACGCTTCCTGATCGAGGCCGGCTGCGACATCGGCCAGGGATACCATTTCGCCCGGCCCGAGCCAGCCGCCCTCGCCGGCGCGCGGCTGCCGCAACGGGCCGCCGCCGACCGGCGCCCGGCGTCGAAGGCTTCGGCAGCGCTGCGGCGGATCGCCCGGCGGTGACTATCGTAAGTTGGAGGAGATGATGAGACGAAAAATCAAAAGGGCCTGCCTGGCCGCGGCGCTGCTGCTGGCAAGCTCCCAGCCACCTGCAGCCGCCGATCAGCGCGGCGCGGTCGATGTCGTGCATTTCTGGATTTCGCAGAGCGAGGCGGCGGCACTGGACGTGTAGCGCAAGGCATGGGCCGATGCCGGTCACCAATGGATCGACCTGCCGGCGGAAAACAAGGTGGCCGTCCAGAGGATCGTCAGCGATCGCATCGCCAACGGCTATGCGCCCGCCGTCATGCAATGGAATGCGAACGAGGGTTCACGCGAGCTGCCGGAAATGGGTATCGTGCTTGACATCGACGAGGTCGCCAGGGCGGAGGACTGGCGCCGCGTCCTGCCGGCAACCGTGTTCGAGCGCATCACCTACAAGGACAAGGTGTTCTTTGCGCCGACCAACGTCCACGCGGAAAACTGGCTCTGGACCAGCGAGCCCATCTTCCGCCAACTCGGCCTGAAGGCTCCCGAGACATGGGACGAAATCTTCGCCGCCGAGAAGATCAAGGCGGCGGGCCACCTGCCCGTCGCGCTGGGCGACGGTCCCTGGGAAGTCTCCCTCGTCTTCAACGGCATCATGTATTCCAAGCTCGGCGCCGAGGGCTATGCCCGGATCATCCGCGGCGACCCGGCGCTGGTTAGCGATCCGCGCATGACCGAGTCGCTCGACATGCTGCGGCGCCTCTCCCGCTATGCGGAACCGGCCGCAGCGCGCCGGCGCAAGACCTGGGCCGACGCCACCGCCGCAGTCGGTGGCGGCAAGGCGGGCATGCAGTTCATGGGCGACTGGGCGAAGGGCGAGCTGGTGGCCCGTGGCTACTCTGTCGACAAGGATTTCGGCTGCAGCCTGATGCCCGGCACGGAGATCGCCTATTTCATGGTCATCGACGCTTTCGCCTTTCCGCTGACCAACCGCGAAGACGCCGCCGACGCGCAGCCTTCGCACGCATGGTGCTGGATCGCGACAACCAAGTGGCCTTCAGCCGTCTCAAGGGCTCCCTGCCGGTGCGCACCGACGTCGATCCCAGCGGGCTCGACGCTGCGGCCGGCTCGGCCTCGAGAAGATCGTCCAGAACAGCGGCGTCAGCGCCCAGTCGATGGCCATGCCGACGCAGATGTCGGAGGGCTGGATCGGCGTGCTGGCGGAATTCTTCAACGACGAAAGCATGTCGACCAAAACTGCCCAGCGCCGCCTCTACGACATCGTCAAGCGGCAGTGAGGCGCACCAAACTTAATCGCTTGTGTCCACGGCGCCTGAAAATTACCAATAGGCTCCGTTGGAGGCGTTGGGAGGCGTCATGCTGACTTTGCGACAGATCGAGGTGATCCGCGCGATCATGGTCACCGGCACGATCGCCGGCGCCGCGAAGCTCCTCGGCGTCGCGGCGCCCGGCGTCAGCCGGCTGATGAAGTATACGGAAGACAGCCTTCGGGTCCGCCTCTTCAACCGCAGCCATGGGCGCTATGTGCCGACACCGGAGGCCAGGCACATTTTCGGCTTGCTCGATACCGTCTATCGCCAGGTCGAGGATCTGCAGTTCGCCGTGCAGCGGCTGGAAAAGGGCGACGGGCTCGAGCTCAGCGTCGGCTCGGTTCCGAGCATCGCCAATGTGATGGTGCCGCGGGCGATCGCCAAGCTGCGCCAGCAATATCCGTCACTCTATGTCGACATCAACATTCTGAAGATCGAGGAGGCGATCGACTATCTGCTCGTCGGCCGCGGCGAGGTGGTGGCGATCAGCTCCTATCTCGAACACTCGATCATCCATTTCGAACCGCTCGCCACCGGCCGGCTGCTCTGCATCGTTCCGCAGGACAGCGAGCTCGCCGGCAAGGACGCCATCGCGCCGGACGAAATCGTCCGCCATACCTTGATCGGCATCGATCCGAACGATCCCTACGGGCGGGTGATGACCGAGATTTTCCGTCGTCAGAACCTCGCCTATGATATGAAAATCAAGGCGCGTTTCGGCACGACCGTCTGCGCCCTCGTCGCCGCCGAGCTCGGCATTGCCATCATCGACGAGTTCACCGTCGCCGCCGGCCGGGTGCCGGGAATCAAATGCCTGGAAATCGAAGCGGACACGACCTTCCCGACCTTCGTCGCCTATCGGCGCGACGTTCCGCTGTCGATCTTTTCGGAGCGCTTCATCGACACGCTGAGAACCGAAATGAACCGCGCCAAAAGATAACATCAAGTTATTGACTCTGCATATCTTGGTATTTGCCGTTACGTAAGAGATGGGACAGTATCACGCAGCTGGGCGGAGGAGGATCGCCGCCCATGGAAGAACGACATAGGAGGAGAACATGACGAAGAGAGCACTTGCGTCGATCGCAATTGCCGTGGCGCTATCGGCCGGCCTGCCGAACATATCCTGGGCGGACACGATAAAGATCGCCAACGTGATCGAGCTTTCGGGCGCCGGCGCCACAGTGGGAAGCAACTGGCGCGACGCGCTGAAGCTCGCCTTCGAGGAGATCAATGCTGCCGGCGGCATTCTCGGCGAACAGGTCGAGGTGACGGATTACGACACGCAGACCGACCCGACGACCTCGCGCGCCATGGTGCAGAAGGCGATCGACGACGGCGCCTATGTCATCATGGGGCCGATCTATTCCGGCTCGGTCAAGGTCAACATGATGGTCGCCCAGCAGAACGGCGTGCCGCAGCTGACCGGCGCCGAAGCGCCGTTCATCACCGACATGGGCAATCCCTACATCTTCCGCACCTCTTTCGGCGCACAACAGTCGATGCCGAAACTGGTCAAGTACCTCACCGAGGAAATGAAGGTGAAGTCGGTCGCCGTCGCCTGGGTCAATGACGACTTCGGCAAGGGTGGACGCGATTCCTTCGTGGCCGAGCTGGAGAAGAACGGCATCGCCGTCAACGCCGACGTGTCGAGCGAAGTGGGCCAGGCCGATTTCGCAGCCGACGTCATCAAGCTGAAGTCGAGCAATGCGGACGCGATCTTCGCCTATCTGCATGAAGAGGAAAGCGCGCGGCTGCTCAAGGAAATCCGCAAGCAGGGCGTCACCCAGCCGATCTTCGGCGAAACGACGCTGATGAACCAGAAGGTCGTCGACCTTGCCGGCGAAGCGGTCAACGGCGTGCGCGGGCATGTCGGCCTCAGCGCCAATGCGCCGATCCCCGGCATCGAGGAATTCGCCAAGAAGTTCGAGGCGAAGTACAGCTACAAGCCCGACCACAACGCCATCAAAGCCTATATGGGCGCCTATGTGGTGAAATACGTCACCACCAAGAACGGCAAGGTCGACCGCCAGGCCTTCGCGGATGCGCTGCATGGCCTGACCATCACGCCTGCCGACGAACCCGGCATCCTGATGGAGACCAGCTGGGACGACAAGGGCGAGGTCAACCGCGAAAGCTTCCTCGTCGAGGTCAAGGACGGCAAGCAGACCGTCGTGACCACGCTGCCGAAACTCTAAAAACGGTGAGGCTTCCGGCCCGCCGGGCCTGAAGCCCCCTTTCTTGGGGACATCTTCCATGAATACGTTTTTCCAGTTGTTCGTCTCCGGACTGGCAACGGGGTCGATCTATGCGCTCGCGGCGATCGGCTTCACCCTGCTCTGGCAGGCGTCGCAGACGATCAATTTCGCCCAGGGCGAGTTCATCATGCTGCCCGCCTTCTTCGTTCTGACCGGAACACAGTTCCTCGGTCTGAGCTTTCCGGTGGCGATGGCGATCGCGGTGGTGCTCTCGCTGCTGCTGCTCGGCCTCGGTTTCAAGCGCATCATCATCGATCCGCTGCTGCCGCACGGCGTCCTACCGATCGTCATCGCCACGATCGCCCTCGGCATCCTGATGAAGGAAGGCGTCAAGCAGTTCTACACGGCCGAGGCGCTGCCGTTCCCGGCCCTGTTCTCCGACCGCACCCTCAACGTGCTGGGCGCCGCCATCTCGGTGCAGGACATAGCCGTTCTGCTGATCGCGCTCGGCGCCGTAGCGCTGCTGCAGCTCTTCCTGAACGGCACGAAGATCGGCCGCTGCATGCAGGCGACCGCGCAGAATCCGAACGTGGCCGAAATCCTCGGCGTGCCGGTGCGCCGTATGATCCTCTACACGTTCCTGATCAATGCCGGCCTCGCTTTTCTCGCCTCCATCCTGATCTCGCCGATCTACCTGGCGAAGTTCTCGAACGGCGAGACGCTCGGCCTGATCGCCTTCATCGCGGCGATCGTCGGCGGCTTCAACCAGATCCGCGGCGCGCTGGCCGGCGGTCTCCTGCTCGGCGTTATCGACAATCTCTCGGCAGCCTACGTTTCCGCGTCGTATCGCTCCGCGGTGCCGCTGATCCTGCTCATCATCATCATTCTCGTGCGGCCGCAGGGCCTGCTCGGAAAGGCGGAAGGACGCACCGTATGAGCAAGCACACTCTCGCTACACTGGTCGCGGGTCTCGCGATCCTGATCCTGCTCCCCTTCACGCAGTCGAATTACGGCGTGTTCGTGCTGTGCTCATGGCTGGTCTATTCGATCTCCGCCATGGGGCTCAACCTGACGCTCGGCTATGCCGGCCAGGTGTCGCTCGCCCAGGCCTCCTTCATGGGCATCGGCGCCTACACGACGGCGCTCATGACCATGGCGGGCGTGCCGTGGCCGGCGGCAATGATCGCCGCGATGGTGCTCTGCTTCGTCATCGGATTTCTGCTCGGCTACCCGGCGCTCCGCGTCCAGCATCACTTCCTGGCCTTCATCACGCTCGCCTTCAACGCGCTGGTGGTGCTGATGCTGCGCAACGAGGAATGGCTGACCGGCGGCACGTATGGCATTGTGGGCATCCCGCGGCCGGAACTCTTCGGCTTGCAGACGCAGAAGCCGCTCGCCTTCTATTTCTTCGTGCTGGCGCTGTTCGTGCTGATGGCTGTCGCCCTCTACGCCATCATCCGTTCGCCCTGGGGCCGCGCCTTCAAGGCGCTCCGGGAAAACCCGATCCGCGCCAACAGCCTCGGCGTCGACATCCGTAAGACGACGCTGCTCGCCTTCGCCATTGGCTCTTCCTATGGCGGGCTTGCCGGCAGCCTGCTGGCCCAGCTCACCCAGTTCATCGATCCGCATTCCTTCGGCCTGACCATCTCGCTCAAGGTCCTGCTGATGGTCATCGTCGGCGGCGCCGGCTTCTTCTTCGGCCCGATACTGGGCGCGCTGCTGATCGTTCTGGCGCCGGAATTCCTGCGCTTCACCGAGGGATATTACCTGATGATCTATGCCACGCTGGTCATCGTGCTGATGGTCTTCTGCCCGACCGGCCTGCTCGGCCTCGTCGAGCGTAGCCGCACGGCGCTGAAGCTCAGGCAGAACCCCAATGCCACGACCTGGGAGGCAGGACGATGACGCCGGTCCTTTCCGTACGCAATGTCAGCAAATCCTTCGGCGGACTCAGGGCGGTGGACAATGTCTCCTTCGATGTCCACCAGGGTGAGATCCTGGGCCTGATCGGCCCGAACGGCAGCGGCAAGTCGACGCTCTTCAACTGCGTCCTCGGGCAGCTGCCGGCCTCGACTGGCACCGTGCTGGTCGACGGCAAGGAGGTCGCGGGCAAGCGCCCCTGCGATCTCAACAAGCTCGGCGTCGGCCGCACCTTCCAGATGCTGCAGGTCTTCCCCGAGATGACCGTGCTCGACAACATCATTTTGGCCGGTCAGGAGCACAAAGGCACGATGCTGTCGCGTCTCTTCGGCAAGCCGGATGCGGGCCTCACCGAAGAGGCCCTGCGGATGATCGACTTCTTCCGGCTCGGGCACCAGACCCACGAGAAGGCGGGATCGCTTTCCTACGGCCAGCAGAAGCTGCTCGACGCCGCGATGGCCTTCATGGCGGGACCGAAGCTGGTGATGCTCGACGAGCCGGCCGGCGGCGTCAACCTCACCATGCTCGCCGACCTCAAGGAGCGGCTGAAGGCCTTCAACCAGGAACGCGGCGCCACCTTCGTGGTCATCGAGCACAACATGGAATTCGTGATGTCGCTCTGCACGCGCATCATCGTTCTGGCGAACGGCAGGATCATTGCCGAAGGCGACCCGGAGACGGTGCGCAACGATCCCACCGTCATCGAAGCCTATCTCGGAGGTTGAGCCATGCTGGAACTCAAGCAGGTCTATGGCGGCTACGGCAAAATGACGATCCTGAACGGCACGTCCTTCAAGATCGACAAGGGCACGATCACCACGGTGATCGGCCCGAACGGGGCAGGCAAGTCGACGGTCTTCAAGGCGATCTTCGGGCTCCTGAAAATCCGTTCGGGAAACGTGATCCTCAACGGCGAGGACGTGACCTCGCTGGCGCCGGCGAAGATGCTCGGCAAGGGCGTCACCTATGTGCCGCAGGGCCGCAACCTCTTCCCGATGCTCTCGGTGCGCCACAATCTCGAGATCGGCGGCATCTCCTCCGGCGATCAGGCGAAGATCGCCAAGCGCATCGACGAGGTGATGGAGCAGTTCCCGATCCTCAAGGAGAAGGCGAAGGAACAGGCGATCACCCTTTCGGGCGGTCAGCAGAAGCAGCTCGAGATCGCGCGCGCCTTGCTGCTCGATCCGTCGCTGATCCTCATCGACGAACCGTCTATCGGCCTTTCGCCGCAGATGATCAACGAGACCTTCCGCACGCTGATCCGGCTGCGCGACCAGGGCGTCACCATTCTGATGGTCGAGCAGAACGCCAAGGCGGCGCTCGCCATGTCCGATTTCGGCCTGGTGCTCGAACAGGGCCGCAGCCGGATGTACGACAGGGCCGACAAGCTGCTTGCCGATCCGCGCGTCGGCCAGCTCTTCCTCGGTGCCCATCTCGAGGAGGCATGAATGCAGCCCGTCCCGGAGATCACCGGAAAGACCGTCTTCATTCCGCTCATCGGTCATCCGGTCGAGCAGGTGAAATCGCCGGGACCGGTGAACGCGTGGTTCTCCGACAATGATGTCGGGGCCGTCCTCATCCCGGTGGATATCTTCCCCGAGAAGGTGGCGGCGTTCCTCGATGCCATTCGAGGAACACCCAATTGCCCCGGCGTTTCGGTGACGATGCCGCACAAGCAGGCGGCATGTGCCGGGGTCGACGACCTGACGGATCGCGCTCGCCGGGCCGGTGCCGTCAACATCATCCGCCGAAGGCCGGACGGCACGCTCCTCGGTGACATGGTCGACGGCGACGCCATGGTGGCGGCGCTCGCCAAGAACGGCGTGACCGTCACGGGCAAGACCGCCTTGGTCGTCGGTGCCGGCGGCGCCGGAACGGCGATCATCTATGCGCTTGCCGAGGCGGGTGCGGCGACCATCGTCGTCATCGAACGTGACCGGGCGAAGGCGGACCGCCTGACCGGCCAGTTGCGCCGCGACTATCCTGAGCTTCACGCCCATGACGTTCTGCCGGACGGCATCGATGTCGACATCGCCGTCAATGCCTCGCCGGCCGGCATGAATCCTGCCGACCCCTATCCCTTTCCGCTGGAGCGGCTGACAAGGGCGGAAATCATCGCCGACGCGGTGACGAAGCCGCCGGTGACACCCTGGCTCGAGGAAGCCCGGCGCCGCGGCATCGCCATCCAGGCCGGCGCCGAGATGACGCTCGCGCAGCTGCCGACGCAGATCGCCTTCTGGGGCCTCGACAAGGGCGATCGCGACGAAGGTGAGCGGCGATGAAGACTTCGATCGCAACGGTTTCGATCAGCGGCGCGTTGCCGGACAAGCTCGCGGCGATCGCCGCCGCCGGCTTCGACGGCGTGGAAATCTTCGAGAACGACTTCCTCGCCTTCGACGGCAGCCCTGCGGATGTCGGGCGGATGGTGCGCGACCATGGTCTCGAAATCACGCTTTTCCAGCCGTTCCGCGACTTCGAGGGCATGCCGGAGCCGCACCGCAGCCGCACCTTCGACCGGGCCGAGCGCAAGTTCGACGTCATGCAGCAGCTCGGTACCGACCTCCTGCTGGTCTGCTCCAACGCCTCGCCGATCTCGCTCGGCGGCATCGATCGGGCGGCGGCCGATTTTCGCGAGCTCGGCGAGCGCGCCGCCAGGCGCGGATTGAAGGTGGGCTTCGAGGCCCTCGCCTGGGGCCGGCACATCAATGACCATCGCGATGCCTGGGAGATCGTCCGGCGCGCCGATCATCCTAATATCGGCCTCATCCTCGACAGCTTCCACACGCTGTCGCGCAGGATCGAGGTCAACTCGATCCGCTCGATCCCGAAGGAGAAGATCTTCATCGTCCAGCTGGCCGACGCACCGCTGATCGACATGGACCTGCTCTATTGGAGCCGGCACTTCCGCAACATGCCCGGCGAAGGCGACCTGCCGGTGGCCGAGTTCACCCGGGCGATCGCCGAAACCGGCTATGACGGCTACTTCTCGCTGGAAATCTTCAACGACCAGTTCCGCGGCGGCGCGGCCAAGCCGCTCGCCGCCGACGGACATCGCTCACTGATCTATCTCGGTGACCAGGTGCGGCGGCATCCGAACGGCGGCTCTCTCACCGTGGCGCCGATGCCGGAGCGTGCGCCGGTCCAGCGGGTCGGCTTCGTCGAGTTCACGGCCGCCCCCGAGGACGCCGCCGAGCTGACCGCCATCCTGAGGACGCTGGGCTTCCGCAAGGCAGCCGGCCACCGCTCGAAAAAAGTCGACCTCTACCAACAGGGCGACATCCGTGTTCTGGTCAATACCGACGAGAGCGGATTTGCGAGCTCCTCCTATGCCGTTCACGGCAGCTCCGCCTATGCCGTCGCACTTGTCGTCGACGACGCGACACAAGCCATGAAGCGGGCGCTGGCGCTCGATGCCGAGCCCTTCAGCCAGCCGGTCGCCGCCGGGGAAGTCGAGCTGCCCGCGATCCGCGGCGTCGGCGGCGGGCTCCTCTATCTGCTCGACGACAAGAGCGATCTCGGCCGCATCTGGGACATCGACTTCGAGCCGTCCGACGAGGGTGGCGAGGTGGAAGAGGCCGGGCTCCGCTGCGTCGACCATATCGCCCAGACGGTCGCCTACGAGGAAATGCCGACCTGGCTGCTGTTCTATACGTCGATCTTTGCGGCCGGGAAGACGCCGATGGTCGATATCATCGACCCGGCCGGGGTGGTGCGCAGCCAGGTGGTCGAAAATGCCACCGGGTCGTTGCGCCTGACGCTCAACGGGGCGGAGAACCGCCGGACGCTCGCCGGCCACTTCATCGCCGAGACTTTCGGCTCCGGCATCCAGCATCTCGCCTTCCACACCGACGACATTTTCGCAACCGCGGCCGCACTCCGCCGCAACGGCTTCCGCCCGCTGCAGATTTCGCCCAATTACTACGACGACGTCGAGGCGCGCTTCGGCCTCGAGCCGGCTTTGACGGAGCGGCTGCGGGCTGCGAACATCCTCTACGACCGCGACGAGCACGGCGAATACTTCCAGCTCTACAGCCCCACCTATGGGGAAGGCTTCTTCTTCGAGATCGTCGAGCGGCGCGGCTATCGCGGCTATGGCGCCGCCAACGCCATCTTCCGCATCGCCGCGCTGAAGAAGCACCTCAGGCCGGAAGGATTGCCGAAACTGTAGAGGTTGGAGGATTTAGTCCAACACGGCTGAGAACGGCCTAACCCGCATCGCGGGGGCTCGCCGACAGCAGCCGTTCGCACAGCACCGCCGCCTGGGTGCGGCTGACGACGCCGAGCTTCTTGAGGATCGCCGAAACGTGCACTTTGACGGTCTGCTCGGCAATGTCCATCTCGCCGGCGATCTGCTTGTTGAGCTTGCCTTCGATGACCTTCGTCAGGATGCGCAATTGCTGCGACGACAGCGAAGCGAGGCGGGCGCTCATTGCCGCATCCGGATCGGAGGCTTCGCTGTCGAAACGCGGCGGCGTCCAGATTTCGCCCTCGAGAATGGCGCGAATCGCACTCGCCATCTCCGGCAGGTCCAGCGACTTCGGAATATAGCCGGAAGCGCCGAAGGTGATCGCCTTGCGGATCGTCGCCGCATCCTGCCGGGCCGAGACGATCGCCACCGGCAGGGTCGGGTAATGCGCATGCAGCAGGAACAGGCCAGCAAACCCGTCCGTGCCGGGCATGCTCAGGTCGAGCAGCACGAGGTCCACCTCCTGCCGATCGCCCGCCAGCACCTCCAGGACCTCGTCGACCGAGCGGCAGGCGATCAGATCGAGATCCGGCAGCAACGCGACGAGAGCGCTGCGCAGAGCTGCCTGGACCATCGGATGGTCATCCGCGATGACGATGCGCGTGCTCATGGTCTTCCTCCCCCTTTAAAGTTCTACAGCGACCTTTGCGTTTCTAATGAGACGCGCCGCGCTGCAGCCCGGCGCCCTTTTCGAGGGCGACGGCATCCAGATATCGTCTCAAGGCCGCCGGCTTCACCGGCTTCGCCATGACTTCGCAGCCGAGCGCCTTCGCCTCGGCGCCGACCGCCTCGCCGCGGTCCGCGGTGATCACCAGGCCCCTGACCTCCCGGCCCCAGTGTTTGCGCAGCCGGCCGAGCACCTCGACGCCGGTCGTGCCGTCGAGATGATAATCGACGAGCGCCAGATCTGGCACTTGCCCGTTGCAATTGGCAAGCGCCGTCCTCTCGTCGCTGGCCACAATCGGCCTATGTCCCCAGCGCGATAGCAAGGCGGCGAGGCCATCCCGTATCGCCCCGTCATTGTCGACGCAGAGCACAGACAGCGCGCGCTGGCTCGCCGCCGAGGCCGCCGGAGTCTTTTCCGCAGCCGCGACCGCGGCACCTGCCGCCGCGCGGGGCACGGTGACGGCGAAGCAGGTTCCCTGGCCGGGCCGCGAGCGCATCTCCAGCGGAAGGTCGAGCAGCCGGCAGATGCGCTCGACGATCGCCAGGCCGAGGCCGCTCCCCTTCTCCCGCTCCTCGCCCGTATCGAGCCGGCGAAACTCCTCGAAAATCTCCTTCTGCCGCTCCGGCGCGATGCCGATGCCGGTGTCGCGGACCTCGATCCTCAGGCCATCCTTCCGCCGCCGGCATCCCAGCAGAACCTTTCCCTTGGGCGTGTAGCGGATGGCGTTCGAGAGCAGGTTCTGCAGCACGCGACGCAGGAGCTGCGGGTCGGTCCGGACCGAAAGCCTCGAGGCCACGACCTTCAGCGTCAATCCGCGCTGGCGCGCCATGGCGGAGAATTCCAGCTCGAGCTGTGCCAGGAGCGAGCCGATGGAAAAATCGACCGGCTGTGCCCGCACCGCACCGGAATCGTAGGACGAAATGTCGAGCAGCTCGTCGAGCAGACGCTCCGTCGAGGAAAGTGCCGCCGCCGCGTTCCTCGCAAGCGCCCGCTCCTCGGTCAGCAGGCCCTTTCCCGCTTCGTCGGGTTTCAGGCTTTCGTCGAGCGCCGCCAGATAGAGCCGCGCCGCGTTCAGCGGCTGCAGCAGATCGTGGCTTGCCGCGGCCAGAAAGCGCGTCTTGCCCATATTGGCCCGCTCGGCCTCGGCCTTGGCCTGCTCGAGCGCCTGGGTGCGCTCCTGGACGCGCCGCTCCAGCTCCTCGTTGGCGCGCCGCAGGCCGGCCGCGGCCCGGTGCCGCTCGGTCACGTCGGTATAGGTCGAGATATAGCCGCCCTCGGCCATCCGGTCATAGGCAATCTCCAGCACCATCCCGTCCGGCCGCTGGCGCTCGTAGACATAGGGCCAGGATTGCGTCGCGAGATCCCGGTTGACGAGCAGCGCCTTGAGGTCCTCGGCGTCGTATTCGCCGCGCTCGCGGTTGAAGTCGACGAGTTCGGCGAGCGGCAGGCCGACGCGGATCAGGTCCCTCGGTAGGTCGAGCAGGGTCAGGAAGCGGGCGTTCCACGCCTCGATGGCGAGGTTCGCGTCGAAAACACAGATCCCCTGCGGCACGCTTTCGAGCGCGCCTTGCAGGAGCTTCCGGTTGAAATGCAGCGCCTGCGACGCCTCGTCGAGCATCACCACGGCGGCCTTGCGTGACAGCGAGCGGCTTTCGAGCGCCGCGGCCATCACCACGCGAGCCGAGGCCGCACCGAGCGCCCCGGCGATCAGGTTCTCGGTGAAACGCATCGCCTCCATGTCGGCGAGCCCGTCCTGCCGCGAGCGGCGCTGTTCGACGAAGTCGTCGAAGGCGGATGCGCTGCGCTCGGCTCCGACGAAACGCGCCGCAAGCGTCTTCAGGTCGTCGAGCCGCGTGACGAGCGGCAGGGAGGCAAGCGGCGGCGACTGCGCCGGCACTCCCTCGGCAAAGGCCTCCGCCTGGAGCCGCTCGAGCGGCGAGCGATCCGCCAGCAGCGACACGGCTGCAAAGACGGCGAGATTGGCGCCGAGGCTCCAGAGCGTCGCATGCGAGATCGGGTCTAAACCGGCGACGCCGAAGAGCGCTTGCGGCTTCAGCCAGGCGAACCCGAACGGTCCGTTGGCGACAAGGGCGTCGACGGCGGGGAGGAGCGGGGCAATCGAAGGGACGAGCAGCGTGTAGATCCAGAGGGCGAAGCCGACGACGATGCCGGCCACCGCCCCCGCCCCCTTGGCGCGCCGCCACAGCAGGCCGCCGAGGAAGGCCGGGCCGAACTGGGCGATCGCTACGAAGGAGAGCAGCCCGATGACGGTCAGCGGATAGGCCTGGTCGACCAGACGGTTCATCATGTAGGCGAGCAGCAGGATGCCTGCGACCGAGATCCGCCGCACCAGAAGCAGCGCCGCGGGCGACGGCCAGATCGCGCCGCTGCGGCCAACGAGGCGCGAGCGCAGGAGAAGCGGCACGACGACGTCGTTGCAGAGCATCGTGCTCAGCGCCACCGAGGCGACGATCACCATGCCGGTCGCCGCCGAGAAGCCGCCGAGAAAGGCGACCAGCGCCATTAGCGGCGCATCGGCGGCGAGCGGCAGCGAGATAACGAAGGTGTCGGGGTTCACCGTATCGCCGAAGGTCGCGATCCCGGCAATGGCGATCGGCACCATCAGGACGCTGAAGACGAGGAGATAGGCGGGGTAGAGCCAGGCGGCGGCGCGTGCCTGCGAAAGCGACTGATTCTCGACCACCGCGACATGGAACATGTGCGGCAGGCAGAGGAAGGAGATCGCCGCGATGATGGTGTTCGAGATCCAGGTCGGATCGGAAAAGTCCGGCGCCAGCAGGGACGCCATGCGCGGATCAGCCTGCGTGCGGGCGGCGAGGTCGCCGAGACCGTCGAACATGCCGAAGACGATGAACAGCGCGACGACGACGAAGGCGGAAAGCTTGACGAGGCTCTCGAAGGCGATCGCCGCCATCAGGCCGCGGTGATGCTCGCTCGCATGGATGTGCCTGACGCCGAACATGATGGCAAAGAGCGCCATCGAGGCGGCGACGGCAAAGGTGCTGTCGCCGCGGATCGGCCGGGCGCCGTCCGCAGCGACGGCCGGCGAGGTCAGGATGTCGAAGCTGGTGCCGACCGCCTTCAGCTGCAGCGCGATATAGGGCAGGACGGCAAGCAGCGCCGCCAGGGTGACGAGCGCGGCAAGCATCTGGCTCTTGCCGTAGCGCGCGGCGATGAAGTCGGCGATCGAGGTGATGTTCTGGCTTTTGGCGACCGTGACGATCCTGGCGATAAGCCGCTGCCCAAAGACGAGCACCAGGGTCGGGCCGATATAGATCGCCAGGTAGTCGAAGCCGCTCAAGGCCCGGCCGACCGAGCCGTAGAAGCTCCAGGAAGTATTGTAGACGGCAAGCGTCAGTGCGTAGCCGAGCGCCGCCATCCACGCGGTGGGCACCGGCAAACGGCGGCCTGCACCTTGCCGATCCGTCCACCAGGCGATCAGGAACAGGATGACGACATAGGCTGTGGAAACGGAGAGGACGACCCAACCGGGCATGGCACCTCGCTGCCCAACTGCAGCAATTTCAAAGTGCTATAGCGACCTTGCAAATCTTGTCGGACGCGGCGCCGTAGCAGCGGCATTTCCAGGAGGCCGCCATCGGTTCATTGCCATATCGGCCGGCGAATGGCAACGCGCGCGGCGCGGAAGGCCGGCCTGAGGCGGCCGGCCCTCTGGACTTAGCTGCGCGATTCCGCCTCGGCGACAGTCAGGTCATCGTCGGCGATCTCTTTGGCCGGCGCCACGAGGTTGACGACCACCGCCACGGTGACGTTGAGCGCCAGCGCCAGCAGGCCGGTATAGACCGAGACGGTGATGCCGTCGAAGGCGAGCGCGTGCAGCGGTTTCAGTCCGTCCGACCAGACGAGAGCCGAGCCGCCGATGAAGCCGGTCGCCCAGCCGGCGAGCAGCGCCGGTGCCCGGAACCAGCGGGTATAGAGACCGAAGACGAGGGCCGGCAGCGTCTGCAGGATCCACAGGCCGCCGAGCAGCTGCAGGTCGAGCGCGAACTGGGTCGGCAGCATGAGGATGGCGAGTAGCGCCCCCACCTTGACCAGCATCGAGGTGATCTTGGCGACCTGCGCCTCGCCGGCGGGGGTGACCTCAGGGTTGATCCAGACCTTCCAGAAGTTGCGGGTGAAGAGGTTCGCAGCGCCGATGCTCATGACCGCCGCCGGGACGAGCGCGCCGATGGCGATCGCCGAGAAGGCGAAGCCCGCGAACCAGCCCGGGAACAGCGTCTTGAACAGCGTCGGGACGACGTCGTTGTTGCTTTCGAGCTGCAGGCCGGCGGCGTGGCCCATGTAGCCGAGCAAAGCCAGAAGACCGAGCAGCAGCGTATAGGCGGGCAAAAGCACCGCATTCTTGCGGATCGTGTTGGCGCCGGACGAGGCGAAAATGCCGGTCAGCGTATGCGGATACATGAAGGCGGCGAGCGCCGAGCCGAGGGCGAGCGTCACATAGGGGACGAGCTGCGCCGGATCGAGCAGGATGCCGCCCTTGCCCTTCGCCTCGAAGGCAGCGTCGGCCGCCGAGAAGACGGCGCTGTAGCCGCCGAGCTTGGAGGGGACGACGATGATCGCCGCGAGCACCACGATATAGATCATGATGTCCTTTACGAAGGCGATCAGGGCCGGCGCGCGAAGGCCGGACGAATAGGTGTAGAGGGCCAGCACCAGGAAGGCGAGGATAATCGGCATTTCGCCGGTCAAGCCCAGTGCCTTGATCGCCACTTCCATGCCGATGAGTTGCAGGGCGATGTAAGGCATCGTCGCGATCACGCCGGTGGAGGCGACCGCAAGCTCCAAAGCACGCGAGCCGTAGGTGCCGCGCACCACGTCCCCGGCGGTCACATAGCCGCGCTCCTTTGCCGCCTTCCACAAGAGCGGCATGATGGCGAAGACCAGCGGATAGACGATGATCGTGTAAGGCAGCGCGAAGAAGCCGTAGGCGCCGATCGCATAGACCAGCGCCGGCACGGCGATGACCGTATAGGCCGTGTAGAAATCGCCGCCGACCAGAAACCAGGTGATCCAGGTACCGAACTTGCGGCCGCCGAGGCCCCATTCGTCCAGATGATCGAGCGATTCCGCCCGGCGCCAGCGCGATGCGAAAAAGCCCATCGCAGTGACGAGCACGAAGAAGAAGATGAAGACGGCGAGCGCCGACATGTCGATATTAGCCGTCATGACGCACGCTCCTGTAGACGAAATATGTGATGAGCGAGGTCAGCGGTACCCAGGCGAGCTGGTACCAGTAGAAGAAGGGGAAGCCGAAGAGCTTCGGCTCCTCGAAATTATAGAAGGGAACCCAGAGCAGCCCAATATAGGGCGCCAGCAGCAACAGGCGTATCACGTTTTCCTCCCGCGATGTCTGGACTTGAACGGGATGAGGAAAATATGCGCGGCTCTCCGCCCGCCTCCCGCTCTTGACTGATCGATGGCACGTGATCCTCGGCACGTGTGCTCATCGAATAGCCCCAAAAGCCGCGCCGCGGCCTCCCTACTTTCGCTCCGGCGTCCCCCTACTTTCGCTCATTCCCTGACCGCAGAGCGGAGCCAGGGCAATTTCTTTCAATAACGCCGGCCGGCCGGTGCTTACCTTCCGGGCGTCTGAACCCACGCTTGAGGAAACCCGTGACACGCTGCGCATTCGTCATCGACCACGGCTTGCCGCGAGGCCTGATCGCCAACACCGCCGCCATGCTGGCCATGACTCTCGGCAAGGAGCGCCCGGATCTGGTCGGCCATCCAGTTCACGACGCGGACGGCAATCGTCATCAGGGCATCACCACTATCGTCATGCCCATGCTGATGTCGGATGCCGCCGGGCTGATGGAACTGAAGCTGCGGGCTGCGGCGCAGGAAGCATCCGGGCTCAGCGTGATCGGCGTCACCGAGTCGGCGCAGCGCGCCAAGAGCTACGAGGCCTACGAGCTCGGTATCGGCGAGACGCGGCATGACGATCTACGCTATCTCGGCCTTTGTCTCCATGGCCCCGCCAAGCTGGTCCGCTCGCTGACCGGCGACCTGCCGCTGATGAAATAGGTGGCCGATGTCGCTGGCACTCTTCGATGAGTTCCTTCACCTTTGCCACATCGCACCTTGGAGGAACGGTCAACATCGACGGCCGCACCACCGGCCTGCGCCGCAGCTTCCGTGCCAGCATGAGTCACGCGGCCGCCGCAACGGTCGATTTCACGGGGCAGGCCTTGCATATTGGCGCGGCGTCGCCGCCACATGCCGCTTGAACACCCGCTGGAAATGGGCCTGATCGGCAAAACCGGCCGATAGCGCCACATCAACGATCGGCCGGCCGCGACGCAGCTCGCTTTGCCCGAACTGGATGCGGCGGTTCAGCTGGTAGGCGTGCGGCGTCATGCCGTAGCGCGCCCGGAAGGCCCGCACCAGATAGGAGGGCGACAACCCCGAGACGTCGGCGATCTCATGGAGCCGCAGGCGGCGCGTGCAATACTCGGTAATGAAATCCGCGGCCCGGTTGAGGCTGGGCGCGGCCGGCGCAGCCGGCGCCTCGATCCTTTCGAGGCGACCGTCAAGTTCGCCGAAGAAGGCGGCCGCCGCGCATTCCTTGGCAAGCGCCTCGATTTTCGTGTCGAACAGCATGTCGAACAATCGCTCGAGGCGGCGATAGAGATTGGGATCTGCGCTCACCACGGCGGCATAGGGTCTGAAGTCGGCCGCGTCTTGCATCTCATGCAACCACGCCAGATCCACGTAGAGCATGCGGTAGCTCCAGGGGACGTTTTGAAGCGGATTGCAGGCATGCGCCTCTTCCGGGTTCATCAGCACGACTGAACCGGCCGACACGTCGTGCCGGTGGCGGCCGTTGCGGTAGCTGCTGCGGCCGCCGGTGACCGTGCCGATCGAAAAGGTCGGGTGGCTGTGAAGCCCGTAGCAGACGTCGCGCCCGTCGGCGACCTGGCGCCCCTCAAGAAAGGGGAGCGCCGGATCGCGCCAGAAGGAGTGGGCGTCGACGGGGCGGTGAGCCATGCGGGCCTCGCAGAAACTGTTTCGGTCGCCACTGTCATAGGACGGTTTGCCGACCGAAACAAATGCCGCTGGAACGATGAATCGCAGGCCAGGACCGGCAGTGCCGGGACCGAAAGCAACCTCGGCGCGGCCGCCTTACGGCGCTCCGCGCAGATCATGCGCAACGGGAATAATCTGCAAAAACCGCTAATTGCAGGATTTCTTGAATTCGGTACGATTTCAGGATAAAATTACGCCAGCAATTCAAGGCGTTACGGCAACCGTGCAAACGGCCTGCGCTGGGACGTGTGTTGCACGAGAGTGGTGACGCTTTGATCAAGCTTCATACGTGGAGGTTGTCATGCCCAACACTCTCATGGCAGGAAGAAGAAGCCAGGATTGGGCCAATCTGGTCCTGGCAGTCTGCCTGTTCCTCTCTCCCTGGGTCATCGGCTTCGCCTCGGATACGACGGCGACCTGGAACGCCTGGATCGCCGCGATCGTGCTCGGCGCCCTGGCGGTCGCGACCCTTTCGGCCTTCGCCGAGTGGGAGGAATGGGCCAATATGGTGATCGGCCTGTGGTTGATCGTTTCTCCCTGGTTGCTCGGCTTCATGGCGAATGTGAACGCGATGTGGACTCACGTCATCCTCGGCGTGCTCGTCGCGGCAATCGCCGCCTGGGCGGTCTGGGATTATCGTCACCATTCGCACGCCTGAAACGCGACGGCTTCGGTTCAAACCGAAGCCGTCATCGTTTCAATGGAGCGGCGTTCCTGTGAACGCCGATCGCGATGCCTGTCTCCCGCCTTTGGAATGACCTGAAGGCGGGAGCAGTTTTGTGTCACCCGCCGACGGCGAGCCGCCCGTCCTGGACCCATTCCATCTCGGCGACGCCGAGTTCCCGCCGTTCGCGCTCGGTTTCGATCGCCAGATCAAGCACCTTCTGCAGGTCGGCGGCATGGCGGAAGCCGGGCTCGGCCATCTGCCCCGTCCGAACCGCGGCGACGAAACGCTCATAATTGGTCGGCACCGTCCCCGCATCGACCTCGCGCCAGATGGCCTTTTCGACGTCGGCACCGAGGCACGCCCGCAGGCTCGAGCCGTCCGGCGTGTGGATCACCTCCAGCGCACCTCTGTCGCCATGCAGCCTCAGCCGCAGCTCGTTCAAGTGTCCGGTCGCCCAGCGGCTCGCATGGATGACGCCCATGGCGCCGCTGTCGAACTCCACCGTCATCGCGAAACTGTCATTGGCATCGAGGTCATATTCGCCGATGCGGTTGCCGGGTGCCTTGTCGAAGGCCTTCAGTCGGGCGAACACCCGCTCGACCGAAATCCCGGCGCCGTAGCCGGCGAAATCCAGAATGTGGATGCCGACGTCGCCGAGCACGCCGTTCGAGCCGTGCTTGGTCGAGAGCCGCCACAGCCATTTCGATTCGCTTGCCCAGTCGCCCCACGCCTTCGAGACCAGCCAACTCTGCAGGTAGGAGGCTTCCAGATGCCTGACCTCGCCGATCGCGCCGGAAAGCACCAGTTCGCGCGCCTTCTGCAGCGGCGCCACATTGCGGTAGGTGAGGTTGACCATGGCGACGAGACCGGAGCGTTCCGCCGCCGCGGCCATTTCCGCGGCCTTCTCGTAATTCTCCGCCAGCGGTTTCTCGCAAAGCACGTGCTTGCCGGCGGCAATCAGCGCCAGCGTTGTCGGATGGTGCGCCTTATCTGGCGTGACATTCGTCGCGGCGTCGAACTCACCCCTAGCGATCGCCTCCTCCAGCGATGTGAAGGTGTGCTCGATGCCGTGTTGCTCGGCAAAGGCCTTGGCGCGGTTCGGGTCGACATCGACGGCGCCGACCATCTCGACGCCGTCTATCTTGGCGAAGGCGTTTGCATGGCTGTTCGCCATGCCGCCGGTTCCAACGATCAAGAGACGCATAGGCCCCCTCCTCATCTGTAACCGGCTTCGCCGGCGCGGTGCAACTTCGGGCCGCGCTCGACGATTGGCTCCAGCGCCTTTTCCACCGGCACGTTCGGCGCCTCGTGGATCGCCTTGTAGGTGCCTTGCGGGTTGTAGGCCCATTTCACCGAATTGCGCAACACGTGCTGAACCGTCTCATCATGATAGGTCGGGTAGGTCTCGTGACCTGGGCGGAAATAGAAGATACTGCCGGCGCCGCGCCGCCAGGTCAGCCCCGAGCGGAACACCTCGCCGCCGGCGAACCAGGAGATGAACACCGTCTCCAGCGGCTCTGGCACGGAGAACTGCTCGCCATACATCTCCTCGTGCTCGATGACGAAATTGTCGCCGAGGCCTTCGGCAATCGGATGGCGCGGGTTGACCACCCAAACGCGCTCGCGCTCGCCCGCTTCGCGCCATTTCAGCGCGCAGGGCGTGCCCATCAGCCGCTTGAAGACCTTCGAGAAATGACCGGAATGCAGCACGATCAGCCCCATCCCCTCCCAGACCCGCTTGGCGACCCGCTCGACGATCCTGTCGTCGACGGCGCCGTGATCCTTGTGGCCCCACCACAGAAGCACGTCGGCCGATGCCAGCCGCTCTTCGCTCAGCCCGTGCTCCGGCTCCTGCAGCGTCGCCGTCGTCGCCTTGATCGCCGGATCGCTGTTGAGCGCCTTAGCGATCGTGTTGTGCATGCCGTCCGGATAGATTTCCCTGACGACGGCATTCGTCTGCTCATGGATGTTCTCACCCCATACAATGGCGTTGATAGACAAGGTCGTTCTCCTGCTGGTTGGGGCATCCGCCGCGGGTGCCCGCTGTCCGTGAATTGAATCAGTCGACCGAGGTCGGGCTGGGATTTCGCCCTACCGGGTCTAACGTCTGGCTTTTGGAAATGATCCGAAATCGATGCGATCTAATCAGGCGGCACCTCGCATGATCTGCCGGCCGATCGACCGCCCCGCCGCATCGAAGCGGTGGATCTGTCCGGCCTGCGGCGAGATCGGCAGCGTCTCCCCGGGCTGATGCCGGGACGTGCCGTTCTCGCGGACGATCACCGGTTCGCCGGTGCCGATGTCGAGATAGATATAGCTGTCCGATCCGAGCATTTCGGAGTGGACGACGGTTCCTGTCCATTGCCCGTCCTCGGCGATCTCAAGGTGCTCGGCCCGAATGCCGATCGTCGCAGCCTGGTAGAGCTCGGCAAAGGCGCCCGAGAGGAAGTTCATCTTCGGCGAGCCGATGAAGCCGGCGACAAACACCGAGTTCGGGTTTTCATAAAGCTCGAGCGGCGTGCCGATCTGCTCGACGCGCCCGTCGCGCAGCACGCAGATGCGATCGGCGAGCGTCATCGCCTCGACCTGGTCATGGGTGACATAGATCATCGTCGTCTTGTGCATGCTGCGATGAAGCTTGGCGATCTCGATGCGGGTCGCAACCCGCAGCGCCGCATCGAGATTGGAAAGCGGCTCGTCGAACAGGAAGACCTTCGGATCGCGCACGATCGCCCGGCCAATGGCGACGCGCTGCCGCTGGCCGCCGGAGAGCTGGCGCGGCAGGCGCTGGAGGTAGGGGGCGAGCTGAAGCATCTCCGCCGCCGCCTCGACCCGCTTGCGGCACTGCTCCTTGTCCTTGCCGGCAAGTTGCATGCCGAAGGCCATGTTCTCGAAGACCGTCATGTGCGGATAGAGCGCATAGGACTGGAACACCATGGCGATGCCGCGTTTCGACGGGACGAGATGATTGACCACCTTCCCGTCGAAGGCGAGTGTGCCGGAGGTGATCTCCTCCAGACCGGCGAGCAATCTTAGCAGAGTCGATTTCCCGCAGCCGGAAGGGCCGACGAAAACCATGAACTCCCCTGCCCTTATGTCCATGCTGACGCCCTTGATCACCTCATAGGCGCCGAAGGCCTTGCGAATGTCGCGCAATTGCAGCTCTGCCATCTCTCTTAACTCCCTAAATCACGCGGGATGCGGGCGGAAAACCGCGCACACTTTTCCTCATCCCGCGCTAGCCTTTGACGCCACCGGCCGTCAGGCCGGAAATGATCCGCCGCTGGAAGATCAGCACCAGCACCACGAGCGGTACCGTGACGATCACCGATGCGGCCATGATGTTGCCCCAGGGGATTTCGAAGTTGCTGCTGCCCGAAAGCAGCGCGATCGCTACCGGCACGGTGCGCTGCACGTCCGACGAAGTAAACGTCAGGGCGAACAGGAATTCGTTCCAGGCGGCTATGAAGGCGAGCAGGCCGGTGGTGACCAAGGCCGGCCACATCAGCGGCATGAACACCCGCGTGATGATCACCCAGGGCGAAGCGCCGTCGACGATCGCCGCCTCCTCGATCTCCACCGGCAGGTCGCGCATGAAGGTGGTCAGCACCCAGACGGTGAAGGGCAGGGTGAAGATCATGTAGGAAAAGATCAGCGCCAGCGGCGTGTTGAAGATGCCGATGCCACGGATGAGCTCGAAGAGACCGGCAAGAACGGCGATCTGCGGGAACATCGACACCGACAGAATGGTCAAGAGCAGCAGCGACCGGCCCCGGAAGCGCACCCGGCCGAGCGCGTAAGCGGCGGTGACCGCGAACAGCAGCGAGATGGCGACGACCAGCGTTGCCACCAGCAGCGAATTCCCGAGATTGCGGATGAAACTGCTGCTCGAGACGACGCTGGTGTAATTCGCCAGCGACAGTTCGCTCGGCCAGTAATCGACGCGGAACAGGGCGGTGCCGGATTTGAGGCTGGTCAGGATAGCGTAATAGAACGGAAAGACCGCAATCACGATGATCGTGGCGACGAGCAGGTAGAAAGCGGTGCGCTTTGCAAGCGTGGCGGCCATCAGCGCTCCCCTCCATCGAAATTGACGCGCCCGAACCACATGTAGAGGACGGTGATCGAGGCGATGATCAAAAACAGCATCGTCGAGGCGGCCGCCCCATAGGCGAACTTGTCGAAATCGAACAGGTTCTCGCGGGCGAGCACCGACATCGTCTTCGTCTGCGCATTGTTGGGCGTCAGCACGTAGATCAGGTCGAAGATGCGCAGCGCGTCGAGCATGCGGAAGATCACCGCCACCATCAGCGCCGGCCGGATAAGCGGCAATGTTACCCGCCAGAATACCTTGAGCGGATGCACCCCGTCGATCCTCGCCGCCTCGTAGATGTCGACCGGCACCATCTGCAGTCCGGCGAGGATCAAGAGGGCCATGAACGGCGTCGTTTTCCAGACGTCGACGATGAGCACCGCCACCATCGCCGTATCTGGACTTGCGGTCCAGGCGATCTTCTGGCTGATCAGGCCGAGCCCGAGCAGTATCTCGTTCAGGATGCCGAACTGGTCGTTGAGCATCCAGGCCCACATCTTGGCCGAGACGATCGTCGGGATCGCCCAGGGAATGAGGATCGCCGCGCGAACGAGGCCGCGGCCGGGGAAATGGGCGTTCAGCACCAGCGCCACGACGAGCCCCAGCGCCGTCTCGATGCTGACCGAGACGACGGTGAATTTCAGCGTGTTCCAGACCGCGTTCCACCAGGCCGGATCGGCGAGCAGGCCCTTGTAGATTGTGCGGCCGCTCTTCAGCGTGATCCAGGAAAGATAGTTCTGCAGGCCGACGAACTCGGCGCCGGAAAGGTTGGTCAGCGACGCATTGGTGAAGCTGAAATAGATGGTCCTGACGAGCGGCCAGCCGGCGACCAGCGCCAAGACCAGGAGCGTCGGCGCCAGGAACACCCAGGCGGAGCGGACCCGCTGGGCCTTGAGGTCCGAATTGATATGTCTCGCCTGCGCAAGCGCGGCCGGCGGGTCCGCGACAGTGAGATCGGTCATGGATTGGCTCCCCTTTGCCGTTCGGCTTTCGCCAGAGCATTTTGCAGTCAGGTGAAGTCACCCGACCTCGCACACATGCGGCAAAAACAGACAGATAGAGCGGCGGCGCGATTTTAGGTGAGCGCATCTCGCTCCAGGTTCTAAGGGAATGGCGGCCGGAGTGGCCGCCATCCCCGGCGACGGCTGCAAGGCGGGGAGAGAGGTACAGAGTTTTACAGTGCCTCCCCGCCCGGGGAGGTTTACCAGCTGTCGCCTTTGAGCTCGGTCAGCTCTACCTCCAAGAGTTCGAGATTTTCGGCGGCAGTTCCGTCGCCGGAGAGCGTGTTGTGAACGGCGCTCCAGAGCTTCGAGGACACCTCGTTATACTTGACCTTGGTCACTGCGGAGGGACGCGGCACGGCGCTCTGGAAGATCGGCTTCCAGTTCGGCATGAAGGGCTGGGCGGCGGCGATTTCCGGATCGTCGTAAAGGGCGGCGATCGTCGGCAGCTGTGACAGCTGGAGCGCCCGCGCCTTCTGCACTTCCTTGGACGAGAGGAACTTGACGAGCTCGATCGCAGCTTGCTGCTCGTCGGAATATTTCGACACTGCGAGGTTCCAGCCGCCAAGCGTCGAGGAGGGCTTTTCGCCATCGGTCGCGGTCGGCAGCGGCATGACGTCGAACTTGCCCTTGACGGCACTGTCATCACCGTTGCCGAGCGCATAGGCATAGGGCCAGTTGCGCATGAAGACCGCATTGCCGGTCTGCCAGACGCCGCGCGACTCTTCCTCCTGATAGGCAAGCACGCCCTCAGGCGAGATCGTGCCGATCCATGCCTTGGCGCGCTCGATGGCCGCGGCCGCCTTCTCGTTGTTGACGGAAATCGTCCCGTCGGGCTCGACGATCTGGCCGCCGCCGGAGGACTTGATCCATTCGAGCGCATTGCAAGTCAGCCCCTCATAGGCGTTGCCCTGGAATACGAAGCCCCAGACGTCCGCCTTTCCGGCGGCACGCTCCTTCTCCTGGATCTCCTTGGCGGTCGACGCCAATTCGTCCCAGGTCTTCGGCGGCGCCTTGCCGTATTGCTCCAGCAGATCCTTGCGGTAGTAGAGCGCCGGCGCGTCGGTGAAAATCGGCAGCGCCACCAGCTTGCCGTTGACGGTCTGCGACTGGATGATCGACGGGAAATGTTCACCGGCGACGTCTTTCGCAGCCTTGGTCAGATCGACGAATTGATCGGCGAGCTGCGGCGCCCAGATGACGTCCGTCTGATAGACGTCGACATCCTTGTTCCCGGCGGCCAGCCACAGCCGGTACTGGCTGAACTGCTCGCTGCTCGATGGCGGCATGGTGACGAGACTGACCTTGTGGCCGGTCTTCTTCTCGAAGGCGTCGAGCTGCTCGCGCATGAAATTCACGTTCTTGCCGGTGGTGTTGGCAGCGAGCGAGAGCTCGGCGGCGGCGGCAAGATCAGCGGCGCCGAGAGCGGCGCAGAAAGTCAAGGTCCTCAGAAGCAGTGTCATGGTCGATGGCTCCTCCAAATCCCCCACCGCTCGAAAGCTCCTCAGCAAATTCGAAAACGGTTTGGCTGGAAAAAACTGTCAGAAGGCCAGATTGTTGTCAATACGCCGCTGCGCATACCGGCATTCGCCAGATGCGAAGGAACTTAACGCCGTTGTTTCAGCGCCTTACGCTGTTTACAACTCCTCTTTGAAAATTCTGCCCCCGAAAATTTATCGGTCGTGCAACACGCAAAATTTTAAAACGATTTGGCTAAATGTCACGCCATCGGGTGGGCAAGTACGAGGAGCGCCGATCGGTTGTCCCTGGTGTAAAAGGCGTATATTCCTCCTCGAGGCAAAGGGGTTAAGGAATAGATAGGCCGCATGAAGCTCAAGGAGTTCGCCCGCCAACTGGGGCTTTCCCCGACGACGGTCAGCCGCGCGCTCAGCGGCTATCCGGAGGTCAGCGAGAAGACCCGTAAACGCGTCGCGGAAGAGGCCGTGCGGCTCGGCTATCGCCCGAATATCAACGCTGTGCGCCTGGTTACTGGACGCGCCGGGGCGATCGGCGTCGTCATGGGCCGCACAGGGGAATTTCAGTTTGCCGAATTCATGAGCGGTATGGCCGAGAGGCTCGACGGAGAGGACATCGACATTCTCGTCAGCCCGACGGCGGACCGGGGTTTGACCGACGAGATTCCACTCTTCAGCCGGCTCGTCACCAGCGGCCGGGTTGATGCGGTGATCGTCCATTCGCCGGAGCCGAACGACGAGCGCATCGCCTTTCTTCGTGAGCTCGGCTTTCCTTTCCTGGTGCACGGCCGCTCCGAGACTGACGTGCCGCACGCGTGGCTCGACATCGACAACGAAGGGGCGATCCGGCGGGCGACATCGCATCTCATCGATCTCGGTCACCGGCGCATCGCGATGATCAATGGCCGTGCCGGCCGAACCTTTTCCCTGCACCGCGACAAGGGCTATCGCGACGCCCTCGAGGAGCGGGGCCTTCCCTTCGATCCGCGCCTCGTCGCCCACGGCCATTTCACCGACGAACTCGGCTTCCGCTTCGCCCGGTCCTTTCTCGAGCAATCGCCGCGGCCGACGGCATTCGTCGCCGGCTCGATGATGACGGCACTTGGGATCTACCGCGCCGTGCGTTCCCGCGGGCTGGTCGTCGGACGGGACATATCGGTGATCGCCCATGACGACGTCTTTCCCTATCTGACGGCCGACAACATGGTGCCGTCGCTGTCGGCGACCCGCTCCTCGATCCGCGCGGCTGGGGCACGAGCGGCGGACCTCGTGCTGCAACTCCTCGGCGGGCGGACGGCGGAAGAGATCCATGAGCTCTGGCCCGTCGAACTCATCCTGCGCGAGTCGACCGCTCCGCCGCCGCAGACCGAACCACGCTCCTGATTGCAGCTCGAATGGACGGAGTATTGATGGAAGGGAGAGAAATCGCGATCATCGGCGGCGGGCCGGCCGGCCTGATGGCCGCCGAGGTGCTATCCACGGCCGATTATGCGGTGACGATCTACGAGGCGATGCCGACCGCCGCCCGCAAGTTCCTGCTCGCCGGCAAGTCCGGCCTCAACATCACCCATGGCGAAGACTATCGCCGTTTCGCCACCCGCTTCGGCGCCGCCTCCGATCGCCTGCGCCCGGCCCTCGACGCCTTCACTCCGGACGACGTGCGGGCCTGGGCGGAAGGTCTCGGCACCGAGACCTTCGTCGGCTCCTCCGGCCGCGTCTTTCCGAAGGCGATGAAGGCCTCGCCGCTCTTGCGCGCCTGGCTGCGCCGGCTGGAGGGCCAGGGGGTCACGCTGCTGACCCGCCATCGCTGGCTGGGCTTTGCCGAAGACGGCTATCTCTTCGAGGCGCCGGAAGGGCGCAAGATCGTCCGCTGCGATGCCGCCCTGCTGGCGCTCGGCGGCGCAAGCTGGCCACGGCTCGGCTCGGATGCCGCCTGGGTGCCGTGGCTCAGCGAAAGAGGCGTGGACGTCCGCACCTTTCGCCCCGCCAATTGCGGCTTCGACGTCGCCTGGAGCGCGGCCTTCCGCGAGCGCTTTGCCGGCGAACCGCTGAAATCCGTCGTCGCCTCGTCCGAGGCCGGCGCCCTTCAGGGCGAATTCGTGGTCAGCCGCCACGGCATCGAAGGCAGCCTCGTCTATGCCCATGCCGCAAGCCTGCGCGACCGGCTCGAACGAGATGGTAAGAGTTTACTTACGCTGGATCTGGCGCCGGGCCGGACCGCGGAGCGCCTGACGCGCGACCTCGCTCGGCAGGACGGCAAGGCAAGCTTTTCCAATCGCCTCAGAAAGGCCGCCGGACTCGAAGGTGTCAAGGCGGCGCTCCTGCGCGAACTCATGCCGGAGGCGCCCAAGGCCGACCCGACGTGGCTTGCGGCCGCGATCAAGGCTGTGCCCATCCCGCTCCTGCGGCCGCGGCCGATCGCCGAGGCAATTTCCTCGGCGGGCGGCATCGGCCTCGATCAGATCCACGACCACTACATGCTGAAGGCGCTTCCCGGCCTCTTCGTCGCCGGCGAGATGCTCGACTGGGAGGCCCCGACCGGCGGCTATCTGCTGACCGCCTGCCTTGCGACCGGACGCGCCGCAGCCCGCGGCATCGAAAGGTGGCTGGCAGGCGGTTAGTGCATCGGAGGCACCCCCCTCTGCCCAGCCGGGCATCTCCCCCACAAGGGGGGAGATTGGCTGGAAGCGCCGCTCTGCCCCACGCCAACCTGTCCATGCCGAAAGGCACATCCATGTATTGGATATTTGATGGGGCGGGACATTGCCACTCGCCGATCTCCACCCTTGTGGGGGAGATGCCCGGCAGGGCAGAGGGGGGTATCAAGCGCTCCCGACTGACACCGTTTCCCATCCGATCGAAATCCGCTCCAAGCCCGGCCGGCCCATGATCCGCAAGCCCATCTGACCTTCATTCGTGAATCTCATTCACAGGCATTTCGACCCGCCAGCGCCTTATCGAAGCGGCGCGCCGCCCGCATATTGCACTGCGAAAGACTCATCGCGTCAACGCCCCTCGAGCCTCCCTTCCCTTTCCGAACGGGAGGCGGAAACGGATTTGCCATGCCTTTAGCCATCTTCGCCCTGACGATCGCGGCCTACGCAATCGGCACCACAGAATTCGTCATTGTCGGCCTGCTGCCAACGGTCGCGGCCGACCTCGGCATCACCCTGCCGCTCGCCGGCCTGATCGTCAGCGTCTATGCGCTCGGCGTCACCTTCGGCGCACCGGTCCTCACGGCCCTCACGGGCCGGATCGGGCGCAAGCCGCTGCTTCTCGGCCTGATGGCGCTGTTCATCGCCGGCAACACGGCCGCGGCGCTATCGCCAAACTATGAAATGCTGCTTGCCGCGCGCGTGCTCTCGGCCTTCGCCCACGGCGTCTTCTTCTCCGTCGGCTCGACGATCGCCGCCGATCTCGTGCCGGAAAACCGCCGCGCCTCGGCGATCGCCATGATGTTCATGGGGCTCACCGTGGCGATCGTCACCGGCGTGCCGATCGGCACCCATATCGGCCAGATCTTCGGCTGGCGCACCACCTTCTGGGCGGTCGCGGCGCTCGGCGTTATCGCCTTTATCGGCATCGCGGCGCTGTTGCCGAAGAGGCTCTCCAAGGCCACCCCGGCAAGGCTTGCCGACCAGCTCCGCGTGCTTTCTTCCGGCCGCCTGCTGATCGTCTTCGCCATGACCGCACTCGGCTATGGCGGCACCTTCGTCGCTTTCACCTATCTGGCGCCGATCCTTGAACAGATCACCGGCTTTTCTGCCGAAAGCGTCAGCCTGATCCTAGTGCTCTACGGCATAGCCATTGCCGTCGGCAATCTCGCCGGCGGGCGGATCGCCAATGCCAATCCGGTGAAGGCGCTTGCTGGCCTGTTTCTCCTCCAGGCGCTGGTGCTCTTCACCTTCTCCTTCACGGCGGCTTCGCCAGTGCCGACGCTCGCCACGCTGGCTGCCCTCGGCTTCCTCTCCTTCGCCAATGTCCCGGGGCTGCAGCTCTATGTCGTCCAGCTCGCCAAGGAGCACCGCCCCCGCGCCGTCGACGTCGCCTCGGCACTCAACATCGCCGCCTTCAACCTCGGCATCGCCCTCGGCGCCTGGCTCGGCGGGCGGGTGGTCGATTCCGCCCTTGGGCTCGGCGCAACGCCCTGGGTCGGTGCCGTCCTCGTCTCCTTCGCCTTGCTGCTGACGCTCTGGAGCGGGGCACTGGATCGGCGTTCTACCGCCGCCCTGCAGGGCGCCTGAGCCTTAGCGTCAGAACGCCGGTGGGCCGAACGAAACGGCCGGCCCACCGGCAAACTTCCCTCTCCCGCGCCGTTCAGTCGTCGATCCGGAAGCCTACCTTCATCACCACCTGATAATGGGCCACTTCGCCGTTGACGATCTGCCCGCGGACCTGGTCCACCTCGAACCAGTCGAGGTTCCGCATGGTTTTCGAAGCCCGCGAAATCGCCGTTTCGATGGCTTCGTCGATCGAGTTCGGAGAACTTCCGATCAGTTCGACTTTCTTGTAGACGTGCCCGCTCACCGTATCCTCCTCAAGGGGTTTTCCGATCTGGCATCTTGGCATGGTCGTGCGGAGCGGCATGCGTCGCCGCTACCTTGACGATCATGCCCCCGTTATGTCCCGGCCGCCAGCAAAAGCTCGGAACTTCCGGTCGACCGGCCGGCAAAGCGCACCGACAAGGCGAAAATCAATTCACCCCGGCAGCCGGAAAGGCTATAGCGGTTGCCATTCGATGCCTCCCTGGAGCTCGCCATGGCCGACACTGTCACCGACCGTTTCCTGCGCTACGTCGTCATCGATACCCAGTCGGACCCGAAGGTGCCGACGCAGCCCTCCACCGAAAAACAGAAGAACCTCGGCCGCCTGCTGGTCGAGGAGCTGCTGGCGATCGGGCTTGCCGACGCCCATCTCGACGAGCACGGCTACGTCTACGCGACCATCCCGTCCAATATGGACAAGCCGGTGCCGGTGATCTGCTTCTGCGCGCATATGGATACGGCGCCGGATTTCACCGGCACGAACGTCAAGCCGCAGATCGTCCGCAACTATGGCGGCGGCGATATCAGGCTTCCGGGCGATCCGCAGCAGGTGATCCGCGCCAGCGACAATCCCGCACTTGCCGACCAGATTGGCAACGACATCATCACCACCGACGGCACGACGCTGCTCGGCGCTGACGACAAGGCCGGCCTCGCCGAGATCGTCACGGCCGCCCAGCAGCTCATCGACAATCCGAACATCCGCCACGGAACGATCAAGCTCCTGTTCACGACCGACGAGGAGATCGGCCGCGGCGTCGACAAGGTCAACCTTGAAAAACTCGATGCCGAGTTCGCCTATACTGTCGACGGCGAGACCGCCGGCCATATCGAGGACGAAACCTTTTCGGCCGACAGCGTCGACATCACCATCCACGGCGTCGCCATCCATCCGGGATTCGCCAAGGGCAAGATGGAAAACGCCATTAAGATCGCGTCGGCTATCGTCGCGGGGCTGCCGAAGGACGTGGCGCCGGAAACGACGGCCGGCCGCGAGGGCTTCGTCCATCCGACCGGGCTCACCGGTTCGATGGAAAGGGCAACCTTGAGCTTCATCGTCCGGGACTTCGAAGAGGCCGGCCTCGCCGCCAAGGAAGCGATGCTCGATCAGCTGGTCCGGTGCGTCCTCGAGGATTATCCCGGCTCCGGCTACAGATTCGAGGTCAAGGAGCAGTATCGCAACATGAAGGCGATCCTCGACCGCCACCCAGAGATCGTCGAGAATGCGCTGGAAGCGATCCGCCGCGCCGGCATGACCCCGGTGCGCGGCAGCATCCGCGGCGGCACCGACGGGTCGCGCCTGTCCTTCATGGGCTTGCCTTCCGCCAACCTCTTCGCCGGCGGCCACGCCTTCCACTCGCCGCTGGAATGGGTGAGCCGCCAGGACATGGAACGGGCGGTGAAGACGATCGTCGAACTGGCGAAGGTCTGGGCAGAGCGGAGCTAGCGCATATTGACGTCAGGTGGAATTGGCGCGCTCAGTTCACAACAGGCGCGGCCGGCTTGCCCCAGCTGGAAATGGGCTGGCCGGCCTTGGTCGTCACCCGCAGGTCGTAGAGCGCGAGCGAGGCCTGCAGCTGCCGCATGTCGTTGCAGCGGTTGACGATGCCACCGATATATTGGACGCAGTCGCTGGCGCTGCCCTGAACCGGACCTGTCGCCCAGTCCTTGACGATGCCGTCGGTGCCGACCAGGAAGTAGGAAAGCCGATTGTTCATGCGAAACCGCGGAGCTGCCAACCAGGCCGGCGAAATTCCTGCCCGTCTGGGTCTCGGCGCCGGGCGCCATATGCCGGTAGATCGTCATGCCGTCCGCAAGCCGCGTTTCACCGATCAGGGGCCCGAAGGTCGCATCCGAGCCGGAAAGCTGCGCCATCGGCGATTGGCCGAGATTGACGACTTCCGCATAAGGCTTGCCCAGTGCAAAGCTGGTGAACGACCGGTTGGCGGCGTTCTCCGCCTTTTCCGCCACCTGAGAGCACCCCGCCAAAGCGATGGCGAAACCAATCGAAAGAACTGCCGTGAAGCGCATGCAGACCCCTTGCCGGCAGCCGTACGCTTCGGAAGCCCAAGGCTTGCCGATAGCAGTGCGTCCCGCCGTCTGTCCCTCTAACCCGCCCTCTTCCTAGCAGATTCTCCGGCATTGCGAAGCGGGCCTTTGTCAGCCGGCCCATGCGGTGAAAACCGCCAACTGAGCGGCGAAAGCCCGCTTGTATGCGGGCCGCGCTTCGCCTCGGGCGACATAGGCGGAGAGGTTCGGATATTCCTCAAGTAATTCCGATCCCTTCAACCTGAGCAGCACCGACACCATCAAGAGGTCACCGGCGCTGAACGCGCCGTCGAGCCAGTCGGCATTGCTAAGGTGCCTGGAAAGGTCGCCGAGCCGCTTCCGGATGCTTCCCTCGAGGGCACGCAGGCGCTCTTCGTACCAGGGCTCATCGCGCTCGAGGATCTTGGCGAGGGCACGGTCGAAGATCGGCGGCTCCACCGTGTTGAGCGCGGCAAACATCCAGGTGATCGCGCGCGCCCGGGCGTTCGCATCGTCCGGCAGCAGGCCGGCATGGCCCTCGGCGATATGGAACACGATCGCCCCTGACTCGAACAGGACGAGATCGCCTTCCTCATAGGTCGGAATTTGTCCGAAAGGCTGAAGTGCCCGATGCGCGGGTTCCTTCATCGCCTTAAACGAAAGCAGACGAACCTCGTAAGGCTCACCCACTTCTTCAAGCGCCCAGCGAACGCGCATGTCGCGCGCCAGACCCTGGCCGCGATCGGGCGAGCGTTCAAAGGCGGTAATGGTGATAGCCATTGTTGTTCTCCATAGCTTGTCCGTATTGAAGACGACCGGCCAAACGAGAATCCGACATTGCATGCTCGACATAGTCCTAAATTAGGTCGGCATGCGCCGCTTGTGGGCGTGAGTTTGCGCTCATCAAGTCGGTTTACTCAAAGCGACGTGCCAACGCTCGACCAAAATGCCTTTTTAAAGATGGGAACGCGCCAAGCGTGGAAGTTTGCGGCTGACCGGTGAATTTCGGCCTTCGGCCCAATGCGGACATCACGTGCAACGAGGCGCTATGTTGCTTTTGTCTCCAACGAAGAAACGAAGCGATCAAATACGTTGATGTCGTAGCGGAGTTCACTGGCCAAAGTAGCGTCGGCCGGCAGCCCATCGTCTGGCAACCTCCAAAGCACTCGGCCTCCCAAAGCCTTTTCCAGAAGTTCGTACCAGCGGATGAGGAATGGCTGTAAGCGAAAGTGCAGTTCGAAGCGATCCCGCACGCGAGAGGTGTCTCCCTGACATTGTTGTTTAGCTGTCAGGTAGTCGATGACCTTGACGAAATATGCATCGGCGAATCCCAGCCGTTCCTCCCGCAGCGCGGTTCTAGTTGTCTGAAGTTGAAGTTCCCACTGGCGTTTCGGGAGTGCGTCGATTTGGCAAAGGCACCAGGAATAGTGCAGCTTCAAAGGGTCAGTGTCGCATATAGCACGACCCTTCTCCCGTTCTATCTGGTGCGCATCGCCCCATCTTCTGGCATTCCAGTCGGTCCAGTATTGAGCGGTTGCTATGCCAGTAAGGGGTTGAGCTTTTCGATCAGCCGGGAACGTCTCGGGGATCAGGTATGATCGGCCGTGAGATCTGCACCAGGTAGTCTTACCAGCCGCACTGATGCCTTCCACAACAACAATCATCATGTACCTCCAGGGCGCCACCCCAACCATATCGTCTTCAACCGCAACGCCGCGATGTCCGGTGTTGGGCGCAAACCAGACCTCACCGAGGCCCCCCAAACTTCCGCTTTCCATTTCAGACGGTCGGCCGATGCCCTTCCAGACTCCTGCCACAGCCAGATCGCAGCGGCCTACCCCCCGCCGCCTGTCGGCTGCCCCTCCACGATATCGCTGGCTTCGGCTCTGATGGGCTTGTACTTGAAGGCGGCAACGATCACGCCGTGGTCGTTGGTGCCGCTCTCCGCGTGGTCGTCGAAGTTGAGGTGGTCATTGTTGACGGTCATGCCGTCGAACATCCATAGGCGCCGTCGGCTGTTGTCATAGAATTCCTCGCTGACGAGAATGTGGTCGAGCGACTCCATGATGTCCTGGTGGATGTGGGTGTAGTAAACGTCCCGCGTGCTGCGGTATTCCTGTAGCGTCTGCGCCGTATAGAGGCTGATGTCGCCGCCGCCGGTCGAATCGCCGACGAGATAGCGCGGTTGCGCAGTCAGGATATTGGCGGTGTTGCTGTGCTGGCCGTCATTGATGTCGCCGAGGACAATGACCGGTGTGCGGTTGCCCTTCATCTGTTCGGTCAGCATGAAGCGCAATGCCGCCGCTTCGGCTGTGCGGCGCACGGTGGAGATCGCGGCGCCGAGGCTCGCCGCATGTTTGCCGTAGGTCTCTTCCTCGGCCCTGAACCAGCCCTCCCGAAAGACCTGGGTGGGCGCCTTCGACTTGAAGTGACAGACATAGACATGCACGGGCTCGTGGTCCTCGCGCGGCCGGACCCTGAAATGCAGCACTGGCCTCGAGAAGCTCGGGATGTCGACGCGGATGGCGGGCGTCTGAGGATCGTCGCCGGAACTGCGCAGCACGAACTTGTCGGGAAACTCGACAATCCATTCGGGGTCGCCGACCAGCAGGCCCTTGCGGACGATCGCCGCGCAGACGATGCCGGAGCCGTTGGCGTCCTGTGGAGCCAACAGGTCGTAGTCCTGGTCAAGTCCGGACGCGGCAAGCGCGCGCCACAGCGAATTCGCGTGCCAAAGCTCCTGGAAGCCGAAGATGTCGGGGTGGAGCAGCCGGATGGTGCGCTGGGTCCAGTCGATTTTGCGGCCGTATTCCTCTTCCGACCAGCCGTCCGCGTTCGTGTAGATCGGCAGGCCGGGCTCATTCAGGTTGTAGAGATTGAAGGTGCCTATGGCTAGCCGCTTGAGCTTCATTGTTCACCCCGGTCGCTATCGCAATCATGCCGAGTATAGCAGGAATCTTGCGACGCGGAGATGACGTGGATCATCGCGTGCGATGACGCCCAAGATGCCGGTCCTCGATCCTCCGATCGGCGAACTTGCGGGAACAACTTGGCCGCGGGCGTCGGGGTCCCGCCTCGCTGAAAAGAGACGTCGAGGGCATGTTGGTACCCACCGGCGTCATGGTTCGCCGCGCGTCAACGCCATGATGGCATCCGTGCTGAGTCCCTCGCCGGCATGTCCGCGCAGCCGGTGAAAGCAGCTCTTGGGCCGCTTCTTGTCGGCCGGGACGAGCACCACGCTGCCGGCCGTGCCCGGGCCGATTCCCACCGGGTTGCGGACCTGTTTTGGAATCGTGACTTGTCCCTTGGCAGTGACGGTCACTGCCGTTCTTCTCATCGGCGCAACCGCATGCACGCATTTCAAGCGCGAGGGTTGCAAATTGCTAGACGCTCCCCTCGCCTCCTCAATGCTCGTTCGCATGGGTGCCATGCGCATGGACGATCGCCTGCGCCTCCTTGCCGTAAAGCTCTTCGAAATGATCGAAGGCTTTCGAGAAATAGCCGATGCCCTGAGTCGCTGATCTCAGCGACCGAGCCAGTTCCTCGAAGGCGCTGCCTGGGATGAGCGCGCGGAAGATGTCCCATCCCTTCGCCGCCTCGTCGCGGTCGAAGCCGAGCACCTGGCCCTTGAGGGTAGCGACGACCGGCACGAGCGCGCCGGAATAGATCGACGGCACATGGATCTCCACCCGGAAGATCGGCTGCAGCAGCACCGCGCCTGCCTGCGAGAGCGCCTGCCGGACGCCGAGCTTGCCGGCCGTGCGGAAGGCATATTCGGAGCTGTCAACGGAGTGGTGCTGGCCGTCGGTCAAAAGTACGCCGACGTCGATCGCCTTGAAGCCGAGCGGGCCCTTGTCCATTGCCTCGCGGGCGCCGGCCTCGACCGCCGGGATGAAATTCCTCGGCACCGCACCGCCCTTGACGGTTTCGGCAAAGGAGAACCCCTCGCCGCGTCCGTTCGGATGAACGCTGAGCTTGACGTCCGCGAACTGGCCGGCGCCGCCCGTTTGCTTGCGGTGGCGGTAATGAACCTCAGCCGATTTCGAGATGGTCTCCCGATAGACCGGGCTCGGCGGCCGCTCGCTGACTGCCACATGGAAGACATCCGAAAGCGTGCGGCAGATATCGCGCAGGTGCACCGGCCCCTGAACGCTGACCAGCTGCGCGCCGGTCCCCTCCTCCTGCGTGACGGTCAGGCCGCGATCGGTTTCGGCGAGTTTCGCGAGCGTTTCGGAAAGCTTGTTCTCGTCGCGCTCGCTTTCCGGCACCAGGATCCGCTCGAGGATCGGCGTCGGCGGTGCCGTCCATTCCGGCGGCGCGACCGTCGTATGGGGGGTCACCAGGGCCGGAACGGTGAGGTGATCCGATTTCACCGCGGCGAAGATCTGGCCGGCGACTGTGATGCCGCTCGCCATCGCCCGGCCGCTCGCCGGGTCGTGGAGCGCGCCGAGCCCGGCGCCGCCGAGCACCGCCCCCTGCTTGACGCCGTTCTGCAGCGCCCGGGCGACCACCGTCTTGCCGACGCTCTGCCGGTGATAGGCGTGGAAGCTGACGGCGGTCAGCGTCGCCTCGTCGATGCCGGCGGCCCCGGCCAGGCGCTTGCGCAGTGCGTCGGCGCGCGGCGCCTCGTGGCGCAGCGCCTTCATCAGCCGCATGATGCCGTTACTGTGGCTCGCCGCGCCGAGCAGCACCGGAATGATCCTGTTCTCGGTCAACACTCGAGTCGAGATCGCATAGATTGTGTCGCTCGCCGGCTCGCGGTCCTCGATCAATTCCTCGAGCAGCCAGTCGTCGAACTCGGACAGATGCTCCAGCAGCTCGGCACGCGCCTCGTGTTCGCGCTCGATCGTATTCTCGGGCAACTCAAAGAGCGAGGAGGTCTGGCCCTCGCGATAGCGCCAGGCGCGCTCCGAGATGAGATCGCAGCTGCCGATGATCCTGTCGCCGTCGCGGATCGGAATTTGCCGCAGAACCAGCGGGCGGCTGCAATAGTCCTGCAGCGCGGCGACGACGTCGCGCAGCCGGCCGCGCGGCTCGTCCATGCGGTTGACGAAGAGGATGCAGGGCGTGCGCGAGGCTTCGATCGCCCTGAGATAGGGGGCGGCGAGCACCGCCTCGTCGACCACGGGCGAAACGCAGAGAACGCAGGCGTCGCTCGCCAGCAGCGCATCCTGCGCATGGGCAAGCGCCTCGTTGTTTCCCGGCACGTCGAGAGCACACCAGGCGTCGCCGCCAAAATCGAATTCAGTGATGGATAGACCGTAAGGGGAAACTGACTTTTTCGGCTCGCCTTCCAGCGAGCCCAACCTTTCCACGAGCGTGGATTTTCCGATCTGCGAAGGACCGAGTACCGTAAAGCAGCGCATCCGCGTTCCTCCCTCTGCCAGGATGACACTTCTACGAAGATAGGATGCCCGTCTCGGAGGCAAAGTACCAGAGATTGCTGTTTTTTTGGCGGGTGGCGTCGGGGGGGATGCTTGTGCTCGAGCCGGAGCAGTTGTGAAGGCTGTGGACCGGGGCCGTGCTTGCCATTGGCGGTCGACAGAGCGCCAAGCCAGAGGCGACATTGAACGACGGTTGCGGAGCTCCTTACCGGATAGGCAACCGGAGGCGAAATTTGATGTAACGCTTATCTATTTGAAACGACGTTGTTTTTTAATTCTGCTGTTGACGAACTGATGACGCGGATGGGGCCGGTAACATGTCTCTGATAAGTGCGGCCGGGGGTGTCAGCCGGTGACTAAAGCGCGTCGCGTTCAAACTTATTCACGCGGCGCGCTTTAGGTCTTTGTTTTTGTGCATGTCGTTATTCCAAAACCGCTGCACACTTTGGGCGACATGCATTAACCGTTCGCGCCGGGAGCGAATTCGGCGAAGAGCTCGTGCCGATCGCCGGGATAGGTGAGCCTGACACTGGTGACGGGGGCGCCGCCGCTCCAGGTGCGCCGCTCGATCACCAGGCAGGGCGCGCCGGGCGCGATGTCGAGCGCCTGGGCCGCCGGCCGGCCGGCCGCCACCGCTCGGATGCGATGCTCGGCGGTGCTCCAGGGTATCTGGCCGAGCAGCCACGAGCCCGGCGCGACCGCATCGAAGGGCTCGGCTTCCGCCTCCGGAACGGCCCCAAGATTGATCAGCCGCTCTTCGAGGCAGAAGGGCCGTCCGCCGGCGAAATGCCGGCAGGTGATGTCGATGAGGCGGCCCGAGCCGGGCAGGTCAATCCGTGCCGCATCGCCGGTCGTCACCTTGCGCAGCACGCGCTCGTCGAGACGGTAGGCATAGTCGAGGCCGAGCGATTCGACCTCGAGCCTGACGTCATGGATCTCCATGACGGCCGATTGGACATGCGGAAAGGTGACGTAGCTGCCGGATTTGCGCCGGCGCTCGATCAGGCCGCGCTTGACGAGGTCGCTCAGCGCCTTGTTCACCGTCATCCGCGAGCAGCCATATTGCTCCGTCAACTCGTGCTCGAACGGTATCCGGTGTCCCGGCGGCCAGAGGCCCGAGAGGATATTCCCCTCGACGTCGTTCAGGATCCTCTGGTGCAGCGACAACTGCTCGGAGCGGTCTCTGTCTTCTGAAGGATGATCGTTGGAAATGGCCGGAACCTCGCTGATGACCAGTCCCGCACCTTAGCCGTTTCCGCCGCCGGCGACAGCCTCGGCCTGGCGATTTTCCACCGGGCTTCGCGCATGCGGCGCGATGACCTAGTAAGAGTAAGGCAACGTTGTCCGCGGACAACTTGACCGACGAGATTGGTGAAAACAGCCGGCCGCACAGCAAAAAGCGGCCATTTGCTAAGCGTTTGTCATTCGGCAACGAATCGGCGCATAGTATATCTGCGCAGATTCGCTCTTATTGCCGAATTTTACGCAGTTTTCGGAGATCATC
>NZ_CP023066.1:0-124845 GCF_002288505.1 Sinorhizobium sp. CCBAU 05631
ATGAACGCTTTCGCCGCATTCCCAAAATTCGAGTTCGACGACAAGATTCTTTTGCAGGGCGCAGAGATTTCCCGCAAGCTCGACCAGCTTCGCCAGGAGAAGTTTCCGCCGAATGCTCGCAAGACTTTGCGGACGTTCTCTATGGCAGAAGTGGCTCACTATCTCGGCGTGAGTCCTAACAATCTAAAGCGCCTTCACCTCGAAGGCAAAGGACCCGTGCCCGCGACTTCAAGTGGAGGCCGTCGCTTCTACACCGCCGAGCAAATGCTGGAGCTCCGGCATTTCCTTGACAAGACTGGCAAGGCCGAGGCCAAGAAATACGTCCCCTATCGCAAGCCAGGAGATAAGCTGCAGGTCATTGCTGTCGTCAACTTCAAGGGCGGGTCCGGCAAGACAACGACGACGGCTCATCTGGCGCAGCATCTCGCTCTCACGGGACATCGTGTCCTCGCGATAGACCTGGACCCGCAAGCCTCTCTCTCGGCGCTACACGGTTTCCAACCTGAACTAGACCGAAACCCGTCTCTATACGACTCGCTTCGTTTCGACGAACAGCGGCGACCGATTGCGGACGTGATAGCAGCGACTAATTTTCCTGGTCTGGACATCATTCCAGCAAACCTTGAGTTACAGGAGTATGAATACGACACCCCGCTCGCAATGCAGACGTCGACAGAAGGCAAGCGGTTCTTCACTCGTCTGGGCAGGGCGCTTGAAGACGTAGATGAGCGTTACGATGTGGTGGTGCTCGATTGCCCGCCGCAACTTGGTTATTTGACACTCACGGCACTGACCGCCGCCACGTCGGTGCTAATCACCGTTCACCCGCAAATGCTGGACCTTATGTCAATGTCCCAGTTTCTGCTGATGCTCGGCAACATAACAAAGACGATCAAGCAGGCGGGCGCAAACGTCCAAATGGACTGGCTGCGCTACTTGATCACTCGCTTTGAGCCATCGGATGTTCCCCAGGTTCAAATGCTCGGATTCATGCAGTCGATGCTCGCCGAGGAGATACTGAAGAATCCGATGGTGAAAACGACCGCCATTTCGGACGCAGGTTTGACGAAGCAATCCCTCTACGAAGTCGATCGTGCGAATTTCACGCGCGAAACCTACGACCGCGCGATGGAATGCATGGATGCGGTTAATTTCGAGATCCAAGGACTCATACATAGAGCATGGGGCCGTCTTTGATGTTGACGGCCGTAAAAACGCAGCGGAAACGCATTGATTTCAATGTGGTAGACCACTCGGGAGAGTGAAGAAATGGCTCGCAAAAACCCCTTTGCAAGCGTCATGACGGAGGCCCCATCTGGTGCGAGGGAGCCACTCCCAGAGTTCCGCATGTCAGGGGCATCGAAATCGATCCTCAGCTCGATCGATGAGCTCGCCGCGCAGGCCGACAAGCTGCGTGCCGGTCAAACGGTCGTCGAATTGGAGCCGGAACTGATCGACGGCTCATTCGTCAGTGACCGGCTCGAGGAGGATGAAAACGAGTACAACGAGCTTCTCGAGGCGATCCGCGATCGGGGGCAAGACACACCAATACTTGTCCGGCCTCACCCCAGCTTGGGCGGTCGTTACATGGTCGTCTATGGCCATCGTCGTTTGCGAGTGGCCAAGGCTCTGGGTCGGAAGGTCTTTGCTGTAGTCAAGGAAATGCGCGACGAAGACCACGTCGTCGCGCAAGGACAAGAGAACTCCGCTCGTGCAAATCTGTCATTCATCGAGCGGGCGGTCTTCGCTCATACGCTCTCGCAACTGCATTACGACAACGACAACGCCGTCGTCATGCGCGCTCTGTCCACTGATCGGGCCACCCTTTCGAAGATGCTGTCCGTAGCCGCGATACCGCGGGACATCCTCGATGCAATCGGAGCTGCCAAGACTATCGGGCGCGACCGATGGTATGAACTGAAAACCCTGTTGGAGAAGCCGGCGCATCTCGATGCCGCGACGCGTCTCGTCGGGGAAAATGGCTTCAGCGAAGGCAGTGCTGAGGAGCGATTCAACCGCCTTGTCGAACACCTCAAGCGATCGGGAAGGGCAGCGAAAGTCGCCACACCCAAAAGTGTTCAGAAGTGGGCGCCTGAGGACAAACGGATTGCCGCCAGCATGTCGTCTGACGGACGCAATTTTACGCTCGCTTTGAAGTCGAAGGATGCCCTGGACTTCGGAAAGTTCCTTTCGGACAACCTGGCCGACCTCTACGCGGCGTTCCGAAGTAAACGTGAATCATCACAAGGAGAGTAACGCGCAAAAGAAAAAGGCCCCCAAACGTCGCCGTCGTGGAAGCCCTTCTCTGTGTGTAAGCGACCTGAGAATCGCATTTCCCCGAATCCCCGTCAAGAGTCTTTGGCACCGTTTTGGTGAGCGGATTTCTTTTGCCTTCTGAAAGGTGAAGGAAATGCAGGTTGGAAATGTGACGACGCCCTTCGGGCGGCGGCCGGTTTCGCTTGCCCAAATCAAAGGGCAGATGCGGACGGCCGAGATCAGACCCGGCAAGACAGCCGACAAATGGAAGGTGTTCCGTGACGCCTGCGAGGCGAGGGCTGTTCTTGGCATCCAGGACCGAGCCCTTGCGGTCCTCGATGCGCTGTTGACGTTCTATCCGGACAACGAGCTTTGCGAGGAGCGAGGTCTCGTCGTTTTTCCGTCGAACGACCAGCTCTCAGTACGCGCGCACGGCATCGCCGGCACGACGCTGCGTCGGCATCTCGCCGCGCTCGTCGACGCTGGCCTGATCCAGCGCAAGGATAGCGCCAACGGCAAGCGCTACGCCCGCAAGGACGAAACCGGCGGGATCGAAGAGGCGTTCGGCTTCAGCTTGGCGCCGCTGCTTGCGCGCGCCGAGGAACTGGCGCACGCCGCACAACAGGTTGCCGCAGAGCGCAAGCGCTTTCGCATCACCAAGGAAGCGTTGTCGATCTGCCGGCGCGACATCCGCAAGCTGATCAGCGCTGCGATGGAGGAGGGGGCTGCCGGCGACTGGGGACACATCGAGGAGATATTCCTAGGCCTGACCGGGCGCATCCCCCGCACGCCGACGATCGCGGACATACAGCCGATCCTCGAGGAAATGGAGATGCTCCGCGAGGAAATCATCAACCGGCTGGAAATTCAGGAAAATTCCGAGAGTATGGGCAGCAATGCTGTTCAAAACGAACGCCACATACAGAATTCAAATACCGAATCCAGCAGTGAACTTGAACCTAGCTCTAGAAAGGAGCAGGGCGCGAACTTGAACCAGACCAGCCGGCCGACGAGCGAGCCGATAAAGGCATTCCCGTTGGGTATGGTGCTGAAGGCCTGCCCAGAGATCAACGATTATGGGCCGGGCGGCGCGGTTGGAAGCTGGCGCGACCTGATGTCGGCGGCGGTCGTCGTTCGATCGACGCTGGGGGTCAGCCCGTCGGCCTATCAGGACGCCGGCGAGGTCATGGGACAGGCTAATGCCGCGGTGGCTGTCGCCTGCATCCTCGAAAGGGCAGGGCACATAAAAAACCCCGGCGGCTACCTGCGTGATCTCACGCGAAAGGCGGCGCGCGGCGAGTTTTCGCTCGGGCCAATGCTGATGGCACTGATGCGGACGCATGAGAGTGCGGGCAGGAAAGCCGGATAGTGCGATCGCGGAGCGGCTGCTAAGCTGAGCCGAATGGGAAGGGGAACGTCGCATGCCATCTGAGTGCCTAATTCAATCGGCGCTAATGATGGGGTGATCGGCATGGTTCGTCCCGAAACGCAGTTCGAACTTGCCGCATTTCGGACATTTGTAGTGACCGCGCAAGTGTGGCGTGTCGCTATTGCCCAGCATAAGGGGTAGGAGAGGAAGTCCTTCCGAGCCGTCGACATCACCCAGCCAGGTCGACGGGTCATCAATACGCAATACGTTGGACGAGTTACATACCTCACACGTCAGTGGCGTCGCTTTGTAATTGGCAGTCGTCATCTCCTTGCAATTTTCACAGCTCACCGGTTCGGCCGAGTATACTTTAAAGTTCGTCATCAGGCCGCCCACCATTAACAACTTATCGTAGCCGCATGAAAAACAGTGCGCGTCCACAGAGTCCATTCCATCCTCCTCCTGCGGTAACGTTTGGGTCAGAACAGGGTTTTCCTGCTCGATAATTGGTTTGTCGTTGCCGACTCGTTTCATTCGCTCTTCCGACGGAACTGGCGGTTAAACGCTGATCCCTCGGAAGCGCGATTCAGAAGCGTACACAAGGGCTATTCGCGAGGTGCTTGTCTAATGCGGAGGGCGGCTTCGTGAAAAGCCTTTGCGATATCGTCGCGCACCTTCAGCCGTTCCGCGAACTCTTCAGGAGACTCGTCTTCATCCGGTTGTTCAAGCGCCAGAGACGCGATTAGGTCAGGCAAGTATTTGAGACCTCTAATTTCGATCGTAAGATCGCGATCCGAATGGGCGTTTGTCACCAGCCTCGCTCGGTCCTGAACGACGAAGCCATCAACCACACGGCCTTCATGCATATGGTCGCGGCCGGCGCGCGAGTAGCCCACAATCCCTCTTATCGAGACTTTGCTATCAACTATATCCATTTGCTCCTCTGAGAGGTTGTAGTCATGCAGTGCAGGCGAAGGTGCTGAAAATGCACCGCTCGGTCAATCGGTGATGGGCATTCGGTGGTCGCGTCCACCGAGTGGATGCTTGTCCGCCAAGCATCAATGACCTGAGCAGGCTTCGACCGACTTCGATCGGATGAGGAATATCGGCAATTGGCCCGGCAAATCATGGTAACTTGCGAATGGAATATGAAGGGACGTATACGCGGCAGGCATATTTGCGCGTCGCTTCGTGTTCTCAGGAACGAACGAGCCCGAAGCGACGCGCCTCGTCCAACAGCGCCCTGACGGAAGACGGCTGCCATTTCCGGCCGCCACGGGGCGGCCGCTCGTGCATCTGGTCCAGTTGGGCTGCAATGTCGCGCAGCGACAGATCAGGATCGGCGATCGCGATCCCCGCAACGAGTCTCATCAGATGATCCTCGGGCGGCCGGCGCGGCGATCGGGCAAGGAGTTCTGGTTCCGCGAGCTTTTCGCGCACCAGCCGATGCACCGCCCGGCGCAACCGTTCAACCGTCCAGTCGTGGCCCCTCCGATTGAGGATCCGCACGACATTGTCCCAATTGTGTTGCGGCCGTAGCCGGCGGACAGTCGGCAGCCATGTCTGCGCTGACGCAATCAGTTCATCGAGGTAGGCCCTTTCGCGCGCCACTGAGACCGCGCGGATGGCTTCCGGGCGGCGTTCCCGAAGCCCGGGATTGCCGGCAAGCCTGCCGCGCGCCTTGGCGGCCTTCATGCCAGCCTTGGTCCGTTCGGCGATGAGCGCGCGCTCGAGCTGGGCGACAGCGCCGAGCACTTGCAAGGAAAACATCCCCTGCGGCGTCGAGGTATCGATCGGATCGCGCAGCGAGCGGAAATGCACGCCGCGCTTTTCCAAATCTTCGATGACATCAAGCAGATGGCTGACCGAGCGGGCGAGGCGGTCCAGGCGGACGACGACGAGGACATCGCCGGCGGCAAGATCTTTGAGCAGCTTGGTGAGAACCGGCCTTGCGCGTGACGCGCCGGAGCCGTGCTCCTGGTGGATGCGGTGGCAACCGGCTGCCCGCAACTCGTCGACCTGGGCGTCGTTGAGCTGATCGTCGGTCGAAACGCGGGCGTATCCAATCAGCCTTTGCGGCAGGGGAGGAGGAATGAGGTTTGCAGCTTTTGCCATCGGATTTTCCGGCCGTTTCCGCGGCGGTTTGTACAGATAAGAAATGTGTCAGAAAACGAACCTTTGCAAGCGTGTTTTAGCTCGAAACGGAAGGCCGTACAGCGCGAAATTTGGTCTGCAACAAGCACGGGCCATCGACGGCCGGAAAACCGCGCCAGCGGCCTTCTGTGGGCGAAACGCGAAAAATTGGTTGTTATGAAAGGGATCGAGTACCGCGCTTGCGTTTCAGATGGGCTTTGAGATGGAGAAATAGCCGGGGGACAGCCCAGCGGTCGGCCGCTCGGGAGAGGTCTAGTCCAATCGATCAGGCAAATGAGTCCGCTGAAACCCTATCGATGGTTATTGAGCAGGGAATCTTGCGTCCGGATGACGGAAAGATCGTCGCTGTTAGCTTCCGTTTATGAAATTTGCCCACGTTAATTCATATACTTAATGTTCATGAATTCGACATCCGTGTTGTCGCGTGGCCGCGAGGCGATACCCTCCGCGATGTGCCTGCAACAGAGGCAGACGACGATGCGCGCAGCACAGGCAAACGGCGACGGGTCACCCGCCAATGTTGGACGATGAGGACGTGTTGGCGGCGACGGCCCAGGCGATGGGCACTGATACGAGGTCATTCGATCCAATCCTTCCAGGCGCCGAGCCGGGCTGATCCGGAAGCGCGGCGAACGCGCCTCTTTTCGTGCCGAAGCCTTTGGGCTCAAAGGCATGAACGGACGATCATGCGCTGCCGATGACCCGCAGCTTCATCGCGCGGGTCTCCAGCAGATACGTCTCGACCCCGGCTAACAGGTGTAAGCCCTCTTCGGTGATTGCTGCTCGGGAGAGGCCCGGCTGCACGATCCTGACGTCGAACTCGTAGCGATAGTCCTGCCAGCTCGCTTTCAGCTTTTTGAGGAACGCAGCGGTGCCTTGCTCGAAGCGTGAGCTTTGCCCCTTGTCCAGGCGCAGCTTCTCGCGCTTCAGCATGTGGGTGAACATGCGATTGGGACGGTCGCGCCAGCGCGCCGACTTTTGCGCCTGTCCGCAGACCTCATAGAGATCCTTGACGCGGGCGCCGGGCGTCGTGGCGCTCGAATATTTGCAGTGATGCAGCGTGACCTGCACAAGACCCTCCGTGACGCGGAGCGAGACCACATCGGCGATTTCCCCGGCGCCGTCGTCGTCGAAGATCAGATCATGGGCGTCGCCATCGGCGAGCAGCGCGTCGATCACGCGCCGCTGGACGGAGTCGGCGCGTTTCTCAGGGCCTTGGGATTCGGCACGGATGTTGGTCTTCGACCAGTCCCATATCTCTATCCGGTCGGCAGGATAGGGCTCGACGGCTTCACCCTCCGGCAGCGCATAAAGATGGCTGTAGATGAGCAGAGAGCCATCGCCGAAGTCGATCTGGGGGGAATCGTCTCCGAATGACTCGGACAAGGACTTCACCTTCCCGCCGATCCTGATGGTGGCCTTGGGACCGGCTCGCTGCGGATAGCGGGCGCCGCCATCGCTGAACACAATCTCGAACTCGGCGACATCGGCCTCGCTACGCACCGCGAAGCGGAGCGGACCGGTTCGTTCGTGATCGAGAAGCTCGATGTCGCATTCGGTGAACAGCACGGGCTGATCGCCGAAGCTGATCTCGACGCGATCCTCGATCTGCATCAGCAGCGACTCTGGCCAGTGGATCGCGACAGGCGGAACAGTGGGTCGCTCACTGATTTGTCGAGGCCGCATGGCGCTCTTGAAAACACCATCCGTCGTGATGCCGGGGTCGTTGACTGACCGGCCGATGTCCTCGCACCATTCGATCCAGTCGGTGAGGTCGCGAACGGGCGAAATCGACCAGAACTTGCCCTTTGCCGAGCAGCCACGGGTTGCCGGCACGCCGTCAAGGAATCCCGTCGCGAAGACATTGTTCTTGATTCTGGACTGGGACTTGGCAGTGTCGAGGCCATCGGCGACGTCGACGCCCATGTACATGGAGTAGCGCACGCCGCGTCCCTGATGATGGGTGAGGCCGAGGTTGCGCAGGATCAGGCGCTTGAAGCCATGCAGGCTGCTGAACACCTCTTCGCCTTCGACCCGACGGGTGGATTCGCCGCATACGGTTTTGGCCAGCTTGTCATAAGGACCCTTTGCCGAGCTGCTGACGTAAAGGAGGCCCTTCGTCTGGTCCCAATGCATCATGTGCAAGTCCCATATGACGTTGGTCGCATGCTGCGCGGTCGTCCATCCGGCTTGCTCCTCCGAACGGGTGACGAAGATGGCCACGCGCTGGTGCGAATTGATCTTCATGCCGAGATAGACGCCGGGATTGTAGAGGTCTTCGGCGCGCAGCGGCTCCCAGGCGTCGCACGAGGTCCGGTAGACCACGGCGTTCATCTTCGGTTCGAGCGTTTGCAGCGGAATGTCGCTGAGATCGCCGACAAAACCCTTGAACATCTCGGCACGCCGAGCCTGCCGCTCGATGCGCGCGCTGCTGAGCGCCTCGACCAGCGCGTTCCAGTCTGCATCTTCGGCGTAGAGTTTCGCCAGGGAGCGGTCGATGTCGTCAACGCCGGTATTGGCGATCACTGTCGCGTCCCCGAGCGTCGGATCCTGGCGGGTGAAGCGACCAACGAACTGGATGGTGACGGCAATGCTCTTGTGCGGGTCGTGGAGCCCCGCGATCTTGAGCTCGGGCAGATCGAAGCCTTCACCCAGCATGTCGACGCAGACGATGAGCCGGCTGTCGAACCGCCGAAGCGCGTCCAAATTCGCGCGCCGCTCGCGCGTCGCCTGCTGGCTATGAACGATGACGGGCCGAAACTCCGGAAACAGGGCGCTGTAGAGCTGATGCAGTGCCCTGGCGCGGTCGATCGTGGAGCAGCGCGCCATAGCGAGATGATTGAGCCCGGCATCGAGATCGGCTTGTAGAACCTCTCCGAGTTTTTCGGCGATCGCCTGATCGGCATCGGCCTGATCCAGGCCGAAGACAGCCTCGAAGCGGATCGGTTTGAAATAGCCTTCGGCCTGCGCCTTCTTGAGGGGGTAGGTGTAGATGAACTCGCCATCGACCCGCCGGCCATCTTCGCGAAATGGCGTGGCGGTGAACTGAACGATGGGCAATGGCGGGTCACGATCGACGAAAAGGCCGCGAAAGCGCGCCCAGGTCGGCGCGCCGATATGGTGAGCCTCGTCAATGAAAAGGGCCGACGCGCGGGCCGCCATTCGCTCCTGAACTGGCGCTTCGGCGCGGCCGGCGATCTGCATCGTCGTGACCACGACATTCGCACTGTCGAATATCTGGTCCACATCCGCGGCGCTTGTCGGGATATGAGAGAGGCGCATGACCACAGGGAAAGCAGCGGAAGCGTCGAGGCAGTCCTGGTGCTTGAGGACGCCGAAGGTCTCGAATTTTCCGGCGATCTGCTCGCGCAGCGCGTCGGTCGGGACGACCACCAGCAAGCGCTCGAACCGTTGATGGGCGTTGAGCGCGAGCATTGTTTCCGTCTTTCCGGTGCCCGTCGGCATGACGACAGTGGCGGGCTCGGTCGAGCGCGTGGCATGGGCAAGCGCGGCATGGAGCGCGCCGATCTGGGGGCGGCGCAGCCCGGGCACCGCCGGTCGACCGTTCTCGGCGGGGCGGCTTTCGCGGAGGTGGAACGCGTCCTGCCATGAGGTCGCGACAAGGGCGAGGCGTTCGCCGCGCACGGCCGCATCGAGTGCGGCGATGTCGGTCGGCGTGATGTTGATCCATCGACCTTCGCCGAGTTCCAACGCCTCGGCGATCGTGGAAGGCTCCGACGCGCCGGGCACCAGCAGGATGAGGTCGGCTTCCAGTCGGGTGGCCGTCCTGGCGCTGATGATCTTCAGCGTCTCGCCGGATTTCAGGCTTGTCTCATATCCGTTGACCCGTCGGATCGAAAACGGCCGGAGCCGGCAGGTTTCACGCACGGCGGGGACCGCCAGTTGCTGCACCGGACTCCCGAGCACCCTGCCGTCGATCGCAAGGCGCGGGGGAAGCAGCAGAGGGACCTCCTCGTGGAAGAGGTCGTCCTGGACGGGGCTGGCAGGGGTGCGGGATGTCATCGATCGCCCTCGCTTCAGGCCGCCATGGCCTGGGCCGAGGGCGAGACGGTGATGATGGCGCCGGTCGTCATCAGCACGATCAGTCCGCGCTCGGCGCCGGTCATGTCGAGATAGGCGCGGACTTGCGAGCGATAGTGATCGACTGTCTGGGGATCGGGGTTCACGTCGCTCTTCCAGTCGACGATGACCGCGGGGCGGTCCTCGGCGGTCAAGGTCAGCGCGTCCGCGATGCCAGCGGTCGCCGTCTCCTCGCCATCATCCGCGCGGACGGCGTAAACGGGGAACTCGGCCAAAAGCGCCGGGCGCAAGTCCGCGATCTCGGGCAGAGCCAGGGTCCGCATGACACAGCCCGCCAGCTCCTCGGCTGAAAGACCCGTCGCCGGATCGGCAACGGGCGAACGGCCGAGCGCCCGGATGAGCACGTTTGCGCGTTCGGTGAGGGCCGGCGCGACCGCGTCGGTTTCCCCGGTCAGGACTTCCTCCATGAGCTTATGGAGGATCAGCCCGCGCTCGCGGCCGCCCTGGACCACGACCGCCGTCTCAAGCTCATGCGGCTGATCATCCTCCGAGCCCATCCAAATTCCGGCCTCTTCCTCCCGAAGCACGGCGCCGGAAGCGCTCTCGTCGCGGCTCGGCGCCAGCCAGACGAGGCGCGTCTGCCGCGCGGCGATGGCCGCAGCCTCGGCCGCGAAGATGTCGCGCGTCTGGGTGTTGCCCGCGCCAGCGCCGGCGCCCGCCTCGCCGAGTGGCAGATGCGAGACATCAAGGCCGGGAAGATCGGCGAGCGACAGATCGAGCAGACCAATCCAGGCCGATCTTGAGGGCGTCGCATCGAGCCGGGGCAGAACGAGGAGCTCGCGGGCGCGCGTCGCTGCGACATACCAGAGCCGGATGCGTTCGCGATCCAGCTCGTCCTTTTCCGCCTGGCGCGCGGCCACATAACCATCGGGCGCGATGCCGAGGACCGGGCAATAAAACGTGTCGGTCTGGCGGTCGATCACCGCGCTGTCGGGCGCCATGACGCCCGTCATGGTGTTGACGGGGATGACGATTGGCCATTCGAGGCCCTTGGCCGCGTGCATGGTAAAGAGCGCGACGGCTTCTTCCTGCGCGTCGGGCCGGCCTTCCACGGCGCGCGCCTCATCGGTCCAGGCTGCGGTCATCGCTTCGGCGAAGGCGCGAAGGCCGCGCACGGCGTAGCCAGTCGACAGGCTCAGATAGAGATCGACATTGGCGAGCGCGCGTTCGGCCTGGCCGCGATGGCGCTCGAGAAGAAGGGGACGAACCCGCATCACGTCTACGGCCCGCGAGAGAAGCTCGTGCGGCGTCGTGCTGTTGCTGCGGCGGTAGAGCGCCTGCAGCTTTTCGATGATCTCGCGTGCGAGCGGATGAGCGATTGCGCCAGGATCGACGCCGAGATCGAGACGGGGAATCCGGTCGGGCTGCTCCTCGGAACGCGGCAGTGTCCAGACGATATCCAGGAGATCCTCTTCGGTGAGGCCGACCAGCGGGCCGCGCAGCAGCGCGCCGAGCGCCAGCGTATCACGCCGGTCGGCGAGAACGCGGGTCAGCGCGATCAGGTCCTGGACCTCCTGGCGGCGGAAGAGACCCTTGCCGGCCTGTGTCGCCACCGGAATGCCGCGACGCTCCAGCGCCTCCTCATAGCGCCACAGTTCGGCGCCGGTCGGCGCCAGCAAAGCGATGTCGCCCGGCTGGCAAAGACGTTCCGCGCCGCTGCGCCGGTCGATGATGGGCTGGCTGCCGATCAAACGGGCGCACAGTTCGGCCACGGCGTCGGCTTCGGCGTCGCGCTGCCGCTCGGCGCTGGCCTTGCCGTTTTCATCGGCGACAGCGATGTCGAGCGCCGCGACGCACAGGCCGCCGCCGGGATCGTCGTGAAACGGGTCCAGGGCCGTGAATCCGGGTTGGCCATCCGCCGATAGCACCGCCTTGAAGCGCTCGTTGACGAAAGTGAGGATCGACGCGCAGGAGCGGAAATTGGTGGAGATCGACAGAAGGCTGTCGGGATCCTGCCAATGAAAGGCGCCGCGCGCCTGCACATAGGCACCGACGTCGGCGCCGCGGAAGCGATAGATCGCCTGCTTGGGGTCGCCGACGAGGAAAAGCGCACCCGGCCGGATCCGGAACCGGGTCCAGTCAGGATCGCCATCGACCGGCTCGCCGCACAGCCGCCAGAAGATTTCGGTTTGCAGGGGATCGGTGTCCTGGAACTCATCGACAAGGACGCGTGCGAAGCGCTGTCCGAGTGCGCGCCGGACATCGTCATGGTCGCGCAGCAGATCGCGCGCGGCAAAGATCAGATCATCGAAGTCGAGCTGGGCGCTCGCGCGCTTGTGGTCGCGATAGCGCTGCAGGATCGGACGCGTCTCCTCGATCAGCGCCGCCAGAACCTGGCTGGCCGCCGCCTGAAGAAGCGAAGTCCAGGCATCGCAGCAGGTGGTGTAGTGGCCTTCGGCGGCGATGTTTAGCCGTTCGCCATCTGCCTTGGAGAGGCCCGCGTGCTTCGCCGCCTCGGTCCATTTGCCCTTCTTCCGATAGGAGGCGAAGGTGCCTGCCTTGGTGCAAAGATCCGGGTGCGGACGCGAGGTCAGAAGCCCAACCAAGCCCGAGGGCGTCGTGGGATCAGGACCGACCGCCAGCGCGGTCGCCGTCTCGGCCAGCTGCTCGACGATCACGACGGTTTCCCGGCTCGGTCGCCGCCGCTCCGCTCATGAAGGCCGCGAAATCCGCCGTCGCCTGCCGGAACGCCGTCAGATGACCGTCAAGCGGGGAGACGGGCGGCGCCGCGAGGGTGCGGCGGCGCCGCATATTTTCGGCGATATTGTGGACGAGCGCCACGGTTTCACCGGGGCTGTGAAGCACCATTTCGGCAAGGATGCCGCCCTGATCGCCCGACAGACGCTCCCGCAGCCAGCCATCGACGATCTCAAGGAAGGTGAGATCGGCCTGGTTGCGGTCCATGACGCCGGCGCCAGGATCGATGTCGGCTTCGGCAGGAAAGGGCTTGATCAGGCGCTGGCAGAAGCCATGAATGGTCGAACAGGTGATTTCGTCGATGGCGGCGCTTGCGGCGGCGAGATTGTCGCGTTGCCCCTGCGACAGGCCTTCGGGCAGCGCCACGCGCAGCTCGGTCGCGATGTCGCCGGCCGAGAGGTCGGCGACAATTTCGCGGACGCGCGAGAGGAGCTCGCTGGCCGCCAGCTCAGTGAAGGTGACGGCGGCGATGGTCCGCGGAGCGACACCCTGGGCGAGCATGACGGCGATGCGTCCGGCCATGACGGCGGTCTTGCCCGAGCCTGCGCCGGCCTCGACCAGGATCGACCGATCATGGAGGCTGATCGCGTCGCGGCGCGCGCCATCATCCTTGAGGGCTTTGGATACGCTGCTCATTATTCCGCCTCCCAGATTCGAGCGACTTGGCCAAGCCGCTCGGTCGCAGCCGGCAGCTTGCGTTTGCAATAAGTGGCGCTGGCATTCGCCGGCAGGGCGAAGGCGAGGTCGTCATAGTCGCCGCCCGTGTCGGGGCCTGGCAGCGCGGCGCCGCCGGCGAAACTGATCCTCGCCGCGCTCAGACAGCCGGTGATCTCAGCGAGCACCGCCTCGGGATCTTCGAGCTGGAGATCGATCTGCTCGCGCGGGAACAGTAGCGATGCGCTGATCGCGACGTCATCGCCCAGCAGGGCCTTCACCGCGAAGGCGTAGAGGCAGCGCTGAAGCTCCCGTCCGCCGTTCAGCCGGATCGCGGTCCGGGGAGCCCGGCCCATCTTGTAGTCGCGAACGAGCGCGCTTTTGCCGTCGCCCGCGATGTCGAGCCGGTCGATATAGCCGGCGATATTGAACCCGGTATCGGGGATCGAGACCTGTGCGCCGGGATCCCACGGCGTCTCCGCGTCCGACTTGGGCTCAGCCCCGCCGAACGGCACCTCGCCATAGGAGCGGGCATGCGGCAAAGGCGCATCGCCATATGCAAGAGCCCGACCCGCCATCAGCCGGGCATCATCCAGGGTGCGTCCCCAGATGACGGCCGGGGGGATTGCGCGTTCGCTTTCCCAATCGGCAGCGACAAGCCCTGCGGCCTGATCCACCGCCGCCGTGATTGCCCCGGCGTCAGCGGATGCCAATCCCCCGGCGCGTTCCAGGTCGCGCAAGGCGCGGTCGAGTACCATGTGAACCAGATCGCCGACGCCCTGCGCATCGAGCACGAGCGGCTCGGCGCTGCTTTCGGGCACACCCCAGCCAAAGGCATAGACCCAGGCGAAGCTCAGCGGATTGCGCAGCAGACGCCGGAGCGAGCTGGCCGACTGGGTGCGGGCCAGGATTGCCAGAATGAGCGGATGATCGGGCCGGATGAGTCCGTCATGCGGCGTGATCTCGGTGCGCCGCCAGTCGCGCCAGCAGCCTTGCGCGCTGATCGCCTGCGGATCGGCGCTAAACTCCTGCGGCCGGGCCATGAGGCGGTCGGTTTCGCTGAGGGCGTGGCCTGGCACGGCGTTGCGGCCGAGATAGACCTCCTCGCCATGCCCGACGAGGAGGGGGCTGCGTCCCAGGAGTCGCCCGTCGCTGTCGCGCCGGGCGCGTGAGAGGACGACCTTGCCGTCCGTGGTCGCCAGGATCGTCTCGAAATCTCGGCGATCGGCGAGGCTCACCGGAAGCGGGTCGAGCTCAGCAGTCGGAATGATATGGTCCGGGATCAGCCGGTCTTCGGCGATTCCGCGGGGCCAGCGCGAGGAGTTGAGACCGATCAGCCGCACGAAACGGCGCGGCGAGGCCGCGAGCGCGCTCGCCGGCATCCAGGCGACGGAGACGCACGCCTCCAGCCCGTCATCCTGCTTCAGGGTTTCGAGGGTGGCGTCGATCGAGGCCGCTGGCCCGGTGAGAAGGGCCTTGCGCCAGATGGCGAGCGCGCGACCGTTGAGGAAGGCCTCACCGATCTCCTGCGCTGCGTCCGGCCCCTTGGCGAGCATGTCGGTGGCTGCGCGCAAGGCCGGGGTGTGATCAGCGCCGTCCGGCCAGTCCTCGGGCTTCAATCGCCCCAGCAAGCGGTTCCAGGCGTTCGGCGTCGACATCGGCGCATCGGCCGGCAGGACGCGCAGCCAGCCTTCGGGAAGCGACTCAAACGGCGCGGAGTCCCGACACAGGGCTGCGAGGCGGCGGAGCCGGGACTGCGACAGGCCGCGAACCGCGATATCGGCCAGCGCGGCGGCCGCCTGGCCTTCACGGGTGGTGACGGCCCTGACGCCATGGACGAAGTGCAGGTCGATATTGGCGTCCGCGCGCAGGGCGAGAAAGTGATCGTCATAGTCGGCGGGCGAGGCAGTGGCGATCGCGATGTCAGACGGCGCCGCCCGCCCGGAGGCGAGGAGCGACCGCGCCCAGCGCATGGCCTCGATGGCTTCGTGATGGGCCGTCGCGGCGCTGACGGCGCTGACCTCCGGGGTTTCCGAGGGCGCGCGCAGCACCGCGATATCCGTGCCTTCCAGCCAGGCCGGCGCCTTCCTCGGCCCCGCCGTCCATTGCACGGGAATGTGCACGGTGAGCGCCTTCAGGAGCGGCCGCCAGCAGGGCGAGAGTTCGGTGAGGCCGGCGATCTCCACGGGGCCGAGAACGGCGGGCGCATGGGCGATACGGCTGACAGCGCCGGCGACGATGTCGATGGGACGCATCATGCCAGCGGGAAGCTGCGCCAGGACCGCCGCCTCCAGCCGGGCGATGGCGTCGAGCCGCGAATGCTCGGCCGCCCGCGCCGCAAGGTCGATATCAGCGCGCCAGGCCTTGTGCAGAGTGTCTGCGGCCGCGTCGATCATGCCGGGCAGCGACTTGATGCTTTCGAGCTCGCCCATCGGCGTTGCCGGCAGGACGGCCTGGATCGCCGCGCGCAGGCTTTCGTCGTCGATCGGCCGGACGACCCCCCCGGCGAGCCGCACTGCCGCCTGCTCGAAGGACATGACTTGCAGGCCGTGCCGGCCCTCGCGCGCCGCCGCCAGGCGGCGTTCCCGTATGGCGAGGCGACCGTGAACGACAAGGGTGGATCGACTCGCGACGGACATGGCCGCTCTCCTGCAGGGGTTACTTCTTGTTCGGACGCTGGGTGAGCGCCGATGCGCTCGCTGTCTTTGCGGCCTTACTGCTCTTGGGATTCCGCAACACTTTGGCGGCGGCGCTCGCCGCCCGCTTGCTCGTGACTTCGCCCTTGGAAACATGTTTCGGCATGGTTTTGCCCCCGAAATTTGCGCCGATCACCATTGACTGGCGCCATTGATGGGAATAATAATTACACGGATCGCGTCGATATGTCCATATAGTTTTTATTCCCATCGGCGCAGGAAGGCGAAGAGCAATGGTGGAAGGCGCCGCGGCATTGAAATGGGGTGTGGAGCGCCGGCTCGAGTTCATCGAGTTCCGGCTGTTTTGGGAGGGCGGAGTCAACCGCTCCGACATCATCGCGATGTTCGACGTATCCGTGCCGCAGGCGTCAAAGGACCTGACGCTCTATCAGGAGCGCGCGCCCCACAACGCCATCTATGACAAGAGCGCGAAACGCTATGTCGCGAGCGCGCAGTTCTCACCGATTTTCCTGAAACCCGATCCTGACGGCTATTTATCGCGCCTGCGCTCGCTGGCGGAGGGGCTCGCCGAGCCCAGCGAGTCCTGGATCGCGCATCCGCCCCAGACGGACATCGCCTTGACGCCGCGCCGCGCGGTCGATTCAGGGGTCTTGCAGGCGATCCTCAGCGCAGTTCGCGAACACCGCTCGATCGAGGTCCACTATCAATCGATGAGCGGTAGGCGGGCCGACCCGATGTGGCGCCGGATGACGCCGCACGCTTTCGGCTATGACGGCCTTCGCTGGCATGCACGCGCCTATTGTCACATTGACAATAAATTCAAGGATTTCCTGCTGCCTCGGATCCTCGGCGTGCGCGACATGGATGATCCTGGGCCCGGCGGCGATCAGGATACCTTATGGCAGGAGACGTTTAACATCGAGATCGGTCCTCATCCACGCCTGACACCGAGCCAGCGTGCAGTGGTTGCGAAGGACTATGGAATGACGAAAGAGCGGGCGGTCCTCACGGTCCGTTACGCGATGCTCTTTTATGTCCTCAAGCGCCTTGGCCTTCTTGGCGATGCCAGTCAGCAGGACCCTCGCACCCAACATATTGTCGCGGTCAATGCTGCAGAAACCGCACACGCCCTTAAGAGCGCTGACTTCGAACTTGATGAGGCGAAGCAGGCTCCGAAGGTCGAGGGGAGCGTTTAATGGAGAGCTCGGAACAGCGCCCCTATCTCATGTCCTTCGGAACGGGCGGGCTTTTCATCAACGAGAGCGTGGCCGTTGCGCGTCTGCATGTCGCCGGCGGCGATTGGGAGTCGACGTTGGTCGCCGCGCAAGAAAGCGGAGCATTCCCGGTCCGCAAGGCAAGTTCGGCGCGACGTTCGATTCGGGAGATCGTGAACCGCTTGAAGCGCCTGTCTTCGGACGAACTAGCGCTGTTCATAGAAGGGGACCGGAGCGAGCAGGCCGCGCTTTTGTGGCTCGCAGCCTGCCGCGCCTACAGGTTCATCGGTGAATTCGCGGTAGAGGTTCTCACCGACCGATTCTTGTCGTTGCGGACCGACCTGACCTATGACGACTTCGATACGTTTTTCTCCGCGAAGGAGGAATGGTCTCCCAAGCTCGCGGCGTTGTCTGCCTCGACTCGTGCCAAACTTCGCGCCGTTCTTTTCCGCCTGATGCGCGAGGCAGAAATCCTTTCACAGGACAACCGGATCCTCGGAGCGATGTTGTCGGCGCGCGTCTTGGCCGTGATTCAGGCCGGCAACCCCGATGAGCTCCGTTACTTCCCCGGTGCCGAACGACAATCGGGGAGGAAATAGGAATGTCGCGACTGAGTAATACGGCGAGCCCCAAGGATCGCTTCGATCACCTGCTGAAGGTGATCGCGAGCGAGCGCTTTCTCAAAAAGCAGGGCCTCGGCAACGAGGTGCCATTCTTCATCTGCCCTTATCCAGTCGACGAAGCGGTCGCCATGGAGGCGATGCGCGCGAGCCTGGTGAAGCAGCTTGGAAATCGAGGCGTCCGTGTGATGGAGATCAACCTCTATGATTTGAGCATCGCCATGCTGCGCGAGCGTGGTATTTGGGATGATGTTCTCGCCGCAGAACAAGGCATCAGAAAAGACGAGCTGAAAGAGCTTCTTCAAGGGGTTCTTGATCCCGAGACGCATCTCGTTCCTGAAATCGGCGCACGGCTCGCAAGTGAGGAGTTCGACGTCCTTTTTCTGTCGGGTGTCGGCGAGGTCTATCCCTATATTCGGTCCCACAATGTGCTGAATAACCTCCAGAGCACTGCCAAGGAAAAGCCGACGGTAATGTTCTTTCCGGGGAAATACACGCACAGCCTGGCGACAGGAGCGTCACTCGATTTGTTCGGAATGCTGCAAGACGACAAATACTACCGCGCTTTTGACATAACGCATTATGAGGTCTGACGGGCCATGAGCAAACTTCGCGAAATTTTCAAGGAACCTGTAGATCGCGAGATCGAGGGGGTCATCAAGGCGGATGACGAGGCGAGCCTCTGGGTCGAACTCGACGAATATATCATCACCAACGAGATCGAGCGGCAACTCGAAAAGTTCCTCGATGCCTACAACAATTACGGGACAGCCAATGGTGTCTGGATTTCAGGCTTCTTCGGTTCCGGCAAATCGCACCTGCTGAAGATGCTGGCGCTCCTTCTGGAGAACCGGGACGTGGGGGGCCGTCCCGCATACGAGCTTTTCAAGCAGAAGTGCGCTCACAATGAGATCCTCGCGGCCGATCTACGCAAAGCCGTCTCGATCCCCTCGAAGAGCATCCTATTCAACATCGACCAGAAGGCTGATGTGATCTCAAAGGAGCAGATCGACGCCCTGCTTTCTGTGTTCCAGAAAGTCTTCGACGAAATGTGCGGCTACTATGGCAAGCAGCCTCACATTGCCCAATTTGAGCGTGATCTGGATAGCCGCGGCCTGCTCGACGCATTCAGGGCGGCATACCAGTCCATCGCCGGCAAGTCCTGGGACCGGGGACGCGAACAGGCTTTGTTGGAGAACGCGAACGTAGCCAAAGCCTATGCTCAGGCTACGGGTGCTGATCCATCCGAGGGACAGGGCATTCTCACGAGGTATCGTCAGGATTTCCGGTCATCGATCGAGGACTTCGCCGACAAGGTGAAGGCCTATATCGACGCGCAGACGCCGGATTTCCGGCTCAACTTTTTCGTCGACGAGGTCGGTCAGTACATCGCCGACAACGTCAAGCTCATGACGAATCTGCAGACGATCGCGGAAAGCCTGAACACCAAGTGCCGCGGCCGGGCCTGGCTGATCGTGACGGCGCAACAGGACATGGCCTCCGTTATTGGGGACAGGAACCAGTGGCAGGAGAATGACTTCTCCAAAATTCAGGCGCGCTTTGCGAACAGGATGCCGCTTAACAGCGCCGATGTCGCCGAAGTGATTCAGAAGCGCCTGCTCAAGAAGACCGACGGCGGTATAGAGGCGCTGTCCGCGCTCTATCATCGCGAGTCGAACAACCTGAAGACACTGTTCGACTTTTCGGATGGCTCAATCCGCCTCGAGAACTTCCGGGACCGCGATCATTTCATTCACAGCTATCCATTCATTCCGTACCAGTATCCCTTGTTCCAGTTGGCGATCCAGAACCTGTCCCAGCACAATGCTTTCGAGGGCAAGCACAGTTCGGTCGGTGAGCGGTCGATGCTGGGCGTCTTCCAGGAGGTCGCGGTAAGGCTTGCGGACATTCCGATTGGCGGTCTCGCGACCTTCGACCAGATGTTCGAAGGCATCCGCACGGCGCTTAAATCGAATGTCCAGCAGTCAATCTTGATTGCCGAGAAGAATCTCGACGACGAGTTCGCCACGCGGATCTTGAAAGCGCTGTTCCTAGTCAAATATGTCAGGGCGTTCAAGCCGACGGCCAGAAACGTCGCGATCCTGATGCTGGACAGGTTCGACGTGGATCTGACGAAGCACAAGCGGCGTGTCGACGAGGCGCTGAGCCTGCTCGAGCAGAACACCTATATCCAGCGCAACGGCGAGCTGTTCGAGTTTCTGACGGATGAGGAGAAGGACGTCGAGCAGGAAATCAAGGCATTGGAGGTCGATACGGCCGAGATCGCCAAGGAGCTGGAGACGCTGATCTTCGATGGGGTCATCAAAAGCCGGAAGCTCCGGCACGAGTCGTCGTCCCAGGACTATTCCTTTGCGCGGTATCTCGATGACCGGCTGCTTGGGCGCGACTACGAGCTTGCGATCAATGTCATCACTCCATTTCACGAGCAGAGCGGAAACGCCGAAGCTATCGCGATGCGCACGATATCGAGGGACGAGCTCGCCGTCGTCCTCAACACCGATAGCCGCTTCGTGAGCGACCTGATGATGTTCAAGCGCACTGACAAGTACGTCCGCCAGGCTCGCGCGGTGACGCAGCAGCCTACCATCGAACGCATCATTCGTGAGAAGGGCGAGCAGAACAGCAGCCGGCAGCGCGATCTTACGCTCAAGGCCCGCACATTGGTGAGCGAGGCTCGGCTTTTCGTGCGGGGGGAGGAGATTGAAGTTCGGTCGGAGGATCCGCAGGCCCGAACCGAACGTGCGTTTCAGACCCTCGTCGACAAGGTCCATGTCAATCTCGGCATGCTACGCGGCGTAGCCTACTCGGAGAACGAGATCGGCAAGTTCCTTGCGCATGGCAATGACGGCATGTTTGGCGAAGATGCCGCGAATCTCACGGAGGCGGAGCAGGAGATTCTCAACTACGCGCAATCGAACGCCCGCAACGGCATACGGACGACAGTGAAAGCCGTCGTCGAACGGTTTGAGCGCAGGCCTTATGGCTGGTCCTATGCTGCGATCCTCTGCACCACGGCCAGCTTGCTTGGCCGGGGCAAGATCGAGGCGCGTTCGGACGGCAGCCCGTTGGAGGGCGAGGCTCTGCAACGAAGCCTCCAGAACGCCCATGCCTTGGGCAATATCGTGCTCGAACTGCAGGTGGAGTTTACGCCAGCGCAGACGCGTAAGCTCAAGGAGTTCTATCGCGAGTTTTTCGACGCGCAGCCGGCCGGTTCCGAGGGCAAAGCGCTCGGGCTTGAGACGGCGGAGGCCTTTGCTGCTCTCAAGAATGATCTCGCCGTGCTGGAGGCAGAGTCGTCGCGCTATCCCTTCCTAACCGCACTGAGTGGTGTGCGGGAGGCGGTGCGCGAGGTTACAGGCAAGCCATACGCGTGGTATCTGCAGGAGCTTGGCCGTCACGAAGATCGGCTGCTCGATCTGAAGGACGGCATTCTCGACTCGATTCGTCGCTTCATGGGTGGAGCGCAGAAGGCGATCTATGACGAGGCGCGGGCCTATCTGTCCGACCAGAGTGCCAATTTCGGCTATGGTGGCGATGAAAAGGCCAACGCTATCCGTGCCGTTCTGGACGATCCGAACTGCTTCAAGGGCAATACCATCCAACAGATAAAGGGTACTCTTGAGGCCCTGAAAGACGAGGTCGATAACCGGATCGCGACAGAGCGCAAGACGGCGTTTTCCAATGTGGAAGAGCTTCGAGAGAAGCTACGGGCACTGCCGGAATTCGCCTCCCTCACGGATTTCGATCGCCGAGAAATCGAGGCGGCCTTTTCAGGTGTCCTTGAGACAGTCGCAAACAGCAAGCTGATCGCAGTAATCCGTGAGCGGGTGAGCGGATTTAAGTCGTCGGTCTATCCGGCGCTTCTTGGCCGTGTAACGGCACCTCCTCCTGCGTCGCCCGCACAGAAGGGCGATGGTGAGGCCAAACGGCAGGGTTTCCAGAATGACGCAGGCCCGCTACCACCGGCGACGCCCGTCCAACCGGAATATGTGGCTGTCGGCGCGCTGCGCGTCACCTATGCCAAGCCGTATCTCGCCGATGAGCGCGATGTCGATGCCTATCTGGCGGCCCTGCACGAGACTCTGATTGCGGAAATCCACGCGGGCAAAAGGATCACGATCTGATGGATGCGATTCATTCAAGCAGCGCCCCACAGCGCGAATCGATGGACACCGGCGCGCTGAAAAAATTCGCGCAAGAAGCCCGCCGGATCCTGCGCGACCAGGTGTCGGCAAAGCTCGCCCAAGTGCTGGCTGAAAATAGTGCTGCGCGGCGCGAGGCGCCCAAGGCAGTGCAGGAGCTCGAAGGTGAGATCAGGCTGACGTCGCGCGACCACGTCGTTGAGAGGGTTGCTTACACCTGGTTTAACCGCTTCACCGCCCTCCGTTTCATGGATGCCAATGGCTATACGACCGTGCGGGTCGTGACACCGGCCGATGGGCAGACGCGACCGGAGATCCTGTCGGAGGCGATGGGGGGCATCGTTGGCGATGAAGTGCCAGGAGCCACCGCTGGGCAGGTTCGTGCTTTGCTCGACAACCGCACGCCTTCGCGTGATCCGCAGGGAGAGGCCTACCGCTTGCTGTTGGTTGCTATGTGTAATCATTGGCACGCGACGATGCCGTTCATGTTCGAGACGATTGCCGATTACACCGAGTTGCTGATGCCTGAGGACCTGTTGTCGCAGGGTAGTATCCTCGCCAAGCTACGCACGGTGATGACAGAGGACGCCTGCAAGGATGTCGAGGTCATCGGCTGGCTCTACCAGTTCTACATTTCCGAGAAGAAGGATGAGGTCTTCGCCGGGCTGAAGAAGAACGTAAAAATCACGGCCGAGAACATTCCGGCCGCCACGCAATTGTTCACGCCGCACTGGATCGTGCGCTATCTGGTCGAGAATTCCCTCGGTAGGCTCTGGATGCTGAACCGGCCAGGCTCGCGGCTAAAGGAGCGAATGGACTACTACATCGCTCCGGAAGAACCAGAGACCGACTTCCTGCGCATCACGTCACCGGAGGAGATGAAGGTGTGCGACCCGGCCTGCGGATCGGGGCACATGCTGACCTACGCCTTCGACCTTCTGTACGCGATCTACGAGGAGGAGGGATATGACGCGGCCGAGATCCCGGGCCTGATCCTCGCCAACAATCTGTACGGTATCGAGATCGACGAACGTGCCGGGGCGCTGGCCGCGTTTGCCCTGACGATGAAAGCGGCCGGGCGTCGCAAGCGATTCCTCCGGCGGGCGGGCAAAGACGGCGTCCAGCCCAACATCTGCGTGCTGGAGAACGTCAGCTTCAGGGACGACGAGCTGGCTGAATATGTGAAGGAAGCCGGGCGCGATTTGTTCGCCGCGGACGTGCGCGAGACGTTAGGGCAGTTTACAAAAGCAAAGAACTTCGGCTCGCTGATCGTGCCGAAGCTGGGGAACGTGTCCGAACTGCGCCAAGTGATATCTGAGAAGCAGTTTGAGAAGAATCTGTTCCTACGGGATACTCACGCGCGAGTTCAGGTTGTGTTGCGTATGGCCGACTATTTGAGCCGCAAGTACCAGGTTGTGGTGATGAATCCGCCATATATGGGCGGGAAGGGAATGAATGGACATCTGGGCGAATGGCTAAGGGAAATGTATCCCGACAGCAAGTCAGATTTGATGACATGCTTTATGGAGAGGGCGAATCTACTCTCTGTTCCTCTTGGTATTTGGGGGATGATAAATCTTCCATCATGGATGTTCCTAAGTTCATTCGAGACGCTACGGCTGCGATTGATTACTGAGAGCAGGATTGATTCTATGATCCATCTTGGTCGGGGTATTTTTGGCGCGGATTTTGGAAGTGTCGCGTTCGTCATCGTGAACAAGAACTCCGAGCGGAGTCGTATGGGAACGTATCGCCGGCTATTTGAGAAAACATCAATTGTTCGAAGCCCAGATGAAATTGAGCAGATGTTTCTGAATGAAACTGTTGGGCGATTTCGCGTTTCGCAGGACAGCTTCCTCAAGATACCTGGTCAACCAATTGCGTACTGGCTGAGCGATCAGGTTTTTGACGCCTTTGATCGGCTTCCTCCGCTTTCGTCTGTCGCGCCCACGAAGCAAGGCCTCGCAACTGGTGATAACGATCAGTTCCTTCGTCTGTGGTTCGAGCCCGATGCAAAAAGGATTGGGTTCGATTGTCAAAGTTCGGAAGAAACAAAATCTCGTCTGGAGAGGTGGTATCCGTGCAACAAGGGTGGCGAATTTAGAAAATGGTTCGGAAATAATAATATAGTCGTTGATTGGGGCAGTGGCGGAATCAGAATAAAGAATCTTTTTGGAGAAAATGGAAGGCTAAGATCAAGACCGCAGAATGAGAGTTTCTATTTCAAACCGGGACTCACATGGTCCGCCATATCAATATCTAGTCTCTCCATGCGGCTTTCGCCTCCGGGAGCTATGTTCGAGACCAAAGGGGCAATGTGCTTTCCGTCACAGAAGGACACGTATTCAGTTCTTGCGTTCTCTAATACCAAGATCGTAAACCGACTCCTTCTTGCTCTGTCGCCGACGTTAGACTTCCACGAGGGACCCGTCGGCAGGCTGCCATATAAGAATGCGGGTGGTGCCGATGCAATCGGACGCCAATGCACAAACTTAGCTCGCTCCGACTGGGACGCCTACGAGACATCTTGGAATTTCGCGCTTCTGCCGCTTCTAGAGGGCGAATACCGACAAGAAACGCTGGAAGGCACTTACAAGCGCCTGCGTGCCCATTGGCGAGGCATGACGGAGGAGATGCAGCGGCTGGAGGAAGAGAACAACCGTATCTTCATCGAAGCCTATGGGTTGCAGAACGAACTAACTCCGGAAGTGCCGCTGGAGGAGATAACGCTTATCTGCAATCCCGCCAATCGCTATGGCGGTCAGAAGGCGGAAGCGGAGTTGGAGGAGCTGCTGCTTGCCGACACGATGCGCGAGTTCGTCCACTATGCCGTGGGCTGCATGTTCGGCCGCTACAGCCTCGATGCGCCCGGCCTGATCCTTGCTAGCGAAGGCGAGGGGCTGGAGGTCTATCGGGCTAGGGTTCCAAATCCGACCTTCGAACCGGACGCCGACAATGTGATCCCCGTGCTTGATGGCGAGTGGTTCGCCGACGATATCGCTACGCGCTTCCGGCGCTTCCTTCGCGTCACCTTCGGCGAGGAGCATTTCCAGGAGAACCTCGCCTTCGTGGAGGAGGCACTGGGCAAGGACATTCGCAGGTACTTCACGCGCGATTTCTTCAACGATCATGTGAAGCGTTACAAGAAGCGGCCCATCTACTGGCTGTTCTCAAGTCCGAAGGGCACGTTCAATGCACTGATATACATGCACCGCTACCGTCCCGACACGGTGAGCGTGGTGTTGAACGACTATCTGCGCGAGTTCCGATCCAAGCTCGAAGCCTATCGCAGGGCGCAGGAGGTGCTTAGCATCAGCGGGGACGCTTCGCCTGCGCAGAAGACCAAAGCTTTGAAGGAGATCGAGGCGACAGCCAGACAGATCGAGGAGATCGACGCCTGGGAGCGTGACGTCCTGTTCCCGTTGGCAACGCAAAAGATCGAGATCGACCTAGATGGCGGCGTAAAGGTCAACTATCCAATGTTCGGTGCCGCCCTGAAGCCTATCAAGGGCCTCAACGATTCGGACGACTGAGGATGCTGGACCGGATCGCTAAGGGGCTCGAGGCCCAGTTCGACAAGCACCGGATCGTCTTCTGGTACGACCCGGCGCATGAGTTTCGGCAGGCGTACGAAGCCCTGTCGCTCGATGGCGTCGAAAAGATCGAGGTGGCGAACACCGAGTTCGCGGTGAAGCATCGCATTCTCCGGGAGGAGCCGAAGCAGCGCTTTCTACTCTATTGGGACGGGCCGCGGCCGGCCGATATCGACAACTGGCTGCTCGACGTCGAGCTGGCGCACGCGGTGTTCAAGACCGATCAGGTTGCGATCTGGCTGGCGGATCTCGGGTTGCCGATCAGTTTCGAGGATCTCGCGCGGGAGCATCAGGAGTTCTTTCGCTCAGGCCGCCGGCTGGAGAAGCTCAAGTCTGGGGTTCGTGGTGACGACACCAAGGCTAAGCTGCGCCTGAGGATGCTCGGTGTATGCGCCGGGTCTGATGGTGACTTCGACACTGTCGTCGAAGCGCTTTTGGCGGAACTTGCATTGGGCAAGGATGAGGGCCTGCGGCTGATCGGCCGCGTCGGCCTTAGCGAATTCCTCTGGGATCAGATGTCGCGGTTCTTCGGCTATCGTACCGACAAGCCGAGCATCGGCGATTTCGCGATCACTCTGTTCAAGGCCTGCTATCAGAACGCGGTCGGGGGCGATGCGATCCTAACTCCCGAGGCTTTGGTGTTCTTCCGTCGTTGGAAAAACAACCGGAACGCCGAGGAGGCATTCGCAAAGCTGTCGGCTGAATATGCCGAGGCGCTGGGCATAGCGCAGGATCTCGCTAAGCGCGACTTCCGCACTCTGATCGAGGTGGATCATTTCGAAGAAGTGGATCGGGCGATCATCCGCGCGCTGGTCCACGAGGTCGGCAGCCAGACCGTAGCGCAGGCCGATGTCTTGAACTGGATCCGCAAGCGCCGACAAAGCCATTGGTACGGATCCTATCGCGATCTTTACGAGGCGATCGGCTTTGCCGCCGAGTTCCAGCAGGCGATGGCGCAGGTGACACTCGGCATGACCAGTCTCGCGGAAGGCGTCGAGCGCTATGCGAAGAGCTGGTTTCGGATCGATCAGCTTTATCGAAAATTCATTTGGCGCATGCAGTCATCCGGGCAAGCGACGCTGATGCGCGAGCTGTTCGAGCAGGTCGAGAACCACTACGTCAATAGCTACCTGTTGCGTCTGAACGACTCTTGGCAGAGGCTTGTGGACGCGGCCGAATCCTGGTCGGCGCCGCCTGTTCCCGCGCAGCGGAGCTTCTATCAGGAGCATGTGGGCGAGTTTCGCCGGCGTGACCAGAAGATTTGCGTCATCATTTCCGACGCGCTTCGCTACGAGGTCGCCGAGGAGCTGTTAGGCCGTATTCGCAGCCTTGACCGATACGAAGCAGGGATCGAGCCGATGTTCGGGAGCCTGCCGAGCTATACCCAGCTCGGAATGGCGTCGCTACTGCCCAATGTGGATCTGCGGATTGCCGACAATGATAGCGGCACGGTCTTCGTGAACGGACAGAGTTCACAGGGTTTAGAGAACCGCAGGAAGATCCTGGCGACCGGACGGGCCGGCGATAGGACGACGGCTGTGAAGGCCGAGGACCTGATGGGCATGGATAAGGATCAGGCCCGTGCACTCGTCCGCGATCACGACGTCGTCTATATCTACCACAATCTGATCGATGCCATCGGCGACAAGCAAGTGTCTGAGGATCGCGTCTTCGAGGCTGCCGAGGATACGATCGAGGAGATCGTTAGGGTGGTCAAAAAGCTCAACGGCGCCAACGCCAACAATTTGATCGTAACGTCTGACCACGGTTTCATCTACCAGCACCGGCCGATCGAGGAGAGCGACTTCTCTTCGGCGCAGGTAGAGGGTGACAGAGTCCTTCTCCGCGACCGGAGGTTCATCGTTGGGCACGGACTGAAGGACAATCGCGGCCTACGGCGCTTCACGCCGGAGCAGGCGAACCTCGAAGGTTCGTTGGAAATGCTGATACCCAAGTCGATCAACCGGCTTCGCCGCCAGGGGTCGGGGAGTCGGTTCGTGCATGGCGGAGCGACCCTTCAGGAAATCGTCGTTCCGGTCGTCAAGATCAACAAGAAGCGGCAGAGCGACATCTCGGCGGTCGACATTGAGATCATCGGTAGCTCCAACCAGTTGATCACGTCGAGCCAGATTTCGGTTCGCTTCTATCAGGTTGCCGCCGTCACGGAGAAGACCCGGGCCCGCACGCTAAGAGCCGGCATTTATGCACAATCGGGCGAGTTAATCTCCGACAGCCATGAACTCGTCTTCGATTTCCAGTCCGAGAATGCTCGCGAGCGCGAAGTCGCGGTTCGTTTCCTGTTGTTGCGCCAGGCGGATGCATTCAACGGTCAGGAGGTCATTCTGAAGCTGGAGGAACGGCACGGCGACACCTCTCACTTCAGGGAATACCGCACGGCTCGCTACACGCTGCGCCGCAGCTTCTCGAGTGACTTCGATTTCTAAGGGGGAAGCGATGACGGCACTGGACGACAAAATCAACGAACGCTTCCCGGGCCTCGTGGTGCGCAAGGACCTGGTCAAGGCGGTGAAGGGTAACGCCATCGTCCCTTCCTACGTGCTGGAATTCCTGCTCGGGCAATATTGCGCCACCAATGACGAGGCTTCAATTCAGTCGGGCATCGAGACGGTCAAGGAGATTCTGCGCAAGCACTATGTGCATCGCAACGAGGCGGGCCTGATCCGGTCGAACATCCGGGAAAAGGGGCGGTGGAAGGTGATCGACAAGATCAGTGTCGACCTCAATACCGACAAGGACGCCTACGAGGCGACCTTCTCCAATCTCGGTATCAAGAAGGTCATCATCGATTCCGACACGGTGAAGGCTCATCCCAAGCTTCTCGTGAGCGGTGTCTGGTGCATTGCCGATGTCGAGTACGAGCGCAGCGAGGACAAGAATGTCGAGCCCTGGATCTTGAGCAGCATCAAACCGATCCAGCTCTCCAAGTTCGACTACGACGCCTTTCTCGCCGCGCGTGCCGGCTTCACGACCGAGGAATGGATCGACCTGTTGTTCCAGACGGTCGGGTTCGACCCCGAAATGTTCGGACGGCGGAGCAAGCTCCTGCAACTGATGCGCCTCGTGCCCTTCGTTGAGCGAAACTACAATTTGATAGAGCTAGGTCCGAAGGGAACAGGCAAGTCGCACATCTTCTCGGAATTCTCGCCGCACGGCATCCTCATTTCCGGTGGCGAAGTGACGGTTCCGAAGCTGTTCGTAAACAACAGCTCGGGTAAGATTGGACTGGTCGGCTATTGGGATGTCGTGGCCTTCGACGAGTTCGCCGGCCGGCAGAAACGCGTCGACAAGGCGCTTGTCGACATCATGAAAAACTACATGGCCAATAAGAGCTTCTCGCGTGGCGTGGAGACGCTCGGGGCCGAGGCATCGATGGTCTTCGTCGGGAACACCAAGCACAATGTTCCCTACATGCTGAAGCATACTGATCTATTCGAGGAGTTGCCTGAGAAGTACTATGACTCGGCTTTCATCGACCGACTTCACACCTATGTGCCGGGCTGGGAGATTGACGTCATCCGCGGGGAGATGTTCGCGTCGGGATATGGGTTCGTCGTCGACTATCTCGCCGAAATCCTTCGGCACATGCGCAATGACGACTATTCCAACCGTTACCACGGGCTGTTCACGCTCTCGTCTGATATTTCGACCCGTGACCGCGACGGGGTGAATAAGACCTTTTCAGGTATGATGAAGCTGCTCTTTCCAGCGGACAACGCGACTGAGGCCGAAGTTGAAGAGATCCTGCACCTGGCCGTCGAAGGGCGGAAACGGGTAAAGGACCAACTTCTTCGGATCGACAGCACCTATCCGGAAACGGACTTCTCGTTCACGGCGCAAGACGGGCGGAAGGTCGTCGTCAAAACGCTCGAAGAGACGGAGTTCCCACAGTACTACCACAAGCGTGCGATGGGCCACGACGGTCCAACGTCCGAGGTTGCAAGCGATTTCAGCGGTGCACCGACCCTAAATGCCGGGCAGCCGGCGGGTGAAGCCAAAACTGATGTCGCCGGTCCGCGCGAGGGGCACAAGATCTTCAGCGAGAACCAAAAAGGAGTCACCTTCGCCGATCTCTTCTGGCCTTGGCTTGAAGGCGCCACGAATATCGTAGTCACCGATCCCTACATCCGCATGTTTCATCAGGTGCGGAATCTGATGGAGTTCATCGAGATGATCGCGGTGCGCAAAGCAGCCGAGGATGAGGTTGCGGTGCGGCTCTTGACTTGCCCGGATGAAGCATACCCTGAGAAGCAGCAAGCCAATCTTATGGCTGTCGAAACCGCCAGCATGGCTGCCGGGATTAAGTTCTCGTGGGAGTTTGATGGGACAAACACGATCCATGCGCGTCATATCATAAGCGACTCAGGATGGAAGATCAGCCTCGATCGAGGTCTTGATATCTTTCAGAAGTTCGAGATGAACGATGCGTTTAGTCTCGCCAATCGGCTGCAGGCTTATCGGCAGGTCAAAGCATTTGAAGTAACCTACCTGCGCACGGGCGGTGGATCGTTATAGGCGCTGCTGCTGGAGTGGATAGGCAGTCTAAGGCGCTTGCTCCGGTTAAGGGTGCAAGGGCCGCCAGATAGTATAGTTGGTCGACACCACGGCAATGGCGGTTAGCCATGCGGCGCGTCCTCTGACCCGTACAAGCGTAGCCGATCAGGCGATGAACTGCTGGAACTCTCCCCGGGGTCGGCAGGTGGCACCGGACCTGCCTCGCGCGAACTGTGCTGCTGTAGTCTACCCCATTCCTACCGCCCGTGGATCAACCAGCGCCCTTCCTAAGCCGCTCGACCACATAATCCACCGTATTCATAAATTGACGGAACTTTTCCTCGTCCTCGAGCTCCTTTACAGGAATCCGAATATCGCCCGCGAGAGACGTTAGGGAAAAGGGCAGGCCGATCGTCCGAAAACGGTCTACGAGATCTTGCCGACTGTCCTCACTGGCAAACGCCGGGGAGTATGCGAGGTAGCCTAGAGATGACAACACCTTGCCATTCCCGGCAATGAACAGAGGGTAGCGCCGCCGCTCGCCCTCCTCCAATGACCACCCCATCGAGGGCGTTTGTGCCGTGGTGATAAAGCTGGTCAGATGGTGATCGCTCGCCCATCTCGAGATTTTCCGCGCCACTGCCAGTGCGCTTTCGCCATGGCGAGCCCGAAAGGCCTCGAACCACTCTTCCTCTGAAAGAGTGGTCGCCGTCCGACTCTTACTGATCTTTTGTTGATCGTTTTGTGTTTGGCCAAGAATGTTCGTGGCAAGGACCTGGCCTGTGGTGCCCACATGCTGACGAACTTCGACAGCGTAGACCTCGGCGTCTCGTAGCTGTCTTGCCAAAAACTCAACGATCCTCAGAAGTTCTTCCGGCATTTCGTCGACCAGGAAAATCATGCGTATCCGGCCGTTCCGAAGATTGTCTTCCACCTGAGACCAGAAGATCTCCACGTCGACTTGTTCGCCTAGCAGCAGCCGCAATACTTCCGCGGGATCTGCGCTAGCCTTTTTATTCGTAACAGCGAATGCATCGCGAAGATCGCTGAGAGACCAGTAGGATGGGCCGTTCGCCGCATAGTCGAACATTTGCCCAACTACCTCGCGGCGGCTACGAGTATCCCGGCTACGCTTAACCTCGACCAAGGTGGGAATCGCGTCCTGGTCGACGTAAAGATGATCAAGCGACCAACGCCGATCGGAAACAGTGCCATCTGGCACCGGAACCTCTCGTTGGATAAGAGCCCAACGTCTTGGTTCCTGGCCGTTGTATTGCCCCCCGAGAATAGCAGGATGCTCCGCGAGAAGGCGCTGAATATGGTCTTCGTTATCGTAAGCGCGCGGCAGCATCTCGCTGAGCGAGCCGTCCCCTGAAATGTGAAACAGGTATGACTGCATCTGGTAGTCACCTTTCGTCGAAGCGCGTCAATGACCCTACTTGCACACAGAGAGATTGTGCAAGGGAGTGCACGCAATCAACGATCGGAGTGAAGAAATCGACCGGCGCGCCCCGCGGATGCCCTTGGAAATGGACCTCGTACGGCGCCATGGCTGCTTGTTCGAGTGCTGGGCGCCTCCGCGCGCCGCGGCCTACTCTCGAACGGAGTCATGTCGATGCATCGATCACGCCGCGAGTTCTACCGCCGCAGCCGCCACAGGGGGCGGCGAACACGTCTCTCCTGGGGGCACATCCAAAATTTCAGCAGCGTGTGGCGGTCTACCACAATTCACTCAACGCGAGATAAGCGTTTATCATCAATCCCTTAGATCAGTATTCGAGGGAACACCAACCTCATTTGTCGGAAAATGCCCCGAATCATTTTGCTTTATCAAGCAAATCGGTTAGCGTCGCGGTCACCACAACTGCGAGTCGTTTTGAATTCGAGGAGAGTCAACTAGAACCGGAAAAAGTAAACCCCGACGTAGCAAGCTACATCGGGGAGCGAGAAACCCAAAAAAGCGGTTGGCGCCGCTCCAGGGCAAATCAGTAGAATTCCACGGTAAGGTTTCCGCCCCCCCATTGTCAACATGAAACGCAGCTTCTGCGAACGGTGGTGCTTTGTCCGGATTTCAGAAAGGAGTCCGATGCAGACCATTGCCAGTTTCAGGAGGGTTACGCCTGGCATTCTCGCCAGTGCGGCCCTAGCCATGCGCGAAGATCATAAGCCGACGACCAAGGCCAAGGTCGCCAGTGCGCTTAAAAAGTGCGCCGGCCGTCTCGGCATCAAGGGATACCCATATCAGATCCTCGATACGCTGCTTGCCATTTCGCCGGCCGAGGATTGGACGGCCGGGAACCGCCCGGTCGTCGCCATTTCGAATGCACGTCTCGCCTTCGATCTCGGTGTCTGCGAGAAGACAGTCAGCCGGGCGATACGATCACTCGTCGAGGCGGGCATTGTGGCGTACCGCGACAGCCCGACCGGACGGCGATATGTGAACCGGGAAGGGGGCGGCAGCTTCGGGCTCGATTTCTCGCCCGCTCGCCAAAGGCTCGCGAAGCTTGAGGAGCTGGCGAGCGCCCATGTCGATGAATGGCGCGCGATGCGCGAGACAACACGGCGAAGCCAAGGTGTTGCCCGGCAAATCGTCGATGCGCTCGAACAGGCTCGCCGTGATGGGATTGACGTGGGGGCCTCCGAAACTCAGTTCAATGAACTGATCGTCGAATTTCATGAGAAGCGCGCCAATGCCGACTATCTGGCCTCGCTGGTCGACCTGTTGAAGTCGGTGCTTGCGCTGTACGAGCCGCGAATCCCCGAACCCGAGGAGTCAAAAGGCGACAATTCGGCGTTGAAGGAACATGATATGTCCCCCGCACAAGACAATCCTGTCCCCCTAAATACATCTACAACCTCCCCTTCATCAGTAAGAAACGAACGGCATCACGCTAACGCGCGATCGGTTCAAGTTACTTCTGAGATCGGCTCTGCCGATCAATTGGCTTATGAAAACAAGCCTGTGGCGGCCGAGCCGTTGGCGCAAGACCCGCAACGCCGCGATGACGACGCAGCGACTACGCTTGAGCTTTTGCAGCTAGGGTGCCGCCAGCTACAGGCGGAATACGGCATAAGCTTGCGGTCCTGGCGCGAGCTGGACGAGCAGGCCGATTTCATCCGCACGCTCGTTCAAATTCCGCGCGACGCATGGATCGCCGGCGTCCAGGTTGCCGGGCGGATGAATGCGGCCGCCGCGCTGGCGATCGTCGCCGAGAAGGTGCTACGGGCGGCCGCGCAGCAGCCCGCAGCGGCGGAAATCAAGCGGCCGCCTCGATACTTCCTGTCGATGCTATATCGCTCTCCGAAGGGTGAATTGCACCTGGCGCCGACACTTCGAGCCTTGGCGAAATCGGCCATGAACTAGCGTCAGATCGCTCCTTTCATTTTCGGATGGCCGGCGAGTGGGTGAGCCCGCCGAAAAATTGCGCCCGAGGAAGGGTGCAATCACGGGAGCGGCGCACCATTGCCGTCGAGGTCCTGCCGGCGATCTGCTCTGAGCGGGTCGCGTAACGGCGAAGGGCCGCATCGACCGAGTGCGAGCTGCAGCAGTGGCCGCCGGGCTTCATCGCAACGTTTGCCGGTGAACGGCAGGGCGGCGGCGCTTTTGTCTGGCCGGCATGCGTCGAGGCGTGGATATCGACTTCGGCGCGGGCGACGCAGGGACGATGGCCGGCGTCAGAGCGCAGCAACGCCGGATCAAGGCGTCGGTTTCGGCGCCGATATGAAGTTGGACGGGAAGGACATGCGAATGGAAGCTCCTTTGCATGACCGCGTTGTCGATCGAATGGGCCACTAGGACCGTTCGGCCGTCCAGCAACAGCATAGCCGAACGATTTTCCCCGCGCCTGGCGGCACTTCCTCGCGAAACAAAATCGCCCGTCAATGCCGTCCTCCGCTCACGCTGCGGCCCGACGGGTGCAGGCCGACCTCGGGCCGGTCCTTTGTCGTGTCCATCGACAACGCAAGCAAAGGAGATACCGCGATGTCCGACCTCATGAACTTCATCCAGATCGACGACGAAACCAACGCCCTGACCGGCAACCTCGCCACCCTGACCTTCGACATCGACATCACCGGCGAGCCGGTCGAAAGCACGAACCCGAAGGCCCCAGTCTATCGCCTCTTTGGCAAGACGCCGCGCGGCCGCCGGATCGAGATCGGCGGTATCTGGAAGAAGAAGAACCAGAGCGGCGGCGACTACTTCACCCTCTCGGTCAATACCGGCTTCGCCAAGCTGAACGCAAACCTCGGCCGGTATCCGGGCCAGGACGACGACAGCCTGATGGCGGTGATCCCTTGGGATTGAGCGCCGCAACGCCCCCGCTCCGGCGGGGCACCCTCTCACCCGAGATCCGAAGACCGAAGGAGCGACCAATGTCGGAAGCCAATTCCTCCCTGTACCGCGTCGAGATCGTAAAGCCGGACAGTTCCACCGATTGCTTTCCATGCGTCGAAGCCGCCGAGCTTCCCGAGCTGATCATGCCGCTGATTTCCAACACAGCACAGCCAGCCGGAACCGTCGTGCTCGTCTATGACTACCACCTCTGGAAACCCGGCCTCGAGCACAGCCTGGTCCGGGCCATCTCAATTCTCCAATAAGTCCTGCCCTTGTTCGATCCGCGCCGGAGGCGGATCGAACAAGCTCGCCCGTCGGGCGAGGGCGATGCCCCTCGTCCCGACGCCTATGTGTAGCGGCCCGAGAAATCCGCGCTCGGGCTTGAGACTATCCCGATTTTTGGCTCACATTAACCGCGACCATGAATCCGGCTCGGTTCACATTAAATGAGAGCCAGCGCGGATTGCCTGCGACGGCCTCACCTTTGGCGAGACTGGGCGGTTCTTGCAGCCTATCATCCTGCTTTTCCGCTCCGGACTACCCTGCCCAATCGGGAGAGCCGTTCGGCCATAATCTCTGCGGTTAACGGCTCGGAGGGTGCAACTGTTGTCTGAGGCTTCGGGCTAACCGGCTTCCGCCGCTCCTCGCGATTCCGATGGCCATTTCCATTCGAGGAAGTCGGCGAGTCGTTGAACATCAACGCCAACAGAAAAAAGACGAGCCGGGGGTCCATCTTTCGCCGACGGCGGTCCGATGACCATCAATATTGAGCCGCGCTGCTACATCCCTCGGCTTTCGGGTGCCCGCGCGTGCATAGGATTTCACAATAGGCTCGAGTTTCGCGAGGAGTGCGGCAAACGGCACTTTTTTGCTGTCAAAGTGAACCATCTCCGCTTTCGTCATGTCGTATTTGGAAGCTTCGTTTTTGCTTGCAGGCTTCTTCGTCCGGATCAATTGCGCGTGGTTGGTTTTGCTGGTCGATTTAGCCTGAGCCTTAGGCGTGGCGATGGGAGGCGAAGTGGGAGCTTGCGGAATCCGCTCCGGGGACATTGGGTCGACCCACGCGCCGGAGATGAAAACCACCGGCTGCAAAGTGTCGCGGTCCACGAATGAAATCTCGCTGCCGCGAACGCTGACAAAGTCCCCGGCCTCGAAGAGGGGCTTTGCCGATCTGCACGTGAAGTGAAACTGCTCAGCCGTATCCGAGTCCAGAAACTCCCCCTCAACCTTGTTCTCCTCGCCTCGCCGTTCCACGGATTGCACGACAACGAGCGTCCACTCTTCGGGCCTTCTGCGTCCGAAAACCTTGTTGCGGGAGAGTCCTGCGGTGCGCGCGGCGCTGAGCAACTCGATAACCTGACCTCGTGCGCGTCTGGTGGGAGCGGTGATCGCTTCGGTCGAAGGGCGAGGTTTGTGGCGTGGGTGATCAGTGCAAGGATGCTTCGGCCATGGCGGCCCCAGGTCATCAAAGTAAACTCTGCTGCCGGACGCGTTCGCATAGAAAAAGACAGGTGCCCCGCAAACCGGGCATCGCGCATTTGGATTGACGTAGCACCCGGAAACAGAATTCGCGCCGCTTTGCTTCAACAGTACTCTTGCATCTCGAAGCTGAAAGCTCTCGGTGAGCTCGATCCTGTTGATCCTGGATCGACCGTAATTGACGCACCATCCGCATGAACAATCGGGGTAGTGATTATAGCCTGTCATAACGTTGCGATGCGCCCCCTGTCGGGCAAAAAGGTCAGACGTATCCCGTCGAAAAGCCTCTCCGCCCGCCTCTCCTCAGTGCCACGATGGCGAGAATGCTTCATAGCAGGCGTGCCGGCAAGATCAGTCAGGCAAGTCCACCGACAAACCCAGTCAGCTCGTCGAGGCGGACCATCGAGGTCGCACAGCGCCGCGACAGCCGCGCCTGCACAAGGGTTTCCCGCACCAGTGTCGTGAAGAGAAATTCGCGCTCCGGCGACGTGCAGACGATCGCCCGACATCCTTGAACATGAAGCCGTCGGCAGTGTTTATTGCGCCTAACAAGTCGATAGGAGTAGGCCCTTGGATGAGAGATTTCGAAAGTTTGCGGATGCCTTGCATCCGAAATTCGAGCAACTAATTTCCATGGAGCCCGTAGTCACGGGCAAGCTTCCAAAGATCGTCCCGACCAGCGGCGTCTACCTCTTTTCCGAGAACGGTCATCACCTCTATGTCGGAAGAACAGGCAGGATGCGAGGACGCTATGGTGACCACTCCCGGCCGAGCGCTAGCCACAATGATGCACCTTTTGCCTTCAAGCTCGCTCGGGAAGCAACCGGCTTCCTAAAATCCTCGTACAAGGCCGGTCCGGAAAGCCGGAAAGGGCTGTCATCGAACGAAGTGTTCAACGAAGCTTTCGCAGCCGCGAAGGCGCGCATAAGGGCGATGGAATTTCGCTTTGTCGAAGAAGGCGACCCGACCGCGCAATGCTTGCTCGAAATCTATGCGAGCGTAGTGCTAGAGACCCGGTACAACGACTTTGAGAACCACTGAAAAAAGCTCGACTCGCCGGCATGCAGGGGTCGTGGCGTTGGTTTCCCGCCAAACAACGCTCAGGAAAACGATAATCTCAAATAATCCGAGCCAGAAATCGCGATGATCTCGCGCGCGAGCATGGCAAGGGATCGGCAACTTGCCGGAAGCGAGGCTTACTGCCCTGATCAGGAGAGTGCGCTGGCGCGCACACATTCAGGAAGCACCCCGCAAGTGCGGGGTTCATCTCACCCACATTCGGGTCCGCCCAACCGATGCAGCCGAGCAAGCTCAAGGGGCAAGCGCGGCCTAGGCCGCTGTCCATCTGCAAGAAAAAAGGCCTTCACCGGCTAGGCCGGCGAACCTTCCGTTTTTCCCGCCGATCGACCCCTTGAGCTTGCTCGACCGCAACGGCCGGCGGGCTACGCCCACCGCCCTTCGCTACGGTTGAATGACAGGTCATTCAACCAAAACGAAGGCCGATGGCTCGCCCATTGGCGGATTGAGAAAGGAGCAACAGGTGCAGAAGATTGATCCAGCCCGCGCGATGTTCGATGCCGAGATTCACTTGCCCGCGTCGATCGACCGGCAGTTTCTTGCCGTGGTCCTGGTGGGCGCTGTGGAGAAGAAGGTTGATTTCGGCCTTTTCCAGGAAGATGGGAAAATCATCATTGCACACTACGGCGGCGATGAGGATCACCTGCCTTCCCTTTGGTCGGATCGGTGCTGGCATATCGGACGAGAGCCGGAAGACTTGGATGAGCCCGAAGAGCGATGAGATCGCGAAGGAGAGAAGACCAATGGACCACACCATGAGTTTCAATCCCGAATTGGGCTTCTACCCATGGCTCTCGACAGTCGCCTACATGCTCGACTGCGCGATGAAGGAAGTCGAGGGAGAAGCCGAGAACTGGCGACCCTATTTCGACAAAGGCATGAATCCGGCCGCTGCGATCACAGCACGGCAGGCCGACCAGTCCAACTAGCGCCGGAGACCAAGATGGCATTTTTCGTGAAAGACACCGACATTCTGATCAAGGGCACGCTGGAACAGGTGGAAACCTGCTATCCGATCCACCGCGGCGAGAACGGCAAGATCGGCTGGGATTACTCGGGCGGCGAAAGCCGCGTGTTCGACGAGGGCGCCAGAATCAAGACCAACGCCGACGGCGATGATCTTTTCTTAGGCGAGGACGGCAACGAATACCCCGAACCCGTGATCGAGTGGCGCGACTAAGCGTCTGATCGGTGTTTCCAGCCTATCCTGTTCCGGCCCTGAGGGCCGGAACGTCCTCACACCAAAAAATGCGCCGGCTCTGATGCCGGCCTTCCGCTTTTGAGGGGTTTTTCCAGCCCGGAGGGCCGAAGCCTGCTTTCAAGGGAAAGCAGGCGGAGCAGGCGGAGGCCTGAACGCGCCCTCCCCAGCGCCGTAGAGAAGGCCGAAGCCTGTGGGAAAACCCCGCGGCCCTTCAGGGGCCGCCTGATTGTTGCAGAGCTCACCCTTGACGATAGAGCGGACGCCTGCGGGTCTGTCGCCCGCGCGCTCGAAGAAGGGTCGGAGTGCGGCCGCCCCAAGATGACGACCGCGAAGAGTCCCCTCGCTAATTCCGCAATGGGGCAACCAGAAACCAAAATCTCGGAACTTAGCCGCGAGCTCGGGATTACGCGATCGATCTTCTACCGGCATGTCGCCCCTGATGGAGCCCTGCGACCAAGGGGAAGAAAAGTCCTCCCAGGGCGGAGATAATCAGGCCGAACTTGGTAAATTCGGATTGATTCTGCTTCATGTAGCAGCAGCGTTGACTCCCTTCCCGAAATTGGTAACGGTACGGCGCGTTCCTGCATAAAAGCACACATATAAGCGAACCAAATAAAGTCGAACCTGGGAACACAAGACTGGCGGAACAAATGAAGGGAATATCGAAGGTTGTCTCGTTTGACGGCCCGCCTGATCCAGACAAGATTAAGCCCGGCCAGGCCGGAGTGAATCTTGCCTGGCTGACCGAGTTGGCCGAGAACCCACCACCGAAGAATAAGCATTGGCCGGGCATGATCCGGGACATGGTGATGCATCCACGCCCAGACGGCACGGCTCCGACAAACGACGAAATGGCGGCGAAACTCGGAGTTTTCCGCGATACAGTCGCTCGGGCGAAAAAGCGTTGGCAGAAGATCGGCGTCATTTACCGTGTCAACTACAACGGGGCGTACGCCTATAGCCCGAAGATGCTGATCGTAAAGGACGAGAAGGGGAATGTGATAAAGCTTCCCTCGATCGACGTCCGCGTCGCCTCCGAGCTTGAGGCGCATCACTAACGATCAGCGGTAATTCTCGAATAGATCGACCGATGCAGTCCCCCTTCCTGAGCCGTCCGGATTCGGTTCTGCATCGGCATTTTCGCGCGCTTCCTTTGCGGCCGCGTTGAAGGCGGTTTCCAGCGATTCCTCCTCCTCCTGGTCCGCTGCTTCGGCCGGCAAGGCGCCGCGAGGCGGCGGCGCCTTGCCTCCGAGCACCGCCTTCACATACACATCGATATCGGCGTCGCTGGTGAAGGTTCCCGTCGGCTTGAAGGTGTACGTCCATTCGGCAGGTACGTTAGATGGACGTTGGTCCCTCGCATCGTCGGCGAACGGAAATTTGACGTGATACACGTTCTTGCCGACGCCGGTCACGAAGGCCGACACGCCCTTGCCGTCAACTCCGAGCATCGTGTCGAACTCGGAGCGTTCGACCGGGTTGGCGACGTGGGTTTCCTTGATCCACTTCACCGATCCATCGGACATCATATCGCGACGGTATTCGTAGAATGTGGTTTCGCCCAGGTCGCGTTCCATGCGTTCCGCTGTCGGACCGAAATTGATCCGGGTGATGATTTTGGTCCCAACAGAGGCCATCAGGATATCGAGCACTTCCTGTCCGTAATTCTTGGCGATTTGTGATAGGTCCTGGAGGCCGAGGACGGCGCAAACGCCCTTGGAGCGACCAAGCGTCACGAAGCGCTCGAAATCCTGAATTTCGGGCAACTGGCCCCACTCGTCGAGAAAGAACCAGATGCGGCGCAGATCGTTATCCGAGAGCAGATTGCTATCGGTCACCGTCGAAACCGCGACCGCGTAGAGCGCCGATATCCAGCCGTCGGAAAGTTCGGCGTAGCGGCCCGAATGCTGCACGATGACCGTCCTCTGATCGGTCTTGTTGACGAGCCATTCGCGCAGTCGAAAACGCTGTCGGCCTTCATAGGTGGGCCACGCGGTGGCGAGCATTTCGAGCAGCCGCATATTCGTTTCGAGCTGGCCGAGCGTTGACATGACCTGCTTATAATCGGCGGTCAGGAAGATGTCGGCGCCGCGCTGATATTTGAGCATGATCCGCAACAATTGCTCCTGATCCTGGCGCGTTTCATTGAGCAGATCGAGCCATGTCCAATTGTTCGGCTTTTCGGCCATCAGCTTGATCGCGCAGCCGGCGAGGACGGCGCGCGCGCTTTGCGTGAAAAACGGATGGCCGTTATCGGGGATGATGCGTTGTGCGAGCTCGACTGCATCTTGCGAAACGATCAGATCGGCGGCGATATCCCACACGGCCGATCGATCGTCCTGCGGTGCAATGAGAAGGGGCGGGATCTCCTTTCCGTCGCGGACGGAGGGCGGAACGATGCGCGTGTAATCGCCCTTCTCGTCGAAGATGATCGCCTTGTCGCCACGGGCGACCACGGAGCCGATCATCCTTCGAAACGTGACCGTTTTTCCGCCGCCTGGCGCGCCGAGAATGAAGGTGTGGTTGGTCTCCCGCTGTAGCGTGTAATGCCAACCGTTGAACATATGAATGCCGCGTGTCTTGGCATAGCGACTGTTCTTCTGCTCATGGTGCGCCGCTTTCAGCAGCGCGTCCATTCCTTCCACCACCATTCCGGAAATGATGACGCGGCGCTGAATGGCAAACCACCTCAGATAGGCGCAAATCCCAAGCAAGATGACTGCGGCAAAGAGGGGAGCGACAACCCACACCTGGTTGCGTATCGCGGCCGAGGCGAGGGGTGTTCCGATCGCCTCAAGATGCGCGCGGCACACTCCCCATTTCCAGACTGCGAGGCAGTCCCAAGCTTGTGAAAACCCCAGTTGCCGCGCTTCGCCACCAGCCACCGGCCATGCGAACCGGACGAAGCGGATGTACCAAAAGAACGGCGCCATGAGCGCAACACCGGCGGCCGAGAGGATGAGAAGCGTGTAGGGCGGTTCGGGTGTTTTCCGTATCATTTTTCAAACGCCTTCCGGCCCTTCTCAATCATCGCTTCCCGGAGCTTTTCGTTGTCCTTTTGCTCAGCGGCCGTCAGCAGAACGCCCATGAGAAAGGCGCGATTTTCATCACGCAATCCTGCTTTGACGACGAGGCCGCCGAGCAGGATCTTTTCATGAGCGTCCTTCTGTCGATTGGCTGCCATCCGGTCACGATACTCCCGTTGTCGTTTCGCCAGTGTCAGAGCAATTCGACCGCACTCATTGAGCGGGAGCTTTGCGAAATCGGTCGGCGACCTCCTTGAGCGCTTTAAGCAAATCGCGATCGGAAACGTCGAGATCGGAGAGGCCGGCCTTCACGGCCAAATCGCCAAGCCGTTCTGCTTCCTTCGCCTGAGCCGCTTTTAGTTGCTCTTGCAGCTTGGCGATTTCCTCCTGGATTTTCGAAACCTTCGTCGTGCGAGCCACAGATGACCTCCATTTCAAGTTGAACACCGCAGGATTGTTAACTGTGCACGCCAAAGACGACAAGATGGCACGAAGCGAAACCAATGCGAGCAGAGCCCGAACCCCCTGAAAAAGATGAGTTGGCGGAGCCAACGCTTTGCTAAAGTCCCGGATCGGGCCGCGCAGCGCCCGATTTCTAAGGGCGCACTTATGTATCGACAAGTCGATACTTGCTTGCTATCGATGCGTGCATGGCGATTTTCCATCTCCACGCAAAGGTTCTTAGTCGGGCGACCGGGCAAAGCGCGGTCGCGGCGGCGGCCTATCGGCATTGCGCCGCCATGACAAACGAGACCTATGGCCGTTCCTACGACTATTCGAACAAGCGAGGGAACGTTCACAGCGAACTGGCGCTGCCTGCCAACGCGCCACAGTGGGTGCAAGAGCTGGCGGCCATGCCAACTGTCCAGGCGGCCGAAGCATTCTGGAATCGCGTCGAGGCCTTCGAGACGCGGAAGGATGCTCAGCTCGCCCGAGAAATGACGCTTGCTCTGCCGGTTGAGCTAACGCGAGAACAGAACGTCGCTCTGGTACGCGAGTTCGTTGACGAGAATTTCTCTAAAAAGGGGATCGTCGCCGATTGGGCTTACCACGATATCAAGGGAAACCCGCATGTCCACATCATGAGCTCGCTTCGTCCTCTGGCGGAACATGGGTTCGGAGCGAAGAACGTTCGGGCTTTTGATGAGAATGGCGAGCCGAAATTCTCGAAGAATGGTCATGCGCTCTACCGCCAATTCACTGGAGATAAAGAACTGATTCCGGCGCTCAGGGAAGCATGGGCCGATGTCCAGAATCACCATCTGGCCGCTCATGGTCTCGATGTTCGGGTGGATCATCGGTCTTATAGCGAGCAGGGAATAGAGCTTGAAGCGACGATGCACCGTGGCCCGACTGCCGAGGGCATGGACCGGCGCGGCGCAGAGTCGGATCGCATCGAAATCAACCGTGAAATTGAGGCCACGCGCCGTCAGCAGGTGATGAGTGATCCGTCGATCATTCTAAAGCTGATCACGGCAGAGAAATCCGTTTTCGATGAGCGTGACGTTGCCCGCGTGGTCCATCGCTACACAGACAGCTACGAGGATTTTCAGGCGCTCTATTATCGCGTCGGTGCATTGGAAAATCAGGTGATGATCTCGCCGCCGGTCTTCGACCCGATGACCGACAAGATGCTCGAACGGCCGAAGTACACGACGACGGAGGTTCTTGATACAGAGCGCAACATGATCACTTCGGCTCGCGCCCTTGCCGCGCGAGATGGCTTCTCTGTTGACGCAAAGCGGGCAACCAAGGTCATTGGAGAAGTCGAGAAGACTGCCGGGTTCAGTTTTGATCCAGAACAGAGAATGGTGATTTCCCGCCTGACCGAAACTCGTGGCGTGGCTGTAATGGTCGGCTACGCCGGTGCGGGTAAATCGACTGTGATGAACGCCGTGCGCGCCGTCTACGAGGATGAAGGGCGCCGCGTTGTTGGGGGCGCATTGGCCGGAAAGGCTGCGGTCGGATTGCAGACAAGTGCCGGGATCCAGTCGCGCACACTGGCCTCATGGGAGGCTTCTTGGAAGAACGGACTTCGTCAATTGGAGGCGGGCGATGTGTTCGTTCTTGATGAAGCGGGCATGGTCGGATCGGCGCAGATGCAGCGCTTTGTTTCGACGGTGGAAGAAGCCGGAGCGAAGCTCATTCTGCTCGGCGATGCACGTCAGTTGCAGCCGATCGAGGCCGGTGCTGCGTTCCGCGCGATTGCAAATGATGCGGGATATATCGAGCTGACCGGCGTGCGTCGCCAGCACGAAGAATGGATGCAAAATGCAACCATCGAATTCGGCCGTGGTGATGCCGCAGCCGCCCTTGGCCGCTATATCGAGCATGACCTTGTCCTTATTGAAAATAACACCGAAACCGCCCGCGACACGCTCATCAGCAATTGGCGTCAGGATTGGGAGGCTGGCGTCGATGTTCTGCTGCTGGCACACCGCAATGCGGACGTGCTGGCGCTCAACATGGCGGCGCGGTCGGTAATCAAACAAGAGGGCGGCCTGCAGGACGAACATGCTTTCCGGACGTCGCGAGGACAGCGGCAATTCGCTGTTGGAGACCGGATCGTGTTTCTCGAAAAGAGCCGTGAGCTTGGTGTTGAGAACGGCTCTTTCGGCACGGTCGAGGAGGCGGGCCGCGGCCGACTTCTGGTGAGCTTGACTGACGGCCGGACCGTCATCGTCGCACAGAATGACTGCGCCAATATCGACTACGGCTATGCGGCGACGATCCATAAGAGCCAAGGCGCAACGGTTGATCGCGTCCATGTCCTGGCAAGCCGGACGATGGATGCGCACATGGCCTATGTGGCAATGAGCCGGCATCGCGAAACTGCAACGCTTTACGCGGGCGCCGACGAGTTTGCTTCGATCGACAAACTGGTCAGTACTCTTTCTCGCGAGCGTATGAAGGATACGACGCTCGCGTTCGAGCACACGGATGACTATCAGCAGAGCGTTCGCGAATTCGCCGAGCGCCGGGGTTTCCCGTCACTCTCCGAGATTGGCGATATGTTCCGCCAGCAGCTTGCGGCCTTCCGCGAACGTTTCAACCATGCGGTCGAGCGCCTGGAGGCGCTTGGGGCGAAGTTCGCTCATACCATCCGTCCAGGACAGCGCATGGAAGCCGCGGCCAGCCAGGCGCCATCCCAGCAGGCCACGCGTAGCCAAGAGCAGGCAGCGCCGGCAATCGTCTTCCCTGAAATGACGGCCGCGGTACGGCAGGCTCTTTCGAGGCTGGAGCACAATCTCAATCACTCGGAAACGGCCGATACGGATCGAGCCCGCCGGCGGTGGTTCGCCAATCTCGCCTTCGAGATGCAGGACGGATCGACAGCGAGCGACCTGCAGCGCTTCAACCGGGAAATTGCGGCGATCGTGCCGCAGGCGACGATCGTCGCCCTGGGTCCGAACATCAACGCAGATAGCCGCGATCGTGCTCAGTCGCTCATACCAGAACCCGTGCGACAGGCCTTTATCGAACACTGGTCGTTGATCCATGCCGGACAAAAAGCCGCTCACGATCTGACCCGGCTCGAGGCGGCACGGCTTCTCGCGACGGATGCGAAGGAACGGCTGGTCATCGACCAGTATGAGAGGAAGCAGGCCATGTTCACGACACCTGAAAAGCCGCTTGTCGCGGCCGTCATCGATTGGCGCGACAGTGTCGAAGCGGCTGTTGCGGCGCGCATGGAATCTCGGCCTGCCATGCAGGCAGCGACGCAACGTCTCGAGGCGGCCGTCGCCGCGGTCTGGCAGCAGCCGGAGACCGTGCTATCGACGATCCGGACGCGGATCGATGTTGAGCGTATTTCGGTTCCTCAGTTCGCTCAGACCGTACGCGAGGATCCAGCTTCCCTTGGTGATCTCAATGGCAGTCGGAACTTCTTCGGCAGGAACGACGGCCTCCGCGAGAACGCGATTGCGGCCGTTCCCTTGGCAGTCTCCGCACTGCAGGATTACGGCCAGGTCCGCGCTACACTTAAGAATGACCTTGCGCGCGATGAGCATCAGTTCAGGACGCTGATGCGGGAGCCGGTCAACGATCTCTCGCCGGCGGCGCGCGCGCTTGTCGGCCGCATCGAGCAGACGCCGGCGGATCGACTGGCTACGCTTGTGCGGACGGCAGATGACAGCCAAGCATATGCGGAGTTGCGCAGCTTTGTCGCGACGGTGCGAGAGCGTTTCGGTGCTGTCGGCTCACATGAGCTTGACCGCGATCGGCTGGCTCAAGCAATGCCGAGCGCCGATCAAAAACGAATCGATGCCTTCGCCGAAGGCTTCAAACGTGCCGACCAGATCGTCACGTCGGTCCAGGCTGCCCGGCAGGCCCATGGCGTCCAGATAAGTCATGAGCAGCAGCACAACCTTGGAGGGGGAAGTGGTCACGGCATCTCGCACTGAGATTGTGGCAAATGAGCCACGCTTTTCGTGATGCTGTATGTTGCAAAATCTCGCGATTTGAGTAGGACTGGCATTGAGAGGGTGATCAGTCTTTGATCGCCTGTCGATGAGAAAAGACAGGGCGACTTCTTGATGCGGAACTCAGTGGTGGTGGCGCTGGCATTTCTAACGAGTGCCTGTGCGAACAAGGCCGAGAATTTCGACACGTTATCGGTCAGAAAGTATGTCGATTCCTCATTAGAGGATGTTAATAAAGAAAAACGACATGCTTCCCTTTATCCTCGTGCCATCGAGCGTTTCTCGAGGAATACTGTCAAGCTACATCCCGAGGTCGCCGGCGAGGAGCTATTACAGCCGGTCGATGCCCGCTGGAACGGCACTCTCGACGACATAACCCGCAAGGCCGCTCGCATGGCGGGGTATTCTGTGCGCGCCGACGGAGAGCGGTCGGGATCTCCGATCATGGTTTCGGTGCATTGGGCGGACATGACGCTGATCAGCCTCTTGCGGGAGGCTTTCGGCCAAGGGAAAGGGCGCGCGTGGCTCGAAGTCGATCAGGTCCAGCGCGTCATGACGATCCACTATGCCCGGCCGGAGAAGAGCCCGGTTCCTCACCTGGACGACACGACCCTATGACGCAGTTCCGTTCGATCTTTGCCGCTTTCTCCGTCTCAGTCGCCCTGGCCGGTTGCGCCACCACTCAAAATCTGGAGCAGCCGCCTCCGCCGCCCGTTGTTGGTGGCGTGGACAATCTCACGAATGGTTCGGCCGCGCCTCTGACTTATGAGCAGTTTGCCCGCAAGACGCGCAGCGGGACTGGGGCAAACGCGGTCGATGCCGAACGGTATTCCGCATTGCGCGAGGCTGCGCTGGCCTACTCGGCACAGGCTGCTTACGAGCGGCGCTCCTGGGAAATCCTGCGGGAGCTCGAGGCGCAATCTTCGCGACTGTCGCAGGAGTTCAATTTCAACGACGTCGTTTACAAGGCGCCCAAGGAGGTTGGCTATGTCGTGCCTCCTGTCGTCAGCAGGGCGAAAGAGGCCATCACCATCACCAAAGGCGGCCGCGAGAGTGTCGCGGCGGATGAATACTACCGCATCGAGAAGCCCGGCCGCCTCGTCGGCGTAGTGCCGACCTGGCGAGACTATCTGGTGATGGGCGTGGACAAGGCATCCGATCCTTCAGACCAATTCCTGCCTTCCGACAAAGAAGAGCGCAAGATTTGGGACCGCTATATGGCGGAGGGCTGGCGCCAGGGCCGCATGCAGGCCGAGGAAGCGCTGAAAGAGAACATGAACCTGCTGCGCAGGGACTATGTTGGCATGATCGAGTATCGGCGTCTGGTCGATGCGGGGCTGATTCGAAGCCTGGTCGTGTCGTCGAGCGAGGTTCGCGCGAAGGGCACGCCAGACGAGCTGTTTATCGGCCAGCGCCGCGTGAAGATCGAGAACGCAGCAACCTTCGTTTCCGACCCGAGGCACTGGAAGCCGGTCACACGCCGGTTCGAGACCGCAAAATGAACGAGTTCACCTATTCGACGAGCAGCCAGACTTCGACGGTCGATCCCGCCGATCCGCTTGGCGTGCGCAGCAAGAAGGGGGGGTGGGCGGCATTTTCATCATCGCGGCACTGATTGCCGGGTCATTGGTGGGTGGCTTTACAAACGCGGATAGCAATGATCGACGAAACGCTGCTGGATAAGTCCGAGTTCTCGACAACGGCCGCCTTCGTGCCGGTTCTGAAGGAAGAGCCGACCCGATTCGACACGTCTCCTGACATCTTCGACACCTTCATTGTCGGCGCGGCAAAGCGTGGCGCATCCGACATCACGATCCAGTCTGAGGCGCGGCCGCGGATCCAGATCAACTCGCGCCAGCATTACGGCGCGAAGCGGATCCTCCTTCGGTCTGAGGTGGATCTGCTGCTGTCCTACATCTGGCGATCGAGTGATGCGCCGAGCATCTTGCGCCAGGGCCGTTGTCTCGACTTCTCCTATGAAGTGCAGGTGAGCCGGCAGGAGCGACATCGATTCCGCGTGAATGCTACGCCCATCACAAAGAACGGCGGAGCAGGAATCGAGCTCACGCTTAGATCCTTGCCGTCGAAAACCCCGAGCCTGGACGATGTTCAGTTCGAAGGGGAATTGCGGCCGTTTCTCAACCCGAAGTCTGGAATCATCGTCATCGCCGGCGCCACCGGTCACGGCAAATCGACCACGATGGCGGCCATTACGCGCATGCACCTGGAGAACCCCGAGAACCCCCGCAAGATCGTGGACTTTCAGGCGCCGATCGAATTCACCTTTGCCGATATCCTCAGCGAGCAGGGAGATTCTCCGAGCTTTATCGGTCAGACCGAGATCGGTGAGGGCCGTGATCTTCCAACCTTCGCGACGGGCATCTGGTCCTCCCTGCGCCGAGCGCCGGCGATCATCAACGTCGGTGAAGCGCGCGATCACGGCTCAATGAGCGGCTGTATCGCCGCCAGCATTCAGGGGCACATTGTCAATACGACCACCCACGCCGGCTCTGTCGCCGAGGGCTTGAGGCGCATGGCCATGGAGTTCCCGCCCGAGGAACAGGCGTCGAGAGCGTTCGACCTGATCAGCTCCTTGCAGATATTCATCGTCCAACATTTGATCCGGACGACCAATGGTACGAGGCGCTATGCGGTGCGTGAATTCCTCGTTTTCGATGACGACGTTCGCGACCGGTTCCTGGACAAGCCAATCGACGCTTGGTCCGCTGTCGTCCGTCAGCTTCTGAAAGAAGGCATGGAATCGAGCAAGGTCATTGCCCGGCCACTTGCGCTGTCCGTCATGAAACTGGTCGACGACGGCAGGATCACCGCGGATGAGGCCCGCAGCTTCATCCCGCGGTCGATGTTCGAGATCCTAAACTGAATGGGGCACGCCTTCCATGAGGTTGTACGAAATCGTCGGCGCGAACGGATTGGACGTCATCAACTTTGGATGCTGCTCAGGCTGTGGTATTTGGCGACGGCATTGAGATCCTTTGGCGCGGCGGGGCCAATGTGCTTCCTTATCGACAGGCGAACCCAGCCGGAAATTGAATGATGTAGACTAGCGCGGCCGAGTTCTATGAGCCTGGGAGCCGTTGGTGGCCGAGAAACGGAACCAGACCATCAGCACGGCATGCATTAACATACCGGCAAGGACGAGCAGCATCCCGAATCTTGCCACACGCATGTGAATCCGCCTCTTGGTAGCATCGTCGAGAAGCACTGGAACGGGCTCTGAATACGACGACGCTGTCAACACCGCGTCCTCCCTTCCACGGTCGGCCGACATCCGTATGGCCTCAAGCATCGTGCTCCAGAAGGGAACGAAGCGCGCTGAATCGTAGGCGGGTTCAGGCGCCGTCCGGTCGCTCACGGGTCGGCATGCTGAGTCCAGCAGTAGTCCCTGCTGAGCGAGGTCAAGCTGGAACGCCCAGACCACGGCCTTGCCGCCACCGATCCGCCCGGCCGCAAGCTCGATCCGCCAACCGACCGGCAACGCACTCGAGGGTGATATGCGCTGGGCAAAGCGGACGTAGTTGTCCATAGCATAGGCAAAGAGAACGGGCCGAGCGTCGTAGCGCGACATCCACAGCGACGTCGGAGCGCTCAGTCCGACCGCGGGATCGGTGTCCCACCGTGCGGGTGCGCTAGGGCGCACCGCCGTCAGCGGAGTTGCGAGCATCTGCGCTATGCCAGGAGCAAGGCCGTCACTACGCGCAAGATAGGGAAAGAGCCAAAGACCCGCCAAGGGTCCGTTGGACCCTGTCGCCTCCTTGCCCGGCACGGAAAGCGCGTCTCGCCTGAGGTCCGCTAGCAGGGCCGGATCGATATCGGCTGGATAGACCCACAGCCGGCCGGACTCCCGGTTGAGCAACACCGCGGCTGTTCCCGCAGCCACCGGCCTGATGGCGGGTATGCCATCCGGCGGGTTCGCCAATGTGGCGAGCGGTGTGGCGGGGCTGGCACGAGCGAGGCAGCCAAGTGTCCCGAGAAGAACCGAATCGCCCGCAGCCCGAATGGTCTCGGCGCTCAGGTAGTCGAGGATATCTGCCGTTCGCACTTCCCCGGTCTCATTGATCGTCAGGTCGAGGGAATGTTGCCCGTCCGGAAGCGGGCCCAACGTGTTCAGTACGGCAAGGCGGGTGGTTCCCTCTGACCATTGATCGAAATCCGCCACACAATCCTTGACGGGGATTGAATCGCCGCCAGCACTGCCGCACTTCAGGGGGATCGCGGTGTCGTCGTCACCGCGCAGGCGCAACGACGCGTCGGCTTCCCGCGGCCCTTTCAGCAGCATCGCATAGATTAAGGCGCTGTCCTTGTTCTGCTGCAGCCAAGGCTGGCCGAACAAGGAGACATAAGCATCGCTGCTGACCACGCTCCCCCTTGTCAGGTGCACGGTCGGCGGATTGGCACTTATGCCGACAGACAGTCGGTGGCTCAATAGGTCCCATTGGTCCTGAGGGTCGCTGTCAGCGACGTGGCGCTCCACAGCGATGTTGCGAACGTTTCGCAGCACAGTGAGCCCTTCGACGATGGCGGTTTCGATGCTCTCCGTAATCCAGCGCTGCGGAATTTTGGCGTGGGCTGGTGCCGGAGGCAGTGTGGAGACCGCTTCTGGGTCCGTTTCGGAAAGCACCTCGATCACGACATTGCGCATACGATCGAGCACCGCAGGATCACTTCTCGAGCCCAGCTGTGCTGTCTGCAATGGATTGTTCAGCACGAAGAGGTCCAGGGCCCTCCTGACAAGCGGTCCCGCATCGAGGACGCGACTGCTGGCCATAAACGCAACAGGGTTGCACTCCCGCGGCGCAGCATGCCCACCGTGCAGGGCCGCGAAATCTGCCTCGAAGCATTTCGGCGTGCGCCGCACATTATCGTTTGGCAACGCATAGGAACGGAGGACCACAGATTCTGGCCTTCCAAAAACAAACAGCAGGCTGGCCATTCCGACGAGCACAAGCAGCGGACCGATCAGCACCGCCACGATAGGACTGAAGCGGCGGCACCAGCTGACTTGTGTTCCGGAAGAAAACGAAACGTGCTTGTGCCAGACGTAGCTCAAGGTCACGAGCAACGTCAGGAAGCCGAGCAATATCGCTGCGGGCCCTGAAGCGATCCACGACTGCTGGAAAAAGCCATCGAGCGTCATGCCAGAAATCCGCTTTCATTGAGGCGTCGTAGGGTCTCCTGGGTGGTGGCCTCAGCCGGAAACACGACGAGTTGGGCGCCGTGCCGCTCCAGTTCGAAGCGGGCAGCTTCGAGCCTTTGGTCTCGAAGACGAACGAAAGTCGCCGGGTGGACCTCCGAAGCGTCCTCGAAAGCCCCATTGCGCGGATCGCGAAACAATGTCGCCCCGTAGCGGTCATCGTTCGAGACGATGGCAGCAACTCTCAACCGGTTGCCGTCAACGCCCAGCTCATCGGCCATCGCAACAAGGTCATGCCGGTTGATGGACAGCCCGTCGGCAACGAAGAACACCAACGCCGCTCCGCCATGTTTCCGGACGTGGTCCGCGGGAGGAGTAAACGAAGGAGGCTGATCCAACACTGCCGGAATATCGGCACACAGCTGATTCGGATCCGCTGTCAGGACGGCCTCCCCGCCGACGCGTGCGACCTCGGCACGACCATGCGACATCGTCACGGCGCCGACGAGGAACGCGGCAAGAGTCGCTGCGTAGTCGCTCTTAGAGGGAGAGTTGCGGGCGGTCGGGAAGGCGAGCGCACCCGTGCCCTCCAACAAGACTAGCACGCTCGTAGCCTGTGACGAGGTCTTGAGCCGCACACGCGGCTTCATTGGCGGTACCACGGCGCCACGCCCAAGAACTCCGTAGAGACTGGCAGGGATAATCGCGCGTCCAGCATCGCCAGCGCGCCATTGCCGGAAACCGGCGGGAAGCCCGGCATTGCGAGCGGCGGCTGGCTGTCCGGGATGAGCGCCCCATTCGCTCAGAGCCGCCTCAAGGGACAGCAGCGGCGCGGCCCGGGGCGGCAAGCTCGCCTCGCTCAGGATTCGGCGACGCCACCGGTCCAGGAGTGCTCCTGCTGCAGCCCAATTGCGAGCTAGCGGCGAAAACATAACGAGCGCGCAGATTATCAGAACCAGGACCGAAGCGGCCGATGCGTCGATTGTCAGACGGGCCGACGACGAGCGGTTGGTGTTGAGCAACGTAATGACTTTGGAGAGATCGATCGTCGACAGCTGTTGGGGGAAGTCGAGCGGCAGTATGATTGGGGGGCCTGCCGGCGGATCGCTGAGAGTCATCGCGACCGCGCCGCGATACCCCGAAGTCCTCGGTTCCACCCTGATACGCGCCTCGCCAGTGCGCGGATTGAAGCTCTGCAGGATTAGCGAGGCCGGTTCGGTGCCAGGGGCGAAGGGCGCGGCCGAAGCGTCAGCGGGGTCCAAGTCGAGCCGCCATTTCCAAGCCGAGTCGCGCCCGGAGTGAGCGTACGCCACAAGCGTGAAGGCCCCGGTCGCCACGTCCCGATCGACAATCGTGTCCAGGACGGGAGCATCGATTGGCTGGTCCAAAGACTGTGCAAAGCGATCGAGCATCTCCATGCCACCGTCACGCGGAAACGTGCCGCTGAGGTTATCCTCTTTCGTCACCACGCGGTTGTATACGGTGCCAGTGCCCCCATCCATGAGGAAGCATAGGCCCCGCTTGAGCCGCGCCGAGTGCGGCGTCTCGATGAAATCGTGCGCAAGCTGGTCTCGGGCGAAAGGCGAATAGCCCAGAATGACCGATCTGCCGCGGCCGATCTGGACGACCTGCCGCAGCACGCTGCCGTCGCCGAGTTGCAACTGTCCTGATACCAGTCGGTCTTCTGCCCGCGGACCGAACGCGCCAAAAAATTCCGGCGCCGGGCCAGTGCGGTTGAGCGCATTGGCAAAGGGCAGCCTACCCGAGGGAAGGGGAGTGTGTAGGCAATGGTATCGAAGACCAGGAAACTCTGCCGCCAGATCGAGTGCGCAAGCGGCGTTCCTGGTGCCGAGCGTCCCATAGTCGACGCTAGCCGCCACAAGGCCACCCGACAGCGGCCTAGCGTTCCAGTTGCTCTCCATTTTGGCAAGAATCACCCGGGCAACAGTTGCCGGATCTTCCTTGGATGACATTTGCGGCAGAGGGGCCACCGCGTCCATCAGGCCGTTGGAAAGCTGTTCGCGCAGGAGCGCCGTTGTTTCAAAGAGAGTGCCGCCGATCCGCGCGGCCGCATCCTTGTATAGTTCTGAATCGAACTCAATCGACGGAATGATAGGCTGAACGAGAATCCGGCCGCCGGCGTTGATGAACTCTTTGAGCCTCCTCTGCACCACAGGGGGATCGTAGCGGCCCGGGTCGCCATTGTCGCAGATCTTGGGGACGGCCAGCAGGCGAGGGGCGGGCTGATTGGTGTCAAACAGCAGGACCGCCGCCCGTGGCACACGGCTGGTCCCGGGCCGATAGAGCCCGGACTGCTCAAGCTGGACGATCGCGTCGATGGTACGTTTGATGGGATTATCACACTGTAGATTGTCCTTGAACGTTCCTTCGCTTCCAAGGCGTCCCCGCGCCGCATTCTCGTCGAAAGCCTTGGGGAAGATCGAAACGCTCGGAGCGACCGTCTCCAGCAGCCCGCGAAGCCGAATCTGCGGATGGGAGGGCGCCGGCGACGAGACCGGTGGAACCGCAATGAGGGGGCTTTGAGGAGCGAACCAGAACAGGCTTCTTTGGGTGCTAATTGGCTCCGAAGCAGCCGCACACGAGGCGCTGGCCTCGGCGCTGCCCGCTACTCCGGGAGAGACCAAACTCTCGAGCACTGTCTCTTGAAGATTCGGCTTGGCTCCGGCGCCGCGAATGAGCAAGCCATTGGCAGTGGGGCTAGCCACGATGAGGGGCATGGATACCGTCGGCGGCAGCATTGGTGTCGCGGGCACAGCCCAGGCTGGAAGCTCACCCGCCTCTCGGGCGGAGTACTCGGGCGCCGCAACAAGCGTATTAAGGGCACCGGCCTCCACCAGCTGTTGGATCTCGAACGAGTCTAGCGCCCGGATCGCATCGGCACTAGGCGAGACGACCGCAAGGCGGCGGCTTTTGCCCAAGCATTGGCGAAACTCCTCCGGGCGGGCGAGGAGATCATCGGGACCTTGGAACCAGCAGTCGAAACTACGCCACAATGTCCGCCACGGCGACCGTATTGCCCAGTCCTTGTCGCTGGCGGCCTTCGCCCTCCCCTCTTGGCTGATGGTCTCTAGGAGCTTGCTCACCCCCCAACCAGGGTCTGGAGCGACCAAGTCGGCGGCACCCATCTCCCACCCTGCGGCGGCATGCTGATCCGCGATCGAGCCCTGGCGCGGCGTATAGAGTGTCAGCATTGGCTCCGAGGCGCGCCCCAACGCGGTGCCGCCGCGAAAGACTACCTCGCCGTCCGGCAACGACACAGTCGCGGTGATGTCAATGAACGACCACCAGTTATCCTTGCAGATGCCTTTGGAAACGTTGTCGGCGATCAGGTCCAGGTAGGCCACCGTCACAATCAGCCTTCTCCCCTGGTCAGGCCCGTTGGGGCGTTCGACGCGCACGTCGTCTCGTTGAGCGTCGGCGCCGCTCAGCAGGTTGGCGTCGATCAGGTAGGGAGGCTGGTTCGTGGATAGTCTGGGGGAAGACGTCACCTGGCAGTCGGGCGTCAGAGCGTGTTGGACGATCTGCAGCTCGATCCTTCGCGCGTCCGTGATGTGGTCCGCTGCAAAATCGAGCCGCAGCGCCACGGAGTTCCTGCCCACAGGCGTCGCCCGCCAGATCGGCGCTGTCACCGTGAGCCGACGGTCCGGTGTGTCGCCGATCTCGTGGTACTCGACGGAGGCACGAAGCGACTCGACCATTCCGAGGTACTCCGAGACTATCTCCTCCTCTCTCACCCCTCGTTCCTCGGATAGCGGTCCGCCGGGAACGCCCACCAACATGAGCCGATTTGCCCGCCACCGATTGTAGAACGGCGTGGTATCAAAGGCCTCCCCCGCCGCCGTCATAGCGGACCGAAGGTCGCGCCCCGCTAATTTAATGGCGCCACGCGAGGGGTCGCTACACCCGGGATCGCTAAGCACGAGGTATGTTACTTCGGATAGAAACGGTCGGTCGCCTAGGGGCTTGCTGAGGCTGTCCTCGAAAGCGGCGCGGTTCTCGAAAGCTTTACACTCCGCGACTACGACGAAATGCGTGGGCAAGGTGATCGTGGGAGTGAACGTTGCAATGGCCACCGCGCCGCTGCCCACGACAAGAGTGAGCGCCATGACCAGACGGCGCACACCAAGCGGCGGCCAGAGGGCAGCAATGCCTACGCACAAGGCTACCAAGAGGTAGGTACCGGGAATGATGTCCCAAAAGTCAACTGGCACGACGAACCACCGGGCCTTCCGCCTATTTGTGTGTCAAAGCTCTCAGGGCAGCGCGTGTGTTGCGGCCGCGGGCTGGGTGCTCGGCGATCGTCGATGCCGCTGCATAAATGACCATGTCGACACTGGTGCGCGTAGTGTGATGTAGGTTTAATTCGTCGAGGCGCCGCTTGATGTCGTTGACGACATTCGTGCCATAGTGTTCGGCGCGTACCCAGAACAGGTCGATGCACTCGGCGACCGTCTGGAAGGGCTGTCGACGACGGGCCAACTCGCTCGCTTCCGAGATCAACGCCATGAGTGCTTCCCCATTAGGCCAGACCTTGTCTTGCACGCAACGCAGCCGATCGAAATAGTCCCCTAGTGTCCGGTCGTAAGCGGGACGCTGCGCGACCTCCTTTAGGGCAGCCAAAAGGGCCCGCCGTTGCGCCTGAGGTATCGCGGTGAACCGCTGGCCTGCGAGCCAAGTCGTGAACTCCTTGTGATTCTTGGACGAAAAGGCCTTCGTTTGGCTATCGAGCGGCTCGAGTATCCTTTTGTCGTCGAGGTCCTTCTCGATCGAGCTGCGGATGTCCGGCTTCGTCGCGAGGTCGGGCAGACTTTGGATGAAAGCACACCACTGCTCGACCGCGGCGTCCTCGACAACCTTGTGGTCGATCATCTCCTGGCGCAGTTGCCCGGCACGACCGCCGGTCCAGATCGTCTTTGCCGCCGGCAGGAGCAACTCGTCGTCATCGAGCCGGCGGCGAAGCAATGCATCGATCTCCGGACTGCCGTGCATCAGGGTGCGCACGATCACATGGATCGCTTCCTCCTTGCGGCGCGTGTTCCCGGGCTGCGAGGCGGAAGAGAAGCTGTCCTGCACCTTGTGCGAGATCACCGTGATCGCGGAGTCAATGAAGTGCCGCCCCTGCACTTGGATCGAGCGCTGCCAAAGAGCCATCGCCTCGTTGCGCGCGACCACGGACGCTGCCTTTATCCAATCGATCAGGGCTCGTGCGTCGGGACCGTAGTGGCAGAGATCACTCAACGTGGTCATGGCCGCTTCCAACGCGGGATCGGACCGGGCAAGTCCGGACAAGAGCCTCCGCATGTCTTCGGACAAATACTCAAAGCTTGGTTTTTCCGTAGCCGGATTGCCCCAACAGCACAGCGTGGCCGCCGCGGCGCGTCGTAGCGTGCGCGGACTGGGCGGAAGGACATTGGGGGTCCGGACGGGCCCGAGCTGCGTGGCAGCAGCGTCGCTGGCAGCTACCTCGCCAACAGCAGCCTCGCCATCAGGAACCTCGGATACAGGCTCGGCCGATACCGGCTTGGTGGTCGTCGCCCGCGCAATAGCACTCGGGGCAATGGTATCGGTCAGGACGTCCAGCTGTGGACTGAGCAGCCGATACTGTCGGCCAATCCGCGCGGAAAGCGGAGGGCTCAAGTTCCTCGCGCTGGAGTCGTACCCCGGGGGATTCATGGTCATCAGTACTACAACGGGCAGCTGATAGGTGTCGCCGCCCATGATTGCCTCGCCTTCTTCGAGCAACAGTAGCAGGCTGTCCAGAACGCCATCCGAAAACCGGTTCACCTCGTCGAGAAAGAGGACGAGTGTCTGACCGGGCTTCATTAGGCCATTGGCGCCATCGCCCTCAATTTCGACTCGGCCGTTGATGACGATCGGGCGGCCCGTCCCCGGATCCCGGCGCGCGCGACTGAACAGTGGCGCGTACTTCGGCTTGGGGAGGACGACGCCGCTTCTGACTTCGAGGGCAAGATCGTCCTCGATGAGGTAGTCGCGCGGCAACTCCTTGTTCCCTTGGATTTTGATGATGCCGCTAGGCGGGATTAGGCCGCGCTGCTGCGCAATGTTGGCCGCCTGGCCGACACAGTAGGACTTGCCGCAGCCCCGTGGTCCGGCGAGCGCCACGTGCTGCTTACGCTCGATAGCGCCCACGATGGTCTCAATGAGGTCGGATCCGGTCTCGTAGAATCGCTCGACGTTGGAGGAGTCGAGCTTGTTCAAGGGATTGGGAGATGCCTTCAGCCAGAAGAGGCCGTCCTCCATCCAATTCCGAACGGTGGAGGCGAAGCGTCCTCGAAGTTCCCAATTGCTCATTCGCTTACCTCAATGCGAGTCGACTGAAGGCGTCCGAGCGCCGGCTGGTAGGCCCCAAAGTGGTTCCTGTCCCTGTTGAACACGCATGCATGCACCTCCGCGTAGACCTTCGGCCACTCATCGCTGTTCGCGCTCTTGACAACGTCGTTGACACTACTCTCATCTACTCTGATCCTGGCCGCCACCTCTTCACCGATCCGCTCCTTGAGGGACAACAGAACCCAGTCGCACAAAAACGGTACTGGGCCCTGATCGTAAAGAAAGCCGTTGATCGCCTGCCGCTGGTCTTCTGGCGTTTCCGGCTCGTTTGCCAGCATTCGGAGTTGCAGCCAGAACTCGGCTAGGCGGTCCGGCCGGTCCTTGGGAATACTATCGGCCATTGCCTGCAGCAGCGCCTTGCCGTGGTCGTCCGCGCTTTGCATCGTCTCCCCCAAGATCTCCGTGGTGGTGATCTTCGTACTTCCGAAGTTGAACCCGCCAGAAAACAGGCGGAGTATCGCGTCCAGAAACGAGCGCCTTTTCTCCTCGATCGTGACCGTGGTGGATTCGTCTGAAGAGGGAGGGGGGGGAGGAGGAATGAGCGCCGGCGGAATGTATGCGAAATCGGGAACAAAGGGCGTGCTATCGGTGGGAGCGTCAGCCGGTGCCGGGGGAGGCTCGATCATTGGCGCCGGCAAGGCGTTGAGTTCCGCCTCGAGCTTCTCGACATCGATCCTCAGTTCGTTGTTCTCCGAGTTCCAGGAAGCCAGCTTCACCTGGACGGCAGCCAGCCGGCCGCTCAGGCTGTCACACGCTTTGGCTTCAACCCGCAGTTTTGCGTACTGGCGGAGCGCATCCCGGGCCGTTCCTTCCCTGCTTTCGACAACCTGCTCCAGAGCGGCCATGTCATTTACCAGCCGTCCGCAACCGTCAGTCACCAGCGTCGATGGTTCGACCGGAGGCGGGGTGCCATTATCGACCTTGGACTTAAGGAGGGGAGTGACGGAAATGCCCACCAGCTCGACCGTGACCACCGCCAGTAGCAACTGCCGCTGCCAGGGCCTAAGCATGACGCCATCGACCATTCCGTGCCCCCGCCATGCCGCCAGCACAATCGCCACGACGACAAGCAGCGCTGCGGGGAGAGCCGCCCAGGCAAGCCAGTCATAAGCGTGCGTTGCAACCACGCCGACAATGATCAGCAGGGCCGCGGCAAATCCGACCGCCAGACCATCGAGTATACCGTAGGGCTTCATGGCGCCCTTACTCGTTCGGGTCGAAATACTTGCTTAGGCAAGCCTGAACGTCCGACGCGACCGAGGCGCCGTATCTCGAATTTTCGACCGTGGCCATGATTTTTGCAACGAATTCCTGGTCGGATACTTGGATCGGACCCTGAATATTGGCGGCTTTGAACACCTCGTCGCACTCGAAGCGGCCGGTCTTGGTTGCCTTGTTGATGAGTTCGACTACCCTATGCGCGGCGTCTTGCTTCAGACCGCCCTCCACAAGGGCCTTCTCGGCGACGACCTTGAGCCCGCTCTCGGCCAGCTTGCCTAGCGCGGCCAGATCACCCTCGTTGGCCTTGCCGAACTTGCGAGCGACGTCGAACAGCGTCTTGATGCCCTCGGGCGAAACAGGCTTGCCCTGGTTGATGTCGTTGATCACGCTGGCGATGCCCTGCACATCCTTGGACGAAATCTTCGCCGGCAGAATGCTCGGGAGGATGGCCGCCGCGGCCGCGGCACAGATGCCGGCCGAAGCAACCATGCAGACCCCCGCGACGCCGCCAATCGCCGCGACCATCGCGTCGTCGCTGTTGTCCGGATCCTCCGCGCTCTGCTGCACGCGCGCGTCGTTGCCTCCGTTGACCTGATTGGCGGGATCGTCGTTCGTTTGCTTGGCCACATCGACATCTTCCTTTAGCGCGGTCCCGGCGCGATCTGCTACCTCGGGAGGAACGCCCGCCTCCTTAGCCTGCTTCACGACGCCGTCGATGATGGCGTCGGCGTCGTCATATTTGTCCGAGGGTGGCGTGGGCGGAACCCGGCTGGCAAGGCATGATGGGTCGACCGCGATGATCAGGCTACCGTCCGGTCGCGTCCCGATGAAGGTTCCCGGAATTGTCACCAGGGTTTTGCCTGAGGAGTCCTGGCCGGTCACCTCGGTGACGCAGCTCAACGTCGGAGTGCTTTGGGCGAGCGCCGATTTTGGGGCCGCCAGCGTAGAGGCAAGTATCGCCGGAACCGTACACGCTGTCGCAGTGTACCGCGCGACTCGAAGACCAAGAGTAGCAAGCATCCTACTTCCCCTCAATGTTGACCATGTTCGCGGCTTCGAAATCAACGACCAGAGTGAACCATGGCGCGGGTCCATCCTTGCCGACAAGCGTCTTGAGCCGAACCGGACCTACCGGATCGCCCACGGCCCCATCCATAGCCTGCGGCACCTCGGTCTGAATGCCTCCCTTGATGGTCATTTCAAGTGGTCCGAGCACTTTGATAGGCTTGTCGAGGAAATTTGCGACGGAATACTCGCCGGGGTGCCACGCGACTTCCGGCGCAAACCCGTGAACGAATTCGATGGTCAGGGCGACGGCGTCGCTCGGAACGTCGAAACTCTTGGTCCGCTTGAAGCTGTCGTTCGCATAATACCGTTTGCAACGCTTCTGGAACCAGCTCGTATGGCAGCTTTGATGGCTAAAGCGCCGATATGTCCGCTCCCAGGTGCCTAGATCCTTCGTTACGCTTTCGATCCGCAACGCCGTCACAGTATCGCCAGCATTCAGTTCCGGCACCCGTTCCGCGATATCGGGCACGCGCGCTTCCCAGCGGACGGTCGCCTCGTCCAGGTGGGTCACGACGATTTGCACTGGGATGGAAACTTCTTTTGCTTCGGCGATGGACCATTCCGCCGACCAGGCGATCGCCCCAAGACCCAAGACCCCGACGATCCTTGCAAGAATCTTGTGCATTTCACTCCCCGTCCGCAACAGCGCTGGCGGGCACGGAGACGACCAGAACGGCGCCGACAACGGCCTTGGTCGCATTCAGGTGCACTGGCGGCCCCTGGCAAACCGCAGAACGGTCGGCTAATGCCGGATCGGGCCACCCCACGATCATTGCCTCGGCTAGCCGTTCCGGGGCCCACAGGGAATCGCCACCGTCCCTGGCCCTTTGGTCGACGCTGGAATCGATCCCTGCGGCGCAGCTCTCGACAACCGTCTCATCCGAGCGGGGCTGGCCGGGAAGCACCACCAAGAATGCGCCACGCTGCAGATCTGCCGAGGGGTTGCTCGCGGCATCCGTGGCACAGCAGGCCCAGTACATTCGGGTCGGGTCCAGCAGCAATAGGTCCGAAGCAATGCGCGATTGGCCCCGCCACACGCCGGCGTAGAGAACGACACTTTCCGATCGGCAGTCGGCAATCCCATGCGTAGCGGCCCCGTCGCACGGCGACTGCGCGTAAGCTGCAGTGCCGGATGCGACCACCAACCAAATGAAAAGATGAACCAACCCCCTCACGGCGCCCCCTCCCGGCCCCTCCCAGATACCTCTCTGGTACCTCAGACTGTAGTCAATCCCTCAATGTCGTGACCCAGATCGAACGTGATTGAAATCTTTCCGGCAACTTCGCGGCGCGCAGGCATCCAGCCAGTCGGCAGCATCCGTCGGATTCTCGAGTACTTCCCCCGTTAGAAGCGCAGCCCTTGGTCTACAACGTTCAAGGGAGCCGCGACTACGTCACTGATCGCCAGTAGGTACTGCCTTACATTGTTAGAAGTTTATCGTTGTACTCGGTACGTTAATGTCGCACGCTCCGAACAGGGCGCCGATAAATTCCTGCTTAAACTCGTATACAGTTTTCCCCTCTACGGAGACTATGTAACTTGGATATCCATCATGACAGCCGCTTAGAACGATCTCTTTTGCGCTTTTGTCGACAGTTATGTCCAATTTATAATCGATATTTGGGATGATAATTATGCCTGAAGCAGTCTGTCCGGTGGCCTTGAATGCTGCCACACTACCGGAAAATTGCACGTTGTTGATAACAAACTTGTCGCGAATACTGGATAGATTCGTTCCGGACAGTGAGGTGACGCCTGTCTCAAACGTATTTGAGATTTGTTTGGTATCAAAATGAATCGTTAGCGTTTGCCGCGACTTTAGACCGGCTTGGAAGCTGAGAGCTGCCTGCCTAATTCGAGTCTCTATGACGACGTTTATCGTCTGGGCGGCAGCATCGTTCAGATATAGTGGGAAAAGGATTGCGCCCGTTATTGCAACGCGCAAATTAACAGTTGACATGCACTTTCCCCCCACAAAGCGCTCTATGAACTAAACTACTTGTTGCCCTCCATTGTCAATCCGGAAATTGCTGCAGTGTCGTGCTGATATCGTGGAAAGAGCGAAATTGAAGCAAATGATCGCATAATGCGATTTATGGAACTAACGTGTTGATTTCATTAAATAAAGCTTAAGTAGCTGGCTGCGTTGCCGGTCCCCGCGCTGGCCGACCGGACCATCCGTGCGGAAGGAAGGCCGGAAGTTTCTGTGGCTGTTGGTAGAAGATGTAGCTCATGAAGGAGCCGAAATGCGCTTTAGCATCGCACAACAGGTCATCGCATTTCAGAATGGCGTCGAGGTTGTTACCAACGGCTTTCCAGTGAATGCGCTCCTCTTCCTTTAGCGAGTAGCCCACTGCGGTTCGCAGGACGACCTGGGCGCGCGTCATGCCTCCCGAAGCGAGGAAGGACTGAACAAATCCTTCGTCGCTGATTTCCTGATGATCGTGCACGGTCGAGAGGACAGCCCAGACCACCGAATCCGGTACGTGCTCGGTCCGAACGCCGGCCGCATCGTGCAGGTAGGCATCGGAAATCTGGAATAGTGCCTGGTACCCGTCTGGAGTCGCCTCCTTTTCGCCGATCCGCGTCACTTCGAACCGGATTCCGGCGCCATCCTTTGGAACTAGATAATAATCACCAGCAAGGATGCTCATTAGGTCATTAATGATCGCCAACTCTAAATCGATCACCACAGACTCTTCGTCGATCGGCCTCGCGATGGACGGGTCAAACAAAATCCAGAATCCCAAAACGCGAGGGCGCCAGGCAATCAGAAGTGGCTGCTTTAGGAGAGCAGCATATGAATGCAGGCGCTGCAAATACGAAGTCTTGATCTTTAGCTGCGCATCCTTAGTGGTCTTGACTTCGACCAATGCAGTGCACGTCTTGCCGTCCGCCTGGAACACCGCAAACAGATCGGGGACGGTCCACGAATTGCGGGCCGGATCCTCAAGAACGTCATCGCTGAGCCTATGGACGAAGGTGCACCATCCGAGCCAGCGCAGAATTGCGGCGAATTCAACCTCCGCGGAAAGGCCGTATTCGACGTGCTGGACCTGTCGAGTAAACTTATCAATGTCACTTACATCCCAGCCAACCTGCTCCGCCGCCCTGACAATGGCATGTGCGGCATCCGTCGACACGAACGGCTTGGCCGTTCGTCCGAGCCCAGGTATTGGCGACGGTCGGTCTATTGACTGGTCTTTCATGGCACTCCGTTCCCGCTGGCGCACTAACGCTATTCATTGTCTGATGACAACGATGGTCTCCGCTGCGACCTTAGCTCAACTTCACACCTTTGTGGGTCCCGCACCAACAGAAGGCCCGCTCAGCGGGCCTTTTCAGACGTCTATGATACGAGCTCACCCGAAAGGCAGGAAATAGCGTCGGATAGCCTTCGCAATGCTGTTCGAGAAGATCAGCAAAGCCCCTACGGCCAATAGGATTGTCAGCTCGAGCCTGTAAGTTTTCGGATCGTGAATGATACTGTCGATTCCGACCGGCAGGAGCTGGAAGGCGAAGATCAATCCCAATGGCAGGGCGAAAAGAACACCACGCGGCATTGAAAAGAGGATCAGGAATGGTGTGAAGATCACCATTCGCACGGCCTTTTCCGTTGCGGACAGCTTATGCGCCTCAAGGTCACGAATTGGACGCAGATATTTCGGCAGTGTCATATCCGGCCCCTTTCGTGCCGCGGTGAGCATTAGACTAACGCTACACCAAATTCAATCATGGGAAAACCTCTTGCTACCGCAGGTTCTAAGACGTTTTCTGTGTCGGCTTCGGAAGCATCATCGGTTTTGCCCCCTCAATAGACCGTCCCATGTGATTCGCCATACCCAGCGCCGCTGCATTGGTTCGCATTGCCGTATGAGCATCGAGATCGTCGCCGATGTGATCGAACCAGCGGAAGATCCTGCCAGGGAATTCGGCGATCAGCGAGAACGAGCGCTCGATGATGACGAGGTAGACCGCTGCCATGAAAATCATCACGACGAAGATACCGAGGAACCAGGCGAGGCTTACATGGCTGTCGCCCACGAGTGCTTGGGCCGAAGTCAGCGCATAATAGAGCCCGCCGTTGATCAAAACGCCCATGATACGGAACAGGATCATTCCGAGCAGCAGCCCAAACAGCATGAGGACGGGCGTCAGCGTCAGCGCCAGGACCATCACATAGCCTCGACGGGCTTGCTCGCCACCCATGCCCTTCCCTTCCATCGAGAGGTGCGCGATCGCCCATAGCGGGGCGGCAAAGATTGCTTCCATGACGAGCAGGAAGAATGCCCCGATCCCGATGACCCATGTCACCATCGGGACCATCGGCAGCACGAATGCGAGGAACATTCCGACCGCGCCGATGCCACTGATGATCCAGCCCACAAAATTCGAAAGCACGGCGATACCGTTGCCGACATAGGGTACAACTGCCAGCACCGAGAGCGCGATTATCGCGGCCGAAACGTAGAACGTGACCTGCGTTCCGAATGTTACAAGACCGATCATCGGATCATTGGTCGCCCGCGTCGGGTTCAGGAATTCGAGCGCTTCATAAAGCGTACCGGCCGAGGGCATCCAGTCCGAAATGTCGCCGCCGCTATCGGCGAAGGCGACACGCTCGTTGACGAAGGCCTTGATGCCGCTGCGGGCAACGCTCTCGTTCCACCATTCGACCGTGCCATTGTAGGTCGCGGAGATCTGGTCGAGGAATTTCTTGGCGTCGCCGTCGGCCGAGCCGAGCAGATACCAGTTGTTGTCGGCATATTGCGACGCAATCGCGTTGTGGACGTTGCCACTCGGATTGGAAGCCGCGCCGATCGCACCGCCTGGGGTGGCTTTCGGCAAGGCCGTCGCCACAGCGTTGGAATCGGCCGACAGACGGGCAATCAACTGATAATAGAAGCCGGCCTGGAGCCAGCCGCCATTCTTCAGGTTGCCGGCGAGAGCGACGCTCTGTTCGTCGCCGACAGGCGTCACCTGCAGCGGCTCGTCTGCCTCGGTGATGTCCTTGCCGGCCTTCTGCAGCTTATCCTCGCCGATATATTGCTTGAGGATAGCAGCGTGCTTTGCCCGCCAGCTCTTGAGGTCTTCCCGAAGGTTTCGATAAGCCGGAAGTGCCTGGCGCTTGCTGACGGCCTGTGCAAGCTGCGCCGCGGTTCCCGTAAAACTGTCAGCCGTTTGGGAGACCGCCGTTTCCATGTCCTTGATGTAATCGTCGTAGGTCTTCCCGGCCGCTTCGGCGAGGCGCTGAAAGCCTGTCGTCTGCCCGGGCAGGCTGACCATGCCGCAAGCGCCGTAGGAGTTCGGCAGGCTGTAGGCCATCTGCCGGATGCCCGAAACGGTCTGCCAAGGGCCGCGCGCTATGCCATCGAGGCCGTCGCCGCCCTTGGAAACCTCAAGATTGTAGACGGCCTGGCAGAGTTCCATGCGCCACAAGGCTTGCAGGAATTGACCATCGAGCGCGTCATAGTCGCCGCCGACAACGGGGATCCGCTGTTCGACGATCAGGTCTACCGTCTCGTTCCAGAAGAACGAGGCCGTCGCCGTGCTGACGTTGACCATGTAGGCGATTGCATGCTGAGCGGCGTTGTAGCCCGTCGGCATGGGAACCAGGGCGCCGACTGCCAGAATGGTCCGCAGCGGAACCCACATCGCAGAATGCCGGCGTCCGAGAATTTCGCCCTCATGGGCCGATTCCGTGACGCCGACCACGATGTTGTAGATGAAAAGGACCGCCGCGACAGCGAAGAACAGGACGTTGAAGTTGGCAATCAGCGACGAAACGAGGGTTTCTTCATTCGGGCCGGCGAAGAGCGGCCCGAAGATCATGTTCAGGAAGGAGTTGGACCGGGTATCGCCCTCGCCCTTGATGATGTCGGCAATGTTGATGTCGTCGGCACGTGCGACACTTGCCGAAATCATCCAAGAAAGCGCGAGGAGCCCTACCCGGTTCATGTCATTCGTCCTTGGAAAGGATCTGCATATTGGAAGGCAGACGGTCGTTGAAATAGTCGCGAACCGATCCGACACGGCCCTGTCGAATCTGCCACGCGCGGAAATCCGCCTTCATGGAGAGAGCAAAGGCGATCATGGCGAGAATGCACCCGCCAATCAGGAGGTAGAAGGAACGATGGCCGAGCAGATACAGCACGGGGATCGCGCCGAGTGCGGCACATCCCGTGATCATGTAGATGCTCGAATCTCGGTCCCAGGCCGCGAGCGCCGCTTCGATCTCGGTCACCTCGAGATCGCGGCTCAGCTCCTTGAAACGCTCTATGCCACCGTCCCGGTAGCGATCGCCGAAACTTCGCGCCCGCAACCGGCCCTTCGGCCGCAGCTCGTCGATCGTGTTCTGAACATTATCAACCGCATCAGTTGCGGCATGAGAAGCGGCATCGAAGAATATCCTCGCACCGAACAGGCGCTTGGTGTTCCAGGCTGCAAACCGGCGAATGCGGCCCTTCTCACTCATTGCGCGTTCGCCGTCGTGATGGTCGTGCGACTGTCGCGCTCGTCGAGGCTGTTCGATAGCAACGCGGCAATGGCGGCCGCCTGCCGGCGTTCCAGATTGAACCGCATCCAATCGACATGAAGATTGAGCGCTTGAGCCAGCAACTGTTCGCGCTGTACGGCCTCCGGCGACATGCCCGCCAGTTCCTGGTGCCACTCGGGATTGGCGAAACGCGAGCGGACGAAAATATCGACCGCCTGCAACTCCGAAACGTGGTCGCCGACCTCAAACGGATAGGATTCCGTCACGGCTTTCTTCGCCCATTCGGCGAGCTGCTGACCGCCGGTCGGAGCGGCGATGTCACCGAGATAGCTGTAGACCGCGTGGGCGGCCGAACGACGCGTAGCATCGACCTGGCGTGCGGCTACCTGCGCACGGCCCGCTGGCGTCTTCAATTCCACTTGTGTGATCGGCTTCGGCGGGATCGGATCGACCATGTTGTTGATCATCCGGACGTAGGCCTTTGATATGTCGCCGTCCGATGTATCGAGCGTGATCGCGTCGGTCAGGAGGCGAACATCCGAGGTCGGATCGGCGAGACCCCCAACGTTGCGCAGTGCGTCGCGATCGGAAACGATCGCATTGGCGACGGCCAGGCCGCCCTCCATTACGGGTTTGCCGATATCTTCGTTGCCGTATGACCAGTTGCGGGACGCGTTTGCAACGTCATTGCCGCCGTAGCCGGCAGCCCCCTGCCCCGCTTTTCCCATGGTGAAGATGCCCGAGAGATCCAGGCAGGCCGATGTCGCCGGGTCATACCGGCCTCCTTCGGCAGCAGCTCTCGCCTTCTGCCTCTCTCTGATGGTCTCGGAGAGTTGCGCAGCTTCCTGCGTGCGCGAATTGGCTTCGATCGCGCGGTTCTGATAGGCGCTTAACTGCGCAACCCCCTTGAGGATGGTCTGTGCAATCTGATTGCCGACATCCGTGGTATGGGTGTTGATGTTCTCCTGGGCGCGTTGGACGATGTTGCGAACGGTCCCGCAATTGCAGCCAGAAGCAAACGCGTCGCTCCCCGCGGAAAGGCTGACCAATGCGGTCCCGGCAAACAGGAGCGATTTTATGATTGCCTTCATCACAGGCCTCCCGGTCCATAGAGATCGTTGTAAAGTTCGTTAAGCAGCGAGCCGTCATTCTCGCGCCGGCCGGAATTGTTGACCGACGGCTGCTGCAGGTTCAGCGAACCACCTTTGTAGTTGTAGTCGAGCGTCGGGACCGATCCGCCGCCCATGCCGCCCGGCAACTGCAGGGAGTCGAACGAGGGCAACTGCAGCGCCGATTGAAGCGGTTCCGTCACCTTGTTCCACGCATCCTGCGCGTAGGAGCAAATTTGTTGCTCCGCGTTCGACGTGGCCGAATTGAAGAGGCTGGTGAGGTCCGGCACTTGGATTGCAAAGTCGAGATTGACGTTGAACAGATTGTCGAGACATCCGAGCTGGTCGAGCGCCGGCGGCTTCTGCAGAGCCGCCTCGTGACGCTCCACTTCCTTGTCGATGCCGGCACGGATCGCATCGACAAGGTTGACCTTCACCGTGTCGATGCAGCCCTTCCCTTCTGTTTTGAAAAGCTGTTCGATCTGGTCCGCCTGAGCCGGAACGGCCGCGGCTGCAAGAGCCAGGCCGCTCACGGCGCAAATTGCCAGTTGTCGGAGGGTCCTCATAGCGTTGCCTTCTCCCCTTGGAATGGTGGGATTTCTCGAATCAGAACCGGCCGTTTCGTGCCGATTCCGGGGAAGCCTTCGGTCTGGTCGTACATGCCGCCACCGACGTCGCCGCCAAGGCCGCCAGTTCCGTCAAGACCGGCGAAGGATTGGCCGTTCATCGCAGCCATGCGCTTGAGCAAGTGTTCCTGCAGTTCGGCATAGGACGAGAAACCGTTCGCGCTCAGATAGGAGGCAGGAAGCACGCTCGGATCGAAACCACTGGCGACCCAATCGTTCAGAGCGCCGGCGCCGAGGAAATGCGCAGCACCAAGCAACCCGTCCTGGGTGATTTCTACGCCGTTGATCGTCTGACCGACCAGACCGCGGGTTTCGCTGCTCATCGAAGACCAGTTTCGTTCGGCAAGCTCATAGTTCGCCCGGTCCTGCAACGAAGCCCCGGCGTTCGAATAGCGAAGGTCGTTCAGGCTATTGACGCCAGCCGATTTGGCTTTGTCGGTGGCGTAATAATTGCGCCAATCGCCTTTGGGTCCGCTTCCGTCGTATTGGAAATAGCCGAGCTGGTTCCAGGTGCCGGCAGTGATCTGGTACTTGCCGACAGCACTCCCGCCATTGCCGTTAAAGATCGAATAGGAATCGCCACCTTCGAGCTTCGCGGTGTTGCTGTTGTAGTCAGCCTTCGCCCCGATCGGCAAAAACAATGAAAAGGCGACCACTAATCTCTTCATCGCTTCTGCCCCGCAATGGTGATCTTCATCGGTTCAATCACCGATCGGGGCTCTTTCTCGCCGAGCGAATAGGTCGCAACGCCATCCCGCGTCGCGACCTCGACCATGCGGCGATCGTTCTCGTCTCGCTCGTCGATAACAGAGAAATCCGGCCCCCAGGCAAGGACGACGTCGATGACCTGTTTCTTGCCGTCGAGGAAGACAACCGGGCAGGCCGAATTGCCGCAATAGTAGGTTGAGCTTATCAAAATCGCAGCTTCATCGCCGGATTTCAGATTGATGTCTTGAGCAGACACATTCGATGGTTCGAGCGGTTCGTAGCCACCTTTGAAGCGCTCCTTGAGGGCTCGAGTGGCCGCCTTCAATTCCTCCTCCGTGGGTGTCCGGCTCTTCCGCTCCTGCGGGACCGGTTGTGCCATGTACGCCGTTCCCGACCATTGCCAAAGGCGCCGGCCGTCAAAGATCGGCTTCATCCCGGTTACACCGACCGCACCAAGCCCAACAGTTTTGCCCGGCATCCGCCAGACTTCGAGCCATTGCTTGTCGTCGTAATAGAGGGCCGCCACGTAGCAGCCCGTCGCGCAGCCACGCGCTTCGCCCAGGCGAACGACGATCTGGTCATAGCCATCCGTGGGCTCCTCGAGCCAGATGCGGTTTGCCTGCACGACCCTGTATTCCCGGCCATACATCTTCCGGGCCGTGGCCGTTGCGTCTGCGTCCGTTGTCTCGAAATCGATCGTTTCCGTGACGATCTGATCAGTGGGCGATTGCGCTATAGCCGGCGCATACATGCTGACGGCGAGCAGTGCAGCAACCGCCGGCATTCCTGTGTTGCGAAGAAGATCAAAGACGATCGGCGGGAGCGTCGTTTTCGTTTTTCGTGTCATGAAGCCTCCTTGATCAGCTCATCGGCAAGCTGGCGAATGGCATTGCCGCGAACCTTGTCATCGATCGCCACGCCCCGGTCCTCCATGTCGGCAAGACGGCGTTCGATCGTCTCCTTGGCCGATCCAGAGGGAAAGCGGCGCGCAAGCAACCGTCGCGCCGCCTTGGACCCAAGGGCCTCGTAGAGCATTGTGCGAAGCGAGGTATCTTCAGCCGTGGTCGAAAGCGCCCAAATCTCGATTGGGCCAAGCTGGTTGAACACATGCTGGACGTAGGTTCCCGACTTGAGATTGAGCATCGCCAACAGTGGCGCCCCCTCCCCTTCTATTGGCCCGCGAAGACCTCGCATGACGTCCATGATCGAGGGCGTCAGGTTGTAGGTCGATGCAATCTGACGAATGGAATCTTCCGTCGGCACGTTGCAGAACCAGAAACTGTTCGCGAGCTTCTGGACGCTAGGGTCGAAGTCCTCGAGGAGCTGAGAGGCAAGCGAGATCTGGACGCCGGCCTTGCGGCCAACGCGAACGTCCTGGATTACCTGATCGCGAATGCCGAGCCCGCCCGTCAGGTGATATTCGTCGAAGCAGAGCCGTTTCGGCATCTGGCGGTTATTTTCGATCCGCTGGAGGTGATAGGCGCGAACATCATCGGTGAGATCCAGTGCGCGCACTTCGTCGGCATCCATCCAAAAGTCCGACGTCAGCGCGTGACGCGCCAGCATGTACATGATGGCGGTCTGACGCTTCGCTTGCGGACCGCTCTTCGCCGTCACGCCGGCGAGATCGAAGGCGATGATGCGGGCGTTCGACACATCGAACCGCGTCGGCCGTCAAGGATCGGATAGTCGCGGCAGGCCGCTGTCAACATGCGCTGGAAAGCCTTCAGCACATCCTCGCCGGTCGGCACCTTCATGTCGCGGAACGGTTCGCGCACGATCTCCGAGTTCGAGATGTTCACGAGGTCAGGTAGCGTCGGCACAGCGTAGCGCTGTGCTAATGCCGCCTCATGATATTTGCCCTTCGAGAACAGAAAATCGGTGATCTCGTACCAGGTCGTCGCCGTATCGATATCAAAACCGAGCTCGTCGAGTGCCGCATCGACCTCGAACGAGTCCGAACGGGCGTAACGCTTCGGTGAGCGGCTGTCGCTGAAGAACTTATAGGCTTCGTCGATCGTCGCGCCGGCAAGGGCGCTAATGCCGTCGTAAGTCGCCTCCTCGCCGTCCGGCGTGCAAATCAGGCAGCACAGATTGACGAGGTAAGCACGCTCGTATTCGAACGGCGTGCGCATGCACAGTTGCAGGTCAAAAGGATTGACCGAATACTGTTCCGACATCTTCAGCCGGTGGAACACCGCCTCGTGCCGACGATGGACGGGCAGCGCGTCCCGAATAAGGCTGATCAAGCCAGAGGAAGACGGGCCGATATCGATAATCGAAATGCGCGGCAATAGCCCTTCATTCGATCGGCTCCGGCCCGACTGGCGCGAAAGCGCCACGCCGAGATTGATCGAATTCATGAGAACGGATTTGCCGGAACCCGGTGTGCCTACGATCAGGTCCACCCACCCCAATTGCTTCGAAGAACCCGGCTGATAAGGCCACAGCTTACCGTCCTTCGTTCGAAACATGACGGAACCAAGTTGCCATGGGCTCGCAGGACGCGCGATCGGAGCGAGCGCGAACGCATCGGCCAGACTTGCGGCGGCCGCCGGCGCTGTCGATTGCGCGTTGAGCGCCAAGGTCGAGGACATGACGCATTGGACCGGATCCCCAACCAATGCGTCCGTCTGGCAGTTGCCCCAACGCTCTACCGTTCGCCGCAACGTGGCGACATGCCGCTGCAGGAGCTCCATCTGCGTCTTCGGCGCCCAGGCCGCGAAGGAGCAGCGCCAACGAACAACCGTGTCAGCCGCGCCGTCGTCGCGACGCAGCTTCTCAAAGGCCGCCCTGATCCGCGAATTGTGGATCGGGGCCGTCCACGTCATCATGTTCGTATAGGTTTCCTTGAACGCCTGGCCCTGGAAACCTCCGGAATCGATCAGCATCGACACGCGCCAGGAGATGCGTTGATTGCTGTCGAGAACGCGCCGGATCAGCTCGTTGAATTGAACGACGACCTCTGGTCCGAGCGAAATGTCGAAACCCGAAAAGGCGGTCTCGCCAAGCTGTACCGTCGTCTGGTCGATCACCTCGCCATGCTCGCTGATGAGCTGGCGGGCCAGAAGCGGCCAGAGCATGTTCGACACATCGGTCTTTTTCAGCTCCCTTGCCGTCTTCGGCATCCTGGCGCGGGCAAAATCGCCCGGCAGGATCGCTTTCCAGCGTTCGCCGGCGATCAGATATTCGGGATTGAGGACGCCCTTGATCTCAGCAAGCGCCTCGTGAACCTTCAAGGGTTCGATCTCTATCCCGACAATGTTCGATTCCCTCACCAGTGCTTCGCCGAAGGACCGGTGTCGCGTCATCAGGGCGTCGATCGCCAATGACGGCCACTGCGCATGGCGCATTGGCGGAGCGCCCCGCGCATCGCGCCTCGCCTTTTCTGAGCTTGTCTTGATTTCCTGCCGGGTCAGCAGGGTCGGGCGCGACCAAAGCGCGGTGAAGCAGCGCTCTCCCGTCAGACGTTGCGGCAACAGTTGCCGGCGCTCGTCGATCAGGTCGTGAATGTCGAGACCCGTATCGGCCGCCACGCCTTCGGTGACAGCCAGGGCACGGTTGATGTCGGCAGCTCCCAGGTCCGGCGTATGGCCGAACCAGAATTGAAGCGTGTAGCCGGGTGCCCCCAATTGAGAGCTGAAAGCAAGGCGGAGATCGGTCACCGCCTTGCTGATCTCTTTCTCGCCCGGCATGGACCGGAAGCCTTCGAGCCGGAACATGGTCACCAACGAGCCATCGTCGGCAACAAGCGTGTTCTCGCCCTCCGAAGTCACGAGCCGGCAATAGCCGTCCAGCGACTTTCTGAGCGCTGATCGGCCGATGACAGCCGCCAGCGAGTCAAGCAATCCGATCCCGCCCAACATCAGTTGATCGACCTCAGCGTGCCATCAACCGACGTCGTATCGGCCCCCGAGCCGAAGAAGGTCGTAACGCCCATGCCGAGAAATTCCGGAATTGCAATCAGGCAGGCCGCAACCGTTCCCCAAACGAGCGCCTGCTTCGGGCTCGAGCTGGGATCGTGCGGATTCCGGTTGTTCTGGACCAGCTTGTAGACCGCCGTGATGGCGGCGATCAGGCCCAGGATGAACGAACCTGCGCCGATGAAGTCGCCGGCCGGCCCGAGCGTGTCGTTGCGGACATTGGTCAAGATGTCGCCAAGGCCGCCGCTCGACTGCGCCAATGCAACCGACTGGTAGGCTAGCGTTCCGGCAAGGATCGTTGCCGTTTGAATCCATGCTTTTTTCATGAGTGCTTCCTTCTCTCCTATCCGAGCACGAGCTCTTCGATCATCCCGAGGAACATCACGATATTCATCGCGAACACTCCCCCGATGACATGGGTTGTGCCGAAGGCCACAAGGCCCGGCGCCGGCCACTGGACCGACTTGTTCAGCAAAAGAAGACCGCGGATGAAGCCGAGCAGTCCGATGAACTGCACCACCCGCAAAAGCGCGATAATCACCGAGCGCGCTTGCTCATGATCGAGCGGCGCGAGCATTTCGGGCGCGTAGGCGAAAACTTCAGAAGCGGCGACCGTCTCGTCCACCTGAAAGAACGACACGAGGAAAGCGGAGATGGTTTGCGACAATGAGACCAGCAACACCGCTATGATCAGCGTCACCGTCGGCACCCACGGCCCGTAATCGTTCGGACCCCGAAACTGTCCCGACTGAGACCGCTCGCTTGCGGTTGCAAAGCCCTGCAGCGCCAAGATGGCGAGGATAACGCCCAGGATGAAGCACGCGGCGACGACGAGCGCCTGGGCCGGCGGGACCAGGTCAGCAAGCCGCTCGACGAGGCCGACCAGTCCGTTCAGTGCATTGCCATTGCCGCCCACGCCTCACCCCTTGCCCTATTCCGTCGGTGCGTCTTTGGCGGACTCCGCCTCCACCACCTTTTCCGGGCGGGGCGAAGGCAGCGGCGCGGCCTTGTTTTTCGGGGTGACGATCTGGTGTCTGGCGGTCCCTTGAATCTCGTCTTCGGCCATCTCTGAACCGGATTCATCCTGTTCGAGCGAGTGACCGTTTGAGGCCGGTTGGATCATGCCGAGAATCGCCTGGTCCTGCGCTTTCAGCTCGCGCAAATGACCGATAATCACGTCAACGACGCCATTTTGCGATGTCAAAGTCGTAATTTCGGAGCGCAACGAGGCGTTGTCCACACGCAAATTGTATAGCTCTTTACGCAATGAACCTATCTCACGTTTCAGTTGTTGTGCCGCGGTGGCATCAGTCGCAATACGGGAAGGTGTTTCGCCGGAGGCGTTTGCATTGGTATAGTACACGCCTCCGCCAACTAGAGCGAATATCGCGCCAACGAATATTACTCTAGTAAACATACCAAGCCCGCTATCGTCGGTGGGAAGAGTTTTAAAGTTACGTTTCAAGCCGTAAATTCCCATGGGTTTTCTTTTAGTGTACTTTTGGCAACAGGTGCGAGAATCAATCAGCGATTGAGACCGCCAGGGGGTGACAGTGGGATTCCTTATGGCATATTCAGGCCAAATTGCAACATACAGCAAAAGGAAAACCGGCAATGAAGGCCCGCAAAATCCTCCTGGCGTCATGCGCGATTTTTCCCACGGTCATCCCGGCCAAGGCCGAGCTGAATTTGTGGCAGCAAGGTTTCGTGGGCTGCACCGTCACGTCGTCGCCCTACGCCAATCAGGTGCTTTTCAAGGATGCTTCGAAGGTCCGTCCGCTGATGCAGATCGCCGGCATGAACGCCTGGGCGGTCCCCACGCCGGACGGCGGTCAACAGGTCGCGTTGACCACGCCTGACGGCCTGACGATCTACGGTCGGATCGTAGGTCCATCCGGCGAGGACATATCGGCCGCGCTTCTGGCAACCGTGCCGACGGTCAAACCCGAGGGGTCTTCTTTCGATCCGGCGCCCGTGGCTGCCACTTCCAGCCAGCCCGCGTCGGCCCTGCAAGCAGCCAGCAACACGACTGAATCGCCCAATCTTCCCGCGCAGCCCAACGCGACCGTGGCGATCAGTCCTCCGCCGGCCGGTTCCACCTCCCAGGCCCGGCCGGCGACCACCCAACAGTCTGTGCAGCAGGCGGCACAGTCCCCGGCCGCTCCACAGCAGCTTGCTTCGGTCGGATCGCAAAACGTGACCGATGTCCCAAAAGCATCGAGCGTCGAGCAGCTCATCCAGCAGGCCCAGGACTTTTCGATGTGGTTTCCGGTCAACACGCCAAAGCCCGGTTCACCGCTCGTCTATGTCTTCGTTGATCCGACATGCCCGCATTGCGCCTGGTCGTTCGACCATCTGATGCCCCGCATCAAGGATAACAGCATCGACTTGCGCGTGATCCTCACCCCGATCCTGTCGGCCGAGGCTTTCGACATCGCCGCTTCGATCATGCACCAGGACGACATCGCCACGACGCTCCTCGAGCAAACCCGATCAGTCATCGGTTCCGGCAAACCGGCGCCAAAAGTCGATCCGAAGCAATTTGATCCACGGGTCACCGAAGGCCTACGCCGCAACGTGTTGTGGATGCGATCCAACGGCGCACCGGGCGTTCCCTTCTATCTCTATCGCTCCAAGCACGGCGCGCAGTTCGCATTCGGGTCGCTAACCGATGCACAACTGGCATCTGCTCTTCCCGATGCTCAGCCAGCGAATACGGCCGCTTCCACCGGAGCTGGCGCGCAATGACCAAACACATCGAATACGGTCAGATCGAAACCGTTCTCATGCGGGCCGACGTTTACCGGACGGCCTATAGGCGCATGAGCATTATCGCCCTTGCACTGCTCGTCGTCGCAGCGATCGCGGTCCTTGCGGCCGTCAGCCTTGCACTGACAAAGCCGGAGCCGCGCTATTTCGCGATGACGGCCGACGGGCGCATACAGCCTCTTATTCCGCTTGATCAGCCGCATTTGAGTGCGGCCGAGATCACGACCTATGCCGCTGAAGCGGTCACGCGCTCCTTCACCTACTCCTTCGCGACCTATCAGCAGGATTTCCAAGACGCGCAGCAGTATTTCACCAAGCCGCAAGGATGGAACTCGTTTGTCGACGCCGTCCAGAAATCCGGCACCCTCGATCTCGTGAAAAACCGCCGTCTCAATACGACGGCAATCGCGCAGCGCGCCGTCATCGTGCGCGAAGGCGTCGGTTCCACCGGCATCTACGAATGGATCGTCCAGATGCCGGTGCGTGTAACCTACCAGTCCGCGTCGGAAGTGACGGGCCAGAACCTAATGGTCACGGTCACTTTGCAACGCTTGCAGAGCTATGAGCATCCGCGTGGCGCGGCCATTTCGCGCTTCCTCGCGGCCCCCGGAGGTGCTTGATGAGAACACTGGCCGTCAATTTCGCTTTCCTCTTGGCCTTGAGCGGGTCGGCGCTGGCGCAACAGGCTGCGCAGCAAGCTCCGGCCTACGCGCCTCCTCAGCCGGACACCTCGGCCGAACTGCCGGAGCAGCCCGCGCAGCAACCTCCCCAGGCCGCAGAGAGCCAGCAGCCTGCGATGCAGGGCCAGCCTGCCCCTTCGAAGTTCGGCGAAGCAGACCCAAATCAGGCCGATCAGCGTCAACCGCGGCTGGCGCCGAACGTGCCGATCATCGGCGCACGCCGCTTGCTGCAGTCCCTTTCCGAACTGGACAGGCCCTTGACGCCGGAAGAGATCACCGCTTACGGGGCAACCGTCCAATCCGTCATGCCGATGTCCCCCGAACTCATTCGGGACTATCGCAAGCGGATCGATGACAGCCAGAAGGCCGCAGCCATGCCCCCGAACGGCGTCCGCGCGACGCCGATCTCGGATTCCTTGCGCATGTCGTTGAAGTCGAACCAGCCGCTCCAAACGCTGTACACGACGCCCAATACCGTTTCGGTCATGGCCTTCTATGACCGAACCGGCAAGGCATGGCCTATCGCCAGCTATGTCGTCGGACGGGCGGATTCCTTCCAGGTCTATGCCCTGCAGGAAGGATCGAACCAGCTCGCGGTCACGCCGCTCGTCTCTCACGGCTATTCGAACCTGATCATCTCTCTCGTCGAGGAAGATCGCCCGATCGTCATCAATCTCGAGACGAACGACAGCAGGACCCATTTCCGCAGGGACATCACGGTCGAAGCTTTCGGTCCGAACGCCGAGATATCGCCCACGACGGTTGCGACGAAGACGCCGCCATCCGACAAAATCATGATGTCATTCGCCCAAGGGGCCGATCTGCCCGATGGAGCGATCTCGCTGCGTTCTTCCGATCCGGAAGTCGAGGCCTGGACCTATAAGGGCGATCTCTACATCCGAACGGCGAACACTCTGATTTCGCCGTCCTGGAATTCTGCCCTGACGGGGCCGGGTGCCGTCCATGCCTACCGCCTGAAACCGACGCCTGTCGCGCTCGTCTCGCGAAATGGCACCATTTCCAGAGTGAGGATCTCGCAGTGAGTGACACGAACGACGACAACGCCAAGAATCGGGCGCCGGAACGCGAAGACGCAGCGCCCGAGCTTGCCGAGGCCGCTACCGTCAACCGTTCCTCGCGCAAGCGCGGCCAATCGATCCAGACATTTGTCGTCATCGGCTTGCTGGCGTCGGTTGTGGGCTATGTCGCTTATTCGATGCTGAGCAAGAACGAATTGTCGGCATCCCGGCTTTCGCGCGCTCCCAATGTCGATGCGACGCCAGCAGGCCAGCAACAGGCCGAGTCGGAACGCTATCAGCAGTCGCTCGACACGGTGAACCAGCAAGGGGCTCAATCGGCCGCTGACAGCGGCGGAAGCTTCCTGCCAACGCCGGACGAACCGCTGCGTAATGTCGATGATGTTCGCGACGTGACCAAAGAGCCCCTACCCCGCCAACGGCCAGTCGCTCCCCCCAACCCACAGCCGACACAGGCCGTTGAGCACGTAACGCCTGATCGCCAGCGTCAGATGACGCCGGACGACTACAGCGACATCAACAACCTCGCAGCCGCCATGAGTGGTCAAGCCGCAGGCCTCGTCCAGCAATGGTCTCCGAAAGGATCGGTCAACACCATCGTTCTCAACCAGACGCTCTACAAATCGCCAGAGCAGCGCCTTGCAGAAGAGCAGGCTGCCGAACAGGCGGCCCTGCAAGGGTATGGCGGCATGGTTGATGGCTCGGACATGTTGATCCGGGCCGGCCAGATCATTTTCGCGCGAACCGTCAATGCGTCCGATTCCGACACGCCCGGGCCCGTCGTTGCTGAGATCTTCCAGCGAGGCCCGCTTTATCGCGCTCGTCTGATCGGAGCATTCCAGCAGAACCGCAACACCAATGCCCTGATCGTGGAATTCGATCGCATCGTCATGCCGAACGGCGACGAGATCCCGACCGCCGCATATGCTGTCGATGGCGCCAAAGGCTCCATCGCCGTCAAATCCGACGTCGATCAGCGTTGGCTTGCCCGCTACGGGCCGCGCCTTGCCGGCGCATTCATCTCCGGCCTGGGCGAGGTCATGTCCCGACCGACCCAGGAAGTCATCATCGGAAGCAACACGACCACGGTCGTCGATCGCGAGGCCGAGCTACAGGACGCCCTTTATGCGGGCGCTGGCCGTGTCGGCGACCAGCTCGCCAGCGAGATCGAGGATATGGCCCCAAGCGGACCGCTCGTGAAACTCGGAAGCGGCTACACGATCGGCGTTCTGTTCATGCAGGGGGTTCCTGACGTGCAGAGCCAGCAAAATTCGGTCGCAAACCGATGACCAAGGCCGAAACAGACGACGGCAACCGTTTCAAGAAGAGGATCCATTGGCGCGACTCTATGCGCGAGCCGCGCCTTATGATCTTTGATGCGCGGTTGGTGTTCTTCTTCCTGCTTCTGGCGGTTCACCTGGCGGTCTGGACCGCCTTGTTGCTGCTAGCGGCCATTGGCGTTTTCTGGCTCGTCGAACGAGCGGGATACCGCCTGCCGAGCGCATTGAGGACCATACGGGCGACCTTCGCAGGCGTCCGACGTCCGGCCTTCTATCAACGGCGCTATCGTGAGGCCGTGGACTACGGTTTCGAGTATCGCCGAACCCCCCTCCCCTCGTTTGCGATGCCCGTCCCATCTGCCCCAATGAGCGTTGGTGTCGTCAAAGAGGTCAATTCGACGCTGGTGGATGAGCAGCCGGCCAGAGTAGTTGAGCCGGCACAGTAATATCGTTCTCGATCAACCCTGAGCCGGCAAGTCGAGATCACCCCAAAGCTGGTGACGACCCCGGCCGAGTAAAGAAAGGTAAGCCAATGAAGCACAAGATGTTATATGCCGCGGCGTTCGCACTCGTGTCCTGCCCCGCGGTAGCGCAGGACGTAAAATTTGATGTTTTTGGAATTCAGGTTGGCGCTACGCCAGCAGTAGTAAGCCAGGCTCTCACGGACAAGGGCTTCTCAATTTATCAGGAGCTTCGCGGGCCGTCATTTGATGAACAGATCGCCTTGAGACGAAACAAGATCGAGATGGGCGCGGCCAAGGGTGCCGTCAAGGAAATCATGTACGTGAGAGACGAAGACCGGGTTTCCGTCACATTCGCGGCGTGGCCGGAGGGTGAGAAGGTAGTCCGGGTGACGTACCACCCGAGTATCACCGAAGATGACTGCCCGACTTTCGAAAGCGCTGCTCAGAAGAAATACGGCCACGGCATTGAATACGCCGGCACTTGGATCGACCGGCCCCTCGTTAAGAATGGGCTCACCTCACGCGGCGAACGACGCCGTAACAGTCCTGGTCAAGTGCGGACCCGGAAGCAAATACGTCTCGATGGATCAGCTTGGGGCATTCGATATCCTGGGCGAGATGCTCGATAAGGCCGACGGCGAAGTGATCCACGACTTTTGATCGTTGCCCGAGGTGACGCGATTTGTCGTCACCTCACCCGCAACAGAGGGCATTATAGGGTAAACGTTTCCGATAGGTTTGATTAAGGTAAGCCATAATTAAACGATAACGAAACGAAACGTTGAAGTTTATATTTCGTTCACGCTTCGCATATAAATTGATCATCATCCGATTCCGATAGCCTTTGGGATCGAATCCCAACAGATAATCCATTACATACGAAAGATGATCGAATGGCAGTCGTTTCGATGATGACCACTAAAGGCGGCGCCGGCAAAACGACCGGTACGCTGATCCTGGGAACCGTTCTTGCCGAGCAGGGCGCCTCTGTCTGCCTGATAGACGCAGACCCCAACCAGCCGCTTATGAAGTGGGCCAAGGACGCCAACATCCCGCCATCAATGACCATCATCGGTGACGTTACCGAGGAAAACATCATCGAGACGATCGAGGAGCAGTCGGCAAAAAGCAGCTTCGTGATCGTGGATCTCGAAGGATCGGCGAACCTATCCACGGGCTACGCGATCACGTCCAGCGATCTCATTCTGATCCCGCTGCAACCGTCAAAGCTCGATGCCGACGAGGCCGCCAAGACTCTCAAATTCATCGTCCGCCAGGGCAGGAGCAGCGGCAAAGAAATGCCCGCCCGCGTCTTCTGGTCGCGCGTACCCGCGGCCTATGTGACGCGAAGCGCCCGCGATATCGGCACGCAGTTCGAAGAAGCCGGCATCCGGTTCCTCGAAGCGCGTATCGTCGAACGCGAGGCGTTCAAGGGTATCGTCAATTTCGGCGAGACGCTCGAAAAACTCGCGGACGACCAGGTTCCAAGCCTGGAAAACGCCCGGGCAAACGCCGCCATGTTCGTCGCCGAGGTCATCGCACTGTTGAAGGAGCTGCGCCAATGAGCAAGGAGCGTCTGACCATCGACCTCGACGAGTTCAGGCCAGAGCCCAAGAAGGTCGATCCGCAAACAAAGGCAGCCGTCGAAAAGGTCGCCGAAAACAACGGCTTCAAGACCCGCCATGCACCCGAACCGGCTGCGCGCAAGGCGCCAGCGGTTGCCAAACCTGCGCCAGCAACCGCGCCGGCCGAGACAGAAGGCGAGGGCGAGCCTCGCCGGCGCGGCCGCAAGCGCACCACCAATCGCAATACGCCTTTCGCCGTCAAGCTCAGGGTCGAGACCAACAACATGATCTACGACTATGCCGATCGGCTCGAATGCTCCGCGATCGCCGAAGTCATCGAACTTGCTCTTGGCGCGCTGCAAAAGGAGCTCGATGAGGGTATCGATCCTCGCGCTCGCGCAGCCGCGCAAGTCGCCGCCAAGCGCTGATGGCCGCGTCAAGGGCAGGGGAGGGGTGGCAATCGCTATACCGCGCTCTGTTATCGCCTGCGCTTTCGCGGCGAATCTATGCGAGGCGCGCTGCGCTCGCCGGACTCCTTATCGCCGCGACGCTGTTCTTTGTCCTCATTCAAGGTCATTTCGGCCGGTCGCTCATCACGCCGATCGCGATCGCCATGCTCTGCTTTGCGGCGATGTTCACCGGCCAAATCACAACCATCTTGGCCGCCTGGATGCGAAAACCCTTCCTCTCATCCAGGACAAGCTATTGCCTCATCTTTCCGCTCGCCCTTATCCTTTCACCTCTGCTCGCGCCGGCAATCCTTGCGGGTTCCGCCGTCCAATTCCTCCGAGCGTCGGGCTAGGTCGAGGAGGGTCGAAGGACAGTCGAACGAAACCGGCGGAAAGCAGCAGGGTGACAAAACTTGGTACAGCCAAGAGAGCAGGGGGGAGAAGTCATGAAGGCAAGGATTGCAGGGATTATCGGAGGGGCGCTGGTTGGTTTCTTGATCGGCGCAGGGACAGGCATAGTCGGTGGCGTCTTCGGTGGGGTCGCAGGCGTGTCCATTTTTACGGTGGTCGGCGCAGCTTGGGCTTAGCGCCGGGCCTGACTTTGCCAACGCAATTCGCCGCTGGCGGACCCGGTGACAAAGCCCGGCCGGCGCGGTTCCCGAACAAACCGAGGTACAGTAGCGATGGATTCCACCACAATCAGAGAACTGCCGACGATGACCGCGGACGCAACTGAGCAGGCGCAAGAGGACATGGCTCTGATCGCACGCGGCGAAGAATTCGATCTTCCGTGGCGCAGGCTCCGCGTTCTACTCGATCACGGCCTGGTGGAGATCACAAGCCCGGTTCTCCTGGGCGGCCCGCTTGCGGGCAGCCGTACGTCCATCTCTTGGACCGATGAGGGAATGCGTTTCATGCGCCAGACAAGCTAAGGAACGGATATAGTGAAGAGCCCCGAGCGAGGCACGCGCACGCCAGAGCTCGAGGCGCCATGAGAGGGTGATCAAATGAAAAGCGTCTTTGCAGGCAATTTCGATCCAGAGAGGGCGATAGAGGTTGCAATTGAACTCTATGGAAAGGACGCGACGACCGCCGTGGCGTATTGCGCGCTTGATGCATATACCGATCGTCGAGAGGCCGACTACCGATTCTGGTTCGGCATTTTCGCTCACCTAAGGGGCATTCCACTGTCCGACAGCAAGCATTGACGACCTCGGAACAGGGATGGTCGGAAGCCCCTTGCCTACCACCTGTTGGCATCGCGTTGGCGCTCCTCGACGGCTCGTCGCATGGCGTCCTCGCGCCCACACTCGTACTTCTCCATGTAGTAGCGGATCAGAGATAGCCGGCGGCCTTCATCCATGATGGCGAAGACGTTCCTGAATTGCTGTTCGACCGCTGATTTGCTCTTAGCTGGTCGACTACCGCCAGTGAACTTTGACAGCACAAAGTACGCCAGCAATCCGACGACGATCCCAACCAACAGGCCGAGAACCGTTTCCTGGTCGAGGAAGTCGCTTAGAAAAGCCATGGCAGCTACCTCAATCGCGAACGAAGCGCACCCTGTCCTGTCCCGCCAAGAGGAAGCTCCGATAACCCGCCGCGCGTGCTGCCTTATTGGCGCCGCGAACCTGCTCTGACTTGCTGGCATTCGCCCAATACTGTGGACGCTTGGCGCTCGCTGGCAGCTTATCCCCTATGGCCGTTTCGATCTCAAGGAACGAGAGAATGATCTCTCTCAGCCTTTCTCTGGCAAGTCGCTGCGTCAGCCCCTCGTATTTCGACATCTGCCCCCTCCTTGGTTTGTTCTCAGCATGGCCAAGCTTGCAATGAAATCAAATACTCCGTTTGGGCGGCGCCCCTAATCCTTGACTGCAACCTGTGCTGTGAGACCCTACGACCCCTCGGTTGTAGTGCGTAGGGGAAAGCATGGCACAGCTCTCACGGAAAGTGGCCCTCGCGCTGCTCATCCTACCGGCGCTGTCGGGCTGCGACTTCGTTGAATCCTTCTTTGATTCCGAGTTGGTGACCGCATGCGAGGCGGCCCTGAAATTTCGGTTGCCGTCCCCCTCCGGGTATAAGCGCATCAAAATCAGCCACTCTGAGGACATGGTAATGGATCGGGCCGGATATGCGGAATATCTGTCGTCGGCCTTCAAGGATGCTGATTATCGCGAGAAGCTGCTGCAGGATTTTGATCGAGGCAGTGTTAAGCCCGTCTTGTTCAGCATGGTGATCAGCTACGACGCCCCCAACGCGTTCGGAACGCCGCTCCGCGCTCATTCTCAATGCGAGTACGTCGACGAGTGGGGTGACGAAACAAAAGCGAACGAGATCCTGGTGATGATCGACGGGCAGGATAACGCAGATTGGTTGAACAATTGACCTTCGATGATGACGTCGAGGCGGCGATCGCGGCCGCCTGCGAAGAACTTGATATGACGCGGGAAGAGATGATCCGCCTCATCCTTCGCGAGTGGCTGGAGCAGTACGGTTTCCTGCCGGTCCATGAGTTGGATGAAGGGAGCGAGACGGAAGGGAGCGCATAGTATGAGCGGTTTTACCGACGAAGAGCGGGCGGCCGAATTAAAGCGCCGCGACGATGCCATTAAACTGCGAGAGGAAGCCACAGAAGCAGCGCGGCGTCGTGCAGAACTGGCGGAACTGGCACGGGCGGAAACGAGATGCCTCCATTGTGGCAGGCCGATGCGATGGTGGGAGGCCACGGATCCCGAAATCCCCTTGTGCGACAACTGCCTCTGACCGCTCGCATGCCTTGGCACTTATGACAACCATGAACGCCCATATGAGGGCGGAAGAAACGTCGTCGGCCTTTAGCGCCCAGCGCGCGGCAGGATCTCACCCCCCATTGCTACGTCGTGGAGCAGCCTGATGTTCAGTCCCGCGATGAACCCACAGCAATGGAGCAATGGGAATCCAGAATGTCCATTGTGCTTGGTGCTCGATTCCTCGGAGCCGATCGGGCGCACGGGCTGTGTGCACTTCACAGCAACAATTCGACAAAACAGCACGATTTTGAAAGCGCCAGATTGGTGCGCGGTGTTTGGTGCGAACGCTTCCCGAAATTGCAAATAAGGGAGCGGGCCGTCGTCTCTGGAACTTGGAAATAGGAGACGGCGGCTCTTCGTGTTCTCTAGCGTCTGCCCTTGGCACCGCGTCCTAGTCGCCGGTCAAACCGGCTCCCCGAACCAGCCGCACCGATCGCTAGCCTTCGCGACGGGCGTTCCCGGTCTTTTGCTCCACAAGCCCGTCCTCTGCCTGCTTCGTCAAGCCTCTCGCCGCGTCCGTTTCGGCCCAATCCGGGTGACGGCCGACTGACGCATCACTACAGCGCCGCGCGTCTTATCAGACGCGCAAAGGAGCTGTAGCACTTTGAATTGCTGCATGTCTTTGTCCTCAAATCGGGGTCGATTTAAGGAAACATGCAGTGGCCGCGGCTCTCGCCGCGAAGCTTTCTCCTCGAGGGGGAGAGATCGGCCGCCGGTCTCTCCCCCGCAACAGGAAAAACCGGTCTCCCCGTCCTTCCGCGCTCTCGCTTGTGCAGGATCAGGCTCGAGGATCTGCGCGCACGCGCGCGGATCCTTTTCACCTGTCCCTTCGGGCGGGTGATCCCCCTCCGGTTTTGCCTGTTGCCCCCCTCTCTCCGGTCGGATCGCCGACTGCTCGGGAGCAGGAGCGGGGCTCCTGCCCCTCTCGGGGACAGGAAAACCGCGTTCCGCGGGAAAAGGAGATAGCAACCGTGGCGAAACTCACCAAAGCGCAGCGCAAGGCCCACAACGAGGCAGAGGCCATCCTGAACAAAGACCACCTCACCGAGGACGAAAAGGATTTCGTTTTCCAGAACTGGCACGAGGGCGCCAATTTCATCAATGGTGCCGCCGGCGCGTTCTTCACGCCGTGGAGTCTGGCCGCCGATTTCGCCCTTGATGGGGGCAGCGGTCGCGTCATCGACCTTTGCGCCGGTATCGGCGTCCTCAGCTATTTCATCCATCACCGCAGCCGTTGGGGATCGCGGCTTGCCGATATCACATGCGTCGAGATCAATCCCCGTTATGTGGAGATCGGCCGCAAGCTCCTGCCCGAGGCCCGTTGGATCAATGCCGACGTGTTCGACTGGCGAGAGCTCGACCTGGGCCGGTTCGAATTCGCCATAGGCAACCCCCCGTTCGGCCGCGTTCGTCGCAACGGCAACGGCCCGCGCTATTGCGGCCCGGAATTCGAATTCCATGTCATCGACATTGGCGCTGAACTGGCCGATCACGGCGCGTTCATCATCCCGCAGCAGTCCGCCAGCTTCAAATATTCCGGCTCGCAATGCTTTGAGCGCCGCACAGGCGGCCGAGGCGTCGATTTCGAGAACCTGACTGGCCTTGAAATGGGAACGGGTGCCGGCGTCGATACGGCACTTTATCGGGATGAATGGAAGGATACGTCCATCATCTGCGAGATCGTCTGTTTCGACTTTGCCGAAACGCGCCAGCGCCGAGCGGCAGAGCGTGAGCGCATCGAGGCGAAGCCGGTTCCCCGCGCATCCGGTCGACCCGCCGAACAACTCGCCTTGCTTTGAGGGACGAAACCATGAGCACCCCCGCGATTTTTCAGGTCATGGAGTTCTATGGCAACGGCGATCCCTTTTTCGGCGGGAATGCCGCCGATTGGTGCCTCTACATCCAGGAGGACGGAAGCCTTGCCTTTGTCTCCGGTCCGGAGGCGCACCACCGCAAGCTGGTCATGGCTTATTTCCCGACCCAATACGAGGCAGAGGCAGCAGGAGCCGCAGCCAGCACTCGCAAGGGTTCGATTTCCGCGCTCCCGGTCAAGCCGCCTATCGAAGTGCCGACCGGGCAGATTTCATGGATCGTCGGCACCAAGCACGTTGGCGCCGAAGACGATGAGCTTGCAGACGAATTTGTGAGCAGGGCAAAGCGCGCCGGCGCAGGAGATCGCGATTTGGTCGCGCAAATCGTCGCCTACGCCCTTGCATGCCACCGGGCTAATCAGGCCCTTGTCGCAGCGTTCCGGCTTTGAGCGGCCAAGAAAGATCAGCAACCACCCGAACAATTGGACCTGTTATAGGTAGCAGACGAAACAGGAGCTACAACCATGAGCCGCTACTACGTCAACCTGCACAACAACGGCCGGATCGATCCGGAAGCCATCATTGGCTACGACAGGCCGTTGCGGACCTTCTTCCTGCAAGGCTTCATTCCGCTGGATTCGGAGCTTGATGAGCCGGAAATCTGGCTTGGAACCTTCCTGGAAGAGTTTCCGACGCTCGAGTCCCTGGTGGAGGAAGCCCGCACGCGCGGCTTTGAGATTGCAGGCCTGAAACAGGCCGATATGATCGCCATGCTGGCCGAAGCCGGCCAGAAGCACGAGCCATCGCTTGGCGAGCGGCTTGGATGGATCAAATAGCAGCCAGCCGGTAAACAGTACGGAATTTCCGCACTTTCCACTTGACGTAGGTGCGGAAATTCCGTATCTAACATCGATGCATACGGTCATTGAAACGCCCGCCTATCTGGCATCCGCCAAGGATGAAAACGTGACCGAGGAAGAGCGCAACGAAATTGTGTCCTTCCTCGCGTCAAATCCCGACGCGGGCGATATCATGGCCGGTACAGGTGGAGCCCGAAAGCTGCGGTTCGGTGGCCGTGGCAAAGGAAAGAGCGGTGGCTACCGCATCATCACGTTCTATGCCGACGAGGATATTCCGGTGTTCCTGCTCGACATCTACAGAAAGGATACCCAGGCCAACCTTTCGAAGGCCGAACGCAACGAGCTACGCAAAATCTTGACAGCCCTTCCCCAGGCATGGCGGGAGAGCGTCAGTAAACAGGTCAAGAAACTCAGGAGTCGAAAATGAGCAAGGCAGGATCGCGGATTTTGCAGGGCGCACGGGAAGCTCTTGCTTATGCCAAGGGCGAGGCCGAAACAGCGGAGTATGGTGTTCATATTCCGGCAGAGGTTGACGTTCGCGCCATCCGCCAGAAACTCGGATTGTCGCAAAAGGCATTCGCTGCCCGCTACGGATTTTCCGCTGGCCGCGTTCGCGATTGGGAACAGGGCCGATCCAATATCGACGCGCCGTCCCGTATCCTTCTCACCGTCATCGAGAAGGAGCCGGAAGCGGTCGAGCGGGCGCTGTCCGCAGCCTAAAGCTGATGCCGCAAAAGGAGACTTGCCATGGCACTTGCCGTTAAGCCGAAGGCACCGGCCATCACTCCGGAGGAAGTGGAGCGCCGCCGCAAGATGGTGCGCAGCGCTTTCCGCTCGAACGCCATGGAAGGCCTTCGCCCGAACCCGGCCTGCCAGCCGATTTTCGAAGCCTACATTGCCGGCGAGATCGAGCTTGATGAAATGATGCCGCGCGTGAAGGCCATTCTCGGCATCAAATAGATGTCGTTCACGCTTGCCGACGGCATCACCCTCAAAAACAAGGTCGGGGCAGAGACACACGAGGCGCTAGAAGCGGCCGAGCATCCGATACTCGCCGTCCGGTTGCTCGAACTGCGAAGTGGTCTCGGCCCTGAACCGACTTTCGACACCACCTATCTTCAGGCCATCCACCAACACCTTTTCCAGGACGTGTTCGAGTGGGCCGGGCATCTGCGCCATCAGCCCTTCACCTTCGAGGATGGCACTGAGGCCGTCATGCCATCCATGCACAAGATCGGCGGCAAGGATTTCGCGATCGGCAATGAGATCGACAAAGGCCTGCAAAGCCTCATGTCGGATCTCGAATCCCGCGACTTTCTTCGCGGCCTTGATCGCGAAACTTTCGCGAGCCAAGCGGCCGAGGCCTTCGCGCGGCTCAATTCCATCCACCCCTTCCGCGAAGGCAATGGCCGCATGCAGCGTGAATTCTTCGCCGCCCTTGCCGAAAGGGCAGGGCACCCGCTCGAATTCGGCGTGATTTCCGAAGAACGCATGACGTTCGTCTCGGTCGCCGCGCACGAACGCGGCGACCTGGCGCCCATGCGCCGCATGTTCGCAGAAATCACCGACCCCGACCGCGTCAACGCGCTCGAGGTCGCACAGCAGGCCATTGAGCGATTCAGGCCCGCGCAGGCACCCCATGTCACTGCATGGGATGCCGTCTATATGGCGACGACCGAGCCCGGGCAGGACTATAGCGGCCGCTTCAGCGGCGCGGCTGGCCCGAACTTCATGATGCAGAGGGACGACGGCGCGATCATCATCGGCAATGTCGTCGACCTGCCGGACCCACGTCCTGCAACCGGCGCGCATTTCTCCTTCATCGCTTCCAATCCGCGCGCGGTCGAGCTCGCCCAGGAGCAGGCGAACGCGCCGCTGATCGCGGCTGTCCGCGAGTGGCCGACTAGCGTCGAGGCCGCGGTCGCTGCCTGCCTTGCGACGCGGCCGGGCATCAAAGCGGCAACCCGCCGCCTCGAGGCGGCGGTTGCTGCGGTCTGGCAAGACCCGCAAGCCGTCATGGCCGAGATTCGCCGACGAATCGAGGTCGAGCAACGGCCAGTTTCCGAGTTCACCCATGACATCAGGCAGAACCCGGAGGCCTTCGGCTCTCTCAATGGCAGCCGCAGCCTTTTCGGCCGCGAAGACGCGGTGCGCGAAAAGGCGCTGACCGCCGTTCCGCTCGCCGTCGCAGCGCTCCATGACTATGGCCAGGTGCGCGGCTCCTTGATCGCGGACCTCACCCGCGATGAAGAGCGCTTCCGCGCTCTCATGAGCGAGCCGGTCAACGATCTGTCGCCGGCGGCTCGCGAGCTCGCAGCCCGGATCGAAAGAGCACCCGCCCATGATCTTGGCGCGCTCGTGCGCGCTGCCAATCATGAACCGGCGCTTGCCGAGCTGCGCGGCTTCATCACCAACGTGCGCGAACGCTTTGGCGTCCCCGGCTCGCTTGAGCTCGACCAGGACCGCCTCGCTCAAGCCATTACGAAAGCCACGCCGGAACGCCTCGAGGCGTTCACGGCCGGCTTTTCGCGCGCTCAATCCATTGTATCTCGGGTCGATTCCATCCAGCAGGCCAACAGGCTGCAAATGGACCACGACCAGCAACACAGCCACGATAAGGGGAAGAGCTTCGAGCCTTAGCGCATCACGCTGCTCGAAACCTTACGAAGCTTCAAGAGCCAGAGCACGGTGCAGGGAAGGGTATTCATGACGGTTGCAGCGAAAGACGCCTTTTACATCAAGCTCGGGCGCGGTGGCGAATGGGAGTCCGAATGTCTGAAAGCAGGTACACTCCGCTTCGGATATCATGAAACGCCGCACGACCATTGCCTTGCGGGCGAATGGGAGAAGGTTCGGGACTTCTGGACCTCAATTCGCGGGGATCAGGGAACCGCTACCCGCGACATGAAGCAGATACGGGCCTTTTACGAGGCAGACGAGAGTTGCCTGTTCATCACCTTCGCCAACGGCCTCCTTTACTGGTGCAGACCGACCGGCGCCGTCGAAATTTTGCACGACAATGCGCGTCGCCGCGCTACCGTCGATGGCTGGCATGGGCAGAGCATTGGGGGCGTCCCATTGTCGTCTGACCGGATTTCCGGGCACCTCCTCAAAGTACAGATGTTTCAGGGGACCATCTGCCAGGTCAAACAACAGATGTACTTGCTGCGAAAGCTCAATGACGAACTTTCACCGGAATTAGCGGCTGCCGAGGAAGCCGAACGCGCGATGCTGGCGGCGATTGTCGGCCTTATGCGGCTTTTGACATGGCAGGATTTTGAGCTTCTCGTCGACCTGATCTTTTCGGCGAGCGGCTGGCGGCGCATCGGTGTCGTCGGCCGCGTTCAGAAGACCGTGGACCTGGAGCTTCGGTTGCCGACGACGGGAGAGCGCGCCTTCGTTCAGATCAAATCCCAAGCCAACACTGCCAGTCTGAGGGACTACGTAGCGCGGTTCGAACAGGCTGAGCTGTATGATCGCATGTTTTTTGTCTGGCATACCGGCAATGTCGCCGCGAACGGAGAGGCGGACGGCATAACGCTGATCGGTCCGGAGCGCCTGGCCCGCATGTGCTTTGATGCTGGTTTGGCCTCGTGGCTGCGCGAAAAGGTATCCTGAGACTGACCGGTGGTTGATAAGAGATTCCGCGATTTGCTAACTATCAACCGCCATGGATCAGTTATTACGAGGTTTCCCAGCATGAAGTCTATTGCCCTTGCCGCCCTTGCCCTGGTTGCCGTATCGGGCTGCACCACTACCAACAGCACCGGCTACGATCTGACCGCCGTTTGCCTTACTGGCGAAGGAAAGCCCGTTTCCAAAGGCATGACCTACAAGGGCAAGACATGCGCACAATCGGACATGCCGATCGCAGACGGCAAGATGGCGCCGCTCGTCTGGCGGTGAAAAGGAGAGGGGCGAGCAGGTCTCTGAGGACGCTCCCGGTCCTATAGGACCGTCCCCGTGAACCGAATGGATGCGGAATGCGGGCGGCGAGCCACTCTCACCCCCCAAGCAGGTGAGCCAACTCGACGATCTTCGTTCCGCTGACTTCGAGCGTGACCCTGTTGTTGAGCAAGCCGCGAATGACCGAGCGAAGCCCTTCTACATCGTTTTCGTCTATGCAGCGGTAACCCTGCTCGACCAGGTTCTGGTGAACCGACTGGTCGACCGCCAGATAGTCCTCGTTCGCAATCTCGCTGAACACGCTTACGAGGAATTCCGGCTGTTTGGCGACGATCTTGAAGCGAACCGACTGCATCTCGTCAAGTGCGAAGCGTGCCGCCTCGACGTCGCCCTCCCGGATATTTCGTCTCGCGGTCACCAGTAGGCGTTCATGACGCTCGATCTCGTCATCATCGGCCATCGATCGGATGTCGTCGAAATCGGTTTCGGCTGATTCCACCTCCCGGTTGAGAACCCGTTCTACGTTCTCCGGGTTTATCTTCAAAAGAGCGACTTCCTGCCGGATCTTGCGAGCCTCCTCGGTCACTGATCGGTGCGTGTCGGCATCGACAGAGTTGGCGAGCGCCGCATGCTGGTCCTCGATGCGGTTCTTAAGATCGTTCATGTCCCCGGACTTGTTCGATATCAGCTCGGCCAGCCCTTCGAGATCTTCTTCCGCTCTGGCAAGCAGCGACGTGGCGACCTGAGATCCTTGCTCCCCTTCGAAATTGATATGGCCACCTTCGACGAAGTACAGGGCAGGGGCATCAATCAGACGACCGATCTCGGGTATCTCGACGTCGAAACTCAACGTTCCATTATCGCTCATTTTCCAATGGACAATGAGTTCGGATCCGCGCGAGATGCGTTCGCCTCGGCTTAGATCCGTCGAAGCCTGCAGCCTAAAGTCGCCGATGTGGAGGTTCTTCTCGGGATCGTCCACCCCGGTCGCCATATCGAAAAATTCGAAGTTCAGCGTATCGTCGGTGCCGCCCCGCAGCGTCTTGCCTGCTCTGAATTTTTGCTTCCCTTCGGCCGGGAGAGGCGTTCCCTTCGCGACAAGTGGCATGAGCCTGTTGCGTTCATACCCCACGGTTCCCACCTGGGTCTTGACCGCGAGCGTATAGGTCATCGGGATGCTGGCCGCACTCGCGGGTGCTCTGGCAACCGTGATCTGCCGTGAGAGGGCTGCGATCGGCAATCCATCGCGGCCAGTGACCACGACTTTGAACTTGTTGTCCCCGTCATGCCTGAGGTTAAGGGTCAGGCGGAGAGGGCCGTCGATCGCGGTTCTTCCAGTGGTGCCGCCGCTTTCGTCGGTGACTTCGATCCAGTATCGGCCGGTATCGTTCTCGCTCGGCTTCACACTTAGCTTTGCCGTCGTGGTCGTTACGCGCGTGGGGAAGTCAAACATCAGATTGATGTCTCCGCTGACTTCCTCCCGTGATCGCGAGACCTTCCGGGTGGATTGATCGTCGTCCCAAACCCGGCTCTCGGCGAAAATCGCAGCGCCCATCGCCACAGCCGTCATCGGATCGAGGGACTGTTCGACCTCGATGGCAAGCTCGTTCTGGAGCATTTCCCTGATCAGAGGCATCTTGGACGGCCCGCCGATCGGTACGATCTTGCTGATGTCCTCGGCCCGGTAGCCGTTGTCGGAAATGATCTTCCTGCAAAGTGCGATGGTTGCCTCGACCCTGTCTCGAATGACCGCTGCGATGGTATCACGCGTGATGTCGATGCCGAGGAAGATCTCCGATCTGTTCTCGTCGGTCATTCTGACGTCGTCTTCGCTGGCGAAGATCGATGCAGAACTGGAAGCCGACAACTGGATTTTCGCCCGCTCAATGGCGTGATGGGAGATGGTCGTCAGGTGACGGTACTTGTCTTCCTTCTGGAAGTGGTCCGGGAGATTGAAATTGTCGAGAAGCCAAGGCCTGACGATGCTGTCGAAGATGCGTCTGTCGAAGTCCCTGCCGCCCAGCATGTTAATGCCTTCATGGGCGATGACGTTGACCGCGCCACCGGTGCTGATGACCAGCGCGACGTCGAAGGTGCCGCCGCCAAGATCATAGATAAGGAAAACGCCGTCCTTCACGGCCGATTTCGCGATTGCGGCGATGGCCGCCGCGACGGGTTCCTGAATGAGGCTGACCTTGTCGAGGCCCGCGGCCCTGGCCGCCTTCAGCGTCGCCTCGCTCTGCATCTGGTTGAAGGCGGCAGGGATCGTGATGACGGTTCCTTCGATGGCCTGTCCGCCGGATTCCGTGTTCGCCTGGGCTACCAGCGTCCGGATGACTTCGGCGCTGCACTCTTCTGGTGTCCATTCCTCATCATTGATCCGGACTGGGCTCTTCGTTCCCATGAGGCGTTTGAACCCTGAAGCCACGCTCTTCGGCGAGGTCACGGTTCGGTCGTAGGCGCTCTTTCCTACGAAGCGGTGCCCGCGTCTGTCGATATAGATGACGCTCGGCAGGACGTCGCCGCCGTCCGCGGCTTTGAAAAGACGGAGCTGGCCGTCGACATAACCGACGACTGCAGAGTTCGAGGTGCCAAGATCGATCCCAAGGTACATTGTGCGTCCGTCTTTCTTAAACCGGGTTGTCCAGTAGAACCCTGCCGGGCAGGATTACACGCATGTCGCTGACGACTGCAGGTTCCAACGTCTTGGAGACGATCAGCCCTTCTTCCGTTGCAAAGTCGTCTAGATTGTCGGCCGATGCCGGAGATCCCGGCCCGAACGACTCTCCATCGAATGTCACGAGCTTGAGGTTGGCCTCGGTTGCCAGGGTCTGGAGCTGGAGTTCGGAATACCTGATCTGCGAGGCCAGGCGGCCTCTCTCGCTTTCCTCGAGCGAATCGATGGCCTTGTTGAAGCGCTGGATCAATTTCCACTGTTCGACGCAAAGGCGCGCCATGACGCTGAGTGACTCTGCCGACCAGCTCATCACCAATTCCTCGATAGGTTTGCTGCTTCCTGTTGAAATTGCGCGGTTCGGCCAGAGGCCTCAGCCTCGACGCTCGTCAGGTCGCTTCCCCAGTATCTGAAGCTTGAGCAACGACCATTGTAGTCGTCGATCAGCACGTTGAATTTGACGACCGCGGAGCTGGTGGCCGCCATGGTTCTGAGCACATCCAGTCGACGACCTTGAAAGATGCAGTACCGGACCTGCGGCTTTGAAAGAGTGAGGCCGGTCCCGATGGGCGGGACGCTTTCCTGGTAATCGTCCACGGAAGGGGAGTAGCTTGTCGTCCGTGTTGTCGTCGTATTGGACGAGGTGTAGCTACTGCGCGGAGTGCTCTTCTTGTTTTCCTGAAGGATAACCGGAACGATGATGACGGCAGCGATCCCGGCAATCCATGCCCACTTGACTCGTTTTTTACGCCTCGCCTCTATGAAGGCGTCGAGCATGTTGGTGAATTCCCGTCGCACAGTGCTTGGCGCGACGGCGACAATCCCCTGAAGCTGCTGGATCATCCAGGACAGGTTTTTTGAATTCTTTTCAAGATCTGAAATTTTCCAGTTCTTGAAAACCGTGCCTGCATCCTCCTCCAGCGTCTCGACCACTCCGTCGTCGACCAACGTTCGGAAGCGCTCTAGGACGAACTGCGTGAGGAGGTAGCTGGCTTCCGGATCGCCGTGATCGTTGTTGCATGTCAGCGCCAGATCTCGCAGTACGTTCACCCCGACGTTCGGGTTTCCGTTCCCTGCGATGAAACTGTTTGTGGCCCGAACCAATGCTCCGACAGGAGCCGACGACCCGGCATTCAGACCTTGCGCCTTTACGATCTTCGAGAACTCGAAATACTGGGCCTTGGCCTCCTCGCACGCGCTATACAGTGGTTCAAAAAGCTCGAAGTCTTTGCGCTCCTTGATGAGGTCGTCGAGATCATTCAGGTCCTTCTCGGCAATCTTCCCAAGCTCCTGATATGAATTGAAGCTTATTAGGAGTGCTGAGGCGAGCTTTCGCGCATCTTCGTGCCGCCCTTGGTCGTTGGCGAGATGAAGGGAGAGCGCGCGAACCTTTTGGAACTGAGCTTTCGAACGAGGCTCTGTGAGGCCGCGCGATTCGTAGAACGGCGAAACCGGACGAACCAAATTCCACCACTCCAGCAATAACGCCTTGATCTTGGCGACCAAAGCCGGAATTGCGCCCGGCTGGGATTTTGCAGCCTCTACTGCTTCGTCAATTTCATCAGCGAGACGAGACAGCGTCCCCTCGTTGCGCTTCTCATATTCCTTGACGATCGCGGCGAGCAATGACGCCTGCGCTCCATCCGCACTATTCGCTTCGACAAGCGCGTAGATTGCCTCCCGCGGCGCTGGCGATTTCAGAAGGCTTTCAGTTGCGGTGACCGCATGAAGTTCCTTGAGGTGCTGAAGCGCGATCAGGAAGCTTTTCCAATCGGGAGATGGGAACCCGCTTGCCTTCCGCCCGGAGCCAAGGAAGTCGAACACCGAACTGTTGTCGAGGGCATCCCATGAAGCCATCAATGCGTTGACCACGTGGACGTCGGTCGCCTGCCGCCCGCAAAGATCCGCAATCAAGTTGGCTCGGGCCAGCTCGGGCAGCATTTCGACGGATGAGAGCAGCACTCCGCTGGAAAGGGTCAGCCGACGATCGAAGATTTTCTCGATCTGAGCCTGGCTGAGTTCCGGCAGCCACCCAAGTTCTGCAGCCAGCCTTAGCCTTGGGGTCACCAGCGTTTGCTGGGCTTTGTGGAGATCGGACTCGCTGACAGTTCCTTCGAACTGTGCTTCATCCATCAATTCGGCGATCTCAGAGGCGGTCGAAGTATACGAAGCGCGCAGGACGCAGAATGCATTGGAAGATAGTGCGAAGACTTCTGGCCGCATTTTGAATCAGAATGGGAGAGAAACAAATGGTTGTAGACGGGCGACAACCTCGCACAGAGAACCATGGATTTAAAGGGGTATTTTCGCATTCCTAAGAAACACTCAGGCGGGCGTTTGCGCGGGCTGTAGGACATATCCAAACGACTTTGCCCTCCGCTCGAGATTAGTCAGGATGCGTCGGCGGTAATTGTCCTCGTAGTGGGATGCTCCGGGATCGGCGTATTCCATACCGTGCCGCAGGGTATTGTAGAATAAGACGGCGATTTTGCGGGCCGTGGCAGTGACCGCCTTGGCCTTGCCGACACGTGCAGACAGACGCCGATAGAATGCCCCCAACGCGGTCTGAGTGCGCCCGACCGCAACCGCGGCAAGTCGCAGCAGCGCTGCGGCCCGGCTACCGGATCGTCGGGTCCGTGACGACAACACCTTGCCGCCGGAAATTTTGTTGCTTGGTGAGAGGCACAGCCAGGAGGTGAAGTGCTTGGCACTCGGCCAAGCCGAGAGGTTGGTCCCGCACTCTCCGACCAATTTGAGCGTCAGATAAGGCCCGAGCCCGTGAATCTGGGTGACATCGCAGCCGAGCAAGCCGTAGAGGGCGGCGCGAACATCGAAGGCTGGGTCATTGGATTGCTTCTGCGTTGTCCGTACAGTCGGCGGTTTGCCTACAGGGGTGGACGAGGCCTTCCGTAGCCGTTTCAACACAGCCTCAATGCGCATGTCACAGAGCGCACTTTGGCTTGGTAGACGTCGTACAACTCCAGTGCCTGGGTCAGGGCAAAGATGTGCTCTTCGCGATCATTCCCGACGAGCGCCTGACGGATCGTCTCTACAGAGGCATGGCAGCGTGGATCGCGATAGGCCGACAGAACCATCGGGTCGCGCTCACCGGCCACGATCGCACGGATGATGGCCATGCCGGTGACACCGGTGATGTCCGTCACCACGTGATGGAGTTGCAGATTCATTTGCGTCAGCGCTTTTTGCATGTGCTGGATGTGCGAGGCAGCGTAATCCAGTAAACGTTCACGCTGGCGCAGATAGGCGCGCATGACCGCAACTTCGCCCTTCAGCCGGAAGCTGGCCCTGAGCAATCCATATTCGTGCAAACGCTGCAGCCATTGGGCGTCGCTGATATCGGTCTTGCGGCCCGGCACGTGCTTGGCATCGCGAGCGTTGACCACTATGACCTCAAAGCCACGCTGATCGAGTATCTCGAAGACCGGAATCCAGTAGACCCCCGTGGACTCCATCGCGACCGTGCGCACGCCACATTGTGTGAACCAGTCCGCCAACCGATGCAGATCGCCGGTGAAGGTTCCAAAACTGCGTACCGGCTCGCAAGCTTGGTCGGGCCCGACTGCGGCCACGTGCATCGTCGCACCGATGTCGATTGCAGCAGCATTCAAGTGGGTAGGGGAAATATCCCGCTTGCTGCGAGACTTCTTTGTTCCAGACATGGCAGTGCTCTCCGATCCGATTGTCGAATGGAGGGGCTGGGCTGTGCCAAAAGATCAAATTCCTAAACGGGATCGCCGACAACGGCGTCACCACTCTCAAGCGCGCAGCAGCCCATGGACCACGTTAGGTAACGGGGTTAAATACCACCAAAATGCCGACGGCCGCTCCCCTCCAGCGCTGACACTAGCACACCGTTTCTATCCCCGCAGGCGGGGCACCCACCCGCGAAAGGTTAGGTAGCAACTGCCACCAGTCTTCGAGCGGCTGAACCCATTGGATCGCCGCGACCCTATAGAGTGGCTGAAGTAGTGCGGGGACGAACGAGAGACGGGCGTCACCCACTTCACCAAACCAGCCCGCTCATAGAAGGCAAAAAGCCTGCAGTCCTGTGCTGAGCGCCGGGCGGGAAACCGCGAGGGCGGCTTCAAAGCTTGGGTCATGCGGCAGAGGCTTTATTCGCCTCGTGATGGGCCGGGAGTCCCGCATTCTGAACAACGGTCCCATGGTTGAGAATCGCCCCGCTAGAGAAGCATAGGTTGCCGCTCGACCGGCTGCAGCATCATCTTCTCGGCCGAGAAGGGGCGCTGGAGTGCCTTTGCGTCTTTCCAATCGGCTGTCATCCATAGCTCGACCTCAGCCGGCTCCGTCAGGATGACCGGCATGGCGTTCGAGTGGATCGGCTTCACAACCTCATTGGCATCGCAGGTCAGGAAGCCGAATAGCTCATGATCGCCGGCCCGCGGATTCTTCATGGATCCGCGCTCTCCCTTCCAGGGCGTCCAGATTCCCGCGAAGAAGGCCAGCGGCTCGCTCGCGTCGAGTGAGAACCACCGCGCCGTTTTCTTCGGCTTCGTGTCCTCGTATTCGCAAAAAGCCGTCCAGGGCACGATGCAGCGATATTGTGGCTCCAGCCAGCGACGCCAATGCGGTGAATCGACATTGCGAATGTTGGTGACGCCGTAATCCGGTTTGCCCTTGGTGACGAAAGGCGGCGACGGCATCCCCCAGGTGAGGTTCACCAACTCGCGTTCGCCGTCGGCGGTATTGCGGATGACAGGCCCGGGCTTGTCAGGAAACACTTCGGTCGATGGCCTTGCTCGGTTGGTCATGTCGCGGTGTGCCCTGCCGATCCGTAAGCCGTTGCCTTCCCTATTTCCGCACCTGGTGCATTTGAGCAGCGGCCGAAGCTCGTCGAGCGTAACGTCATGGCCATACTTGCCAGCGAGTCTCCATCGGTCAACCCACTGGTTGTGGTCGCACTTCGAGCAGCGCGCGCCGAGCAGTTGATTGTCCGCGAGGTCGGCGAGCCGAAGATGACCAATGCCGCAATCCGGATCGATGGCTCCTTTATCAGGGATTAGATCGATTCCGCGTCGATGGCGCATTGCCCCCTCCTCCTATCGTCGGGGCTTTCCTATGAAGATGGTGTTACCGTCCCGGTTTTCACACATCTTGCATCGCATCTGCGGTGCAAGCCGAAGGATGCTCTGCCTTTTGCCGAAGCGCGCGGCCAGAGCGCGCCGATTAAGCCGATCGATGTGACCGCAGCGCCGGCACTTGCATAAGACGTCGCACCATTCGGGAAGGTTCGCGAAAGTGATCTGGTCAGGGGCGCCGGCTGGGGCCGCACCACCAGCCGGCTCCGTCGAGAGGCGGACAACTCCCCTGGGGGCATCTCGTAGGTGAGCTTGCAACGATTCCGGTAGACATTGGCGCTCTTCTCGCAGCCGATCGCGGCCGAGATTTCACCGAGAAGCGCCGGCATGCTGCGATCGCCGATCCGATCAAAGAGCGCCTTGGCGTCGTATTGCCTCTTTACGCCGCATTCGCATGTGATGCGGATCTTCTTCCAGTACAGTCGCTCCGATAGCCACCATGTCCCGGACCTAGGCATGTTTCGGTTTCCACTCCGGCCGATGCTCCATGCAAAACCATCGTGGGTCGGCCTTGGCCGCGGCAAAGCCGAAGCTTCCCCATTTCTTGCAGCCGGGATGCTCGCACCAGTGCTCGTACAGTGTCGCTTCCTTGCGCGCGGTCGAGCCTGCTTCGTCGCTCATTGTCAGCTTTCGGGGCCGTTCTGTGGGAATTTGTTCCTAACATGTTCTCATTGGTGACGCCAGTCAAGGCCGCCACTGTTGTCGCGGCTCGCACGCGGAACGCTGCAGGGCAATTGAGGACGGCGGCCGACTATCCACGTTCTACGGCGTCCCCAAGCGATGCCAGGCCTCCTCATACTCGGCCGCCGCGTATGCCTTCGGCGGCTGCAACCAGTACGACACTTTGCCACTGCCGTTGATGCCTCGATGGGCAGCGGCCTTCACCTCGCCCAACGTCAGGACGTAGCAGGTTGGCGAGTCCGAGTTGGCGTTAATCGTTATCACCCACCATTGCGATCGCAGAGTATCCAACGAACCGCCGAGTGGAACGGGATCACGTTTTGAAAGCGCCTTGGACTGGATGGGCAACACGCGGGATTCATCGTCACTCGCGGCATAGAGGTCTGCGCCCCTTGCATTCCGCACAGTTGGCATGACGTGCCAGCCTCGCCGCGAGAGTTCGCGTGCGACGTGATAGAGGCCAGAGTTGCCGGTCAGTTGATTCCGCAATTCAGACGTTCCTCGGTTCTTGCCTGATGAATAGCGCTCAATCGTTTACGTCTGTTTGAGATGCATAGGGTGGCTTGACGCCGAATTCGCAATTGCTCACATTAACGGCGGCCTCTGCGCACAGGCCGGTGTGCCCACCATGCGAAGCTCATGGCAGTGCGATAATCCTGGTCAGTCTTGAACCGTTCCCGATTGGGCGGATTTGGCTAGCAGTGGGCACATGGTCGGATCCGTTGCTGTCAGGAATGGATCATGACAACGATAGAATCGCTCGACTTCATCAAGAATCTCTCCAAGAAGCTTGCACGCGCCCGGCGCATCAAGCGCTCCATTGCGCTCGATGTGACCGCTCAGCAATTGGGTTATCCACACTGGAATGCACTGACGGCGGCTCACAAGAAGGGATGGCGACCGACATCGACACAAATCGAAACCTTAACGAGTTTCGTCGACACAGCGAATCCCATAAAAGCGAAACAAGCTGGCACGGCAAGCTTAGGCGCGTTTTCCGACGTGCCGGGGATCACGTTGGTAGCGTCGATCTCGCCGGCAAAAGGCACCGCCGATCTCTTTTCGGCCGAGACGATCCTTGGCGAGCTGGACGGCCACAAATTCCGCCTGAGGGTCGACTTTGGCGACGTGGTTATGGAAGGGCGCGGCTGGCGGATCATGGTTCCCGAGGCGCCGTCAGCCAGTCCGGAATTCAGCGTAACCGACCGGCGGATCAAATCGAACCCGATCCTGGACGGGGACTTTCGCGACAAGGCGCTCAGGGTAGCCCAGATCCGAGCTGAGCAGGTGCGCGCCTGGATAGCTTCCGACTGGTCACGCCGATCAACGGTCCCTGATGCTAACGGCAAAGTGAAACACCCCTTGTTCGTGTCATCTTCCGATCGGTGGTTCTGCTTTCATTGCGATCGGACGTTTACCGGGATGCAGATCGCCACGAACCTCTGGCACTGCCCCGCCTGCAGCGCTTCGCCGATCAACATCCACGCAGCGGATGAACAAGCATCTTGGAACAATGAAGAGCCGGATGGAGGTCAATGAAGCTTGGGAGCTTTCAGGAAAACTCCGGCGCCGAACTCCCGCAGCTACATGAGTTGTAGGAATTGCGACGACACACGAGAAACGTGGGAACAAAGACATAGGTGACGAATTATCAAGGCGCGCTGTCCCTCAGCGGCGTCAGGTCCCCAACATGTGCCCTGCACCATGCGCAAGGCTGCGATGTTACCCACGGCACTACTCGAGGGTGGGGAATGGACTTATCTTTATCCTTGTCAACGCGCAGTACCTCCTCCCACTGCGCAAGATGTAGATCGGTTCCACTCCTCCTCCCAGGACCGATCAAGTTCAAAGACCCCGACGCCTCCTCCCGGCTCGGGGTCTTTTCGCCTTTACGGGTTCCTTTTTCAGTGGACCGTGATGCCGTCATCGAATGCAAGCGCGCAGAGTTTCGCGGTCTTGTCATTTGCTTCGATCGCCAGCGCGTGGTTCTCAGCAAGACTGATCAGGGCGGCGGCTGTCTCATGCCGCGTCCAGCCGGCGGCTTCCGCCGCGGCTGCAACGGCCTGAAACAAATCCTCGATCGCTTCCTCGCAGTCGAGGTGTCGATCCGGGTGTGTCGGCTGGCGTTTCGGACGTGTGATTTTCACAACTCCCCCCTGAACCATGGATTCTCGTTCAGCCGGACGGCTGCTCGCGATCCAAGGAAAATACCGTTGCATGATCGGCCCGCTCTCGGAGGCCTTTGAACGAAGGATGCCGCAGCTTTTCGTCTTCCGTCCAGGCGCGATATTCGACTTCGGCGACGAGCAGCGGCCGCACGAAGACAGCGCCCTTTCGCCGGAGCGCGACTGGCGGCTTGTCCTCCCTGATCGTGTCCAGCAGCTCACGCAGCTTGACGGATTCCTGGTTGCTCCAACCAGTGCCGCAGCCGCCGACGTAGACGAGCCGATCCTTTTGCAAGGCCGCAAGCAGGAGCCGGCCGATCGCGCGGGGCACAGTCGATGGCTCATAGCCGACGATGACGAAACTGTCGCGACGCTTGCAGGTGATCTTTCGCCACCATTCCCCCCGGCCGCTGTGATAGGACTTGTCCCGGTGCTTGGCGATAATTCCCTCGAGGCCGTGGTCGCAGGCAATTCGGTAGAACTCTTCGCCGTCAACTTCGACCTCTTCCGACAATCTGATGACACCTTCGCGGCCGACGACGATCTGCTCGAGCAGCCGTCGGCGCTCGCGGAGCGGCTGCCGCCGCAGGTCGTACCCGTCGAGATAGAGCAGATCGAAGGCGAAGAAGAGGATTTCGCGAGGATCATGCAGGCTCGGTTTCCGGCCAAGCGCGCGTTGCAATGCGCCGAAATCAGATCGGCCCCTCTCGTCGAGCACGACCGCCTCACCATCGAGGATCATGGACTCATGCCCTAGTTGACGCGCTTCGGCCGCGATCGCGCCGAAGCGACGCGTCCAGTCATAGCCGCCGCGTGTGATGACGCGCACCCTCCCGGGCTCCACGTGAACCGCGAGGCGGTATCCGTCCCATTTTACCTCAAAGACCCATTGAGGCCCTTTGGGTGGTCTGTCGACGAGCATTGCCACACACGGATCGATGCGCGCCGGCATAGGATCTGGTGGCGGCTGGTCGGGCGGCTTTTTTGATGACGCTCTCGCCATGCCGCATTAACGCACAATTTCGCGGAGGCGGCGCAAACGTCGGGCTAATTCTTTTGTGTAGCTTTCCGTATGTGCGCCCCCCGCTTACGATTTTCGCTCAAAGATGGCGGAGAGGGGCATGCATTATCGCCAGAAGTCGGCGCTTTTCGCGGCGCCTTGGCTGGTTGTTGGATTGGTCGCGGTAGTCGTCTCTGGCGGCATGACCATCAGCGACTTCGAGAAGCCAGAGCTTCTGGTCGCAGCTCTGCTCGTCGGCGTCATCGTTGGGATGGCCGTTGAGCAGCTCTTGGCGGCGATGCGGCGGCAGGCATGGCAGGCCAGGAATCAATCACGCTGGCAGGAAAAACGTGGCGGGGCGAGCATTGTCGCTGGGCCGTGGCTTGCGGCACTCGTTCCGGAGCCGCCGAAAAAGCCCGATGCTGCCGAACAGTTGCGCATCGTGATGGGCGCTAGTTTCACGATTCAGCCGCTCCTCAACAAGAGCGAAGCGCGCGTGTTCAAAGAGCTCGACCGCATCGTGATTGGCTGCAATCCTGCATGGCAGGTGATGGCTCAAGTCTCGATGGGCGAAATCATCCGCAGCAAGGATCCGGTCGCGCATAGCTGCATCAATTCAAAACGGGTCGACTTGCTCCTGGTGGACGGCAGCTGCCAGCCTCGGCACGCCATCGAGTACCAGGGTGGGGCGCACCATCAGGGCGCCGCGGCCGCGCGCGATGCCATCAAGAAAGAGGCGCTTCGACGCGCCGGAATCGGCTATTACGAGGTCGTCGCAGGACAAACGACCCCGGCGGAGCTTAGGCGGCTGATCGAAAAGCTGGTCGACAAGCCGACAAGCGGCCCGTCCTGAGTGTCTACTTCTTGCCGAGGTATTGCATCACCTTCTCACGGCTCGGGCCTGCCTCGCGGATCGCCTCGAGCGCCTTCTGGCGTGTGACGCCCGCAGCCTTCATGATATAGGCGACCTCATGTTCCTGCGTGGATGCAAGCTTGCGGTCCCGTCCCTGCATTTTCGGATCGTCTGCCATTTGCTCCTCCATCGTCATGCAGAAGGATAGGAGCCCCGCACCATTTGCGGCGCACCAGACCCCACATACATTATCGGCGCTTCTTCAGGTTAGGATATGGGTCTCGCCCCAATGCCTTGGCAATAACGCGCCAGTCCCGTCCGCCCATTACGGGTATCCGCAGCGCCTCTGCTGCGGACAGGTGTTGCAAATCTCCCGTCACCTCATATCCGAGCTGGTTCAGCTCGGTGAGGAGCGATGGCTTCAGTTTCAAGTCTGCAAGTTTCGTGTCCATGCCGAGATAAGATCAGGCCAAGGCGCATCGCGCAACTACATGATTATGCAGCGACCTTTGCTCCTCAGGTGGTAGCAGTATCGCTCCGCCCGAACAGAAATCCCGTAAAGTCTATCAGAAGACCCGCGCTGCTCCCGCGAAGGCACCCGCAATTGCGGCCGCCACCATCAGCTCTCGAGCTCGTCCTTCCCATCAAGCACGATCTTCAACGTCCTGATGACGTCAGCGGCATCCACGAGGGCATCTCTGATATCTGCGGCGGAAAGGTCGCGGGCGCGCTCAGACGCTACTCGGAGGTCTATCAGCACGTCTTTGGCGCCGTGGCTGCCGGCGATTCCCGTCTGCTCGCGCATGTCGCGTATCGTATCGATCGATCGATCGAGAAGACGGCTGACTTCATATGGCGACAGCCTCTCGGGCTCGTTAGCCGCGCGTATCAACTCAGAAATGAAATTCGTCGTGAGACTCATGGACTGTTCTTTGCGTGTGCCTGGGCGGTTCGGTACCGGCGCTTTATGACGGATCCTGTTCGGCGAGCGCTTTCACAAGGCCGAGGGTCCGGCTCCGCACCCTTTCATCCGCGATCCGGCTAAAAGCGCGAATGAGCGCCAAGCCTTCAGAGCTCGACACGAACTCCATGATTTCTGGTTGCAGGTTCTTTTGACCACTGCGGTCGGCGTCATCTGCCGTTGCCCCGGGCATATCTTCGAAGAAATAGGATACTGGCACATCCAGCGCGTCCGCGATCTGCTGGAGGCGGCTTGCACCTACGCGATTGGTGCCCTTCTCATATTTTTGTACCTGCTGAAACGTCACTCCGATAGCCTCCGCAAGAGCCATCTGTGTGACCTGCATCCACACCCGACGCATCCGAATTCGACGGCCGACATGGATATCGACCGGTTCCGGCTTTCCCTTTGTTTTTTCGGGGCTAGGATTCAGCATGCACTTCTCCGTGTAGTTTCAGCGATCCCGCCTATCGCGGCTCCGCTAGTGTCTGTCTCAGCGCCCCCGTGCGCTGCGATAAACCGCAATAGCAGACCGCACGTCAAGTCAGATAAGGAGGAACGGAACCGCTTGCCGGAGGCAGTCGGTCCCGGTTTCCGCCCTTCGGGCGGCGCTAATGCTAAACCTCCTGCGGCTGCCTTTTTACCGGTCAAACGGTGCGCGAACTGGCGCTGGCCGCTGCGCTGCCTTCGCCTGGTATGCTCATTGTTTTCCTTGGAAGAGGGGAAAGGAGGCGCTGCCCCCTCTCCCCAGCAATGGCGAAAACCGGTCTCCCCGTCCTTCCGCGCTCAGCTTGTGCAGGACCAGGTGCGCGGATCACGCATGCGCGCGGAACCTCGGCACCTGTCCCTTCGGGCGGGTGATCCCCCTCCGGTTTTCCCCATTGCCCCCCTCTCTCCCGGTCGGATCGCCGACTGCTCGGGAGCAGGAGCGGGGCTCCTGCCCCTTGCGGGACAGGAAGACCGCGTTCCGAGGGAAAGGAAAAACGGAGATCACATCATGACCGAAACAATCATTGTTCCCCTCAACAAGCTGGACGTCGATCCCAAGAACGTGCGCAAGAGCTACCGCGCCGAGGGCATCATTGAGCTTGCAGCCAACATCAAGGCCGAGGGCCTTCTGCAAGACCCTGTTGTGCGCAAGGGCGACAAGAAGGGCCGCTATTTCGTGACTGTCGGCCAGCGCCGTTTGGCGGCTCTTAACCATCTGGCCGAAAACGGCGACGTCGCGAAGGACGCCCCCATTCAGTGCAAGCTGCGCGAGGGCAGCAATGCCGAGGCCGTCAGCCTTGCCGAAAACGTCATGCGCGAACCTATGTCGGCGGCCGACCAACTCGTTTCTTATACCAAGATGGCCGACGGTGGCATGACCATTGCCGAGATCGCCGCACGCTTCGGCACGACCGAAACCATGGTGCGCAAGCGTCTCGCCCTTGGCCGCGTCTCTCCCGTTCTCATGGAGCTTTACCGCGCCGAGAAGATGACACTGGACCAACTTTCCGCCTTCACGATTACCGACGATCACGAGGCCCAGGAGCGGGTTTGGAACGATCTGCCGTCTTATAACCGCTATGCGCAAAATATTCGCCACGCGCTGACAGGGGAGGGGGTTCGCGCAAGCGACAAGCGGGTGCAATTCCTTGGTGGTCTCGATGCCTATGAGGCAGCGGGCGGAGCCGTGAAACGCGACCTTTTCGATGACAACGGCGGAGGCTTTGCAGTCGATATCGTGAAGCTCGATAGCCTTGTGGCCGAAAAGCTTGAGGCCGAGGCAGAGAAGGTCCGGGCGGAAGGCTGGAAGTGGGTGGAGATCACAGCCGATCTTTCCCATGAGACCCTGCACGGCTACGGACGCCGCTACCCGCAGCCGGTCGATCTTAGCGAGGAAGATCAGGCCGAGCTGGACAGGCTCACCGCCGAATATGACGAGCTTGCCGAACAGATCAATGCTGATGCAGCCGACGACGAGGCCGAGGCGCGCCTTGAAGAACTCGACAAGCGCATCGATGCGTTGCGCGATCGGGGTGAGGCTTACGAGCCGGAAGCCTACGAGATCGGCGGCACGATCGTTACGCTCGGCTACAATGGCGCCGTCCGCATCGAACGCGGCCTTGTCCGGCCGGAAGACGATCCGCGGCGCAAAGCGGCAGGAGTGAAGCAAGATGGCGAGGACGGCGAAGCCGATGTCGGCAAGCCGAGGATCAGCCATTCGGCGGCCCTGATAGAGGACCTGACGGCGCAGAAGACCGCTGCGTTGCGCATCGAACTGGCGAACAATCCCGATATCGCGCTGGCAGCCGTGGTTCACGTCATGCTGTTGGGTGTACTCGGCTCGGCCTATGGCTACGGAACGCAGAGCGCGCTTCAAATTTCGGTCACATGTGAGCACCTTGAGGCGTCGATGAAGAAGCCGGACGCCAATCAGGCGCTCGCCGAACTGGAAAGCATGCGCGAGAATTGGGGCCATCAACTCCCAGGCAACTCCGCCGATCTTTGGGAATGGTGCCTTAATTGCAGCCGCGAGGAATTGCTTGTGCTTCTGGCTTTTGGTGCAGCCAACAGCGTCAATGCGGTGCAAAAGCCGCATGACTATTATGGGAAGGCCGGTCGCGAACACGCTAACCAGCTTGGCCGCGCCTTGAATGTCGATATGAAGAAATGGTTCGAGCCGACCAGCGAAGCCTATTTCTCGCAAATTAAGAAGAAAAGCATCGAGGCCGTCATTTCCGAGGTGAAAGGGGAGGAGGCCGCAAGCTCCGTTCGCGCGGCCGGTAAGAAGGCCGAGGCGGTCGCCATTGCTGAACGACTGATAGCCAACACCGGCTGGCTTCCCGAACCGATCCGCATTCCGTCTGTCGAGATCGGCACGGAACATGCCCGTTCCGAAGCGGCTGAATAGGTCGCTGACTGGCCGCGCTTATCTCCGGCGCGGCCAGCTTCCCCACTCGCCCCAAAGCGCCCGGCCAGGCATCGAGCCTGCCCGGGCGCTGGCGCGTTCGCTCCTGAAATGGGGCTGTTTGCGGGAGAGGGCGATTTTGCTACCCTAAGCCGATTGGGGGAACGACCCTTGACGCCGCGCAGCAGACCTCAAGTGCCTGTTCGCGCAATCCAAACTTTCGACCCAGTGCTGCCGCTCGTCGATACCGACCGGAATTTCCAGTGCTGGCCCAAAGCAGACCCATGTCTGCCTGATTGTGCCTAGCGCCCCGGGATGCTTGGCCGAACCGCTCGGACCCGTTCCAACCCATCATTTGAGGGATAGCCACACCCGCCATGCTACTTCGCGAAGGGTTGGCCCGCTACCGCGATCTAGGCTTGATTAATGTGTAATGCCGGCACAAATTCGGGGCGGTGACGCCCCGATAGAAGAACGGAATAGGGCTTTCAAACCCGATTTACGGGCTTTTGTGGGGTTTAATTTCCCTATTGATAGTTATCATGCAAGATATTCACGACTTACTGTCAAACACCCTTTCGTTAACGAGCCGTAAACTGATAGGTAGCTTTGTTACCAAAGTTAACGAAAGCTATGAACTTCTGTTCTCCTCTGCTGGTGACGCAATAATTGTAAGAACAGAGGAACTGGTGCGATTACGCGCTGGAGGCAAGCCACGCATCATCGGGGCAAACCTTAAGACCCAGCGCTTACTTCGGGTAAGCCTGCTAAGTCTGAATACGCTAAAAGGTTATCGCGAAACGAATGATCACGTTTTGCTCAATTATGCTTTGAGGCTCGTTCAAGAATTCATGCCGAAAAGAGACAATGTTGATCCGCCATTCTATGGTGCTTTGTCGGATTCCATTTCTAACGAATCCAGATTCTGCACAGTGCCATATCGACATGAAAGGCCAAGATTGAAGTGGGACGCCTTGAGTAGCTTTGAGGAAAGGTCAGTTGCCCGAGGAAAGACTTATTCTTCCATCAGAAGGCGAGAAAACCGAGCCACTGATCGCCTAAACGATGCTGATATCAAACTGATTAATCTTTGGGCCAACGACAATGAGCAGAAACTCACCAGAAGTGACTTAAGTTCTGAATATTCAAAGACTCTGTCGAGATTTAAGCGATACATCTACGCGAGAATGGCCGAAAAGTTTGTCGCGGAGTTCTACGAGAAGCAGTTGAGCGTGAAGGCTAATGATGTGTCGATTCTTCAGCTTGGCGGTCAAGACTCGCGCTGGAAGACACACGACATAGAGGCTGACACCTTGATCGACGTAAAGAATGCGACAGTCTTCAGCAGTAACAGACGACGGCATAACTATTTCGATAAATTCAAATCTGTAGATGAAATGGATGTTGCGATCGCGGGAGTCTTATCCGATGCCAACGGTCCACGGTATGAGAAAGGAATTCGACAGACGCTGCTTGGACTTGTTACGAGGCGCGATGTCGTGGATGCTACGGACGCTGTGAATGCTCTCCCGGACCGGCTCTTCCCTGTAACCGTCCATTTCGAAACGGGATATATCCCCGCTTGGGCCTTCGAGCTAGCCGAATATACACCTGATTACGAAGTGCTGTATGAATGGGCCGTCATCCTTGCTCGTAAGCCGGAAACGATCATGTCGCTGGCGATTGCTTGCGGACGACATCGGGAGTGCGACGTTTACCCAGCGCTGAGCGAATCCCAAAGGGGACTGGTCGATCGATTCGCCCTCGCTGTGTCGAGGTCTTCGTATCGCAAGCTCACGATCGCGCTCTTTTCCATATCGGAGTTCATAAACTCCGTTGCTCAAGGCAAGGATGGGGCCGCCGTCATTCGTTTCCTCCGGAGGATGATCTCCATCGAGGATTTCACGGATTGGCCGCGCACTATAACGGTACCTTATTCCGGTTTGGTTCTCAGCGGATCGCGCCAACTTAAGATTGGCGATGAGTATGAGATCTATGTCGATTGCCCCGGCGGCGATGCCGGGTGCCTATACGATCCCACGAACTCAATCAAAGATTTATTGAGTATGCTTGAGCAGTGTGGCGAACAAATTGCTTCATCGGGTATGACCTTCTGCCACTTCGATGCCCCAAGTCCATACATGCTCTTGGGAAAGACCGATCTCGGGGAAAGACTGACCATCTACACCTACTGCGGCGGCCGATCAAAAAGTGGCTTTCGTTGCGACAATTTCCCGTTGTCATTCGGAAAGCATGCCAACTGCCGTACCTGCGGCCGCCTGATATGTGACGAATGCGGGTTCTGCTCAGAACGGTGCGTCGCTAGGCCTGGTGACTCGGGAGCCAAGTTTTGAACTTCAGGTTTAGCCTGCGAGAAACTCGAACGGAGCGGCGCTATGCGGTATCGCGTCGGTCACGTCTTACAGTTGCGCATCTGGTGGTGCCGTGGACTACTGTACCGCGTGTTGGTGATTCCCAAGGCGGGTGAATGGCTACTATCCGTACGATCGAGATCGAAAACTTCCGCGGCATAAAAAGCCTGAAATGGCACCCGAGACCCGGGGTCAACTGCCTGATCGGTCCAGGAGACAGTGGGAAGTCCACGATCCTTGACGCGATCGACCTCTGCCTCGGAGCACGGAGAACGGTACAGTTCACCGATGCCGATTTCTGTGGGCTGGTTGTCGATAACGCCATAAGCATCACCCTCACGCTCGGAGACCTCGGTCCGGAACTGAAGTCGATCGACGGCTACGGGCTCTATCTCAGAGGCTACGATCACGGAAAGAAGCACTTGGAGGACGAACCGGGCAGCGGCCTTGAGACGGTCCTGTCGCTAAACATGCGTGTTGAGAGCGACCTCGAACCCGTATGGTCGCTTGTCTCCGAGCGCGCGCAGGCTGCGGGTCAGACGAGGAACCTGTCCTGGTCCGACCGCGTCAATCTCGCGCCAGTCCGTATCGGTGCATTGTCCGACTATAATCTTTCGTGGAGACGGGGTTCGATCCTCAACCGCCTCTCCGACGAGACGGCAGATGCGTCTACGGCCCTCCTCGAAGCAGCACGCACCGCAAGGAAGTCATTCGGCATCGACGCGGAGAAGAAGCTCGGCAAGGCCCTTGCGATCGTGACCGAGGTGGCAGGTGATCTTGGGATCGATGTTGGTGCTCACGCCAAGGCCGAACTCGAAGCCCACTCAGTATCTGTGACTGCCGGAACGATTTCTCTGCACAACGAGACGGGCGTTCCGCTCAGGCGTCTCGGGATCGGTTCGACACGGCTGATGATATCGGGCCTTCAGCAAAAGAACGCGTCCGAATCCGCGATCCTGCTCGTCGATGAACTCGAACACGGCCTCGAACCTCATCGCATCATTCGCTTCGTGGATAACTTAGGCGCGAAAAAGAAGGATCCGCCGCTGCAGGTCTTCCTGACAAGCCATTCGCCCGTCGCTGTCCGGGAATTGTCGGTGGACCAGCTCTCGATCCTGAGGAAATCCGGCGGCCGACACGAAGTCCTTTGGGTCGGAGAATACCCGGATCTACAGGGAACCCTGCGGCTCTATCCGGAAGCCTTTCTCGCACGATCCGTGCTTGTGTGCGAGGGAGCAAGCGAGGTGGGGCTGCTGCGTGGGATCGACCAGAACCGTGTCGAGGCGGGAAAGCGTTCGATGTATGCTGCAGGAACCTGCCTGGTAAGCGCCAACGGCTGCAACAACATCATGCCCCGCGCGAACGCCTTCCAGTCCATGGGTTATCGCGTAGCGACGTTCCGTGACGACGACGTTCGACCGCCTGTGGGAGAAGAAGGGGTCTTCGAGCTCGAAGGCGGCGACATATTCAAGTGGCGCAAAGGGAACAAGCTCGAAGTAGAGCTCTTCGGGAGCTTGCCCGCGGAGGCCGTCGAGCACTTGCTGGAAAGGGCGCTGGAGGATCGGTCGGAAAATGAGATCGACAGTCAGCTCAGAAGCCATTCAAACAACGCCGTCACGCTGGAAAGGGTTCGTGAGGAGTTGAAAGACGGCGCATTGAGCCATGAGACCAGAAGCGCCTTGGGATGTGCGGCCGGCGGCAACAAGGAAGGAAAGAAGGCCTGGTTCAAGTCTGTCGGGGCGATGGAGGAGATCGGCCGTGACGTCGTGATCCCGCATCTCGATGGCAGTGACAAGGAATTCAAAGCGGTCGTTGTGGCTCTGAGAAAGTGGTGCATCAGTGACTGAGGAACAGATCGACCTCCTTGATATCCGCTGCGGCTCCGTCACCGCGCCCGCAGGCTGCGGAAAGACGCAACTCATAGCGGATTCGTTGGCCCGGCATTTGGAGAGGAAACCGACCCTCGTCCTCACCCACACCAATGCTGGCGTAGCTGCGCTGCGGTCCCGGCTGGAGCGGGCTGGGGTTCGATCGTCCTCTTATCGGCTGGCAACTCTGGACGGCTGGGCGCTCAGAACTCTAAAGACCTTTCCGGCTCGCTCCGGCATAGATCTCGAGCATCTCGAGCTTGCGAAACCTCGCGACGACTATCCAGCGATCAAGCGGGCCGCGGCATCGCTACTTGGCGGCAGGCACATAGATGATATTCTGGACGCGAGCTACAGTCGGCTCATAGTCGACGAATATCAGGATTGTGGTCCGGAGCAGCACCAGATGGTCTGTCACTTGTCCACAGTACTCCCGACCGTAGTCCTTGGCGACCCAATGCAGGAAATCTTCAGTTGGCAGGGTGCGCACCCTGACTGGGAAGATGACGTTTGCTCGACGTTCGCATCGGTTGGCGAGTTATCGACGCCCTGGAGGTGGATCCGCGCGGATGCCGAGGGGTTTGGACGATGGCTTCTGGAAGGGCGACGCACGTTGATGGCGGGGAACCAGATTGACCTCCGCGACGCTCCACCGGAAGTGGAATGGGTGGCACTGGACGGTGTCGACGATGACGAGAAGCAGCGGCGTGCATGCTTGGTAAAGTCGCCTCAACGCGGCGGCGAAGTTCTGATCATGGCGGCGGGTGTGCAAAGAGACCTGCAGCGCCAAATCGCAAGGCAGACGCCCGGAGCCGTCACCGTCGAGAACGTCGACCTTACGGACGTGATCGATTTCGCTGCAAGTATCAATCTGGATCCGCCGGGGGATCTGGAGACGGTGTTGGAGTTCGCATCGGAGGTGATGACGAATGTGGACAGGACCGATTTGATACGAAGGGTGGCGGTGCTGGAGCGCGGAGCCGGGCGCAAGGAAGCCACGGCTGCGGAAGTGGCAGCAAGCGATTACAGGAAGACCGGTTCGGCGGAAGACCTCGTCAAGCTGTTCATGACGCTCGAGGGCAACCCTGGGGCCCGCACTTTCCGCCCTGAAATTCTGCGCACCTGTATTCAGGCTCTCCGAGCTTGCACGCCCGGCACCCCTGGCTCGTTTCTTGATGCTGCTTTGCGTATCCGCGAGCAGAGCCGCATCATCGGACGGCGCGTTCCTCCGAGGGCTGTCGGAAGCCCGCTGCTGCTGAAGGGCTTGGAAGCGGACGTGGCTGTGATCCTGAACGCGGCGGAGTTCGACAGGATGCCAATCCGCAACATGAAAAACCTCTACGTCGCGATCACGAGAGGTTCTCGAAAGCTGGTTGTTTGCTCCGCGAGTCCTTTGATCGGATAGACGTATCGGCAACGTTCCTTCCTCGACAACTTCCTGGCCGGGTAGTAGTCCACTTTTGGCGCATTGAGGATGCACACGGTGCATGCGCGAACTTCCACTCACCACCCTTCTGCGACGCCTGGGACGGCCAAATTGCCCGTCACCGCTTGAATCCAATCTGGCGCTACTCGCGCCTTTTCAAAGCCTCGCGCTCGAATTGCAAGCTGATCGAATCCTGCAGTTTGCCAACCGTGCCATCCTTTCGAAATCGCATGCCGTTTACTGCGAAGGTGACATGATCGTCGCTGGCATAGAGAGTGACCCCTGTTACCGAAAGCCGCAGAAGGCCGCCGTGTTGTTCGACTGTCACGATGTCTCCCTCCTCGATCCCAAGAATCGCCTGCGCTAACATGGAGCGTTCGCTTTCGAGCGCTCCTTCCCAGCGCTCCAATTCCCCCTCGATCTGGCGCCACGCCTCACGCGCGGATGAAAATGGGCGCTTTTCCCCGAACCATAGCCGATCCGCGATGGCCAGCGTCTCGTTGGGAACTTCTCGTTCGATTGCGTAGGCAGCGTTGAGCATCATCTCGTTCACCCGCTCCGCCTCGAGAAAAGCAAGAAGCCGCTCGCGATAGGGCGCTACTGACGCCCTCGTGATAGTCGGTGAAAACGACACCTCACGCTCAGGCAGATGGTCAATCGGCATGATCTCTTTCAGTGCCAGCCTGCCGGTCACATAGCGCTCCGGCGGATCTTCATCGCGCCAAGCCTTACGGGTGTATTCCACCCACAGCTCTGTTGCCGAAACGCAAAGAGTGCTGTCAAGAAAGAGACGCGACTCAGGCGTGAAGACGTGACGAACAGACCAGGCATGATCGGTCGCCATGAGCGGCATGACCACGTGCTGGAGCCTTTGGTCGCGGACGAAGCGGACAAGAGCAGCGATCCGCTCCTGGAGGTTTGAAGTCAGGCGCACGAAGACGACTGGACCATCTGCAGTGGACCAGCTTTTCTTGTATGCGTTCTCAAACACCAATAGCTGTGGCCGGGCCAGCGGCAACAGCCTGCCGACAAGGCCTACCAGGCTATTCTGTGCTGGATGCGCCCAAGTCGCGGCGACCTTCCCCGCCTTAACCCACTCATGCCCACGGTCTTGAATTGCCAGCAGGACCTGTGCGGCAACATCAGGACTTACCTGGGGGAGCCGGCCCCCTCCGAGCTCGGCTCCGCTCACATCGATGCCGCGATCTTGCAAGTCGGAGAGCGCCGCTCGAAAGAACTGTTGCTGCAGTTTCGACAGTAATTCCGCTGATCTGGCCCGAACCGATTCCCGGCGGCGACGTTCTATTTCCTCACGGAAAGCACCCAGCGGTGGACGACGTAAGATTTGGCCTGCCTCCACTTTCGCCCAGTATCCGCGCGGTGGCTTCGGAACCTGCAGGCGCGCGCAGAGCTTGCCGACCGCAACATCCGATACGCCAAGCTCTTTGGCCACCTCTTGGGTCGGCTTCTCCCAAACCAAGGCAAACAATTCCTCGCGGGACAGGTCGTGTCGGGCCATGCGATCTCCTTCTGTTGAGAGCCAAGATAGTTACGAACTCCGCCGACGGCGATTCACTTGCAGGACCTGGCGCGGGACTTTGTCGGGGGCGATTGCCCGCTCCACCCATTTCCGTCATCCCCGACACGTGCACCGAACGGCTCGATTGAGCCCTGCGCTCTCACTTGATCGCATCTTGCAGATCGGCTTCCGATATAGTTCGGGCTTCCAAGAGGTGCGAAATGGAAGATGATATCTGGGGTGGGGCCTTCTATGACGATGGCGAGTGGGTTTCCCGGTCCGACGTGGAAGAACAGCTCCGATACCAGGAGTGGCGAGCAAAGTATCCTAATGCGATCAGATCTTTGATTTCGTATTTTCAGGATCTCTTGTCGCTGGCGGAAAGCTACCACCTTGAGACAGGTCGTCATCTCAATGTGTACGGCGACATTGGGGAACTCTTCGGCGCCATCACCTACCGAATAAAGCTGAACAAGAATTATGCGCAGGGTTCTGATGGTAGGCTTGGCAACGATCACATCGAGATCAAGACCATCACCCCGTTCAAGTCCAAGGACGAGGTTGTCGTGAAGGTATCAGGTAACTTCAGCAAGCTGCTCGTCGTGAAGATCAACGCGGACTTTGAGGTCTCATCCCGGATGGTCGATCGCTCGAAGCTTCCCAAAACGGCGAAGCCTTTCCTCAGGGATAAGGTGGGGTGATCTGCTTCCAGGCGAATGACGGCTTCGTCCGCGATCATGCCATTCCGGCAGTCGAGGTGAAGGGCAAAGGTCCACCCGGTACGGCCGTTGCCTGAAGGTTACTAAAGGGCAGCAATGCATCAAATCTCGCCGCTCGTCGCACGAGCCGTCAGCCGCACCATTCATACGGATCATGATACCCGCCGGCATAAGGCCGGCCATAACCGCTTACGACCATCATAGCCGCGATATCGTCGCCGGCAGGGTCCTGACGCTGACGAGGATCCGACCATAGCGATCGCGCCCTTGCGGATGAAATAAAAGGCCGGGCGTCTGCATGAGTTCGCGCAGACGCGACGTTGCTGCATGGGAGGCCAAAAGGGCAGCAGCACCTAATAGCAGTCGCGGAAACATCATTCAGACATATCCTCTCGGATTGATTTCACTTCATGGAGCAGAATCGAATCAATTTCGGGGCGCCAGCGCAAGAGGTTTCTTCGGGCGAGGCGGCCCGGCCGAAGGCGGGCGGCGCTGTCGCGCCGCCCTTCGCATCAGTCCCGGGGGATGACCGCCAGGAGACTTTCGTCGTCCTGGCCCGGATACCGGCCGAGGTTCGCGTTCAGCTTGGCAAAGCCGGTGTTGACCGAGAGCGTGTAGTAGTCGCCGCCGTTCTGGTTCTTCTTCTTCCAGATGCCGCCGATTTCGATCCGGCGGCCGCGCGGCGTCTTGCCAAAAAGCCGGAAGACCGGGGCTTTCGGGTTGTCGCTGGCGATCGCTTCGCCAGTCACATCGAGATCGTAGGACAGTGAGGCGATGTTGCCCGTTATCTTGTCGCCGTCGATCTTGATGAAGTTCACGAGGTCTGCCATCGGAATTACTCCTCTTTTGGGTTGCCGATGCGGAAACACGGGAACGAACAAAGGACTTGCGTCACCCGACTGGGCCGGAACACGGTGGAGGACGCCGAAAACCGGCGATTTTGCCTCGCGAGGAAGCGCCGTAGGCGCGGGGAAAATCGTCGGTGCAGGCGTTGGCGCATGTCCGTTCGGTCCTAGATTCCGCTCGCCAGGCAATCCAAAGAGAGCGGAGTATTTCCTGTGCTCTTGGCAGGCCGATGAACTACAGGTTCGGCCCACGGTAAGGGTATAACATTCCTTTCCCGTCGTTACCTCTGATTGTAACGAAACGATGCCTTGCATCTACGCATAGCTAGAACGTCTGCCGTTGGTACCGCAGCTCTACTCCGGTCGTGTCGGACCAGCTCACCGAACCAGCCGTGCCGACCGCCTGGCCTACACAACGGTCAAGACCGCCGCGCACACGCGACGATATTGAGCCTGCTCCGGCAGGCCGCTCGACAAGCCTGTTTCGGCCCATTCGGGTAAGATCGGACAGACGCGAAAAATGGTCGTGGCAGGGCCGCGCTGTCTTTAGACAGCGGCGCGAGCCGCGCCGGTCCCGATTCCATCAAACATCGCTGCATCGAAGACGAACGGCAGTTTCACCGAAAATCCCGGCGATCGACCGGCAGATGTCCCGATCCTGCCGCGCGCGAACACCGGTTGCGGCCGGTGGTTTGGAAGCGGCCGTGCTCCATGTCGCTCCTGAAATCAGCGTTATTCATTGCTGCGCAGACTACAGGCCGGCCAAGGGTCAGCAACCTTGTCGGCCAAATATTTTCCCCGCGCCTTCGGCGCTTCCTCGCGAAACAAAATTTTTCCCCCACAAGGTGCTCCGCTGCGCCCCTGCGGGTGCAAGCCCCTGTCCGGCCCGCCGCGTAACTCCGCAATAACGCAGATCACAGGAGCTCCACCATGAACCAAGCCATCAGCTTCTTCCAAGCCACCGGCCGCAGCCTCCGCACTTTCCTCGGGAAGATCGTCAGTCACTTCTTCCGGCGCGGTAGCGTCGCCCTGAAGATCGCGGTGAAGCTGCCGTTCGTTTTCGAGGCAGACCTGACGGTCAAGACGGAATGGAATCGGGACCAGAGCCGCTAATGCGGTCATCGCCAAGGTCGCTCGAGCGGCCTTGGCTATTCACGCGGCCGTCGGCCGCCAATGCAGCGAGCCTTAATCCGGCTCGCACCTTTGTCTCCTCCTCGGGGGGGAAAGATCGGCCGCCGGTCTCTCCCCCGCAACAGGCAAAACCGGTCTCCCCGTCCTTCCGCGCTCTCGCTTGTGCAGGACCAGGCTCGAGGATCTGCGCGCACCGCGCGCGGATCCTCAGTTCCTGTCCCTTCGGGCGGGTGATCCCCCTCCGGTTTTGCCTGTTGCCCCCCTCTCTCCGGGTCGGATCGCCGACTGCTCGGGAGCAGGAGCGGGGCTCCTGCCCCATCGGGGACAGGAAGACCACGTTCCGCGGGAAAAGGAGATAGCACCATGCGCAAACAGCCCAAGACGACGAACACCACAGAGACACCTCGCGCCGATGTTTACGAGCGCATCACGAAGCGCATTGTTGAACAGCTTGAGCAGGGAACCCGCCCATGGATGCAGCCTTGGGGCGCTTGCGGAACGCCAGTGCGCCCGCTGCGGCACAACGGTGTGCCTTATCGCGGGATCAACACCGTTCTTTTGTGGATGGAGGCGAGCGAACGAGGCTACCTGTCGCCCTATTGGATGACCTACAAGCAGGCACAGGAGCTTGGCGGGCAGGTCCGCAAGGGCGAGAAATCGGCCCTTGTGGTCTACGCCAACGCCATCGAGCGCACCGAGACGACCGAGGAAGGCGAGGAGATCGAAAAGCGCATTCCCTTCATGAAGGGATACAGCGTCTTTTGCGCCGATCAGATCGACGGCTTGCCAGAGCATTTTTATGTGAAGGCGACTGCGCCGGAAGGCTCGGAGCGGAAGGAACGCATTCCCCATGTCGATGCCTTCTTTGCCAACCTTGGCGCGGATATCCGCGAAGGTGGAAATTCCGCCTTCTACCGAATCGATGCCGATTTCATCGGAATGCCGCCCTTTTCGGCCTTCGTGTCTGCCGAGGCGCACGCGACCACTCTCGGGCATGAATGTGTCCATTGGACTCGGCACCCGTCGCGGCTCAACCGCGATTTCGGGCGCAAGGTTTGGGGCGATGAAGGATACTCGCGAGAAGAATTATGTGCTGAATTAGGGAGCGTTTTTTTAGCCGCTGATCTTGGTCTTGCGATCGAGCCGCGCGACGATCACGCCGCTTATATTGCCAGTTGGTTGACCGTCTTAAACGGCGATAAGCGCGCCATTTTTCAGGCGGCATCCCACGCCGAGCGCGCTGTTGCGTACCTGCATAGCCTGCAGCCGAAGGCGGCAGCAGGTGACGACGAAGCCGCCGAAGAGATCGAGGAGCGCCGCGCCGCGTGAGCGGCGCGGCGTTTTCCGCCAAGGAGGTCGAAATCTATGGAAACCAAGCGCCTGACGACCGATCAGCACGCAGCGCTCACCGCATTTGCGCTGAAACACGGCGAGGGATGGAAGGAGCGGTTGAATCGTGCATGGATCGACGGAACGGCAGGGGCGATCCTGCAACCGCTTTGCGTGTCGCACGGCTTGTCGTGGCTTGAGGCCTACCGCCTCGCCGACTGGCCGCGCTCTATGTTCGATCTGCCTGCCGATCCGCTCGACGTCGAGCCCGATCCGATGAAGGCCGCGCGCGCGTGCCGAAAGCTCATCCGCGCCTATTTGCGCGGATTTGCGCAAGTCGATTGGGAAGACGTTCAGGACGCGCTTGCCGATGCGCTCGACGCTTTCGGTCTTGATCCCGAATACATTGAGCGGGAGGAGTAAACATGTCACATCTAGGCAAAGAGGGAGTAGTCATGAACGAGATCGAGCAAGCCGCGCTGGAACGCCTTATCTAGATCGCGACCTACGATACCGGTCAGAGCCGGCGCGTAGCGGATTTCTTGCTGGCATGGTCGAATGCCGATGACTGCGGCGGGTTCGATCTGACCCATCTCTGGAATGTGGATCAGGAGATCGCCGCCGACATGGTGATAGTATTCGGCATGGTGGCCCGGGTGCACAGCTATCCGGACACCCTCGGCTACAAGGGCGATTTCGAGTCCATTGTCCGCACCTGGTGCCGGGAGTTTGCGGAATCTGATTGACGGCCGAAGCGCCCACGGCCGGATCGACCGACCATTTGTGAGGGGCACCCGAACCCTGCCCCTCAAACTCCCCTCCCGCCAACTTTAAAGGGATCGCGTTGGTTTCCCGCTGAAAAACGCTGGTCTATCGGCGCCGGCGAGATATCAGACACCTTGCTCTCAGTGCATGTGACACTGTCCCCCGCCTAGGCGACTGGCGAAATGCCACTCGCTGTCAAGGCCATTCGGCGCGGCAAACGTGTCAGGACGGCGCACCGCCGTCAATGATTGACGAATGACAGGAGCAAAAGACAAGTTAACGATGCGACCGCATCTATTCCCCCATTGGGGCCGCATTGTCTCTTCGGCGAATTCTGATTTCAATCCGTCGACGGCTCTCCACGTTGCCCGCTTGTCCGGTGGTAAGCTTGTCCCCTGGCATTACGAGCTGGGCCGCCGACAGCGGAAGGATCGTCACACCCTCCAGCGCGCCGTTGCCGCGTAGGATGTTCGCAACGGAAATTGCTCTGGCAAGTCCGAGACCGGCATTGTCGGCCGGCACTAGTTCGGTGACCGGCGTCTTCGCCGATACGACGCCAATGGCGAGCTTGTCCATGTTGGAGCTGGGGCGCGATAGCGGCTGCTCGTCCGTGTGCCCGATCACCTCGACTATGTCGACTCCGTATCGTTTGAGGTTGTCGGCGATCTGCGTCGATATCGATCCGTTGAGATCGGCGGTGAACTTGTCCGTCAGCTCCGCGCTCCCCGACCGGAAGTAGTAGCCGCTGGCTTCGCTCAGGCTGATGATCGGGGGCCACTCGTGTGGCTTCGAAGTCTTCTTGGTCTTCTCGAGTTCGCTTTTAAGGCTGGCAAGAATGGCTTTGAGGTCTTTGCTCTCGGCCTGGGCGCTCTTAAGCTGCTCCTCGAGCTTCTGCTGATCCTTCAGGGAGTTCTCGGCGACCAGCAGCTCGTCGATCCTCTTCTTGAGCTTCTCCGGATCCGAGACGTCCATCGATCTCTGCATCAACACCGCGACACTCTTCACGAGCTCGTCGATGTGGTCCTTGTCGACGCCCTGCTCCTTCAGCGCCTTGACAGCATCTCGCGCGACGACCAGCTCCCGCCACTCTTCCTCCAACTTGCGCTTGTCCACCAGGTTGAGCTGTCCGGAGAGCGCGGCCATCCTGGTCTTCAGATCGTCGTTCTCCTTTTTCTTCTCTTTCAGATCCGCCTCGAGCTTCTCGACCTGCTTCAACGCATTGTTCGCCTTGAGCCGTTCGTTGGCGATGATTGCCCCGGTGACAAGGAGGAGGCAGAATACCAGCAGAAGCATGGATTCTGCCATTGTGAACCCGAGAATGAGCCCTCTGTTGTAGCCCTTGTGTTCTACCTTTGTCGCTGTGTCGGCGGCGCTCATCGGCTAAACCAGCCGCCCTTCTTCGGCTTGTCCTCCTCGGAGATCTGCTCGGTATGGACCGCTTCGCCTCCGTTTGCACCGTGAACGATTGTGGCGGTGGAGGAGCTTGGCAGGGCTTCGCCCACTGGCGTTGCAGAAAAGCCCGGAAGGCGTATCTGCGACCGCTCCTCCGCCAAGCGAGCGGACATCGTGTCCATCGCGCCGGCTGTCTTGTCAGCAGCGGCAGCCGCGCGTTCGACCGCATCCATGAGCTCTGCCAATCGCTTCGCGTGTTCGCCGGCCGTGCTGGAGACGGTAGACAGGTTGTCCGCCATCGCCTTCACGCTTGCTGTGTTCGTGTTCACGGAGGAGACCACGTCCGACAGCTTTTCCGCGTTCTTGAGGTGGGCCTCTGTCGCGCCCTTCGTCTCGGCGATGATGCCATCGACCCGCCCTACCAGTGCTGAAACAGCGTCGTTGCCAGTCTCGGTCGCCGCCGCAATTGCGTCCCATCTCCCGAGCATGGCTGCAATGGCTTGCGTGAATTGCTCGGAAGCCGCGTTTGTCCCTTCGAGCTTCGCAGTGAGAGCCGTGAGCGTCGCGTTCGTTTGCTTGAACGGCGTAAGGCTCGTCAGCACCTTCTTGACCGTTTCCTTGGTCGTGGCAGCGTTCTCGTCGATAGCTTTGGTGTGATCCGCGACCAAGGTCTGCAATGCTTCCATCACCGGTGAGACTTCAATCTTGAGGATCTCTTCCGGAGACCTGGAGGTCCTAAACTTGTCGATCACTCCGTCGACAGCTTCCGCCAACCTGTTCGTCCGATCTTCGACCCGTTCGACGGACGCTTTGAGCTTGTCGCTCATTTCGGAAACGGTCAGGGCATTACTTGCCGCATAAGCAATGATTTGATCTTGCGTGGAGTCCAATATCGACGTGAGACGCTCAGACGCTTCCTGGATCGACTTCGTAGCCTGTAAAGACATGGCCTCGATAGACGCGCGTACCGCTGCACCGCTTTGCTCCGCCTGGCGGGCGATCTCTTCGAAGCCTTCCACAAGCATTTGGTGGCTGGTCCGACGATAGTTGGAGAACTCCATTGCGGAGGTGTCCAGTTCGGTGCGCACGCGGCGTGTCATATCGGCAAGGTCGTACCGAACCGCCCTTTCGATGTCGACCGGATCGCGACGCATCTGGTTAAAGAGGATGCGCAGCGAGATGCCGACGATCGTCGAGGAGATCGCGACCCCGAAGTTCCTGACCACGTCCTCGATCGAGGCCTGGCCGGTGAACTGATAGAGAGACACGCCGAGGCTCGTGAGAGTGAAGAGGAACCCCATGTAGTAGAGATTGTCGCCCGCCTGCTCGTTGTGAAGGCGGAGACCATCCGCGGCGAACGATATAACGAAGTAGCTCACCATCATCGCCAGCGGGATCAAAGTGATGGTCACGGTGTCCACGCCGTAGAGCTTGCCGAACCATATGATCAAGGAGCCGACCAGCGTCATGGTCACAAACACAACGATGGGGCCGTTCGTCCGGATGAAATGCCTTATATCAGTCCGCATCACTTCAGCCCTGCCAGTTGCTCGAAACCAATCCAATCGCCATGGTTCCTGGTCACCCACTGCAGCCAGAACTCGGGCAATTCCTGCAGAGACTTCGTATTGTCTCTCTGGAAAGCGAGCACCTTGACCCCGATGCCGTCCAGAGGAGTGCGGAACTTGTCTCTCGCTGCGGTCTTTTCGAATGCGGCGTAGTCGGTGCCCGACTTGTAGATGGAAAAGGCGGACGTGTGCTCGATCATGTCGGACGCGACGATGAGCGTCTTGGCCTTGTCTTCCAGCTTGCCGTCCGAGAGGCTTTCTATGACGATGCGCTGGATTCCAGCCATGATGGGAGACTGCTTCCCTTCGGATCCCTCGCCGATCTGATCCTCGATCTCCTTGAGCGGCTTGTTGAACGCCTTTTCCCAACGCTCCTGAATACGCTTCTTATTGGAGATCAGCTCGTCCGCACTGTCGCCGTCGCCGGGGTTGCATCCCCTGTAGGTACGGCGCAAGGTCCCCTCTTCGTCAGTCAGAGCATAGACCTCGATTAGACCGCCCTTTTCGACGTCCGCCACGGTCTTCTGAAACTGACGCTTGAGATCGACCTTGGTGATGTCGGCTATCGGATCCGTGATGTCGAGGAGAACGGCTGTGACCGACGTCGGGCCGTCCTCCGGGCACGACTCGGCGTCCAGCGTCGCGACCTGCTTGGCCCTCTCTCGGAGGTAGAGGAACCCTCCCGCCGCTCCGATGATGATCAGGACGAGGAGCACGGCCCCAAGGACCGCTCCAACGGACACGTCGCTCTGCCTCTTACGCCGTCGTCTGGACATTGATGGTCTCCGGGAACAGATTGTCGAGCTGGTGGTAGGCCGTCACGGCGTTCTCGAATTCCTGCCCGATCTGCCGCATCTGCTCTGCCAACTCGTCTTCGGCCGCCTTGATCCGCTCGGCCAGCTCCTTGTCGTTCCAGTCGTCTCCTGTGTCGATGACCGGCTTTCTCCGCTCCAGCTTGTATTGCATGGCAAAGTATTTCGGCTCCGGCTTCGTCCTCGCCTGCCTGTTCGCCTCGCGATAGACGGCTAGAAGCTTTCTCGCGCACTCCTCAAGGCGATCCTGCTGGTCGTTGAACAGCCTTGCGATCCTTGCCCGGTTCTCGATTATCGACGCACATTCCCGCCGCCTTATCGTCAGATCGCGGATGATCGTCTCGACCTTGGTGTTGTGGTCGTCGCGGATTTCCTTCAACTGGTCGATCAGATCCAGCTTGTGATGGACGTAGTTGTCGCGGGCCTTGACGTAGCGGGTATGCACGCCGCCATAGCCGGGGTAGATGTCTCGGATGCTCAACACGTCGAAGAGTGCGACGGCCGAGAAGATGAAGCCGGTTCCGAAGAGGATCCACGAGTCGATGTCCCGCAGGAACAGCGGATCCGTCCTCAGGCGCGTCATAACCGCCGCTCCGATTTGTGTCGCCGTATCCGCGGACGCCTCTCGATAGTGGGCCATCGCGAGATTGAGGCCGATCGCAAGACAGAGCCACAGAAGAATCCCGATCAGTCCCCACAGCTTCCGGAACAGCGACCGATGGATGATGTTCGGAACGAGGATCCACGCCAGCAGGACCGTGCCGCACACGTTGGCGACGGCGAAGCCTAGCGCCAGACCGACGCCGCCGACGAGGCCCTGATCGCTTCCCTGTGCGAGATAGATGCCGTTGACGATGGTTTCGCCGATCAGCAGGACGACGATCACCAGCCACTTGATGATGGTGGCCATTTCCGATTTTGTCTGGGCCACACGCTTCAGACCGTTGTCCTTCCTGAAATTGGCGAGTTCCTCGTCCGCCTCTCTGAGGCTTCTACGAAGGCCGAACAGTTCGTCCCGCCCTCCGGCAACATCCGCCTTGAAATCGGTCAGGCTCGAGATATTGGCCTGACGGATGCGACCGAAGTGACCATCGAAGTCGAGGTTCCTCATCCTCGTGGCGTAGGTGTGAAGCTGATCCTCCAGGATCTGGTAGGAGTCGTCTCGCTCCGTCTCCACCCGATTGACAATGGCCTTTTCGACGTCGTCGAGAGCCTTCGAGGACTGGGCCGGCTTGTCCACCTCGCCGTTTTCCGCGCCCTTCTTGGCGAGTTCCAAGGTTTTCGCCAGCTTCTCGGGATCCAAAGGCGGGAAGGGATCCGTCGTGATCCGAAAGTCGTGACTTGATTCACGCACACTGTCGATGAGGCGGTTCAATGCTTCGAAGCGTTTAGCCATGTCGATTCACAAGCCGATGAGTTGATGCTGGTAGGTGGAATGTGCGGCAAGTCGCCCGGAAGGGCGCGTCACCTGCTCCCCCACAAGGGAGCGCGCCACCCTGCGGCGATGGCCTCGTCTTCGGAGCAGAACCATCGTTCTCCGCGCGCGAGATCGATCTTCGTCTTCGCATAGTCCTTTGACCACGGCACATGGTAGATGTGCTCGTTCTTGCGGTTGATATTTCCCTTTATGGGGCATGTTCGATCCGGAACGTCCGAGAGAGAGGCCTCCCACTTGTGCGCCCTGAAATCCCACGCGGTCTCGGTCGGAGCCTGCCAGATCCCGGCGCGATGTTCGCGCGCCGCGTCTTCCAGATCGGCGTAGTCCAGCGAGTATTTCCGGAACGCCCACGCCATGCCCGTCTCGATCATTAGCGCGTTGATCTCGACGCCCTCAGCCGTGCAAACGGAGATCGTCCGGCCATAACCGTCCTGACCACGATCGTCGCATTCGACCGATTTGCCATCCGTGATCTCTTCCATGTAGCGGATGGCTTCCTGTCCGCAGTTCCAATTCCTGCCGTCACTGCCCGCGCAAGCTTGTCCAGCTTCAGGAGCGTCTATTCCATGAAGGCGGTACCGAACACCGTTCAAATCAAGTGTATCTCCGTCGACGACGTGAACGGCTGAACCGGCGAATGCGGAACTAAACAGCGACACGAAGATCGCTAGAAATGCTGTATGAACTCTCAAAATTGCCCCCGAAACCCGCGATGAGGCTAGATCAAATGATCTATGGTTGCAATCGCGTAACCATTCAAGTTCTGTCGCTCCCGAGTCCTTTGGCGGCATGTCGCACGTAAGATCTTGACGGAGCCGCTGAGGCCTTATTCGGGAACCTGGGCCTTCTGTCCTGGCTCCAGGAGGCGGTGGTTGCGCCGATCACGGCAATAGCCGTCAGCATCGCGCTTAATCTTCGAACTCGCATTGAATATCTTTCCATCGGCCTGGCCTTCCCAAAGGTGTTTTCTCACTCAGTGCCTCGGCCGCCGTGTAGTCATTCGCATGCGATACCATCGCTATCGCGGTCGAGCTTGCGGCGGTAGCCCGGCTCTCCCGCATGAATAGGCGCTGCACCAGCCGCGCGTGCGGCGGAGCAGTTCGCATGGTAGACTTCGCCGCCTTCGGACGCGGTCTGGCCGTCATCATTCGTCTGGGCCATTGCCGGCAGCTCGCCGACGAGGAAGCTGAGGATGGCCGCAGCGGTAAGCAGGGTCCCTTTCATTCGATTGATCCGGAAATCGAGGTGCTGGTGCTTTGCGTTAGAGCCCGGTTTAGACAACCTGCTACTTCGCGTATATTCGACCAGATGGCTTAGCCCGTTAGGGTCGCATCGCCGGATTTCGAGGTGAGGAATTTCGCGGGGAGCTCGGCCCTACCGCTAGCGGTGCATTAACTTCTTGTTAACGAAAAACTTATTGCCGACTCGGGGGAATCACAGATAATAGCGGCAGTTGTCTGAATTCACGCGTAATATCGCCAGAATGGTTTCAAGGCCT